>JAFEAE010000010.1 GCA_018266575.1 Bacteroidota bacterium
AACGAAACTTCCAGTCGCACTCATAGTGCACCTCTCTTCTTTTCAAATTTATTTTTTCCTTCGCCATTATCTCAAAGAACCAAATCTAAAGGTCGCACCTGCCTACCGCAGGCAGGCTCTTGTACAGCAACAATTCTATTGAGCGATTTTCTGGACCTCGATCTTGTCCTGATTTTTCTGATTCTCCTGATTGTGTAAATCGTAGTTGTTCTTTGAGGTTCAGAAATCTTGCCAACTACTTACGAAACTACACGTCATTCCCGCGCAGGCAGGAATCCCAATTTTTAAAAAATAAAATCGAAGAGTTGTGTCAGGGGCAGGTAAACTTTTCCTAATTCAAATTATTATCATTTTATTATTATTTCTTTCTTCCCGACTTAACTGACTTATCCGACTTTCCGACTTCATTTGTACTTTTGCTCCTTCAAAATCGAAAAATGAGCAAAGTAAAAATCGGGCTCGTGCAAATGAGCTGTTCAAATAATAAGGAACAAAACCTGCAAAAGGCAATTGACAAAACAAAAGAAGCTGCTGCGAAAGGTGCGCAGATCGTTTGCCTGCAGGAGCTATTCACCTCCTTATATTTCTGTGATGTGGAAGATTATGAAAATTTCAAACTGGCAGAAGCAATTCCCGGTCCCTCCACCGATGCATTAAGCAAAGTGGCAAAAGAATTAAATGTAGTGATCATCGCATCCTTATTTGAAAAACGTGCACAAGGGATCTATCATAACACTACTGCAGTAATTGATGCAGGAGGAGAATATCTTGGTAAATACCGCAAAATGCATATTCCTGATGATCCGGCTTATTATGAGAAATTTTATTTCACTCCTGGTGATTTAGGATATAAAGTTTTTAAAACAAAATTTGCAACGCTTGGTGTGCTCATTTGCTGGGACCAATGGTACCCGGAAGCATCACGTATTACAGCCTTAATGGGTGCGGAAATTTTATTTTATCCTACTGCCATTGGCTGGGCAACTTCACAGGACGAAGCAACAAACACTGAACAATATAATGCATGGCAAACGATACAACGCAGCCATGCAGTTGCTAACGGTGTGCATGTAGTTAGCGTTAACCGTGTTGGTTTCGAACAAAACGGTGCCATGAAATTCTGGGGCGGCTCTTTCATCGCAAATCCATTCGGAAGTATTTTGTATAAGGCATCTCATGAAGAAGAAGAAGTTATCGTTCATGAAATTGATACAGAAAAAACAGATAGCTACAGAACGCACTGGCCTTTCATGCGCGACAGAAGAATTGATTCGTACCAACCGATTACGAAGAGGTTTATTGATGAGGAGTGAGAACAGTTGAAGTCCGGAAGTCGGGAAGTCAGTAAAGTCGGAAAGTCCGGGTGAAAACCAAAATATTTTTCAGCTAAACCTTAACCCTATGTCATTTAAATTTGAAAGGCTGATTGTCTGGCAGAAAGCCGTAGAACTTTCTGATATCGTAAATCAGCTCACGAAAAACTTTCCGAAAGATGAATTATTTGTTTTGACCTCGCAAATAAAACGGGCAGCAGACTCAGTTTCACTGAATATTGCCGAAAGATCTACTGGTCAATCGAATGCAGAATTCAAAAGGTTTCTTGGAATTGCCCTTCGTTCTGATATTGAAGTTGTGGGATGCATGCACCTGGCAAAGAAAAGAGGTTATGTCGATGAAAAATCTTTTCAACCAATTTATAATAGGTGTGAAGAAATTTTAGTGATGATAAATTCACTCAGAAATAAATTAAAGTAATAACTGTGAACAATTCTAAATCAGAGAGCATGAATTTTTCAGACTTCCAGACTTCCGGACTTCACCGACTTGCGGACTTTCCAAAATCACTCGGCTACCACTTTCCCGCCGAATTTGCTCCGCATGAAGCAACCTGGCTAAGCTGGCCGCATAAAGAAGCGTCATGGCCTGGGAAGATCCATACTATATTTCCCTACTATGCACAGTTTGTAAAAGAATTAGCATTGAGTGAAAAAGTGCGCATCAATGTTGCGGATGAAGCAATGAAAAATTTCGCACTGCAACATTTACAAAATGCAAATGTTGATTTGAATAATATAGAATTCTTTTTTCATCCTACCAATGATGCATGGTGCCGCGACCATGGCCCGGCATTTCTTATCAATCCAAATGCAGAGCAGAAAAAAGTAATTGTTGACTGGGGCTATAATGCGTGGGGAAATAAATATCCGCCATATGATCTGGATGATGTGATACCCACATTGATCGCAAAACATTTTAACCTTCCTGTTTATTATCCCGGCATTGTGATGGAAGGCGGTTCAGTAGATTTCAATGGAAAAGGAACGGTTATCACTTCAACGGCTTGTTTGCTGAATGAAAATCGTAACCCGCATCTGAACCAGCAACAGATCGAAGAATACCTGCAAAATTATTATGGTGTAGAACAAGTGCTTTGGGTGAGCGAAGGAATTGTTGGCGATGATACAGATGGACATATTGATGATACGGTCCGCTTTATTAATGAAGACACTGTATTGACCGTTATCGAAGAAAATAAGAATGATGAAAATTACGGGCTGCTGCAAACAAATCTTGCTGAATTAAAAAAAATGCGTTTGCTCAATGGCAAACAATTGAATATTATTGAGCTCCCGATGCCTGATGAAATTGTTTATGAAGGCCAGCGGTTGCCACCATCTTATGCTAATTTTTATATCGCCAATAAATCGGTGATCGTTCCAACTTATCGTTGCAGTAACGATGAAAAAGCATTGCAAATAATTGCTGATTGTTTCCCCGATAGAAAAATTGTCGGCATCGATTCTACAGAAATTATCTGGGGTTTGGGAAGTTTTCACTGCCTGAGCCAACAAGAGCCCGCGGTTTAAAAAACTTCACGCAAAGACGCAAAGGAAATAAGTTGTAAGCTTTTTTTATCACTTATTATTCTTTGCTCCTTTGCGTGAAAAAATCTTAAACACTTTCTCACTCTTTATTCTTAATTTCTCATTCTAATATTATTGTTATGCCAGTAAAAGACCTTAGCGAAGTCCATCATCTCATCAACGATTTATTCAAATGGCCTCAATCGGAATCCGAATGGGATGAATATCGCCTCACACAGTCCCAGGTAGATTTTTTTAATGAGAATGGTTTTCTCGCCGGAATAAAAATGCTCGACGAAAAACAAATCGAAACATTGCGAAATGAATTGAATGAACTGACAAATCCTAATCATCCCGGCCATGAGTTATTCTACGAATTTCACAGCAACGAATCTTCAGATTCAAATACCGTTCTCTTTCACGCACTCGGCGCATGGCGCATCCAGCCTGCATTTCATGATGTGATCTGGAACCCGCGTTTTGTAATGGCAGCAAGCCAGTTGCTTGGCAATAAGCCTGTGCGTTTCTGGCACGATCAGTTATTTTATAAGCCTGCAAAAAAAGGCGGAGTGGTTGCGTGGCACCAGGATTATTCTTACTGGACAAGAACAAAACCACTCGCACATCTTACGTGCTGGTGTGGCCTCGATGATTCAACAGTAGCAAACGGGTGTTTGCAATATGTTCCCGGCAGCCATCGTTGGGGATTACTTGATAAACCAGAACTCGCAGGAGATCTATTGGGCATAATGGATTATCTCACACCTGAACAGCAATCGCAGTTTCACCCCATTCCTGTAGAAACAAAAGCAGGTGAAGCGATTTTTCATCATGCACTTACACTTCATGGTTCAGGAGAAAATAAAAGCAATCAGCCACGGCGTGCTTTTGTAATTAACGCATTTGCAGACGGCGTTACATCAGACACCAATGAAGAATTACTTCATGGAGTCCCTGTTATTCATAAAGGCGAGAAGATGGAAGGGAAGTTTTTTCCGTTATTGAAATGATTGAATCATCGTCGGCCGGCAGTTATCAGTCGTCAGACTTCTGTGTATCTTACTAACTGTATAGTAAAATCAAAATTAAGTCTGACGACTGAAAACCGACAACCGACGACTGCCCTCTCACTTGCTGATAATCACCCTGTGCGGCACCGGCCCTGCAATTCCATTTGCATCAAATGCATTCTTCACTAATTCCTGCACACCAAAATATACATCCCAATAATCAGCTTGTGTAGTATATGGCCGAATAGCAAGTGTGATCATTCCATCTGCTACTTTCATCACACTTACTTCGGGTTTTGGAGTTGTCAATACCTTAGAATGTTTCAACATTGCATCCGTTGCAACAGCACGTGCTTTGTCAATAGACATATCGGGTGCAATTGCCATCGTTAAATCAACACGCAAATTTCCATGCGTATTGAAATTTGTGATTACGCCTGTTGATAGCGGGCCGTTCGATAATATCACCGTTTTATTATCAGGTGTAAGTAATGTGGTATTGAAAACACTTTGCTCAATAACGGTGCCCGCAGAGCCCTGGGCTTCGATGATATCGCCGATCTTAAATGGTTTAAAGATCAGCAACATCACACCGCCGGCAAAATTCCCAAGCGTTCCATTCAGTGCAGAACCGATGGCAACACCGGCGCCAACGATCAATGCTGCGAATGATGAAGTATCCACACCAAGAATACTGAATATGGTGATGATCAGCAGTACAAGGCATAAAATTTTAAAGAACGAAACCAGGAAGGTTTGCAGTGACGGGTCAAATTTTCTGGCATAAAGTACCTTTTGCAATACAGCGGCAAGCCTGCCGATGATCCAACTGCCGATCACATAAAATACAATGGCGCCAATGACCTTCGGCGCATAGGAAATAGCAGAATCAAGAAATTTGGATGCAAGGCCTGTGCCTTTGTTTACAAGGTCGGTTGCCTGTAACAGGTAAAGTTTCATATATGTTTAAATGTTGGTTGCTGATTGCCGGGGTATGAAGAAGGGCAGAGAAACAAAGACATTGCAATATAGAATTAATCCGTTTCTCCGGATAATATTTTTGTGTGACCAGCTATAGAATTACTATAAAGCATCGTCGCACTCTTGTACTGTTTGAATTCTTTTGAGCGCTGATTAAGTATGAAGTATGAGTTATGAACTATGAAGTAGGGTTTACTATTGTTGGTCAGGCGAGGAAGCTATATACGTGTTAGACCTAGTTCATTAATTGGAATAACTACTAGGTCATCTTTTTGTATGCCTTTTATTTTATTTAAAATGCTTGAAGGAGTATTACTATCAAAAAAAAGAATTATTGAGTAAGCAAAACCGTTTTTGTCTCTGTTTTCCGATATTCGAAAACTTAACTGATATAGCTCATCATCAGAAACATTCAATATTTTACATAGGCGTTCAAAAATATGCGGTTGAAAAATCTCCTTTCGCCTGTATTCAGCATTATAAATCATTTTGATTTTTATAATTATTTTTTTTCTTAGATCCCTTCCACCTTTGTTGATCGCCTGACTAACGACTTAATTTTTCACAATCTTACTAAATAAAAATGTTGTTAGTCAGGCGGCCAACAACGACAATAAGAATTCATAACTCATACTTCATAGTTCATAGCTCATACTTACTTCATTCTTTCCAACAAATGCTCCCCGACCCTCAATGCATTTGCAATAATTGTCAGTGACGGATTCACGGCGCCACTCGATGGGAAAAAACTTCCGTCAACAACATATAAATTATCGACGTCGTGTGTTATGCAGTTTATATCAAGTACAGCATTTTTAGGATCGTTACCAAACCGGCATGTTCCGCATTGATGTGCTAACCCTTCCAGCGGAATATTTTTTTTCAGGTATAATGAATGAGGAATAAAATGAGTTACATCATCTACATCTTTCAACACATCACTCCATTTGTTTTTTAAACGTTCAAAACCTTTTGTATTTGTATCTGTGTATTGAATATAGATCTGCCCGTTTTTCAAAGTAACGCGATTGTCTGCTAATGGAAGGTCTTCGCCGGTAAACCACCAGTCAACAGAATGATTCGCCATTTCTTCCAACACCAATCCGGGTGTAAAAAAAGGAGCATCCGGTGATATCTGGTCTTTGTTGGATTTTCCCATCAGTTGCACATGCCCCATCGGAAATTTAAATTCATCATCTCCCCAATAAAAATCATTTACCGCCAGTGTTTTCTGAAATTTTGTAGGATTGGCTTTTGTAGAAATGGCAAGCATCGCCGCATTATTATGTTTCATCAGGTTTCTGCCAACCATTCCGGAACTGTTTGCGAGGCCGTTGGTGTGCATATCATTTGCAGAAGCTAATAACAATATCGCTGAATTGATTGCACCTGCTGCAACTACAACTATGTCCGCGGAAAAAGAAAATTTTTCATCACCTCGTTCTGCTTCAACACGTGTAACGGTTTTCCCCGATGCGTCTGTAATAAGTTTTGTTGCTTTTACTTCTGTCATCAGGGTAATATTGGTGTCGCTTAATGATGGGCGCACGCAATTGGTATCTGCATCAGCCTTTGCGTGGATCATGCAGGGAAAGCCGTCGCAGGTATCGCAACGGATGCAAGGGCTGTTCAGCATATCATTTTCCTTCAACCTAACACCAATGGGTAATCGAAAAGGATTATAACCTTTTGCTTTCAGTTCATCATGCAGTTCCTGGATGCGCGGTTCGTGGGAAACAGGCGGGTTAGGATATTCGCCGCTGCGAAATGGTTCAGTAGGGTCTTCGCCCATTTTGCCATGTACATTAAATAATTTTTCCGCTTCGGTATAATATGGTTCAAGATCTTTGTATTTCAACGGCCACTCCGGGGTTGTACCATCAATATGTGTTACGCCTTCAAAATTTTTCTCGCGCAGGCGGAATAATGCAGCGCCATATACTTTGGTATTTCCACCAACCCAGTAACCGGTTTGCGGATGAAAATCTTTTTCATCGTTGGTTTTCCATACCTCTTTTGTATGGTATCGGTCGTGATGAAAGACTGCTATCGAATCCCAATTTTCTTTTTCCCTTGGCAAATAAGTGCCGCGTTCAAGTACTAAAATTTTTTTTCCGGAATCTTTCAGTGCATGTACTAAAGTGCCGCCACCTGCGCCGGTTCCGATGATAATGATGTCGTATTGATTCATAAAATTGGGTTATGTTTTTTGCCGCAGATTCACAGATTAAGGATCAGAATTGCTTTGGGTTGAATTTTAGATCCGGGATTTGTCATCTAGCCGGAGGCGAGATGACAAATCTGTAGTGAAAAATTCAAATTGAAACCCGATAAAAAATCTGTAAATCTGTGGCAAACTATTCAATTTATCAAAGTACTAAATAAAAATTATTATTAATTGTTAACGCAAATCTTTATTATTTTCATTGCTTAATTTTTTTGATACCTAATCATTCACACATGAAAAAAACATTTTTCATTTTCGCTATGCAATTTTTTGTTCTGTTCGTTTTTTCGCAAACAGAAAATTCATCCATTGCAATTATCCCCGAGCCTGTTTCTTTAATTAAGAACACCGGAAATTTTATTCTGCCATCAGCAATCAATATCGCAGCAGGAAACAACCAGGGCGTAATTGCTATTGCTGAACAATTGAGCAAGCAACTAACTGTGCCTACAGGGTACAAAGTAAGTGTGAATGATAAAACGCAGAAAACAAGTAGTGCAATTTCATTCAAACTTAATTCTTCTGAAGACAAAACAATCGGTAATGAAGGATACAAATTAGAAGTAACACCACAGCACATAATAATCTCTGCAAATAAACCGGCCGGGATTTTTTATGGCATGCAAACATTGCTTCAATTATTCCCTAAAGAAATTGAAAGTAAAGCTGCAGTAAAAAATATTAAATGGATTGTGCCTTGCGTAGCGGTTACAGATTATCCGCGTTTTGGTTGGAGAGGATTGATGTTTGATGTAGCACGCCATTTCTTTACGAAGCAACAGGTGAAAGATTTTATTGATGAGATGGTGAAATACAAATACAATTTGTTGCATTGGCATTTAACAGATGATGAAGGGTGGCGCATAGAAATTAAGAGCCTTCCGAAATTAACTTCGGTTGGGGCGTGGAATGTAAAACGTGTTGGTTATTTCGGCACATTTAAAACGCCTGATGCAGATGAACCTCGCGACTATGGCGGCTTTTATACACAGGATGATATCAAAGAAGTGATCGAGTATGCAAAATCAAAGTATGTAAATATCCTGCCTGAAATAGATGTTCCCGGCCACAGCCTTGCAGCCATTGCTGCTTATCCTGAATTGTCCTGTTCAGGTGGAGTTGGAAATCACGGAGTAGGTTCAGGCGAAGAGATCAAAGACTGGAATACGCATACGGCATTGGTTGATGATAATCTTTGCCCTGCTAACGAAAACGTATATGTATTTTTAGATAAAGTACTCACAGAAGTGGCGCAGCTTTTCCCATTCGAGTATATTCACATGGGTGGCGATGAAACGTTCAAAACATTTTGGGAAAGGAGTGATGCGGTGAAAGCATTAATGCAAAAAGAAGGGTTGAAAAATATGGAAGAAGTACAGAGTTATTTCAGCAAGCGCGTTGAAAAAATTGTGGAGTCGAAAGGGAAAAAATTTATGGGATGGGATGAAATCCTGGAAGGAGGCCTTGCACCAAATGCAGCAGTGATGAGCTGGCAGGGAATTAAAGGTGGCATCAAAGCTGCACAAATGAAACATGAAGTAGTGATGAGCCCGACAACTTTTGTTTACCTGGACTATATGCAATCAGATTCTATGGTTGAGCCGTATATATACGCAACCTTACGGTTGAATACAACCTATTCTTTCGAACCGGTTCCGGATGGTGTGGATGAAAAATATATTAAAGGCGGACAAGGAAATTTGTGGACAGAACAGGTGTATAACACGAGGCACATGCAATACATGCTCTGGCCACGCAGCCTCGCCATTGCAGAATGTGTATGGAGCCCGAAATCAAAGAAGAACTGGGATAGTTTTACAAAGAAAGTAGAATCTGCATTTAAAAGAATGGATGTTGCGCAAGTGAAATATTCACGGGCTATGTTCGACCCGATTTTTACTCCAACAAAAGATGCAAGTGTGAGTGATTCATTAAAGATCGAATTATCTACTGAAGTAAATGGGTTAGATATCTATTACACGTTTGATAATTCACACCCTGATAACTTCTATCCTAAATATACTTCTCCGTTAACAGTTCCGAAACAAGCAGTGATGCTTAAAGTAATAACCTATCGTGATGGCAAACCGATCGGCAGGCAAATTGATATGCCGGTAAGTGTTTTGCGCAAAAGGGCAGGGTTGAAGAATTGAAAAATGGATAATTGACAAGTAGTAATTTTAGTTCATCCTCGTCTGACCGTCCCGGTCTGACGAGGATGATTTTTTTTATCAGATCACGACGATCAGACATTTATTTCTTTATGCCATACACTGCAACATAATTTGAAAATGTTGCGAGATACACATGGCCGTTAGCAATGGTAGGGGAACTAAATTTTGCATAATTACCTACTGCGTCGGCCGCATTCTGATCGCTGTTCCATAATTCTTTTGTAACATCAGTTGCATCGAATGCACGTAATATTCCGGCGCAAACAGAATGTTCGGCATCGCATCCTTTGGAATAAGTCGCCCATACAATTGCAGTTCCGGTAGTATCGAGATCAGATGAAACAGATAACATTGCCCCGTTTTGACCAATTGGCCCGGAAACGGGGGATAGTATTGTTGAACTTACATCGAACATGTTGGTACTTCTGTTAAATGGCAATGCACGAAGCTGGTCATTTTCTGCCCACATGTATACAAATTCATTATTCGATCCTTTGAAATATGAAGGCTGGCAATGTTCGTTTGCATCAACATTAAGAAAAATAGTTTGCTGAACATTATTTGAAGCGCTTTGATAGCCTCCCATATTGTCTTTATTCAACAGGTAAAGGTTACCGTCTTTGCAACCAGTGAAATAGTAATTTGAATTGGGAATAAGGAATGCACCCATACTACCATAATCCAGGTCGTTTGCTTCAAGATAACTATAATTATACGGAGTGAAATAAGTGCTCACTGTTAATGTTGATCCGGACACAGTTAATTTCATGGCGCTTTCACCTCTGTTTCTTGGATTAGTCTGATCACTGCCAACGCCTACAGTTCCATTACCTGTAACAACATAAATATTTCCTTGATCGTCTGCGGCTAATCCATTTCCACTTTCCCAAAGGCCACCATCATATCCATCGGGAGTATCATTATAAACGATCTGTTGTTGTAAAGTGCCTGCATTGTATCCGAGTATCCATCCGTGGTAAGGCCCCCAGTCGCAATGAGATGAAAAAGTAACATATACTATACCGTTCAGTAATGTCAATGCCTGCCGTTGATTTTGTTTCTGTGCATCAAACGAAAGTTGGTTGTTATTGCTTCCATCTCCATTTCCGGTATACGTTGCCGTTATAGTTACCGGGCTTCCTGTTTTATCGGTACCTGTTGTAATATCCACGGCGTGAAGATGTTGAATAAAATTGGTTCCGTTATCAGTGCTGCGTGTAATAAAATAAATTGTTTTACTTACAGAGTCAATTACGGGAGTTCCCACGATTCCTATGTTTCCGCTGAAGTCCTGGTAATATCCTCCGCATGCACCAGTCATGTCTGTATTTCTGGGCGGCCGCATTCCTGCTGCCGTATAATTTTTTTTCCAGTATAAATTACCATTATCGGCATCATAAGCGTACACAGTATTGTTAACCGTGGCTATAAATACAACGTTGTGAGTGCCGCTGCTTAAGGCCAGGCTCCCCGCAACTAATGGCTGGGCAAAAACCTGGTCATCTACAGGAAGGTTAAAAAGCCGGCCGAATTGGGTTGAGTTAACATTCGAAGTCTTTAATAGTGATTCCTGGTTGTTCCAGCCGCAACGGGTATTGTTATTATGCTGCGTGAGTACTGAAATGTGCTGGTTATTTGAAGTACCCGGGTTGGTTTGTTGAGTTGATGAATCTTTTTTCTTACAACTGAAACAGATAAAGAAAATGAAAAAGACAGGCAAGCTTTTTTTTAACATGGTGTTTCGCAGTTAAATGTTAATAAAGGATTTCTATGATCAATTTTTGTTCATAAAAGATAAAAAATACTTTTCACATTTTACAATTGTGTTATCGTCTATAACCAAAAGATGGGGCTTACATTCAACTTCTTCAAAAAATAATACATATTAGTTATTGCCCGCCGATTTTTAAGAAGCTAATCTTACATCATAATCCGCTACACATTTTGTATTGCTGAAATAACCTGCTTTTTCAGCAATGCAGTAAAACCAATAAGGATCACTGGCAGAAAATGTAACCAAAATCACTATTCAGCTTTTTTAACTTTTAAACTTAAATGTGTATGAAAAAAACAGTGATCTTTTTTTTAATTGCAACATGCTTTGTATTGCAGGCAAACGCTCAGAAAGAAACAAAAAAATTCAGTGTTGGCTTTGGCATCGAAGCCGGTTTGCCTACAGGAAGTATTACCAATACATACAATTTTGGTGTTGGTCTGACAATACGGTTTTCTTATCATGTGGGCCCTGGTTTTGTAACACTGACAACCGGGGCTATTGGCTACGACCCTAAAAAAGTAGAAGGCCAACCTGAAAAAGTAGGATTGCAAATACCTGTTCGTGCAGGATATAAATATATCATCCAGCATCATTTCTTCCTGATGGGTGAAGTAGGTTTCAGCAGTTTTAAAACCTATTACGGCAGCAGTGGTGAAGTGCTTTCAAATACTTCCACTTCTGCTACCATAGCGCCTTCTATAGGCTACCAGGCAAATGCATTCGAGATCAGTTTGCGATATGGTGTAGACCTCAATAATTCCAGCGGTTTGGTAGGTGTGCGGCTTGGATTTAATTTCTGATCAGTAGCAACCCATTATATAGCAGGTTGATTTTGGTTTAAGTAATGGCTCGTGCACGCGGGCCATTTTTTATTTGTTTTGATGTGAAGAGTGAGAAGTAAGATGTGAGAAGATAGAAGTTAGTAGATAAGATGTGATGAATTGACAATGGATAATTGAAGTATACCACAGAGGAACGCTGAGTTCAGGAAGAGCTTCGCAGAGAGATTCTGTGGTACTCAAAAAAATCTCAGAGGCTCTCTGTGGGAAACCATTATCAGATGAATCAGTCAAATCATGTTAAAATCATGGTTCCGACAATTGCTTAATAGAATTGTTGCCGTACAAGAGTGCGACGCAACGATGCCCAATAGTAGCAATGCCGCTGGCTAACCAATAAAAATATTCATCACTTATGCATTCACAAATTGATAGGGAAAACTGGCTGAAATTTTGCTTATGAATTGTGGAAATATTCAGCAATTTATCTATCCACCACTTATCAACAGCCCAAAATGCATTTAACCTTTTTAATGTAGGTTTGTCGTTGACTAAAAAAAATATTGAACTGTGCGATTAAAGAGTTTAGAAATCAAAGGTTTTAAAAGTTTTGCAGATAAGACAAATATCAGTTTTAATGAAGGCATTACCGGCATCATTGGCCCGAACGGCTGCGGTAAAAGTAATATCATTGACAGTATTCGTTGGGTGATCGGCGAACAGAAGATAAGCCACCTGCGCTCGGAAAATTTAGACAGCCTGGTGTTCAATGGCTCTAAAACCCGCTCTGCATCTGGTTTGGCGGAAGTCAGCCTGACGTTTGAGAATACCAAAAATTTATTGCCAACGGAATTTAATACGGTGACGGTTACCCGAAAATTCTATAAAAGCGGGGAAAGCGAATACCGGTTGAACGATGTGTCGTGCAGGCTGAAGGATATTCAGAACCTGTTTATGGATACGGGTGTTTCTACAGATTCTTACGCGATCATCGAGTTGGGAATGGTGGATGACATCATTAAAGATAAAGATAACAGCCGTCGCCGCATGCTGGAACAGGCTGCAGGAATTACGATCTATAAAACACGAAAAAAAGAAGCACGACAGAAATTAGATGCAACCGAGCAGGACCTTGCTCGCATTGAAGATTTGTTGTTTGAGATTAATAACCAGTTGAAGAGTTTGGAAAACCAGGCGAAGAAAGCAGAGAAATATTACGAGATAAAAAAAGAATATCGTGAGCTGAGCATTGAACTGGCAAAAGCTGCGCTGGAAGGATTCAATCTTACATACAGGGAACTTAATGAACAATCCGAAACAGAAACAAATAAGCGTATTCAGCTTGAGGCAGTGATCGCCCAGGAAGAAGCAGGATTGGAACAGGAGAAAGTCGGCTTTATTGAAAAAGAACGTGCCTTGCAAAGCATGCAGCATGAATTTAATGACCTGGTGCAGCAATTACGTCTGAAAGAAAATGAAAAAAACCTTGCTTCTCAACGATTGAATTTTTTGCAGGAAAAAGAAAACAGCCTGCAGGAATTTTTACAGAAAGGCGAAGGGCAGTTAAAAGGCCTGGATGAAAGTATTTTGTTTACCCAACAACAAATTGTTGAAGAAGAAAATAAATTAAGCGGATTGGAGGAACAATTGGAATCGCTTAAAACTTCTGTGGATGCTACACGGAATGTGTTTGATCAGAATCGTGTTTCAGTAGATGCATTGCGTGCAGAAAATGCACAGATACAACGAAACCAGTTTGAAGCAGAGAAGAAAGTGGCTGTTGCAGATACCAGCATTCAGAATTTGCAACTGACAATTCAGCAATTGGAAAATGAAAGAGCTGTTCGCCAAAGCCAGTTAAAACAACTGGAAGAAGAACGTTCGCAGAAAGAAAATGAATTAGAAAATAAAAAAACCGACCTGCAGCAATTACAGGATCATCACGAACGCACGAAAGAACAAATATTACAAACGCAAAGTGAACTGGAGATTTTACGCCAGCAATTGGCTGATGAAAACAGGAAATTGGATGCGAAGAAAAATGAGCACGACCTGTTGAAGAGTTTGATCGATTCGATGGAAGGTTATCCTGAAAGTATAAAATTCCTGCACAAAAATCCCGAGTGGAACCACGCCGCGCCGATTTTGTCTGATATTATTTACGTGAAGGAAGAATATCGTGCAGCTGTTGAAAATGTTCTTGAACCCTATCTCAACTATTATATCGTAAACAATTTGCAGGAAGGTTTGCAGGCTGTGCATTTATTAGACGATCATAAAAAAGGAAAAGCAAATTTCTTTTTGCTGGATAAATTTTCTGAACAAGGTGAGAATGCACAACATCAGCCGGATGGTACAATTCCCGCATTGAACGTGATCGAAGTTGACGGACAATACCGCAAGCTTGCTGATTATCTACTCGGCAATGTGTTCATCGCAGAAAATGAAGAAGCATTGCAAAATAGCAATGGCTCTGTTGTGCTGGAAAAAACGGGGAAATATGTGAAAGGAAAATATTCACTCACCGGCGGAAGCGTTGGTTTGTTTGAAGGAAAAAAGATCGGCCGTGCAAAAAACCTGGAAAAACTGCAGGAAGAAATTGCAGCGCAACAGGAAATTGTTTCTTCATTGAATGCAGATATACAGTTCAAGCATAATGAAGTGATCGGTTATAACGAACAACTGAAAGAACAGGCGATCAAACAAACACAGGAAGATATCAACCGCCTTACCAACCTTGTTTTTTCTTTCCAGAATAAAATTGAAAACCTGCACGTACAACAAGATAGTTCACAAAGCAGGCTCGAAGAATTACAACTTAATCTTGAAGAAACGATCGCCTCTATTGAAGGCACACGCAATGAATGGACGCAATTGGTTTCGCTCGTAAACGAGTTGCGGAATAAAATGCATGTTGCAGAAGAAGAATACAAATCTGCGGAAACAGCTTACAACACTGCATTTGCGGGTTTCAATGAATTCAACCTGCAGGTGACACGCCAGAATAGCCGCATCAATGCGCTAAAACAGGAGCTGGAATTCAAGACCAAGCAACTGAACGATCTGAAGGTTCAGATCGAAGTGAATGCTTCGCAATTGAAACAAACGAATGAAAGCATTCTTGAAAGCGATGAGCTATTGAAAACATCTGAATCTGCTTTGATAGAACTGATGCGTAAAAAAGATGACGAAGAAAAGAAATTGAATGAAGCAGATCAGGCATATTACAATTTACGTAATTTATTGGGCGAAAAAGAAAGTGAGCTTCGCCATAAAGTGAAGGAGAGAGAGCAGATAGAACATTTATTAAGCGAAATAAAAGACAGGCTGAATGAATTGAAGCTGCAATTGGCAGGGATGAAAGAAAGATTGAATGTAGAATTCAAGATCAATTTGGATGATATTATCGATCAGCCAAGAACAGGTGATACGCCAACAGAAGAGTTGCAGGAGAAAAGCGACCGGATGAAGAAACGCCTGGAAAACCTGGGTGAAATAAACCCAACAGCTATCGAAGCATTCCAGGAAATGAAAAAGCGGTATGAATTTATTCTTGAACAAAAGAATGATCTGGTAACTGCGAAAGATAGTTTGCTGCAAACGATACAGGAGGTGGAAGCGACAGCTAACCAGCAATTTTTAGATACATTCAACAAAGTGCGTGACCATTTCCAGAAAGTGTTCAAAGCATTGTTTACCGAAGAAGATACTGCTGACCTGATTTTAGAAAACCCGGAAAACCTTGCAGAGACCGGCATTGACATTGTTGCAAAACCAAAAGGCAAACGTCCTTCATCAATTACACAATTAAGTGGAGGGGAAAAAACATTGACAGCAACTGCATTATTATTTTCTATCTATCTTATCAAGCCGGCGCCGTTCTGTATTTTGGATGAAGTAGATGCGCCATTGGATGATGCGAATGTGGGCAAGTTCACCAAAATGATACGCCAGTTCAGTGAGAATTCGCAGTTCATTATTGTAACGCACAATAAAATGACGATGAGCACTGTTGATGTGATCTATGGAGTTACGATGCAGGAACCGGGTGTAAGTAAATTAGTTCCTGTGGATTTTCGAAATTTGAATTGATCGTGCATTCATCATAAATATAAATCCTGCTATTAATGCAGGATTTATTATTTGGAGGCATCCGATCCGAAGCTAAAAGCTCATTATTCAAAGCTTCGAGCTTCTGCACATACTTATATTTAAAACCTCAAACGACGAATATGCGAACGATCTTATTGTTATTTGCGTCCAATATATTTATGACATTTGCGTGGTACTGGCATTTGAACCACAGGGAAATACCAATGTGGAAAGCAATATTGATAAGTTGGGGGATAGCTTTTTTTGAATACTGCCTAACGGTTCCGGCTAACCGCTTTGGGTTTACAAACGGATTAAACGCATTCCAGCTTAAGATCAGCCAGGAGGTAATAACACTTGTGGTATTTTCTTTTTTTGCCGTATTTTACCTCAAAGAACCTTTTCACTGGCGTTATCTTTTAGGCTTTGCTTTAATGCTCGCAGCAGTATATGTAGTATTTAAAAAATAAATTTGTATTGATGATTGTCATGCTTAATATATTTACAGACCTGTATAACCAGGTAATCGGGTTTCTCGGGATCGGTCATTGGATCGAAATGTATAAATCCGGCGATTACAGTTCCCTGAATACACTCGATGGAATTGAAGGTGCTATCGGCCCGTTGATCCCTTTATTGCTCATTCTTGAAATTATTCGTGCGGCATTGTATAAAAAGTTCAAAGTGCTGGAATACAAAACACAGTTCTTCACGTATGTGTTTAACAGTTTTATCGGGCAATTCATTTCATTGGTTATTATTGCACGCTTCATTGATTTTTTTGAGAAACATAGTTTGTTCAAAACAACATTTGCCTGGTATTGGCTCATCTACGGATATATTGTTTGGGAATTTTCTCATTTCATATATCATTACCTCGCACACAAAGTGCGTTTGTTGTGGTGCCTGCATTCCACGCATCATTCGCCTACGTCAATGAACCTGGCAGTTACCTATGCGCATTTCTTTTTTGAAGCGCCGTATGCAAACATCATCCGGAATTCCATTTGTTTATTTATGGGTGTTAATCCCTTAATGCTTGGATTGATCATGTTCATCGATGGAACATGGGGTGCATTTATTCATGTTGGTGAAAATTTAATGAAAGACGGGCGGTTAGGTTTTCTGAATAAGATCATCCTGACGCCTTCGCATCATCGGGTGCACCATGCAAGAAACCCGCTTTACATGGATACAAATTTTTGCAACCTGCTGAATATTTGGGATAAAGTTTTCGGGACTTATGTTGAAGAAAAAAGAGAAATTCCAATTGAGTACGGTATTACCCGTGAAATGAACCCAAGCAGTTTTCTGGATGCATATTTTGGGGAGATAGCTGCGTTGGCAAAAGATGTAAAGAGAGCTCCTGGTATAAAAAATAAATTTCTATACCTTGTTATGCCTCCCGGCTGGAGCCATACAGGAAATCACAAAACAGCCAAAGTTGTCCGCGATGAGTATTTGAAGAATTTAGATCAAACAGCAAAACCTGTTCAGGCCTGATGCAAAATTCATGAAGTCGGGTTGCTCAATTCTTCATCAATTATACTGCTGAATATTGATTCATTTTCTTTTATCCATACCGGAAGTTGTTGATCTGTAATTTTCCAGCCACTCTCTTCTTTTTCCATTTTAAAAACGATACGGTTGCCGCGATCATCACTTACATCAACCGTGAAAACCCCTTCCTGTAAACCGTTTGATTTCCTGAAATTAAATTCTCTCAGGCGGCCATCAGCTTTAAGCACTTTGGTAAACTGAATATTTTTTATGAAATGCACATGCATAAAAAATATTTAATGATTTTCATAAACAATTCCTATGCTAAAAAATCATAAAACCTTCTTAATAAAACATAATGTGAAAAACTATTTTTTTGAGAGAAGGTAATCTTTCAATTGAGTATAATCCGCATTCATTTTAGTGCTGTGTTTTTCTTTATGCAATAATGATTCTATAGAAGACGGAACCGGTACTTTTTGATGAATGACGGTTTCAACTACATCATAAAATTTTACAGGGTGTGCCGTTTCAAGAATAAAACCCCCAACCCTTGAAAGGGAGTTTTGGATGGCCCCGAAATATTTTTGCAATGCGGCATATCCAACTGCGCCGTGCGGATCGAGCAGGTAATGATATTTCGTGTACACATCACTGATAGTTCTCCTGGTTTCTTCATCCGAAATACTATAACTGCTCAATACATTTTTTAATGAATTGAATTCTTTGTGAAACAATTCCAGCACACGTACGAAGTTGCTGGGGTTGCCTACGTCCATCGCATTTGATATTGTTGCCACAGCTTTTTTGGGGTTATATTCACCGGTTTGCATAAACTCCGGCACAATGGCATTGGCATTACAAGCTGCTATAAAATGGCTAACGGGCATGCCTGAACGATGTGCCAGTAAACCGGCACAAATATTTCCGAAATTGCCGCTGGGTACACAGATCACCGGCGGATTGTTTTTATCAGCCCATTGCTGAAGCGCAAACAAATAATAAAACTGCTGAGGCAGCCAGCGTGCTACATTAATTGAGTTGGCAGATGTGAGAAATAAATTTGTTGTAAGCGAAGAATCAGCAAAAGCCTGTTTGACCATTTGCTGGCAATCATCAAATGTTCCGTTTATCTCCAAGGCAGAAATATTTTTCCCCAAAGTAGTAAGTTGTAATTCCTGCACACTGCTTACTTTTCCCGAAGGATATAAGATCACCACATCAACACCATCTACATCATAAAAACCATTTGCAACAGCGCCACCAGTATCGCCGGAAGTTGCGACAAGCACAGTGACTTTCTTATCATTGCCTTTTACAAAATAGCCTAAGCAACGGCTCATGAAACGTGCGCCAACATCTTTGAACGCAAGCGTTGGTCCTTGAAATAATTCTAATGAAGAAATCTGCCCGTTTATATTTATTAATGGAAAATCAAAATTGATGGTTTCCGCAATGATCCTTCTTAGTTCATTTTCCGGAATGGTGTTGCCCACATAAGGCGCAATGACCTTGTATGCAATTTCTTCTTTTGAATATTCATTGATCTTTTCAAAAAACGCTTCAGGAAGAACAGGTATTTCTTCCGGAAAATATAATCCTTTGTCAGGTGCTTGTCCCTGGATGGTTGCTTCTTTAAAACTAACTTTTGGTGACTGCTGATTAAGGCTATAATAACGCATGAAGAATTTTCTTGTTTATAGTTTCTGATTTACAGTCATGAAAATCAGAAACCATTTTTGATTTTTTAATATTTTATTTTTTGTTCCTTAGCGGCATTGCTACTATTGCTACTATTAACCGCAAAGTCGCTAAAACACGAGACAACTACAAGCCTGATTCTTTTATATAGCATTGCACACTTGCACCTTCGCGGGTACTATATCATTAAGTATCTCCGATAGTCAGAATTATTAATTATCAATTCTTAATTATTCTGACTCCTTCGTTATTCACTGTTGTCACATAAACATGATGCGGCAATCCGATCTTCGCATATATATCCTGCATTATTTTTCCAACTTCATTTGCAGTGGCTTCATCTTTACTCAACATGAAAATAGATGGCCCTGACCCGGATATACCGCCGCCAAGTGCGCCTGCTTCCTTGCAAGATTTTTTTACTTCATCAAAACCAGGTATAAGTATGCTTCGAACAGGTTCGATGATCACATCTTCCAATGAACGCCCTATCAATTCATAATCCTGTTTAATAAAACCTGCAACAAGCCCTGCAATATTTCCCCATTGGCGAATGGCATCTTTCAATAATACTTCTTTGCGTAAAATTTGTCGTGCATCCGATGTGCGCACTTCAATTTGTGGGTGTACAACGGTCACGTATAAACGCGGTGCAGGAATTGAAACTATATCTAAGGGAAATATCGAACGTATCAATGTAATGCCACCATAGATGCACGGTGTGATATTGTCAGCATGTTTAACCCCGGAAGCAACTTTTTCTCCGAACATAGCGAAACGAACCAGGTCTTCTTTCGAAAAAATATTTCCAAGCAAATGATTTGCTGCAACAACAGATCCGGCTGCGCTCGCGGCACTAGATCCGATGCCGCTTCCTGGTTTGATGTGTTTTTCAATAGTTACTTCAAAACCTGCTGGTTCTTTCAATTCCTCTAACATTGCTAAAAGTGGCGCACCTGCGGTATTTTGCGCAGGGTCAGCAGGAAGGTTATACCCGTCCTTGCTTTTGATAGTTACTTTTTTTTCTTCAAGCAGTTTCACTTCCATGATGTCATTAGGCTCATTCAGACACATGCCCAATACATCAAAACCACAAACCAGGTTGGCAACTGTTGCCGGGGAATATATTTTTACTGATCTCATTAACAGTCTCAAATTTTATACACGAGCGGCACGAATAATATCTGCGAAAACACCTGATGCAGTAACCTCAGCACCGGCACCAGCGCCTTTTACAACCAATGGTTGTTCGGGATAACGTTCGGTGTAAAATAAAACCACGTTATCTTTTCCATACAAGTGATAGAAATCAGATTGCGGGCCTATATGTTGCAAACCAACTTCCGCTTTGCCATTCTCGTATTTTGCCACAAACTTAAGTTTCTTACCGGCATTTGAAGCTTCGTCATAAATATTTTTAAAATGCTTTTCTTCTTTAGCCATTGCTGCATAAAAATCTGCAACGCTGCCTTTCATGCACGACTCAGGCATGAACGCTTTATTGCTGATGTCTTCCATCTCAATTTTCTCGCCGGCTTCTCTCGCAAGGATCATTATTTTACGCATCACATCCGTTCCGCTTAGATCTAATCTTGGATCTGGTTCAGTATATCCTTCATCCTGTGCTTGTCTCACCACTTCAGCAAAACTTTTTTCTCCATTATAATTATTAAATACAAAATTCAATGTACCACTTAAAACAGCTTCTATTTTGGTTACTTTATCACCGCTTCTCAGTAAATCATTCAACGTTCCGATAACTGGCAAACCAGCGCCTACATTGGTTTCAAAAAGAAATGATGCATTGAATTCGCGTGACAATCTTTTCAGCTTGCTGTAATATTCATAAGCAGATGAACACGCAACTTTATTACATGCAACAACGGAAATACTTTTTTCCAACAGTTGATCATAACAGGTTGCTACATCATTATTGGCTGTTACGTCTGCAAACACAGCGTTACGTAAATTTTTTGATTTAACGATGTCGACAAATTTATTCAGCGACATTGCTTCACCTCCCTGCAACGCGTCTTTCCAGGCATCCAGGTCAATGCCATTATCGTTAAAAAGCATTTTTTTGCTGTTGGCCATTCCTATAACGTTTACCTGTAAGCGAAGATGTTCTTTCAGGTAATTTCTTTGTTTGTTTAACTGGCTTAAAAACCTGCTGCCCACATTGCCAACACCAGTTATAAAAAGATTGAGTTGTTTGTATGTAGTTTCAAAAAACTCTTCATGCAATACATTGACGGCTTTCTTCACATCGGTTACGGAAATAACTGCAGAAATATTTCTTTCGGAAGAACCTTGTGCGATCGCACGGACATTCACACCATTTCTTCCCAATGCGCCAAACATTTTTCCGCTGATACCCGGATGGCTCTTCATATTGTCACCGACCAATGCAATAATCGCAAGGTCTTTTTCAATAATAAGCGGTTCAACCTGGTTCATTTTAATTTCATGGTCAAATGCTGCGTCAACAACCTGTTTTGCTTTTTGTGCATTCGTTTCATCAACGGCCACGCAAATAGAATGTTCGGACGAACTTTGTGTGATGAGGATCACATTGATCTTTTCGCTTGATAGCGCTTCAAACAAACGTTTTGAAAAACCGGGGATACCGATCATACCACTTCCTTCAAGGCTTAACAGCACAATTTTATTGATGCTTGAAATGCCACGTACGCTGTTTCCATTTTTTGAAGAAACAGTTTCAATCAATGTCCCGGTATCTTCCGGCGCGAAGGTATTCTTGATCCACACCGGTATATTTTTTTTATTGACAGGTTGAATGGTTGGCGGATAAATAACTTTTGCGCCAAAATGTGAAAGTTCCATTGCTTCCTGGTAAGAGATGTGCGGAATCACTCGTGCGTTGGAAACAAGGCGTGGGTCTGCAGTCATCATTCCCGATACATCTGTCCATATTTCCAGGACATTTGCATCCGTAGCTGCAGCCATAATTGCAGCAGTGTAGTCGGAGCCACCTCTGCCAAGTGTTGTTGTTATTCCTGACGGGTCAGATGAAATAAAACCAGGAACGATAAACAAATTATGTTTTGAGTGATCAACAAAAGATTTGATTTTTTTATTTGTCGTTTCAAAATCAACTAATGCATTTCCGAATTGTGAATCGGTAGTGATCAGTTCACGGGAATCTTTCCATTCGTTATCAATACCAATTGCCTTTAATTGCGCTGAAATAATTTGTGATGAAAGCAATTCTCCATAACTAACGATCTTGTCTTTTGTACGCCATGATAATTCGCTTAACAGAAATACCCCGTTGCAAATGTCTTCAATCTCGTTGCAGCTTTTTTTCACCAAACTTAAAATGCTGCTTTGTTGTGTAAGTGGTAATAATGCTTTTACTGTTTCGATATGGCGTTGTTCTATTAATTGTAATTTTTCTTTGTACGATTCGTCACCGGAAGCTGCAAGTGTGCCGCTTTGCAATAACAGATCGGTAATGCCACCTAATGCCGATACTACTGCAATGGTCCTGTTTTTTGCGAGAGCCTGTTTTACGATTCCTGTAACCTTATTGATATTTTCTGCGTTAGCTACCGAAGTGCCGCCGAATTTTAAAACCTGCATATAATTGCTATTGATGGGTTGTAATTTTTAATGAATACTCACTTTCTTTTTTAAATAGCTTTGGAAAAGCCCAACTGGTAATATGAAAATATGCAACCCTTTACAGGGTTGTAATAATTGTGGTTCCAATAGCTGAAGATGCTAACGGAAGAAAAGAATGCGTAGTATATTGTTTTTTTGCTGCCACTTGTTACAATGAGGCGCTAAGTTATACAAACAAATGAAAGAAAAATAATAAATCCGCTCTTTTTTTAAAAAAAATGGAGTAATTTCAAGCCCTATTTTGACCGATTGCTGCTTATTATTGATTTTTTTGAACGATTTTAAATGGTGTAATTATGAATTATCAGTCGTCCCAGGGATTGCAGCAATTTAAAAACCTTGTCGGGATAAAATTTCAATTATATAACAGCCTCTTCACCTCACTTCCTTTTCACCGGATAGAAAAAACAGGGATACTTTTATCTTTACTGTTGACCTATTGCGAAGATGGATATAAAAGAAAGGAAAGCCCTGAAAAAATTATTGATGATTTTTTTGATAAACACACGACTAATGCAAATGAACGCGAACGTGCAGATGTGCTGTTCCGATTCGTTCAATATGTAGAACGGCAAATTGTGTTGTTTGATGCACTGGAAGATGCTGCATTCAAAGATGTGAATGATATGGGCGGAGCGGGAACGCTAAAACATCTTGCATCAGAAGTCATTCAAACCGATAAGGAAAAAGAGCTTGCAGAAAAATTAAAAAATTATTCTGTCAACCTGGTGCTTACTGCGCATCCTACACAATTTTACCCCGGGGCGGTGTTAGGGATTATTAATGATTTGTCGAAAGCGGTAATAGATAATAATGCAGGACAGATCAACACATACATGCAGCAACTTGGGAAAACCCCTTTTCTCAAAAAGAAAAAGCCAACGCCTTACGATGAAGCGATCAGTTTGATCTGGTACCTGGAAAATGTTTTTTACCAGGCAGCAGGAAAAATTGTTTCCTCATTAAAAGACCAGTTTCCGGATGCAGTTAGTGATAATAACCCGGTGATTAAAATGGGTTTTTGGCCTGGAGGCGACCGCGATGGGAACCCTTTCGTAACCTCTGATATTACATTGAAAGTTGCAGATGCACTCCGTGGTGCAATTATAAAATGTTATTATCTTGATGTACGTAGGTTAAAACGCAGGCTTACTTTTAAAGAAGTAGATACAATTGTGGCCGATCTTGAAGAAAAATTATACAATAACATTTTTGTCCCTGATCATAAAGCTGATCTTAAACCTTCCGATATCAGTGAACCGTTGAAACAGATCAGGGAGATATTGATCTATAAACACAATAGTTTATTCCTGAACCTTGTTGATAACCTCATCAACAAAGTGTATGTTTTCGGTTTGTATTTTGCACGGCTCGATGTACGACAGGATAGTTCAATTCATACAAAAGTATTGCAGGCGATTGCGGATAAAGAAGATGTTCTTCCAAAAAATTTCGGCCAGTTACATGATTCCGAAAAAATTAAACTCTTAACGGAGATCAGGAATGCCGCCGACACAGGGTTGTACAGCGATATCGTTAAAGATACCCTTGTAACTATTGCTTCAATAAAAGAAATTCAAAAACTAAATGGTTCGGCTGGGTGTGACCGTTATATCATCAGCCAATGCAACAGTGCTTTGAATGTTTGGGAAGTGTATGGGTTGTTTCTTTTAAGCGGATGGAAAAAAGAACATTTGGATATTGATATTGTTCCATTATTTGAAACTGTTGATGACCTTCAGCATGCTGCCGGTGTGATGAAGGAGTTGTATGCAAATAAAATTTACAAGAGTCACCTCAAACGCCGTTCAAACAAGCAGACCATTATGCTTGGTTTTTCTGATGGTACAAAAGATGGCGGATACCTGATGGCGAACTGGAGCATTTATAAAGCAAAAGAAGAACTTACAAAAATATCCGACGAATATGGAATTGATGTAGTGTTTTTTGATGGCAGGGGGGGGCCGCCTGCACGCGGTGGAGGCAAAACGCATAAGTTTTATGCATCGATGGGAAAGAATATTGCGAACAGGGAAATTCAGTTAACCGTTCAGGGGCAAACCGTAAGTTCGAATTTTGGAACAGTTGATTCTGCCCAATACAATATTGAACAGTTGTTGCATGCGGGTGTTTCAAATGACCTTTTCTCTTCTAAAGAAGTTACTTTGCAACACGACGAAGAGCAATTGTTCCAGGAGCTTGCCAACGAAAGTTATCATGCATATTCTGAATTAAAAAATCATCCTTATTTCATGCGCTACCTGAATGAAATAAGCCCATTGCGTTTTTATAGCGAAACAAATATCGCAAGCCGCCCTTCAAAAAGAAATAGCTCAGGCAGGCTTGAATTTAAAGACCTTCGTGCAATTCCGTATGTTGGTTCCTGGAGCCAGTTGAAACAAAATGTTACCGGTTATTACGGTGTAGGAAAAGCGTTGCAGGCATTGGATAAAAAGAAAAAATGGGATGAAATAAAACACCTTTATAATAATTCGCTTTTTTTCAGAACGCTGATGGATAACTGTGAGATGGCGATGAAGAAATGTTTCTTTCCGTTAACTGAGCATTTTTCTACGCATCCGGTGTATGGTGAAATCTGGACAATGATTTACAATGAATATGAACTTACCCTGAAATATATTTTCAAATTGACAGGAAGAAGTGAGTTGATGTCCGATTATCCTGTTGAGCAATTATCCATTCAAATGCGTGAACGCATTGTTCTTCCTTTGAGTACGATCCAGCAATATGCAATCACGCGGTTCCAGGAAATTGAAAAGAACCTGACTAATTCTCCATTGAAAGAAGTCTATGAAAAATTAATTATCCGCAGCTCATTTGGAATCATTAACGCTGCAAGAAATTCTGCGTAGCTGTAGAAATATCTCTTACGGAGAAATTTTATCATTCAGAGAAAAAAATTTTAAAAAATCCTGAAAATTTTTTCAGTCAGGATTTTTATTCTTTTTTTCTCTTTTTATTTCCTTTCAGCTATCTCAGTTAAAAATTCTTTCTTTTCTTCTTTGCAGCTGAAATGAAATTGGCTGGTTAGTGTTGGTTTTTATATATTATAACTTTTATTACTTTGTTTAAATTGTTTGAAACCCGCTACCAGCCTTTGTTTGATCGGTTTTTTTGTATAAGCTTTGCACGTAATTAATATTCAAATGCATAATTTACTTACAAGCTTCCTGGTATGGGCCTTCAATAATATCATCTTTTTTTTCACACATTTAGATCCGGGTTATGCTGATGTATTTAGGATAATTATAGGATCAATTGCATGGGTTGGTAGTCTGGGTTATTTTATGTGGAGAAGGGATAAACAAAGGGCTTTAAGAACTCTTTCCGCTTAATTTCGATTAATTAATCTTATAGTTTTATTCATTTCGTAAAGAAATTTGGTTACAAAAAAAGCCATTTGGAATATTCCAAATGGCTTTTTTGTAATGTGGAATCGAAAATATATTAAGAAATAATAAGCTGGATTTCAGGCTCTTTTTCGGGTATTGCAACTGAGGGCGATGGAATGGTAGCAGTACCGATTACCCTAAAATAAATGAAGCTAAGTACCACAGAAGCAACTACACTAGTCAATATCGCAATTTTTGCAATATCCCTTGCTTCGCTTGAGGTAAACGCAAGCATGGTTGTAAATATTGACATTGTAAATCCTATTCCTGCAAGCGTACCCATTCCAAAAACTTGTTTCCATTTGATGTTTCCTGGCAAGTGTGCAATATTCAATGCTACCATTATCCTGCTTACAAGAAAAATTCCTAACGGTTTACCTATCACCAAACCACATATAATCCCAAGGCTTATTGTTGTGCTTAGTGAGGTCATAATATTTGAAGAAATCAAAATAGCCGTATTTGCAAGGGCAAACAGTGGTAATATAAGGAAGTTTACATACTTGTGAATTGCTTTCTCAATAATGGCAAGGGAGTCAACGGGCATAGCAAATGCAAATAAGACCCCCGTTATACTCGCTTCTACTCCTGATTGTAGCATCAGGTACCACATCGTTATTCCCAGCAGAATTTGTATTGCCCCGAACCTTGCTTTGAAATAATTAAGGGCAAGAAGAAGTCCATATACCAAACCGCATCCACCTAAATATAACCATTGAATGTGACCGCCGTAAAAAACGGCAATTACAATAATTGCCCCAAGATCATCGATGATTGCAAGTGCCATTAACAATATCTTTAAACCAACAGGGAATCTTTTACCAAGTAAGGATGCTGCACCTATTGAAAAGGCGATATCCGTTGCCGTCGGGATACCCCACCCGTGAGAATAGTTGGAGTGAAAATTGAACGCCGTAAAAATCAAAGCCGGAACAAGCATTCCCCCGAAGGCGGCCCCAAAAGGCAATATCGCTTTTTTAAAAGTGGAAAGTTCTCCTGTTAGCAGTTCCCTTTTTATTTCAGTTGCAGCCAAAACAAAAAAGAAAGCCATCAGAAAATTATTGATCCATTCCAATAAATTCCCGGGTAAATGCAAAACTGAAGTTCCGGGAATCGTGTTATTCCAAAGTTTGAGGTACCATCCGTTAGAAAAAAGATTAGCAAAAAAAATAGATACTACAGTACAACAGATCAAGAGAACTCCTGTTGCCCTGCTATCATTTAAAAGATCTCTCAGGGGAGTTAAAATATGATGCCTTAAGCTTTTTGTATTTGTTATAACAGGCCTATCCATCTTTAATTTTCTTAATATTCACTATGCAATTTGGTGTATAATGTAAATATAAGTCAAAAAATATTACAAAAAATATATAAAAATGGTATGCTGAATAAAAAAAATAAACATTTTATTTTTATTTAATATAAATGAAAAAGCTGTAAATATAAAAGCCTGCAATGAAATTGCAGGCTTTTATATTTAACTATTTGCCACGTCCTAAAATAAGTTGACACAAATTGTATCAATTATGGAAGGACAAAAAGTTCAGGTTAATCTACATAACCAAGTACGCCCATTTCAGGTATATCCAATCCTCCGGTTTCTGCTTCTGCCGAAACTCGTATCGGCGTGATTTTATTCGAAAGTTTAAAGAAAAAATACATAACAGGGAAAACAAAAAGGAAGCATGTTGCTGTTCCTATAAGTTGCGCTGCAAATTGACTTCCATCTCCATAAAATAGGCCCTTAACGGTTCCGGATACACCATTCCAGCCATCTCCGTATGAACCATCAGCGAAAAGTCCGAGTGACAATACCCCCCAGGCTCCATTAATTCCGTGAACAGCAAATGCTCCTACAGGATCATCGATCTTTAATTTTCTGTCAACAAAATTGTAGCCGAAGAATACTAAAACTCCTGCAATCGCACCAATGGCTACGGAGCCAATCGAGTTCACAAATGCGCATGGTGCTGTGATTGCTACAAGTCCTGCGAGAAGCCCGTTTGCGAGCATCCCTGGATCTGGTTTCATTTTCTTTGCATACATAATTACAAGTACAGCAAGGGTTGCGGCGGTTCCGGCCATCATAGTATTCACTGCAATAATGGTGATCCTGTAATCACTGCCTGCAAGCGTAGAACCCGGATTAAACCCAAACCATCCGAATGCAAGAATAAATGTTCCAAGCAATGCCATTGGAATATTGTGCCCCGGAATAGTATTAACGGTGCCATCTTTTCCATATTTCCCAATACGTGGCCCTATTACAATAGCTCCGGCTAGTGCAGCAACGCCACCTACCATGTGAACCACCGATGATCCCGCAAAGTCAACATGGCCATGCCCGAGATGGAAATTTGCCCCTAATTGTGATAGCCAGCCACCGCCCCAGACCCAATTGCCATAGATTGGATATACAAACATGGAAATGAATAAACCAAATATCAGGAATGATTTGAATGACCATCTTTCTGCCATTGATCCTGTAGGGATTGTGGCTGTAGTATCCATAAACACCATCTGGAAAAGGAAAAGGCCAAAGATCCCAACATCATATACATTGCTGTTCAAGAAGTATCCTACTGTGCCGATGATTCCAAAATCATGGCCGAACATATGCACAATATATTCGTGCGGGATTGCCCCGGGAGCCCCACCTAACGTTGCAGCATTTAATGCTCCGCCAAACATGAAAGCAAAGCCACAAACCCAGAATCCAAACATGCCTATTGCATACACAAGAAAGTTCATGCACATTGTATGGGCCACATTCTTTTTTTGTGTAAATCCTGTTTCTACCAAAGCAAAACCTGCCTGCATGAACATTACCAGGAAGCCTGTAATCAACGTCCACATAATATTGATCGCAATCTTATTATGTCCGTCAGCATTGCCGATTGTGGCTACGGCAGAAGCAAGTTTATTCATGCTTGCATTCAAATTGGTAACGGTAGTATCTTTTGCTTTTGAAACCGTGTCGAGCACTTTGACCACAGTTGTATCGATGTCATTCAAGGTTCCGGTTTTAGCTCCTGTAGGGTCCTGTGCCAGAAGCTTTGATGGCATCATCATTGAAATCATACAAATAAGAACGACGCTCAGGGCTAAAAGCCTTCGATAGATTTTGGTTTTAGAATTGTTGGTTGCTTGCATTGCTTTTTGTTTTGGTTATGAAATTTTAGTTGTTACTATGTTTAAATGTTCTTGTTTTTAAAAATGATATACTGCAGCAAGCAATCCGCTTACTGTTGATTTGGTTGTTGTGCCATCTGATTTGTAAAAGAAATCTTTCGACCCGTTGTCTATTCTTAATTCTGGGATTATAGTCAAATTGCTGCCGACGTGGAAGAGTGCTGATAATGTCAGGTCAAACACGTTTAACCCTGCAGTTTGATTTGGGTTCGAATACAAATCAACAGGATTGACCTTAACTCCATCTTTATCCATAAAATATTCCCCACGAAGTGTAAGCCCGAACTTTGAAGTCGGATCGAAGTTCAGGTATGCGGCAACTCCGCCCCAGGTTGCTGTTTTATCCAGGATGGATGATTTTACCGTTTGCAATGTTCCATTTAATCCAATGCCGAATTTGCTGCTAACTGTTGCGTTTACTACAAGGTCAAATTGATTCAGGCTTTTGAATAAGGTATATCCTGGAGCAATTACGGTATCTGCATTAACTCCGCCATACCCCTGGTAATTCAGGAATGCTTTTAGCTTGCCATCTTTTGTCCCGGTGCTGAACTGGGCAATAAATACTTTTGTAGAAGCCGTTGTGGTTGAAAAATCTGTCGGGTTCGCAACCCCTACCATCAAGGCAGTTGTGGAGCTAAGCGTGATGTCCGCTTTTAAACCGGTGTGGAAGAACGGGCCATAAGAGAACATGTAATCCATGCTGTAGTTCCTGTTGGAAAACGCATCCAGCACTTCATAGCCTATGTGTGTTCCCCATTTTCCAAGAGTGAATTTAATAGCAGATGTTGCCTGGAAACTTAAATACAGCTGTTTTACGGCAAATAGGGTAGGGTGTGCGCCATCATTATAAGAAAATTCTTCAGCCCTTCTTCCAAAACCTAAATCTACTGTGGCGCTAACTTTTCCAAAACTATGATCGCCGCGGATTGATGCCATCCCCAATTCAAATGAATTGTTTGAATTGGTAAAGCTTGTGTAGTTGTTGCTTCCATATTTAGGGTTTGAGAAATTAAACCGGTAATAGCCATCTACAGATCCGGTAATAGTAATTGGGGGCGGGGTTTTCGCAGGGGAATCCGGAGTTGTTTTTGTCATAGCTGTGTCGGTCGCCTTTTTTGCAGCAGTATCGGTTTGAGCTGCTGTGTTCAAATACAGGAGTACCATTGCCATTGATAATAGCAGAAGCGTTTTTCTTAGCATTGCACGTTGTTTTTGGTTATGTAAATAATTAAAAGGGGTACGGTAATCAGTTTACAGAATGGCTAAGGCAATCATAGATTTTATGGCAACATGCAATCGGGATAAGGGGCAGATTGGCAAGAAAATGATTGAAAAGAGAGGATAATTGGATTTCAAAATAGATAAATAATACAAATTATATAATTATATTATTTAAATAATAATAGTCTAAGTTAATAATATTTTAATAAAAGCGTCACTTTTATATTATATAATAATTTTAATAATATGAAAAAAACTCAGCAAATACAGCTGCCTAAATTGTTGTATATAAAATAATTGGAATGAATTTTTATGAAAATTTATTAAATATTAGTTTCAAAAAATTGACAAAATATCAAATAAAAAGCCGCTTATTTCAAATAAGCGGCTTTTAAGTATTCTCTTTTTAGATAATTTCTATATTGCCATAAGACCCTGGTCTTTTGTTTCCAGAAGCGAGTAACCCATCAGGTGTTCATCTACTTTTCTTGCACATTCCCGCCCTTCGCTGATTGCCCAAACAACCAATGATTGCCCCCGGCGCATATCTCCTGCAGTAAATATTTTTGAAATATTGGTCTGATAATTCTTTTCTGATGCTTTTACATTGCCTCGTTCGTCAAGTTCTATTTCAAGTTGGTTGATCATTCCTTCATGCTG
>JAFEAE010000011.1 GCA_018266575.1 Bacteroidota bacterium
ACTATGAACTATGAACTATGAACTATGAACTATGAACTATGAACTATGAACTATGAACTATGAACTATGAACTATGAACTATGAACTATGAACTATGAACTATGAACTAATTTTAATAGAGCCTATAAAGGTAGAATTATTAATTATCAATTCTTAATTACTCTACTCACTTCTCAACGCATTCACCGGGTTAGATATCGCTGCTTTAATAGTTTGTATGCTTAATGTCAACATGGCAACAGCTAACATAATTAATCCGCACACGGCAAATACCCACCAGCTCATGGTTGTCCGGTATGCAAAATCCTGCAGCCATTGATGAACGGCCCACCACGCAATTGGTGTAGCAATCACAAATGCAATTACGATAAGCAGGATAAATTCTTTCGATAAAATGGAAACGATATTTGAAACAGATGCGCCTAACACCTTCCGAATGCCGATCTCTTTTGTGCGGACAGTTGTTATAAAGATCACCAATCCTAAAAGCCCGAGGCAACTGATCAATACAGTTAAGCCTGTTGCCCAGTTCAGCAAGCCGGAAACTCTTTTTTCCGTTTCATAGAACTTGGCAATATTTTCATCAAAAAAACTATAATTAAAATCATCATCAGGATAAATTTCTTTAAATGAAGTTTGCAATTTGCTGATCGCATTTTTCCAAACCATACCATCTCCGTTTTCCGGTTTAAGCAACACATGAATATTATAACTGCGTTTATTGAATGAAGTAAACGCCAGTGGGCCTATTGCTGCATGCATGGAACCTTCATGAAAATCCTTCAATACACCTACTATTGGTATCTTTTTTTTGTTATCGAGTAATTGTTTATTCAATGCATCCTGCGGATTTTGGAACCCTAACGTTTTTGCAAACGTTTCATTGATCACAAATTCCTGTATAGTATCACTCTGTTGCACGTTTCTTCCTGCAACTAACTTTAACTGGTATATCTTCATATAATTCGTATCAGCCCAGCGTATCTGCACATTTTCTTTAACCTCCTTTTTCCCGTCGGTATAAGTCATGTCGTTGAAAGCTGCGCCTTCAATAGCCGGTGATAAAAAACCAAGGCTTGATAACTGTATTTCCGGGATCGTTTTTATTTTATTCATTAACGCATACCTTCTGCTCATCGATGTATCGAACGGAACGCGAAAAGTTAAGATGGCATCTTTTCTGAAACCAAGGTCTTCATGCAATGAATAATGAATTTGCTTTCCAACCATAAAAGTTGCGATCACAAAAAATTGCGCGATCACAAATTGTGAAACGGTCAGCGTTTTGCGAAGCCATGCATTTCTTGTCTTCGTTGCATTTGCTGCAGATTGATTTTTTAGGACGGCAACAGGTTTATACGATGATAAAACGATGGAAGGATAGAAGCCGGCGATAATACTTACTGCAAATGTGAGTGTAACTAAAAATAAAATCAATACAGGTTGATGTATTAAACTAAAATGCAAACCTTCCGGGATAAAAGCAGCAAAAGCTTTTAACAATAGCGGTGCAATAATTATAGAAGCAATAGTTGCAATACTGGTAATAAAAAGTGTTTCCCCAAGAAATTGCATGATCAATTGCCTTCTTGAACTGCCCATTGTTTTGCGAATACCGATTTCTTTTGCACGGTGTGAAGCCTGTGCTGTGGTAAGGTTTATAAAATTGATGCAAGCAAGTAACAATAAGAACAGTGCAATAGCCATTAGGCCATATAACATTTTCATACTTGCTGTACGTTGGTTCACACCTTGATAGTTGCTGTCGAAATGTATATTTTTCAAAGGCTGTAATTTAAACTGCATCGAATTGTTCGGGTCTTTGCTTGCAGGTTCATTATATTTTTTTACCAGCCCTTTCAGTTGCGGATCAATTTTTTCCGGAGTAGTTCCTGCAGATAATTTAACGACCAGTTGCGAATATCCCATCCAGTCGTTCCAGGTCTCCATCATAAAATTGTGTTTCAATCCTGTTGCATATACTGTAGGCAGGGAGATGAATTCCAGTGCAGAAAAATAAGTGTTCTCAGTCAGGTCTTTTACAATCCCGGTTACGGTTGTTTTTAATGAATCGTTATATGCGATTTGTTTACCAATAATATCCGCTGCATTCAATGACGGGAAATATTGTTTTGCCCTGCTTTCAGAAATCACTACGGAAAAAGGATTTTGCAATGCAGCTTGTTGCGAACCAGCAAGCCATTGAAAAGAAAGTAGTTTAAAATAATCGCCGGTAGTAAAAATGACATCAGGCTGATATTTATATATTGAGGGTGTAGTACCATCGTTTTTTGCAATGGTAACTTTTGCAGTCGCATCTCCCTGGAACTGGAAAAGCGGAACGGAAAGATCAACGCCGGTAACTTCATTTCTAATTGCATTTCCAAGAGGAGCAGGAACTGCGGCCGATGTGCCGGGGTCGCCATTAAATTTAACGTCCATGGTTACGCGAAAAATGCGGTCGTGATCTTTTTCAAATTTGTCATAACTCATTTCGTAATGCACAATCAGAAAAATGATCAGCGCAGCGCTGATGCCGATCGACAAACCAAGAACATTAATAACAGAAAAAACTTTGTTGCGCCAGAAATTCCGTAAAGCAGTAATAAAATAATTTTTAATCACGGCAGAAAATTTAGAATGTGCGTATTTCCCAACTACAAACTGCAAACTGCAAACTATAAACCGAAGTTTTTCCGCCACTAATATGCCACTTTCTATTTAACTAATAAACAGGTATTTAAAAATGCGGAGAGAACGAAAAGGTTCGTTTGCGATACACGGATGTCCGGTTTTGATACAAAAGAATGTAACATGTACGATTTCTTTAAGATAGTATTCAGTCGTCAGTCCACAGGTTTCAGTGCTGTAATTCGCAGTTTCTTTTTTAGTTTTTCGTCTTTATGATTTTAGTTTTTATTTTTTGTGTCACCGGCATTAGCCCACTCTTCATCATCGTTGCGTCGCAGTCCGGTCATCGTTAGTGCTACTATTTAGCTTTAGTTTTAGGTGCATTTGCAAAAATAAATTAGAGAGTGTTGCTTTTCGGAATGTTATCGCAGCGCATCCGAAGTTATGATAAGAAAGGATTTCAAATTCTGTTTATCGATAGCCCGATATGACCTGCGGAACATGTCGAACAGCAGTAAAACGGTTTTCGAAATTTTGGTAATTATCAATTATCAATTATTAATTCGTTAGTTATTCTTTTGCATTCAAGGCATTCAATATCTCTTTATATTCCTCTTTAATTCTTTTTTGCTCTTCCTTTAAATAAGCATCGCTAAAAGGAGATCCGCAATCCTGGTTATTAAGTTGATGTATTAATTTTCCATTTTCAAAATAACTTCTTGTTTCAATGATCTCTGTTTCTTTATCATCATACGCGGTATCATTGTTTTCCTTAGCTAATGCGGAATCATAATAAAAAGGACGGTTGTAATGATATTCTTTTTCAAATACGAATGAAAGTTGCCCGTTCAATAAGTAATATTCGGTGAGAGATTGCCCCATTTCTCCAAAAACCCGCGCAGTAATTTTTTCAATTTTGTTTCCGGAATAGTAGTAAACTGCATCTCCGCCTTCAGTAGAAATCCACAGATCTTTTTTTATTTTCTTTGTCCATTTTACAGTCGAGTTAATGCGTTTGAAATTTGCACGGATAGGGTTGAGCTTATTCAATAGATATTCGTTGTCAATAGCATCTTCTTTATGATAAGTTTCTTTCAATAGGCTTGTATCCTGACGAATGGATTTCTTTTGTGTTTTCGATTGTGCATGCAGATTTGAAACCAAGATAATTGATAGCGAAAGCGCCGGGATATAAAAGATGGATTTCATTGGTCGCATATCACAATTTAAAAAAAGAAGTGATTTTTTGCAAGAAGGCAAGATTAGATTTTTATGATAACGCCGGAATTGTACATACGAGGAAATTGAGGTTTCAATCACAACAGATCATAACAATCAGAGTCATCCGTGTGCTATTTTCTAAAAACAGAAAACAGGTCATCTATAATAAACCATGAACGAAATCATTATCACATCACTACATTTTCAAATTATCTACTGCTTCACTACTTTCTGCACATGGTTTTGATTGTTGAACCATACTTCCAGTACATACACTCCTGCACTTAACGATTTTCCGGAAAGGTCCACATGTATTGCAGATGAACCTGCAGAGACACTGCTATTGCGATACAATTCTTTCCCGGTGATATCCAGCAAACGGGTTTGCACTTGTCCATATACGTTAGTTCCAAGTTGTAGATCAATCGCGTTTGTAAACGGATTGTTCAACACCTTGAAATTTCCATTGACATCATCAGATACCAATACGATTTTGCTATATTCAAAACTGCTGTCGATATTGATTTGTTTCAGGCGGTAATAGTTTTCCGCTTGCGCATTATCCGGATCAGTGAAAGAATAGTTATGTTGTATGGAAGAATTTCCTGCTGCAACTACAGAGCCGATCTTTGTAAAATTCTTCTCATCATACGATCTCTCAATATCAAAATACCTGCTGTTTATTTCTGATGATGTGCTCCAGTTTAATACTGCATTATTGTTTTGCAAATGCCCGTCGAAGCTAATTAATTCTACGGGAAGCGTTGTTCCAACAACACCGGCTCCAAAGCCGGAGAATCCCGTGGTGAAATTGTACGTAAGTGCTGTGTTTGTTCCGAGGCTGCTGATGGTTGGTGCACCGGTGATCATCGTGCCTGCGCCAGTTGGGTTTGCTGGGGTTACCAATGAAATCTGGTTTGCTGTTTTGATCAGTGCAATGTTGCTGATGCTTTGTCCGGTTGCAGTTTGCCACCCGTTTACTTCTGCTTGTGTATAGTATAAGGTTATGATATAACTTCCGGATGGATTATTATTAGCCGGGATCACATGGAACGTTTTATTCATTATATAATTCGCCGGATTTGTATTCCAGAATTGTGATGAACCTGTTCCTGCACGATCTATGACAACTTGTGTACAACCATAATCAAAACTGCTGAGGTTTTGGATACGTGCCATCAACTCATTATTGGTTTGATCGTAAAAATAAATATCTGCATTAGCGCCGAGGTATTGTTGTTGTGATGAGTTCAATGTTGTTTGTACAACTGTTGCTGGAATACCATACGTGAATTGTGCAATAGGTTTTATACCGTTAGGATAATATCCCACAGATGAAAAAGATTGCGAGCAGTTAATACCATCCTGCCAGAAAATATTTCCCTGCGAACCAGTACCTCCATCGCTGTATGCGAGCACCTGGTCTGCAGCATCCGTTGCTGACGTTGAACCATTGTCATAACAAATTTCTACAACGAGATTGCTTGTGCCATCCCATGTGAACGGGGTATCAAATGTAAATGTATTCCATCCGGATACAGTGTTATAGGACGATAATGTTTTTACAACCGTCATACCTGAGCCTAATGTTATACTTCCATTCACGAGATAAGTTGTTGCAGCCGGTGTTGTTCCTAATTTAATATTGAATGAGCTGAATGCCCGTGTACTTAATTTGTTATAAATATCAAGCGACATTCCTGTTATTGTTCCTGCAGGAATTCCTGCCGCTGTTAGCTCAGAAGCTTTATATAAGAATTGAATCCTGCTGCTTTGTTGCGTAGCATCAAAAGGTGAAGCATTAATTGTGTATGCGGCAGTGCCGATGCTTCCCGTTCCGGTGCCCGTGCCTCCGGTTGGGGCAACATCATTATCAAGAATATTTATTGCCAGGTTCGGTCTTCCATCACCCGCAACCACATTCCCGCCGTTAGCATTCACTGTGAAACCAAGGGTGAAAGATTCTGTTGATTCTACGCTTGCATCATCATAAATGCGCACAGTGAATGGCTGTGATGCCATTGATCCTGCAGGGAATGTTAATACATTACTTGGAGAAGTAAAACTCCCGTTTGTGGTAATATCAAAATCCACACCTTGTGTAGCTGTACCGGAAGCTACATTTAGGGTAGCCGTTGCCGTTATACTCGGTGTATTGCCGATTACCATATTGTAAGTGTAATCTTTATATGCTCTGCAACCGGATGTTGCCGCAGTTGTTTCTGTTTGCTGGTCTGCAGTGATTTCAAAATCAACTTTCGGCACGCATGTAGTTGCTCCCTGGCTTGGTGGCGTTGCACCAGGTGATTGTGATAAACTCAATCTTGTTGTTCCTGCAGATGCAAGCATTCTTGTTTTTTGTCCTGCAGTAAATAAGGTATAACATGATGTATAATTCATGTAATTACTTTCTGTGTTGATGGTATATACTGTGCTTGTGCAGGAATTTGTTTGCCCGGTGCGACAGGTAAAATCTATAATCCCGCCAAGTTGATTGTATGTGATAGGGTCAGTGTCGCAAACCTGGTCGCCATCAACACTGCAACCACCGCTGGTTACAGCAGGACAAGTATTTTTATCTGGTGAGCCCTGGAACGGATGGTATAGATTGAACGCGTGCCCGATCTCGTGTGGCAATGTTTTTTGCCCTGCAATCATTTGCGTTGCCAGCATAATGATGCCATCATAATTCGGGTCACCACCAGGAAAATAGGCGAAGCCTGCAATGAATTGGCCGCTTGTTCCATCTGCCCCATCTATTTTATCTATAACCCATACATTGTAATACTGTGACGGATCCCAGCGAATGAGATTTTTTACATTGATCTCATCGGTTCCAAGAGTTGTTGTTGCATTTACGCCCCCGCTCACATAACCCGGAATAGAAGAACCATCAACACGGTTGATACCATTGGTAGGATTACAATTCGGGTCACGTTGTGCTAAGGCAAATTGTATTTGCAGATCGCCAACACCTTGTGTGCCGGGATACGAACCATTATACACCTGGTTCAGATAATCTATAGCGCCGGTAATTTGTGCATCTGTCGGGTTATAAATTGTTCCGACTGCACCACCGGTATGCACCACATGGACAACAACAGGAATTGTATATAATGCAGTACTTAAAGTGCCTGATGAACCGCCTATGGAATTTGTGGCCTTTGCAGATTTTTTTGTCGGCAGCGGATGTGCCTGGATGTATTGACGGATATTGTTTTCGTATTGTAATACCTGTGCGTGATAAACGGAATCGGTTGCCATACGTTTTTGATGCACTGCATCAAATCCACAGATAGGTTGCGCATTGGCAAACTGAAAAAGAATAAGGATTATTCCGGTCAGAACAAAGGCCAGGTTTTTCATACTGTTGGATTATGAGTATTAATAGGGTCGAATACTCGTTACGGGTTATTTTGCATAACGCTGAAACGTGATATATAATTGCAGGAAAATGCTGAATTAGGGCAAAAAGCAAACGAAAATAATATGAAAAAATATGATTTAGGGGTAAACCCTTATGTAATAATTGTAGTTTGTTTTGAATTAATGAAGTAGATATTAAATTGATTATGTGGTGATATAATAATTTGATAATAATTAGCCTGACCGTGAAGTCACAAAGGAACGAAGTTTCGCAAAGTGGAAATGCCTTAGCGCCTTCTTTGCGTCCATAGCGTCTTTGCGGTTAAGGAGCCGCTCAATAAAATTGTTGCAGTAGAAGTGTGCGATTGATTCTTCCACTGGAAGAATCGAAGGCAACGATGGCAAAGAGAGCAAATGCTGGTATCAAAAAAGAAAAACTAAAAGTATAAAAGCTAAAAACTAAACAATTAAAAGCTGAGAATTGAAAATTAAAAACGCTCGAAGCTCATGGCTAAAAGCTGACAGCTATTTCTCACAAATAGTGCATCGTACATCTCAAATCGTAAATCTTCAGAGGTGGGAAATTTTTCTACAGGGAACGGATTCCGGTGAGTTCTGTACACACATTTACGCGCCGGATTTTTTAAGAAGCGGCGCGTAAAATTTTAACTCAATATTTTTTTGCTGCTCATTACTGCCACCCACAAACTGATAGACAAAAATGCGGCAACAGTAAGTAATGCTGAAATATTATAATGTTGGTGCTGGAACAAACGGCAACTAACGATCCCCGTTATAGCCATTGTAATTAATGTTGATAAAGTAAAAAGCGTTTTCATTTTTTTATTTTTTTGTTATTAATTGAATCGTTTATATCATAGACTGGTAGCGGGTTTCAAAGTTTAATGCGATTTGATAAAAAGAAGTTAACAAGTTGTCGTGGTATTATACTTGTGAATAGATAAAATTTGGTAACTTGAAACTTCTGCGGGTTATTAAAGCAACGATTGTTATGAAAATCTGCTCACTGATTTTTTTATTTTTGACGATTTGCTTTTTTGCAACAGCATTTATCTTTCCTGCCCAACAACATGATAACTGGACAGCATTATTCGATGGAAAAGACCTCAAAGGCTGGGACACTTATATCGGCCCTTTGTTTGATGCATCAGGTAACAGGGTGAATGAAATACCAGTAGGATTGAACAAAGACCCTAACAAAATCTTTACAGTGGTGAATGAAGATGGCGAAAAATGTATTCGTATTTCGGGAGAAAATTTTGGTGGAATTTCTACCGTACATGAATATGCGGATTATCATTTGCGGCTAATGTTTAAATGGGGAAATTTAAAATGGCCACCGAAAAAAGACAAGAAAAGGGATAGCGGCTTGTTATATCATTGCGTTGGGCCGCATGGAGCTGATTTTGGTTTCTGGATGCGTTCTCAGGAGTTTCAGATTGAAGAAGGTAATTGCGGCGATTACTGGGGCGTAGCGGGTGGGGTGGAAGATGTGCGTGCCTTAAAAAAGTCCGACAGTGAATATGTTTATTCGCCTTCTGCAGAATGGTATACTTTTAGTGCAAATAGTAAAACAGGAAGGCGTTGCATCAAGATAACAGATGCAGAAAAACCTTCCGGCGAATGGAATACACTTGATTTGTACACGCATGGTGATACGAGCGTGCATGTGATCAACGGAAAAACGATGATGGTGTTATATCATTCGCGGCAATCAGAAAATGGGAAAGAACTTCCATTGGTGAAAGGAAAGCTGCAGATACAGTCTGAAGGTGCTGAAATATTTTATAAGCATATCATGATCAAACCCCTTGAAAAAATCCCACCCGAACTTTTAAATTGATTTGATCATCTTATATAGATAAGCGAACGTATGAACAGGACACTGAAAGCAGTTTTAATTATTGCTGCAGCACTTGCAGTATTTGCCATTCTGATAGTAGCGAAGATTTATATTGCCTCGCGTTACCAAAAAGACCAGCCCGCAAAAAATGCAGACATTGATGTATTGAAAAGTGCTATTAAAAACGATTCCCTGTATATAGTGAAAGATGTGGTGTATCGCGACAGCGGGATACTGATTGCTGTAGAAAACCCGGATAAATCCGGCACAGAAACGCATTTTGATTCGAAGTATAAGCTGAACAGTTTTGATAACATCAATATGGTTTATATCTATCAATATGATTCGTTACAGCCATTATCAAAAGCTTCTTTTGACGATGCATTGATGGCGAAAGGAAAAAAAATGGGAAGGTTCCAGGGGGAGTGGGTTGCGAAATTTATCGATACAACTGACGGCTCATGCAGGCCACTTAGAAAATATTTACAGGATTCCATGAAAGTTTCGGGAAATATAATGAATGAAGAAACGCAATACCAACCTGAGAGTATTCACCACATGCGTGTAGTGTGGAAATATAAGATCAAAGATTCAGCAGGCACAAAACCTCTCACTCAGATTACTGCTGTAGTTGACACGGCAGGGAAAGTTCTATCAGCAGAAAAAAATTAGAACAGTGTTAATCGCTGCTTTCATGCAAGCTTAATTTATTTTTTAGCCGGGTAATTTCATGCTGCATTTTCTCGACATGTTCCAGGAGATTGGTGATCGCTTCAATGCCTTCAAGGTTAATATCAAGATCGTGCAAGCGTGTTATCTGTTCAAGTTTTGAAAGCTCACTGTCACGTATAAACGTAGATTGTTCAATAGTAGTAATTTCAATTAATCCATATTGCTGCAGCGATTCAATGAATGAGAACTCCAACTGGTGGCTTATGCAGAAATCCTGTAATGCGATCAGATGTTCTTTTTCCATAGCAACTAAGTTTATGCGTTACAATTTTGACAATTGTGTAAATAATTCTTTTTGTTTATCAGTAAGTTTTGTTGGCAATTTTACATTGTAGGTTACAAACAAATCGCCGAATTGCCCTTCGGTTTTATACAACGGAAAGCCCTTTCCTTTTAACCGGATCTTTGTTCCGTTCTGGGTCTCCGGGTTTACTTTTAATTTCACTTTTCCATTCAACGTATCAATAGTGATCTCACCTCCAAGTACCGCAGTATACAAATCAATATCTATTGTTGTATACAGGTCATTGCCATCTCTTTTGAATTTTGTATTGTTGACAATAGAGAATGTAATATACAAATCTCCGTTTGGCCCGCCATTTACTCCAGGTGCCCCAAAACCTTTCAATTTTATTTTCTGCCCGTTTTCAATTCCTGCGGGTATAGTAATACGCACATTTTTTCCATCGATGGTAAGTGTTTGCTGATGCGTGGTGTAGGCGTCGGTAAAATTTACCTGCAGCTCTGCATTATAATCTTGTCCACGAAATTTGGTTTGAGAACTTCTTCTTCCGCTTCCACCAAACAATGATTCAAAAAAATCAGAAAACCCTTCTTCATCAAAATCCCCGGAAAAGCTTTGGCCTCCTGTATCTGTATAACTGCGTTGTGAAGATCTTTTTGCCTGCTCAAATTGTTCGGCATGTTTCCAGTCTTTCCCGTACTCGTCGTATTTTTTTCTCTTCTCCGGATCGCTCAACACTTCATTTGCTTCATTGATCTGCTGAAATAATTTATGCGCTTCTTTATTATTCGGGTTAAGATCAGGATGATGTTTTCTCGCCAGTTTGCGGTATGCTTTTTTTACATCATCCTGCGATGCATTTTTATCAAGCCCTAAAATTTTATAATAATCGACAAACTCCATTGCTCTTTATTTTGTAGTGTAAATTTAAAAAGAACGGAATAAAGTAAGAAGTGAGAAGTAAGATATGAGATGTGGGTTCGATGTTAATATATGCGTTGCCCGGGATTTTGACGCAGATATCTTATAAATCATAAATATCTGTGTCATTTGTGGCCCATTATTTTTAATGAATGTAGTCTATTCCTGGTGCAGATTATCATATTTCACGTTCTAACTTTTGCTGCAGGTTTTTTAACCCCTTTTTTCTTGCCTTGTGTATATTATGTTCCCAGCCGCTGATAACAAAAGCAAAGGCAAAAAAAGTGAGTAATACAGCGAGTATCCAAAAGGGTTTTCCGGCATCCCAAACCACGAGTAATGTAAGTAGCGCAAGCGGTAAAATATTCCAACGCATTGCCCGGGAAAGGTTCAACTGGTACGTTGCAAATAAAATGGCTTGCTGCAGGTTGCCGCTGACTGAACGGTCAAAATGTTTGCTTTCCTTTATTCTTCGCATCCTGTTTATCAATATATACAATGCACATGTAAACATCCATGCGGCTGTAACATACATAAAAATATTTTGCCTTGCAGACGATGCGATTACAAAAATGTAAATAACGACTGAAATACCATTCACTAACAGTAATAATAACTCGCTGGTATTGGAAATAAAATTTGCTTTTTCTTTTTTTGATTCGATCATTTTATGCAATACGGTTTCATCGAGAGCATAGATGTGACGGTTATTTTGCGAGTCCCAGATTTTTTTTAATTCTTCGAATTCCATGTTATTATTTTTTCGATTTATAAATTAATTGTTTTTTGATGCGGTTAATTTTCACGCCTACATTCGATTCTGTAATTCCAAGTATTGACGCCATTTCTTTATAACTAAACCCATCGAGCAGTAATAAAGTCACGGAACGGTCGATTTCATCAAGCCTGTAAATTTCTTCGTAGAGCCATGTCAAACGTTCATCGATTTGAATGTCGCTTTCATGCAAAACATGTTGCATATCTTCGAGCGGTTGGGATTGCTGATGTTTCCTTTCATTATTCGCCCATTTAATCGCCGTGTTGAGTGATACGCGATATATCCACGTTGAAGCAGAAGATTCTTTTTTGAAAGATGGAATGGAGTTCCATAGCTGGATGACGATTTCCTGGAAAAGATCGTCCTGCACAGATACATTTGCCGAATATGCTTTTACAATTTTAAAAATGATCCCTTTGTGCAGGTTAAGCCATTCTTCAAAAATATATTTCTGCTCTGCTTCTGTCACGCCTGTGTTTATTAATTAGTACCGTTAAAGGAATGAATTCTTACAGGAAGAGAAAAAAATTATTGGCAGACAGAAATTGGTGCTGATAAATATAAAAATGTTATTTCGGGCTATCTTTTTTAAAAACGCACAAAAATAATCCTTGCTTTCCTTTCGTATCAAAATTTTCAGGGTAACCATTGCCGGCAAGGTTATAACAGATGGAAAGCATTTCATTTTCTAATTTATAAATTGCAGTAAAATGTTTTCCTGCGTTCACGCCTTCTTTCCCATAAATATCCAATTTGCCATCGCCGAATTTTGCCACGCCTTTGTCAACACTTTCTGCAGTAAATATGTAACTGGTATCGGTGATAACCAAACTCTGTTTTTGAAATGAAGATTCGGGAAGTGGTGTGCCGTTGATCTCCTGTTTTACAGGAACCCATGTTCCATTTAACGGGTTTAAATATTTTGTACCTGTAAATGCAGTAATAATGCTGATAAGGATGATAGACAGGGATCGCATAAAATAGGTTTATAGAAAGATACAAAATATTTCTACAGCAAGTTCGCAATAACTACGGAATTTTAATTAGGCATTAGGTAAACTGCAAGAAAGATTATTATGAAAGGCAATGAACGGAATAATTTTAAAATTATATTTGAAGAAAGCTGTAATTATGAAAAACAAAATCCCTGTTTTGATCGTCATGGTTTCTTCTTTTGCCTTTATCCGCATGCAGGATAAATTAACCGGCCACTGGATGACGAAAGGACAAAATAATTCCAAGGTATTTCTTGATTTTAATGAGGATAATACTTTTAAGGTGTTGGTTGACGGGCATGTTGAGAATGAAGGAAAATATGAATTGAACGGGGATGTTTTTACGATGTACGATAAAGGCTGTGGCATGAACGTTCCGGGGAAATACAAACTTACTTTCTACACTCCGGATTCCGTTTCGTTTTCGGTGCTGCAGGATTCCTGCAAAGAAAGAATAGGAGAGGTAAACGGTGGTGTGATCACACGCCTTCAAAATGAATAATATATTCTTCTGATCAGCTTTTGTTTTCTTCCAGGATTAATTTCCTGATCAGTGAAATTTGCCCGAGGTGATAATGATTGTGTTCGATGATGCCATGAATATTGCGGTAATAATTTCCATATTTTTCGTCGATAAACGTTTCGGCAAATTTGCTGTCCGCTAACTGCTCAATAAGAACAGCAAAATTTTCAGCATTGGTAAACATTGTATGTACTAATCTTTCCCAATCTTCCTGCGATTGAATGGGCGGGCAATCGAAACTGTATTTATCATGCGCATCAAGCGGGCCTCCCAATAAAACTTTTGTTACAGCTTCTACATAATAATTGGTATGGTACACAAGCACTGAAATGGTATTGAAAGAATGCACTTTGGTTGTAGCCTGTTTCCATGTAAGCCCCTCAAGTTTATCTTTGAAACTGACGAATGTCCAGTTGCCGCCGAAATAAACTGCGCGGAATTGTTTTGCTATTTGTTGTTGAAGGTTCATAGATCATTAATTATAACGTGGATCCATATCCGAAAATATTATTGCCACACATTCACAGATTATCTTTTAATCTATGGCGGAATCTTATTCCAAAACACGGCGTAAATAATTTACCTGCCCGAGATGATAGTTCAAATGAAGCAACAGTTGCGTTACTACATAATTGTTTGTGCGTTTTTCTCCGTCGAATACGAGCGGGTATGCTGCTTCCATATCCAAAGCACTTAAAATATTTTTTATCAGAGGAACCAGTTCTTCGAGTCGGGCTACTATAATTTTTCGTTCTACATTTTTTTGAGTGAACTCCTGGTCGCGGTTGCGGACATAACCGGTTTTGCCAAGCGTAGTGCCAAAAAGAAAATTTGATCCGCCAATAATATGCAATGCAAGGTTTCCGGCAGAATTTTTTAGAGAGCCTTCTATCTTCCACAAGTTTTCTTCTTTCCTAAATAAATTTATCTCTTCAATCATTTTACGAAGGTCGCGTTCATAAAAATTTGCGAGTATTTGATTTAACATAAAACAGTATTGAATGAAAAATTAGCTTATTTAATAAAAACTGTAAAATGAATTTCAGAGGTATTATCAGATAACCGGTGATGCCACATGGTATCGTCGGATTGCAATTACCAAAAAATCAATTTATATTTAATGCAAACCCCCTTGTGCATGAAAAAAATAACCTTTTTCCTTGGCGCACTTTTTTGTGCGAATACATTATTAGTTGCTACCGGCGATTCGACAGATATCCTCGTAAAAAAACAACTTGAATATGTTGACTCTGTTAACAAAGCACTGAAGTGGCAAACAGATGCAGTAACATTGCAAGGCGGTGCAATAACATTGAATATCTCCAAAAAATTCAAATTCCTGAATGCTGAACAAAGTCATTTTGTGTTGCATGATATTTGGGGAAACCCTCCGCGGCCGGATGTGATCGGTATGATATTTCCTGCAGGCGGCGGGCCTTTCACTGACAGCAGTTTTGCGTTTATTGTTACCTATGAAGAAATGGGATTTGTAAAAGATGATGACGCGGAAAAAATTGATTATACAGAGATGATGGAGAATATAAAAAAAGCGGAACCTGAAGAGAATAAAAAAAGGGCTGAACAGGGATATCCGCCTATCCATGCTATCGGTTGGGCTGAGAAACCTTATTACGACAAAACAAATAAAGTACTGCATTGGGCTAAAGAATTAAAATTTGGCGACGAGGCGCAGAACACGCTTAACTATGAAGTAAGAGTTTTGGGAAGAAAAGGGGTTTTGTCATTAACGGCAATTTCCACAATGAGCGAGCTTCCATTAGTGAATGCAAATATTGATGAAGTTTTAAAAATGCCTGAGTTTACAGCAGGCAATGCATACAAAGATTTTAACCCAGGCACGGATAAAGTTGCCGAATACACTATCGGGGCGTTGGTGGCAGGTGGCATATTGGCAAAAACAGGTGTACTTGCGTTGATTGCAAAATTTTTTATAGCGGCATGGAAATTTATTCTCCTCGGTATTGCCGCTGCGTGGGGTTTTATAAAAAAATTATTTAAAAAGAAAACACCGGAAGAAGCTGCTATCCCGGAAACAATAAGTGAGCCGACAGCTCCTTCGGAATAGGCAGGCTGCTTTACGTATGTGTATCTCCGTTAGTTTTCTTATATGAAGTCAGTTGCACCAAAAAAGAGTGCCGGGTATTAAAACCCGGCACTACAGCCATGATAATTTATGTTGAGGCAGATTAAGGAAGCCATGACAAACCTTTTCTTGTTTTCCACAAGAAATATTTTTCGAAAAGTACTTTGCTGAAATCATAGAACAGGTTAGGGATCATCACTGCAAACGTTCTTGGTTTAAACAAATGGTTTGCCACAATGATCACTTCTTTTTTTCCTGCGTCCATAATGCAAAGAGCTGCAATTTTTCCCCACGGTTTGTGTATGAGATTTGTTTTACCTTTCTCCACCCTGATAATATTTTCTGCTACTACTTTTCCGGTGACGTCGCTGGGGAAACCTGTTTTTGGTGCTGCAAACGGAACATTGCCGGGTTTCCAGGGAAGGTTAAAATTTACTGCCAATCCTGCTGACCATATATTGGGGTATTCGCTATGCCTGTAATCGTCACCCACTGGCATGTAACCATTTGCTGTTGCATGTAATTCAGGGCTGTTCCTTACAAAATCCACGCCGGTGAACGGAGGCATAAGCATAGAAAATTTGTATGGCAATACTGTTCCGTTATTGAGGTAAACATGCTCTGCATCCATTTTTTCTACACCAACTTCTGTATGCACATGCATGCGGAACATTTTAAAAAAAGTTTTAAACATTGCATTTGCACCTTTCATTCCGTCAATACCAAAATGCCCGAGATATGTTTCAGGGGTGATCCAGTGAATATCCACTTTGTCGCGGATTCCGTTATCGCGGCACCATTTTTCAAAATTGAAAAGAAATTCATAACCGGCGCCCATGCATCCTGCATTTTGTGTTGCACCAATTACTACGGGTCCGGGATCTTTTTTGAATTCATCCAGAGCGAGCCTTGCTTTCATAGCACCGTTAGGTGTGCCGATATAATGTGCAAATTCTTTTACGCCGGGAGCTATATCATAATTCACTTTAGGACCGGTGCTGATCACGAGATTATCATATCTGAAATCTCCTTTGGTGGTTTTCACAGTTTGAGTGTGCGGGTCAACATGCAAAGCTTCTGCAAGCACAAAGTCAACACGATGTTTGCGGAAAATATTTTCTTTCGGTACGGTGATGTCTTTTATTTCGCGCCTGCGGAAAGGTACCCATATCAGCGAAGGCATGAAAAGAAACACCGGGCTTTTGTCTATCACTATGATCTTGTCTTCTTTGTTTCCTTTTCTTCTTAATTCAAGGGCTGTGGTGAATCCTGCGAAATTACCACCTATAATTACAGTTGTTTTCATAACCTGAATTTTGATTATAAGCAAAAGTCAGCAGTAATGAGCAGGGTTTTTATGACTGAGGATACATATCGGCGTGATATTCATCAGTACTGTATTTCTGATTATGCTTAGAAGTCTGCTTTCAGGAGTAGGGAAACAACTGTCTTTTAGAAATTCGTAGTGATGTTTAACGGGTGTTTAATCGGATCGTGGTTATTGTGACATGCGCATTTCCACAACGTGTTTTGCAAAGCCTGCTTTTTCATATGCATTTACTGCAGGTGAATTATTATCGTAAACCAGCAACCTGAACTCGGGTACATTTTTTTTATTCGACCAGGTAATTAATTCGTCAATAATTTTTTTGTTGATGCTTTTGCCGCGATGTTCGGGTACAACATACATCATGCCGAGGTAGGCATGTTTATCGTGTTTCAGGTAATGCTCTGCATTGGTGATCCTCGCATAACCGGATGCAATTACTTTATTGCCGAGTTCTGCAACTATCAAATAAATATTTTCTGACGATATCATTTTTTGCAAATCATGATAATAGGTTGGTTCCGTTTTTAATGTTATATCAAACGGCCTTTCAGCTTTGATGATCTCTTGTTCAAATTGAAGGAGCGTACCGATATCGTGTTCTGTTGCTTTGCGGATGATTAGTTGTTCATTTTTCATTTGGATGGAAGATAAAGTTTTGGAAAGGTTTTCTTATTCTCAGCATTGTTTGTTGTAGTACATCTTGCACTATTTTAAAATCGAAAACGGTTACTTCTTTATATTTTCTTTGATATATTCTTTGAACGCATTTAGCTCTTCTGGATTTTTGAGCATCCTTTTTTGAATGACATGAAAATCATTCTGAAATATGAATATAATAAAGGATTTTGTTTCCTTTATTTTTTTGACATCTCTCCATGGTTTTGAGAATTCAGTTTTCTCGCCATTTCTTGTGATTCCCCAATGTGTGAATTCGTAGGTCACGTTCTTAAAAAGATAACTTTTCGTCCTGAACAGGAAAATTGAGTAGAGCAATATGATAAGTGGAAGCGCAATAAAGAGGAATATGAATAGAGATAATGCCCCAACAATATCATAAAAATGAAGCTCAGGGTTTGCTATTATACTAACGTAAAGCATAAACGCAGTGCTGAGTGAAAAAAGAATCAATAGCTTTTTGAAGAGCTTGGATTGAGAGAAAAATATCAGTGTTGAACGATAGAATTCAAAAAGAGTTAGGTTTTGTTTAATTATAAATGAATCCTCCATACTTTGAAATTCGGTAAAAAATATAAAATAAAATTATGAAAGTTTGATGTTGTTTGATTTTCGAATAGGCATTCAGGTTATAAAAGTTGTTTCAGTAAATTCCCGTCATGATGTTGCGACTCGCCAATTCATTTTGAAATTACATTCCCAACCCACCGCTCAATAGTAGCACAACCGATGAACGTAATGCGACGCAACGATGTTGAAAAGAGAACTAATGCTGGTAACAAAAAGTGATCGGTAAACAGTAAGCAGTGAACAGTGTTGAAAACTTAGCCTGCCTACAGTTTACTGCTAACCGCTTACAAAACGATGTGCGAGACTATCCTAAAGCCTTGGAAACCAGCAACCAGAAACCGACAATTATCTTCATAAAATAGCTGGAAATCCCCGGGAAATTATTATCTTTGCAGCCCCGATTTTAAAAACCTTCGGGATTTAATTTTTATGTCAGAAAACAATATTGTTAACCTGCCTGCCGGACAGGCTGGCTCAAACGCTGAAGGACAGGAACCGGTTGCAGAATCTGCAGCGGTGACAGCGACAACAAATACCCCTGTTGCAGATGTACCTGTTGAAATTGTGCCGGAACGCCCTGTTACTGCACACGATGATTTCGATTGGACTATCGACAAACGTAATGTTGCGTCGTATACCAAAGAAGAAAAAGACAAATACGATCATGTGTACGAAAACACATTCGTAACGATCACTGATGGTGAACTGATCAAAGGTTCTGTGGTTGGTTTAACAAAAACAGATGTGGTGATCAACATCGGTTTTAAAAGTGATGGATTGGTTTCACTGAACGAATTCCGCGACTTACAAAGTTTAAAAGTTGGCGATGAAGTGGAAGTGATGGTTGTTGAAAAAGAAGACCGCGAAGGACACCTTCACCTCAGCCGCAAACAAGCCCGCATCACCCGTGCATGGGAACGCATTGTTGAAGTGCACAAAACAGGTGAAGTGGTTACCGGAACTGTTACCAGCAAAACAAAAGGCGGCTTGATCGTTGATGTTTTCGGAATGGAAACATTCTTGCCAGGTTCACAAATTGATGTGAAACCGGTTACCGATTACGATCAGTTCGTGAACAAGACGATGGAATTTAAAGTGGTTAAGATCAACGAAGCGATCAAGAATGCCGTGGTATCTCATAAAGCGCTTATCGAAAGCGATATTGAAGCACAACGTGCAGAGATCATGAGCAAACTGGAAAAAGGACAAGTGCTCGAAGGAACGATCAAGAACATCACCGATTTCGGTGCGTTCATGGACCTCGGCGGCTTAGACGGTTTGTTATATATCACAGATATCAGTTGGGGACGCATCAGCCACCCAAGCGAAGTATTGAAACTCGATCAGAAACTGCAGGTAGTTGTGTTGGATTTCGACGACGGAAAAAAACGTATCAGCCTTGGCCTGAAACAACTCACTCCGCATCCTTGGGATGTGTTGCCTGAGAATATTAAAGAAGGTGAAATTGTAAAAGGCAAAGTAGTGAACATTGAAGACTACGGCGCTTTCTTAGAAATTTTGCCAGGTGTTGAAGGTTTGGTACACGTGAGTGAAATCACATGGGCAAATACTCCGATCAACGCAAAAGAATTCTTCAAGCTGGGTGATGAGCATCAGGCGAAAGTTGTAACATTAGATAAAGCTGCACGCAAAATGAGTTTGTCTATCAAACAACTCAGCGAAGATCCGTGGAGCACAATCGAAACGAAATTCCCTCAGGGAAGCAAGCATACCGGTTTGGTGAAAAACATCACTCCGTATGGTGTGTTCGTAGAACTTGCTCCTGGTATCGGTGGTATGATCCACATCAGCGACCTGAGCTGGCTGAAACGCTTCAACCATCCTTCTGAATATACTAAAGTGGGACAAAACATTGAAGTAGTTATCCTCGGTATCGACAAAGAAAACCGTAAGCTGCAACTCGGACATAAACAATTGGAAGAAGATCCATGGAATGCGCTCGAACAAACCTTCGCGATCGGAACTATTCACGAAGGAACTGTAACGCGTAAAGATGATAAAGGAGCTATCGTTCAGTTGCCTTATGGGTTGGAAGGATTTGCACCTAACCGCCATCTTGCAAAAGAAGACGGCAAACAAGTTGTTGCTGATGAAACAGCACAATTTATGGTGATTGAATTCGACCGCAACGAAAAACGCATCGTGCTCTCACATACACGCATCTGGGAACAGGCGAAAGCTGAAGAGAAAGATGCTGCAAGAAAAGAAGCAAGAGCGGAAGCTGATAAAGCGCACAAAGCTGTGAAGAACATCCAGAGCAAAGTAGAGAAATCTACACTGGGCGACCTTGGTACACTTGCTGAGATCAAAGAAAAACTGAAGCAGGAAGAAAAAGGAAACAGCGAAGCGAACAACTCGTAATTTTTCTCAACACATGAACATACAAAGCGCTCCGGTTCCGGGGCGCTTTTTTATTTTAATATTATCTCTCACCACGGCGTAGCGTTACAAATCTATGATCGATGACCGATGTTCGTTGACCAGCTTTTTTAGTAACTTTCACTTGAAGGCGACCATCGATCATCTATCATCAATCATCTGAAATATTAACGTTTTTATTCACGCCTGTTAGCATCTGCATACAATTGGCTCAATTTTTTCTGTTATCTTCATTGCTATGAAAAAGCTGTCATTAATCCTTTGCCTTATTGTAAGTGTGCGGTCGTTCTCTCAAAACATAAGCGGCTCATGGTATGGACAGGCCGACGTGGAGATGGAAGGCATACACAACAACTACCTCACAGAACTCATCATCAAACAAAAAGGAGATGAGATTGAAGGTATCCTCGGATATTATTTTAAAGATGTGCACCTGAGTTATTATGTGCATGGCAGTTACAATGCAAGGGCAAAGCTTATCACTATCCGAAATATTCCCATCATTTACTACAACACCAATTCAACGGTGAACAGTATTGATTGCAACACCGATTTCCAAGGCACACTATTTATTTCCAAAGTGCGCAATGCGATCAACGGCTATTTTTATCACGATGGAAAATATAAATATACCTGCCCTGATTTACGTGTAACTTATACGTTAGATAAAGAAGATAAAAGCCAGGACAGTACATTACGAAATACCACTGCCGGAAAAAAATTATGGCAGCCGCAATCTGAGGATTTTGTAATAAGCCCTACTGAAACAAAAAAAGAAGTATTTGCCCCGGTAACAACTGCAACAACCAGTCCTGCTGTTAAAGTTCCTGAAGTCGCATTAACAACAAAAGATGTTACCCCAATAAAAGAAGGAAATGATGCAAAAAAGATCGCGGAATCTTATGCGAAACGTAAATCGATACTTGCAAAAGAATTGCTGATCGAATCGGATTCCGTGCGAATAAGTTTTTATGATAATGGGGATATTGATGGCGATAGTATTTCAGTTTTTTTAAATCAGCAATTGGTATTGTCGCACCAGGGATTGTCTGCACGGGCGATCAACCTGTACGTAAAATTAGATTCCACAAAAGATGTGAACGTAATTGATATGTATGCGGAAAACCTTGGAAGCATCCCGCCTAATACAGCGTTGATGGAAGTTTTTGACGGCATCAACCGCTACCAGGTTTATATGAGCAGCAGCCTCACACAAAATGCTGCGGTAAGATTGCGTAGAAAGAAATGATAATGTGATAATTTGAAAATGCTTTTTAATCAGAAATGATAATTGTTATTTTAGCGATCTGCAGTTCTTGAAAAATAGTTAGCGGGTTATCCATCATTCCCTCCTGCGCGGGAATGACGGCAAGAGTCGTTATTTATTTATTGTCTCATTCAAGCGTTAGATAAGTGGCTTAATTAATTTTATCGCGTCATTACACTATCAAGCATTTTCACATTTGCTACATTCTCATGTTTCCAAATTAGTTTTTCTTCAATCCTGCTTTGTGCCCCGCTACAGCGAAGTATAAAATGAAGAGGTAACACGGAACCATTATCCAGAATGCTTTTTGCAATCCAACACTTTCTCCAAGCATCGCCCATGTTTTCGGAAGAATAGCACCGCCGGCAATTCCAACAATTAGTAAGGCAGCCCCCTGCTTGGTAAATTTTCCCAGGCCATTTATAGCAAGCGGCCAGAGCGCAGGCCATACCAGGGCATTTGCCAATCCTAATAATGCAATAAATAACACTGATGTATAACCGCTTGTAAAAATAGCACATACGGAAAATAAAACACCAAGTATAGCTGAGGCTTTTAGTGCAGTAGTTTGGGATAAATATTTTGGTATGGCAATAATCCCGATAATATAACCAAGCAACATACCTAGCATGGTGTAGGTTGTAAAATGTTTTGCAATATCTAAACTTATACCAATGGATTTTCCATATACCTGTATGATGTCTCCCGCCATCACTTCAACACCTACATATAAAAACAGGGAAACGAAACCAAGCCACAAATACGGATATTGAAAAATACTTGACCTTACTGCAAGAGTATTATTTGTCGAGCCATCTTCGCCTTCTGCTTTCACTTCCGGTAAGCTTGAAAAATTAACAAACACTGCCAATGCAACTAACACTAATGCGATAACAATATAAGGAACAATTACGCGAGAAGCCATTGCATCAAGTTCAATTGCTTTTTGTGTTGCATCCATAGTTTTCAATCTTTCTACTAATGCCGATGAATCTTTCAGCATAATTGCGCCCATGATCAACGGGGCAATTGCACCTGCACCTTTATTACAAATTCCCATAATGCTGATGCGTTTTGCAGCACTTTCGATCGGCCCAAGAATAGTTATGTATGGATTAGATGCAGTTTGTAATAAAGCAAGACCGGTGCCTATCACAAACAAACCTGTTAAGAATAAACCGAAGCTTCTTGTTTTTGCGGCAGGAATAAAAATCAATGCACCAATTGCCATCACCAATAAACCAAACATCATTCCTTTTTTAAAGCCTGTAATTTTTAAAACCCATGATGATGGGAAAGCCATCACTGCATACGAAATATAAAATGCAAAAGTTACCAAAACTGCATCGGATGTGCTCAACTCACACGCGATTTGTAAATAAGGAATTAATGTGCTGTTCACCCAGGTTACAAAACCAAAAATGAAAAATAGTGCACCGATGATGAGTAAGGGGAGAGTATAATTTTTTTTTGCTGTTGTATTTTCAACGCGGAGAGATGTTGTCACGAGCTTAGTTTTGATTAGCTGACAAATTAATCAATTCCTGCGCAATATTTATGGTAAAACGTTTGCGTGAATATTATTTTCTGTTAATAAAATAATTTAGAATATATTTTTAAGTGAATGAACATTCATTTATATTTGCATTTCAATGAGAGAAAGAGACGAGCAAAAACAGAAAGCGATTAAAGAAAAAGCCATGCAGATAGTGGCGAAGCAGGGCATTGAAAGCTTTAGCATGCAAAAACTTGCCAAAGCTGCAAAAGTATCACCTGCAACGCTGTATATCTATTTTAAAGACAAAGAAGACCTGCTCCTTCAGCTTTGTAAAGAAGCCGGGGAAAAAATGATGGAGATGACTTTTAAAAATTTTGATCCGTCTATGAGCTTTAGCGAAGGGTTAAAGGTGCAATGGGTCAACAGGGCAAAATATTGCCTGAAGTACCCTGACCAGTTGATGTTCCTTGAACAAATACGTTATTCCGGTTTGCACGAAAAATATATGGGCATGATGAATGAAAGTTTTAAAATCAACATGCACTCATTTGTACATAATGCTATTAAAAGGAAAGAACTGGTTAATTTGTCTGTTGAGGTATATTGGTCTATTGCGTTTGCTCCATTATATAATCTGATAAAATTTCACCAGGCGGGAAAAAGTTTTGGAGGACGCAAATTCGTTTTCTCTGAAAAAATAATGATGGAAACTTTTGAACTTGTATTAAAAGCCCTGCAACCTTGATTTTTAATTCCTGACTAACTAAAATATTTTTATGCCAACACAAAAAACGTTATACAAGGCATTACAAAAAATCAATGCGGTATATGTGCTGATATTTAAAACAACAATTCGTTTTAAGAAAGATGTAAAAAATATCGCACCCATTTTAGATGCAGAACATTCTGTTATAAAATGGAATGTAGACAGGAGTGATGTTGATCACATCTTGCGCGTCGAATCATTTAATAATAATATCAATCATATCATCAAGCTGATGAATACCGCGGGATATGATTGTGAAGAACTAACTGATTAAATAAAATGTAACAAAGAGACGCCGGGTTGAAGGGGATAATCTCTGATTTGAAAAACTCTGAATACCATCCGTCTCCGTGTAAAAAAGTTTAAAATAAATTCGTTATCCAATCGTCCAAACAAAGACCCCATTTAATCAACATAATTTTCCATGAACGATAGTAATCATCAACTAAAAAAATTTACGCCATACCAGGTGCTTGTCATTGTAATGCTTGCACTTACCCAATTCACCGTTATACTCGATTTTATGGTAATGTCGCCGCTTGGCGATATGCTTATGAAATCAATGGCATTAAAAACATCTCAATTCGGTTTTGCTGTTTCAAGTTATGCATTCAGCGCCGGTATTTCCGGTCTGCTCACTGCGGGCTTTGCAGATAAGTTCGACAGAAAAAAATTGCTCCTGTTTTTCTACATCGGTTTTATCGCCGGCACGTTTTTCTGCAGCATCGCAACCTCATATCCCATGTTGATCGCGGCACGTATCATTACCGGATTGTTCGGCGGTGTTATTGGTTCCATATCTATGGCAATTGTTGCCGATTTATTTCCGATTGAGAAACGCGGACGTGTTATGGGTTTCATGCAAATGTCGTTCGGAGCAAGCCAGGTACTCGGCATCCCGATCGGCTTATACATTGCAAACAGTTGGGGCTGGCAATCGCCGTTTTTAATGATTGTGATTTTAGCAGCTTCTGTTTGGCTGTTTGTATTGATCAAAATGCACCCCGTAAATGCGCATCTAAAAGTGCAGACAGACAAATCTCCATTTATGCATTTGGTCCACACGGTTTCCAAACGAGATTACCGCATCGGGTTTTTAGCAACCGCGATGCTTTCGCTGGGCGGCTTTATGATGATGCCTTGGGGAAGTGCGTTTGCTATCAACAACCTCAGAATAACACAACAACAATTGCCGCTGTTGTTTATGGTGTCTGGCGTCAGCTCACTCTTCATCATGCCACTCATCGGAAGAGTGAGTGACAAGATTGATAAATTCAATGTCTTTGCGTTTGCATCCGCATGGATGATTGTGATGGTGCTCATTTATACAAACATGTCGGTCACGCCGCTTCCGCTGGTGATGGTGATGAATGTATTTTTTATGATTGGCATTATGAGCCGTATGGTGCCTTCATCTGCAATGGTTTCAGCGTTGCCTAAAATGCAGGACCGTGGCGCATTCATGAGCATCAGTTCATCGTTGCAACAAATATCAGGCGGAATCGCTGCGGCAGCCGGCGGAATGATCGTTTATCAGAAAGATAAATTCAGCCCGCTTGAGCACTACAATACATTAGGTATGGTAATAACAGGGCTTAGCCTGATTTGTTTGTTCCTCATTTATCGCGTTAGCCGTTTGATTAAAACGCAGCAAAATGAAAAGGAAAGGGAAAAAGTAAAAGTTGAACTACAGGTGGTCGAAGTTTAGTAGCATGGTATATAAACATGTATGGTGTAGAAAAACTTAAATTCCTTATATGCCATGCATGTTTTTTATAGCAATGAATAGAAGCTAACAGTAATGAATATCCGAATTTAATATAGTCGAATAGAATTATAATAGTACAGGAGTGCGACGCAACGGTGCTTAATAGAATTACTGCACCCTGTTACATAAAATTATTCTGCATCCGGAACGTCTTCGATGTGGTAATAAATTTTCAATCCTTTTTCTTTTGCGATCCTCACATCTTCATCAGCACCTTTGGATGCACCTTCAAGCCGCAGCACCGCATCGCATTTTGTAAGCAGGCGGCCGGCAACAGGATAAAGAATTTCTTCATACGCATCATCTCCGGGTTTCATGGAACCTGCAAGCCGTAGCAGTGGCAATGCAACCCATTCACCGATCATTGGTATATGCCCTTTGCGAAATAAGGGGAGCGCAACAGATTCCAGCTTGCGTAAATTTTGTTCCATCAATTGTGTATCGTCGTTAGTGCCGCTTCTATAAGGGCCTGCAATTAATATCAGCATAATTTCTTTTTTACAAAGAAAACAAGCAGAAATGATTGTTGACTTAAGATAGATTAAGAAATAGGCGGCTTGGTTTTATTTTTTCTTATCGTGCTTAGAAATTCAGGAGTGATGCCAAGATAAGAAGCGATCTGTTTTTGTGCTACCTGTTTTGATATTTGCGGGTATTTAACAAGGAAATTATTATAACGTTCTTCTGCCGGCATCGATAAATTCTGTAACACACGGAGTTGTTCCCTGATGTATGCATTCTGCATTAATATCCTGAAATATTTCTCAAACTTTGGTATTTCCACGAAAAGCCCATCCAGCTTTTGTTTGCTTAACTGAAAAATACAACTGTCTTCGATTGCTTCGATATGCATCATGGCGGGTTTTTGATTTGCGAAACAATACATGTCGGTTACCCACCAATCTGCAATAGCAAACATTATTGTAGATTCTTTTTGCCCGTTACCGAGGTAATATGCCCTTAATGCGCCGGAATGAACATAGCTGATATGTTTGCAGGTTTGTCCTTCCTTTAAAAGAAGCTCTTTTTTCCTGACCTCTCTGTAACTGAGCAGTGATATAAAATAACCCGATTCCTGTTCATTAAGGAGAATATGCTTGCTAATATTTTCCAGGATCAGATCGTACGACATTGATTATTTATTCAAACAATTCAGGCTGATTGTTGTCTCCTTTTTTCTTTTCCCATTCCATTTCAATACTCTTGGTGTAATCGACCAATTTATTTCCGACAGCTTTCCATCCCATTACTTCAGCAACTTTAACCACTTTGAATTTAGCACGGCGTACCTGTTGCCCGCGTCCGCTTTGAACGATAAGTATTGGCTCTTCATCTGTTGTTACTTCACGCAATTCATTTCCTTCGCCTTCTTTTATAAAGAAGAATTTATTGTGCAACGTTGTTGTTTCAATTTTGAATCGCTTGATGTTGTACTGCAATTTTTCTTTATCAAGATATACTGCTGTGACGATTTTTTCGGGGTTGAATTTCTCAATCAGTTTTATTTTTTCACTCTCAAAACGCTGGGTGAGCTCTGTGTCTGTTAGCTCATAATTACCATCGTCATAGATTACTAACAGCCTGTCATCACCCTCAAAACTTCCTAAGAATTGTCCTTTCTCTTCGGTGTTCAATCTTCCGAACTGGCCGTCGAACCACAGCTTACGCCCGCTTAATGTTGCTTTCCCGGCTTCTTTGAATTTTACATTTTTGATCGGATATTTTGTAACCTGGTTGCCGATGCTTCCACGGTTTTTTATTTCCAATGTTTCAAAATAAAAATCAAACTCCTTAATGCGGGCAGAACAATTCGGGCTGAGGATTATTTTCACTACTTCAGCCTCGCCGTTGGGGTTAACCGAAAAATAATGCACTTTACTTTTTTCTTCGCCTTTGGTAAGATCGTATTCTTTGTCACGTGTAATACCGGTTACATTAAAACGTTTCGCAAAACTGATACCGGATTTTCCATCAACATAGATCATGTTGTACGTAGTGCGTTCATCATTTTTCTGGAAAACGGCTACATGCAAAATATCTTTCCCTATAAAGGTTTTATCTGCCACTTTCACTACTTTCATCTTTCCAGATTTGGTGAAAGCAATGATATCATCGAGGTCGGAACAATCTGCAACAAACTCGTCTTTCTTCAAGCCCGTGCCGATAAAACCTTCTGCACGGTTTACATATAATTTTGTATTAGCGATGGCAACCTGTTTTGCCTGTATTGCTTCAAACAATTTTATTTCCGTTTTGCGTTCACGCCCTTTGCCATATTTTTTCAACAGGTTTTCATAATAGGCAACAGTAAAATCAACGAGGTTGTTCAGGTCGTGTTTCACTTGTTTGATCTCTGCTTCCAACGCCTTGATCTGGTCGTTCAATTCGTCAATATCGAGCTTGTAAATTCTTCGTACAGGCTTCTCCGTTAGTTTGATGATGTCTTCCCGGGTGATATCTCGTTTCAGTTGTTTGCGGAAAGGTTCGAATGCTTTTGCAATGGCATCAAGCACTTTGTCCCATGTTTCATGTTTCTTTTCCAACTCTTTATATATCTTCTCTTCAAAAAATATTTTTTCGAGGGAAGTATAATGCCATTTATCCTGAAGTTCTTTAAGCTTGATTTCCAGCTCACGCTTTAAAAGTTCCTGTGTGTGGTCAACGGATGCTTTTAACAGATCTTTTGCTCCAAGAAATTGTGGTTTTTGATCTGCGATCACGCACGCATTTGGTGAAATGCTGATCTCGCAATCGGTAAACGCGTACAACGCATCAATAGTGATATCGGGAGAAATCCCCGGGGCAAGGTCAACCTGCAATTCTACTTCAGCAGCAGTATTGTCGGTAACTTTTTTGATTTTTATTTTTCCCTGGTCGTTTGCTTTAATAATGGAATCGATCAGTTGCGATGTTGTTACCCCATACGGAACATCTTTTATCAGCAATGTTTTTTTATCGAGCTCTTCAATATGCACACGCACCCTTATTTTTCCGCCGCGGCTTCCGTCATTATAATTCGTAATATCGATCATGCCGCCGGTTTGAAAATCCGGGTAAAGGTCGAAACGTTTATTGCGTAGATATTTTATTGCCGATTCACAGAGTTCACAAAAATTGTGTGGTAATATTTTTGTTGCGAGGCCAACAGCAATTCCTTCTGCGCCCTGGGCAAGCAACAAAGGAAATTTCATCGGCAATGTAACCGGCTCATTTTTTCTTCCGTCATAACTTAATTGCCATTCAGTTGTTTTTGCATTGAATGCAACTTCTAGGGCAAATTTGCTCAGGCGTGCTTCAATATAACGTGATGCAGCTGCTTCATCACCGGTACGCACATCACCCCAGTTTCCCTGTGTTTCGATTAATAAATCTTTTTGCCCCATGTTCACCAATGCTTCGCCGATGCTTGCATCGCCATGCGGATGGTATTGCATCGACTGCCCGATGATGTTCGCTACTTTATTGAAACGCCCGTCATCCATTTCTTTCATTGCATGCAAAATGCGGCGCTGCACGGGTTTCAGCCCATCTTCAATAGCAGGCACTGCTCTTTCCAAAATCACATAAGATGCGTAATCCAGGAACCAGTTTTTATACTGTCCCGTAACACCCGAATCATTCGAATGAAAATCTTCTCCTATATTCTTAGATTTCGCCATAATTCAATTGCTCTTAATTTTTACCAATTGTTCCCAAATGTGTGAACTTAAAACCTTCTTCATATTTTAATCCATAACCCATCATGCGGTCCATTGATGAATGCCCGAATAATATCAAACCAATTAATTGTATAGTTTCATTTTTAAAACACAAACCTGCTATGTACACTGCAATGGCAATTGCTTTGTGATGTGCAATGTTGTAACAAAATGCACCAACTTTATTATTGATTGCATAACCGATCATGCTGATATCGGGCAACAATATCAATGCAGGGAACCACCACCATGCAAAATGCAGTTGGGCAAATAAATAAATGCTTAGCAAAAACATTCCGGCTTCTTCCAGTTTAATGATGGTTTGCATAAAGAAATTATTCTGTTGTTACAGGCTGTGCCGCTTTTGTTTTCACCTCAAAATCTTTCATATTTTTTAATTCGCCCTGCACATCATATTCGCCGGAAGCCAATATTGTTTTCAACCGCCAAAGCAGGTATGCATCACCGGTAGTATGTTGTGCTTTGTGTAAAAAACTTCCGATTATTTTATGTGCTGTTGTCCAGTTTGGTGTAATGAATTTTTTCAATTCTGCATCGTAAAAATCATAATCATGCTGTGATAATTTTTTTCCGCCTTCCAGCATACGCACACCTTTATTTTCATTGCACAATTTTGCCCATTCATCCGGATCAATTTCAAATTCGCTGGTTGTGATTGGCCTTGCTAATTTTTTCGCTTTCAGAAATTCCCTTGGTGGAATATTGAAAAGGTTCACCGGGTAAAAGATATTCCCTTTTTCATTGATGAATGGAAGATTGTTCAGGTACAAAATAAAAATCCTTCCCTGGAAATTTTTTAGCTGGCTCATCAGCCAATAATAACCGCTTACATCATGTTTGTTCTGTGCAGCCCATATCCAGGCTATTTCTTCAGGATCGTTCTGTAATTTTTCAATTAACGACTGAACTACTTTCAAATCATCAGGAACAGTACCGTCGTCAACTTTTCCTTCATAATCGCCGGTTGCTAAAACATCACGCCACCATTGCTTTCTCGCTTCCCAACCTTCCGGTGTATAAATATCCTGTAAAGGCCCTACGGCAAAGTCATCTGATATCTTAATGATATCTCCCTGCATAAATGCATCTAATTCGAATGCTTTTTTTAAAATGTCTATGTCTGCTGTATTAAAAACTATATGTATCATACCCCCAACCCCTAAAGGGGCGTTTAAAGTGATTAATAAATTTATGCTGTAGCAATTTCTGAAACTCTCTTTTCCCCTTCAGGGGACAACGGGGTATCAATTTCCACCTTCAGGTTACCAATAATAAATTCCTGTCTCTCCTGCGTGTTCTTTCCCATATAATATTCGAGAATTTGCTGGATGTGTGTTTCAGGCATTACCATCACGGGCTCTTTGCGCATTTCAGCGCCTATGAAACGTGCAAATTCATCCGGGGAAATTTCTCCCAAACCTTTAAACCGTGTGATCTCCGGCTTGCCACCTAACTTTTTTACAGCAGCTTGTTTTTCTGTTTCATCGTAACAATAAATTGTTTCCTGTTTATTGCGCACACGGAACAACGGTGTTTCTAAAATATATACATGCCCGTTCTTAACGAGATCGGGAAAAAATTGCAAAAAGAAAGTCATCAGTAATAAGCGGATGTGCATTCCATCCACATCTGCATCAGTGGCAATAACAATATTGTTATAACGCAAGCTTTCCAATCCGTCTTCAATATTCAGTGCATGTTGCAGCAAATTGAATTCTTCATTTTCATACACTACTTTTTTGGTAAGGCCGAAACAGTTCAACGGTTTTCCGCGTAAGCTAAACACAGCCTGGGTTTCCACGTTTCTTGCTTTGGTAATGGAGCCGCTTGCAGAATCACCTTCCGTAATAAAAATCGTGCTCTCTTTTTGTTTTTCAAGAACCGCTTCTTTCTCTTTTCCTGTTGCTTCTTCGTTATAATGAAAGCGGCAGTCGCGCAATTTTTTATTATGAAGGTTTGCTTTCTTTGCACGTTCGTTGGCAAGCTTTTTTATTCCTGCTAATTCTTTTCTTTCTTTTTCATTTTGCTCGATGCGTTTTTTCAATGCATCGGCGGTAGAAGGATTTTTGTGTAAATAATTATCCAACTCTTTTGCTAAAAAATCATACACAAAATTCTTCATACTCGTTCCACCTTCGGCAAGGTACTGGCTTCCGAGTTTTGTTTTTGTCTGAGATTCAAAAACAGGTTCTATCACCCGAACGGAAACAGCGGCTGCAATACTTTGGCGGATATCCGCTGCATCATAATCTTTCTTATAAAAATCACGGATAACTTTTACAAATGCTTCGCGGAATGCCTGTTGATGTGTTCCACCTTGTGTAGTAAATTGACCGTTTACAAAGCTGAAAATTTCTTCGCCATAATCGTTGTTGTGTGTGATCGCAACTTCAATATCATCGCCTTTCAGGTGAATGATCGGGTAGCGCAGTTCATCTTCATTTGTTCGGCGTTGGAGCAAATCGAGCAAACCATTCTTCGAAACAAATTTTTTCCCGTTAAAATTGATGATCAACCCGGCATTGAGGTAACAATAATTCCAAAAAAGATTTTCTAAATAATCATTAATAAAATGAAAATTCTTGAACACTTTATCATCCGGAATAAAAGTTACAAGCGTACCATTCTCTTCTGAAGTTTTCGCTTCTTTATATTCTTTCGTCAACACGCCTCTTTCAAATTCCGCAGTTTTTTCTTTGCCTTCGCGAAATGCAGTTACTTTAAAATAATTGCTTAACGCGTTCACGGCCTTTGTACCAACTCCGTTCAAACCAACGGATTTCTGAAATGCTTTGCTGTCGTATTTCGCACCGGTATTTATTTTACTTACAACATCCACCACTTTTCCGAGAGGGATGCCGCGTCCATAGTCGCGGATAGTGACCGTTTTCTGATCAATGGTTACATCAACATGTTTTCCGTAACCCATTGTATGTTCATCAATACAGTTGTCCACCACTTCTTTCACCAGCACATAAATGCCATCATCAGCGCTGCTTCCGTCGCCGAGTTTACCAATATACATTCCCGGTCGCAGGCGTATATGTTCGCGCCAGTCGAGGCTCTTGATGCTTTCTTCGGTATAATCAAACATGTTCTTGGTTTCAGCCATAGAGTAATAGAGTATTTACGATTTTAGATGTACGATTTCTTTATAACAGTATTTAGTCGTCAGTCAACAGTTTTCAGTTTTTTAATTCTAGGGTTCCTTTTTAGTTTTTAGCCTTTCAATTTTAGTTTTTATTTTTTGTTTCCAGCCTCAGTCCGCTCTTCAACATCGTTGCGTCGCACTCTTGTACGACAACAATTCTATTGAGCCCTCGAACTCATCATTCACCACTGAGCATTCACCTCTTCAAACGCGCAAATATAATCAAACACAACCATAGACGGATTTTAGCATTATGCACAGTGTGAATAACAGGAGTTGCAGGTTTGTAGTTGATAGTTTATAGTTCTTCATTTTTAAGATTTGTAAGTAATATTAAAATTTAAGAACCACCAACTTCAAATTACCAACCATAAACCGCAAACCTCTAACTTCGTTCCATGTCACAACATTTTTTGGAACTACAGGACGTAACCGTAAAATTTGCAGGTATAATAGCATTGGATGATATCAGTTTTCACGTCAATAACAATGAACAATGGGCAATTGTTGGTTCATCAGGGAGCGGAAAAACAGTTTTGGCACATACTATTTTAGGAAAACATTTTCACACCGGGTACATTAATTATTTTTTTGATGGCGGACAAATTCATCAGCATATTGCAATTGTTGAACAACAACACCGCTTTAAAAACCTTTCCAATACTTCCGATCTCTATTATCAGCAACGATTCAATTCTTCTGATGCAGAAAACACAATAACGGTAAAAGAAGAATTAAAAGAATATGTTTCTGAAAAAGAATTATACGAAGCAAAATGGGCGGATGAACTGCATATCCGTAAGCTCTTCGCAAAACCGTTGATACAATTGTCAAACGGCGAGAATAAACGCGTTCAACTGGCAATTGCATTGTTGACAAACCCCGGATTACTAATATTCGATAATCCGTTTTTAGGATTAGATGCCGATGGAAGAAAATTGCTTCATCATATTATCGATATGCTTTCAGAAAAAGGAATACATATTTTACTGATCACGTCCCCGCAGGAAATCCCATCATCCATCACACATGTTGCGGAATTAAAAAACGGAAAAATTATTTTCTCTGGGGAAAAGAAAAATTTCCATCAATCATTTATAAACAAGGATATTCATTTGCTGGATGCAGCTATTCTTTCCAAACTAAAACAGCAAGATGATTTTTCGTTTGAATATGCAGTGAAAATGAAAAATGTTTCAATTGCTTATGGTGAAAATAAAATCCTTAATAATATAAACTGGCAGGTTGCAAAAGGAGAGAAGTGGAGTGTATCCGGGCCAAATGGTGCAGGAAAATCAACACTGCTAAGCCTGATCAGTGCAGATAACCCGCAAGCATATGCCAATGAAATTTATTTGTTCGATAAAAGGCGCGGCACAGGCGAAAGTATCTGGGATATCAAACAAAAGATCGGTTTTATCTCCCCGGAATTGCACGTATATTTTGATTATGGCGCAACTTGTTTTGAAGTGATAGCTTCCGGTTTGTTTGATACGATCGGCTTATTCTGTCATGTAACAACTGTGCAGGAAGAAAAAATTGTATTGTGGATGAAATTATTAAGAATAGAAAACCTGCGGACAAAAAGGTTGGCGCAACTTTCAGGCGGGCAGCAACGAATGGTGCTCCTTGCAAGGGCATTAATTAAAAACCCGCCATTGCTTATTCTGGATGAACCTTCCCAGGGTTTGGACGATGAGCAAACCTTTTATTTCAAAAATCTGGTTGATCAGTTATGCCAGGCATTTGATACAACGTTAATTTATGTAAGTCATTATGCAGAACAAGTGCCTTCTTGTGTAACTAAATTTTTGCGGCTTGAAAATGGATCGGTTAAATAAGGAACACAAAATAAAAAATAAGGAATGAGAAAATCAGTAATGCAAGATGCATTCTTAAACTTTCTCATTCCTTATTTTTTACACCAATCAGACAGATAAAATGAACTAATGGAATCTTACAAAATGTAGTAAAGACAAGGATTCAGGAATTTTCAATTGGTATTATTTCCTACCTGAAAGTATATCTCGCACAAATTCCGCCAAATCCCGGTTCGAATGTATCATAATAACCTCGGTGCAGGAAAAAGATCGGTGTCCAGTCGGCGCTTAAATTCAATGGAATATTTTTGAATTTGTAATCAACGCCACCCACACCATTTAAACCAAAGCCGGTTGATGATGGTTTATTATTTCCCCAATTATCGTTGTATGAATAAAACTGTGCAAGCGCACCACCTCCAACATACCATTTCAAACCTTCTACACCGGGAATCGGGAAATGATACTGGTACATTGCACCGAAAGTGAAATATGTAAATCCATAACTCACCGGATCGTGCCAGAACCCTGCATCTACTTCAATCGCAGATGCCTGTGAAATAAATTGTTTAAAACTTCCGGCGGTCGGAACGCCTGCGCGGATACCAATGGCAGATTTATAATCGCTCTGCGCATAACTATTTGCATGAATACCCAATAACACAATGCTGAATAGATAGATTAGTTTTTTCATAACGCCTGTTTTATTAAAAAATAAATTTAAGTAAAGTTGAATTCCGGGCTTAAAGTTGTTGTTTTTATTTGTGCAAAGATATTGATTGGATAATTACGATGTTATTTTATGTGTTGAAAAGCCAGATACTAACAGCGATGTGTAAACGAGTTTTTGATTTTATTAACGTTTTATTTTCTTTTAAAAAAACACTCCGCATGAAAAGTTATGGCACGGTAGTTGTTTTACCCGAAGTGTCCCTCCTTTGCTGTAGTATTTTCCCTATCTCTCATAAGCGTAGTGAATTGTAATTAACAAACATTGTAAACCACTATTCATTCATTATTTAAAAATTGTTTTTTATGAAAGCCAAAGGGTTATTATTGGCAGCAATTGTCATTGCTGCAGCGGGGTTATTTGCATTTAACTCAATTACCGAAGGTTCTATCAAAGGAAAAGTATCGCCTGCAGATGCAGCGGTCCGTGCATGGGCAGAATCTTCCTCAGATACATTAAACGTTCCTATACAAAGTGGCATGTTTGAAATCGGTAATGCAAAACCCGGCACTTACAAAATTGTAATTGAAGCCAAACCACCGTATAAGAATACGTCTAAAGATGGTGTGGTAGTAGCAGATGGACAGCCTACGGATGTTGGTGAAATTGTATTGAATAAATAATACGGGTTCATTAATCATTCCTGGTATTTTCTGCAAAAAAGAACGGCTGTTAATGCCGTTCTTTTTCTTATATTTAAGATCATGCCCAGGTTAAACCTTCTGTGTTTTTATTGTTCTTTTTTTATTTGTGCATTTGCATTTGCACGCACATATACAGATGACGAGGCGAGAAACGCGTGGAATGAATTAAAAGTAAAAAAAGTTTCTGAAGAAAATTTCAGAGAAGTATGCGATCTTATCCAGGATATAGGGCAAACGAATATTAATTTCAGCTATGAAATTTTACGGCAATACATGCCGATCATTCAATCAACCGGCAACCACCAATGGATGCATGTTTTGCTGATGAGTTGGGCAAAGGCAAAGGAATCGCTTACTGCTTTTGATGAAGCAGATTCGCTATACAAACTTGCACGGGAAAATGCCAGGCCCGGTACTAAAAATTATGATGAAGCAATTGTCGGAACTGTATTGATGTATTTGGAATGGGGAAGAAGCGATTCGCTAAATAAATATCTTGCCATTGGTGAAAAGAGTTGTGCAAAAAATAATGATAAGGAGAACAGTTCATTTATTTATACATTCAAGGCCTTGTCGTTGTTAGATGATACGGCATTATTGCATAAATATCTCGATACCGCTATTTTACTTGCAGAAAAAATAACAGATAAAAATGCGTTGTTCACTGCAAAATATAACCGCGCAATTTTTTATGACCAATTCAATTTGCAGCAACAGGTTGCTGCGTTAGATGAATTGCTTGAACTTGCAAAAGATCCTTCGTTATCCCATAAACCAAGACTGTATGAGCGCACTGATTTTTATTTCAGGAACCCTGCACCAAGTATTTATTATCAATTGATGTTGGTAAATCTTTTACTTACTGATTATGATAATGCATGGAAATTCGCGGAGCTTTTTTATAATGCAACGGTGAAACCAAATCCCGCTGCAGCACAGGCAGCGCCTTTCAATTCGGTAATGGCGATGGTGAAAGCATACCAGGGCGAATATGATATTGCTAAAAAATTCCTGTCACAAAGTTTCGCATTATACCATCTGCCTGAAAATAAAATTACATATCCCACTTATTATCTTGCTGCCGGAATGATTGCTGAGCACAATCAAAAATTTACAGAAGCAGTAAGGGATTTCGCAGCGGCATACAAAAACGGGAGCATGGCGTACGGTTTGCATCTGATGCCGCCGGAAATTTATTATGCTCATGAACTGATCGTAAACAAGCAATATGATTCTGCACAAAAATTATTTTCGCAACTTGCCCCGGTATTGAAAACAAGATTATTTTCTGCTATCGGATTTTATTACTACAAATATTACTCTGAATTATTAAAAGCAAAAGGCGACTATCCTGCATACAACAAATCGCTGGAAACATTTTACGCGATTAAAGATTCATTGGCGAATATAAACCGTTACCGCGCCATACAGGAAATTGAAACAAGAATGCGTGTGCATGATAAAGAAATGCAAATTGCTAAATTAAATGATGACAATGTTAAGGAGCAAAAAGAAATAAAACAGGAACGGATCGATCTTATCATATTCTCTGTTCTTGCAGCAGCGATCATTGTTTTGTTGATCACGTATGGGCGTAACCAGCGCCACCGGAAATTACAGGCCCAGCAGATTGCGAAACAAAATGAAGCGCTTCAACAAAAAAAATTAATCGAAATAGAAAAGCAACATCGTATAGAAGTGATGCAGGGAGCGATTGATGCCGAAGAAAACGAACGGCATAAAATTGCTGATCAACTTCATGACGAAACCGGAAGCATGTTGGCATTGGCTTCGTTGAATATTTCTTCTGCTATGGAAAAAGGGTTGAGTGATGGTAACTCTGAAGAGAAAATCATAAGGGCTCATGAAATATTAACGTCAGTTTCTTCGAATATCCGTGATATCAGCCATCGCCTCACTCCGCTGATCATCGAAAAATATGGATTTAAAAAAGCAGTGGAAGATCTTGCAAACACCATTAACCTCTCAGGTAAATTGCAGGTGGAAACAGTTGTGATCGGGTTTGATGAAAAGAAACTTCCGGTTTCTTTATTGAATAATTTGTACAGGATCATCCAGGAATTGCTTCATAATATCCTCAAACATGCGCAGGCAAAACATGCGTTAACAGAAGTTATTGAGCATGATGATTGTATTTCACTGATCGTGGAAGATGATGGTATTGGTATGGAAGATATTTCTGCATCAAATGGTAAAGGCCTCGATACCATTCGCTCTAAAATTGCGTACCTTAATGGAAGAATGGAAATAGAAAGAAAAAAAGATTCAGGTACATTAATCAATATAGAAATCAACGTATAATTTTTGTTTACATGCCCTTGCGAATAGTAATAGCAGATGATCATCCGTTGCTGATAGATGGATTAAAAAAAGTGCTGGAGGAAATTGACGATGCGCAGGTGGTTGCTACGGCTTCGAACGGAAGGGAGCTGATAAATCTCATGCGTTCTTTTCCGGCAGACCTTGTTCTTCTTGATCTCCAGATGCCTAAGATGGATGGCATTGATTCGTTGAAAATATTGCGGAAAGAATTCCCGAAAATGAAGTTCATCATCTTTTCAAATTACGGGCAGCCTAAACTGATCAAAGAAATAAAAACAATCGGGGCAAATGGTTATTTATTAAAGAATGTTCCTTCTGCAACGCTGAAGCAGGCTATTGTTGCAGTTGCCGAAGGAAACAGTTGGTTCCAGGAACTTCTTCCCGAAATAAAGCAATCGGAATTGTTCACGAATGAATTTATAAAAAAATATAAGCTCACAGAAAGGGAGACAGAAATTATTGCAAAGATTGCAAAGGGCCTCACTACAAAAGAAATCGCCGGCGAATTATTTTTAAGCGAATTCACTATTAACACACATCGCCGTAATATTTGCCGTAAGCTGAATATTTATACACCTGTAGGTTTGCTGAACTTTGCAAAAGAACATGGGCTTGCGTAATATTCCGACCTTCAATTATTTTTTCTATTTGCCAAGAGAATAACAACCGGTTATTCCAAAACTTAATGCATGTGCCGACGCATCATTTGATGATCCGGGCGTGAGGTAATTGATCAAACCAAAATCAAATGCTGCCCTGATCATAATCTGATCGTTCACTTTGTACCCGGCCATAAGATCGGCGCCGATATCAACTCTTTTCAAATCATCTTTGTCGGGATTACTGCCAAAATTTATTTTTACCTTATCATCTCCTTCCATTTGATAATGGCCGCCAATACCAAAGGCAAAATAAGGCCCGAACCCAAAACTCCATTTCGCATTTTTGTCGCTGCCTTTATAAATTAAGTTTAGCGGGATTTTTATAAACGAAACGCGGACGGTTGCTTTTGTATCAAATACATCGGGTTTATAGCCTTCGTAAGAATATAAAAGCCTTGCACCTACTGCCAGATGCGATGATGGAAGCATATATTCGCCGAACGCACCTAACTGGAAACCGGGAAGCGGTGTGCCTTTCGGATCACCTCCCGGATCCTTTACAATGGCACCGGACATATTAATGCCGAGCTCTCCGCCATATTGTAACTTTTGCGCCGTAACAAACGAAGAAAAAAATAAAAAAAGCAAAATAAAGAAGAATGAATATTTCATGACTGGTATGATTAGTTATTGTTCAAATTTCTTAGCTCCGGTTTTTTTCAGGAATACTTAGTCCTAACTATTTTTTGATTTTGTTTTTTAATATAGTTAATACTAAGTATTTGATTTCTTTTATATGCTTAAGAAATTTGAAGACGCCATATTTTCATTTATCATTACCCAACACCTGCTTACACAAGCCTCAATAGTTTTTGGAACAGAAATCAAAAAAATAATACACCTAAAATTTTACAACATGAAAATTTTTTTATGCAAAATGATAAAAGCGTTTTTTATTTTAAGCTTTTTCATCCTTATTCTCACATCATGCATGTTGGAAAAGGTAGAACATGAATATCCCGAACTTACAGCTAAAGGTTCAGCAGACCTGGCAAAACTTGTTGAAAAAGGAGCGTCGGCATACGCGTATTATCACTATGCTCACAATGCAAACGTTGTAGTGGTAAATGAATATACTTTTGCAGGGCAACCGACAGGAATTGTTCCCGGAAATAACAGTAAGGATGTAGGTGAAAAAACTTCTTCCCTCAAAGAATCTGAACTCCCAGGCTTTTTTGGGGTACAATATGGCTTTGGGTATGTTGGAAAAGGAGCGAAATATGATGGAGGCTCTGTAAGCCTCGGTTACCTGGAATTGCCCATTGATATTATGTATCATCTAAAAGCCGGGCCCGGCCATATTTATGGAGGATTAGGCCCTTACTTCGCTTACGGCATCGGTGGTAAAACCGGTGATGTAAGCAGTTTTGGAGAAAACAATGGCGGGTTTAAACGTTTCGATGCAGGAATAGGTTTCCTTGCGGGATATAAATTAAACATGGGCGTTTCACTCGATTTCGGGTATGACCTGGGCCTTGCAAATGTTGAATATGCAAGCGAAGATGTTACAGGGCATACACGAAATTTTAGTATAAATGTCGGCTATCAGATTGGCAGGTTATTCGTAAAGAAAAAATAATTGCTTTTGAAAAATAGGCATAAATGATTTACCTTACTATTGCTGCGAATGTCGCACAGGTCCCACACCCAATCTCAAAACAGTAGAAAGATCAACAGGCTTAATTAGTTTATTGCATTTGTTAGTTATGCCTTGCATAAGGTTTAAATCATTTTTTAACCTATAAATGTAAATTCATGAAACGCTCTTTAACTGTTCTGACAACCAGGTATTCATGCATTTCCCGTTTTCTTGTTGTATCATGTAGCATGTTGTTTTTTGTTGCTCCTTCATTCTCGCAATCAGATGCGGTAAATCTTTTTTCACCAAAATTCAAACCAGCAAAAACAAGCCTTGGTTGCACTTCTTGCATGTGTATTTGTTTTCAAGGTTCGCTTGATATAGCAAATATTCATGAAACGTATGCAGGTGCACCAGGGTATGCTTATGCGGGTTATGGTTCTAAAATAGGGTTCAACTTTGGGGTTTTTGCAACACAGCCAATCGTAACACTCGGCCCGGGTCAAATTGCTGCGAGGGCAGGGCTTGAGTTTATCCAGAAAGGTGGCAAATATGGAAGTGGTACTGATGAAGAAAATTATCGGTTGAATTATATTGAACTTCCTGTTGATGCATTATATCAATACGAAATTTCAGACCAGGCAACAGTATTTGCGGGCTTTGGGCCATATTTTGCTTATGGAGTTGGTGGTAAGATAAAATATGCCGACGGTTCCCCTTCTGATAATGCATTTGGTGGAGATTACGGGGCAAAGCGTTTTGATTTTGGCATGCAGGTAGTAGGTGGTATCAGGCTTTCATGTAAAGCTACTTTGAACCTTGCGTACGATTTTGGTTTGATCAGTACAAGCGGCAATTCTTATGCAGCTAATTTCAAAGATAAAAACGGCTGTTTCAGTATAAATATAGGGTACTGTTTTGGGGGCATGGATCGTTAAAAAATATTTTCCATTAATCATTTTCTCCCCCGGACCCAGGCGCAGGATAAGTTAATTATGCCTGCGCCATTTTTTATAAGTAATTGCCAATCAATATGGGATTATTTATTTTTTGTAAACCTTAATTTAACCTTTTTTACTTCTGTCAGATTGCCCCAAAATCCCTATTTTTACAGTGCTTCAGCCGCATTACCCTTATAACTTCACTAACCCGGTTCTTAAGCGCTGATTGTTTTACTAACCACATTTATTCCGTTTGCTTCCCATTAATTCTGTCATTTTTTTACCCATAAAATTGGTGATGTATGTATTCGTATGCGTTGCTGGAAAAAGGTTGCTATTACCTCATCCAGGAAAAAGAAGGAGCCCCGGTTAACCTGATTAAAGTAAACATGGAATCGGATAATTGTATGTATGTGTCTACATATACCGACACTACTGTTTTGGAATGGAAGAAAAAAACAGATAGCATCTATGATATTCTTGAATTACTTGATGATGATACAGTGAAGAAATGGGAGGCTATTTACAACGGTAATCAAGACACGTATAATTATGAGGAAGATGATGAGTGAGTGCAGAATGTGAAAATTTGGAAATGTGTAAATGAATGGTTAGCGGTAAGCGGTGAACAGTATATCAAAAGTTGAATTGATTATTAATAACTGTGAACTGAGGACTAAAAATTTATTTTGAATTTTTTGCTCTAGTGAACTTACTGTTCACAGCTTACTGTTTTCTGCTCACTTAAAACTTAAAACTTATAACTTATCGCTTACCGCTTTTTCAAAAATATAAAGGCCCTGCAAATGCAAGGCCTTCTTCCTAAATAGAATTTTAAAAGGGATTAACTCTTCCTGATCAGGCTTACAACAAAAAGCAGCACAACCGCGCCACCTGTTGCAACTAATAATTCACCAAGCAAATTTGTTGGTAAGATGCCAATGACACCGGCAAGCCATCCGCCGACCACAGCACCAAGTATTCCAACAATGATATTGCCTAGCAGCCCGAACCCGCCGCCTTTAGTGATCTGGCCTGCAAGCCATCCGGCTACAGCACCAAGCAAAATGAACCACAAAAAGTGCATGTTGATTTGTTTTAAGGATTAGAGAATAATGAAAAGATACGAAAATTTGTGAGAAATAAAATGTGAGATGATTGTATTAAGTGGCTAGTGATAAGTGGTAAGTAATGAGCAGATGCAATAATCAACTTGATTTTTAAAACATCTTACATTTTACTTCTTACCTCTCACTTCTCACTCCAAGCCTCTTCTTAATTGTTGCCCAAACAGGAAGCAAATCCGGGGATAGATTGAAAAAAATAATTACTGAAAGATAGAAAACAATGAATACAAGACTTCTCAGTACGATCCATAAAAACCCTTCGTGCTGATGAAAAAGAAAATAACAGATAAGATATCCGGTAAAGCCGATGATCAATGTAAAAAATGTTTTGGCGTTGAACGGCTGCATATTAAATTTCTTCAATAAAAAAAAGTAACGGATGCCATTATAAATACTGAATGTGATAAGGTCTGCAATTGCAGGGCCTGCCACTCCGATTTTTTTTGCAAGAATATAATTCAACGGAAGCGTTAATGCCAATAATAACATGCCTGTAAAGAAATCAAAACGCCAGAAAACAGATGTGCCGATGATTTGTGAATTCACACCAGTGCCCATGTCTACAACACGGGTTAGCCCGATGAACAAAAAAATATATTGTGCATCTAAAAAGCCTCTCTTCAGGTGAAATGTAGTTACACCATCCCTGAAATTTATCCATATCAGCACAAACATTCCTACTGAAAATAATAATTGATTGATGGAAGAACGATGATAAATGCGATTGATTTTATCATAATCTTTATCTTTCCAGGCCTGCGATAACGGAGCAATAGAAGCGGCAATGATCCCGCGTTGTGGCGCCTGTATTAAACTTCCGATATATTGCGCCAGGGTATATATACCGGCATAAGCAAGACCATCAGGCATTACAGCCGCAATTACAATGACTGCAAAAAAATTAGCGATATTAAAGACCAATCCCCCGCTCCAAACCAATGTAGCAAGCAAAACGATTTTCTTAAAAAATTTTTTAGTTACGCGGCTGACGGAAAATGTAAAAAATATTTCTTTCCTGGATATTAAGTAAACAAAAAGAGCTAATGCGATCAGGATATAACCCAGCGAATATAATTTTATGAACGTGGCAAAATCTGAAATGATACCTGTGAGAAAAAGTATTACCAGTAAGGTGGAGAATAAACGAAATTGTATTTCACGGAGATAATTTGTCAATACTGATTTTTTCAGTTGCCAAGAGTATGACTCAAGGATTGAAAATATCGTTAACCCAAACCCAAAAGGAAATATCCAGTAATAGTATTTTACCAGCTCAGCCGAATTACCCCCGAATTTCCGGATCACTAAATTTTTAAAAACCAATCCTCCGAAAATCACCAGAATAAAACCGATAATACTAATCACAAGCGACCACGTGATCATATCATTTTTTTCAACCGGTAGATTGTCTTTATAGTACGGATAAAATTTATAGATGTAAGCCAGCATGCCAAGGTTCGCGAATGAAAACATGATGTTGGCAATGGCAAGAAAAGTCCCTGTAAGCCCGTATTGTGAAGGTGTAAAACCGCCTTCTTTTGTGAAGAGATATGTATAAATAAAACCAAGTGCAAAGCCGAAATAAGTGATAGCTGATGAAATAATGCTTTGCCTTCGTATTGTGCTCATGCAGTAATAATTGCCGCAAAGGTAATTATCAGGTATGAGTTATGAGCTATGAACTATGAGTTATATTTTCGAATGGATATCTCTTTTTATAAGCGCTTCATAGCTCATACTTACTCTATTCTCTTATTTATTATATAAAAATTTGGGTCGACAGTAAATGTTTTCCCATCATACCCATCTTTTAGTGAAAGCTTGTTCCATTCTTCTGTTGGATATATCCAAACATCCCTGTTGCCAATATTTATTTTTACCGGGACTGCAAAACCTGATATACAATTTGTAAACCGGAAGCTCACAGAATTTTTTTCGGTTTTATATTCAAGAACAGGAATAGCAGTGTTGCGCAGATATTGATCAAATACTTTTGAAAAATCTATCCCCGATTTTTTGGTGATATAATTTTCTACCTGGCTTGTTGAAACTGTTTGATGATAAAATGTTTTATTCAGCCCTGTTAATATCTGCCTGAATTTTTCATCGTCATTAATAACCTGCCGGATCAGTTGCAGCATGTTGCTTGATTTATAATATTCGTCCGTGTCAAAATGCCCCTGGTTCACTCCATAATTTGAAATGATCGGGTATTTGTTTACAATATTTTTCCGGATGCCGATATTATATTCATTGCCTGCCTGTTTGCCAAACCAATATGTAACATATAATGTTTCGCTGAAACTCGTAAAACCTTCGTGTATCCATTCATCTGCAAGGTCTTTGCAGGTAATATTATTTCCAAACCATTCATGCCCGCTTTCATGTACAATAATAAAATCCCAGTTCAGTCCGCGGCCTGTTCCGGATAGATCCCTTCCGCGATAGCCAACACCAAAATTATTTCCGTAAGCTACTGCGCTTTGATGTTCCATGCCTAAGTGCGGCGCTTCAATAAGTTTGTAGCCATCTTCATAAAACGGATAAGGCCCAAACCAAAACTCAAATGCTTTTAACATTGAATCAACTGCAGCAAAATGTGTTTTGGCTTTTTCGAAGTTATAGTCAAGCACCCAATAATCGCAATCTAATTTTCCTTTTTCACCTTTATAATCTTCGTGCCAGGTAACGTATTTGCCAATGTAGGGAATGATGTTATAGTTGTTGATCGGGTTCACAACAGCCCATGTATATGTTGTTGTTCCATCATTGTTGTTTTTCTTTTCCTGCAACCTTCCATTGCCGATTGCATTTAGGGTATCCGGCACCGTTATACTTAATGAAGCGCCATTGTCAGGCTCATCTCCCAGGTAATCTTTGCAGGGATACCAAACGCTTGCGCCTAATCCTTCACAAGCCACACTCATCCATGGCCGGCCGAGCTTATCTTTCGCAAAGATCCATCCGCCATCCCATGGTGGGCGAATCGCTTCGCGGGGGGTGCCTTCATAATTAATTATTACAGATTGTTCAGTTCCCTGTTTTAGATGCTGTTGGAAATCTATAAAGAAAGCATTGCCATCCCTGTTGTATTTTAATTCTTTTTTATTATAACTAATGCTTGTAATGTTCAGCGGCTGCTGAAGGTCTATCTGCATCACCATTCCGGGTTTCAATACACGGAACCTGATCTCATTGCTTCCCTTAATAAACTTTTTTTCATAATCGGGAGTTACATGGATGCTGTAATGTACCACATCCCACCATGCTCGTTCGGGGGTTATACTTCCGCGTAATGTATCTGCATGTGTAAATGGTTTTTCTTTTTTTTGAGCAGCAGTAAATTGAGTGGCAATAAAACAGCAAAAGAGTAGTAGGGTAATAACTTTCTTCATTTTCAACTTTTGATAAACGATGAAGTTAAAAAAACAATCCACATTTTTATAAAGAATTATATGAATGGATTTGTTATTTTTTATTTCATGTAAATAAAAAAGGAATTCGAACTTTTATTCAAATTCCTTTTGTAAACCTTGAATCTTGTCCCTTGAAACTTGCGTCTTGTTACTGCTTACTGCTTCTTCAGCTTATCCTTAAACACTTTTTCAAATTTCTCCACTTTCGGGCGTATCACCAAATAGCAGTAAGGTTGCGATCCGTGTGTACGGTAATAATTCTGGTGATAATCTTCTGCAGGGTAAAATTTGTTGAAGGCCGTTATTTCCGTAACTATTGGTTTATCATAAGCGCCGCTTTTATTCAATTCGGTCTTATAATGTTCTGCTTTTTGTTTTTGCTCATCATTATGATAAAAGATTGCGCTGCGGTATTGTGTACCCACATCATTTCCCTGCCGGTTTAAACTTGTAGGGTCGTGCACTTCCCAGAAAACTTCCAACAGTTCATCATAGCTAACTACTTTCGGGTCGTAAATGATTTGCAAACATTCAGCATGCCCCGTTGTGCCCGTGCACACTTCTTCATAAGACGGATTAGCAACAGTGCCACCTGAATAACCAGAGGTTACTTTCAAAACGCCTTTTAATTCCTGGAAAACAGCTTCGGTGCACCAGAAACAACCGGTAGCAAACGTAGCCGTATCTGTTTTTAGCCCTTCGGGGATTTTTACGTCAGTCATATTTTTATATTGAGTGTTTGATTCGTTGCAGGATGATAACATCACCAATGAAGTTATTAAAGATAGGATAACCATATTTTTCATCTTTGATTTTTGTATAACAAACATACGCATGGCGGAAAACCCCGGTTTGCAATCTATATGACAATTGAAGGTATTTAAAAGTTCATTAACAATTGTGAGAGGTAAGGCATGAGTTGTATGCCGTTCCTGACCTTTTGTTCTTTTGATATCCGGGAAAGGTATGGCATACATTATCGCGGGTTGTGAATGGATTTTTGTAAATTTAGATTCTCCAAAAAACGCAATATGAACAACCGCGACAAAAGCATAGTCTATCTCATTCTCGGAATTTATAGTTTGATGGTAAGCTGGTATTATAATCATTCCATCGTCTGGCTCATTGTTCATTATATTTTCTGGCCGGTCTATTTGCTATACGAATTGCTTACCGGCCATTTGTCGCACGGAATGTGGAAGGAGATACCAATGTCGTACTTTAAGTAAGTTGAATATCTGATAAGTTGAAATGTTGATAGGGATAAACATATCAATTCTTTCGCTATTGCTCTTCATTTGTTTATTATAATTTCGTAAAGATTCACAAATCACTTCGTGTCCCACCTGCAATGCAAGCTGGATTAATTAAAAGGCTAATGAGCATTGAAGATATTGCTTACTTGGTAGAGAATGAAGCGCCTAAAAAAAGAGGGCTGAGTAATCAGCTTTCCTTATTTTTATCGAAAGCACAGCTTATGAAGAAAATAATTATCTCACTAATCGTTGCTTTAGTAACAACAACCGTGTTTGCTCAAATTCAAACAATTCCAATTATAACTTCACCTCCAACTCCGACACCAATGTCGATAGTTTCACCTGATACGGGGGTTGTCTTTAGGTTGTTTTCAACTCAAAATACATGGACTTTTATTGAGCTAAATACAAGAAATGGTCAACTGTGGCAAGTTCAATATAGTACTGGAAATAAACAAATGACAATTCCTTTGAGCATGGTAACACGTGTTGCAAAAGAAGATGAGAGAAACGGGAGATTTTTTCTTTACCCAACTCAAAATATACATAATTTCATTTTGCTCGACCAACTTGATGGACGGGTATGGCAAGTTCAATGGTCAACAGAAGATGAAAAGAGATTGGTTATTCCAATAGAATAAAAGAATCAAAAAATTCAAACTGACCCACTACCACCTTTCTACACTTCAGCTTTTCAACCACAAACAACCTACCTTTGCTGGTCTAAAAAACAAAGAACATTTCACGAGGGAACAGTATGAAATTTTTTCCGGAATCCGCATTAGTTCAATTGGAGTTTGATAAAGTAAAAGCGTTGCTTACCGAACATTGCAGAACAGAATACGCAAAATCGAAAGCAGAAAATCTCCGCATTCATACACGAAAAGAATTTATTGAACTGGAATTGCAGCAAAGCCATGAATTCAAATTGCTGATCCAGCACAGCCAGTATTTTCCGAATGATTATGTATTGAATTTATCGAGAGAATTGAAACTGCTTTCTATTCCCGGTGCAACATTAAGCGGTGAACAATTCATGCAGGTCCGCAAACTGGCGGAAAATATCGGAAATATTTTTCGTTGGTTTGATAACGAAAGAAGGACTGCATACCCGGCGCTTGCTAAAGCGATCGCAGAGACGTATTATGAAAAAACGATCATAGAACTGATCGATGATATATTAGATGAAAACGGAAATGTGCGTGACAATGCATCTGAAGCACTGGCTGACATCAGAATGAATCTGTACCGCAAGCGAAATGAATTGCGGCGGATGTTCGACAGGATTTTATCGAAGCTCAACAAATCCGGTTATGTAGCGGATATTGAAGAGGCATTTTTGAATGGGCGAAGAGTGGTTGCCATTTTTGCTGAACATAAGCGACAGGTAAAAGGTATCCTGCACGGCGAAAGCGATACCCGGAAAACATCTTTCATTGAACCGGAAGAAACGATCGGACTGAACAATGAAGTGTTTTCGCTGGAAAATGCGGAGAGCCGTGAAATACAGCGTATTCTTCGCGAACTGACTGCCAAACTCTCCGTGTATGCATCGCTGTTAGCCATCTATCACAATATTCTTGGTGAATATGATTTCATAAATGCCAAAGGAAAACTGGCAACGGATGTGAGCGGAAATTATCCGCAACTGCTCGATAAAGCCCATTTGCATTTGGTTCAGGCTTATCATCCATTATTATTCCTGTATAATAAAAAAAATCAAAAACCAACCATTCCTACAAATATTGAATTGAACGAGAAGAACCGCATTTTAGTGATCAGCGGACCGAATGCAGGCGGTAAAACCGTTACATTAAAAACAGCAGGCTTGTTACAGTTGATGTTGCAAAGCGGTTTGTTAGTCCCGGTTCATCCAAATTCCGAGATGGGGATTTTCAAACAACTGATGATTCATATCGGCGACACACAAAGCCTGGAATTCGAACTGAGCACATACAGTTCGCATCTGAAGAACATGAAATATTTCATGGAGAATGCGAACGGTAAAACATTGTTTTTTATTGATGAACTCGGAAGCGGCAGCGACCCCAACCTTGGCGGCGCTTTCGCAGAAGTGATATTGGAAGAATTAGTGAAAAGGCATTCGCTTGGCATTGTAACAACACATTATCTGAACCTGAAAGTAATGGCGAATAAAACATCGGGAATTATCAATGGTGCAATGGCTTTCGATGAAAAAAATTTACAACCGTTATACAAACTTATCATCGGCAAACCGGGGAGTTCGTATACATTTTCTATTGCAGAACGCATCGGGTTGCAACCCCAGTTAATAAACCGTGCAAGGAAATTAGTAGATGATGACCATTTCCGTTTGGATAAATTATTGAACCGTACGGAACAGGATTTGCAAAACATCGAAAAAGAGAAAAAAGAATTGCAGAAACTGTTGAAAGAAAATGAGCGATTGAAAAAAGAAATGGAAATGCTGATGAACAAAGAACGCCATCAGCAACAGGTTGAATTGTTAAAGCAACAGAATAAAATTTCAGAGGAACGCATCGCTTATTTAAAGGATATGGAACGTAAGCTGAAGCAAATTATTTTTGACTGGCGCAAAGCGGAAAATAAAAATGAAGTGATCAAGCAGATGCAGGCGCTGCTTTTCAAGCAAAAAGAAAAACAGGTGAATGAAAAAGTAAAAAAGAAATTCGATTCAAAATATTTGGAAATAAACGGCGAACCAAAAACAGGTGACAAAGTGATGATGAAAAAAAACCACCAGGTCGGAACAGTAAAAGAAGTGCGTGGAAAAAAAGCCGTGGTACAATTAGGACTAATTCCGATTACCGTAGATATTAAAGACCTTCAACTCGTGAAAGATAAAGTTGTTGAAGAAAAATAATTTGCAACAAATTAATCAACTAGTTACACAAGGGCATCCCCTCTATTTCGGAGACGAACGAAGGTGAAGCCTTGCACATTTGTTAATCTGCTTTTTACGCATACCCATTAACGAAATTACTTTGCTTAAAAGAGAGGAATTCTTTAATTTAAATTATGATAAAAGCTGCTGCCTTATTCTTAATAACATCACTGGCATGTTATTATACCACAACTGCGCAAATGGTAAAACCGGACCATGATACTACCTACTACAGGTCTTTCAAGGGAACAATAATTGTCCGTGCCTATTTATCCCGTACATATTTCCAGGACAAGTTTGAGCCGCCGCCGGAATTGCAGAAGATGAACTATCATGCAAACAAACCGTTGAGCTTTGGTGTCGGTGTAACATATCGCTCACTGTCGTTGAATATTTCACACGGATTGAATTTTCTGAAATCAGATGCATTAAAAGGTAAAACAAGTTCTACTGATCTGCAATTGCATTTGTACAAACGTAAATGGGTGATCGATGCATTGGCGCAATTTTATAAAGGGTTTTACATGACGCCTGAAGGCCTTGCCGCACCCACCGGCGAATCGTATTACAAACGCCCGGATATGGGCGTGCAGCTTGTCGGGCTTTCTGTAAACCGGGTGTTGAACGATCAGCGTTTTTGTTACGGCGCAGGGCTTTCGCAAAATGCGTGGCAGCGAAAATCTGCAGGGTCATTTCTCTTGGGCATGGAAGCTTTTTATATTGCTTCTAATGGAGATAGTTCGCTTGTTCCGCATGCAGTAGACTCTGTATATAATCAGGAGAATATCCATAAAATACATTTGTTTGAGATCGGCCCTGGTGTCGGTTATGCATATACGTTAGTTTTCGGATATAACTTTTTCCTGCTGGGTTCGCTCAATGCCAATCTTAACCTGCGCTACTCACGTGAGATCGGCAATGGCATACGATCCGACAAGATCGGTATTTCGCCGAATTTTTTGTTTCGTCTCGGTGCAGGATACACTTCACGTTGGTGGAGTTTAAACATTACATGGATCGGCACAACGGTTAATACGGAAGGAAAATATTCAGGTTACGATTATAATATTACAACAGGAAATTATCGTTTGGTATATGCAAGGCGCATCGCCATCGGTCATCAAATGCGAAAAATATTGGCGCCGGTGCCCTATTAGAGAGTTTGGGATTTGAGATTTCCCAATGAGTAAAAATTTAAAAATCAAAACCAGGAACTCTGCTAATACTTTTTGCTTTTCAATTTTGGCTTTTGATTTTTTGTAACCAACGATAGTAATTCTTTTCGCCATCGTTGCGTCGCACACTTGTACAGCAGAAATTCTATTGAACGACGTGAGAAGTACACAGTGAGCGCCCCATTTTCCATTTTCAACTTGCAACTCTCAATTTTCAATTAGTTCCTCAAATCCAAAGCGCCAACCTCAACTTGCCATTTGTAAGCAATTTTATATTGCCATTATTGTTGTAGAGTTTGCAATTGAAAACAGCAGTAATACTGGTACTGGTTATATATCCTGAGTTGAGCCCTTGCGTGGGTTCTGATTTAATGATCTTAAAACTGCTTCCGGTCTGGTCACCAAAATTGGTTTGCCATTTTGCGCCATTTTTATCTGTCCACACCAACACGATCCCGTTTTTTTCGTTAAGCGAATTGTTTTTATCGAAATAGGCATAATCTCCGATCGCATAATTGTTAGTTACCCAACGGTTAAAAGTAGCAACACTGTAATTGCTTATCGCTCCATACAATTCCGGCGATTCGTATTTGTTGAACTCGATATAATTGATGTTGTAATAATATCCATCAGAATAACGGGTGTTGAAGTTATTGGTAATTCCGGAATATCTCGCGCCACTTCCGCCATAATACATGCCACTTCCATTTTGTCCGGATATGTAAAATGTACGTATCCCGTCAATCGTTACATCTGTATAATAAGAGGTGTCGGTGAGAACTGTATCCTGCATAATGGTGTGCGACGCTATTGAAGACTCCTGGGAGACCTCTTCTTTGGTGCAGGAAAATGCCCAGGCAAAAGCAATAAACAAAAAAAGAAGTTTTATCCGTTGAAGAAATTGGTTGTTCATGTGGAAAGGTTTGAGTTAAGGTTACACCGCTATTCAGCAACATGACGCAAAATTAGCGTTTATCGCTGCATTGTGTTTGTAAAACTTATTATAATTGTTGTAAAGACGGTGTATTTTGTTACACGCAGAGGCGCAGGGTACGCAGAGTTAATACACAAAACGAATTCTCTGCGATCTCCGCGCCACTGCGTGAGATTTCTTTCCGCACTAAGCAGCATTCATTTTTGCGATCAGCTCTTTCAATAGTTTATAAGCAACCATTGCCGTTACATTATTAATATCCCTCGAAGGGTTGTATTCAACGATATCTGCACCGACTACTGACGGTCCATTAAGTAGTTGAATTATCTTCAGTAATTCTCTTGTACTCAATCCACCCGGTTCGTGGTGCGAAATGCCAGGGGCAAACGCCGGGTCGAGAACATCAATATCCAAAGAAACATACAATGGTGCTTGTAATGTTGAAATGAAATCAAAATTGAAATTGATCATGTCAATAATTACAACGCCAAATTTTTTTGCCTGCTCTTTTTGATGCTCAGTTAATGTGCGTATGCCAACCTGTGTTAGTGAATTTATTTTCCCAGTTTCCATAATGCGTGCGAATGGAGATGCATGCGAATATGGATTGGCATCAAAATTTTCATAGAGATCTGCATGCGCATCAAGGTGAAGGATATTCAGCTTGTCAAATTTTTCTGTGAATGCATCTACGATAGGATAGGAAACAGAATGATCTCCGCCAAGCGAGATGATCTTACTCCCGTCTGCTAATAATTTTCGGGTGTGGGTTTTAATGGCATCAAAAGCTTTTACCGGATTTGTATTCTCAAAAAATAAATCGTCTTCATCCCTATAATTCAAGCCTTCTTTTATTTCTGTCACTGATTCTGAAAATGAATTTGCAGAACCTTCTTTATCCATCAAACGAATTCTTGCTGGTGCAAACGCCGGCCCTTTCAAAAAAGAAGAATTTGCATCATATGGTATGCCGGTAACTTTTATCATTCTTAAAAATAATTTTATTGCTGTATTTCCGAATTATTATTGCTGTCCCACTCATCGTAATTTTTTTTCAACCCCCATAATGTGGAAAGAAGAACAACAGCAAGTATAATACCAATAAGCAGGCCGGTAAGCATTGCTATAAAAAAAGCCACGATGATGAGTATAACGCGGATCGCTACTTTCTTATATTCTTCTTCATACAATTTATAGGAGCTTAACCGGAACCCGATAAACGATGCCCAGAATAATAACACCCATGATAGTATGCCGACGTAATAAATGCCTCCGAATTTTCTTCCTGCCATAATGCTGAAGGCCATGCCGCATAAGGTTAATATCATGGCAATAACGGAAAGTACTTTGATGGCTGAGGGGGTATACATGAATGGAATTTATATGAATATAAGTTTTTTATTTTGATGGATTGCTATGATGCCGGAATTTGAGTTGCCACACAGGTTTTGTTAATAAAATTCAACTTCGCGGATGTATTTTCTGCCAGTTACTATTTATCGTATATTGAACAAATAAATTAACTGCAGAAATAAATATGGCTGAAGCTTCTTCAAAAAAGAAATTGGGTTTATGGACAGCAACTTCACTGGTTGTAGGTAATATGATTGGTGCGGGAATTTTTTTGATGCCTTCTGCATTGGCGGCTTATGGCGGCATCAGTTTGCTTGGCTGGGTTTTTTCTGCAGCAGGTGCATTTTTAATGGCAACTGTTTTCAGCAGGCTTTGCAAATTACTGCCTGGTATTAACGGCGGGCCTTATGCGTACACGCGAAGCGGCTTTGGCGATTTTATGGGCTTTCTCGTCGCGTGGGGATACTGGGTGTCTATCTGGTGTACCAATGCTGCTATTTCAGTTTCGCTGGTGAGCGCATTAAGCACATTCATTCATCCTTTAAATGGAAACCCTCTTCTTGCAATTGCTACAGGTTTAAGTGCGATCTGGTTCCTAACGTGGATCAATACACGAGGAGTTGTGGCATCTGGCGGAATGCAATTGGTGACTACTCTTTTAAAACTATTGCCATTGATATTGGTTGCTGTTGGCGGGATGTTTTTTATTGATACCAAAAATTTCGTGCCATTCAATATCAGCAGCAGTTCCACGTTTTCTGCAATAACAACAACGGCAGCAATGACGCTGTTTGCTTTTCTTGGTATTGAATGTGCAACAATACCTGCCGGGAATATTGATAATCCAGGAAAAACAATTCCGCGTGCCACAATGCTTGGAACATTAGTGACAACATTGGTTTATATTCTCGGAACTATAAGTGTGCTTGGGGTAATTCCGGCAACGAGCCTGCAAAAATCTGTAACTCCATTTGCTGATGCCGCAGCAAAAATTTTTGGAGAAAACTCACGGTATTGGATAAGCGCAGGTGTAGCTATCGCTGCATTTGGTGCATTGAACGGATGGATACTGATACAAGGACAGATACCTTATGCTATCGCGAAAGACAAATTATTCCCTTCGATTTTCGGAAAAGAAAATAAGCAAGGCGTTCCTGCAAACGGAATTATTATCGGAAGTGTTTTGGTTTCCATCATCATGATGATGAATTATACAAAAGGTTTGGTGGAGCAATTCAAATTTCTGATACTGCTTTCTACATTGACATCATTAGTGCCGTATCTTTTTTCAATGGCTGCTTATATTGTTATCCGGCTTCAGAAAAAACATCTGGATAACAAAGCCTGGGTTTCGTCTATTATTATTTCTTTATTGGCATTTGCATTTGCTTTCTGGGCAATTGCAGGTGCCGGACAGGAAATTGTATACTGGGGATTTCTGCTGCTAATGGCTGGCGTTCCGTTTTATGTTTGGATCGTGCGAAATAAGAATGACTAATTTTCCGTTTGAACTTATCCAGGTTATTTTCTATGAAAAAAATAATTATCCTTTTTGTTTCTTCTATTTTCTTTCGCGCTGTATCAAGCTGTAACCTGCGAAGGGAAATGATGAGCCAGTTGTGGTTTTATACAAGCAGCAATGGAAAAGATACGTTGAAAGACACCTTGCTCACTCCAATTAGTTTTTTGAATTTATATCCTGACGGAACATATACACGCGACTTTGATTATTTCGAATCAGGAAAATGGAGGATGACGAAAGATCAATTGATACTTTCCCCTCAATCACATCCAACGGAAACATTATTTTTCAGGATTGAGGGAAAAGACAGGTTGCAGCTATTATCTGCCAACCATTCTTCGATATATGTTTTTCAAAGTGAACCGGATGGGTATGGTTCTGATTCAGACGATCCGTTTTCCCTGAATAATAATTTGTGGCGAATACCGCCGACCCATAAAGAATCGAATGATGAAATAAAAAAGAGGCTGATCAATCATTGTCATTTCTGGGAGATGTATTTTTCCTGGGCGATAAAATATGGGATCGAATACCTCGACGTACGAAACACACCAACACCGATAAAAATTTATGGAAACGGTTTTGCGCTGAAACCATTTGATTACCTCCCGGAACGATGGCGCTCCTTTTTTTATGATGATGATGATTGCAAAAAAGCAAACCTGATGATCAAACAGATTTTTCATAATGGTGGCATCAATTGGACACATGCTGACGAAAGATATAAAATGTTCATGCTGGCGTTTCAACAGATGCAGGAGAAGCTGGGGAAGTGAGAAGTAAGATGTGGGTTTTGGGTAGAAGACTAAATGCTCAATGCAAAATGCATGGGTAAAGCATTATTAAAATTATCTTATTATCCCATTATCAAATTAAATAGCTCAATAGTTTTTCTTCAGGTGAACGGAGCGTCGCAACGATGCTTAACCGGAGTTACAAAAGCTCATATCCAAAAATCATTTTTGGTTTTTAAAACATCAAGAAGAATAATTTTTAAAAAAATTTGTGTAACCAAATGGTTACCCATATATTTGTAACCGAATAGTTACATAATTAATAATTCAGCCAATGAGACGAGATGTTTTCCAGGCTATTGCAGACCCTACCCGAAGGGCAATTATCAGCGTGGTCGCCAGTCAATCGATGAACCTGAATGCCGTTGCGGAAAATTTTGATGTGAGCCGCCCTGCTATTTCCAAGCATATAAAAATTTTAACGGAATGCGGGCTTATTGCGATCAAGCAACAGGGGAGGGAACGTTATTGCGAAGCGAAATTGCAAAAACTCAGTGAGGTTTCTGATTGGGTGGATCAATACAAACAATTCTGGAATGCAAAGTTTGATGCATTGGAAAATTACCTGGAAGAATTGCAATCAAAAAAGAAAAATTCGAAAAGAAAAAAAGTACAACCGGTACGAAACCGGAGAACAAAATAATTTTTTCAACTAATAAAATCAGGGTTATGTCAAAAACAATTGCGGCCGCGAACGATATTTCCGAGAGAGAGCTTTCGATCACCAGGGTGCTTAATGCACCGAGAGGTCTGGTGTGGAAAGTGTTTACCGAAGAGAACCATATCAAAAACTGGTGGGGCCCCGAAGGTTTTACCAATACGATCCATAGCATGGACGTAAAAACAAACGGGCACTGGAGTTTTATTATGCATGGTCCCGATGGCAGGGATTACCCGAATGAAATTGTGTATGTAGAAGTAGTAAAGCCGGAAAGAATTGTCTTTGACCATATCGCCGGCCCCAGGCACCGTACCACTATTATATTTGAAGCACGCCATCAGCAAACCATACTTCATTTTAAGATGCTCTTTGCAAGTGCCGAAGTGAAACAGGAAACAATAAAAACGTATAAAGCGGATATCGGGCTCGTGCAAAATATTGATAAACTTGAAATGTACCTTGAAAAAGTTATGCCTGATAAGGAACTAACGTTAACGCGTATCCTGAAAGCACCGCGTGATGTTGTGTTCAATGCATGGATAGATGTAAAACAATTGGCAAAATGGTGGGGGCCGGGAGGTTTTACAAATCCTGTCTGTGAAATTGATGTAAAGCCCGGAGGGAAAATATATATTGAGATGAAGGCCCCAGATGGAACAGTTTACCCGATGAACGGTGAATTTATAGAGGTCATAAAATCAGAAAAAATTGTGTTTGTGAGTGGCGCCCTGGATAAAAATGGCCAAACCATTTTTGAAGTAATGAATACTGTAACGTTTGAAGAAGATGGAAAAAATACAAAGCTCACGTTGCATGCTGTTGTAGACCATGTAAGCGCAGACGCTAAACCATATATTGGTGGAATGGATGAAGGCTGGTCGCAAAGCCTTGTGCGTTTGGAGCAACTTGTTATGGGGATTAGTCAGTGAAAACAGATGACATAGCGGAATATTTGTTTCTGACACTGACATCTGTCATCTGGTTTCTTCAACGATCATCAAAAACACAAATATGAATTTCAAAAAAGGATATTCCGATGTGAATGGGATTTCGATGTATTATGAGATACATGGTGAAGGCGATCCGCTTGTACTCATTCACGGCGGCGGATCAACGATCACGACAACATTCGGAGAAATCATTCCGATGTTCGCTGAAGATTTCCGGATTATTGCAGTGGAATTACAAGCGCATGGGCACACAAGCGACAGGGATGCGCCGGAAAGTTTTGAACAGGATGCTGATGATGTCGCTACATTGCTAAACAATCTTCATATTTCCAAAGCATCATTTTTTGGATTTAGCAACGGAGGTACTACAGCAATGCAAATAGCACATCGTTATCCGCACATCGTAAATAAATTGATCATTGCTTCTGCATTGTATAAACGTGAGGGAATGATACCAGGTTTTTTTGATGGCATGCAGTACGTAACGATCGATAATATGCCGGAAATTTTGCGAGAGGAATTTTTGAAAGTTAATCCTGATAACGGTAAGTTGTTAAATATGTTTAATAAAGACAAGGAAAGAATGTTGCATTTCAGAGATTGGAAAGATGGAATACTTCAATCTATCAAAGCCCCTTCGTTAATTATCTGCGGAGATAAGGACGTTGTATTAGCTGAACACGCAATAGCAATATCAAAATTGATCTCTGATTCAAGATTGATGATACTTCCGGGAGATCATGGATCATATATAGGCACTATGGAAAGCTGTAACAAAGACCGAAGCATGGTAGCATTGGTTGCACATGTTATCATGAATTTCCTGCATCATAAATAACTTTTTTGATCTTCAACAATTATTCAAATGAAAAAAGAACCTTTTATTATTGAACGTACATTCAATGCACCTGCCTCTTTAATATGGAAAGCGCTCACAGATAAAAATGAAATGAAGAAATGGTATTTTGATGTTTCTGATTTTAAACCACAGCCAGGGTTTGAATTTACATTCAACGGCGGTTCTGAAGAAAAAATATATGTACACTTTTGTAAAGTGGTAGAAGTAATACCGGAAAAAAAATTATCGTATTCATGGAGGTATAAAGACTACGAAGGAAATTCTCTGCTGACCTTTGAATTATTTTCTGAAGGCAACCAAACAAAATTGAAATTAACACACTCTGGTTTGGAAACATTCCCGCAGGGCTTACCTGATTTTGCAAGAACAAGTTTTGAAGCAGGATGGACATACGTCATTACAAAATCCTTGCAGGAATATGTGGACGGGAAAAAGTAACGAACACATTTAAAACACAAACACGATGGGTAAAATATTTTTTGACATGGCTATGTCGCTCGATGGTTTTATTGCAGGAACCAACCGTAGCCCGCAAAATCCGCTGGGTGATAACGGCCCGCAGATACACAACTGGATGTTCAAACAAAAAGCATTTTGGGAACATCATGGCCGCAACGGTGGTGAAGAAGATGGTGAAGATGGAAAATTAATCCACGATGTTTTTTCCCGTAGTGGTTCATACATCATGGGTAAACGCATGTTTGAAGAAGGCGAGCCAAATTGGCCCGAAGATTTATTCAAAGCATCTGTGTTTGTATTGACGCATGAAAAGCGTGAGCCCTGGGTGCAAAAAGGAACAACAACATTTTATTTTATTAATGACGGTTTTGAAAGTGCATTGGAAAAAGCAAAACAGGCAGCGAACGGAAAAGATATCAGGTTGAGTGGCGGTGCAACCACAGTTCAGCAATTTTTAAATTCAGGGCATATTGATGAATTCACGCTTCACATCTCACCAATATTGATCGGCAGCGGTGTGCGTTTATTCGATAATGTAGACAAAAATAAATTTGATATTAAAATCAAAGGAACGCAGCATTCATATGTAACAACGCATGTAACTTATGAAGTGATAAAAAAATAATTGTGCTGATATTATTTAATAATGTTTAGCCGCCCGAAGGCGTTTCTTGCCGATCAGGAACCGATAAGGGAACAAATGTTCTTGATCAGAATAGCACGAATGCTTAATCGAAGCTCCTCCCGAAAACAGCTTGTCCCGCAAAGGCGGGAGGCTGTACATCCCTGCCCGTCCGGCAGGCGGAGTTTTCGGGTTGCCTTTTTCTGTTCTTTTTTGGCAATGCAAAAAAGAACAGAAATCTTTGCATGCAATCTATTTATATGAAACTTACCTGTCATTCAGAATTCGGGAAATTAAAATCTCTTTTCATAAAAAGATCAAAAGATGCTTTTGTAAGCGATGCGCAAATTGATCAGCAATGGAAAGACCTGAATTATTTATCCAGGCCTGATTTTACGAATGCTGTAAAAGAATATGATGCATTTGAAAATATGCTGCACCAATACAGCGATACTATTTTTCATCTGCCTGCGAAAAATAATGTAACAATGGATTCCATTTATTGTCGCGATGCAGCGATCGCGACCAACAAAGGAATGATCATTTGCAATATGGGTAAGGCTGCGCGGCTCAATGAACCGCATGCAGAACATGAGGCTTTTCTGCAAAATAATATTCCCGTTCTCGGCGCAATCAGTGCACCTGGAACTGTCGAAGGCGGCGACGTTGCATGGCTTGATGAAAACACGCTTGCTGCCGGTCATACTTATCGCACCAATGAAGAGGGAATTAATCAATTGAAAGCATTGTTGCAAACGATAGGAGTTGATGTAGTGGTTGCAGAGTTGCCGCATTACAAAGGCCCTGCCGACGTATTTCATTTGATGTCTATTTTCAGCCCGGTTGATAAAGATATTGCTGTCGTGTATTCTCCGCTTATGCCGATTGCTTTCAGGAATTTGTTGTTAGAAAGAAATTATAAATTAGTTGAAGTGCCCGACAATGAATTTGATTCGATGGGTTGCAATGTGCTTGCATTAGCTCCGCGTACATGTTTGATGGTTGCAGGAAACCCAAAAACAAAATCATTACTCGAAAATGCCGGTTGCCACGTGATCGAATATATTGGAGAAGATATCAGCGTAAAAGGCGGCGGCGGCCCAACCTGCCTCACACGCCCGATCTGGCGCGAGATGTGATAGTTTGCTGCAAATAATAGTTCAATAATATTTTGTAACCAGCTTTAGCAACTCCGGTTGAGCATCGTTGCGTCGCACTCTTCAACGGTAACGATTCTCTTCAACCGTAGTACTCTCCGCGAATTCCGTTACAATAACAGTAATGGTTAAACGAAATTAATTCTACGCCCGTTTCAATAAGATGTTTTTAGCTCTTTTTGGCGAAGCAAAAAAACAGAATGCTTTTACAAATTCACTTCTTTATATACAATTATACGAAGTACTTTCAGGTCGTTACTTATTGTGTACACTCTTGGTGCTCCCGTCGGGAGGTTCACTTCTGCTATTGCCTGCGGCGAAATATTTTCCAGGTACATCATCAATGCACGCAGGCTGTTGCCATGCGCCACGATCAGGATGTTTTTATTTTGCTGTAAAAGCGGCTCAATATTTTTTTTGTAATAAGGGATCACCCTTGCGGCAGTATCTTCCAGGCTTTCCCCGCCGGGTGGTTTTACAGCATAGCTTCTTCTCCAGATCGCAACCTGCTCATCGCCGTATTTTTCTGCTATTGCTGTTTTGTTCAAACCTTGCAGGTCGCCATAATTGCGTTCATTCAGTGCTTTATCTTTAATTACGGGTATACCTTCCTGTTGTATTTCTTCGAGGATAATATCTAATGTTTCATCGGCACGTTTTAATGCAGATGTGAAAGCATAATCGAATTTAATTTCGCGAAGGTCTTTCCCTGCTTCATAGGCTTCTTTACGCCCTTTTTCTGTGAGGTCAACATCAATTTCTCCGGTAAATTTATTTTCTAAGTTCCAAACAGATTGTCCGTGCCGGACGATAGCCAGGATAGGCATAATAAATTATTTTAATTGCGTTCAGCAAAAATAATTTATTTACTACCGATCTTCAATTATTCCATCGCTTTAATTGTCCTGCCCAGGTCTGATTCGTTGTTGATAGTTCTTGCCACACGCATAAATGCTGTTTTCACGGAATCGTTTTTAGGAATGGAAGGCGCAATGGAAACCAGGAAATTGCTTTTATCTGCATCAGAAGAAATTTCCCCGGTAGCATTGATGATGCTGATCCATTGCTCATTGGTGGCAATATTTTTGGTAGTAATATCCCTCAGCATATTTGCTTTGTCAAATTCAGAGCCGGTATGTATCACTGCACTAAGCAATTTGTCAAAACTTGCGCCTGCAGGCAAACCGGTTTCAATCATTTCGCGGATAAGATTTGCTTTGTCATAATCCGAGCCAAGATGCTGTGTTACATCAATCAGTTTATTAAAATGATCGCCGGATGGTTTTTCTTTTTCAATCAACGCTTTGAGCAGGTTCGCTTTTTCATAATCGCCCCCGATATAACTTACAGCATCCAATGTTTTATCAAAATTATCTTCCGTAAAATTTCTTTTGAAAATAAGTTCTTTCAAAATATTGGCTTTATCATAATCTGATCCGATGGTATTAGCAACATCTACAGTTTGGTTGAACTGTTCCGGGGTTATTGGCTGTCTTGCTATATAAGTAAGCGCATTTGCTTTTTCATAATCACTGCCAATCGTTTTCACTGCTTCAAACCAGGCATGCGTGGTGAGCGAATCTACCAGGTAATTGTAGGGGAATTTCACCAGTAATCTTCCTTTATCATAATCAGAGCCAATTTGCGAACCGATCTTTTTTGCGATCTCTTTTATTTCATATTGAGAAAGGCTGTCGGTTGCAAGCAGGTATTCCAGGTACAGTCCTTTTACATAATCAGCTTTCATGTTTTGCACTTCATTCAATACTGCTTCGGTGCCGCCTTTCTTGTACAGGCGTTCCATTCTCCCTCTCGCATCAAACCCGATCTGGATCATATCCTTGATAACATCTGCCATAAATTGTTTGCCATCGGCATCATTCGGATTTAGCTTTTTGCCATTATAATCCAAATCATATTTTATTTCGCCATGTTCGCTATTTTCTGCAACCAATTTTTTATTGTTCCGTGTATATTTCAGAAAGCCATTTGGAGTTATGCTTTTGATCGCTGTTTCATCATCAGTGAATTGAATTTCTCCCTGGTAATTGATGTACAGGTTATCGTCGTTGTTACTAATGATTATGCTGTTTCCCCGGTGACATGAAGTAGCGAAGAACAACAATCCGATAGCGGGTATTAAAAATGAAAAGTGTTTCATGAAATAATGGTTATAGAAAATGAAAGAATTATTTGCCGGTTTTTTTCATATAAAAATAATATCCTAAAAACCCAAGTGCAACACTGAAAGCCATAATGGCTACAGAATGAATGCCGATCGGCAATGAAAGGTTGATAGCCGCCAAACCTAAACCGATGCACCCCGAAATAATGAACCATTTCATAGCAACGCCTTTGCTGTCGCGGTTTGTAGGCTGCAAAAATTGCTCAACAACAGTTTCGGAAACACCTTTGTCTATCATTTTATTTTTCATCCTGCTTTCTAAGAACAATCTTATAATGGATAAAAAAAATGAAGTGAATAGGAAAAGGCCGATCAGGAAACCGGTAATATGCAGGAAATCACTGTTGAATTCCCGGTCGGGGAACGATTGAAAATTTTGCTGTGCATTTGCTGTAATTGCTGCGAAAAGGATCAATGCTATAGAGGCTATTTTTTTCATTTGTATATTTTTTTCGGTTTATTTAGTAATGAGACAGCATTCGTATTTTAAAGTTGCAATTGTTTAATAAAAATTTAAATCATCGATCTTGCGTTGATATTTTTTGATCATTTCAATGCTCTGGAATATGAGAATGAGCAACGCTGCTGATAAAAGCATATACAAAACAGTTTTTGAAAGACCGGATGAAATATGCAAAAAATATTTCTTGAAGAAATTATTGAGCTCAACCTTATAAAAATAACCTGCAATGCCGATGACGCCGAGAAAACAGCAGGAAAGGATATATGCAGGAAAATAATTTCTTGTACGTGCCTGCTCTGTTACAGTAAGCTGAGGCAATACCAAGGCTGATACATCAAAGTCAAAAACCGGTTTCGGTTGTTTTTCAATTTCAGAAAATAACAACTTGTAATTTTCGGCTTTTGCCATGCATTGCTCACAGGAATCTATATGTGCAGTTATGTGCTTTTCACAAACGGTGTTGTCTAACACAAATTGCTGTATGTCTGCATCAGCAGGATGATTATGTATCATAACTCCTCTTTTTTATATTGCTTTAATAAATTTTCTTTCAGTGCTTTTCGTGCACGGAACAAATAACTTTTTACAGTGCCTTCCGGCAATTCCGTGACCCGTGCAATTTCTTCATAACTCAATTCTTCATTGTGGTATAGTGTTATTAATGTTTTTTGAATAGGCGGAAGGTTTTCGATCTCAGTACGCAATATGCCGGTAAGTTCTTTTTTAGAAATTTCATTTTCCACTTCATCATGCAAAGGATTGGTGCTTATGACTTCTAAAAATTCTTCATCATTTTTATCAGGATATTTATTATCGGGGAAGACGAGCTTTTTCTTTTGCAGGTAATTCAGGCAGGTGTTATATGCTATCTGCGCTATCCATGTCGAAAGCTTCGACTGGAACCGGAAACCGGAAAGCTTCGCATAAGCCTTCAGGTAAATATCCTGGGCAATATCCCTCCTGTCTTCAGAGTTGTTTATCATCTTAAAAACAATTTGAGCCGTCAATGCTTCTGTATTTTTAATGATTATGGAAAAAGAAGCGGTATCGCCATGCAATACCTTGTTCACCAATTGCTGGTCGGTCAAACTATTTTCGGTTTTAGTGTTCAATTGATGATAGGACAGGCAACTGCCCGGATTGTTGCAATAAGTACAAAAATAAATCGATGGGTTTGTAAATTTTTTTTGAATTTCAATAGCTTTTGTGTTTCATGGCAATCTCATTTTACCACAGAAGCACTGAAATACAGAAGTTGGGATATCAATAAAATTTATAATCATTGCCGCAGCCATTCCGTTGTATTCCGCCACTCAAAAAATAATGAATACAATTTTGCCAAACCAAAACTTCCCGCTTCTCCATAATCTACGATCATTTTCGATTTGCCGTTGTAAGAAATTTTTGTTGCGGCAGTTTGGTCATCTTTCCATTCTACAGCGTACTTGTCTTTCAGTTTTTCGATTGGCAGGTATTTTAATACATCGATCAGCTCTTTAAATTCCTTGTCATCCAAAACACCCTGGAATGAACCCAGCTGTAAATTGTACTCTCCGGCATTATATGCAACTGAATGGTCTTTGTTGACCTGCATTTCAAAAACGGGGCATTGTCCCGGACAACGTTCTGTTTTGAATGTTATTTTTTCGAATATAAAATCTGTTGCAGGATATGGATTGTATTCAACAAACCTTTCGAATTTATAGATCAACGTATCCGGTGATGAATGTTTTGATTGAAGGATAATAATTTTTTCTGGGAATGATTCCGCATCAATAGAAATAAGTTTTGTACTAAAGAGAAATGGTGCACTTCTGTCCAGGTATTGTAGTTCATAATTCCCTTTGCCTTTATCGAGGACAACCATTAAATGTTTTCCGTTTATGATAAGGTCAGTGAGATGGTTGTTGTCAAGATCAACTTTAAAGAATTTATTCAAACCATATTTTAAAGTATCTGTGCTTTTGCTCTCAAGCACCGGGTGATCTTTGATCTGCTTATTTATTTTTTTGAAGAGAAAATTATTGACATCCTCATTAGTCGTTAATTTATCAATATCATTGGCAAATAATGTTTGTGAAAAGAAAATAAATAATATGGTGTATAGTGTTTTCATTTATTAGTTTGTGTATGGGATCAGGCATAAGGTTTAGGGTGTAAGGTATTAGTAGTAAAATGTAAGTGATAAGAAGGCGAAGCAATGTACAATAAAGAATTTTGCCATCGCACACATCTTACATCTCTCATCTCACATTCTCCTCACCATCCTATTCCATAATCCACTCCGTAATTACTGCTGCCTCCCCAGAATGTTCCGTGCTTGGTATCAAAATAAATGGCATTGATCGGCCCGCTGGTCCTTTCACGCGTTGTGAAGATATATCCCATTTTCTGCAGGTCTTTTCTCACATACTCCGGAGTGCCGTTGTTGATCAATATATGACCGGGATGTGGTTTCCTGTCGTCAATTTTTTCTCCACCCAATGAAAGCCATAGTTGATCTGTGTTGATGTTTTGCGCTTCAGTTGCTTCCTGTACAGTCATGCCAAATTCAACCACATTCAAAAAGAATTGTAATAAATTTTGATCTTGCGTATCTCCGCCTTGTACGGCAAATGCTAAAAATGGTTTTCCATCTTTCATCGCTAATGAAGGTGTTAATGTAACGCGTGGTTTTTTATGTGGCTCAACAACATTGAATGGGTTTAATGTTGAATCTAGTACAAAACTTTGCATGCGCTGGCTCATACCAACACCTGTGTGTCCTGCAATACAAGCCGGAGTCCATCCACCGCTTGGCGTTACAGAAACAACCCAGCCTTCTTTATCTGCAGCTTCAATAGAAGTTGTGCCAAGCCACAAACGCTGCATGTACAAACTATCGATTGCTGCAGTTGCTTTTCCGATTCCGCGTTGCTGTAATAAATTCAAATACGGATTTGTTTTTCCTTCGTACGGATAGGGATCACCGGGAGTAACGTCTGCATTATTCCTGTCTGGCAAAATCAGTTTCGCCCTTTCCTTTGCATATTCTTTGCTCAGCAATCCTTGGATCGGTTCCTGAGGTTGAAAATACGGATCGCCATAATAAAAGTCCCTGTCAGCAAATGCAAGGCTCATCGTTTGATAAATCGTATTGATATAACGTGTGCTGTTATATCCCATGTTTTTCAGATCAAAATTCTCAAGTATGTTCAATGCTTGCAACATCGCCGGCCCCTGCGACCACTGTTGCAATTTATATACTTCAATGCCTTTATAATTTACATGCAATGGTTCTTCTTCAACAGGCTTCCACGAAGCTAAGTCTTCCATCGTTATCAATCCTCCTTGTTCCTGGCAGCCACGCACAAATTCTTTTGCAATATCTCCTTTGTAAAAACGGTCATACGCAGCATAGATCGCTTCTTTGCGGCTTTTCTTTTTCTTCAATGCATCTTGTTCCGCTTCCACCATTTTTGTGAGGGTCTCTAATAAATCTTTTTGTACAAACACTTCGCCTTGTTCAGGGCCTTCTCTTTTTTCGCCCAAATGTGTAAGAAAAACTGCTTTGCTGTACGGCCAGTCTTTAATACGTTTTTTATTTGCTTCTATTACATTGCACAATGGCGCATCAATAGCATAACCTGATGCAAGTTGCATAGCTGGCGCCAGCACATCTTTCAAACTCATCGTTCCATATTCCGCGAGCATATAACATAATCCACCTGGTGTGCCCGGGGTTACTGCTGCAAGCGGCCCGTATTCCGGCGGAAAATTCATCCCTTTATTTTTAAAAAAATCTGCGGTTGCTCCCGTTGGCGCCCACCCCAACGCATCAATGGAAAATACTTTTCCGGTGTGCGGGTTATAAATGATCGCCTGTGTTTCTCCGCCCCAGCTCAAAGTGGTCCACATCGTGCAAACCGCTGCAAGCATGGCGCATGCCGCATCTACAGCATTTCCGCCTTTCTGAAAAATTTGTGCACCAGCTTCAGCGCCATAAGTTTTTCCGGTGATGGCCATCCAGTTCTTTCCATACAACTGCGGCTTTTGTGTTTGCTGCGAGAATAAAAATTGAGAAGAAAATAAAATGAAACTAAAAAAAAGTATGCGTTTCATGTGCAGATTTTTTGGTGCTTAAAGTTAACGTATTCAGGAAAACAATTTCATGGTTCAGCGAGATAGATTTTTTGTGATACAAAGGAAGTAGCAAGTCATAAGTTGTCAGTAATAAGTCGATAAAGCTAATAACATTTTGCACGTATGTTACCTTTTCATGCTTTATTTATCACTGACAACTTACCGCTGAATACTTTTTTCCTCTCCTCAAAAATCACTATATTTATTTACTCTCACCCTTGAAGTACAAAGCTGCGTCCTCTCGCCATTTCACCCTTTAATCTCTCACTATTATGCAACCTTATTTAGAAACACCAACAGCCATCGCTGAACCCGTTACTCAAAGCGAGCGCATTGTTATTATTGATTGCCTTCGCGGAATCGCTTTACTCGGTATCTTGCTCATGAACATTCCTTATTTCGCAATGCCGGATCCCGCAGCTGATAATCTTGCCCTATTAAAGGAAGAAGGCACGATCAACGGGAGAGTTTGGTACCTTATTAATTGTTGCTTTGATGGTACACAACGTGCAATTTTTTCCATGCTCTTTGGTGCAGGCATCATTTTATTCATAACACGTTTGGAAAAAAGAATGGATGGAATGAAAGCTGCAGAATATTTTATCAGGCGGCAATTATGGCTTCTCGTATTTGGCTTGTTCAATGCTTTTGTTTTATTATGGAGTGGTGATATACTTTTTGAATATGCCATCTGCGGCATCATCATGTTTGTTTTCCGGAAACTTCCTGCAAAAAAATTACTGGTAGCTGCCGCCATTAGTTTGGTATTAATGACGGTAAGGGAGAATGTGCGGCTTATACGCGAAAAAAATATTATTGCAAAAGGACAAGCAATCTCTGCTATTGACACAACTAAAATAAAATTAACCGATCAGCAAAAAGAAGACCTCGGCGCATATACCGGTTTTAAAGATGAAACAAGTATAGAAAGTTTAAAAAAGCAAATGGAAAAAAACCTTAGGCAGGTAAGGGGAAATTATGCCAGCGTATATAATAACATAAGCGATACAAGTGCGAGGTTTGAATTCCTGGCGAGTTACTACCTGGTATGGGATATCCTTGTCTTCATGTTTATCGGTATGGCTTTTTTTAAAATGGGAATACTAACAGGAGAAGCATCAACGAAAACGTATTGGCTTCTTTTCGCTGTTGGCATGGCCGTAGGATTTTTATTATCGTATTTGCGTTTGAAACCTTTGTTGCAATATCATTTCAATGAATTTGATATTGCGAAGAATAACAAAATAGAATTATATGAATTTGCACGGGTGATACGCTCACTTGGCATTTTTGGTTTTATTATGTTGTGTTATAGATCGGGTTGGTTCAAATGGTTTTTTAATATTGTAAGGCCGGTCGGGCAAATGGCATTTACCAATTACCTGATGCAATCATTTATGTGCGGGTTATATTTTTATGGAATTGGTTTTGGAATGTATGGCCATCTGCAACGCTACCAGATTTATTATGTGGTAGGAGTGGTGTGGCTCATCGAAATTATCTGGAGCAATATCTGGTTACATTATTTCCGTTTCGGCCCGCTTGAATGGACATGGCGCAGCCTCACGTATTGGAAAAAACAACCGATGAAGAAAATACCAGGAATTTGAAAATGTGAAAATGTGCTGATTTGAAAATACCCCTTGTGTGACAAAAGTTAACTATTAAAGTTGCTGCATGTCAGAACATAAAAGCATTTTCACATTCGACTTGTATTTGGAAGGGTTTGAAAAAGTTCTTGTGAAGTAGTTATATCTAATGTAATTGTTAGAAGAAAAGCTATGCAAGTTATGCCCGCATATTTAAGTCCATCTTTCGAAATTTATACACATCCGACATCTCACATCTTACTTCTCACTTCTCAAACAAAAAACATATTTTTGAAACATGATAAATTTAAAACAGCTTGCTGCCGAGAAAGCGGTTGAACAGGTTGAAAGCGGCATGATCGTTGGGCTTGGTACCGGGAGCACAGCGTATTGGGCAATTGAAAAAATTGGGGAAAAAGTAAAAAGCAAACAACTTAACATTAAAGCTATCGCAACGTCAAAACGTTCGGAAGAGCAGGCGAGGGGGCTTGGCATTCCGATTATTTCTTTCGCGGAAATTGATGCGATAGATATTACGATCGATGGTGCGGATGAATCTGATCACAACCTTCACCTGATCAAAGGGGGCGGCGGTGCATTGCTCCGCGAGAAAATTGTTGCATCGAACAGCAGAAAGTTAGTGATCGTTGCAGATGAAAGCAAATTGGTACAACATCTCGGAAAATATGCATTACCTGTTGATGTAGTGACATTCGGTTGGGAAAAAACATTTCAGAAATTAGAAGCGTTAGGTTGCATCCCCAAATTACGTTTGGATGATGGTAAGCCTTATTTGACAGATAATGCAAATTATATTTTAGATTGCGCGTTCGGCGAAATACACGACCCCGCTACGTTACATGAAAAGATAAATGCCATCACAGGTGTTGTTGATAATGGCTTGTTCATAAACCTTGCTTCGCAATTGATCATTGCAAGTGCAGGCGGAGAAATAAAAACAATCCTTAAATGATTTTATTTATATTGGAAACATGTAACGAATAATATAAGTTACACAAACAGAATGTGCGGTTGAATTTTGCAAAATGTAATAATGGCTTGGCTTTTAGAGTTTTTAATTATCAATTATCAATTGTTATTATTTAATCTTCCTCACTCTTCATTTTAAGATACACGCCATTTGTCCAGCCAAAACCATCCTGGTTGGGATATTCACCGCCACCTGCTGAAGTAAAAGTATCTACTACATTATATTTCTCCATCATCTTGCCGGTGGCCTGGTATACTGCCTCACAATTTTTTACCCAGTTGGTTTTTATTTTTTTTGCGAGTTCTTTAAACCCATATCTCTTTAAACCTTTGTAAGCTATCCATTGCAAAGGCGCCCACCCATTCGGCGCATCCCATTGCTGCCCGCTGTTGCAGGTAGTAGTTATCAACCCACCGGAATGCAAAAATTGTTCTTCAATGATTTTTGCGACTTTCTCAGCTTGGTGGTTTGATGCAACACCAAAAAATAAAGGAAAGGTTGCAGCAAGCGTATATTTATTCGTGTGTGTGTTTGTTGCATGATTATAATCGAAATAAAATCCGGTGCCCTCGTTCCAGCAATGATCATTTATTGCTTTTTTGCGGGAATTTATCTTTTGCTGAAAGAGGTTCTGCAATTGTTTTTCACCTGCTAATGAATAGGTTTCAGATAAAGTTTCTTCAAGAAAAACTAAAATACAATTCAGGTCAACGGGTATGAGGTCTGTTGTTTCAATGGTGCTCATATTTTTCCCATCGGTAAACCAGCGTGTGCTGAAATCCCACCCGGATTCTGCGGCTGCACGTATGTGCGTGTACGTTATATTTTTTTCTTTGGATGACTGACCGGCAATATGGATATCTTCTATATATGCTTCCGGCCGCGGGCCTTTATTGTTATCATAGTAACGGTTCATCAATGTCCCATCTTGCAGTAGAACAAGACGTTGATATGAAGCTCCGGCTGACGAAATTTGATCTTCTCCGTTCATCCAGAAAGCATATTCTTTTTCCAGTTCGTTTCGGTATTTCAGTAATATCCCTTTCCCTTTTTCTTCGGCTAATAATTGTACAAAGAGTGCAAAAAAAGGCGGTTGCGAACGACCGAGATAATATGTCCGGTTGCCATTGGGAATAAATCCGAATTCATTTATAAGAAACGCAAAATTATCAATCATGTCCTGGATGATATCAGTTCGTTTTGACACCTGCAATCCCAACGCAGTGAAATAAGAATCCCAGTAATAAATTTCGCGGAACCTTCCACCCGGAACAATGTAAGAATAAGGAAGATTAATAAGTGTGCTTTTTTCTTCAGAAGGTTCTCTCTTCAAAACATCCCACAGGTCCTGTAAATGTTTTCCGATTGGTTTATTTGCAGATTCATAACCGGAGTTGGTTTCGCCAGGATAAGAAAAATGTTGTTCAACAAATTTTTTCAGGCCGAAATTATTTTTTCCTTTCTCTTCGAGATAATCAGCAAGAATTTTTTCCGGAGGAAATTTCGGCACACAATCCACAAAAAATTTTGAGTCAGCAAATATTTCGCTGCTTTGTACGTCTTCAAATAATGGGTGTAATTCGTGTATCTGCATTAAATATTGATTTTATTTAGTGCCCGCCACCACTTACTTCTGTGATTTTTGTTCCTCTTCGGTTTTGTTCAAACCCAAAATATAATATGCAGAGAATTAATAAGCTCATTGGTACAAGTGAAAAGTAAAATGCTTTTCCGCCACCTGTGTTTTTAAAAAGATATCCTACCAATCTTGAGCCAAGAGTTCCGCCAATAGCGGAGAAAAATACAAGAAGGGAAGCCATCGGGCTGTGAAAATTCTTTTCCGTAGCGCTTAGTACAAACGAATTAATAAGCGGGTAAATCGGTGCCAGAAATAATCCTATCAACGGAAAAACGTAAGCGATAATTGGCACATCTTTAAGAGAAGTAATTTCATTGGCCTGTAAATTTTGTGTTTGTGGCAATACAAACAGAACCATCAATGCTGCTCCAACGAGGCATGAAATCAATATCACTATCCAGGAAATCTTTTTGACAAGTATTGAAGATAAATACCGGCCCAGTGCGATCGAGAGCATTAATATTACAGCCATATTAACACTGATGGATTCTTTTAAATGCAATACCTTTTGATTGAAGGTAGGCAACCAACTCATGATGCCCTGTTCGGTCATTACATACATAAAAGCGGCCACTGCGAAAACAAGCACTAAAGGCCTCGCTAATAATTTTATCATTTCAATGAAATCATCACCTGCATTAGATCCGGGGATTTCATATTTAATATTAAAATCTGAAAATAACAATATTAAAAATGAGATCGCGATCACCACAGCTAATACCAGGTATATTTTAAGCCATGCTTGTGCATCAGAGTCACTATAAAATAAAGGGAAAACAACAAATGCCGTAGCTATACCAATCATGAAAAAACTTTCAATGGAACTTAACAGGCTCTTGTGTTCTTTATCGCTTGTTGTTACAACCCCGATCAAAGAGTAAACAGATACCTTAACTATCGCAAAAGAAACGCCAACGCATGCAAATAATATTCGTACAGTGCTGAAAGAATTGCCAAAGTACATTATTAAGCATCCGACAAATACCAAAGCCAATGCGAAAAGCATTCCTTTTTTATATCCGATCCTCGGCAGGAATGAACCAACAATAAATGAAACACAAGCTATTGACAGGTCTTTGAAAGCTTCTAATGAACTTGCTTTTAGTTCGTCTACATGATAAACATTTATCGATTTTTGAATCAGTATGCCGACACTATTGAGTAGAATGGCAAAAACAAAATAGTTGATGTACAAAGACAGTTTGATTTTCCAGTTGCGCATACGTTAGATTTTGGGGCAAAATACTGATGGTAAATATGCGAAAAGATAAGCGATTTCAGCAACATACCATAGCTAAAACTAAAAGTTTTTATTAATGTACTTTTCACTTCAATTTGATTTCTGAAATGTTTATTGCTTAAATTCGGCGGCGAATATTTTTTCATTGTCATTTTACATCATGACTTTTATTATTGTCCTTATTTGCATCTTGCTGCTGGTTGTAATGATAACCTGGGGAAAGATCAATTCGTTTCTCGCATTCCTGTTCATCTCATTGCTTGCAGGTTTCTTGCTCGGTATCCCGATGAATAAGATCGTTCATTCCGTTCAGCAAGGGATCGGCGAAATGCTCGGTTCATTAGTGATAGTTATTTGCCTCGGCGCTATGCTCGGGAAATTAGTTGCAGAAAGTGGCGCAGCGCAACAGATCACCTCTTCATTACGAAAAATATTTGGCGAAAAAAACATACAATGGGCATTGATGGTTACGGGGTTTATTGTAGGGTTGCCGCTCTTTTTTGATGTGAGTTTTGTGTTAATGATACCACTGGTTTTTTCTGTGGTGTACCAATATAAGTTACCTGCAGTATATGTTGGTTTGCCCATGATGGCTGCGATTTCGGTTACGCACGGTTTTTTGCCGCCACATCCTTCGCCGGTAAGTTTGGTTTCACAATTCAATGCCAACATGGGGTTGACGTTATTATATGGATTGATGATTGCGATACCTACTGTAATCCTTGCTGGTCCTGTATTTGCACGATCTGTAAAAAATATCAGGTCAACACCTTTGCAAACATTTCTTCCGCAACCTGTGCCTGCGGAAAAACTGCCGGGAACAGCAAGCAGTTTTCTTTCTTCCCTGCTTCCTGTATTGCTGCTGATCTTTTTTACGCTCATAACGTTAACGGGTATACGAAATGAACATGCTAAACAGTTGATCGCTTTTCTCGGCAACCCCGTTGTGGTAATGCTCTTTTCCCTCGGCGTTGCTACTTACACTTTAGGGTTGAAAAGAGGGAGATCAATGATGGAGATAATGAACCATTATGGTGATGCGGTGAAAGATATTGCACTGATCCTTCTCGTGATCGCCGGTGCCGGTGCATTGAAACAAGTGTTTATTGATAGTGGGGTAAGCAGGCAGATTGCAGATGGCTTAAGTGGTTTTAATATTAACCCGCTCATATCCGGCTGGCTGATCGCAGCTATCATTCGTGTATGCGTGGGATCGGCAACAGTAACGGGCTTAACTACCGCAAGTATTATTGCACCGGTGCTTGCACAAACACATGCAAACCCAAATTTAATGGTGCTTTCTGTTGGTGCAGGAAGCGTCATGTTTTCGCATGTAAATGATGCGGGCTTCTGGATGTTCAAAGAATATTTTAACATCACCGTAAAGCAAACATTTCTTTCCTGGTCGTTGATGGAAACAATAATATCTTTTGCAGGATTAGCCGGTGCATTAATTTTGAATGCTATTATATAAAATACAACTATGTCAGCAGAAAAAAATTTATTCGATCTTGGATTAACGTTACCGGAACCGCCAACTCCCAAAGGCGTTTACAAGCCAGTTCTTATTGATGGCAAACATTGCTATATTTCCGGTCAGGGCCCGTACCTTTCCGATGGAAACCTGATCACAGGTAAAGTTGGAAAAGATCTTGATGCAGAACAAGGCAAAGAGGCTGCACAACAAGTAGGACTCACTATACTTGCCACATTAAAAGCACATCTTGGTTCGCTCGACAAGGTAAAACGCGTGATAAAAGTTTTGGGAATGGTAAATGCAGTTCCTGAATTTGAAAAACATCCTTATGTGATCAATGGTTGCAGCGAATTGTTTGCAAAAATTTGGGGAGAAGATAATGGCATTGGTGTAAGAAGCGCTGTGGGCATGGGTTCGCTGCCGAATAATATTTCTGTGGAGATTGAAGCGTTGTTCGAATTGCACTGATTGGTGAAAATAATTGTTACTGGTTTCCGGATTCGGGTTACCGGTTCTTATGTGCAACGATCTTTTAAAATTATCAGCAACTTAAAAAATCAAATCTTGTAACCAGAAACAAGCAACCGGAAACCTTCTAAAACTTTTTTATGTCAGCAGAAAAAGATTGGTTCCTCATCAATGATATCGATAAACTCGATTCGCCGGCATTGGTTGTGTATGCGCAACGTGTTAAAGCCAACATTCAAACAGCAGTTAATATGGTGAAAGATGTACGGCGTTTACGGCCACACATCAAAACGCATAAATCTCCGCAGGCTACACAATTAATGATTGATGCAGGTATCACTAAATTCAAATGTGCAACTATTGCAGAAGCTGAAATACTTGGTGATTGCAAAGCAAAAGATGTGTTGCTGGCATATCAGCCAATAGGCCCGAAGTTGCAACGCTTCATAGCGGTGATAAAAAAATTCCCTTCTACTAAATATTCCTGCCTTGTTGATAATACAAATGCAGCAAAAGAAATGGCTCCCGCATTTTTTACAGAAGGCTTAACTGTGCCGGTTTATTTAGATATCAATGTAGGACAAAACCGCACGGGCATCGATCCGGAACATGCTTCTGCTTTGTATTCGCTTTGTGCATCATTAAATGGAATTAAGCCTGTTGGCTTACATGCTTATGACGGGCATATCCGCGATGCGGATTTTAATATACGAAAAGAAAAATGCGATGTTTGTTTTGCAAAAGTGGAAGCATTGAAAAAACAGATCATGCAAAATGGCTTTGAGGAACCTGTTATTGTTGCAGGCGGCTCTCCAACATTTTCCATTCACTGCAACCGTGAAAATATTGAATGCAGCCCCGGCACTTTTATTTACTGGGATAAGGGTTACCGTGAGTTATGCCCGGAACAGCATTTTTTGCCTGCTGCATTAGTTGTTACGCGGGTTATTTCATTACCTGGGCAGAACAGGATATGTACTGATCTCGGGCACAAATCCATTGCTGCAGAAAATGAAATTACACGTCGTGTATATTTCTTAAATGCACCGGAATTAAAAGCTGTGGGGCAAAGTGAAGAGCATCTTGTCTTGGAAACTGTGCCGGGCCATCAATATAAAACAGGGGATATTTTTTACGGAATACCTGTACATGTTTGTCCGACTATTGCATTGTACGAACGTGCTTATATTATTGAAGACGGCAACGTAACCGGGGAATGGAAAAATAGTGCCCGCGATAGAAAAATTACTATTTAATGTTCATGTAGTCAAAATACATACGCTACAATATCGTGAGATTTTTGGATTTGTAAGTCTGCAGCTCCGGGCTGTTTGGTGACAGCTCTGTTATTAAATAGTCCACTTCAGCAAGATCTGCTATTTTCATTTGCATTACAGAGTTAAGCTTTTCTGAAATAGTAAGTATAGCAATTTTTGATGCTGCTTTGATCATTGCTTTTTTTACCTGTATGGTCTCCCAATCAGAATCCGTTAAGCCATTTATTGAATCAATGGCATTTGTGCCGAGGATGCATAAGTTCGCTTTGATATTTGCAAGATATTCGAATACTTCACCACTTACGGTCATCTGACTATAGGTAGAAAGCTGCCCGCCAATCATTATTGTTTTGATCATGGGTTTATCCAGTAGTTCTACCGCAGTCAATACATTTACGGTGATAAAAGTAGCTTTTAGCGTGTTGGGTATTTTCTTTACAAATTCCCTCGCGGTTGTGCCTCCTCCAATGAGAATGATCATATCATCTTTCAGCAATCCCAGGGCTTTTTCTGCAATAATATCTTTATTGGATTGCGAATAGGTTTCAGAATCATGCCCATAATGATAAGCAGCTGACATCACACCGCCTTTGATGCGGATTACTTTTCCATCCTCTGCCAATTCATTCACATCTCTTCGAATGGTGTCTTCAGAAACATCAATGATCTTAACAAGGTCATCAAACATAAGGCGGGTATGTATATTGACTTGCTTCAGGATCAGGTCTTTGCGTTCTTTTTTGGGAAGTGAGACCTGCTGCATATTCCCATTTATTTTCGTTTTAGGCATGTTCGCTAAAAGACTGATTGAGTTACAGTATTCCTTTTTTTTCAAAAATATGCGCAGCAAATTATCCAAAAATTTGCATTTTTTGCAAATCGATTGCGGATTTATTTTTTGGCTTTAGCCGGAGCGTTCGGCAAAATTATGCGCAAAATTTGATATTATAACCTAAAAACTTGCGATTTTATTGCACTTTAAACATGCTAAAGCTTATCTGCCAATTGCATTTTCATTGTAGAAGCCTCAAGAATGGCAAAATTGTAAATTTTTAATTGCAAAAAAAACGCAATATTTTTTTGCAGTATTTGATTTTTCTTGTAGTTTAGGGTAATGTTTTGCAAAAAAATAGCAAATCATGGTCTTCACTAACTTCTAAAACAACTGCAATGATGAAAAACAAACTGACTGTGCCAGGTTGGCTGATGGCATTTTTCTTATTTGCCAGCCTATCGGGTTATTCGCAAACCGGAAACATTAAAATAATTGGAATTATAAAAGGAGCTACCGACAGCCTGCCACTAAACGGCGTTACGGTTGCACTGGCATCCGATAAAAAAATCGGAACGGTAACCAACGAGTCTGGAGAATTTTCCCTGGCCATTCCGGGAGGCAAAACCAAAAAAGGTATCCAGCTTTTGGTAACATCAATAGGATTTGAGTCAAAGCTTGTCAATGTAGTAGATAATGGGTTGCCAATCCTTATTTTATTAGAAAATAAAAAATCAAACCTTAATGAAGTTGTGGTAACGGCACTTGGAATTAATAAACAAAAACGCGCACTTGGGTATGCGGTTACGGATGTGAAAGGTTCTGAATTTACCCAGGCAAGGGAAAATAATGTGGCGAATGCCTTGAGTGGAAAGATTGCAGGAGTTAACGCAACGGGTATCTCTACCGGTCCTGGTGGTTCAAGCCGGGTAATAATAAGGGGCAATGGTTCTTTAAGTGGGGATAACCAGCCACTATATGTTGTGAATGGAATGCCTATTGATAATTCGGTGCCTGGTGGTGCCCCTACTGTAAATGGCATTACATTTAATATAGATCGGGGTGATGGTATTGCCGGTATAAACCCTGACGATATTGAGACCATGACTGTTTTGAAAGGTGGCACTGCAGCCGCTTTGTACGGCTCACGGGCAAGTAATGGGGTAATCCTCATTACCACCAAAAAAGGAAGGGCACAACGCGGTGTTGGTATTGAATTTAATTCTACAGCTACCTTTGATAATGTTGCAGTCATTCCAGATTTTCAATATCAATACGGCCAGGGTGATGGAGGAGTGAAACCGACAACATTAACAGCAGCCCAGGCAACAGGCAGAAGATCATGGGGTGCGAAAATCGATGGATCTACAGACTATATGGCTGTTGATGGCAAAACACATCCATATATCGCAGAGAAAAAAAACCTGCAAAATTTCTATCAAACCGGGTCTGCGTTCACAAACAGCGTAGCTTTCTTTGGGGGCAGCGATAATATAAATTACCGTCTCTCTCTTGCTAACCTGGATAGTAAAGGGATATTGCCAAATACAACGTACAAGCGTAAAACAATAAACCTTTCCGTTAATTCAAAACTGACTAGTAAAATATCTATAGAGGGACTAGCCCAATACAATCTTGAAGAAGCACATAACAGGACAGGCGCTGGAGACGCTTTAGGTAATCCTAACTGGACACCACTTGAAATTGCAAATACTGCTGATGTAAGATGGTTGAAACCAGGCTATGATTCGAACGGAAATGAACAGATATGGAACGATGCGGCAATAGCATCCAACGGTTATTTTGTAGCTAACAAATACCAGGAGAATGACAGGAAGAACAGGTTTCTCGGGCAGGCATCCGTAATACTTGAACCAATAAAAAACCTTGTTTTCAAAGGAACGGTAAGCCGTGATTTTTACAATTATAATTATTCAAATGTTCTGCCTACCGGGACACTTTATGTGCCTAATGGACAATACGAAGCTATCAAATCAGATGTTTCCGAAACGAATACACTACTCACAGGTACTTACAAAATGGAGTTGGCACAAAAATTCGGAGTGTCGTTTATGGGCGGGGCAAACAGCCGCAAATTCACAAATGAACAAGTTACCATGAGCGGCTCACAATTTATTATCCCTTATTTCTACAGTTACTCCAACCTTGCAACTGCTTCAACGACCCCATTTACAGGAAAGGTGACGACCAATTCGGTATTTGGCTCGGCAGATTTTGAGTATAAAAATTTATTCTTCCTTACCATTACCGGAAGAGAGGATTGGTTCTCTACTCTGAGCCCTAAAAGCAATCATATTTTTTATCCAAGTGTAGGGGGAAGTTTTATTTTGTCGGATGCCTTCAAATTACCAGCTGGGATTAGCTATGCCAAATTAAGGGCATCATGGGCTCAGGTTGGGGGTGGCGCGCCTGATCCTTATCTTATCAATCTCACCTATAGTAATGTGCCAAGTTCAGGAGAGCCTTTACTTAATGTATCGAGCAGCAGCATTGCTAACCCAAATCTCAGGCCTTACACTTCCACTACGTATGAAGGCGGTTTTGAATTGCAATTATTTCGCAACAGGCTTGGCTTTGATGTAACTTATTATGACAGGCAAACAACAAATGATATTCTTCCTACTGCAGTATCTACAACTTCAGGCTATGGTAGCGTAATACTTAATGCAGGTGAAATGCGCAATAAGGGCATTGAAGCATTGGTGACAATAAAGCCAATCAGGATGAATGATTTTGCATGGAATGTCAGTTACAATTTTGCCTACAACAGTAATAAAGTAATCAGTCTTGCGCCTGGATTGCAAAGCATACAGGTAGCAAATTCCGTGGGCAACTGGTGTTATTTACAAAATATCCAGGGTCAACCATTCGGTATGTTGGTAGGTACCAGTATGCTGAAAAATGCGACGGGAGATACGGTGTTTAATGCAACAAGTGGCTTGCCGGTAGTTGCGCCATTGAAAAATTTAGGTAATAGTGTACCTCCAATAACAATGGGGCTCACCAATGAATTCAGGTATAAAAATTTTTCTCTCAACATTTTAATTGATGGCAAATTCGGAAACAAAATATTTTCCATATTTGAATTGTATGCAACACGCATGGGTAAGTTAAAATCCACTTTACCCGGTCGTGAAAACGGACTCACTGTAAATGGCGTTGATCAATCGGGAAACAAATACACCAGGACCGTTGCTGTAAGTAACCTTCGGCCATATTATGACAATTACAAAACTTATTCTGATATTTTCCTGCACGACGGAAGCTTTGTAAAACTTCGCCAGGTAATAGTATCCTACAATATTCCGGTTACTAAATTAAAGTTTGCAAAACTCCAGGGTGCCAGCCTTTCTTTTGTTGCACGCAACCTGGCTATTCTTTACAGGAAAACGAAAAACTTTGATCCCGAACAAAGCTTTACCAACAGCAATTCCCAGGGATTTGAATCTATCGGTTTGCCACGGACAAGATCGTATGGTCTTAACCTTACTATTAAACTTTAATTTTTTCATCCGAAATAATAAAACAATTATGAGAATAAATATCATTCAATACACTACTGCAGTTTTGTTGTTGCTGTCGGGAGCAGCATCAATGCAATCCTGCGATAAAGGTTTTGCCACCCTCAATATTAATCCTGATGCCACTTCCACGGTAGTTCCTCAATATGTATTTACCAAATCGGAATATGACGGTGTGGCAAACATGATGGACCTGTTTCTTGGGCACATGCAATACACTACAAGCTATAATGATGTGGCAGGTTTTGGCTCAAAGTATGTAAGCAGCCAGGTATCGCAAACTTATGCTTCCTTCAGTAACGCATACCCGGATGAAATAAATGAAACAGGCATAGTGATCAAAGCTGTAAAAGATGATCCTTCAAAAAGCAATTTACTGGCAGAGGCCCAGATATGGAGGGCTTATTGTTTTAGCCGTCTTACAGATTTATATGGTGATATTCCATATTCGCAGGCAGGGCTTGGTTATGATTCTTCTTTATATAAACCAGCTTATGATGCGCAAAAAGATATTTATACGGATTTGCTTTCCAGGCTTGATGCAGCCGCTCAGAGCCTTGATGGTGGTAAATCTACCTTCGGTGCAGCAGACCTTATATACAATGGCAATACCAATCAGTGGAGAAAATTTGCTTATTCCCTGATGTTGCGCTTAGGGATGCGGCTGACCAAAGTGGATATTAATGCTGCTCAATCATGGGTGACCAAAGCCATTGCAGGTGGTGTTATTACAGCAGATGCAGATATTGCCAAGTTGCCTTATGTCGGCTCTGGGCAAATCATTAATGAAAACCCTTTGGCACTTGATTTATGGAATAACGATTATATCGCCCAAAACGGAACTACCAATACAGAAGGCGGCAAATACCAGGACGTTTTCATTAGTTATCTCCAATCTACTAATGATCCGCGTTTGCCGGTAATTTCAATAGTGTATGTAAACGGAGTAGCTGATACCACTTCTTCCATACAAAAAGGAATGTCTTCTGATATCAATAATGTTAAGCCAGCAGATTTCGGAACGTATTCGGAGCCCAATCCAAAAACAGTTTTGGTATTAAGCTCGCCACGCTTGATTTTTACTGCAGCAGAATCTTATTTCCTTCTTACAGAAGCTGCGCTGCGCGGATGGTACACCACGGCAACTGCAAGTTCTTTGTATCAGAGCGGCATTGAAGCCGCAATGAGGCAATGGGCAATTATTGGTGGAAATGCGGGGGCGATACCTGATGCTTCAATCACCGCGTATGTTTCGAATAACCCCTTCAATACTGCAGGTAGTTTTGACGAGCAAATGCAACAGGTATATACACAATTCTGGGTAAGCATTTTTCCCGATGCGCAGGAAGTCTGGTCTAATTTCCGTCGCACAGGATATCCGGCTTTGACGCCAAATAATTATCCTAGCAATGCTACAGGAGGCCAGTTTTTCAGGAGGATGTTATATCCTCTATCGGAACAAAGCCTTAATGCAGCTTCTTATGCTGCAGCAATAAATGCACAAGGTGCGGATGACCTGTTGACGAGAATGTGGTGGGACAAACAATAATTCATTAAGAGGCTCTGGTCATAACAGGCAGTTTTCTGTTATAGTAAAGCGGAATGATTCTTCATTCCGCTTGTTTTAAAATTGCTTTATAGCAATAGGCCGGATCATTTTGAATACAAGGCCAATCTTGTTTCAAAACGTGACGCATATTCTGCATCAATGACGGCCAGGTATTTTTGAGAGTGGAAAATAAATCCCTTCGCTTTAGCAATAACGAAAACATTCATCAACTAAAATTTATGTTACAACATACAGAAACAATAACAGCAGAAGAAAAATTCTTAAAGCTAGGATTCAACCTGCCTCCGGCGCCTTCCCCGCTTGGGGTCTATAAGCCATGTTTGATTGACGGGAAATATTTATATCTTTCAGGGCATGGCCCGGTGCGTGACGATAAAACCCTAATTATCGGCAGGATAGGTAAAGAGCTTGATGCTGAAAAAGGAAAACTTGCCGCGAGGCAGGTTGGCTTAACGATGCTTTCGACCATACAGAAATATGTGGGGACTTTGAATAATGTAAAAAGGGTAATTAAAACGTTGGGTATGGTAAATTGCGTTCCGGAATTTGAAAACCACCCGTATATAATTAATGGTTGTAGTGAACTTTTTGCGGCAGTATGGGGAGATGAAAATGGCATTGGTGTCCGCAGTGCGGTCGGCTTCGGGTCACTGCCGGATAATATCCCCGTTGAAATTGAAGCAATATTCGAATTATTTTAAAAATGTCAATTTAACACGTTTAATTTATATTTATAAAAAGAATATCTCATAACTGATGTAATGGAAAATCACAAATTTCAACTCGCAGCTTTCGGGGAATTTTTATTACGCCTGCATTGTAGCGATAATAAACGGTTTTTGCAGAGCCCGGATTATATCCCGTATTATGGTGGTGCAGAAGCTAATGTTTGTGTGTTGCTTTCGCGGCTCGGTGTAAAAACGAATTATATCAGTTGTGTGCCGCAAAATGATATGGTAAAAGCCGGCATTGACCAATTGAAAAGCCATGGTGTTGGCACGGAAAATATGCTTTATGAAGGAGACAAGCTGGGGTTGTATTTTACGGAACAAGGCAATAGTATACGTCATACCAAAGTGATCTACGACAGGCTAACCTCTTCCTATTCTTTTTTGCAAAAAGGGAAAATAGACTGGAAGAAGGCTTTGGATGGGTCAACTTATTTTCATTGGTCGGGAATTGGTGCTGCAGTTTCACAAAGCGCAGCAGATGTTTGTGAAGAAGCGATCATTGCAGCAAAAGAAAGCGGCATGGTCATATCATCCGATTTCAATTATCGTTCTACGTTATGGAAATATGGCAAAGCTCCTGCAGAGATTATGCCCGCATTATTGCAACACAGTGAAGTAGCTGTTGCAGACCTGGATTCGGCACATGTATATTTCGGAATTGAAACAGATAAAAACGCATCTTTTGAAGAGCGTTTTAAACAATGTAGCGAAATGCTGCTGGAAAAAATGCCGCAATTAAAATCTCTCGCAATGAGCTTCCGGAAAGTAAACGGAATGCAGCATATTTATTCCGGTGCACTTATGCATAACCGTGAGTACTATTTTTCACCGGCTTATGAATTATCTTTTATAACAGATCAGATCGGCAGCGGTGATTCATTCACAGCAGGTTTTTTATTTGGATTGATGAATAATTTCCAGCCCAAAAAAATAATTGAATTTGCAACGGCCTGCGGTGCGGTTAAACAAAGTATTGCCGGTGATTGGGCAATAGTGAATAAACAAGATATTGACCAGTTCATTCAAAGCGGTGCGACTGGAAGAATAATCAGATAGGTATGGGGTGTGAATTCTTAGGCTCATAACTGATGGTTGATAGTTAACGGCAATAATAAGGTTAATCCAGCGATGAACCATCAACTATTAACTATCAACCACGAAACACCGGCTACCAAGCCTTAATTAAAACAACAAACCACAAACTCTCATGTTCACTATTGATGCCCATCTTGATCTTGGCATGAATGCTATGGAATGGAACCGGGACTTACGTGCATCCCTAACCGAAATTAATGGCCGCGAAAAAGGAATGACCGACAAGCCGGATCGTGGCAATGCAACCATTTCATTTGATGAGTTAAGAAAAGGAGATGTTGGATTGGTAGTTGCTACGCAAATTGCACGCTATGTTGCGCCGGATAATCCGTTACCTGGCTGGCACTCACCGCAACAGGCATGGGCGCAAACCCAGGCGCAGCTTGCATGGTACAAGGAAATGGAAGAAGCAGGAGAGATGGTGCAGGTAAATGATCTTACATCGCTGGAAACACAGGTAAGCTACTGGAAGGATACAACTGATAAGAAAAAAATGATCGGTTATATTTTGAGTTTGGAAGGTGCAGATTCCATCGTTTCTGTAGATTATTTGGAAAGGGCATATCGCTATGGGTTGCGTGCAATCGGCCCTGCGCATTATGGCCCCGGCAGGTATGCTAACGGAACGGATGCAACAGGTGAAATGAAGCAAAATGGGTTGGACTTGTTGAAGAAGATGGAAGAACTCAACATCATCCTTGATGCAACGCATTTGTGTGATGATGCATTCTGGCAGGCAATGGATCATTTCAACGGGCATGTTTGGGCGAGCCATAATAATTGCCGTTCATTGGTAAATCATAACCGGCAATTCAGCGATGATATGATAAAAGTGTTGATAGAACGCGGAGCAGTGATCGGTGCTGCAATGGATGCGTGGATGATCGTGCCGGATTGGGTCCGTGGGAAATCTACTCCGAAAAATATGGATTGCAACCTGGAAAAAGTGATCGACCATGTTGATCATATTTGTCAACTTGCAGGCAATACATTGCATGTGGGTATTGGCTCTGACCTTGATGGAGCATTCGGAACGGAGCAATGTCCAGATGATATTGAAACAATTGCTGACCTGAATAAAATTCCTTCTCTGTTACAAAAACGTGGTTACAGTAAAACCGATATTTCTAACATGATGCATGGCAACTGGCTCCGCTTTTTGAGAAATGCCTGGAAATGAAAAATTGGTTTGAAGTTTATAGTTGTTGGTAATTGACAATTGATAATGGATAATTGACAATGAGGTGCTCACTGTTTACTGCTTACTGCTAACTTCTCCCGTCGCTCAATAGAATTCCAACAGTACAAGTGTGCGACGCAACGATGATTAATAGAATTACTATCGCTGGTTACCAAATGTAAGAAGTCAGAAGTTTGTAGTAAGCAGTATTCAGTTTGCAAGCCTGAATTTAAGCCTGAGAACTGTTGACTGACGACTGATAACTCTTCTTACAAATCGTACATCGTACATCTCAAATCGTACATTCATTTTTGGCATAATTATTTCTTCATTAATGGTCAAATCCGTTCGTATGAAAAAAATTATCCAAAGTTGCGGCAACGTATTTTTCTCAGGGTTTTTACTATGCGTGTTATTGCTCGCTTGTAAAAAAGATAGTCCTTCCAATTCTTCCCAAAATAATAAACCTGCTGATAGCACTGGTACAACATCTGGCGGCGGCTCATGTTCAGCAACTGTTGCTGATGCAGAGAACATTGAAATTTTTCCATCAGGCAATGCGTGGAATGCAGATATTTCCGGAGCGCAGGTTGATCCATACAGCGACCAGATCATAGCTAATTTTTCTTCATCGGGAATGCATGCAGATTTTGGAAGCGGACTTTGGGATAATGCGCCGATAGGGATCCCTTTCGTAGTAGTTTGCGGAAGCCAGCAAAAATACCCGGTAACATTTCGTGCAAACAGTTATGATGGGAATTATGGAGATGAAAGCGATGCCGGCCCTTATGCAATTCCGTTGAATGCACCGATTGAAGGAAACGGAACAGGAGATGCGCATGTGCTTGCTGTTGATAAGGACAATAATATTTTGTATGAGCTATACAATGCGAGTGTGAATGGCGATCATTGGGAAGCATCATCAGGAGCGATATTCGATTTGAAATCGGATGCGTTGCGCACGGCAGGATGGACATCGGCAGATGCTGCGGGCTTACCGATATTTCCCGGATTGGTGCGTTATGATGAAGTATTGAAAGGGACGATCGATCATGCGATACGTTTTACGTTGAGCAGCCCAAACGTAAAGCCGGCTTATATTTCACCGGCGAGGCATTCTGTGAATAGTTCGGGCGGACAATATTCATTGCCGTTTGGTGCGAAGATCCGGTTAAAACAAAATTTTGATATAAGCAGTTATCCAGCACACGTGCAGGTTATTCTTACTGCAATGAAAAAATACGGATTGATACTCGCCGATATCGGAAGCAATATGTATATCAGCGGTGCTCCTGACAGTCGTTGGGATAATGACGAATTACACCAATTGGGAAATATCAAAGCTTCTTCGTTTGAAGTGGTGAAGTTTGAATGATTGAAAATTTACACAGTAATTGATCGCAACGTATCCGATGGTCTAATCTCGAAAATGCTTTAGTGCTAAGCCATCGGATGCTCCACAACGTAATGCTAGAAATGATGATTGAGATGTTTTTAATTACAATCCCGAATGCAAATAATCTTTAAGGTGAGAAATGGTTTCTTCGTGAGTCCGTATTGTTTCGCGAACCAGGTCATTGATAGAAACGATGCCGCTTAACAAACCTGCATTATCAAATACGGGCAGGTAGCGGATATTTTTATCAGACATCAGTTGCATGCAAAACTCAACAGTATCGCTGGGGCTTACACGTGGGAGTTCTTCAGACATGATCTCCCGGACTTTTGTATCGGTAGATGATTTTCCTTTAAGGATCACTTTGCGTGAATAATCGCGTTCTGTCATGATGCCGAGATATTTACCGTTATCCATAACCATAACGGAACCGATATTCTGATCGGCCATGATCTTTAATGCTTCAAGAACAGTAGTTTCAGGGCCAACGGAAGTGATGCGGCTTCCTTTGTGAAGAAGAATATCTGCGACTTTTTTCATACAGCAATTTTTGGTGAATTAACGTTTACTGTAATATACAACTTTTAATCACTAAAACAAAGAACGCGCCAGTAAACCCTTAGCCAGCCTGTATTTTAGAAAATATTTAAAAGAGGGAAGATTTTTTGAATGAAAGTAGTGCGGCAGGCATCCGATGGCTAGTATATCAGAGAGTTGTTTTATCATTAAGCCATCAGATGCTTATGGTTTATTTATAAATTTCCGGGTTAACTATATGTGGTAACTTTTCTTTTTTGTAAACGGCGATCACATTTTCTGCTGCAAGCCTCGACATGGCATTGCGTGTTTCTTCCGTAGCAGATCCAATGTGTGGAAGAATGGCAACATTCGGCATATTCAGCAACACATTATCCGGGTGCATCGGCTCGGGGTTGGTTACATCCAAACCTGCTCCCAAGATCATTCCGTCTTGTAATGCAGTTATAAGATCAGTTTCATTATGAATGCCGCCACGTGCAGTGTTTATGAAGATGGAAGTTTTTTTCATTTGCCTGAATGCATCGATATTAAAACTTCCTTTCGTCTCCGGTGTTAACGCTGTGTGTACAGATAATACATCGCTTTGTTCAAGCAGTTCTTCAAAGCTTACTTTTTTTGATTCAAATTTTTCTTCTGCAAATGGATTGGAATTTCGGTTGCAATAAATGATCTTCATGTTGTAAGCATGATAACAACGTGCGGCCATTTCAAAACCGATCTTGCCCAAACCAAAAATGCCTAATGTTTTTCCATGCAATTCGATCCCGAGGTTTGCCGTAGGTTCATAATAGCCCCAGGTTCCTTTGCTGATGCTTTTATATTGAAAGAATGCCTTTCGCGAAACAGCAAGCATTAATAGAAATGCGATATCTGCAGTTGCTGCGCTTAACACACCAGGTGTATTGCCGATCGGGATCTTTAGTTTTGTAGCTTCGGCAACATCGATATTGTCAAAGCCAACTGCCATTTGTGCAACAACTTTTAAATGCGAACATGCGGTTAAAAATTTTTTATCGATCTTATCCTGCCCGACACTGATCAGCGCATCATAATTTTTGCAGAAAGAAATTAACTCGTCCTGAGTAAGTTCTCTTTTTTCAGTCCATTGTGTAAAAGATATTCCTGCGTTTTGCAATAACTGTATTCCTTCTGGAGAAATGGCTCGTGTAATAAAAACTTTCATGGTATAATTAAAAAATAAAAATGAAAAGCTAAAAACTAAAATATCAGATTGTTTATTTAATGTTATTTAAAATTCCAATTTCTTTGCTTGCTGCGGAAAAATAATTTTCAAACCAAGATCATTTGATGCAGTGACCTGTTCTTTTATCATGTTTTCATTATTGCCATTTGGTTTTATATGTGTGATAACAACAGGTAATCCTTTCATTGCATCACTACCCGCGAGCCCGCTAAGGATATGCATTTCCTGCATCAGTAATTTTGGGGTAAGATGGCCGAACAATAATTTCTCAGCTTGTTGGTTCGGGAAAGAAACCTCAATAAATATTGCTTTCAGTTTTTTTGCTTTTACTAAAGGGGAAATATTTTGCCATAGCGTTTTTAAGTTATTTGCTTTCTCCACTTCATCAGCGCCGGTATCACCGAGATATAAAAGATAAGCATCTTCAGACCGGACTAAGAATGCAGTGCTTTGCCCGGGTGTTGAATGGCTCAGCAAATATGGCGTTACAAATAGACTGGTATTTTCTGCAGCTATTTCTTTTCCTTCGGTTAGTGTTACATAATGATATTTTCCCAATGCAGGTTTATCACCTTCGTTTCCAAAATTTGCCCAACTCTTCCAGGTAAAATAATTATTCTTCAATACATCAATACAAAACGGCAATGCATAAATGGCTTTTGAAGAATCATCGGGTGAATTGACCACAAGGCCTGCAAGATGGTCCAGGTGCGGATGAGAAATAAAATAGCCCTTAATATCAGTACGCAAAACGGAAGCAACCTTTTGTGTAAACAAGCGGGAGTCGACGGCTTTTTGAATTCCACAGTGAATCGTTCCGGCATCAAGACAGATAAAATCCAATGAACCTTTTGATGCAAGCATATAGGAAGAAAGGTTGCTTTCATCGCTTCCTCCCTTAACTCCCAATGGGATTACTGTAAATTTTTTTTGTGCATATACCGTTGATGTATACACGAAAAATAATATCGCAGAAATAAAGTAACGCTTCATGTAATAAATATACGTATTGTGCTATTAAAAAAATTTCTTACCGGTTATGAAGCGATAAGGCAACAACTGTTTTTTACCACAGTAGTACAAAAGCTCAATCAAAGCTTCTTCCCGCCCGAAGCGGGACTGTACATCCCTGCCCGTCCGGCAGGCGGGGTTCTCGGGGCACCTTTTTTCGTTCTTTTTGGCGAAGCAAAAAGAACAATAACATGCTTTTAGTTTAATTCCGGATTCCTGCCTGCGCAGGAATGACGGTAAGTTTGTTTATTGATTATTTACTGATTTCATTTTAATAACGCAACGCATTATGTTACACTTTAATTTTGCACGGCAGATTTAACAGAAAGATCATGTTGTCAAGAACGCTTTCATTATATAAGAATGCATTTAGCGGGTTGTCAAAGTCAACCTGGTTGCTTTCTTTTGTGATATTGGTAAACCGCAGCGGCACTATGGTGATACCGTTCCTGACTATTTACCTTACTCAACCGGCAATGGGCTACAGTATTGCACAAGCCGGTATCGTAATGGGTTTGTTTGGGCTTGGTGCAGTATGTGGCGGTTTTTTCGGAGGGAAGCTCACAGACCGTTTGGGTTTTTATAGGGTACAACTGATCACCTTAACCGGCGGTGGCATTATGTTCATTTTATTAGGGCAGATGAAAAGTTACCCGCTGATCTGTCTGTTCACTTTTTTACTCAGTTTAGTTAATGAAGCATTTCGCCCTGCCAATTCAACGGCTATCGCTCACTACAGCAAAGAAGAAAACCGCACACGTTCATATTCGCTGAACCGTATGGCTATTAATTTGGGCTGGGCATGCGGCGGTGCGATTGGCGGCGTGCTGGCATCCATCAATTACCATTTATTGTTTTGGGTAGATGGATGTACAAATATTCTTGCGGCTATACTTCTCCGTTATTTTTTATCCCCTGAAAATAACGAAGCGTCGCACATAGTTAAGAAAGAAATTACTGAACCGATGCAATCTGCGTATAAGGATAAGGGTTATCTCAGCTTTATCTTTTTTACAATAGTATTTGCCATGTGCTTTTTCCAGTTGTTCACTACGATGCCGGTTTATTTTAAAGAAAACCTGCATCTGCCGGAATACGGAATTGGGTTATTAATGACGATGAGTGGCTGCATTATTGCGCTCGTAGAAATGATCCTCGTTTTTAAATTAGAAGGTAAACGCAATAACCTGGCATATATCACACGTGGTGTTTTTGTAGTAGGCTTGTCTTTTCTTTCGCTGAATTTAATCCGTGGCGAAGGTTTCGTTGCATTGCTTTGTATGCTGATCGCTACATTCGGAGAGATTACAGCAATGGCTTTTATGAATTCATTTTGGGTATCCCGCACAACAACGAATAACCGCGGGCAATATGCAGGCTTGTACACTATGGCATGGTCAACGGCCCAGGTGCTTGGCCCTTCGCTTGGCTCGCAGGTTGCAGGGCATTTTAGTTTCCGCACATTGTGGTGGATCACAACCGGAGTTTGTTTTATTGCAGCATTAGGATTTAGGTCTTTATCCTCTAATTCAAAACGGGCATGAGCGAAGAAAAACTGCAAATGTTCAGGAACAGGTTAACGAAAATGTTTCGCCATGTTAACAAATTAGCGAAACGGAGAAACGTCAGTTGCTACCGTGTGTACGATCACGATCTTCCTGAATTTCCTTTTTGTATAGAGATCTATGAAAGCAATATTTATCTCGCAGAATATAAACGCCATCATGGAATGACCGATGAAGAGCACGATGCATGGCTTCAACAATGTTTGCCGGTGATCAGTGACATACTGGAAATGCCGGTTGAAAAAATATATCTGCGCCAGCGCCAGCGAAAAGAAGGCCGCCTCGGACAATATGAAAAATTAAATACCGAACAGGAATTTTTCATTGTGCATGAAGCAGGATTGAAATTCAAGATCAACCTCACCGATTACCTGGATACAGGATTGTTCCTTGATCATCGCATTACGCGAGGAATGGTGCGTGATGAAGCTGCCGGAAAAAATGTATTGAATTTATTTTGTTATACAGGCTCGTTTTCCGTGTATGCAGCAAGTGGTGGTGCTGCAAGCGTTACCTCTGTTGACCTTTCAAAAACATACCTGAACTGGGCGGAAGAAAATTTTGCATTGAATGGATTGAAAGATGAGAAAAGATATCATTTCATTCATGCAGATGTAAAACAATATTTGGATGAATTGCCTGCAAATTATTTTGACCTTGTGGTGATGGACCCTCCAACGTTCAGTAATAGCAAGCGTATGAAAGATTTTTTGGACATTCAACGCGACCATGCTGAATTGCTCAATAAAACATTGCTGGCGACAAAAGCCGGCGGCGTAATTTATTTCAGCACTAATTTCCGCAGCTTTCAATTAGATGAACAAAATATAAAAGCCAACTTCATAAAAAACATTACCAACGCTACCACTGATTTTGATTTCCAGGGAAAATTGTTTAGGTATTGTTTCAGGATTGTGAAGTAGATTTAAAAGACTCATTTTATTATCAGGGGAGTCTCCGCTTCGAGAATTTGCTTTAACAGTGAGTAGCGCGTGACTCGCCGCTAACTCATCAGCATTATTATGTCCACGACGAGTCTCGCATAAACTTTGTGAAAATGAAAACCGCTGATGCGGAGACTCGTCTGAGAAGTAAGACCTGTCAGGTTTTTAAAACCTGACAGGTCTGAATAACTCATAATATATAATCCTTGCAACAAACGCAGAAATTCTTTGTTAACAAAATTTTATTGATTGTTGTCGCTGTAATGACATTTAGCGGCAGGTTCGTTTTTTTAATTTTAGAATATGAGAAAAATGAAACGGCTATTCTATTTTGGATCATCGGGATTTTGCATGTTGCTGATTGTTGCAGCGTTTAAAACACATTCTGATATTCCAGTGAACAAAGAAATAAAAAAGGAATTTGCGCCTGTTGCCGTGCTTGAATTATTTACTTCGCAGGGATGCTCGAGTTGCCCGCCTGCAGATGAGTTGTTGGGGAAATATATTTCGAAAGAAAATGAATATATTTTTCCGCTGTCGTTTCATGTAGATTACTGGAACTATCTTGGGTGGAAAGATATTTATAGTTTGGCTGCATATTCTGAACGACAAAAAAAATATGCATTGGTGCTGAACCTTGAAACTATTTATACGCCGCAATTGGTTGTTAACGGCACCAATGAATGTGTTGGAAGTAATGAACAAATAGTCGCCCGTGCAATTAATGACGCGTTGAAACAAAATGCAAATGTGCAGATCAGCGGAATGGCAACTATGAAGGGAAATAAAATTGCTGTTACAATTTCTGTTGATGGTAATTACAAAAATGGTTTGCTGAATATTGCATTGGTTGAAAAGAAAACGAGTGTGCCAGTAAAAGCAGGAGAGAACAACGGCGTTACGCTGAATAATTATAATGTGGTGCTTTGGTGGAAAACGATTGATGCTGTGGAAGAGAAAAATAATATTTCTGTTGATTTGCCAAATGATATTTCCCGCAGCAATGCAAAACTTATTGTGTACACGCAGGATAAAAGCAGTTATAAAATAACCGGAGCAGCAAAAATCAGTTTGTAGAAACGATTGCCACAGATTCACAGATTTGTCTCGCTAACTCATCAGCATTATTATGTCCACGACGAGTCCCGCGCAGACTTCATGAAAATATAAAACCCCTGATGCGGAGACTCGTCTGAGAAGTAAGACATCACCAACGCCACAACAGATTTTGATTTCCAGAGAAAATTGTTCAGATTTTTCGTTCTCAGGCGAGTCTCCGCATTGATGACTTACTTTATTCGGGAGCAACGCGGGACTCGCCGCCAATTCTGAACCTGATTATTTTCACGACGAGTCCCGCGCAGGCTTCATGAAAATATAAAACCTCTGATGCGGAAACTCGTCTGAGAAGTAAATTTTGAGTCGTCTTTGATATTATCCAGCAGATCTTGTCCGGATACAAAAGAGCTAAACAAAATGCAAGCAAAAATGCGACCAGCAATTTTGTATATTTTAGGTTTAAAATTTTTAATCTATTTGTCATTTGTTATTGTTGAATTTTTGATATTTCAATCTCACAACTTCTGGCTTTTCAAGTGCTTCTATAATCCTTGGTTGCAGAAAGAAAACTCCTATAAAAAAGAAAAAGAATAAAACGATTTCGCCAATTCTTTTTCCTAATGGTACTTCTTTTTCCTCTTCGACATACGTTAATAATTTTGATAAATGATTAAAGACCTGGAAAAAAGCATAGAAGTAATAAAGAAATGGAAGTGCAGCTAACCCTGTTACCGTATATGTCTTTCCCGCATCACCGATGATATAGAGAACACTATACGACAAAAAGATCAGAAAAATATTTACGAGAAAAAGTGTGTTTGATAACTGAATCTTAACAGGAATCCTTTTCATTAGTTCCTGGTCAAGCAAAAGAAACCATAACAAAAGAATTACCAAGGAAAAAATCCTGACTGAAATCCATATTATCCAATCATCAAGTTCAAAAAAATAAGAAATAAACCAAGGAATTGTTAGAATCAGGAATAAAACAAACGGGTTAAGTTTTAAAAGTTTAATCATATAGCAATTTTCTACTCTTATAAATAATTGCAATAAGCTACGAAATTCATCTCGAAAATCAATACAATTATATTGCAATACAACTTGCAAGAAAGAACAAATTTTTCGTTCTCAGGCGAGTCTCCGCCTCAACAACCTGCTTTACCGGGGAGCAACGCGGGACTCGCCGCCAATTCTGAACCTGATTATTTTCACGACGAGTCCCGCATAAGCTTCGTGAAAATGAAAACCGCTGATGCGGAGACTCGTCTAAGAATAAAAGTCTCCGCCTCAACAACCTGCTTTACCGGGGAGCAACGCGGGACTCGCCGCCAATTCTGAACCTGATTATTTCCACGACGAGTCCCGCGCAAGCTTCATGAAAAAGAAAACTGTTGATGCGGAGACTCGTCTGAGAATGTAAACTCGTCTGAGGACAAAAAACCTACATGCTATTTTTATTGCTGGTCAGACGGGGACGATCAGATCAGTGAGCAACTTGCAGAGAGTACAAAGCTTCATAGTAGCACTACCGATGAACGTAATGCGACGCAACGATGGCGAAGAGAATTATTATCGCTGGATTCACAATAAATTTTTCCGGAAGAATTTTTTGCTGTTCATGAGTAATGGCACCAGTAGTAACAACGCAAGCAATAAAAAATAGAGGAGATGAAATGCTTTCGGGAATTGCAACCAGCTTCCGAGGCTGAAACCTGCAAGGCCTAAAGCAATGAAGAGCGCCTGCCACCACGCTCTTCGTTGTAATGATCTTAGATCTTTCGCAAGAAACAATAACCAGATACCGATCAGCAGCATAGCGATGCCGGAAAATATCCACACGCTAATGGCAGATGCTGCATGTGATTGAGCAATATCGCCGGTTTTAACCGCGATAACGGTATCATTGATATCCAGTGCATGAATAGCCGAAGTAACGATGAGCAGGATGCCCGTAATAATGGCGCTCCTGGAAACTGCTTTGCTTTCTGTTGTTCGGTTACTCATCGCCGTTATTATTTCAACGGAATATCACGTTTCAGCATATCGTTGCGGTTTGCCATTTCCCATGCTGTATAAAATACAAGCTTGGCACGTTTTGCCATCAGGTCGTATGTGATCTTATCCGGAGTATCGGTTGGTTGGTGATAATCCCTGTCTAACATGCCATCATAATAAAAAATGATCGGCACTCCTTTGCGTGCAAAATTATAATGGTCGCTGCGGTAGTAAATTCGTTCCGGGTCTTTCGGGTCATTGTATTTATAATCCAGTTCGAGCTTTGTGTATTTTTTATTTACACTTTCACTGATTGGTTTTAAATCAGAACTTAATTTATCATCGCCTATCACATACACATAATTGGTAGAATCGCCTTTTTTCCTGGAGTCATCGATGCGCCCGATCATATCAATATTCAGGTCGACTGTTGTTTTATCCAGATTATATGCGGGATGATCGGAATAATATTCGGAGCCCCACAAACCTTTTTCTTCGCCGGAATTTGCTAAGAATAAAATACTTCTTCTCGGCCCTTTGCCTGCTGCTTTTGCTTTTGCAAATGCTTCTGCAATTTCTAAAATGCCAACAGTACCGGAACCATCATCATCAGCGCCATAGTAAATTACGTCGCCGTGTTTGCCAAGATGATCGTAGTGAGCAGAAATTACCACGATCTGGTCTTTCAAATCGGTGCCTTCAAGGAAACCTAACACATCACTGCTTTGCAGGTTCATAGTTGTTTTGTTGAGCTGGAGCATTATGTTGGCAGCATACGTTTTCGGTTGTGCATTACCGTTTTTCGCTGCATTATAATCTTCACCCATAATTGCCTGCGCAATTTTTTCCGACACGTAATAAGTGTTGGGGCGGATCACTTTTTTATAAGGGTTCAGGTACATATTGCCAAGTGGCGAAGTAGGATCCTTCCTTGGAAAATCCGGCTGAATGACAAGCACAGCGATGGCGCCGTTTTTTTGCGCGGCATCCTGTTTGCCATAGGCATTGAACATACGACGTGTAGCAGGCGATTGAATGTAACCCGGGGGAACCCCGTTTAATACCAATACGATTTTACCTTTTACATTTAAGCCTTTATAATCATCACGGGAAGAATCGGAGAGACCGTAACCTGCATATACGATATCGCTTCCGTAAATAGTGGAACTATAATCTGATCCAATGTTCACTGCAAAATCTTCATTCAATGAAAATTGTTTGTCATTAACCTGGATGGCCGCACTTTCCAATGAATCCCTGAATACCGGGTAAAACATCTGGTAACTTCCATTATTACCGGGTTGCAATCCGAGCGATTTGAAATGGTTTTCGATATAGGCTGCAGCTTTGCGCTGGCCTTCCGTAGCGGTTTCACGGCCTTCATACTCTTTACCGGCAAGCGTGTAGAGATGTTTCTTTAAATCATCTTCCGTAATAGTATTTGCAAACGGTTTTGGGTCGGCAATTTTTTGCGCCTGCGCCATTCCCGTTGCCAATAAAGCAAGCAGAAAAAATAATTGTCGCATTAAAAAATATTTTAAATGATATGAAAAAAAATGAACTCAAATATAAACAACAAGATGGGATAGGAACATCTCTTTTTTATGAACGAAAACTTGTATATAGAAAGCCGATGCGAAATGACGGGTACGGGTTGAACTTCTCCGGGCAAACTCTTGCTTAGTAATTGATTAATGAAAAGAAGTACTTATTAAATAATATATTCGCGGTGCAACGGTTTATCAATATGTTTTTAAAAAATAATGATACAAGCTTAAAGAAGTCCGATTGGTACATTATTATTTTTTTCTGGCTGTCTACGCAACTCATTTTATTTTTCACGCTTGGAATAAATGATAAAGAAGAATCATTAAAATATATCGGCCTTGCAGATCAATGGCTATCCGGTGTCCATCAATTCAGTTGGAACTATTTTTTCTATTCAGGATATGTGGCAATACTGGTGATTCTGAAATCAATTGGCTTGCCTGTTAAAGCAATGTATGTTGCGCAGTTGTTGCTTTCGTTTTATGCATTGAATTGTTTCGTCAAAACCATTTCTTTATGGATAACAAACAGGTTATCTATAATAGTATCCGCAGTTTTGTATGCAAGTTGTTTTATTTTCCAGCAATGGGTTACTTATCTTTTCACAGATGCTTTCTTCGCCAATCTGCTTGTGATCGCTATATATTATTTGATCGTTTCACAAACGCAGGAAAAAGGGAAAATTGCATTTTGGTTTTTATTGCTAATCTTGCCTTTCTTCAGGCCGATAGGTTTTTTATTTATTATACTCGCTTGTGTGTATTGGACGATGTTAACGTTTAAAATGAATTTAGGCAAGATAGGTATTGCCCTTACTTACCTGTTTGTACTCGGAGTTTTGATATATATATCGTTAACAGAAAGTCCCGGGTTTTTCTATCCGCTTCATAATGTAGATGCAAATATTATTTGCGGGTATCCTGCAGATTTGCTGAAGTACCGTGTTGTTCCGTACCACGAAGGAATGAATATCTTCTCGTATGTTTTTGACAATCCCGGTATGTTTTTGCGTTTATGTGTTTATCGTTTTTACAAAGTATTTTCCATGACGCGGCCTTTTTTTTCGCCCATGCATAATGCGTTGTTGGTTATTGCCGAAACAGTTTATTATGTACTCGCAGTATTCGGAATATTGCGCATCTTGTTTAAGAAAGAAAAAGAAAAATATTTTCTTCTTACGGGCATCCTGCTTTTTTCTGTTCCTTCTGTTGTGTTTTGTGTTGATTGGAGCGGTCGTTTTTCCCTCACTGTATATTGTTTTATTTTCCCCTTATCAGCCCTTGGAACAGATTTTATTTTTTCATTCTTAAAAAATAAAAAGGGCTTTCGTTGAAGCCCCTTTAAAAATGACGTGCGTTTTTTTATTTCATGCCCAAAGCCTTGTTGATCGGCGCCCGGTCTAAGTACTGGATCAATACATCGATCTTATCATTGTTATCAAAATGCATATCCGTATGAACCCAAAACATTAATTTCTTTCCGTTTTTATATTTCACGTTCACCATGTACCAACTCAGCAACCAGTTGCCGGGGGCATCTGGCCCTTTTTGAGGTTTGTTTACTTTAATGGGCAACCAGATGTCGTTCATAAAACTTATTGAGTCGATAACTTTAGTACGGCGGTCTTTCCAATAAGAGGCGATCGCAGCTTTGCCGGCAAGACTGTCGCCAGACGACCAGCGATATACAGCATTGTCTGTAAAGGAAGACACCCATCCATCAATATCTCCACTGGAAAGTTGCTCTAAGTTTTTCTTTCCGATATCTGAATACTTGGTATCGGAAAATTCAACAGGCGGAGTTGGTTTTGCTGCACTTGCTGTGCTGTCTGTTGATTCAGTTGTTGTTGCTGCAGGTTTGTTGTTGCATGCAATTAGCAGGCAGCATCCCGCTACGAATACAATGATCCTTTTCATAAAGAAGCAATTTTTTAAAGGTTAAAAATAAATAAGCGAAGAGGTGCTTATGTTTTGGTGGGGTAGAATAATATAGAAAGATATTTATTTTTCATAATATAAAAAAGCGGAATTCTTCGATGACGGTAATTTTTTCAAATAGTTTTCGCAGGCGAGTGTACGCAAAAACAATTTATTTTAACAGAGAGCAATTGCGGGACTCGCAGTAAATTGAGATGCTTTGAGAATTTGCGACGAGTCCCGCATCCGCTTTCTGCAAATTCAAAATCACTGATGCGGAGACCCGCCTGGAAACCTGATTTCTCTCTACAATGAGTAAATCAGGAAGGAGAAAATAGATCAAAATAAAATGTTATCATTTAGTCTTTCTTCGTTTTTGTTGCTATCACAAATAGAATCCCACTGAACGCAAGCGATTCGAATACGCTTGTTACTTCATTGCCCTTGTCTGTAAAATAAGGAGCAGCAATTGCACGGGGAATATGTAGAAAAATAAACCACAAAAAAATCATGATGCCTGCCAACATCGCAATCAATGATAATTTTATTTTTAAAATAATTGCTACTCCCGAGCCGATAAGTGCAACGCCTGCAAAATATGTCCAGAACAAATGCCCGGGAACCCATGATGGCACAAGTGTTGCCACAAAACCTGCATAATAAAAATGATCTAGCCCGAATGCGATAAGCATTATGGAAAAGCAAATGCTTCCGAGCCGGATGAGGTTTGCTTTATTTTCACTGTTATCATCCAAAAATGATCCTGCCATTATCAACGCGCCTCCTGATAGTGCAAGTTCTTTAAGCGGATCGGTCCACAAACCTAAATGCCTCGGCGAATTTTCGTTGATGAATAGTAAATACGGAACGTGGAAGGCAAGGAAAAAGAAAAATAATAAAACGCCAAGCAACATCCACACCGGCTTTATTTTTTTATTGATAGCGATGAGTGCACCTGAAAAAATTAAAAATGCCCCGGTCAGGTAAGCCCATACCGGCGTTTCGTGTATCCATGATGGTGAGGGAGCCATTATTACGGGACGGAAACCTGCATCGATAAATTGCTGGATGCCGAGCCCGGCTATGCCGGTACCATAAAAACTGCGTCCCGCGTTTGCAAGCTTTTCCATCTGTAATTTTTAAAGGGCTATTATGTAAAATGTATCTTTCGCATTCTTTTGTGATGTTTCAGCCTGAAATTTTTAATCTCAGAGATTTGTTATGCCGGGGTAAGAGGCATCTCAGAGAAACCTCCTTCGCCGGGATGAGAGATCACGAATTCAATTTCAAATTGAAACACTATCCGTTCTTGTAATTTAAAAAATTATTTCGGCATTATTGCTATTTTATCCGACGAAATAAGGCTTTTGACTGATGAAAAAAATACCTCGCTGAACGGTTGGCATTGCTGATAAGGATGTAATAATTTTATATTAATAAACTTTATTGCCATGGAATTCGATAACGACCGTAAAATCCATCCAGCATACAAAACAGAAATCGTATTCTGGATCATGCTGGTGCTGTTGTGCCCGGTGATAAGCCTGGTCTCTAATTTCTGGTTCTTGCCTGCATTCTTTATCGCTTTACTTTTCATCAGCTTACTGTTATTCCCTGCATATCTCTTATATGCAAAATTTATTGTGCCAAACTTTTTGTTTGAAAGAAAATATGTATGGTTTACTGTTTTAAGTACAGGCGTTTTTTTCTTCATCCAGTTATTTACGGTGGGCATTCATCAGTTCATCCTGCAATTTTCACTTCGTCCTCAGGAAGAATTCTATTTGTTGTATGCACCAAGGACATTATTTCGTGACGGGATGTGGACGCTTGTCAATATGTTTTTATGCCTTACGTTCGCTCATTATAAAAAATCAATCGATGAACATGAACTGATCATCAACCTGCAAAAGGATAACACGCTGTACCGGTTGAAATATCTCCAGTCGCAACTGAACCCGCATTTTTTATTCAATACACTGAACAGTATTTATTCATTGAGCTTGCAGAAATCGGACCAGGCGCCGGATGTGATCATTAAACTGGCGGACATTATGCGCTACCTTATTTATGAGTGCAACGAACAGAAAATACCATTAAATAAGGAAATTGAATTTATCGAAAATTATATCGAGATCGAAAAGATCAGGTACAAGGCAGAAGTAAAGTTTACTGTCGAGGGTAACACGGAAGGTGTGATGATAGAACCATTTTTGTTTATTGCGTTTATAGAAAATGGTTTTAAACATGCCATGAATGATGATTGCAAAGAGCCGTTTATCTATATCACTATTAAAATAAACGAAAACCAGATCGTACTGAATGTGATCAACAATACCAATATCGACCTGGAAACACAATCCAAACGGCTAAACGGAAGCGGAATAAAAAACAGCAGGAGCCTGCTTGAAATATTATATCCTGAATCACATGCGCTGAATATTATCCAGACAGATATTCAGCAAAACCAGAAAAGCGGGTTGCGGTTTAAAAATGCGAGGGAACGTTTGCAAATATTTTACCCGGATGCACACACGCTTGATGCTATTTTAAATAACAATGCGTTCACTGTTTCATTGGTCGTAAATTCACATGCATGATGATCCGTTGCATTATAGTGGAAGATGAAGTGTTGGCCCAACAGGTGATCCAAAACTATTTGCGGCGTATCCCGGGTTTTCAATTAATGGCTGTTTGCAAAAATGCTTCAGAAGCTTTGGATGCATTGAAAACTTTTGAGGTTGACCTGGTTTTTTTAGACATTCAACTGCCGGGTATAACCGGGCTGAATTTTTTACGTTCGCTCCCAAACCCGCCACTGGCAATATTGACAACGGCTTATGCCGAATATGCCCTGGAAAGTTATGAGTTCAGCATTATCGATTATCTTCTAAAGCCTATTTCATTCGAGCGCTTTAGTAAAGCAATCAACAAAATTACTAACGGCAGGCTATATACGCAGTTCACTGCCGACAGGAACCCGGACGCAAACGACCACATCTTTGTAAAATCGGGAAACAAATTCTTTCGCGTAAATTTTTCCGAGATCGTCTATATTGAGGCAATGAAAGATTATCTAAGAATACATGCAAACGAATACAAGATTGTTGCCCTGCAAACGATGAGTGAAATGGAGAAACTGCTTCCGTCGAAACAGTTTTTACGTATCCACAAATCTTTTATTGTTGCTACCACTCATATCAAAAGTGTCTACGGAAGTACTGTAGAAACTGCTAAGGCTACACTGCCTATTGGGTTGAATTACAAGAATAATGTAATGAGTTTTATTTCCGGCAGATGAACTTGCTATAAATGAAAACCGATTCCGGTTGTTAAAGCAATTGAATTTGTTTTTACCGGGTTTTGTGTTGAGTATGCAGAATTATCACTCATTTGAATTTTGCCCATATTGCCGCTTACAGGAATTGTAAAGGCTAATGAGTTGGCAACATAGAAATGTTCGTTGATGTCTATATTCAATACAATTTTCAGGTCAACATTGAATGAAATGTTTTTTTCGAATGCACTTATTCCGAAATGACTTGAAGTAGCAGGATCAAGGGAAATATTTGCCGGGATAATAATATTCGGTCCAACACCTCCCATAAAATGAATTTTGCTTTTGTAATTTCCATTCAACATATTATAGTCGAGTAAAGCGAACGCACTGAGTGCGATGAGATGGGCCTTCCCTAACAGGTAATCTCCACCGGATGTTTGGCCAACGGTATTACTTAATGCCATTCTTGCAACATAATACGCAGCGTTGAATTGATATTGAAGCCCTTTTTTATTTTTTGCTCCGATGACCAATTCCACAGGTAGCTGGTTCTTGAAATATGCTGAATAGTATCTTGAGGAGTCAAAAGGTTTTGTATCATAGCCCGGCTTTATCTGGGCCGTATAAGGGTTGTCATTTAATGTAGCCTGCAGTCCACTGTGAATTTCCCCATACCATGAAAACTTTCCCACATTATCCTGCGAATAACACATTCCGCAAGCAAAGAGTACAAGGCTAACAACTAAAATTTTTCTCATCATCACTGGTTTTTATAAAACTATATAAAACAATTGCAGGCGCAGATGACATTTGTCATTTGCAGCATTGATGCTGGTTATCGATGAGGTTTGAATTTAAATTTTTCGCTGACTAAGGCTATAAATTATCAAAGCGTAGTAACCTTGGTACGGCTTAACATGAGGCATAGCCCAAAAGATTGAAATGACCATAGAATGCACTTAATTTGTTTCTCCGATTAAACCGGATTAATATGAACAGATTTAAAAATATTTTGTTCCTGGCTGTTTGTTTACCATTGATTTCAATTTGCCGTGCGCAACAAAAAACAACATCCGGAAACCCGATTGCAGACGGTTGGTATGCAGATCCCGATGGCGTTATTTTCGGGAATACCTATTGGGTGTTCCCTACTTTTTCTGCCAAATATGAAGACCAGGTTTTCCTCGATGCTTTTTCTTCTGCAGACCTTGTTCATTGGGAAAAGCATCATGCTATCGTTGATACTTCCAAAATAAAATGGGCAAAAAAAGCAATGTGGGCGCCATGTATCATGCAGAAAGGTGGGAAATATTTTTTGTTTTTCAGTGCAAACGATATCCAGTCACCTGAGCGAAAAGGTTTAGATACAACAAAGAAATGGCCAAAAGAAATTGGCGGGATAGGCATTGCCGTTAGTTCAAACCCTGGCGGTCCTTACAAAGATTACCTGGGCAAACCTCTGATCGATGATTTTTATAACAAGGCACAGCCAATTGACCAGGATGTTTTTAAAGATGATGACGGGCAATATTATATAATTTACGGAGGGTGGGGGAGATGTAATATCGCCAGACTCAACAATGACTTTACGGGTTTAAAAAAATCAGATGATGGAAGTATTGTGAAAGAAATTACACCGAAAGGCTATGTGGAAGGCCCGACAATGTTTAAACGCAAAGGAGTGTATTACCTGATGTGGTCCGAAGGCAACTGGACAGATGAAACATATAAGGTGGCTTATGCAACAGCTTCTTCACCATTCGGGCCATTTGAAAAAAAGGCAACTGTTTTAAAAGCTGACAGCACTGTTGCAACCGGTGCAGGCCATCATTCCGTATTCAATATTCCCGGAACGGACGACTGGTATATAGTGTACCATCGCAGGCCGATACCAAATAAAGGAAGAGACCATAGGGTAGTTTGTATTGACAGGATGTATTTTAATGAAGACGGGACAATACAAAATGTAAAGATGACTTTTGAAGGAGTGCAGAAGCGGGTGATTTCGAAAGAGCAATAATTTTATGTATGAAATATGAATTTGGGCAATAGCTTTAATTTATGATTCATAATTGAAACGAAATCAAAAATGAAAGAAAAAAGCCTTGAATTAGAACGGCTCGTGTTTTTTAGCGATGCTATCGTAGCAATTGCAATGACCATCCTGGTGTTCGACCTAAAGCTAACGCATATTACCGATGGGCATATCACTTTTGCAGACCTTGGAGATGCCTGGCAAAAATTTGCCGCATTCTTTTTATCATTTATTCTCATCGCAATTTTCTGGAAAATACACCACGAATTTTTTTCGCATATACGCGAGATCAACAGCACGCTTTTATGGATCAATATCGGATGGCTGATGTTTATTGTAACCCTTCCTTTCAGCACATCACTGATCAGTGCGCATTTTTTTGCCAAGCCTGCGATCTTCACTTATTCACTCAATGTATTGCTCGTCACCATTTTCCAAAACACCATCTGGGATTACGCTGCAGAGCATCCGCAATTTTTAAAGGAAAATCAAAACCAGGAAGTGATCAACGATACAGGCTTGCCTGTAATCTTGCAATGGCAAATGCCCTCATTTCATGTATTGTTTCTTTTTTAAGCCCGATCGCAGCATTTATTATTTTGTATACACGGCTGCCTCTTTTTACTTTGTCTGCCAAACTGTATAAAAAAGGGCAGCGTATGAAATTGCTGCGCAATCAGAAAAAATAAATCGCGAAATCATCTCCGCATGATGCACGTCAATCTCATCGGCATCTGCTTCAACAAAATAATTTTATAGCTTGCAGCTTCAACTGCTGTTATGAAAAAATTTATTCCCGGAGAACTGATCGACCTCAGTCATGTTATTGAAGATGGATTGATCACCTATAAAGGCCTGCCTGCTCCTGTTATCTGCGATTTTTTATCAAGGGAAGATTCGAAAAAATTTTATGAAGAAGGGACCTCTTTCCAGATCGGAAAGATTGAAATGGTAAGCAACACCGGAACCTATGTGGATTGTCCGTTTCATCGTTATGCCGATGGCAATGATTTGGCACAAACCCCACTTGAACATTTTGCAGAATTGGATGGCATTGTAATTTCTTCGTCATATACAGAACGTCTTGCCAATGATGTGTCACTCCTTGAAGGGCTTGAGCTGCAAGGCAAGGCTGTTTTATTTCATACAGGATGGGCGGCAAACTGGAACACGGAAAAATATTATACTAATCACCCGTTTCTTACGACGGCAACTGCAGATTACCTGAAAGAACAACAAGTGAAACTTGTGGGAATTGATTCGCACAATATTGATGATACTTCCGGCAACCGCAGGCCGGTACATAGTATCTTACTTGGCGCCGGGATATTAATTGTAGAGCATCTTTGCAATCTTGAAAATCTTCCAAAGCAAGGATTCCGCTTTAGTGCAGTGCCGCCGAAATTTAAAGGCGTCGGTACGTTTCCGGTAAGGGCAATGGCGAGAGTGAGCAGTGAGCAGAAATCTATAACTTTATAAGTTAAATTTTTTTAGAGCTTTTGCCTGAGCAGTATTTTCGCATTTCCACACTTTCGCATTTTCAAATTCTCCACTAAATTGCATCTTTTTTATTTATGATGAATCCGGAACAACTTAATGTATTGATCAAATCGCGGCGCAGTGTTTTTACACGGCAGTTTGTAAAAGGGAAAAAAATACCTGATGAAATTATTCTACAGTTATTGGAAAATGCGAATTATGCTCCCACGCATAAATTCACGGAACCATGGCGCTTTTCCATATTTACAGGTAATGGGTTGAAAAAACTGGCAAACTTCCAGGCGGAATTATACCGAAAAAATGCCGGAGAAAAATTTAAGCAGGATAAATATGAAAAATTATTAAGTAACCCCCTTGATTGCTCCCATATTATTTCCATCGGAATGAAAAGAAGCACGATTGTGCAAATTCCAGAAATTGAAGAGATAGCCGCAGTGGCTTGTTCGGTACAAAATATTTATTTATCTGTTACTGCTTATGGTATAGGCGGTTACTGGACAACTGGCGGCATTACATATGAAGAAGAAGCGAAACCGTTTTTCAATCTTGGTGCAGAAGATAAACTGCTTGGATTTTTTTATTTAGGTTATGTTGAAGTGCCTTCGGCTGCATCGAAACGTGGAGATATTGCGGAGAAAACGATTTGGGTGAGGGAGTGATGTGTGATAAGTAGTAAGTGGTAAGTTGAATTGTTGTAAATTTATTTCCTGTTTTTTCGCAGAGGCGAAGGATGCGCAGAGGTTGTGAATATAGTTTGTAATGATTAAATACCTCTGCCGGGTATTTGAAGAAACTTGCGGATAATAAAACTGAAGTTTCATAGTAGTACAACCGATGAACGGATTGCGACGCAAGAATGTTTAATAGAATTACTAAAGCTGGTATTAAAACATTTTTTAAATTCCATTTAAAGGTGTTATGAATTTTAGATTTTGACGTAGCAAGATTTTGGATGATGCCAGGTTTTTTTGTTTTGACTTTTAACTTTTGACCTGATACTGGTATAAACCTTGTACTGTTTCCTTTGTATTTTCAATTCAACAAAAAAATATATCATGAAAAAGTTCAGTTTTCTTCCTCTTGTTTTTGTGATTGGGTTTGCTGCCTGTGGTGGCGGCGGTAGTTCAAGCAGTACAGACACTGCGAGTACAAATGCAGCAGATACGAGTATGAAAAAAGCAGATACGGTAGCAGCGGTACCGGCATTGCCGGATGTGCCTGCCGGGGCAAAAGTTTTTTTCAAAAATCTGAAAAACGGGCAAACGGTGAAATCGCCTGTGAAAGTAGAATTTGGTGTAGAAGGAATTGCACTTGATACTGCGGGAGCGGTTAAAGCAGGTTCGGGGCATCATCATTTGCTGATCGATGCAGGTGATTCAATTGCTGCAGGAACTGTTGTTCCGAAAGATTCAACGCATTTGCATTATGGAAAAGCGCAGACGGAAGCGGAGATCACGTTAAAACCTGGTGAACATACGCTAACTCTTCAATTTGCAGATGGTATCCATCGTTCGTATGGTGCGAAATTGGCTGCGACAGTTAAGGTGAAAGTGAAATAAGATAACACGAATTAGAGCGAATTGCACGAATCTTGTTTTAAAAATATTGCCACAGATTCACAGATTATTTTGTTATGAAAATCTGTGAATCTGTGGCTTTTTCGTGTAATTCAAAAAAAATCGTGTTATCTATTTTTAATAGCTGCTGGCTTTGCTCAAAATCTCCAATGAAGTGTTATCTAATTTCAGTTCAATGGCGCTCATCAATTCCTTCAACTGTTCCATTTTTGTTGCGCTTGCTATTGGTGCGGTGATTGCCGGTTGTGCGATCAGCCATGCCAATGCAATCACAGCAGGAGAAGTGTGATATTGTTTTGAAACTTCCTCTAATGCTGCAATAATTTTAAATCCTCGTTCAGTAAAATATTTTTTGTTGAATTCACCACGTTGACTGATCGACAGATCTTTTTCAGACTTATATTTTCCGCTGAGAAACCCACTTGCAAGCGAATAGTAAGTGATCACCCCAAGATTATTTTTTATGCATAATTGTTGATATTGTTTTTCAAAAGTTTCGCGGTCGTACAAATTGTATAATGGTTGTAAAGACTGATAAGCAGGATAGTTTAATTTTTTACTTGCATCGAGTGATGCATTCAATCGTTCTGCCGATAAATTGGAAGCCCCGATCCAACGTACTTTCCCTTGTTTTACTAATTGATCGTAAGCTTCCAGCGTTTCTTCAACAGGCGTAACGTTATCGTCCCAATGTGTTTGATAAAGATCGATGTGATCTGTTTGCAAGCGCCGCAACGAATCTTCAGCAGCTTGTAAAATATATGCTTTACTGATATCGCGTTTGCCTTTGCCCATATCGGAACCCACTTTTGTAGCGATGATTATTTTATTTCTGTTGCCGCGTTCTTTCATCCATTTTCCGATGATGGTTTCAGATTCGCCGCCTTTGTTTCCCTGCGCCCAACGGGAGTATGAATCTGCAGTATCGATGCAATCGAAACCTTTTTCAACAAATGTATTTAACAATTCAAACGATCTTTTTTCATCGGCAGTCCAGCCGAAAACATTTCCGCCAAAGATCAATGGTAATATCTCTAGATCTGAATTTCCTATTTTGCGTTTTTGTGTTGCCATACTTTCTGAAATTATTTATTGGCTCAACAATTGTAATATCAGTTTTCTTTTTGCACGAAGCGCTTTTATATCGAGATCGTATTTCGCGAATTCATAAACAACCTGCCTGCATAATTCTTTTGCAACATCCGGTTTTTTTGCTTCGAGCATTTTTAATAATTCATAATCTACAATCCCGTCACGCATGGCTTCTAATCGAATAGAACTCAAAATTTCCCCTCTGCCGGGATAGGTAATAAATGCATCGCCGCCAGGCATAATATTTCCTGCTTCAGGGATAATGCCTGATGTTTCTTCAAAACAATTCTCGCTCCAGAAATCCCAACCCCAATGCAAATAACCTGTAGCGCCAAACCTGAAGTTGATCCAATGCAGGATGCGTGTTTTTATCAATGGCAATTCAATAAAGCGGTTTGCATAATCACCTTGCGGTGCAAGGCAGGTATAGAACCAGATTTCATCGCCCGCTTCTTTTCTTTCTTTATAAAAAACATAATTGCTGTCGAAACAATCCAACTGCGGCACCCACACGTCCACTGTATTTCGCACGCCATGTGAGTGTACTGCATCAATGAATTTGATGCCCGGAGCAATGGATTTGATATACTCTGCAATATCCGCATACGTTTTTTCATTACCTGTTTCCGGTTCGTCGCAGATGTGTTGCAGGTAAATTTTATCCCATCCTTTTGTTTTTAAATGCGCAAGTAATGCGGGGATAAATTGCTTGTAAAAATTTTGTGCTTCCGGATCGGAGACCGGAATATTTTTATAACGCAGCGTATCGTTTTTCATATAAGGTGTGTACACGCCGAATTGCGCATACCAGTTTCCCATTCTTCCACCAATGTGGCCACCTTCAATTCTTCCGAGTGTTCCTTCATCAACAAACACCTGGATGAACTGGTCGAGTTTTGAAAAATCAAAAGAGAAATTGTTATTGTTGACTGTAATTTTTGTCAATGAAAATATCGGCGTCATGATCACATTCTGGTCATACTCTTTCATTTTTTTTGCAGCCACATGCAGCCATTTCCAGTAGTTGCCTTCAAATTCAACAGAATCTTTTCCGCCGCTTAATTGTTTCAACTGGTTCTTGCCTAATCCAAACCAATTGGTCACCCACAAACTTGTTTTGTTTATCGTAACACCGTACACACGAACTGTTAATCGCTTATTCAAGGAAAAACTTTTTCCATCGATGGTGCCTTTTATGGTTAACATACCAATATAATCACCGGCGGGAATTTCTGTCGGGATATTTACCGTGACCCATATTGGTTGCGTTGTAAAATTTCGTATATCCATGTACGTTGTATCCAGGATCGGGTCAGGATAAAAACCGGAAAGCGGGTTCAGTTTATCTTTTGATGGATTTGGCAAAGGCCTTCCTACTCTTGTATATCCCACAAAACCAATGAATGTATTTTTAGAAAACAGGTCAAGGTTTCTTGATAACTGCGTAACAGATGCTGTGAGGTGATGAATCGTTTTTGTGCTTCTTACTGCAAACTGAAAGCTTGCATGCTCGCCTCTTGCAACATCGGCAACGGGTTCTATGGCATCGAAGAATTCTGTTTCTTTAAAAATTTTCTGCAACGGGTCTACTGCTTCAAAACTGATCATGTCCGATAATTGCGCTGCTGTAAATGATTGCTGCGCAAAACAAAAACCAATGAATAATGTAAACGCTGCAAATAAAACGATCCTTTTCATGTAATAGATGATTTGGTATGATTACGAATTGTTTTGTTGATATCCAGATAATAAATGAACGATCTGTTCTATCTCCTGCCGGTCTGCCATCACGGTTCTTTGTTCTTCATTCATATTTGTATTGATGAATTGCATATTGCTTTTTACAGATATTCTTGCAGACGTATGAAATTCCTGCGCATTTGTTTTTTCTGCCAATGGAATAATTGTGGAAGCACGCACTCCCGAACCTGGCATAATAATGATCCTTCCATCCGCTTGTTTAATTAACTCAGCAATCATCGGTGCGCCTTCGGGTGCAGTAGGTTTTTGCCCGGATGTAAGTATGCGCTCACAACCGATGCTGATAATCTCTTCCAATGCATCGAATGGATTTGAAGCCCAATCGAATGCCCGGTGAAACGTAACGCCGAGCGGATAAGCAAGCTCCACTAATTTGGCGCATCTTTTTTTATCGATTGTTCCGTCTTGTTGCAACATGCCGATAACCACTCCATCGCAGCCGATCTGTTTGCATAATGCCACATCATTCATCATGATCTCAAATTCTTCATCCGTAAATAAAAAATCACCACCACGCGGACGAATGATCGGGTACAACTGGATATGCAATTTTTCTCTCGCTGTTTTTATCGTGCCAAGGCCTGGCGTTGTTCCGCCATCAGCAGGGTCAGCGCATAGTTCAACACGATGTGCTCCGGCCTGCTGTGCAATCAATGCTGATTGAATATTGAATGAACAAATTTCGAGTGTAAAAGGCATAAGTAGTTACGATTTCTTATTAAGTAAAAATTTAAAATTAAAATGAAAAAAAAGCCTTGATTTTTACTTTTTAATTTTGCCTTTTTACTTCTGCTTACAGGATATATTTTGATGGAATCAACTTTTCATCATAATTATTTCTTATTGCATAGCTAAACCCTTTCTGAATAGCATAAGCGCCTACTTCGCCTTTTTTGTTCAACGCTAAAAAAGCGACCTGAATTTCTTTCGCTCCTTCACCTTTTATTTTCACGATGCGTTCTACTGCTTTTTTGCAAGCTTCTTCCGGCGATAAACCCTGGCGCATATATTCAACAACAGTATGAGAACCACAAATGCGTATCACATCTTCGCCTTGTCCTGTTGCTGTTGCTGCGCCTACTTCATTATCTACAAAAAGCCCCGCACCTATTATTGGCGAGTCGCCAACACGTCCACGCATTTTAAAACCCATTCCACTGGTGGTACAACTTCCACTGAGATTTCCTTTTGCATCCATCGCTACCATTCCGATCGTATCATGGTTCCATTCGCCGTTATCCATTTTTTTAGGAACATAATACGCATGGTTGCCGGAGTTTTCAATATTCACAACCGGTTTATATTCGGATTTCTTCAACCATTCTTTATAATTTTTTTCTGCATCTTCAGATAATTTCTGCGGTTCAAGCGGAAAACCTTCCGCCACTGCAAATTGCTGCGCACCGCTGCCAACAAGCATCACATGTGGTGTTTTTTCCATCACCCTTCTCGCAACGGAGATCGGATGTTTTATGCGTTCCAGAAATGCTACGCTCCCGCAGTTAAAATGTTCATCCATGATGGAGGCATCGAGCGTAACAAAACCATCACGATCCGGATTGGCGCCAAGCCCTACGCAACAGTTCTGCGAAGCTTCTGTAACACGAACACCGGCTTCTACAGCATCAAGCGCCCTTCCCCCGCCGCCAAGTACCTGCCATGCTGCTTTGTTGGCGGCAATGCCTGCATCCCACGTAGAAATCACAACAGGGTTATCAGTGATTTTCGGATAAAAAGTTTCGGATGCAAATATTTTCTTGCTGAATAATGCACCAGCAGAACCTAAAAAAGAGGAGCGTAAAAAATTCCTGCGGTTAAACATATTGAATAGATTAAATTGAACATCGAATTTAGGCAATTTGAAATTTTCCGGTTTCAAATATTCTAACCGGTTTATACACTGAATAAACATTCAGCATTATTTACAGATGCTTCAATGAATTATAAGAAATTTTTTGATGATGAAAATTCTGGTTACAGGTTCAAACGGGTTACTCGGGCAACATCTTGTAAAATTATTACTGGAAAAAGAATATCATGTTATTGCTTCAGGAAAAGGAGGGGACCGCTTTTCGTTTTCTCATGACCCGTTATACAAATATGTTGAAGCTGATATTACAGACCTGATTTCGATGGAAAAATTAATTAATGGGCAACTTCCCGATGTTATCATTCATGCTGGTGCAATGACACAGGTCGATATTTGTGAACAGGAACATGAAAAATGCTACGATGTTAATGTGAATGCAACAAAGATGATTGCTGCACTTGCAGAAAGAAATAAAAGTTTTCTTATTTACATCTCCACAGATTTTGTTTTTGATGGCGAAGAGGGAAATTACAGGGAAGATGATGAAATGAACCCCGTGAATTTTTATGGAGTGACAAAGGCTGAGGCTGAAAAGATCGTCGCAAGGGTAAACATTCCTTATGCTATTGCGCGTACCTGTTTGGTATACGGAAATATATTACAGGGAACACGAAGCAATATTATCAGTTGGGTGAAGGAAAAGTTAGAGAAAAAAGAAAAAATAAAAGTGGTAGACGACCAGGTGAGGACGCCAACTTATATCGAAGACCTCGCGAATGGAATAGTGCTCATTATTCAAAAAAAAGCAACAGGTATTTTTCATATTTCAGGTGAAGAAATACTAACGCCGTATGAAATGGCAATGCAGTCCGCCGATTTTTTTGGTTTGGATAAGGATCTCATCGAACGTGTCAATGCATCTATATTTTCTCAACCTGCTAAACGCCCGATGAAAACGGGTTTCAATATCAACAAAGCAAAAGCGGTGTTAAATTATCAGCCAGGTAGTTTTAAAGAAGGGTTACAGAAAATGTTTAAGAAATGATTAATAATTTTTTTCGTGTAATATTCCGCAATCTGTCAGGAAATAAAATATATACATTTATAACTGTTTCCGGGCTTGCATTGGGAATGGCTGCGTTTATGCTCATCATGGCTTACGTGCAGTTTGAAAAGAGTTATGATACACAGCATCGGGACGGTACAAGTATTTACCGTGTTGAAAGCTTGTTTTACAGGAACGGAAATATAACAGACCATTGGCCAACAAGTACTAACGGCTATGCACGTGCGATGAAAGATAATTTTCCGGAGATACAATCGTTCACACGGGTAGACTGGCATAATTCCGAACGCGTAGTCAGGTATAATGAAATAAAATTCAGGGAAGAGCATGTTTGTTTTGCCGATTCGAATTTCTTCTCGTTCTTTTCTTATCCTTTATTAAGTGGCGACGCAAAAAAAGTACTGAATGATGCGAATACTATTGTCATCTCGTCCGCTGCAGCAAAAAGATATTTCGGTAACGAAAACCCGATAGGAAAATTTTTGGATATAAGTACCATTGAAGAACATTTTCGTTGCATGGTTTCCGGTGTGTTCAAAGACATTCCGGCAAACAGCACCATGCAATTCAGTTTTTTAATGTCGTGGAATACGATGCCCGAATGGAGGAGAAATTTCTGGTACCTGCATGAAAGCTATACGTTCGTAAAAATAAATGCAAATAATTCAATTGCGGCTGTTGAAGATAAATTTCCTGCTCTTGCTGAAAAATTTAAAACGGGGCCTGCACTTAAAGACCTGAAATGGGCGGTGAATTTAGTGCCGCTTGCAGATATCCATCTCAATCCGGCGAAACCGTACGAGATCGAAGTAAAAGGAAACCGCCGCGCTGTTAATTTTTTATTTGTGATGGCATTCATTATTGTAGCAATAGCATGGATAAATTATATAAACCTTTCCACGGCAAAAGCGATTGACCGTGCTAAAGAAGTCGGAATACGGAAAGTGAATGGTGCAAGCCGTTTCCAATTGATCACGCAATTTTTATTAGAATCACTTTTGCTGAATGGGATTGCATTGATATTTGCCATTGCATTAGTTGAACTGAGCCGGTTCATGCTCCTGCGTTTTTTGGGCAATAGCATTTCATTCGGGTTATTGTTCGATATGTCTTTTTTTATACGCACTGGTTTTGTTTTTGTTTTCGGCATTTTTATTTCCGGAATTTATCCTGCATTGATACTAGCGAGGTTACAGCCTGCTATGATTTTGAAAGGAAAATATTCTTTTTCAAAAACGGGCACGGTTATGCGTAAATCGCTGGTGATACTTCAGTTTGCTTCCTCGTTGGTGTTGATTATCGGGACTTATACAGTATACCGGCAATTGAAATATATGAATGAACAGGATAAAGGCGTTGCAACCGCTCAAACGCTTGTTATGAAAGCACCTGTTACTACTGCCGATTATAAAATCAAAGCATTGTATTTTAAAAATGCCTTAAAAAATATTCCCGGCGTTGCTGCTGTTACAGGATCCGGCGCGGTGCCGGGAAAAGAAGTAGGAGAGTTTTTGGCAGACAGAAGATTTGGTGCAGATAAAACAGAAGAACGCACGTATGAAATGTTGAAAGTGGATCATGATTTTATCAGGACATATAATTTAGAAATTATTACCGGCCATGCATTTGATAAAGCCAACACAACAGATTCTTTTGGTCTGGTATTGAATGAAACTGCTGTAAAGCAATTTGGTTTTTCTTCACCGGCAGATGCGATAGGAAAAAAAATATGGGTAGAAACGAATAAAGTGCCTAATGAAGTTATTGGTGTGATCAAAGATTATCATCAGCAATCATTGCAGCAAAATTATACAGCACTGGTCTTGTTCATGGACCCGGGTTTTGATTGGATACCGGTAAATTATTATTCTGTTCGTATGAATGGCAAAAACGAAAAAAATAGTATTGATGCTGTTGAAAAAAAATGGGAGGCAACTTTTCCTGAATCTTCTTTCGATTTCTTTTTCCTGGATGAATTTTACGACAGGCAGTACAGGCAGGATAAACAATTCGGCGTTGTGGTTTTATTATTTTCCTCGCTCGCAATATTCATTGCATGCATGGGTTTGTTTGGGCTCACCGCATATTCCACGGCACGAAGAACAAAAGAGATTGGTGTGCGAAAAGTGTTGGGTGCATCAAAACGAAATATTATTGCGCTACTCGCCTGGGATTCGGTAAAACTGATTTTGTTGTCGGCTTTTATAGCGTTACCCCTTGCGTATTTTTTTGTTGAGCAATGGTTGCAGTCGTATGCATTCCGTAATACTGTGAATATTGCGCAGTTTGTGTTGCCATTGATTTTACTTCTGTTGATTGCATTGCTAACGATCAGTTGGCTTACATGGAAAGCATCTGTTCGTAACCCTGCTGTTACATTGAAGGAAGAATGACAACTAAAACTTATTTTACCGGCAAATGCACTTCAGCCATCATACAACGTGCACTTCCGCCACCGTTTATTTCAATGGTTGTGAGATCGGAGTGAATGATCTTATTGAACGATTCTAATTTTTTTATTTGTTCCGGGGTTAATGATTGATAAGCCTGCGATGACATCACCAATAATTTCTCTCCTTTATCATTATTCACCTGCAACATGTTTCCCGCAAAATGTTCCATCTGGTCAAGCGTAATGGTAACAATTTCCTTACCTGAATTTTTTATCGTCTGCGAAACGTGTTCTTTCTCATGCTCGGCAGGAATTGAATCCAAACAGATCACTACATATTTATCCGCTACACACATCATCACATTTGTGTGATAGATTGGTTGGTTGTTTTTATCCATCGCATCAAATACTTCTTCAGTATATCCCATGTCGTCACAAAATTCACTCAGCACTTCATAATCTGTTCGCGGGGATAAGCAGGCATAGGCAATTTTTTTATCCCTGTCCAGAACCATGCTGCCTGTTCCTTCTAAAAAAATAGCTTCATTTTCATAGTGGCTGAGGTCAATTGTTTTACTGATGTTGAATTTGGAAGAAATGGTTTGCAGAACATTTGGTTTGCGTTCCAGCCTTCGGTTTTGCGCAAACATCGGGTATAGAAGAACCGTTCCATCATCATGAAACGAAACCCAGTTATTCGGAAAAATTGAATCAGGTGTATATGGATCAGGTGTGTCATTCACCACAGTAACATCCACTCCGTTTTGTGTGAGTACATTCACAAAATCATCAAATTCTTTCAACCCTTTTTGCTGCGCCTGGTCGGTAGCACCTTTAACCTGGAATGCATTATTCACTGCAGTTTCTGCATTGAAACTGAAATTCACCGGTCGTATCATCAGCAGGTGTGAAGTTGTTTGCATGGAGTTGTTTATAGTTTGAAGTTTATGGTTTGTTGTTGATAGTTGGTGGAAAGTTGTAAGTGGACAATGGTGAGTAGATAGGTTATAATTATCTTTTTCTGCTTATCACTTACCACTAATCACTTGTCGCTCTATCTCATTCCAATTCATCCCTCAGCAATGGCATGCTCATGCAATGAAAACCGCCGCGGGCACGTGATAGTTCTGCCGAAGGCATTAGTATTAATGTATCTTTCAGTTTTTCCGCATCGATGGATCCATTTTCTAATTTTTCTATGAGTTCGTGCGCATGTATCACATCAAAACCATTTTCCTTAAATGCTTCAACGGTTTTATCATTCCTGTCGTAACCCAATACTACGCCTTCTTTCAGGGCAAGCAGGTTGCATGAATCGGTCCATTGTTCACGTGCATCAAAAGGGAATTCATTATTACCGGAATAGATGAATTTTATTTTTTCTTTACTGCCGAGGTCATTCTCGCTGATGTCTTTCAGCAGGTCTTCTAAGTTGTCGAAGTATTCCGGGTTGTCAAGGTCCTTTTTCCGGAATTGAATGATCTTTAATTTATCTTCTTTTTTCCCGCCATCTAAAATGCGCTGAACGGCATCTGCATCTTCATGTTTCATTGCTTTCTTTGAAAAGTTGCCCAGCATCACCCACACATTTCTTTTCACCTGCGTGAACACGGTATCAATGTGCATGTAGTCCCGTTTCTTCGGTATCTTGATCACAGTAATTTTCTTCACTATATTTTTTTCGAATAATAAATTCACAGCCTGGTGTGCAGCTTCCCAGGAAGTGCGTTCACTAACGCCAATGAGTAAGTGATCTTTGCTTACTACCATCACATCGCCGCCTTCGAGCGTCACTTTTTTATCATCCCCATCTTTTGGTAACAGGAAATGATGATAGGTGTTTGGCAACTCAATAATATTATCGCGAAAACTTTCAAACAATGGGTGATTAAAGAAAATATATTTAGCCAGTAATGCTTCCCGTGTGCGGGCCTTTTTTGCAGGCTTGTTAAGTAAGATGTAATTGTTGATCACGATCCCGATATCTCTCGTAAAAATAAAATTCGGGATAGGGGCGAAGAGCATCTTGTCGTCCTTCAATGTTCCGCTGATAAATGTTTTGGCAAGTTGTGCGGGCGAAAGCCCGAGCAATTCCTGCATCGCATCATACGAACAGGATTCGATCGCACAAACCGACGCAACTAATTTTAATTTTATTTCATGGTTTGCTAAAATGTCTGATAACAACCATTGCAACTCCACTACTTTTTCCGATTTAAAAAAAGAAGCATTATCGGGTTTGTAAAAACTGCGTTTGTTTTTTTCGGAATCTACTTTTTTCAGTTGCCCTTTTATTTTTCCGGGGTCGAGGAAATACAATAATATCTTGGTATAAAAATCGTATTCCTTTTTGCGGATGGTTTCCAGGTGAACGATATCTTCAAACAACCAGTCCTGCGCTTTGGATGGAACCACTTTGCCTAAACCGCTATCCGGACTGTGTACCAATAAGCGGCGCAACCTGCCTACCTCAGAATTTACCTGTAATGAATCAGAATGTTGTTTTGCCATAAAATAAAATTACGTTCAGAAATAATCGTTTCGATCAATAAAAAAGCAGGAGAATAAATGCCCGCTAATCGGGTATGTAATAATTTACCGGCAGCGTGATTGCTGCGAACGAGAAGAAATAGTTAGCCTGTTTTGATGATAACGACATATAACAATCAATCGGGGCAAAGGTAAGGAAATGGGGAGAAAGTGGAACGTGGCGGGTAATAAGTTGTAAGTAACTGCTGCATTTTCAATTTAGTTTTTAGTATTTACCTTTTTAGTTTTTCTTTTCATTTTGTATTTTTAAAAAGATGGTTTTCTATATCACACCGATAATTGAAGGCAGGCTGCGCAAGCTGAAAGTGGAACGGGTATTCCATGAAAATTATATTGAGCATTTTGAAGTAACTGCACGTAATAAAAAACTCACGCTGCAAACAAACAGGTTGCTATTCCTGAGCAAAGGATTGAAACATCGCAGAGGACAATGGAAAATTATTGCCGGAACACTGAATAATTTTTCCGCGTTGCAAAAAATAATTGCAGCGATTGAGGAGAAGATTGAGAGTGAATAGAATTTGGTATTTGAAATTTGGAGAGATAAGGTTAGTACTCACTTTTACCGTCATTCCCGCGTAGGCGGGAATCTATTTCTATGATTCATGCCTCTACGGATCCAGAAAGGTAATAGACTGCTAATTATTGTTGAAGCAATTTTTTCTTTGCAGCTTCAAATTCTTCCTTTGTTATTGTCCCATCATCAAGCAATTTTTTAAGTTTCACAATCTCATCTGCCACACTTGTAGAATTGGTAGCTGTCGATTTAACTTTGAGTTCAGCAGGAACAATTAATTCCCCAGATTCAATCGCGCCATCAAAATTTATTTCAAAAGATGTTTTAAATGTTGAATTGTCATTGAAAGTGATTACTGCATTCGCTTCCAGATAAGTATTGTTGAGATTGGTAGTGTAAATTTTTTTCAATTTTGTTAAAGTAACAAATTTTATATTTTTTGCAATATCCCATTTAAAAGTTTTAATGTATTTGTATCCTCGTTCCATTATGCCGGGTGAATATCCAACGGGTTTTCCTAATTGCAATTGTTGTCCGTTATAAAAATTAAAGCCGCTTTTTGTATATAATGTATCGTTTTCGATACGAGGAATTTTTTGAGAAAAAGAATTAAATGAAAGAAAAAAAAATAAAAATGGGTAAATTATTTTTTCCATAAAATAACTTTTTACTAAAATAATCATTCTAATAGATTTTAATGTAATCAATTCTTCCTGGTGAAATATAATACGGATTAGATGTTGTTAAATAAGACATTCTTCAAATAACGTATTGAATTGTTTCGAAAATATAAAACCACTAACACCCGTTAGTTTTTTGGAGTGATTTCTCTTATTTTTGCACCACAAAATTTTGAGGACATGGAATTTCAATTCACGGAAGAACAACTGATGATTCAACGTGCTGCACGCGACTTTGCACAGAATGAATGCCTGCCCGGCGTTATTGAACGTGATGAACAACAAAAATTTCCAAAAGAACAAATTGAACAGTTGGCTGACCTCGGTTTTATGGGAATGATGGTTGACCCACAATATGGTGGTGCAGGCATGGATACAGTTAGTTATGTATTGGCGATGGAAGAAATTTCAAAGATTGATGCGAGCACAAGCGTTTGCATGAGCGTTAATAATAGCTTAGTGTGCTGGGGGCTGGATAAATACGGCACTGAGGAACAAAAACAAAAATATTTAACGCCACTTGCAAAAGGAAAAAAAGACGGCGAACTATATATCGGCGCATTTTTATTGAGTGAGCCGGAAGCCGGCAGTGATGCTACTTCACAACGTACGACTGCAGAAGACTGCGGCGATTATTATTTGTTGAACGGAACAAAGAACTGGATCACTAATGGCAATTCTGCAAGTGTGTATTTGGTAATGGCGCAAACAGATGCTTCGAAAGGCAGCCATGGTATAAACACATTGATCGTTGAAAAAAAATGGCCCGGCATTGTAGTGGGCGCAAAAGAAAATAAACTGGGCATCCGCGGTAGCGACACGCACAGTATATTATTCAATGATGTGAAAGTGCCCAAAGAAAACCGCATCGGCGATGACGGTTTCGGTTTCACTTTTGCCATGAAGACATTGGCAGGAGGCCGCATTGGTATTGCATCGCAGGCATTAGGTATTGCAGGCGGTGCTTATGAACTGTCATTGAAATACTCAAAAGAACGTAAAGCATTTGGTACAGAGATCATGAACCACCAGGCAATACAGTTCAAACTATCGGACATGGCTACCCGAATTGAAGCGGCCCGTTTATTATGCCTGCGTGCTGCATGGGAAAAAGATGAAGGCAAAGATTTTACATTAAGTTCTTCCATGGCAAAATTATATGCAGCAGAAACAGCTATGTGGGTTGCAACAGAAGCAGTGCAGATTCACGGCGGTTATGGTTATGTAAAGGAATATCATGTGGAACGTTTAATGCGTGATGCGAAGATCACCCAGATCTACGAAGGCACAAGTGAGGTACAGAAGATTGTGATCGGGAGAGCGATACTGAAATGAATGTGAGATGTAAGAAGATACAACTTAGAAGATAGGAGACAGAATGTTACGAAATCATAGTTTTCAAAAAATCATTTCAATCATAGTTCAGAAATCACAAAATCAGAAATTTCAGAATGGCAGTTGACGTAGAAAAATATAAAGAGATCATTTCAACGCTTGGCGATAAGGTTAAATTAGTTGCTGTTTCAAAAACAAAACCTGTTGAAGATATTCAGGAGCTGTATGATCTTGGCCAGCGTGATTTTGGCGAAAATTATGTGCAGGAACTGATAGAAAAACAGCCGCAATTGCCTGCAGATATCCGGTGGCATTTTATCGGGCATCTGCAATCGAATAAAGTAAAGTATATTATTCCCTTTGTTCATCTTATTCACGGAGTTGATAGTTTTAAATTATTGAACGAAATAAATAAACAAGCGCTTAAGCATAACCGTGAGGTATATTGTTTGTTGCAGGTGCATATCGCCGACGAGGAAACGAAGTTTGGTTTTAGTGAACACGAATTGGAAACGCTGATTGACACTAATTTTAGAGAATTGGAAAAATTAGAGAACATACGAGTGTGTGGGTTGATGGGTATGGCTTCTTTGAGCAATGATGAAAATAAAGTAAGAAACGAATACAAAAAATTAAAAGCATTGTTTGATAAATATTCTTCACTTTCAGCTTTCAACTTTCAATTCTCAACTCTTTCCATGGGCATGAGCGGCGATTATCTAATTGCTATTGAAGAAGGCAGCACAATGGTAAGGATAGGCAGCCTTTTATTTGGGAAAAGGGGAACAATTTAAAAGTAAAAATTAAAAAGGGAAAAGCAAAAAAGTGCTGATAGGGTTTCTGATTTTGACTTTTTAAGTTTTATTTTTTACGTACCTGCAAATCCAAAATGTTTTATTGCAGCCTGCTGAACATGCTGTAAATTCGCAGTTCTCAAAGGATTTGCAATTATGAATGATATCAAAAAAGAAGAAGAAAAGTCACTGAATTTTATTGAAGAGATTGTTGAAGAGGACCTGCGCCAGGGAAAATACAAAACGATCCTGACGCGTTTTCCGCCGGAACCTAATGGCTATTTGCACATCGGCCATGCAAAATCCATTTGCCTGAATTTTGGCCTTGCATTAAAATATGGCGGCAAAACAAATTTACGTTTTGATGATACCAATCCTGTTACGGAGGATGTGGAATATGTGGAGAGTATCAAGGAAGATGTTCGCTGGCTTGGTTTTCAATGGGCAAATGAATTTTATGCATCTGATTACTTTGAACAGATATACGGTTTTGCGGTGAAGCTGATCCAAAAGGGTTTAGCGTATGTGGATGACAGCAGCAGCGAAGAAATTGCATCACAAAAAGGTACGCCGACCGAACCGGGCAGGCGAAATAAATTTGCAGAAAGAACGGTGGAAGAAAACCTTCAGTTATTTTCGGATATGCGTGAGGGTAAGTATAAGGATGGCGAAAAAGTATTGCGTGCCAGGGTGGATATGGCTTCACCGAATATGCAATTGCGTGACCCGGTGATCTATCGCATCAAGCATGCTCATCATCACCGTACAGGCGACAAATGGTGTATTTACCCGATGTATGATTTCGCACATGGGCAAAGTGATTCTATTGAGAATATCACGCATTCTATCTGTACGCTGGAGTTTGTCACGCATCGTCCGTTGTACGATTGGTTCATTAAAGAACTGGAAATATTCCCATCGCGACAATATGAATTTGCACGATTGAATATGACATTCACAGTGATGAGTAAGCGAAAACTGCTTCAGTTGGTGAATGAAAAATTTGTATCCGGCTGGGATGACCCACGCATGCCTACGATTTCAGGTTTGCGCAGGAGAGGGTATACGCCGGAAAGCATCCGTTTTTTTGCAGAAAAGATCGGTGTGCAGAAACGCGATAACCTGATCGATGTATCGCTGCTTGAATTTTGCATTCGCGAACATTTGAATAAAATCGCTTTGCGGAAGATGGTTGTTTTTGAGCCGCTGAAAATTGTTATCACAAATTATACCGGTGAAGAGATTTTGAAAAGCGAAAACAACCCGGAAGATGCGGATACTGGTCACCGTGAGGTTCCGTTCAGTAATGAGTTGTATATCGAACGGGAAGATTTTATGGAGAACCCGCCAAAGAAATTTTTCCGTCTTGCGCCCGGGCAGAAAGTGCGTTTAAAAAGCGCTTATATTATTCAATGTGATGAGATGATCAAAGACGGTAATGGAAATGTTACGGAATTGAGATGTACCTATCTTCCGGAAAGCAAAAGCGGTGGCGATCAATCCGGAATGAAGGTGCAAGGCACATTGCATTGGGTAAGTGTAAAGCATGCGATACATATTGAAGTACGTTCTTACGACCGTTTATTCCGCGTGGAAGACCCGGCGAATGAAGAAGGCGATTTCAAAGAATATATCAACCCTGATTCGCTGCAGATAATTTCTTCCGCGTATGCAGAACCCGGTTTGAAAAATGCAAAGTTTGATGAACGTTACCAGTTTTTGCGAAAAGGATATTTTTGTTTGGATAAAGACAGTTCGGAAGATAAAATGGTTTTTAACCGCACGGTTACGCTTCGTGACACGTGGGCAAAGGAGCAGAAAAAAGGATGATAATTAATTGAAAATTGAAAATGGAGAATTGATAGTGAGGACTAAATAAATTTTAGATTGAAAAAATTAATTTTCTTTTTTTCAAATGAGATTAATTGTTAAGCACAAAATATAAAGGAGCACATCGTGCTCCTTTTCAGTATCCGATAACTATAAACAACCTGAAAACTATTGATTGCCGCCGCTTCCTCTGCCACCGCGTTGAGGGCGGTTTTGCTCACGCCATTCCTGGTATTTCTTGAATAAATCGTCACCCAACACAGCCTGGATTCTTTTGTCAGCCTGTGCCTGTATTACTTGTATTTTAGCTTGTTTGTCTTCACGGCTCATTGATTGGTCCATAAATATTTCGCGCATTTGCGGACGGAATTCCTGCTGAATAGCAGAAACTGAATCAGCCTGAACATCTGTTAATTTGAGGTCGTCCTTCAGCTTTTGTTTCATGGCAGCCTGCCTTGCAGCAGGGTCTTGCTGTTGTGCATGTGCAATAGAAAAAGACAGAACCGCAATTGCCATTACAAAACTTATGATCCCTTTTTTCATTTTTTGAATTTTTAATGGTGAATACAGGTTTGTGACAAAGTATTCAGACCCGAAAATAGTGCCGGAATAAAAACAAAAGGTTTGCTTTTTGTTAAGCGGCAACGGTACAGATGTTTGTCGGTAAAAACAGTTTTTTTTTGCGTGAAAACATATGTTTTGTTAATACAACAACGACAACGAATTTTATGACCAATCCCAAAGAACAATTTCCCATTCATCGGTTGCATCTTTAAATACATCGATCGTTTTAAAACCAACACGCTTATGTGCATTTAATGAACGATGGTTACGGGTAGAAATTTCTGTCACAACAAAATCAAATTCTTCTTTAAATAATTCTTTGTGTTTTTGATAGAGGGTGTCAAAAACCCCCTGGCTACGGAAAGGCTTATCCACACAAACCTGTCCCATTACATAATAAGAATAATTTTTCAGGGGCTTATGCCTGTAAAAAATTTTATCAAGGTGTTCAAACATAGGAACAAGAATGGGAATGATCTCTCGGCATTCGCGTTTCATCACTAATGCATAACCAACAATCGTATCATTGTATTTTACAATAACGCTCGGTTGCAGGCTATGCATTTGCTCCAGCATATTTAGGGTATGCGACACCGTTAGAAAACCTTGTTCGGCTTCTTCCGGGTCAGAAGTTGCGCCACGCAGGTATTTTTGCTGAAGGGATAGTAGTTCTTTCAGTTCTTCAACACGGCTTATAATAGTGGAAAGAAGCAAGTATAAGATGGTTTGCTGTGCAAACTATTGAACACTTACTAAAGTTACATCAAAAAATACAGGTGTATTAGGCGCAATTGAAGCCGATCCTGTGCATCCGTAAGCTAATGCAGAAGGAATCAGTAATTTTATGCGCCCACCCGACTGGATTTTAGGAAGCCCATATTGCCAGCCAGCGATAAGATTGTTCAACTGATACTGACGATTGCTGTCCGTTGTAAATACTGTTCCATTTAAATATTCGCCGGTATAGCTTACGGTAACCAATGAAGTACTGATAGGTGTTGCACCTGTACCTTGAGTGATAACCTGGTAATATAAACCGGAAGTATCTTTTGTGGGGGTAATATTATTGGATCTTGCAAAATCAAGCAAAGCGGCGGAATCGTCGGTAACAGGAGCGTTTGTGCATGAAACATAACCCTGTGTTGTTTTACCACAACCCACCAAATAAATAAGAGGGGTTAGGATCAATGTCAATAAAGCCAGTTTCTTCATTTGTATTTGTTTTGTTAGGAATATAATTAATGACTGATTTGGTTTAATAATGGTTGCATGTAAATATGCAAAATGCAAATTAATTTTTTAAGGTATTCCCGGGATTTCCATCCCGTCGATTTTATGCCTTTTGTCTCTACTACGCAAATTACAGCATAATGGTTGTTGGTTTCTGCCGCTTCTTGTTACCGTCACCTGTTATCTCATTAGTTTTTTTGCTTCGTAGCTTAATGCATCAGACACAACATTATGCAGCGATGCCTGCGGGTTTTGTGAGATCAGTTCCAGTAAGCTTTTATTAAGATCTAAGCCGCTTGCTTCCGCTGGCAAAAATGATGCAACCTGGTTAATGATCAGTAAGTTCTGTTCTTTAAAATTCCGCACGGCGCCCCAAGCCTCCGGTGATACATAAATCTGTTGCGTGATATTATGCTCGTATTCTTGTTTTATAGACTGCGTCAGCAGCAATTGCATTTCTCGTGCATTTAACCCGGGCTGGTTTACCCGGTTCACTAAATTGGGCAATGCAATCCTGTCTGTCAGCAGTATCAATCGTTCATAAGCCTGCAACTGAAGTTGCCTTGTGTCAATTCCCTGGTCATCATTTTTTTTCTGTTCATTTTCTTTGGCTTCTTTGCGTTGTTTCCAAAATAAATAGGCAAGTGTTCCCGCAAGTATTACTGCGATCACAATTCCCCAGACCAGTTCTGTTGTTGGTGACATGTATTGAATTTTTCGCAACAAATGTAATGAATCGTAAATTGTTTGAGATGCCACAGATTCACAGATTTAGAGAGTTATTAAAAATCTGGGTTATACTCATTTTTAACGTACCCCAACTTTTCATCCCGCATTTTGTTATTATTTTTGCAGAATAACTGAATGTATGGAAACAATAACAGAATCACCTTTATCATTCACAACGCAGGCGGTAAATGAGGTGAAACGTTTAATGAATGAAGATGGCTTTGACAAATCAACTTTTCTTCGTGTTGGCGTAAAAGGCGGAGGCTGCTCCGGCTTATCATATATACTTGGGTTTGATGCAAAACAGGATAGCGATGAAGATTATGAATTTGAAGGGTTGCATTTCATCATGAATAAAGCACATGGCATTTATTTAATGGGAATGGAAATTGATTGGCAGGATGGATTGAATGCACGTGGTTTCACTTTCAAAAATCCCAACGCTTTGAAAACCTGTGGTTGCGGAACTTCGTTTGCAGTGTAGCAGAAAAAACTTTATCTCTCTGCGCTTTTGTATTTGCTTTTTTGTGTAACCAGCTTTAGTAACTCCGGCTGAACATCGTTGCGTATTCTAAGATGTAACCAAATAATTTTTTATGCGGCTAATCTTAGTTCATACGGTTTTTGTTTTTTAATAATGGCGAATACCCTTTCAATTAATTTAGCACGGATGATGTTGA
>JAFEAE010000012.1 GCA_018266575.1 Bacteroidota bacterium
ATGCAGCATGTCTGACCACAACCACAGCAACCAGCGCACCTGTTACGATTACGGTAACAACAGGGGTAACACCATCAGTAGCGGTTACAGCGACACAGACGACGATCTGTGCCGGAACAAGCGTAACGTTTACTGCAACACCAACCAATGGCGGAGCAGCGCCAACCTACCAGTGGCAACTGAACGGTGCTAATGTTGGCACTAACAGCGATACCTACACGAACAATACGCTCAATAACGGGGATGTGGTAACCGTGATCATGACCAGCAATGCGGCATGTCTGACCACAACTACAGCAACGAGTGCACCGGTGACTATTACTGTAACGACAGGAGTAACACCATCGGTAGCAGTTACAGCGACACAGACGACGATTTGTGCCGGAACAAGCGTAACGTTCACTGCAACACCGACCAATGGCGGAGCAGCACCAACCTACCAGTGGCAATTGAACGGTGTAAATGTCGGCACTAACAGCGATACCTACACGAACAATACACTCAATAACGGGGATGTGGTAACCGTGATCATGACCAGCAATGCAGCATGTCTGACCACAACTACTGCAACCAGTGCACCGGTTACTATCACGGTAACAACAGGGGTAACACCATCGGTAGCAGTTACAGCGACACAGACGACGATTTGTGCCGGAACAAGTGTAACGTTTACTGCGACACCAACCAATGGTGGAGCAGCACCAACTTACCAGTGGCAGCTGAACGGAGCAAATGTTGGTACTAACAGCGATACCTACACGAACAATGCACTCAATAACGGGGATGTGGTTACAGTGATCATGACCAGCAATGCAGCATGTCTAACCACTACCACAGCAACGAGTGCACCTGTTACTATCACGGTAACAACAGGGGTAACCCCATCGGTAGCAGTTACAGCGACACAGACAACGATCTGTGCGGGAACAAGTGTAACGTTTACTGCAACGCCAACCAATGGCGGTGCAGCACCAACGTATCAATGGTCAGTGAACGGAACTGCAGTGGCTGGAGCAACCGGAGCAACATTTACCAGTACAACACTGAACAATAACGACCAGGTAACGGTAACGATAACCAGCAATGCAGGATGTTTAACCACAACTACTGCGACAAGCGCACCGGTGACTATCACTATAACAACCGGGGTAACACCATCGGTAGCAGTTACTGCAACACAGACAACGATCTGTTCCGGAACAAGTGTAACGTTTACTGCAACGCCAACCAATGGCGGTGCAGCACCAACCTATCAATGGTCAGTGAATGGAACAGCAGTGGCTGGAGCAACCGGATCAACATTTACCAGTACAACACTGAACAATAACGACCAGGTAACGGTAACGATGACCAGCAATGCAGCAGGATGTCTGACAGCGCCAACTGCAACAAGCACACCTGTAGTGATCACAGTAACAACAGGATTCACTCCATCGGTAGCAGTTACGGCGACACAATCAACAATTTGTACCGGTACAAGTGTAACCTTCACTGCAACTCCGACTAATGGTGGTGCAGCACCAACCTATCAATGGTCAGTGAATGGAGCTGCAGTAGCAGGAGCAACCGGAACAACATTTACCAGTACAACACTGAATAATAACGACCAGGTAACAGTAACGATGACCAGCAATGCAGGATGTTTAACAACACCAACTGCCACAAGCACACCTGTAGTAATAAAAGTAACAACGGGTGTAATACCATCTGTAGCAGTTGCAGCGACACAGACAACGATCTGTTCCGGAACAAGTGTGACCTTCACTGCAACACCAACCAATGGCGGTGCAGCGCCAACCTATCAGTGGTCGGTAAATGGTGCACCAGTAGCCGGAGCAACCGGAACAACATTTACCAGTTCAATACTGAATAATAATGATCAGGTAACAGTAACAATGACCAGCAATGCAGGATGTTTAACAACACCAACTGCAACAAGCACACCTGTAGTGATGACAATTACAACCGGTGTAACACCAGCCGTAGCAATTGCTGCAAGCCAAACAACAATTTGTGCCGGAACAAGTGTAACGTTTACTGCAACACCAACCAATGGTGGAGCTGCGCCAACGTATCAATGGTCTGTGAATGGAACACCAATAACAGGTGCAACCAATAGTACGTTCACATCATCAACACTGAATAATAATGACCAGGTGGCCGTAACAATGACCAGCAATGCAACCTGCCTGACAATATCGACTGCAACGAGTGCGCCGATAGTTGTAACCGTCACAACAGGAGTTACGCCTGCAGTTGCAATTGCGGCAAGCCAAACAGTTATATGTCCCGGAACTTCTGTGACATTTACTGCCACACCGTCTAATGGTGGAACTGCACCAACATATCAATGGTCGGTGAATGGTTCTGCTGTTACAGGGGCAACAGGAAGTACATTTGCATCATCGTCATTGAATACAGGAGATATAGTGAAAGTAACAATGACGAGCAATGCAGGATGTTTAACCCAACCAACCGCAATAAGCGCACCGGTGGTTATCACTGTAGTAACAAAGGTTACACCAGGCATAACAGTTGCAGCAAGCCAGACAACGATCTGCGCCGGAACTTCGGTAACATTTACTGCAACGCCATTTAATGGAGGAACTGCACCAACCTATCAGTGGTCGGTAAATGGAACACCGGTTACAGGTGCAACAGGAAATACGTTTACATCATCGACGCTGAATAATAATGACCAGGTAACGGTAACGATGACGAGTAACTCATCTTGTTTGACCCAACCAACTGCTACAAGTGTGCCTGTTGTCATCACAACTACAATCGGATCTACGCCAACAGTAAGTGTAGCAGCAAGCCAAACAGTGATCTGCGCTGGAACATCAATAACATTTACAGCAACGCCATCTAACGGCGGAACTTCGCCCACCTATCAGTGGTCGGTAAATGGAATACCGGTTACAGGTGCAACAGGAAATACATTCACAACATCAACGCTGAGTAATAATGACCAGGTAACAGTAACGATGGCCAGCAATGCAACTTGTCTGACGACAAATACTGCAACAAGTACACCTGTGGTGATCACAACCACAACAGGTGTGATACCAACAGTAGCCGTTTCAGCAACACAGACGACGATCTGTGCGGGTACATCAGTAACATTTACTGTAACTCCGTCTAACGGAGGAACATCCCCAACGTACCAATGGTCGGTAAACGGAACACCGGTAGTAGGGGCAAGAGGAAATACATTTACATCATCAACGCTGAATAATAATGACCAGGTAACTGTAACAATGACAAGCAATGCAAGTTGCCTTACAACAGCAACTGCAACAAGTACACCTGTAGTTATTAAAACAACAACAGGATTGGTTCCAGGCATAACAGTAGTTGCAAGCCAGACTACGGTGTGTTCAGGAACTTCAGTAACATTTACTGCAACTCCAACCAATGGAGGTTTAGCTCCAACATATCAATGGTCTGTGAATGGAACAGCAATAGTTGGTGCAACAGGATCAACATTTACAAGCAGTACACTGAATAATAATGACCAGGTAGCGGTAACGATGACAAGTAGCGCAGGATGTTTAGCAACACCTACTGCAACAAGTACGCCGGTTGCAATCTCAGTAACGACTGGCGGAACACCGTCAGTGACAGTTAATGCGACACAGACAACGATCTGTACAGGATCAAGCGTAACATTTACTGCAACACCAACCAACGGTGGAGCAGCACCAACATACCAATGGTCGGTAAATAAAGTGATAATAGTAGGTGCGACTGGACCAACCTTTACAAGTAATACACTGAATAATAATGATGAGGTACAGGTAGTAATGACCAGCAATTCAGCATGTGCAACAACAAATACTGCAACAAGCACACCTGTTGTGATCACTGTGGCAACGAATATCACACCTACATTTGATGCTATCGGGCCATTGTGCCAAAGTTCTTTTGCTCCGGTACTACCGGCAACTTCGAAGGAAGGTGTAACAGGAACATGGAGCCCCTCTGCAATCAGTACGGCAACAATTGGTTCAACTGTATATACATTCACTCCGACAAATAATCCTTGTGCAATACCGGTTCCATTAACAATCGTGGTTAACCAGGCTGCAAGCAGTACAACAGATACAACAATATGCTTTAATCAGTTGCCATTTACATGGAGTGGCAATACCTATCCGGCAGCTGGCACATACCAGGTTTCATTCAGTAGTGCTTCCGGATGCGATTCTGTTGCAACATTAATACTGCGCGTTAACCCTGCGTCTATTGGTCAACGTTATGATACTGTTGTAACTTCTCCGAATACGCCAACACAATTGCAGGCAAGGTCGATCGGCAACAACAGTGCGTATGATTGGGAACCTCCGACTGGATTGAGCTTCTCAAACATTTACAACCCTGTATTCAACTATGATCAGAATGAAGATTATATCATCACGATCTCAACAGGCACCGGTTGTATGGTTCACGATACATTGACTGTACTCGTGAATTCCCCATCAAACATCACGTCAGCTGTATACGTACCGCTGGCATGGTCACCAAATGGTGATGGCAATAATGATAAGCTAACGCCATTGACAGTAAACATCAAAACGCTGAATTACTTCAGGGTGTTCAACAGGTGGGGACAACTGATGTTTGAAACAAGCACGATCGGTGCGGGATGGGATGGAATGTACAACGGTAAACCGCAGGTTGCCGACGCATATACATGGACGTTAGAAGCCGTCGGTAATGATGGAAAAACATATAAACAAAGTGGAACCGCACTTTTATTAAGGTAAAAACCTGAGTTATGAGAAATTTAAAATGTGCCGCCGTTATTATTAGTTTATTAATAATCTTGAAGCCATCTTATGGACAGGATCCGAGTTTTTCGCAATTCTTTTCCTCGCCTTTAAATGTAAACCCTGCGTTGACCGCACATATTAATGCAGACTGGCGGTTGATATCAAACCTGCGCGACCAGTGGGTGGGGCCAGCCAGCCCATATGCAACCGGCACGTTGTGTTTTGATAAAAAGATATTGCAAAACAACACACCAAACGAACAGGAAAAAAACGTATTCGGTGTTGGTGGTATGCTTATGTACGATTATGCAATGTATGGTGTGATCAAAAGTACGTATGCATCAATCAACTTGTCATACAATATACGATTGGCGGAAGATGATTATGGAAATATGCACCGCCTTGGTATTGGTTTCGGAGGGATTTATGGAAGAAGATTTGTTGATTTCAGCCGCCTCAATTTCCAGGAACAATTTGTGGGAAATGGTTTTAATACGAATCTTCCTACTGGTGAAGCTGCACTATCGAATATGAAGCCCTATTTCTCATCAAGTGCGGGGGTTGTTTATAGTTATGTTACTGAAAAAAGCAATGTTGATGTTGGTGTTGCAGTGTATCATCTGAACAAACCACGCCAGACTTTTTTGGCAGATCCTAACGAATATTTGCCAATGAGAAAAGTTGTGCATGCAAACTTTGAAACATTTTTAAATGACAGGGTGATACTGAATACGAATGGTATTTATCAATACCAGGGCGGAACGAGTTATTTTTCTGTAGGTGGTGGATTGGGATATTATTTAGAAGATGATGGATCTACAATATTGAATGGTGGTTTGTGGTATTGGTCGAAGAATGCTGTTATACCTTATGTAGGATTGGCTTACGGCGATTTTCAGTTTGGCTTGAGTTATGATGTGACTGTTTCCAAACTTGCGGGTGCAACACAACGCCCGAATACCTGGGAGCTTTCATTGATACTGCGTGGAAATAATAAACCATCCGGGATTATTCCCTGCCCGTGGAAATAATGGCCAGGCATAATCGGAATGGTTAAAATATAAAACATCGTCATTTCGAATCCGGCTTCATGAACTAAAAATATCAGGATGCCGATGCGGGCATGAGAAATCTCATGCCAACATACCGGCAGCAGATTTCCCAATGCGCCTGGACTTGCAATTATCCATTCTTCCCGAATGGCTCCGTTCGAAATAACGCAGATAAGTTTGGTTTGTACTGAACTAATGTTAATCTAAGAAATCAGAAGAAAGTGGACTCCCGCTTTCGCGGGAATGACGGAGAGAGTGTTTATTAAACGTAGCATTCGTATTATCAGCAATTAAGAAGTCAAGCATTATCTCATTATCAAATCATCACATTATCACATTCAGTCGCTCAATAGTAGCACTACCGATGAACGGATTGCGACGCAACAATGTTCAACCGGAGTTACTAAAGCTGGTATCAAAAAAACGAGCATTATCACATTCATTGATGTGGTATGAGGTTTCTCGCTGTGCCGTAACATAAAATTATTTTTAATGAATAATAGCTTCGCTCGAAATGACGAACCATATTTTATCGGCGATTAGGAAGTTGCGCATTATCACATTTCCAAATCATCACATTATCACATTCCAACTCATCTTTCTACTACCATAATTTGTGTGAAGATTGTTTTATTGCTTTCATCAAGTACACGCAGTAAATAAAATCCCTGCGCATCGTAACCGGAAATATTAATGATTTCTGTTTGCGACGATTGATTAACCCTGATTTTTTTATGAAGCAATTCGCTTCCGAATTCATCGGTTAGCTGAATGGAATAATTGCCTGTGTTGAGATTGTTGAACTGAACATTGAACTCATTATTGGCAACAGGATTGGGATATGCTTTGATTTTGTTTGAAGTAACCGTATTTAATTTTACGAGCGAGGCAGGCGATGTATGCAACACATTGCTGTTTGCAAGATCGGCGCTGCTGTATGTTTCTGACATCGGTTTGTACGGAGTGGCTGCCCACGTTTTCGGATCAACAGAAAAATAACTGTCGGTGTACATAGAACTGCTCACGATAATATTTCCATCTTCATCAACTGCAGCACCATTTGCAGTAAATTTTTGCGGCAGGCCCGAAATAGTTCCGAGATATTGTGTAACCCTTGTGCTGATATTTGTTTTGAAAATGTGGTTGCTTGCAGTAATTAAGTAAAGATTGTTTTCATCATCTGCAACCAGGTCGCCCCCGGCATTTCCGCAGGGATTATGAATGGTTTCTTTATTTGTTGCAGCATCAGTGATAGCGCCGAGGTCGGTGATCGTAATATTCCCGCTGGTATTAAAACGGAACAGATGGTCGCCATCGTTGGTTATCGTGTACCCATAACCGTCAGGTGCGATGACCATACGGCTTATCGCCCCGGCATAGAATTGAAAATTCCCTGTTTTGCCAAAGGATTGCCCGCTTACACCATAAATTTTCATCGTGTTAAGGTCAACGTATCGTAACTGGTCAACAAGCATCGGTGTATAGAAAAGCCTGTTTGTTTCTTTATCATAAGCGAGTGCTGCAACACCGCTTCCGAAAGCTAACTGCGGATTGCTGTTTGAAATAGTGTCGTTGATAAAACTTTCCAGCCTGTTCGTGGTAAGTGCATCAAAAATCGGAAGACTTTTATCAGTGCCATTTAAAATAATGGTATTGAATTGTGTTGTTTGTGTATTGAGCTTGCGAAGGGATATCCAGTCTGTCCCTTCTTTTTTCAATGAGGTTACTGCATACACAAAATGATCGGCTTCCTGTTGTGCGATTGCAGCAAAAGAGGAAAACACAAATGACAGAAAAAATAAATGGCGTAGATTTTTTTTCATAGCGTTACATTTTTCGCGAATGATAATTCAGGAAGCGGTCAACAAATTTTTGCGGGAAGCGAGGTAAAATATCAATTTGGAAGAGGATAGATTTTATAGCGGAAATTCAAGGAATAGAGAGGGATTTTTCTGGTGATAAAGATAGCTTCATTTTTCGAAACTGTCAAGAAGCGAGTGGTGAAAAATACGCTTATTTTTTGTCGACCGACAGAGTTTTGTCGATCAATAAAAAGAATCAGTATCAAATAAAATTCCTTAATTTGCTAAATCTTGAAACGGATTGTCACCATACTGCTGCTTGCGATGCTCCTTTTTAATTGGATAGGCTACCGTTTATTTACTGCTTATATCGAAAACAGGTCTGACCGGCAATTTGAAGCACAATTGGATAACAATAATTACGACGAAACCCAATTGATTTCCATTAAAGTTCCGGTTGCGCATCTTGCATATTACAATATTTCAAAGAATTTTGAGCGGATGGACGGACAGATTGAAGCAAATGGCGTGGTATACAAATATGTAAAGCGCAGGATATTTAATGATTCGCTGGAAGTATTATGCATTCCCAACAAAACAGCGATGCAACTGAATGCGGCGAAGAATGAGTTTTTTAAATTAGTGAACGACCTGCAGGCAAATAACCAAACCAGGAAAGCAAATTCTCACAAAAATTTTTCGAAAGCTTTTTCTACCGATAATTGTACAACAAATGATGTTGTAGTACTAAGCGAATTAAATGAATCTATTCCACGGCCATTAATTCCTTATTCTGAAAATCTTGCATCTTCTTTTTCATTCATCAACGAACAGCCTCCGGATTTTCTTTCTTAATTTTTTTTGATTTATTACTGCATACGCTGCAATAGTAAATCGTGCATTGTAAATTTTTGGTCATTCATCATTGACCATTCATCACTTACTATTTTAATATGCCCTACATTCCATTGGAAGAGCACCTGCCCGGTATCACGGGTTTGCTCGAATACCGAAAGGATTCCGCTGCGCCAATCCGCGAGCTTACGCAAATTTTGCTGCGCGGGCCATCTTCATTAACCGAAGGCGAACGTGAATTGATTGCTACGATTGTTTCATCGCGTAACCAATGTAAATTTTGTACTGCGGCGCATACAGCTGCTGCGAATGTTTTATTGGGAGAAGGTGATACATCAGAAAAAGTAAAACAAAATATTTCAACTGCACCAGTCAGTTCAAAGATGAAAGCGTTACTGACGATAGCTGCGCAAGTGCAGGAAAGTGGCAAGAGTGTTACAGAAGCTTCTGTGCAAAAAGCAAAAGAAGAAGGGGCTACGGATCTGGAAATCCATGATACTGTTTTGATCGCTGCATTGTTTTGTTTGTATAACAGGTACGTGGATGGATTGGCGACAGTTACTCCAACGGGTGCGGAGTTTTACAATAATCTCGGTAACCGTCTGAAGCAACATGGATATAACAGGTTGGCACAAGGGTATGACCATCTCAAAAATCAAACTGTGAAATAATGGAAAATGATATGATCATGTCTGAGGAGAATGTAACTGTTATCGAGGCCGGGCTAACAAGTGCAAAAGCAAAGAACAATTTGTTTGCGGTGTTTACTGTTTGTTTCATCAGCACATTGTTTGGCGGAGTAGTAACCATGTTGATGTCCGTTTATCTTCCCATTGCAGTAAAAGATTTATTGGGAAATGTGAGCGATGAAAAAATGAATGATGTAAGTGCAACAATTAATTCGCTGTTTATTTTCGGATGGATGTTTGGCGGAATGGCATGGGGAATTATCTGTGATAAGATCGGGCGGTCGAAATCTGTTATGCTCTCCACTGCTTGTTATGGTTTATTTACGTTGGTAACAGCAATTTCACCAAACTGGATGCTGGTAAGCATTTCGCGATGTATGTCGGGTTTTGGTATTGGTGGTGTATTGGTAACAACAACAATTCTTATTTCAGAAATATGGCCGGAGAAAAAACGTGCGATTGCGCTCGGTATTTTGTCAATCGGCATACCCGTTGGTTTTTTTGTTGCCGGTGCCATTAATAATTTATTGACCAGTTGGCGGCAAGCTTTTATGACGGGTATTATCCCGCTGGCGGTGGCCATCATCTCTTTTTTTGTTTTGAAAGAATCAGAAAAATGGGAAATAGATAAACAACAAGACGATCAAAAAGAAAAACCGGGCAAACGATTATTTGCAGAAGAATACCGGAAAAATGTGTTGTCTGGTTCTGTGATTTTTGGTGCGATGCTTATTGGATTATGGGCGATATTTTCCTGGGCGCCTACATGGGTACAAAGTATTTCGGCCCCTCAAGATGCACAACAATTGCGCGGTTTGGTAGTAATGATCATGGCTTCAGGCGGATTGGCGGGAAGTTTTATTTCAGGATGGATCGCTAATGCAATTGGTTTACGCAAAACTATGATGATGTGTTTTGTGGTTTGTTTTGTGATGACGTTTGTGTTGTTCAAACTCAGCACGTCAGTTACTGCGCTTACCTATATCGAGTTGTCCGTGCTTGCATTTTTCTTCGGTATCAGCCAGGGGGCGTTGGCCGTTTATATTCCGTTATTGTTTCCTGTAAGTGTGCGTGCTGCCGCAACTGGTTTTTGTTTTAATGTCGGTAGATTATTTACCGGCACGGTTGTTTTTTTCATTGGGGCGTTGGTAGTTTTTCTCGGAGGTTATGGCAATGCGGTTTTTATTTTCTCATTTATTTTTTTGATAGGATTGGCAGCGACTTATTTTTCAAAAGAAGGAGAAGTAATTAAGAATTGATAATTGATAATGGATAGTTGATAATGAAATATCCGGAGAACAGGTTGCTAACATTGATGGTTAACCGAAAATCAGAAGCATTTTGCGGAGAGTACTAAAGTTGAACAGAATTGTTGCAGTACAAGAGTGCGACGCAAGGATGATGAAGAGCGAACAAATGCCGGAAACAAAATAATAAGAAATAAAAAATAAGGAATGAGAGATGAGAAAGTGAAGATCGGATTTCAGAACTGAAAATTGTAGCCTGGCGACTAATACTATTTCTCAGAAATCGCACATCTAACATCTAAAATCGTAAATCGAATGGCTTATATCAATGTGCCGGAAGGTGTTCCCGGAATAAGAAGCCTGGTAATGTTCAGGCCAGAAACAGGAAAGCCTTTATATGAATTGGCGCAGGTTTTATTGCGTGGCGAATCTACATTATCGGAAGCGGAAAGAGAATTGATCGCCGCGTATGTTTCGTCACGAAATAACTGTATGTTTTGTATGAGCAGCCACGCCGCGGCATCGAGATGTTTATATGGTGACGAAAAAAATATTGTTGATGAAGTGTTGAAAGATATGCCGCATGCACCCATCAGCAATAAATTAAAAGCATTGCTGAACATTGCCGGCAAAGTGCAGATTCTCGGAAAAGAAGTGAAAGTTGAAGATGTGGAGGCGGCAAGAAAACTCGGAGCAACGGATAGGGAAATCCATGACACGGTATTGATCGCTGCTGCGTTTTGTATGTTCAACAGATATGTTGATGGTCTGGGAAGCTGGACGCCGACGGACCCGGCTGTGTATGAAGAAATGGGAGTGAGGATGAGCAAAGGGTATGTGCCGCCGAAGTAAGTAAAAACGAATGTTTTAAGAATAAAGACTAAAAACTAAAAAAGGCAATTTAAAATTTCAGAACTGAAAACTGTAGCCTGACGACTGAATACTATTTCTCAGAAATCGTGCATCGTAAATCTAAAATTGTAAATATTTATGCCTCATATCAATCTGCCAAACTTACCGGGAATCCGCGGGCCGATGGCGTTCAGGCCGGAAACAGCGAAGCCATTGAATGAACTTGCGGAAATTTTATTGCGTGATGATAATAATACATTGTCACGCGGTGAACGTGAACTTATCGGCACTTATGTTTCATCCTTGAATGATTGTTTTTTCTGCCAGAATATTCACGGTGCATTAGCAGGGCATTACCTGCATTATGATATCAATGCCATTGATGCTGTGAAAAAAGATTTTCGTGCAACAGAAATTTCTGAAAAAATGAAAGCGCTGCTTTCGATTGCCGGAAGTGTGCAGCAAGGCGGAAAATTTGTTACCAAAGAACAAATTGAAGATGCAAGAAAGTTAGGCGCAACAGACAGGGAGATTCATGACACGGTGTTGATTGCCGCTGCATTTTGCATGTACAACCGCTATGTTGACGGGCTTGCTACATGGGCGCCCGGGGACAGGCAGTTTTATGTGGAGCGGGCACCGCATAGAGCGGAGGAAGGATACATTGGGTTTGATTTATATAATTACGGAGGAAAAAAATAAAGAAGCCCGAATAGTTTTATGAGCGATGAAATTTAATAACAATTAAAAAATTTGTTTATGAAAATTCAGACAGAACCGGTCGGAAGTATTCCACGCCCGATCGAATTGATACTCGGGATGCAGGCTCATGCTACAGGACAACTTGATAACAACGGCCTGCAACAGCTTGTTGATGCTGCACTAACAGACACCATTAAACGCTTTGAAGAGACAGGCTCGCCGGTTATCACTGACGGCGAACAAACCAAACCAAGTTTTGCTACATACCCGATCAGCGGGATGACGACCCTTGACCCGAACGGTGTTGTTATTCCTTTTGCTGATGGACATACAAGACAGTTGCCAAAAATTACAGCCGGGCCTTTCCGTTACCAAACGTATGCGAACAGTTATGTGGAGAAAGCTAAACAATTGACAAAGCTACCGGTGAAACAGGCTGTGATCGCTGTTTCGGCGATCAGTTTGTTATATCCGCAGGAGGGCATCGCAGGATATTCGCGGGAACAATTTATTCATGACTTGCTGAATGAAGCGGAAGCCGATATAAGGAAAAGTTTAAACAGTGGCGCATATAATGTGCAGATTGATTTTACAGAAGCAAGACTGGCATTGAAATTAGACCCAAGCGGCGGTTTATTAAAAATGTTTATTGATCTGAATAATGAAGTGTTGAACAGGTTTAGTGCAGAAGAAAGAAAACGTATCGGTGTGCATTCTTGTCCGGGCGGCGACCACGATTCAACGCATAGTGCCGATATCAGTTACTCAAACTTGTTACCATTGGTGTTTCAACTGAATGCAGGAAATTTTTACCTTGAATATGCAGGAGAAAAAGATAAGCAGGCTGTTCTTTCTTCCATTAAAGAAAATATCAAGCCGTTGCAAGTTGTTTTTATTGGCGTAACAGATGTGTTGAACCCGCGAATAGAAACGCCTGATGAAATCCGCGAAACAATATTGGAAGCAGCAAGTATAATTCCTGCTCAGCAATTGGGAACAACGGATGATTGCGGATTTTCCCCGTTTGCAGATGATACTTCTACTGCGAGGGATATTGCATTTGCAAAAATTAAATCGCGTATTGAAGGAACGAAGCTGGCGGAAGCTGCGTTGACGAAAACGTCGGTGTTTGTGTAATAATGGATAGTTGAAAATTGAAAGTTGAAAATGCTCGAAACTCATAGCTAAAAGCTGATAGCTATTGAAACCAAATCGTATATCGTAAATCTAAAATCGTAAATATTTATGCCTCACATTAAAGTAGATGACAGCCTTGCAGGAATTCGCGGGTTGATGAATTTTCGCCCGGAAACTGCAGAACCATTGGGTGCATTGGCAAATGCTTTATTAAAAGATACGGAAGGATTGACGCCTGCGGAAAGAGAGTTGATCGCTACGCATGTATCGTATCTTAATGATTGTTTTTATTGCCACAATTCACACGGCGAAATTGCATGCATTTATTTGGATGGCAACCGTGAATTGGTTAACCAGGTGCGGAAAGATTATGAACACGCAGCTATTTCTGACAAACTGAAAGCTTTGTTGCAGGTTGCAGCAAAAGTACAGCAAGGTGGAAAATTTGTTACGGAAGATGATATTGCAAATGCCCGAAAACATGGAGCAACAGACAGGGATATTCATGACACTGTGCTGATCGCTGCTGCATTTTGTATGTTCAACCGTTATGTAGATGGATTGGCTGCAAACACGCCTACAGATTTAAGTACATATCCTGCACGGGCAAAACAAGTTGCCGAAAAAGGGTATGGTAATCATATTTTTTCTAAGAACCAGCCTGTTGCTGAAAACGTGTAAGCTTGAAAAAAATCTTCGCCATATTATTATTGTATGTTTTATTATTTAATTGGGTCGGTTACCGCTTGTTTGTTTATTGCATTGAAAACAAAGTCAACGAGAAGTTTGTTGCACAATTGGATAATAATAACTACGACGAAGATCAATTGGTTTCTATAAAAACTCCTGCAACGCATCTTTCAGAATATATCAATTCAGGATTCTTTGAACGTGTTGACGGGCAGGTAGAGATCAAAGGCATTGTGTACAATTATGTAAAACGCAGGTTGTTCAATGATTCATTGGAACTGCTTTGCATCCCGAATAACCCGTTTACGAAAATCCGGAATGCTAAAAATGATTTTTTTAAACTGGTAAACGATATTCAGCACAATGGGCAGGGAAAGAAATCTGCAAACCACTCCGGCTTAAATAAAATATTTTTTGCTGAATATTGCGACGATCACACCAGTTACGATTTCAGCACATTTCTGTTCACTGCACATTCAAGATCATATTCTTCTTCTCCACGGATAATTTCCCGCTGTGCATCAGCGATCGATGACCCTCCTGAAAATGTATAGCATGCGGTCATCAATGGAAACAAAATTTGTTTTCAATGCCATCCCTGTAACGGGGATGCATAAGCGCTTATAAGGTTTATTAAATCCAAAACTTTTACAATGGGAAAATTATTTCTACGATTGGCAGGGTTGATATGCATTATTGCTTTGCCTTGCTTTGCTTTTTCACAAACCAAAACAGTATCCGGAAAAATTACAGATGCCAAAGGAATGCCTGTTGTTGGTGCCAGTATTACTATAAAACAGTCCAACCAGGGAACACTAACGGATGCTGATGGAAAGTTTAAATTAAATGTGCCTGCAGGCGCAACATTAGTGATCGGATCTGCAGGTTATCGCTCTCAAACGTTTAAAGCAGATGATATTGCTGCGGATGCACAAATAAAATTAGAGGAAGATGTTGCGCACCTGGATGAAGTTGTCGTAACCGGGCTTGCTACCGCGGTTAAGAGAAGGAACCTTGCAAATGCAGTGGCTACTATATCTTCCAAAGAATTAAGCGGTGTTGCACCTGCACAAACATTTGATGCAGCATTGGAAGGGAAAATTCCCGGTGCATATATAAATGCAAACACCGGTGCACCAGGTGGGGGGATATCTGTAAAACTGCGTGGAGTTACTTCTGTGTATGGTAATACGCAACCATTGTATGTTGTGGATGGTGTGTTTGTAGATAATACGGGGACTTCTGCCGGTGTAAACGTAGTGACATCCGCACTTGCCAATGGCGCTATTACCTCCAATAATGCCGGCGGAACGCAGGATAATCCTTCAAGCCGTATAGCAGATCTTCGTGCAGAAGATATTGAAAGCATAGAGATTTTAAAAGGCGCTTCTGCTGCTGCAGTGTATGGATCAAAAGCAGCGGGTGGCGTGGTGATCATCACAACAAAGAGGGGAAAAGAAGGAAAAACAAAAGTAACATTATCGCAAGACCTGGGGCAAATCAGTGTGCGGAAATTATTGGGGGTTCGTCATTACACAGATGCAAATCTTGCTAAAGATCCTGCAGCAAGTCCTTCATTCGTCGCGGCATTCCAGGCTGCAGAAGCAGCTCATCTTCCGTTTCATGATTATGAAAAAGAAGTGTGGGGCAATAAAGGCTTTGCAAGAAATACGGTGTTGAGTGTGAGTGGGGGAAATGCCAAAACAAATTTTTATTTCTCTGCTTCGCAAAAAGATGAAGGCGGCATTATGAAAAACACGGGTTACCGCAACAGCAGCTTGCGCCTGAACCTTGAACATCATCTCACAGATAATATTAAAATCGGTGTGAGTACAAATTACATCAATTCATCTGCTGACCGCGGATTGACGGGCAATGATAATGCAGGTGTAACAGTTGGTATTGCGCTTTCATCCACTCCTGAATTTGCGCAACTTCACCCGGATGCATCAGGCAATTATCCGAACAATCCTTATGCTGCATCCAATCCATTGCAAACAATTGCATTGATGACAAATAATGAATCTGTAAACCGTTTTATCACAGGATTGAACCTGGAAGCTGCATTGCAAAAAAGCCGCACAAGTGTTACCAAACTTATTGGTAAAGGCGGTATCGATTTTTATAATCTTGAAACAAATGCAATCTTCCCGGGCGTGTTGCAATTCCAGGCTGTGAATAAAGGAACATCTATACAGGGCTTCACGAAAAACCTGAACACGAATTACATTCTATCATTAGTAAATATATTCACGCCTTCTGATAAACTTTCGCTCACTACTTCTGCCGGGCTAACGCAGGAAACCGGTGATTATAATAACCTGCTGAATGTGGCAACGCAGGTGATAGCAGGGCAAAGCAATGTGAACCAGGCAGGGGCGTTGAATGCATTGCAAACAAGAATAAAATATCAGAACGAAGGGCTTTTTGTTCAGGAGGAGGCAAGTATAATCGATGCATTGATGCTGACTGCGGGCGTTCGTTTCGACAGGTCATCAAACAACGGCGATGTAGCAAAATATTATGCTTATCCGAAAGCAGGCATTTCATGGAACCTAACGAAGATGAATATCCTAAAAGGCGACCTCTTCGATAACTTCAAATTGCGTGCAGCTTATGGCGAGGCAAACAATGTTCCAGCTTACGGAAGTAAATTCACTGCATTCAATATTTCGAATATTGCGGGCAACCCCGGTTTAATTGTTAACCCGCAACAAGGGCAACCCGATATCAAACCAGAAAGACAAAGAGAGTTTGAAGCAGGCATCGATTTCAGTTTGTTCAGGGGGAAATTGGGTTTTGAATTCACGTATTATGATAAAACTATTAACGATTTTTTGATGCAGGCAAGCCTTCCTTCATCATCTGGATTCACAAGTGCATGGGTTAACGCAGGGAATTTGCGCAACCGTGGTGTTGAATTAGGAATGAATGCAAGGCCTGTAGAATCAAAAACTGTTACATGGACTACCTCAGTTAATTTCTGGTTGAACCGTTCATTAGTAACTAAACTAACAATCCCTTCTGTGCCGCAAGGTTCATTCGGGTATGTGCTCGGTTCATTCCAGATACAACAGGGAAAATCTGCAACGCAAATCCTTGGCCTCGATGGAACAGGTGGTGTAAGCAAATTAGGCGATGCCGAACCAACCTTCCAGATGAGCACCTATAACGAGATCACGTTCTTCAACAAACTAAGCTTGCGTTTTTTATTGCATTGGAAAAAAGGCGGACAGAATATCAATCTTACGAATCTTGAAAATGATTTTGGCGGAACAAGTGCAGACTATGATAATGTTACCAATAAAGCAGGTTTGCCGGATGGGTTCTATCGTATAACACAGGTTGGTTCGGATGCACATGAATTTGTACAAACATCAAGTTATTTGCGTTTGCGTGAGATCGGTTTGTATTATTCATTCACTAAACTTCCTGTGAGTTATGTGAAAGCGATCCGAATCGGTGTTTCACTCAACAATTTCCTCACAGTTACGAAATATAAATCGTATGATCCGGAAGTATCCAATTTCGGTACGGGCTTTTCATCCGGCGTAGATGTGGATCCGTATCCCGCTACGAAACGTGCAGACTTCCACATTTCATTCGATTTTTAAATCTCAAAAAAAGAACAGTATGAAAAATAATATTGCTATATATACGGTATTCCTGTTGAGCACCGGTTTGATTTTTTCTTCCTGCAAAAAAGATTATGGCGATCTTAACCATGCAACCGTTGAAAGTTTTACGAGTAACGCAACTTCCAGTGAGTTGAATAACCTGGTAAGCGGCACTGAATCAGGCCTGCGAAATAACCTTGCATTGTATCTGGATGTTGTAGGCATAATCGGCCGCGAGATGTATCATTTCTCTGCATCAGAACCAAGATATGTTACCGATCTGCTCGGCGCCAACGATGCAACTTTGAGCAACAGTAATTTTTATATTACCAATACCTGGGCTTCGCGTTACGCAGTGGTAAAAAACTGTAACATTCTTATTGAAGCAGCGAGTAATTCCAAATTGATCACTTCGGCACAAAAAAACGGATATATTGGTTTTGCAAGAACCATCAAAGCATACCAGCTTTTGATGTGCTTAAACCAAACTGATTCAAATGGGATACGCATAGACGTTAGCGACCCGAATAACCTTGGCCCGATCGTTGGGTATGATGATGCATTAACTGCTATAGCATCTTTATTGGATTCTGCAAAAACAGACCTAAGCGGCGCAGATATTGCTTTTACATTGGCAGGCTTCGGGAATTTTGGTGATGCTGCAGGTTTAACACAAGTGAACCGTGCATTGGCTGCACGTGTGGCCGTATACCGCCAGCATTGGGATGATGCCCTGACTGATCTTAGTGCATCATTTTTTAGTTTGACCGGAAATTTTAATATGGGTGTATTTGATGTGTATGGCACAGGCTCAGGTGATCAATTGAATACATTTTTCATTCCGCAAAATCAAACAGGTGAAATCCGCCTGGCGCATCCTTCTTACGCTGCAGATATAGAAGCCAATGACGATCGGATTGGGAAAGCAACGCTGCGCACCGCAGTGGCTTCCTTGAACGGGCTTTCGAGCGACAGGGATATTTGGGTGTATACATCAAGCACAGCACCAATCCCTATTATACGAAACGAAGAATTGATTTTGATTTATGCTGAAGCAGAAATTCAGAAAAATGATTTAGCAGATGCAGTTACTGCATTGAATACGATCCGCAAAGCGCATAACCTTCCCGACTACAGCGGCATTGTTTCGCAAGCGGCATTGATAACAGAGATGCTTAACGAGAGAAGGTATTCATTGTTTTGCGAGGGCCATCGCTGGGTAGATATGCGACGTTATAATTTGCTAAGCCAGTTGCCGGTTGACAGGGCGGGAGATGATGTGTGGACCGAATTCCCATTACCGGTTTCCGAACAACAATAATAAAAGCGGGCCTTCAAAAAGCTCTGTTTTGTATTGGTTATTATCACGGTGTTATATAAACGAAACCGAATAAAAATGAAAAAAGCCTAAAAGTAATTTTCAAAAACAAGGAACTTAACCTAAAGCTCCTGCAAAAGAAGTCGCCTAACATTCATCAATAAATGCTAAAAATACATTGTATCCCAACGGTCACGATTTCCGGATCGTGATCGTTGTATACGATGTGTCGGACTTATTCAGGCGGTTGTCTATCACTACAAAACCGAACTGGTAAGTTCCGGGAACAAGCCCTCTTATTTTTGTAGCAATAGCCGAAGCCGAATCGATCGAGACAGTGGACGACTGCCCGCTTTTTAGAAACCAGTTGTACGAAATGCGCCCTTCAGATTTCGGGTCATAACTTGCAGAACCCTGTATCCATACCATAGCGGCAGAAGTTGTTCTTGATAATAACACAGAACGTTGTGACCAGGCGCGGAATGAAATGCCTGTAAAAATAATCAGAGCCAAAAAAGTCTTCATAACAGATGTTTGACCGGTTACACAATAGGAATATGATCCGAACGAAAATGCGTTTTCGTAACGGTATACAATAAGCGAACTGGCTTTGAGGTAAATGTGTCCCTGAGGTGGGATCCGATCAACCTGGAATTAGGTACGGGATTTTGAGCAGTTTTCATGCCAAAATATATTTATACGAGGGAAATTTTAAAATGTAACCTGAATTTCATCGGGCGATTTAGTGTATTCTTAATCCGGGGCTTGTCATTCCAAGGAATGAGGCATCTTAAAGATTGCCTCCTTCGTCGGAATGGCAAATGCCCGAACTAATTTGTTCAAACCATTGCCTATATTGATTTTCAAAGCATTACCAAATGCTCTTTAAAACAGAATAGCCTACTTTTTTGATGGATATTTTTCCTGGTGTCTCAACCCGGATCTTAGAATATTTTTTTGAAGGGAAAAACGTTTCGGTCATTACTGATAATCCATCATCTGCAAATAGTTCAACAGAACTCACATCCATAATTAATGACAGGTTCATTTCTTTTTTATCAGTAAACCTCGGTGCAACATGTTTTCCTGAAAAATCTTCCTGGAAATCTATCTTACCTGATTTAGTCCTGTCGATAAAAAAATAATTATTGGTTTTGTCATAACCAATTTTCAGTTCTTCTCCGGCATCATTGGAAAGAATAATAAAAAAATCAGTTGGGTCGCTTATTGAAAAATCAAGTTTACAGGGAACAGATAACACTTTTATTTTTTCGGTGAGATCAGTATTTTTTTCAACTGAAATATTTTCAAGAATATTTTTTTTCTGAATGATGCTGTTTAATTCTTTCACAGGTTCCGAAGCAACAAGTATTCCGGTTGAAGTATGCTTTATTTTTAATTCCCTCGGAATGGTCATTGCATTTCTCCATATTTTCGTAGGGACTTTATTTGCATAAAGCCAGTTAGCCATCCAACCTAAAAATATTTTTCTATCGCCGGTGTTTGACCATGTGATGCCTGCATAATCATCAGGGCCGTAATCTATCCATCTTGTTTTGTTGTCAACAGCAATAAATTTGTTCCCATCAAAATTGCCAATGAAATACTGCGTCCCTGATCCTTTGTTCGGAGTGCCGGAGCCAATATTGCCGATCAATACCCAAACTTTTTTTCCATGATCATTTAATGAAAAAAGATCAGGGCATTCCCACACGCCGCCATGCGCACCAATATCACTTCCAAAATCACTTTCTTTTTTCCAGTGTTTAAAATCGGGCGAAGAATAAAAAGTCACACGGTCTTTTGTTGCCAATGTCATCACCCATTTTTTTTGCGGGGCAAACCACATTACTTTCGGATCGCGGAAATCTTTTATCCCCGGATTTTTAAGAACAGGGTTGCCGGAATATTTTTTCCATGTCATTCCATCATCCAGGCTATACGCGATGCTTTGATTTTGAAAATCATCTTTACCTTCCTGTTCGCCTTTCGGGTCATGATGTGTGAAGATCGCTATCAGGGGAATTTTTCCATTCTTTCCAAATCCGGAAGTATTGGTTGAATCAACCACTGCACTTCCTGAAAAAATATAACCTAAACTATCCGGGTATAAAGCGATGGGCAATTCTTTCCAATGTACAAGGTCATTGCTTATTGCATGCCCCCAATGCATCGGCCCCCATTCGGAAGTGTTTGGATAATACTGGAAGAACAAATGGTATGTGCCTTTGTAATACACCATGCCGTTGGGGTCGTTTGTCCAATGTTGTTTTGGGGAGAAATGAATTTGCGGACGATATTGCTCATGATAAAATGACGAGTTATCGTTTTGCGCAGTTGAATATTTTGCCAAAAGAAAACAAAAGGCAAACAGGAGTGCCGGGTATTTCATTTTTTAAACATTAGGTTGAAGCAAAATGTTTCGGTGCTAATGTTCAAATTTATATTGTTCGTGCGTGACTTTAAAAATTTTTATTTTCTGTATCAATGATGTGTGATGAAGATCGGGAGATTGGTTGTTTTTAAAATGAGTGAAGCACGGCTTTCTTTTACAAAAGAAGAAAGTGCATTTCTTCCAAAGGCGCCCATCACTAATAATAATCCTTTCTTTTCGAAAACATATTTAAAAAGCTCTTCGACCGGTTCGCCATACAGCAATTCAAAATGAATATCGCTGTAATAATTTTTCAACCATTCCATGATCTCCGGTTTATGCCGCAGCGTTACTTCTTTTGATTTATTTACTTCAGCCAATGTGATCTTTTTATTGGCAAACTCAGGAAAAAGATAAGTGAATTGTTTAATTGCAAAAACCGATGACCCGCTGCTGTTGTACATAAATACAATTTCATTAACGCCGTCAAAACTTTCGGGGGAAATGATTACCGGGCATTCTGCATGTGCAAGTAATTCCTTAACAAAACCAGATGGGGCGCCTTCCGGTTTATTGGTGAAAGAAATATCTGCCTCCATGATCAGCAAATCAGCGTACCTGCTTTCACTGATCATTTCTTCAACAGGAATTTTCCGGTCGCGGTGAATGACAGCATGTACGCCTCTTTTATCACAGGCTTCTTTAAAAAACCGGATATTCTCTTCGGTAATCTCCTGGCGCTGGTTCAATGATAACCTGTTTTTTTGTTCCCCGGAACTGTAAACATTCTCCGTCACTGTATCGTACAAAACATTTTCCAGGAAAACCCCGGTAAGTTTCGAATTGGTGAGTTTAGCAACGAAACATGCAAAATCTATAGAGGGGGTATTGATGTTCAAGGCATCGATGGCCAATAAAATCTTTCTCATAAAAAAAATTTATCGAAACTAATGAAAGCGAAAAACGGGCAAGATGATATGCGCAAAACTGCCAAATGATTTTGGTCAGTGCGGTTTGTATGCACAATACGTTTTCACTGATAATAATCATGTTTTAGGTTGATGCCAGTCATTTTTAGTTGCATGGAAACTTCAAACCTTTACTCCCTAAAATAAAATCTATGTCACATACAATAACACAACCGGAAATTTCCTATCAATACCACATGGCGAAAAGAAAGCCGTCGATGATATCACGTTTTTTTACCTGGGCTGTAAATGAAGATCAAGAACATCACATTGCATGGGTAGGAGCATCTGTTACAAGTATGACAGCCTTATTCTTCCCGGCAACGATGGCTGTAGTTTTATTGAATGGAGCTGTTTTCGGGTTGATAGTCGCAGCAATGGCTGCATTGGTATTGGTGGTTATTACCAACCTTGCCTCCATGCAAACGAAGTATACTATTCCGTTTTTTTTCCTGGGTATACTGATTGACATAGGTGTTGTGGTAGCAAGTTTTTTTATTCATTGAGCATAGCAATAGCATTACCAAAGAGCCGCGGGAGTTGTGAAAGCAACTCCCGTTTTTCTACTACACGCAAAATAAAAAGGGCTGAAATATTTCAGCCCTTTTGTGTTTTATTTCAATAAAATTAAAATGCCTGTTTGTTTTTTTTGATGAACGAAAATGCTTCTTCTTCCAAACGTTCACGATGCATCGGGTGTGCAATTTGAATGAGTGATGCTGCACGTTCTTTTAAATTCTTTCCATACAAATTTGCAATGCCATATTCGGTTACAATATAATGGGCATGTGCCCTTGTTGTTACTACGCCTGCTCCCGGCTTAAGAAAGCTTACAATTTTGCTGACCCCTTTTGCAGTTGCAGAAGGCATAGCAATAATTGGTTTGCCTCCTTCGGAAAGTGAAGCGCCACGCATAAAATCCATTTGCCCGCCAACGCCGGAATACATTTTATTCCCAATGGAGTCTGCGCATATCTGGCCCGTAATATCTACTTCCACTGCGCTGTTAATGGCTGCAACTTTCGGGTTCTGACGGATCACATGCGCGTCATTTACATAAGCAATGTCGAGCATTTCTATCAACGGGTTGTCGTTTACAAAATCATATAATTTTTTTGTACCGAGCAAAAAACTGGAAACTATTTTATGCGGGTGTTTCTTTTTCATCTCGCCGGTTATCACACCTTTTTCAATCAATTCAATAGCACCATCAGAAAACATTTCCGTATGAATACCCAGCCTTCGGCGATCGCTAAGCATCATCAATACCGCGTTTGGAATATTCCCGATCCCCATTTGCAACGTAGCACCATCTTCAATGAGGCTTGCAACATGCCCTGCAATTTTTAGTGTTGTTGCATCCGGGGCTTCAATAATTATTTCGGGGATAGCGTCATTTACTTCTACCATTTTTTCTATCCTGCTGGTATGGATAAATCCGTTGCCATGTGTCCGCGGCATGTTTTGGTTCACCTGTGCAATGATGTGTTTTGCATTTTCCAAAACTGCCGGTGCAATATCTACTGAAACGCCAAGCGAACAATAACCGTGTTCATCAGGCGGAGAAACATGTATCAATGCATAATCAATTTCAATTGATTTTTTGCGGAACAACGCAGGTATCTCGCTGAGAAAAACCGGTATGTACTGCGCCCTGCCACTTTGTACGGCGCTGCGCATGTTTGCACCTATAAAAAAACAATTCACATTAAATATGCCTTCATATTTTTCTTCAGCGTAAGGCACTTCGCCTTCCGTGTGCATGTGATATATCGTTACATGGGAAAGTTCATTTGCCCTTGCAACCATTGCTTTTATCAATTGCTGCGGTGCGGCTGCCGCAGTTTGTATAAAAATATTACTGTTTGATTTTATGATGCTCACTGCATCTACGGCACTTGTGTACATAGTATTTTGATTATTTTTTGAACTTAGCGGCATTACTACTATTAAGCATCGTTGCCACGCTCGCTTGTACAGTTGAATTTCTATTCAACGCCGGGCGGCAAATTGCTGTTAATAGTTAGTTATTCATTGCTCAATATCACTTTTAATTCTTAACTCAACCGATGATGAAAATCATTTCCCTTGAATTATTGTTTTAAAAATTCAACGATCTTTTCTCTTTCGGTATCAGTTAACAAGGCACGGGTTTGCATGTGTAACCCGATTGTTTCCCATTGCTCCGGGGAAAATGATGAAGGAGATGGGGTATTATGACATCGCTGGCAATTCTCTGCCCACAATTGCGCACCGGTTTTCATACTTACTTTCTGGCTCGCTTTACATCCATATATAATAGAGATTGCAAAGATTATGCAGAAAGATATACTAATTATTGCTGAAATATTTTTTAGTGATAACTTTTTCATGATACAATTTTTAAAGTTGAATAGCAAAATGTACAAACAAGGTGTTTGTTGTTGTTAGCCCTGTATAAGCACCCAATGTTTTGCTTGCAGTGCTGTTTCCTTTATAAGCTTCATATGTTATTTTAAATACTGCTCTCCAGCTTAACCAATAATCCAGTCCTATAGTAAAAGTGTGTTGGTTACTTCCGAATGTTGAATTTGCGGGAGTATTAAATATTGTGTACCTGCCAGCAAGCTCAACGTTCTTAATAAACCCCGATGCATTAACTGGCCTAAGTGAACCTTGTACAAAAAAGGAAATGGTATGGTTGTTAAAACTATAGGTTGAAGAATCTGCAGGGTTTATGTAATCGACTTTATCAATATCCTGGATGTTGTATTGTGATTTTATATTTATAAGTATAGGCTTCAACAACTTCACGTAATTCAAATCGAACGCATAAACTTTCGCCATAGTGTTTTGAATGTTGGCTCCTTGATCGCCTACTTTTCCGAACATTCCTGAAACACCAACTTCGAGAGATGAATTTGAAAAAGGCAAAAGCCCCAACCTGCCTGTAATAGTTTTGTTGTTATTATTATCAACAATGTTTCCGCTTGTGATAGTCCCATCAGGTAATAACTGGTTGCCATTCGTTAAAGCAACATCATAATTTATTTTTGAGCTACCTAACGGAAGCCCACCTTCAATTTCTACTCCATAATCTGTAGGTGCCATATCTGCAATACCCATTGGGTCGGTTGCCAATTTATCTATCCATCCTGCAGCTTCCCGTTTGGAATATGTGCCGAGTGGCAATACTAAATATCCGGCACGAACGATTAAACCAGGAGTTGCAAACCAAGAGACATCAGCCCAATTTACACTCACTCCGTTATTGTTGAAAGAAGGCTCAAATTCCGCCAGGAGTTTTTTACCATGCCTCCAAAGTAACATCGGACTGAACTCGAAATTGTCAGCATCCGGAAAGCTGTTTCCTTTCGTAACTGTTGAAGAACCGTTTACTGTATTAGTAGTTTTATAACTCGCAAATCCCATCGTAGCAAGGCCGGCTACCATAAAATGATCTTCTCCTGTTTTTTTTGCGGCCATTTGTTTTTCCAATTCATTTATCCTGTCAAGAACAGATGAATCCACAACAGTTTGTTGTGCTTGCAATTTCGGCGCCAGCAATAATAATTGTAAGATGGCTAAAACGCCGCCGGTCTTAATAATAATTTTCTGTCTCATAAAGTGAGTTTTTTTCTGAAAAAAATTTTTAGCAATTTCATTGTCAATTATGAAGGAGTGTATAACTGTGATCACTATGCGAAAATTACTTTTTCTGGGTTTTGCAAAGTGTGCGGATATAATTTACAAGTTCCCAACGTTGCTTCTCTGTTAATGCAGCTTTGTATTGCGGCATCGGTGTCCTTCCTTCTGATATTTTATAAAAAAGAGACCCATCGCTTTCGTTGAGCATGTTGGGTGATGAATGATCGGCAGGTTTTGGGTTTAACGCTGCAGCAGCTACTCCGTCCCCTTTGCCTTTGTCACCATGACACGGTGTGCAATAGGATGTGTACAGTGTTTTTCCATCTTTTAATGTTGATGGATCATTTGAGGATGGGTTTTTCAATCCGGCATATTCTTTTGGTGCGACCCAGGGTTTGTATTGTGCCTTTACTTTCACAACAGATAAAGACATCAGAAAAGCAGATAAAAATATAATAGCGTTTTTGTGAGGGAATGATTGGTTGTTCATAACAAAAATTTAAGTGGTTTGCAAATTGTTTTTTGCAGTTTAAATTTATTGATGGTTAAACAACATAGTTATGACAGCTATCAGCAACAGATATGATTGAGGTTTTATTTGCAGAATAAAAAAAGGAACTGTATTATAGTTCCTCCTCGGTGGTTTTTATACAATGGATCGAAAGCAAATTATCCATTTACTTTATTGTAATACCAGGGATCCTCATTTATTTCGCACCTTCCTGTTTTTTCGGAGAGGTGTATTTTAAAAACAACTCCCTTTATTTCATTGGGGTCATCCGGCTCAAAAGGCCAGTGTTCGCCAAGCTGCATTTTCTTCGAACTTATAAACGGGTATACACGGCTTAATAAAATATGCAATGCTTTTGCCCGCTCTTCTTTGTCAGTAATTTCCTGGAAACTTCCATAGCCAATCACGCTCTTCCAGGTAGCCATTGTTTCAAGTGTATCCACTTCAAAACAAACACTTGGGTTTTCTCGCATCATTTTTATTTTCATGCCTTCCTGCGTATGACAATAAATATTTTTTCCATCATACGCATAGCTGATAGGTACAACATATGTTTTGCCATCTGCATGGCAACCTATTCTGCCAATGAATTGTTTTTTTAAAAACTCTTCAATTTCCTGGGGGTTGAGTGTTCCAAACATGTTATAGATTTTCGGCAAACCTATTTTCTCTGCACTAATTCAAAAATGAGAATGCTCAGTGGATTTAATGACTTTCATCATATTTTCCTGTATGATCTATATCATGATTTTTTATGACCTATATCAGTAAACAGGCATAACATGATGTTTATTTTCATTTTTTGAAATAACCCATTTATGAAACCGATCATCATTGCAACAGATTTTTCAGCCGCTTCACAAAATGCCGCCAGGTATGCGGCAGATATGGCTGTAACCGTCCAATCTGAAATTATTCTTGTTCATGTATATGAAATCCCAATAAGCTCATTCCAGGTGCCGATATCTGAAATTGAATTCACTGCGCTTGAAGATGATGCAAAAGCAAACCTTGCAGATTTAAAAAAAGGCCTTGAGGCAAGGACAAACGGAAAAATCAATATTTCAACCCAATTACTTTATGGTACCGTGCAAACAGAACTTGAAAAATTCTTACAATCAAAATCTCCTTTTGCAGTAGTTGCAGGAAGCAAAACTCAAACCAATCTGGAAAGGTTTGTGGTTGGCAGCAATGTAACCCGGTTGATGCATCATCTGCGTTTTCCTGTTTTGATGGTCCCGGAACATCTTGCATTCAAGGGTATCCATCGTATTGCTATTGCTTCAGACCTTAGCAGCACTTCAGAAAATTCCTGCATCGGGTTTATCAAAAAATGGTTGAATGTTTTTCATGTATCTCCTGATATTATTCATTTCGCCCCGCTTGAACATCCAAAATATAATACCGCAGCTGGTATAGCTTTTTTGAAAAACACATTAGCGGCATTTGAACCTTCCTTTCATTTTATAAGTAACCGTGATATTGAAGAAGGGATTAATGATTTTCTCAGCTCGCATAAAACAGATCTGCTGATCGTAATGCCCGGGAAACATGGTTTTTGGGAATCATTGCTGAACAAAAGTTTTTCAAAGGAATTGATCGTTCATGCTTCATTGCCTGTTCTTTCTGTGCTGCAAAATGACCAGGTAAATGGTACGCACAAACATTATGATCATTCCTGTAAAAAATGTGTTGGCAATTGCAAAAGCAATAAAGAAATGAAAAATTTCATTGACGAAGCTCATTCACAGGCATGACCATCATCCTTTCTAAAAAAGGTGGTGCTGAATATTTTTGAGCCGTAAAATAGGTATTCAATTCTAAAATAATGAGGTGTTTATGTCAACGAAATCGCTGGCGGTGAAAAACGAATTCCTTCCATCTGTAGTTAATAGTTTTCTTAACCCATGGAATAACTGGTTTGGTAAGGGTTTTGTAAAAACCTTGTCTGTTCCTGCTGTAAACATCAGTGAAAATAAAGATGGATATACAATCACAGTAGCAGCACCGGGATTAAAGAAAGAAGATTTTGATGTTCGTACAAAGGGAAGCCTGCTTTACATATCAGCAGAAAAAGAAGATAAGAAAGATGAAAAGGAAGGCAATTATAGAAGCAGGGAATATAACTTTTCCTCTTTCTCACGCACATTCAATTTGCCTGTAGGCGTGAATGCAGAAAAAATTGAGGCTTCTTATGAAGATGGTGTTTTAAAACTTGCCCTTCCTAAAAAAGAAGAGGCAAAAAAAACAACTGCGAAAAATATCGCAGTGAAATAACGGGCATGTTCCCGTTTCCTTGTACCACGCACACCCGCCGTTTTTGCGGCGGGTTTTTTGAAAACATAATGATCATCCGTTAAAATATATGCAGTTGCAGATAGATAAAAAAAGTTCGCTGGGCAGTATTCAAAAAGAATTCAACACTTTTTATCCTTTTTTAAAGATTGAGTTTTTTAAAAGGATTCCTGTGGACCAGCCCTTGTACAAAACAGAACTTTTTTCTGTAAATGAATCGCGTAAATACCTCGATGGCTTTTATGATGGCACAACGTCGATAGATATCGGAAGAAAAAGGACCGTGATGGATGTAGAGAAAGATTTTGAGCAGATGCTTGGGCTTTCCGCCCGTATTTACCGCAAATCCGGCAATGTTTGGGTAGAAACGACATTGACCAATGATTGGCCATTAGGAGAGCAAAATGAAGAGGGGCGGGAGATCAGCAGCCATTTTAAACCCGGAAAATCCAGTTAACTTTTAAAACTAACGGTTATGGTTACCCAAAAAAAAATTATATACAAAGAGCCGTTGATGATTGAGTATAAAAAAATAGATCAGTTGCTCAATGAAATCATTTATGGAGATGAAAAAAAGCAAAAGGGAGCCGGGGCCCCTGCAAAGAATGATTTTAAAAAATGGATAATGCCAGAGGAACCCAAAGGTTTTTTAAAATATAAAGAACACGACCCTTTGTAAAACAACATAAATGCCCAACCTGATTTTATGAACAAGGAAATGATAACAGGTGTACAGCTTCAATGCTGCCATTGCGGAGAAGATTGTGCAACGGATAAGATACGATACGACGATAAAATATTTTGCTGTGAAGGTTGCAGGATGGTGTATCAACTGATCAATAAAAATAATCTCTGCAATTATTATTCATTAAATGAAAAGCCCGGTATCAACCAACGGGTGGAAGTCCGCAAGGACAAATTTGCTTTCCTGGATAATGAGAAAATCCAGGAGAAACTGATTAGTTACCGAGACGAAAATCAACTGCGTGCCACATTTTATCTGCCACAGATGCACTGCAGTTCCTGCTTATACCTGCTTGAAAACCTTCATAAGATTGATAAGGGCATAATTTCCTGCAAAGTGAATTTTACAAGAAAAGAAGTTGATGTTGTTATTGATCTTTCATCATCCAACTTGCGCAAGGCTGCAGAGTTATTGGCAAGCATCGGTTATGAACCCTATATCAGCCTGAACGATTTGAATGAAAAACGTGCACCTATTGATCGCAGCATGATCTTTCAATTGGGTGTTGCCGGTTTTTGTTTTGGCAATATCATGCTTATGAGTTTCCCGGAATATTTAGGGGTAGATGCATCGGAAGAAGGATTAAGGTCCATTTTTCGTTGGGCAAATATGTTTCTAGCATTGCCTGTTTTATTATATTCATCACTCCCGTTTTATCAATCATCATGGAAAAGCCTGAAGCATAAATTCCTCAACATTGATGCGCCAATTGCGCTAGCCATAATCATCACATTCATCCGGAGTGCGTATGAAGTTATTTCGGGTACGGGTGGGGGTTATTTCGATTCTATGACAGGCATCGTATTTTTCATGCTTGCCGGGCGCCTCATCCAGGATAAAACATACCGGCAATTATCATTTGAGCGGGATTACACTTCTTATTTTCCGTTGGCAGTTTCTGTTTTGAAACAGGGAAAAGAAATACCAACAACATTACCTGATATTAAGGCCGGCGATACAATGCTCATCCACCATGAAGAACTCATACCTGCAGATGGTATTTTATCGAAAGGGAAAGCATTCATCGATTATAGTTTTGTTACCGGCGAATCCCTTCCTGTTTTAAAAGAAGTTGGTGAGATCGTGTACGCAGGTGGAAAGCAAACAGAAGGAAATATTGAAATTTTTGTAATAAAAGAAGTTGCACAAAGCTATCTCACCAAATTATGGGACCAGCAGGAAATGAAAAGCGCAGAACAAAAAAAAGGAATTTCATTTGTTCACCTGTTAAGCAGGTATTTTACTTACATGGTGTTTGCCATAGCAACCATCACAGCCATATATTGGCTTTTGCATGACAGGAGCCATCTCTGGCCTGCCGTTACTTCTGTCTTCATTATTGCTTGCCCCTGCGCACTTTTGCTGTCAAACACATTTACTAACGGAAACATCCTGAGGATACTTGGCAGAAATCATTTTTACCTGCGGAGCCCCGCAACCATTGAAGATATTGCCAAAATTGATCACATTGTATTTGACAAGACCGGCACACTTACTTCTGCACATGAACAGGAAATTACATATTGTGGTGAAGAACTTGACGAACTGCAACATTCAGAGGTAGCTGCACTTGCGGAACGCTCAACACACCCGTTAAGTAAAGCGTTATCAAAACATCTTGGTAAAACCAAAATGGAAGTAGAACATTTTAAGGAAACTACAGGAAAAGGCATTGAAGCATATATCAATGATACATTTATAAAGATCGGCTCCGCAGATTTTGTTGGCGCCAATATAAATGATGAACAAAATGATACCCGTGTGTATGTGAAGGCAGATAAAAAAATAATGGGTTATTTCCGTTTCAGCAATCATTACCGAAATGCAGTAGTGCCATTGATGAAAGAATTGAGGAGACAATATCAATTGTCTGTAGTGTCTGGCGACAACGCTTCCGAAAAAAATAATCTGAGGAAAATGTTGGGCGAAACGCCAGCAATACTTTTCAATCAAAAACCGGAAGATAAATTAGAATATATAAAACGTTTGCAAAAAAAAGGCCAACGGGTAATGATGATCGGCGACGGATTGAACGATGCAGGTGCGTTGAAACAAAGTGATGTTGGTATAGCCGTGGCCGAACAAACAAACAACTTTACACCGGCATGTGATGCGATCATTGAAGCGAAACAATTAAAATGCCTGGCACAATTCATCAGGGTATGCAAGGCTAACAAAAATATTATTATTGCAAGTTTTGTATTGTCTATCCTATATAATATTATAGGCTTGGCATTTGCAGTACAGGGAAATTTATCCCCTCTTGTTGCTGCAGTCCTCATGCCGAGCAGTTCACTTAGTATTTTACTCATCACATTTGGCAGCAGCACACTGCTTGCAAAATGGATGAAGCTTTCATGATAATTTTCAGCTAATGATTACCGTCAGTTTTTTGTAATGATCAAAGTCAGTAATTACTATGACGTAGGTTATGAAATGCGGTTCTATTCGTAGATATTTTTATCCATAATTAAAACCTGAACATGAGTGTAATAATAGTACTTCTTATTGCGAGTATAAGTGTTGCAAGCCTTTTTCTTGCGGCGTTTATCTGGAGCGTAAAATCCGGGCAATTTGAAGATGATTATTCGCCGTCATCCAGGATCTTATTTGATGACAAACCTTCAGATCCGGATCACACATTGTAACTAACTAAACCATCACTTTGTATGCAAGTCGAAAAATTTTATTACGACAACAAAATTGTAAGGGCATTCGGTTATGCAACAGTCCTCTTTGCCATAGTTGGTATGCTGGCAGGCTTATATGCGGCGATACAGATTTATGCGCCTGCAATAAGCATGGGTTATGCGCCTACTACATTTGGAAGAGTCCGCCCCTTGCACACCAATGCCATCATCTTTGCTTTTGTAGGTAACTGTATTTTTACCGGTGTTTATTATTCATTGCAGCGTTTGTGCAAAACAAGAATGTTCAGCGATAAACTGAGTTGGATACATTTCTGGGGATGGCAATCAATTATCGCTGCAGCAGCAATCACATTGTTGATGGGCTATACTACCGGGAAGGAGTATGCGGAATTAGAATGGCCGATCGATATCGCAATAACATTGGTTTGGGTGGTATTTGGTATCAACATGTTTGGCACGATCATTAAAAGAAGGGAAAAACATTTATACGTCGCAATATGGTTTTACATCGCAACATGGGTTACTGTAGCAATGTTGCATATCGTCAATTCTGTTGAAATACCGGTAACTTTCATGAAAAGTTACAGTTGGTATGCAGGTGTGCAGGATGCATTGGTGCAATGGTGGTATGGGCATAATGCAGTTGCATTTTTTCTTACAACACCAGTGCTTGGGTTGATGTATTATTTTCTTCCAAAAGCTGCAAACCGCCCGGTATATTCTTATCGTCTTTCTATCATTCACTTCTGGGCTTTGATTTTTTTGTACATCTGGGCAGGCCCGCATCATTTGTTATATACAGCATTACCCGATTGGGCGCAATCGCTGGGAACCGTTTTTTCAATCATGCTCATCTTCCCTTCATGGGGTGGAATGCTCAACGGCTTATTCACTTTGCGGGGTGCATGGGACAAAGTACGTGAAGAGCCGGTACTGAAATTTATGGTGGTTGCAGTCACCTGTTATGGCATGAGCACACTTGAAGGCCCTTTGTTGAGTTTGAAAAATATTAATGCGATCTCCCACTTCACCGACTGGACAATTGCACATGTGCACATCGGTGGTTTGGGTTGGAATGGTTTCATGGCATTTGCCATGTTATATTATCTCGTTCCCAAAATGTGGGGAACAGAACTGTATTCAAAAAAATTAGCTACCAATCATTTCTGGATCGCAACAATTGGCATCGTGCTTTATGCGTTGCCGATGTATTGGGCAGGCTTTACGCAAAGCATCATGTGGAAAACATTCACCCCGGAAGGACAATTAAAATTCCAGTTTCTTGAAACAGTTACCAACATCATTCCGATGTACATTACCAGGAGCATTGGCGGTACATTATATCTTGCAGGTGCGATACTGATGGCATATAACCTTGGTAAAACTATTGCGAAAGGAAAATTCATTCCAAATGAAGAAGCTGAGGCGCCACCAATTTTAAAAGAAGCAAAACACGAAAAACAATACTGGCACCGTGTTTTGGAAAGCAGGCCTTTGACAATGCTGGTATTAAGCCTCGTCCTTGTTGCCATTGGTGGTTTAATAGAACTGATACCAACATTCCTGGTAAAATCAAATATTCCAACCATTGCAAGTGTGAAACCATATACGCCACTTGAATTGCAGGGCCGGGATATTTATATACGCGAAGGTTGTTACAACTGTCATTCGCAAATGATCCGTCCGTTCCGCGATGAAGTAAAAAGATATGGTGAATATTCCAAGGCCGGGGAATTTGTATATGACCACCCTTTCCAATGGGGAAGCAAACGCACAGGCCCGGATTTGGCAAGAGAAGGAGGTAAATATCCTGATAGCTGGCATTATAACCACATGTACGATCCACGCTCCATGTCGCCGGGTTCTATTATGCCCGTGTATGCATGGCTGTTAGATAATAAATTAGATATAAGCTCTACACCTGCAAAGATCAGGGCAATGCAAACACTTGGTGTGCCTTATCCGAAAGGATATGATTTGGTTGCAAATAAAGATTTAATGCACCAGGCAGATTCAATAGCAAATAATCTTAAAAAAGACAAGATCGAAACTCCATCCGATGTAGAGATCATTGCATTGATTGCTTACCTGCAGCGTATTGGTACAGATATCAAACTTGCAGCAAAATCCGATTCATCATCCAATGTAACTGCAATAAAATAATTTCTAAAACATCGACAAATGAAATTCATCAATTATATAGAAAAAGTAAGCGGTATCGATATTTACGGGTTAACATCACTCGGGATTTTTATGACCATTTTTCTTGTTGTGCTCATTGGTGTGTGGAAAGCTGACAAGAACAAGATAAAACAGATCAGTGAAATACCATTGAACTGAGAGATGTGTGATGTAAGAAGTGAGGTGTGAAACAAAGAAGAAACCTTCCTGCATCCGATCCATTTAACAACTCTTAAAAAATCATCTTTATGTTTTCTTTCATCAATAAACTTTTTTATAAAAACAAGGCAGCCCGTGTCATTGCAATTGCTCTTTTGTTCATGCTGTGTAATGTGAAATCTGTTTGGGCAGATGGGCCGCCGCCAAAATCATCTATGTCAAATCCGGCTGTTGTTATTATGGTTGGATTAATCGTTTTCCTGATGATCATCATTGCTTCGCTTGCTTATATTCTGCTTGGTTCTGCAGAGATCAGGTTTAAAAAATGGAAAGACGGAAATAAAAGCGATGCAGCAAAAATTGCAGCAACTGTTATTACCTGCTTGTTGCTGATCGGTAATACAGCTCATGCAGAAACTGACGCAACTGCTAATGCGGTAACAAACCAGATCGCCGGGATATCGCCAACTGCTTTTTATATCATGAGCTCTATTATATTTTTTGAGTTGATTGTGATTTTCGCATTGCTCTTTAATATACGCAGTTTGATACAGGCAGAAAAAGCAAAAGTGTATGGTACAGAAGCAGTAGTTGCTAAAAAGAAATTTATAAACTGGTGGAGCAGGTTCAACAAATTCCGTCCTGCAGAGCAGGAATCTGATATAGACCTTGGACATGACTATGACGGTATCCGCGAATTGGATAACAGGCTTCCGCCATGGTGGCTCTACGGTTTTTATGCATCTATTCTTTTTGCTGTTATTTATTTGTACAGATATCATGTTGCACATTCGGCCCCGTTAAGCCATGAAGAATATACAATGTCTGTAGCTAAGGCGGATAAAGAGATCCAGGCTTATCTCAAACTAAAAGGAGAATCCGTAAATGAAAACACGGTTACCATGTTGGGAACAGATGATATTGAAGCGGGCAAAGGAATGTTTAAGACATCATGTGTAGCTTGTCACAACGAAGGCGGTGGTGGAAATGTTGGCCCGAACCTTACTGATGATTATTGGTTGCATGGCGGCGATATAAAAAATATTTTCAAAACAATCCGCTACGGAATTAATGCGATGCCTGCATGGCAAAATACGTATTCCAATAAACAGATTGCAGAACTGGCAAGCTATGTAAAGTCATTGCATGGCACCAATCCTCCTAATCCAAAGTCGCCACAGGGGGAATTGTATAAAGAAGATACTGCTTCAAAAACAGATTCGGCATCTGCAAAGAAAGATTCTGTTTCTGTGAAACAATAACAGTGAATTGAACTATTATGGAAAGTCAAAATCTGGCAAAGGCGAGTAAGAATGACGATGGTTCATTCAGGGATTACCTTGCTACCGTTGATAACAAAGGAAAACGCAAATGGATATTTGCGCAAAAACCGAAAGGTAAATTTTACAATATACGCTCATGGGTGAGCTACGGTTTTTTTGCATTGTTTTTTGCATTGCCTTTTATTCACGTCAATGGTCACCCGCTTTTTCTTTTTAATATACCTCAGGCAAGGTTCATCATTTTCGGAAAAGTATTCTGGCCGCAGGATTTCTTCATATTCGGGTTAACAATGATCACTTTTGTGGTATTTATTGTACTGTTTACTGCAGCATTCGGCAGGTTGTTTTGCGGATGGGTTTGCCCGCAAACGATCTTTATGGAAATGTTGTTCCGCAAAATTGAATATGCGATAGAAGGAGATGCAAATGCACAAAGAATGTTGAAAAAAAGTTCATGGACTTCTCAAAAAATAATTAAGAAAACCCTGAAGCATTTTATATTTTTCCTGTTTGCGTTCATCATTGCCAATTTCTTTTTGTCGTACATCATCGGTGTCAGGGAACTTGAAAAAATAATTACCGAACCTGTTTCCCAGCATCTCGCAGGCTTTCTTTCCATCATAGTTTTTTCTTTTGTTTTTTATGGAGTGTATGCGTATTTCCGTGAGCAGGCCTGTACTGTTGTCTGCCCGTACGGGAGATTGCAGAGTGTATTGCTCGACCGCAATTCCATGCTTGTTGCTTATGATTACAAACGCGGCGAACCACGGGGCAAATTCAAAAAGAATGAAGAGCGTTCGCTTGGCGACTGCATCGATTGTTTTAATTGCGTGAGAGTTTGTCCAACGGGCATAGATATACGAAATGGCACACAGATGGAATGTGTGGGATGTACTGCCTGCATCGATGCGTGTGATACTATGATGGATGCCATCAATAAACCGCATGGCCTTATACGTTATGCTTCCGAAAATGGTATTGAAAATTCTGAGAAACTCCGTTATTCCGGGAGAATGAAATTTTATACGGGGGTATTGATCGTTCTTGTAGGCCTGTTGACAACGTTGCTGGTTACACGAAAAAATGTAGACGGAACGATCATCAGGGCGGGAGGTATTCTTTACCAGGAGAGGGGGGAAGACAGTATCAGCAATCTCTACAACATCAAGCTGATCAATAAAACGATACAGGATATTCCGGTTACATTAAAATTGGAGGATGTACCCGGAAGGATCATTGAAGTGCAGGGGCAGGAAATACAATTAAAAAAAGAAGCACAAGGCTCAGGTTCTTTCTTTATTGTACTTCCGAGAAAAATAATAACAGAGAGAAAATTGCCATTGCGTGTGAGTTTGTATGAAGGAGAGAAAAGGATCATTACGTTAAAAACAAATTTCATGGGGCCAATACATCATGAAGTGAGAAGTGAGAAGTGAGAAGTGAGAAGTGAGAAGTGAGAAGTGAGAAGTGAGAAGTGAGAAAATTTCTGGAGATCTAAGATACAATAAGGTATTTGTAAAATTTGGAACTCATACGTCATATTTCATAGCTCATACTTTAATTGTTCAAAAAATAAAAATAATATCATGAACTGGGGAAACAAACTAATACTCGTATTCATCGCATTTGCAGGATGGATGGGTTATCTCGCATACCGCGCAACAAGTGTACACATTGATCTTGTTGAAAACGATTATTATAAAAATGAACTGAAATACCAGGACGTGATCGATGCAAATAATCGTACAAATTCCTTAAGCAGTAAAATAATTATCACGCAGGATAAAGACCATATTAATTTTCAACTTCCTGAAGAAATGAAAAATACAATAGTAAAAGGAACGGTATGGTTCTATTGTGCATCCGATGAGAAGAAAGACCGGCATATTAAATTAACGCTTAATGAAAATGCAATGCAGCAATTGGATATTAAAAATTTTCTACCGGGAAACTATACTGTAAAATTTGATTGGGAAAGCAATCAGAAAAAATACTATGAAGAAGAAACATTTTCTATCTTATAAATGATCGTACAAATTATCATAGCGGGTTTTTCATTAGGTGCAATCGGCAGCTTGCATTGTGTAGGCATGTGCGGCCCGCTTTCCCTTGCGTTACCTGTGCATCAATTCTCACCTCAAAAAAAAATCCTGGCGCTTTTGCTTTATCAATTCGGCCGCATATTTACCTATAGTTTTATCGGATTGATATTGGGAGTAGCGGGCCGCCGGATTTACCTCTCCGGCCTGCAGCAATGGTTTTCTGTTTTATCAGGAATCGTTGTTGTGGCATTGGTTGCCCAATATTGGGTATTTAAAAAAAGCGGGCAGGTTTTTTTTCTGAAAGGTTTTTATAATTACGTTCAAAATGCTATTCTCTTTTTTCTGCGCTCCAATAAAATAATAAATTATTTCATGTTAGGTGCAGCAAACGGATTGTTGCCCTGCGGTATGGTGTATGTGGCTGTTGCTGCTGCACTTACTACATCATCTGTTTTCAACAGCGTTGTTTTCATGGCCTTTTTTGGCACAGGCACATTGCCGGCGATGCTTGCTGTTGGCTATTTCGGGCAATTTTTTACACTCTCCATACGAAACCATTTCAAAAAAGCACTTCCTGTGCTTGCAACAATTATCGGGGTGATTTTAATTCTTCGCGGATTAAACCTTGCTATTCCTTTTATCAGCCCGGCGCTTCCTCATGCACCGGGCCAGGTAGTTAGTTGCCATTGATATCTTGCATTATTTGAATTTCAGATTCAGGGAGATGATATCAGAGGTAAGATCGGTTGTTTGCATATAATGGCTGTATCTTAATTCGAGCATGCTTAAACTTTTTAACAATAACCCTTTTGGAGGAGCGATGCGCACACCCATTCCGAACGATTGTGCAGTGAATGCGGCAAGCGCATAATTACTGGTATAATATTTTTCCTGTGCAGTATGTTGTTCATACGCCGCAAAATAATTTACGGCAGTTTGTACATAGTACCTGTAAAAAGGTGATAAGGAAAAGAACGGAGTGATTTTTACCGGCACTTCAAGGCTTGCTGTATGCGATTTCAATCCCCAGTTATCTATATAAAAACGATAATAAGCACGTAGGATAATATTATCACCCAAAAAATAATTTAACCTGAAACCGATCGGCAATTTGAAACGCTGTGAAGGAAGATTTTCAACAGTATCTTTTCCATCGTTTAAAAATACGCGATGAAATGGTAAGCCTAAGAAACCGCTTTGGTAAACAAGGTCCATTACAATGCTCGCCTGCATGCGTGTGTTGATGACTTGTGAAAAAGAAAATTCTGCCGTATAAGTATCCCTGGCTTTAGAAGGAAGTTGCGTTCTTGCCTTACTCACTACTTGTCCATTATTATAAACAATGGCAGTAGTTCGCCCACTTGCTGTTGTTACATAAACTACACTATCGGTTGATGAAATTGTTTTCACGGAATCTGTAGATGAAAATTCCGAAGGGCGGATCATTTTGATCTGATCAAAATAGCCGGTAAGTTTTACGCCGAACTCTCCATTATTGTTTGTTTTTTTGGAGAACGAAGTATTGAGCCCGATGGAATGATAATAATTATGCTCTGCAGAATAATAAGCGCCTATACCGAACTCTGTCCCTTTTTTTTCATTTTCAATTGTCCAGTCGAGTGTCGGATAAACCCGCAATCCGTTGTTTCTTGATTTGCCATTCGAATCCACATAAGCTTGTGAAGCCGCTGTATGATAGTCAACACCAATGCCTGCTGTAAGTGAATTTTTTCGTTGATGCAGATCCCAGCTTACAAATTTCAGGTCAATGCCATTGGCAAGATCTGTAACATTGCCAATTCCTTTACTGTCGGGCCTTCCACCCATTACAGCGGATTTGCCGGCAGTTTGATTATAATAACTGGATACAAGGTTTACTTCGTCTAATTTTAATTTTTGCGGTTTGTATAAAGAATTGCCTCTTGTAGAATCCTGCGAAAATGCATGAAGCAGCACCAGGTACATGCCAACAACGGTAAGACAGATTTTTCTCATGTAGCGTTTTCTTTTTTAATTAAGTATCTGAAATAAAATTGCGGAGTTGATTAATTGCATCCGCAACCACCACCGGTCTTGCCTCCGTTTGCACCTGAAGAACCTTCACGGTATGATTGAGCATTGAGTTCGTTCTTTTCAACTTTGCGGTTCGATAAAACCATTTCAGAATCATTGATCCTGCTTTTCTGGTATTCTTTCACATGAGCACAGGAAACAAGTACGATGCCCGCAAGTGGCACGGCGCAGAATTTCATAACATCTTTTTTTTTCATAATCGCTTTTTAGGTAAAATGAATATTGCTTGATTTATAAATAATATCATCATCATCAATAATGATCGCTTCGATATCTTTCATTTGATTGATCATATCCAGTCCTGCGTGGATTCCCATGATCATCACCGGTGTTGCCATTGCATCAGCTATTTCGGCATTTGTGCTGAGGATAGTTACGCTCTTAATTCCGGTTACGGGTAAACCTGTTCTCGGGTTGATCGTATGTGAATATTTTTTTCCGCCGATCAGAACAAATTTTTCATAATTGCCTGAAGTAGCAATGGCCATGTTGGTAACATTCATATATGAAAATATCTCCCCGGCCATATTCGGGTTTACAATTCCTATCGTCCATGCATCACCGTTAGGTTGGTAACCCCATACAGAGAGGTCGCCGGAAGCATTTACTATCCCGCTTTCAATACCCATCGCGAGCAACACTTGTTTTGCTTTTTCTGCAGCATATCCTTTCCCGATCCCTCCAAAACCTATGCGCATCCCTTTTTCTTTTAAGAAAACAGTTGTGTTTGTGTGATCAAGAATGATGTTGCGGTAATTTACCAGGCGCACCATTTTTTTTGCAACATCTTTGTCTGGGAGTGATTTCATGGCAGTATCGAAATTCCACAAGCGTTTGTCAACAGAGCCATAAGTGATATCAAAAGCGCCTTGAGTGATTTTTGAGATGCGCACTGATCTCTCAATAATATCAAAAGTTTCCCGGCTGACCTGTACCGGAGCTATTCCTGCATTTTTATTGATCAATGCTGTTTCGCTCTCTTCATTGAATGTAGTCAGCAATTTTTCTATGCGTTGTATTTCATGTACTGCGGCATCGATGCATTCCATTGCCTGATCTTCATTATCTGCAACAACGCTTACCTGGAAGCGGTTGCCCATCAGCTTCAGGCTTTTGCTGAAAATTTTTTGCAAGGCAACATTTTTATCTTTCACTGTCAACATAAATTCCATTTCTGACCTCGGTTGTAAAATTTTCTGCGGATTCATCTGGCAAACCATCCCAGTCTTTTATCACTTTCCCATCTGCGTTCAGTAGTAGTGTATATGGAAATTTCCCTTTCGGGTTATATTGGTCTGCCGCCGCTTCATTGAGTTGTTGCTGCGTTTTGCTCAATTGATTTTTTTTCATTCTTGGGAAATCCGCATTCACCATAATGAGCGTGGTGTCGGCCATTTGTTTAAATACCGGGTTATCAAAAATTTCTTTGTGCATACGTATACAAGGCCCGCACCAATCTGAGCCGGAAAAGTTCAGCAAAATATATTTATGCTCTTTTTTTGCAAGTTGCTTTGCTTCGGTAAGGTTATTGTGCCATTCTGTAAAATGGAATGTACAAATTGTGAACAGAAGAAGAAAAATGGTTTTCATCGGAATAATTTTATTAAAAATTTGCTCCTGATAAAATACTATACGCAGGAAAAATAAAATAGTTGTTTAAACTTTGTAATTTTATCTGCAATTATTTTCCACAGTCTAAATCTTTCAAAATGAATATCAGAAAAATGATGGTTTTGATTTGTGCAGGCTGTATTTCTGCCTGTGCAACTGTTAAACTTGCTGAACCAACCCAGATAGACGCTGACAGGGGTTCGCAAAAATTTTCAGGTTATTCGCTCAACGACTTAAACGCGGGTAAAAAGATTTATGAGGCAAATTGCAATAAATGCCATCGGTACAAAGCCCCTGAATCACGTGATGAGGCAAAATGGAACGACATCATTCCCAGGATGGCAAAAAAAGCAAAACTCAGCAGCGATCAGCAAGAACTGGTGTTAAAATATGTGGTGACCATGAGCACTGCAAAATCAAAGTAATTGCTAATTAATAAGGAAGGTCCCTTAATTTTTTCTCATTGAGAACAATGATCTTTCCGGGCTGCAATTCAATTAATTTCTCGGATTTAAAATCTGCAAGGGTCCTGATCAGCGATTCAGTTGCCACACCGGTAACCTGTGCCAGGTTTTCCCTTGACAATTCCGGTATCTCGTTCTTCGAATTTTCTTTTTTGTATTTATCGAGCACCTGTATCAAACCATAAGCAACTTTCCTGCGCAGGGAATTATAGGCAAGGTTCACTAAGCTTTCTTCTTTTTCGAGGATATTTTTAGTAATGATCTTGATGAATTGCCTCGACACCTGTGTATTGTTAGTGATCAGTGAAACAAAATCCTCAACAGGGATGAGCATTACCTGTGCATCTTCAAGTACTTCCGCATTTTCGCCGTAATTGGTTTTTTCTAACACGTATGTATAACCGAAAAAGTCGCCGCTGCCAAAAATATCTTTGATCAGTTCTTTTCCGTCCTTGCTGGATTTATAGATCTTAATTTTCCCGCTGACGACATAATAAACGGCTTTTGGCTTTTGCCCTTCTGCATAGACCACCTGCTTTTTCCTGAAGTCATATACCTCACGTTTATCGGAAACCAATTGTACCGCTTCCGCTTCATTGGCTGCGTTGATAAATTCCTTTACCTGGTCTGTAGCATCATCGAGGCTTTTTTTAAGTGATGCTGTTTTTTTTAGCCTTATCTCTACGGCGTTTAATAACTCTATACCATCGAAAGGTTTGGTGATATAATCGTCTGCACCGAGCTCCATGCCTTTCCGGAAATCCGCTTTTTCAGATTTTGCAGTAAGAAAGATAAACGGTATGCCAAACGTTTCTTTATGCTTGCTTAATAAATGAAGAACGCCATAACCATCCAATACCGGCATCATAATATCACAGATGATCAGGTCCGGGTTTTCTTTCAGGGCAATTTCAACCCCAACTTTTCCGTCCGGCGCCTGCAGTACTTCATAATCGGAAAGCTCCAGTATCTCCACAATATTTTCACGTACATCTTTATTGTCTTCTATTACTAAAATCTTTTTCATGAGTTTATTTATTAGGTATGTTAACAGTAAATGAAGTTCCTTCATTCAATTTGCTTGTAAAAGATATTCGTCCGTTCATCAGCTCAAGATATTTCAGGATGATATGCAATCCCAGGCCTGTGCCTTGTATATTCACTGCATTTTTTCCGCGGAAAAAACGTTCAAATAAATGTTGCTGGTCTTCTTCCGAGATTCCGATCCCATTATCCTGAACAACTAATGTTAATCCTTTTTCCCCGGCCTCACAGGTCACTTCTATCGGTTTATTCTCCCCGGAAAATTTAATGGCATTCTGAATAAGATTGGTAAGGATGTGCTTGAATAAAAGCCTATCAACGCACACATTGTTATTGCCAAGGTATTGTACGTTTAATTGTTGCCCGTGTTTCAGCAATAATTTCAGGTCGGCAATAATTACAGAGGTTTCGTTGAATATTTGTTCCGTATCCATTTCCTGTAAATCCACCCGCACGATCCCTTCTTCCAGTTTGCCGAGGGAAAGAAAATCTTCCAGGATACCTTTCATATCTGCTACGGCAGATTTAATGCGCTCAATATGTTTTTCCCTTTTCCCGGGTTCGTTTAAGTTATTGTATTTTTCCAGCAAATATGATGATGATAAAATCGTGCTTAACGGTGTCCGGAATTCATGCGAAGCTGTGGTTACAAACCGTGATTTCAATTCATTCAGTTCTTTTTCTTTCTCGAGGGCAAGGTTTAGTTCGTCTTTGGATTTTTCTAATTCAGTTAATGTTTCACGGAGCATTTTTGTACGGTAGTCCACTTTCTGTTCCAACTCTGAGTTGAGTTTTTTTATCTCAACAGTGATTTTTTCTAATTCTTTTTTTTGTTCAAGAACGATGACTTCATTCTTTTTACGCACCGTAATATCAATGATGAACGCGATGACAAATATCTCTTCATTGATCACGTAGTTGCTCAGGCTGATCTCCACCGGGAATTCTGTACCATCTTTTCGCTGTGCAAATAAGTCGCGCCCTTCTCCCATCCTGCGCGGGTGAGGGTTTGTATAAAAATCTGTGCGATGATGATGATGTGCTTTATGCAAATTACGGGGCACAAGCACATCAACAGTTTTGCCCAAAACTTCTTCCTTTGAATAACCGAATTGTTGTTCTGCATAATGATTGAAATTAATAATATTCCCGTCTTTGTCTGTTACAACAATACCGATTGTGGCATAATCAAAAAGCGCCTGAAATTGCTGGCTGATTGTAGTCATGAATGTGAGAAAATTATTTGCGACAATGAATATCGCAATTAAAATTATCAAAATATAACCGAAAGTAATTAGACTGGATATTGCGGGCATGACTTTTATCAGGAAACAGGCTGAGAGTGGTCATCACCTTCGATTTGGCTACAACAACCGGTAAAACGACTACTTTTCTCCGCTGGCAATTGGTGAGTTTTGTACCCGGGGCAACAGTAAAAAAAGAATACGGGAAAGCTGCTTTCAAAAAAATATTTTATTTTTTTTGGAAATAAAAAAATAACCGCCATAACTTTGCCTAACGGTGTTAGGAAAATTAACACCATTAACAAGGAGTCGGCCATGGCAAGTAAAGACAGGGTTTTACGGTTAAAAGAAGAAACGAGGAACAAGATCCTTGATGTATCCCTGCAGATCGTAAAGGAAGACGGGTGGCAGGCGCTTTCTATACGGAAGATAGCCGATGCGATTGATTACAGCGTACCCGTTGTATATGATTATTTCGAGAATAAGGAAGCTATTTTGTTTGAAATATCAATGGATGGTTTCCGGTCGTTGCAGCAGAAATTGGAAAGCGTGGTAAAAAAATATGATGATCCGGAAGAACAGATCAGGGCATTGGCTAATGCATACTGGCATTTTGCTTTTAAGAACAAAGAGTATTACCAGTTGATGTATGGCCTCGGAATGCCGTGCTGTGGTGCAGGAAAAATGAAACCCGAAGTAAATGCTTTCAACGACCTTGTTTATGATGCCATTTTACAAGTGATAGAAAAGAAAAAATCAAATCCTGATGAAGCCTGCTTTAAAACCCATGCTTTCTGGAGCGTGATCCACGGGCTGATCTCCATTATGATTATGCGTACTTCAGATATCACTTCCACCATGAATAAAAAAGTCATGGACGATACGGTTGCTGCTTTTATTAAAAATCTGTAAACAAGAACGAATTTTTTTTGTTCCTGCTCCTAACGCTGTTAGGTTTCCTATCGATGTTAAGTAATTATTAAGTATTAAAATCAAAATGATGAACACGAACAAACACTCAAAACTAACGGCGATGCTTATCCTGATTTTAGCGTCGCTTTTCATGGAGCTGGCATTGCAGGGATGTAACACGGCGAGTTCTGCGCCGGTTGCTGAAATGCCTGCACAATCTTTACCGGTGATCAGCGTCAATGCATATCCTGTTACAACGTATAAAGAATTCACTGCCTCACTCGAAGGAAACCGTGATATTGAAATACGTCCGCAGGTAGATGGTTATTTAGATAAGATCTTTGTGGATGAAGGCGCATCTGTGCACAAAGGGCAAATGCTTTTTCATATTGATGCACGGTCATATCAGGAGCAACTGAACAATGCAATTGCAAATCTGCAATCGGCAAAAGCTGCTTTGGAAAATGCATCGATCAATGTAGAGAAATTATCCCCGCTTGTGCAGAACAATGTGATATCAGATGTGCAATTGAAATCAGCCAAAGCTACTTATGATGCAGCAAAGGCAAATGTAGCACAGGCGCAGGCTGCGGTAGAAGCGGCAAAGATCAATCTCGGCTTTACGAATATCACAGCGCCTGCCGATGGTTTTATTGGTAAAATCCCATTAAAAACAGGAAGCCTTGTAGGAAGGACAACTGCGGATGCACTCACTGTTCTTTCTGAAACAAAAGAAATGCATGTGTATTTTTCGATGAGCGAAAATGATTTTCTGCAATTCAAAAAACAAATTGCGGGAAACAGTATCGATGAAAAAATAAAACATCTTCCACAGGTAGAGTTGGTATTACCAGATAAATCTGTATACAATCAAAAGGGCAAAGTAGAAATTGTACAAGGGCAATTTGATAAAGCAATTGGTACGATCAATTTCCGTGCAACATTTCCGAATGAACAAGGTTTGCTTCGCTCCGGAAATACGGGAAAAATCCGTTTGCCGCAACAGGCTTCCACTTCTATTGTAGTTCCCCAGGAATCGACATTTGAAACACAGGATAAAATTTTTGTATTCACAGTGAATGACAGCAGTAAAGTTGCAGGGCGATTGATCAATGTGTCGGGAAGGGCAGGAAATTATTATGTGGTTTCGAACGGGTTGAATGCCGGAGATAAAGTTGTGTATGCAGGATTAGGAAGATTGCAGGACGGTGTGAAGATAAACCCGCAAATAATTTCGATGGATAGCTTGATAAAGGTGAGCCCGTTGTCGGAACCATGATGGTGAATAGTCAATGGTGAATTGTGAATGGATGATTGAAGGTTTGCGGAAGATGTTACAAAATCATAGTATTCAAAAAATCAATTTCAATCATAGTTCAAACAATCGATCAACAGAATTACAACTGTACAAGAGTGCGACGCAACGATGTTTAATTAAAGAACAAATGCTGGATACAAAAAATAAAAATGAAAAATTAGAAAGTAAAAAACAGTAAGCGCTTTTAGCTTTTGCCTTTTTAATTTTTACTTTCTAAAACGACTAACTAAAAAAATTTTTCTAAAAGATATGTTACGAAGATTTATTGAGAGGCCGGTCCTCTCAACAGTGATCTCTATCATTTTACTGTTGCTGGGAATTATTTCGCTGACAACATTACCCATTCAACAGTTCCCCGATATTGCACCGCCGACGGTTCAGGTGACCGCATCATATCCCGGTGCGAACGCAGAAGTGGTGGCAAGGTCCGTAGCCACCCCAATCGAAGAAGCGATCAACGGAGTGGAGAACATGACGTACATGACTTCTAATTCAAGCAACGACGGATCAATGACGCTGAACGTATACTTCCGGCAGGGGACCGATCCTGATATTGCTTCGGTGAACGTGCAGAACCGTGTGTCGAAAGCGATCAGCCAGATACCGCAGGAAGTAGTGCAGGCAGGCGTTTCCACACAGAAAGTGCAGAACAGCATTATCATGTTCATCGCATTAGCGAGTAAGGATCCCCGTTATGATGAAGCATTTTTGCAGAACTATATTAAAATAAATCTTATCCCGCAATTGCAACGTATTCCGGGAGTCGGGCAGGCACAACCTTTTGGCACACGTGATTATTCTATGCGCATCTGGTTAAAGCCTGACCGGTTGACTGCGTATAATCTTTCTCCGCAGGATGTGACGAATGCGATCAAAGACCAGAGCCTCGAAGCAGCGCCGGGAAGGTTGGGCCAAAGCAGCAAGCAGGTTTTTGAATATGTATTGAAGTACAAAGGAAAATTAAATCAGCCCGGTGATTATGAAAACATCATCATTAAAGCAAACACAAACGGATCAGCGATACGATTGAAAGATGTTGCAAGAGTTGAATTCGGCTCGTATGCATATACGGCGAATAGTTTGCTAAATAATAAACCAACTTCCGGTGTTGCAATTTTTCAGGCGGCAGGTTCGAATGCAAATGATATTTTGACGGAAGCAAAAAAAGAAGTGGATGAATTCGCTTCGGCACTACCGAAAGGAGTTGAACCGGTGATCATGTACAATTCCAAAGAATTCCTTGATGCATCTATCGACCAGGTAAAGCATACATTGATCGAAGCCTTTATACTTGTGTTCATCGTTGTATTTATTTTCCTGCAGGATTTTCGTTCAACGCTTATCCCTGCAATTGCAGTGCCTGTGGCTATTGTAGGCACGTTCTTCTTCATGCGCTTATTTGGTTTCAGTATTAACCTGCTCACATTATTTGCATTGGTACTTGCGATCGGTATCGTGGTGGATGATGCAATTGTTGTGGTTGAAGCCGTGCATTCAAAAATGGAACGATCAGGTTTGCCCGCGATGAATGCAACGATAGAATCCATGAGTGAAATTTCCGGCGCGATAGTTTCCATTACATTAATAATGGCCGCAGTATTCATCCCGGTTGGTTTTATGCAAGGCCCTGCCGGCGTGTTTTACAGGCAATTTGCATTTACGTTAGCAATTGCAATCCTGATTTCTGCATTGAACGCATTAACGTTAAGCCCTGCATTATGCGCTTTGTTTTTAAAAAATAATCATGCAGAGGGAAATCATACAGAAAAGAAAAATTTTGGAACACGTTTCTTTGCTGCGTTCAACACAGGATTTAACGCGATGACGAAACGTTATATTCAATCCATACAATTCCTGATCAAAAGAAAATGGATAGCGATAGGAGGCCTGGTGGCAGTTACGCTTGTTACTTTCCTGATGACGAAAACTACTCCAACTGGTTTTATCCCGACAGAAGACCAGGGATTTTTATTGTATGCAGTGAATACACCTCCGGGAAGTTCGCTTGACAGGACACATAAAGCAATGCAGGAAATTGAAAACATTGTGAAAGATGAACCGATCACTGCAAACCATTACCAGGTTGAAGGATTGAATTTTATTTCAAATGCAAATGCTTCTCCGTATGGTGCAGGATTTATAAGAATGAAACCACAAGGGCAGCGTGGTGCCGTTCAGGATCTTGATGCTATTTCTGCAGCGATGACGCAAAAAGTAGCTATGAAGGTGAAAGATGCCAATGCTTTTTTCTTTACGTTTCCAACAATACAAGGCTTCGGTAACGTGAGCGGTTTTGAATTTATGCTGCAGGATAAGACGAGTGGCAGTATGGGAAAATTAGATTCCACCACGCATGCATTTATCGGTGCGTTGATGCAGAAAAAAGAAATTGCGTATGCCTTCACCACATTTTCCGCAGGCAACCCGCAATATGAAATTGAAGTGGATAATGAAAAGGCGCGGCAGTTAGGCGTTAATGTCAGTGACTTGCTGCAAACATTGCAGGTGTATTACGGAAGCAGTTTCGTGAGCGACTTTAACCGCTTCGGAAAATATTACCGGGTAATGGCGCAGGCAGATGAAACCTATCGCACTAACCCGGAATCGCTGAATAATATCTATATAAAAAACGCACAATCGCAAATGGTTCCTGCAAATGCATTGGTAACATTGAAACGTGTGTACGGCCCCGAAACAGTTACACGAAATAATTTATTCAATGCAGTAACTATAAATGGCGTGCCAAAACCTGGTTATAGCACAGGCGATGCGATCAAAGCCATTGAACAAACCGCAAAAGAATCATTGCCCCGCGGATTTTCTTATGAATGGACTGGTATGACACGCGAAGAAAAAAATGCTGGCTCGCAGATCATCCTGATTTTTGTGATGAGCCTTGTGTTTGTTTACTTTTTATTATCTGCACAATATGAAAGTTATATTCTGCCGCTCGCTGTTATACTCACTATTCCTCTCGGTGTTTTTGGTGTGATGTTATTCATCAACATGCTCGGCATTGATAATAATATTTATGTGCAGGTTTGCCTGATCATGCTTATCGGGTTGCTGGCAAAGAATGCGATCCTTATCGTTGAATACGCCGTGCAACGCAGAAAAGCCGGAATGGCATTGCTCGCATCGGCACTCGAAGCGTCGAAGTTGCGCTTGCGTCCGATCCTTATGACATCATTCGCATTCATTGTCGGCTTAATTCCATTGATGCGTGCAACAGGTGCTTCAGCACACGGCAACCGTTCTATCGGAACCGGCGCTGTCGGCGGAATGCTTACTGGTGTTTTACTCGGCGTGTTTGTGATCCCGGTGTTGTTCGTCATCTTCCAATACCTGCAGGAAAAAATCAGCAGGAAAAAAATCATTACTCAAGATCAAAATCAATCGTATGCAACTGAATATGCAACACTCAACTCATAATACTTCATCCATTTTTTCAAAAATATTTCATTACCTGTTCGATAAATTTCGGGCAACTGATGATGGAATAGAAGATGGAGCTTATGCAGATTAAATCTTTTGTACCAGGCGGCGGTGCTACTATTAAACATCGTTGCGTCGCACTCTTGTACTGAAGGAATTCTATGGAGCGATAAGTGTTAATGGTGAATCGTCAATTGTCAATTCACTGTTAACCATTGACCATTCACAACTCACCATTCACAATAATAATTATGAACTACTTAAAATACACCACACTAATCTCATTGATCTTTTTCAGTGCATGCACTGTTTCAAAAGATATAGAGAAACCACAATCCGTATTACCGGCAAGTTTCAGGGATGCAGCAATTGCGGATACAGCAAGCATTGCAGATATTGGATGGAAACAATTTTTTACTGATGCATCCCTGCAAAAACTGATCGACAGCGCCATCGTAAATAATTACGATATGCAATACGCGGTGAAGAATATCGAAGCAGCGCAATTGGTTTTGAAGCAAACAAAATTTGCTTACCTGCCAGATGTTAACTTCAACCTAACGGGCAGCATTAACCGCCCTTCCGACAATAGTTTGAACGGGATCAGCCTTTCGCAGTTTCTCGGCAAATCGTATATCGAAGATTATTCTGCCAACATCAGTTTATCATGGGAAGCAGATATCTGGGGAAAAATAAAACAACAAAAGAAAATCGCATTATCACAATACCTGCAAACAGCAGAAGCACGAAAAGCAATACAGACAAATATTGTAGCAAATATTGCGCAGTCATACTATAATCTCCTGATGCTTGATGAGCAATTGCGCATTGCTAAGAAAAATGTGTTATTAAATGATAGTACGCTTCAGATCATCAAACTGCAATATACAGCCGGGCAACAAACTGCATTGGCAATCCAGCAGGCGGATGCGCAACGGTTGGTAGCAGCACAACTCGTTCCGCAATTTGAACAGGAAATTGTTATCCGGGAAAATACGTTGAGTATTCTTACCGGAGTACTTCCTGCAACAATACAAAGAACGGTTTCCCTGGATGCTCTTACTATTCCCGAAGACTCACGTACAGGCATACCCGCAGAAATGCTGAACAGGCGCCCGGATGTAAAAAGCTATGAACTGGCTGTTGATATTTCCAATGCCCAGGTAGGAATTGCGAAAGCAAATATGTACCCATCATTGAGCATTACGGCACAAGGAGGCATCAATTCTTTTAAAGCAAGCAACTGGTTCAATATCCCTGCTTCCTTGTTTGGTGCGGTTGCAGGCGGGATAACACAACCTATATTCCAGCGTAAACAACTGCAAACACAATATGAACTTGCCAAAGTGAACCGCGAAAAAGCAGTGATCAGTTTCCGCGGCTCGGTATTAAATGCAGTAGGCGAGGTGTCTGATGCATTAGTGAAAATTGAAAAACTGAAGCAACAACAATCCATTGCAGCAGCACGGGTAAACACATTGCACCAGGCAATCAGCAATGCAGATCAGCTTTTTAAAAATGGTTTGGCAACATATCTCGAAGTCATCACTGCACAAAGCAATTCATTGGAAGGAGAACTAGAACTCGCTTCCTTGAAACAGGCGCAACTTAGCGCTAACATTGAATTGTACAGGTCGCTGGGTGGGGGATGGAGATGAGCTATGAGAATGTATAGCCTTGTAAGGTATCAACATTCGTGTAATTCGAAAAAATTCGTGCAATAACAAATTAAATATACAAAAATGAAAAAACTCACAAACAAAGTCGCCGTAGTAAGCGGTGCATCAAAAGGTATCGGGGCGTCTATTGCAAAACATCTTGCAGCCGAAGGCGCGACAGTAGTCGTTAATTATGCAAGCAGTAAAGAAGGTGCTGAAAATGTAGTGAAGGAAATTGTAAGCAATGGCGGAAAAGCAGTTGCTATCCAGGCAGATTTTTCCAGGAAAGCAGACATCGATCGTTTGTTTGATGAAACACAAACAAAATTCAGCAGGCTTGATATTTTAGTGAACAATGCAGGTGTGTATGAATTCTCTCCGCTGGAATCAATTACTGAAGAACATTTTCACCGTCAGTTCAATTTGAATGTGCTCGGCTTATTGTTGGCATCACAAAAAGCTGCAGGCTTGTTTGATGAAAATGGTGGAAGCATTATTAACATCAGTTCCGTTGCTGCTAAAGGATTGGCTACAGGCTCCGTTTATTCTGCTACCAAAGCTGCAGTGGACACTATTACCAGGGCTTTGTCGCAGGAATTGGGCGCACGTAAGATCCGTGTTAATTCTCTTTCTCCCGGAATGGTAGAAACTGAAGGTGCCCATGCAGCAGGCATTATCGGCAGTGATTTCCAGAAAAATGTTGAATCACAAACGCCACTCGGACGAATCGGTATTCCAAGTGATATCGGCAAGATAGCAGTGTTCCTCGCCAGCGATGACGCAGGCTGGATCACTGGTGAAACTTTATCTGCCGCAGGCGGAATGAACTAAAAAAATTGCGCACAACATTTTGCATGTTGTGCGCATTTCTTCTAACTCCAAATTTCTAATTCCAAATTCCAAATCCCTCTATTCCTTATACGCATCAAACTCTTCAAAAATTTTTTTCAACTCACGTGCTTTCTCCGGAAACTCTTTGATCACATTGGTGCGTTCGCTGGGATCATAACCGAGATTGAATAATTCTTCTGCAGCAGGTAAGTTTGCTCCTGTTCCTCCGTCATTAATTGCAGGTACTCTTCTGTATTTCCAGTTTCCTACACGCACAGCTTCCGGCTTTCCATGGTTCACAATAAAGATCGGGCGATGCTCAAACGTCCGTGCATTTGTTTTGCCTGTTAATAAACTGCCGATGTCTTGCCCATCTAAAATTTTCCCTTTTGGCAAAGGTGCATCAGCCCATGTTGCAATTGTTGGCAACACATCAAGATTGCTTATGGGGTTTGTAATTATACTTGCAGGAATATGATTCTTCCAATAAATAATAAATGGTTCACGTACGCCGCCTTCATACGACATTGCTTTCGAACCCCTGAAAACGCCTGCTGTTCCTGCATGCCAGCGTTTCGTAGCGCTGTCGCCTTCCATACGTATTGGAAATTCAATCCATGGGCCGTTATCACTCGAAAAAATAAAAATCGTGTTGTCCAGTATTTTTTTCTCATCTAATTTTTTAAAAAGCAACGATAAACTTGAATCTAATTCTTCTACCACTGCACCTAACGGGCCTCCATCCATTTTGCTTTGCAAGTAAGAAGAAGATGCAGCAAACACAACAGGCAGGTGCGGCATGTTATATGCGAGGTACAAGAAGAAGGGTTGGTCTGCAGATTGTTTATCTATCACATTGATCGCTTCGCGGGTATACATTCGCGTTAGTAATGAATCCTGCGGTTTAAAAATTTCCGGTGTCCTGTTCCGGTAAATTTTAATTGTCGTGTCTGTCTTCACATACGGATAACGATAATCGTGGCTATATAACATTCCGTAATAACTGTCAAACCCCTGCGATGTCGGATAATTATAATCGTGCTTATCGCCCAAATGCCATTTGCCTATCATCGCTGTTTTGTAGCCCACTTGTTTCAGCATTTCTGCAATCGTTACTTCTTCATCAGCCAATCCAAGTGAAGAACCGGGGCCGATGGGATCAGGCAAATTATATCTCGATGCATATCGCCCCGTAAGTAATGATGCCCGTGATGGTGTGCAGGAAGGACTTGATACAATGTAGTTTGTAGCTCTTACGCCAACACGTGCAACAGAATCTAAAAACGGTGTCATGATAACAGGGTTACCATAACAACTCAGGTCGGAGTAACCCATATCATCTGTCAATACAAAAATGATGTTCGGGCGTTGTTGTGCAAAAATTTTATTTGCAGATAATGATAAAAATAAAATGAAGAGACGTAAAAATATTTTTAGTTTCAGCATAGAAATTTATTTGAGCATTCTATGCACTAAAAATAATCTTTTTGTATCGGTTACTTCAAATGAGTTTCATGAAGAATAAATTAGAAAAATTTGTGCTGTATTAAGGCATAGTTTAAATGACTGCATAAATAGTAAAGAGATTGCAATAAATTACGGAATTAGAATTACGCACATCTAAGATCTTTAATCTGACATCTGACATTTTTTGATACCGGCATTTGTTTTCATAGCATCATCGTTGCGTCGCAATCCGTTCATCGGTAGAATTACTATTCAGCTATCGGTTTATAATTTGCAACTTTTTTTCACGCCAAGGTGCAAAGTAATTAAGTCGCAAAGAAAACATTTTGCACCTCAGTGTCTTTGCGTGAAACAAATCACATGACGCAGGTTGTTTTGCAGATCAGCGCAAATCTGCGTTTACATCTGCATAATCTGCGGGAGAATTTTCTTTAATTTTTTAACAACGGTTTTTTCCTTCGTTTTCCCCGCCAGATATAAAACCGGTTACGGGCAAACTTGCACATATCAAACTTGCAAAGCATGCAATGATTTTTCCGGATACTGCAATATCATTTCGTTTTCAATGGTATTATAAAACAAGGTTTAAATGCTTTGAAAATAACGGCTGCATTTAGAGAATTGTTATGTACCAAATTTCTTCACGGTTATTTTTTTATAAGCAGTGTCTGCTTTGTTCAACCTTTTATCACGCACAACAAAGCCGAATACATACGATCCCGGAATTAACCCTTTTACTTTTGTAAGGCTGTCGGTGGGTGACACAATATTGATCTTGTTTGTTGTGCCGCTTTGCAGGAACCATTTTAGTGAAACGGATTTTTTCGATTTGGGATCATATACCGCGCTTCCTTTCAACCATGCCATTGCGCTGTCTTTCGACCTTTCTAAAGAAACGGGTGTTGGCGATTGTGCGTTCATCTTAATACAACAGATCAGCAACACCGTGATTACGGTTGTTGTTTTCATTCGGGTGGATTTTATTTAGTATACGGATACTTTGCAAAGTAACCAAAGGCATGCTCCACCGGCAATAGAGGAAATTATAAAAAGCTTGTCCTTATTTCAGGGAGAATATGTAGCAGAAAAACTACATCCGGATATAAGAATAATTGTAATAAAACCTGTTATCGCCTGCTGTTCATCTCCAATAAAACACAGGAAGCATCTTCGTTGCTTGCATTATCTATCTCAGCAGTGCTGTTTGGCGGGACAAAAACAAAACTTCCTGCAGCAAAAAAACGGGAGTTGCCTTCATGTATAATTTTCAAAAAACCGGAATAAACAAAAACAAGATATGCACAGTTTGATTTTGCAAGATCAAATTTTTCACCTTTGAAAATATCTTTACGATATGCACTGACATGCTTTTGCTTCCACACGAGTTTTGAACCGGTTAACGATAAGTTATTGCAACTATCATTTGTAGCAGGATTATTGTTTACTTCTGCTACCATGCAACGAAAACTGTTTTGCCCTGCTGTCCATACGCGGTGTATCACGGGTTTTTCTCCGTAATTTCTATAGACAACATCGCCGGGTTTAATACTTCCGAACAACGGTTCTTCATTTGCGTTTTGAATAGCAAGAATGGAATTGGAAAGAAAGACCACAACAGATTCGGCATCGTGTTTGTGCCACAATGTTGTATCGCCGGGTAAAAGATTGAGGTCGAGCAAACGGACGTATTGGTTTTCGAGAACGGTTTTATGATGCGGTTCATCATGCACGGAAGTTTGTGCAGTTGTTTTTTTGTATAAGCATAGTACAATACAAACAATAAAAAAGAAATGGACGTTTTTATTTTTCATCCTGAAAATATCTCTTTATAAAAATAGTATTTTAGATTCAGTGAAAATTACATCTATTACGGCATACTTAACGGACTTGTAGAAAAGTTCAGCATATATTTGAACCGGATGAAAAAAGGATGAAGTATGCCTATTAAAAATTACGATAATCAGACAGTTGAAGAACTGGAAAATGATTTTGGGAGAAATTTTAAAATTATCCGACTCAATTGTGAGGGATATCTATGAGTTAAGAAAAATGAAGGTTGGGGATTTTTCTTCTGCAGAGTTACGTATCATGATTACTCAAAATATTAGAGTAGAATTTTTGTTGTCAAAAGCATTAGATTTTTTGCAAAAAAATATACTGTAAGAGTCCAGCTATTCCCCGGTGATTTACTACTGGCTATCCTTAATATTAAAAAGGAAAAGTGGGAAAAATGCAGGATTGAAAAAGAAATGTTTGTTGGATTAGTACGATCTAAAAAGCATACATCGAGCATTCTGAACTAATTGATGCGGATATCAAACAGGAAATCCTATATAGGTTAAAGCGTTTCAATAAGATAGTTTTGTGTGCGTGCATACCTGGTTTTGATTTGCGGACAATTGCTACTAAAAATATTTCAAATGAATAACTCAACCGGTATACAACAGTATATTGGTTTCTCATAGTATATTAGTATTTAACAGAAACCATCTTGCAATAATTTTGCTTCTTATGCAACAATTAAAAAGGAGTAAGATGAAAAAAGATAAAATTATTTTCTGGATATCTACAACGGTACTTGCCTTAATGATGCTGTTCAGTGCATATAATTATTTAGCAAACGACCAGATTAAAGGTGCTTTTGTACATTTAGGCTTTCCATCATATTTCAGGATTGAATTGGCGGTGGCAAAAATTCTTGGCGCAATTGTGCTGCTCGTTCCATTTGCTTCACAAACCGTTAAAAGCATTGCCTATATTGGGTTTGGCATTACATTTATTTCTGCATTCATCGCCCATCTATCAAGCGGTGATAGGTTTTCTTATGCAGCGATGCCTTTGATATTCCTTGCTGTATTGATTGTTTCCTACCTGCACCAGACCAAGAAAACAGCAGCAATACCTGCATGATAACCTATTATAGTGTTAGGTTTACAGTAATGCACATTTTTGTAAAAGCCAACTTGTGATGCCTTTACCAAGGAACATATTAGCATTAATTGCATACTGTATTGCTAAAAATTAACATTCAGTTGACTATTGTTAGCTAATAGTTAAACTAAAGCAGTTTCCAAATATGCCATGTATTTTGGATGTTATTTTGATGCAAATTTCTTGTTATGAAATACAAAGAAGCTTTTAAAATATTATCTATCCTTGCCTCTGGCATATTTATTTTTTCCGGTTGTAAAAAAGACCCTTTGAACAACCTTTCTAACGACGAAACACGGATCTATGTTACTAATTTTGATAGTACAGTAAACTTTGCAAACTATAAAACGTTCAGCGTTTCGGATTCTGCTTCTGTAATCCAGGATAACCAATCTGCGGGCAAAATACTTGGCAATTACGAAATAGGTTTAATTGATCAGTTACAGCAATCCATGCAGGCGCGTGGGTATACTTTGGTAAGCAAATCCGCATCACCGGATCTTGCTATTAATATTTCAGAAATAATTAATACGCAGACCGCCCTTTTCAGTTATGACAACTATTGGAACGATTATGGCAGTTATTATGATCCTTATTACTGGGGCTATCCAGACTATGGTTATTACTCACCAGACTTTTATGGAAGTTATAGTATTTCAACAGACGGCCTTGAAATTGATTTGCTTGACCTGAAAAATGCTACAGCAAATGGAAATAAAATAACAGTGATTTGGACAGGGCTTGTTCGTGGGGAAGATGTTTTTAACCCGGCGAATGCTGCTTCTGAAATAACAATGTTGTTCGGGCAATCTTCGTATTTAAAAAATTAAGCGAAATATTTTTATGAAACAGTCATTAAGATGTAGTATTCTGTTTATGGTGTTATCTGTAATGTATCATAGTTCCTTTGCACAAAACATCATTGAAATGAATGTTGGTTATGATGTAAGCACCCCGACCTCTGCTTTTAAAAACTATATAACAAATACATCCTTCAGTGGATTTAATGCTTCCATTGATTATGTTATTACCAGTCAATGGCGCGTTGGCGTGGCCTTTTCATATAACGACTATTACCAGAAATATCCCAGGGCGGTATATAGCGAAGGGAATAATACTTCTGTTTCTGCGGTGCTCAGTAATTCGGTGCAACAATTGCCGATAATGACCCATGCAAATTATACAATCATTGATAAGGGTATAGTAAGGCCTTATGTTGGCGCCGGGGCTGGTGTAAATTTTATAACTTTTGACCAATACCTTGGAGAATTTGACGGGCCGGTTTCAAAGGCAAAGTTTGTAGCGCAGGGTGAGGCTGGCGTATTTATACCATTGAGCCATTACTCAACTACGGCTATAAAAATAGGGGGAACATATAACCTTGCAGCTTTCAATGAGTATGGGACAAAAAATCTGAATTCCTGGGGGATACAAGCAGGTATCAGGTTTCCATTACATTAATTCCGGCATAAAAGATAATCATTTAAACCCGGCTCAACATCGGGTTTAAATGACGCTAACTTTGGCTTCGGTTTGTGATAATGAAAACCTGAAGCACTATTGTAATTATATTTGGGCAGAATTAATTTTTATGCGCAAATACCGAATCGCTTTTCTGTCTGCTTTCATTTGCACTGTTTCATTGTTTGCAAATGCACAATCGAATGATCAATCATACAAAAATCCATCGCTTAGCATAGAAGAACGTGTGAACGATTTGTTGAAACAACTTTCGCTCGAAGAAAAAATTTCGTTGTTAGGTTATCAAAGCAAATCTGTTCAACGCCTCGGTATCCCTGCGTACAATTGGTGGAATGAAGGCTTGCATGGCGTGGCACGTGCCGGGAGTGCAACTGTTTTTCCGCAGGCAATCGGAATGGCTGCAACATTCAACGATGTGTTGTTAAATGAATGTGCCAATGCGATTTCAACAGAAGCACGTGCAAAATATAACCTTGCTGTTGCAAACAACAGGCGACTGCAATATATGGGATTGACGTTCTGGTCGCCAAACATCAATATATTCCGGGATCCGCGATGGGGGCGTGGACAGGAAACGTATGGTGAAGACCCGTTTCTTACAGCAACAATGGGCACTGCTTTTATAAAGGGCATACAGGGAAACGACAGTCTGCACCTGAAAGCATCTGCATGTGCAAAACATTTTGCAGTGCATAGCGGCCCGGAAAGTGAGCGCCATGCATTTAATGCATTGGTAAGTGAGAACGATTTGCGCCAAACCTATTTGTATGCATTTAAAAAATTAGCGGATGCAGGGGTTGAATCCATTATGTGCGCATACAACCGCGTGAATGGCGAAGCATGTTGCACAAGTAATACGTTGCTGCATTCCATTTTGCATGATGAATGGAAATTCAAGGGGCACGTGGTTACGGATTGCGGTGCGTTGGATGATATTTATGCACGGCATAAAATGTATAACAATAATGTGGAGGTCGCAGCAGCCGCGATCAAAGCCGGAGTTGATCTCGATTGCAGCGACCTGTTACAGGATAATGTAATGAAAGCCGTGCAACAAAAATTGTTATCTGAAAGAGATATCAATGATGCACTTGCAGCAACATTGCGTACGCAAATGAAACTTGGTTTTTATGATGACAAAAACTCTTCGCCGTATGCAGGATATAATGAAGATAGCGTGGCGAATGATTATCATATTATGCTTGCACGGAAAATCGCCGGCCAAAGTATGGTACTGCTGAAAAATGATAAAAACATTTTGCCTCTTGATAAAAATAAATTCGGCGCATACATGGTTATTGGCCCGAATGCAGCATCTTTGGATGCATTGCTGGGAAATTATCATGGTGTCAGCAAACACACGGTAAATTTTGTTGAAGGAATTGTAAACGCTGTAGGCCCCGGTGCACGTGTGGAATACGATATGGGATGCGATTATAAGGATACTGTTCATTTTGGCGGGATATGGGCAGCAAGCAATGCAGATATTACCATTGCAGTAATTGGATTTACGCCGGTGTACGAAGGTGAGGAAGGAGATGCGTTTCTTGCGGAAGGTGGTGGCGACAGGAAAAGCATCAGACTGCCGGCATCGCATATTGCTTTTATGAAAGCATTGCGCAAAGGAACGAAAACACCGATCGTTGCAGTGATTACTTCAGGAAGTGCTGTTGATATCAGCACTATTCAGCAATATGCAGATGCAATTATCCTTGCATGGTATCCAGGCGAACAAGGTGGTAATGCGCTTGCTGATATTCTTTTTGGCAAAGTTTCTCCGTCCGGGCATTTGCCTGTAACGTTTTATAACTCACTATCTGATCTTCCTGCATATAACAATTACGCGATGAAAGGCAGGACTTATCGCTACTTCACCGGAAATGTGCAGTATCCGTTTGGTTTTGGAATGAGTTATACCAATTTTAATTACGACTGGAAAACAAAACCGGTTGTTACAAAAGACAGCATTTTTTTCTCTCTTAAAATAAAAAACACCGGCACGTTTAATGGGGATGATGTTCCGCAGGTATATATTCATTATCCGAAAGGCGAATATATGCCCTGCAAAGAATTAAAAAATTTTAAACGCGTTACACTTTCTGCCAATGAAGAAAAAATTGTTTCATTCAGCATCCCGGTTTCAGAGTTAAAAAAATGGGACGCAACAAAACGTGACTGGAAATTATACCCCGGCGAATATAAAATAGTAGTTGGAGAAAACGCTAATGATGAAAAGCTTGCGGTACCTGTACTATTCAAATCAAAGATGTAGGCATTTGGGTAATTTCTTTGAATAGCTTTTGATGCCGGAGAAAAGAACTGTTTTTCCTTATTTATTTTTAAACTTCCTGCATCTTCCATTTGTGTGGAAGGATAAATTTCGGCAACGCTTCTTCGTATGCATAATTAATGAAAGCTTTTTAATTTCCTTTTGGAAAAATAATTGAGACAAAAAATTTCATATCGTCTATGCTTTGCCGGTAGTCGATATTATTATCACCCCGTAAAATACATTTTTGCTCTACACTGTGTTTAAGAGCGTCGCTTATATTGATAAGCAGGGAAGCTATTTTAGCAGAATTCATTTTACGCACTGCGCCTTCCTTTACAGCTTTATCGATTAGTTGTTTCAGGAATTGTTTCTCCTGCTTGATCATATCATCATACAATTCAAAAAAGCGGGGAAGTATGCTGTTCAGCGTAGCTGCAGAAACCCTGTTCATGTTCAGCACATTTGCATAATAATTGAAGCGGGATTGCATATAGAACCATATCTCGTTCTGTATCCCCTTTTTTGCAAGCGTTTTTTGCTGAAGCTGCGCCAGGAAATCTTTTCCTTCTTCGATAGCTGTCTCCAGAAAAATATCCTCTTTGTTTTTATAATAATAGTAGAGCGTGGCTTTGTTGAGCCCCACGGCACGTGCAATATCATCAAGTGTGGTTTTATCCAGCCCGTATTTTGCAAAACATTGCATGGCCGCTTTACCGATCTTTTTCTTTATCACCTCTTTCTTAGTCATGCCGTTACTGATTTTGGTAAAAATAATTCATTTTATTCCACAATTCCGTTGCCGTTTTATTCACCTGAAATTTCCCCGTGGCAAAAGTAAAAAATAAATTTTCAACTTTTTTAGTAAAATATTTGAAAAATAAGATATTTTTAAAACTGCAAACCATTTATTCATTCAACGGTCCGCGATTGCTGTCATGAAAGAAACTACCACATTAATAATCGGCGCAAGCATATCGGGGCTCGCATGCGCCGCCACGTTGAAGAAAAAGAATATCGAATTCCTGTTGATAGAAAAAAGCGCACAGGTAGCCACGCCGTGGAGAAACCACTATGAGCGGTTGCATTTGCATACAAGCAAGCATTTCTCCAACCTGCCATATAAAAAATTTGATGGAAGCATTCCCAAATATCCATCAAGGCAACAGCTGGTCGCGTACCTCGAAGATTATCAGAAAACATTTGACATCCATCCCATTTTTAATACAGAAGCAATATCGGTTTACAGGCAAAACGAATATTGGATAACGGAGACCAACAATGAAATATACAAGTCGAGGTTTCTTATCATGTGCACCGGGCCTTATGGCACACCAAGAAAAGTGTCTATTAAAGGAATGGAAACTTTTCCCGGAAAGATCCTGCACAGCAGCGAATACAAAACGGGAAAAGATTTTTCAGGCGAACGGGTGCTTGTTATCGGCTTCGGGAATTCTGCCTGCGAAATCGCTATTGATCTTGTGGAACAGGGTGCCATTCCTTTTATGTCGGTCCGTTCTGCGGTAAATGTGATCCCGAAAGAAGTATTCGGCATATCGGTACTGCAACTCAGCATTTATATGAGCAAGCTGCCTCCGCGTTTTGCAGATGCAATAAATGCACCATTGATCAGGTTGCTTGTTGGCAATATCAATAAATCAGGATTGAGAAAAAAACCATACGGCCCGTTTGTGGAGATCAACAATTATCAAAGTGTGCCACTGATCGATATAGGCACCATCAGCCATATCAAAAAAGGCAATATTAAAATTCTCGGAGAAATTGATCATATAACAAATGAGTCCGTGTATTTCAAAAACGGAACGGTACAAGAGTTTGGCGCGATCGTGGCAGGGATCGGTTATGATAAAAACTTCAGCATATTCAAAGGCGTTGACGATGCACGTTTCAAAGACCTTGATCTCAGTACACGCAAACAACAATACTTTGGAAAAGAAGGATTGTATTTCTGTGGCTTCTGGATCAGCCCGACAGGAGCGATCCGGGAAATTTCGCTGGATGCACAAAAAATAGCTGGTGACATAGCGGGAAAGTTATAATCATAGCCTGTGTAAAAGCAGGTCAATAAAATATTTTTCAATTTTCAAATATTCAACTGTTTTGTTTGAAAAAAATAATTGTACTTTCAAAAAAGATTTCGACATTGCCATTGGATATAAAGTATAGTCAACCCCAAAACAACTCTTACATGCGAACTTGCCATTTACTATTGCTTATTTTGTTTTTCACTTCAAGTGTGGCTCACGCACAACAGCTCATCAAAGGAAGGGTAACAGATGCTTCCACGCAGTCAGGTATTCCGGGCGTAAGCATCGCTATAAAAAATTCATCCGGCGGAACCTATACAGATGACAGAGGAAGGTTTCAGTTTCAAACAAACATGAAATCTTCCATTACACTTATTGCATCTTCCATTGGTTATGAAACAAAGGAAATAGTAGTGAGCGATGTATCACAAAAAATTGAACTTGTACTCTCGCCGGTATCTTCTTTAGGCCAGGAAGTAATTGTTTCTGCAAGCAGGACAGTGCAACGAAAATTAACTTCGCCGGTTACTATTGAACAGATCAGCAGCAAAGATGTACAGAATTCGCCCCAGATAAATTATATGGATATGATGCAGGGATTGCGGGGAGTTGATGTTACTGTATCGAGCATCGGTTTTACAACAGTTACTACACGCGGATTTAACACAAGCGGCAATACCAACTTCACACAAATTGTGGATGGCATGGATAACCAGGCGCCCGGATTGAATTTTCCTTTGGGAACTGCAATCGGCTTAACACAATTGGATGTTGATAATATTGAATTACTCTCTGGCGCTTCCTCCGCATTATATGGATCAAGGGGATTGAATGGAACAATGGTGATGACCGGAAAAGATCCGTTCAAATACCAGGGATTAAGTGTGCTGATCACACAAGGTGTGAATCATCTTGGAGGGAAGAACAGCAATGACCCCGTAAAAGCTTCACCCTATTATGACTGGACAATCCGTTGGGGAAAAAAGATTAATGATAAACTTGCTTTTAAGATAAATGCGCAATATACCAAAGCTGCAGACTGGGTTGCAACAGATACTACCAACAAAAACGGACCCGGATCAAAATACACTGACCCAAATTATAACGGCGTAGATTATTATGGTGGCGCCACTTCTGTTGACATCACTCCGTTTTTGCAAGGCGCATTAGCTGGCGATCCGTCATTAGCGCCTATTATAAATCCACTGCTGGGAAATGGCTCTTATTATGTTTCGCGAACCGGATATCCTGAACATGGATACCTCGATAATAATGCCTATTTATTCAAAGCGAATGCAGAACTCCGGTATAAAATTTCTCCGTCACTGGAATTGATTGCTTCGGGTACATTTGGTACAGGCAATGTTGTTTACACCAATGATACGAGATATCAGATCAAAGATTTTAAAGTAGGGCAATACCGCGTGGAATTAAAAGCCAACAGATGGTTCTTCAGGGCATATACTACTGAAGAAAATTCAGGGCATACATTGGTTGCGGGGCCAACTGCGCAATATATCAATGAAGCATGGAAACCAAGTTATGATGGCAACACAGGCACAGGATGGTACCCGGATTATACAACACAACTGATCACTTCGCTTGCAACAGGTTCAAACTTGAATGATGCAAACCTTGCAGCACGTGCTTATGCAGACCAGGGCCGTGCACAATTAGGAAGCGCACTATTCAATCATTTGAAAGATAGTATTTCTTCCACTCCCATTTCTGCTGGCGGCACATTATTCTTAGACAGAAGCAAATTATACAATTCAGAATTTCAGTATAATTTTTCCGACCTCATCAAATTCATGAAAGTAATAGCGGGTGCGAACTGGCGATTATATGACCTGAACAGCAAGAACACGTTGTTTCCCGACCAGGGCAAACCCATTCATGTGAATGAATACAGTGCGTATGTGCAACTTTCAAAAAAATTAGTTGATAATAAACTCGACATCAGCGCTTCGTTCCGCTATGATAAAAACACCTTGTTCACCGACCCGAAAGTAACATCACGTGCCTCTGCTGTATATGAAGTAGCGCAGGATAATTTCATCCGTTTCTCCTATCAGAATGCATACAGTTTCCCTTCTAATATCCAGTCGTTGCAAAATACATTGAACGGATACAATAGTTATTCTTCCGGGGGATCCAATTTATTATTGAACGGCACGTATCATTTTGATCAGTATCCTCCTTATACCTTGTCAAGTGTAACAGCTTATCAAAATTCCGGGAACCCGGATTCGCTGCAACGTTTTTATTATAATGACATAAAACCGGAATCGGTCAATTCATTTGAATTAGGTTATGCTACGCTGATCGGAAAAAGAGTAATGATCGATGTGCTTGGCTATTTTTCTACCTGGGAAAATTTTATCGGCTATGCAGATGTTGCCAATTCTCCCGGAACAAATGACCCCGCAGCATTCAACGACCATAGTACCTATGTTGTATATAATATTGCATTCAATGGCGCTCAAACCGTTAACACCTATGGCTATGCAGCCAGCATAAGTTTTGATCTTACGCACAATTATCTTTTCAAAATAAATTATTATTCCGATTATCTTAAAAACAAAAACAACAGCCAGATCAATAATTTCAATACGCCGCATTACCATGTTAACTTTGATTTTGGCAATAGCGGCTTTGGGAAAAAGCAAGTGTGGTCGTATGATATTACCATGCGTTACAAGCCGGGATATTTTTATGTGGTATCAGGAGGTTTGGCGCAGGGAAATGTTCCTTCTTCTGCAGTTGTAGATGCACAGATCAGTTACAAGTTATTGAAAGCACATAGCGGCATCCGCATCGGCGGCACCAATATTTTCAATAAATATTATTCCACAGGTATTGCCAATCCGAATATCGGTGGTGTTTATTATGTTTCGTATGCGTATAATATTTTTTAATTTTTATAAACCAGTACAATGAAATTTCTGCATTATACAACTGCCGTTTTAACAATAAGCATGATCTTTTGCGTTTGCGCCTGCAATCAACCTGCAACAGAAAATGACAGCTATACTACTACATTGACTTTTTCTCCCGGCGATGAGAAAAAAATCATGGAAGCTTTTCTTTCTATAAAAGACAGTACACAAATTATTTTGAAAGAAGGCAATTATAAATTCGACAATCTCAGCATCGCACAGGGAAAACACATCAAAATAAAAGGCGAAGGTTTTGATAAAACATCATTGGATTTTTCTTCGCAGGCAACAGGTGGCGAAGGGATACGCGTTACAGGTGTTGTTGATTTTATTTTTTCAGATATAACCATTCATGATTCAAAAGGCGACCTGATCAAAATGAATAAATGCAGCAAAGTAGTTGTTGCAGGCGTACACGCCACATGGAAGAATGCTGACTCTACCAGCGGCGGTTATGCCATCTATCCTGTTCTATGCAAAAATGTGCTGATAGAAAATTGTTATGTGGAAGGTTCTTCCGATGCAGGAATTTATGTAGGACAAACAGATTCTGCGATCGTACGAAATTGCAAGGCTGCAAAAAATGTAGCCGGTTGTGAAATTGAAAATACATTGCATGCAGAAGTATACGACAATGAATTTTATGATAACACCGCAGGTTTCCTCATTTTCGATCTGCCGGGTTTATCACAGCGCGGCGGCCATACAAAAGCATACCACAATTATTTTCATGATAACAATTCAAAAAATTTCGCAAAAGCAGGAAGCTTTGGCACTACATGGGGCGTAGGTAATGCAGCGCCGGGAAGCGGAGTGGTCATACTCGCTGCATCCAATATTGAATTGTATGATAACAGGATCATTAATAATAACACGTCTTCTATCATTATTGCATCAGGATTTGCGGTAGATGATAAAGCTGCAGAGAAGATCAATGAAAATTACTTTCCCATTTCTTCCAATATAAAGATCTATAATAATACCATGCAGATGGGCGATAAATTCCCGGAAGCAGTGTACGAACATCATATCGGAAAGTTGTTGGTAGGTATTGAAGGAAAACTGAAAGCAGAAGATACCTCCAGGAAAAATATGCGCATTCCGTTTATCATGTATGATGGCATCTCAAAAAATATACTGACAAAACAAAACCTGTCAAACCCTGATTCCATCTGCATTTCACAACAAGGCAGCAATTTGTTTGTGAACGCAGACTTTATAAATATCACCAACCAGGCGAAATGGCACCCGGATACAAATATGGCGCCTTATGTTTGTAAATAGTGATCGTATTTACTACAAAGTTTTCAAAGAACAATGTTTTTGCTAAATCAATTTTAATTCTCAACGTGAAAAATATTTTTTTATACGGCAGTTTCATTACTCTTTCCATAATCTTTTTTTCCATCGGGATGGAAAGCTGTACGCAATCTGATAAAAAACAAACAACAGCATCAACCGGATTTGAATTCCAAGAAAAATTATCCGACTATGGCTTTTTCAAAAACGAATTGAAAAAACTGGAGCCCGCAAATGAACAGCTAACACGTTATGAACTCATCACGCCATTATTTACTGATTATGCAGTAAAGGATCGTTTTATTTTTTTGCCAAAAGGAAAACAAATCAATTATACACAAAACGGCGTACTTGATTTTCCTGATTCCACCATCATAATAAAAAATTTTGCTTACCGCGATTCATCCTATCAGAAGACCATGATCGAAACAAGATTACTGGTTAAAGATCCCACAGATCATTTATGGAAAGTGATGGATTATGTATGGAACAAAGAACAAACAGATGCGGAGAAAACGATCATCGGCGCTTCTCTTCCGATTAAATTGAGAGATGATGAAGACAAACTTGTTTCAACAATATACAAAGTGCCAAACACTAATGATTGCAAACGTTGCCATAACAATAACAATATCACCTCACCGATCGGGCCTAAAGCAAGGAATTTAAATTTTACATTGACCGGACAAACAAATAACCAGTTGGCCCAATGGGCATCAAAAGGATCGCTTAATGGATTACCCGAATTAAATAAAGTGCAGCAATTACCTGATTGGAAAGACAGCGTTCATTATTCTCTTGAGCAAAGGGCAAGAGCTTATCTCGATGTGAATTGCGCACATTGTCACACCAAAGGTGGCGATGCATATAACACCGGTTTATTTTTAAATTATGATGAAACTGATGCGTTCCATGTTGGTGTGATGAAAGAACCTGTTTCCGCAGGCGGCGGAGCTGGTGGTTTGAATTACGATGTAATACCGAAAGATTATCCCAATTCAATTTTAGCATACCGCATGAACAGTACAGAACCCGGAACAGCGATGCCGGAACTCGGGCGTTCATTAATTCATAAAGAAGGAGTGAGGTTGATCCGGCAATGGATCACCAACATGAAATCAAAATAAGCAGTGATCTTTTTGTTTTACATTGCCTGAAAAATTTCGGCAATAACTGAGTTTGAGGCATGGGCCGGAATTTTCAATTGTCAAAAAAACGTTGCAGCAGCATGCTGTTCGGTAATGAATTATTTTTTCCCCTCTTCCAGAAATTCCATAAACACTAGCAAGCCCCCCCAATGATAAAATCCGTCTGCACTTCCAACATCAGACCCTTTGCCATTTACAGAATTGTAATTTTCATATACGCCACCGTCTTCTTTCCAGTTTTGCATAAATAAATTTTTGGATTTGGCGATCAGGTCTGCACGTGCATCTTTTACATCATAATTCCGCATGCCCATGTACACCAAAAAATTCATCGGCCCCCATATTCTTCCACGCCAGTAATCATTGTCTTTAAAACCCGGATCGTTGCGGCTTATGGAAGGCATTATATAATCCCCATAAAATTCATTGGTATTGAAATAATGTTCCCTGATCATGCGTTCCGCTTGTTTTTCCGTACATGCTTTTGCAAGCATCGGGTAAAAATTGGTAGGCGACAAACGATAACTTTTTTCATCCTTGTCCAATCGTTTATTTAAAAAAATGCCAGACTTCTCATCCCATAATGTTGCTAACTGGTTGGTATAAAAAACAGCACGTTTATGTATTTCATTTGCTTCTGCAGTTTTGCCAAGAATATTTGAAATTTCTTCCATGGAGTGGCAATCCATAATATACAAACTCATCAAACCAACATCTGCAAGTTGCATGGTATTGGTTTGCGCATTGAAAGGAACACTATCATACATTGGCGAGTTGTCAAGGCCCGATTCCAATTTCGCAGCTTCTGTATTATGTATATCAAATGATTTGGATTCACCAATTATATTGTTTGATCCCCAGCACAAATAACCTTTATCATCCCTGTTCTTCGGCCACCACCTGTTCCATGTCAACAGCTCGTCGTACACTTCATTCAAGAACCATTTCTCTTTAAACTTTTTATAGATTTCCAAAATTACTGTACTTCCAATCGGCGGCTGCGACCTGTCCCACGATGTATTACCAAATGTTGATTGATAATTCGGAATAAAACCTTCCGGTGTTATTGCTTTTGTAATTTCAATCGCGTTTGCATACGCAAGATCTTTGTTGAATGATGAAAGCATGTAACTCGCAAAATAAGTGTCCCAGTCAAAAAGCACAAAGCCACCCCAGCCATTGTTCCAGTTCCTGCTCACCGGTGTGATCACTCTTTTATTTGGTGCATCATAAATGGTGTTCCATGCAAGAATGGTTTGCATCGCCTTAAACGACTCAGATAAAGCGCCATAACCGTCTACACGTTTTTGTTGTTGGTTATGTTTTTGTTCGAGTATATTTTTTATTTGTTGCAGTGTTCTTGTTTTTCCCGTGTAGATGGCAAATTCATGTTCCAATGAAAATGTAAGATGTGGCGCAGTAGTTACCGCGTACGCATCAAGGATTGGCGTTCCTGTTGTGCTGACAGTAATTGTGCGGGAATTAAATTTCCCCAGCAATTTATTATCCTGCACAGCAATTGATCCCTCATAATTCCAAAGCAATCCTGCTTCTGCGCACAAATAAAGTGATGATTTTTTTTCTGGTGTTATTAATATCAGTTCATCATTTTCGTCGGTTGTGGTTTGGATAGAAAATTTATCGCCCTGGTATTCGATCGTTAAACTTGTATAGCTTCCATCATCTGTACGCAAGCCCGGTGTTATTTTTTCAGGGCGTTTCGCAAACGAAGAAGTTTTGAATGTTTCCCTTACATAAGCAGGATCACCGGGTTTTGTGAAACATAAATTGATGGAGAAACCTTCCGGCAATAATGCATACGAAGTGAAACTGTTATTGTACCAGGAATTCCAGCCGCTTGCTAATTTTTGCTGAAGCGCTTTATATTCGGCTGTCTTTATATTTCGTGAAACCGGTTGTGCATTTATTGAAACATATAATAAAAGGAAAAGCAGCGATGGTATGATTGTTATTTTTTTCATGATCCACCGAAGTTATTTCAATCATCTTAATTTCTGAAAATGAAAAAATTTAATTTTGGATTATTATGAAGATTTTATTTTAAAACATGTGTGAGTAAAATTCAAACATTATTATTTCCAGCCGCCGCCTAAACTTTTATACAGGTTCACGATAGCCGTTAACTGCTGAAGCTTATCGTTAACGCCGGCGAGTTCTGCGGCCAATAAGCTTTGTTCGGAGGTGAGTACATCCGTGTAATTAGTGGCCGAAGAATATTTAAGCAGTTCTTTTGTATAATCAACAGATTTTTGCAGGTAAGAAATCTGTTCTTTGCGCAACGATTGTTTTTTCAATGCAGCTTTATAACTATACAATGCGTCGGATACTTCCTGTCCTGCAACTAATATTGTTTTTTTGAACGTATTTAAATATTCTTCCTGGTTTGCCTGTGCAACAGCAAGCCGTTGTTTGTTTCTTCCCTGTTCAAATACGGGTTGTAATAATCCCCCTGTAATGTTTGCAAAAAAACTGACGGGATCTAGTAATTGCGACAATGCAATGGAAGAAAAACCTGTTGACCCTGTTATAGTAAATGCAGGATAGAAATAAGTTCGTGCTACATTCACCTGTTCAAATGAATTGCGAAGCTGGTATTCTGCCTGCTGTACATCCGGCCGGTTTGCCAATAATTGTACGGGTACACCTGTTGACAAATTTGTTACAACGATCTGCTGTTCTAATGTTGCCCTGTAAATCGTATCCGGATTTTTTCCCAGCAAAATACTCAACATGTTTTCTGTTTCGCGGATATTTTGTTTTAAATCCGGGATGGTTATTTCTACGGAGTAACGATTGGCTTCGCTTTGCACGACTGCTGCGCCTGTCACTACATTGCTTTCTTTTAAAACCTTCATCGTTTCTACTTCTTTAATTCTGTTCGCTACTGTTCTTTCTGTAATGTGAAGTTGTGCTTCGTAAGCTAACAATGAATAATAGTTGGTAACAATGTCTGCAACTAATTGTGTTTGCACGGCTCTTTTGTATGCTTCGCTTTGCAGCAATGATGCAAGTGCTGCTTTTTTTGTGCTCTTCAGTTTTCCCCACACATCTGCTTCCCAACTCGTTGTTATCGCTGCCGAATACGCTTCAGGAAAACCATAAGCTGTTGAAGGTACCCTTTGAAAAGTTGCATTTGTGTTTGCATCAACATTGGGAAAAGATGCAAGCTTGCTTTGTTTGAAATTTGCAGCAGCAGTTTTTATTCTTGCCACGGCTATTTTTAAATCGAAATTATTATTGATTCCTTCCCGGATAAGCGATTGAAGCAATGTATCAGTAAACATCTGCTTCCACGAAATAGTTGCGATATTATTTAAAGAATCATTATTGGAAGAATCCCTGAATAATTTATTATTTACCGCATCAACAGGTTGATGATAGGGTTGAGTGACTTTGCATGCGCTTATTATTACCGCCATGCATATTGAAAGGTATAAATATTTTCTCCACACTTGTTTTCTCATTGTTAGCCGCTCTGTCTTTTATGAATTTTTGCTGATAATTAAATCATCGTTTTCATCATATTTATTAGCCCGTATTTTTTCCTGCAGCGATTGAAAGATGATGAATAAGCCGGGTATTACAAAAACGCCAAGCACAGTTCCGATCAACATTCCGCCAATCGCGCCTGTACCGATTGAGCGATTGCCATAAGCGCCTGCACCTGTGGCAAACATCAATGGCATCAATCCAAAAACAAATGCGAATGATGTCATTAATATTGGTCGCAGCCTTGCTTTTGCGCCTTCTGTTGCAGCCTGAACAAGGTCCATTCCTTTTCGTCTTCTTTCCAATGCGAACTCTACAATCAAAATTGCGTTCTTGGCTAATAAACCAATGAGCATGATGAGTGAAATCTGCATGTAAATATTATTGCCGATGTTAAACATCTTTGCAAAAATGTAAACGCCCGATAGACCAACAGGCATTGAAAGTAGCACGGCAAGGGGAAGTATATAGCTTTCGTATTGTGCGCTTAATAATAAATACACAAACACAAGGCTCAATAAAAAAATATATACAGATTGTGTGCCGCTTGTTTGTTCTTCCCTGCTGATGCCTGAATATTCGTAGCCATATCCGGGAGGCAATGTTTGTGCAGCTACTTCTTTAATTGCGATCAAAGCTTGTCCTGAACTATATTCCGGCTTTTGCGTTCCATTCACTGAAATGGAAGTATACAAATTAAACCTTGAGATACTTTGCGGGCCATACACACGCTTTACGTTGATGAATTCTGTGATGGGAGCCATTTTATTGCTGCCGGATTTTACATAGATTTTATTAAGCCCTTCAACGTTTGCACGATAATTTGTATCGGCTTGTATCATCACGCGGTATTGCTTTCCGTATTTATTAAAGTTGGAAGCATAAAAACCGCCATAATAAAATTGCATCGCATTTAAAATATCGTTCACGCTGATGCCTGCATCTTTTGTTTTGGCAACATTAACGCTGAGTTCATATTGTGGAAATCCGGGGTCGAATGATGTGGTTGCGTATTGTATTTCGGGGCGTTTATTCAAAGCATCCAGGAATTTTTTAGATACCCGGTAAAATTCATCAATGGTATGCCCACCTTTATCCTGTAATTGAAAGGAAAAGCCACCGGTACCGCCAAAACCAGTAATGGTTGGAAGCGACATCGGGAAAATAGACGCTTCACGGATACCTGCTGTTTTTTCTGCCAGCATTTTAATCACATCCTGGTTGCTGACGCCTTTACGTTTGCTCCAGTCTTTTAGTTCAAGAAAAACAATTCCATAATTGCTTCCATCGCCTGCCATAAAATTAAAACCGGTTACACGGAAAACATGTTCCACTTGTGGAATGGATTGTGCACTATCGCTTACTTGTTTTACAATTGCTTCAGTTCGTTCCATAGATGCAGCAGCCGGGAGGCTGATAGAAACGAAAATCGTACCCATATCTTCATCGGGCACAAAACTCGACGGTGTTGTTTTCATTAAGAAGGCAAATAACCCGGCAAATACGCCAGCCGATAATAATATGAGCCATTTTTTTACAGATAAAAATTTAATACTTCGCGTATACCTCGACGTTAGTGAATCGTAAGCTGCATTAAAACCTGCGCCAAAACGGTGCAGAAAATTCCTGTTTTCATGCTCCACATGTTTTGGTGGCCGTAAGAACATAGCTGCAAGTGCAGGACAAAGCGTTAATGCATTCACTGCGGAAATGCAAATGGAAACAGCAAGTGTAACACCAAACTGTTTATAAAATACGCCAGTTGAACCGCCAACAAACGTTACAGGTATGAAAACTGCGGCCATTATCAACGTGATGGATAAGATAGCGCTTGTGATCTCACTCATTGCATCAATGGCGGCTTTGCGTGGCGATTGATAACCATGTTCGAGTTTTGCATGCACGGCTTCCACTACAACAATAGCATCATCCACCACAATTCCTATGGCAAGCACGAGTGCGAATAATGTGAGCAGGTTAATGCTATATCCAAAGATGTATAAAAAGAAAAATGTGCCGATGATGCAAACCGGAACAGAGATTCCGTGGATGAGTGTTGAGCGGATATCCTGTAAAAAAATAAAAATGACGATGAATACAAGAGCGAAACATTCAAGCAATGTGGTGATAACTTTTTCGATGGAAGCGCCTAAAAAGCGGTTGATGTCAACAACAATAGCATAGTGAACACCGTCAGGAAAAGATTTGCTTGCTTCTTCCATGGCCTGCTTCGATAAATTAATAACATCTCTTGCGTTGGAGCCCGGCGTTTGACTGATTGCCATTCCGCTTGCAGGATGGCCTTTGTATGCAGCCGCATAGGAGTTGAGGAGTGCGCCGATTTCTACCCGTGCAATATCTTTCAGGTGCAATAACTGTCCGTTTGTTTTTGCTTTGATAATGATATTTTCAAATTGGCTCACACTTTGCAACTTGCCTGTATAAGTGATCACATATTGAAAACTCTGGTTTCCGTTCTCGCCAAATTTTCCAGGCGCTGCATCTATATTTTGCTCGTTTAATGCAGCAGAGACATCCTCGGGTGTAAGCCCATACACAGACATCAGATCAGGCTTCAACCAGATCCTCATGGAATAATCACGCGTACCAAAAGCACGTGCATTTCCTACTCCGGGAACCCTTTTTATTTGCGGAAGAATATTAATGTTGGCGTAGTTCTGTAAGAACGTTTGATCATAGGCAGGTTTATCGCTGTACAACGCAAATATCAACACCATGCTGCTTTGTTGCTTCCTGACTGTTACCCCTTCTTTCACTACATCCTGTGGTAACAAACTCATTGCGCTTGCCACCAGATTCTGAACATTCACTGCATCTTTATCCGGGTCTGTACCAACTTGAAAATAGACTTGTATCGATGCGCTTCCATCATTTCCTGCAGATGATGTCATATAGGTCATTCCTTCAACACCATTGATCGCCTCTTCCAGGGGAATGATCACATTTCTTAAAACCACTTCTGCGTTTGCGCCGGTATAATTTGCCGATACATTCACTGTTGGCGGTGCAATATTCGGATATTGCTCAATCGGCAATTTTATCAAACCCAAAATTCCAAGTAGCACAATAAGCACTGAAATAACGGTGCTCAGCACAGGCCTTTTAATAAATCTTTTTATCATTTTATTTTCAAATGATTATTTTAAATTTTTATATACCGAATCAACTATTGCCTGCCTGGGTATGATCTTTGTACTGTCTTTCAATCCTACAAGGCCTTCGAGCACTATGGTGTCACCGGCTTTTAATCCACTGGTCACGATAAAATACAAACCATTGTCTGATGGAATTCCTGTTATGGCAATGCTCGAAATTTTATTGTTCTTATCAACTATATACACAAGTTTTTTATCCTGCAATTCATAAGTAGCGCTTTGGGGGATGATCAATGCTGTATCAATGATGGTTGGGATCCTGATTGTAGCGCTTGCCCCGCTTCTTAAAATACCCAGCGGATTTGAGAATAAAGCTTTAAATGTTGCCGTGCCTGTTTCTGTAGAAATGAGCCCGCTCGCCATTTCTATTTTTCCTTTTTCGGGATATGGTGTGCCGTCTGCAAGAATGAGAGAAGCTGGCGACATGTTGTTGATCTTTTCATGGATGGTTGAACCCGGTATGCTTGCAAAATATTGCAGCAGTTGTTTTTCATTCAATGAATAGTATGCATATACGTTGGTGATGTTTGCTAAGGTTGTAAGAGGTGATGCAGTGGCTGCATTTATTAATGCTCCAACCTTGTAAGGGATCATGCCAATCACGCCGGTTGCAGGGCTGCTCAAAAATGTATAGCCTTCATTTGCTTTTGCGTTTGCCAATGCTGCTTTTGCCTGGATAAGAGAAGCTTCTTTCGCCTTCAAGGTATACTCAGCAGATTCAAGTTCATACTTGCTCACAATTTCTTTTTCTACCAAAGGCTTTGCTTTTGCAACCTGCATTTTTGCGGCATCAACATCTGCCTCCGCACTTTTAATACTTGCAGTGGCAGTAACCACTTCCTGTTCATATTGCGGATTGCTGATGCGGAAAAGTAATTGGCCTTTTTTAACTGCTGCACCTTCTTGAACATAAATGGCATCAAGGTACCCGTCGATCTTCGGGCGGATTTCAACAACCTGCTGGCCTTGTAATGTTGCAGGGAAATCAAGATCCACTTTTACGTTACGCCTGCTAAGCGTAAGTACTTTAAAATCTTTGACTTCAGCCTGCATATTATCTGGCATATTCTTTTTATCGGTATCGCCGCAGGAAATTAATAGCAAGCACAAAAATGCTGTGAGTGTAGTTAAGGGGAATTTTGGTATCACAAATTCAAATTATTTGGCAAAATAGCATTAATAACATTTTTAGGTTTATTACTTATATAAGCGGAAATATAAGTCTATCAGCGTGTGGGGTTGTTAAAATGAAAGCAGGGACCAAAGTAAGATGGGATAAAAAATAAAAAGAATTTCAAGATTTGTAATTCTTTATCTGTGAACCGTGATGCCGGTTTTGCTGTATCCGTTTTTTTGTTTCATAAAACACTATCCGGCGCAAATCATTTTGTTTCCACAAGCAAAGGGATACTGATATTAATAGTAAAACCTTTTCCCGGCGCTGTTAAAATGTGTATTTCGCCGTCAAATAACTGCAGCCTGCTTCGCATGTTCCTTAGCCCAATACCACTGATTAATTTTTTAGCTTCCATTCCTTTTCCATTATCACAAAGGACAAGGTGTATGGCCCGTGGCGTATTTTCGAGCAACAGGTTTACTGAGGTAGCATTTGCGTATTTAAGGATATTCGTGCATTGTTCCTGCACTATGCGGTAAATGGCAAGTTTTTGTTCGCTATCTAATTTTTGTTCATCAAAATTTGACGCATCTGTTTTCACATCAATACCTGCTTTGGTCAGCATTTCTTCCATCAGGTGTGATAAGCGTTCTGCAAGTTTTATTTCTTCAAAATCGGGTGCTACCAACTCGTGGGCTATTTTACGGTTTTCTTCAATGGCATCCTGGATGTTTTTCATGGAAGAGCAAATTACTTCCATTGCTTTTTCAGGAGCATTCCTTGCAATGGATAGCAATAATTTTGTGCCCGCAAGGATTTGATTAACGTTGTCATGAAGCTCTACACCGATCAGGTTGCGTTCTTTTTCCTGCGCTTTCAGAATGGCACGTGTTATTTTTTTCTGTTCTTCCATGCGCTGCTGCATTCGTTCCCGTTCCAACCTGCGCAGTTCTGATATGTCTATATGCATGACCACTGCGCCTGATTTTTCTTTTTCATAAAGAGGTGTTGCTACCATACGGAACCAGCGTTGCACGGAAGGGGAGTGGCATGCATATTCATACACAAATTGCGGGCTGCGGTGCTCAAGCACTGAACGGATACCTTCTGCTACAATTTTTCCATCACTAAGATCGCCGTTTGTAGCCTTGCGGCAAACAGCAACATAATCTTCCCCAACGTAATAATTTTCTCCCTGGTATCCGTTATCATCTGCAAACTGTTCCCATGCCCTGTTCACTTCCATGATCTTTCCTGTTTTATCCAGCAGCGCGATATTGGCAGGAAGTGTATTAAGGATAATTGACATTCTTTCTGCAAATGATTTTTTTTCTTCAAAACTTTCTTTGAGTTGATCTTCTGCTTTTTTTCTGTAAGAGATATCTATCATTGCTCCAACCATCCTGTAAGGAATTCCGGAATCGTGGTAAAGGATACGCCCGCAATCCATCATATATGCAATGGATCCATCCGCTTTCAGTAAACGGTATTCATCATTCCAGGAATTCTTTTTTGATTGAATAGTATGTTTCAGGTTTTGCAACACTTTATCCCGGTCGTCGGGGTGCAATTTCTCTTCCCAATCAGCAATTAATGGAGATGTTTTATCCGGTGTGTAACCCAATTGCGAATAATAATTATTGTTGCGCCATACTTTCCCGGTGATCATGTCCCAGTCCCAGATAATGTCGTTTGTTGCACTGACTACCATTTCAAATCGCTCGTTAGATTGGCGAATCAATTCCTGTGCATGTTTTTTTTCGGTGATGTCTTCAGTAAAAATAATAATTCCCCCGGTTTCGCCTGCTGCATCAAGCCATGGCCTGGTTTCCCAGCGCAACCATGTTTGCCTTCCGTCGGCACGTACAAAACAATCTTCGTCTTTTTTCACAACCTCACCATTCAGGCAACGTTGATGAATTGTTTTCCAGTTGCTGCTGATTTCAGGAAAAATTTCATAGTGCGATTTTCCAATTATGGATTTTCCTTCGAGACTATAATCAATAAGCCAGCGATTGCTTGCCACGAGATAACGCATTTTACGATCGAACATAGCGATGGCTACAGGACTGTGTTCAATATAAAGTTCCAGTTGTTTTTCCCGCTCAATGATCTCAATGGTTTTTTCGCGGACTTTTTCTTCCAGTCGCTCGTTAAGCTCCAGCAATTCGTTCTCCAGTTTTTTACGGCCACTGATATCCCTGATGATAAAAATAAATGCTTCCAGTTGACCCGTTTCATTCTTTATACCATTACCGGTTACTGTTCCCGTGAAGCTTGTTCCATTCTTACGTTGATAAATCATTTCAGCACTCCAGCTACCTTTTTCTTCAATCTGTTTTTCAAGACTATTCAAACGTCCCCGGGTGAATTTTAAAAAACCGAGTTCTTCAACAGACCGCCCGATCGCCTCTTGTTTAGTATAGCCAAGAAGTTTTTCAGCGCCTTTGTTCCAGGTGATGATTTTTCTGTCGAGGCCGCGTGTAAGGATTGCTTCCGAAGAATGATCCACCATTATAGCTAAGTGGTTGACTTGTTCGCGCAGTTTTTTTTGCCGCGTGATATCCAGGTTTACCACAACATATCCCGTGATATTTCCCTGCTTATCACGAAAAGCTGTAGCAGAGTTGCTCACAAAAATAATTCTGCCGTCTTTGGTCTTTCGTTTTAACTCTCCGCTCCAGTGGTCCTTCTCAGCAATTTCACCCAGCAATACCCGTATCTCTGCAGGAGTAAGCATGGTGTCCAGCAGTTGATTAGGATTTTTGCCAAGCATCTCCGGTAAAGTGTAACCATACATTTTTTCTGCCCCGCGGTTCCAATGGGTGATATGGAATGCAGGATCCAGCGTATATATGGCATCGTTAGACTGGTTCACCATGCGCAGCAGGGAAGCTAGTTCCTGCTCAGCCTTTTTCTTTTCAGTCAGGTCCCTGGTGATCTTTGCGTATCCGTATAAATTGCCATCCTTATCATTGAGGCTTGTGAAAAGTACATCCGCCCAGAACAGGGAACCATCTTTTCGTAATCTCCAGCCCTCCACTTCATAATGCCCGAAGCGTTTTGCCATACCAAGATTTTCTTTTGGCTCGCCTTTAAGGATATCTTCCGTCCGGTAAAAAATTTCAAAGGGCTTACCGATCACTTCATCTTCAGTATACCCTTTTATATATTCTGCACCTTTGTTCCAACTGGTGATCTTCCCGTATGTGTCGAGAAAAAATATCGCATAGTCCTTAACGTTAGATAATAGCCCTGTGTAGTTGTAACGTTCCTCATCTGCTTGTTTACGCCTGCTCATTTCACGGATTATCAATACAGCAAACACTGCAGACAATAACAGGATGAAAGTATAAAAGAAAACGACTGGCGTCAGGCTTGTTCCTGCATAAACATGAATGCCATTCTCTGTATAAGATATGAGTTGATTATGTGTTTCGATTAGACTATAAACCGCGATAAGCAGTACCGGAAAAATAATGCCACAAAACAATGCTATTTTTTTCCTTCGGCGCATGATCAGGTATTTTTGGTAGCCCAATTAAGTTCCGGAAAATAATTGTTGCCGTTGAGCAGCGTGTCTATAGCTTCGATCAGGCGGTCCTGCAGCTTGTCTTTAGCGAGATATGCAGATGCGCCTGCACTGTACGCATGAGCAGCATAAACATCACCGGAATTAATACTGATGAGAAGTATGGGGATGTGAGGAGAATGCTTTCTTATTTCTGCAATTGCCTGTATACCGGTAATCTCCGGCATAGCATTATCAGTAATAATAATATCCCACTCACGGGTTTTTATAGAATCAAGCAAATGCCTGCCATTTCCAACCAACTCAATATATGCAGAGGGCCATGCCTGGTGGATTACCCGTTCAAGACTGTTACGCATCAGCTCATGGTCGTCAGCAATTAAAATATTCAAGGGCAAGGAACCTGCTTTCATATCCATAAAACTACATTTATGATTGCGGATGGTTTGTAGCGGACATTGCCTGATTTTTGTAATGAAAAAATGACAAAGGATAATATTATACCGCAAGGCCATAATCAACTACATAGCGGATAAGGTCTATGTTACGCTCGAATCCCATCTTATACATAAGCCTTGCCTGATAAGTGCTGACGGTGCTGGATCGAATATAGAGTTCCCTTGCAATTTCCTGGATCGATTTACCTTTTGCCAGTTGTAGCATTACCTGGAGTTCCCGCCTGGAAAGATGTTCATGCGGGATTTTGATTTTGCCAAATGATTGACTTAGCTGGCCTGCTAATTTCTCCGCAAATGCAGTACTTATATATTTTCTGCCATGTAATATTCGGTCGATTGCCCGCAGCAATTCTTCCGGTGTAGCATCTTTTCTGACATAACCCATAGCACCTGCATTCATTACACGAAGTGCATATTGATTTTCGGGGTGCATGCTTAAAACGAGTACCGGCAATCCCGGTTGGGCCACGCAAAGCTTTTCTATTGCTTCAATGCCGTTATGCCCGGGCATGCTGATATCTGTAATCACCAGCAAGAATTTGTTACCTGCGCATTTTTGAATTAATGTTTCTCCATCCGCGGCTTCTTCAATTTCAGCATTAGGGTATGATGACTGCAGCACCGCACTCAGTCCGCTTCTGACAACTGCATGGTCATCTGCGATTAAGATACGCATATACTATTTTAGTTTAGGTTGGTAACTGAAATAAATAAACGGTTTATAATTTTTCCTGAAGGGTTAAAAAATAATTTTCCTGCTGCCTTTTATCAGTCCCTGGATTTTTGGAAAGAGTAGGTTATTTTCCAGGTGTACATGTTCATGCAGGTCTTCTTCAAATTCTTTTAGTTCCTGCAGGCAAACCTTAAAAGTCATGCATGCCCCTGCGGGAATAGTATAACCGTTAGTAATCCTTCTTATTGAATCCATAATCGTACCGCCGTGTTCGTGTTCTTTCTCCATCATTGCAATAGGAGCAGTAATAAATTCAAATGCCGCAGGATCAATATCTGCGTTTGCAAATCTTTTTTCTGCATCCATCAACCTTGGAAATAATACCAGTTCTTCTTTTTGAATATGCATTGTCATTTCTTTTTGAAGTTCAGAAAATAAATGAAACACATCGACCATATAAGGAAACCTTTCCCCATGTTTGGCTGCTACTTTTTCGAGGTGCGATGAAATAACGGGCATCGAGTTTTTTATGTAGTAATGATGGCGTGTCACAATGTGGCTGATCAATTGATTGGTTGTCATTTTATCAAACGGCATGCCTTTCGTTACATCGTTTTTGCCAATGAGATTTAGTTCCTCCACTACCTGGTCCATCTCAATACATTCATCACGACAAGCTTCCGCAAGTTTTCTTTTTCCTTTGCAGCAAAAATCAAGATGGTATTTTTCAAACACAGGTACCGCGTGGTGATTGGCTGATGCGATCTGGGCGAGGGTTTGTTCTGAATAGTTGTTCATAATGTATTTTGTTTTTACAAAATTCAATCGATATTGATTATTGTTTTGTGATATGGGTCATATTTCATCGACCGCGCGGTATTTGTGATGAGCATACCGGAAAAAAGAATAAAAGCTGCAAATAACAACAGCAGGTTGATTGCAGGCAAATCAATATAAAAAAGATCACATATTCCCTGGATCATCAATAAGAGTTCATTGATAATGATTCCCGCAACAAAAATTTTTATGCCGGTTATTGCATTGCCAGTTACTTTTTCAGGAACTAACGTGTATGCATAAGTGATAATGAACAAAGAAGTTATTCCTAACAAGACAAGGTGCAGATAGCCGATAACTATAGGCCTGAAACCGAATGCCAGCCTGCTTAGTGCAGGAATGACAGAAGCTGATTGGAGGATAAGCTTAACAGAAAATGCAATGCTTATCAATACCAGCAATTGTTTTGCAAAAGTAGAAAACCTGCTTTGTAGTTGCTGAAGGTTTTCCCTGATCAGCCGTAACAATAATATCCAGCCTGCAAGTTGTAACAAACATGCAATTACTACAAGGGCATAGGCCCAGGCCGGAATGCGCAGCCATAATACCGAAAGTAAGAATGCAGGGATACATGCTGTTGCGAACAGGTAATAAACACGTTTCAACTGTGTATTGCTGATGCCGTATTTATGTAGCCGGAAGGAAAGCAAACCCATGCAGGCAAATAAAAACCATCCATTGTATTGAAAATGTAAGTAGAAATATACTGAAGAAAGGTAGATATCCTGTTGCACATTTTTCGATGCCATCATATAAGCGAGTGTGAACGGGCCGATCGAAGAAAGAACATTGAAAAACAAAGAAGCTTTAAACCAAGAATGTGCAGGTGATTTTTGCTGCAGTTTATTTAAATCTTTCCAGAAAAAAAATGCGAAGAAGTAAGAAACGAAAATGGAAAGCGTGGAAAACAAAACCGAAAGAAATGCATAACCGGTGAATGGGAATGTAAACAACATACCATACGCAGTGGTGAGGTTCGAAACCAGCAGCCAACGGTAACGTTTGAATGCGGTGGCATCTTGCTGCTTTTCAAGATAACCTACAAGGAGTGCCATAAGCGCCTGCGTTACCCAGCCTGAAAATGCAAAATGAGAATGTGCATGCAATAAAAATTGCTGGTTAATGAATGGCAGGGAAAATGCGATCTTATAACGTAATACTGTTCCCAGGAATGCAACGATCAACAGGCTGAACAGAGAAACACGCAACCACTTGTATAGTGTATTACTCATTTTTTTTGAGAACAAAATAACGGCGGGGATATTTTATGCGTTATGACTTTTGTCATATTGCCTTGCAATACACTTTTCCTTTTGCAATTTTTATTTCGCCTTTTTCATGAAGATGACGCATGCTGCGTATCACGGTTTCTACACGAAGCCCCGTCATTCCTGCAATTTGCTGGCGCGTTAGTTTGATCTTATTGCATTTAGGGCATATATTTTTTTTGGATTGCTTGAAATAATCGATCAGTACGGCAATGCGGTGCTCTGAATCCGACGAGGCCAATTCTTTCAATAATAAGAATTTGAACCGTAACCGTTCGGTAAGCATTTTACTGAAAGCGAAATGTATCTCTGGTTCCTCTTTCAGCAATTGAAGGAATGTTGATTTATGCAGGCGTATGATCACTGAATTTTCATTGGCAATTGCAGAAGCGGCATACGGCGAATCATCAAAGAGCGGGAATTCCCCGAAACATTCTCCCGGTTCTACAAAATTCTGAATGAATTCTTTTCCTTCTTCATCAATATTTACCCAACGCACGGAGCCACTAACCAACTGGTAATAAAAATTACATTGCTGCCCTTCCAGGAAAATAACTTCTTCCGCAGCAACTTTTTTGTAGGTAGCCCCCCATGCAAGTAAAGTATCCATATTGATCATAGCGATAAATTTTGATAGTCAATAAAACAGGTTCAAATCTATCATTCAACACGTGCAGGTACATGATAATGGGCAATTCCTTATATGATATTAATCATGTAATGGTTCCCCGGGTTGTTTTCAGGATCGATGAAATGCAGTACAGGTAAGGGTTTTGGCGTTTCCTCAAAATTAATAAAAATAATTATTCTCTGCCTGGCGCCAAATATGATGTAACGCATAAAATGCCGGTAGCCATGCGTGTAATCTTGTGAAAACATTTTAAAATTTTAAACATGAAAAAAATACTGATAACTGCATTGATGGCTGTCGTAGTAATTGCATGTGGCAGCAATAATACCAATAATGCAAGCGATAAAACAACAGGATCATCAGATCAAAACAGTTCTTCCGGTAATCCATCTTACGATCCTAAACGCGGTGAAGGAAAATTCACAAAGGTAGATGTATCTCCAACGCTGGATATGGCAAAAGCAGATGCAGGTAATAAAGTGTATGCAGTGAAATGCAGTGCCTGCCATAAACTTACTGCCGAAAAATTAGTGGGCCCGGGTTGGAAAGGAGTGACTGACAGGCATACCGCAGAATGGATCATGAATTTTGCAACGAACACCGATGACATGCTTACGAAAGATCCTAAAGCACAAGCTATGCTTGAAATATGCCTTGTACGCATGCCTAACCAGAACCTGTCGGACGATGATGCAAGAAACGTGTATGAGTTTATGCGCAAAAATGATGGCGTGAAATAATATTTTAAATCAATATGCAAGCAAAAATTTTTTATCCCTTCAATTTGTTTCAATCATGAAAAAAATTCAATTAGTTGCCATTACTACTTTGTTGTTGTATTTGCTGACAGGTACATATTCCTGCAAACCGAGAAACGCAGGCAGTGCAGTTACTGCAGGTGCCGCAGAAAAAGCGTATGTGCCGCCGGGCAAATATGATGAGTTCTACAATTTCGTTTCCGGTGGTTTCAACGGACAGCTCAGTGTATACGGGCTTCCTTCGGGACGCCTGCTGAAAATAGTGCCGATCTTTTCTGTATTTCCTGAAAACGGTTATGGATATAGTGAGGAAACCAAACCCATGCTCAACACTTCGCACGGTTTTGTTCCCTGGGATGACCAGCACCATCTTGAGCTTTCGCAAACTAACGGAGATGTAGACGGGCGATGGATCTTTGCGAACGCAAACAATACGCCGAGAGTGGCACGCATCGATCTCTCTACATTTAAAACAGTAGAAATAATGGAACTGCCAAACAGTGCCGGTAACCACTCGTCGCCTTTCATTACCGAGAATACCGAGTATGTTGTTGCAGGCACCCGTTTTGCCGTTCCATTCGATAATGATAACGGGGATGTACCTATCAACACCTATCGTAAAAATTTCAAAGGCTCTATCAGTTTTATCAGTGTCGATAAAAATAACGGTAATATGAAACTGGCTTTTCAATTACGTGTGCCACCGATTGATTTTGACCTTAGCCATGCAGGCAAAGCAAAATCGAATGGCTGGTTTTTTTTCAGTTGCTATAATACGGAGCAGGCAAACACATTGCTTGAAGTGAATGCATCGCAACGCGATAAGGATTTTATCCTGGCGGTTAACTGGAAGAAAGCGGAAGAATATATCAAAGAAGGAAAAGGCAAAAAAGAAACAGTTCAATATGCACACAATGTGTACGACGAAAAAAAGCATGGTGCTACATCAACCATCGAAAAAGAAGTACTGGTGCTCGATACAAAAGATCTTGCTGATCTCTGTTATTTTATTCCATGCCCAAAGTCACCGCATGGTTGTGATGTAGACCCCACAGGAGAATATATTGTTGGTAGCGGCAAACTCGCTGCATTGATACCTGTATTCAGTTTTGATAAAATACAGAAAGCGATTGCTGATAAAAAATTCATTGGCAATTACGACGGTATTCCCGTGATCGATTATGATGCGGCATTGTATGGTGAAGTAAAAAAGCCGGGCCTTGGCCCTCTGCATACAGAATTTGACGGACGTGGAAACGCCATCACTACCATGTTTGTTTCCTCTGAAATTGTAAAATGGAATATCAAAGACCTGAAGATAATCGACAGGCAGCCTACCTATTATTCTCCCGGACATTTATGTATCCCCGGCGGAGATAGCAGGAACCCGAACGGAAAATATGTGATCGTGTATAACAAAATAACCAAAGACAGGTATTTGCCTACCGGCCCCGAATTAGCACAGGCTGCACAGCTATTCGACATCACGGGTGATAAAATGAACCTGATCCTGGATTTTCCAACGGTAGGAGAGCCGCACTATGCGCAAGCAATCGAGGCCTCAAAGATAAGGGACCACTCAGTGAAATTTTACAACATCAACGACAATCAAAATGCATTTGTTTCAAAAGGAGAAGCAGCAACAAAAGTAGTGAGGGATGGTAAACGTGTTGATGTGTACATCACACAAATACGTTCACATTTTTCACCGGATAATATTGAAGGCGTAAAAGTAGGGGATGAAGTGTACTGGCATGTAACCAACCTCGAACAGGATTGGGATGTTCCTCACGGCTTTGCTGTAAAAGGTGCTAACAATGCAGAATTGCTGGTAATGCCCGGCGAAACACAATCCTTTAAATGGGTTCCGGAAAAAGCAGGTATGTACCCGTTTTACTGTACGGATTTTTGCAGCGCATTGCACCAGGAAATGCAGGGTTATATACGAATATCCCCTGCGGGTAGCAACATTCCGCTGAGTTTCAGTACAGGAAAAAATTTGCCGGACTCATCTACCGCTCCGCCTTTATTGGATAAATAAAAAAGCCGAATTATTTGTTATGAAGAAGCTACAAAAGATCCACAGCCTAAACCGGGTATTGTTGCTGGTGTGTGCTGCAGTGTTGATAATAACACTGAAAATTCCGATGTGGAGAATTGACCTTACAGCACCTCAATACCCGGAAGGATTGCGATTGTTTATTTATCCTGATCATCTTGGTGGTGATGTGCAAATTGTAAGTGGGCTGAACCATTATATCGGAATGAAAGCATTGCATACCGAAGATTTCATCGAGTTTGCCATATTGCCTTTTATCTTCATCGGGTTTGCATTCTTGTTTGTATGCGCATTTGTAGTAAACAGGAAATGGGTATTGCAAACACTGTTTGTATTGTTTTTTTTATTCGGTGTTATTGCCATGATTGATTTTTGGAAATGGGAATATAATTACGGGCACAACCTCAACCCTGATGCGCCGATCATTGTTCCCGGGATGGCGTATCAGCCTCCTTTGATCGGGTTTAAGCAGTTGCTCAATTTCGGTGCATATTCCATTCCTGCTTCGGGTGGCTGGCTCTTTGCAACTGTCGGTTTGGTTTTATTATTGATGAATGTGATCGAATATTTCCGCGGAAAAAAAATCAAACTAAGTTTAACTGCAAATATGGCGGCCATCATCACGTTGTATCTACTGATCTGTTTTTCATCCTGCACTTCTTCCCCGGCACCTATAGAAGTTGGCAGGGATAAATGCGATTTCTGTAAGATGACGGTAAGTGATGATCGTTTTGGGGGAGAAGTGATCACTGCTAAAGGCAAGTTATACAAGTTTGATGATGCGCATTGCCTGGTTAGTTTCCTGCATGGAGATATGTTGAAACAGGTATCGGGTGCTTCCGTTTTTTTCATTGATTTTTCCGGAAAACATGCACTGGTGCCGGCAAGCGCCGCCTCGTTTTTAAAAAGCGATTTGCTGAGAAGCCCGATGAATGGAAATATTGCAGCGTTTGACAACAGGGATAGCCTGATGTACGCGATGCAAAAATTTCCCGGACAGGTTATTTCCTGGAATGAATTGAACAAATGATGAAGAATTATATTTTCATACTGGTTGTTTTTTTTCTGTTTGATGCAGACACGTTCGGTCATGTGTTGCATGTAGGTAAATTAGCATCTTACCGGTCTGTTTCACAAGCTGTGCATAATGCGCAAACCGGAGACTCTATATTTGTTGAACCCGGGATTTACCTTGAAAAAAATATTGTGATCGATAAACCGGTTTCATTGATTGGCATAAATTTTCCCGAGCTTGATGGAGAACATAAGTATGAAATTATTTCTGTACGATCGGATAACGTTACGATAAGAGGGTTCCTGTTGAAAAATTCCGGTATTTCCAGCCTGATAGATATTGCCGGTATAAAAGTTTATGGACGCCGGAATGTTGTTATTGCAGGCAATAAACTGCAAGGCACTTTTTTTGGCATTTACATGGAGAATGCAGTAAACTGCAGGATTGAATATAATCAACTGGCCGCCCATACTGCCAATGAACAACAAAGCGGCAATGGTATACACTGCTGGAAATGCGACAGCTTATGCATTATAGGGAATTCGGTTACCCATCACCGTGATGGGATCTATTTTGAATTTGTGACGAATTCCGTTATATGGCGTAATGAATCGTTCAACAATATCCGTTACGGGTTGCATTTTATGTTCTCACATAATGATGCATATATCGCCAACCTGTTTCATAATAATAGTGCGGGTGTATCTGTGATGTTTACGCATGGCGTAAAAATGTTCAATAACATCTTTGAAGATAACTGGGGCGATGGCTGTTATGGTATTTTTATAAAAGAAATATCAGACAGTTATATCTCCGGAAATAAATTCAGGCGAAATACCACAGGCATTTATATGGAAGGAGCGAGCCGCATTCACCTGGAAAAAAACCTTTTCACCAACAACGGGTCTGCATTGCGCATACAGGCGAGTTGTATGGATGTTTCTACAGAAAAAAATAATTTCATTGCAAACACTTTTGATGTTTCTACCAACGGTTCACTTGTGATGAATACGTTTGAAAAAAATTTCTGGGACAAATACGAAGGATATGATCTTAACCGGGATGGCATCGGCGATGTGCCGTATCGTCCTGTGAGTTTGTATTCCATGATCATTGAAAAGAACCCGACGGCAATGGTATTGTTCAGAAGTTTTATGACGTCGCTGCTGGATAAAACAGAAAAAGTGCTGCCGGGCATTACGCCTGAAGGATTGAAAGATGAACAACCATTAATGAAACCATTATCGTTATGATTATTGCCAGTAATGTTTCTAAAAAATTCAGAAAGCTCACCGTGTTGGAAAATATTTCTGTGAGCTGTGCAAAAGGCGAGTGCATTGCACTGATTGGCCCGAACGGAAGTGGAAAAACAACGCTCATCAAAACTATTTTGGGCATGGTTGTGCCGGACAGCGGTTTTATAACGTTCAACGGACAGAATATTTTGCACGATTGGAAGTATCGTTCTCATATCGGCTATATGCCGCAGATCGGCCGCTATCCGGATAACATGACGATAGGCCAGGTATTGAACATGATGAAAGATATCAGGGCAGATAAAGAAAAGAAATGGGATGAAGAACTCATTGATGCGTTTGGGGTGAATGCATTACTGAACAAGCGGATGCGTACATTGTCGGGAGGTACGCGGCAAAAGGTGAGCGCATGCCTGGCTTTTTTATTTGACCCGGATGTATTGATCCTGGATGAACCAACTGCAGGCCTCGATCCGCTTTCATCTGAACTTCTAAAAGAAAAGATCATTAAGGAAAAAAAGAAAGGAAAGCTTGTGATGATCACCTCGCACATTCTCAGTGAGCTTGATGATCTTATTACGCAGGTTATATATATGCAGGAAGGTAAATTGATATTTCATAAAAACATTGATGAATTGCGAAAAGATACGGGGGAGCAAAAATTATCAAAAGCAATCGCATCTGTTATGCTAAAAAAATAAAGCATGATAAAAATTATCAAATACGTTATTACAGATATCCTCAGGAATAAAATAGTAATGGCATACACTATTTTTTTAATGGCGATCTCCCTGAGCCTTTTTAACCTGGAAGATAATATCTCCAAAGGATTATTGAGTTTATTGAACATTACGTTGATCATTGTTCCGCTGGTGTCGATTATTTTTTCTACCATCTACATTTATAATAGTGCAGAGTTCATTGAATTGATGGTGAGCCAGCCATTGCAACGAAAGAAAATATGGATGAGTTTATTTGCAGGGCTCGCCATTTCATTATCGCTGTCATTTTGCATTGGCGCAGGTATACCGATTGTTTTATATGCTGCATCATCTATAGGGTTTATCATGCTGGCTATGGGCATTATTCTTTCCATTATATTCGCTGCGGTGGCAATGTTAAGTGCTGTTATAATCCGTGATAAAGCCAAAGGTATCGGGATATCAGTTTTGTTATGGTTATATTTTTCATTGTTGTTCGACGGGATTGTATTGTTCATTTTATTTCAGTTTGAAGATTACCCGTTGGAAAAAGCGATGGTTGCGATCACTGCATTCAACCCGATTGATCTTGGGCGGATATTGATCTTATTGAAAATGGATGTCTCCGCCATGATGGGATATACAGGGGCAATATTCAGGGATTTTTTTGGTACACAGGTTGGGTTCATCATTACTTTGGTCATTCTGTTATTATGGATTGCAACACCTGCGTGGATGTCTGCAAGGATTTTTAATAAAAAAGATTTGTGAGTTTTAGATAATGAACAGGCCCTCATAAATACAGGAAAATGGAAAAAGATATTGAAACGAGAAAAGACATTGAAGAACTGGTGGATGAATTTTATGCAAGGGTCAAGCAAGATGAAATGATCGGTTTTATTTTTACCACAGCATTGCATATTGACTGGGAGAAGCATCTTCCTGTCATGTATGATTTTTGGGAAAATGTGCTTTTCTATTCAGGGGGTTATCGAGGCAATCCCTTGCAAACACATAAATACCTGCATCAGCAAATTCCTCTTACCAAAGAATATTTTGAATGTTGGGTTGCTTTGTTTCACCATGTTGTTGATGATATGTTTTCAGGGCCCAATGCATCTCTTATTAAAAACAGGGCATCAAGTATTGCAAACGTGATGCAATTAAAAATTATAGATGCGGGAGGTTTTTTTACAAAAGAGTTGTAGTGGCAAAAGGATAAGGATTCAAACTCATGTGTGGCCATTAAGCCTGCATCGCAGAAACCACGCATCAGATAAATGAAACAATTTATTTTATTCTTGCAAAAGACAAGGGCAGCATTCGAATCAAGTGTGAAGAAAATATTTTTTAATTCACTGGTTAAATTTGCCTGGTTAACCCGAATTCCTCAGCACATTCTGAAATCATGAAAAATGATATTACCAATTCCCTTTTTTATTTGCAGAATGCGGTTTGCTTACGGTAAATACCCGTGAAAGATTGAACCCGAACCGTATAGCGCCTTTGCCCCATTTATCTGTTGTCTGTGTAAGCAATGCACGTTCGTTCATACCCTGGCTGTTGGAAAAATGCAACTGAAAAACATGTCCGCCGGTTTCAATATCAAAACCAACAGATAGCGGGTCGGAATAAGTGCCCGGTTGTAAACCATAGAAGATATGGTGATAATCCACCACGAACGCAACACGCTTTGATAATTTGAAACGTGCTCCAATACCGAGTGCATAAATATCGTTGGAAAACTTTACCGAATCTACCAGGTTTCGGTGGAGCATTTCCGGGGTTATCTGTAAACTAAACCGTTCACTGAATTTACGCCCTATAATGAGTGCATTGTAAAATGATAGGCGAGAAGAATAAAATTGAAATTTTAGTGAGTCGGAAGGTGGGGATTTTGTTGGATCAAGTGTCATTGAAGAAACAATGATGATTGATACGGGAAACGAACCCGGTCCTTTAGATTGCCAGACAGGTCGTATTTTCAGAAACCCGTCCAGTTCCTTACCCAACGTACTTCTTCCCACACCGAACATGATATTCCTGGTTAAACCGTAATCAAGTCCTATCCTCATCTTTGCTTCATCAAATCCATAAAAATTGGTAACCCCTTCATTGATGAGCCCAAAGCGGTGCAGGATACGGAAGTCAAGGACACCTTTGCCAAGAAATTCCATCGACTGCCCGTTGATAACACGCGTGGATTTAAATGCGTTTGAAACATGCTCTTTCGTCGGAACATCGTCGCCTACTAATTTTAAAAGATCAGGTTGCTGACAATAGGTAACTACTGAGAAAAATGTTGCCACTAAACAACATAAAATAATTTTACTTCCTTTATTCATAATAATAGATCAGAGTTAATTGAGTGTGTTTACAAATGCTCAGTTTTTTAATGGGTCCATGAGGCAGTCAACAGAAATTTTTGTTTGATCAGAAATGTTTTCTTTGACAAGCGCCGGAATAGAAATCTTGAAATCAGATAATAATATGCTGAATTCGCTGCGTAGTTCAATTTTGCCGTTTTTTATAATCACAATACCTGTTGCCTCAACTTCTTTTAGCTCGCCATGCATTTGCATTTTGCCTTTTACTTTTGCCGTATATTCACCATCCTTCGAATAATTTATTTCTGCATTATTGGTGACCTGCCCGATGAATTCGGCTTTAGGGAATTTATCACTCTCTACATAATTTTCATTAAAGTGTTCCTGCATCAATGCTTTTTCAAACTCAAAACCTTTCATCATCACAGCAAATTGAATGTTACCTGATTTGATATCGATTACGGAAATAACTGCGCGGTTTGTAGCTTCTACTTTTTCCATTTTTGCAGATGCATCAAAATATATTTTTCCTTTTTTTGTAAAGAATTTATCCTGTGCATTGACCGTAATTGCAAAAAGAAGTATGCAGATCACCAAAGATGCCAGTTGCTTTTTCATAATAAATGATTTAATTAAAGTATATCCGGACGAAATTTTATTTTTCATTCATGCGCATGCATCGGTTGAGTTGTATGTCAGATCCCAGCAGGCCGGTAGCATCTGCATTGTATCCGACAAGCATACCTTTTAGTACAACACTGTCTCCTTTTTGCATTGCTTTGATATCATTGGTGTGAAGCGTGTCAATCAAACAGCGGACGGAAGATGCTGTACCTGTATCCCCCAATACAAGCGTGTAATATCCTTTTTCATCTTTTTCCACTTCTTTTAATTTTCCCTGCACCACAATAATTTTTCCTATAAATTTTTTTTCTGCAACAGTTTCATTTGTTGCAAATGCCTGAATCATGTCGTCTGCCCGCATACGAAAATTTTCCTTAAGGCCGCTCACATCTTTATTACTCCTGAAATATTCATGAACACCATAAAAGCCGAATCCAATTAAGGCGAAAACGAAAAGGATCAACCTGTTTTTTTTTATTTTCATCATGTGGAAATTTAATTGTTAGGCGCTCCGTTTTTTGTCCAGCAGTCGATGGCTTTAACCTGGTCTGCAGAAAGAGAAGAACCCAGGGGCATCCTGCCTGCCAGTACCGACGATTGAATTTGAGACACTGCATTTCTGATCTCATTATAGTTGACTAACTCCCCCGGGCCATTGCTGCTACCAGCGCCGTGACAACCGGAACCATTATTGCAACTGCTTTGAATGATCGGATTTATATCTGTTGCGAAACTGTAAACCGCGCATGGGCCGTTTGCCGTTTTCGGCGGGGTTAACAATTGTTCTTTATCATAATAACAGGAATGCAGGATAAGAACCATGCCGGCAATCAATAAAACAGTTATTAACTTTTTCATTTTTTAATTATTTGGTGCACCTTTCTTTATCCAGTTGTTTATGATATTGAGATCACAGGCAGACAGGCTTGCCCCGCCAACAGGCATTGCATTATACCCACTGGCATGCGACACATCTCCCCACAGCTTTCCATTATTGATTTGTATTAGCACATTAGCATAAGTAGTCAGGTCAACTCCACCGGAAGGGCTTCCTCCACTATGGCAACCTGTACAATTACTTTGAAGAATAGGTGTAATAGAGTTGGCATAGGTAACATTAGTGGTATCGCACGATGAAGAAGTACATGTGTTATTCAACGCTCCCTGGTTTATCCATGTTTTGATTTGCGTTAGCTGTGCAGTTGTAATTGCTGTATGTCCTTTGGGCGGCATTGAGCCATTGGATATAACCGAAACCAATTTGCTGCCACTTGCATTTCCGGGCGAAACTATTTTCATGATGCCAGCATAGGTGTTGAGTGTGTAATCCCCTGCATCGCCACCGGACGTTCCATTGTGGCAGCCACTCATTGCACAATTAGAAGTTAATAGAGGCAAAATAACATTGGTGAAATAAACGGTATCCGGACTGCAGGCAGAACCGGTAATAGGTGGCGGCGGCGGTGGGGTGGGTGTTGTTGTTCCTGATGTATCGCTTCCTCCTCCGCTTGTTTTTGGAAACTGGATTTCATGGCGGCAACCTAAATTTATCAAAACAATAATTGCGAAAATTGTAAGTGCCACATAGGTTGCTTTCATACAACTTGGTTTTTAATAGTTACGGGATCTTCCGTCAAATCCGGCTAAAAATAATTTTATTGAGTTGAATTATAATTTATCAAAAACATAGGAAGCAAGATTTATAATTCATTATCACGGCATGCCAGGCATATCGTATTTAACAGTAAAACCCGGAAAACAACAAAACCCCTATGCTGTTTGAAAAAAAAATTCAAAAAAAAGTAAACCGGTTACAGTAAAGGTGTTTATGCAAGAATTACCGGTATGTTAACTTGATTGTTTTTTATTTTAAATCTACATTTGACTGTTGCTGACGCAAGGCTTTTAAAAACAGGTTTCTTCTGATGCTGACCGGAAATGAAAAATTATACCAGGAATTCAAAGCAGTATTTGAACAATACTACCAGCCCCTGTGCAACTATGCATTTAATTTTTTAAAAGACAAGGATGCCTGTGAAGATATTGTGCAGGAAATTTTTTTGAGGATCTGGGAAAAGAAAAAAAATCTCATCCATTCCAAAGAGATACGCTATTACATGTTTACAGCGGTGCGGAATAATTGTTTATCATTTATAGAAAATAAAAAAAAATCTTCGGCCCTTTTTACAGAAGATATGGGGGCCACGTTATATCAATTGCCACAAGATGATAAAGAGGCCGGCCCAACAGATAGCCTGGAACTCATAAAAAAAAGTTTATCACTGTTGCCACCCAGGTGCAAAGATGTTTTTTTGCTAAGCCGTATAGGGAAATTGTCTTATAAGGAAATTGCAGCAGCCACAGGTGTCTCGGTGAAGACGGTAGAAAATCAAATAGGCAAAGCACTCAAAATTTTAAAAGAGTTTATAAAGGAACACAAGGTGTTTTCATTTTTGCCCGGAATACTATTTATTTCCGGTTTAAACCAGAACGGCATAGGGGATTTTATCAAGCTGCTGTTTTCTTAATAATGCTCATCATGAAGAGGAAAGAATATATTGAAGCAATAATGTACAGGCATTTCAGCAAGGAGGCTTCTGCTACAGAAGAAGCAGAACTTGCGTTATGGATTGACGAAGATCCAGCCAACAGGCAAGAGTATGATGCGTTGATGAAAATCTGGAATGAAAGTGCAAGACTTTCGCAGGCAGAGGATTTCGATCAGTCGTCTGCATGGCTCTCTGTTGAAAATAAAATACTTTCATCCGCAGCTAGCAACAGTAATTTCAAAAGGCGTGCCATATTCAGCAGGCCATTTTCCATTGCTGCAACAATAACTGCTTTATGCCTGCTTGCTTCAATCTCTTACTATCTTATCAGCGTAAGGCATTCCTCATCCCCGATAATAATAACTGCAACAACGGAAAACCGGCAAGTTCATTTGCCCGATGGTTCTGTGATGATAGTCCGTGCAGGAAGCGAAGTAGGATACGATGAAGGTTTTTCAAAATCAAATCGAAACATCCGGTTATCAGGTGAAGCATTTTTTGATGTGGTGCATAATGAAAATTTAAAATTCAGGATTCAAACGAGCCACGCTGTTATAGAAGTGGTAGGAACTTCGTTTATGATCAATTCATCAGATGATTCTGATCAGGTGTTTGTTACCAGGGGCCGCGTTAAATTCGGCGAAGCAAAGAACGAAGCCAATATGGTGATTTTATCAGCCGGGCAAAGGGCTTCACTAATTGGCAAAGTATTTGAAAGGGATACGATAGAAAACACCAATTATCTTTCCTGGAAAAGCGGCGTATTGATATTTGAAGGGGTATCGTTAAAAAACATGGTCAAAGACATCAATAGTCATTATCATGCCAACATCGTTTTATCGGATTCGCTATCCGCTAAAAGCGATACCATAAAAGTAAATTTCAGGTTTGAGAAAAATAGTTTACCTGAGGTATTAGATGAAATTCAGCTTACTACCGGTTTGAAAGTGGAAAAGAAAAATGATAGCATCCTGCTGCACTAAAAATGATTTGCCAGTGATAATGCAGAGCATCAGACAGCAAGGGAATATTTGCGGTTAATGTAAGTTCTGGGTTTTAATCGGGTATTCCCTGATCTCTGCATGAAACTGCATTTATTGATAGCTAACCTGAGTATTTTTCTTTTTATGCAAACTTGCATTGCGCAACAAAAAGAAATCTTCTCTCATCCGTATCATTCCTCCATTAAGAAAGGAACAGTAAAACAATATTTGGATGAAATCAATGCAAAGAATATTGTTTTTATTGAATACGCTTCAAACACGTTGCAATTAGACAACATCATTGAAACAGATGGTGCAGAAATCTCCTTTGGTTTTTTCTTACGAAAGATACTTGCCGGCCAGCGTGTAAAACTTGTCGAAAAAAATAATAAAATTATTTTGTCCCCATCGGCTACGGTAATTAATACAGACAGGTTCGTTCCGTCATTTACTGTTTTCGGATTTGTGCGGACAACATGGAGTAAAGAACCGATGATTGATGCAACCATCATCGATTCTGATGACAAAAAAATAACCCTTACGAATACCAACGGATATTTTGCACTTGCCCTGCCGGAAGGCGACCGGCGCCTGCAAATTTCGTATGGGGGCTTCTCTACAAAAACAATCGACTTATCATTACATGCCGATCTGCGATTGGATATTGAAATGTCGTTGTTGCCCGTGCTTAGGCCGGTTGTTGTAGAAGCAGGCGAACCGTTGAAGAAAAATGCGGCGGATAAAATCGCAAACGGAAAAAGTATAGCGGCGGGTTATTTCCTGGGAGAAAATGATCCGTTAAAATCAATTTCGTTTCTTCCGGGGGTATTGAACCTTTCGGAGAATTTCAGCAATATACAGGTACGCGGCGGTGGCCCGGATGAAAATCTTTTTTTACTCGATGGCACACAGGTTTATAACCCGACACATTTTCTCGGTGCATTTTCCATTGTGAACCCGACGGTCATAAAAAATATTCAACTCTACAAAAGTGACTTTCCGGCAAAATTCGGCGGCTCTCTATCTTCCGTTATTGATGTATATACCAAAGAAGGCAACATGGAAAAATGGCAAGGCGAAATTGCTGCAGGAATTTTATCCGGCGCGGTAACATTGGAAGGCCCTGTTGCAAAAAACAAAACGGCGATTATGGCTTCTTTCCGCCATAGCTGGGCAAATCCATTATGGCTGTCATTTCAAAATAATCTTAAACCTGATTTTTATGATGTGCATGCAAAGCTCACGCAGGTATTAGGTGTGAATGATAAATTAGTTTTTAATTTTTACCGCGGCCAGGATAATCTGAACCAAACCGGGACTAATACGAATAACCTTCATAAATGGAGTAACCTGCTTGGTGCATTAAAATGGAACCATTTATTCGGTGCAAAATCTTTTATAAGCACATCGGTCGATTTTAATCAATATCACAACCAGGGTGCGTTCAAATACAGCGTGCTTGATGATAATGAGGAAGAAGTACAAACGAAGTCAATCGGCACTTTCTCCTCCATTGAACATTACAACGCAAAGCTGAACGGGGAGTTTCTTGTTTCAGGCAAAACGAGGATCAATGCAGGGCTGTATTATAATCACACGATCACAAGGCCATTTGAAACAAGAACCACTGCGCAGCTCGATGAAAGTGAACACGGATTTTCTTCGTTCAGCCCGCTTGCATTTGATGTGTTTTCAGGATATGCAGAATTAGAGTATAAACCATTTTCGCGACTGGTCTTCCGCCCGGGTTTGCACCTCTCAGATTACATGTTTAAGGGGTATAAATTTTTTTCACTGCAACCAAGATTTTACAGTGCATTTCAGTTTAACAAAAAAAACCAGTTGTTTTTTGCATATAGTAAAATGACACAGTATATGCATCTTGTCAGCAATCCCTACTTAGGTTTGAATGCTGACCTGTGGGTACCAAGCGTAGCCTCGTTAACCCCTGAAGAAAGTGAATCTTTTACGCTTGGTTATGAATTGAAAAAAAGAAAATTTATTCTGTCATTGGCGGGGTATTACCGGTTATTAAAAAATGTTACCAACTATGTGAACGGTAAAAGTTATTTTATCACTGATTCAACGTGGCAACAAAACCTTGAACCAGGCAAAGGGTCGGCTTATGGAATGGAGACAATGTTCCAATGGCAGCCCGGAAAATTTTTATTTAAATTTTCTTATACACTATCGTGGAGCTGGCGACAATTTCCGGATATTAACCAGGGCAGGATGTTTCCCTACAAATACGACAGGAGGCATGTGACCAACCTGGCACTTGCTTATAATATCAGTCCGCATTTTGATATTTCCGGCTCGTTCACTTTTGCATCGGGTGAAGCTGTATTGTTGCCGGGAATTGTCAATCCCACCGGTTCTGCCCAGCAAAATAACGGCGAAGATGATATTGCTGAAAATTACCAGTTCATTTATCAGTATACCGATTCCAACCAGTACCGGAGTGCTCCATATTACCGAGAGAATTTATCAATCAGCTATCACAGCTTAAGCGGCAAAAAAATGCAAACTGTATTGACAGCAGGAGTATATAATATTTCCGGCGCCACGGATCAGTATGCGTATGATTTATTAGGCTCCGTAAATTCACAGGGCCTGGTTCCCCGTACTATTAAAAACAGTAATAACTTATATCCATATATATCTTATATTTTGAAGTTTTGAAAATCCTGCGGGCATTGTGCTTTTATCAAAGAAAATATTTCATGCAAGGATTTTGCTGCTTGCATGACTTAAGCTATGAGAGACGATCACTATAACTGTTAGGTATCTATGCCCAGGCGGGCAAGGAGGAATTTTTATTTCCGGTTTTAGTAATTGGTTTAATTCCGAGAATACCTTTTGTAAAAGAAAAATCTTTCAGTCTCCGGAGTATATAAACGTAGAATGACGGAAAACAAAAAAGCCCTGAAGATACCAGGGCTTTGATGCGGACCGGACGGGAAAGTATAGTAATCATTCCTTTCCTGAATGTGATAGTTTTCAATTTAAATGGTTTCAAGCGGCAAGTTCACGAAGGATTTGATAAACAAGACATTTCTTATATTGCTCTTTGTTTAGCAGCCGCTCCATTTATTTTCGTATGTATGTTAGCGCTAGGCACGAAAATAGGTCTTACTAATTTATGTATTGTATTGGGATTATTGATAATTTAAAATCATCTTTTTCCAGAAGCTAAGACAAAAATTAAAATCATTGGCCCAAAAATCAAAAGTAAAATTTTGATAATTTGAATAGTATTCAAAATGTAAAGATTGCCTTGATTTTTTTCTAGAATTTGCTTAAGTCGATGGGGATTGTAATAAAAGCCAGATAACAGAAGTAGTGGAACTACAAATAATTTCACAGTTTCAATCGCAGTATTAATAAAATGTCTGCTTCCACTCAACAGAAATCTGTCAATAACAACCAAAATTAACATCGTATGAATCATAAAAGCAACCACTGAAACTATGGCTCCATTCCATCTTGAAAAATTCTCATCACGCCCTTTTATCATTTGTTGACTATAGATAAAAAAGAAAATAAAATCATACATGAGTTGAAGTTAAATTCTTTTTAATGCTTATCGAAGAAATTTTCTGTCAACGATTTTCCCGTGTAATGTTCGGAGACAAGGTTACCAAGAAAATATGCTACACCAACAACCCATCCCAATACTGGCACTTCGGCTGCGATTAGACAAACGGTTGTTGTAATAACTATATCGGCAGTATTATGTGCTTGCCATTTACCATTTTCATAAGCATCAATTCCAGTAATAACAACTGATGCTGCTAAACAACTAAACTTGCAGAATATCGTGTTTGCTTAGCCCCATCTGCTTTTATTTTAGCTCTGTAAATAAAATAGAAGATAAAATGGTACATGATTCATTTATTTAATTATTGCAGCAATGCTATCATTCCAATAAAAGGAAGAATAATAATTGCTGCAACTTTCACGTAGTTAAGCGTGCTTGTCGGATTTTCTTCGGTTGAAAATTTCTCCAAAATGCTTTTTGTTCTATTGTCACGTGTATAATATCGCACTATGATAAATATTGCGCCAAAAGCAATTAAATAAATAGACGAAATTGGAATATGATAACTGTGCATTCTTTTTCCCGATTCGAAAGAACTGATCTTCCGAATGGCTGCTAAAACAAAATTTATGAAAAACAATATTCCCGCTGCGGCAAACATACCACCCTGATATTTTGAATAATTTTCGCTCTTCCCATTTTGAATATTATAAGAATACACGACAAAAAAAACAAAATTGTACATAGCGAGATTTATACTTATCGATATAATTTCGTTAAAATCATTAATTCCATTTTGTTTTCACAATACAACTTAAATTTTTATAACAAAATCCCAATCTGTCAATAATGAATCAACAGTAATTTACTGATTCATTTACTAATGTGGGATTATGTAAAATCAAATTTTCACTATTGAAGAACTAAGTCAAAAGGTCCAGCAAACGTTATTTTTTTAGCGAACGACTTTACATTTTTATTTGAAAAGTCGATTAATAGTTCTCCTCTAATTTGCCTGTTTGACAATGAAACCGGTTTTTCGAGAATTAATTTTTGGCGAGTTTCAATAAGTTGATAAACGGATTTTGTCGTCCAAATATATTCAGCATAAAATTGATCATTGATGATATAAATGATCAATTTGTCCCAATAATTAAAGGAAGGCTCATTAGATTTATTGTTTTGGAATTGTAAAACCAAAGTATCTTTCCAAGAATAAGCAATACCGTTGTCAAATCCAATATGCTTTCTGCCTGTATCGCTAATTTTAGCATTAATTATTATATCCCTTTCTCTATTAACCTTGTTAATTGTATCTTTTGAGCCAGTGTTTCCTCTTTCAATGATTGTAGTCCCACCCACGTTTTCTTTGACAATTTTAGGAATATCAAAAAAAGGGTTTGTCAAATTAGCGTCAAAAATGATTTTCTCAAATTTTGAGCGTGACTGATTTTGAGAGAAAGACAGTATCGGGACCATGTAAATTAAAATCCAAAATTTATTCATCATAAAATCTATTAAGATTGAAATAAAAAATTATCTATTATGGTACTATAAAATTCCAAAAACCTTTATCGATCACAGAAAACCGAACTGTTAAAAATGATAACATCTCTGGGCTATTTATAAGCTTAGTTTTTCTAAATAATCATTAAGCATAGGTATGTCCGCGTCTATTTCTTTTGCCTTCTCGAATTGTATTTTGGCTTCAGCGAAGTTTCCTATGTCAAAATAGTAGATGCCTAAATTTCTATATGAATACGCGCTCTTACTATCTAATTGTATTGAGTGTGAGATATCGGAAAATGCATTTTCAAAATCACCTTTTTTCAATTTTGCGTAACCTCGATTGCTATAAGCGGGTGCGAAATTTGAATTAATATCCATTGCTTTATTCAAGTATTCTAACGCCTCATTGTGCTTGTTTTGAACACACGTTAATGTATAGCCGATATTATTCAGAGCATAGACTTGATTTGGATTTAGGCTTAATGCCTTTTGATATAATTCCAAAGCTTTATCATGATCGTTTGAAATCGTGTTGAGATAACCCGAGTTAATAAAATCTTCTGAAGTCGAAGTAGTCGTCTTTAATAATGTATCAGCAAAAAATTGTGCTTTTGAATAATTTTTAAGCAAAATATTACTTGCCAGGGCTTTTCTGTAAATATCATTGTCTTTATAACCTTTCGCTATTAAAGAGTCCATTGTGTCACAAGCTGCCTGATATTTTTTCTCTTTGATATAGTCGTCGAAATTTAGTAGTTCAGAATAATATCCCTTCATTTTAACTAGCTTAATGATATAATTCAAATCATTCCTCAAAGGATTTCCTTCTTTAGTTTTTTTAGTTGTTTCAAATGGTAATATTGATGACAATGAAAAAGTTATTCCCCAAAAAACCATTGCTCCAATAAAAAAATCAATAGCTCCAGAATGGTCTGAATGTTTTAAAATGTACCAACATATTAATGTTGTTAAGATCGATAGAAGTGGGCCAAAAGCAACAAAAACTATTCTTTTGTTCATGGACATTTTTTCTTGTGGGGGGCTTGCATTGGCCTCGTAGCCAAAGTAAGGGATTATATTTTATATATACCAGAAGCCTTCTTATTTGAACTTTCAATGATGCTTTGTCGTCACCATACGAGCCTATGTAAATTGAAATTTCGCCTTTAGTCCAATAGAATAAGGGAATTGCATGGCCTAACTCGTGCAACATAATATTTAGAAAGGCGGAAAAGAAAATCAATAAAAGCAGAGGAAGGAAATCTTGAAATATGGAATATAGCATTTACAAATGTTATGAATGCTAATTTATAGAACTTAAAACTATTATAAGTGCTTTCTTGCTTTCGAGGGCAATCCTTAACTTCTAATATGCAGGGAGTTTTGTAAAAGCATAGTGGGGACTTCTATATTGTGAAAGACTAAGGGAAGGGTTTTCAGAATACCTTTTGTAAAAGAAAAGTCTTTCACTATCCGGAGTATGTAAACCTCAAATGACGGAAAACGAAAAAGCCCTGAAAATACCAGGGCTTTCTTGCGGACCGGACGGGACTCGAACCCGCGACCTCTGCCGTGACAGGGCAGCATTCTAACCAACTGAACTACCGATCCATCCGTTTTAAGGACGGCAAAGATAGGAGAATTGACTTTTTCAAACAAAACTTTCACAACAAATTCTGCTCCCTTAATTTTACAGCTTTATAATATCTGATTATGCCCCAGGATAAAAACCGGCAATTCCTCGATTTCGAAAAACCAATTAAAGAATTGTTTGACGAAATCGAAAAACTAAAACAAACTGCAGAGAAAACAAAAGTTGATCTCAGCGATTCCATTCGTAAGCTCGAAGACCAGGTTACGGAGAAACGCCGCGAGATCACCGGCCATCTCACAAGCTGGCAAAAAGTACAGTTGAGCAGGCATCCCGACCGTCCATATACATTAAAGTACATCGATAAAATGTGCAGCAATTTTGTGGAATTATTTGGCGACAGGAATGTGAAAGATGATAAGGCAATGGTTGGTGGTTTTGCACAACTCGACGGACAAACGGTGATGATGATCGGCCAGCAAAAAGGAACGAATACCAAAATGCGCCAGATGCGCAATTTTGGTATGGCTAACCCCGAAGGTTACCGCAAAGCATTACGGTTAATGAAGCTTGCCGAAAAATTTGATAAACCTGTTATCACCTTGATCGATACACCGGGTGCATATCCCGGCATGGAAGCGGAAGAACGCGGACAAGGCGAAGCGATCGCAAGAAATATTTACGAAATGATGCGGCTTCGTGTGCCGATCATCTGTGTAGTGATTGGCGAAGGTGCGTCAGGCGGTGCATTGGGCATTGGTGTTGGCGACAGGGTGTTCATGCTCGAGAATTCGTGGTACACGGTTATCTCGCCCGAAAATTGCAGCTCCATTTTGTGGCGCAGTTGGGACCAGAAAGAAAAAGCCGCTGAAGAACTCCGGCTCACTTCTGATAACATGTACAATTTTGGTTTGATAGACGGAATTGTGCCCGAGCCACTCGGCGGTGCGCATTGGGATTATGCAGAAGCAGCATCGATGTTAAAACCAAAATTGATTGAAACATTACACGAGTTGCGCCAATACACTCCAGAATACCGCATTGATGAGCGCATCAGGAAGTTTAGTAAAATGGGATTCTGGAATGAAGTAGCAGTGTAATAGTAATCAGTCGTCAGCCTCAATTTTGATCAGTGTTTATTTATTACTTCGCTCAGTTTACTTTTGATTTTTTATTTTTGATTACCGGCGATAGTAACTCCGGTTAAACATTGTTGCGTCGCACTCTTGTACAGTTGTGCGCACAGCAACGATGCTAAGAAACAGCAACAACAAAAAAATTTAAAAAGAACAATGGATTTAAGAACAATTCTTCGTGGTACCGGCGTGGCATTAGTAACACCTTTTAAATCAAATTTTCAAATTGATTATGATGCGCTCGGTAAAGTAATTGACTTCATCATCAATGATGGAGTAGAGTATGTGGTAACACTTGGCACAACAGGTGAAACACCTACATTATCTAAGCAGGAGAAGCTGGATATTGTTAAGTTTACCTATGATAAAGTTGATAGCCGTGTGCCTGTAGTTGTTGGTATCGGAGGAAACAATACCAGCGAATTATTGGAAGACCTTGAAAAATTTCCATTGGAAAAATCAGTTGCTGTATTGAGTGCAAGCCCCTACTACAGCAAGCCTTCTCAAGAAGGATTGTTTCAGCATTATAAAACATTGGCAGAAACATCGCCCAAACCTATACTTCTTTACAATGTGCCCGGAAGGACAGGAAGAAATATCAATGCGGCAACAACATTAAAACTTGCACATGAAGTAGAAAATATAGCAGGTATAAAAGAAGCAAGTGGGGATATGGTGCAATGCATGCAGATTCTTCGCGACCGTCCTGCTGATTTTTTAGTAGTGAGTGGTGATGATGCCTTGGCATTTCCGCAAATAGCTTGCGGAATGGATGGTGTGATCAGTGTGGCAGCTAACAGTTTCCCGAAAAAGTTTTCTGAAATGGTCCGCACTGCCTTGAAAGCGGATAACAAATCTGCAAAATTGCTGAACGATGAATTGATCGAAGGATATGAATTATTATTTGCAGAAAACAATCCTGCGGGAGTTAAAGCTGCAATGAGTGAATTGGGATTGATTGAAAATATTGTTCGCCTTCCGCTTGTTCCGTTAAGTGCAGGATTGCATGCGAAGCTGAAAGAATATCTCTCGAAGTAATGTGAAAATTTGGAAATGTCTCAATGGCTCAATTCTTCAGTGCAACAGACCCTTTGTTTTTTTCTATTATACTAAAATGAATTTTTAAAATTCAAAATTGAGCAATTGAGTTATTGAGCCATTTTCAAATTCTATACGTCACTCCTTCCAGCGCTAACTCTGTATTTGGAAAAACTTCTTTTGCTTCCGTTTCAAATTGATCAAGTGTTTCGTATTTGGAACTGAAATGCCCGATGATCAGTTTTTTTACCCCGGCTTTTTTTGCGATCGTTGCAGCCTGTGCAGTAGTACAGTGAAAACGTTTTGTGGCACGTTCTTCCAGATCTTTCAGATAAGTTGTTTCATGGTACAGCATATCAACCCCACTAACGTGGTCGACTATGCGCTCATCGTAAATGGTATCGGCAGAATAGGCGTACGATTTCCCTTTTGATGAGGCATCGGTCACCCATTCATTTTTTACAATATCTCCTTGTTTGGTAATATAATCTTCGCCCCATTTCAAACGTTCAAAAAATGAAGAAGGCACTTCGTGTTCACGTGCACGTTCCGGGCTTACTTTTCTCGGTGCTTTGATCTGCCTGAATTTAAATCCCCAACATTCAATGCGGTGATACACACGGAAACAACTCACTTCAAATTTCTGGTCTACTACAATTACACCTTCTTCCTGCAGCGGATGAAAATGTAATGGAAAAGGAAGATTGGTATCTGCAACTTTTAATTGTAATGAGATCATTTCTTTCAACGGCGCAGGGGCATAAATGTGCATTGGCTGCACACGGCCGAGCAGGCCCATGCTGGTGATCAGGCCGATCAATCCGAAATAATGGTCGCCATGCAAATGAGAAATAAAAATATGATTGATCTTGCTTCGCCTTATCTTGTATTTGGCGATCTGCATTTGCGTGCCTTCGCCGCAATCCAATAAAAACAAATGTTCATCCATCGTGATCAACTGCGAAGTTGGATGACGGTCAAATGCCGGGAGTGCGGAATTATTGCCCAATATAGTTACAGCCAGCATGTGTATGTTTTAAAGATTACGATCTGCTTAAAGACCTGCAACAAAAGCTTTTTGCTGCACTCGGGCGAAAAATAAGAAAAATTGTGATAGCAAACGAACTTAATACTTGCGTATTATAGACACGATATCGTGCAGGTAGCTACTGCCAAATAAGTTCAGGTGGATGAGCAATGGATAAAGATTGCAGATTTCCCACTGCAGTGTATAGTTCTCAGAAAGAGGAGAATGGTAATTATAGCTTTCATAAAAAACACGGTCGAAACCCCCGAACAATGTTGTCATTGCAAGATCGATACTTCGATGCCCGAAGTAAACTGCCGGATCAATTAATACCGCTTGGTTTTTTTTAGCGGCTAAAAAATTCCCGCTCCATAAATCTCCATGAAGAAAAGAAGATTTTTCTTTTGAAAAAATACCTGGTAATGCTTTGTATAAATTTTCGAAATGAAATATAAATTGTTTTGAAAGCAAGTTATTGTCTGAAGCAAGTTTTATTTGTGGTTCCAATCGTTGATGGATAAAAAAATCAATCCAGTTATCAGAAAAAGTATTGGATTGATGTAGTGCACCCATATAATTATCTTCATGTAACCCAAATTTCGTCTGACGGTCCCCGTCTGACGAAGAAACATGATGCAACATCGCTAACTGTTCGCCAAAATTTTCCCAGAATATTTTTGTTTTCAGGCCTTGTTCGATCCATTCAAGAATAAGGATTTGATAATTGTCAATTTCTGTACATATGATTATTTCCGGGGTGCGAATGATTTTTTGTTTTGCGATCAATTCCAATCCATTCTTTTCTTTAATGAAGAGTGAAGGAAATTTTTTCGCTGAATTTATTTTGCAGAAGAAAAAAAGATTTTCGTTGATGATGATCTTGTACGTTTCATTAATAGAACCACCACCGACAGGAATAAATCGGATGGAAGAAATCTGTGCATTTAATTTCTGGGAAAGAATATTTTGAAGAGATAATATGATAACACTTGAAGCCATAAAAAGTTTAGAGAAAATTTTTTACCACATAGGCACAAGAGGAACATAGAAGTAATGTAAGGAATCTTTGAGATAAAGAATGCCACAGATCACAGATTGTGATTGATTTTTAAACCGTCAAGTTTTTGCCAGAATTCATACTTCATAGTTCATAGCTCATACTTAGCAGCGTTCAATAGTAGCACAACCGATGAACGGATTGCGACGCAACGATGCTCAACCGGAGTTACCGAAGCTGGTATCAGAATATTTTTTTGTTTTTCGTTTTACAGCTTTGTAGATTTGAATAGAACGGCTTTGAATTCCTGAAGGGCTATTCATTAAACAGTTCACGCTCGATTTCTTCCATATGAACAATATCGCTGGCTTCACTTTCAGTTGGCGTTACATTCATCAACTCTAATAACCCGCTTTCATCAAGCATTTTTGTGATGGAAGGTTGAAGCCCGCAGACGACGAAAGACGCATCATTTTCATAAAAAAACTGTTGAACCTTCACTAAATATTCAGCAGCAGCATTGTCAATGTTTTGGATGTCTTTCAAATTCAGGATAACGTTTTTAACGTCATTTTGGAGCAAGGGTAACAGGCATTTATCAAGTTCCGCTGTCATATTAGCAGCAAAAACAGGCTCGTTGATCGTAATGGCATGCAATTTTTCTCTGGTATCAATTTTGACTTGCATATACTCAATTGTTGTTAACATCCGTTAATAAAGAGGCGGAAACCAAAATCAAAAATATTCGTTATTATTGTATAAAGCTCAATTACTTAAAAATGGATAATAATTTTTCGGCCCAGGTAAAAGAAATAATATCGTTCAGCAGGGAAGAGGCGTTGCGTTTGGGAAATGATTTTATTGGTACGGAACATTTATTGCTCGGTTTGATTCGTGAAGGCGATAACGCAGCAGTGCGTATCTTGAAAAGCTTTAATGTTGACCTCTATGAATTACGCAAAGAAGTTGAAATTGCAGTGAAAGACAAGACTGGAAAAAACATTGCAAATATCAACAGCCTTCCGTTAACCAAACAGGCAGAAAAGGTAATACGTGTTACCGTGCTTGAAGCTAAAGCATTGAAAAGCCCTACTGTTGAAACAGAGCACCTGATGCTTTCGATATTAAAGAACAAAGAAAATATTGCTACGCAGATCTTGAACCAATTTGATGTGGACTACGACCTGTTCAGAAATGAACTCGGTGTAGTAAAAAGCAACGATGTGCGCAGCGAATACACAGAAGAAAACGATGATGATTTTGATGATGAGAAAAAATACTCTCAGCAAAAATCACGTGCTGCAGGAAATGCAAAAAGCAAAACGCCGGTGTTGGATAATTTCGGACGAGATATCACCAGGCTTGCTGAAATGAATTCCCTGGACCCGATTGTTGGAAGAGAAACAGAAATTGAACGTGTATCGCAAATTCTTTCGCGCAGAAAAAAGAACAACCCGATTCTTATTGGTGAACCAGGTGTTGGTAAAACAGCCATTGTAGAAGGCCTGGCGTTGCGCATTGTGCAACGTAAAGTTTCCCGCGTGTTGTTTGATAAACGCGTCATCTCTCTTGATCTTGCAGCGCTTGTTGCAGGTACAAAATACCGCGGACAGTTTGAAGAACGAATGAAAGCGATCATGAACGAGTTGGAAAAAAACCGTGACGTGATTTTGTTCATCGACGAAATTCATACCATTGTTGGTGCAGGCGGAGCAAGTGGTTCATTGGATGCTTCCAATATTTTTAAACCGGCATTGGCAAGAGGCGAACTGCAATGCATTGGCGCTTCTACCTTGGATGAATACAGGATGTACATTGAAAAAGATGGTGCATTAGACCGTCGTTTCCAGAAAGTGATGATCGATCCGCCAAGTGTGGATGAAACAATTCAGATCTTGAATAACATCAAATCGAAATACGAAGATTATCACAACGTAACATATTCTGATGATGCGATCGATGCATGTGTGAAACTGAGCGACCGCTATATGACCGATCGTTTGTTGCCGGACAAAGCTATTGATGTACTGGATGAAGTTGGCGCAAGGGTGCACCTGAAAAATATTAATGTTCCTCAGAATATTGTTGAACTGGAAAAGAAGATCGAGGACGTTAAGAATGAAAAGAATAAAGTTGTAAAGAGCCAGAAGTTTGAAGAAGCAGCTTCTTTGCGTGATACGGAAAAACGTTTGCAGGAAGAATTGGAAAAAGCAAAAACAGAATGGGAAGAAGAAAGCAAACACAAACGTTACCCGATCGATGAAGAGAATATAGCAGAAGTGGTAAGCATGATGACGGGTATCCCGGTGAAGAGAATGGTGCAGGCTGAGAGCGAAAAATTGCGCAACATGGCTGTTGATATGAGTGGAATGGTTATCGGTCAAAATGAAGCGATACAAAAAGTAGTGAAAGCTATTCAACGTAACCGTGTTGGTTTGAAAGATCCTAAGAAACCGGTTGGTACATTCATATTCCTTGGGCCTACAGGTGTTGGTAAAACGGAATTAGCCCGTTCATTAGCTAGATATATGTTCGACTCAGAAGATGCATTAATTCGCATTGATATGAGCGAATACATGGAAAAATTTACGGTGAGCCGTTTGATCGGTGCACCTCCGGGATACGTAGGTTATGAAGAGGGTGGGCAGCTTACTGAAAAAGTTCGCCGTAAGCCGTATTCAGTGATCCTGCTGGATGAAATTGAAAAAGCGCATCCGGATATTTATAATATTTTGTTGCAAGTTCTTGATGACGGCCAGTTGACTGACGGATTGGGGAGAAAGATCGATTTTAAGAACACGCTCATTATTATGACATCAAACATTGGTGCACGCCAGTTGAAAGATTTTGGCGATGGAGTTGGTTTCGCCACCTCTGCCCGCACACAAAACGCTGATGAAAATAATAAAGCAGTAATTGAAAAAGCGCTTAAACGTACTTTCAGCCCTGAATTTTTGAACAGGATCGATGATGTGATCATTTTCAATTCTCTTACTAAAGAAAATATCTTCCAGATCATTGATATATTGATGAAAGGAGTATTGAAACGACTCACAACATTAGGATTTACATTAGAGCTTACGGAAGAAGCGAAGAATTTTATTGCGGATAAAGGATATGATGTGCAATTTGGCGCACGCCCATTGCACAGGGCACTTCAGAAATACCTTGAAGATCCTTTGGCAGAAGAGATTTTGAGTATGAATATCAAGAATGGCGATGTATTGATAGCAGACCTTGATAAAGAAAATTCAAAAATAAAATTCAGCTTAGGCGAAAAAGAAAAACAAAAATCAGAAGCGTAACAGCTTTTTGAATAATAAAAAATGGCTTCATGTTTTATGAAGCCATTTTTATTTTATGCCAATCAGCCATTAAAAATACCTTCAGTGCTTCTGTGCTTCAGTGGCTATAAACCCGAAGAAGAATTTGCCACTGAGGCACAGAAGCACTAAAAATCTAATTAGTATTAATGAGTATGGGAAAATGCTTTCTCTTCTTTGAATGCTTCACGTGGTTTTAATCCAAGCAATTCAAACATCGTATTATCCTCTTCGAAAGTTGGGTTAGGAGTTGTCAATAATTTATCTCCCGCAAATATGGAATTAGCGCCGGCCATAAAACACATTGCCTGTTCTGCAACACTCATTTCAGTTCTTCCTGCGCTTAATCGTACCATCGTAGCAGGCATTAAAATTCTCGCAGTAGCGATCATGCGCACCATATCCCAGATGTCAACTTTAGCATTATTTTCCAGCGGAGTGCCTTTTACCCGCACCAATGCATTAATGGGCACGCTTTCAGGATGTTCAGGAAGTGTAGCTAACGTGTGCAGCATTTTTATGCGGTCTTCATGCGTTTCTCCCAAACCGATAATTCCGCCGCAACAAACGGTTACACCGGCTTTGCGAACGTTGTCTAATGTTTGCAGCCTGTCATCATAAGTGCGTGTAGTGATGATCTCATTATAATATTCAGATGAAGTATCAAGGTTGTGGTTGTATGCATACAGTCCTGCTTCTGCTAATTTCTGCGCCTGGCCTTCAGTGAGCATCCCTAATGTGCAGCAAACTTCCATGCCGAGTTCATTTACTCCTTTTACCATATCCAGAACGCGGTCAAAGTCGCGGTTGTCGCGTACTTCACGCCATGCAGCACCCATACAAAAACGTGTGGAGCCGGCATCTTTCGCTTTCTGTGCATATTTCAATACTTCATCTTTCTGCATCAAAGCCTGAACATTTACACCTGTATTATAACGGGCTGCCTGTGGGCAATACGCACAATCTTCAGAGCAGCCACCTGTCTTGATAGATAATAATGTGCATACCTGCACTTCTGCAGTGTCGTTATACTCACGGTGAAGTGTAGCCGCCCGGTAAATAAGTTCTAACAATGGTGTGTTATATATCTCTTGTATTTCTTCGAGTACCCAGTTGTTGCGGATCATATATAATATAGTTTCTGAAAAATTATTTTTTATCCCGTAAAAATATGACAGAGTCTTTTAATAGCGGAATATTTAATTTAAACATCTTATTGAAAATAACCTTAAATTGATTGACATTAGTGATGCTGTCGTAAAACAAATGATAATCCTTATCCGGGAAATAAACTGCATTCTGGTTTTGGAAGCTGTAAACGGAATCTGATTTAATTGTGTAGTTGTTAAAAGCATGATCACTCATAAAAATAATTACGGCCTCTCCGTTTGTATTATTCATAATTGTGTTTATCGCTTCTTCTGCCTTACTCTCCGTATAAGGTAAATAATCTAAATAAGCCTGCAAAGGAAGCTCTGCTGTTTCTTTGAATATTTCTGCTTCTTTTTTCGGATTACCATTCTTATCAAAGTAGTAAGGGGCGTGGGGCAGGTATAAATGTGCATATACAAAACGCGGATGTGGATTTTGTTTTTGACTTTCTCTTTCAACTGCACTAATAATATTATTATTGTTGTTAAGTGAACTGTAAATGGTATTTCCAGAAAACAAATTGAAATTTTTGAAAGTGAATATCCATCCAAGGTCCCTGATAAATCTGTCGCCGAATGTACTTCCGGAAATAAGCTTTGTTTTTAACGGAAGAAAATATTGATTCACTTTACTTGGATTGCCGGCAAGATCAAACACTGAGTAATTAACGATATCATAGCCCTGGCTCGAAAGAATATTAATAACCTCATTTTCTTTTATATTATTGATGCAGTTCTGGTAATCTTCCAGCGTGCATGCACTAACATTAGGAACATAATCAATATATGACATATTGAGCGCAGAGGCCATTGAAAATGCTGTGAAAAAATAATTACTTCTGCTTTTTTTCTGTATAGAAAAGCCCCGGTCCAACAGGAAAGTATCTAACCTGCTGTTATCATAATGGTAACGTTCCTTGAGAGTTTTTGTGCCTGTATAAGAATCGAACAATAAAAAATAGATATCTGGTTTTAGGCATTCTTTACAGGTGGGATAGCTTTTCTTATTTGCGAAAGAATAAACAGATAGCTTATTTGCTTTCGGATTGATTATTTTATAGGCAACAGACGATAGATCGATAATCACATATATGATCATTAATAAATTAAGAAAAAGTGTTGCTTTATAAAAAACATGCCAGGTCCTTTTCAGGTAAATTGCAAATGCAATCAGCGATATTAAAAATATAGTTGAAAGGATACTGTATCTGTTTAATGGAATATGATGGTCTTTCAGGAAATCCATAATGGCCCCAAAAAAAAGGTAAAACGATATGATATAGGATGTGATGAGGGAGGCTTTTATGATATCTTTATAAACTCTTAGAAAAATAAAGTAAATCACAGAAGCCCCACCACCGTATGTTATCGCCAATAGCATAGCGCTTGAAAAATCGATATAACCAAAATTTTCTGAATAGCCGTGTAGCACAAAAAAAAGCGGGATTAAAAAAAGAAATAATGGTGCTCGCTGCAAAAAAGGCTTCATCGGAAGAGTTTGATTTTAATCTTGTGATAAACTTATTTCTGATTAAGTTGACACGGTTATCAAATAATCAATCCTTGCATCATCTTGTAATCGTTACAGAATCTTTTAACAATGGGAATTTAGTATTAAATAGTGAATTAAACACAACACGAAATTCATTCACCCCTGAAATACTATCATAAAATAATTCATAGTTTTTTTGAGGCAAGAATACTGCATTTTGATTTTTGCAAATGCTGAAAACCGATGAGCCCTCATGAATATACCTGTACCCGTGGTCACCCATAAAAATAATAACCGCTGAATTATTTGTGTTTTTTTTGATATCGGATATCAATTCCCGTATTCTCGCATTGGTATAGGGAAGATAATCAAGATAAGCCTGGATATGAATGTCGTCAGCTTCCCTGTATATATCAGTTTCACTTTTAAGTTTTCCTGTACTATCATAAAAAAACGGGTAATGCGGCATCAGGATATGTGCATATATAAAGCGTGGTTTTGAATTTTTTGAAAGGCTTTCTTTTCTTACAAGTTCAATTGTCCTGTTATTGTCTGTCAGAGGCTTAAACAAGCTGTTTCTAACAAGCCATGATATTTTGAACCTTCCGGTATAAAACATCCATCCAATATCCCGCTTCATGTAATAAAATAAAGTGCGGCAGGTGATCAGCCTGGTTCTTATGGGCAATATGGATTGTTCTACTTGTGATGGTTTTCCTACAAGGTCGAATATGGAATAATTGACAATCTCGTAACCATTTGCAGATAAAAGTTTGACAACTTCATTATCACGAATCAAATTGGCACAATAAACAAAGTCTTTCGCATCAAGACGTGTATTACTTGTAACACCGCGTAAATACGACATGTTTAAAATGGATGAAAGCGAAAGAGGCGTAAACATATAATTGCCGGTACTGTTTGCCTGTATACGAAATTGATTGTTGATGAGGAATGTATCAAGGTCGCTATTATTGTAATTATATTTTTTTTTGAGAGATGAGGAACTTTCGTATTCATCAAATAGCAGAAAATAAATATCCGGCTTTGCCGCGGACTTGCTGAATGTATACATCTGATCTTTTTCAAATGAGTTCATCTTCTGTTCTGCAGAAACAGGATGAATAATTTTCCGGGTAATACTTACTGAATCCACAATTAAGTATATCAGTAAAAGTATATTCAGAAACTTTGCAGTTCTTACGAAATGCAATTTCGTGATTTTGAGAAACACAAAAAGAATAATAGCAAGTATTAAAAACGCAGGAAGAATAATGGTGTACTTATATAGAAACGAGCTGTGGGCGAGCAAAAAATCATGAAAGGCACCAAAAAAACAAAAAAACGAAAACAGGTAACTGGCAAATAATGCAGCTTTAATGCTGTTCCTGAAAATGAGAAGAAAAACGAAATAAATAAATGCGGCTGCACCTGCATAAGTTGCAATCAAAATAAGACAATCCACAAAGCTGATATATCCGTAATTTTCTGCGTAACCATGAAGTACAAAAAAAAGCGGTATCAAAAAAAGAAATAGAGGAACCTGTTCCAGTAATTTTTTCATTCCCTGTTGATTTTCATTTCTTTTGCATCAGGTATAATATTCGTTCTGACGAGGGGATTTGTTTTTTATTTTCAATAATAAACCATTCGGCAAAATATTTTTCAAATTGGTTTTCGTCATACACATGATACTGTGACTTATTTTGGATAAGCAGTTGTGCTTTGGTATCATTAACCGGTACAAATTCTACAATGAGTTTTTGCGCACATAGTGATGCCAGAAAAGATGCAATATCAGGAAGTGGGATATTTTTTCCAAGAACCAAGTGATGAACTACTGCGAGTGCAATCACTAATTCTGACCTGAACCTGTCAGCAAAGGAAAGCCGCTCCTTATTTTGAAACCCTACACCCGCGGAGGGATTGGTGATATCAATGCACAGCGGAAGAATATTTTTGATATTATCTTTTTTTATTTCAACGTATAAGTTATCGATACATTTTACGTCGTAGTCTATTGCAGTTATATGCGCTCCGTTTTGTGAAAGTATTTTTGAAAAATAACCATTGTTGGCACCTGCATCCAACGCTGTGTTATATGCGATGGTATTAATAAATGAATAAAATATTTTCTTTTTTTCTTCCAGGTAATCCTGGCTTAGAATAGTTTCATTATAATAATTATCCCACACAGAAGCCCGTGAAGTTGCAGGTTTTAATTTTGTGATAATACTTTCAAGATGGGTAACCAGGTTTAATAATTTCTGCCTGCTATAATTTAATTGTTTTTTTATTTCAGCTGCTGCATCTTTCTTTACATAGTTTTGTAAAAACACATGCAGCCAGACACCTAAATTAAACCTGCTTTTTCCGGGAAGTAATTTCGCCGTTATAGCTACGGGTATGCCATCAAGATAGTTGCTTAAAATTTTTTGTATATCAACTTGTAAGTAGTGATCAAGATATAGTGGGAATAAAAAACATTCGCAAAATTGGCGATAAGCTACCCACGGTTTTTTTTCATCATATTTTTCGAAAGAAAGTGTGTCGATAAATACCGGCTTACCATCATTGAATTGAACATTAAACGGCGTCGCATCTTTTAATATCATCCCATGTTCAATAGAAATTTTTAATATACTCAATGTAAGTAATGCTGCATCGCGGATTTGTTCAAACCCCCATTCGTAAATATAACTGATGAAGGATAGTTGTTGCGGTAATAAGGTTTTATAACAAGTTGGTGCACCTGAAATATTTTCAGTTAATTCTGTATGAGGGATCAATAACTTTTTTTGAATAAGTGCAGTATACAGGCCAGAGTGCATCAGCGTTTCATAATCTTCAGAAAAATGTTGATTAACCTGCCTGTAATATTTGCCGTTCCACTGAAATATAAAACCAGACGGGTCTTTGTATGATGCCGGATGATGAAGAATTTCTGCCATTAGTTATCGCTCTTTGGCTGATCTTCGTTTTTGTTACGGGAGAAGAATGATTTTATTTTCCACCATAAATTTTTAAAATAAAATATCGCACCCAGAACACCCGCGATAATTACCTGTACCAAATAGCTTCCGCTTCCGGGATCGATATACAAAAGGTGGATTAATATCATAAATAGCTAAGGTTGGTTTTCGGGGTCAAGTTAAGCAAAGTTTCATACATCAGTAATATCGTTTGCTCAATATCATCTTTGTGCAGCATCTCAACTGTAGTATGCATATAGCGCAACGGGATTGATATTAATACAGAAGGGCAGCCATCATTGGCATACGCAAATGAATCTGTATCAGTTCCCGTACTTCTTGAAACGGTACGCATCTGTACTGGTATTTTCTTTTTCTCTGCTGTTTCCTGCACCAATGCAAGAAGTTTATTATGCACGGCGGGCCCAAAAGCCAGCGACGGGCCTTTCCCGCATACCACATCTCCTTCAATTATTTTATTGATCATCGGTGTTGCTGTATCATGTGTAACGTCTGTGATGATCGCTACATTTGGTTTGATTCGGCGTGCGATCATTTCAGCGCCACGCAAACCGATTTCTTCCTGCACTGCATTCACGACATATAAAGCGTAAGGAAGTTGCTTTTTATTTTCTTTCAGCAAACGTGCTACTTCAGCGATCATAAAGCCACCAATGCGATTATCAAATGCACGGCCTACCAGGTAATTATAGGCAAGCTCTTCAAAACCTGCCTGGTAAGTAACTACAGAGCCGATATGTATCCCGAGTTCCTCTACTTCTTTTTTATTTCTTGCACCACAATCCAGAAAGAGATTATCAACTTTAGGCTGCGGTTCTTTTCCATCTGTATTGCCTAAACGTGTATGGATGGCCGGCCATCCGAAAACAGCTCTCACGAGGCCTTTCTTACCATGAACAAAAACACGTTGCGCAGGCGCAATCTGGTGATCAACGCCGCCATTACGTTTGAGATATAATAACCCTTCAGGGGTAATATAATTCACAAACCAACTGATTTCATCTGCATGCGCTTCTATTACAACTTTGAAAGGCGCATTCGGGTTGATCACGCCAACAGCAGTTCCATAAGGATCGCTGAAATGTGTATCCACAAAGGGTTTTAGATAATCCAACCATAATTTTTGCCCGCTGCTTTCAAACCCCACAGGAGATGGATTATCGATATATTTTTTCAGGAATGAAGATGAATGATCTGTAATAACTGCCTTTTTCTTTTGAACAGGTTTTGCGCTTTTAGCCATGATATTTGTGTATTAAAGATCAAAAATAATTAAATCTCTTTTATTAAGCCCTAACAAGGTATGGCATCCACCACCCCATAAAAACCGGTTATATTCTTTCTATCAACATCAGCAAACCTGAAAGCATCATTAATCCATCCAATACAAAATAATAGAGGTAATCGGAAAAATTCTTTTTGGCAATATTATAAATCGCAGCTACAATAATACCAGGCACAAGCAATGTTGCCACTGTAAAAACAGAATGCCCATACCAATACAACGCAACTGTTGTTAAAGCAAAAAACGAAAGTGATATTGTAAAAAGATTATTAATACCTCTTTCATTGAAATAGGTGATCATGCTTTTTATGCCGTCATTTTTGTCATCGGCGCGGTCGCGGTAATCAAACAAAATACAAATAGCGTAGATAAGAAATAAGCGGCTGCAGGAAAATAATGTGAAATCCATTTTCCATGTTTCGCCGGAAATAATGACTGGTAAAACCGTTGTAACATACATCCATACAAAGGATAAAAAGATAGTTTTGCCGATTGCAATTCTCTTTAATTCTTTAAAAAAAACCTGCGGAAGTTTTGGCGCTGAATATAAAAACGTGAGTAGCGCCGAAAATGAAATGGCGAACCAATGCTGGCGTATGCGAAAGAAAAAAACAATAGATCCGATGAGCCCGATGAAATATAAAAACAAGTGCCAGCCTTTGTGTTGTTGTGCCCATTGAACGCGTTGTGAAGATGCCAATGAAACGGGAGTGAGGTACCAATGGAAATTATAACTGCATATAGTGGAGAAAAAAACAAACAATAAAAAATCAGCTGAGGGTTTTGTTGTTAACAGCAGTGAGTGTGTTTGATACACCATCAAAACTGCACAAAGTGCAATGTAAAGGCTACTGAATAAGCAGAACTGAAAAAATTTTATTGTGTACTCCTTCACTAATATCAGTCATTTAAAATGATGACGTTTGAAGATGCTGTAACAGTGTCGCTTGTTTTGTTCCGGGAATCTTTTATATAAAAACTAAAACGTGAGGTATCATTTTCCCCTGCAAATTGAGGAGGGTCAGGCAGGTATCCATAATTTGTAGGGCCTGGCGTGTAACGCACGAATGAGAGCGAAAATTGCCCTTTGTTTACACTGGTATAAGGCGGCACAGGATAGGAAAGATATACAAACTCATTTACTGTGCCAGCCTGTTTCGCATTCAACCTGTGTTCTATTATAAAAAAAGAATCAATTACAGAACTGCCTTCTTCTGTAAAATCGAAATTAACAGAAAAAATATCGCTTCTTGAAACAACTCCTGGCCCGATGGATGTAAGTTTAATGGTAGGCTTTCCGTCATTGTTTTTTGAACATGAAATGAGCGCAAGCAGGAAAACCGGTACGAGAATATAGCAGAACTTCATGACTCTGATTTAGTATTACACAAACGTACGTGATTTTTGAGGAAAAGGTTTACTATTGCTTGATTTTTTACAATTCATTTACAGGGATGGCAATTGAAATTTCTCAGCAGGTTTTTAATATAAACGAAAGCGGTTTCGATCGTTTGGCAATAGATATTTTCCGCTTTCAATACGAAAGGAACCCTGTGTATAAATCTTTCACCGATGCTTTGAATATTGACCCTTACGTGATTGATGCTGTTACTAAAATTCCTTTTTTACCAATACGGTTTTTTAAAACGCACGTTATCAAAACAACCACTTTTGAACCTGAATTTATTTTTGAAAGCAGTGGTACCACTCAAACTGTTAACAGCCGTCATTATGTAAAAGATTTGTCGGTTTATGAAAGAAGTTTTCTGTATGCATTTGAACGGTTTTATGGCGATCCCGGAGAATGGTGCATAATCGGTTTATTGCCTTCTTATCTCGAACGAAATAATTCTTCTTTAATCATGATGGTTGATCGGTTGGTTAAAGAAAGCCATCACCCTGGCAGCGGCTTTTATTTATATGAACACGATAAACTGCACAAAATGTTAATGCAGTTGGAAACGGATAGGCAAAAAACACTACTCATTGGCGTTAGTTTTGCGTTGCTCGATTTTGCAGAGAAGTATGCGATGCAACTAAAGCACACGGTGGTTATGGAAACAGGTGGGATGAAAGGGCGAAGAAAAGAATTGACGCGGGGTGAGTTGCATAAAATATTGAAAACAAGGTTAGGGGTAGATACAATTCATTCTGAATATGGGATGACGGAATTATTATCACAGGCATATTCCAAATCAGATGGGATTTTTGAACCTGTGCCATGGATGAAGATATTGGTAAGGGCGGAAGACGACCCATTCGATGTTCAGCAAAAAGGAGCAGGGATTATAAATGTGATTGACCTTGCGAATATTTATTCATGCAGTTTTATTGCAACGGATGATGTCGGGAAAATTTTTGGCGATGGGAAATTTGAAATTTCCGGCCGTGTTGATAACAGTGATATCCGCGGATGCAGCTTACTGATAGTGTGATTGAATGAAACCGGTACAATCAACTGTGCATTTTTTTTGGTTGCTTTCCATTGCCAATTCTACCATGCGGATGGTATTGAAACCATGTTCGGGTTTTTCTTTTAATTCCGCGCCATTCACCAATGTCTCATAAAGGTTATTATAATACATGCCAAAGCTTCCGGCCAATGAAGGATATTTTTCTTTGATAATTTTGCCATCAATTTCTGTGTGCAATAATCCCCATTGTTCTTTTGGTTCTTCGCCCCAATGTGGCGCTGTCGGCAGCACTCCTTCTTTTAATAAAGCTTCCTGCGGTTCTTCGCCGAATTTTATAAAAGAACCATTCGTTCCGTGGATCATATATTTCGGGCCGGGCTCACGCACAAGCATACCCGATTCTAAAATTACTTTTGTAAAACCATAATCAAGCCGCAGGTCAAAATAATCATCTGCTCTTGCATGTGGCCGTTGCAGGCGTACATCTGCAGTAATTGTTTTTGGGATTCCAAACAACACTAATGCCTGGTCTATTAAGTGCGAGCCAAGATCATATAAAATGCCGCTTCCGGGTTTGTTTTCTTCTCTCCATGCATTTGGTTTTGGCCCCGGGCGGTAACGATCGTAGTGTGCTTCGAATTCTACAATGTCTCCCAGCAATTTTTCCTTCAATATTTTTTTTATCGTAAGAAAATCGCAAACATATCTCCTGTTCTGAAAAACACTCAAAACCTTGTTTGTTTTTTTGGAAAGATCGATCAATAATTGTGCATCCGTTGTTGTTATCGTGAAAGGTTTTTCCAGCACAACATTTTTCCCTGCAAGCAATGCTTTTTGTGTGTATTCAAGATGGGTGTCGTTTGGCGTTGTAATTACTACAAGATCAATTGCCGGATCGGCGACCAGTTCTTCAATGGAACGGACAACATTTACAAAGGGGTATTTTTGTTTGGAAAGATCATTGTGCCGTTCAAGAACAGATACTAACTGGTATTCCTTCATGGTGGTGATAAAAGGAGCATGCATTACCTGTGCAGCAATGCCAAAACCAACAAGGCCAACTTTAACTGGAGGAGTGATCATATTGCAAAGTAATGAAAATAGGGGACAGGGGTATTATTTTAGTTTAAAATGAAGGGAATAGTTACCGGTGAAGGCTTTTGCCGTTAAAGAATATCTTAGTATCACTATCACGCATATCCGAAAATGTACCTCTCTCTTAAATCTCCCGTATTTTAGAGAGATTAAATGAAAATAGTTTGCTGAAGCTCTACACTAAGTGATTGCATTTCACAATTTAGGTGCCTGCAATTAGAAACTTCTAAACGAATTGTTGATCAGGGTTAACCATTTAACAAGCGTGTAAATAATAATATTTAGACACATATAAATAGGCACCCTGTTTTTTTCTTTGCTTATACGGTGTTTTGTTAACCGGGCGTTTGCTATTTGGAAACATATAATTGCTGATGAATACTCCTGTCGCCAATATCCTGAACCTTACCGGAAAAATTCGGTTATGCATTTGCGTTATATCCAGTTGCTTTTTTTTGCTTATCCCTTCTTTTGCTTATGAACAATGTGATAGTATTGCGGGTCCGTATGATGCAGGAACGGGTGCCACGCAGACCTTATCCGGAGGGGCGTACACGTTTTCTTCCACGTCGAATGTAACGTCTTCCGACAACCAATTTGCCTCTGTTACAGCAACTGTTGTATTGTTATCGGGGGTTACCAATTATATAACAGCGACCAATTTTAATTTTAATGCTGCCGGTATTAACCCTGCCTCCACAGTTTGTGGTATTGAAGTTGACGTTCAGAAAAAAGGATCGGTATTAACTGTTTTGGGAGTTCCAACAGCGTTTATTACCGACAATGTGGTTAGTATAATCAAGAACAATACAATCATAACAGCGGCGAACAGGGCGCAGTCGGGAAACTGGGCTACTTCAGATACGTGGTACAGTTACGGGAGCACTACGGATGCCTGGGGAACTACATGGACATTGGCTGATGTATTGTCTTCAGATTTTGGTGTTGCAATTTCTGCAAGGCTTACATCTATTGCTACACTTCTGCCTACAGCAAGTATTGATAATATCCGCATCAAGATTTATTATGATAACGGAAGTTCATTGTTGCCGCTGCAATTAACTTCTTTTGATGTGCAGGCAAATGAGAACAGATCTGCTGTTGTTAGATGGAGTTCTGCTACTACAAACAGAAACGCTTTATTTATAGTTGAACGGTCGGCAGATGGAATTTCATGGGTGGCTGTTGATTCAATTGCCGCAAATGAAAAAGCATTAACTAACGGTTATCAATACACGGATAAAGCGCCGCTGCAGGGAGAATCTTATTACCGGCTACGGATTGTGAGTAATGGAGCGAAGGAGCTCATTTCAGAAATAAAGGCTATATATATTTCTGGGATTGTATCTCATCGCCTGTACCCAAACCCGGCTTCGGAGTATATTATTGTTTCGAATGCAGGAGCAAGTTCAATTGTACGGGTTGCAGACATTTCAGGACGAATGTGCAATGTAAGTTCTCAAGCTGCTGCAGATGGAAGTATAAAGATTAACCTGAGTAATCTTGTTAACGGCACGTACTTTGTTTCGGTTAACCATGTTGTTTATAGTTTTATAAAGAAATAAACAGGACAGGGCTTTTGATTTTTTTCACTCGAAGGCAGTGACTGCAACGTGTAATCAAGCTTCTTTTGCGACTTAATTACTTATGTTACTTTGGATAAAACAGGGATTATCGTTATAAACCTGAAGTTCAATAGTAGCAATACGGATGAACGAAATGCGACGCAACGATGCTTAACCGGAGTTACTAAGGCTGGTAGAAAAAATGTAAGGTGTGAGATGTAAGATGTGTTGAAGGAAAGGAGTGAATGGTAAGTGTTAAGTAATGAGCAATCATCGGCCTTTGGTCAACGAACATCATAAAAAAAATGGCCGCAAAAATTGCGGCCACGCATGTTGGTTTAATAATCCGTCCTTGAAGAATCCCTTATTATTTTATTGTTTGATCAATTTGGTAGAATAGGTTTCACTGCCGCTTATTATCCTTACCAGGTACATCCCTTTGCTTAAGGAAGAAAGGTCATTAACCTGGAATGTGTTGATGCCGGCGGCAACTGCAGATGATTGCCTGCGTATGAGCTTGCCCGTTAGATCGTACAATTGTATTTCGGCGGTGTTGTTTTGTGTTGAAGACAATTGTATAGTGATGAAACTGTTGAATGGGTTGTTCACTGTAACTCGGCCTGCAATGTTTGTGTTGAAGTCGACAGCTTTTATAGTTGTGTAGAAGAAACCATTATCAAGGTCTTCCTGTTTAATGCGATAATAACTAATGCCACTGTAAGGATGGTTATCTGTCAATGAGAAACTTGTTGCAGTATCACTATTAGGGCTTGCGGGCAGCAAACCGAAATTTTCCCAGGTTGTGCCATTGGTGCTGCGTTCGATGATGTATGCATTTACATTTCTTTCCGTAGACACTTTCCATGAGATCAAAACCTTGTTGTCGATAGTAGGCACTGCATTAAAGTCTGTAATAATCAATGGTAATGATTGTGCGCTGCTGCATATCTGGGGGTCGTATACATAGGATTTCCCAATGCCGTTATCGCCTGCAGCAAGCCCGAATAATGTTCCCAAAGTATTGCCAAGATTTAGTAACCCGGTCCCGAAATCAAGTGTGCGTGCGGGAGATCCGATCAATACTTTTGATGTACCTGAAATCCCTTTTACTTTTCCTGCACCTGCAACGCTGTAACCAATAAGTGAAGCTGCGTTAACGCCTAATGTAGGATCATACGTTGCACTCAACGTCCAGCCCGGATTTGTTTGATACGTTCCATCTGAATTACCAAAGTAAATATATGCAGACCCACCGGCAACATTTGCCCCGATAAGCTGTGCACCGGAAGAAGCGGGTTCGCCAATTACAAGATCGCTGATGCCATCGCAGTTCATATCATTTGCATTATCTATGGAATAACCGAATAATAAATTACTTTGAACGAGGTTTAAAATATTGTTGCTGTTTCGGGGAGAACTTAATTGTTGATTTGGTGCTATAGATCCGGATGCACCCGGGTTTTTTACAAACACGCTAACTGTTCCTGTTTTCACTTGTAATCCGCTGAGTAAATTAGTTAATGCCCCACCGAGCGGCGCACCAACAATGATATTGCCGGTATGAAAACCTGCGGTGTTTTTTACGCCTTTTACAGAAAGGCCGAACAAATTCACCAGGTTGGAAAGTGTTCCTGAGAGATTGGTGATTAAGCCTCCGTTTGATGCAACAAGGGTAGCGCCTGGTGCATTGCCTGCACCAGAGCCGTTTCCGTAATATACCATCACACTTCCCTGTAGCAATTTGCCGCTTAATAAACTACTTATGGAGCTAAGGTCAATACCGGCAGGGGCGCCTATTGCAATATCCGCATATCCGTCACCGTTATAATCACCAACTCCATCTACACTATATCCGAATAAAAGGCCGGAGACATTTGAAGAGAGTAGGCCGAGGCCAAGTAAAGAAGTTGTAGGCGGGTTTAATTTCTGCAGAGAGTAATTGGTGCCGGATGATTGTGATAAAAATAAAAAGGCGCCGCCGGATTGAACATCTGCCGTGTATGTTGTAGAAGTGCCGAGTAATGGTATTGTGATTGTTGTTACGTTGATCCCGAGATAAGCCGGTGAACCAACAAGAATATCTTTTTTGCCATCATTGTTCATGTCGTCTGTTACTGCAACTGAAAAACCAAACAATGCATTTACATTCAGGTTGATGCTGTTTTGAATGATATTCATCCCACTGAGTTGCAATGTAAGCAGCGGAGCGGTTGCCACAGAAGTAAGGTTTGATCCGTTAAAAACATATACTCTGCCCACAGTACCGCTGCCACCAGTTGACAATGTGATCTTATCTAATGGTGCGCCAACAATGATATCGCTTCTGCCATCATTATTGATGTCGCCGCCTGCAATACTGAAACCAAATAAAGCACCTGCAATAGCGGTAGAAGGTTGCATCTCTACATCAGGAGTAACAGATAAACCGTTTTTACTTCCATAATAAACGAATACAGCACCGACTGCAAGCATTTCACCAGTACCGGAAATAACGTCTGGCATTCCGGGAGCTCCGATTGCAATGTCCGCATAACCATCGCCGTTAACATCGCCTACCCCTGCAACTGAAAACCCATATAATGCATCAATAGCGAGTTGCCCGATCACTGAAGGCAAAATGCCTTGGGCGGTGCCCGACCATTCTGAAGTGTGGTTCAACGGATCGATCGTTATCGGGTATACTGCATCTTTATCTTCTGCAATAATATCAAGCACATTGTTTGCAGAAAGCTGCATGTGCGCTTTCAATATTTTCCCTGCTGCATCCCACACTTTCAATCCATCGTACTTTATAGTAGCTTTTTTATTGGCTTCTGTAAATACTAATGCATCATCATTCAACATATTTACAGACATATTTTTCGCTTGTAACTGAATGCTCACATCAAGGTTTTTATTTCCTTCTGGTTTTGATGCGATGATAAAATTCTGCCTCAATCCATCTTCGTTATTAATATATTCAGTTTTATATAAGCCATGGTCCTGCAACAAATAGTTTTCTTTGAAAGAATTCTTTGAAGTTGCCTCGACCGGGAAAGAGGTTTTGCCTTTTGAAATCCGGATTACGGAAAATGAATTTGACCATGTGTCTCCAGTATTATTCTCCGTATATCGCATCGGTTCAACACAATATCCCCGGTCGTTTATTTGATATACTACATGCTGAGCAACGTTTGCACATGTAAAAGATGAAGGTGATGATTTCTTAAAAAAATATTCGCGTTTTTGAAGAAATGATTGCGCTTTGTTTTGCCAATCTTCCTGTTGCGATTGTGCATTTGTGAAAAGAAAACATCCGGAGAAAATAACTGACAGAAGTAAAAAATGTTTCATGATTTAGGGTTTAAATTCAAAAACTGATTAACCTGGTTTCTACGGGATATAAATGGCTGCAGTATGGATAAATCTTTGCTTGTTCCACAAATGATGTGGAATTATTTTGTACATGATACACCGATGTACAATTACTTGCTTTAGCAGTATTTTGGGTTAATGGGCCACGGCAATATTCTTTTTGCGTAAGTAAAGAGAATCGTAATTAAATAAAGTACCAATTAAAGAAGATGCCGGAATTATACGAGGAATTTCGAGGATAAAGGGTATCGCGATTAACAACTGTTGATGTAAGTATGAATATCGGATTGTGATACTAATGTAGAACCTATGTTATTTTTTTGCAAGAAATTAAATGATGAATTTCACGTCCTAAATAATCTCTCTTATTTGCATTTATGATGCCGGTAGAAGAACTCCTAATTAAATTATTGTTATTAGGAAATTTGCGAACCGGTTTTTTAAATTTACTTACTCAATAACCCTTAGTTGAACAGACAAATGCGGGGATTACTTAATAAATACTCAGGTTTCTATATTTATTTATCAGGGCAAAACTGCTTTTTGGCAGGTTGGTTATCACGAAAAAAAAATGGTGAAAACCGCTACGGTAAAGGGTTTTAATATTTCTATAACAGGGTTTGGCATCATGAAACCAGGCAAATTATGGTTTGAAACAATGTTTGCCCCAGGTTACTTTTGTGTTGTCAATGCAAGAATGCAATAACATAACAACAACCATATAACAGGCATTCTTCCACTTCATCTTTCGTTGCTTCCTTTCTATTGTTTGCCCCATCAATTGCCTGCCGGAAATTTTTTTAATGTAAAATTTTATTTAGTAAACTTTAAAATTTAAGACCATGAAACCTGTATTTAAAACAATCGTAAAAGCAATTTCAGTAGCTGCTACTGGCGCTTTTTTAATTGCTGTAAACCCGGCAAATAGTAATGCTAACCCGGTAAAAGGTAGCAAAGAAAAATTTGCTGCAGTTAACGAGTCTCAAGTTGATGTGAAGTATGTTGGATCAAACACAGAAAGCTTTGTTTTCCGCGTTGAATTTAATAACCCGTCTGCACAGTCATTTTTCCTTGTTGTAAAAAATGATGAAGGCGATATCATTTACAGCCAGAAATTCAACGATGCACATTTTTCAAAAACAATCCATTTACTGAAAGAAGAAAACGAAACCACAAGCATTCATCCTACTTTCGAGATCACTGCAGGAAGCCAACAGGTTAAACGCAGCTTCGAGATCAGCAGGAAGTATACGGAAGATGTATTGGTGACGAAATTGTAATTTGATATTCAATCAGGCAGACTAGTGCACACAAGCCGGATAATGTCCGGCTTTTTTTGTTTCCCTCCAATTGTGCATAAATAAATAAGTAACGGAAATATTTCATTTCTGTTTCTTACCTTTCCCGAAAGATTTCCCCTATATGCCACGCTTTTTCGTTGACGCGGATATTTCCAAAGCCCAAACATTAGATACAGCATTTTACACCGACAGCAGTTTATTCGAAGAAATGAAAGAGAAGATATTTGCCAGTTCGTGGCAATTTATCGGCAGCGAAGAACTGGTGAAAGATAACGGCGATGCATACCCGGTTTCACTGCTTGAAAAGTATATGGATGAACCCCTGGTACTGACCCGTGATAAAAACAATGCTGTTCATTTACTTTCAAACGTATGCACACATCGCGGGAATATCATCGCAACAGAGCCTTGCAAAATTTCCAACCTGCGTTGCAAATATCACGGAAGGTTATTTCATCTTAACGGAAAATTCTTTTCTATGCCGGAATTTAAGGAAGTAAAGAATTTCCCTTCGGAAGATGATGACCTCAAAAAATTACCGCTTTTTAACTGGGGCAAGTGGCTGTTTACTTCTCTCAATAATTCGATGGATGCTGGTTTATTTTTGAAAGATATGATGGACAGGTTAAGCTGGCTCCCTGTGCAGGATTTTGTCTTTCACCCGGAATTGTCCAAAGATTTTACCGTAAAAGCGCATTGGGCACTGTATTGTGAAAATTACCTTGAAGGTTTTCATATCCCTTTTGTGCATGCTGGCTTGAATGCTGTTATTGATTTTGGAAATTATACCACAGAGCTTTTCAAATATTCCAATCTTCAGTTAGGCATTGCAAAAGGTAACGAAGATTGTTTTGATATTCCTGAAAGCTCACCCGACTATGGAAAAAAAGTGGCAGCTTATTATTTCTTTGTATTCCCGAATATGATGTTCAATTTTTATCCCTGGGGATTATCGTTGAATATTGTAAAACCGGTGAGTTTATCGGAATGCAAAGTTTCTTTTCTTACCTATATATGGAAGAATGCAAAGTTTAATACCGGCGCTGGTTCCGGATTGGATACCGTAGAAATGGAAGATGAGGAAGTAGTGGAGAATGTTCAGAAAGGCATCCGTTCCCGGTTTTACGGGCATGGAAGGTATTCCGTTGCACGGGAGCAAGGCACGCATCATTTTCACCGCATCATTTCCGGCATGATGTAATGATTTAACAATCTTCTTTAAGGCGTTTATATCTCTGTTTTGCATTTCCCTATAATTTAGCGGAATGAAAAAATGTATCGGCTCATTCCTTATTCTTTTTGTATTCACGTTTATTTCCTGCCAGAAACCGATCAATCCAGAGTTCAGGGGAATTAATAATGTAGTGATCAGTAAAGCAGGTATCAACGAGTCCCTGGTTTCGGGGACTGCTAAGTTTTATAACCCAAATTCATTTAACCTGCAGTTGAAACATGTGGACGTGAATGTGTTTCTCAACGATAAACTTTCCGGCCACTGTGTGCTGGATTCAACCATTGATATACGCCAGTTGGATACCTTTTATGTGCCGGTATCATTTACCATTGATCCACGTTCGATCTTCAGTAATGCGCTGCAAATGCTAGTAACAAGACAAGTAAAGATATCCTGCGATGGGTCCGTCAAACTCAGGAAATCAGGTTTTGGCTTCAATATCCCCGTTAAATTTGAACAATACGAGCAATTGGATAGCCTGTTGAGAAATTAATAATTGTCCCCGCGTTTTTACTCGATTTTCATAGTAAATCAACGAAAACGCCCGTTGGTAAGGGGTTTTGGAATGATAGTTGTTTACTATTAGCATAACCCGATTTTTAAAATTCAAATCCAGACAACATGAAAACGTTTACAACAAACAAATTATCAAAAGGTATCTCTAACGCCGTTGCTTTCGTGGTAACTCTTTCCCTGGTATTAATGTTAGGTTTCCTGGTGATGTTTACTCATTAATCTTGCAGGAGTAAACAGGTGGTATTTGTGCAAATGATCTTTCCTTTCTTAATATGGAGCAAAAGGAAAAATAAAAATTTCAGTCAGGCCAATCATCCGTCCGTCATTTACGATGGAATAATCAAAAATCTAAACGGGATTATTTTTCCTTTTTCTTTTTCTTTCGCTAACACCAGCTTCTTAAAAATTTCTTCAATGTGAGTTTGGGATAAGCCAAACTTGCTAATATTATTTCGAACGAAACCATCCGGGAGAAATGGGCAATTTCGTATTCTGGCGTTTTGAGAAATCTGTTACCGATAGGTTGGTGTGAAATTTATCACCCCGCTTTAATCTCTGATATTTTTAATGAATAAAGCGGGATTCGAAATAATGATGGATTTTAAATAGAACGCCAAAAATCAGTAATTGGCCGATGACATTCGAAATTCCGGAATTCTTGGTTTGCTGGATTTCTAATCTCTGACTATCGGTATTTAATAGTACCCGGCATCAAAAATTTTTTGAGTAGAGCTCTTGTTGCTTGTATTAATTCTAAAAAAATCTTCTTCATTTGTCTGATTGACCAATCTTTTTTCCCGGTTCACGACAGATATTACTTCGCAAATTCTCTTTTTATTATTTGTTTTTTGCAAATCAATTGTCAATCAAAAATTTTATTGCAGTGATCATTCTCCGTCATAAAACCTGTCTGATACTTCAGTTTCTTTCCGGCCTATAATTCCCGGGCAGGGTCGGAGAGGGGATAAAGCCTGATTTTGGTCTAAGCTTTTTATCTCAAATTTTATTTTAAATATTCTCTATAATTTTTTTTAAAAAAATGCAGAAATCACTACTAATTTTTTTACTTTTTTCACAAGAAAATATTTTGTTTCATAAATTGTTGAATGATAGTATTTTTAGCTTTTTATTTTTAATAATAATAAACTGATAAATAATTTTATAATTTAATTTATATTGTTTTAAAGTAGATAAAAATTTGACCATATTTTATATACTTTATCAGTATTTAAACAACATGTTAAATAAAAGAATTCTATATTTGAATTAATGAACTTAATTACTGAAATACAATATTTTCCTTCTGTTATCTTATATAAATATTTGTATAAATTTTCAAATACTGTTTTTGAAGAATATGAAAGCTACCAAAAGATGAGTTTTCGCAACCGATGTATCATCGCTGGCGCGAACGGGCCCATTATATTAAGTGTTCCATTAGAAGCGGGGCGAAACCAAAAGACGATAATGAAAGATGTAAGGATATCGAACTCGGAGAAATGGCAGAGCCAGCATTGGAAGAGTATAGAGTCTTCTTATAACAAATCGCCTTGGTTTGAATTTTATAAAGACGAGTTGAAGGCCTTGTATGAAAAGAAATTTGATTTTTTGATGGATTGGGACATCTACTGTTTTGAATGGAGCATTAAAAAACTCGATGCCGGTTTTTCTTTTTCAGGATCGAAGTCGTTTATTAAAAAATATAATACTGATGAATTCCTGGATTTCAGGAATACCATTCTTCCTAAAAATTACATAAAATTTGAAACGGTAAAATATGCCCAGGTTTTTGAAGAACGCACCGGTTTTTTACCAAACCTTTCCATCCTGGACCTGTTATTTTGCGAAGGAAAAAATTCGGCAAACTTATTAAAAGGCCAACCGCTTTAACCGATTCTAAGTTTTATATTGCAGCTCCGCCATTATGAAGAAATTTGCTGGTACGATATTTTTTTATACTGTTCTTACTACTGTAACGGCACAGCAAAAACCACAATACACCCAATACATTCTCAACAATTATATACTAAACCCGGCGCTGACGGGTATAGAAAATTATTTTGATGTAAAGGCCAGCCACCGTCATCAATGGGTGGGATTGCAGGATGCGCCGGTTACCACTTATTTAACTGTCCAGGGGCCCATCGGGAAAAAGGATGACCGCACTACGGCAACATCCGTTCCGCCACCGGGAGAAAACCCACGCGGCAGGGCTTACTGGGAAAATTATACAGCAGCGCAACCGCACAGCGGCATAGGTTTGGTGGTTGTTGACGACCACACCGGTCCGCTCAATAATTTCGAAGCGTATGCAACTTATGCGTATCATATAGGCATCAGCCCGAAAACAAGTATTGCAGCAGGGTTTGGTTTAGGAATAACGGATATCAGCATTGACCGGAATAAATTGTTTTTTGAAACCCCGGTGGACCCTGCGGTGTATAACAGCGGGCAGATCAATAAAATCCGCCCGGATTTTAATGCCGGGCTTTGGCTCTATTCTGTCGATTTTTTTGCCGGGGTTTCTGCGCAGCAGATCATTCCACAGAAAGTAGTGTTTGCAGATAAAGAAGTCGGGTTGCAGCAAAGCCAGCTCACGCCGCACATTTTTGCAACTGCCGGTTATCGTTTCCTGGTCGATGAAAACTTTAATGTGCTTCCTTCGGTGATGATGAAATATGTGAGCCCTTTGCCTTTGCAATTTGATTTCAATCTAAAACTGCAATATCAGGATATAGCATGGATAGGAGCAAGCTTTCGCACATACGATGGTTTTGCGGCGATGCTTGGCGTGAATATTTCGAGCACGGTAAATATTGGCTACTCATACGATCTCACCACTTCCAGGTTAAACACAGTAAGCAACGGCACACATGAAATTCTTGTGGGATTTTTAATCGGAAATAAATATGGGGATACCTGCCCGAAAAATGTTTGGTGAGAGAAAGTGATGTAAAAAGTAACTGGTAGCTGTGAATTGTGAGCAACATCAGATTTATACCCGCTTACTGTTCACTGTTTACTGCTCACTCTTTCTTCACCGGCTTTTTCAATATTGAACTATCTTTTTTCAACTGATTCTTCTGAGATTGGTCCATCAGTTTGTCTTCATCTATGTTCCCGTTATTATCGAGGATCGTTTTTTCTTTTGGGAAATCCCCATCTTTTAATTTAAAATCGAATACTTTATTTACATGTACCCATTGCCCGTCGACCCATTTAAATCCCTGGAAATCGCCATCGGGAACATAGGTATCTTTTTTTGAAGGCTCTTCAGTTTCTGAAATCAAATCATCATATACTATCAGGTCCATGTCCGGATCGTAATTAAGTGTTACACTTGCTTCTTTTTTGTATTCGATATTAAATCGTTTTTGCGATGGTTTTATCGTACTGTCTTCTTTAAAAGAAATGTATTGTCCACCGAAAACAGGCTCGTTGTGATCATTGAAGGTCATGACCTCCAGCCATTTTTTGGTGCTGCTTACTGTATAATCGTCAAAGCCGAGTAACGTATAATATTTTTTGTTGTTGAAAGTTTTTAAAACTACACGGTAATAAATGGCACCGATCCAGTTATTAGGAGTGCGGACAGAATCGAGCGGGTTTTTGGTGAATGAAGAGACATCATGCAAAGGGAATAATTTCAGTGATCCGTCAGGGGTACGCATCTGGATAGCGCCACGTTGAAAATAGATGTATTCATCTTTTTTCATTTCCCAGGTAAAAATGCGGAACGCACTATCCGGGGAATAAATGTGCGAAATGGTAGTGATTGAATCAAAGGGATAGTAAAAGGAATTTTTCAACTTCAACGTGCGCACTAATATTTTGATGAACTGGCTGTCTGAACGAAACCGGTCTGAAGCTTCCTGCGCAAACACAATGTTGTAGGCAAATTTTTTCAACGAATCTTCCCGTTTCTCGAATTCCTTTTTTTCTGTTTTTGAAAGAATTTGTGAAGAAGATTGCTCTGCAACTAACACAAAACAAAACAAAGCAAGTGTCGATAAAAAATATTTTTTAATGGGTAGAAACATAATATCATCCCGGGTTTTTGTAAAGTTACGCCTCATTCACCTCGTTGCCGGAGTGTAACGGTAAAATTGTGCCAAAATTTTATTTATTGTGCAAAGCTTTTGCAAAATCCGGGAGGCTTTCAAATGCAAGATCAATTGCGCTATGCGGAAGTAGTGTATCAGGGCTGGTTGTTTTCAGGAAAACCGTATGCATGCCTGCATTTCTTCCAAATTCCATATCACTGATATTATTTCCCACCATAATGGATTTTGAAAAATCTATTTGCGGAAACTCATTTTGTGCCAGCAATGCCATGCCTGTTTGTGGTTTGCGCAGCGGGTCGTTATCGTAAATGGAAGTGGCAAAATAAATTTTATCAATACGGCCACCTGCAGCAGTAATATCTGCAACCATGTTCTTGTGAATTTCATGAAGGTCGTGCTCGGTCATCAATCCTTTTCCGACACCACGCTGGTTGGTTGTAATGATAACCGGGCCGAATATCCCGGCGAATATTTTCATTGCTTCAGGAACACCGTTATAAAAAATAAATTCGTGATAGTTGTACACGTAATCTTCAGCTTTCTCTTCATTGATCACTCCGTCGCGGTCTAAGAATAATGTCCAGCTTTTATCTATTTTACTTAAATCAAGCATGCTTGTAGCTTTGAAATATTAATTATTTTCTTGTTCTTTTTTGCTTCGCCAAAAAAGAACCAAAAAAGGCGCCCCGATAACGATGTACAACCCGTTCTCGGGAGGAGCTTCGATTAGGCTTTTGTACTACTGTGTTGAAGAGCATTTGTTCCCTGATCGGTTTATTATCAGCAAAAAACATTTTTGCGAAAGAACAACATCTTACTTCTCAAATCTCACTCGTGAACCCTTTTAACTCAGACTGCGCTCTTTCATAATCTTCCGGGATACCGATATCAATAAAATAATTGTCCTGTACTACGCCAAACATTTTTCTTGCTGAAAAAAATTTTTCCAGGTAATCTTTTTCAAACGAAAAGTTTTCAGGAAGGCTTTCTGAAAGAAATTTTTTTGTATTAAGCGCATATACGCCACCGTTAATTAAACCACTTTCATAAAAATTTTTTTCATGAAAACTTTTGATGGAATGATCAGGGTTCAGTTCAACAACCCCGTAACGATCAAAATTTTTCATTGGCTTCAATGATAATGTACAGTCTGCACTATGTATACCATGGAAGGCTGAAAGTTTTTGTATATCGGCTTCAAATAAAGTATCACCGTTTGTGGCAAGCACTGTAGTTTCACTTGTCTTGCTGCATGCTAATTTTATAGCACCACCGGTTCCCAATGGTTCTTCTTCTATTGACAATTGAAAATTCTTTTCGGGCAGGATTTCATGAATGAAATCTTCAAACATTCCGCTTTTATAACCCAATGCAAAAATGAATTGCTCAATTCCCTGTTGTTGTAAATAACGGATCACATAAAAAAGAAATGGTTTGCCTGCGACAGGAGCCATGCATTTGGGAAGCTCAGGAACTGCTGAACGCAACCTTGTTCCCAATCCGCCAGCAAGAATGATCGCTTCTTTGATAGGCATAGTTATCAGGGCTTGAAATATTCTTCTTCTACCAACTGGCAAATAATATGGCCAAGCAGAATGTGGGATTCCTGTATGCGTGGTGTGTCTGTTGAAGGAACATTGACCAGGTAGTTGCTAACTGCTTTCATTTTTCCGCCGCTTTCGCCGGTAAAGCCAACTGTTATCACTCCTTTTTCTTTTGCCACTTCAAATGCTTTTAAAATATTTCCCGAATTGCCGGAAGTGGAAAGCCCGATCAATACATCGCCTTTATGTGCTATGCCTTTTATTAACCGTGCATAGATCACATCGTAGCTGTAATCATTAGCAACAGCAGTCAGGTAAGATGTATTGCAGTGCAACGCTTCTGCAGGCAATGCATCACGGTCGGTATAAAAACGGCCGGAAAATTCTGCTGCCAGGTGTTGTGCATCAGCAGCGCTTCCGCCGTTGCCGCAAAAATAAATGCGGTTACCATTTTTAAATGCATCTACAATTGTTTTCGACACAGCTTCAACTGTTTTCAATAATGTTTCATCAGCAAGCACTTTGTTTTTTACTGCCACAGATTCGCTGATGATATTTTTTATTTTTTGTTGCATGAATAATTTTTAGATTTTATGCCAGACGGGGACCGTCAGACACGGTTAGATCGTCCATGTGGTCAAACCATGATCAACGAACTGATACGGTTTGCAATAACCTCCAAATTTACTTAATGCTTCCATCACTTTGTATTTGGAAATATCCGGGCAATAAAATGTCATGAAACCACCGCCGCCTGCACCGGAAATTTTTCCACCTGTCGCACCGGCTTTTTTTGCTTCATTATAAATTTCTTCCATCAAAGGATTTGAAATCCCTTCTGCCATTTTTATTTTTTGCTGGTAACCGTAATCAAGAATTTCCCCGATATCATTCAGCTTTCCCTTCAGCAATGCTTCTTTCATCAGTTGCGCCTGGTGTTTTAGCTGGTGCATTGCTTCAATGGATGCACCTTTTTTATCGATCACATTTTTGCTTTGTTTCTCTATGATCTTTGCAGATTCGCGGCTTGTAGAAGTATAGTATAACAACAAATTATTTTCCAGCTCAAATAAATACCGTTGCTTGATGCGCAACGGGTTTACAATCACCTTATCATCTGCATAAAATTCCATGTAATTCACTCCGCCAAAAGTGGCTGCGTATTGATCTTGTTTGCCGCCAGCCATTTTCAAATCTTTTCTTTCAATATCATAAGCAAGATGTGCAATATCATATTCCCCCAAAGGCAACCGCAACATTTCCGTAAACGCACCGATTATGGCAACAACAAGTGTTGATGATGTTCCTAATCCTGAACCCGCAGGGGCATCAACAAACGTTGATAATTTAAAACCGGTTGCAGGGAATCCATACTCCTTCTGAATACGGTTGTATACACCTTTCAGTAAATCTAATTTTCCATCTATCGGCAATTGGTCGGTGCATTCAAATTGCTGTTCTTCTTTCCGGTCGAGCGCCTGCAAAATAATTTTGTTATCCGTAACTGGTTCAATATGCGCCGAAGCATATAATGCAACCGTTGCATTCAATATAGCGCCGCCATATAAATCACTGTAGGGACTTACATCTGTGCCACCACCGGCAAGACCAATTCGTAAAGGCGCTTTACTTCTGTACATCATTGGCTAAATCGGTAATTGTTTTTATTAAAGCTGTCCACGAATATTTTTGTTTCTCTTCGCGAAGATGAGGAATAAAATAATTTTCTCCTAATTGATAGAAATGAAGAATGGCATCTGCAATGGATTTCGGATCGGGCTCTGCTACCAACCCTACTTTTTCATGCGGTACCAAAACCGGCAAACCGCCGACATTAGAAACGATCATCGGTTTTTCAAAATGATAGGCAAGGGGGGTAACGCCGCTCTGTGTGGCATTGCGGTAAGGTTGCACTACGGCATCTGCAGCACATAAATAATATTTTACTTCACTATCGGGAATAAAACCGGTGCGCAATATCAGCGAATCAGCAATTTTTAATCTGTCAATTTGTTCATTATAAAATTTTTCGTCTCCGTAAAACTCCCCGGCGATCAATAATTTTATGTTGGAAGAACGGATGCGTTCATCGGCCATTGCATCTAATAAAATATCCAGGCCTTTGTATTTTCGGATAAAGCCAAAGAAGAGTATTATTTTTTCATTGGCATCAATCCCTAATCTTTTTCTTGCATCTGTTTTTGAAATGACTTCACCAAAATTATCGTACAACGGATGTTGAACTTGCTTTGCCGGTTTTGTAGTTTCAAACCTACGAAGGTCCTTCATTACTTTTTCACTCATGGTTATGAATGCATCACAACTCTTTAAAAAATATTTTGTGAATGATGTATCTCCGGGACGTTTTTCGTGTGGCAGAACATTGTCTGTGATCGCGATGATTTTTGTGTGATGGTTTTTTTGTACGCGACGCAAAATACTTCCCAGCGCAGGCCCCATAAACGGCAGCCAGTAACGCACTATGATAATATCAGGGTTTGATCTTTTTAGCTCATTGCCAACTACAATCCAGTTAAGAGGATTAACAGAATTTATTTTCGAAAAAATTTCTATGTTTTTGGGTGCAGTTTCAGTAGAATATTGTGTTGTACCGGGAAACAGGAACGAAGGATATTGTAACGAGAAAGAAAAGATGCTGCATTGAAAACCTTCATCCAAAAATTCTTTGGCGAGGCGTTGATCAAATGTTGCCAATCCTCCACGAAGCGGATGTGCAGGGCCGATTATGATGACGCGGGTGTTCAAGAAAATAGAATGTGAAAATATGAAAATGTGAAAATGTGAAAATGCTTTTGCGGAGCAAAATAATATTTAGTGGCAGTTTCCTTCATTCAAAAAATAATTAGAGATACGATGTAGATTATATTAAAATGATCAAAGAATCAGTGACAATCATTTTCACATTATTAAGTTAGCACATTATCACATTAACTCACATCAGTGTCTTTTCGATCAGGTAACTATTTCTTCCCGGGGCATTGCGTGAAATTAATTCTGCGGCAAAACCTGTGAGGAATAATTGTGTGCCGATGATCATAATAGTAAGTGCAATAAAAAAGGGCGGGCGGTTGCTCAGGCCTTCTGCAGGATGCAGCAATCTTGTAATGATCAGGTAAACACTCATAATAAACCCGGCAATAAAGAAAAGCGTTCCCCAGGTGCCGAACAAATGCATAGGGCGTTTGCCGTATTTACTTACGAATGTGATAGAAGCAAGATCTAAAAACCCGTTGATGAAACGGCTCAATCCGCCGAACTTGGTATGCCCGTATTTTCTTGCACGGTGTTCTACTACTTTCTCGCCGATCTTTTTAAAACCTGCCCATTTTGCAATCACCGGGATGTAGCGGTGCATTTCCCCATACACTTCAATGCTCTTTACTACTTTGCTGCGGTATGCTTTCAAACCGCAATTGAAATCATGCAGTTTTACTTTAGATACCATTGAAGTAACGCGATTGAAGAATTTGGAAGGGATGGTTTTTGAAAGCGGATCATGGCGCACTTTTTTCCATCCGCTCACGAGGTCGAAACCGTTTTCTAAAATCATACGGCGCAGTCCCGGGATTTCATCGGGGCTATCCTGCATATCGGCATCCATGGTGATAACCACATCACCATGGGATGCTTTAAAGCCTTCATTCAATGCAGCAGATTTTCCGTAGTTGCGCTGGAATTTTATCCCTTTTACGTGGTCATCTGCCGAACGCAATTTTTCTATCTCTATCCATGAATTATCTGTGCTGCCGTCATCTACAAAAATAATTTCATACGACAAATTATTTTCCTTTACCACACGCTGTATCCATGCACATAACTCAGGCAGTGATTCATCTTCGTTAAAAACCGGTATTACAACTGATACATCCATTTATAATTCCTCTTACGGTTGATTTTGAAATGGTGTTTGTGGATTTTTTTTAGCAACTGCTGCACCAATTAGTGATGCGATTGCTCCAACAATTATTGAACCAATCAATGCACCGCCGATCGCAAACGGAACGAAAAACTTTTTTGTCATTTCGATTGCCTGGTCTATTGTTTCCTGCGGCATATTCCCTTTTGCTTCCATTTGTTTTCTTGCTTCATCCATTGCTATATCTTTTGTTTCAGGGAAAATTACAAGAATAGATAGAATGGTATAAATAACCATGATGCAGGTGGCAACGGCTGTTGTTTTAAATCCATTGGCAAAAACATTTCCGAATGTAACGTTGCCATTGTTTTGATTTGCATAAACTATACATGCCCATATAATTCCTATACAAAACACTATTGTCGGAATCCATTTGAACCAGGTTGCAAATTTAAAATGTGCAAACCCAGAAATAAGGTCCAATACAACAAGCACTAAGGCTAACATAAGCCCTTTTACAACAGGTGTGGTTACTTTGTTTTCCATATAATTCGAGTTTTGGTTGAAAAATCAATTGTTCAGAAAAACTTTTTCCCCGTTGATGATACCCATTGGTTTCCCCACAAATTCTTTATTAATGAACGGGGTGTTTTTTGATTTGGAACGGATATTTTCTTCTTTCAAAATCCATTTTCCGGAAGGGTTGAATAATGTGATGCAAGCCGTTTCTTTTTCTGTGATACTTGCTTTTTTCAATCCGAAAATCTTTCGTGCATTACTGCTGAACAATTCAATTAATCTATCTTCTTTCAATTCCGGCAATGCGGCTTTTACAACGGAGTATGCTGTTTCCAAACCGGTCATTCCGTATTTAGCGTATTCGAATTCCACGATTTTGCTGTCGTATTCATGTGGCAGATGATGCGAAGCTATGCAATCTATCGTTCCGTCAATCACTGCTTTTTTCAATGCGCTGACTTCTGTTTTTGTACGCAACGGCGGGTATACCTTAAGGTTAGTATCATACTCCATCAGGTCTTCATCCGTAAAATACAAATGATATGGAGTAACGGAGCAGGTAACATTTAATCCTGCGTCTTTCGCACGTTTGATATAATCGATCGATTTTGCCGATGTAACCCCGGTAAAATGAATTTTTGATTCCGTATAACGTGCAAGTTTGATATCCCGCGCAATGATCAGTTCTTCCGCCATAACTGGTTTTCCCGGAAGCCCTAACCTTGTTGAAATAATGCCTTCGTTGATCAAACCGTTTGCACCTACACTTTTATCGTCGGGCAATTGGATGATCACACCATCGAACGCTTTTACATATTGAAGCGCTTTCAACAATAAACCTGCAGATTGCACCGGGTTTAGCCCATCGCAGAATGCCACGGCGCCACTGCTGTGCATGTCGTACATTTCTGCAAGGTTTTTACCTTCAATATTTTTTGTGACTGCACCAACAGGCAAAATATTTACAGGAAGCGAATTTGATTTTTGCCGGATATATTCCACCTGCGCTTTTATATCCACAACAGGTTTGGTGTCGGGTATCACAAATACATCTGTGTAACCGCCGGCTGCTGCGGCATTGGCTCCGGTTTCGAGCGTTTCTTTATACTCATGCCCCGGGTCGCAGAAGTTTGAAAAAATATCCACCCATCCGGGTGAAACATGCAAGTTATTTTGGTTGATCACTGTACCTGCATTTTCTGAAATAGTATCAGCAATGCGTGTGATGGTGCCATTTTCAATTAAAATATCTTTCGTTGTTCCGTGGTGTGGAGAGTGTAAATCTGTTATATGGGCCTGTTGAATGAGGATCTTCATCGAAGCAAGAATTGTGCGAAGATAAGGTTTCGCTGCTTATTTTTCGCAATAGAAATTTTCGAGTACATTTGTCGCCCAATCCGGGATAAAATGTAAGGCATGAACACCTTTTGTTTTAATCATCATTCGGGACGTAGCGCAGCCCGGTAGCGCGTTTGCATGGGGTGCAAGAGGTCGCTGGTTCGAATCCAGTCGTCCCGACAAAAAAGCTTCACAGAAATGTGAGGCTTTTTATTTTCATACATGCGGGAGGATCAGAAATATGAGGTAGGTGAAACACATGACACGTGAAAAATCAATCCTTGGCTCATTTTTGTTTCAAGTACAGTTTTCCCACAGAATTACGTGTCAATCTTGCAAATTATTTCTCAACTGCATGAAGAAAGGAATTATTACTATCGCATTTTCATTTTTTTTGCTGCTAGTGTTCGGGCAGGAAAAGATTAACGAAAACACAGGCGGCAATATCTCAGGGAAAATTTTAGATTCATCTACACTGCGCCCGCTTGAGTACGCAACAATAACTTTATACCGCACAGGAAAAAGTAAAGCTATAAACGGAACAACTTCTGATTCAAGCGGTAATTTCATAATTACAAAAGTATCTCCAGGAAATTACAATATTATTATTGGGTTTGTGGGTTATAGCAGTATCAGCGTAAAAAATATTATTATCAATCAAAAGAATGAAGCAGTCAACCTAAATCAGATTTTGATTAATAGAAAATCCGCCACGTTGCAAACTGTTGAGGTAACAGCCCCTGCAAAATTGGTTGATAATAAAATCGACAAGATGGTTTTCAACGCAGAAAAAGATATTACTTCTCAAACCGGGGTGGCTACGGATATTTTAAAAAAAGTTCCTCAGATTTCAGTGGATGTAGATGGAAACGTAGAACTTCAGGGAAATTCAAATATTCTTTTCCTGATCAATGGAAAACCTTCAACAATACTTGGAAGCAATATCACAGATGTATTGCAAGCTATTCCGGCAAACCAGATAAAAAGCATTGAAGTGATTACCAATCCCGGTACAAAATACGATGCACAAGGAACAGGGGGTATTATAAATATTATTTTAAAGCACAATAATGTACAAGGGATTAATGGAAATGTATCATTGACAACGGGAACGATTGTACAAAATGGCTCAATTAATATTAATGCGCGAAAAGGAAAATTCGGGATGAATGTTTTTGCAAATGGAAATGCAAGGCTTACGACCAAAACCATAGCAAGCTTTAACCGTGTTTCGACGGACACGGCAGCAAAAACGAATGATATTTTGCAACAAAATGGGAGCAGCAATTTTAACAGGCATGGACTTCAATCGGGAATCGGGTTTGATTGGAGTGCAGATAATCACAATACATTTTCTGGCGCATTATCTTATCATAATTTTGGGAACACATCAAAGGGCTTCCTCAATCAAACGGAGCAAACGCAAACTGATTCCGGTGGGGCGTATTCAGATATAAATTCTGTCAACAATACAAATAGTTCTTTTCAAGAATACAGTTTTGACCCAAGCCTGAATTATAAAAGAAGTTTTAAAAATAAAGAACAAGAGCTTGAAATTACGGCTGACGGTAGTTTTGCACACAATCATATTTCATCAGGCAATGACCAATACCTGCTGCCTCGGGATTCGTTGATTTACGGAACAAGGAACGATAACCCGGCTAAAGAAAATGAATACGAAATAAAAGCAGATTATGTTCAGCCTTTGCGCAAGGACATAAATCTTGGAATAGGCGGAAAATTTGCAGGATATGATATTACCGGCACAGCGAATGCGCTCGCCTGGAATCCTTACTCCAATTCGTATTTATTTAGTTCCTCATTATCGAATAACCTGAACTACGACCAAAAAGTATACGCTGCGTACGCTGAATTGAATTTTCCTGTTGGTAAATTATTTGAAGCAAGATTAGGAACGCGGTATGAGCGGACACAAGTGAATGCGTTTTACTCTAATGCAAATCAGAAAATTCAAAATGGTTACAACACAATCATTCCATCTGTTTTTCTGCTGAAAAAATTAGGCGAAAGTCAAACGCTTAAATTAAATTTTACAATAAGGATAAACCGCCCGGGATATTTTGACTTAAATCCTTATATCAATGCCAGCGACCCTAAAAGCATAACCACAGGAAATCCATATTTGAACCCGGAAATATGGGATCGTTATGAAGCATCGTATAACTATGATTTTGGAAAGACAGGGTCATTTATGATTGCATTGTTTTACAGGCAAAGCAATGGCGACATACAGCCTTTCATCGTTTATTACCCAAGCATTCAGGTTGGTGATACCACATATATTAATGCAGCCGTTACAACCAGAGAAAATATTGGAGTTGAAAAGAATGCAGGAACTAACCTTTTTTTCGATTTTCATATTAATGATAAATTCAACGTACGTTCCAATATTATTTTTTTTTACAGACATACAATCAACCGGCTTGACCCCGGATATAATTCAAGTACTGCAATATATCGTTTCACTGTAAATACCTCTTATCAGTTTACAAGCAGTTTTGCAGCGGAGTTTTTTGGAAGTTTCAATTCACGCCATCATGAGGCACAAGGGTTTTATCCTTCTTTTACTTCTTACAGCATAGCTTTCAGAAAATTATTCTGGAACAAAAAAGGAAGTTTTGCGCTGACAGGAAACAACATTTTCAGCAAATACGTGGACCAGAAAACAGAATTATATGGTCCCGGTTTTCAGACTAATGGTCTCCGTAAAGTTCCTTATCAATCCATTGGCCTCAACTTTACTTGGAAGTTTGGAAAACTGCAAATGAAAAAAGAAAAACCTGAAGAAAATAATATTGATTTGAGTGCACCACAACAATAGGCATAATCATATCAAATAACCTCTATCAATTTTAAATTCATAATAAGAGAGTTCGAACTCAACCCTTTAGCGGTTTGTGCTTTTCGTGTTTGCCTGAAGCATTTACAATAGAGCATGTGTTGACTATTACTTTAATTCAGCGCCTTATTCCCGATTATTCATCAGGGAAATCGGGAGTCCTGCCGTGAAAGATCCCGCAGCGAGGGATAGCATTAATAACATTGCAGGAACTAAAAATATGATCATTGCAGAAACGAGGGTGCATGCTTTTGACGGCTGGTATTTTTCGAGGGATAAAATTTTTCCGGATTACATTAAAGTATTCGATGAACAAACCAGCCGGCGGGATTCTTTTAATATCAAAGGAGAGTCTTTTGAGGTCACTGATTTCTTTCTATATGACCTGGACAAAGACGGTGAGCCGGAAATATTTATTTTTAATGTTGGTAAAATAGCCGGGGAAAATGTGGTTTCCCTGGATGTGTATTCCCTGGGAAAGGGTTCGGTAAAAGTTGGGTTTGAATAACCGGTATTTCGAAATCCCCTCTGCCTTTTCAGGGGGTACCTGAAGAAATATCCTGTGCTTTCAGGAGCTCGTTTTGGCTATCCCGGTATTTAAGGATATTGAGGTAATTAAGCGCCAGCCGTATGCCATAATCTTCATAGGATTTGCTTGCCCAGGCTATGGCCCCGGAAAGATCGCCGTTGATCTCGCTGATGATGGCCATATTGTAACAGGCACGCCCGGCTATTTTGGCATTGGCGCTTGTGGTTTCCCTGTTCCATATTTCAGCAGCACCGTTCCAATCACCTGCCTGTGCCCTGCGCCTGGCAATGATGAACTGGTCGTTCCCCCGCACAAAATAATCTCTTGATACCCGGACCCAGAAAGGCAAAACACGGTCCGCATAGGATTGCCCTGCCTGGTTGCCCACTTCTTTTATAGCTTCCTTTCGCTGGGCAACGGACGACACTGCCTGGGTAGGACTGAATGCGCTGACAGTAGTAGGGATATTGCGCGTAATAACGTATTCATCAAGCACCGTCCTGGTGGAAGGGTCATATATCCTCCAGCCTGTTCTTACCGTAGTATTCATATTTACCGTAGTAGGGATCGATGAAATTGACCGGATGGCTGTGGTTATCGATACAGGGTTGAGCGGGTAGTTTACTTGCGTTCCCGCATCGAACAATTCCAGGGAGAACAGGGCATCGGTATGGCTGTTTTTACAGATCTTTTCTACGGAGTCCCATGGTAAGGGATAGGGGAATACGCCTGCCCCGGTTGAGGTAAGCTGGACCGCAGTTAAGGGTACAACCCGGGTAAACCGGTTGTTTTTCATAAGTTCATCTGTCAGCCCTTCCAGGCTTGCCTGCACGCCTTCTTTTTGCAATTCATTATTTTCCAGCAAAAGGGCCTTATGGATGGCGTCAAGGGTACTGTATTCTTTGGAGGCCTTGCTCCTGTCCACTACGGCAACGGATTTGATGCCAGGGGAAATAGGTATCGGAGCAGGCTTTTGGACGCTTAACGTCATGATATTGGTGGAGCTGCAGGAACAGCAACCAAGGGCCAGGGCCAGGCAAATGAAGATGAACTGGTGCTTCATAATGGTAATTATTGGATTTAACAGCAATTATCTTATAAACGAATATTTTTCGTCTGTAGTGTCCTTAAAATAAACCGGTATAAAGTGCCCGAAGAAATAAAAAATCCAGGGAATTATAAGGAATGTTTCGGGTCGCGGTCAGCCATTTATACTACCTGCTTTCCACTTGTGCACGGCATTCATCAAAGCAGTGAGACTGCTGTTAAAATAGGCCTGACACCACGTTGCAAATCATTATTTGCAGTTATCTCATCGAATCATCATGGGTTCCCATACCCACAGACCCTCAGATACAAGCTTACTACAGAAAACACGTTGGTAAAATCCAAAATACGTTGTAGGGAAAGTGGCACATAAAATGTGCTGCCGGATCTTATCAGTTATTAAAAATGAAACACCATACCAGGTCAATTATAAGGGCATAAAAAAATAAGCTATTCATTTCTTTAAAACTCAGTCAGGGTTTTATAGCATGGCTATCTAAGCCGACCAAGCGTCTGAGAGATCAGACGCTTTTTTATTTTTATAACTATTTGGAAAAAGCAAATGATGTCAGGTGATAGTACCTGACACGGCTCGATAAAAGTTTTTTAATACTACTTGGCTTTATCAAATACTGTCTTCCAGGAACGCTCTTCGCCGAATGAGTTTGATTTTGCTTTGGCCTGAACGGAAATAGACTTGCCATCTTCGCTCAACTTCCAAACCTCCGTTACGTAAACTAATAGTTGTTCCTGAACATCTACATGGTAAGGGGTGGGAACCATCTTGTGTACAATTGAGTTCACAGTCATCGTTTGTCCATCAGCCGACAACTTTACGGTAAATTTCTTTCCCCATTCCCGGCTATGATTAATTTGGCTTTCACTTTCTTTACCGTCGAAGGTCAGTTTCTCCTGGCTTGTAACCGGCGCTGTTCCGGGAAACGAGCTTGATACCTCTATGGTTAGAAAATTTGCCTGCTCTGCTATTTTCATTGTTGTAGCCAGCATACGATCACCCGAGTAATAGCAGCAAACAATATTTCCGCCCATACTTATCGACTCTTTGGATTTCCATTCGCCAGAAAAGTTATGAGTATCCTTTTTTTGTTGAGCCTGTACGGCAAAATAAATTACTATTGTTAAGAGAATAACCAGGCAGAACAAAACGTTTCTTTTATTTTTCATTTGTTTTAAAATTGATTACAACAAAATTACTTTGACATTTTTCGCGTAAGGAATTTGGAGTGTAAATAAAAGTGTAACCTTTGTAAATATTATTTTGACATTATGCTTTTAAGAAAAATTCTCCTGTCCGGGAAACGTAAATACCTGTACGGATTGTTACTGCTTGCATTTGTCTCTTTGATATGCGTGGCTTTCACTATTGGTGGCAGTGACGACTATGATATCGCCAGGCAGGAAATTTTACTCCGCAAGATCGGGCATGAAATATTATTACAGTCCGGCGACAGCACATCCCGTGTTCTTCCTGTAAAAAAAATTTCAGAAAATGAATACCAGATCAGCTTTGAGAAGGATCTTACTTTTCAACCCGAGTTCCTGGTGAATACCACTCAACGGTTGTTAGCCAATGATCCGCTCGCAAATGATTATGTTGTTAAGGTACTGAACTGTTCAGATGCAAGCGTAGCTTATGGATATGCTATATCAAAAAATAAGAAAGATGATATTGTAGCCTGTAGAGGAAGAAGGCAACCCATAGGATGTTACATGATCAACATTAAATTTAAACCCACAGCTATAATTACAAAAAAGCATGAATATCTTTTGGGCGCTCTTTCATTGTTAGCATTGGTTGGATTTATTTTTTTGAAATCTGTTAAACCGCAGAACGCTCTGATCAATAGTCAGGATACTGACTTGCCTGGCGGTCGGCATAGTGATATGTTCACTTTAGGGTCAATATCGTTCGACACAGAGGCCCGTAAACTCCTGATAAACGGAAAATCCATAGAGCTGACCAAAACTGAAAGCCGTGTATTGCGCATTTTCGCGTTGTCTCCGAACGAGATTATAGATCGAAGCCGGCTACAAAAAGAGATATGGGAAGATGAAGGTGTTATCGTTGGCCGCAGTCTCGATATGTTTATATCAAAACTCAGGAAAAAACTGGAATTAGATCCGAATATCAAAATTGTTGTCATACGCGGTAAAGGATATAAGCTTGAAATCAGCTCTTAAGAAAATCTTTCTGTTCTGAAATAATGTTAGTAGAATTCAATATTACGCAGACGGTTTGTTTTTTTACAGTTAGTTAAGTCAGATTTAAGAATATTTTGCAAATCATATAAGGCGAAGTTCGAACTCAGGCTACCCAAGCCGACATGCGTCTGAGCAATCAGACACTTGTTTGTTTTTTCAACTGTGCAAGAGTCTGGTGATAACACCTGACACGGAGTACTTTTCTTAATTAATCCATTCTCAAACTCTTTATAGGATTTGCGACTGCTGCTTTTATTGATTGAAAACTTACCGTTATTAATGCAATCAGCATCACTAATAATGCTGCTGAAGCAAACAGCGGCCAACTTATTGTAATGCGGTATGGAAATTTTTGCAACCATTTATTCGCAATCATATATGCAAGCGGAGATGCAATCACCAACGCTATTATAACTAACTTTATAAAATCGGTAGAAAGATTTGTTACAATGCTTTTTACGGATGCACCAAAAACTTTTCGTATACCAATTTCTTTTGTTCTTTTTTCTACAGATAAAACTGATAAACCAAATAAACCGATGCAGGAAATAAAAATGGTTAATATGGCGCCGAACAAAATAATCTGCTTCCATTTTTCAACCTCAGAATATTGCTTCCTGTTGTCATCATTTTTAAATGTGTATGAATATGGGCTTAACGGATAAAATTGCGTGAATGTTTTCTGTATCCATTTTAAACTTTCAGTTACAGATCTTGGGTTTAATTTGATGTAAAAAGTTCCATACAAATTATCATTCTTCATGGTGAATAATTGCGGTCTTATTTTTTCGTTTAACGAAGCAAAATGATAATCTTTTACCACGCCGATTACCCGATAGATTTTATTGTTGTCAAAAGAGAATTTTAAGGTTTCGCCAATCGGGTGGTTCCAGTTTGCAGCTTTTACAAAACTTTCATTTACGATAACAGATTGTGAGGAATCCGAAGGAAATGCAGTTGAAAAATTTCTTCCTGCAACTAACGGAACTTTTAATAAAGCCAAATAATTTTCATCAACAGTTTCGTAAGCAAATTGTATAATAGAATCAATAGCATTTCTTGCTGCTGCTTGGTCATAGCCTGCATTCTTTGCGGTAATTCCGACAATCTTTGGGTTTTTAAGCAATTCATTTTTAAAAACAGCAGCATCGGCATGTTTCATTCTCTCTTTATTCACGACGACAAGATTCTTATCATCATATCCTAACTTTGTTTTGGTAAGAAAATTAAACTGTGAATAAATGATAAACGTAGCCATGATTAAAAAGGATGACAGTGCAAACTGTAGTACCACCAGCGATTTTTGCAAATAATTTTTCCCTGCTATTTTAAAACGGTTGGATAGTGTGTGCACAGGATTATAACCTGATAACACCAATGCAGGATAAATGCCTGCTAGCAATGCAGTAATAAGATACAACATGATATAGCCTGCAATCAATTTTGCGTCGGATAAATAAGAAAGTGACAATGCTTTGCTGGAAAGATTATTAAACAAAGGCAATAATACTCCCACCAACACAATTGCCAATACAAAAGCAATGGTGCATAAGAAAAACGATTCGCCGAGAAACTGCATGATCAATTGCTTTCTGTTGCCGCCAATCACTTTTCGAATGCCTACTTCTTTGGCACGTCTTGCAGAACGTGCTGCGGAAAGGTTCACAAAATTTATACACGCAATCAATAACACAAACAACGCAATGCCTGAAAGCAGATAAGAGTATACCGGGTTGCTTGCACTGGCATCATTTGCGGGAAGATCGGTGCTTAAATGCATGTCAGAATACGGCTGCAAAAAATACGTGGTACCCATCTTGGCATCAGCTCCGAAGCCAAATTTTTTTGCCAGTGCCTCATAAGTTTGCTTCGCGTCTTTTATATAAAAAGCCTGCATCTGATTTTCCACTGTTTGCAGGTTTGCTTTATCATTCAGTACTACAAATGTGTTCAGAAAATTGCCGAAGAACCAATTTGCAGTATTTTTTGCATCTTCATTGGATTCTCGGAAAGGCAGTAACATATCAAATTGTATGGAAGAGTTTTGAGGGCAACGTTTTGCAACAGCCGTTACTTTGTAAGGAACAAAATTAGAATCTTCTTTTATCATCATCACTTTGCCAACAACATCAGTTGTAGCAAAATATCTTTTTGCTGCATCTTCACTCAATACAATGGAATGTGGTTCTGTTAAACAACTTTTATAATTGCCTCCCGACAACGGAAAAGTGAATATGGAGAAGAAGGTCGAATCAACATACAACAAGCTCTGCGATTCCACTTCTGTCCCCGTTTTTATATCTTCTACGCCATTTTGTATGCGTACAAAAGATATTATGCCGGAAATATTTTGCGTAAAACGAGGTCCTTGCAAAAAGCCTGTGTTGCCCATTTCCTTTTCCTGCCCTTGCTGTTTCGATTTTGAAACAATGCGGTAAATGTTGTTTACATTTTTGTGAAACCTGTCAAAACTTACTTCATCTTTTACATATAACATGATGAGCATTGCACAAGCCAAACCCATGCTTAATCCTGCAATGTTGATGAAAGAATAAACTCTGTTCCGCGCAAGGTTCCTGAACGTTGTCTTGAAAAAGCTTCTGAACATAAACAGTTATTTAGGGATGAAGATGCTTATTTAAGCAATTTCCATAAAAATTGATGTTTATTAAATACTCGTCTTAATAGCCCTAATGACAAATGAAAATATTTACAATCTTATAAGAATATTTCTCAAATCTTCAATTATCAAGTTAGAACTCAGGCTACCTAAGCCGACGAAAAAAGCTTCACAGAAACGTGAGGCTTTTTTATTTTGATAAGTATGTGAAGATCCACCCGTAAGTTGTCGTTTTTACACTGTGTTAAATTCTGTTGGAACTTTAATTTTGTATTGTTAAATTCAATCTGCAATTAATATAACGGTATGAAAAATTTACTCAATACACGCAATGCTCTTAAATCAATGATGCTACTAATTGCAATTATGTTTGTAGCATCCCGGTCAAATGGGCAACAAATCAAACCTTCCAAAAGTGGTTACGCCCCTATTAATGGGATCAAAGTTTATTACGAAGTATATGGCGAGGGTAAGCCTTTAATTTTACTGCATGGTGCTTTTTATACAATTGAAATGAACTGGGGCGAATTAATCCCTAAGTTGTCTAAAACCCGTAAAGTGATTGCCATTGAAATGCAGGGGCATGGACATTCACCGTTTTCCGACAGGAAATTATCAATTACTAATCTGGCAAGTGATGTAGAGAAAGTAATGGATTACCTGAAAATAGACAGCGCTGATGTTGCAGGCTATAGCATGGGTGGTTCTGTGGCTTACCAATTTGCCGTACAAAGCCCTAAGCGGTTAAGAAAATTAGTGATTATTTCTTCTACTTATAAAACGAATGGGTGGCTACCCATAGTTAACGGGGCATTTAAAGATTTTAAGCCTGAATTTTTTGATAATACACCACTACAAGCAGCGTACGATGCTGTGGCTCCTGATAAAACAAAATGGAGAAAGTTTTTAGAGCAAATGTTTGTTTTCGCCAAGGAGCCATTCAATGTGGGAGATTCCAATATTGCAAAAATATCGGCGCCTGTATTAATCATATCGGGAGACAATGATGGGCTGGATAAAATTGAGTTGATAAAAACATATCAATTGTTGGGAGGCGGTGTTTCAGACCTGCAGCCAATGCCGAAATCGCAATTGGCAATAGTGCCTTCACAAGGTCATGTTAGCCTGATGATGCAGACAACAACGATTTTGACGTACTTGAACAATTTTTTAAAATGACCTTAAAACTTCAAATCAACTAAAAGCTATAATGAATTGCGCCTAACGATCAGGTATATGCGAAGGAATAGCAATACCTATTTGAATGCATTAATGACCATCATTTTTTGTGCGGCATCACTTAACGGTTCATCGTCATGATCAATGTTAAGATAGGCCTACCTTGTATTTTTTATTAGCTATTATCATTGAATAGTAAAAATTTATGCAGCCTTCAATTGCTGTACCACTTCACCAATTATTTTTCCGAGTTTGTCAACGAGCTCCTGCAGGCGAGGGGAGTCGTCACCGCTTTTTGCGCAACTTTCAATTTCGCGTATATCTTCCTGCAACGTAGTGATGCCAATAAGGTCAATGGAAGATTTTAACCGGTGCGCTGTTTTGTTTACTTTTTCAAAATCCTTGTTGTTATATGCATTTGCTATTTCCATGGCAGACACGGGGCCCTGGTCAATAAAAATGTTGATCATTTTATGAATGAATGCCCTGTCGCCATTGGCGATATCTTCCAGCCTTTTTAAATTGAAAAGCGCATTACCTGCGTAGGTATAATGTTTCTTTTCTGCAGAAACAATTTCAGGCGTGCCTAACCATCTTGCAGTGATCTGCAGGAGCTGGTTTTCATCAAATGGCTTGGATAAATAATCGTTCATGCCCGCTTCAATAAAGCGTGCTGCATCTCCTTTTAATGCAAGCGCCGTGAGGGCGATTATCGGAAGCTTCCTGCTGATATTTTCGCGAATCAATCTTGTTGCTTCAATCCCATCCATCACCGGCATTTGCACATCCATCAACACAAGGTCATAGGAATTGTTTTTTATTTTCTCTATCGCTTCAATCCCGTTTTGCGCCTCATCAGAAACTGCACCATAATTATTCAGGATTGTTGTTGCTACCAACCTGTTCATCTCGTTATCATCTGTAATTAAAATCCGTTTTCCCTTAAGCATATTATTATCTAACTGTATTGTTTCTTTATTAGGAAGGTCGTCAGCTGTTCCTGTTAGTAACGGAATATTGAAAACAACTTTTGTCCCAACACCTTTTTTGCTTTCTACAGAAATTGTGCCCCCCATAAATTCTATCAGTTCTTTGCAAATGCTCATGCCAAGGCCGGTTCCGCCAAAACGCCTCGTTACAGATTCATCTTCCTGCCTGAATTTCTGAAAAAGGTTTTTCATGAAATTTTCATCCATGCCGATGCCTGTATCAGAAACAGTAAATTCCACATGTTGCAAATTCCTTTCTTCAAAAACTTTACACGTAATAACTACATTACCCTTTTCCGTAAACTTAATTGCATTGGAAACAAGGTTCAATAATACCTGGTTGATGCGATAAGGATCACCGATCAAAACATCGGCAGGCAAAGGATCTGTAAATGAATAACTCAACGCCAGCCCTTTTTCTTCCGCTTTATGCATCATCACCTGTGTTACCTGCTCAACAAGGTCTTTTACTTTGAAGCCAATTTCTTCTACGGTTAATTTTCCTGCTTCTAATTTCGACAGGTCGAGAATATCATTGATGATGACAAGCAGGTTATCTGCCGCTGAATGAATAATTTTCAAATAGAATTTCTGGTTATCATCAAGCGAAGTTTTTTCCAATTGCCTCGACATTCCCATAATTGCATTCATCGGCGTCCTGATCTCATGGCTCATGTTGGCTAAGAAAGATTGTTTTGCTTTTGCAGATGATTCTGCCAGTTCTCTTGCTTCAACCAATTCATGCTCCAATTCTTTTTGTTCAGTGATGTCAAGATGAATGCCTACCGATCCGATAAGCTCTCCTGTTTCCGCATATCTCGGGGCGCCACTGATGAGCCACCATTTTGTTTTTCCTTCTTTATTTTTTACAGCCATCTCGTAAACATCGGAAACGCTTTTTTTGCGGTTATCATTTTTTATTTCCAATAACTGGATGTTTTCATCACGCACAAAAAGATTTGATGCGTTGTTGCCGATGAGTTCTTCCTGTGTGTAACCACTCATGTCGCAGAAACTTTGGTTGGCATATTGAATGATCTCCTGCGTATCCACTTCAAGCAAACCGAGGTTCATGTTCTCTATGATGTTCCGGTATTTTTTTTCATTAAGCTGTATTACAAGCTCTGCTTCTTTTTCTTTTGTTGTGTTAAGAATGATCCCTGTATAAACGCGTGAACCATTTTCAGCCATGTGTGAGAAAGATGAACTCAGGTGCAGCCACTGCACAGGTTTTCCTTCTGCTGCAAAACGCCCTTCAAAATGATAAGGCCCGTTTATTTTACGTGCCCGGTCGCTCGCTGCCTTTTCTCGGGCCACATCATCAGGATGAAGGAGGTTATAAAAATTCTGCAGATCTTCTTCAGTAAACCCGATTTTTTTCTCAGCATCAGGACTGATATAAATAAACGATTCCTGTCCTGCCGGGGAAAATTCATATTTGTAAAGGATGCCGGGAATATTTTCTTCGAGTGAGCGGAACAATTCCTGGTTTTCACGAAGTGCTTTTTCTGTTTCTTTAATAGCAGTGATATCGGTATGTGTGCCGATGATGCGAACAGGTTTATTATTTACATCTTTTTCGATAACTACACCTTTATCCAATACCCACCGTAATTCACCCGATTTATGCACCATCCGGTATTCGAGTGTGTGATGTGATTTTTCTCCTGAAATATAATCTTTATGATTTTGCTGTAATAACGGCAGATCACCGGGATAAATATTTTTCCACCACAGGTCTTTGTTCGTATTGAAGTCGTGCTGGTCGTAACCAAGTAACTGATGTTTCTCATCAGAGAATTTTGTTTCACCGGTGAGATAATTATGTTCCCAAAGATTATCACCGATCTTATTCAATGCAAGTCGGAACCTGTTCTCCATCTCTTTTTCTTCGGTGATATCATCGATTATGCCGAAATATTCTGTAACATTTCCATTGTCGTCTTTAACAGGCTGCGTGTAAGAGCGCCCCCAAAACCATGTGCCATCTTTTCTGTAATAGATGACGTCGATATGAAACGGGTTCCCTTTAAAAAACTCTTCCATTATTTTTTCCAATGAACCCTGGTCTGTTAGCGGCCCGCGGCATAATTCGATAGGAGTGCGGCCGATCGTTTCTATTCTTGAAAAGCCCGTAAGCTTAGAAAAACCTTCATTGCACCAATTTATTTTTCCCGTAGCATCTGTGAACAACACGCCACTGTGGTTTGCACTTGCAACAAGCGATATACGTTTATAGGCTTCTTCTTTTATTTTCTTTTCCGTGATATCCGTGTAGCTCCACAGGTGCCCTTTATATTTTCCATCGTGCACGATAGGAATATAATCACGCTCGAAAACCCTTCCGTCTGCACATTCTAAAATATCATTGTTGCACACTTCTTTTTTTTCAAGAAGTGCGGTGATAGATTGTATAAATTGATCGGGGGATTTAAATTTATTTTTATTCGCTTGAAAGACCTGGTTACAATTCATTCCCTGCAACGTATCCGGCGCTCCTTGAATATCAAACAAATTACAAAAGTGGCTGTTAACGAAAACCAATTTCCTGTTTTCATCTTCCAGTAAAACTGCATTTTTAAGATTAGCTATAAGTGAAGTAAAAACGAGCTCCGCATTCTTTCTTTTGTTGACCTGCTGAAGCAAATAACGTGCGATCATTAACAGGTCGTCTGTATTTTCTTTTTTCTCTTCACCCGTAATTTTTCCAACTGTTTCTTTTAATTTTTCTATGGATTGTTTTCGGACTTCAACTTCTTTTGCCAACTGCTGATTGACTTCCCTGTATTCTTCTTCCGAAATACTGAATGCACGTTCAGCAAGTTCCTTATCCTTATCTGCTGCGATATACGAATCGTTTATGGCAGATAAAAATTTCTGCATTTCCGGGTTATCTGTAAATGATTCCGGCAGGAATTTGCTGATTTGCCTCGAAAGCAGTTTATGGTAATTCATAAAAAGAAGTGATCGTCATGGTTTGATTATGAAGGCGGCATGCACCTCCTTCGTTCAGGGGCGATAATTCACCATATGAATAGAAACCGGTGAGCACTGTTTTTTCTCCGTACGTTTCAGCAACTGCTTCAACTTCTTCTTCCGTTCTGTTGCCGAGAACTAATTTTCTCCCCACACAACTTATCAGTAATGCGAAATCCGGTTTTGTTTGCTTTTGTTGCAGTGTGTGCATTGCTGCTGCAGAAGCTGCTGCAGTAAGTGAATCAAAATTAGAACGCATGAAACGCACTTTTGCACCAACAGGCACATCTCCGGCAAACACCATTGCTTTTTCTTTTTCATCTATGGAAAGAATAGTACGTACAACGGGAGTGGTGCTTCCGTGAATCGTCATTGCAAGCGGAAAGAGCAGCGCTGCTTCCGGCAATTTTTCAGCATCAGGGCCAAGATATTTTTTATACAGATCAAGTGCGTTTTTATCATCGATCTCGTACAACACATTTCCAGACGAACGTGTTATTTCTTTTTCCAATCCAAACATGTCCCAACCACCACCGGAGCCATGCGCTACTGAAAAGTGTTCTCCATAAAACCCGATCGCGATCATGTTTCCTTCGCGGGGCTCCTCATTGAGCCCTACCAATGTTGATGTAAATGAAGAACCATCAGCTGCAAGCCCGCCGGTTACCAGAACTTTTTCGCCAACGATTTCCTGCAGGCCTTTAACCATTTCTGTTCCGTTCACCATGCTTCCGTCTGAAAACACAAGCACATAAGAAAGTTGTTCAGGTGGCAATTGCAAGGCCAATGTTTTTGCTGCTTCGTAGCTATTTCTGTGATCAGAAATATTTACAGTTGCAGTGCAGATTTTTGTTTTTTCCAATTCAATAGCCGCTGCGATAATGGAATTATCCAGTACGCGGTGATGGAATATTTCACCTGCAGTGCTACATAATGCAATTGTTGCGTTTGGGTAAGTATTTTTTAAAGAAGAAAAAACAGGCTGCTGCTTGAGCATTTCTTTTGCAGCGAAACATAGTACAAGCTTTGGGTTTTCTTTGCTAAACGGTGAAGTGTGGTTTGTCCAGCCACCATCTGAATATTGAATCAGGGTTGTTTTCATAACAGGATATTGGGAGTACAACGCAGGGGGATAGGGTAGTGGTATGTTCAGGGTTTTTTATCTTGGCCCTGCAAGGGTTTACCTTTAGATCAAAGAGGATTTTACGGGAGAAAATAGGGGATGTACGAGTAGGAACGCGAACCTGTAACTGGTTGCTGTCTTTTGAGCATCCTATGGGTGTATATGAAGTCAGAACACAAGTATTGGGGTTTCTAAATCTCAAAAATTTATTGGCATAACCCATCTATCTCCTCCTTTTCCCCATTGTACCTGCCATTCTCTACCGTTTATTTGGTCGAGCAGGATGAAAATATGTATGTTTTTTGTAGGATAAAGAAAGAATCTACCATCCTTTTCTTCATTTTTATTTACAAGAGGAATAATCCATAGCGTATCCTCATACCTGTATTTGGGATCAATATCCAGACTCCATTGAACTTGCCACATTTGCCCATTTCTCGTATTCAACTTTATAAATGTATCCATATTTAGAGTTGAAAATAGCCGATATGCACCACCGCTATCTGTATAACTATTTTGAATATGGACATCAGATGAACTTTGGGCAAAAGTCGTAATTGATACCAAACAAATAATTATTGAAAATATTAGTCTTTTCATTGCATTAATTTATTAGTGTGATTTTATACTTACCTTTTTTTCGTACAATTGATTCAGGAACTAAGTTAGCCATATCATTTATGAAAAAAGTTTTCCACAATTTTTATTTTGTCTTGGCTACATACATGCCATACTCTGCTTGCGCGGCAAAAAATAAAAGAGCTGAAGATGATTTCTCTTCAGCTCATAAAAATAAACTTCTTTCCCCGGTTATAATTAGTTGAAAAGCTAACTTATAAGAGTAACCGGAATAAGTACGAGAATATTTTTTAATTGTACTTATTATTGTTTCATCACATTGAACATCCAGCGGATCCCGAAACGGTCTTTGCATGTTCCCCAGTAGCCCCAGAACTCATCATGCGGGGGAACGGCATCAGATCCGCCTTCCGATAACTCTTTGTATAATCTGTCGGCTTCTTCTTTAGTATCGGGATTCAAACTGATGGTAAAATTATTTCCTTCAACGAGTTTGTGCCCCATGCTTTCCAGCATATCCGTTGCCATTATTAATGTGCCCCCAAGTATGGGCATTGATACGTGCATCACCATTTTCTTTTCTGCTTCAGATAATGCAGGTGTGCCTTCCCGCGGAGGCATATCGCCCATGCGCATTAACGGGGCAGAAAATTCTGTTTTGAACACTTTTTTGTAGTGGTTGAATGCTTCCTCTGCGTTGCCCATGAAGTTTAAATAAATTGATACGTAAGCCATCGTTGTCTTTTTTAGGTGAAGTAATATTTTGCGATTTGTTTTCCTGTATCGAATATACTGAAATTAAGACCGGGTTTAGATTTTTAATGAACCTCGGAAACCGCGGGCTGCATAATAAGATTCAGCGCCGTTGTGATAGGCGAATACGGTATTATAACGCCGGTCGCAAAATAGTGCGCCGCCAAGTTTTCGGATATCCGTGGGCGTTATTACCCAGCTCGATGTTTTTGTATCGAAGTTGCCGAGCTTTTGCAATTCACGGTATTCTTCTTCGGTTAAAATACTGATGCCCATTTCTGCCGCCATATCAATGGCATTGCCTGAAGGTTTATTTTCTTTTCTGGATTCCCAGGCAGCACGGTCGTAACAAAGGCTCCTGCGGTCTTTTGGGCTTTCCGGCGAACAGTCATAAAAAATATATTCACCGTTTTTTTTGTCAATGCCAATAACATCAGGTTCGCCACCGGTTTTTTCCATTTCATACAACGACCATAGTCTTTCTGTATTCGCTTCAAGCCTTGCCTGCACTTTATCCCACTCGATATTTTTATGCCTGTCTTTATTTTTTTCAAAACGGGATTTTAGTATAGCAAGCAGCTCTTTTGTTTGTGCTGATGATAATTTGTTTTTGGTACTCATGATGTTTGTGTTTTTCAAATTTATTCAGTCACTGAATAATGATATGTAGTACAAGTGTGCGATTTTTTCACCGTAAGAATCGAAGGCAACGATGTTGAAGAGAGAGCAAATGCCGGTTACATAAATTTCCTAATCCTCCAATCCTTTACCCTCTAAAATTTTATGAGTGTATTTTTCTACTCTTGCTTCACGGGTTTTCGATTGTTTTGCCTGGGAGAAATAAAACAAATATCCACGCTGCCTTCCGGGTGTTAATGCATAAAAGGCTTTTTTCAACGAAGCGTTTTTATTTAATTTCTTTTGAAACTCTTCAGGTATTTTATAATCAGAAGTTTTTTTCAGTTTTACTTTCAATCCGGCTTTCTCCACTTCAATGGCTTCATAAATATATGCCTTCAGTATTTTTGCAATCTTCACTATTTCTTTCACATTCGTAAAACGTATCTGTCGCGCCGACTGTACATTATCCGTTTGCTGAATTAAAATACCATCAGCATCTTTTAACAATGCACCTTTAAAAAGCAGCAAAGCACAATATTCTTTGAAGCCATGTATCAGCACAATATTCTTTTTCTCGAACTGGTAACAAGGGCAGCCCCATTTCAATTCTTCTGAAAGGCCGCTACTAAGGACGATCTTTCTTAATTGCTCATATTCTTTTTGCCATTTTGATTCTTTCTCAAAAAAGAAATCAACTTTCGGGTTCATGTTATCCATATAATAAAGTTAACTGAAATTAATTCTCCTGTTTGCCGGGCGAAAATACCACGACACAACTGTAAGTATAAGAAGCCAGAGCGAAGGGAATATTTTTAGGATGGCATCGCCGGATGCAATATGCGAAAAAATAGCCCCGCACATAATGAAGGTGAAACCTGCATAAGCCCATTCTTTCAGCAAAGGGAATTTTGGAATAAGCAGTGCAATAATCCCGGTTATTTTACAGATACCCATCAACGTTAGCAGATAAACTGGGTAACCCAGGTGTTGAATCATATCAGCACCGCCTTGCCCGTCTTTAGCCTTCAGCAATTGAACAATCCCTGTTGCTGTCATCCCTAACGAAAGCCATATCGTAGCGATCCAATAGATGGTTTTGCTTGGGCGTCCGGAAGGTGGGTTTCTCTTTGTCATCGTTAATTATTTTAATTTGCTTACTACATCCTGCAATCGGTTATGCGCCCAGTTTATGCCTTGCGCAAAAGGTAACTTCAGCATCTGGTCCCTTTTTTCAACCGACTCATATATTACATGCATGTTTAGTTTGCTGGTATCGTCGGAAATTTTTTCAAACTCATAGATTTCCAATTGCACACCAAACCCTGCATTCTCCATTTCAAAAGTGCGTATCATTTTTTTGTTCTCAACAAACTCATGAATAGCACCATTGAAATGATGTTTGTTTCCTTTTGGGTCTGTTGTCTCAAGCTGGTAACTGCCGTGTTTCTTGCATTCAAGCTTCAATACTTTTGTCCCCATCCATTGTTCAAGCAATTCTGCTTCTTCATACGCTTTGAATAATAATTCCAGTGGCAGGTCAAACTCTCTTGTTATCAGCAAATCCTGTTTTCCTTCTTCTGCGGTTACCTTCGTTTTTCTTTTCATGTTAATGTTGTTTTGTGTTCATTAATTTTCAATAAGCCCGATGCTGTTGCCATCTTTATCTTTTGCACTTGCAATCAATCTTCCGCCACCAACATTTTTTGTTTCCTGTATAATTTCAGCGCCGGCATCAACAAGAATTTGCAAACTGCCTTTAATATCTGCTACATGATAAAATGCTGTCATTCCTCCTTCAGCATTTTTCGGCACTAAGCCTATGTCCTGGCTCTCAATTTTGAAACCAATATAATAAGGCTGGTCAGCATACGGTTCCACTCCCAGCAATTTTTGAAACATCACTTTCGAACGGGACATATCCGTTACAGGATAAATTACTGTTTTGATTCCCTTATTCATACAAAATTTTTTTGTGCCCTACTCTTATGGATTTTCAGTTACTCCCGTTTTTGATGGTTGCTGCTCCATTATTTTTTTGCCTTGTATTTTTTCATCACAGCTTCCAGTTTATTAAACCGGTCGTCCCACATTTTGCGGAATGGCTCGATGAAATCTGCCACTTCTTTCATTTGTTTTGCGTTGATGTAATAATAAATTTCCCTGCCGTTTTGCTCCGGCACCAACAATTCACATTCAGTAAGTATTTGCAAATGTTTCGAAACTGTAGGGCGGGCAGTATCAAAATTTGCTGCAATGGCGCCGGCGGTCATGGATTGCGAAGCCACGAGCAGCAATATTGCCCGGCGTGTGGGGTCAGCAATGGCCTGGAAAACATCTCTGCGTAAATTCATTGTGTAGCTATTTGACTACAAATATATGTGTAGCTATTTAACTACGCAAATTTTTTTATGTACCAAACGACAGTGCTACTATCAGGCATCGTTGCGTCGCACACTTGTACGGTAGAAAATATATTGAGCGGCTAAGTATGAGCTATGAACTATTTCAATTGCTTTCACGAGTTCCTGAATATTAAGACTAACAGTAACGGGTATACGTTTTTTATTTTTTTATTTCGTACCATAATTCCACCATTCCGTTCTTGTAGGCGGTAACATCTTTCAGGTGCAATGGCAGTTCTTTGCCGATATTATCAAAAAAAGGCATACCGTCTCCTAAAATAACCGGCAGGATTGTTTGTCTTATTTCATCAGCTAAGTTCAGGCGAATAAATTCTTTGGCAAGCATAGCGCCGCCAACAAGCCAAACGTTTTTGTATTTAGGTTTTAATCGCTCGCTTACAAGTGTGTTGAGGTTTCCTGAATAAACTTCAATATTCGATCTTTCAACGGGCAGGTTTCGGTGAGTTGTTACAATAGTAGGAGTGTCGCCATAAACCCAGCCATAGGATTTTGAAAGTTCCACGGCATGTTCATAAGTCCTTGAGCCCATTAAATAGCAGTCTATTTTTTTGAGAAATCCTTCCGCGTCTTCTCCCATAACGCCTTTTTCATAGTTGTCTGACGTTTCAAACCAGGAAATGCTATTGTCTTTTTTCGCAATAAACCCGTCGAGGCTGGAAACCATGTGGATGGTTATCTTGAAATTGTTTTCCATTATTTTTAGCTGTCTTTATATTGTAACAGCTATTGTTAAGATACTAATTTCTGCACCATCCGCAGAGTTGTATGCTATATTGTTTTTCCCGTTGTAATAAATCCGAATAATCTTTCTTTAATAACCATGTTCCAGCCTTGTTCACATCTTATATAACATTCTTTTTCCGGAACAAGCCCTTCGTGCGTGAAATGGAGTAAAGATTTATTTCCTGTTGCAGTTATTTCAAAGATCATTTTGGTGTTTGTCCATTCGTGCTTGTCTTTTTGAAGCCAGGTAAGATTGCTGTCTGTTACCAACCACACTATTTTTTTATTTGGAATAATTTCAACTATTTTCTGTTTTGAAAAATGTGCACCGGGATGATGTATGACAAATTCGTCATTGAGCCTTGCGCTGCTTCCTTCAAAATCTTTGCTCCACCACTTTGAAACTTCTTTGATACAGTTGAAAACATGCTGTGGAGATTTTGCAACTTCACTTGTTGCAGTGAAATTCTTATTTTCCATTTTAATATTTTATTTCATGTGCCAAATCGTAATGCGCCGAATACGCATCATATTTTTTTAATAATTTTTGTGCCTGTGGCAAAACATAGGCTTTCTCATACTCATCGCCCATAAATTGTTTTACATTTTCTATATTCTCAAACCACATAATTGTGATGAACTCACATTCATCTTCCTTTTCTTTTTTTAATAATTGAATGCCTTTGTAGCCGGTCATTTTTTTATTGGCAATGCTTTTAAAAATTTCTTCCTTTAATAAGTCTTCGTACACAGTAGCATTTTGTTTTGTTGTGTAGCCATGCCAGATCCTTGCAATCATGGATTATTTTATTTAAAGTGAAAAGTTGTATTGAGATATGGTTTGTTCCTGCGGTATCGATTGCGCAATGTTGCGCTATTGATCCTTTTCTCAGGATTTATGCACAATTTAATTTTTTGTTCCTGCGTGCTTAAGAATTGCATTCAATCGCTCAATACACACATTCCATCCTTTAGTGTGGCTAATAACATCTTCAATAATAATGAAGCCTTCATGCACCAATTGCAATTCTGTTCCATTTTCTTTTGGGATAAGCATCCACGCAACTTGTGAATCAAAAAATTTATTGTCTTTGGCTGACAAAGTTTTCCATGAATACAAAAGTTTTGTAAATGGCTTTACTTCCAGCACTTCACAGTATATAGTACAGCCATTCTTGCCATCGAAACTGAATTTGTGTCCTGTAACCGCTTTAAAATCTGTTTTCCCAAGCCATTGTTCCAGTAATTCAGGTTTGGTAAGGTATTCCCAAACATCCTGGGTAGAATTGTTGAAATGCCAGGTTTGTGTAATTCGTTTCTCCATAATGGGTAACTTTTAAGTTACTCAAATATATGTAACTTTAAAGTTACAAAACAAGTTTCTGGGGGTGAATTTTTTTAAAGAATAAAAATAACAACCGGAAATATGATCACAATGTCAGGAGTGTGGCTGTTCATTTTTTTCGGGAAGGATTGGTTCAAATTCAGTTTGTGCGAGTTTGTTGATCTTCGGCTGAACGAACCATATACCAATGAAATAGAACCAGATCAGAAAAAATTCCCCGGCAAAATCGGAGAAAGTAGTTTCTCTTTGAAGCTCGACAGTTTTGATTGTTTTTGATACGAAATATATGGAGTGAAATATGCAGAACATCGCAAATAAATGCAGCGGAATAATTAATGCAAACACAATTCCGAATAATGCCACATTCGGTTCTTCCCCTCTTTCAGCTATTTTTATAAATCCTGTAAACGCTATTTCCATCGCAAAGCAAAAGGCGATCAGATAAACAACCGGGATAAAAAAGAAAATTTTAAACCTGTTTATTTTCATTTTTATATTTCCCGGGACCTTTGGTTGAAGGCCGATTGCTATAGACCAAAACCAGCCAAAAAAAATGGCGACATAGGCGATCATTATTAGTGGGAAAAACCGGAAAATATTAAATGCATTAGACATATCAGGGTTTCTCCCATTTCCAATGCTGGAAAATATGGTTATCATAAACCCGATCTGAAATAACATTGGAATACCAAAAAGAAGCGAAAATAGTTGCCAATGTTTTACATTTAGAAACCTGTCGGTTATGGTCATATATTTTTATTGTAAGCAAGAACGATTGTTACGATCATCTGATTTCCATATTTCTGTTCGCATTTCAGGCAGCTGCGGTTCACACCCTGCTGAATAATCCTTTTCCGCGATACACAGCTTTTATGTATACGCAGTCTTTCTGCGCTTATTCAGTATGTTTCAGATAAAATGCAGCCTTCTTTATTTTGTCAATCAATATTTTTTGCTTTTGATGATATGATCAGATTCTTTGAATCGTAGTAACGCGCCTCATCATCTTTCGGGTTATTGTCAGATTCTTTTTCTGCTTTGATAATTGTCTATCTGTGTTCAAGGAATGTTTTCAAATTGTTTTCAATTGGTTCTATGATTTTTATTTTTTAGCAGTAATGTAAAAATTCTTGGAATGGTTGTCCTGTCGTTACTATCAAAAAATTCATTTAGCTCTGCTATATTAAACCCGTGCTTTTTTGCAGCATTTGTAAAATCAGAGATGTTATGATTAAAACAGGTTACTATTTGTAATCCTTCTTCTGTTTCAAACCTTGCTTTTGTGCCGTTATATTGTTTGAAAGGGTGCAATTCCCCGATATACACATATCCGTTAACTGCCGACACATTTTTTACTTTTTCAAAAATCTTGTCTAAGTCTTCAATATGTTCCAACACCAAGCTAAATGTGATTAAATCAAATTCTTTATTATTTACAAAATCCCAATCGTTTGTAATATCGGCCTGAAAAAACCGGACATTGCCAGATTGAATTTTAGATTTTGCATTAGCCAACATTTCATCGGATAAATCAACTGCAACAATTGTCTTTGCTTTTGTAATTAACCATTCGGTATTTTTCCCGGTTCCGCATCCGATCTCAAGGCAACTGTCAATAACAATATTTTTAAGTGTTTCTCTTAGGGAAACAGCTTCCATATCCCTTGTTTTATTTTCATTGGTATCATACTGCTTAGCCCAACTGTTGTATGCTTCTTTTACTTTCATTTGCTGGTTATTTGAGAATGCAAACTTCCGAAACCTTTTTTACTTTCAGTCGGGTTCCGCGATAATTCCCTGGTAAAGCAAGTTGCTATAATGGAGACTCGCCCCGGAACCTAAGTTTTAGAATAATTATTTTCCTGCTCACTTATAACGGTTGCCACAGTTGAACTTTGTTTCCTTCAACGTCGAGAATGTGTACAAACTTTCCGTAATCGTACGATTCCAAATTATCAAGGATTGTCACACCTTCTTTTTTTAATTCTTCTACCAATGCTTCGAGGTCGTCGACGGTGTAGTTGATCATAAAATCTTTTGAAGATGGCTCGAAATATTTTGTGTTCTCAGCAAACGGGCCCCAGGTTGTAGAACCGTTTTTTGTCGATTCTGCAATTTCTTTCCATTCAAAAGTTGCCCCGTAATCTGTAATGTCTAAACCAAGATGTGTTTTATACCATTCTTTCATTTTTTTGGGGTCTTTGCATTTGAAAAAAATGCCGCCGATACCTGTTACTCTTTTCATTTGATGTATAGTTTTTATTAATGAGATTTATAATTAAGGACCTGTTCATAAAATTACAGAGAGTTACACTATGCCGAAATATTTGTTGTTGTACAAGTGAGTGACACAACCGGAGCTGATAGTAGCAATGCTGCTTAGTACAAAATAAATATAAATAAAATAACCCTGTTGATTTTTCCTATAAGAATAAGTCCATTTTGAGGTTGCCTGATCCAGATCGGCAAATTCAATTAGTCTCCAGGTGCCAATCAATTTATTGGTTGGGATGGCTGATGTTTTTTGCTGTGCAAATAAATGGGATGTTAGTGACAATGATAATAACAGAAGTGTGTAAAGGCTTTTCATTTGATCGTGTTAATTGTTTGTGTGTTGCAGGCAATCAACATGCGAACATAAGATTCAATTTAAATATTTTTCAAACCACTTACAAATTTCCGACATATCCGGAGTGGGAGTGTGCCCTGCATTATGCGATGCAAAAATTTTAACCGGGACATTATTTTGCAGTAATTTTTCATACATATCTTTTCCTTGCCGCACTGCAATCACGGGGTCATTATCGGAATAATATATTAGTGTAGGTGCACTGTTTTTTGTTACCAGTGCAAAAGGGGAAGCGTCAATATATTTTCCTGAAAGCACAAATTTTCCATCTTTCATTTGCGGCAAACTACCCATATATGCTGCAAGCACCGATACCAGAAAATCGTTGGCAATAATTGAGTCTTGGTGCTTGTTGATATCTGCAAGATTAAACGGCGCTGCCAATGTTACTACAGCTTGTACTTTGGAACTCACACTGTCAACAGGTGATTTGGAATTTGTATTCTTATCATCCGCCACTCCGATCATAGCTGCCAGGTTTGCACCGGAAGAATGGCCCATTGCCCCGATGTGAACGGGATCGATCTTATATTCATTTGCATGGTATCTTACAAAACGCACAGCTCTCCGGCAATCTTCAATAATATCCTGGTACTGGAATTTAGGTGTGAACCTGTGATTGACCACAAAAAGTGTGTACCCGTTTTGTACCAATGCTTTTCCCCATTTGCCCATATAAGCGCTGTCTAAGGTTATGTCATCTTTTAAAGGTTCCTGATTATAATCTGATGGATAAACAAATCCCCATGCGCTGCCCGGAATAAAAATAATTGCTTTATGATTAGGTTTTATTGGCACATAAACATCCATCAATAATGCTGTGCCCGAAACCATGCCGTAGACTATGTTCTCCATTTTTTTAGGAGTTGTGTTTTGAGAGAAAGAGCTGGAACCGATTACCATGGTTGCAAATAATAGTACTAATGGTTTTGGGGCTTTCATTTTTCAAAGTTTAGTTGTTTGGAGTGGATTGGCTGAAGTTACAACAAACGATCAATAAAATTAATGCTGCAGAGATGCGGATTATCAGGCACGTGTTGACGAATTCATTATGTCATTGGTAGGTATTTTCGCCTGGCAAATTAGGTTCCTGTTTTTTATAAATTATTTTTCCCCATTTTATTTTGTCCCATATACGCTCATGAAAAAAATAACCAAGAGTTGTATAAATGTTGCTTACAATCATAAAGCCCAATGCTATTTTAGCTTGCCCTGTAAAAATATATATGGAAGTAAAGTCAAGAATAAAATTACCAAACGGTAGCTTAGCGTTTTAACTACAGTCCTGCTAACTGTTTCAGTTGCCTGATGTGTCTGATGGGAAAGAATTTGCATATTTATTTTAATTGAATGGCCAATAATGATTTTTCAGGGTTCTTATTTTTTTTCTGCAATACCGGGGATAAGTAAATGCGTGGAACCGGTTTTGTTGTGCACCTGGTACAATTAAATTTACCTGTTATTTTTTTAGTAACTTTTCAGCAGCGGGTACATTTTAACTGCGATTAACTATTATCAGTAGAAATAATAATAAACGTTCAATACGATTATGCCTGCCGGATCTTAAATGAAGATTGATTTGCAACTGAAGTTTTTTCTGCCAGCCAGTCCGGCGTTCAACTCTTAGGTGGTCGTATCGCTACTCCAAAAGTGAAGCCTTAACCCCATATCGTATTGCAGCTTCAAGTATATCAATGTTTATATCTCTGAGCGCTTTGAACTTTATGCAATAGCCACTTACACTAGCCTTGTCTATTTTTTTTCCGTAGGTTTCAGCCAAATATTTTTTGTCTTTAATACCCATGATATAGACAGAGATTCCGGTTGTATTTGCGCTCAAGCCAATTTGATAAAACTCCCTCGTTTTTCCATCAGCATATTTTATGGTGTACACTCCGTATCCAATATTAGGGTTTGTAACAATCTTACCTTTTTCGTCTTTACCATCGAGGAACCATAATCTGCATCCTGGCAACACCTGAAGTATGAACCTGTGCAACTCCTGCATGTCGTTGCATTTTGGTTCAGGCTGGCTGGCAATATATTTTTTGATTTGTTCCTTCAGGTTCATATAAAATTGTTTGTCACCTGCATTGTGCGACGACTGATCCTGATCAATAACCTAATGTACAAAATATTTTCTACAGCAGAATGTATGATGTATTGCATTAACTAACAGAGATGATTATGCGAAGAAGGGCTGTGTTATTTTATTGATGGATATCCCTGAAATTGTTTGCAACTAAAGCAAGTGAGTAAGGAAAAAATCAACCCGGAATTGAAAATTGAAGCAAATTTGTTCAATTTACATTTTACTCTGGCAGGAGGCATTGTGTGCTAAGTGCATTTTTCTTCTTATCTAAGTTAATAGCGCCCCGCAAATTCCGCCACCAACTATAAAAAATATAGCTGCGGCAATCAACAATTTCTTTGCATTTTCCGGCCTTGACCTGAGCCTGGCCAGGCCCATGATCAATAAAATTATTGGTATGAGCCAATATAGCAGAATCAAGCCTATTAAAAAACCTATTCCATTCATAATACAATTTTTAAATTGTTTGAATTCTTATTTTTTCCAGATACTCTTTTTTATCATCCCTGTAAAAAAGGTTCATTGTTTCAAAAGGTATTATTTTATTGTCTTTGTTTACGATGTGTACACAGGATTTTTTTATAGCCCTCACATCAAAATTGTAGGCATCTATAAATTGCATAATTATTATCCTGAATAAATTGTCGTAACTAAGGCTTGGTGCTTCAACAAAGGGAAGGCAACAAAGTAAACTATGCAATTTGGATGATGCTTTGTCTGTAGATGTTCCGGTACTGAATATTTCGAACATTTTGCGGTGCAGTTCCTGGTCTTGTTCATACACAATGGTGTTCTTGCTATTGTCAAGCAAGTCTGCAGGGTTAATATATCTTGTAAGAGGAATATTGTTTCCTGCTAATTTTAAAACATAACCCATTACTAATGCGTCGGGATTACAGGGCACCGGAATCAAATCATCGGGCTTGAAAATTTCGGTCTGTTCCAATATTTTTCTTCTTACTTCGGTAAGTGTGATCCTGTTTGTTTCATAATCAAAGTTGTTGATCCTTCCTGCTATTTGTGTTGGCTGAAATGTTACACCCCTGACACATTTTTGATTGAGCGCATACTCAATTATTTTACCTATCTCATCATCATTAAGCCCTTTTTTAAGCGTCACTACTAATGTTGTTGAAAGATTTAGGTTATTGAGGTTTTCAATTGCTTTTTCCCTGATCTTTTTCAGATTGGCGCCACGTAATGAAACCAGGGCTTCTTCTTTGAATGAATCGAATTGCAGATAAATTTCAAAGTCGGGGGAATAACTTTTCAGGCGTTTGGCGAATTCAAAATCTTTGGCAATCTCAATGCCATTTGTATTCACCATAATGTGTTTTATGGGAAGCGTCTTTGCGTAGTCAAGAATTTCAAAAAACTGAGGATGAAGTGTCGGTTCGCCACCGCTGATCTGAACAACATCAGGTTCCTTTTCATTCTCAACAATTGTATCCAACATTGTTTTCACTTCTTCAAACGTCCGGTGCCTTCCGTGCGTTGGCGAAGAGCCTGCATAACAGGTCGGACAGGTGAGGTTACACCGGTCTGTAATCTCAATGATCGTAAGGCAAGAGTGTTGCTCATGGTCAGGGCAAAGCCCGCAGTCGTACGGGCAACCATAATGGGTTTTTGTATTGAATGTATATGGAGTTTCCGACGGCTTGTTATAGTTCCTGATATTTTTGTAGTATTCTATATCATCTGCTATTAATATTTTTGAATTGCCATGTTCGGGGCACCTTTTCAACATGTACACATTGCCATCTTCAAAAACGATCTTGGCATCAATCCGTTTTAAACATTGCGGGCATAAGCTAATTGTGTAATCGTAATAGGTATATTTTCTGGTAGGCATTTTTAATTATCTGTTTTAATGTCGGCACGTAATACATCCAACATAGTATACAAAGCCATTGAATGCTGCTCAATCCTAAAACAAAAAAAACATTTGGTTTAAGAAACTCAATCAGGAAACGAAAACCAAAATATGAAATCATAAAAACTTTAAATAGCAATCCACTTTCTTTTTTTGTGTAAAAACTGATTCTCTTTAAAAAAATGAAAAGCAAAATCAAAAAAATAATTTCATAAAGTGAAGTTGGATGCCTGCGCAATCCGTCTCCTAAATCCATACCGGTTATAAAACCAGTTTCTTTGCCGTAGGTAAATTCTTTGGTTCCGCTTAAAAAGCAACCTACGCGGCCAATGAATATGCCAACGATTAACGGAAAAGTAAATAAGTCGCCTGAAGATTGTTTTTCGTTGATAATTTTTTTTGAGATCTCTACACCGATCAAACCTCCAAACAATCCACCCATTATGGATTTTGTGTTGAGCAATTGAACCAGGTTGTTTGTATTAAGCCTGATCAAAGGATTTTCCAAAAAGCCAATCAGCCTTGAACCAAGAAATGCCCCTGCGGTTGCGCCCAATATAATTGAAAGCCTGTTTCTGTTTGATATCCCGTCGCTGCTCCACTTACGCAGCCAGAGGTAATACCTGAATGCCACAAAAAATGCCAGGTATTCCAATACCATGTGGACATTAATTGTAACTCCGAAAATTACCGGCTCAAAAGGGATTGTCAATGCTTCCTGGGTTTATTAAATTATATATAAGAGTTTCTGCCTGACGGTCGGTAGGGAATTTGAAAAACGGGTGCCGACAATTGAGGCTGATTAATAAACTAATGTACAAAATATTTTTTATCGTTTAATTAAATATCTGTTCAAACTAACATATATGGTTATACGAAGATTGAATTATATTATTTTGTTGCCGAAAATCTTAACCGGAAAAATAGTATGCAGAAACCCGTTTTAGCATTAATTCGTTTATTTACTAAATGCATCTACCTCTGTTAAAATGTTTTTTCATCAGCAGATCGGGCAATGCTTTTAACTTTGTAAAAAAGTTATGCGCAAAATAATCGTTACAGAATTCATCACACTTGATGGTATTGTTGAGTCGCCCGGCGGTAATGAAACTCCTCATCCACATGGTGGCTGGCAGTTTAAATATCAACACGCTGAAGCAGGGAAATACAAAATTGATGAACTTGCCGGGGTAGATGCGTTATTGCTGGGCAGAAAGACTTATGACCTGTTTGCTGCTTACTGGCCGAAAGAAAGCGGTGTATTCGCTGACCCTATTAATCGTTATCCGAAATATGTTCTATCAAAAACGTTGAATAATGCCTCATGGAATAACAGCCATATTCTTCGTGATGTAGCTAAGGATATTGCCGGGTTGAAGAAAACAGATGGCGGTAATATACTTGTGTATGGAAGTGCAACACTTGTAAAGAGTTTGCTTCACCATAACCTGATCGACGAGTTGAGGCTTATGTTATACCCCGTTTCGATTGGTGGCGGTTTGCGGATTTTTGATGATAACCTGGAGTTGAAGAAATTCCAGCTCAAACATTCTCAGGTATTCGGCAACGGTGTTGTTATTCTTGAATATCTTCCGTTAAGTTGATCACTAATGTCAGAAGATATATTTTAAAAAATCCTGTGCGAAGGCTAACGCTAATGCCTATGCGAATATTTATAATGTTGAAAGCGGTTTTATACCGTCAGTCCGGGTTCTATGATTTCCGTTTGCTGAATAAGGTGATTACGGCAAGGCGCAGGTAATCCTGGGATGCTTTGTTTAAGCCGATATTTCAACATAGTTTCCTTCCGGGTCTGATACTACACTTTCATAATACCCATCACCTGTAGTTCTCGGCTCACTTTCAATAGTGTAATTATCAGCCCTTAATCTTTCGGTCAACTCATTCACTGCTTCTTTGCCACCAACGGAAATTGAAAAGTGAGCAATACCTTTCATGAACCCGCGTTTGGCCGGTTCCCGGACAATATCTTTTCTGTTCATTAGCTCAAGACGTGTTTTACTGCCGCCAAACATCAGAAAATAAGAAGTAAAGCCTTTCTTTTCATTGGTATATTTTTCGCCGCTCGTAGCATCAAAGTACTTCAGGTAAAATTCCCTCATCGTTTCTAAATCATCAACCCATATAGCTAAATGTTCAATCTTCATGGTTTCAAAATTTTATTTCTTGCAACTTTAAATTTAGCTGAAGTTACAACAATTGCTTAACAGATTTATTTTCGAAGGTAACGTTGATGCGTATCCTAAAAATATGTTATGCTATTTTGTTGGCAGCGAACCTCAATATTGCCCGAAACCAAAGCGAGTGGATGGGGCGGATGCTCACCTGAGCAGCTTAACCAATATTAGCGATGATTTTTCTCTTTTAATTTCTCCGCGAGTTTAATAGAATGTTTCAATGAATTTATATTATTCCAGTTGCTGTGTGAAATGATAATATAATTAGGATCAGGGCATTTTTTCTGTACATTCTTTAGCGTAGTTTCATATTCGGTTACGTTTGCGTCTCCCAAATAACCCAGATTATCTGCATCTGCACCTTTTATCAGGCATCCGCCATAAAGTATTTTTTCTTTTTTAAACCATACAACAATATTGTCTGCCGTATGCCCTTCCCCAGGATAATATGTTTCAAAAGAATATTGTCCAACATGAAATACAGTATCCTTTGTCATTAAAAATCCGGCCCTTTTCATATTGTTCTTTTTGCTCAAATCGTCTGTAAGAACAGTTGTGTAGGTTTTAATTCCTTTTTGTTTGTAATATTCAAGCCCGGCCGTCCTGTCGTTATGCCAATGCGTTGCCATACACAATGCCACGTTTTTATTATGCTTTAACCGGATACTGTCAAGCAACGGTTGAAATTGTGTTGTATCCCAGGGCGTGTCGAACAGAACAACATCATCATCAGTTACAAGGTACATTCCATTTGCAGGTATCAGGCTTCCTTCATACATATTGTACGTTGTATAAATATAAAAATCCCCACTTAAATGAGATATTTTAAGTTTAGCTTTTTCTGCCTGGCCAAAAGTATCGGTTAGAAAAAAAATAAAAGTTATTGTCAATAAAGTTATCTGTATCCTGTTTTTCATCTTTTGATTGTGTCTGTCTTAAAATTACCCCCAACAACCGAGGCTTGCTTCAGTGCCTGCATTCATGTTCGGTACGCCGGTTGCTCAAAACTTGTAAATGATTTTATGCTGAAATTACAACAATCCCTTAATAATAGTTAGTTGCCGTACTAACATTGATACATATCCTAAAATTAAGTTGCTTTGTATTGACGGCGAGCCCAGAGATTGCCTCCAATAAAGAAAGTGGGTACGGCGGAGACTCGCCTGAGAACTGAATTTATGCTATTACCCTACAAAAACAAGTTTAATGCAATGCATAATGGCTTATTCTTTAATCGTAAATCTAACCCCTCAATAATTTATCTCCACTACTTTTTTGTTCCGCAGTTTTTGCATTTGTTCGGGAACTATGTTTAGTATTTCTGTACGCAGCGTTTTTATCAGTTTTGTTTTTATATGGTCGCGGTGGGTTACTAAACTTACTTCTCGTGCAGGGCTTGGTTTTTTTAATTGCTTCACGAGTTTCAATCTTGTTTTATCAAATTCCATCACGGCTAATTCCGGCAAAATAGTAATGCCGTCGCTTTTGTCAACCATGCGCCGCAGCGTTTCAATATTCCCTGTTTCGTATCTAAAATGCAGGTCGGTGCTTTTTCTCAGTTCGCATAAATTCAATATCTGCGAGCGGAAACAATGCCCTTCTTCCAATAACCATAATTGGTTTGGGTCTATCTCTTTTGCCAGCACATATTTTTTATCGCTCAATGCATTTTTTGCAGAAACATACACAAACAACTCTTCATAAAAAAGTATGTGTTCATTTATCGACGGGTCTTTTAAAGGTGTTACCACAATTCCACAATCCAGCCGGCTGCTTTTAAGTTCGTGTAACACATGTTCGGTGATATATTCTTTTACGATAAGGTTTAACTGAGGGTATTTTTCTTTCATCAATTTGTAAAGAGGAGGGAGCAGATAGGGGGCAAGTGTAGGGATGATACCGATGCGCAGTTCACCGGAAAGTTCATTCTTCTGGTCGTTGATCAGTTGCTTCAGCATATTGGCTTCACGCAACGCAATGCGGGCCTGCATAATAATGCCTGTGCCGATCTCTGTTGGTATAACCGGTTGCTTGGTACGGTCAAAAATCTTTACGCCAAATTCATCTTCTAATTTTTGTATCTGCATGCTGAGTGTAGGCTGTGTTACAAAACAATTCTCTGCGGCAAGCGCAAAATGGCGGTAAGTATCTAATGCAACAATATATTCCAGTTGGGTAATGGTCATAGATAAAAACTATTTAATCATAAAAATAATCAATTAGGTTTATAACTATAATTCTATAGTTTTGGTGCGGATTAAAAACAATTCTTGCCGATTGTAAAAGGATCAGGGGATAAATGTTTTTCATTACAGTAGTACAAAAGCTCAATCGAAGCTCCTTCCGAAAACGGGCTGTACATCGTTTTCGTATCGCCTTTTTTGGTTCTTTTTTGGCAAAGAAAAAAAGAACGTAAGAAATGTGATGAAATATAATGTTGAGTATTTGTTTTATAGAAACGAAGCAGTGATTACAATCATAAATTTTTTGCTAACGATTTTTTAATATCGTACCAACTTAAGTGATCAATAATTTCAATTTATCATTCAACCATAATTTGTTCAACAGCTCAAATCTTTAAACATGGAAAACAGCTCTAACGACATCAGCAAATGCCCGTTCCACAACGGCAGCATGAAAAAAAATTTCGGCGGCGGAGGCACGCAGAACCGCAATTGGTGGCCCAATCAGCTTAAACTAAATATTCTTCGCCAGCATTCATCTTTGTCAAACCCAATGGATAATGATTTTAATTATGCAGAAGCATTTAAAAGCCTCGACCTCGATGCAGTGAAAAAAGATTTGCATGCACTGATGACCGATTCACAGGACTGGTGGCCTGCAGACTTCGGGCATTACGGCGGTTTGTTCATCCGTATGGCGTGGCACAGTGCAGGCACATACCGTGTGAGTGATGGACGTGGCGGCGGCGGGCAAGGCCAGCAACGTTTTGCACCGTTGAACAGTTGGCCGGATAATGTGAGCTTAGATAAAGCACGCCGTTTGCTCTGGCCGATCAAACAGAAATATGGCAACAAAATTTCGTGGGCAGACCTGATGATCCTTGCAGGAAATATTGCGCTGGAATCGATGGGCTTTAAAACGTTTGGCTTTGCAGGCGGGCGTGCCGATACCTGGGAAGCAAATGAAGATGTGTACTGGGGTGCAGAGACAACATGGTTGGGTGATAAAGAACGTTATTCCGGTGAACGCGACCTGGAAAATCCACTTGCTGCAGTGCAAATGGGTTTGATTTATGTAAACCCGGAAGGCCCGGGCGGGAATCCTGATCCCGTTGCTGCTGCAAAAGATATCCGCGAAACTTTTGCACGCATGGCAATGAATGATGAAGAAACTGTTGCATTGATCGCCGGCGGACATACTTTTGGTAAAACACATGGCGCTGCCCCCGCAACAAATGTTGGCAAAGAACCTGAAGCTGCTGCCATGGAATTGCAAGGGTTTGGATGGGCTAACAGTTATGGTTCAGGTAAAGGTGCAGATGCAATTACAAGCGGGCTGGAAGTTATCTGGACAAAAACGCCAACAAAATGGAGCAATAACTTTTTTGAAAACTTATTTGGCTACGAGTGGGAACTCAGCAAAAGCCCTGCAGGTGCGCATCAATGGGTAGCAAAGAATGCAGATGATATTATTCCTGATGCATTCGATAGTTCAAAAAAACACAAGCCGACAATGCTTACAACAGATCTTTCATTGCGGTTTGACCCTGCATATGAAAAAATCTCCCGCCGCTTTTTAGAAAATCCTGATCAGTTTGCAGATGCGTTTGCTCGTGCATGGTTCAAACTCACGCATCGCGATATGGGGCCACGTGCAAGATATCTCGGCAAAGATGTTCCTGCTGAAGAATTGATCTGGCAAGACCCGATCCCTGCAGTTGATCATCCGTTGGTTGATGCAAATGATATTGCTTCGTTAAAAGCAAAAGTGCTTGCATCAGGATTAACTGTTTCTGAATTGGTTTCTACAGCATGGGCTTCTGCTTCAACGTTCCGCGGCAGCGATAAACGTGGTGGCGCTAATGGAGCACGCATACGATTAGCTCCTCAGAAATTCTGGGCAGTAAATAACCCGCCGCAGCTAACAAAAGTGTTGAGCGCATTGGAAACTATTCAGAAGGATTTTAATCCTGCGCAAACAACCGGCAAGAAAATTTCCATCGCAGATTTGATCGTATTAGCCGGCGCTGCTGCAGTTGAAAAAGCTGCTAAAGATGCTGGACAAAATATTTCTGTTCCGTTTATTCCCGGCAGAATGGATGCTTCTCAGGAACAAACAGATGTGGAATCAATCGGTCACCTGGAGCCTGCTGCTGATGGCTTCCGCAATTATCGTAAAACAAAAGCGTATATACTTACAGAAGAATTGTTGATCGACAAAGCGCAGTTATTAAACCTTACTGCACCGGAGTTAACTGTTCTTATCGGCGGCATGCGTGCATTGAATACAAATTATGATGGTTCTGCACACGGCATCTTAACTAAACGTCCCGGGCAATTGACCAATGATTTCTTTGCAAATTTATTGGACATGGGTACAGAATGGAAAGCTGCCAGTGAAGACAGGGAATTGTTTGAAGGCCGCGACCGCAAAACAAACGCTGTTAAATGGACTGCAACACGTGCAGACTTAGTATTTGGTTCAAATGCAGAACTAAGGGCAATCGCTGAAGTATATGGCAGTTCAGACGGACAAAGCAAATTTGTACATGATTTTGTAGCCGCATGGAACAAAGTAATGAACGCAGACCGCTTTGATTTGGCTTGATATGACTTTTCTTAATTAATAAAAAAGGCAGCTTGAAAATAGCTGCCTTTTTTACTAACGTTAATGGATATGTGAAATTTGAGTTTGGATAGGCCTCACCCTCATTCCCACTCCAAAGGAGAGGGATGCTCATTATTCCGGGCTTTATGAAATTTCCAAATAGCAAAAGTAAGTTGCACGGAGGCCCCTTTATCCATTGGAGAAGGAACGGGGGATGAGGCGAATCTGCTATGAAAACCGAAGCTGGTATTATAAAATTACATTTCTTCAAAATCCTTTCATTTTGAAAAACGTTTTTTCATTTTGAAAGGAATTGGTTTATGCTATAATTCTTATTCTAAAAAATTATAATAAAAATTTTCAATAGCAGAAAGCCTTCCTGATTATTGCATATTTTTCTTTTGCCGGAGGTATGATTGTTGATGCTTCAGCAGGTTTCACGCCTCATCTTTTTTCTGATGAACATTAATAAAGAAAATATAAAGGGTAGAGTAGTGGTAGTGATTGCCTGGGCCATAGCGTTATGCCTCGTTTTTTTAGTGATACAAAAAATCAGGGTAACGCTGATAAAATAGCTCATACTGTTTATAACCAAATTGTAACTCTGATATGTCATCTTCGCACCTGAAAAAAATCTCCGCAGCAGGCCTCATCATTACGTTAGGTATTATCTTCGGGGACATTGGTACTTCACCTCTCTACACCTTACAGACAATAATCAATGAAGGAGGAAAAATAAATGAAGAATTGGTTTTCGGGGCCATCTCCTGCATTTTCTGGACACTCACTTTGCAAACTACATTCAAATATGTGTTCATCACGTTGCAGGCAGATAACAAAGGCGAGGGCGGCGTGTTTTCCTTGTATGCATTGGTGCGCAGGTATGGAAAAAAATTAGTGTACCCGGCGATTATTGGTGCAGGTACTTTATTGGCAGATGGAATTATCACTCCGCCAATTTCTGTTACATCGGCTATTGAAGGATTGAACCAGGTAAATGGGCTGGCCAATGTCATTGTTCCGGGAAATAACCTCGTTGTAGAAATTGTGCTGGTGATCATTTTGCTTTTATTTGTTTTCCAGCGGTTCGGAACAAAGGTTGTTGGCGGTTCTTTCGGGCCAATCATGTTAGTATGGTTTACGATGCTTGGTGTACTTGGGCTCAGCCAGATCATTCATTACCCGCATATTTTTAAAGCGCTTAGCCCGCATTACGGAATTAAATTATTGACACTTCATCCGAAAGGCTTCTGGTTGCTCGGTGCAGTTTTTCTTTGCACAACAGGTGCAGAAGCGCTGTATTCCGATCTTGGGCATTGCGGAAGAAAAAATATACAGATCAGTTGGCTGTTTGTAAAAGCCGCGCTTTTGCTGAATTATCTTGGGCAGGCTGCGTGGGTGCTGACGCAAAACAAAGAGAGTATCGGCACTGTGAACCCGTTTTTCGCGATTGTTCCGCATTGGTTTTTAATACCAAGTGTTTTCATTGCAACTGCTGCATCGATCATTGCAAGCCAGGCGTTGATCAGCGGTTCGTTCACGCTTATCAATGAAGCGATCAGTTTAAATTTCTGGCCGAAGGTGACCGTGAAATTTCCGACCGATGTAAGAGGTCAGATTTATATTCCAAGTATCAACTGGGTGCTTTGCATTGGTTGTTTTTTGGTGGTGCTTTATTTCCGTACCTCCGAGGCGATGACCGCTGCTTATGGCTTTTCCATTACAGTTGCAATGTTGATGACAACGATACTGATGTATTATTTCCTGCGTTATGTAAAACATTTTCCATTAGCGCTGGTGATAATTATACTCGTTGTTTTCCTGAGTGTGGAATCTTCTTTTTTTGTTGCCAATGCTGTGAAAATTGTAAAACGCCTGTTCTTCCTGGTATTTGAATTTGGGTTGATATTTACGATGTACATCTGGTATAATGCAAGAAAGATCAACAACCGTTTTTTGTCATTCATTAATCTTACTGAATATATTCCGTTATTGGAAAACCTTAGTGCGGATGAACGTGTGCCAAAATTTTCTTCTCATCTTATTTACCTTACTAAAGCCAATAAGCCAACGCATATTGAACAAAAAATTATTTATTCAATATTCAGCCACAACCCCAAACGAGCAGATGTGTATTGGTTCATTCACATTGAACGCACAGATGAGCCCTATACACTGGAATATGGGGTGGAAGAATTGAAGAATGACAAAGTGATCCGTGTTGAATTCAGGCTTGGCTTCCGCGTGCAACCCAGGATAGGGCTGATGTTCCGCAAAGTAGTGGAAGAAATGATCTGTAATAAAGAACTGGATATTATTTCCAGGTACCCGACATTAAAGAAACATAATATTGCGGAAGATTTTCGGTTTGTGGTGCTCGAAAAATTTCTTTCTTACGATAATGAATTTTCGGTGCGGGACGGGTTCATACTCAACAGTTATTTCGGGATAAAACATCTTGCGCTCAGCGATGATAAGGCATTTGGGCTGGATTCCAGCGAAACAGTTGTAGAAAAACTTCCATTGGTAGTTGCACCTGCATCACGGATTGCGCTCCACAGGGCTTATTATCATATCCATGAAGGATAAGGTATGATTTCGCTTATATATTAACGTTATACCGATTTATCAATCAGGTAATCGTATTCCGGGTGGCGTTTCAGGAATGCTGCAACAAACGGACAGTATACTTTTACTTTTTTGCCATTATCTGTTGCCCAGTTCAATGCATAAGAAGCCAGCCCGGACGCTATTCCTTTGCCGGATAATTTTTCAGGTACATAAGTGTGCATTAAATACAACTCATCATGATGAAAACGGTATTGTAAAAAAGCAAGATCGCCTTCATCGTGTACTTCAAATTGTTTTTCCTGTTCGTTATTGATAACATTGTATGATTGCATTCTGTAGAATTGGGAAGGGTAAATTTAGGTGAGATGGGTTTTGCAGGGAAATTTTTTTAGCGGTTCTCGCAGAGTTTTATAATAAATAACCCTCTGCGCAATTTGCACTTTTGCGTGAAAATTAAATTCTTTCAAAATAAAAAAGCATTGCAGTTCTCTGGCGCTGCAATGCCTGGAATCACTAAGGCCGGACTTTTGTTTCACCCACATAATAATACAAACGGGAAAAATGCAATCCGGGTTTGCAGCCATACTAAAAAAACACTGCAGTCTTGTGGACTGCAGTGCAAACTAAACGAATCCGCCGAATACGGCTAATTATGAATGAAGAGTTCTGGTAGAAAACGCAGGTGGTTTTAAAAAATTATGTGCTCAGGATTCTCACTTGTAACCCTATTCATATTTACCCTTAGATGTTTTAGGCTGTTTTATTTTTCGAAAACTACTGCATCGGGGTTTGCTCCGAGTTCTTTAAGTGAAGCTGAGATATCCTGCACCATTTTATCAGGCCCGCATATATAGAAAGGCTTCGAAAAATCACTGATCTTTTCTTTCAGAAAAGCCTTGTCTATCGGGCCTTTCAGGTAGCCTGGCTTATCTTCACGCGTTAAAATATAATGTGCATTTATACCAAGTATGGAATTTAATTCTTCATGGTAAATAATATCTTCTTCTTTTTTATTGGAGAAAAAAAGATGGTTGCTGTTGATCTTTTTTTCTTTAGCCAGTTGCCGCAAAATGGCAATAAAAGGGGTGATGCCTGCGCCGCCTGCAATAAAATAACCCTCACCCTTATACGAAATTGCGCCCCACACATCGTGAACGATCAATTCGTCGCCAGGATTTAATTTGTATAATTCATTGGTTACACCTTCATGATCTTTGTATGATTTGATCGTAAATTCAAGGTAAGGGTCTTCATTAAGGCTGGTAAAGGTAAACGGACGCCTTTCCTCTTTCCATTTTTCTTTGTTGATGGCTATTTCTGTTGCCTGTCCGGGAACGAAAGAATAACCTTCCGGTTTTTCGATGCGGTAATACCGCACATCATGCGTTACATGGTGAACTGCCAGAATTTTGACGATGTGATTTTCCATGATGTATTTTTTTATCTTCCGTTGGCACGAAGCACGGTGATTTCTTTTTTGTCATCATCATCATACGTTTTTTTCACAATATAATGCCATTGCTTATCGGATACATCAACAAAAAAAACATCGCCGAGTTTATGGTTTTTTACTGCGTCCTGGAATTCTTTCGGCATCATTTCTTCCCCGAAAAACCAACCGGTATCACCATGTGTATTATTGCCATCCATGGTATATTCATCAGAAAGCTTATCCATTGGAGTTCCTGCTACGGCTTTTTGTGCAATGACCTTTTTCATGCTGTCAATCTGCGTAGGCGATAAAGAGGCGCCATCCAGGAAAACATAACTTGCCCGGTAATTCACGGTTTCTTTTGCTTCGAGCACTTTGTAAGTTACATAACCAACAGAAAAAATATCTCCCTGGTTTTGACGAAGCAATCGTTTATCGATTAATGAAGAATCTTTTCCGTTTGTCAGGTGCAATAATGCGGGCTTTAGCGCAGCATTATCTGCAATAAACTGGTTTGCCTGTTCTATGGTTGTTATTTTCTGAAATTTTTCTGTTACTGTCTGTTGTGCAAATAAAGAACATGAAATAAAAAGGAATACACACACTAAGCTATTTTTCATACTTTGATTTTTTCCGAATTTAAGAATATCATACAACGATAAAGGTAATTAAAGGATAAATAACCGGAGCGGCAACTTATTTTATTTATGCCGATTTAAGATTTTAATAAGAAATCAAAGAATAGTTGACAGATGGCAGATGTTAGATGTCAGTGTTAGAAAATATTATCACTTCCTTTAGTCTGTCATCTTTCAACTCTCATCTTTCAACTTGAGCAATATAAGATCATCTCTTTTCGTCTTTAATCTCTGCCAATGAATTTGCATACGCTTCCGTTACCGTTTTTTTTCCCGGGAAATCTTTTTTATTTGATACAAGAATATAGCGGTATTGGTTGCCTTTGCCTGAAAGAATTTTCTCCGGGGCATGGATTTCATTTTCCAATGGAAACCGAAATGTATGTGTTGATTTTAGTTCACAGGAAGAAATTTTTGTTGAGCGAAAGTTGACCAGGATACAAAAGGTACAAGAGTGCGACGCAACGATGCAAAATAGAATTACTGTTGCTGGGTACATACTAAAAATATTTTTATTCTCTGAGAGTTGTATAAATTGTTCACGTCTTTGTTTGAATTTTCAACATCAGAGATTTGTGAATACGAAGAAGTAGGAATCTTTACGAAGCCTCATATCTTGGCATGACGAATCTCAAAGTGACGAATCAACAGGCACTGCAGCTATTGCAGACGTTTTGAAAAATAAACTTCCGATGACGTATATTCGGGCATATTTATACATGATGAGAACATTAGTTTGTGAAACTCCATTTCGTTTTGAATATGCAGATGCAAAAATACCGGTACGGACAGAGGGGAAAACCCTGCTTAAAATAAAAAGCATTGGCATTTGCGGCACCGACCTGCATGCATTTGAAGGCACGCAACCTTTTTTTAATTACCCGCGGATACTCGGGCACGAACTGGCCGCAGAAATTGTAGAAACGGATGCGGCAGGTTTTGTAAGCGGGGAAACGGTTACGCTGATCCCGTATTTTAATTGCGGTACTTGTATTGCATGCAGGAATGGAAAACCAAATTGCTGTGCGAGCGTAACTGTTTGCGGAGTGCATAGCGATGGCGGTATGCAGGAATATTTTCTGGTGCCATCCTATTCATTGGTGCACGGACAAGGTTTGGGCCTGGATGAACTTGCATTGACAGAGCCACTTGCGATAGGGGCACATGGCATACGAAGGGCGGATACAAAAGCGGGAGAATTTGTACTGATCATTGGCGCCGGGCCGATAGGGATTGCAACAATGGAATTTGCAAAAATTGCCGGTGCAAAAGTGATAGCGATGGATATAAATGAAAAGCGTTTGGCGTTTTGTAAAGAAAAAGAAATTGCTGAGTACACCATAAACCCTGCGAACGATGATGTTGCTGAAAAACTAAAAATAATTACCAACGGTGATATGCCAACGCTGGTGATAGATGCAACGGGAAACAGGAAAGCGATCAACAGTGCCCTTCCATATCTTGCACATGGCGGAAGATTTGTGCTGATCGGTTTGCAACGGGAAGAAATTGTATTAAGCCATCCTGAATTTCATAAGCGGGAAGCAACGTTGATGAGTAGCCGAAATGCAACACGACAGGATTTTGAATTTGTGGTTCGTTGTTTAAAAGAAAAGCGTATCAACCCTTCAAATTACATTACACACCGTGTGAAATTTGCTGAAGTGAAAGATGAATTTGCAAGCTGGTTAAAACCGGAGAATGGGGTTATTAAAGCGATGGTGGAAATGGAGTGAGATTTTTTAGGACAATTTATATTTCAAGGACTAAATAATTTGTATACTTTTTTACCGTCATTCCCGCGTAGGCGGCAATCTGAATTCACCTCAAGATGAAATATAAAAACGATAGAATGCAGTTCCCGATTCCTGCATACGCAGGAATAACGTACGAGTCCCGAATTTTTATTTTATATAACTGACGGATTCAACACCATAAAAATTATTCTGAAATTTTTTCGTAATTGCGCAAAAGATTTAATCTGACTTTTGCTAAACGTATTACTATAGTTTGCTTTCCTGCTAACACGGAAAAGAAAAATGCGAAAAAGAAAATGCCCTTATTTACATCAAGAATATTTTCTGTCAGGGAAATGATAGTGATCAATACCAGAAAACTGCAGAAAAAAATATCCTTAGCCTGGATGGCGAGTTTGAAACCGATAAACAAAATAAAAAGATAAACAACCAAACCTGGAATTCCATTCTTAATAAGAAGGCTGAGGTATTCGTTGTGCGCATTTAATTCGTATAAATAAGAATTGTACAATTTCTTTTCAAAATATTTTTCTTTTAGCAGTTCGGTTTCTGTTCCGCTACCATAGCCGGTTACAGGCTTTTGAGCGATCAGTTCGGTTGCGCAATTCCATCTTGCGCCACGCGGATCGGAAATGGCAGTTGCCGACTTTGTTGTAGTAAGGTCTTGCTTGAATTTTAGTAACAACCGGTCTTTGAATAATTCTGTTTTTAATGCAAAGGATAGAAAGCAAACTGAAAATATTCCGAAGACGAGGAAAAATATTTTTCGTTTTTGCTGACGCAGTACAAAAAAAGGAAAAATTAAAAGTATTATGAAAAGGCTCATGAATACAGAAAGCGCCAAAAGCTGGATCAACCCTGCAAATAGAATAAGGCAGGAAATAATGTTTGCTGTCATTTGCGCTTTTTTCTCTGAATGAAAACAGTAATACAATGAAGTGATAAATGAAACAGCGATATATGCCGAAAAGTACGTTGCATGCAGGTTGATAGGCGACGGGAAATTGTGATTGGTGAATGATTCTGTAAAGAGTATTGAGAATGGCAATTTATTATAGTTGATGATCTGTATGGCATCGATGAACAGGTAAACAACTATCAATGTGCAGGTAAACGAAAAGGCTTGCAATAACTGCATCCGGTATTTCTCCAGGTCGAGCGAGGTTGCCGAAATTATCAATGGAAAAATCAGTAAAGCCAGTTGTTTTTGCCATTCAAAAAAAGCCTGCGGTTTATTGAACGAATATAAGGTGCTTATGGCTGTTAGTAAGTAAATAAATGCAGGGAACATGCAGAAATATAACTTCTTTGGAATATCCTGTTTTCTAAAATGAATAATAGTGTGGACCAACAGGCTTGCCAAAACCAGTTCGCTGTAAAACATATCGAACGGTAACGCTACAAGAAAAAAAAGCAGGTGATAATAAGTGATCTTGTTAGCCAGGGAATCGTTTATAAACAAAACTTTTTTCATTGACATTCCTGTATAAGCATTGAAGCATAAATTGTTCATATTGATGGATGATCTGCTCCCAGTTGAAATTTGCTTTTATCTTTTCAAAATTGTTGGCGATCATCTGCTGCGTAACTTTTGTATGTTGTACAGATTCGATAAGTGATGTTGTATCGCCTGCTGAACTGAAATAAAAAGCATCCTGCTGTAAAACACTTTTATTAAAAGCATTATCATGCGCTGCTATCAGGGCTTGCGAACCCATAGCTTCCAGCAACGAAGGATTAGTTCCTCCCGTGCTATGTCCGTGAAAATAAAGAGATGAAAAATAGCAGAGGCTGTGCAACTCCTCCTCATCATAAATTGCCCCGGCAAAACGAATGCGTGTATCTTTTTTAAATTCCTGTACAAGTTGTTTACCATACGAATTGGTTGTATTGCCCACAACTAAAAATTTTTTCTTTGAATTGCTTTTTGAAAAACCCTCTAATATCATCCGGATATTGTTTTCAGGTTCCATTCGTGCGATGATCAGATAATATTCTTCCTTGATCATTTCATATTTTGTAAGAATGATTTCATCTTCAGTTGTAAATATTTTTGCACCATAAGCAATGTATTTGGTGTCGAGTTTATATTTAGTGGAATAATAATCTTTGATTACGGGAGAGTCTGTTACATAAAAATCGCTGTAGCGCACAGCCAGTTTTTCTGCAAACAACAAAAATTTCCGGGTGGGTTTTGAATATTTTGCACGCTTCCATTCCAATCCATCCATATTAAATATTACAATACTTTTCTCCGGGAAAAGCCATCCCCATATAGAACTACTGGTATAACCCAGCATAAGGATCACGTCAAGGTTTCTCTTTCGCGAATCGATGATGCAATTAAGATCGTAAATAAATTGCCCGGCTGTTCCAAAACGATATTCGGGATCATAGCAATGAACAATGTTTACCCCGTTCCATTTTTTTTCTTTATAATAATGATTATGCGAATTGTATACAAAGACTGTATGGCCCTGAGCCACCAGCCCGCCGGAAAGTTTTTCTGCCAATCTTTCAAAACCTCCGTAATGATTTGGAATGCCCCTTGTTCCTAAAATGCCGATTCGAATGCCCATGCGTTATGATATAAGGTCGTAATACGAAGAAGCAATACGCTCTGCCGCATGCTGCCAGGTATACTGTGATAAAATTTTTTCTCTTAACCTATCCGGAAAACCTGCTTTCGCCGCATTTTCTACTGCTTTAAAAATTGATTCAGAGGAAGACGGGTCGCAATAAAACGCGTACGATTCATAATATTCTGAAGTGTATCCTTTGTTTGTGATTACAATATTGCAGCCCATTGCAGCAGCTTCTAATGATGACAAACCGCATGTTTCAAACCAGCTTGGTAACACGTGTACGCTTGCTTTATTGTAATAACTTAACAATGCGTGTTGTTCCAACTGTTCAATAAATGTGATGTTTGATGCGGCTATCTTTTTACATTCTTTATAATAGGAGAGTTGATTTGGTGCAGGTGCGCCAATGATGAGCAATTTATACGATGTGTTATTAATCGCTTTGATAAGATTCAATTGGTTTTTAATTCCTTCAATCCGAGCGGCACATATAACCAACGAAGGATCTTTTTTTATTGACGCATCAAAACAAAATAATTTGCAGTTTATTCCATTTGGTATTACTGTATATGCAGTACTGCAATTGTAATATTTCACTAAGGCATCATATTCTGTTTTTGAATTTGGAAAAAGCATCAAAGCGTTGTTCAATATTTTTTTGATAGATCTTTTTTGTCCATGCCACAAGTATGAAACTGACCGTATTTTGTCTTTTCTTTTTATAAACCGTGCGATTGTTTTTAAATATTCGATTTGATTGGAATAAAGATGGCGCGACAGGAACCCGTAAATTCCCCTACGATAAAATTTATCTGCTTCGCTATAATCGATCAAAATCGTTGAAAGCACAAATGGTTTATTTGATTTGTTTATATGATATAGAATATCTGCAGGGCGTATTATGTTGAAAAAATGCAACAGGTCATACATTGAATAATCGATGTATTGACCTGTAAGAAAAATATCTACTTCAATACCGAATTCACCGAGGTGTTTTGCTGTTTCTGTTACCTGGAACGTGTCACCTCCACGGACTGTGAATAAAGTTGACCTTGTTATAAATGCAACCTTCATTAAACATTATGAGGTTTACTGAAATCGGACTTGTGCTGATTATAAAAACAAACGCATCACAAAGTGCACTGGTTGCCTCCTGAAAAATTTGCCGGCGATTTATTTTATGGAAAAATTTAGTTGGCAACCTCTCAATCTTCGGCAGCGTTTTATTGAATGTATTTCGTTCGTAAAACATTTTTAGTGAATCAAACAGCAGCAAATATTGTATCCGAAGAAATAAGGCAAAGTGTTCTAAAAGCACTCGCTTATTTTGACCTGTTTAATTATCCGCTAATGGAAAGCGAGATACTTTTTTTTAGTGATTGCCAGCTTGCGAAAGAGCTGGTAAGAAACTATCTCCGGGTTTTGGTAAACGAGGGATTGATATTTCACAGCAACGGATTTTATTCATTACATAATAAACCCGAGCTTTCAGAACAGCGTGTAATACATAATGAAAATGCTGCGCAACTGTTGCCGCTGGCGCGGAGGATTTCAAATTTTTTATATCAGTTTCCCTATGTAAGGGGAATTGGCATTTCCGGTTCTTTATCAAAAAATGTCGCCACTGAAAATTCGGATATTGATTATTTCATTATCACAAAGGCGAACCGATTGTGGATAGCGAGAACGGTTATGCACCTGTATAAAAAATTAAGCTTTTTGGTTGGCAGGGAACATTTGTATTGCATGAATTATTTTATTGATGAAACTGCGATGGAAATTGAAGAAAAAAATATTTTCACGGCTATGGAATTGATCACTCTGCTGCCAACCTGTGGCAACGGAACGATGGATAAATTCGCTGCTGCCAATGAATGGACTGTTGGGTTTTATCCTAATTCCGGACGAAAAGAAAAAACCATGACGTTATCCCATCATTCGTTCATAAAACGGTTTATTGAAAAAATGTTCAACAATAGAACCGGCGATAAGATTGATAATTATTTCATGCAACTCACTTTTAAACGCTGGATGAAAAAAGAAGAATTGGGAAAAAAGAACAGCAGGGGAGAACGAATGGGATTAAAGCTGGATAAACATTTTTGTAAACCAAACCCGGAGTATTTTCAGGGTAAGATTTTGTCGATGTACAGAGATAAATTAAACGAACTATACATCAGCAGGCAATAATTATAGCAATTATTTTTTCCGGAAAGAAATGATATAATAATCACCAATCGATCTCCAGGGGAACTTGTTTTTCAAAATAGTTTCTTTCTTTTTCAGGAATTCAAATAAACGCGGATATTTTTCTCCAAAATGTTCAATATACGATGGAGGAACGATCGTGCATAAGCCTTCGATATTTTGTATTTCGTATTTGTTTTTGATCCTTTTTTTTATGTAAGACGGATTGAAATACCAGCATTTGAAAAACACGCCTTCGATATGTGCTTTTCTTCCGCGAGTACCAAACCATCTTCTTGTAGCAGTTTTGAATTTTCCTTTTGCAATCAATAACGTTTCCCAGAGGCAAAATTTTGGTAACAATACCAACACAACGGTTCCCCGGGGTTTTAGTAATGCATCAAAAGATGTTAATACTTTATCCAACTCGTTGGTACAATTCAATCCTGCAAAATTGGAAAATATCAGATCGTACGGGCCTTTTCGTTCTAATTGTTCAAGATTTGTGTAAGAACATAATTTACAACTGACGCGTTCTTCCAAATGATTTTTTTTGATCTTTTCTTTTAATAACTCTTGCATCCCTTCTGAACTATCTGTTGCGTGAACGATATGCCCATGCTTTGCAAAAAACACTGCATCTTCACCTGTGCCGCAATTCAGTTCGAGAATGCTGCAGTTTGGTGATAACAATCCAGATACATGATTTCTTACTCGCTCCCTTTTGTATTGTATGATTTTATCTTCCGAATATATCGCATCAAAGATTGCAGATTGCCTGGTGAATGCATTTGCTACGGATATCTCATTCATATTTTCATGCAAGAGGCTCATGATAATTTCTCGAATTGTTTCATTTTAATTTTTTCAAATAGCACAAGCGGAATGAAATAGAAAAAAGAAAGTGCTTTTTTTATTCCGGCTATATTTATTTTTTTTGGATGAAGGAAAATATTTTTCAGGAACCCTAATGCAAGATGTTTGCGGTAATTGACGTGTACATAATTATGCAACTGCTTGTAAAACGCAGGCTGGTAAATATTTTTGAACATTAGTGCAAGTTCATTGGAATCTGTCCAGTTAGCTTTTTGCGCCAGCTCTGCTTTTACGTTTTCAAAAAAAGCGGTTCCGGGTAAAGGATAAGAAACAGAAATGCCGATCTCGTAAGGCAAAAGATCGTTTATCATTCCTATTGTTTTTTTAATATCCTCTTTCGTTTCGCCGGGATAACCAAACTGAATAAAGAATGATGGTTTGATATTGTACTTTTTCAGCAGTTGTGCTGAAATATAAATCTGTTCAACCGTTGTGCCTTTATCCATTGCATCTAATATTTTTTGCGAACCGCTTTCTGCACCCATCCAGATATTTTCACAACCGGCACGTGCAAGGTCGCTGATGAAATTTTCTTGTAGTAAAAGGTCTGCACGGCATTGGATTTTAAATTTAATTTCCAGGTTTTCTTTTTCTAAACAATTGGCAAAATCCCTTACCCATCCGGGTTTCAGGCCGAATATATCATCGCAGAACCAGATATGGCCGAACAGGAATTTTTCTTTCAACAATTTTATTTCCTGTACCACATTTTCCGGCGACCGTGAATTATAACGGTTACCATAGATTGGTTTTGCACACCAGTTGCATTTGAAAGGGCAACCACGTGTTGTTGCAAGATTGATGGAAAAATATCCTGCATTTTTTATCCATGAATTACGATAGGGCCCGATATCTATCAAATCCCATGCAGGCAACGGTAACGAATCTAAATCTTTCAAAACATTTCTTCTCACAGTTTTTACAACTGCTCCATCTTGTAAAAAAACAATACCAGGAATATGTAAATGACTGCTTTCATTTTTACTAATCGCATTGATTAATTCAAGCAAGGTAATTTCAGCCTCACCTAATAAAATGAAGTCTGCGCCTTGTTCAAGATATTCCTGGTAATGATCTATTGAATCGGAACTTGATACGATTACAATGCATCCTTTTTCCTTTGCATGACGGATTATTTTAAAAGCAGCTTCACGCATATTGGTGAGGCACATTTTTGTGAGGTAGTTAAATCCGTCGTCATACAACACGAAAAATTCCGGGATATTTTTTTCTACAGCAGCGATGATTTCATTCGGGCCGTCGGCAAACATACTGTCTGCGAGGCTCACATGATAACCGTTTTCACGCATTAACGCAGCTGCATATAAAGTACCCAATGGAGGATAGGGTAGCCCGATTTTCCATTGCTTTGGGTCAAAGCGGAGAAAATATGAATGGGAGAATAAAATGTTTTGCAAATAATTCTTCTGTTTGTATTATAAAACGCGGCAAAAACACTTCAGGTTGCCATTCTAATATTCTGATGCCCTTGAGAAAGCTTTTTTATGAGCGCAATTAAAACAAACAGGTAATAATATAAATAAAACCTGTCGGCAATTACAGGCTGTAAACAAAAGCGTATGAAAATACCAGCCGTCAATGAAATTATAAGAAGTTCTTCTGCCTTGAATGTTATCTTTTTTGCTGACCAGTTAAGATTGAGGAACAAAGCCGATGCTAATAGCAAAAAAAGAATAACGTTTGAAAAAAATAAGCCCGTCCTGATTTGTGATTGTATAATGGCAAAATAATTTTCAAAAGAAAATGAAGAATGAATATTGTATTCCGGGTTTAAATGGCTCATAAAAGAGGGGAAATAAAATATATTCCATTGATATTTTGTCGCGCTGTACGCAACCAGCAAATATGCTATACATAATGCCAATACGAATAACGAGCCTGTTTTCAAAGGAATCTTTTTCCGGTCATTTTTAATGAACATAAACGAAGAAACAAAACATACTGCAGGGATAATGTTATCAAGCCTTGCAAAAACGGATAACAATAAAAAGATAAAAGAAATATATACTGATCCTTTCTCAAGGAGAAAATAAAAAGCGGTTAGTAGTAAAAATGAAGCAAGGCAGTCCGGTGTGGAAAGGTTTGCGGTTGCGGTGAGCGGCTGAATAAGCATAACTGATAAACAAAGAAATGGCGTTATGAAAAACGAGATATATTTTTTCAACCATGCAAAAAGTAAAATGCCTGTTAAAAAATAACTTATCACTGAAGGCAAGAGAACAGCGTGTGTTAGCGAGAAACCTGTTTTATACGCACAATAAGCAAATAAAGTGTATAATGGTTTTATAATATAATATGGTAGCTGATCTTTTAAATAAGTTGCATTTTCTGCACAACGTTTTCGCAATTCAATATTTCCATCTGTCAACAATTGGTAGTTATTGTTTGGGGTTTCTAGCTTAATTGTGTTATAAACAAAGTTATGCGCATCAGTGATTTTGGCTCCATCATACGATGCAACAATTGTCATATAAGGAATCATATCCCAGTTGAATTCCTGGCTTTTAAATTCCCGGGCAGCAAGAAGTGCAATGCATATTGTGTATATGAAAAAAAGAATTTTCTTCATTTTGATAATGAAATATTCTGAACAGATATATGTTTTCTTTCGTAAACTTTGTAGCCATATAAATTTTGTACCTGATAATATTCCGTTGCGGCCAGTTGAGCAATAAATTTTCTTATGTCTGCACTCACATAAACCGAATACTCGGGAAAGTTTGGTATTGCAATCATGAAGGGTTTATTATGATCTAATTCTTCAAAAAGCCTTTGTTTTGCTGTTGGCGTTTGTGTGACATTGAAATAGATAGTCGGGGAAATTCTTTCTGAATATGCCTGCGAAATAGCGCCATATCCTGCAATCAGCACTTTATCATTTGAAGTTGTGTTCGAACGGATCCACAAACCAAATTCTTTCTTTCCGTTTTCATCGGGTTGAGTATTGGTATTTTGTTCTGCGTTGGTTTTTACGTTTTCGTGGTTCAAAAAAATATCTTTTAAAACAAGGATAGGTTCTGTTGTTTCTGGAAAAAATAGGAGGACAGTTATTATAACAGTTGACGCGGTTGATATTTTATATCGGTTTGTAAGTAATGTGAGAATAAATGCCGTCAGTAAAGACAATTGCGGGAGGAGGTTTTTGAAATGTTGATTTGAATAAAGACCGATTATGCTAATGCCGATAAATTCGCAAGCAAGCCAGGGAACAATACTCTTATTAATTCTTCTGCTCAAAAAAGAAAAAATCAGAACAGGCAAAAACAATAGTAATTGAGATTTCAGGAAATGACCTGCAAGGCTGTTTATGCGCCAATGGAGGGAATGATCTGTTACTGCTCCAACTGTGAAATTATCGGCGAGCATATTAGTATAAAGATCATAAGGTTGAATCCCGCAAAAATAAAAAGCAACAATTAGTATTGTGATCGGTACCATCATTCCCAATAAAAAAATGAAAGCATTCCTTTTTCCCCCGATCAAATGAATAATTATAGCTAATGCGCTAAGACATGCAGTGAACCTGAATGCGACAGCTATACCGCATAATATTGCACTTAAGAAAATATCGTTATTTTTTTGTGCAGCGATTGCAAAATAAAATGCGGCTATGCTTAATGCAATTGAAAAAGTTTCAGTATAGGAAACATACTTTCCGCCGGTGGCATGCCATAACAACGATAACCCGTAAACCAGTGTAGCAAATAAACCTGCTTTTCTTCCTGCATAATATTCTGCGATCTTACATACAAAAAATATTCCTGCTGATTGAAAAAAAATACCAATCACTCTCGGGAACCAATAATTCACCCCGAATAATTTATCTGAAAAACCAAATAAGGCAAAAATCAATGGCGATTTATTATCAATTCCACCGCTATAGGGTTGCAATCCATTGCGAAACCAGTTCCTTCCGATATATTGCCACATCGCTTCGTCAAAAGATAAGGTTCGCTGAAAGGTTAAGAATGTAACTGCAATTTGTAATAAAGCAAATGCAAGCAACAGATACGCCACCGGTATTATAGAAACAGCCCTTTGATTTGCTTCTATAGGATTAGCAGCAAATGGTTTTGTTTGTGTAAAAAAAGTTTCCAATAGTTTAGCTGTTATTGAAATTTATGTGCAATGGCAAATTCAAATAGCAAACACATTTTTTACAAATGTTGTTTGTATCCATATCGATTGATTGCCTGAAATACATTCCTTTTTCGCCATTCAGTATTTCGTCAAATTTATCGTCGTGAATATTGCCAATACTTTCATGAAAAAAACAAGGGCGCACAGTACCGTCGGCTTCAATTACGGCAGAAACCCAGGGTGCATTACATTTTTTGTAAGGAAAAGGATTTAGTTTGTAGAATGCTGAGTAGTATAAATATATCTTCTCTAATTTCTCTGCAGGTTCAGCAATAAAATGTGTTGCCAATTCACTGCTATATTTTGTTTTGATTGCTTCGATGATATTTTTCAGCAAAGGCAATTCCTCTTTCCCTAATAAAATTTCATCTTGCCTCGATGCGTTCCATAATACTTCGCGGTTGAAAGCATGGCTGCTTACATCTGCCGGTAAAAAACTGATTTGGTTTAATTGCAGGGTTTTTGCAGATTCAATAATTGATATCCACGATTGATAATTGAGTTTATGAATCACCGTTCTTGCTGTGATCTTATAATGAGGGTTAATAGCCCTGATTGCTTGTATTCCTTCCTTGATCTTTATAAAGGCGCCCGGAATATTTCGTATGGTATCATGCAACGCTTCATCTCCGTCAATAGAAATAATAATATCGTTTACCCATTGTGTTAACTGCTGTGCATTTCTTTTCAATGTTAATCCTGTGGATAACAATGAAACATTTATCTTTTCTTTTCTCAATATCTCACAGAAGCGGAAAAAGTTTGGGTGCAAGGTTGCTTCGCCGCCGGACATAACAACCTGTTGGGTGCCAAATTTTTTGAATGATGACAGTAATCCGTAAACATCGTCTTCACTCAATTGCTTCAGGTTCTTATTATCTTTCCAGATATCACACATCACGCAACGGCAATTGCAGGCGCTGTGCGGCATTAATATCACTACGGGTAATGCGGATATTTTATTTGTTTGTAAGGTTTTTAGTCGTTTATATGTGTACGTTAGTGATTGCAATCTGCGGTTATTTTTTTATACATACCCAATAAAAGGGGTTTTTGTTTGCAGAGAAACGATGAAACATAAAACGCGGGTTGCGCAAAATCGTATGATTGAATGCCTGTAATTCGTTAATGCAATGATGGTGATAATACTCTGACATTTCAGGAAAGCCAAGCGAAAAATAATATTCTTCTGTTCTTCTTCTTGCAGCTTCCAGTTCAATCTGCCTGTAAAAATGTGAATCTATAATATGTATTTCTCCGTTTGCATTCAACTGCTGCATGCAGGTATGAATGAGTTTTCTCAGGGAGCGGAAATATTGAATGGATGCAGCAAATAAAATGATATCGAATTTTGATGCAGCAGGAAGCCCTTCGGAAACATCTCCATATACAAAACGCAAATGCTGGTTGTGGTTGAACACACGTGCAGCCTGTTGCAACTCTGTAAAATTTACATCCATACCCGTAACTTCTGCGCCGGGTATTCTTGACAATGCATGCGCAAGCCATCCATTGCCGCAACCCGCGTCGAGTATATCCAATCTTTTTTTCTTTGCTGCAAAATAGCCTGTCAACCGCTGCATCGACCGTTTTCGTATACGCCATTCATGATAATGTGTATGCGAAGATTTGATATCCGGCAACCGTTCTACTTCTTCATCGCTGTACAAGCGGTTTTCAATTTGCCGTACTGTAATATATTTTTTTTCGAAAAGAAGGTTGCGTTGTTTTGCGCTGCCTTCAAAATTTATGTTTGTCAATATGGACGAATCTGGTAAACTCATTTTTTTATATTAAAAACCCTGGATCTCCGGTTGACGGTATTTCCAGAGCCTGTGTAATGCTTTTATTTCATAAGGATGTTTGTACCAGTTTATTTTATAACGGAGCCCTGCAATGGCATGCAGCACTTTTCTTTTCAACATATTTAAGCGTATATCCGATACCGTTGGATAATAACCATTGAGCACGGTTTCAAAATTCCTGATCTTATCAATCATTTCGGCTGTAAGCCACGGCGTGAGCGGGTTTTTGCGGAGATCGAATTTTTCCCATTGCGGATTGATCCAGTCTTCCAATGTTTTCGGATATTCAAAACCTGCTTTCAACACTTCATTGTACAATTCGGAACCTTCTGTCGGAACAGGGCTGTAGGTATATAAAATTATCTCTGTTTTTGGATTGATCGATTTTACTTTTCGTATAAAGTTGATATCAAAATCAATTTGATCCATTACTTCTTCCGGGGTAGGCGCCGGGGTCCCCAACACAAATGAATATTCAGGAATGAGATCAAATTTTTTTAATCGTTCTGCAAACTGCAATATCTGATCGCCTGTTTGTGCGCCGCCTTTATCTAATTGTTTCAAGATTTTATCGTTACCGCTTTCTGCTCCGAAAAAAATTATTTTGCACCCGGCTTCACGTATCAAAGCCAGTGATTCATCTTTGAATTTGTCCATCGTATCTATTCTCGCCATTCCCCACCAATTCATTTTTTCAGGCCTGATCAGTTTTGAAAACTCAACCGTGCGTTTCTCTGAGACAAAAAAATTGTTGTCATGGAATTCAATCGCATCTGCTCCCCAATTATCTTTTATGTATTTGATATCGCGGTAAACATGCGGGGCAGATTTTGCTTTCCATCTTGCTTCGTATGTTGGTACTACTGCGCAAAAAGAACAAGTGAACGGGCATCCGATACTCGAATGATAGGCAACCGTTTTTTCGCCGAGATAAGTCTTCCCTAAATATTTCTCTATCGGGTAAAATGCGTTGAGTTTATTGTAGGGAAGATCAGGTAAAGTGTCTTGTTCGATCAAATCCTGCTTCGGAGTTTTTACTATAGCTCCGTTTGTATTTTTATAAATCAGGTTTTTGATAAGTTCATAGGGTTTGTTGTTTTCCAAAGCATCAATCAATTTTGGAAAAGCATGGTCGCCTGGCCCATTGATCACAAAATCCACATACCCGGAATTCAATACAACCTTGTAATGATTGGTAGGAAAATATCCGCCCCAGATCATGGTTGTTGAAGGAAATTCTTCTTTGATTTTTTTTGAAAATGGGATTGCTTCTTTTGTTTGGGGCCCCGGCATAACGGTGATGCCTATGTATTTAAATTCCCCGGTTGCCAGATAACTGCAAATTTTTTTATAAGGGTCCGCCTCGCGGTTGCCATCAACAATTACCCAGTCATACATACTTTCCACCGATGCAGCAATATTCATTATCGAATTTGGAATGCGATATTTTGAAAATGCGCTGCGCGGATTGAACAAAAGTATCTTATTCATGTTTTAGTAAGCCATTAAAGGTTCTGGGTTGCTGAGATATTCAGCACAGATGTTATTTTTACTCCCCACTAATATGTAAACGCCGGTATATTACTAAAGGATGCCTATGTTCAAGAAACTGAAAAGATTTTTTTTACGTGATACTGCTTCGGATAAAGCATACAACCAGTGGTCGGAAGAGTACGATAACCAGCCTGATAATTTGATGCTGGCATTGGATGAAGAGATCATTGGCAAAATGCTCGAAGAAATTCCGCTCCAAGGAAAAACAATCGTCGATATTGGTTGCGGCACCGGTAGACATTGGCAAAAATTATTTGCCAGCAAACCCGCACTGTTGCTGGGTTATGATGTTTCTGAAGGCATGCTGGAGATGCTTAATAAAAAATTCCCGCAGGCAAAAACATATCATATCAAAGGTGAACATTTGCCTGGATTGGAAGACCATTCCTGTGATTTTATTATTTCGACATTGACTGTAGCTCATATTAATAACCTCGAAAATACATTGAACGAATGGGACAGGGTATTGAAACCCGGTGCAGGGATATTGATCAGCGATTTTCACCCGGATTTGCTGGCGAAGGGCGGGAAACGCACTTTCAAAAAGGACGGTGAATTAATATCGATCAAAAATTATATTCATTCTATCGATAAGATAAAAAAAATAGCAGGGCAACTTGGTTGGCAGGCTGTGCGTTTTATAGAGAGGAACGTGGATGAACAGGTGAAACATTTTTACGAAAAGCAAAATGCATTACCTGTTTATAAAAAATTTTTTGGCGAACCTGTCATTTATGCTATCTATTTAATAAAAGCCGATGTTGCTGCAACGGGTTAATATTCCGGGAAGAAAGGGGCTGAACGATATTTATATCAATAATGCCATCATCCGTGCAATTTTTCCGTCGGGATCAAAAAAAGAGGAAGGTAGATTTTCCATATTATTTGAAGATGCAATTGCCTTCCCGGGGTTGATCAATTCGCACGACCATCTCGATTTTAATTTATTTCCTCGAACAGCAAACAAAATATATCCGAATTACAGGGAATGGGGGAAAGATATTCACGAACAAAATAAGAATGAAATTGAAGCTGTGCTTAAAATTCCCCAGGGATTACGGACAGAGTGGGGGATGTATAAAAATTTGTTGAATGGGTTTACTACAGTGGTTAACCACGGCGAACGGTTGAAAATAAAAAACAATTTCATTACTGTTTTTCAAGAATACTTTTGTTTGCATTCGCCGGGTTTCGAAAAAAGATGGAAATGGAAGTTGAATAATCCTTTTTCTAAGCGTTTGCCTGTTGCGATGCATATCGGTGAAGGCACTGATGAAATTGCGCACAATGAAATTAATGAAGTCATTCGCTTTAATTTTTTGCGAAAGAAAATTATAGGTATTCATGGCGTAGCGATGGATGAACAGCAAGCTGCATTTTTTAAAGCGCTTGTATGGTGTCCTGCATCGAATTATTTCTTGTTAGACAAGACGAGTGATTTAGAAATATTGAAGCAGAAAATACCAATCATTTTCGGGACGGATTCTACACTGACTTCAGGGTGGAATATGTGGGAACAAATCAGACTTGCAAAAAATAAAACTTCATTAAGCTCAAGTGAAATATTGGATATGATAACCGTGAAGCCTTCAACTGTGTGGGGTTTGCGGGGAGTGGGGAAAATTGAAGAAACATACCAGGCCGATATTGTTGTTGCCCGGAAGCAATATCTGAAAAATAATGAAGATGCTTTTTTATCAATCAATCCAAAAGATATTTTGTTGATCCTGCACAAAGGCGATATCCGTTTTTTTGACATTGGTTTAATTGATCAACTCCATGTTCCGTTGGCTACATTCAGTAAGGTTGTAATTGACGGGAGTACCAAATATGTTTTTGGAAAATTGCCCGAATTGATGAATGCTGTAAAAGGATATTATCCGCAGGCAGATTTTTCTGAAGTGGCTATTCCTTTTTTTACTCGTGAAAAATATGAAACTGCATGAGGTTTGTCTTCGCTGCATATAACTGTTCATCGGATTTTGATAATCCCGTAAAATGGCTGCAGCGTATCAGTGCGTATGTCGGCATTTTCGAGTCTCTCGCCAAAGAACAGGAAGTGATCAGCATCGAGCAGATTGATTATGAAGGTGAATATTTTCAGAATGGGGTGCAATATCAATTCAGAAAATTTTCAAAAACACAAAAATATTTCCCTATGCAATTGCACCTTATTATCCGCAAACTCAGGCCGGATGTGGTTTTTATCCAGGGGTTGCATAACCCGTTTCAGTTGCTGCAATTACATTTATTTTCTAATGCACGGGTAATTGTGCAACATCATGCTGAAAAACCTTTTTCAGGAATTAAAAAGAAATTACAGCGTTTGGCAGGTAAATATGTTGATGCATATCTTTTTTCTTCTCATGAAATGGGGATGGATTGGGTGAAAAAAGGAAATATTGTTTCTGCAGAAAAAATTCATGAAGTAATGGAGCTCTCTTCTGTTTTTTCTTTGTCTGATAAACATTGTGCAAGATTGAAAACAGAAGTAACAGGCACGCCTGTTTTTTTGTGGGTTGGAAGATTGAATGAAAACAAAGATCCGCTGACTGTTGTAAAAACTTTTGTGAAATTTGCTGATGAAAAACCTTCAGCGAAATTGTATATGATCTACCAAACAGAAGAATTATTGCATGAGGTTAAAAATATTATCCGGGAAACAAATATGCAGGCCTCGGTAATCTTAATTGGCAAAGTGGAGCATAAAGAATTATTGCATTGGTATAACAGCGCAGATTTTATTGTCTCCGGTTCGTATTATGAAGGAAGCGGGACAGCCATTTGCGAGGGAATGTCTTGCGGATGCATTCCCGTCGTTACAAATATTTTTTCATTTCGTACAATGACAGGTAACGGCTCTTGTGGGTTTTTGTTCAGCCCCGGAAATGAGAATGAACTGTTATCGGTTATGCGAAAAGCGTATCAAACAGATATGATCATCATGCGAAAAAAAGTGTTGGATTTCTTTCATGAAAACCTTTCCTTCGATGCCATCGCTACCCGTATATCTCAGGTTGCACTTTCGGTATAATTGAATAATTTCATCATCATGACGGCAGAATTGTTCATCAAAAATGGTGCAACGCGTTCGTGGTTAAGACGAGTGTTGCTCAGAAGTTCTATTGCTTTTGCGGTCATTTCTTCTTTGGTATTAACAATATGCCAGTGATCAATTTCCTCATTCATTGCTTTGCAAAAACTGATCACATGTGCGCCTGCGTACAATGCCTCAATGCATACGGCGCTTAATCCTTCATACAATGAAGTGTGCAAAAAAATTTTGCTTTGTTGCATTAACTTTAAAACTTCACGATGAGGTTTTTCTCCATGCAGTAATATAGTTCCCCGCAAATCATGTTCAACAATTTTGCGAACAATATTTACTTCTTCCGGTCCTTTGCCGCATAGGGCCACATGCAAATTTTTTAGACGTTGTGTTAAAGCTGCGACCACTTCTACAAAAATTTCATACTGTTTTAAAGCAATAAGCGAACCTGCTGCGAGAATATCAATATCGCGGTTTTGATATTCTGAAAATTTGCAAGGATCAATGCCAATAGGGATAATATGCCCGGGGAGAGTAGAATAATTCCTGAAATATTCAGCCCTAACTGAATCAGATATAGCAATAAGTTCTTCGGGTTTTGGTTTGATGCGTTTTACATATGCGTTGTTGCTTCTCGCATCCTGTCCTAACATCCAGCAATAATGGAACAAGTTATTTTTTTCAGCAAATTGTTTCCCGATCAATGCACATTCTCCAAGCCAGAAACTTATAATGCCTGTTATACTTTCTTCTCTTTTTATTTTTCGCAATCTTCTCCAGACTTTAAACCATAAAATACCTCGTAATAATTTTCTGTATTTGCTACCGTTGAATGGTATCACAATATTGTTTTGCCACAAGTATTGCCTGGTTTTAAAAGGATAAATAAAACTCAGGATAATGATTTTCAGATGAGGAAATCTGTTATTCAATGCCGTTATGAAATCCTGTTGTGCAGGAAGGCAGGTTGTTTCTGATTCGCTTTCCGGGAAACCGGGAGATAAAATAATTAGTGTATCTTTTTTTTTATTCATCCAAAAAAATAATGTTTGTGCAAAATGAAAAATTTTCCTTGTTGTGCGATATCAGCAATATTGTTTTACCGGCATGCGTTAAATTGTTTAAATGCTCCAGTATTTTTTTTGAAGAACAATTGTCGAGTTCGCTGAAAGGCTCATCTAAAATGATCAGGTCGGCATCTTTGTATAAGGCACGTGCAATAGCCACACGTTGACGTTGTCCGCCGCTTATATTTTTCCCGTTTTCTGAAATTGTCGTTTCCTGGTTTTGCAATCCACAGATGTCAATTACTGCTGCTAATTTTTCGTGGTCTGCATTTTTTTCGCCAAGAGAAATATTATTTTCCAGAGAATCATGTATTAAAAATGGTTGTTGTTTTACGTATGAGATTTGCCGCCACATTTTTTTTCTTGATGCAGTATCCGTCGGTTGGTCATTGATAAGGATAATTCCGGATGAAGGTTCGACAAAGCCAAGAAGCATATTAATGATGCTTGTTTTTCCCCTTCCTGAAATTCCTGAAATACCGATGAAATCTCCACGGTCTATTTTTAAAGAAAAGTTTTTTAATATTTGTTTTTCATTAAATGTGCAAGCCGTTTTGTTGAAAGTGACAGAATCTATTAACGGTTCTTCAAAAATATTTTTTGGATCGGGAACTTGTTCCTGCATTTGCAAAATATCGTCAAGTGTGAATGCGTATGTTTTTATCTGTCCGATGATATTTGAGATTTTTACTACGCTTGGTATCATTTTATAGGAAGCAGCCATAAATGCACCAAGTGTAATAAATATGGAAGATTGCGAATGCTGCGGAAACATCCGGCTAACAAGTATTAGTAACAATAATCCGAAAACCGCAAATATTTCCAATAGGCGTGAAGGGATGAGTTGAACGGATTGCAACTCAGAAATATTTGTGTTTAATATTTTTTGCTTTTCAGCATAGCGTTCTGAAAAAAAATGATGCTTGTCATAAATATTACTTTCAACATAACCGGAAAGTGATTCATGCAAATATTGTAATGCTTTTTCAGAATTGCTTTTTACATTGTGTCGGGTGGATTGCAATTTGCGTTTCGCTATTAATGATGCAATGATGACGGCAGGCATTAATAATACAAAAACTAACAGAAATAATTTTGCATTATACAATAGCATTGCTGTAATTGAAAGTAATATCAAACCAGATTCGGAAAGTATTTGCTGGCAACCGGAAAGAATATACTGGCAGAATTCAACAGGTTCCTGGCTTATTCTGCGGATATGCACAGATGAATCAGTTTGGATGTAATCCGAGAATTTTCCTTCCAGGTATCTCATTAACAAATTACCTGATACCCTGGTTGCGACAGTATAAGCAAAATGATATTGGATACGAAAAACAATATAAGCAAGAATGTTCTTTATTGAGAACAAAATTAAAATTGTAAATATCAACGTCATGCTGTTTCTGTCTGAAACCCATGATGGAAGCCATTTTGGTAAGTTCAGGCTATTTTGAAAAGCATAGAGGTTAACTACATACAACAATAAAGCAAGGAAAATAATGTCGCAGAGATTAATTATAAAAACCGCTGCCGACAAGAAAATAAATTTCTTTTTTTCTTTTTGGTTAAGAATGGCAGCGATCTTTTTTATATATCCTTTTAAATCCGGCATGGGTTAATTATATGTACGTTTCATCCTGGTTATCCATCTTACCATTTTTTGAGGAAGATATGTGGTGAATAACATGGCGTAATTATCTATTCTTGCCGGGTTAAGGAAAATAGCTTTTCCGGCATGTTCTCGGGCTTTCAGCGGCTGGAAATTATCAGCGAGAAATTTCTTACAACACAATGCGTGATAAGATCCATGTTTTATTTTGTTTGTTTGCTGCTGTTTTATAATTCTTGCTAATTGATTGCCTTCTTTTTCAGAAATGCTTCCTGTTGAAATTGCTTTTTGTTTTATGCGACGAAATGTTTTCCCCCGCCATCTTTCGTCAATCGTAAATGAATTTGCATTGAAACGCACTTTGATCAACGGGTACGGGAGGTTGCAACATTTTCCTTTTTTTAGTAAAGTTGCCCATAGGAAGTGGTCTTCAAAACTATGTGCATGTAAAGAATAACCACCTGCATCCAACACGGCCTTTTTCCGGAACATTACACCTGAATGTATAAAAGGACAATATCTGTTTATTTCTTTTTTGATTTTTTCATCCGTATAATTTGCGCAACTAAAATTAAAAAGGTGTTCGCCGTTTTCCATAATGTATTCTGCCTCACAACCTGTTAAAATATAATCAGGGTTATTTTGTAAGAACACAAATTGCTTTTCCAACCTGTCTGGCATACAAATATCATCAGCATCGAAACGTGCAATGATCTCTGCTTTAGCTGCTGCCAACCCAAAATTTAAAGCTGCAGCAACTCCGAGATTATTCTGTTCCATCAAACGGATACGCATATCCGTAAAACCGGTTATGATATCCTTTGTATTATCCGTGGAGCCGTCGTTTATTATGAGCAATTCGAAATTGCAAAAAGCCTGGTCAAGTACAGACTGAATTGCTTCAGCGATATACTTCCCTGCATTATAGGCAGGCATCAATACCGTGATAGCAATTTCCTCTTTTTTCATGCAGAAGATGCGTTTGTTTTTGATTCGTTTGTTTTAATATCTGTCAATATTAATAATTCGAAAATGACAACCACAGAAAGTTGCTCAAACCAATAACCGCTGAAAAAAGTACCAAGCATGATTGCTGCAATGGGCAAACTGTTGGTTAGTTTTTTATAGTGCTTCGCAAAAAAACCTATATAAAAAATTAAGAAGAGAAGCAATCCTAAAATGCCATATTCACTGAGCAATTGATCGATGGTTGAATCAGGAGTATTCATTACAGAATGAAATTCTGTGACCATACTGAAATAATATAGAAAGATAGCGAAGTGATTATTTTTAAAATCCTCATTTATATAAGCATATTTCTGCGGATAACCGCCAGAGACTTTTAATGCTGATGCACGAAATGCCATTTTGGATGAGAAATTGCCCATCCCTGTTCCTGTAAATATTTTTGCCGGATGCAATTGAAAAAAATGAAACGTTTGCTTTAAGCTGATCAATTTCCCGGGAGTATGTTGTGCGCATTCTTTTAAATATTCAAGTGTATTATCCTCAACGGTTTTATGCATGAGTGTAACCAGCTCCCTTTGTATTGTAGTTGTGTCTTTGTTGGTTTGATATTCTGGTTCGTTGATATTTGGCTTCGGAATGAATGGTTTTTTAGAAACGATAATTTTTTCTTGCGGTGAAGTTTTTATATTCTGCGAAGCCTGAAACAGAATTGTGCTTACACTATCAAGATGGGCTTTGGCAATAGATTGTTTTGTTTGCTCGGGGTTTGCAGTATCTTTTTTTTGAACCACCGAATTGATTAGCGGTGCAGGTGGAGCAAAAGGTTTAACAGTTAATGGTTTCCTGAAAATATTTTTAAAAACCTCGAATGAATATTGATTGTTTTGTGGTGAAACTTTCACCAGGAAAAGTATGAGCATAAACATACAAATACTTATTATGCTTTTTTCGCTTCTTGTACTATTAAAGATGAACATGAAAATAAACGTAACAAACAACATGATGTTTGTAAGATTGCTGCAGGTAAGAAGCAGCACGATCATGCAGATAAGTGATGGCAGGTATTCTTTTCTTTTTAAAAAGTAAATAACAGCAAATGCGTTCACGATGGCATTGGTAGTGGAAGTATCAAAAGATATCCCTTTGATATAATCACCGGTACCTATAAAATATTTCTGGCGAAGCCCCTGGTATATATAGGGGTTAAATGCACCTGACTTGATAATAATAATGAGTATATCAACGAAAGAAACAGCAGCGTTTACAAGAAAAAAAAGCAGTAATGTGTTATGTATGGTATTCATGTCTGCCTTTTCTACGCTTAATTTGATTTGATGGATTGCCAAGATGCAGAGTGACCAGAAAAAAATGCCCATCAATAACACAGGGGTATAATGTTGGGTTGTATCCAAACGGTAAACAAAATAATCAACTAAGGCTATGATTATAATGGCAGGGTAGAAGAGAGGCAATCTCGGAGATTTCAACCGGAAACCAAATTTAAAATCGGGGCGGAGAATATAAACGAAGATTAATGCTGTAATTTTTATTAACACTTTTACATCTAAAAAAAATATGAGGAATGAAAACAATGGCAAATCGATCTTCGACAACAGAGTTGTTGCAAATTCTGATTTCGATTTCCTGATATTCGCAGTTATTTCCATTCTTAATTTGTGAACGCAATTAATTTCCGGCAGTTACAAATCTGTTTATTTTTTCTTTTTCAAATTAAATATGCGTGAAATATTGAACCCGAAATATATATCGCCTTTGCCCCAGCTTCCCGTGGATGGAGAGCCACTAACACCTTGCGCTATATATTGCGATTCAACCATGCTTTGCGAATTGCTGAATACTAATTGAAAAACGTGGCCGCCTGTTTCAATATCCCATCCTAACGAAAATGAATTATTAATGCTCATGGATTTGACCTGGTTTTTTGGCAGGTAATCATATTCTGCATTTATGCTCATTCGCCTGGTGATCTTTAAACGCCCACCCATTGATAAAGCAAATAAATCATTCTTGTCATCCGTTGCTGCAACTGAATTATAGTGGAGGTACGTCGGTGCAACCTGGATAGAAAGCGCACTACTGAATTTCCTCGCGATCAACAATTGTGTTACATAAACAGTACGATATGCAGCAGTGAGATAATCTTTTCCCGGCTCATGCTGCGTATAATTGGAGATAGTGCCAAGTATGCTCATCGTAAAAGGCATTTGATTGCTTGCATCAGTTTGGCGGAGCAATTTGTATTTGAGATAACCATCAAATGTTTTTAAATACGAACTTCTGCCGATGCCAACAGTTAACCTGTCTGTAATTCCATAATCCAATCCCAACCGCAGGTTTGCATTATCAAGACCAAAAAAATTGTATGCGCCACTGTTCAACTGCCCGAAACGGTGTTGTATCACAAAATTCAATGCACCTGATGCAGGGGCTTCTACTGTTTGTGCGTTGACAATATGTGTTGCTTTAAATGTTCCGGTTACGTAGGACTTTGAAGCGTGTGTGTACATCGAATCGTTGAGCATGTTCAGCAAGGTGCTGTCCTGCGCCAACGATCTTGACAATGAAAATGCAATAAGCACAAATAATATGATCCGTTTTATGTTCATGGTTTTTATTTTGAAGTGCTGCAATCTATTTTTACACTCACTGTTACTTCTTTCGCGATCTTATCACGTACGAGTGAAGGAATATTGATATTAAAATCCTCCGGCTTTACAGAGAATGTTGCATTACCTGTTAATTTTCCTTCGTGCAATTCCAGAGTTGCCGGCATTTCGATGTTTTTTGTTACGTTATGTAAAGTCAAAGCGCCTTTCACCATCACTTTATACGGGCCATCTTTATCCGCGCTAATATTTCCCGAATATGAGCCGACAAAATTTGCTTTCGGATATTTATCGCTCTCCACATAATTTTCATTAAAATGTTCCTGCATCAGTTCTTTCGTAAAAATGAATCCTTTCAATAATAAAGTGAATGCGATATTTTTTTTAGAAAGATCTACTGCTGCATAAACCTGGTTATTTTCTGCTTTAATATCTTCCAGCGGGGTTTTGGAATAAAAACCGATAAAACCATTACGCGTGATATATTGCTGTGCTGAAGTGTACTGTGAGTATGCGAAAACAAGAAAGATAATAGCAATTTTTCTTTTCATTTTGCAAAATTTAATTATTCAAGCCGCCCTGGTTTACCCATGCAACAATTTTATTGATCTCACAATCCGGGAGTTTTGCTTCGCCGTAAGGCATTCCAACAAAGCCCGGATCATGCCTTACATTGCCTACGAGATATCCGTTATCTGCCCATGTTTTCAAATTTGTATATCCGTCAAGGTTTATTCCACCACTTCCACCGGTGTTACCATTGCCGTGACATCCGTAACAATTCACCTGCAGGACCGGTAAAATATCGGTGGAATATTTTACACTTGTTGTGTCGCATACGTTCCCGCTTTGTGAACCGGATAATTTTTCTTCATTTGTTTTTGTACAACAGACAATCATGACTGAAACAGCCACAACCATCAACATGCAGATCATCTTTTTTTTCATGGTTTCTTTTCGTTTTATTTTTGAACAACACAGTCTGTAAGGTTCACATCCATCAGGAACCCCGTGCATTTCCCTTTTATATTGATTTTATCCCCGGCTTTAGGTTCAGAGAATTCATTTTGTTTGCCAGGAAACATCTGGCAATTGATGCCGCCTTGTGCGGATGCTGATATTATCCATATCTCATTTGCACCACTGTGTGTAATTGCTGATAATACACCCGTTACTTCAATAACTTTTCCGAGATAGGTTTGATCAGCTTTTTTTTCATCAGTTATGTATTGTTGGTACAGATCATTTGCACTAATTGTAGCAACAGCATTTTCCGCCTCGGCGCTTTTATGTGGTTTGTTGTACAGGTACAAGCCACGAAACAAGAGCACTGTAAGGAGTATAAGCAATACAGATCCTGTGAGAAAAAAAGACCTTTTTTTCAGCATAGCTAAAACGCGTTAAAATGTTACTTACTTAAATTGGTGTATGATGCCTATATTAAGCCCAACGCTCATGATAGGCAAACTTCCGGTACCCATACCCGTTAGGGGTACTTTCAGATAAGGCTCCAGCCGCAGGCTGCCTGTTTTACCGATGTTATGTTCATATCCTGCACTTATATTTATAATAGAAAACCAGTTTTGAGAACCTTTGGTATAACCTGCCGAACTATTATAATAACTTCCATTGTATTCGTAATCGTAGGTGTAATTTTCTTTGAACATGAAATACGTTGACAAACCTGCTGCTGCAAACCAACTGTTCTTTTTTGTAGCGGAAAAATTATAACGAAGGTTTACGGGCACGTCTATCATATTGCACCATCCATCAACATGCTTCAGGTCTGTGTAGCGCAGCCACGATACATTTTTCGTGCTGAAATATTTTCCATCCGTATAATATTTCTTCGAATCAAAATACGCCCCTGTTTCTATTGATAAGTTTGAAGAAAATTTATATCCCAGCAAAATCCCCGCGGTATATCCTGATCCTTTTATCGATTGCATTTTTATTGTGCTGAAATCCGGGGCAGCAACAATTCCCACATAAAAATATTTTGCCTTAATATTATTTTTTTTCTGTGTCGGCGCTGTGTTATTCGTTAAGGGTACGGATGATTTTTGACTCGGGTTCTTTAGATTAATCACGGGCTCAACCGGAGTTATGGCTACAAGAGTACCTTTCAGTAATGCAGGCATTACATCGTCATTTGCGGTTATTATTTCATTTTGTGTTTGAGGGGCATCAGCTTTGTTGTGATTAACAATTTGCCCATGATTTTTATGTTGAAGAGCGGATTTATTATTGTTGATTTTATTTCGATAGGATGAATGGATGCTATTATTTTTTATAGAACGTTCACCGGCAGAAAATTTTGCTTCTCCTGATTTTCCTGTTGATGCTAACGGCTGGTTTGTTTTTTCAATTATATTATTTTTTTCTGTTGATGTTTTATTAGCCGGTGTTGATGAAATGTTTTCATCATTTTTCAAATCACTCTTAATTTCTTTATTGCGTTTCTGATCATCACCAACTGTATTTTCTTTTTTGTTTTCAAGGGTAGCAGCAACAGGTTCATTTTTTGTTCCGGTATTGGTTGCTGCCGGTATAATATTTTCCTGTTTGCTTGTATTTGACTTTCCAACAGGGCGCCACAAATAATATCCGATCACTGCAACCGGGATCAGCAATAACAACAACCATAATTTGCGCAAGCCGGGTTTCGTATCAGGTATATAGCCTGCAGCCGGGTCGTCATCGTCCTCATCAAGTGCACGTGCAATCTTATCCCAGTCTGCGCTATCTGTGCGCAGTGGATATTGTTCGGCAGCACGCTTGAACAGGTCGTCTATATTATTTTCATTTATGTCAGGCATAATACAAATTCAGAATCCTGTACTTTTATTTTTTTTTGTAATTGTGCTTTTGCTTTGAATAAATTGGATTTGGATGTACCCACGCTGATGCCGGTCATTTTTGCAATTTCCTGGTGCGAATAACCTTCAATCACATGCAGGTTGAACACCAGCTTGTATGCCGGCGGTAACTGACGCACTAATTCGATCAATTCTTTATACATCAAACTTGTATCTGATGCACGGCTATGGTCGCTGTGTTCGATATAATGGTTGTCGATGCTCGATGCTTCGATATGATGTTTCTCGCGTCTGCGGTAATCAATAGCAGAATTGATCACTATCCTGCGCATCCAACCCATCAAAACAATTTCAATACGTTCACGGTCACGTATTTCAAAGCGGTTGAAATTGCGGAACATTTTTATAAATGCATCATTAGTGACCTCAACAGCTTGTTCATATGTATCCATATACCTGAAGGCTGTTTTTAAACAAACTCCATAGTATTTTTCATACAAAACCTGCTGGCATTTGCGGTCTTGCAATGCACATCCTTCTATTATAGTTATCAATTTTTCCAAACCGGCCAAAAATTACCTGGTGAATCCTTTTGCATTATAAACGCCATATAAATATAAGCGGTTGCCTGAAGATTTGCCAGAACTATATTTTGATGAGGGACAAGCGGTTACCGGAAAGTTGCAGGTGGTAAGTTGTAAGTGATAAGGAAGAAAATGAAAGTTGGTAGCTCACTGTGTTCAATTGAAAATCCGCGATTGAGATGCCTGTTGCTGAGTTATTCAAATAATCTCTCAAAAGCACGCTCCAATTCCATTCATAGGCGCAGGGTTGCCCAGGAAATCTATACCCCCGGTTTGAATGTTATATGTTGTTATTAAATCTATACCGCTTACTTTCAGTAATGATTTCGCAGGAAGTTTATATTTAAAAAACTGAGACAAGTCATCTGCTGAAGTGATCTCTGCATCACTGTTATTATCGAAAGCGGGGCTGATGTTTAAACCGATCACCTTTCCCGCAATTGATTCGACATTGTATTTTTTTGCCCAGGATTCAAAATCAGTAATTGTATCGGCCTTAAAACGGTTGATCAGCCCCCACCAGTCGTTGCCCAGAAAAGTATCTTCACCTTTCTCGCCACGTATCAAACTATCTCTTCCAATAAAAATATTATTGATGAATTTGAAATTTTTGCGGCTGCTTTTTTCGGAATAGCTCAATGCTGCTTCCCTCGAATTGTAAATAGTATTGTTGTAAAACCAACTGTTGTAAAATTGGTTGTCGCCGCCGGAGCTATTCCAAACATAAGCCCCGCCATGAGCATCTGAAACAGTACCATCATTTTCACTGATATTAAATCGTATCACATTATCATGCCAGGGGCTAGCTCCCCAATATTGAAACATACAATAACCGGCTCCCTGGTTTTCGTACGAGTAACAGTATTGTATAACCGAATTTGTAACGCCGCCGTCAAGGTCAAAGCCGCCGCCGTCCGCGGCTTTCGGGGCAGTTTTATTATGAAAAGAAAGGCAGCGTTGAATAACAACACTGTCGGCTTCATACGCCCAGATGCCTACAGGCCCGTTGCCGATTCTTGGCATATCCCAGCCATTGTCTGATGCCATGCATTTATCAATCAGAACATTTGTGCAATGGCCAACCACAATACCATTGCCGCTGTGATTGGTAAGGTTTGTAGGGTCGCCGGGATTATTCACCGCACGACATTCTGTAAAAGTGATATTGCGGCTTGTGAGTTTGTTACTGAAATCGCCTTCAACGGTAATCCCTGCAGAGCCGTTATTGTGCGCATATACGTTAACGTTAGATATATTTACCGATGCATACACTAACAACCCTGATTTCTGAAAGCCGGTAACTTCAAGGTTTTTTGTAGTAATATTTTTGCAATTGCTGATCGTTACTCCGTCTTTGGTGTTGCCGCTTTTTCTGCCGTTTCCCTTTAAACTTAAGTTAGAAATATTTACAAAGGAAGAACCATAAACAGTGAGCCCATTTTCATTGCCTCCATCTATAACCGCAACGCCATCTCCATACGAACTTATTGTGATTGGATTATCCGCCGTTCCGGATTTTGTAGAATCAATATAAATGCTTCCCTGGAATATATCGCTTGCATTAAGGTATACGCCATCACCAGCTTGCAACGGAAGTGTATTCAGTTTTGCAATGGATTTAAACGGATGTTCCATGCTGCCATTATTTCTGTCATTGCCTCTATTGCTAAAGTAATAATTGCGGGGCTTTGCTAAGGAGTTTTGCGACAGCCCGTTTTTTTTTGCACAAAATGCAGAGCAAACTACAAACCCTGTGAAAACGGAGACCTGTAAAAATGAAAAAATCTTCAAGCTGAAAAATTTCTGGAAAGGTAAAACAAGGGGGCCGAAGATTCATCCCTTGCCGTCGATAATTGATAACCGGGATTTTGCTTGCGATCATGATTCAAACCAATTTCTTTCTGAGGTATGGGGAAATATTCGTTCCCGTTTTCCTTGAGTGTTTCCCGAGGCCTTGCTACGAATTCGTTATCAGGCTCCCACGCTTCCACGCGGAGTCCCAAAAATTACAAACGCTGCTTCTTTGATTTGTTAAAAACTTGTTTTAACTTTTGCTTTGCAAATCGACAGCAACTTTTGGCGCAATAGTTGCGTTTCTTCGTATAATCAATTTATAATTGATTTTAATGCTTCTGTCCTGGTAGCTATTTCTGAAAATCCACATCCCTTGTATTAACAATAACGATTTTGCCCGAGTTTTACCACTAATTTTTACACATGAAAAAATTGTTCTTCCTGGTATTTTTAATACCTGCAGTTTCGCATGCTCAATGGCATATCAATGTTTTCGGAGGGTTTTCAAATTATTCGGGCGATCTGCAAAGCAAAGTGTTCACGCTCGATCAATCTTATGGTGCATTTGGCGCAGGCGTGCAATATGATCTTACCAATCATTTTTCATTACTTTCCAATTTCACGTATGCACATGTTGGTGCTGCAGACAAATACAATAAAGCAGACCTTGTAGCAAGAAATTTGAGCTTCCAGACAAAAATTGCTGAATTAAATGTGCTTGGAGAATATAATTTGTTCGACCTCACGGAAAAGAGGTTTACGCCTTATGTTTTTGCAGGGCTCGCCGTGTATCATTTCAATCCTTATGCATACGATACACTAAATCAGAAAGTATACCTGCAACCGTTGAGCACGGAAGGGGAAGGTTTGGCTGCATATCCAAACCGAAAGCCGTACAGTTTAACACAACTGGCAATTCCGTTTGGCGCAGGTATTAAATTGCGTGTTACAGATAATGTGGTGCTTTCTTACGAAATAAGTTTCCGCAAATTGTTTACGGATTATCTCGATGATGTCAGTACGAGTTATGTTGATGAAGCAACATTGTTAGCGGCCCGCGGCCCTGAAGCTGTGGAAATGGCCTATCGCGGAAATCAATTGAAAGGCGGTGCCCCATATCCGGTTGATGGAACAAAACGCGGCAGTGCAAAACAAAAAGACTGGTATTATTTTTCCGGCATCCGCGTAAGCATCGAACTCGGAAACCATCGTAATACTGAATCGCACAGCAAACGCGGCATCATTGATTGCCCTCCGAAAAAGATATAACCATACCGGTTTATGATTTCGGCGGAATAGCTATCGGCTTTTAGTTATAAACTTTGAGCGTTTTCAAGTCTAAATTTCTTGTGTTTAGTTTTTAGCCTTTTCTTTTTTAGTTTTTATTTTGTTACCGGCATTCGTTCGCTATTGAACATTGTTGCGTCGCACTACGTTCATCGGAAGTGCTGCTATTAAGCTTTGGTATCCTCAGCGATATTCATGATAAAAATAATTTTCCCGTTGATGCCGCAGGCTGTTTCGCATAGCTGCGTAAATCTGCGGGAAGAATTTCTCATAGAGAAAAACCTGGCAGGGTCTTGCATTAATTAACAGCAAAGCCATCTTCATATAATTCGCTCTAATTCTTGTTGTCAACAAATCCTTGTTCTTTCTGTTTTACATTTGCACTGAAATAAAAGCAAATGGCATATTCTAACCAGCAGGAATTTATTAACGCATTGGAATCGGCAGGAGAGTTATTACGCATTAAAACCTATGTCAACCCGGTGCTTGAAATAGCAGAGATCACAGACCGGTTCAGTAAAAGTGGTAATGGCGGAAAAGCATTGTTGTTTGAAAATACAGGCTACGATTTCCCGGTATTGATGAATGCGTATGGAAGCGAAAAAAGAATGTGCATGGCGCTCGGCGTTAATCATCTTGACGATGTTGCAAAAGAAATTGAAAGTCTATTCAAATTACTTGCAGCCCCGAAAGAAAGTATTCTTGATAAATTAAAATTGCTCCCGAAATTAAGCCAGTTTGCAAGCTGGATGCCGAAAGTAAAAAACGGCAAAGGCGAGTGCCAGGAAATAATTATGCAATCGCCGGATATCAGCAAACTTCCGGTCATCACATGTTGGCCCAAAGATGGCGGCCCGTTTGTAACGCTTCCTGTCATTCATACAAAAGACCCCAACACACACACAAGGAATGTAGGGATGTATCGCATGCAAATTTTCAGCCCAACATTAACCGGGATGCATTGGCATAAGCATAAAGTGAGTGCAAAACATTTTAATGAATATAAAAAACTCGGTATAAAAATGCCTGTTGCGGTTGCGCTTGGCGGAGATCCTGTTTATGCATACAGCGCCACAGCACCTCTTCCTGAAAATGTTGACGAATATATGCTCGCGGGCTTTTTACGAAAGAAAAAAGTAGAATTGGTAAAGTGCATCACGCAACCTGCGATTGAAGTTCCTGCTGACGCGGATTTTATCATAGAAGGTTATGTCGATCCAAATGATGAAATGATCTGGGAAGGCCCGTTCGGCGATCACACCGGGTATTATTCATTGCCGGATTGGTACCCGCGCTTTCATATTACCTGTATTACTCACCGTAAGAATGCAGTTTATCCTGCAACAATTGTCGGTATCCCGCCACAGGAAGATGCATGGCTTGGCAAAGCAACCGAGCGTATTTTCTTAGCGCCGATAAAAATGACGATGGTGCCCGAGATTATTGACATGGATATGCCTGTTGAAGGAGTATTTCATAATCTTGTTATTGCCAAAATCAGAAAAGAATATGCAGGGCAGGCGCAAAAAGTAATGAATGCTATGTGGGGTGCGGGCCAAATGATGTTCAACAAAATTTTAGTGATCGCAGATGAAGGTACAAGCATCCAGGATTATGAACAGCTTGCAAAATATGTGTTCAGAAACATGAATCCGGCAACAGATATTTATTTTTCGCAAGGGCCTATGGATGTTCTTGACCATAGTTGCAGCAAACTCGGTTTCGGCGGAAAAATGTGTATCGACGGAACGAAGAAATTTGATGAAGAAATGGAAGATAGCGGACAGCCGGCGGTAGCCGGCTATCATTCGGCGGGAGAAGAAATTCAAAACAGGCTGCATGATTCTTTTTCAGAAATCAAAGGAGTGAATGCCGGTTTGTTAAGGAAAGAAATTCCATGTATTATTCTTGCTGTACAAAAAAACAGGATGGGGCATATAAGGGAATTGCATGCTAAAATCTGTGAATCAATTTCGGAAATAGAAAACATAAAGATGATATTATATGTTGAACATAATGTAAATCCGAATGATTTGACAACAGCATTGTGGAGGTTTTGCAACAATCTCGATCCGAGAAGGGATCATATTACCGGCCACCGGTCATCGGACAACGGAAATCGGTCAACCATTATCGGTTTCGATGGCACACGCAAGACAAAGGAATTCGATAATTTCCAGCGTGACTGGCCAAATATCATAGTAGCAGATGATACTACTATAAAAGGGGTTGATGAAAAATGGGGCTCGTTGAATGCAGGGGAATTTATACAATCGCCATCTTTAAAATTTAAAAGCCAGTTATACGGTGAAGAGGCCGCGGTAAATTAAAATTGTATCATGAAAAAAATTGTTCTACTACCTTTTGCATTATTGCCATTCCTGTTTTCATTCTCACAAAAAGTAAAACATGAAAGCACGGCGGCTTTGGCTAATAACGGGGAAGCCTATCCGAAAACATTATTATGGAAAATTTCCGGGAACGGGTTGAAAAAACCGTCTTATTTATTTGGCACGATGCATATCCTTTGTGCTGATGATGCGCAGCTAAGCGACAGTTTGAAAGATGCGATCCGCAAAGTGGATGAAGTATATTTTGAAATAGACCTGACGGACATGAAAGGAATGATGAATTCGCTGAAATATATGCGCATGAACGATGAAAAAAGATTGTCTGATATCCTTAATGCCGATGACTATGCGAAAGTGAAAGGCTATTTTGAGAAACATCCGGCAATGCTTCCCTTCGGCATGCTGGAGCGATTTAAACCGTTGCTCATTAGCAGTATTGTGGAAGAAAATGACCTGGATTGCAAAACAACGAACGGTATGGAAATGGTTATTATGAAAGAAGCAAAAGACAGGAATAAAAAAATTCACGGGCTTGAAACGGCGGAATTCCAGGCGGCATTGTTCGACAGTATCCCTTATGAAAAACAGGCAAAGGACCTTGTGGATTATTTAGACAGTACGACCCAATATAAAAAAATGACCGATACGCTTGCAATGGCATATAAACAGCAGGACCTTCAGCGCATTGATGAATTGACAACCAAGGAGGACCCTTCGATGAGTAATTACATGGACCTGATGTTGTACGACAGGAACCGCAAATGGGTAAGGGAGTTGAAAAAAATTATGATTGAAAAACCTGTTTTGATAGCAGTAGGGGCAGGGCATTTGCCGGGACAAAAAGGTGTAATAAATTTATTGAAGAATAACGGCTACAAAGTAACACCTGTAAAAAATCCGCCGCATCTGGAAAACCTATAAGGTTTCAAAAAACCTTATAGGTTTAATATGTTCGTCTAAAACCTTTCTAAACCACTGAAGAAAAAGTCTGATTCGATTTTTGCATTTTCGTCGCTGTCACTTCCATGAATGGCATTTTCACCCACAGAAGCTGCATATAATTTACGGATAGTCCCTTCATCTGCTTTTGCAGGGTCTGTTGCACCGATCAGTTTCCTGAAATCTGCAACAGCATTTTCTTTTTCCAATATCGCCGCAATGATCGGCCCGCTGCTCATGAATTCTACCAATTCTGCGAAAAATGGCCTTGCTTTATGAATTGCATAAAACTCGCCTGCTTTTTCCGGGGAAAGTTTCAACATTTTTAATGCAATAACTTTAAATCCGCCTTTAATTATCTGGTCGATGATCGCTCCTGAATGGCCTTTTGAAAATGCATCCGGTTTGATCATGGTAAACGTTCTGTTGCTCATATTCTTTCTTTTTGGGATGCAAAAGTAGCTCAAACTTTTCTGTTTATTCTATCTGTGTAGCATTTTTCTGTTAAAACTTCTTTCCAAAACACCATTTCGAAGGAGATAAACACAAAACTTTTAATACCTTCGCAGCCATTTTCATGAAATCGATTGAGGGGATATATAGTCTTATTAGCAATTCGCCTGCAAAAAAAGTGGTGGTTACCATGCACCAGAAACCCGATGCTGATGCAATGGGTTCTTCGCTGGCCATGTATCATTTTTTAAAACAATTCGGGCATAATGTAACCGTAATTTCTCCAACAAATTGGGCCGATTGGTTAAAGTGGATGCCTGGTTGCGAAACTGTGATCGATTATGAATTCAGCACAGAAAAAGCATCGAATGTTTTGAGAGATACTGATTGGCTTTTTTGTCTTGATTATAATACATTGTTGCGTACACGGCACATGGCTGACGAACTCGAGAAATTATCATGCATAAAAATCCTGATCGACCATCACCAGCAACCTGCAGTGAAAAGCTTTACATACGGGATCAGTGATACAAACAAAAGCTCAACCAGCGAGATGGTATATGATTTTATTCTTGCATCAGGCCATGGCGATAAGATCAACAATGAAATTTCAGCATGTTTATATGCCGGCGTGATGTCGGATACAGGCTCATTTCGGTTTCCGTCTGCAAGCGGGGATGTACATCGCATGGTGGCAGATCTTAAATACAGGGGCCTTGAGCACACGATCATTCATGAAAATTTATTCGATAATTTTTTAGAGAACCGCCTGCGTTTTATCGGTCATGTCTTGCAAAGCCGCATGGATGTGTATTATGAGTATAATACCGCATTGATTGCTGTTCCGTGGAAAGACCTTGCACGGTTCGATATAAAAACAGGGGATACGGAAGGATTGGTAAATTATCCATTGTCGATAAAAGGGATTAAACTTGCAGCGCTTATAATAGACCGCGATGAAGAAATCCGCTGTTCATTCCGCAGCAAAGGCGATTTTGATGTAAACACATTTGCGCGTAAATATTTTGAAGGCGGCGGCCATTTTAATGCAGCAGGTGGAAGAAGTGGTACTACGTTGGAGCAAACCGTTCAGCGTTTTTTGCAGGCAATGAGGGAAAATTCGTCACAACTACAATAAAATATAAATGAAAAAAATCGCATCGTATGTATTGATGGCAGCAGCAATGATAGCTGTTGTATCATGCAATAACCAGGGATTTAAAAAAACCAAAAGCGGATTGCTTTATAAGATCATTTCTGACGGAAAAGGAGAGCCAGCAAAAAAAGGAGAATTCCTTAAAATGGATTTTGTACAAAAAGTACGCGATTCCATTATCGGAAGTACTGATAAAATGGGTATGCCGATTTATATGCCTGTTGATAGTGTAGGCCCTGTTTATGCACCTGCAGAAATTTTTGGGCTTCTTCGTAAAGGCGATAGCGCAACAGTAGTAATGCTTGCGGATACACTTGCCCGTAAATACGGCGGACAGCTTCCACCATTCATTAAAAAGAAAGACAAGATTGTTCTTACGTTAAAAGTACTTGATGTATTTACAAACGATAGCCTGGTTAAGGTAGACCGTACCAAAATATTAGATGCAGAAAAAGACAAGGAAGTTAAACAGATAGAAGAGTATCTTTCTAAAAATAACATTGCAGGTGCCACTAAAACGAAAGATGGGGTGTATTACCAGATCACATCTTCCGGAAATGGCCCGCAGGTCGATTCAGGTAAGGTAGTTTCTATCAATTATACCGGTTATTCCTTTGAAGGAAAACCTTTCGATTCAAACATAGATAGCACCAAACAAACACAACGTCATCCTCTACAGCCTTTTGAATTTAAAGCAGGCGTTGGTGGAGCAATACAAGGCATGGTGAAAGCAATAACATTATTTAAAAAGGGGGATAAAGTTAAATTGTACATTCCAGGTATTCTTGGTTATGGCCCGCAAGGTTCAGGTAATGTAATCAAACCTAACGAAAACCTGATGTTTGATATTGAGGTGGTGGATGTGAAAGATGCTCCCAAAGTTGATCAGCGTCCTCCGTTCCCGATGCCGCAACAAATGAAACCTGCTACTCCAAAAACAGCAACAAAAAAATAAAAATTAAGGTAGTAAGCGATAAGCTAAACTTATCGCTTACTACTTATAACTTACCACGCGGTTCATTTCACTTCATATATTCCTCAAATAATTTCACCGCTTCTTTCGCTTCCTTTACATCGTGCACACGAATAATATTTGCACCGTTCATCAATGCTATTGTATTTAATACGGTAGTTCCGTTCAATGCTTCTTCAACATTTATACCAAGGGTTTTATAGATAGTCGATTTTCTTGAAATACCTGCTAATATTGGGGTTTCAAGCATTTTGAAAACAGAAAGATTTTTTAATAATTCAAAATTGTGGCGGAACGTTTTCCCAAAACCAAAACCCGGATCGATGATTAGGTCTTTTATGCCCGCGGTTTTACATTCCTGTTTTTTATGAATGAAAAAATCAAGGATTTCTTTTGTTACATTTTCATAAACCGGATTTTCCTGCATGGTTTGCGGCGTCCCTTTTATATGCATACAGATATAAGGCACATTTAATTTCCCAACTACCTCGAGCATTTCTTTATCCATATTCCCACCACTGATATCATTCACTATAGATGCCCCTGCATGTACAGATTGCTTCGCAACTTCTGCATAAATTGTATCAATAGAAATAAATGCCTGTGGAAAATGTTTATGTATCAATTCAATTTTCCCAATCACTCTTTTCAATTCTTCATCAATACTTACCTTGTCACTTCGTGGCCTTGTACTTTGCCCGCCTATATCCAGGATATCAGCGCCTTCATTCAACATTATCTCTGCATGGAATAAAACATCATCATCGTTTGTAAAACGGCTTCCGCTATAAAAAGAATCAGGGGTGATGTTTAAAATCCCCATCACTAACGGGTTATCAACAACTATCAACCTGCCTTTACAATTGAGTGTGAACATTGCTCGGTTATGTTTACATTTGACGATAAAATTCATTAATAAAATTGAAAATAGCAGAATTTCCGGTAATGAGCGCAACCAATACACAATACGACCAGGCAGTAGTATCATGCAAAGAAATTTTTATCAAGAAGGCGAGCGATTACGGTACATCATGGCGTGTGCTCCGCCTGATCTCTATAGTTGACCAGATATTTATTAAAGCGCAGCGAATAAAAAATATCCAGGAAGTGGGAGAGCAAATGGTGGTTGATGATATTGCGAGCGAATTTAAAGGCATTGTAAATTATGGGGTGATTGGTTTGATACAATTGGAACTGAATGATGAATCGGTAGAAGACCTGCCATTAAATAAAGTAGAAAATTTTTTTGATGATAAGATTGGTGAAGCAAAAAAGGTGATGCAAAATAAAAACCACGATTATGGCGAAGCGTGGAGGGATATGAGCCAGGAAAGTTTTGTTGACCTTATTTTGATGAAACTGTTACGCGTTCGCCAGATATTGCGCAACGACGGAAAAACATTGATCAGCGAAGGCATCGACGCGAATTTTATCGATATCATCAATTATTCCTTATTCGCCCTGGTATTGATTGGAGAAGGAAAACATAAGGGATAATTGAAAATTAATGATTAATAATGCCGATTGAATAAAAGATTTCCTTAAACCCTATGCCTTTAGCCTTATACCTTTTTTCGGATCATCAACCTTAAATTCTTTATGAAACTCTTGCTAAATATCTGTCGCTTCCTTGTTGGTGTACTGTTCATCTTTTCAGGGTTGATAAAAGCAAACGACCCACTTGGGCTGAGTTACAAAATGCAGGAATTTTTTGAGGTGTGGAATTTTCATTTATTCGACAATTACACACTTGCATTTTCTGTATTGATGATCGTTTTTGAAATCGTTGCAGGTGTTGCCATTTTATTGGGGTGGCGGATGAAATTATTCGGATGGCTGTTATTGCTGCTCATTATCTTTTTTTCATTCCTCACGGGTTATGCATATCTCTCCGGAAAAATAAAAGAGTGTGGCTGTTTTGGAAATTGTATCCCGCTCACTTCGGGCGAATCGTTTGCAAAAGATATTATTCTTTTTGTATTGATCTTATTTCTTTTTATTAACCAAAGAAAGATCAAACCATTGCTTGGATCCGTTTATTCGATCGGCATACTGGCTACTGCAACTGTTTTATCGTTCATTTTTCAATGGTATGTATTGAGATATTTGCCTGTTGTAGATTGCCTTCCTTATAAAGTAGGCGCAAATATAGAAGAAGGCATGAAACCGCCGCCAGGCGCAATTCCAGATAGTACAGTGATCACGTTTGTTTATGAGAAAGACAACAAGCAAGTTGAATTTACTTCTGACAAATTCCCTGCTGATTTTGGCGACAGTTATAAATTCATCAGGCGTTATGATAAACTTGTGCGCAAAGGAAATGCTGAGCCTGCAATAAAAGATTTCATTTTGCAAACCGTTTCAGGCAATGATACCACACAGGCACTTTTAGAACAAAAAGGATATTACATTTTTATTTTTGCCAAAGAACTTCCGGAAACAAATCCATCATGGAATAAAGAATTTAATGTAGCGCTTACGTTCACCAAGTTGAAAAACATTCCTGTATTTTTTATTACAGCCAATGCCGACCAGGTGCAGGCTTATGTGCAAAAAAACGGACTTGAAAATGCTGTGACGATTTTGCAATGCGATGCTACTGCAATAAAAACGGCAGCACGTGTAAACCCTACCATGTACTTACTAAAAAAAGGAACAATAATCAACAAATGGAGCTACGCAGAATTTGAAGAAGCAATTGTTGGATTGAATGAATTGCCGACTGCTGCGCAGCAGTGATCGGTTGTCAGTTATCAGTGATCGGTGTGTAACAATAAGGTCGCTTTTTGCAAAATCAGTCCGACAACTGTGGACTGAAAGCCGACGACTACTTCACCACTACTTCCTTCACCACTTTTTCTCCCATGGCTTCATTAACACGCTGAATAATTTTTTCTTTCTGGTAGATGAGCTCCTGTTTCAATGGTGCAACCGAGGTAGTAATGTATAATGTATTTCCGTGTATCTGTATTTTTTCTGTATAACGGGCAATTGTTTTTCCCATGAGTTTTTCCCACACTTCTTCGATCTGAAGAGCTTGTATTTCTCCTTTTAACCTGCTTTGATTAAGGAATTTTTTCAGTGCATCACCGAGAGAATATTCACTCATGCTTCAAAGATAAAAATTGCCTGTGATGTTTTAAAGATTTATCGACTGGTATTGTAAATTCATTTTCCCAAAATGTTCCACGATGCGTTCCCGGTGCGTATCCGTTATAAAAACCTGTGCATCGTTTTGCAGGCACACCCATTGCAATAAGTTATACATGCGTTGCTCATCTAATTTTTCAAAAACATCATCTAATAATAAAATCGGGGGAAATCCTTTTTCTTTTTTCAGCATATCAAATTCTGCAAGCTTCATGGCAAACAATAAACTTTTCCGCTGCCCTTGTGATGCACTGTTCTTAAAAGGCTGTTTGTTTATCAGGATATCAATATCATCTCTATGAATGCCGCTATTAGTACGTTGTGTAAGAATATCTTTTTCCCTGGATTGTCGAATCAGGTTTTCGAAAGAAGAGTTCAATAAATGGCTGTCATATACCAGGTCGATTATCTCCTCATTTCCGGCAATTGCATTGTATAATTTTTTGATCAGCGGGAGCACATCATGCAAAAATATTTTTCGTTTTTCAAACACATAATTGCCGTGACGGATCAGTTGCTCATCATACACATCCAGCAAGTTTTTATTGACCTTTTTATTTTCTGCAAGCGATTTTAAAAAACTGTTTCGTTGCTGCAATATTTTGTTATAGCTGATCAGGTTCAGGAGATACTGCTCATCCAACTGGCAAAGCAATGTATCTGTAAAACGCCTGCGTTCTTCGCTTCCCCCGGTAATGATCTGCACATCATCCGGTGCTATGATCACGCAGGGGAATTTTCCGATGTGTGTAGAAAATTTTTCATACAATTCTTCATTCACGCTGAATTCTTTCTTACCTGTTTCCCGCAGGATGCAAACAACATGCTGCGGTTCATTATTCAACTCAAAATTCCCTTCCAACCGAAATCCGTTAGTGCCATTGTTTACATTCAACTGGTCTGATTTTGTAAAATAGCTTTTTGTAAAACACAGGTAATAGATCGCATCAAGAAGGTTGGTCTTTCCAACTCCATTGCTGCCGCAAATGCTTACAATCCTTTCTGTAAAAGTAAAGGCAGCCTGTTTGTAGGTTTTGAACTGGTAAAGCGATATGTTATTTAGCCTGAACAAACGGTGCAAGATAAGCATGAAAGAGTAAGTAATTTCAGGCCTGATTTTCAGGATGCTGGCTTTTCTTAGTTTCCGTTTTAAATTAACGCTTAACCCCTTATCTTTGCACCTCAAATTTTAATAAAGTGGCCAGTAAATTTTCCAAAGAAACTTACATGTACTGGTATGAGTTGATGCAGCTCATCCGCCAGTTTGAATTAATGGCAGAAGAAAAATATAAAATGGAAGGAAAAATCCGCGGGTTTTTCCACGCGTATGTTGGCCAGGAAGCAATTGCTGCCGGCTGTATGACGGCAACACGTCCTGAAGACCCGTTTATTACCGGTTATCGCGACCATGGCCTGGCTTTATCAAAAGGGGTTAGCGCCAATGCATGCATGGCTGAATTATACGGCAAAGCAACCGGCGCTGCAAAAGGCAAGGGTGGAAGCATGCACTTCTTTGGAGTGGATGTACATTTCTTCGGAGGGCATGGAATTGTTGGTGCGCAGATCGGTACAGGTGCGGGCCTGGCATTTGCTGAAAAATATAAAGGCACGGATAATGTTTGTTTGACTTTTTTCGGGGATGGTGCTGCACGGCAGGGAATATTGCATGAAACATTTAACCTTGCGATGTTATGGAAATTGCCTGTTGTTTTTATTTGTGAGAATAATAACTACGCGATGGGCACGTCTGTAGAGAGGACATCAAACGTTGTTGATATCTATAAACTCGCTGATGCGTATGAAATGCCAGGTGATTCAATTGATGGTATGAGTGCTGAAGCAGTTCATGAAGGTGTGGCAAGAGCAGTGAAACGTGCAAGGGCAGGCGAGGGTCCGACATTGCTGGAAATAAAAACCTATCGTTATAAAGGGCACTCTATTTCCGACCCGCAGAAGTACCGCACAAAAGAAGAAGTGGAAGAATACAAACAAAGGGACCCGATACAGTTGGTGCAAAGTACAATTCTTGCTAATAAATACGCGACTGCAGCAGATTTGGAAGCAATCAATAAGCGTGTTGCAGATACTGTTGCAGCTTCCGTAAAATTTGCCGAAGAATCGCCATGGCCGGATGACAGTGAAGTATTGAAAGACGTTTACATAGATAAGAATTATCCGTTCCTGGTAGATTAGCGAAGTTAGCAGTGAGATGTAAGAAGTGAAATGTTGATTCTTGCTTGTCACTTACAACTATTCACTTATCACTTTGCATCATTCATCAAAAAACAAACAGAAAATAAATCATGTCGGAGATTAAACATCCTGCGCATCTTGACGAAGAAAAAAATGTTGTTGCTGAAGCACAGCAATTCTGGGAAAAATACAGCAAGCCTGTTACTTATGTTCTTGCTGCTGTAGTAATTATTTTTGTTGCCATTTTCGGTTACCGGTATTTTGTTCAGGAGCCAAATGAAAAGAAAGCATCTGAAGCGATGTTCCGTGCGGAAGAATACTATCGTATGGACTCTGTAAAGCTTGCATTGAACGGGGATAACATTAATGCAGGTTTTTTAAAAATCATTTCAAAATACAGCGGAACAAAAGCTGCGAACCTTGCGCAATTCTATGCAGGAAGTTGCTACCTGAAAACAGGCGATTTCAATAATGCGGTTAAATATTTAAAAGATTTTTCAACACCTGTTCAACAGGTTCAGGCAAAAGCTTATGGCTTGCTTGGCGATGCATATTCAGAATTGAATAAAAAAGATGATGCCGTTGACTATTATAAAAAAGCAGGAAATTTATTCGATAAGGATGATCTCCTCTCTCCTGAATACCTTTTCCGTGCAGGCTATCTTTATGAAAGTATGGGAAAGAATAAAGAAGCGATAGAAATGTACCAGGAAATAAAAGATAAATACCCAACATCTCAAAGAGGTGCTGAAATAGACAAGTACCTGGCACGATTGGGGGTAACGAAATAGGCGAAAACAGGTGAAAGGCAAAAGGGGTAGGGCGTATAACCTTTAACCATAAACCTTTAACCTCAAACCTTCTTAATGGCAGAAATAAGCAATAGCAAATTATTACAAACAACAGGCATCCAACATGGCAAGGATGCCTGTGTTGTTATTGTTCGTACCGAATGGAATGCTGCAATAGTGGATGCGTTGGAATCGGGATGTAAAAAAACATTAGCTGAACATGAAATAAAAAATGTAAGGGTCATCAATGTCCCCGGCGCATTTGAAATACCATTTACTATAAAAAAATACTGGGAAGCGTTTAAATATAAAGACCACCGCCCACACGTTTTTATTGCATTGGGTTGTGTACTGCGCGGCGATACACCTCATTTTGATTACGTATGCAAAGCTGTTACGGATGGGATCGGTCAATTGAATTTGCACTTACCCATACCCGTTATATTCGGTGTTTTAACGGTAGATAACCAGCAGCAGGCAGAAGAACGTATCGGCGGGAAACACGGGCATAAAGGAGAGGAAGCGGCTGTAACAGCATTGAAAATGTTATCGGTAATCGAATCATTCAAATCATAAATTCTATCCATTGAACGTTCAGATTTTCATTCCATGTTTTGTTGACCAGCTTTATCCGCAGGCTGCTTTCAATATGGTGAAAGTTTTGGAAAAAGCAGGTTGTACGGTGAGTTATAATGCCAATCAAACCTGTTGCGGCCAGCCGGCTTTCAATGCAGGGTTTTGGGATGATGCGAAATCCGTTTGTTCAAAATTCATAAAAGATTTTTCAGGTTCGGATTATATTGTTGCCCCGAGTGCTTCCTGTACCGGGTTCGTCCGCAATTATTACCAGAAATTATTCGACAACTCTTCTTTTCACAATGATGTAAAAGACCTGCAAAAAAGAACGTTTGAATTTTCAGAGTTTTTAGTGAATGTGTTGAAAGTTGAAAACGTAGGTGCCTCATTAAACGGCAGAGCAACGTATCATGATTCCTGCGCCGGCTTACGTGAATGTAAAATAAAACAGGAGCCACGCAAATTACTTTCCAATGTAAAAGGGCTTGAATTAATTGAAATGAATGATGTGGAAACCTGCTGCGGTTTTGGCGGCACATTCGCTGTAAAATTTGAACCGATCTCTATCGCCATGGCGGAGCAAAAAGTAACGAATGCTATTGCTACAGGCGCTGAATATATTATCTCCACCGATCTTTCCTGCCTCATGCACCTCGATGGTTATATACGTAAAAAGGAATTAGGAATAAAAGCAATGCATATTGCTGATGTACTCGCGGGGAGTTGAGGTGTATCTCAAATTACTTGATTATGTGTTGATGTTCGATGGTTGTTGGTCGTTGATCGGTAAACAGGCAACTTGTATTTTCAGCCGAACATCAATCATCGAACAACGACCAATCAAAAAAACAGCCATCCAGATTGCAGAAGCAAACGGATGGCCATGACCCTTAAAACAACCTGTCGCAAAAGTTGGATTAATGTTTCAATTTCATATACGGAAAAAACAAACACACGGATTTGTATTTAAAAAGTAAAGCAGGCTCTTGTAAAAGCCTGCCTTTTATATCTGATATAACGGATTAAAGATATGATTAACATAACTTCTTAACTGTTCGGCATCAATACCGCGTTGATCACATGTATCACGCCATTGCTCTGGTAAACATCCTTGATGGTAACCCATGCCATTCCGCCTTTTTCATCTTTCAAAACGATCTTCCCGTTTTTCATCATCGCCCACAACTTACCACCAGCAACTGTTTTTAATTCTGCGGTTCCATGCCCTTCTTTGATCAGTTTTGCCAATGCTTTTGAATCCCATTTTCCTGCAACAACATGATAAGTAAGAATGCCTGTGAGCATTTGTTTGTTCTCTGGTTTTACCAAACTTTCAACAGTGCCTTTTGGTAATTTGTCGAATGCTTCATTCGTAGGGGCAAAAACTGTAAACGGTCCTGCACTTTCTAAGGTTTCAACCAGCCCTGCAGCTTTTACTGCAGCAACCAATGTGGTATGGTCTTTAGAGTTTACTGCATTTTCAACAATATTCTTCGAAGGGTACATGGGAGCGCCGCCAACTTCCACAGTCTTTTCCATTTGTGCAAAAGAACTGTTTATAAAAAAAGCAGCAGCAAGCATAACTAAAATTGATTTAACCTGTTTCATGATATCTTTTGTTTAAGTGTATAAATAGATTAATGCGGTTTAAAAAAGTTGCTACATGTAACGAACAGCATTACATACGGTAACTTGTTGCGTATAGATTTTGCGATTGAAGATTTTTTTGTTCCGGATAAAAAGGCATGCTATACCCGTTGCCGATTTTCTTTTTTTATTTCTGATTTTTATTCCGATATTTTGAAAAAAATCATGGCACACTGGCTTGTAAAATCAGAACCTTCCACATATAGTTGGGATCAATTGCAGAAAGACAAACAAACCACTTGGGATGGTGTCCGCAATTATGCTGCACGAAATCATTTGAAGTCAATGAAAAAAGGAGAAGAGGTTTTTTTCTATCATAGCAATGAGGGAACAGAAATTGTAGGAATTGCTAAGGTGGGAAAAGAATTTTTCCAGGATCCTACTTCAGATGAAGAAGCATGGGTTGCAGTAGAATTAAAACCAGTACGGAAATTAAAAAAAACGGTTTCATTGGAAACAATAAAAAAAGATAAACGACTTGCTGAAATGGCGCTTGTCCGTTTGGGACGATTATCAGTACAACCTGTAACTGATAAAGAGTGGGAGATAGTTTTAGAGATGGCAGGAGAGAAGTAGAAAGCAATTAAAAATTAAAAAAGGATTAATCTGCTTTTTAATTCACAAGTACATTTTAACAAATTAGCTTTCTCCGCGGGTTACTTTTTTCTGCTCATAGGAATAAATGAAAAATTGATATGCATGATATGTAAAATCAATTTTCCCGCATCTTAAGTACAATCTTTTAAAATTTATTGTTATGAATTTAAGTAAGCTCATAACGCTGCAAGCGTTACTGGCATTAGCTTTCATTGCCTGCAAACATGAAGCGAAATATAAAGTGGAAGAAATTCAAGTGGAAAAACCTGCTGAATCAAACAAAATTGAAGGAACCGTAACGGCAGATTCTACTGTTAAAGCAGTCGCTGATTACGAAGAAAAAAACGAAAAAGAGGAGCGGCGGTTCCCCCCACCGCCTAAAAACAAAATACCTGATAAAACAGATTGGGATAAGAAAATTATTAAAACAGCGGAGCTGAATATTGAAGTAAAAAACTACAAAGACTTCAACACGAAAATGCATGCAAGCATGAAACAATTTGGCGGATATGTTTCGCAGGAAGAACAAAACGAATCTTCTTATCAAATACAAAATTCAGTAGTGATAAAAGTTCCGGTGGAGCAGTTTGAAAATGCGATGAGTTCGCTTGTTGACTCCGGAGATAAATTAGTCACAAAAAAAATCACATCGGAAGATGTTAGTACGGAAGTTGTTGATACTAAATCAAGGATGGAAGCAAAAAAGCAGGCAAGATTGCGTTATCTCGATTTTATGAAACAGGCCAAAAATATGGATGAAGTATTGCAGGTGCAAAATGAAATTGATAATATACAGGAAGAGTTGGAGTCTGCATCAGGGCGCCTTGAATATTTAAATCATTCTTCAGCATACAGTACGATCAATCTTACCTTTTACCAGGTGCTTGATGCTTCTGCACAAAAAGAAACTGAACCGACATATCTCTATAAAATAACCGAGGCGTTTAGCAATGGAGGTAAATGGATTGCAGATTTGTTTCTTGGTTTGGTAGCATTGTGGCCACTGGTGATTGTTGTTATTTTTGGGGTGATGTTTTTACGCAGAAGAAAATTTGTGAGAGCAGTGAGCAGTGAGCAGTGAGCAGTGAGCAGTGAGCAGTGAGCAGTGAGCAGTGAGCAGTGAGCAGTGAGCAGTGAGCAGTGAGCAAATTTTCGGAGTTGCAAGTTACAAACATCTTACATCTTACTTCTTACCCATCACTTCTCACTTCTTGCAAATTCATACTTGGAATAATATCCTTGCATAAATATATTTGCAAATAATTAACCATTGTAGTATTATTTTCTGACTATTTTTAACCCTATTATGAGCAAATTCTGTTTTATTGTTTTCATGTTGGTTTCAGTTGCATCAGTTAAGTTAAAAGCACAGGATATTCTTTCAGATACCGTTCCCGTTGACAGGCTTGCTGTTGGTGTTGGCGCTGGTTTCGATTTTGGTGGTTATGGTGCAAATGCAACATACTATTTTACAAAAAGTTTTGGTGTATTTGCAGGTGGTGGATATACCCCTGCTGGTGTTGGTTTTAACGGTGGTGTTAAACTCCGTGCAGTATTTAATCAACAGGCAACCACGGTAATGCCATTCATTGTTGCGATGTATGGATATTATGCATCTATCGCCCCGAAAAACCTTTCTTACCTGAATAAAATGTTTTATGGGCCTACAGTAGGTGCTGGTGTTGATTACCGCCCGAAGAATTCAAAAACTGTTTATATAACCGGCGCACTTTTATTCCCGATACGTTCATCAAGTGCGCAAAATTATATCAACGATATCAATAATTTTCAGGGCGCAGGCTATAATGGCAAACTTCGTGTATTGAACGGTTCTCTCGGTATAAAATTCATCCTCTTTAATCAACGTTAGATTTTTCCATTCTCTTTCCATTTAATTTTACTAAATGGAAAAAAAGAAAATAGTAGTGCTTACCGGAGCAGGTATCAGCGCTGAAAGCGGATTGAAAACATTTCGCGACAGTGATGGCTTGTGGGAAGGTTATGCAATTGAAGATGTTGCTACTCCCGGCGCATGGTACAAGAACCCGCAATTGGTACTGGAGTTTTATAATTACAGGCGAAAAAATGTGCTGGAAGCAAAACCTAATGCTGCACATTTTGGTTTGGCAGAATTGGAAAAAAATTTTGATGTACATATTATCACGCAAAATATAGATGACCTGCATGAACGTGCCGGTTCTTCAAATGTGCTTCACCTGCATGGCGAAATTTTAAAAATGCGGAGTGTAAAAAATGAACATCTCATTTACCCGATAAAAGAAGATATAACATTGGGCGATGTAGCAGAAGATGGTGCACAACTTCGCCCGCATATTGTTTGGTTCGAAGAACCGGTGCCAATGATCGAAAAAGCAATACCTGTTGTTCGCAGGGCAGATATTTTTGTTGTTGTCGGGACTTCGCTGGTAGTTTATCCTGCTGCAGGTTTGGTAAATTATGCCTCACACACTATTCCAAAATTCATAGTAGATAAAAGGATCCCGTACACATCATCAATGCAATATCTTACTACAATTGAAAAACCGGCTACAGAAGGGGTAAAAGAATTGCAATCTATATTGTTGCGTGGCCATCTTTAAGTTTTCACTAACAAACACTTATCTATAATTGCAAAAAATGAAGAATGAAAAGAGCTGAATTGATTATTGTTGCTGTATTCTTTTTTTATTTTTCGCATGCGCAGAGCGTTCCCCGCCTGAAGGAATTAAGAGAATATGTGCAATATAACCAGCCGGAGAAATATGACTCGTCGCTGAACTACCCCGTTTTGAGTTTCCGTGGAAATCTGAATTATCTCTATCCGCTGTACCAGCTATTCAGGAGCGAAAAAAAACTTCATACGCTATTCGGGACCAAAGGATATTATGACCTTCTTGCAGAAGCAATCGCATTTACCGGGGATTATCAAAGCGCAATTCAATATGCAGTGAATGGATATGATACGATCAGCGCAACAACACAAAAGCAAATTGATAAAACAATTGAAGCGTTGCGAGGCGTGCAACATGTAGATGCAAGAAGATATATTTCTTACATAGCGAAGAACTACCAGGTTATTATGATCAATGAAGCGCATAATAAACCGGTGCACCGTGCATTCGTAATTTCATTGCTCGGTGATCTGTATAAAAAGGGCTTTCGTTACCTGGCGATGGAAATGCTGAATAATTTCCCGGATCGCTCATTGGATACATTAAATTCATCAACAGGTTATTATACTTCTGAGCCGATTGGCGGGGAATTGGTGCGTATTGCTTTGCAAATGGGTTACAAACTCGTTTCATACGAAGATACTGCCTCGTTCAATCATACGGCAACACAACGCGATTCGGTACAGGCAGAAAATATTTACAACGTTTTCCGTAAAGACCCCTCTGCAAAAATGCTCGTGCTTGCAGGATATGCGCATATTTCAAAACATGTACTGGAAAATTATATCCCGATGGCTGTTGCTTTTCAGCGGTTATCGGGAATAAATCCGCTTACGATTGATCAGACAGATATGACTGAGGGCAGCAACTTCGAGTACGGAAGGCTGTTATACCAGGCATATACACATAAGTTTCCGATAAGCACCCCTTCCATTGCATTGATAAATAATGAGCCGGTGAATATCACCAATAATGAAAATTACGATCTGGCGGTTATCCATCCTCCTGCATCCTACCGCGATGGAAGGCCCGACTGGCTTACACTCGACGGACTAAGAAAAATATTTTATATTAAACCGCCGGATAAAAAATCATTTCTGGCACAGGCATATTACCGGGATGAAGTAGGAGAGAAAGGCCCTGATCAAAACGTGCCTGCAGACCAAACCTATATTCCTACAAACGTGCAAAATTATTTGTTGTACCTGCAAAAAGGAAAATACATAATTGTTTTCCGCGACATGAATTATAAAATTTTAGGAAAACAAAATGTAGAAGTTAACTGACTGTTTCTTCAAAAGCAATTCCTTGTTTTTTTAATTCAGAAAGTACCGGCATATAAATTTCCGGAAGTATTGGGATATGCAAGCCTGTTAGATTGATATCGTTTTTTAAAATCAAAATTGCAGCTATGCCTAATGGAAGGCCAACTGTTTTTGCCATAGCAGTGCGTATATTATCTTCCCCGGTTACAATAAGGCTGCTTTTTATTTCATGCTTTATTCCATGACCTTCATATTCAATTTCATGGAGCATCACGATCATATCCTTATCATGCGCAGCCATAGCTAATTTTGTTTCCAATAAATATTGCAATATATCAGCAGAGGTTTTTGCATATTGTGGTACCACTGATTCATCAAACAATCCAAGAAATGAAAATGCATTCCTGTTTGTATCATTAACGAACGGAATAATTTTTTCGGACCATTTTGAAAATGTAAGATTGTTGATTTCTACCGGATCTTTATCATTTGTCAACTCTGCGTCAATAATATGTTGCCAGTATTTACAAAACGATGGATAGCGTAACGTTGTGCGGATAAATGTTTTTGCTTCTTCCAATTCGTAGATAGGAATATAACTGAGCGAATCTCGGTTTGGGTACCATGCGAGATCTTTTATTTTTTTATTAATAAAAACTTCTTCGCATCGGGCAAATAATTCTTTATAATTTTTTTCAATGATCTTATTTTCTTCTTTATATACTGCGCCTGCAGAGCCTGCCATTACTACGTTTCGCGGGTTCCAGCTGATTTTATAATGCCAGGGATTGTTATCGCTTTCAGGTGCTACAAGCCCGCCTGTATGTGATTTGAAAGAAGTGATCGTTCCGCCTTCTTTCTTTATGCGCTCGATCAGTTCGATGGCGCTCATATGGTCGATGCCCGGATCAAGGCCCATTTCGCATAGAAATAATAAATTCCTTTTTATGATCTCCGGTTCTAATGATCTTATTTTTTCATCAACATAAGAAGCAGTGAGTAAATTCTTTTTACTAGTTACACAATCAGTCGCCACTAAAAAATGTAATGATGGAGGAAGTAATGAAATGACAATATCTGCCTGTTCTATCAAAACTTTTCGTGCTGCAGCATCAAGCACATCAATGGCAACTGCTTTTGCATTGGGGTTATTGCCGGTCTTTGATTGAACAACCTGCAGGTTGCTGTCTGCAACAATTAACTCCCAATTATTAATTCTTGTTTCACTGATCAAATAATCAATCAGGCATGTGGCAGATTTTCCAGCCCCGAATAATGCAATCTTTTTCATATAGCGTGGTAAGTTACTAAATCAAAAGTGAAATCTTTTTAAAGAAGTAATTATAAAAACTAAATTTGGTATTCAACTTATTTTATGCGGATAAAATATTTTCTTTTCATTCTTTCTTTTTTTTCATGGTATGTTTTGCATGCGCAAAATGCATATCTGATAAAGGCCGACCGGTTGTTTGACGGAACTGAAATGCACAGTAACTGGCAGGTGCTTATAAAAAATAATAAGATAGAAGCGGTTGGTGAAAAAATAAACGTTGATAAAAATGTGCAGGTAATTGAATTTAAGAACTGCACCATTTTGCCAGGATTGATCGAAGGGCATAGCCATCTTTTTTTGCATCCGTACAACGAAACTCCCTGGAACGACCAGGTGCTAAAAGAATCGCGTGCTGAAAGGCTTGCACGTGCAACGGTACATGCACGAAATACTTTACTGGCGGGTTTTACAACGGTTCGTGACCTGGGTACAGAAGGCGCAGGTTATGATGATGTTGGGTTAAAGCAGGCTATTGAGAAAAAAATAATTCCCGGTCCGCGAATGATCGTTGCAACACGTGCAATTGTTGCAACCGGAAGTTACGGACCAAAAGAATTGAGTAATGATATTGATGTGTTGAAAGGAGCTGCAGAAGCAGATGGTGACGATGGGTTAATAAAAGAAATCAGGACACAAATTGGCAAAGGCGCGGATGTGATAAAAATTTATGCAGATTATCGTTGGGGATTGAATGGGGAAACACAACCCACATTTACATTAGATGAATTGAAACGTGCTGTTGAAGTAGCAAACAGTAGCGGGAGAGAAGTGGTTGTGCATTCATCAACGGCGGAGGGTATGCGAAGATCTGTTCTTGCAGGTGTATCGACGATTGAACATGGCGATAACGGCACTCCTGAAATATTCAGGATGATGAAAGAGAAAGGAATCGCGTTATGCCCGACCATTGCTGCCGGTGATGCGATAGCTCAATACAGGGGATGGAGAAAAGGAATTGATCCGGAACCTTCTGCAATTGCTGCAAAACGAAAAAGCGTGAAAGCTGCGCTGGATGCAGGTGTTATTATTTGTATGGGTGGCGATGTAGGAGTCTTCACCCATGGCGATAATGCGCGGGAGATGGAAGCAATGGTAGATTATGGAATGAAGCCACTGGATGTATTGCGCTCTGCAACATCGGTGAATGCAACTGTGTTTAAAATGGATAATAAGATCGGAGGTATCAAACCCGGATTGCTTGCGGATATTATCGTGGTGGAAGGAGATCCTTCTCAGAATATTTCACAGGTGCGGCAGGTGAGGTTTGTGATGAAGGATGGAGTGATTTATAAGCAGTGAGAAGGCTGTTGATTTTAATATTATACGTTGACCGATGTTTGATGACTGATGATTGATGGCAGACTAAAAATTTTAATCGCCATTCTTTCTTAACTCAATCATCGGTCATCAAAAATCGATCAACGATTCAGGTCATCTTGTTAACGAGCTGATCACCACTGCATGCTGCGGATACTGTTCTATCAGTTCTGCTCTCTGCGCCAGTTCAAAATCTGCAAAATCAAAACCCGGTGAAACAGTACACCCGACAAGCGCATAACCGCCACCGTTAGTAATGGCTGCGCCAAACCAGTTTCCCGCCTTTACTGCAACCTGAAAAACTTCTCCGTTCTCAATATTACTTCCGAGGGTCTTAGTCAGCAATTCACCGGTAATAGCATCGATCTCATAGACAGTCAATGCATCCCCGTAGTAAAAATGCCAGAGTTCATCAGACGCGATGCGATGCAAAGCTGAGAACTGTCCATACTCTAATAAAAAATAAATACTTGTTGAACTGTTCCTGCTCCCATTAAAGGTGTCGGGTAAATTATTCTTTTCAAGAATCAATGAAGAACGGTATACTTCGCGGAAAGAACCGCCTTCAATATGTTTTTGTAATTGTAATTTTTCTATCCAGTATGAAGCAGGTTGCTTTTGCATAATTATCTTTCGATAAAAACTTTTGTTGCATAAGTCCTGTTCAGCGAGTCTTTGATACGCACGGTATCTTTCGTTAAAGCAGGGAACGTAAAATACAGTTTAAAGAAGGATGAATCTTTTGTATCCATTTTGATCTTCAACTGGTAAGAAAGCAACTGGTTATATCTTTTTAATGCTTTATATTTTTTGTCCGTTTCCAAAACAACATATTTATAAAGCACAGAGTCCCCTGAAGTATAAACAACAGGTGTTTCCGCGGGTTTTCTTGATTTAGCTGTATCTGCCGAAGTTTGCGATTGCACCTGTGCAGAAGTAGTAGAGTCCTTTTGAACAGTCGTGGTATCTTTTTTTACTGATGAAATATTTTCGTTATTGTTGCTCTCAGGATAGGTATTTTTCTTGTATAATGAATATCCGCCCCATGCGATGAGCGCTAAACCGCCAAGGATTCCAACAGTCAGCAAAAATGTTCTTAAGCGGTTTGTTTGCGGGGCATATTCATCATGCTGTTCTTCAAAAACAGATTTCTTTTTTTCTGACCGCTCCTTGCTCTCCGCTTCAAGGTCTTCTATCTTATAGGTACTGTAACTACCTGGAGTAAATTCATATAAGCCTTCCTTGGTCTTAGTTATAGCGCCAATCCCCTCTAAGTAAAATGGCTTCCCGATATTCAGCAATTGAATGCCCAACGCCAGGTAAGATTCAAGATCTGCTTCCGCCAGTGGTCTAATCTTGCCTGTATGTAGTTTGATAAAATCAATCAGGTCTTCGTCTGCTTTTGGGATTGTGGTGTGGTTAAATTCAATACCCTGAATGGTTTCTTCCGGATGTTTATCGGCATCTTCAGGCACAGAAAAAGAGGGGTCCAAAGTGAATGACCCGATACCTGGTAGGTTTAACTTTTTGTGCTGGTATAGAAACTGGGTAAGTAGTAGAGGTAATTTCAAGTTTATGCGGATTTTGACACAAGTTAATCATAAAATGATTCCGGTCAAATACTTAGAAAAGAATTTGTTGTGAACGATTTATATTATTGATAGATAATATGCTTTCTGCGGTAACTTTGTGTATAAGTTCAACTATGCTTACAGAAGACGAAGAAAGATTTATTTTATATTGGGAACAAAACCGCGATCGCCAGAAACGTACTTTCAGGCAACTGCTGGTTGGTATCCCGATTGGATTATTATTTGCTGTTCCCATATTCGTCAACTTTGTATCCGGCTGGTATAAAAGGGCAGATATGGTAAGCAATACACAGGAATTTAACCCGGCTGTATTGCTGGTAGCCTTATTGCTGATTATTGGTTTTATTGCTATATTTTCAAAGAAACACCAGTGGGACATGCGTGAACAGCATTACCGGGAATTGCTTGCCAAACGTTCAAAAAATGTAGAAAAAGAAAATTTATAATCCTTGCAGCAGTTTCAAAATTCATATTGTCTATACCGTATTATTTTGTCGGAAACTTCAGGCATGCGGAAAATTTTGATCCTGTTTTTATCTGTTACCCTCATCTTATCCTCTTGTTCTAAAAATTCCTGTAGTTTTCAAAACGACAATATAGTTGCCCCTGTTTCTGAGCAACAACTGGTTAAAGCTTATCTCGATTCTGTTGGCATTACTGCTACACTAAACCCAAGCGGGTTTTATTACCAGGTGATTACTCCCGGAACAGGTGCTACCCCCGGTGTTTGTTCTCATATAGATGTGACTTATACCGGTAAGTTGCCGAATGGAAATGTTTTTGATCAGCAGACAAATGTTTTCTTTACTTTAGGAAGCCTGATTGAGGGATGGAAAAAAGGGGTGCCGCTTGTTAAAAGCGGGGGTCAGATAAAGTTATATTTGCCCCCTACCTTAGGTTATGGGTCGAGTGAAGTAAACACGGGAACAACAGTTATACCACCAAATTCAATTTTGCTTTTTAATATCTCTTTGCTTAACGTTCAGTAACCGTAACTATTAACTACCTGCTACAGGCCTTGAATATTTTTTCAGGGCCTTTTTATTTTACCTTTGAACAAATTATTTGTCTTGCCACACGAAGCAATTTCGGCCTTTGATATTTTTAAGATAGGTATAGGCCCTTCCAGCTCACATACTTTGGGCCCCTGGCGGGCCGCACAATTTTTTGTCGAATCTATACTGAAAAAAAATAAATTACAGGAAGTATCTGAAGTAGAAGTGCTGTTGTATGGGTCGTTGGCAAAAACTGGCAAAGGGCATGGAACAGATATTGCAATTCAATTAGGATTAAGCGGTGACGACCCTGTTACTTTTGATGTGAATAAAATTGATGAAAAGATCAACGCAATCAAGACAAATAAAGAACTTATTCTTCATGGATCACAACGAATTAAATTCGATCCATTAGAAGATGTTCATTTTTTATATTCCGAAACACTTCCTTATCATCCCAATGCTGTAACATTTCTCGCAAGTTATACAGATGGAGAGCAACTTGCAGAGACCTACTATTCCATTGGCGGAGGTTTTGTAAAGAAAGAAGGTGAAGAAACGGAATCGAACTCTTCTGTTGAATTACCATTTCCGATTGATAATGCAAATGACTTGTTGCATTGGTGTATGAAAACGGGTTTATCGATCAGTGAAGTTGTGATGGAAAACGAAAATGCATGGCGTAATGAGGTAGAAACAAAACAAGGGTTATTGAAGATATGGGAAGTAATGAAAGAATGTGCCTATCGCGGCTGCCAAGTAAACGGTATGTTGCCGGGGGGATTAAACGTGAAACGGCGTGCTGCAGAACTGAATAAAAAACTGGTCAAAGAAAGAAAGTATACTGATTTCGACGGATGGATTTCGGCTATACGTGGGGGTGGGAATGACTTTAAATATATTTTGGATTGGGTAAGTTGTTTTGCATTAGCCGTGAATGAAGAGAATGCTTCCTTCGGAAGAGTTGTTACTGCACCTACCAATGGCGCTGCGGGCGTTATCCCTGCTGTACTTCTTTATTATATTGCATTTTGCGACGGATATAAGCATGAAAAGATCATCCAGTTCATGCTTACTGCGGCAGAGGTTGGAAGCATCTTTAAAAAAGGTGCAACGATTTCCGCTGCGATGGGCGGATGCCAGGCAGAGATTGGCGTTTCCTCTGCAATGGCCGCGGCTGCATTAACGGAATGTATGGGTGGTACACAACGCCAGGCATTAATGGCTGCTGAAATTGCGATGGAACATCATCTCGGATTGACTTGTGACCCGATCGGTGGGTTAGTACAAATTCCATGCATTGAAAGAAATACAATGGGGGCAATCAAAGCAATTACTGCTTCGCAACTGGCATTACAAAGCGCTCCTGATTTTGCAAAAGTATCGTTGGATAATGTGATCAAAACGATGTGGGATACTGCGCTTGATATGAACAGTAAATACAAAGAAACTTCTGACGGCGGATTAGCAGTGCATATTCCGATTAGTTTGAGTGAATGTTAAAGAGATTGTCGGTCGTCAGTTATCGGTCGGCGGATGATGCATAATTTGAGAGATGAATAATTAAATAATGTCGATTGTAGACTTCTTTACTTATCACTAACCGCTTACAACTTATCACTGGTTCACTTTTCACTCGTTTCCAATTCCGCAACGCTTGTGTTACTATAATTTTTTATTTCATGATACAATGTGTCGCGTTCGACAGGTTCGCGTTTGGCTTGTTTAATGAGTGTTACTAATTGTGCAGTGCTTAATGAAGGATGTTGCTCTTCACTTCCTGCCATTGAATAAATTTTTGTGGAGTCGTCGATTGTTCCGTCGAGGTCGTTTACGCCAAATGATAAAGTAAGTTGTGCATTTTGCCTTCCTAACATTGGCCAGTACGCTTTCAGGTGGGGGAAATTATCCATGTACAATCTTGCTACTGCATATAGTTTCATGTCTTCCGTGATAGTGCTTTCGCGGACATGGCTCATGTCATTATCCTTATTCCGGAATTTTAATGGAATGAATGTATTAAAACCATGTGTTTTATCCTGCAATTTTCTTAATCTTTCCATGTGATCGATGCGGTGCCAGTATTTTTCAATATGACCGAACAACATGGTTGCATTGGAATGCATACCTAGCTGGTGCGCCGTTTCATGAATTTTTAACCAGCCATCTGCATCCACTTTATCTGCACAGATCTGTTCGCGGATCTCCGGATGAAAAATTTCCGCGCCGCCACCGGGCAACGAATCCAACCCTGCTTCATGCAATAATTTCAAACCTTCTTCAGGAGTAACTTTTGCTTTGCGGAACATATAATCCAGTTCAACTGCAGTATAACCTTTGATATGAAGATCAGGACGATGCGCTTTGATCTGTTTCATCAGGTCGATGAAAAACTGCATCGTAAGTTTTGGATGGACACCGCCTACGATATGCACTTCGGTAACAGGCTTGCCATCGTAGCTTTTGATGATATGCATCATTTGTTCCGTACTCAGTTCCCAACCTTCTTCGCGGTGGGCATATAAGCGTGAGTATGCGCAAAACGCACAGGAGAAAACACACACATTTGTCGGCTCGATATGAAAATTGCGGTTGAAATAGGTTTTATCACCATGCAGACGTTCACGCACAAAATTTGCCAGTGCGCCAACGAATGGGAGTGAAGCCTGCTCGAATAACAAGACACCTTCTGCTTCGTTTATTCTTTCGCTATTGATAATTTTTTCACCGATGTTACGGAGTGATTTATTTTTTTCTTCGGAAACTATTTCTTCGATGGGATTCTTTGTAGTTGTCATGATGCAAAGATACTAAGCGAGTGGTAAGTGGCAAGCGGGGATTAATGAATGGTGAGTGGTGAGTAGGGAGTGGGGAATGACGTGTAATATACTGAGCAATTTATTACAGATTTTAATTCATCAATTCGCATTTTCCGTGAAATCGATTTTTATTGGAGAGCTGCACATTGCCGAATAGAATTTCCACTGTACAAGAGTGCGACCTTTAGATTTGGTTCTTTGAAATAATGGCGAAGGAAAAAATAAATTTGAAAAGAAGAGAGGTGCACTATGAGTGCGACTGGAAGTTTCGTTCCGCGTTGCGTATTAGACC
>JAFEAE010000013.1 GCA_018266575.1 Bacteroidota bacterium
ATTGCTCCCCTGTATAAACTGCATGCACATTTATATCAAAAACCATACATCATTTTAGCTATTCACATTGTGTGTATATTTGAATAGCAACAAAAGTTTTTTCACAAACTCTCGTTAGCAGCAACATTATGGGACGCACCCTAATTATTATATTTACTTTGACTTCATTTCTTTCTTGTAAACAGGGAAAGCAACGTGACAAATTTGTTTTTAAGCCAATTGCTGAACCTTTGAGCAAATATTCTGACCAAACTTTTGACGAAGTTTTTTTTACAGAAAATTTTTATTCTTATTCAGAATGGGCAAAGGTTGACAGTTTAGAAAAACTCACAGGTTCTTTTGTGGACGCAACTACCGGGAAAACTATTCTTGACACAACGAAATATTTTTATTTAGCAGAAGCCTTTGTAGTTGAACAAGACGACACAACTTTTATTAGAACTTGTAAAGCAATATTGACTGACACTTCATTAAACTTAGTTTTAAATGACGCCCCTTTTTCTCAAAGAAGCACTGGACTTGAAATAACAAAATCGGGCAACATTTTTAAAAGTAATTATGTTGTTACGGCAATACCGACAGACAGTTCTTATAAATTGCCAACATTCACAACATTGACGCAAAACATACTTTTTGACAAACAGGAATACAAAAAAGGTGATGTTTTAAAAGGCAAACTCAGTTTGACAATTAAAGCATTTTATCCCACAAGTAATATAGTAGACACAATAAAAGTATTTGGTTTACTCAAAACAAATGTGGACTAAATGCTGCTGCTAACATGGGGTTTGCTGCAATTTGGGTTGGACATTGTAAGCATCAACTTTTGTCATTTTTCACCTTCGGCTCCGGCGGACAATATTCTATTCGGCGATTGTTGTAACTTCAGCTAAAAATAAAACCGGGCTTCAGTTGTGGGCTGACGAATATGAATGCCAGCACTGCGGCAAGCCTCGGTCATTGTGTGCCATTGAAGACAAGTCCAAAATTTTCAAAAGTTGACAGAATTAAATTCAATCGAAGTTAGAGAGGGTTGGAAAAATTATTATTTATTTGGCTTCTTCGCCATTATGACAATAATTATATCAGCTTTTGTAATTCCATCACAACGACAAGACACAATTAATTTCTTTTTTAGTAAGTGGACAATTGCAAAACTTCCAGTGTTTATTATGTTTATTGGTGTTATGGGCTTGTGTTTGTTTTATTATTTTGACAAAAGGGTAAAACTAAAAGTTGACAAAGATGGAATTTGGACAGTAAAATATAAAGAAACACTTTGGGATGACATTGGGTATTTCAGTACAACAATTTGCAAAATGAAAGAAGGCGATATTTATTATTTAAAAATACGTCTCAAAGATACAGAGGACAGGCTCGACAAAGAACTTAAAATCCGTTATCGTAGAATGGACAAAGACTTTGAAGAAGTTCGACAGATAATTTCTTATTATGCCGCTAAGCATAATATTCAAGACCTAGGACACGAAAATGAAATATAACGGCACACAACATTAGGTTCCTATGTAAAGCGATCTCAGGGGCTCGCCCGATTGATGATATGATTATAAAGTTACTACATAAATATTTTTTTGGCACACTGCGGGTTTGAATGATTTTATGTTCTGCCGACTGGCAATGATCTAAGGTCGCCGTTAAATCATTCAAAGACGCAGTGGTATATTTTTTTTATTTTCTTTAAACTCCGGCTTTATGCAAGTTGGGCATGACATTTTAAGATCAGCTATTTCATTATTCAACAACTGTTCGGCCTGACGGAACTCATTTGGCCATTTGTTGTAATTTCGTCGTTATTAAATTTTTTCGGCTTCTGTTGGGGGTGGACGTAATAAAATGCCAGCACGGCAGCAAGCCGCGACGTTGGCTGAAATTTAAAAGGCACTTTAATGGCTGAAGATTTTGCAAAAAGATGGGATGAACGTTATAGCAGTAAGGAATATGCATACGGAACTTCTCCTAACCTTTTTCTAAAAAAACATTTACCCAATTACCCAATTGGAAAAATTCTTTTTCCTGCTGAAGGTGAAGGCCGAAATGCGGTTTTTGCAGCTTCCCTTGGGTGGGACACGAATGCCTTTGATATAAGTGTTGAAGGCAAGTTTAAAGCTTTAAGACTTGCCGGTGATCAAAAAGTATCAATTAATTACGTGGTGGGAAAACTTGATGAACTCCAGTATACCAAAAATGAATTTGATGCAATCGCTTTAATTTATGCTCACTTTCCGGCAAGCATCAAGTCTGAATATCACAAAAAATTAAAGACTTTTCTAAAAAATGGTGGCATACTAATCTTTGAAGCCTTTAGCAAGAATCATCTTGAGTACATTCGGAAAGATGAACGAATCGGAGGACCAAAGGATATTGACACACTCTTTTCAATAGAAGAAATATTAGAGGATTTCAAGGATTTCACCATAATAGAACTAAATGAGTCAGAAATCGAATTACATGAGGGTTCATATCATAATGGTAAAGGTTCTGTCATTCGATTTGTAGGAATCAAGCCATAAACTTCAGCCAACATGCATATTGGCAAAGGCGGGGCTAGGCCAGCAAGTTTTTCAGCGTCGGCAATCGATTCATCGTCAGTCCGGGCTGGACGTTACAAAGCGAATTTTGCATCTAATCATTTAACTTCAACTTTTAACCAGGCCGCTGTTGACCGGTGCGGACTCAGCAACAAATTCCCAGACTTCGCCAATATGCTGAACGTTGTACATCGCTTTATGTAAAACGCTAAGCTGGTGCATCTACATGTAAAACACTTTATGACACGACTGCTTTTTTCAATTTGCTGTGTATTATTTATTTCAACTTCATTTGGACAAAAAAGCGATGCGCTACTTTTCAACGCTTACAAAAAAAACTCGTTGACTGAACTTCAGTCCTTTTTTGATAATTGGGCTCTGGAGACTCCTTCAATCTCTGCCGAAGACTTCAAAAAATTAAATGACACGTTGAAAAACGTCTACCAAGTTTTTCAATCTTTCTATAATCCAACAGACATCAACAGAACTGGTGGTTCAGAATGGGGCAATGATATTTATAAAGGAGTAAAATACTTTCTTGTTCAAGATAAAATATTCTATGCGGTTGCTGACGGCTTAATAACTGACACAATCGAGTTACATAAAGGAATTTTTCACAGACCAAAAAGCTATGACTCATTAAACGATTTTAGGCCTGAATTATCTTTTTTAAATATAAAATGTGTGATCCTTAATAAATATTACGATGGCTTATTAAATCGTTTTCTTGGTGACCAACATTATAAACTTGGAACTGTAAGCATTATGTCACCAGCACGTTCAAAAGGTGAAAGTGAAAATCGAATGAAGTTTTTAGAAAACTGTATAAAAATTTGGTACGGGCACTGGGGCGGTTATTGGCAGCTTCACTCTTATCCTTATGCCGGGAGGGTTACCTTTGATAAGGATTTTCAAAATGCTGTTGTCGATTACCAAATGATTTATGAAGGCGGTTATGCTTATTTCAAAAAGATAAGTGACAAGTGGACTTTAATCAAAGCAGAAAGGACTTGGATTGAATAGATAAGCGAACGTACAACAAAGGCAACGCCTATACGTAGCCTTTCTTCAATTGTTTTTATCAGAATTCAATTCTGTTTCACCCCAAGGCATTGCGAAGCATAGGTCCTGTCGTTTTATATTTTTGCAGGCTTCATTAAAATCTTTTATCGCAATATAAATCCTGTTTTCCGCTCCTTCCAATTGCATGAATACGTCTTGCAATTCATTTGTCGCAACAAAGGTTTTGTCAGCCCGGAGCATGTCAAAGCCTTTTTTTACCAATATAGATAAGCTATCATTATGGTTATGAATATCAGTAACCATAGTGTTGCTTAATGTGTCATTACTATTTGAGGTTCTACTCATGTCCGCAGCGTCCTTATTCAACTGCGAGATTAAACTTGTGCCAACATTTTTATTCTGCGATAGAATTTGTGCAAACTGTTTCGCAAGATCGGCTCGTCGTACAAGTTGTGTTCTTAATATTTGCCAGCTTTCGCTAATCACCTTGCTTGTGCCTTGTCCAAATGAGATTTTATGAATACATATGAAAATGGATAAAGTCGCAAGGAATGTTTTGAAATATAAGGTCATAAAATTATGTACATCTCAAATATAGACGAAAGTTTGCAACCTGTAAACGCACAAAAGATTGCTTAACAACAATAGCCAGCTTCATTAAATTTTGTTTTTTCATTGCTATATACCGAAAATAAAAAGGAAAGGGCATATGTAGTCTATCCCTACCTGAACCTGGCTGAAGCCTTCCCCGCCCTTTCCTACCTCACCGCAAGGATGAGCGAGGCCCCTGTTAATAACCATTCTGACACCTTTGAATGAGATGCATATACTAAAACAGATACCCGCCATCGGCGAAAGACAGCCTAGCGCCGGCGTTAGTGTGCCGTTTTAATTTATTCACGAATTTAAGCAGAGGGCCGATTGATCCAGCCCTCTTGCATGGTTAACCTTTAGTCTGTAGTGTTTTTCAATTTCATTAAAATAGCATATGCCCCTTTTACTACAAATGACTTATTTTGCAATTCCGCTCCATCAAATATTTCCGTAACCCCTTTTTCAGTGGGCCCTGTTTTTACTTCCAGCATTTCAAACAAGCCCTTTTCTTTTATTACAAATACATAAGTTTTGTTTTCAAATAACAAAACAGCACTTTCTGGCAGTACAAAAGCATTTTTTGTTTCTACCGCAATTTCTGCATTCATATAGGTTCCAGGGATCAGGGATTTATCATACATTTCAAAATGACAATGCACATCGGTGTTCCTTTCCGGTGAGAGGTCTTTACCAATTAGCAAAATCTCGCATGGATATTTTTTTTCCGGTTGATTGTTTGTATAAGCCATCAGCTTTTGCCCTATAAATAATTTGTTGATGTCTTTTTCAAAAACTTTCAATGCAAGATGGATATCAGTTGGATTGATAAGTTCAAACAAGACATCCGTTGGAGCAACATATTTCCCGATATTTACATTAACCTTTGAAACATATCCGTTGATTGGTGAATAAATATTTACACTCCGGGAAATATTCGAATCATCCAGGCGCTGCACATCAATTCCTGCCAGCTTAAGTTTTTCTGCGAGTGCCGCAACCATTACCCGCTGGCTGCTGTAATCTGCCTCTGCCTGCTGGTACACTTTATCGCTGCTTGCCTTACTCTGGTTAAGTTCTTTCTGGCGTTCATATTCGTTTTCGAGAAAACGGATTTTTGCTTTTGCTGTTAAATAATCCTGTTGTACCTGAATGTATTGCTGATCTTCTACTACGGCAATTACTTCCCCTTTACTTACATGTACCCCTGGCAGCAAATGCGTGCTTTTAAGATACCCACCCATCGGGATGCTTATGGATACCATATTTTGCGGTGGCACATCAATCTTTCCGTTCACTTTTAGTACAGAGGATATTGTTTTCTGTTCCATTTTACCGGCAGCAACTCCCGCACTTTTTATCTGTGCATCTGTCAGTGATATTACCGACGATCCGGTTTCTGCGCCGGTAGTTATATCTGCGTTTTTCTTTTCTGAACAGGATAATAAAAAAACAAATGATACCGAAAGTGTTATTAAATATTTCTTCATTTTTAGCTGTTATTTGTTGATAAGATAATTTAGGCGGATGGCAGATTCGTTCAGGTTTTTCAATGCTTCTATATAATCATTTTTTACAGAAAGGGCCTGGTTAGTAATCTGCGCCCATTCCAGGTAATTGATATTGCCATTTGCAAATTGCAGATCGGCGGCGGCTGCAATAACATCCGCGTTTTTTAGTGAGCTCTTTTCAAAACGATGAATGGCCCGCAGGTACTTGTTATATTGTGCACATGCAATATGATAATCCGTTTCAAAAATCTTTACCCCTGAATTATAATTTTGTTCTGCGATCTGTTTTCGGAATTTTTCGCTATTGATTTTTGCTTTTAGCGATTTAGCGAAAATCGGCACGCCTATAGTAGCCTGAAAAGAACTGAACCTTCTTGAACTGCTGTAATATTTATCGTCTGCACCAAGCCCTTTAAAGCTTGCATTGGTAAAACCGACAGACAAATCAGGTAAGAGTTTGCTTTTTTCCAATTGCCAAGATGCATCTGCAATTTCCCGCTGATGCTGTATAAGCTGCATTGCTGGATGCGTTGCTAATACTACAGAATCGGCCATTGCACCAACTTCTATTTTTAGTACCCCGCTATCAGCCGTATAAACATCACTAGTGTTCAGCAATAATTGAAACTGTAATTGTTGAATAACCGAATCGTCCTCCAACTGATCTACCTGAGCACGTATTTGCTCCAATTGTGTGGATGCACCCGTTGCTTCCAGTACATTGCTTTCTCCTTTGACCAATCTCAAAGCCGCTTGTTTGTAAAAGGCATTGTAAATGCTGTCCGCATACAAAAGCAATTTTTTCTTTTGTACATTGTATATCATCAACCCATATACTTCGGCTACTTGTTTTTTGAGATCTGCTTCCTTGAGAGAAGTATTCAGTACTGAGTTCCTCCACTCCTGTTGCAGCAATTGTTTTTGTTTGCTATACACTTTCGGAAAACTGAACGATTGTGAGACCCCGAATTTTGTATCGGTATATACACTGTTCACCTGCCCTGCCTCTGCAAATACGTTTGCCTGCGGAACTGATACACCGGTATTGACCAACATTTGCTGGTATTGTGTTTTTAACTGCTCATTTTTCAATTGTGCATTATTTTTTATTGCGATCTCTATTGCTTTTTGAAGGCTGACCGGTGTTTGCGCAGCGGCGTTTCCGATACCTGCTACAGAAATTACCGCGATGGCAATAACTGCAGGTGCAACCCGTTGTTTTGTTCCTGCAAATGCCTTTTCAAATTGTATATATAATACCGGCAACACAAACAATGTAAGAAAAGTTGCAACGAGCAATCCACCGATCACTACGGTTGCAAGCGGCCGTTGTACCTCTGCACCAGCGCCATTGCTTACAGCCATTGGCAAAAACCCGAGGGAAGCAACGAATGCTGTCATTAATACCGGCCTTAGGCGGACTTTGGTACCCATCAGTACAATCCTTTTAATATCATTGAACCCATCTTTTTTTAACCTGTTGAATTCTGCAATCAAAACAATGCCATTCAACACAGCTACACCAAACAATGCAATAAAGCCAACTCCTGCGCTGATGCTAAAAGGCATACCTCTTAAGGAAAGAAATAAAATGCCGCCAATAGCAGACAGCGGGATTGCTGAATAAATCAATAACCCTTGTTTAATTGAATTAAATGCAAAGTATAGCAGCAGGAATATCAATAACAATGAAACAGGTACTGCGATCAGTAATCGTTGTTTTGCCGCATTTAAATTTTCAAAAGCCCCACCATAGGTTACATAATAACCTACAGGAAATTTTACATCCTTATCCACTTTTTTCTGCAATTCATTCACAATACCTTGTACATCCCGGCCACGTACGTTGAACCCAACTACAATTCTTCTTTTGGCATCTTCACGCTGTATTTGATTGGGGCCTTCTCTAATCTCTACGTTTGCCAATTGATACAAAGGCACCTGTGTGCCCCCGGGAGTAGGGATAAGCATGTTCTGTACATCTTTCAAATCCCTTTTCATATCTGTCTTTAACCGCACTGCTACATCAAACCTTTTTTCTCCTTCAAACACCATCCCGGCACTTTGCCCTGCAAATGCAGTGTTCACTACTTTATTGATATCACTTATATTAAGGTTGAATTGAGCAATAGCGTCACGGTTATAGCTGATTATTACCTGAGGCATGCCACCGACTGCTTCGATGTATAGGTTTTTTGCCCCATCAACCGTGCCGATTACAGTCCCAAGTTTTTTTGCGTATAATGCCAAGGTGTCAAGATCTTCCCCAAAAATCTTACATACCACATCCTGCCTGGCACCTGTCATCAATTCATTGAAACGCATCTGGACCGGGAATTGAAACCCAACTGTAACACCGGGAACTTCTTCCAGTGCTTTTCCCATTTTTTCACTTAGTTCATTAAACGAATGGGCAGACACCCATTTGTCCTTTGGTATCAATATCACCATCATATCACTTGCATCCATTGGCATAGGGTCTGTGGGTACTTCGCCGCTTCCAATTTTTGTTACCACTTTTTCTACTTCGGGAAAACGGCTTTTGAGGATATGTGCGGCCTTCTGTGTGCTGGCGATGGTAGTGTTGATACTACTGCCGGTAAGCACCCTTGTATCCACAGCAAAATCACCTTCTTCCAGTGCAGGAATAAATTCACCGCCTAAGGTTGAAAGAATGTATAAGGAAAACAGAAAAAGAAAAATTACACTGATGAGTACTGTTTTGCGGAAATGTAAAATTTTACCCAGCGCAAATTGATATACCCTTTCAGTTTTTCCCATCAACTTGTCTGACAATCCCGGCCGCGCTTTGATTTTCCGGCTGAGAAAAAGAGAGCTCATCATCGGTATATAGGTAAGAGACAAAAGAAACGCGCCCAATAATGCAAATGCAACTGTTTGGGCCATTGGCTTGAACATCTTTCCTTCAATTCCCTGCAAAGTGAAAATGGGAAGGTAGACCACAAGAATAATTATCTGCCCAAACACTGCGCTGTTCATCATTTTGCTGGCAGATTGGTTGACCTGCACATCCATCTCCGCACGATTGAGTTGCGGGATACCAGCCATTGTTTTACTATGCGTAAGCCGGTGCATCACAGCTTCCACAATGATTACTGCACCATCAACTATCAACCCGAAATCAAGAGCACCCAAACTCATCAGGTTACCGCTCACTCCAAACAGGTTCATCATAATTACTGCAAAGAGCATTGAAAGCGGTATCACCGATGCTACCAGTAAACCAGCTCTTAGGTTGCCCAGAAACAACACCAATACAAACACAACTATCAATGCCCCTTCGATGAGGTTTTTTTCTACGGTACCAATTGCATTGTTTACCATTTTTGTACGGTCGAGAAATGGCTCTACTACCACGCCTTCCGGCAATGTTTTTTGTATCTGTGCTATCCTCTCCTTAACATTCCTGATAACTTCATTACTGTTCGCCCCCTTGAGCATCATTACTACAGCACCCGCAACTTCCCCTTTATCATTATAGCACATGGCCCCGTATCTTGTGGCAAAGCCTATTTTTACGTCGGCCACATCTTTGATAAATAATGGCGACCCGTCCGTCATTGTTTTAACGAGTATTTTTTCGATATCGCCGATATCCCCTATCAGGCCCTCACTTCGTATGTATAAAACAGCAGGGCCTTTTTCAATATAAGTTCCGCCGGTATTCTGGTTATTATTTTCAATCGCCCGGAGAACATCTGTGATATTGATGTTGTAGGAAAGCAATTTGTTTGGGTCTATTTCAACAGCATACTGTTTCAGTTTTCCTCCGAAGCTGCCTACTTCGGCTACACCCGGCACGCCTATGAGTTGCCTCCGCACGATCCAGTCTTGTATTGTCCTTAATTCTGTTTCGTTGTATTTGCTTTCATATCCCGGTTTTGGGCGAACAACATACTGGTATATTTCCCCGAGCCCTGTGCTCACCGGTCCAAGCTCAGGCACTCCTATGCCCTGCGGGATCTGCGATTGCACTTTTTGTAACCGCTCCGCCACCTGCTGCCTTGCCCAGTAAATATCCGTAGCATCATCAAATACAATTGTTACAATAGATAACCCAAACCTCGAAAAACTTCTTATCTCTTTTAACCCCGAAATATTATTATTGGCCTGTTCAATGGGAAACGTAACCAACCGTTCTATATCTGTGGCCCCGAATGAAGGGGCGACTGTAATTACCTGTACCTGGTTATTTGTAATATCAGGGACTGCATCAATAGGCAGTTTAGTAAACTGGTAACTGCCATAACTAACCAGTGCAATAATAAACAATGCAATAATGAGCTTATTCCTCACGGAAAAAGCAATGATCTTTGTAAGCATAACAATTATCTAAATAGTATAGAAATTTTTTAAGATGATCCGGAAATTGTTCTTTACCGAACTCTATAAGTTCAATGAAAAATTAAAATGGGAAATGCCTGCGAATTGAAATACGTATAATGCAAACAGGCCGTTTAACTGAACCAGATTGTTTGTACGATAAATCAATTCATTATATACCGGTCAGGCTTGCCTGGGTGGTTGCCAGATATTTGAGAGATAAGAAGAAATTATAAAATGTTGTTGAGGTATTTTAAGGTTTTCAAAAGAAAATTCTTTGGGATAAGGCGCCTCATAAGATTCCATCATCGGAATAAAAGAAGCAGCAATAAAACTACAGGGGTTGTCCGATGTCTTAAAGGGCAATTTCATATCATGGCTATAATCATTATCGATAGGGCTTCCGTGCATATAATGAATATCCAAAAACTCCAGAATCCCGATATTTTTATTCTGCAACCTATGTTCTGCAAAATGCTCAAATACTATGGGCAACTTCAATAACTGCCGTACTTCAGTCGTGGACATCAGGTAAGCTGCAAAAAAGAATATGGCGGTTATTTTTTTCAAGAATGTAAAATTATTAAAAAATGCGCAAATAAAAATCCCCTTGCTTCTCTGCATAAGCAGGGCTGGACAATATAAGATCAGTTAAGTGAAAACATTAGCAGCACTATGATTCAGATCATTCGTGCATTAGATTATAATAGATGACTGTTTTCAATAGGTAAGCGTTATCCCTCCTCCTACACCCATATCGCTGTCGTAATGGGAGGAAATGGGAAAATATTTGGTTGCAATATACCTAAGCCCTGCCGTGTATTCTTTATCTGTGTTGAGCATGATATTAAAACGCAAGCGACTTGTAACCGGCACATCTTCTCTACTTAATTGAAAACACAGCTTTCCGTTACCATCTATTCTTGCATCCGCTACAAAAAGTAACGGTAATGTGTAAGCGATACCTGCCATGATAGTCTTTCTGTTATCTTTATTACTCAACTGGCCAAACCAATTATATTTTTCGCTTCCAAAGATATTTTTTATGTCGCCGTCTTGCTTATAATGATAATCAAACCCGATATAAGGGAACCACCATTGCATTTTGCCGAAGTAACGGCCGATCATTGTTTCGCTTTCATAGCCGTGCATCTTATTATACCCTAAATGCCATAAGGTTGTTACTTTCCATCTTGTGTTGGAGAAATCGACATTACCATAACTGCCGTTACTTTCAGCAGATATTTATTTTATCACTTGATTTTTATTTAGCAGGATCCCGGGTGGGGTCTTGTCCTGAAATAGGTTGATTTTGATGTGAGTAATTTGTATTATTAATTAAGATAAAAAAATATGACAAAATCATAGTTATTGCAAATCCCTATAAAATATTCACCTTGTAGCTTCCCTAAAACCCCGGCCATTTCTAAATAACATTTAGCTTCTTAAAAATTCTACCTCCGCCCCTGCCCTCCATCCCGCTCTTTCCTTTCCCGCCAGGATACTAACGCCCATGTAGAACCGAAGTTTCCCAATAGCGTTAAAACCACACGCATGAAAAACCCCATCTTGTATTTTTGCTTGTTCTTTCCGGCACCCGCGAAAATATCCGGGAAGGAACGGTGCAGGTCAGGGATGCGGTCAGCGGCACTTACTGCCTTGCTCTTCGCAACCCCGGCGCCATGGGTGGGATAAATATCACGGTGGAAGTGGTGGCGGTGGTGAGGGAACTTGCAAAATGAAAACGGGCAAAACCGCCGTTGTCATTGACTGAACAAACAATACAAAAACCGCGTATTGGTTTTCGTGATTATCGATGTGTAAGTTCCCCTAAAACCCAGGCCATCTATAATTAAAAAGGTATTCAAAATCATCTCCCTCGCTATCTTCTATCACCCTGCATTACCTGAATCGCTCGTAAGACATCCAGTCAAATTCTACTTCAAAGGGATGAAACAGCTTTTCAACCGAGTTTGGGCTTGTTTCAACGCCCCATTCATTGGTATGCCAAAAGTTTAACCGGTAATAGGAAGGATGCTGCGGGATACCCCTTTGTGACCCGCGGTAATCCCACGAGATGACCTTCTTTCCTGTCACCGGGTGAATGATCCACCACGTCAGGCGATCGGGATGCCAGTCAAATCCATAGGTATAAAAACCGGATGATGCATCATAATTCCCGATAGCATCAATTGTTGCCGGCTCATTTTGAGCACCGGCAAGGGGAAATGGTTCCCCCTTATTGGTGTGGCTGATTTGGTTTTTACCACCGAAATGAACGAAGAAAATTTATTCTTCAATGATTACGGACTGATGGCTTTATTTGTGAGCTTGTTTCAGCAAAATAAAATGCTGAATACCGAATTGCTTTACGAAAGCAACTACAACAAAACGCGTTTAAAAAAATTCCTGAACTGCTTGGAAGGTGATGATTTTATTGCTTAGGATGAAGATAAAATTATCCGCAACAGAAAACACAAGGCCCAATCCATGCCCTTCCTATGAAAAAACTAACGGTTTCGTATAATCGTAATTAAACCCCGGCATCAGAAATTGTTACTTATTGGAGGCTGTTTTCCGGAGTACAAGGCAGCATCTAAAATTTTTTGTGGGGCTAATATCTCATTACATGGAGCCAGTGAAAAGACTGGCCCGGCATTCGTCACTGACTGTTTTTTATTATTAATTGGGAAAAAATAATGATATCTCATAAAAACAGCCGAACAGATTGATAAGATTTGTAATTTGGATTGCTTCATCGAAAACGTTTGCCATGCCTGGAAAAGAGTTATATACCGATGCTGAACTGGTTGTGCTATTAGCAAAAGAAGGTTCCGGGCAGGAGGCATTTACGTTACTCTACAATCGTTTTTGGGAAACGCTTTTTGCCATCGCCTATAACCGCCTCAAAGAAGTACAGGTTGCCGAAGATATTGTTCATGATGTTTTCTGTAGCATCTGGCATAACAGGCACTCTATTTCTCCACACAGTTTAAAAGCGTATCTCGCTGCAAGTGTGAAATACATGGTGCTGGCGCATTTGCGGCGAAAAGAATATTTCCGGAAATACCAGCTTGAAAATAAATTGACAGGCGAAGAGGTGCCTTCACCGGAAGACGAACCACATTACCGGCAAATTCTGAAGATGATGGAAGAAGAAATAAATGAACTTCCCGATGCATGCAAACTTATATTCAAATGCAGCCGCGAGCTTGGCATGAGCAGTAAAGAAATTGCAGCACAATTTCATATCAGCCCCAAAACAGTAGACAACCAGATCAACAAAGCCCTGCACCGGATACGGGTAAGAATGAAAGGCATACTCCACTATATTCTTTTCTAAAACTCCTTTTTTTTCTTTCAAAAAAAATTGCATGGTGCGTAGGTGATAATCCTTTCCCGGTTCACTTACCTGTAATAACATATTATGAGAATTCCCATCCAGGCTATTGAAAATTATTTAAGTGGCATAGCGAACGACCAGGAAAAAGAACTGGTAAACCAGTGGTATTTTTCTTTTAATGACCAGGCGGTTGAAGTACCTGAAGCGGAAGAAGAGCTAAGGGAAAAGATCAGGGTTCGCATGTATGAACGATTGAAAGGCGAGTTGTTTATGCCGGCACCGGCATTCGATCACAGGCCCCAAAAATACTGGCTACTTGCAGCAGCAATTTTTACTGGCATATTGCTTTTTTCCGGTGCGTACTTATTTTTTAGCAAGAATACTTCGGTAAAACCCCAGGTCAGTAACACACGCCCCGTTACCACAACGGATGTTGCCCCGGGCACCGATAAAGCTACGTTGACTTTGGCGGACGGTTCCGTCATCAAACTTGATAAACTACCCAATGGTACCATTGCACAACAAGGGGCAACTAAGGTTTTGCAAGTAAAGAGCGGGCAACTTTCTTACCAGTCCACAGCTAAAGATGCCGATGTGGTCAATTTTAATACTATTGCTACCCCGCGAGGCGGACAATACGAGATCATGCTCTCCGATGGCAGCAAGGTATGGCTTAACGCAGCTTCATCACTGCGGTTTCCAACAAGGTTTTCCGGTAAAGAAAGAAATGTGGAGTTGAACGGGGAAGCCTATTTTGAAATTGCCAAAAACGCGGCAATGCCTTTTCATGTGAAGACATCCGCTATGCAGGTTGAAGTACTGGGTACTCATTTTAATGTGAATGCCTATAATGATGAGAACGCAACCACCACCACGTTGCTTGAAGGATCGGTAAAAGTCAGTTCGCCGAAATCAGAAGTGACACTGCACCCGGGGCAACAGGCAGCATTGAATGGCACAAACACTTTGGTTGCGGTGAAAAACGATGTGGATGTAGACCAGGTGGTTGCCTGGAAAAACGGCATGTTTGAATTTGCAAGTAATGATATAGAAACGATCATGCGGCAACTTTCAAGATGGTACGATGTACAAACAAAATATGAAGGAAAAAAACCGGAAGGCCATTTCAGCGGTACAATAGGCCGTAACCTTCCTTTATCAAAAGTATTACAGATACTGGAGCAAAGCGACGTGCATTTCAAGATCAATGGAAACGAGATAATCGTGTCCCAATTATAAAAACCAAAATAACATGTATATGAAAAAAGATTTCTCCTGAGAAAGACCGGATATCAAAAACCAAGGGTGCTGTCACACCCCTGGCAGGCGATAGGCTAATTTTTTACAATCTCTTACGACTGTTTTATTTCTTAACCCAAACATTGCAAAAATATGAAAAATGTTCTTTGTGAGTTGTCGCCGGGTAGCTGGCGGCCATGCAAAAAAGCATTCCTGATTATGAAGTTGACTTTTATTTTATTAACTGCTTTTTGTATCCACGCGAGTGCAAACCTGTATTCGCAAAATATTACCCTTGCGGAAAAACATACCTCGCTCGAAAAGATCTTCAAACAAATAAAAAAACAGGCCGGGTATAATTTTTTTTATAAAGATGAGATCCTGCAGAAAACGGTAAAGATCGACATCAATGTAAAAGATGCGTCGGTAGAAGATGTGTTGAATATCTGTTTCCGGAACCAGCCGGTTTCGTATACTATTATCGAAAAAACGATCATACTGAAAAGAAAACCGCTTGTAAGTTCCGAACCAACAGTACCCGAAATTGCCCCGCCCCCTGCTGAAATAACAGGAAATATTGTGGATGAAAACGGCAAACCGATGGCCGGGGTATCTGTGCGAAATAAACGTACAGGGAAAGGGCAGTCGACAGACGACCAGGGGCACTTCTCCGTAGAAGCCGATGCCAATGATATACTCGAGTTTAGTTATGTTGGTTACCAGCCACAACAATTAAAAATATCTTCTTCCCAACAATCCATACATCTTGTTTTAAAAGTAGAAGCCTCCGAGCTTTCCAATGCGGTGGTGATCGGCTATGGAACTGTAAAAAAATCAGACCTCACCGGGGCTGTTTCCACGATCAGCGCAGATAAGATCACGCAGGTAAAAGCTGTTTCCAACGTGGCATTGGCCTTGCAGGGGCAGGCTGCGGGCGTTCAGGTAAATGAAGCATCCGGCCAGCCCGGTGAATCTGTGATCATTAAGATCAGGGGAACCAATTCTATCGGGGCAAGTAATGCGCCCTTATATGTAGTAGATGGCATGCCTACTGACGGGATCAGCGCCCAGTTAAACCCGAACGATATTGCGAGTATACAGGTGTTGAAAGATGCGTCGTCAGTGGCTATCTATGGGTCACGGGGCGCCAACGGGGTAATCATGATCACCACAAAAAAAGGACGAAGCGGGAAACCACAGGTTGGGTATAGCGGCTACCTGGGCGTGCAGATGTTGCGTAAAAAGATCAAGCTTGTCAACGCTTCCGAATATGCGGTGCTTCAGAATGAGGTTGTTGCCAACGATAATGCATCGGGGCTTAATAACCCTGCGCTTCCTGGCCCATGGACACAAGGCCAGATCGATTCGCTCAGCGGAAAAGGAACGGATTGGCAAAACCTTGCTTACCGCCCCGCCAATGTGCAAAGCCACGACCTGTCGGTTTCCGGGGGAAATGAAAATACCCGGTATTACACCTCTTTTGGATTTTATGACCAGGATGGTATTATCCAGAATTCAAATTATACCCGGTTTTCATTCAGGGGCAATCTTGACCAGAAGATCAGCGACAGGCTGAATATGGCCACCAGCATGTCGCTCCAGCATTCAAGGTATTTCGGGTTGAACAATGGCAGCGCAGATTTCGGGGGCATCCCTTTTCAAACCATGGTAATGCCACCTACACAAGGGGTATACAACCCCGATGGCAGCTATACGGTGTTTACCGGTGTCACCTGGGGGCAAACCAACCCCGTAGGTATGGCAAGGACATATTGGAACCCGAGCAATTCGCTTCGCCTGATCGGCAACACAGCCTTTACCTACGAGATCATTGATGGCCTGAAACTGCGCTCCAGTGTCGGCATTGATAATACCTGGGGCAGAAATGATTATTATGTGCCGCCAACCAATACCCTTGGCCAGCCTGGTGGTGCAGCCTCAGTAGGTTATTCAAACAGCATCACTTTTGTAAATGAAAACACGCTTTCATACCTGAAGAAATTCAATAAACATACAATCGATGCCGTGGCCGGGGTAACTTACCAGTCCAGCACCGCTAAAGGCTTGAATAGCGGAACTGCGGTCAATTTTATTTCTACGATCTACCAGGATAATAATATCCAGGCTGCTACCACCCTCGCGCAGCCCAGTACCAGTTCCTCAAATAGCAAACTTGTCTCTTATATCGGCCGCGTGAATTACAATTATGAAGGAAAATATTTTGCAACAATCACGGGTAGGTATGATGGCTCCTCTGTATTTGGGGAGAATAATAAGTTTGCCTTTTTCCCTTCCGGTGCGCTGGCATGGCGCATTTCGGAGGAACCTTTCCTGAAGGATAACAAGGACCTGTCTAACCTGAAGGTCAGGGCGAGTTACGGGGTTTCCGGAAACCAGGCGATCAGCCCATACCAAACGCTGGCCAGGCTCAGTAATACTTCTATCGTCCTTGCGAATCAGCAAACAACAGCTTATGTACTGGGGTCGCTTGCAAACCCCAACCTCAAATGGGAATCTACTGCACAGTTAGACGTCGGCGCAGACCTGGGGCTGTACAACGACCGCATACAGCTTACTGCTGATTACTACAATAAAAAAACCACCAACCTTTTATTACCGGTTAACCTTCCGGGGTCTTCAGGCTTTGGCAGTGTGTTGGAAAATGTGGGTTCGGTACAAAACCGTGGTTTTGAAATACAGCTTGCTACAAAAAATATCGTGAACAGTGATTTTAGCTGGACATCCGTCCTCACCGTCTCCCATAACCGTACAAAAGTGCTAAGCCTGGGAAACGATGCCACGGGCAAGCCCATTACGTATGAAGAATATGGGACAGGAGGCAACTGGTTCCCCCTGATCGTGGGGCAATCGATGGAACAACTGTACGGTTATAAAGTGGTTGGGGTTTACCAGACCGACCAGGAAGCCGTTGATAATGGCGAGCCGCAAAAGCATGCGGGAGATTACAAGTTTGAAAATTTTCACCCCAAATCATTGGTGTCTGCAGATTCAGACCGCGTTACCTTAACACACCTTGAACCCAAATTTACATTCGGGTTTAATAACACGTTTACCTATAAGAATTTTGATCTTTCGTTGCTCATCATTGGATCCTATGGCAATGATATCGTCAACGAATTCCGAAAATATAACCTGACGTTGAACGGCCTTTGGGCGCCCACACAGGAAGCTTATGATAACCGCTGGAGGGGGCAGGGAACAAGCAATAGCGGGGACAAACCTTCGCTCAACAGCATGCAATACACCAGGGACTATGCGAACAGCCTGTGGGTTGAAAACGGTTCCTATTTAAAATTGCGCGACATCACACTGGGATATACGTTCTCCGCAAAATCGTTAAGGGCTGCAAAAATTTCTTCCATACGCTTATATATCAGTGCGCAGAATTTTTTTACGATCACGAAATATTCCGGGTATGACCCTGAAGCGGCATGGGAGTCTGCATCGATCAACGGATGGGACAGGGGGAATTATCCTTCTATGAAATCATTCACAGGCGGGGTGAAAGTAAATTTTTAAAAAATCAAACTCATTAAAATGAAAAAATATTCGATAATATTCGCAAGCTTTTTTGCCATCCTGGTTTTCGCCGGATGCAAAAAAACACTCGAGGAAAAACCGGTTACTTTTATCAGCCCTTCGAGTTATTTCAGTAACGCACAGAGTTATCAATCGGCTGTGCTCGGGGTATATTCCGATCTCGGTGGCCTTTATCAATCAAACACCTACATGCTCCTCGAAATGTGTACAGACATCTATGGACAGCCTTCCCCTTCTTTCGAACAGGCGTTGCCGATGTGGCAAAATGCACCTAACCCCGTTTACTATAACACGATCGATGCATGGGGCAGCGGGTATACGTTGATAAAAGATGCCAATTTTATTTTAGATAATCTCGCGGGGGCAACCATTGATGCCACTTCGAAATCGCAATTAACGGCTGAAGCCCGTTTCCTGAGGGCCTATGCCTATTTTTACCTGGTACAACTATATGGCGATATACCCCTTCGCACAACGACCATTGAAAATTATAGCCAGGTACAGATACCAAGAACGGGCCAGGATTCAGTATATAATTTTATTTTGGGTGACCTAACCTATGCAGAGGCAAATCTTCCGGCTGCAGCACCGCAGCAAGGCAGGGTATACCAGTTGGTGGCTACGGCATTATTGTCAAAAGTTTACCTGACCATGGCGGGATATCCTTTGCAACAAAGGCAATATTTCCAAAATGCAAGGGATAAAGCGTTGACGGTAATTAACTCCGGAAATTTTCAACTGCAAAACGACTATGCTTCGGTCTTTCACAACCTTGCTTATACAACAGAGTCCATCTGGGAGCAATTGTATGTTCAGGCAAAAGGCGGTAATCCCCTGCATAGCATCAGTTGCCCCGCTTCACAATATAACGCGATATTATTGCCGGCAACATGGTTCATCAATAGCTTCTCACCTGGAGATGCCCGGAGTACCTGGGGCATACAACAGAATTATAAAGATCCCAATAACAATACGCTGCCCCCGTTTTTCCAGAAATTTGTAAACACATCAGCGATTGACCAGGGTATCGGGCCAAGCGCTTCCGGATTGGCGCCGTTGACTTATTTTTCACTTCCATACCTACGCCTTGCGGAAATGTATTTAATAGCAGCTGAGGCAGAGAATGAATTGAACGGCCCTGCGAATGCATATCAATATATCAATAAGATCAGGGAGCGTGCACGAGTAAATAAATATGACCCGACGAACGTGCCAGACCTGGCAGGCCTCACTGAAGACCAGTTCAGGGACTCTGTGTGGATGGAGAGAAAACATGAGTTGAGCCAGGAAGGAAGCAGTTGGTTCGACCTGAAACGTACCAACACTTTTGGAAACATCCAGAATGTGCGGGGCAGCCAGCTGATCAATCCGGTCGGCGCATATAACAGCACCTGGCTGATCCCGTATACGGAATTTGTCGCAAATAATATCCCGCAAAACCCGTCTTATTAATTCGGGGCCTGCTATCTATAAATGTTCAGCAGTTTTTTGGTTAACACGGGCCCCTTTTTCCTGGGGGCCCTTTTAAAACCTTTTGACAGGACAATGAAAAAAAATATCCTCCTTATACTGTTTGTGGTGCAAGCGCTTGCTTTGCATTCGCAGAATAATAAAAATGCTGCCCCTACCAAATACGCGGTGGTATTATATACCGGTCAGGCTGTGAAAAGATCAGGTAATGGCAAATTGATCGCCGCTCATTGGCAAATCAATGGACAATCCTCTTTCGAATGGCAAAAAGATATTTCGGAAGAAGGTGATTATGAAATTATGTTAAGCTATGCCACTTATGCAAGAGGGTTTTCAGCAACCATTTCTACCCAAAACGGAGAGCACATTAATGCTTCTCTCCCTAATACAACGGGGTATTACCCGGCAATGAAGGATTGGGCAAATTTTAATTGTGAGCGGGTGCAGTTGCCCGGGAAATTGCATTTGCATAAAGGGGGTAACAGGCTATTGCTGGAGCTGGCTACAACGGAAACAGAAAATAGCATTATCCTCAATAAGATGGAACTGGTACCTGTTGCCAAAAAAGCAGCCATTCAAAAAGACCAGGATGCGGCTATAAAATCCCGTCCAAATACAGACTGGTTTGCCAATGCCTTATACGGGGTAATGTTTCACTGGACATCACAAAGCATGCCCGAGCATGGCCAAGCAAAACCATATAACAAGGCAGTGGATGATTTTGATGTTGACGCTTTTGTCAACATGGTTGTCAAAACCGGGGCACATTATGTGATCCTGACTACTAATCATGCAGAACCTTATTTTCCTGCCCCCTTAAAAGAATGGGAAAAAAACTTCCCCGGCCACACTTCTCGGCGGGACCTTGTACAGGAAATTTCCGATGGCCTCGGAAAACACAATATCAGGCTCTTCCTGTATCTTGCTACGCATGTTTATGCGCGTTCAGACAGCGTCGATGACCAGGAATTTACACGGCTTAATTATACTTTACTGCGGGAGATCGGTGAGCGCTATAAAAAAAGTGTTGCAGGATATTGGCTCGACGGATGGTACCAATGTTATGAAAAGCACCCGCAATTTGATTTTGAGGCTTTCTATAAAATATGCAAAGCCGGTAACCCGGGGCGCATGGTGGGCCTTAACAGCTGGCTTTACCCCGTGACCACCCTGTGGCAGGACTATTGGGCGGGGGAACTTTATACTATCGGGAATGCTTCTGCTGACCGTATTTGCAAAGACGGCCCCGGATCAGGATTGCAGGCGCACAATTTGATTGTGTTACAAACTGAAAACTGGCTGCATACCATGAAGGATACAGAAATCCCTTCCCCCCATGTCACCGCGCAGGATTTGGCTGCCTTTATTTCCAGGTCAAAAGGCAAATGCCCCGTTACGATCAACATGCAGATCTACCAGGACGGAGGAACCGGGGAAGAAGCGTTATCCCTTATGGAACAAGTAAAAAAATTAACTCAGCCATGAAAGTATGGATATACATCATATTCGTTTTGCTGCTGTGTAATAAAACCGGTGCACAAAAAACCTCGTTATACGTATCTGTTTCCGGTAATGATAATAATTCCGGGTCATTGGCAAAGCCTTTTAAAACACTCACAAAAGCCATTTTGGAAGCAGAAAAAATGAAGGGGAAAAATATGTTGGTGCAATTGCGTGGCGGAACATATTACCTGGACAGTACCATTATGATAAACAGCAACGATCTTGAAACAAATACCCTTGAAATTGCTGCTTATAAAGATGAACATGTTCATATCAGCGCAGGAAACCATTTAATTCTTAAGTGGCAGCCGTATAAAAACGGTATCTATAAAGCAAAAGTTCCTGGTGGACCTGTTTTCGAACGGTTGTATGTGGACGGGGCGCTGCAGGTATTGGCGCGTTACCCCAACTATGATTCCGCTGCACGTGTTTTTCATGGAACGGCCGCAGATGCTATTTCTCCGGGCCGGGTAAAGCATTGGAAAAATCCTGTCGGTGGTTATGTTCATGCAATACATGCCTACGAATGGGGCGGCTTTCATTACCGTATCACCGGGGTTGACGCCGATGGTAAACTGACCCTGCAAGGTGGCTGGCAGAATAACCGCCCAAACAAAATGCATAACAAATATCTTTTTGTTGAAAATATATTTGAAGAGCTCGATGCCCCGGGGGAATGGTGGCTTGACAGGGTTAACCACCTGCTTTATTATTACCCCGCGAAGAACGTTAACCTTGAAACTGCGCTGATTGAAGTATCGCACCTGAAAAACAGTATAGAACTTCGTGGCACAGCAGCTAACCCCGTAAGAAATATTACATTCAGGCATTTGCATTTTATCCATAACGAGCGGAGTTTTATGGAAACCAAAGAACCATTGCTGCGTAGCGACTGGACGATCTATCGTGGGGCAGCCGTTCTATTTGACGGAACTGAAAATTGCAAAATTTCCGGGTGTAATTTTACCGGCATTGGCGGCAACGCAATCATGCTGAGCAATTACAATAAGCAGGATACGATCAGTGGTTGTGAAATTGCTTATATCGGAGCCAATGCGGTATGTTTTATAGGAGATACACGTGCAGTGCGTGCAACATATTCCAACTATAACGATAATATTTCGTATGACCAGTTGGATAAGACGCCGGGACCGGGAACGAATAATTACCCCCAAAGCTGCGTGGTGAACGATAACCTTATGCACAATCTCGGCGAGATCGAAAAGCAGGCTACCGGGGTAGAGATTGAAGCTGCTGCATCAATCACCGTCAGTCATAACAGTATTTACAATACCCCGAGGGCGGGGTTGAATATTGGCGACGGGGCATTCGGGGGGCATATCCTCGAATTCAATGATGTATTCAATACGGTACTGGAAACGGGCGACCATGGCTCATTTAATTCATGGGGGCGCGACAGGTACTGGTCGCCTGACCGACATTATATGGACAGCCTTGTGGCATTGCACCCCGAACTGATTTTCCTTGATGCGCAGCAAACAACGACTATACGCAATAACCGTTTCCGTTGTGATCATGGCTGGGATATCGACCTGGATGACGGTTCCAGCAATTATCATATTTACAATAATCTATGTTTGAATGGAGGCCTCAAATTGCGGGAAGGTTTCAACCGCGTGGTTGAAAATAATATTATGGTCAATAATTCTTTTCACCCCCATGTATGGTTTAAAAACAGCGGTGATGTGTTTATCCATAATATCGTGATGCGTGAATATTTTCCAATCCAGATAAATTACTGGGGTAAACAAATTGATGAAAACCTTTTCCCGGATAGTGCGGCTTTATTGACTGCACAGCAGCAGGGCACTGATAAAAACAGCATTGCGGCTGACCCTCTTTTTATAAATGCCGCCGCAGGTGATTTTCGGGTGCAGGAAAATTCCCCCGCACGAAAGATCGGGTTTAAGAATTTCCCGATGGAATTTGGCGTGCAAAGCGCTTCCCTGAAAAAGAGGGCAGCAACCCCGGTTATCCCCGAAATAAAAAAGGCCGGGGCAGAAAAAAAAGCAGCAACAACGGAATGGTTTGGGGCTACTATCAAAAATGTTGAAACGCTTGGTGAACGCTCTGCAGCAGGGCTTCCCGATAATTCAGGTGTCCTTGTGTTGAACGTTTCTAGTGGCAATGCTGCAGGCAAAAGCGGGTTACATGCAGGTGATGTGATAAGAAAAGCGGGCGATAAAAACATCAAAACCGTTTCCCAACTTCAACAGCTGACAGGGGCATCCCAATGGCTTTCGGAAATCACATTGATTGTTATGCGTAACCAGAAAGAGATGGAAATTGTTTTACACCTGAAATAAAGCATTTGCATCCCTGGGAAGAATGACTTTATCTTTCAGGTCATTCTTTTTTTCATCGGTTTCCTTGCAATTGTGCCAATCGGTTACGGGGAGGTAATTTTCGTTTTGCTCTTTCATACGAGCTGCATGTCTCGCGAAAAGGAGGCTGCGGCCAGAACTCTTCGCTGCTTTCCGTATTTATCCGCAACTGGTTTCCATGCCGCTTCTCATCCTCCAACTTTTTTAACGCAGAAAACATTCTTTTTTTTGCGGCACTCACCAAATAACATTCGATGTCTTCCATCTCATAATACAGCAAATGCAAAAATTACAAGCCATAATGCTGCCATATCATCTTCCCGGTCACGGGGTTCTTTCATAGTGTAGGATATTACAATTTTGAATTAATGAATAGGTTCATGGTAATCAAAAAACCAAGCCATATTAGTGGTTGACCTTTCTTCAATCATTTGAGATAATATAAGTCGTCTTCAGTTTTTTTTACAATTATTCCTTTTTGTAAAAAATAATTAAACTCCTGCTCAATAACAATTGAGTTGTCTAATTCATCCGATTTATTTTTTTTCGTTTTTTGAAATTCTCCAAGTCTATATAAGCCAAACCCATCGCATCTGCCGCCAATTCCAAATTCTATATCTATTTCTAAACCGTCTGGATATTTATAATAGCATCCTCGCTGACATAATAACTATGAACTTTGCAATTTTTACCAGGCATCTTCACCTTCACTTTTATTTGCCTGTCTGTTTTCACAGGCGTTTTCGTATCTTGAAAAAACAAATCTTCCGGATGAAAAATTTTTTGTTGCTTGCGCTGCTTAGTCCGATTTTCTTTTCCCAGGGTACAAGGGCTGCTGATATGCCGTCAAAAGATTCGGCATTCAGGGATTGGGAACGTTCGCTTGAAAAATTATATGGTGTCGGGTACCTCAAAGACGCGCATCGAAAAACCTACTGCATTATTCACCGGGAAGACACGGCGGATGTAGTACGCAGGTTTGACCCGGCCGGTACACTTATCAATACGACGGTTGCCTGCAAGCGGAATGGGAAAATCTGGTTGATAACAGAAATCAATCGTTGGGGAGAGCATTATGATTCCACCTGGTATATCGAAGCAGGCCCCAACCGGTGCTATGTCATCGACCTCAAGCGGGGAGCAAAATCCAGTAACCCATGTGCCATGGTATTGCAGGCCTTTGAAAACGGTTTATTGGTGGAATCAAAGCAAGAATATGCAGATGGCAGCCCCTGCACGAATAAATACGGGCTTGCCGTTTACCATTACCAGTTTTATAATGATCCTGGCCGATACGGCCTCTTGCATGAAGTAAGGTCATACGATCAGTACGGTAACCCGGTGACCTCGGCCGGGACAGACAGCCACCAGGTTGTTTATGAATATTCGGAAACCGGGCTCCTGCAATCTGTCTCCAATTACGGGTTGAACGGCCAACCCGTGCATGACCGTACAGGGATTTTCCGCGCTGTGTCCAAATATGACCACGATGGTAATGAAATCCTGCAGGAATTTTTGAATGAAAAGGGGGATCTGCAAAACAGCGATTACGGGCTTGCGCGCATACAAACTACCTATAAAGACGGCTTTGAGTCTTCCCAGACCCGAATGGACCCCCAGGGAAAGATTGTAAGGAGTTTTGCTGTAGCGGATTCTGTGGCAATCATTCGCTACAAACGTGACGAAAAAGGAAATGTACTGGAAAGGGCCTATTATGACGAAAACGGGCTCCCGGTAACCAACCAGGCCGGAATCGCAAGGATAGTTTACAGTTATGACGACCGGGGGCTGATGACCAGCAAGTCTTATTTTGATGACACGCTTGCAGCTGTTGATGATGAGTCAGCAGTCCATGAATACCATTACCAGCATGATTCCCTGGGAAGGACCATTTCGACGCAGTATTTCAACCGCAAAGGGCTTCCCTGCAAGGACAATTTTGACCAGGCGTACATGCAAAAAATGGGCTATGACAGCTGGGGCAGGAAAATATCCACCAGTTATTGGGAAAACCCCTCCACCCCCATGGACCGCTGGAACCATTACCACCAAATACGCACAACCTATGACAGCGTGGGGCAGCCCATTTCCTACCATTATTTAAATCAACGGGGCGAATATACCCGGGTGGAATCGGGTTATTCCCGCCAGGCACTTCAGTATAACAAACGGGGTATGGTTGCGGTGCGGGCCTACTTTGACGGAGATGACCCGGTTACGATCGGCGATGAAAATTCAAGTGTGCATGGTTACCAGCAAATCCGCTATGAATATGACAGCACCAACCGTATTACTGCGCTTGAATATGCGGGGGCCAACGGTGACCCGGCCTATGTATCGGTCAGCCTGGGAAACGGAAACAATTTCACATGCCGCAGGGTTGAGTTTATCTATGTCGGCAACCGGATCATAACGGAGCGCATCTTTTCCTACAACCTGCAAAGCCCTTCCCTGGAAATCGATTGTCTCAAAAGCAATTATATCAACAGTTCCGGGGTAAGCACACACCGAGTTAAACAGAAGTGATCCAGGTTTGGATTTGTAGTATACTTCAGGCGGCATCTTGCCCCAGGCGCCACTAACGTTAAAGCACAACCGAAGCCCTCCAGCTGGCTACCTCTGACAGGGGATCTGATGAACCTGAAATCCAGTCATTGGCCATAGGCATTTACCTGCTTACAAATACCCGCTGCGCCCCGCTCTAAACACCGCCCTTTTTCGTTCCGGCCGCGTACTCACGCCAACGCACAACCGAAGTTAACCACCCTATTTCCTCCCGGTCCCCAAACGCTTGCTCCCGCTGCAAAAATTGTATCGGGCTAATTTGGCAGCAGCATTTTTTTAAAACCATTCAACTGCTCCCGCACATGGAAAAACTGCTGCACTTCCTGGAGGGGATATCCCCCCTTGAGACGGAGCTCAAGGATTTTCTCACCGAGCGCCTTCGTACAAAAGTGTTCCCGGCAAAATCCTACTTATTAAAAGCAGGACATATCTCGCGCCATATCTACTTTATCGAAAAAGGCCTCGTGCGCTGTTACTATATGCTCGGGGCCCGCGACATCTCTTCCTGGTTCATGCGCGAAGGCGACGTGGTCGTATCGGTCAATAGTTTTTTCGCGCAAATGGTCAGTGTTGAGAACATCCAGGCCATGGAAGACTGCGAAGTGCACTATATCAGTTATGAAGAACTCGAAGAAACCTACAAGACCTTTGTAGGCTTTAACATCCACGGCCGAAAGATACTCACGCATTACTATTGTTTGAGCGAGCAACGAGCGGCCTCGATGCGTTCGATGAAAGCGCATGAACGTTACACGTGGCTGCAGCAAAACGAGCCCTGGTTACTCGGTCGCGTGCCGCGTAAATACCTTTCTTCTTATCTCGGTGTGACGGAAGCCACGATGACCAATACACGTTACGCGCTCGCCAAAGGAAAAATTAATCAACCAATAAACCATCCATTATGAAACCTTATCCTTTTTTTTTCTTTTTTCGGTTATACATTACTGTTAGTATCCTGTTTTTTTCCTGCAAGAAGCAGGACGCAGGATTTCAGACACGCGGTTCATTCATTGACTCGGCGGAAAACTGGTTTGAATCCAATAACAATGCTCCCACGCTATCAAAAAACGCCCGCTTCAACGCAAGCCGCAGCCCTGACTGGGGAAATGCATCGGTAACAAGGATTGAAAATGTCCCGGTTGTAAGCGTTCCCGTCCGCTACCCGAACGGGATTTATATTTCTTCCGGGTTTGATACCCGCGGTGTGTATGATCTTAGCAATACAACGCGCCTGGTGATCTATCGCGATGCTCGCGGAAATTTTGAAAGTGAACAGGTGCTTTATTTACCGGACAGCAACTACAGCACAGGAAAAAATTTCTCCGGGCTTATCGTGGCAAGCGACCGGGAGGGTAACCCGGTCAACCGCTACCTCGTGCAGCAAAACGGAAAGATATTCCAGGCGCAAACAGTGTCACGGAATAATGCGACAACGGAGAACGTCATTATCACGGAAACATGCTACGAAGTATGGGGCTATAATTATTCCGTGGCAGATCCCGAAGGGGGCGTATACTGGGAGGAAGACCCGGTGTGCGTGTACGGGTTGATCGGTGACGTCGGCAGTTATGGCATTGCCGTAAAATCGGGAAGCTCCTTATCGAAGCTGGCACCAAATGTCACAAGCCCGTTTACTGTTCTTGTACGGCCGGCAATCAATGTTGTCGCCAATGTCAAAGATTATTTTAAATGTTTTACTAATGTCGCGGGTAACGGCAATACGTATACCGTTACGGTTTGCGTTGACCAGCCGGTCCCCGGGACAAGGCAGGCATGGGGCCTGGTCACCAATGCAGCGGCCAATGCAAGCTCAGGCGTCAACCCGGTAGATGTCGGCCATTCATTCCTGATCTTCACGCAGCATTCAGGTGCGGCTACCGTGCAGCGAAATATCGGTTTTTACCCTTCATCGACTGTAACACCGAGGAGCCCTGCCGCCCCCGGTACTGCCAGTAATGATGACCAGCATGGGTATAATGTTGCGCTCACTGTTACCGTCACCAATTCACAATTTTTTTCCATGCTGAATTATGCCGAACAGAATGTCGCTGATGTGTATGACCTCAATACCTACAATTGTACGAGTTTCGTATTGCAGTCGCTTTTCGCAGGGAACGTGGTACTCCCTGCGACCAAAGGCACCTGGCTTGGCGGCAGCGGTTATGATCCCGGAGACCTGGGGCAGGATATCCTGAGCATGTCTTTACCGGCAAACATGAAACGCTCCACCGTATCCAACAGCCATGGAAATTTAGGGACCTGTAATTAATGAAACCATGAAAAAAATTATAATAACCGCTGCCCTATTTATTTTGATCCCATGCATCGTAAAGGCACAAGCAGTCCATTGGGACAATAGTTCCCGCTGGACAATCTATAACGTCCGCAACAGCCATGCTTTTTTCTGGCCGGAGGATACGCTGAAGAATTTCACGTCACTTTCGCTGGAAGATTCGACGATCCATGCATTGCTCAATAGAACGGTTATGCTGCAAAACCAGGAACCGGAGTGGATGGGAATGTACGTGGTAACTTGTATGATGCCTGACGGCACGATCCACAAGTTAGACATCAGCGTCTATGGCGGTTTTTTCCTCGATGAAAAATTAAAAAGGTATTTCCAGGTCACGGAAGCCTACCGGGATGCCTGGCTGAATTATTTTCATGATGCGATGGCAAAACTGGATGAGCAGAAAAAATAAAATGCTTAACCATAAGCATCTCCTAACGCCCATCCCTACACGAAAACTGGCGCAACCCCGTTAAGGACCATAACATCTATCCCTGCCGGCACCGAAAGGCAGCCGGGGTTTAATGATACCGTAAAAAAACTGTTTTTTGACTCCAGGAAGATTAGTTGTTTAGTATTGATTTTTAGGAAGTTTATGTCAATTTATTAGCTCCTAAAAAACCCGGGACACCTGCAATCTGTATTTCCAAAAGCCCACGATAGTTTGAACGTGACAACCCAGTTACAATAATCTCTTTTTCCAATGTTGTACTCAATATTCGTGGTTGTCCGGCACCGCCATCCAACTGAGATTGTGCAGGATTATGTGAAGCCAGGTTTTTTCCGTTTCCCTATATAACACTATCGTATAACCGAAAAAAGGTTACGAGAGTATCGTTTACTTCTCTACAGTTTGATCAGATTGCAAGCACCGTCTCGCTTTGACCCCATGTGTAGGAAATATTTTTTTCACGCACGCGTCCGTCCGCTTAGTTGCCTGCTAAGAAAACCTATTTTCTACCTTGCTCGTCACCCTGCATCACGACATACCGCATCGTAAAAATAATGTCAGAAATGTTGCAGGTGATGGCAGGGGCTTTCAGGGTAAATTCCCAGGTGGAAATGGCGCCGGTCCCTTCAAATGGGAGGTAACGTTCATCATTAAAATCAACTACTAAGAGCCCGCTGTCATCTATCCCTCCCGATATCACCACCTTTTGGTTTTCCTGGCCAAAATTATTCGTTTCTGATTCTTTCCGGCTCTGTTTTGTCTGCGTTAAAACGGCCCCAAATGTTTGGTAGGGGCCAACAACGGCGGGAATGGAAACCCGGATAAGTTTTATCACCAGGGAATTGCCGTTGTCGGGCAGGCTGTCGATTTTTAGATCATCCTTCGTAATATTGAAAGTCAGTGTACCGCCATTTTGTTTAAAGCCGGTCCAGGCATTTTTATCGGCATTTTCAATTTTCGCTTTTACAGAGAACATCTTTTCTACTTCCATCCCTCGTTTATTGAACTGGATAAAGCTTTTCTGCATCTGCATCAATGCCAGCTTTAACTTCTCCCCTGCCAGCAGCCCCTTGCGCAGGCTGTCCCAGTTGCTCGCCGGTATAAAGGTTTGTTCACGGCATAACTCGTACTGGTAACATTTCTGGGCCATAAAAGAAAGCTCTAATGCCACCTGGAAAGCATCGAAATACAAGGACGCAATTTGCCCGCTCATCCAGGAATACAGTTCTACATTGGTGAATTTTCTCGACAGGTAATTTTGTACATCGGCTGCCTGCTGCGTGCTGGTAAGATTTTGCGCATAATTGAGCCTGCTGATCTCCAGCCTGGTCATGGCCGCCGTGAGCTGGTTGTTTATCTGGTCAATCGTATAGTTTGCCAGTTGCACCTGGTTACTCCATTCCTGGCCCCGTCGTTCATACTCTGCTATTGCACCGCTAAGCATTGCCTGGGTTTGCATCATCTGCGTCGTGGAGTCCAGGGCATTGGCCACGGCTTCGATCACGCTGCCCGGCTCAAAGCCCCCGTCTGCAAGCCCGAATATCGTCGGAATGGCATAGCCAAAAGCCGAGTCAAGTTTTATTAATGCGGAGGCCGCATTAAGTGCGATTGAACCGGTATAGAAACCTATATTGGTGATCTCCGGCAATATCAAACCTGTTTTTAGAAGCTGGGAATAATAGTTGCGGCTGTAGGTCGCCGATTCGAGGTTTGCCTGCAACGCCCCTATTTCCGATTGCGCTTCGTTCATCGTTTGTTCGAGCGATTGAGTTACCATATTGGTCAGTACCGCCAGTTGCGTGGCCTGCATCAGTTGTAGACCCTCTGCGTCATGTTGCTGGAGTGCCGTCAATAACTGGGTTCCCAACCCGGAAGCCATGTCCGCCATATTCAATGCGTTCTGGAATACGGTCTTAAACCGGTATAAAGGCACTTCTGTGGTCAATGCAGAGCTGCTGCCGGGGCTTACCCCCCCAACCGCACCTGTCGACGCAATATCAAGGGGGTTGAGTGTACTCCCATACAGGGACGGGGTGGCTGCCTCGCCCGCCAGGTTCAGCCCGTGCCGGAGCTTGTACAACCGCGCCCGGACCGCTGACCAGAAAGCTTCGAGTTGCTGATTAGGCAGCTTACAGAAATATTCCGGGGGAAGGACAGCCGGCAGCGCCGTGCAGGGGAGCGCCTGAACAACGGGCATTTCATTTTCCTGCCCGATTTCAAAGGCCGAAGGCGGCTCATGCAGCTGCCGATAGACATCCTCAAAATCGAAGCCGTCACTTGCAGCTGACGCGGCCAGTTCGCAGGCGCTGTTATCCGGCTTTTTACCCAGCAGGTCCTCGGCTTCAAAATACAGGAGGGTGGCAGCACTCAAACCCTCCCAGGTCTCCGTGGAAAAATGCTGGTCACCCCAACCGATGAGGTTATCGAGGTATTGGATCACGGTCCACTTCATGTAGGCGGAGTGGCGGATCTGGGCTATAAAATCGGGGTCGAAAGGATCGGCATTCAGCTCAGCGAGTTTGCCGATTTCATCGGCGAGCTGGGCGGTGCTGTTATCATCATTTTCATAAAAAGGCAAAAATATCCAGGCCTTCTTACGATCAGCCAGCGTCTTCCCGACAGGATTGAAGATATACTGCCACCAAGCCTGCGCCTCGTCGTATTGCAGATTCTTGGTAAAGATAGAGGCCATAAGTGACGGGGCGTAGAAAAATAATTCCCAGGCATAGAGGCCATAAGGGCCCTTAAACTCCACCTGTGCATTACTGGTGATACGGGGTATTTTTATCGAGCTTTTATATTTTTCGAGAATGCCGATCACGTCCTTGAAATCGAAGCCGGGTAGCTTCGGAGCTTGCTGTGCCGGTAAATTCAGGCACCCTTCGATCCCCTTATCAAATACTTCTTTCCTTAAGAATTGTGCCGCCAGGGAGGTGATGCGGGTGATCGTAAATTCAAATTCGGATTTGTCGGTGAAATGCTGGGGGGTATGATTCTGGATATGCACATTACCCCATACGATGGCGCTGTTGGGGAGATGAACGACCGGGTCGAAATGCTTATCGGGGGTGTTCCTGAATAACAAGGCACCTTGTGTCGTATTGATCCAGAAAGCCATGGGAAGGTTGCGGACCGTATGCACCGGGTCTTTTTCTACATAGGAGCCATGGTTCAGGATATTCAGTATTAGCCGGTCCTCTGCAGCATTGGGTACAAAAAGGCTGCCGTTATAATTGTTACCAATGAAATTGACGGCGGGATAGACACCGACGGTATTGCCCATCGTGCCGGTGATATAGGTTCCGAAAGGGTTGCTGTTTTTCATGTAATAGTACCGCTCGTTCCGGTCAAAAAGATAGGAAAATCTGAGATCGGCATCCAGGATGATGGGTGTAATGGCCGGCACGAAATAGTACTGTTCGATGGGTTCGGGCATGATCTTATCATAACACTCGTTCATGAATGCGATAAAGGAGTCAAAGGGGGCAATACCTATATTATCGGCTTTCGCAGGCCTGAAATCCCAATCTGTCTTTTTTCGCGGCCCGAGGATGAGGGGGCCGAGAAAGAGCATGAGGAAATCCTGTTTGACATCGCCCGGCCGGGTCACTGTAACCGGAGTCAGGGACAGCTTCTTCCAGATCCGGAGCTCGGGTTTAAAATGCCGGCTAAATTGACTCCAACCGTCTTTAGGTTTCAGCAGCTCGCTTTTAGGGCTTAGGTCGAGGTAGAACGGGAATTCTTTTAGCGTGGCCGGCGTTGACCAGCTGCCGTTCAAATCCTGGCAGGTATATTTAATGGAAAGAGAATACATCGAATATTTTGCGGTCTTATCCGTAATATCGTTGCTGGTAAGAATGGTTTGTTCGGTCCAAAAAACAAACAGGCGATTGAATACATAGACAGAGTTTACCATGTCCGATTTGATCTTCACATCGATCTTCTTCCACTGGTCCCAGTTCCCGAACTCATCTTCGGTAGTATAATAATAGGTTTCCGCATCCCCCTCATTGCGGCCAAAAACAAAAAGTTTCGGGGACTCACGCCCTAGGGCTGCATCATATACGTTATACTGGCTGATGTCTACAATGGTTATATTGCCCAGGTCGCACCACTGGTCCAGGTATTTTTTGAACGCCGTGTCGATCGTGGCGCTATTAATATCCTGTTGCTGCAACGCCTCCTTCAGCTCTTTGAAAGAAGCGGTTTCATTGGCACGCAGCCCGGCCTGCAGGTAGTCCTCCGGGTATTGGAGGATCTTCTGGTTGGCCTGCCACAGCCGGTAACTGCCGATCCATTCCCACCAGCTCGGTGGAATCATTTGCAGCACTGCCAGGTCGATCTTCTCCAGGCCGATGCGGCAACGCTGGAGATAGGTCTGGACAGCATCCATGGCCTCACGAAGACGAGAGACATCCATCTGCCCGCCCATACTAACATCGCATAGAAAATAATCAGCTACATGGTCCGAGCTGGAGATATCCGGGAATGCCCGTTTCAGGACGGCGATCGCTACGGGAAGCAGGATATCCCGATCTCTTTCCAATTGATCGCCCCAGCTTTTCCGAAACTTGCTTTGCCACTCTTCCTGGCTGAACTTGCTTCGGATAATGGACTCCAGCTGGTCGGAGAGCGCCAGGAAATTGTCCCAGCCCGACTGGCTCACCACTAATTCTCCCAGCACCAGCAGCCGCAAGGTGTCGAGCCTGGTTTCCTCAGCCAGCACAAAACATTCCTGTATTTGAAGGAGCAAGGCGATGCATACCGCAAGGCCGCCTACCACCCCTTCGTGGAAACGGTCCTTCAATGTCTTAACCGCAGCGCTATGCCAGCCCGTGATCGATTCCAGCGTAGTGAGGAAATCCTCATCAAAATAGCCAGAACCAGATAGCAGGGCGATGAATTTCTCCGCTTGTTCGGCGCTATAGGGGCTGAGCAAGCGTTTCATGGCAAGCACATGGTCGATATTTTTTCCGCCGGCGATATCAGGCAAGAGGAGGTCCCCTTTAGTGGCCGGGATAATATGCGAATAAGTGAATTCGACCTGCCGGTCGCTTAAGCGCGCTTTTTGGATAAAGAGCAGGTGCGGGACAAGGCCCTGAAAAGCCAGCGCCACCTTGCCCGGGGGATTATCTTCGATATAATGGTTAAGTGCTGCAGGGTCTCCTGCAGTATAGAGTCCATTGGCAAGGCTGTAGATCCAATTTTCAGGGATAGCAAGGAATACAGAAAGTTCATGCACCCATTGCTTATAAATGATTTCTTCGAGTTCCAGTTTTGCCCTTGGGGACGCCGGATCTTCCGAAGCTTTTCGGGTCGCCTCCAACTTTTTTCTTACCTGTTCCGTGAAATCAACCAAGTCCTTTGAAGCCACCGTGCTGTTTGCTATTTTTTTGGCAATACCCAGCACAGAAATATAATCGGCAAGCGGCACAGCAACGGCGGCCAGCTGATCTTTTAGACAAGACAGGTCAAAGAGGATGTCCAGGTTAATCCTCCGTACGCTCTTAGGGGTATCGGGGGGGTAGCGCAAATTGTAGAGTTCAACATATAAGGCGACCGGCAGGCCCAGTCTTCCAGCTGCCAGTGCGTGTGCATAGAGAACGCTCAAGTTGGGGACGGTCAGTTCGAGGAACACGTTTCCGGACACGGTCAGCAGGGGCAATCTAAAATTATAGGCCATCAGCATGGCCTCCAGTGCGGAGCACCCGATGCCGGAGAGCACCTGTTCGGTCTGGTGTTGCTCGTCGCCGGTGACCATGCCCGCCAGCTTTGCCATCGTTTCACTGCTCTTGGCAAGCTTGATGGGCCAGTTGATGACAGCAGAGGTGTATAAGGGGTTGTCCTCAAAAAGTGGATGGTAGGGCTCCCCCGCCTTGCCCTGTTGCTGTAGCAGCAGGTGGGCATTGAATAACCGGTCAAAAGGTGCTACCGGAAACAGGTCATCACCCACGCCCGTAGTAGGGATATTGCCCGTGCAGCATACTACCTGCAAGGGTGTCAGAGAAAGGCTGTCGGCAATATATTTGACCCTGGCCAGTTGTTGAAGGGCATCATCGGTGCTTGCATGGCTGTCGAAGCCGGCAATGGAAAGGGAACTCAGCACCTGGTTCAGTTCCGTGTAATCCCAGCCGGTCGAAGAAGCGAGTATCAAAAAGGACCGTACCTGTTTCAGCGTGGCCTGCTCCATGTTCTCAAAACGGGCAGCCCCGCTGCTATCGCCCTTGATATAGTTCAGCGGCTTACTGGCCTTGCTTTGCCGGGAGTTGATAAAGAGCCTGCTTTGGATAGCAGCGCCCGGGACACCGAGTTCCGCCGGCGACAGGTGTTGATAGACCAGAACCCATAGGTCATCCGGGTCAAGTCCCGTTATTTCCAGAAACGAACTTGGGCTGATGTTATCCGGCGGTAGCTCACCCGGCTGATAAAGCACGCGCACATCGCTTGCCGACAATCCAAGTGTTTCATAGGCCCAGGCCTTGCTGCCCCGGTCCCCTCTGCTGAAGGTAGTGGCTACATGGCCAAGCGAGGTGCCGGCAGCGGCCAGCACTGACCGGATATGCTGGTTAGGCTGGTTGTAGGGAACAAACCGCGACTTTCCACTCGCTATGGTCTCCCAGGTCACGGGAGCTGGCGCCAGGGCAAGATAGTCTGTAAGAATACGGTTGACGATCTGCAGGTAGGGATTTTCGATCGTAGCATTGTCACAGGTCAGGGGAAGGGTCCACAGGTCCTTACGCCGCTCCTTGAGGGAGAGCTTGGAGGGCGCCCCGCTGGCTACCTTCACATAGGTTTCCGTAATCTCCATCAGCGTGCAAAAAAAAGCGGCAGGACTTTGACCTGAGGTACAGGGGTCGCAATCGCAAAACCCGGTGCCCGGAAAAAGATTGCTATAGCTGATCTCTTCGTTGAACGCGTCGCCTGCCGCAGCCGCTGTCTTTTTGCTGCCCAACGCTTCAGAGGGGCCCTGCGGAAGGACATAGGCTGCCCGGAGATTGTCGAGCCACTGCCTGACATTTACCGCATTATCATAGATCGCATCCACCGTTTTCGAGTCCACCCCCGTTCCATACATGGCATTGCGGAAATCCGCCCGGCTTCCAGCGGCAATCTGCTGTGCCGATTCATATTTTTGACCAATCACAATCTTGGCCGTCTTTTCCTCTAGTCCAGGGACAATTTTCTTGATCCTCTCCAGGGGTGCATCTACCGCTTGTTTACGGGATGCCTTTTTTACAGGTTTTTTTGAGGGGGTGGGTGTAGATCGTATTGCCTTTGCTTTTTTTCCGGGGGTTTTCTTAGCAGTTGCCATAACGCTATTATTTAAGTTTAATATTCTTAGAAAGACCAGTTTGAAGTTTTCCGGGAGACCTGCTGTTCGCCCCAGGTCCATTGCAGCATATCGATCGACTCCACCCCTTCATACATTTCCAGGGTGCCTTCAATATCGGGTCGGTAAGCGGTCACCGAGTCTTCGTCGATATCCATCATATCGGCGAGTGATTCCTGGGTTTGCAGCCTGACAGGGATATCTTCGTCGCGTAGGCGCTCGATCCCCTCACGGAAGACAACGGCTTTTTCTGACTCGGGGTTAGTCGCCGTAGAGGGGAGGTCATAGAGCCGCGCGAATTTTACGCGGAAAATAAAATTGTCCCCCAACTGTTTTTCGAGTTCATACTTGAAATTGACGATCGTTTCGACACACCCGCTGCAGGGCGAAGCGCTGATCTTCAAACTGTATACGTGGACGCCGTCTGCATTATGCTTAAAATCGTGCGGGTTCGCTTCGTGGTAATTCTTCAAGCTGCCGCCATAGGTCGTATTTACGTGGTACATAAAGCCGCCGAGGGTAAGGTCTTCAGCGTGAAAATTGCATTTGCAGCCATGCTGGTTATGTGTCCCGATCGTAATGGGCACATCTAGATTTGGTCCCAACGCCGAATTATGCCCCGTTATCACTTCTTCACCGTCGACCTTCAAGATCGCGTTTACCTGCCTGGTACGGGTCACAAAGTTTTTCTTCTCTGCACGAGTGACCGGTTTAACGCGGTAATGGGTTTGCCTCCCCTTCTTTTTCCCCAAAAGGTCTTTTTGCCTTGCGCCCCGCTTGACAGGCACGCCCCCCCCTTTCGCCTTCCCCGCTTTCTTGGTGACTTTTGCGATATCTTTAGCCTTCTTAGGACCTTTGCCGCCCTGCTTTGTTTCCGATTTTTTGCCCAGTCCCATGTGGTCACTGTTGCCGACGGGGTTGTTCCCCACAAAGGCGTAGAGGTTTAGCCCGTCTGCGGCGCCAGCAGGGTCGGGGCGCGTCCATCGGCAAATTTCCGGAAGATAATACCTGAAACCGTAATCATATAAGCCGGTATTATCGTCTTTTTCCTGCCTCGAATACCGGTATTCCTTGCGCCCGATTTCCAGGTTCACGGTCTCCCAGAAATAGGTCGTCTGCCCGAACGGCGAATACTCTTCGAAGCTGATGATCTCCGCCGATGCATTGGTCTCGATGGTGACCGATTGTATGAGGTCGGCGTGCTGGTAACGAAGTCCCACTTCCCCTGTATTTTTTTTGGGGTTGGTTTCCCAGTATTGCACGAGGCAGTCATTGGCGCTAAACCCTGCGCAGGAGATGCTTCGGAATTCGGTTTCGATGCGCAGGGCACCGGAAGGATTTCGTATGCCGGCCAGGGACACCGTAAGGCTGTTGAGGTATCGTTTGTCGTCGACCAGGTAGTTGTCACCCTCGCTCCGGGCTTCGTGGATCTTTCGGATGCGCTTGCCGGAATAGTCATATACATAATATTCCGCGTCGCTTGCCCCCTCATCTCTCTGGATAATGGTCGCCTTAGATATATTGCCGAAAACATTCCATTCCAGCATCGCCCCCCATGGCAGGTTTTCCATCTGGCCGTTCCCGTCATACAGCAAAACAGTCTCGTTGTATTTGTCAAGGCGGTTGCTCGTCTTGCTAATCTCCATTTTTGCCGTAAAGGGATTGAGGCTCGAGATATGCCGCAGCTGCGTCATATTGTCGCCGTCATCGTACGCGTATAGCTCAGAATAAGGTTCCACTTGTTGGAGATCACCTGGGGAGCGCTGTCTGTTGTTCGCTGCTGATCGTAACTGCCTGCCTGCCGCGCCAGTCAGGCGATAGATCGCATCATAGCTGTACTGCGTGCAGGGGTTCACTTCCCGGTTGGCGTGAAACATCGTGGGTTCCTGAAGGTTGCGGACCGTCGTGACCAGGCCCGCCGGATCATGGGTATAAGCCAGCTGCTGGAAGCAATCGGCTCCCGCCCCCCGGCTGCTTTTTATCTCTTTTAGGTCCAAGGTGGCGGCGTCATATTCAAAAAACGTCTTTACGCCACTGGCGTATTGTACCCTACCGGGTTGCAGGCTGGGAGTGACGGTACTGTGCGCGACAATCGGCTGGGAAGCGCCCGCTCCTTTTAGCCGGTAAGACGATTGGATGCAATTTCCCAGCGGGCCATAGACGGTTTCCAGGACGGTCTTGTCCGGTTCTACCGCCTGGCGCAGGCGCCCGAGGGCGTCATAGCGGAAGCTGGAGGAATAGGCCTGGGACTCCAAGGGCTCCCCCGCCGGCAGATCCCAGTTGGCTTCCGTGGTATACCCGGTTCTGAACCTGCGCAGTTGTTGTTTGGGCAACCCGGTATAGGTATAGTCCGGGAATTCAATGGTACCCCCGGAGTCATAGATTTTATGGATCTTCCCGATCAGCTGTTTAGCTGGCGCATCACTTGCACTGTCCCCGTATTCGAACCTCCGGGTTACCTGGCTCACCTGGGGCATGACGCTGACCGGGGTCTTTAAAGTTACGGTAAGGGGGCGCTGTAAGCCATCGTAAGTCGTCGTGGCGGCGATATCCAGGCCGTTCCAGCTGCTGACCGGGTTATTCAGCATGTCCCGGAACAGGCGGCCGCTATGGGCGTCCAGGCTAAGAGTCAAAAAAGCGCTTTTGCCGCTGATGCCAAAAAGGTTGACAATATTGCACAGGTCGCCAGTACCCGCAAGGATTTCCCTAAAAAATCGGGGGTCGGCGATGCGCATAACCCTGCCGCTGATATCATATTGCTGCCAGGTGCAGAGGCAGTGGGCGTCCAGTATCTTCTGGATCGCCGAAGCCAATGGGGCCACGGGGGAATTGAGCTGCAACCGGAACCCCTTTACATAGGGGGTAAATTTGGAACTGATCCAGGCGCTTCCAGGTTGGGATGCTTCTTTTAAATACTTGTTTTGCACCAGGTCGTCATAGATAGCTTGCTTGCTGATCCCCGGGGTGGCAATCTTGTCAAACAAATCTGGTGATACCCGGCCCAGGTTATCTTTTGTGGAGATGACCGTCCGCGCCATCCCATCATATAGACTGACCGAAGGGGTGTTGTAAAAGCGGGCTGCTTGTTTTAATGCGTCGTACTCGTCGCCTTCACTGTGCGAACCCATAAATTCCTGGTAATAGGAGGATTCGATGACCGTGTCGTCCTCGTCAAAATAGCGCTCCTCCCAGGTTCCGTAAATGGTCTTTGTAAAAAAACCCTTTGGCGTGTCGGTCCGTATTACCCGGTTCAGGCCGTCATAGGTATAGGTCGTCGGCCCGGGCAGGGCGGGCGCTATTTCGCGCGCCCAGTCAGGCCGGTAGGCATAATCACCGGAATAGGAAGGTAGCCAGGACCGCCCGACATATCCCTTGGCGTTATAGATTACCCTGCCAGAGACCAGGTACCCATCGTCCGTTTCCAGGCCATCCGGCAATTTTACCTTTCCTGCCCACTGCCTCGTTTCAATGGTTCTGCCAAAACCGTCGATATAGGAAATAGCACGTTGAATAGTACCTGGGTCCTGCGATTGGAACTCCGTGGCAGTCAGTTCCAGTTGTACGGATGGATGCCACGAACCATCAGGTTTATTTTCAAAAAAGCTATAGTAGTAGAAATTTTCTACGCGTTGAAGATAGGTAGCCGGATCCAGCAATACGTCCACGAGCTTGGCCGGTTCCAATATCCTATAATTTTGCAAAGGCTGGAATCCTGCAGGATTCCCGTCTTCTATTCCGAAACTGGTGCTTGCAATTACCCTTCCGAGCTCGTCGAACAACACTTCTGCAATATTGGCATTCATATCGATAACCCGCTTTGCCTGCAGCACCCGGTAATCCATTTGCGTTTTTTCGGCTTGGGCGTGCGTGTCATCGAGGCGCTGGCTGGTTTGGGTTACAAACAGGTCATAGTTGTCGTATTGCAGGTTGTTTTCCGTGTATAGCGAGGGGTCAAGGGCGCTGTCTTTTGCCCAGTCATTGGAGACCTTTTTCAGCACATAAAATTTGCCGGTCGTTTCAAAATGCGTTATCACCGAACGGTTCCACCAATACCCCTCCCTGAAAACAAATCCCTTTAGCCGGATGAATTCGTCGGCCAGGCGCTTGCCGTCGCTGTTAAATGCATCATGAACGATCGTATCATCGAATTCGATGGATTCCGAATGGTGGGGCAATACCACCTGGGGGAATGGATCTTCGGGATCAAGAACTCCGGACTGGCCCGCATTCCAATACCGTTCATTTTTCCAGCCGATCAAGCGGGCACAGATCTTTGCAAGTGGCGGTTTCTCGGAATAGGCAATTGGCTCTACTAGTGCTGTAGTAATCGCTGCCTCGAGCGCGTCGAACCCGATATAATTCGAACCAGGATTAAGCGATAACCCTGTTAATTCGTAAGATCTTTCCGTAATAATGACATCGATCCACCTCGCCGTGTCACTCTCCTGGCTTTTTACAATCGTTTCCTCCACCGTGGCATAAAAAACAGCTTGTTCCGGCAGCAGCGGCGTGCGCCTGGGATAGTAGATCGTGGACGACAGCAATACAAAATTATAAGCGTCCGTTTTTAACACTACAGACTGCGTGAGCGAGGGATCGGTCGGGTCCTGCTCATAATCGAGTACTATGTTTTGATTCTCCGCCACACCGAATACGCCGTATTGCTGGGCGGAGCATTGTTGTGGATTTTTGACATAATACCCCGACGAAGCTACTGAATAGGGGGCGTTAGCCCCTTCTTCAAATGTTTCCCAATGCAGTTCTTTTCCGGACAGTGCAAAAAGGGCCTGATGCTGTGTGGCCGGGCTGGCTTTACCGAAATCAAAATCATAGGACTCAAAAGGGATTTCGGGGGCATGATGGTCCCCTTTAAAAAATTCGCCCCGCGTAAGTTGGTCGTTCAAGCCATTGCCGGTATGGAACCATTTTTTGGTGATCGTTGCAGGCGGGTCGCCGGCCCCTGGGGAAAGATCTTTTGCCAGGTCGCAATATTCTGCATACCCGAACCCGGTGAACATCCGTTCGTACGGGTCGAAATACCCATTCCGGTAGCTGTATTGTGCTATTAACCGGTTGTCACTGATGCTGTCTTCCGTTACTGTTTGCCGGACAACCTGGATGGGGAAAGGCAGCCGGGTATACCAGGGATTCCCGGATTTTTTGTCCCGTAGGTAATCGACGACACTACTTTCATAATTTATAGACAGACTTGCCCCAATATTGTTATCGATCCTTGAAAGCAGGTAGGCTTTATGACCCTTATTGGACCGGTCGCTCAATTCATAAAAATAACGCCGCAGGGTCAGGCCGGTTTTGGTAAACAAAAGGCACATAGTTCCGTGGCCCGTGACATCGACGAATTCGACGTCGTCAGCATTGGACCAGGATTCCGGCAGGCTAACCCGCAGGGGGGCAGAAAAAGAGTTACCGGCTTGGTTCAGGTAAATCTCGACGTAATCGGGATAAACTACAATGATGTCTGTTGTGCCGCTGCCATCGACATCGGCAAGCAGGAGCCGGGAACGCAGGTCTATCGTAGCGTCAAATACGGGGGCCGTTGCTTTAATAACAACCGGCTCAGCGAATTTTCCGTAGCCCAGTGTCGGCCATATGCAAACTTCCCCGCTTGATATCTTTACGCGGTGGGATAGCCCGTCGCCGAACATGTCTGCAAAACTGTGGATCGCATAAGGGTTTATGTCGTCAACGGCGCCGGGGTAAGGGAAAACCTCTTTATCGCCCTTAGCATCGTTTAGAACAACTGCTTTCCCGTAGCCTTCATACCCTTCTGAAGGGACATAGATTTTTTGATCAGGTTCCAGGTACACTTTGTCAAACCTGCCCGTACCGGAGATGTCGGCCATTTCGAGGTATAACGGCCGGTCGGTGATCCAGGACGAAGGAAAGGGTTGGTAAGGTTTCCACTTGCCGTAATTCAAAGGTGTATAAAAACCGCGCTGCGAGTTGCTGTCCGACACCAGCTGCAGGCTACCATCGCCTGCCACTCCGGCAAAAAACATATGGCTTTGTCCTGCGGTGAAGCCGGCAGGGATCGCCGCTGGGTTGTCCTCCCTTGCGAATTGTCCGTCTCCTAAAGGAGAGAAATAAATGAATGAATCTGCCTGCCTCGACACGAGGCCGGTTATCCCTTCTCCCTCAAGGTCGAGCAAGTCGAGCGAAGACTGAAGAGAGGCATCCGTCGCTGTTAGTTGATCGTAGACCGGATTGGCCTCCGGGTTGAAGGCGGTAAAGGCAAATGTGGTCTTGGGAATGGACAGCAAAGAATAACTTTGATCCCCTTTTCGGATGCAGCCGGTCTCTTGCAACGAACTAAGCGTTGACATGACCGGGTTCTCGTTATACTCAAACCGGGTAAATTTCGTGAGACAGGGCGCCACCCCCAGCTCCTCAAAGCGATGAAAAATAAGGACGTTCCGGCACAGGTACTCGGTCGCAATGTTAAAGGCGCTCCGGAAAGATCGTAGAGGGTCTCTCCGCAGTGGTGGTGGTCCAGCCGGCGTATAGGGATCAGCATGGGGCTGGCGCAGATTTCCCAGGTCGTGGTTCCCATAGTCAATAACCACTTCAAAGGCAAATAGCTCAGCACCCGCCTGGTCCTGGTAGTTGCCATAGCGGATGGAGGTCAGGTACGAATTTGTACCGGCGAATTTATCATAGCTGTAAACGATCTTATTGCCCTTGCTGTCGGTCACTTCGGTCAATAGCCATTCAAATATTTTAGCGCTGTTCGTTGGATCGAAGACCCGGCTCTCCGGGGTGGTGCCATACCTCGAAATCATGTTGTCCACAGAAACAGCCTCCCAATAGCAGCTATCGGTTCCCTCCTGCAACATTTTAATAAAGGGGAATTTAGCCTGCAGTCTTTCCAGGTAGACGCCGTCATGGCCTTGACGAGGAACGAGTTCAGCGCCATCCAGGGTGAAAATATCCGTGGCATCAAAATGTGGGATACCAAGCCGCGTCAGGCGGCTGACGGATGATCTTGTCATGGTGACGCCGCAGCCTAAGACGCCATTGCCCGAGCCCGAGTCATAGTCGAGGGAAAACGCCGGCATCAACGAGCGGGCAACAGGAAGCTCTACAGGGATATGATAGCTGAAAGATCCGGTAAATGCGTTTACCGCAACACTATCATTGAGGCTCCTGATAGCACCTCCGCCTTTGGGCAGGTTAGCAGGGGGAACGGGTGGCGAGGACGGTGGTTGCTTGTCCTGGGTCATCGCAGTTCATTTTGATGAATTAAATCAAACAATCTTAATATGGCCTAAAGTAGGTAGAGTCAAATGTGGCGAACACCAACATGCAAATCTGGAAATTGGCAGGGGACAGAAATTTGTTCTGATAGCAAAACACATGAAGTCTCAATCACAAAAGCAGAAATCCGGCTAAAGATAAATTAGATTTTTGAAAGTTCAAATACGTATTTCCAATTAGGTCAATAGTTAAGTACGTGTAAGGCCCCCTAAAATCCGAACCACTGATAATTAGCATTTACTTACTTAACAGGTATCCCGCTAAGCACTAACGCCCATGCACAACCGAAGTTTTCCGCAAACGAAAACGCTTCTCTCTCCTTACCCTTGCGCTATGGAACAACGGTAATTATCTTCCGTTCATGGAAAATGATTTCGTCCTGTTTCCCCAATTTGCCGATTATGAAAACCCAAAAGCCTTCCCCGGCCTGCTCAGCAGCATGGGTATCGGAACAAGATGAAGGAAGCGCAGGGCTTCCCCCAATACTTGCGGCCATACCTAAAATAATCTGAATAACCCGTCAAATACCGCTTTACTTCAATAACTTTATCATGTATCATCAGCCCTAATTACCTTGATCTGATATTTTATGCTACCTATTCATTTTCTTCCACCAAAATCACTTGAATCTTACATTGCCTTTTATGGAATTACCGACGTTGATGAAGGATTTCACGAATCTTATGTTTCTCCGCCTTTAGGGCTTTGTGGTTTTATTATTTCTTTAGAAGGTGAAATGAATGCGAACATGAACGGCCATCTTTTTTTAAAAGATAAATACTGCGCAACGGGACAAATTACAGAACCCATGATTGGTGATATTGTCGGTCCAAACAAATTATTGATGGTATTTATTCAACCTTGCGGGCTGCATCAATTGTTCGGTATTGATATGTCCCGGCTCACCAACACATCAATGCCCTTGTTTGAATTATTAGGAAAAGAAGAAGGTGATGTGCTGATTGAAAAATTATATGCTGCTGATGGCCATGAAAAAATGATTCAGGTGATGAACGATTTTTTTTCAGAGCAGTTACCGGTATTTGAAATTGCACCAACGATCAAAGATGCCATTGATTTTATTCATCAGCAAAAAGGGAATGTTACGGTTAAACAAATAGAACAAAATTGCTTTATTACTGCCCGCAGTCTTGAAAGGCATTTTAAGACTTACATCGGTTTAAGCCCTAAGGAATATGCAAAAATTTTCCGTTTCAAATGCCTTGTAAATTTCATTAACCAAAATCCCGGGCTTACATGGGATGTTTTGTGCGAGCAAAATGGTTACTATGATCAATCTCACCTTACACGATATTTCAACCGTTATATGAAAATAAAACCAATGGAACTTGTAAATCTTGATATGGACTTCATCAATTACCTGCTGCAGGAACCGTAACGATTGTTTTATGCTCTTTCCATTTTGTCGTGTTTGTACAGGCGGAATACGGACCGCCGTTTTTATTTTCGAAATGTTGAAAATCATTTTAGGTTCATAATATACCAGCTGCATTAATATTTATATCTAATAAAAAATGGAGATATATCCCTCTGAGGTCTCGCCTCAGTTTATTGATCTGTTCATGAATCAAATAAAATTCACGGAAGAGGAATTTAGGCTGATGCTTTCATTCTTCAGAAGGGAATATGTTCCCCGTAAATTCTTTTTCCTGAAAGCAGGGCAGATAGCAAAATATAAAGCGTATATCAATAAAGGAAGTGTCCGCAACTTTACCACGGATGAAAAAGGCGGTGAGCATATTTTATATTTTTCTTTTGAAGATTGGTGGGTAGGTGACCTGGAGAGTTTTTATAACCAGCAGCCGGCTACTATCAATGTGCAGGCAATGGAAGATTGCGAAATACTTTGTCTTCAAAAAAATGACCTGGAAAGATTGGGAGAACAAATTCCGAAACTGAAACAACTCTTTGTTGAAAAAGAAAAAAGATCTTTCTTCTCACATATTAAAAGACTACAGGAAGTAAAGTCATTGTCTGCCGAAGACAGGTATATCAATCTCATTAATAAACACCCGGAAATATTTCAGCGTATCCCTCTTCAATATATTGCCATGTATCTTGACATCGAACCACAATCGCTCAGCCGCCTGCGAAAAAGACTTTCCTGCAAATAATTTTTTTTAACCTCGGTTAAGTCAATAGTTAACCAGGGTGATTGGAAGCAAGGGTTCACTCATCTCATCTTTATGTTATTAAAACAAAAGAAATGAATAACCAACTTCCTCCACCTCCCGCTCAAATGATGCAATTGATTACCGGCTTCTGGACATCCTGCTGTATATATTCAGCAGCAAAACTCAACATAGCCGATCATTTAAAAGACGGCTCAAAGAATGCTGCTCAGTTGGCAGAAGCTACGCATAGTCATGCCCCTTCGCTATACAGAGTGTTGCGGGCTTTATCAAGTGTTGGGATATTCAAAGAAGATAAAGCTCACCAATTTGAGCTTACACCACTTGGCAATACATTGCAAACAGATGTGCCCGGTTCTATGAAAGCAATGGCTATTGCTCAATTAGGCGATCATTTTAATGCCTGGGGAAATTTGCTGTACAGTATCAAGACTGGCAATATTTCTTTTGATCATATCGAAGGAATGCCGGTGTGGAAATATTATCAGATGCACCCCGACGAAGGTTTGAATTTTATGAAAGCGATGTCGGGCCTCACCGAGGCAGTTATCATGTATGTTTTACCGGAGTATGATTTCTCCTGCTTCAAAACTATTGTTGATGTTGGCGGCGGTAACGGCACTTTGCTGATGGCCGTTTTAGACAAAGCACCCGGAACAAATGGGATCGTATTTGATGAAGAATATGTTGTTGAAGAAACAAAAAAATTAATAGCACAAAAAGGTTATGGCAACAGGTGTGAAACTGCAGCAGGTAGTTTTTTTGATTTTATTCCGGAAAATGCAGATGCCTATATTATGAAAATGGTATTACACGACTGGAACGATGAACAATGTTTGCAGATATTGAAGAACTGCAATAAAGCAATGAAGCCAGGCAGCAAACTGTTGGTATTGGATTCAGTTATACCCGAAGGCAATGAACCGCACCCCGGAAAATTTATGGATATAAATATGCTTGCCATGACCGGTGGAAGAGAAAGAACCGAGGGCGAATTTGCTTCGTTGTTTTCAAAAGCGGGGTTAAAGCTATCCAGGGTCGTACAGACCCATTCACCCATGTTCAGTATTGTAGAAGCAATAAAAGAATAAACAATTATTTAATTAATCAAAACAAAAATCAATGAAACAGATATCAACATTTCTGGCAGCATTTTTATTGGTTATTTTTATTTCATGCAACAACGGGCCTGCAAAAGAAGAAACTAAATCAGCCCCTGATTCAACAGCTGCAACCAAAGCACCGGCGGCACCTGTATTTCAATCTTACATCGTCACCATCCTACAACATAAGGTGAAGGATTTTGGCAAATGGTTACCGCTTTATGAGGGCCATGATTCAGCAAGAAAAGCAAGCGGGCTCACTGAAATTGCTTTAGGAAGAGGATTGGATGACAACAATGAAGTGACTGTTGCTTTTAAAACTGATGATGTTCAAAAAGCGAAAGATTTTACTAAATCTCCCGATCTCAAAGCAGCTATGCAAAAAGGAGGTGTTGTCAGCCCTCCCACTATTTCATTTATAAAGGTCGTTCGCGATGACAACAGTCCAATTGAAACCAAAGACAGGTTGATGATAGCTCACCATGTAAAAGATTATGATACCTGGCTGAAAGTATATGACGGTGAAGGAAAAGAAACAAGGGCTGCTAATGGGCTCGTCGATCGTGGTTTGGCAAGGGGGGTTGATGATCCAAACACTGTCTATGTATTATTTGCTGTTACCGATTTAGCAAAAGCCAAAGCAAGAGCAAGTTCACCAGAATTGAAAAAGCTAATGACAGATGCTGGTGTAGATGGCCCACCTGCTATTTGTTTTTATAAATTAGTCAAATAATTTTAAATGCCGTAATACCTGCCTGCGGGCAGATATTACAATTAGCATATTCGTCCCGATGCGTGTCCAAACGCATCGGGCGTCTTATTTTAGAGACACGGGCCAAAGCTGCAGCATTATAAAATTTATCTTCTTTATTTTTTTAAAGACAGCTTTGTGCGGAATATCCGATGACTATACACTTCGGGCAACGTCGCGCTTGCTGCCATGCCGGCGGACGGAAAAGTCTTAAGCTTCGTTGGCTTGTCCTGAAATAGGTTGATACAAAATCAAGGGGAAATCAACATCAAACGATTTATGATTTTCACACTCTTTTGAGTTGCCGATATCCTTTAAAATTCACTCCCTCCGCACCCCCTGCCCACTCCCTCATGCCCAACCGAAGTTTACGGTAAAGCAAAAACCTGCCTTCCCTTTTACCCCTGCTATTTGGAAGGCTCCCGTTAAAAGAAGGGCTTACCTCATTTTTAGTATCGTCCGTGGAGCCCCTTTTGCTTCGCCAGGCAACCTCCAGAAAAAAAACTTCGACCCCCGGTTAGTCCTTTTTGCCCCCTGCGTTGTATTATATAAAAACCTGTAAGGTATGAGGCCAGCCTATCCCCGGAAACGCTTCAGTGATGAACGTATAAAATATATCCTGCTGCTGCAGGCGCTTGATGCAGCCCATGCCCTCTAAAGATTACTTGCTATTTTCTCATGCGTTTAGTTCTGACGTAAACAAGGGTTTGTTTCCACTTACCCTTCTTTAAATTTTAGTGTTGCTTTTTGACTTATACAGGCAATCCCTGAACGGGGCATGTTTCCACATTGCCCCGTTATTGCATTCGCCCCTCCCTACTTTTATTTTCCCCAACTCAGGAACGACTATTGAAAAACGGGTTTCCCGTGATAGCATATTTGTACCACACAACAACGAGCAACTATGTTACACACGATCAGCTGGAAAGCATTCTTAAATACAACGGCGATCATACTCGCTATTTACTACAGCATAATTCTTTTGCGGTTTTATAAAGCAGAGCTGAAAGGCCTTGGCAAGAAATTGTCCCGCAGGCAGTAAAGCAGGGTAGCCAGGTGCAGTAAGGATCAACTGCTGCGGGGCACCTTTTTCCGGTTATGTTGGAAGGTTGGCCCTTGCCGCATGTCCCCGCACGCCGTAACGTGCGGGGCGGCGGAAGGGTTTTGCAAAAATTTCAAAACAAAATGATGAGAAAATTATTCTTAGGATATCCATTAACGTTAGTAATAATTCTTGTTGCTTTTGGCGCTTATGCACAAACAGCAGACGGCAATGCCGGTATCAACCAGGCCAATACCACGGTGAGAGGTTATTTTGATGCAGGCACGAATCTTATGTATGCCGTCGGTGCCATCCTTGGGCTCATCGGGGCGGTAAAGGTCTACCAGAAATGGAACCATGGCGACCATGATACGGGAAAGGTTGCCGCCGCATGGTTCGGCAGTTGCATATTTCTTGTGATCGTCGCAACTGTCCTCAAATCCTTCTTCGGTTTATAATCCGCAAACTCATTATAAAAATATATACCCATGAAACGTATCGTAATTTATTTATCCGTGCCCTTTTTCTTTTTCGCCTGTAAGAAACAAACCAGTAAAGAGGAGGCACCCCCACCCTGGAAAAACGATATGATTGTTGCTAACGTCAAGGCATACCTGAAAACAAACCTTTCCGCTGCTGATTATGCTTTGACAGATACGTCCGCTTTTTATATCAGTGATGAAAGCAAATACCTGCTTTTTAGAATTGCGATCAGGAACAAAAGCATTGAACAGGATTTTGTATTGGTGCAAACGGACAGTTCAGGCAAATGCCTGGCCGGGAAATTCGTGCATATACGCCGCGACAGCAGTGATATGCAAAGCTTCAATGGCAGGATATTAACAGAGTCGTTACAGCACACAGAAGCCGTCTTTAAGAAGATAACTGAAAATGCCGTACAGGAACTTAGTTGTGCAGACGAGGGGCCTGCAGAAGAGAGCCTTGAGGGTGACGGCTGTGATATTGTTCCTTCAGATGACTGCACGGGTTGTTTGCCGCTGGTCGTGGTGGTAGGATACGCAGGTGGTGGTGCAAGCGCTTCAAGTGCCGGAATTTCTTATTCCGATTACCTCGACCTTGAGGCCCTGGCAGGGGCAACTTCAGCTCCTGCGCCTTCGGCAGGCGTCTACAGTCCCGTCTCCACCAAAAGCCCTGTCGCATCTGCAAGAACTGCAGGGGCCATAACCACTGGCCTGCCCAACCTCAACATCAATTTCGAAAGCTCCTATAGCCACCCAGGAATCGACGTAAATGCCTTCATGAAATGTTTCGCATCCATACCCGATGCAGGTGCCACCTGCAGCATCGCGGTCTATACCGACCTGCCGGTCAACGATAACCCGCAATACATATTTAATATCCTGACTGGTGCGACAGGCCACGCGTTTCTTTCAATGACAAAAACCAACGGCACGCAATCGGCCACACAATATATTGGCAAGACCACTTCGAAGGCGATCGCCGTCCTTGGTTTCCCGGTTGCAGGAAAGATCGTGGACAACGCGCAGCACAAGTACAATGCGTCGCTGACAATGAATATCACGCCGGAGCAATTGCTAGCGGCCATCAACAAAGTTGTTTCCATTGGCAGCACACCCTCCTATGACATGTGGGAAGATAACTGTGTGGATTATGCGCTTTCCATTTTGAATACCGTGCGGCCTTCCGATCCCCTTTATGTCGGGATGTCGATTGACCCCTCAACGGGAGATGAATACCAGACACCGCAATCGCTGTATATCGCTTTGCAATTACTCAAAAATCAAAACGGTGCTGACGCCCCGCATATCACGATGGATGTCGTGAGTTATGCCGCCAGCAGCCACGGCGCCTGCAATTAAAAACTAACGGCCATGCCTACCAGCATCTATACAATCAACAAAGGGATCAATAAACCCATCGAGTTCAAGGGGTTGAAGGCACAGTATATCTGGTGGCTTGGCGGCGGGATCATTTGTCTGATGGTTTTGTTTGCGGTGCTCTACATAGCGGGTGTAAATTCTTATGTGTGTATTGCCCTTGTTTTTTTGGCAGGTGCCGCAGTCTTTCATTTTGTATATCGCTTTAGCAACAAATACGGCGAACACGGGATGAAAAAGAAAATTGCGCGACGCAGCATTCCCAAGGTCATCAAATCCTGGAACCGCAAAACCTTCTTTTTTGAAAATGAAAAATGAGATAACCATACGGGCAGCCAAAAACCATGACGCCCGGAACATCTTTGCTTTCCTCTGCGAAATGGACGGACGTTTGCTTGATCGCGAGCGCTTTGAATCGAACTACCGGCTATGTATAAGCGATGTAAACAATGTGTTGCTAGTGGCTGCCAATCAAAGCAACGACGCTGTTGGGTATATCGCATGCCATGGGAAGATAGTCTTGCGTTATGAAGGGATATTGTTTGAGGTGCAGGAACTATTTATCGAAAAAAACTTCCGCAAAAAAGGCATCGGGAAAATGTTGTTGAAAGCACTTGCTGAAAAATTAGCAGAGGCAGGATACAATTTGGTCGAAGAAAAACAAGACGAGCGCCAAATAAAATTCGCAAAAGCATGGAACGGAAATTAGCAGACATACTACCCATCCTTGCCGTCGAGCACGACATGATCCTTTCCAAACAGGGAGATGTAACGATTGTGTTTGATGTCCAGCTACCGGAAATTTTCACGCTTTCCAACGAGGAATATGAATCCTTTCACCAGTCCTGGATAAAGGCGATAAAAATACTGCCAAAGCATTCTGTCTTTCACAAACAGGATTGGTTCACCGAAAAAAAATATGAAGCCGGTTTTTTAAAAGAAGATCTTAGTTTTCTTTCGCGGAGCTCTGAAACATTTTTCAACGAACGCCCTTATTTGGATCACCGCTGTTTTATTTTCCTTACCAAAAAACCAACCGGCAGAAAATTATCGTCTTCGGTATTTTCAAATCTATTGCGCAAATCCATCGTGCCTGAAGAAACACTCGATCCCCAAAGCATGCAGGAATTTTCTGACGCCGCTGGGCAATTCAAACGCATACTGGAAGACAGTGGTTTTGTAAAACTGAGGCAATTAAAAAATGAAGAACTCCTCAGCACAAAAAATAATGCCGGCGCCATCGAAAAATATTGTTTCCTCCTCGAAGATGAAAAGCTTTCAATAAAAGATATCTCGTTTGAAGAAGGGATCCGTATCGGCGGGGAGTATTGTCAGCTATATACGTTAAGCAAGCCTGTTGACCTGCCTGCACTCTGCGGATCACGAATAAATTTTGACAGGTATTCAACTGACCGCACAAAATTCAGTATCGGTTATGCGTCGCCGTTAGGTCAACTGCTTTCCTGCAACCATATCTATAACCAGTTCCTGTTTTTGGATGATGCACAGAAGACAATCAAACAACTCGAAAGCAAAAGGCTTCGACTGCAATCGCTCTCAGCTTATTCGAGAGAAAATGCAATTGCGAAAGAAGCGGTGAACGATTTTTTAAATGAAGCGATCGCTGATGGAAAACTTCCTCTGAAAGCACATTTTAATATCCTGGCATGGACGGATGAAAAAGATAAGATAAAAGACGTACGAAACCTGGTATCGTCTGCCCTTGCCCAGATGGATACGGCACCGAAGCAGGAGCTGGACGGAGCGCCGCAGGTCCACTGGGCGGGCATACCGGGGAATGAAGCGGATTTCCCGATGAATGATGCCTTCGACACATTTGCAGAACAGGCCTGTTGTTTTTTTAACCTGGAAACAAACTACCGGTCATCGATAAGTGAAATTGGCCTTCGTCTGGGCGACAGGCTTACCGGCAAGCCCATCCATGTCGATATCTCCGACGAGCCCATGAAAAAAGGGATCATTACCAACCGCAATAAATTCATCCTCGGGCCATCGGGATCGGGGAAAAGTTTTTTTACCAACCATATGGTGCGCTCCTATTATGAAACCGGCGCACACGTGGTGCTGGTAGATGTGGGGCATTCTTATAAGGGGCTCTGCGACATGGTTGGTGGTTATTATTTCACCTATAGTGAAAAACAGCCGATCGCATTTAACCCGTTTTATTTTGAAGGTGACCTGGACACCGAAAAAAAAGAATCGATCAAAACATTATTGCTTGCACTCTGGAAAAAAGACAATGAAACGTTTAACCGCGCAGAATATGTGGCGCTTTCCAATGCACTACAATTGTATTATGAAAAAAATGTTTCTTTTCCTTGCTTCAACTCATTTTATGAGTTCTTGAAAAAAGATTTTGTTGCGGTATTAAAAACGGACCAGGTCAAGGACAAAGATTTTGATGTGTCCAATTTTCTCTATGTGCTCCGTCCCTTTTACAAAGGCGGTGAGTTTGATTACTTATTGAATGCAAAGGAAAATCTCGATTTGCTTCAACAACGCTTTATTGTTTTTGAACTCGACAATATCAAAGACCACCCGATTCTTTTCCCCGTCGTTACGCTCATCATCATGGAAGTCTTTATTTCCAAGATGCGCAAACTAAAAGGTATCCGCAAAATAATATTGATCGAAGAAGCATGGAAAGCCATTGCGAAGGAAGGAATGGCTGAGTACATTAAATACCTTTTTAAAACGGTTCGTAAATTCTTTGGTGAAGCAATCGTAGTGACGCAGGAAGTAGAAGATATCATTTCTTCACCTGTGGTGAAGCAGGCGATCATCAACAACAGCGATTGCAAAATATTGCTTGATCAATCGAAGTACCAGAATAAGTTTGAACAGATACAGGAATTGCTGGGATTGACAGAAAAAGAAAAAGCCCTTGTGCTTTCTATCAATAAAGCCAACGACGTTTCCAAAAAATACAAGGAGGTTTTTATTTCACTCGGGGGAACGCTCTCCCGTGTTTACCGTACAGAAGTTTCACCAGAAGAATACCTGGCCTATACCACCGAGGAAACCGAGAAAATAAAAGTGCAGCAATATGCCGCAAAATTCGGTGGCGATATCCGGAAAGGAATTGCGGCGCTTGCTATGGAAATGCGCGGGCCCTGAAAAAAGCACTGCAGCCCTTGAATACTGCAGTGCACCCATAAAAAGGCGGTGTAGAAACACCAAATTAAAATCCGGCAAACAAGAAAATAAATAACGATGAAAATTCATAACCCGGCCCCCACAAGCTTGTCATTGCTGATTGACTTTTTGACAATCTGAGGTTTACCCTTAGCCGGGGCTACCTGCTAACAGCAATGGGTACACGGAATAAAAAAGGGCATCGCCCCTAAACCGGCAATGCCCTGTGTGAAGTTTTCGGTACGGATTAAAAACTAAATCCAATGTAAATAAATACCATCCGCAAAACGCAGTAACCGGTTAAAAATTGCAGTAACCGGAATAACACTTATGAAACAATAAGAAGTAACGTCAATATATACCCGAACATGAAAAAATTAATTATCACAGGCGCCATTTTTTGCCTAGTCCCCGTTTTCCTGGAGGCGCAGGTACCTATCGTCAGCGCGATCACTACGCTGGCCAAAAAGGTGATCAACGCGATTGACCTCGAAGTAGAGAACCTGCAGAACCAAACCGTGGTATTGCAGAACGCGCAGAAAGCTTTAGAGAATGCCATGTCGCAACTGCAACTGGATGGTATCACGGACTGGGTGGAAAAGATCAAAGACCTCTACAGTGAATACTATACAGAACTCTCGCAGGTGAAAGAGATCATTGCCGATTATGACAAAGTAAAGAAAGTGATCGCGCTGCAATCGCGTATCGTTTCAGAATACAAATCCGCTTATGATCTTTTTAAACAGGATAAGAATTTCTCCGCTTCCGAAATCTCTTATATGTACAATGTGTATTGCGGCATTCTGAATGAAAGCCTGAAGAACCTCGACCAGGTATTACAAGTAACCAGTAGTCTTGTGCTGCAGATGACGGATGAAAGCAGGATGAAGCTCATCGATGAAGCGGCCGCAAAAATGCAAACTAACTATAATGACCTGAAGCAGTTCAACAATCAAAGCATTCAGTTAAGTGTACAACGGGCTGCAGAACTAAATGATCTCTCGACAGTGAAAAAGTTATACGGATTAAACTAAATAAGAATGAAAAAGATATTCTGCTTGATCATGCTTTTTGCTAACGTGCATGGGTATGCGCAAGGCTTGAGTAATTTCTTTTCGCAAAAGGAAGCGGACATCAAATATATGCTTGCGCAAATTGCTGACCTGGATATCTATATCAGTGAAGCAGAAAAGGGATATGATATCGCCAAGAAGGGATTAACAATTATCGGTGAATTGAAAAAAGGAGAATTTGATTTACACAATACCTTTTTTACTTCTCTCAAAAATGTGAACCCGGCGATCACAAATTATTCAAAGGTTGCGGATATTATAAGTTACGAGATTTCGATAGTTGGTTCTTTTAAAAAAATACTGCAGCTCAAAAACATTTCTGTTTCCGAGATAAATTATTTACAAAAAGTATATGCAAACATGTCAATTGAATGCTCAAAAGCGCTTTCTGTTTTATTGGGCATCATCACTATTGGAACATTTGAAATGGCAGACAATGAACGCATGCACCGCATCGATCTCTTGTATGAGGACATGAAAGATAAAAATGCGTTTGTACAATCATTTTACAGTGACGCATTGATGCTTTCCATACAACGTCAAAACGAATTATCAGAAAATGAGCTTCTAAAAAAGTTGTATTGATATGAAAAAAATATTGTTCGCAGCAATGTTGTTTTTTGGAGCGCACGCAGAGGCGCAGAGTTACGAGGTTGAAAGATTGATCCTGGATATTGAAAAACTTACGCAGTTAAAAGATATCCTGAGTGACCTCTATAAGGGGTATGAAATATTGAACAACGGGTATAACACGATCAAAAATATTTCAGAAGGGAATTTTAATCTGCACCAGGCATTTCTCGATGGGCTTTTAATCGTGAGCCCCGCAGTTCGTAACTATCCACATGCCGCTGATATCATCTCTATGCAGGCAAGCATTGTTTCGGAATATGCTGCTTCCTTCAAACTTTTCAAACAGGACAAACATTTTAACCCGGATGAGATCGTGTACCTCGGTTCGGTTTATAATAATATCATATCGGCGAGCCTGTCTGATCTTACGGGCTTGCTGAACATACTAACGGACAAGGCTATGCGCATGTCTGATGATGAACGGCTGCACGGAATTGATGCCGTATACGCAGACACTAAAAATAAACTGATGTTCCTGCGGCAGTTCAATGCTTCCACTTCGGTGCTTGCTGCACAGCGTGCCGCTGAAGCTAATGATGCAACGACGCTAAAAAATTTATACAAATGAATATGTGTGGAATGATTTTGTTGCAATCAGGGGTTGCCGGCGAAATCAAAGGCCTGCAATCCGTACTCGACAATATCTATTCGGGGATGTTGCCGCTTTGTGGCTCCTTAATTGGTGTCGGCCGGGGCATCGCAGGTTTTGCGGCTGTGTGGTTTATCGCCTATCGCGTGTGGCGGCATATCGCGAATGCAGAACCGATAGATATTTATCCGTTGTTTCGTCCCTTCGTGATCGGTTTCTGCGTGTTGATCTTCCCTTCTGTCATTTCACTCATGAATGGTGTGTTGCAGCCCACGGTCACTGCTACGAATGCCATGGTCACGAATTCAGATGCTGCTATTGCACAGTTGCTGGCGCAAAAAGAGCAGGCCGTTCAAAATTCCGATTTCTATAAAATGTATGTGGGCCCTGATGGAAATGGTGACCGCGACAAATGGTACCAATACACGCACCCCGATGACCCTGCTGGTGCTAACGAAGGAATGTTTGCTTCAATTGGCAATGATATAAAATTTGCCATGGCGAAGATGAGTTACAATTTCCGCAATTCGATCAAGGAGATGATGAGCGAAGTGCTGCAGGTATTGTACGAAGCGGCCTCTCTTTGCATCAACACCATACGCACATTCTACCTGATCGTGCTCGCCATACTCGGCCCGCTTGTATTTGGCTTATCGGTGTTCGATGGCTTGCATCACACGATTACGGTCTGGATCGCGCGGTACATTAATATTTTTTTATGGCTGCCAGTAGCCAATATTTTCGGTTCCATCATCGGCAAGATTCAACAAGAAATGATACAGCTCGACATCAACCAGATCCAGGCGAATGGAGATACCTATTTCAGCTCTGCCGACACAGGGTATCTTATTTTTCTGATCATTGGCATTATAGGATATTTCACGATTCCATCGGTTGCCAATTATATCGTCAACGCCGGGGGAGGAAATGCGCTATTACATAAAGTCACCAACATGTTCCGCACCACTTCAAAAGCGGTTGTGTCTACAGCAAGTTCAGGATTGTCGGTAACTACTGATGCCATTTCGAGCGGTGCTTCTGTTGTATCTGAAAGCATGAGCGACGGCGGGGCAAACGGGGGATACTTTGGCAAATCAGAGAGCGCTTCATCAGATGGCAGCAAATCTTCATCTGGTTTTCTTGCGAGTAAAATAAAAGGAGATGCATAAAATGTTTCGCAAAGCCCAGCATATCGACACTGCATTCAGGCATATACGATCATTTTCTGTAGTATTGATTGTTGCCTGCTTTTTCATTTGCGCTTTTGCATTGTATGAAAATCACAAGGTCATCCGCGAAGCCCAGCAGCGCATTTATATCCTGGCTAACGGCAAAGCACTGGAAGCATTTGCTTCAGAGCGCAAAGAAAATATCCCGGTCGAGGCACGCGATCATATCCGTATGTTCCATCATTATTTTTTTTCGCTTGACCCCGATGAAAAAGTGATCACGCAAAATATTGGCCGTGCGCTTTACCTCGCGGATGGCTCTGCAAAAAAGCAATACGATGACCTGAAAGAAAATGGCTACTACATAAATGTGGTTTCCGGGAACATCAGTCAGCACATAGAAATTGACAGCGTTGAAGTAAATACGGGCTCCTACCCTTTTTATTTTAAATGCATAGCGCATGAAACAATTATCCGTATAACGTCTATGGTCACACGAAGTTTAATTACGGAAGGCTTTCTCAGAAACACCGAGCGCTCCGATAATAACCCACATGGATTTTTGATCGAGCGCTGGCATGTACTCGAAAACAAGGACATCAAAACCGAAGCCCGATGAAAAAAATTATCATTGAAAAATCAAAGGCGTTTGCAAAACGATTTTCGGAAAAGTTGAATGAGAAAATTTCTTTCTATTCGAAAAGGCAACAGCAAATATTACTGGTTGTCTTTAGTTTCCTGTTTTCTGTTATCTGCTTTTCAGTAATAGTCGAAGCATTTTCTAAAAAAAATATTCGGAGAGATGTTACGCTGATACCAGTTAGTCCCACTCATATCGGCAAAACAAATAAAGAGGCCTTCGCAAGAATAACAGATGCTGATTATCTGAAGGTTGAAAAATTTAAAGATAGCATTTGCATCAAGGATTCAACGAAGTATTCTTCTTTGTTGGATAGCATTAGGCTTTTTGAAAAATTATATCACGCACAATCAAAAAAATAATATGGAAAATAAAACAATTACTCCTGCCCTTTCAAGGCAACGAAGGTTTCTCTTAATGCTCCCTGTCTTAGTGCTGCCATTTACCATTTTACTGTTTCGTGTTTTGGGTGGCGGCACCGGCAATCCAGGCACATTGCCAGTTGATGGGGTTTCGGGGATCAACAACAAATTGCCTGATGCTCATTTTAAAAATGTAAAAGAGAAAGACAAACTTGCGATGTACGAGCAGGCAGGAAAAGATTCAGCACGATTTCGAGACGCACTCAAAAATGATCCCTACGCTGCATTTGAACCAAGAATTAAGGATAGTAGTCAAAACAGTTCTGGCGAGCTGCAGGCAATATTTCAACGCGCTGCATCGAAATACAATCAATTTTCGCTTTCCGGTTTACAGGCGACCGTCAACGGTCAAAATGTTGATTCCAATGAACAGAAAGTGTTTGAACGGATTGCACAGTTAAAAACCGTCCTATATAACAACAAACAAAACAGATCATCTCCTGGTAGTATTAATTCTACAACGATTCCTGCACTGGAACAACAAAATAACCTTGGGCCACAAAAAAGAATCGCAACAAAAGATCCCGAGCTCGAGCAACTCGATCAAATGCTTGAAAAGGTAATGCTGATCCAGCACCCAGAAAAAATGAAAGACAGCCTGGAGCAAATTACTAGAAAAAATAAACCAGTTCCTGCTAATGTAAACAAAGCAGCTAAAGCCGCGATCATAACGTCAATGACTACCCCAAGTTCTTCAAGCAAAGAAACAAATCAGTTCTACGGTTTGGATGATAACGTTGCTGTAAAAGCGTCTCAAAATACTATTGAAGCATTTATTCCGGAGACACAAACATTTACAACCGGCGCTACGATAAAACTACGATTGCTGACCGATATCGAAATTGGCACGCTCCATATTCCGCAAGATGAGTTTGTCTACGGCATCGCGTCGCTCAGCAACGATCGTTTAAAAATTGCAATTAGTTCGGTCGGCTATAAAAATAACTTAATTCCTGTTTCCCTATCGGTCTATGATGCTGATGGCCAGGAAGGTGTGTATGTGCCGGGAAGCATCAACCGGGATGCAGGGAAGCAATCGGCGGATGAAGCGCTAAGCACGCTGGGTATAACAACTTTTGATCCCTCTATCGGTGCGCAGGCTGCAAGTGCTGGCATACAGGCTGCAAAATCGCTGATCGGTAAAAAAATAAAATTGGTCCGCATCACGATCAAGGAAGGCTACCATGTTTATTTAAAAGACAACAATCAAAAATAAGACCCATGAAAAATGTAATTTTCATCACAATTTTTCTCGGTTCCCTGAAAAGTTTCAGTCAATCGATCATCGGATGTTATCCGTTTTCGGTCACCGTAAACAAAACCAGCAATCTTATTTTTCCTTTTGCAATACGGAGCGTTGATCGCGGATCAAAAGATATACTTGTTCAGAAAGCCGCAGGAACAGAAAATATTTTGCAGGTCAAAGCAGCGCGTGAACATTTTACATTGACCAGCCTCACGGTGATCACTTCAGATGGAAAGCTTTACCCTTTCCTCATCAGTTACGATTCAATGCCTGCCGTCTTTAATCTCTCTTTCGTTCGCGGCACCGGAAAACCATTCGTACACTTTTCGGAGGAAGTCGGTGATGAACAGACACTCGAAAAAGATGCCTCAGAAATACTGGCAGCATCTTCGTTTATATATCGGCGTGAGTCAGATATGAAAGTGGAATTAATTTTAAAGAGCATCTATTTCAAGGACAGCTTGCTGTGGTTCCGTTTCAGTCTGACAAACGGGTCTGCTGTTCCCTTTGCCCCTGGGCACATTCACTTTTTTATCCGCGACCGTTCACAATCGAAGCGCACTGCAAAACAGCAGATCGAACTAACGGCAATGCATACCTCTTCGTTAGAATTATTAAAAGGGAAAGAACATGAAGATTTTGTATGTGCGTTCAATCCATTTGCTCTAAACTCGCACCAGGAGCTAACCCTGCAGTTGGGCGATCCTGCGGGCGGGAGAATGCCGCAGCTCCATATAGCCGCGAAGCTTTTACTCAAAGCACGCAGTTTGCAATAGCAATAAAATTACCGATTACGTGGACTTTGAACATATCATATCCGATGAACTTTTGAAAGAAATCCAATCCGCTGTATTGCGCAATGACCATTGGCTGGCTTACAACACTATCAATTATTTTTTGGGTGAACCAGATGTTTATTTTTTTAGAAACAAAGATGAAGCTGAAGAATTTTCAGATAGCAATATAAGCGAGTACGATGATTTCAGGGTAATACATTTTCTGTCCGTCGAAGAGGTATTCAAACAAATAACGCATGGAGAATTCGAATTTCAAAATAATATTTTATCACATAAAAAAAGTGAAACTATGAACGAACAGAATTTTGATTACTTAGCAAAACAACTTAAGTATACTGGTTTCGGTGAAGAATTGCAGAGAGACCTTCGGGAGAAAATGTCTGAAGGGCAAGCGTCATTTAATCTCGCGCAACAATTCAAATTCGGTGAGACGGAAGTTTCAGCGATGTTGCAGTTTAAAAAATCCGAGCAGAGCGACATGTATTTTTTCAACCGTTATTTTTTGCAGTTGCCCGGAGAGAAAAAGGAAGAAGCGCTTGCGCAATCGTTTCGCATCGACCGCGAAAATAATATCACTTTGAAAGAAGGCTTTAATTTATTGCAGGGACGTGCAGTGTATAAGGAACTGCAGCCGAAAGAAGGTGAAAAATATCATGCGTGGCTGCAGTTGAATTTCAAAGAGAGTAACGAGTATGGTGATTTTAAAATGAAACAATTCCATGACAATTATGGATACCGGATTACGGATACTCTTGCCCGTTATCCGATCAAAGAATTGGAAAATTCGCAATCATCGGAATCACTTTTAAAATCCCTGGAGCGTGGAAACCGTCAGCAAGTGACCATGATCCAGGATGGAAAGGAAACAAAAATGTTCATTGAAGCAAATCCGCAGTTTAAATCATTGAATGTCTACAATGCGGAAGGGCTGCGCGAAAATGTCCAGGCACAAAAACTACTTCAGGGAGAAAAACAATCGGAAAAGCAATCCGAAAAGTTGCAGCAGAAAGAAGGAATGGCCGAAGGTGAAAAAAAAACTAAACGCCAGTCGCAAAAGCAAGTGATGAATGGCCAGGAAAATGGGACCGCCAAACATGTGGCGAAGCAGTCCAGGAAAGTTAAACAGAATCTGTCTTAGGAATTTCTGAGTTTGAGATTATTGGTATATGAATGTTGATTTTGTCACGAAGGATGATCTTGAAAAGTTCAGGATGCAATTACTGGAAGATCTGCAAAGGCTGATTCATTTTCCAAAGGCAAAATCTTCTGCGGAATGGATCAAAAGCAGTGAGGTCCGAAAGCTTCTAAAAATCTCTCCAAACACCCTGGTCAGTTTGCGGGCAACAGGGAAACTTCATCCTGTGAAACTCGGAGGAATTTTATATTATCGTCGGAACGAGATCGATGAAATGTTTCAAAATTTGTCGACACCGAAAGACTAATGCCCTCGGATTTTGTTTATGCCACACTTTGTGTAAAGATCGTCCATGATGATCGTTTAACAGTGTGGCATATTTCTTTATTGTTTGCGATACTAATTATGGCGTCAAGCTCCAAGTATGCAAACCCGGTCCTCATATCACGGAGAAGGTTAATGAAATTTGCACGCATCCGATCGATTGCTACGTATCATAAATTTTTAAAGGAACTCATTTTGTTTGGGTACATAAAATATGAGCCATCATATGATCCAAAGGGAAGCTTAATCTGGATTATTTAATTTTTCAATTGAAAAAAGTTGATACCTAAGGAATTTTCGTAAATTTATTATGTAAAAGTCATTGTTGATTTTTTTGCAGTGCGTGATTCGAGGCGTTTCCAGAAAGGATTAAATTCAGATATTTAATTATCAGCATTTTATTGATAAAGTGATTCTCCCAGCGGGATCACGAAATAAAAAAGCCCATTGATTTTCAATGGGCTTTTTTATCCCTTAATTTACACTGAAAGAGTTTTTGAAATTCATAGACTGTTACTTCTTTTCTCCATTTGAGCTATCCTTAATCAGGTAAATCTGTTTCGATAAATCCATTTTAAAATACAGTTTAATGTATTCATTATGTTTGTCTTTAAAAAACCCGATGAGAGAAGATTTATGATTTTTTCCTCGCATTACTAACTGTTATATACATACGAAGAAAAGAATATCGCCTGCCAAAAATCCATAATCAGACAATAAGGGTATTTAACCAAGTTACCCGCCTCTTATCCCCCCTTTCTTATTCCTGAATAATCGTTATAAAACTTTATAAAATACTGTGGAATCAAATGGCAAGTATCACAAAATTAGTTTGCCTGGCATAATACTATCTATTAAAACAAGAGGCCGGATAAAAATCCAGCCTCGTTCTAAAATCCATTATCCTTTGAAAAACCATGTCAAAAATACTCTTGCAATACCTATACAGAAATGATGAAAATCACCACCATGGTTGATTGTTTCACTGAATATTTTAAAATTTCGGAAAGACATCTTTTGTTTTTGAGCTTTCTATTTGTACCTGCGCATCTCACTCTATAACGCCATTGTTCCGGAAACTTTTGTTTTATTTTTTTTGAACGATTCGATGGCCTGCCATTTAAACGTATTCAGGATATTTTTCCTGGTGCACCAACCTCTTCGTGCAACTGCTACGCCTAACGACATAAATGAAAATTGATTGAGGGAATGCGCGTCGCTGCTGATCGTAAGCATTACCCCTTTTTCAATAGCCATCTTTACCAGGTCGTCCCTGAGATCGAGCCTCAAAGGCTGAGCGTTGATTTCAATTGCTGTACCTGTTGAGATCGATATTTCAAATAGCTCATCCCAGTTGACAGCATAAGGCTCGCGTTGCCCAATTAATCTTCCGCTAGGATGACCAATGCAATGCACGTTAGGATTTTGACATGCCTTAATAAGTCTTTTCGTATTGTCCCTGTTAAATCCACTATGAATGGATGCTGTGACCCAATCAAACTGTTGTAAAAGTTCATCTGGCAGATCTAAGCTGCCATCCGTCAGTATATCTAACTCAACCCCTTTTTTTATAAAACCCTTCCCAAGCTTTTTATTGATCTTTTCAATTTCTTTGAACTGCGCCAGAAATTCTTTTGCCTGCAGCCCTCCTGCTATATGTTGGCTTGGTGAATGATCAGTTATTACGATATATTCATAATGCGGAAATTCTGAAAGTATATAACGGGCAATCGATTCAATGTTCTCCGCCCCATCACTCCAGGTGCTATGCATATGCATATCAGCTTTTATATCTTTTTCTTCCACCAGTTTAGGGAGCAGGTGATTTCGGGCCGCTTCAATTTCTCCTCTCATTTCACGCAATTCCGGGGGAATAAATTGCATGTCGAACAAATTATAAATCTCTTCTTCTGTGGCCCCTGCAAGTTTTTTATCGCTTTCCGTTTCAAATACTCCGTATTCATTAACTTTCCACCCTTTGGCTTTTGCTATAGTGCGCAATACAATATTATGTTCTTTTGAACCGGTAGAATATAGTAAGGCAGCTCCGAATTCGCTTTCCTCTACCAATCGAAGGTCTACCTGCACATTTGTTTTCTTCAATAATATACTGGCCTTTGTTTCACCGCTTGCCAATACACGTTCTGTAGAAGAAAAAGAAATAAAATTTTTAATTATTTTTTTCCATAATCTCTTTTCCGCAGCAGCTACTATATCAATGTCACCGATAGTTTCTTTTTTTCTTCGCAGGCTCCCGGCTATTTCTGCTTTAATTACTCCGGGCATAGATTGTACCTGCTTAAAGATTGGTTCAGCGATGATCATAGCATCCTCCAGCAATAACCGGGTATGCGCCTCTTTAAAGAGTTTCAAACCACGTTTCATATTTTCAATTCTTTTTGCGCCAAATCCCCTGAGCGTTGCAATACGGCCGGCCTCAATTGCTTCGATCAATTCTTCCCGATTGCTTATGTCTAATTTTTCATGCAGCAATTTAATAGTAGCAGGCCCAAGGCTACTGATGTCCATCAATTCCAGCAGTTGCTGAGGCACTTTCTTTTTTAGTTTTTCAAATGTCTCAATTTTATTGGCAGAGAGGTATTCTAAAATTTTTTCGCCGATGCTTTCTCCGATTCCTTTTAAGGTATCTAATGTCTTGATATCTTTTGCATACACCGCAATATCTTCTTTCAGGTTGTATAACGTGCGGCTCGCCGCTTCATAGGCAATTGCCCTGAAGCGTTCTTCGTTTCCAAGATATTTATAGCATAATGCCATCTGATGGAATATCTCAGCGAGATCCCTGTTTCGCTGTACTCCTGCAAGATTAATTTTAGCCATATCGGGAAATTTTGCTTCAAAGAAATTCAAATACATCTACTGCAAAAATGAGACCTATCGAAAATCAGCGATGATGTTTGCCTACATTTATAAAGTGCCGCATTCGTCCGGCGAACAAAACATTTTTTCTTGCCGCAAAAATGTTGCGACACAACAAAGAAACTATCACATAACAGTCTCTTCTGCAAATGCCACATTCAATTACTTTACCGGCACATGTACGCCAGATATTCCCAGGGAGAAAACTATGGAACGCTTTTTGAAACCGTAACAGTTCCATTGATGATTTGCTTCCTGACCATATTGTTTACAATTAATTTTCCATATTCATGCGCCAGCGCATCACGGGATGAAGGATCAAAAGATTCAGTTTGCACAGAGTAAATCAGTTCTTTTGTTTTTATATCGTAGAGATTACTCTCCCAGAAATATCTTGTATTCACGGAATAATATCCGGGGGAGTATATCCGGTCATACATGGTGGTATAGTAGCCCCAGAAATATCGGTGGTAAATATAATAGGGTGAATAGACAATCTGACCCGGTATATAATATTTTTCTTTTGATTTATCCAACAAAACAATCGTGAGTACCGCATCAAAACCACTGTTCTGTAATTTATTGATCACATCATCTTCATCCATTTTCCGGAATGCCTTAGGGCCAAATTCCCGGATAGACGAAACAGCATCATATCCCTTGTCTTTCAAATCTCCGACAAGATGGTCTTCCATTTTTTCACTCAAAGCATGGTCTGACCGGTCATTAATGCCCACAACCAAAAATTTATTAATTTTTTTTTGTGGCAAATTTTCAGTTGTCCAGGAATGAGTAATGCGGGATGAAGAACATGCTATAAAAACGCATAGGCCCATCATTCCAAAAAATTTTACTAAGCCCATATAATCTGATTTTAATGGCTTGTAAATTAATTTGTACTGCCGGCCCTTTTTAATGACCTGCGTCATACCGATCGAGGATACTTATCAGATAAAAGAGTTACACCGCTACGACTACTTTAGTGATAAAGAAGATGTATCACCAAAAATGAATTGAAAAAAGTGAATTGAATTATCAAAAAATCAGAATGGTTTTTTCTTTTGTCTCCAGTCTCTGATATTGAGCCATACGCTTATGATAAAGCTTATGATGAATACAATAAGTGTAGTGTATTCCACCATGTCAATATTAAAATTAATACCGGTAAGCTTTAGCAACAGGAAATGAATATAGGAATTCGTTTGATCATGATACCCCAGATGTTCCCGTACTTCCCAATGCCATTGTGTACAAAGACAAAACCCCCATCCGTACCAGATACCAAGTACAAACCATGAAAAAGCAGTTAATAAAAGTGTAACTAAATTCCATTTCCTCGTACGCCGAAACATCCACCCGGTCGCATTGAACAATGTAAACGCAGAATGAAAAACAAAAAAGAAAGTATTCAGAAACTGGTATAACATCCGGATAACTTGCCCACAATGTAACACTAAATGAACCGGCCTGTGTAACAAAATCAAATTTGATCAACAGAAAATAATTCCGTGTTCAAGCAATAATTTATTTGGAAAAATTTAGCAAAAATATTCAAATGATAAATTTAATTACCACATAATTTAAAAGTTAATGATGGACTTCAACTTACTCCATGACCAACGTCATTTACCCGGTAAGCTACCATATTTACTTTAATATAATTGTATGAACCATGAACAATCATCGCAGACCCGGCTTTCAGAAAATGCATTGAAAGTGCTTCAGCAGCGTTATCTGAGGAGGAGAACCGAGTCCAATGTGTACGAATCACCCGATGAACTTTTTATGAGGGTAGCAAAATCAATTGCATTTGCAGAAACCCAATGGGGAAATTTAAAAGATGCCGAACAATGGGAAGAAAAGTTTTACAACCTGATGAGCAAGCTTTTATTTCTGCCAAATTCTCCTACATTAATGAATGCGGGAACGCCTAACGGCCAGTTGAGTGCGTGTTTTGTTTTGCCGGTTGAAGACAGTGTTAATGGCATTTTCACAACACTGAAAAACGCTGCATTAATACAGCAAAGCGGTGGCGGTACGGGGTTTAATTTTTCTCATCTCAGGCCGAGAGAAGATATAATTTCTTCCGGGGGCAGATCATCCGGGCCGGTATCTTTCATGAAAATATTCAATGCCGCTACAGAGCATGTAAAATTAGGAGGAAAGCGGCGCGGTGCAAATATGGGTGTATTGCATATTACCCATCCGGACATTGAAGAATTTATTTGTTCAAAAAAAAATGATGAACTATCTAATTTCAATATCTCGGTTGCCATTACTGATGAATTTATGTATGCAGTGGAAAGAAATGGAATGTGGAAATTAATTCATCCAAACACAAACAAAGTTATAAGGGAAATAGCTGCGAGAAAACTATGGAAAGTGATTGTAGAAAACGCTTGGCAGTGCGGTGATCCGGGTTTGATTTTTATTGATACGATCAATCGCTATAATCCTACACCAGCAGTAGGAAAAATAGAAGCTACAAATCCGTGCGGTGAAGTTCCCCTGCTTTCTTATGAAGCATGCAATCTCGGCTCTGTCAATTTATCCAAATGTATTACCCATCATCACACAAGCAAAGGGATAGATTGGTTGATACTTGAAGAAATAGTAAAAACAGCGATTCGTTTTTTGGATAATGTGATTGAAGTGAATAATTATATCATTCCGGAAATTAAGCAAATGGCCCGGGATAACCGGAAGATTGGTCTCGGCGTGATGGGATGGGCTGATTTATTAATTCAATTGGAGATACCTTATGACTCAGAAAAAGCTATTTTACTTGGTGAAAGGTTAATGCGTTTTATAAGCCAGAAAAGTTTTGAAGCTTCCGTGCAACTTGCCGTTGAAAGAGGACACTTCCCAAACTGGAAAAAAAGTATCTATTTCCATGGCATAGAAATCCGAAATGCTACACGCACAAGCATTGCACCTACAGGCACTATATCAATTATTGCTGATGCATCTTCATCAATTGAACCTTTATTCGGACTTGCATTCAACCGCAAACATGTTTTGAATGATGAAAGTTTACCTTACATAAATCCTTATTTTATCCAATTTCTTCATTCGCACAAATTGTATTCCGACACAATAGTTTCCAAAGTAATGAACGAAGGTATTGCGGCACATATCAATGAATTGCCCGAACACACGAGAAATATTTTTAAAACAGCACTGGAAATTTCTCCGGAGTGGCATTTAAGAAATCAACTTGCTTTCCAGAAATATACAGATAACGCTGTTTCAAAAACAATCAACCTTCCTGAAACAATCACTGCAGATGAAGTTGACCGTGTATATAAAGCAGCATGGCAGCAAGGTGCAAAAGGTATAACCGTTTTCCGGCAGCGCTCAAAAAACAAACAGGTTTTTGAACAAGGCATACAACCTGAAATAATAAAAGGATGCAAAGTTTGTATCAATTAATTCCTCACTTGTGTGTTTTGATGATTATCATGGATGCAGCTAATGACAGTCATATTACCAACCTGCAAGGCGATCTAAATTTGGTTAAATAAAAAAATATGCATCTCGATATTACCGATTATACTTCACTGCAGGAAATACAAGATGTATTTTCAGCATTTTATCCTTATTTAAAAATTGAGTTTTATACAAAACCTCATAAAAAATATGAGGCCACGGAAGAAGCCTCCCGCCTGGATTCCAAACTTCGTGTGAACGATATTAAAAAAACACACGTTTCCGGGTTACTGGAAATTCTCCCGATGTATAAGGTTTACCAGGTTGAAAAAGAATTTCAGGAACGTTTTGGTTTATCTGCACAAATCTTTTTAAAAAATAATGAAACATGGCAGCAAACAACTGACATGGATTCTTTCACATTGAAAGAATTAAATGAGATGGGCCGGAACTCATCTGATGAATTTATCGTGGAAGATTATGAAGAGGGTTTTGAAGAACCCGAAGAAAAACCTGATAAACTATATTGATTAATATGCCTACTACATTAGCGCAGTATTATACGGATGAGATCAAGGAATGGAACAAGACGATAGCTTTTCATTCTTCAGAACTTGCTGATCTTACAGAACGGCTCGAAGATGTGATCCGACGGGATTCCATAGAGGCTATTGCAGACAAGGTTGAAGCTCACCAGCATCAGCTTAATAACATCTTTTCTAAATTTACAGACCTGCTGAAACGCTTTCAACAGCAGGAAGCCTTTTTGAAGTCAGACAGTTCATATATAGATGATTCCATGATAAAACCTGAAATGGAATACGATCAGAAAATACTCCGCCAGGATTTAACTGCAACAGAGAAAGAATGTGTTGATGTTATTACAGATTGCCGATCCTTCCTTTCTGAAATTTTAAGAAAGAAAAATTAAGAGTCGCAAAGTCAGGTTCACAGGAATAGAATCAAATCAATACTGCCTTCCCGATTTTCCATTAACCGTGTGTGACAACAACCCGTTACAATGAGCATGATTAACAGTTTCAATGACGCTTGTCATTCTTTGAGGCCTTTCCTGAAAGTAAATTTGATCAAATAAAAATTATATGAAAAACAATAATGAAAAGATAACCACATTACAAAACCTTCTTGATTATGATGCACAAAGTTTTGCCATAATGGAAGTTCAGTTACAACATATTTTGCCTTCGTGGATAAGTAAAGCCAGTTCATTTGCTTTCAAAGAAGTATTGCAAGGTTACCTCGACAAAGTGGAACAAAATGTAAAAAAGCTGGATGAGTTCATTGAAGAAGAAAATATTTCTTCCCTAAGCATTATAAATATTGTGATGAATGCATTTATCGGAGAAACAGAATTGAAACTCGCTAAATGCACAGATACCGAAGTGCGGGACGCTTCCCTCCTCGCTTGCGTACAGGCGATCAATCATTACAAAATCAGTGTTTATGGAACTGCAGCAACATTTGCCGTTGCATTGGAAAAAACAAAAGCAGCTACTCTTTTTCATGAAGCCGGAACAAAGGAAAAAGAAATTGATGAACAATTGAGCCGGTTGGCCGAATATGATATTAATGTTAAAGCAAAAGCTCCTATTGTTTTACCTGCATAAATATAAATCTGCAAATATGGAATTACGTTTTCATAATGAGGTGACAATACCTGTACGGAATACAATATTAAAAGGCGAACTGGCTATTCCTTCCAAAGCAAGTGCCATTGTAATTTTCGCTCACGGCAGTGGAAGCAGCCGGTTGAGTCCACGCAACCGGATAGTCGCTAAAAAATTACATGAAAGATATTTCGGCACATTACTATTTGATTTGTTGACCCCTTCTGAAGACAACCGTTATGAAATGCGTTTCGATATTGAGTTGCTCACCAAAAGACTGGCCGGTGCGACTGAGTGGCTGGAAAAACATCCCGCTGCAAAAGATTGCCGCATCGGCTATTTTGGCGCCAGTACAGGTGCTGCCGCTGCACTGAAAGCTGCATCCTATTTGTCTTCCGTAAGTGCGATAGTATCGAGAGGTGGCCGGCCTGACCTCGCAATGGAAAATTTAGCAAATGTAGAAGCGCCTACTTTGCTGATCGTAGGAAGCCTGGATTATGACGTATTGAGATTAAACAAAGAAGCATACATTCAACTTGACTGCAAAAAAAAGCTCGAGGTTGTGGAAGGTGCAACTCATTTATTTGAAGAAAGCGGGACGATGGAAAAAGTGACCGAGCTCGCAGTAAATTGGTTTGAGAAATATTTGTTACAGCCCGCTACTTCATCATACAAAGATTATTAGGTTAAAAAAAGCCGGAATAAATTTAAGCCGGATGTGAAGTAAGTATTAGCCTTGTTGATAGAAAACCTTCTAAGATTCTCATTACTGCGTCTGTTGTTATGCCGGTTGCATGATAAAGCCCCGGAAAAAATCAAACGGAAATATCACTGTTCTTACACACCATTTCTTTTTTTTCTTCTTTTCCACCTTTTGCTATTTTACAACGGATCATTCTTTTTGCCCTTGTACATTATGCAAAAAGGAATAGACTTTGCCAGTTCGTTAAGCTTAGCCCAAAGTTGTTCATCTTCTTTTTTTTCACCATTGCTGGTCAAAAAAAACTTCTTGGCAAGATTTGACTTTTTTCTGTCATTCCGAACTGCGAATAATTTTATTTGATGTGCGGCTTCCATACAGACTTAATTTTATATGCCTCAAATTTATATTCATCGCTATAGTATTTACAAGAACCTACGTCAGTGCATCCAATGAGATAAGTCATCTTCCTGCGTTTTATCACGCAACAAATAATGATGACAACAATCAATAAAGACAGTGATGCATGTCCTTTTCCAGGGATATTGCTAAATATACTTTTGTAGTGAAATAATAATTAGTAATTGGTGGATGGCAGCATCCGAGATGAAAAAGTAAGGTAAAAGAAGAAAAGGAAAATAACTATACAGAGTGTGAATGTTATTATTCTTTCAGCAGAATTTTTACATTACCTGATGAAGTCAACAAAGAAAAGTTTGATGCACACTATGAAGATGGCTTATTAAAATTAACCCTTCCCCAAAAAGAGGAAGCAAAGAAGATAGAAATAAGCAAACACATTCCGGTAAAATAACCGGAAGCCTGGTTTTTCAGTAAAGCCGTTGCATATTGCAGCGGCTGATTTTTTGCCCGCCTGCTATGCATTAATAAATCTTAGAAAATTATCCTGTGTTGGAGAAAGTTCTGTTGAATCACTTGGCGCAGGATGAAAAAACGAAAAAGATCAACTATCCGGAACCTTTATTTTCTGGGAAATTCCAACGTAAATGTGGTGCCTTCATTTTGTACACTTGTAAAGCCGATCGATCCGTCTATTAATTCCACATATTTTTTTACGATGTTCAGGCCAAGTCCTGTTCCCTGTATCCCGCCTGTGTTAGCTGCCCGGAAAAACTTACTGAATATATTTTTCTGTTCAACTTCAGGTATGCCGATCCCATTATCCTGAATATCGATAATAACCGTTTCATTCTCTGATACACACTTAAAACCTATCTCTTTGTTTTCAGGAGAATATTTCACTGCGTTGGATAACAGGTTAAGCAGAATGTTTCTCAAGGTTTTCTTATCCTGCCTTATCACATGCTCTCCATGGTAAGACAGTTTTATCTGTTGCCCCTTTTTCATCATTGCAATCATTTCATCTGTTAATTGCTCGCATAGGTTTTCCAGGTCAAATACTTCAATGAGTGTTTCGATCCTTCCTTGCTCCAGTTTTTCGAGAGAAAGAAAATCTTCCAGAAGGCCAGTGAGATTTTTTACAGAATCTTTTATTCGTTCAATATGTTTTTTTCTTTTGTCGTCCTGGTGTGGCTCCTGGTATTTTTCAACAAAATAAATGCTTGACAGAATAACACTCAACGGAGTACGGAATTCATGAGATGCGAAAGAAACAAATTTCGATTTTGATTCATTCAATTCTTTTTCATGTTCGAGCGACCTGACGAGCTCCCTTGTCCTTTCTTTTATTCTGTTTTCCAGTTCAAAATTCATTTGCTGTAAGGCCTCATAATTTTGTAGCCGTACAATAAAGCTCTCTGCCTTGCGGGCATAAAGTTCCATTCGTGAAAGACTAAGAAGGTTAAATTTCCTGGGGGTTCTGAAATGTGTTGAGATCATTCCCAGTGGCGCTTCATTATTTTCATAAAGAGGCGTAGACTCAACGGCTCTGAACCCTGCTTTCTCGGCAATTTCAAGAAAAGGGCGGAACGAAGGTTCTTTATAAGTATCGCTTATTACAATTTGTTTGCGTTCCCTGAATGCCCTTCCGCAAGCCGTATTATCTTCTCCCGATACTTCTTGAAAAAAATCGAGAAACTCTTTTTCAAAACCTTTATGTGCTACAATATGAAGCGTATTAGTTTCGGGGAAGAAAAACTGTATATTACCAAAATCTGCTTCCATTAATTGCATCGAGGTGGCAAGAATTTCTTCCAATCCTTCTTTCATTGTATTCATTTTCCATAACCTCTCTTCAGCCTCTGCAAGGAAAGTCATGGCCTGTTCTTCCTGCACATTTTCTGTTACATCTTTATTTATGGTAATTAGTTGATCCGGGCCGGGAGAGTAAAATGTCCTGTCAAACCATTTTCCCACTGATGTCATAAATTCCCTCCGGTGCTCACTCTCTTTGGTTTTTTCAACCCGCCCGATAATCCCGATCAGCTCTGTATCAAGCGGGCCTAGTAATTCACTTCGCATATGACCGATGATCTTATCGCGTGTTTTGCCAAAAAGAGTTTCTGTTGCAGGATTGATTTCCTGGAAACGAAGATCAACGATTTCATCAGCATCGTTCCTGATAATTTCCTGGAGCACGAAGGACTCATCAATTCCATTGAAGATAAGCCTGTAGCGCTCTTCACGTTGTCTTAATATTTCTTCCGAAACTTTTTTCTCGGTAATATCAATGCTGGTTGTTATCAGGTATTTTTTCCCGTTGATCTCAACAGGCTCAGCAGATACCGATATCCATACGATTGTACTTTTTTTCGTCTTTAATGCAACTTCATAATTGCTGATCGATTTATTTACTGAAATTTTTTGCATCAGGCTTCCCCGTTCTCCCGGATCCGCGAATAAATTCAGCTCAGGTGAAGTCTTTCCGATTAATTCTTCAAACGGAAAACCGGCAATATCGCAAAAACATTTATTGACATCGATGATCTTACCGGTATCCATTTCTGAAAGTGTTATTCCTGCCGGGCTTGCATGAAAAATTTTAAAAAATTTTTCACGTGCTTCTTTTTCCCTCGAGATATCTGTTATAAATGCGACAGCAACTATATTTTCTTTATCTGCGAAATTGCTGAGGCTGATCTCTACCGGAAATAATTCGCCATTTTTTTTTCGTGCGAACAATTCGAGCCCTGCACCCATCAGACGTGCATGTGGATGTGCAAAATATCCCGCATGATGAACAGCATGAATATCCCGCAGATGTTCGGGAACAAGTATGCCCAGAGGTTGACCATTTAATTCGTCTTTATCATATCCGAAAAGTTTCTCTGCACAGGGATTAGAGAGTTGGATTACTCCTTTGGAATTGACCATAACAATACCTATCGTTGCATGAAGAAACAACGATTCAAATGCAGCCCCATTTTCGGGCACCGTACGCTGCGGTTCGACCATGTTTAAAAGTCTCATTTAAATATAAGCATTTTTTAGCAGAGATACCGTTTTCTAAATATTTGCATCTATAACTTCACAGAGTAATGACAATCACAGATGAAATTGACACTTCTTATCCGAAAATTTTGCCAATTCGAAAAAAACAATCGGATGCTTTTGTCCTTTACTGATATAGCTCATTTCATTTATTGACAAGCATCATTTCAAATCAATTCCCATTCAATTTCCTTTGTGAGCATACAGGTGTTCTGCCATGTAATAATAAATGTTGTAATGAGTAAATTATTTTTTCTTTTTTGCTTTATACTAATTCATGAAAGCAGTTTTGCTTTTCCGTTTGAATATGCCGACGAAGTAATTATTACAAAGCCGGTACACGAAAATTTATATATTTCAGGCGGCCATGTCGTGATCAATGCACCATTATATGCAGATCTGATTGTTGCCGGAGGAATTGTGCAGATCAATGATTCTGTGAGAAGGGATATATTGGCAGTGGGTGGCGAAGTTACTTTCAACGGTTATACTGAAGGCAATATACGTTGTGCCGGTGCCAGGTTCCATATTTTGAAAAATGTAAAGGGAGATCTGGTAATTGTGTCCGGGAATGTTATCGTGGAAAAAGAAGCAACAGTAGATGGAATTATCGCGCTGACAGGAGGCTCAATTATTTTCGATGGAACAGCGAAGAATGATTTTCAGGCAAAGTGTGGTAATATTCAGTTCAACGGGATCGGCGAAAAAAATGTTTACATAAACTGCAGACAACTGGATATTAGTGGAACCGTATCGGGAAAAGCCGTGCTTGTTGCTGATGAAATACTTGTTGACAGCAATGCCTCCTTTAAAGATACTGTGAATTATTGGAGCAAGAAAGGCCGTGTTAACTTTGGTACTTCCGCTATAGCTGGAAGGATAATTTATGACGAATCCCTTGCAGAACCAAACGGTTATTGGTATTATTTTGGAAAAACTTCACTGCTCAGTTTGATCTGGTATTTAGGGGCTTCGTTGTTGACGATTGCCATCATTGTATTTCTTTTTAACCGATCAATGAAAAAAGCAGCAGATAAAGTACTTGATGCGCCTTTCAAATCGTTTGGAATCGGAGCCTTATTTTTTATTGGCGTGCCGGCAGCAATAATCTTCCTTTTTATAACATTCTTTGGAATCCCTGTTTCGCTGCTGATCTTTGCATGTTATATTGTTATGCTGTTGTTGGCAAGTATGGTTACTTCCGTTGTGATATCGAATTGGTTCAACAATCGCTGGTCGAGGAAAATGTCTTATCTGCAACTTGTACTCTTTTCGTTTTTAATCTTTTTGATTTTAAAATCTTTGTCATCCCTCTTTTCATTTGGTTATATTCTCATAATTATCGGGTACTGCATGTCTATAGGCGGCCTGATAAGATCTATTACATGGAAAAGGGGGAAAATTATGAGTAAATCGCAAACTGCACACACGCCCAATGTATCTTAAAAAACTCTACCTGTGATAAATTGTATTTTTCAGCCTTACAATAAGATCAGATAATTTATTGCGTTTTGAAAGTTGTGTTTGCCCAACACAAAACAGTGTTTTAAAAGAATGAAAATAACATTGTTACTATTCTGTTATCTGAGAAAGTAATTTCAATTTTTGCAAAATAAAAAGAAAAGAGTTTGAGACCCCGCAGGATCACAGGTGAAGGCTTTCAAAAATCAGATCTTGAAATTTTTTTTAACAACGTTCTTCATTCAATCCTGAAAAAATATTCCGGGGAACCTGATTTAGCCTGTATAAAATATAACGCCGATCCATATCCGAAAAAAATAGTATTTTCTTTTATAAGTTTGATTCAATTCTTTCTCCCCAAAATCATCAAAATCAAAAAAGCGATACTTGCTGATGCTGCTATTACAAACGAAACCGACAAACTCCCTCTGAAATGCAGCATGCCCACTCCTGCAGAAATCAAGCCCCCAATTCCTATTTGAATAAACCCTAAGAGCGCAGAAGCTGTACCCGCATTCCTGGAGAAAGGTTTCAATGCGACAGCCGCTGCATTCGGATAAACCAACCCGGAACATGCTAACAACACAAACAAAAAAATAATAGCAACTGAAATAGTATACCATCCATTCATTACCAGCACTAAAAAAATTATGCTGGTTATTGTTTGTGCTACGGAAACCACTTTTAATATTTCTTCATTTTTAAACCTGCCTGTGAGCACATGGTTAAGCTGGCTGCTTCCAATAAACCCAACCGACAATCCTGCAAAAATTGCCCCATATATTTTAGGGCCCACATGAAATTCATCCATAAAAACAGCAGGTGAACCGGCAACATATACAAACAATCCGGCGAAGGAAAATGTTCCCGCCAAGGCATAGGCATAAAATTGCTTTGTGGAAAGAATATCCATGAACCCATTAATAATCGGGCGTGGCATTAGAGATATTGATGTATCCGGCTGCTGCCCTTCCGGCAAAAAGAAAAACACAACTATTAAAATAATAGCTGAAACAATTGCAAGTGTTATAAAAACAAAACGCCAGTTCCACGCAACAATAATAAAACTGCCAACGGTTGGTGCCAGCAGCGGTGAAACACCTAATATCAAAATCAGCAATGAAATGATCTGTGCACTTTTGTGTGGTGGGAAAAAATCAAGCACCATTGCCATTGCAGCAACAGATGCAACACAACCACTCACTGCTTGCACAAAACGCATCAGCCACAACATTTCAATCGACCGGCATAATGCACATAAAACAGAAGCAATGATATATAAGCAAAGCCCGATATACAACGGGCGTTTTCTTCCGAAACGATCTAATAATGGCCCATATAAAATCTGACCGAGTGCAAAACCTAAAAAATAGGTACTGACTGATAATGCGACATTACGAATATCCGTATGCATATCGGTTGCAATTTTTGGAAACGCAGGCAAATACATATCGATAGAAATTGGTGTGATCGTATTCAGTGCACCGATCATCAATATCAGGAAAACATTTTGTGCCTTACTTCTTTCAATATGCTGTTTATTATCTGCCAGTTGTGGTTGCGGTATAAAATCCATAGAAGTTTTGTAGAAAAAACGAAATTAAGCCTTCGAACAGAAAAATGATGTATGATTTATCAGAATTCAAATGGGGGAAATGAATGAGTTTATATGATGCCATTACTATAATATTGAAAATAAATTACTGCAAAAGGTCATCACCCTTTGCAACAATATTTGACGGTCATCTGAAAATTTTGTAACTTATATTGTTCTTTATTTACTTCACCAAACATTGCCAATATGAATATCGTACAACGCCTTGAACATTGGGGCGATGCCCATCACCCCAAATGGGTCGATATAATCAGGATTGCCTTAGGCATTTTTCTTTGTTATAAAGGAATTGAGTTTTTAAGAAACATGGGCTCCATTCTCGATTTGATGACCAATAAAGTTTCATTCGGTTCATTTACTATTGTAATGCTGAGCAACTACGTTGCATTCGCACATTTGCTGGGTGGCATATTGCTGATACTGGGTGCGCTTACACGTTTCGCCTGCCTCCTGCAAATTCCGATTTTACTTGGTGCCATATTCCTGATCAATTCAACCGGCGATTTGTTAAGGCCCTTTTCTGAAATGTATTTGTCGATTTTGGTTTTATTATTGCTGATCTATTTTTTAATAGTCGGTAATGGCCCATGGTCGTTCAAGCTTTCAGAAAAATAATCCGTACAATATTTACAGAGAATAATTTTGTAACCAGCGATGGTAATCCTCTTCATCATCGTTGCGTCGCACTCTTGTACGGCAACAATTCTATTGAGCCGCAGTTTATAATCTTCGAACTGTATTAAGGTATATACAGTAACGTTTTTGCCGTCATTGCGAGCCTTGCGTAGCTTGGCGAAGCAATCTGCTTTATAAATTATATGCAGCAAGATTTTAAAAAGCAGATGGCTTTGTTCCTCGCCATGACGTGTTGCTTGCAAATTAATTTTGAAAATTCATCCACAGACTAAAGCTTCATAGTAGCAAAAACGATGAACGGATTGCGACGCAACGATGATGCTATGAAAAACAAATGCCGGTATCAAAATAAACTAAAATAAAAAAGGACTAATAAAATTTCTCAATTCTATTAATCCTGTCAATCTTGTTAATCTTAAAAATCCAGGTTCAGACAGTTATTGCTCATTGTTCTTATTATCTAACAATTCTTTCTTTTCAATTCTGTAAGAAGTAATCAATCCCAAACCTCCGCCGATTGCAATGAGCGCAAAATAGATGGCAACATTAGAATCATCATCGAAATGATTCTGCATTTTCACAAAAACAAAATTGTCAAGAATATAGGCAACAAAAAGACCAAGTCCTGCGCCAAGTAATAGCAACCCCCATTTAAGGTTTTTGTACGGTGTAGGGCGTTTTTCTACCAACTTTGGGTTCATGCCCTTTTCTATCATGGATATGTTTTCTTTGTTCTGGAAATAACGTATTCCGAAAACCAAAAAGAATGCGCCTAATCCTAATATTATCGGTATAAATTCACCTATAATTGCCGGTCCCATAAAATAAATTTTTCTGTTTAGTAATGTTGTTAAATCAGACTACTGAATTTGTTTCAAGGTTACAGTTTCGTCAAACTTTTTTAAGAACTTTTTTCAGCGTCATTTCACAACCTATGACTACGGCTGAAACCAACAGGTTACAAGTTCATGATATTTTTTAATTAAGAATTGAGAATTAATAATTAATAATTCTGAAAGCGTAACCGTTTCGCAGAAATTGCACATCGTACACCGTAAATCTAAAATCTTCTGTATCTTACCTGTAACCTCAATATACAATATGTAGTCTTATTTGTGTCATGCATACCGGAGTGACTGATACAGAAATCATTAGCAGGGTCTTGAAAGGCGAACAGCAGATCTTTGCGCAATTGGTGGAACGTTACCAGAATTACGTTTTCACGCTGGTATCGCGCATGGTGGAAAGCCGGGAAGATGCGGAAGAAGTATCGCAGGATATATTTGTGAAAGCATACCGCTCTCTCGCAGATTTCCGTGGGGATTCCAAATTCAGCACATGGTTATATACTATTGCACGGACAAGCTCCATCACTTTTTTGCGGAAGAAAAAATTAGATACTATTTCGATGGATAATGAAAAAACGTTTGTGCAGGCGGAAAACCGTGAATCCTCTTTCAAGGCAAATATTATAGAACAGAAATCGCGGCAGGCAATGGTCAATGAAGCTATTGCAATGCTGAGTCCGGATGATGCACAAATCATCACCTTATTTTATAAAGCTGAGCAATCGTTGGAAGAAATGGGAAAGATACTTGGAATGGAACCCAATACCGTGAAAGTGAAACTGCACAGGGCAAGGCAGCGATTGAAAGAAAAAATGGAAAAACATTTCAGTTATGAAGTACGGGAATTACAAGGCGATTAATAAATTATCAAAAACAAATAATTGGAGTGAACTTTGTATTGTTAACACCACATCAACCAAAGGAGGTTTTATGAATGAACAACTTCAGATAGAAGAACGTTTGTGGGATTACATTGATGGTTTGAGCAGTGCTGAAGAAAAAACTGCAATTGAAAAATTAATTGCAGAAAATTTAGAATGGAAACGCAAATACAATGAGCTGCTCGAAGTGAACCAGGTGATGGGCGCCACAGAACTGGATGAACCTTCCATGCGTTTTTCAAAAAATGTAATGGAAGAAATTGCAAAATATAAAGTTGCGCCTGCAACACGCAGTTATTTCAATAAAAAAATTATCTGGGGAATTGGTGGAATTTTTGTGGTAATGTTGCTGGGCTTTTTAATTTTTGCATTCAGCCAGGTGCATTTAAGCGCAACGGATTTTCAAAATGCTGCACCCTCAAAATATGACATCAGCAAAGTTGACTGGAGCAAATTCTTCAATAGTGGTTACACAACTGTTTTCATGCTAATTAATGTAGTGTTGGGATTGGTTTTGCTGGATATGTATTTGCAACGGAAAAAAAATGCGCTCAAACATAAAGATGCCTGATGATCATGTATCATCAAGTCCGGTAAGCCTCTTCGATTTTTTCGCGGAGGCTTTTTTATTGGTAGTTTGTTGTTAATGGTTTGTAGTTCTGCAAGTGCAATATTCATCAACAATTTCCAAATACAGAACCACAAACCACAAACTAAAAACCATAAACTTAATTCACTTCCAGTTCATCTTTCGACGGCAATTTCGGGAATGGAGCATGCGGCTCTAACTGGTACCAATAGACGACAGAAGAAATATCATCCTGCAATGGCATGTATCTCCCGTCATGATGCCAGCCCAGGTCTTGAATTGTTACTTTAAGATTTTTCTCAAACCGAACCGGATCGGTAATATGCCAGCGATATAATCCGAAACGCTGTGCAATATCATAATGGCCATCGCCACGAATTACCTGCGCTAAACCTGTGTAAGGCGTACAAAACTCCGTGTATCCGGAGGTTTCAACGCCATAACTTGTTTTGCTGTGCGTATCAAAATCATAAGACCCGCAGAAATAATCTTCTGTTCCTGTTCCGCATATTGTCGGGAACTTTGTATCATCATCCATAAAAAATTTTATTTCCCCCTCACCCCACCATCCGTTTTTATTTGAGCCATACGCAAGGTAAGTGCCTACATATTGTCCACGCCCTTTGATATCATCAACAAGCACATAATCCTGCTTCAAAGGCAATGGATTTACCCTCCTGAATTGTGCGTGAAAATAGGCAGCATCATCCGGAACAGTCGTCAGTATATAATCAACCTGGTAATACACTACCATGTCTTCCGCATCTAAATTTTCCATCGTGATTTTACATTTTTTCCGGAATGGCATCGGCCAATAGCAATTGAATGCACTTCCCGGGTTTACACAAACAGCAAGCGAACGCAGCGGTGCATAACTCCCCCAGCCCATGCAAAAGAAATCACCAACAGGCACTTCAACAGACGGAGTAGTTTCATCATCCCAATAAAAACGGAGGATGGAATAACGCCAGTTACCTGTCGGTGTCATCCAGATATGTTGCACCGATCCCGGGCCGGAAATCTCTGCAAGCGTAAATGTTGTTTTTGATTTGATAACCACACTCGGGCTCACTTTCCACCCCTGTCCTAATTCCCGCGATGGCCCGCTACCTGTACCACTTGTAGCCATGCCGCCTTTACCTTTCTCGCCGGTAAAATTCTCCGGGCTTATAGAGCGTGTTTTTGCATCGGAGACACGATAAAGATTACTCAGGTTAACATCGATGCCGTTAAATTTTTGCTGCGCAAAGATTGACGAACATAAAAATGAAATGCAAAGAAAAGAAAGAAGATTTTTTTTCATGATTAACTTGGTTGATCGTTAGAGAATTCAGATGTCAGTTGACAGATGCAAGATGACAGACAGTATTGAAAGATGTTGATTAAAGGCTGTCATCTTACATCTGCCAACTGTCATCTGTGTTACTATCGTAATTTTGTAATCCGTTCACATGAAATTATCACAATTCAATTTCATTAAAAAATGAAATATAAACAACTTGGCAAATCATTGTTGCAAATAAGCCAGATTGGATTTGGATGCATGTCGCTCGTTGCAGGTTCATCTGAAAATGAAAAGATCATTCATCATGCCATTGAATCAGGGATAAATTTTTTTGATACGGCAGATCTATACGATAAGGGAATGAATGAAGAAATGATTGGGAGAATACTCAAACCCAGGCGCAAAGAAATAATCATTGCAACAAAAGTGGGGAATCAATGGCGGAGCGACGGAAGCGGATGGAACTGGAACCCACGAAAAGAATACATTTTAAAAGCTGTGGAAGAAAGCCTGAAAAGATTGCAGACAGATTATATTGATTTGTACCAATTGCACGGCGGCACTATTGAAGACCCCGTTGAAGAAACTATTGATGCATTTGAAACCTTGCAGCTCCAGGGGAAGATCAGGTATTACGGAATTTCATCGATCCGCCCCAATGTGATCCGTAAATATATCCGGCTATCCAATATCGTTAGTGCAATGATGCAATACAGCCTGCTTGACCGGCGCCCGGAAGAAAATTGTTTATCGCTGTTAAAAGAAAATAATATCGGCGTATTGGCAAGAGGCACTGTTGCCAAAGGATTGTTGGTTAATAAACCGGCAGCGCCATTTCTGAATTATGGGGAAGCTGAAGTAAAAAAAGCTGCCGAAACCATAACAGCATTTTCTTCGGATAACCGCAATAATGCACAAACTGCTTTGCAATTTGTTTTAAATAATTCCGCAATCACAAGTGCAGTGGCAGGAATACGGACAATAAAACAATTGGAAGAAATTGAAAGCACTTGTGAAACACCAGCTCTTTCCGATACTGAAATGAATGTATTACGGCAATGTATAACCGTAAATTACTACGATCAACACAGATAAAATAACAATTATGCCAGCAACCCCTGAAGTTTGGTTAAGAGGACCGGTTGAAGGAATACCGGCATTATTGCAACCGGCAGCCCATGCTATTTTACAGGCAAGGGAAGAGATCAATTCTTTTATGAATGGTTTTCCTGATGCGCTATTATGGGAAAAGCCGGCAGGCATGGCATCTGCCGGGTTTCACCTGCAACATCTTGCCGGTGTGTTAGACCGGTTATTCACCTATGCAAGAGGCGGCCAGCTTTCTGCCGATCAATTAAAACACCTTGCTTCAGAAGGGAAAATGGAAGAAGGAATTACAACTATTCAACTCGTGGAGCAATTCAATAAGCAAGCAGATATTGCAATTGCCCAATTGAAAAATACAAACGAAGCAACGCTTACAGAGCAACGATTGGTTGGGCGCAAACAAATTCCTTCAACAGTTATCGGGTTATTGTTTCATGCTGCAGAACACACGCAACGGCATACCGGGCAATTATTGGTCACTGCAAAAGTTGTTGCCCAATAGTGAAATTTTTCCCGGGAATAGCTGTAAAAAATTATACAGAATAAAATTCTGTAAAAATTATTTTTTCCGTATTAAATTCTAAATTTAGTATATTTACTAAAATAATATTTATGAATGTGCAGTTAGATAAAACAGACTTACTGATACTGGACCGCATGCAATCCAATGCACGCATTTCTAATATCGATCTTGCACGTGAACTGAAAATGGCACCTTCGGCAGTATTGGAACGAGTGAAAAAGCTGGAGCAGAAAAAAGTAATTACCAATTATACCACCGCTATTAATCCATCAGCTGTAGATCAAAAATTGCTTGCATTCATTTTTATAAAGGCTACTGATGGTTTGGGAAGAAGCCAGGCAGGGGTTGCTTTGAGCAAAATTCCTGAAGTACAGGAAGTGCACCATATTGCCGGGGAAGATTGTTACCTGGTAAAAGTGCGCACAAACGATTCAGCTTCACTAATGGCTCTTATGCGGGACAAGTTTGGCAAGATACCCAATATGCTGTCGACACGCACAACGATTGTTCTTGAAACGGTGAAGGAGGAACAAAAATTAGTGATACCAAAAAAATAACCTATGCCACTCTCCAATGAAAAAAAAGCATCCACTGCAATGGTGGTTGTTGCTTTTACAATTCTATATATCGTGTGGGGCTCCACGTATTTTTTTATCCGTGTTGCTATTCAACATATACCGGCATTCTTAATGGCGAGTATGCGTTATATCATTGCAGGTTCGATAATGTTATTATGGTGCACAGCTAATGGCGAGAAAGTTTTTGTATGGAAAGATATCAAGCCTTCCATTGTAAGCGGTTTATTATTGTTGTTTATTGGTAACGGGGCTATTGTTTGGGTTGAACAATATTTGCCGAGTTCATTTGTTGCGGTATTAACTGCGGCAGCGCCAATATGGTTTGTGGTGTTGGATAAACGCAATTGGGAAGTGAATTTTAAAAGCAAAGAAACCGTCATCGGTTTGATCATTGGATTTATCGGGGTGATATTATTATTCAGCGAAAATGCATCGCATGTGATTTCTTCATCGGGAAATAAATCAGAGATCGTTGCATTGATCGTATTAATTATCGGTTCTGTTTCATGGTCTGCCGGTTCGTTGTATTCAAAATATAATTCAACCGGCCCATCAACATCTGTTAACTCTGCATGGCAAATGCTTGCTGCCGGATTTACGTTTATACCTTGCAGTTATATCAATCACGAATGGAATGATTTTCATTGGTCGCAGATTGCGGCAAGTTCGTGGTTTGCCGTAGCATACCTGGTGACGATGGGTTCACTCGCAGGTTACAGCGCTTTTATATGGTTGTTGAAAGTAAGGCCTGCAACACAGGTGAGCACTCATGCGTATGTAAACCCGTTAGTAGCGGTTTTACTCGGAGTATTTTTTGCCGGGGAGAAAATGACGGCGATACAATTTATCGGGCTTGCGATTATATTAACGAGTGTGCTTTTGGTAAACCTTGCAAAATACCGCAAGCAAAGTATACATGTGTCAACAAGAGCGAAAGCTGCTTGATCAATTTACATACGCTGTTGCTGAGAGGAATGGCATGCTATTTAGGTATGCCATTCCTTTTTATTCAAGTGATGAATATTTTAAATCACAGGTTTCTTTACCGCAACGAAGCAAAGACTAAAGAAATTTTCCTGTAACTGGTTATGAACCTTTCTATCGTTACTGATACGAAAATTAAATAACAGTATTAATTTTTTTCGAAAGTCAGATAATCCGTTTCTGTATTTCCGCCGCTAACATGCTGCAGCCGGATCTTTAAAGATGTTAGTTCAATTACATGCCAATCTTCGCTTATTGCTGCGAAAAGATCAGGGTTTGCAAAAGATAAAATCAGTTTTACTTTTGAGTCATCATTTCCCGAAATCCATGTTCCGGTGATATCAGGTCCTGTTTTGGTTGCTGTAATCACATTACTGTTTCCAAACGTGAAAGTATAGCCGCTAAAGTTAATTGTCTTTTCACTGCCTGAATCGAAATAATAGGTAACACGCCATGTTCCTGAGCTGGCAGTTGTTGTTACATTGTTTGATGTGATGTTTGAAGAAGGTGAATCATTTTTTTTGCAGGCGCTGAAAAGAAATAAGAAAGCTGCGCATAAACATAATGCGGTGTTTTTCATAAAAGTCATTTTATAAGTTAGGTAGTTAGCTATTGACAAGATTAATACGAAAAAACAAAATGAAAGGTTGGCTGAGAAGATTTGAGATAAGCCTGCTATTAAATTTTGAAAATTCATTCACAGCCTAAAGCTTCATAGTAGCACTACCGATGAACGAAATGCGACGCAACAATGTTCAACCGGAGTTGCGATGCTGGTACCAAAATAGTCATCAGTCATCGGTTATCAGACGGCAGTAGTGGCTTATAATATATAGATCGCTAACAATTTTTTAGTTATTATTTTCATGAATTCTTAACCGACGACTGTCAGCCGTTGATTGACCATTGTTACGCTGTTTTCCTGTAATTCAAAATTGCCCAGGTATTTAGTACAAGGCCGATGATGGTGATTGCGATTAGATGATTGCTGATATCGCTGAAACCGCTTCCTTTTAGTACAACGGTGCGCATAATCTTAATGAAATGGCTTGGCGGAAATGTTTGTACAATTGCCTGCGCCCACGCCGGCATACTGTCAACAGAACTGAACACGCCGCTCATCATGTTGAAAATATTAATAAAGAAAAATGAAAGCGACATTGCCTGCTGCTGTGTTGCGGAATAAGTGGAGATGAGCAAACCAAGGCCAAGCATCGCAAAAAGATAAACAACGAGTGAACCATATAATACAATGAGGCTGCCGACAGGAACAACATGATAAATAATCCGCCCCAGTACTAAGCCGAGCGAAAAAAGAATGATGCCAAGCACTAAAAACGGAATGAGTTTTCCAATAATGAAAATATGCTTTTTGATAGGCGTGACATTGATCTGTTCGATAGTCCCGTTTTCTTTTTCCTGCACGATATTGAATGCAGATTGCATAGCCGACATTGCTGTAACAAGTGTTACAAGAATGGCAGGCACCATATACAAATTATAATTCAGGAATGGATTATACCAGTTGGATGATGCAACGGAAATCTGCGGCGCATCTACAGTCGCATCATGCGTCCATTCAATACGGATCTCGTCATCAAAATCTTTTACAATGCCCGAAAGATAACTTCCACCGAGGTTGGCTTTTGTTCCTTCAATTGCATTTATGGCAACAAATAATTTCCCTGAATTTTCGCGGGCTAAATTTCTCTCGAAGTTTACGGGTATCTGTAACGCAAGGTCTGCTTTATCCTGCTCCACCATTTTCAATGCCTCTTTGTATGAAGAGACATAACCGGCGAGTTTAAAACTTCCACCGGCTGTAATTTTATTAATGAGGCGTTGTGAATATGATGAATGATCATTATCCACTACCACAATAGAAACATTTTTCACAGAAAAATCTGCAGCAAGCGGCATAATGATCAATTGTATCGCAGGCGCAATGATCAACATGCCAAGCAGTGATTTTCTGCGCAGCAATTGCCGGAATTCTTTTTCCAGTAAAAAAAATAATGTTCTCATTGCAACCTGATTTTAAATTTCCGCAGGCTTATGGTAAACAACAATACACACATGGCCGCAAGTATCAACGTTTCTTTCCATACTGCCTCAAACCCAAGCCCTTTCAGCATTACACGCTTTACAATTATAAAATACCACCGCGAAGGCACTAAGTTCGCCAGCACCTGCATGGGTATCGGCATGTTTTCGATCGGGAATAAAAAACCGGTGAGCAACATTGTCGGCAACATCATTCCCATCAATGACGCTGTCATTGCCGATTCCTGCGTTTGCGCATTAATGGATAACAGCAAGCCAACAGCAAGCGATGTAAGAATAAAAAGCATGCTGCAAAACGTGAGCAGCAATACGCTTCCTTTTACCTGCAGATCCAAGAACACGGAACTTAAAATAAGAATGATAAAAAGATTAACTACGGAAATGATCAGGTTTGGCGCCAACTTTGAAATGATAATATAAATCGGCCTGAATGGCGATACCAATAATATTTCCATCGTTCCCAATTCTTTTTCTTTTACAATAGCAACAGAAGTCATCATGGTACAAACCAACATGAATACCAGCGCCATTACACCCGGAACAAAATTCGGTGCGCCTCGCAATTCAGGGTTGTAGAGCATTTGTACTTCCGGGGTTATCTGAAGCGGTTGTACATTACCGTTATTAAGGCTGGAATTGTAATCGTTGATAATATTGGTAACATAATTTGTTACCGTTGTTGCCAGGTTGGGGTCAGAGGCATCAGCGATAACCTGGATCGTTGCCTTATTGGTATGTTGCAGGTTGTTCCCGAAATTCGGTGGAAAGATCACTGCCATTTTTATATCGCCTTTTTTAAAAGCGGCTTCCAGTTGTTGTGCACTCTGCAAGCTTTGTTGGATATTAAAATATTTACTCGACCCGATTTTCGCGATGATCTGCTGCGTCGTTGCATCCTTTGAATAATCCGCCACCACAATTTTGCTATCCTTCACTTCATTGCTCAATGCAAAACCAAACAGCACAATTTGCGCAATCGGCAAACCGAAAAGCATCAGCAGCGTTTTCCTGTCGCGGAATACGTGCAGGAATTCTTTTTTTATGAAGGTGAGTAATTGGGAATGCATGAGAAGGTTAAAGGTTTAGAGTTGAAGGTTCTTAGGTTTATCTTTTATTATTGATTTTATTTTCATGATAATTTATTATTTGTTTTGTGCTGATTTTTCTGATTTTTATATCCTCTGTACTTCTCACTTTTCACTTTTTACTTACTAATTGTCGCTTCGTTTCGCCTTTCTTGCCAGTTGGTAAAACACATCTTCCATATTGTCCGCATTGAATTGTTTCTTCAAATTCACAGGGCTGTCGAGTGCTGCAATTACTCCATCTACCATAATAGAAACGCGATTGCAATATTCCGCTTCGTCCATATAGTGTGTAGTTACAAAAACCGTCACACCTTTATCTGCAGCATGATAAATCAAATCCCAGAATTGCCTGCGTGTGACAGGATCAACGCCACCGGTAGGTTCATCTAAAAAAACAATATCCGGTGCATGAACGATCGAAACAGAAAATGCAAGTTTTTGTTTCCACCCCAGTGGCAATGCGCTCACTAATGTTTTCGCTTCATTTTGTAATCCGAGTTCGTTCAATAATTCCTGAGTTTTTGTTCTGATGTTTTTGGTCTTCATTCCATAAATGCCTGCATAGAAACGAATGTTCTCACTCACTGTCAAATCATCATACAAAGAAAATTTCTGGCTCATATAGCCAATGTTCATTTTAATTTTCTCCGTTTGTGTGAATACATCAAACCCTGCCACAGAAGCTTTGCCGGACGTAGGTTTCAGCAAACCGCACAACATGCGCATAGCAGTTGTTTTACCAGCTCCGTTCGCACCGAGAAATCCAAATATCTCTCCTTTATCTACGTCAAAACTCAATTCGTTGCAGGCAACAAAATCGCCGAAACGTTTGGTGAGTTTTTCTGTTTGTATAACTTTCTCCATTTTAATTTTTCAACAGTTCAATAAAACAATCTTCAATTCCCGGCGTAATTGATTCAATGCTTACATCATTATGTCCTTTGTCTTTTAAATAATTAAGCACGCCTTCTTCATTTGATTTGAAAGTAGTGTGCAACGCATCCCCAAATGCAAAACAGGTTTCCGTTCCTGCATATTCTCTTACATCCTGCAACAGTTTAAATGCATTTGAAGATTTTATTGCAAATAATTTTTCGGGATAAGATTGAACAATTTTCACCGGCGTGTCAATCGATAAAATTTTCCCTTTCTGTATCAGCGCAATCCTATCACACAAATTCGCTTCATCCATATACGGTGTTGAAACAAGAATGGTAATTCCCTGTGCTTTTAACCGTTTCAACATTTCCCAGAATTCTTTTCGCGAAACCACATCAACACCAGTTGTAGGTTCATCCAAAAACAATACATCCGGTTTATGAATAAGCGCACAACACAATGCCAGCTTCTGTTTCATGCCACCAGATAATTTTCCTGCGCGGCGATCTTTGAATGGCTCTATCTGGATATAAATGTCTTTTATCAGGTCGTAATTTTCTTCGATTGTTGTTCCGAAAACGGTTGCAAAAAAATTCAGGTTTTCTTCAATCGTCAGGTCCTGATAAAGGCTAAATTTTCCCGGCATATAACCCACACAATTCCTGATCTTTTTATAATCCTTCACAACATCGAGCCCGTTCACACTCGCAATGCCCTGATCTGCCAAGAGCAGGGTTGTGAGTATTCGAAAAAGTGTGGTCTTTCCCGCTCCATCCGGCCCGATCAATCCAAACAATTCCCCGCTCTCTACTTTAAAAGAAATATTTTCTACAGCAACGAGCGTTCCTTTATTGTAGGTTTTTTTAATATTATTTAATATGATCGAATGATCGTGCTGCATTACGAACTAAAATTTTACCTCGCCGTACATTCCAATTTTTATATAGCCATCATTTTTCACACGGATCTTTACTGCATAAACAAGGTTCGCACGTTCATCTTTTGTCTGTATTGTTTTCGGAGTGAATTCAGATTTATCAGAGATCCATGAAATATTTCCAGGGTATTCTTTATAATTTTTTGCGCCGCTGTCAATATACACTTTCACCTGTTGCCCTAATTTCACATCCGACAATTGCGAACCAGTGATGTATGCCCGCAGTGTAATCGTGTCCACATTGGCAATTTTATACAATGCTTTACCGATGGTGGCCATCTCTCCTTCCAACGCGTATTTCACCAGCACCGTTCCGGAAACAGGATTTATAATCTGGCCTTTGTTGATCTGGTCCTGGATCTGGGCTACAGATTTTTCCAACGGATCTTTTTCACTGAAAATACTTCTGTTTTGCGTAGAAATGTTGGAGTTGTCAAGTGCAATTTGTTGTTTGGAAACGGCAATCTGTTTTTGTAATTGGTCGATGGCAGAATTAATATCATCCAATTGCTTTTGCGTGGCTGCATCTGCTTTGAGCAAATTCTCTGTGCGTGCTTTTTCACGCTCTTGCTGTGCCAACTGCGATTCCTGCACAGCTAATTGCTTTTTTACAAGGTCGATCTGAGGAGCAGGATTTGTTGTTTTGTCACGCAAGGCTTGTATTGTTGCCTGCACCTGCGCTTTCTGCAATTCAATATTGCTGATATCAATATTGCCAACTGTTTTCCCTTTACTGATCGTATCTCCTTCTTTTATTGTAAACGATAATATTTTTCCGTTTTGTTCGGCAGAAACAATTACTTCATCCGATTCAAAAACACCGGAAGCATCGGTTTTCAATTTGTTTTGATTACAGGAAAGAAGAAAGACCAATGATGAAAAAGTAAAAACCAAAACCGGAATTGATAATTGATAATTGACAATAAGTTTATTTTTATTTTCCATTTTTCAGAATTATTAATTCTTAATTACTAATTATTAATTACCTGCGGTCGTTTTATGGTTATACTGCGACATCAGTAATTGTATTTCATGCAGCGATTTATTCTGCCTTGCTTCTGCTTCGGCATTTACGTCAGTTAAAAAATCATTAGCGCTGATCACCCCGTTTTGCAACTGTGCCTGCGAAGATTGTTTCACCGATTCGCGGAGTTTTATAATATCAATATCGGATTGTATCAACGCTTCATATCTTTCTATGTCTGCATTCTGTTGCTTCAATGTTAACTGTGTGTTGAATAAAAATGTGTTCCTATTTGTTTCAACAACATCGCGGTTATTTTTATTGATGAGCAAATCTTTCTTGTATGTGTAAAGCGCCCCGATATTCCAGCTTAGCCGAAGCCCCGTGATATAATAACCGGAAAGGTTTGTAGATAGAAAATTTACCGGCGAAGGTTTTCCCATGCCTCCCTGGAAAAATGCATCCAATTTTGGGTAGAGATTTTCCTTAGTAAGTTTTTCCTGCTGCAGGTATTCTTTTGCCTGAAGGTTATACACGCTTAACTCAGGGCGGTTGATTGAATCAATCATCTGAGGGATAACCGGTTTTTCCAGGACTGTGCTGTCATCAACTATTTTGTTGATGAACAAACTCAACATATCTGTATACGCTTTTCGGGAAGCTTTAAGATCAATATCACGCTGGCTTGTTTGCAGCAACTGCGCTTTTAATCTATTCAGGCTGCTTTTAAAATCTGTACCGTTATCAATTCTCGCCTGTACATTATTGATGCCTGTTTGAATATCCTGTTTTGATAACTCGTTTTGTTCAAGTTGCCCGTTGATCAGAAGGATCCCAAAATAAATCTGGTTTATCCGGTCTTTCAAGGCATACAATTGTGTGTTCAGGTTCTCCTGTTGCACTGCTGCATCGGCAGCACTGATCTGCCTGCGTTGTTTATTGATCCCAAAATCCGTCAGCGTTTGCGAAACCTCTCCATATAACTTGTACTGGTCTTTCGAAACAGCCGGGATATTTACATTATATCCCGGAATTTTAATATCAATCTTGGTCACATCTGACTGATACGTTGCAGCACCATTAACATTGAATTGCGGGTACACTCCTCTCGTAATATTATCGATATTGTATTGATTGGTTTTATCAATCAGTTCACGCAGCTTTATCAATGGATAATTGGATTGTGCAAGTTGATAACATTCCTCCAGCGAAATCGAATTCGTGTGTTGCGCCGACGTCGTTGAAATGAACAACAAGAAACAAAAATTGAATAGCAGCTTCGGGATTACTATTTTTTTCATACCCGTTTTATTAATCATTTATAATTATTAATTCTTTCAGTTCATCAGCGATTCAAGACATCAATTAGGTTTCGCAGTCATGATTGCTTTTAACCAAACCGGTACCAACTTTTTTCTTTCCTGCATCAATTGTTTGAATTTGGCATCACTCACATTCGTCACCCGTTGAAGGATTGGCCTCGATATGAAAGGGAAAACAGTCAGCCCGACAAGATTTGCCACAAAATGCAAAGGCTCCATAGGCGGCAAACCCGATGCTTTTCCACCTTGTTGTAATTGTTTAAAAAAATGCGACCGGATCGGCGCCGCTTCTTCTTCAATGATCCTTGATATGGATGCGGGGTTCCCCCGTATCTCGGTTAATATAAAAAGCGGCAGGTCGGGGTTTACGGAAAGAAAATCGATATATGCGGCAATCACCTTTTCCAGTTTTTGTTCCAAGGTTGCTTTTTCGTCAAATACCTCTACGGAAATACCATGGATAAACTGCCTGAAATTTTCCAGCATAATAATGTCAAACAGTTTTTGTTTGCTCCGGAAATAATAATTCAACAATGCGAGATTGATCCCTGCTTCTTCTGCAATATCCCTCGTCCGCGTTGCCGCGAACCCCTTCCGGGTAAATATCTTCTTGGCCGCAGTTTTTATTTTTTCTTCCGCGGAAATATCTTTTACAATTATCTTCTTTGTTTTTACCACTGTTTTGAATTGACGGGCAAAGATAAAATTTAAAAAATGATTTAAACAAATTTTTTAATCATTTGATTAAATCATTTTGTTGAATTAATTTCGGGGCAACTTTTTATTCTTAAAATGGATTTACCTTTGTGCGGTTTTCTGTTAAAACTGTTTGGATGAGAAAATACCTTTTAAATTTATCTATCGTAATTATCCTTTTTTCCTGTAACCCGAGTACCAGGATCATACGAAGCTGGCGTGCCCCTGATGCAGTCGTTAATACTTCACGCCCGGCAAAATTCATGATAGCTGCATTGCTAAAAAATGAAACTGTCAGGCGAAGGACGGAAGACCTGATGCTTGCTTATTATCCTGAACGCGGGATAGCTTCCTACAAAGAGCTTGGCGTCCGTCCGCTTAAGGAATCTGAAGCATTTTATACCGACAAATTATTGAAAGACGGGATCGATATCGTTGTAATCGTACGCATGATCAAATACGATAAGAAAAAAATTTTTGCACAGGGACAATGGCCGGCATATTATAACAACTGGAAAGAATATTACAATTTTGCTTCTCCTGCGTACTATACCCCAGATTTTTATGCCATCGACAAATTATATAATGTTGAAGTGAACATTTATGCATTGGCAACCAATAAGCTGATCTGGACAGGTATTACGTCCACTATGAATTCTTCCGGCCCCGATGATCTTTTCGATGATGTGATAAATACCATTCACGACCAGTTGACAAAAGAAGGTTTCCTCAAGTAACATTCCATGTCATACTTCCACTCGTTGCATTTTAGGGGCCAACAAATGCATGATGAACCATGCTAACAGGTATGCACAACCGCAAATAGAAAAGATAATATTATAACCGGTGTTTAAGGTCCCCAATGCTTTAAAATGATCGAGGATTATACCAATGAAGAACGGGAAAACCACACCGCCGAGCGAACCTGCCATCCCTCCTAACCCAACTACCGAGCTTACGGCGCGTTTCGGAAACATATCCGAGGCCGTCGTAAAAATATTTGCACTCCACGCCTGGTGCGCTGCTGCTGCCAGGCTTATTAATGCCACAGCAACCCAGATATCATTGGTAAACCGTACAAAGATTATCGGCACAACACAAAACGCATAACATAGCATCACTACTTTTCTCGCCCTGTAAACTGCCCATCCCTTGCGAATAAAAAAACCCGATAGGTATCCGCCGAAAATGCTTCCCAAACTTGCTACTACATAAACCGTTGATACATGTACTGCAGATTTTTTTAAATCAAGTGAATAGGTTGTATTAAAATAAGAAGGTATCCAAAACAAATAGAACCACCAGATAGGGTCAGTCAGAAATTTACCCAACACAAATGCCCAGGTCTGCTTCACCCCCAGTATTTTTTGCCAGCCAACTTTTTCAACGGCGTTTTCATCATCACTATGTATATAATCAAATTCTTCTTTGCCAAGCCGTTTCTGTTTCGATGGTATTTCATACAGCCAAAACCAGAATATCAACCAGATAAAACCGATTATCCCGGTCCATATAAAAGTGGATTTCCATCCATAAGAATACAACAACCACGTCACAACAGGTGGCCCTAACACTGCTGCAATGTTTGTACCGCTGTTAAAAATCCCGGTCGCTAACGCACGTTCTTTTTTAGGAAACCATTCAGCAACTGCTTTGATCGCTGTCGGGAAATTTCCTGCTTCGCCCAAACCTAATGCAGTTCTCGCAACCCCGAAACCAAATGTACTTTTTGCAAGCGCATGCGCCATTGCAGCAATACTCCAGATAATGATAGAAACTATATAACCCAATTTAGTTCCTATCCAGTCGATGATCCACCCGAAAAAAAATAAGCCGACTGCATACGATGCAGTAAATGCTATTACAATATTGCTGTAATCTTTTTCGGACCAGTTAAATTCTTTAGATAAACTATCTTTCAGTAAACCGATCACCTGCCTGTCGAGATAATTAATTGTTGTTGCAAAAAATAAAAGCGCTACTACTACCCACCTGTATTTTCCTATGGCTTGCATGCTTTGTAAATTATTAAAACTAAACTTAAACAAATATTTTAAACAAAATGCGTTTCTTTTTTCTATTATTTATTTCATAATGCGAATTGAATAAATAAAATCCACTTCGCAATTGATGCATAAATTTGCATAACGGAAATGTACAATTTAAAACGGCATCAGAATCTTATAACATGAAAGAAATCATCATCATCGGCGGTGGGTTTGCAGGTATTAACCTCGCATTGAAACTGGAGAACAACAGCTACTATCATATCACTTTCGTAGATAAAAATAATTACAACTTTTTCCCGCCGCTTATTTACCAGGTGGCAACTGCGTTTCTCGAACCATCAAGCATCAGCTATCCTTTCCGGAAATTATTCCGCAATAAAAAAAATATCGGTTTTCGTTTGGGGGAATTACAAAAAGTGGTTCCTGCTGAAAACAAAATAATATTGGACAACGGCGAATTGCATTACGACTACCTCGTGTTTGCCACCGGCGCAGAAACAAATTATTTCGGAATGGAGAATGTAAAAAGAAATGCCATACCGATGAAGACATTGAACGATGCCATCGAAATGCGCAACATGATCCTGCAGCGAATGGAACAGGCAACAATCGCCAACGATCTTGCCGAAAGAAAAAAATTATCAACCATTGTTATTGCAGGCGGCGGCCCAACCGGTGTAGAAGTCTCCGGCATGTTTGCAGAGATGCGTAAAAATATCATTCTGAAAGATTATCCTGAACTGCGCGGCACAGGTAGCCAAATTTACCTCGTGGATGGCGGCACCGCGCTGCTGTCGCCTATGAGTGTGCAATCTCAAAAAGATACCTACGATGCGCTTAGCAAAATGGGCGTGATCATAAAATTAGATATGCATGTGAACGATTTTGTAAATGATACCGTCATTTTATCCAACGGTGAAACCATCGAAACAAAAACGATGATCTGGGCGGCAGGCATTACGGCAAAAACATTTGAAGGAATTCCTGCAGAATGCTATGGCCGGGGTAAACGCATGCTTGTCGACGAATTCAACAAAGTAAAAAACACTGAAAATATTTTTGCCATCGGCGACACCTGTCTTCAAACAACCGATAAAAATTTTCCTAACGGCCATCCACAAGTGGCGCAGGTTGCCATTCAGCAAGGAAGAGCACTGGCGAAAAATTTTCTGTTGCTGGCAAAAAACAAACCACTTGATCCATTTGCCTACAATGATAAGGGCTCGCTCGCCATCATCGGCAGGAACAAAGCTGTTGCAGACCTTGCCAAACCGAAATTGCATTTCAAAGGTTTTATCGCATGGTTCATGTGGTTGTTTATCCATTTGCTTTTTTTGATCACGTACCGGAACAGGGTTAAAACTTTTTACAACTGGATGATCGCTTATTTTTCCAAAGATCAATCATTGCGAATGATCATCCGACCGTCGGAAGATATGGATAAGAAATGAAAATAGTTGATAGTCGCCAGTCAACAGTTTTCAGTTCTTTAAATCCTTAGTCTCTTTTTGGTTTTAGCAATTAAATTTTTAGTTCCAATACAATTCTTGATTTTTGGTTTATGCTTCATTTAAAAGATATTAAAAAATCATTTGGCAATCATCATATTTTTTCAATCGAAAACCTTCAACTTTCCAAAGGCATTTACTGGTTGAAAGGAATTAATGGCGCAGGAAAATCAACCTTATTGAAAATCATTTCCGGGCAATTGCCATTTTCCGGCGATGTGGTAATAAACAACAAAATCTCAATAAGAAAAAACCCTGTGGCCTATCGTTTACTGGTAAATCATTCAGAAGCCGAACCTCTTTTCCCATCATTTCTCTCAGGAAATGAACTGATCGCTTTTGTGCAAAAAATAAAAAGAGGAAATGCAATGCAGGCAGAAGAAATAAAAGAGATATTGCAGATAGGGAACTATTTAGAAAACGCAACGGGAAGTTATTCCAGCGGGATGCTTAAAAAATTATCGCTGCTCCTCGCATTCAGCGGGCAACCGGAATGGATATTATTGGATGAACCATTAACAACACTTGATGCAGCTTCTCAAAAAAATTTATGCGAATTAATTATGAAAGAAAAACAAAAAGGCATTTCATTCATTATTACTTCGCACCAGGATATAGAACCGACGGAAATTATATTTGACAACACATTTCTCCTTGCGGATAAACAGATCTGGGAAGTGAAAACAACAGCGTGAACATTATTTTTAAAACCGTTACTAATTCAGTTGTAAAACCCTTTTACAGGGAACATGCAGGGCTTTTCATTTTCCTTGTTTTTATTCTTTTCGGAATTTATCGCAGCGTTGCCGAAGTGATCAATTTTCATTATTTTATTATTCATAGTATTCTTACAAAACCAACTTACCTGGCCGTAGCGGTTTTACTCTGGTTCTTATATGCAGTTAAAATAATTTATTTCGTTCATGGCTATGTTAATAAAGAGAGTTATGTATTTCTTCAAAACCTTAACGCATTAACAGAAAAGAACCGCTTGTTATTATTGTTGCAAATCCAATCCGTGCTATTTGCACCAGTATTGATCTATTCTTTGGCGATTTTTTTTGTTGCCGTTAAAGAAAAAACTTATATCGGCGTATCTCTGGTTTTCATCGCAATTGCTTTGCTATTGCTTCTGTTAACATTGTCGTTTTACCTTTCGTTGCAGAAGACAAAACAATTCTATATTAACCTTTCCCGGTTTATACCAGGTTTACATTTCCCGAAAAACATTTTTAATTTCCTGTTGCGTTATATTTTCCGGGAACAATTTGTTGCATTGGCGGGGATCAAAACAATTTCGTTCTGTTGCATTTATTTTTTTATCACACTCAATGGTTCATTGGCCGAAGACAGGATACTATGGTTTTTCCTGGTCAGTTTAATGATAGGGCATGTTATTATAATTTATAAAAATCATCGTTTCATAGAGTCGCAATTATTTTTTTATCGCAATATGCCGGTACCACTGATAAAAACTATTTTCCAGTTATTAGCTGTTTATGTAGTGATACTGATCCCTGAATTATGGGCGTTGAAAGGAATAATAGAAGTACAAAAAAATGCAACCAACTACATAATCATGGCAGTAACCGCCCCTTCATTATTATTACTAATCCATAGCCTTCTGTATACTGAAGATTTTACAATGGAAGAAGTATTGAAAATGTTATTTGGCGTATGGATCGTTTGCTTTTTTCTTGGTTTATCCGGATTTCGGTGGTTGGTTCCCGTTAGCTGCCTTTTACTTTCGGTAATTATTTTTTACACCTGTTACTATCGCTATGAGAAAAATACAAATATTGAGGGACTGGAATGAATAAATTAAAATAATTTTATTTTCGTTTTCCCAAGTACTTTAAAATTGAATTTATGAATATGCAACAGACAATGCGATGGTACGGGCCGAATGACCCGGTTAGTTTATGGGATATCCGGCAATCCGGATGTTCGGGTGTGGTTACGGCTTTGCACCATGTGCCTGTTGGCGATGTATGGATAATCGAAGAAATCAAGAAAAGAAAGAAACAAGTGGAAGATGCAGGCATGCTTTGGAAAGTGATTGAAAGCCTGCCCGTGCATGAGGATATTAAAAAGCAAAGCGGTAATTATTTAAAATATATTGAGACATACAAGGAGAGTTTACGAAACATTGCTGCGTGCGGGTTAGAAGTGGTGACTTATAATTTCATGCCGATATTGGATTGGATGCGCACGGATATTTTTTATGAATTGCCTGATAAAAGCAAAGCGCTGCGATTTGAAAAATCCGCATTTATTGCATTTGATTTATTTCTGCTAAAACGCCCCGGTGCAGAAAAAGATTATACAAAACAAGAGATAGACAAAGCGAAAGAACGTTTTAATAAAATGACCGAAGAGGAAAAAGAAATTCTTTTCCGCAACACATTAATGGGCTTGCCCGGAAGCGAAGAACGTTTTACTCAGGAGCAGATCCTTGCAGCCTTAAAAACATATGAAGGCATCGATGCAAAAAAGCTCAAAGAACATTTATTTTATTTTTTAAAAGAAGTTGTTCCTGTTGCCGAAAAGCTCGGGTTAAAAATGGCAATACACCCCGATGATCCGCCCTATCCTATCCTGGGTTTGCCGAGAATCGTAAGTACAGAGCAGGATGCCAGGGAACTATTGGCAGCCGCCCCCTCTGCAGCCAATGGCTTATGCTTTTGTACAGGGTCGTATGGGGTTCGGGCAGATAATGACCTAACGGGGATGGTTAAGCGATTAGGAGACTATATTCATTTCATTCATTTACGCAGCACAAAACGCGATGCAGATGGAAATTTTTATGAAGCTGACCATCTCGATGGCGATGTTGATATGTATGCAGTTGTTAAAGAAATTGTATTGCTGATGGAACGCAGGAATATTTCCATACCTATGCGCCCCGATCACGGCCATCAAATGCTTGACGACCTTAACAAAAAAACACAACCCGGTTACAGTGCTATTGGCAGGCTGCGTGGACTTGCAGAGTTAAGAGGCCTGGAATTGGGGATCAACAGATCGTTAGGTGCCTGAACCGGGATTGAAAGAGATTTTTGGGATTGATTGGAAAGAGAATTAAAAATTAGTAATTAAGAATTAATAATTGCGGAAGCCGATGTTTAAAGTGCCTTTGTGATAAATTGTAGTATCAGAAGGATCAGTTAATAAGGATAAATCGTGGTTCAGACAATTGTTCAATAGTGTTGTTGCTGTACAAGTGAGCCCTACTTCCACAGGAAGAAGCGAAGACAACGATGTTTAATAGTAGCATAGCCGCTGGTTACATAATTTCTCTACAAAATAAATATCAACTACTCCACTTTAATGCCTTGCGATTTATCGAGCTTTAATTCTTTTACGGGAGTAGATACAAGCTGTACATTTTTGCCAAGAATATCCGGCGACAAATGATTTCCTTTTATCTCCACTTTGCTACATGCTTCCAGCGTGATCATTGATTTGCGGTGATGAAATGGCTTGAAACGCGTGGAACGGACGAGAGTGTTGTTATTAAAAAATAATCCCTGCGTTGATTTCGCATACAACACAGGATAATCGTACGGATGAAAAATATTATTCTCGATGCGGATATTGCTGTGATATGGTTTTTTAATATCAAGCTTTGGTATCTCGGGATAGATGCTGATAATACCTTCGCAGAACTGGTACATCGACGTAAGGCAAGCATCGTTGAACACGTTGTTTCGGATAAGGACATTTTTTACAGCGCCGGATTCAAACCAACCGTTTGCATCACCGGCGATGAGTATCGCTGATCCGCTGGATTCAAACATATTATGCTCAATCACTACTTTGCCTGGAGTGGTAACTAATATTCCCCTTGCACGGTTGCTGCCGAAAAAACTGTTGTGTATCCACACGTCCGGCGTCCACGTGAGGTTTTCCAATGCATCTCCTTTTTCCAAAGCGTCCGGAATATTCCCCGTAAAACTTATTTCGAAATATTCGGGATCGATTGTATGAAATGAATCTACTACTGCTTTGCCGATTGTGTTCATCGCTTCGTTTTCCAGCAGGCCGACGCTATCTCCTTTTCTCGCCCACTCAAAACCTATACTTTGTTCGTGCATGAATTTGCACAATAATTTTTTGCTGTTTATTCTTTTGACCACCTGCACACTGGTGCCATGTACATTAATCGGGTCATCCATCAATGCTAAAAAGCGGCAACTGTCTACTTCAATTTTTCCTTTGCAGTTGGAGAAATGCAACCCGTCATCATGCCCGCAAAAAAAACGGTTCTTTTTTTCATTGGGAACACATTGTACAGATTTGAAAGAAAGGTTTTCCGAATACTGGCTGAGAATACCAAGCCCTGCATTCTGGTATACATTCACATGATCCAGCAAAATATCCTTGCTGTTGTAAATAAAAATTCCTGCATGGTCTCTTGCGCTATGACGCAACACAAGATAATTTCCTATTGCAGGTTTTCGTTTGAACGGGTAATTCAGTCGCACTAATCCATATTTAATTTCAACAGCTTTATAATTTTCAAAACCTGCGCCAAGGCAACCATTATCACCAGTTTGCGGAACTATTAGTTTGGTGTTTTTATCAAATTCCATAGCATCCCACCATGCGCTTTTCCATCCTTCGCCAACAAAAACCAATTTATCATTTTCAATGATGTAGGGAGATTCTTTTGTGTTGATGGCAACGTCGATATAATTATCGTTCACTTCCATTACCTGCGCCTGTGCAGTCATTGGAATATCCCAATCGATATTTACATTTTTGATGGTAATATCAGTAGAACTATCAATTGTAAAAGGCTGCATTCTTCCATGAAAAATAAAATCAGCGCCTGAGCCATCAATAATAAAATGATGCTGTTGCAAAATTAAAATGGGACATGTTCTGAGAGGGATCACATCCGTATTTGATTCGTAATACAATTTCTCTTCACAATACTGCGGCCAGAAATCATACCTGCCTTGCGGAAAAATTAAAACAACGTTAGATTTTAATTTGCAAATCTCCAAAGCTTTTTTCAGGTATACCTCAACGTTAGTACGAGACCCGGCCTGGTACCCGAGATCGGTTATGCGGACTGTATCCTGTGCCGCACCAACCAAATTAAGAGCAATACTAAAAATAAGGAAGAATGAAAATTGTTTTTTGAAAAGGAATGATCTCATAAATGCGCGAAGGGTTAGAGGCCAATATAATGAAATGAAAACCGCTTAATGGTTTCCGAAGCATTTAATGCGTCGGAAACCTGTTAATATATTGCATTCAGATCAACCCACTCATTGCCGGATCTGAGATGCCATCCGCTCCTGTTTCAACCCTTCCTGCATATCTTTTTGAGAAGGAAGTATTGCCTTTTACCGTTACAGTAAAATCGTACCAGTTGTGGCTTTTTGAAAGGTCGAGCACGATGCTGCTTTCATTATTGATCGTTTTTATGAGACGCGGGGATCTGTATGCATTATCTGCAACTTCTATTACCAATGGCTTTTGCGTTTTTATTTTCAGCACAATATTTCCTGTGAGTTTTTTTGAGCTTATTTTATTACACTCATATTCGCAGGCAAGAGTAACAACAGGATCATCGGCATTACCTTTAAATGCTCTGAAGAACCCGTTAGGCCCATGCACATTCAAATGATAATTCCCGTTTTCAAAATCACTAATCAGCCATTTATCTGTTAATGTATCACCGGCTTTCGCTGCATACGCCCGGTGGCTCATTTGCTCATTATTGAAAATCCCCGGTGTATACGCATGAAAAGGTGCTCCTGCTGAATGATTTCCGAATACATTGTTTCCCGCCTTGAAGGTAACCTCAAAATACTTTTTATCTGCACTGATATTTCCATCGGTATACAATTCATAAGGTAATGCACAAGACGACCGTGTCCCTTTTTCCTGCACGGGCATAAAATCCACAGCACCTGTTTTCATAGATACCTGTTGAATTTCTTCCGGCGACAACCGTTTATAATTATTCGGAACATTTTTAAACTTTGCTTTGTGTATGCGCTCTACCTCTTCATCACGATCAAGGAACCCGGGTGTTGTAATGTTTTCCCCGTTATACGGCCTGAAAGCAGAGCTAAGGTCGCCGCATATTGTCCTGCGCCATGCGCTGATATTTTCTTCTTCAACTTTCTTTCCATATTTGTGTGCAAGAAATTTTTCAAGGAACTGCAGTATGGAAGTATGGTCGAATACTTCCGAACACACCCATCCTCCTCTGCTCCATGGCGATACGATCATCAATGGTACGCGAAAGCCAAGCCCGATGGGGCTTTCACGAATATCATCCGCCTCCGAACTCTGGTGTTCTTTTTTCACAAATTCAACAGAAGGATCAATGCCTTCCGACACCATGCCTGAATTTTCTTTATACGGGTTTGGAACGGTGAATGGAGGCACATGATCAAAGTAGCCATCGTTTTCATCATACGCAATAATGAGCACCGTCTTTTTCCATACTTCCGGGTTCTGCGTAAGTATGTCCATCACTTCGCTGATATACCAGGAGCCATACCATGCAGCGCCGGGGTGATCAGAGAAATTTTCCGGTGCAACAATCCATGATACGGGCGGCAGTTTACCATCTTTCACATCTTCCCTGAACTGGTGCAGCACATCACCTTTAGGCACCTGTACTTCGCGATCAATATCCCCATCTTTATATTTCAATGTGGCAAGTGAATGATAATCGGGATCATTTTTATTGGTGGAAAAAGCTTTTTCGTGGATGCGCTTTGCAAAGGCAGATAACTCTTCATATTTCCCTTTTGTATAAATTTTCTGTTCTGCTTCGTTTTGCTGAAGGTATTTTTTATACTGGCTGATCCGTTTCTTTAACTGTTCTGCCTTATCACCGGAACTAACAGAAAGCTCAGTCTCCATTTTTTCGATTTCCTTTTTTGCAGCTTCCGCCATTTTGGGGAGACTGTCAATGTATCCTGCATAAAGCTTTACATTATACTGCGAAAAAAACTCCAGCGGGTTATCTGTAAAATTAGCAAGCCATGCATCTTCTTCTCCTTCAAAACCTACCCCAACACTTATTTCATTTTGATATACCTTCCATGGGATATTATTTTCTTCCAGTCGCTCGGGAAAAGTTTTCCAGTTGGCCCAGTTATCATAATCGGCATCACCATTCCACACTCTTGCAATAACATCAGGACTTGGTTTTTCACGAATAGTACCTGACCAGAAATACAGCCGGTTGGGTGTTGTGCCTGTAAGTGAAGAACAAAAATTCTGATCGCAAACCGTGAATGCATCAGCAAGAGCATAATAAAAAGGGATATCATGCCTTGTGTAATACCCCATCGTTAATGGCATATTCGCATAATCATGATTACCGGAGTGTTTTGCATCTAGCCAGCCGTTATTTTTTCCATGATTGAAAGCATCCACCTGGTTGCTCCATGAATGTGGCAATGAACTCATCCATGTGGCTTTTGTCTCTTTTATATCCAAATGAAACGGTGGATATGTTTCACCCAGTTTATTGGTTTGAAGCCATACAGGGTTTTTGTTGGGAAGTATGATTGCCCGCGGGTCATTAAAACCTCTAACTCCTTTTAATGTTCCATACGTATGATCGAATGAACGGTTTTCCTGCATCAACAGAACAACATGTTCTGCATCCAGGTAAGTACTTCCTTTTTCGGGATCTATTGTCAATGCTCTGCGAATAGGTTCAGGCAAAATATGCATCATACCTGCTCCGCTTGCCATAACTGTCGCTTGTTTTAAAAAATCCCTCCTGGTCTCCATAATGTGAAAATATTTTGAGGATAAAAATAAATGAGTTGTGTTTTCTGTTGAGAGGTGAATGTAAGAATTAAACAGAAATTAATGCCGCAAAACAGTTTGATATTTATCAATTATCACGAGGCAGTTAATACAACTGCCATGCAAGGATGTTTTTTGTTTATACCCTTAACTATATAGGCGGTTTTGGAACCGCTATTGGTGAAGAATACACCAGCGGTGGAAATATGTTGAAAATAATTATAGCTTAAAGAATACATTTTATAAATAGAATTTATAAATTTAATATGTGATAATAATAAATTTCATCTTTATACCTTCCTATACATAATTTTCGCAGGTTCCGCATTCTATTGAATTCTTTTGATACTCAAAACCATTGCAGCGAAGAGAGTAAAAATAAACAAGCCGGTTTTATATCATTCCGCCGATACCTCTATTTCATTTTGTGCAGGCATTCATCAAGCTTGCGCAATTGCCTGAAATCATTTAAAAGAACGGGTAAGCCGAAAACCGAAAAGAGTAGGCACAACAAAATCATCATTAAAAATGAAAAAGACTTTTCTTGCCATTCCTTTATTGGCGATGCTTGCATTAATGAGCTGTAATAACCAAAATGAAAAAACAGCAACAGCAGACAGTACAAAATCCACTGCAACCGATACCACTAAGGCTGTTGCAGAAAAGCCAAAAGAACCGGAATTCAAACCATTTGATGTGGTTGAGGTAAACCATATCGTTAAGAATTATGAAAAATGGAAACCCGGTTTTGACAATGATTCTGCTGCACGAAAAGAAGCGGGGCTTGAATTGATGGTAATCGGACGAAGCGATGCTAACCCGAACAATCTCAACATTGTGTTACAGGCATCCGATATTGCCAAGGCAAAAGCTTTTGCCGGTGACCCAAGGTTAAAAGAAGTGATGAAAAAAAATGGTGTTACATCAAAACCCGAAATTCATTATTACCATGTTATCAGGTTCAATGCCGATTCAAAAGAAAAACAATGGGTGCTTGTAACGCATAAAGTAAAAGACTTTGATGCATGGGTAAAAGTTTTTGATTCTGAAGGCACAGCTAAACGTGCTTCTCTTGGATTAATTGATGTTGCATTGGCAAGAGATGTAGATGATTCCAATATGGTACACATTGTGTTCGACATTAAGGATATGGCGAAAGCAAAAGCAAGAATGAATGATCCTGAACTTAAAAAATTAATGACCGATGCAGGCGTAATGGGTGCACCGAAAATTGAATTCTTTACAACTGCAGAATAAAAATTACATCAGGCTTACAAAACGTATTGCAACTTCCGGGGTTTAAAACTGCCGGAAGTTTTTTTTTAATAAATCGTGGCCCTGAAAAATCAAGTTCAGATAAATATTCAACAGGGCTTCTATCGGGAAATTTCTTTCCCGGAAAATTTCATTTCTCCGATATTTACAACCTCAAATTTATTTTCATGAAATTATTTATGTTGCTGTTGGGTAATATGCCGCCGGGAAGAAATACAGAACAGCATGATGTATTCTTTGCGATTGGGGGAACCCTTGCATCACTAAAAAGCGATATCATTAATTTCTGGCCGGAAGCTCCTGCTAAAATTCACATTGATGCATGGCGGGAAATTAATTTTGTTGATGGCCATAAAGTTTCAGTGGTTAACGCCGGGGATAATCATACTTCTGAAAAAAAACTTTTCTTTCTCAACCTTGGCGGATACAAGCAGAATGAGTTTGAAGAATTTCATTACAAAATGATCGTTGCCGCTACTGATAAAGGCGTTGCCGTTCAAATGGCGAAGCAGGTTGCATTTTATAAACACTATAATCTCAAAGGTGCCGAATCGCATATTGATGAAAAATACGGAGTGGATGTAGACGACCTGTATGCGATTGAAGATATCCTTACGCAAAAATTCAAACAAAAGTACAAGATCATCCTCCAGAAAACTTCTGATACATCAGAAGATGAAATTCATCTGGGATATCTTTTACTGAGCAAATTATGAGGAAATCTATTTCCTGCATGTTGCTATCCTTGTCAAAACCGTTGCACCCAAAACCTTAATAAAAAAATTGCTCCGAAATAATTTTGCCATCTCTCAGTTCAAAAAAAGCAATCTCTTCCATATTCATACGTGGCTTGCCTTTGAAGGTGATAGACCTGCGTAACATTACCGTAAAAAAATTCCCGGCAACTAACGGCGCACTGCAATCTTGACTGTGAATTGCTTCTATCTTTTCCCTATTTACAATTCCTTTTGCTTTTACATTATCCAATCCATTTGTTACCTGTTGTATACCCCTTGAAATTACGTGCCCGGGTTCTTTGTTTATTAAATCTTCTGCGCAAAGTTCGTCCAGTATTTCAGTCCATTTGTTTTGTTTTGCCAGTTCGCAATACCTGTTGGCCACTTCTTGTGTTGTCATCTTGTTTTGATTTTAATGAAAAATTTATTTATAAAACAAAGATGAAGCAGCATAATGACAACCCTATGTCAGCAGGCTGAAGAAATACTTTCCCGGGTAGGTTTTCGCAAGAATTTTGTACAGCAAATTTACCAGGCGTTATTTATATCCGGACATACTGCTTTTGTTTAAATCAAAATAAGTCGGCAGCAAAGAATTAAAAACCTCTGATGCGAATGTCCTCCGGCTTTTCTATATTTGAATTAATTAGCAGCAATCATGAAAATATTCAACATCACCTGGACTGTCCTGTTCATTTTATTTGCCGCAGTACAATACAACGATCCCGATCCTTACGTATGGATGCCTATCTATTTGTATGGGGCATTCATGTGCTGGAAAGCTTCGAAACTTCAATTCTATCCTTCAGGTTATGTCGTCGGGATTTTGGTATATGCCGGTTATGCGGTTTACAAAATGTTTGATGAAAACGGGCTGATCGATTGGATCCGCTTTCATCATGCAGAAAATATTGCAGAAACCATGAAAGCGGAAAAACCATGGATCGAAGAAACGAGGGAATTTTTTGGATTAGTGATTTTAATAGGCGTATTGCTGATGAACTGGTTTTATGCGAAGAAGAAAATGAAGCAAGCAGCAGGCAATACGAAATAACGCTGCGTTATTTTAATTTACAATATTTTTTTTTGCACCTGCCAGTAATGGCCAAACGGGTCCCTCACCATTCCCTGCCGGTAACCGTACTCATAATCTTCCACAGGATTTATTTCAGTGGCTCCTGCATCTATAGCACGGTTCACCACTCCCGCAACATCGTCTACAAATAAGCCAATGCAAACAGTATTTCCGTTGTGTGCCTGCGGAGAAAAAAAACGATTATTTGGCATCACTTCGTGTAAATGGAATATTGCGCCATCAATAGAAAGTTCCGCAACATGAAGGCTGCCATCATCATTTGAAAAACGAAAATGTTCGATAGCGCCGAATGCTTTTTCATAAAATGAAATATCTGTCACTCCATTGCTGATAAAAAGTTCGGGAGCAAAAAATGTGTTGGTTTCTGAGTTTGGCATATTGGTAATTTTTTGAAAGGATCCGCTCTATCGAATGTACATCTAAAATTTATCATCCCGGTGAAATACAATTTAACAGTACCTTCCTGCGCATTTATAATAACAATAAGCCGTTTAAAATTTACCCATCTTACAATTCACTTAAACAATTATCTTCGGCGCTACAAAAAATAATTGCATATCAACAAAGCTTCCATGTATGAAAAGATCATTATTTCTTTTTGCAGCATTGCTTGCATTAGCTGCATGTAATAACAACGCGCCGGAAAAAAGTACTGCCGATATTCAAGGCATTGACTCTTCCATTAAACCCGGCGACAATTTTTTTATGTATGTAAACCACAAATGGTACGATACGGCACAGATACCCCCTTCGCAGGCGGGTGTTGGTGCATATATGTTTATGAACTACCCGCAACGGTTGCGGTTGCAGGGAATACTGGACAGCGTTTCAAAAGCCAACAATCCTGCAGGAAGCATCGAACAGAAGATCGGCGATTTCTTTGCTTCGGGAATGGATACCGCTACGATCAATCAGCTTGGGTATGATCCTATCAAACCATTGCTTGCAAGTATTGACAGCATCAGGGATGTTGCTTCGTTAATAAAATTTGTTGTTGCCCAGTCAAAAACCTACAATGGTTCTATCATAGCATTCAATGTTGGGCCCGATAATAAAAACAGCAACCTTAATATTGCTCATGCATATCAGGCCGGAATTGGTTTGCCTGAAAGGGATTATTATTTTAAGACAGATGCACCAAGTATTGCTATTCAGCAAGCATATAAAAAATATTTAGCTACATTATTTCAATTAACAGGCAGCGATTCCTCAACTGCAAAAAAAGATGCAGAGATTGTTTATAGCATCGAAAAACAATTAGCTTCATCACACAAAACAAATATTGAGTTACGCGATGTAAATGCGAATTACAATAAGATGCCCGTTGCTGCGCTTGCAAAACGCCAACCGAATATTGGCTGGACAGAGGTATTGAACGGCCTCGGTGCAAAAACAGATTCTATCGATGTTGGGCAACCTGCTTATTACGACAAACTAAATTCTGTTTTAAAATCTGCCCCCATCAGCGATTGGAAAATTTATCTGAAAGCTTTTTCCATCAATAATTATTCAGATGTATTAAGCAAGCCGTTTACCGATGCGTCATTTGAATTCAACAAAGCATTATCCGGGCAGGCTGTTCAAAAAACACGCGGCGAGATCATGGCAAGCGCTGTTGATCAATCGCTCGGCGAAGCGCTCGGACAACTCTACGTAAAAAAATATTTTAGTGAAGATGCAAAGAAACGTATGCTCGATCTCGTAAATAATTTACAACAGGCATTTGCTGCACGCATTGCAAAACTTGACTGGATGAGCGATAGCACCAAACAAAAAGCAAAAGAAAAATTATTCGCCATCACAAAAAAGATCGGTTACCCCGACAAGTGGAGAGATTACGGCAACGTAACCATTGTGAGAAATAAATATTTTGAAAATACAGTATCAGCCGCATCTAATAATTTCCAGTTTAATCTGGCAAAACTCAATAAACCAGTCGACAGGTCTGAATGGTTCACAACACCCTCAACAGTTACGGCCTATTACAATCCTTCTGCGAATGAAATTGTTTTCCCGGCAGGAATATTGCAATCGCCATATTTTGATGATAATGCTGATGATGCGCTTAACTACGGAGGCATTGGCATGGTGATCGGCCATGAAATGACGCATGCTTTTGACGACCAGGGCGCTCAATATGATAAAGAGGGCAATGTAAAAAACTGGTGGACGAAAGATGACTATGAAAAATTCAAAGCAAAAACACAACAGGTAATTGACCTGTACAACTCATTTACGGTTTTAGATACGGTGCATGTAAAAGGTGCAATGACGGTCGGCGAAAACACAGCAGACATTGGTGGTGTTTCCATTGCGTACGATGCGTTTAAAATGACCAAAGAAGGACATGACTCAACAAAAGTTGGTGATTACACACCAGACCAACGCTTTTTTATTTCTGTTGCAAAAATATGGCGTGTAAAAATGAAAGATGAATTCCTGCGCTTGTGGATCAACAACAACCCACACTCACCACCAATGTGGCGTGTAAACAGCCCGCTGATGAACAACCCGCATTTTTATGATGCGTTCAATGTGCAGCAAGGCGATAAATTATATTTACCGGAAGACAAAAGAATTCATATCTGGTAGAGGATGTAATAATTAATTAGGAATTAAAAATTATTAATTAATAGTTTTTAATTCCTAATTAATTTATGTACCCAGCTTTTGAATTACTATTAAGCATCGTTGCGTCGCACTCTTGTACGGAGAGAATTCTATTGAGCGCTGATGAATAGTAGGTTAGTTAGAACTTTGGTTTCTCTGGCGGGTCTCTGCATCAGGATTTTAAAACACAATTTTTCTTGCGGGACCCGCCGCTGAATTTACGGCGAGTCCCGCAAATGCTTCGTGAGTGTGCAGATTCGTGCGGCGGAGACTCGCCTGAGAACTTAATAGAATTTCCACTGTACACGAGTGCGACCTTTAGATTTGGTTCTTTGAAATAATGGCGAAGGAAAAAATAAATTTGAAAAGAAGAGAGGTGCACTATGAGTGCGACTGGAAGTTTCGTTCCGCGTTGCGTATTAGACCTCCCTTC
>JAFEAE010000014.1 GCA_018266575.1 Bacteroidota bacterium
ATAGTTTGTTCCTTTACAGCTTGGCTGTGTAGCCGCTACTGTTGCTGATAATGCAACAGGGTATGTGATTGTCTGTGATCCAAGATCGATTATACATGCAGTATGGTTTGCATCCTGTATCTGCACATCATAAGTGCCTTCGCCCAAACCTGTTCCTGTAAAGCTTGCACTCGGTGTCCATGTCTGTCCACCGTCTGTGCTGTAGTTGTATGAACCTGATCCACCTGTCGGATTGCTGATAGCGATCTTACCATCATTGGTTCCATTACAGCTTGGCTGTGTAGCCGCTACTGTTGCTGACAATGCTGATAAATATTGCAATGACTGAGAACCAAGGTCTACAATACATGTCGGATGATTTGCATCCTGTATCTGCACATCATAAGTACCAGGGCCAAAGCCTGTACCAGTATAGCTTGCACTCGGTGTCCATGTCTGTCCGCCATCTGTGCTATAGTTATAGGAACCTGATCCACCTAATGGTGCACTGATCGTTATCTTACCATCATTTGTTCCGTTACATCCCGGCTGTATCACACTGATCGTTGCACTCAACGCAACAGGGTATGTGATTGTCTGAGAACCGAGATCTACAATACAGGCAGTATGGTTTGCATCCTGGATCTGTACATCATAAGTACCAGGAGCAAAACCTGTGCTTACATAGCTTGCACTCGCTACCCATGTCTGTCCGCCATCTGTGCTGTAGTTGTATGAACCAGATCCGCCTAATGGGGAACTGATCACAATCGTACCATCGTTTGTTCCATTACAGCTTGGCTGTGTAGCCGCTACTGTTGCTGATAATGCAACAGGGTATGTGATTGTCTGTGATCCAAGATCGATTATACATGCAGTATGGTTTGCATCCTGTATCTGTACATCATAAGTACCAGGAGCAAAACCAGTACTTACATAGCTTGCGCTTGCTACCCATGTCTGTCCGCCATCCGTGCTGTAGTTATAGGAACCTGATCCGCCTGATGGTGAACTAATCACAATCGTACCATCGTTTGTTCCATTACAGCTTGGCTGTGTAGCTGCTACTGTTGCAGTAAGATCAGATAAATATTGCAGTACCTGAGGGCCAAGGTCCACAACACAACCAGTATGATTTGCATCCTGTATCTGCACATCATAAGTGCCGGGACCGAAACCTGTACCTGTATAGCTTGCACTTGGTGTCCATGTCTGTCCACCATCTGTGCTATAGTTATATGAACCTGATCCGCCTGATGGTGCGCTGATCATAATCTTACCATCATTGGTTCCATTACATCCCGGCTGTGTAGCCGCTACTGTTGCTGATAATGCAACAGGGTATGTGATTGTCTGTGATCCAAGATCGATTATACATGCAGTATGGTTTGCATCTTGTATCTGCACATCATAAGTGCCTTCGCCCAAACCTGTTCCTGTAAAGCTTGCACTCGCAGTCCATGTCTGTCCACCGTCTGTGCTGTAATTGTATGAACCTGATCCACCTGTCGGATTGCTGATAGCGATCTTACCATCATTGGTACCATTACAGCTTGGCTGTGTAGCCGCTACTGTTGCTGACAATGCTGATAAATATTGCAATGACTGTGAACCAAGGTCTACAATACATGCAAGGTGATTTGCATCCTGTATCTGCACATCATAAGTGCCAGGGCCAAAGCCTGTACCAGTATAGCTCGCACTCGGTGTCCATGTCTGTCCACCATCTGTGCTGTAGTTGTATGAACCTGATCCACCCAATGGTGAACTGATCGTTATCTTACCATCATTGGTTCCATTACATCCCGGCTGTACCACACTGATCGTTGCACTCAATGCAACAGGGTATGTGATTGTCTGTGGGCCTAAGTCAACGATACATCCTGTGTGATTTGCATCCTGTATCTGTACATCATAAGTACCAGGAGCAAAACCTGTGCTCACATAGCTTGCACTCGCTACCCATGTCTGTCCGCCATCTGTGCTGTAGTTATATGAACCTGATCCACCCAGTGGTGAACTGATCACGATCGTGCCATCGTTTGTTCCATTACAGCTTGGCTGTGTAGCTGCTACTGTTGCTGATAATGCAACAGGATATGTGATTGTCTGAGAGCCTAAGTCTATTGTACATCCTGTGTGATTTGCATCCTGTATCTGTACATCATAAGTACCAGGAGCAAAACCTGTGCTGATATAGCTTGCACTTGGTGTCCATGTCTGTCCACCATCTGTGCTGTAGTTATAGGAACCTGATCCACCTGATGGTGAACTGATCACGATTGTGCCATCGTTTGTTCCATTACAGCTTGGCTGTGTAGCCGCTACTGTTGCTGATAAAGTAGCAGGATATGAAATTGTTTGTGAACCCAGGTCTATCACGCAACCTGTATGATTTGCATCCTGTATCTGCACATCATAGGTGCCGGGGCCAAAACCTGTACCTATGTAGCTTCCACTCGCAGTCCATGTAGTACCACCATTTGTGCTGTAATAATATGAACCTGATCCTCCGATAGGAGAAGTAATTAAAATCTTGCCGTCATTTGTACCGTTACAACCCGGTTGAACAACTGTAACCGTTGCTGACAATGCAATCGGATATGTTATTGTCTGAGAACCGAGATCTACAATACATGCAGGATGGTTCGCATCCTGTATCTGCACATCATAGGTGCCTTGACCAAAACCTGTGCCGGTATAAATTTCGCTTGACACCCATGTCTGTCCACCATCTGTGCTATAGTTATATGAACCTGATCCACCCAATGGTGAGCTGATCACAATTTTGCCATCATTAGTACCATTACAACTCGGTTGTGTAACTGTTACTGTTGCAGATAATGCAATAGGGTAAGTAATTGTCTGAGTCCCCAGGTCTACAATACATGTCGGATGATTTACATCCTGTATCTGCACATCATAAGTACCCTCTCCGAAACCCGTGCCGATATAGTTCGAACTCAACACCCATGTATGGCCACCGTCTGTACTGTAATTGTACGAACCCGATCCGCCTGATGGTGTGCTGATCGCAATTTGTCCATCATTTGTACCATTACAACTTGGTTGTGTAACAGTAATTATTGCATTTAATGGTGCCGGATATGTTATTGTTTGCGGGCCCAAGTCTACGATACATGCCGTATGGTTTGCATCCTGAATCTGTACATCATAAGTGCCTTCACCAAAACCTGTGCTCACATAATCGGCACTTGCCACCCATGTCTGTCCGCCGTCTGTACTGTAATTGTATGAACCTGATCCGCCCAATGGTGAGCTGATCACAATTTTGCCATCATTAGTTCCATTACAGCTCGGTTGCGTAGCCGTCACTGTTGCTGATAATGCAACAGGATATGTAATTGTCTGAGAGCCTAAGTCTACAATACATCCTGCGTGATTTGCGTCCTGTATCTGCACATCATAAGTGCCTTCGCCGAAGCCTGTGCCTGTATAGTTTGCACTTGATGTCCATGTTTGTCCACCGTCTGTACTGTAGTTATATGAACCTGATCCACCTGATGGTGAGCTGATCGTTATCTTGCCATCATTGGTACCATTGCAGCTCGGTTGTGTAGCTGCTACAGTTGCTGATAATGCAGCAGGATATGAAATTGTTTGCGGACCCAGGTCAATTACGCAACCCGGATGCGCTGCGTCTTGTATCTGCACATCAAATGTTCCCGGGCCAAAACCTGTCCCTGTATAATTGCCACTGGCTGTCCATGTTTGTCCGCCATCTGTGCTGTAGTTATATGCACCTGATCCGCCTGTCGGATTGCTGATAGCGATCTTGGCATCATTTGTACCGTTACAGCTCGGTGCTATTACTGATACTGTTGCAGCCAATTTATCAGGCTGGCTCAAAGTGATCACCTGGCAATTTGCACTCACGCTAATGGTTACCGAGGCATTTGCATTTTCGCAATTGCCGCCGGATGTTGTTAACGTTAATGTTACAGTCCCGCTGAAGTTAGCAGGTGGAATCCATGTAGCATTAAGTGCATTTGCATTCGGAACAAATGTACCGTTGGCTGTACCATCTGTCCAGGAAGCCCCTGTTGCTGCGCCACCAATTGTTCCCGTCAATCCAACGGAACCTCCCTGGCAAATTGAATTTGAAGTTGCACCTGCAGTTACTGTCGGCAATTGATCTACTGTAACAGCTGCGGCATTGGAAACCGCCGTTCCGCAAGAACTTTGCGCATCGGTAACAACCATATAATAGTATGTTGTTACAGGGCTGGCTCCACCTGATGGAGCAGTAGAAGGGTTATATGATGATGTTGCAGAAGGCCCTGAAACCAAGGTTCCTCCTGAATTTGAATTTGATGAATTGGAATACCAGGAATAAGTATAACTTCCTGTTCCACCGCTTGCAGAAGCATTTAATGCTGCTGGCATGTTTGCACACACTTCTACAGACTGAGGATTTGTTGAAATTGTTGGTGGCGGATTTATATCTATTTCCTTAATATCAGAAGTTGCTGAAGTACACTGGTCGCTCACAGTTACATAATAGAAATAAGAATCGGCATTTGTCAAAGTTGGCGGAGTATATGTACTGTTTGTAGCTCCTGCAATCGGGCCATTGCCATCATTCCATTGATAGGTGTATGGCGAGCCTGTGGTATTGGGCAATCCTCCTGTAACATTTGCAGAAAGTTGTGATGGCGTATAGCCAGGGCAGGCAGTTTCCGTTGTTGTATTTATGCTGACTGCAAGTTGACTGCCTCCTGCCAATTGGCCGATGGAAAATATCTTTTGGGATGAGACAGTCACACAAGGAGCCATTCCTGCAGCATTCAATGTTAGTGTAACACTCCCTGCAGAAATATCCGCAGCACTCGGTGTATAGTTAGTAACAAGGTTGGGGCTGCTGGCATTGGTATTATTATCAAACTTACCAGACCCGCTCGTTATCCATGTTACACCGGAATAATTTGCTGCAGTTGCATCCGCACTTATATTCGTTGTTCCGGCACTCGGGCATACGGCAATATTCGCACCTGCATTAACCGTAGGCATCGGAACTAATGTGAGTGTTTTGGTAGACGTCGCAGGATCACTACAAGGTGAAAGAGCGTTTGCCGTTAATGTAAGGGTAATAGTTATCGGGCTTCCTGTTGCCATTTCGCCAGCACTCGGTGTATATGTTGCGCCCAGCAAAGAAGTTGCATTACCAAGCGTTCCTGCACCTCCGGTTTGAGACCACGATACACTGCTATAATTTGTTGCAGTTGTTGTGTTATCCGGAGATGCCAATCCAATGCCTGAATTTGCACAGGTTGCTATGTTGGTACCTGCATTAACTGTAGGCGCCCCATTTATAACTAATGTTTTTGTTGAGATAGCTGAAGAAGCACAAGGGGAATTTGGTGTAGCTGTTAGCACAAGCGTTACGCTGCCAGCCGATATATCAGCCGGGCTTGGCGTATATGTTACACCCGTAAGGTCATTTACAGTTCCATCCTGGGTTGAAAATGTTCCTGTTCCATTTGAGGTTGACCAATATAACGTAGCAAAACTAGATGCCGAAGAACCAGTAGTAATGTCCATTGCCCCGGAATTGTAACAGGTGTTCAATGTACTGCCGGCAGTAGCAGTTGGCGCTTTTGTTATAGTTAATGTTTTAGTCGAAACTGCATTCGTACAGGGAGAATTCGCAGCAGTCAATGTCAAAGTCACACTTCCGTTGTTGATATCTGCTGCACTTGGAGTATAAGTTGCCCCATTTAATGAGTTTTGTGTTCCATTGAAAGAACCAGTACCACTCGAAGTCCATGTAACCGTTGTAAAGTTCGTTGCTGTTGCATCTGAAGAAATATTTGCGTTCGTAGATGTTGAACAAATCGACAAATTGGCCCCGGCCGAAGAGGTTGGCGGTTGCCTAACAGTTATAGTAATTGTTGTATTTAATTGAGCAGAACAACTTGTAGAGTTTATTGTTGCTAATATATTGAATGTTGTAGTGGCAGATAAAGCCCCGGTTGGCAAAGATATGAAGCCCCCATTCCCGGCAACAGGGCTTCCTACTAATGAATTATCTGCATTGTTTCTTAACTGGTAGCTTGTTCCACTTATTGAATTGGTTATAGAGATATTTGTACTACTTCCGGCACAAATCGTTGCAGTACCAGTTACTGTTCGTGTGGTAGAAGGCAGAGGATTGACTGTTATTGTTCCTGTTGTAGAACCGTTACAGGTTGCTCCAGTCGTTGTAACAGTATAGGTGAATGGACTACCTGTCGTGGTGGATGGTGATCCGGTAATAGTAACAACACCTGCGCTGTAGCTACCTGTGACCCCTGCAGGCAAACCAGTAACATTTGCACCCGTTGCGCCACCTGCAACTGCATAGGTAATATTTGTGATCGGGGAATTCAGACAAACTGACTGGGCATTTGTTCCGGCTGCAGAAGTTAAGGAAACTGTTGCCGGAGAATTTATTGTAATAGAAGCAGCGCTGGTACTTGAGCCTCCGGGGCTTGTAACGGAAACTTGTCCTGTACTTGCTCCTGCAGGAACGGTTACAGTTATAGAAGTACTGCTGTTGACTGTAAAAGTCGGAGCATTTGTTCCATTAATTGATATTGCATTAACACCATTGAAACCTGTACCCGTAATATTGAAAGTACTTCCAATACATGCACTTGTCGGAATACTCGTTATGCTAGGTGTAACAAGGGCAACTGTTATGTTACGACTAGTATTACTTGTTTGACAGAAGTTATTTGTATTTACAATAATGTAGACTGTAGTTGCTGTTGGAGATGTAAATGAAACAGGCTGCGTCCCATTTGCAAGTACAGTTCCACCATTATTAGTTGTCCTAACCGTAATATAGTCGCTTGCTGTAGCTGAGCTAACTGTATAATAAGTCCCATTCGTTACCACACTTGTTAGCTGCCGGTAAGAATTAGCACTCGCTGAATATGTAAGAGGAGTTCCTGCGACCGGTGCTGCTGAAGCTCCGTTCAAGTTATTACTGGAACATTGTGCGAATGCAGTTTGTGCAAAAAATATGAAGTTTACTAATAGAAAAAATAGTAAGCTCAATTTCTTAACAACTGGTAAAAATGTTTTCATAAAAAAGTGCTTAATGGTGTGGCCGCTTTCGTCAATAGTGTGGCGGTTTAAAATGGCTTTAGGTGTATTATGGTTTAGCAACCCACATACATCTGCAACTGGTGCAGCAGATACCGGGTTGGAAAAAATGGAATCGTTTTTTTCATTCATATCCTGAAGAATGCATTTATACTCATTCCCTCTTAAAAGAGCGGAACAATTTCTTTCTGCAAAATCATTCCTATTTAATGCTTCTTCGTAAGATTTATGGTTTGGCGTCTTCATGGTAGTTATTCATTTAATTTCAGAATATGATGAACCTGCTTTTGAATTTTAGTTTTTAATTACTGAACCGATTGCGATACACAGCCATTATTGTCTTTAACCCTAATCTGGTAAGGTGTATTCGCCTGTAATCCGATAAAGGTGTAAGGACTGGTGGATGATGTTTGCGGATAGGTGACACCGTTATCTACCGAGAATGAATATGGCGCTGTTCCACCGGTAACCGCGATAGTTATTGTTCCGTCTGTTCCACCGTAACAGGTAACATTGGTTGAACCATTAACACTGGTAGACGGCGCTGAATTCACTACAACGGTTATTGCTGCACGTGGGCTTTCACAACCTATTGTCTGAGACACATAATAGGTAGTTGAACCCGGAGTTGAGGTAGAGGGTATAGGGGCTGTTGAAGAACCAGTGCCGCCCGTTGAAGCGGTATACCACAATAAATTTGTTCCCGAGGCAGTAAGCGCACTTGCTGTTGCCCCCTGGCAATAGGTGACAGGAGTTGTAACTGCAGGAGCTGCTGGTGGGGTACATGTACTGTTTGTGACATTAATAATGCCAGATGTCGCAGCAAAATATGTGTTATTCTTATTTGTGGCACTTGAACTTGTGCTTCCCCAGGACCCGGAAACTGTCCCCGATCCACCAAGTGTGAGAGTACCGGCTGTGTGGGTAGATGTTCCCAGGTTCAGAGATGACCCGGAAACAATCGAAAGATTATTTGTTATTGATTTCGCAGAAGGGAAAGTAACTACTGCGCTATTACTAATCGTTAAATTGTAAAAAGAAGTAAAAATAGTTGTAGGTAAGGTTGATGATGCCGAGAGATTAACAGTTCCGGTTCCAGGGGTCCATGTATTTCCTGCCACTGTGTTTACCGTTATTGCTCCTGACACATTGAGTGTTCCACCGGCTGTCATTGTTATAGTACCAGGGGCCGGTGTTGCCAGGCCACTACCGAGGGTAATGCTTCCAGCATTTAATGTAGCGCCATTTTGAAATGTAATTGTCCCTGTCCTGATCGCATTCCCATCTCCGCCAACTTGAACATTTCCGCTGACTGTAAGAAAAGGATTCCCAGTAGTAGCAAATGCAAGTGTGCCTGTATTATTATTTGCGTTATCACCCCCGATTTTGAGACTTCCACACACAGCATTTGTAACATTAACAGTTACAGTTGCTCCGCCTCGTATTTGTATAAAGTCCGCACTGCTCGGTAAGCCACCCGGGCCGGATCCACCTGTTATTGCACTCCAGTTTGTACTTGTACTAATAATAATATTGTTTGCCTTTGCAGTCACAACAAAGACTAATGATAAAAACATTAGTACACTTATTTTCTTAATCGATTGCAACCTTTTTTTCATAAAACTCTTTTTTTCTGCGTGGTTAATGGCTGGGTTTATAAAGGCAAATGATGCGGCATTCTCAGCCACATCATTTTTATGAAGCCTGGTGTATTCAGGAAGATTGATTACAGATGTTCGGAAGCGCTCCGCCAACGAGCTTACTGTGTTGACATTTTGTTTCTCATACTCACGTAAATGCATAACCGCAGTTTTTCTTTTTATTGACGTGAAAAGATTTTTCATAAAGCCCGTTTTATTTTTTGAAATAGGAGTTGCTTTTCTATCAGTATTAAATGGAAAAATCCTGCAGAATATACAGGTGACCGATCCGAATATTTTTTCAAGCAGTGTAGAAATTTTCATAAGCAAGAATTTATTTTTTTACATTCCGTTTCGTAAAAAACCAATTGTTGTTTTTCGACGATAAATGTTGTTTGTGTCGATATAAAAAAATCCCGGCAAATGCACTGTGGCATAAACCGGGATACAGTTTGAAATTTATTTTTATTAATAACCGTTGAAGGAACGGCTATATCATTCGCACTTGCAATTCGCTTGGTTCCTGCATAAAACAAAAACAACACACAACCAAATGTGAGTATGATTGCAGGGATGAAATCCGGATAAAGCGTAATCATAGCAATAATCATAAGCGGCCAGGATATAATTTTCCTTTTTAATAAACCAACAGGAATAATGGAACAGGCTGGCCTTTCAGAGGATTGTGAAGATGTATATGCAGTAAACACATTCAGTTTACTGATGTATAAATTGTTTTCATTTTGTATACCCGACAGCATTTTCATGTCTCTGATTTTTTAGATCAGATACGGTCAACTTGCGCCAGGTTTTACTCAATAAAAATTGGAATCGTGGTAATTCGAATGGATCTCTTTTCGGTTTTGTAGTTTAAAACGGTAGCAACTGTGGTAATGAAACAGTAATAACGGGCAATTCTGCGATCAATAGAGGTCAGTTAATCAGGTAGATAATTGGTGTGATCCTTTTGTTGTGGTAAGAGAGAAATGTAAGCCGGAACTGGTTTTGGTAAGATTATTGGAGATAAAATTGGTTACTTAAATGTTAAATAACACCGAAAGATAAATTGAATATTTCAATATTGCAAGGTTTTATAACCGATTTTTTTTATAAAAATTTTTACCCACTTGTTTTTTATGCTTCGATTTCCGAATTAAATGATGTGAATTCGGGATAAGCAAAACTTGCCTGCGTTTTTTCGAACAAAGCTATCATGGAGACAATGAATAATTACAAGTTGTGTGCGGCGAAGTGAGAAATCTGTTGCCGATAAGTTGGTATAAGATTTTCCGTCCTGTATTAACATCCCGATCTTATTAAAGAATGAAGCGGGATTCTAAATGACGATAAACTTTAAATAGCCCAATCATCAGTCACTGATTGATGATATTCGATAAAATGGAATTGTTTTATTTCCTTCGCACCAGCATTACGATTTTATTTTTCTGCGACTCATCAAAATGGTCGCGGCTGTCTTTTTTATATAACACCTGAAGTTTTAGTGTATCCGGGTTTACGAGTTGAATTAAATAAATGTTCCTGTTCCGTGTATGCTTCTTTGTACGGTCGACTTTTAAAATTACCGGGCTGTTTTCATTATCCAATTGATAGTAAAATTTTCTGCTTGTGCCTGTATGCCCTTTGTAGGAATAACGCAAAACATTGGTATCAAGAAAAATGATGGTTGCCGGATGTGAACCTGATGTCTGGTCCCAGGTGCCGATCAGGTCTGCAGGATTTATTTGCTGGCTAAATCCTGATTTACCCAGGAAAAGAAAACAAAAGAAAAAAAGAGGAGTCAGTTTTTTCATAAATATCGAATTGGTTCTTTAACGCAGAATATATCTTTCTTAGTATCAGAAACCGATAAGCGATATTGTTTCCTCCAGATATTTTTTATCCGTTTCATCAAAACTATTCAACACATCACTGTCTACATCAAGCACGCCGATTACATTTCCATTTCGTATAACAGGTACAACTATCTCGGATTTTGATAAACTACTACAAGCAATATGACCTGGAAACTTTTCTACATCAGGAACAATAAGCGTTTCAGCTTTTTCCCAGCTTGTTCCGCATACGCCCCTGCCCTTACGGATCCTGGTACACGCAACCGGTCCCTGAAATGGCCCAAGCACCAATTCGTTTTCCTTCACCAAATAAAACCCTACCCAAAACCATCCGAATTGTTCTTTCAATGCGGCAACAACATTTGCAAGGTTTGCAACGAGATCAGGTTCACCTTCAATAAGTGCTTTGATTTGAGGGATCACAGATTGATATTGTTCTGTTTTTGATCCGGCAACAATGTGTAAATCTTCTGCCATGATTCAAAGTTAGGTAGTTTACAGGCAACCCCTATTGCGTTACCTGCATCAGTTTATCAATGAAAGACTGCACCAATTTATTTTTTTGTGCGAGCCATTGAAATAATAAGATGCCGGTAATTGCGCAACAAATACCCGCACATACATCAAGCATATAATGATGGCTGGTGTAAACCGCCGAAAACCATATACCACACATTATCAGAGCAAACAAAAAATTAATTATGCCTAACCTGTTGCGCAATGCATAATATAAAACGATCAACGGGTAAGAAGAATGTAATGATGGCATTGCTGCAAAAACATTTGAGCTTTTGGCGTAAATAGATTTGAAAACCTGCGAGTGAAAGAAATGATCGAATTTGGAAAGCCCTGCCGTATTCCCAGGTGTTCCTTGTATAAATTCAAAACCATGTTGCTGAATATACCAGGGTGGCGCTGCAGGATAGCTGTAATAAATAATAAAACCGATGACATTTACTAAAAAGAAAGTCAGTGAAAAATAAAAAAAATCTTTTCTTTTTTTTATGAATAAGTAAATAGCAAACATCAATGGAACCGGCACCCAAGTAAGATAGAAAAATCCAGCCATCACATCTAAAAATGTATTTCCATTCCTGAGCCAGTACTCGTTAGGAGTAATTTTTGTTCCGTTATAATTTATTCCGAATATTTTTTTTTCTGTATCGTATAAATCTGCGAGATGTACTGTGTTGTACCGATAATTAGGAAAGGCTTTCATATAATCGAAAATTATCCAGTACACAATGAAGATTGAAAATGCCAGGATAAATTTTCTCGTTGGCCTTGATGCAAAATAAAACGTGCAGAATAACAGTATTAAAAAAAGCTGTTCCGGCCTATAACCGATCAGTACAAAAGAAAGCAGTAAATACGCAATGGAAATAAGGGCAACTACCAGGATATTTTTGCTGCTGTAAAAATGTAGAACCGCACTTTCGGCATTTGTATTCATTGGTTAAATCATCATACTTTATTTCTTTCCATGACTTCTTTTCCCGTTATGGGGTCAACACCTTTCAATTCAATATATTCAACGTTAGGCGACCAGAATGTGCCGCCCGGATTGATCTTAATAAAAATCCTGTTAAGGATGGAAAGCTTATTTCCTATTTGGGCATACGCATGATATTTGTTATCAGCGGAAGACTTAATGATGTAAAAAGGTTTCTTTTTATATGATACAAAATGTATCTCATATTCACCATTGCCCAGGGGTTTCGATTTAACACCGTATGCAAATGTGCGCTGGATGAAAGAAAGTTCTGCGCGTTGCCCAAACTCTTTGTACCTGATCCAGAATACATGTACGGGATTATCAGGATCAATCTCTCCTTTATCATTAAAATTTAATTCACAGACAATCGTATTTGTATTCGGTGTTTTCTGCAAATAGAATAATTGGTTTTTTATTCCTCTCGGTACCGGGAACGTATCTTCCGGCCCATCAGCCACAATAATATTTCTTTCAGTTTTACCGGTATGTAACGGCAATGTATAACCGGAAAGAATACTTGCCAAAATGATCAGCCAGGATAATGCCCGCACCTTCGATCCTTGTTTGGCAACTATGGACAATTTTTCCGTATGTTCTTTTTTCTCTAATGCTTTTTTTGAATCCATTAATCTTCTTATTGCTGTAATATTTGTAAACACGGCAAGAAAAGTAAGCGGTATTGTTAACACAGACATCGGTTCAAAAACATGGAATTTCACTCCGTGTATAAACAATTTATAATTCCCGCCCAGATAGTATGCCGTAGCCCAGCAGGCAATTGCTGCAACGCCAACTGTAACCACACGCTCCGGACGCTGCATTATCCCGCCTTTACATTCAATGCCCAAACCTTCTGCACGTGCCCTTGTATAGCTCACCATCATCGAGCCGATCAATGCAACAAAAGTGATCAGCGAACTCATGAAATAGTGATGCGCAACGAGATAATAACATATTCCCAGGAACATGAACAGCTCGCTATACCTGTCGAGCACCGAATCATAAAGCGCACCGAAGCGGGAACTCATATTTCCCAATCTTGCAACCTGTCCGTCTAGCATATCAAAAAGCCCTGCAAATAATATCAAACCTCCGGCCCAACCAACGTACCTGAAATCCCCGCGGTTCCCTTCTTCACCTCCAAAAATAAAAATGAAGGCAACACCGAGGTTTAAGATAAGCCCGATAGTTGTGACAGCATTCGGCGTAAGCCCCAGTTTTATCAGGAGTTTTACAAAAGGATTTATCACTTTGTAAATCCCCTGTTGCAATCTTATTCTTAAAGGCACCTTGTTCATTTCATCAAATATTATGCAATTTCTTTTAAACAAAATCAAAAATCAAATTTAACTCTTGCCCGGATAGCAAGCGGGGGGTCGGGTATATTAGAATGGTTTAAATAAGTAAACCGTTTTATCAAATCAACACGTACCAGTTTAAAAATGTTCGCTATGCCAAAGCCTGCTTCGATATAGGGCTGACCTCCTAACGGATAGGATGGCGATTCCCCAGTCGGAAATTTTAGCTGATCAGTGCTCATAGCAGGATTATTTTCGTTGCGGAGGCCACCATATAGTAATTTACCCTCGATGACTTCCCTCCACTTTAGTTTTTTTAATAATGGGATCTTATTAAAAATAAACCCATTGAAATAATGATCTACATCGATGCTGACATAATGATCACCAATAAACTCTAAAAAATTCATCATATTATACGAGTTCAGTTGGTACGCATACGTTTGGTTTGCATGAGGAAGGTCTGCAAGTGGCCAGGGCACTTTTCCAAACAGGTAACCACCTTCCGCAGTAACATCAGTATAACCAAATTGAGATAAATAAAAGCGTTTGAAAATATTCAGCGTGATGTTCTGATAATTATACTGTCCACCGAACAATCCTTTTATCCCCGCAATATACCGGAATGTGAAAACAGGATATTTATTAATGATCGGAATACGATATAATTTTCCCTGGTAGAATTGCTCATTTGGTGCCCAACGAAACTGCACCGATGCCTCTCCTGTGGTAATACTTTTTATAGTATCTCCGTTTTGCTGGGAAATGTACATTAATGAACCTGCGGGAAATTGTTTCCAGTATTTCAATCCAAAATCATAAGAAAAATGATTCCCGAATTCGTACACATAATTCAATTTGAAATAATCGTTGTACAACCATTTGTCGTTGTCACCTCTCTTGAACGATAACAGGAAGTTGTCTTCCTGAACAAATTGCAATTCCTGCCCGGGGATTTTTGTTTCCCGCTGATAACTAGCCCGTATATAATTTAGCGGGAATGAATACACAGACTTATTATTAAGCGAATAGGTAGAGCTAAAAAAGTATTTCCATTTCTCATCTTTAAATCCATAAGCAGCATACGTTTCAAAGTACATGCGGTTGCTGAATTTTGGTGTTGTGCGGCCACCGAAACGCAAGCGGAAACCTTCAACAGGGTTGAAACTGTAGAATGTACTTGCAGGGCCGATCTCAAAAGGTCCGGCTTGTTTGTAACCTGCAAGTAATAAAGTAGCCCAATCCATCAACCTTCGGAACGATGGCATATTTTTCAGGCTATCAATATTGGCATATACTTTTGATTCGGCTTTTGTTAGTGTATCGTGCCGATGCATTAACCAAAAACTGTCTTGACCAACAGAAGCAGGTTCTTTATACTCCACTATTGGCGGCCCTTTAAAAATACTATCAGCAATAGGTTGGTTAGAAATAAAATCTTTGTAAGAAACTGTTCGTTGCCCAAACACACCACTTCCTTTTTTAAATATTCCGAGGTCGCCGATTACACTGCTTTTTGAAAGTAAGTAACGTCCATCTTCACGCTTTACAAAATCCTGCGATATCCTCAGCTCACGAACGAAATTCAGGTTAATGTTTTTACTGGTGAACATAGTGAACTTCTGTACCGCATAATTTCCATCCAGTGTAACATATAAAGTTCCCCGAAATAAAAAATCATTCGGGTTTCTCGGACGGAAAGTGAGGCGTACAAATTTCTGGTTATCTTCCACCACTGTATCTGCAATAAAATACATGTAAAATGTAGGACCCATATCAGCGATCGGGCTCAGGAACAGGTTGGTGAAGAGCGGAATATTATTGTCGTAAATATTTACCTCGGCATATAAACGGTTCAGGTAATTACTCACGCCACGCATATCCACAAATTCGCCAAAATCAACACGCTTGTGCGCTACAATGATAGATTTACTTTTTTGCGGGCTTGCACGATAATATTCACGCGAAATTTTTTCTTCCAGGTAAACAGGCAGCAGCGCTTTGCCGGGGATCATTGCTGTATCGGCATTCTCAAAAAGAAAATGATATTTTTTTGTGAGCTTGCTGTTCTTTACCTTTTCGGATACATTGTCGAGAGAGATTTGCATCTTCTCGTATTTCTCGTATTGCGCATATTGGTACGACTCGATCCTGTTTTTGGGTTTGTTATCAATAACACGACGGATGAGCTCAACGGCTGGGTTATCTTTATTACGGTATTTCTGTTTTTTATTTTTTATCACCACAGTGTTCAACACACTGCCGTTGGGTTGCATGAATACAAACAATGTATCTTTCGGTGATTTTATAGAAACCGTTTGGCTTTTATAACCGACAATAGAGAACTGCAACTGGCTGATCTGCCTGTCGGAGCTGATGGTAAAATTTCCCAGTGAATCAGTTGGCACGCCATTCCTGTTTTTAATGGTAACACTCACAGCATACAATGGTTGTTTTGTAACTGCATCTTTTACTACGCCGGTAATCCTGGTTACCTGTGCAACACTGCTAAATGCTATAGCCAAAAAAACAAACACTAACCCATTCCGCTTTATCCGTTCTTCTTTAAACATATTTCCGCCTTATTTAAAAACAAATTTTTTATGAAGTACATAATTATAACACACGCTCATTATCACTGCCACAGTTATTTTAGATAACACATAATTTAGTTTTCCATAATCGTTGAATACATACGTGGTAACTATGTAAACCCCGCCGGTTGTCAACAACAGGTAGACGATCCAAACCAAAATATATTTTACTGCCTGCCAATGCACCTTGCCGTCTTTTGCATTAAACACCCAATTACGGCTTAGCATAAAATGAGTGATGCCACCTGCAACAGTTCCAATAATACTGCCAAGAAGATACCAGCAATGAAATACTTCAACCAAAATAATTGTGGCTAAAAAGTCAACAACCGTTGCTGTTATCGAAGCAGCCTGCGCTTTAAAAAAAGTAACCATTTAAAAAAGCTTATTGAATATTATTATCTGCATGATCACATTACTGTAAATACCGGCAAGCAAATCATCCGCCATTACCCCGTAACCACCCGGAAACACTTCCAGCTTCCTTATGAAAAGTGGCTTCGCAATATCAAAAAACCGGAACAATACAAATGCCGCAATGATATATTTCCACTGAACCGGCAAAATCAATAATGAAACACACATACCTGCTATTTCATCAATCACTACTTTGCTGCTGTCTTTTCCCCAGGCTTCTTCTACTTTACCTGCAGAAAAAATGCCGACAAGCGTTATACTAACGGTTATGAGTACCTGCCAAAAAAAATTATCGGTATTCCTGAAAATAAAATACCAGCAAACACAACAAAACAATGCTGCAACTGTTCCGGAGCCTTTTTGTATATAACCAATACCAAGGCATGAACTGATCAGGCGATGTAACGTTATCATAATGCTTCAACAAGGTCCTGGTAATAATCCAATCCCAAATGCGTGATCAAATCTTCGCCCATTATGTGCCTTAACGTATTCTGCAACTTGATCAGCTGTTTGAATATATCATGCTCCGGACGCAGGCCTGGCAAGGTTTGCGGCGATTTAAAATAAAACGACAACCATTCCTGTATACCACTCATTCCTGCACGTTTTGCAAGGTCGGAAAACAAAGCAAGATCAAGTACAACAGGTGCAGCTAAAATGGAATCGCGGCAAAGGAAATTTATTTTGATCTGCATCGGGTAACCAAGCCATCCGAAAATATCTATATTGTCCCAGCTCTCTTTATTATCGCCATGAGGAGGATAATAATTAATACGCACCTTGTGATACAACTCGCCGTACAACTCAGGGTTTAACTCCGGGCGAAGGATATCTTCCAGCACACTTAACTTGGAAACTTCTTTTGTTTTGAAATTATCCGGATCATCCAATACCCATCCGTCCCTGTTTCCTAAAATATTTGTAGAGAACCAACCTTTAATGCCAAGCGCCCTTGCGTGTAATCCGGGTGCAAGAATGGTTTTCATCAATGTTTGTCCTGTTTTGAAATCTTTACCTGCAATTGGTGTGTTTGTTTCTTTTGCTAATTCGATTAATGCAGGTATATCACAGGTGAGATTAGGTGCGCCGTTTGCAAAAGGAACACCGAGCTTGATGGCAGCATACGCATAGATCATACTCGGCGAAATCATCGGATGATTTTCATGCAACCCCTGTTCAAAATTTTCGATGCTTTCATGTACTTCTGAAGGTTCAAAATATTTTTCAGTAGAGCCACACCAAACCATTACGATCCTGTTGCAATCATTTGCATCGCGGAAATTTTCGATGTCGTCCATTACTGCTTTTGCAAGATCAAATTTTGTTTTGCCTTGTTTGATATTTTTTCCGTCAAGATTTTTTACAAATGATTTATCAAACACGGCTTTCATTGGCACTAATGCCTGCAGTTGTGGTTTGATGGCATTCAACAATCCCGGTTCAAGCACTTTTGCTTTTGACGCTGCTTCATAAACATTGTCTTCATACAAATCCCATCCGCCAAAAACGATATCATTCAAATCTGCAAGGGGAACAAAATCTTTAATCAACGGATAACGGTTTTCTGTTCTTTTCCCCAATCGTATATTTCCCATTTGTGTCAGCGAACCTATTGGTTGCGATAAACCTTGCCGCACCGCTTCCACTCCTGCTATCAGTGTAGTTGCAACAGCGCCTAATCCCGGGATCAATATACCCAACTTTCCATTTGCGTTCTGAACATTCACATTCATAATCTCAGTTTGAAGTAAGTAAATAAAAAATTTTACAATGAATATAGATTTTGCTTTCGTTCAGCAATACAACTCATGTATTGCTGAAATATTTTAACATTTTGACTTTCCATCATTATGATATTTCAAAATATAAAACCAGTTTATAAAGGGAAGTACAAAAAAAATCAGTTTGCAATGCCATCGATCATGATGTCAACAATATCATCCACTTTTTCAGAAAGATCGGGGAACATGCTGTCAACACACATTGGTAATGCAATACCGCGAAAAGTTGCAGCAAATAAAAACGCCAGCAATTCCACTTCTTCACAACATATCTTTTTAAACTCACCAGACTTGATTCCCGATTCTATAATATTTTTAATAAGATTGAATTGAGTGATCTCATGTTTCTTTTTAATATTCATCACCACACTCATGTTATCCATCAGGTCATTTTTCACTACCTGCGAAAGATTGCCGAGCTTATTGATCTTCCCTAATCTTACTTTGCTATATGCTTTTAATTTTTCTTTTGCTGTTGTTGATTTACTGATCGCATTCTCTGCTACATGAAAAAGTTCCTGCATTTCCTGGTCGACCACTGCTTCAAAAATTTCGTACTTACTTTCAAAATAATAATACAATGAACTTTTACCTTTGCCCGCTTCTTTGGCAATATCTTCCATAGTTGTTTTCTTCAACCCGAATTTTTCAAAAAGCCCGCGGGCACAGGAAACAATTTCCTGTACAATGACTTCATCTTTTTCTAAAAGTTCACTCATAACTTTTCGACCAATTTCGTTTTCGGGTCCAAAAATAGCACTTTGACAATTATCAAAAAAATTAATCCTCAGATAATCTCTTACAGCAGGCAGGAGAAAGATAAAGGCATAAAGGATTTGAATTGGAATACCAGTTCAACTCTCAGCTAACGCTTTCTTCTTCATTTAAAGCCGGGGTAAAAACAGGAAGTTCTACCTCAATATATTCGTTGAGCTTGGAAAGTTCAACGATGGTTGTGTTTCTTTCAACGCTTTCGCGGTACATCGGTACAAATTTCGCATTGAACTTGATTTCTTCATAAGTATAAGAAGTACGTTGCAAAACGATATTTGAATACACATTATCAAACCCCCTTATCAATACGTACACTTCCACATCTGCAATTTTCATGTCTTCCGGGCCAAGGCCAGTTAAAGGGCTATGTTCATCAAGCGGGTGTACAACAGTAAAATTCATAGGTAAACTATCAACGCGTTGGCGTTCGAGATCAAGCGTATAAAATTTATATTCTGTCTTACTATTTTCCATCTGCTGAAGCCCGATAGTAACTTTCACTTCAACATCTGTGAGCACATGATTGTCTTTATAAGAAACAAAACGGAACATCAATGCCGTTTTCCCGCGATAAGGGCTGATCAATGCGTGGTCGCTGAACATCAGGAACGCCTTTGGTTTTGAAAAACGCCCGTACATCAGGCCGGTAAAAATAGCCAGCGATAAGAACCCGGATATTGCTTCTATTGATGCAACAAAATTTGCAGCATCACCAACAGGGTTTACGCGTCCGTAACCAACTGTTGTAAATGTTTCCGTGCTGAAAAAATAGATCTCTTTGAACTTTTGCCATGGTGTTTGCGCAATCATTCCCTGGAATTCGTTTGCACCGATAAGTGCATAAATAATGCTGAAGAAAAGGTTCACCGACAAATAAAAAATGCCAATGATCATTATAAATTTCCAACGCGGCATATTCAGCATGCTATGATAAATGCTGTAACGTTCCCATGCCGGCAACCCTTCTTTTTCAAGATTAAAACTCCCGTCACGGTTAATGAACCTGCCGCCAACATTGGTGGTACTGTTACCAAAGCCGGTATCGTTGTTAACTTTTGATGAAAGATGAACACGTTTATGAGTAGCCATAAAATATTGCTGTTGTGGTAAAAGATCGCAATCCTAAATTAACGATTTCGGCAAAAATAAAGACGGGGAAAACAACAGATGCCTGCAAAAGTTTGCAAGCACCTTGTTTTTGGTTATAAGCAATAACAAAAATTTAGTCAGTGATTTTTGTGATCTTCAACATATTTGTGGGAAGATGTAACTGAACAGGAATACTTCCGGTGTTTACAACAACATCACCGCTTTTAATAAACCCTCTTTCTTTTAATATCTGAGCCTGGTCGCCGAAAATATCATCCACACTTTCTTCCTCGTCATAATAAAAAGCACGGACGCCCCAACTTAAACTAAGCTGGTTGATCAATGTTTTTTCTTTAGAGAAAATATATAAAGGCGCTTTGGGTCGATAACTTGAAAGCATAAAACCAGTGTAACCACTCTGCGTCATTCCGATCAACGCATCAGCGTTTGCGTCTTTAGCAAGTTTACATGCGTTGTAACAAATTGCATCACTCAAAAAAGATGGTGAATGCGGTTGTGGTGCAAGCCTGTCTTCCAGGTTGTATGGATAATCATTTTTTTCAACTTCCATAATTATTTTGCGCATGGTTTCAACAACCAATGCCGGATGCTGGCCTGCAGCAGTTTCTGCGCTAAGCATTACGGCATCTGCTCCTTCAAGCACTGCGTTTGCAACATCTGTGATCTCGCTACGGTTTGGTTTGGTACGTTCAATCATACTCTCCATCATCTGCGTTGCAACGATTACCGGTTTTGCACGGTGCAGGCATTTGCGGATCAGTTGTTTTTGAATTAACGGAACTTGTTCAACAGGAAGTTCAACACCCAAATCGCCACGTGCAACCATGATACCGTCTGATTCAAGAATGATATCGCGGATATTTGTGAGTGCTTCAGGTTTTTCTATTTTCGCGATGATCTTTGTTTTACTTTTTTTCTCATCGAGTTTGCTGCGCAAAATCACAATATCTTTTACATGCCTTACAAAAGATAGTGCTACCCAATCCAATTTTTGCTCGATAATAAAATCTAGATCTACTAAATCTTTTTCGGTGAGCGCAGGCAGTGAAATTTTTGTATCGGGAAGATTTACTCCTTTTTTCGAAGAAAGAATTCCACCTAATGTCACCTGCACTTTTACATCATTGTTTTTTTCGATACCAACAACTTTCACTTCTAATTTTCCATCGTCGATCAAAATCGTGTTGCCGATTTTTACATCCGAATGAAGATTAGGGTAAGAAACGTAAATGCGTTCTTTAGTACCAACCAATTTCTCATTGGTAAATGTGAGGATATCCCCTACTGCAACATCCATTGAACCGCCTTCAATTTCACCAACACGTAATTTAGGCCCTTGCAGGTCACCCAATATTGCAATGTTATAAGGTTGAGTAGTGTTTATTTTGCGGATGTGGTCAATAATTTTTGCTTTGTCTTCATGTGAGCCATGAGAAAAATTAAGACGGAACACGTTTACTCCTGCTTTTACAAGATCCAATAATTTATCGTAGGTATCACAAGCCGGCCCAACAGTTGCAACAATTTTTGTGCGATGAAATGTATGTTCTAATCCCGCCTGTTTATCCATTGTTTCGTGTAAATATTTCGATAAGTGTTTTGACATGTACAGTTGAATTTGTTTGGTTAAATTAAAAAAGCAGGAACGCATTTCCTGCTATCAAATTTATAATTAAGAAGCTAATATTTTTACAATTTTCAGCCAGTCATCGCTGATCTTTTGTTTTGCCTTCACTGCTTTTTCCAGTGGGGTATAATGCATCCTGTTGTTCATGATCCCAACCATTACGTTGTGGCGGTCTTCCATCAAACATTCCACTGCTGAATATCCCATGCGGCTCGCGATCAAACGATCCATGCAACTTGGTGCACCGCCGCGTTGAATGTGGCCAAGCACACATACACGCGTATCTGCTGAAGGGATCCTTTCTTTAATAATTTTTGCCACTTCATCAGCTCCGCCAAAATTGTCGCCTTCGGCAACAACAACCATGTTTACTAATTTTTTGCGGCGCTCTTTTTCAAGTAAAGAAGATATTAATTCTTCAATATCTGTTTTGCGCTCCGGGATCAATATATGTTCTGCACCGGTCGCAATTCCGCTATGCAAAGCGATATAGCCTGCATCGCGTCCCATCACTTCAATAATAAAAAGGCGGTCATGCGCATCAGCAGTGTCACGGATTTTATCAATAGCCTCAACTGCAGTGTTTGCAGCAGTATCAAAACCTATGGTGAAATCTGTTCCGGCAATATCTTTATCAATTGTTCCGGGAAGCCCGATACAAGGGATGTCAAACTCGTTACTGAATTTATGTGCACCACGGAAAGAACCATCTCCCCCGATTACCACCAATCCATTCACTCCTAATTTTTTTAAATTGGCATGCGCTTTTTTTCTTCCCTCATATTCAAAAAATTCTTTGCATCGAGCTGTTTTTAAAATTGTGCCCCCACGCTGAATAATATTCGCAACGCTGCGGGAATGCATGGGAATAATATCATTTTCGATCATGCCGCTATAACCGCGCATAATACCAAAAACTTCCAATCCATAATAAATACCGGTACGGACAACTGCACGAACTGCGGCGTTCATTCCCGGTGCATCGCCGCCGGAAGTAAGCACGCCAATCTTGGTTACTTTCTTTTCCATTAATAAATTGAATTCTATCGGTTATTGTTTAAACAAGTTGCAATAATGAGCAGGAATTCTTGAAAATTATTCATCCGGTTTAAACAAGGCTCAAAAATAAGGATTTGATTTGATACCTGAACTTTCTGCCAATTGGTTACCATTAATTTAATGCCAAAAAGAAATAAGCAAATTTTTTTATAAATTTTCTAATCCAATACCATTAACATCCCTTACTTACATTAACCTGCTAACTAAGCCACCGATAACGAACGGTACTTATGTGCAGTACCTGTGAAAAATAATTTTTTGCCCTCTTCCGCAGCATTTCTTAAATTTAGGTACACAGTTCTTTAATTTCTTCACTAAAATTGAAACCAATGGAATCGTCAACCATCGAACAGTTTCAAGAGGAGTTGCAATCGTGGAAGCATGAGCTCTCCTCCATCAAACAGGAAATCCGCCATTTCGAGCACGAGCTTGAAGATATGGCAACACAAAAACTCCCCCGCACCTTGCTGGCACAGGTTGAACATTTTCAAAACCTGTTTATTTGTCACAAAGAAGTGATCGACACGTTACGACACGACCTTCCAGATTCACACCAAAAAGTAGAAAACATTTTTAATGTTTTGCGCACTGTGAAGAACGATTCACAGAACGCCTTATCTGAGCGGATGGAAACATTCAAGAAGATTTTTAATGATGTAAAAAACGAATTCAATCATTTTATTTCAAGCATGCAATTACAACTTGCAGGTGTTTGAAATTAACATATCCGGCACTAAAAGGCAGCGAATTTTCGTTGCCTTTTTTGTTTGTCTGCACCTGGATTTTTGTGATTGATGAGATTTCCCGGATTTATTAAACATTAATGTCATAAAGAATATTGATTTGAAAACTTCTTAAAAAAATTTATTTATTTCAATCGACTCCGCACTGCGACTATTATTATTCAAAACAATTAATTTTCCATTTTCTTTTTTTTGAATAAGGTTTGATTCATCTCTTAACTAAAAAACATGAAGACATTTTTTTCTCTCGTGTGTGCATTATCTTTTTCAATGGCCTATGCGCAGCAAATATCAATTATCCCAAAGCCTGTGAGTTTGACAACTAAGGCTGGAAATTTTGTGATCACTCCAAACACAACGATCGTTGGGGAAGGTGAGGATGAAAAAAAAGCCGCAGTTTTTTTTAATGATTACCTGCAACAACTGTACGGGTTCAAATTAAAGACCGGCAAAAAACCAGCAAAAAATTCTATCATTCTTTCTACTAAAAAAACTGCTGCAGGTTCTGTTGATGGAAAATATACAATGAATATTTCATCATCAGAAATAAACATCACAGGTGATACCCACCAGGGAACTTTTTATGGCATACAAACGCTGATACAATTATTGCCAACAGAAATTTCTTCTGATCTGAAAATACCAGCACTTGAGATCACCGATTATCCTCGTTTTAAATATCGCGGGTTGATGCTTGATGTAGGCCGTCATTTCATGCCGGTTGATTTTGTAAAAAGATATATCGATTATATCGCATTGCATAAAATGAATTATTTCCACTGGCATTTAACGGAAGACCAGGGCTGGCGCATCGAAATAAAAAAATACCCGAAACTAACGGAGATAGGTAGCTGCAGAAACGGAACGATCATCGGGCATCATCCGGGAACAGGAAACGACAATGAGAAACATTGCGGCTATTATACGCAGGAACAAATTAAAGATGTGGTGAAATATGCTGCAGACAGGTATATCACCATCATTCCTGAAATTGAAATGCCGGGACATTCCTCAGCTGCAATTGCAGCATACCCTCAACTGAGTTGTTTCCCGAATGAATCCACAAAAGTTCATAAAGGTGTTGTTTGGAGCGGAGATACAACGGGAAAACAAGTTCAACAAAGCTGGGGAGTTTATGAAGATGTGTATTGCCCGAGCGAGTTCACGTTTAAATTTATTGAAGATGTACTGGATGAAGTGATGCAGTTATTTCCTTCTCAATACATTCATATCGGTGGAGATGAATGCCCGAAATCAAATTGGAAAAGAAGTGAATTTTGCCAGAACCTGATCAAAGAAAAAGGTTTGAAAGATGAAGAAGGTTTGCAGAGCTATTTTATTCAACGTGTGGAAAAATATCTGAACAGCAAAGGAAGAAGGATTATTGGTTGGGATGAAATTTTGGAAGGCGGAATTGCACCGAATGCAACGATAATGAGCTGGCGCGGGGAAAAAGGTGGTATAGATGCTGCAAACCAACACCACAATGTGATGATGACGCCTGGTGAATATGTTTACTTCGATCATGCACAATCGAAGACAGAAGATTCGCTAACGATAGGTGGCTACCTTCCATTGGAAACAGTGTACAATTACAACCCTTTTCCATCAGGGCTTGCAGAAGAAAATCAGAAGTATATTCTCGGTGCACAGGCTAATGTGTGGACAGAATACATGAGCAACCCGAAAAAAGTAGAATACATGTTATTCCCAAGATTAAGTGCATTAAGCGAAGTATTATGGAGTAAACAAGATGGCAAAAACTTTGACGAATTTTTGCAACGCATGCAAACACAATACCAACGTTACGGTTTATGGAAAGTGAATTATAATACGAAGGGGATTCATAAGGGTGAATAGTGAATGGTAAGTGGGGAATGAATAAGATCAACAATTCTTAATTATTAATTTCTAATTCCTAATTTTTAGTCATGAAATATTTATCATCAATCATTTTTGTTTTCATTTTCTCATTCGCAATCGCCCAGGAAAAATATGTTCCGCCTGCTGATACATTAGTCCAGAAAAAAATTGAAGAATGGCAGGATTTGAAATTCGGTTTATTCATGCATTGGGGAACATACAGTCAGTGGGGGGTTGTGGAAAGCTGGAGCATCTGTCCCGAAGATGAAGGATGGACACAACGCAGAGGCCCATATTCATCAGATTATTTTGGTTATAAGAAAGCGTATGAAAACCTGCAGACAACTTTCAACCCAACAAACTTCAATCCTGAAAAATGGGTTGCTGCTGCAAAAAATGCAGGAATGAAATATGTGGTCTTCACTACAAAACATCACGATGGTTTTTGCATGTTCGATACTAAGCAGACGGATTATAAGATCACATCACCCAAAACACCGTTCTCTTCAAACCCGAGAAGCAATGTGGCCAAAGAAGTTTTCAATGCATTCAGAAAAGAAAATTTTTTGATCGGCGCATATTTTTCAAAACCAGACTGGCATTCTGAAAATTACTGGTGGCCTTACTTTCCGCCAAAAGACCGCAACGTAAATTATGACCCGAAAAAATATCCTGAGCGTTGGAATGCATTCAAACAATTTACGTTTAACCAGATAAAAGAATTGATGAGTGACTATGGAAAGATGGATATTCTATGGCTTGATGGTGGTTGGGTCCGCTCATTATCATCAGTCGATAAAAATGTAGAATGGCAGAAAGGAATTGTGTACGACCAGGATATTGATATGAAGAAAATTGCAGCAATGGGAAGAAGTTTACAACCGGGATTAATTGTTGTTGACAGAAGTGTTGGCGGCGAATTTGAAAACTATCAAACACCGGAGCAGCAAGTGCCGGACAAACCACTTTCATTTCCATGGGAAACTTGTATGACGATGGGCAACTCGTGGAGTTTTGTTCCGAACGATCATTATAAATCAGCACAACAATTGGTTCAACTTTTAATAAAAATAGTTTCCCGCGGCGGCAACTTTTTATTAAACATCGGACCGGGCCCTGATGGAGATTGGGACCCTACCGCATATCAACGGTTAAATGATGTTGGTGCATGGATGAAAATAAACGGCGAAGGAATTTATTACAGCAAACCTATTGCCCCCTATTCATCAGATAATATTTTCTACACACAATCAAAAGACGGAAAAAATATTTACGCATTTTATTTGTCGGAAAAAGAAGATGTATCTCTTCCGGCACAAATAAAAATCAGCCAGTTAACAGCAAATAAAAAAACTAAAATCACACTTCTCGGTTCAAAAGAAAAATTAAAATGGAAACAAGATGGTGCCGATATTATCGTCACTATTCCATCTTCATTACAAACAAAATTTTCGGGGAAATATGCGGATGTGTTTAAGGTAAGTTTATAATTTTTATTTCTTCTTTTTCAACTTCGCGATGAACGTATCGGATTGTTCTTTATAAACAGCAACACGATGCGTTCTTACCAGATCAGCTGCACCGGTTTCAGCCATTTGTAAAAATATTTTTTTTGAAGGAAGGGCCGGCATGTGGCAATCGATACAATTATCTGCAAGGTTCAATCCTTTGGCTGGTGTTAATGTACAGAAATTATGTGATGCTTCATTATGGCAATTCATACATCTTGTTGAATATAATTTCGGGTTATTGATCTCTTCTTTATGCACGTTGTGGCAGGAAGAACAATCCATATTGGCACTTGTGATATAGCATTTACTGGAGGTAAGCAACCCGTATTGGTTTCCATGCACATCAAGCCACGAAGAACTATCTGTGTTATAATTTGGCAAAGAGAAATCTTCCAGCTTATCCCCTACGGCAAATGAAAATGGAGGCTTCACTTCTTTTCTGAACCCGGAATGACACAACGCACAAGCGTCCATACGTTGTTGCCTGCTTAATAATTTTGCATTGATCACAAACATCCCTTTCTTTTCACCGGGATGTTGCGTGTGATATTGTACATGTTTTGAAGAAGGGCCGTGGCAACGCTCACAATCGACTCCGTATATAATACTGTTTTGATCAAACAAGGTGGCACTATTAGCATTTTCTTCATAGCTGGCATAAGTACCATGGCATTCTACGCATCGTGATTTGATTGGCCTGTCGAAATAAATCATTGTTGCCGGATATCCGGGGCTGTTGCACCAGCTATGCGCAGGAACATAATAAGAAACGGGAAGTTGAAACAATTCGTTTCCTTTCCAATACAAATATGTTTGCCCTTTTCTTCCCGAACCGATCACGACTCCGAATTGTTCCCTCTGATATTCGGTCCCGCTGACATATGCGGTTTGAAAAAAACTATCTGCCTTTTTTTCCATCGCCACTTCCATAAATTTATTGTAGCGAAACCTGTTCTGCCCATCTTTAAAACTTCCTTTGATGGATTTATCACTTGCAATAGCAGAAGTATGATAATGCGCCGTTTTAATATGTGTTTCATAAATATCCTTGTGGCAACCCATGCATGATAAAGATCCTGCAAACGTGGCTGCATCTTGCGAAGCAACATTATTTATATCAGAGGAAACAGTGTTAAAACTAAAACACAAAAAGCTGACAGAATATACAATCAACAGGATGCAAAAAACAATTAAATACTGCCTCTTTATTGATTTTAAAAAAGCGGCCATCGTTATTCTGTTTTGATTTCATTTATTTAAACGCAGCAATCCGGCATCGGGTTATCATTTAACCAAATTTAGTTGACGAGAGGTTTTATTCCCGCAGCTTTTATTTTTTGAACAATATATGCTCCCAATACCTGCCCTTCTTTTGTTCCATTCTCTACCCCATCGCGATAATGTATGCCGCCATACAATCGAGAGATAGCAGCTTCTGCAGCGGCTGCATTGAATGATTTAAAATTCCGCGGGGGTATATCATAAATAATTTCTGAGTTATCTGTAAATGGGAAATTGTCTCCAAGCAAATAAGTAAGCGTGGCTGCCGCTGCATTTGAAATCACACTATGTGCGCTTGTGTATTCCGGGAATGGCGGTGTTTGCAATACCGGTACCCATTTTACATCTATATAGCGATTGATATAAGTTTCCGGGCGAAGGCGGTTACTGCGGTATTTTTCATCCCAACTGCTAATAAAGCCATCCATCAATGCCAATGAAACCATTGTATGAACAAGAATAGCATTATCAAAATTCAGTTTTGCATTTTTGGATGCAATGCTTGCTATATTCATCCAATGGCCGCCAGGTGTTATTTTTTTAAAACCAATCATCATGTGCCCGGAAGTAGCAACGGTGAATGGGTTACAATCCCAAAAATTTGCGATATTGATGTGTTCCTGCTCCTGGTTGATGGATTGAAAATATACTTCCTTCGCTAACTTGTAGAACGCACTTGCAGAGTCTTTGCTAAAAGGGGTTAATGCAGGAGGAATAAACTGATCTGATGATTCAATAAACATCGGGCGGATAATTCTCCAGTTTGGTTCAACCGCTTCTATGTATGCGGGTGGTGTAGGGAACCAATACTGATCGCCCTTCAATGGGGTGTAGCGCAGTTTTGTACTCAGCTTATTATAATTATCCCCTTTTGAATATTGAATAACACTTGCAGCTACCTGCTGTGCAACCGCCATTGATTGTGAAATAATATTTTCAGGGATATTGCTTCGTTTCAACCCTTTTACAAATTCATCTTCATCATCCTGCAGCATATAACCGGAAGGCAAAATCAATTTGCCTGTTTCCATAATGCAATAAGCAGCAGCAATCTTATAATTGTATTCGCCTTTATTTGCAGTAATAATGTACGGCGTATAATTTTTGATGAGTTTGGAAAGAGAAACCAATGAAGGATTATTTTGCGAAACGATTTCATACGCGCCGATCATGCAATATGCATAGAACCTGCTTGCAGCGGGAGGATTTGTGACATCATGCATCATTACTTTCGATATAGAAAAAACAGCAGGTTGTATGTCTTCTTCAAATGACCTCGTTGCGTTCTGTGCGTTTGCGGCGGCACAGAAAAAAAGGATCCCAAAAAATATTTTTTTCATCATTGATCTGTTTTATACCAAATAAGCCCAACGTTTGATACGCCGATGACAAGATATTTATTTCCGCCAACAGAAATTTCTTCCGCACATTTTACATCCCCTTTTACAGAAAGACCGGACGAAGCTTGCGGGATATAATTAAAACCGCCTTTGCCATCTCCTTTTAATAAACATCCGTAATTCGCATCTATACTTCCGATTTTTAAGCGGTTGTCTGAATGGTTCCCGAGTAATAACAGGTCTTTTTTGCCATCACCATCAAAATCATCTGCAACAATTTTCGTTACCACAGAAAATTGTGCAGGCAAAGGCAATACTGTTTTTATAAATTTCCCATTGCGGTTCAGGAAACAAACAGTATTGCATTCATTAGCTGTAAGCCTTCCTGCTTTGCTTAATTCATCTTTTGTAAAAATATCATCGATGGTCGCATCTGCATAATCCTTATAGCTGTGAAATTTTTTCCGCATTGAGTACATCTGATCGTTCAATTCATCGCGGCTTACAAAAGGATAACTTTTCCCTTGCACATAAAAATTCAGGAACGGATCAATCGAACCGTTAGCGTCAAAATCGGCGTAATATAATTCTGCCGGTTCTTTGTCTGAGAAATGTATCTGGGAATTTCGCCCGAGATTACCTGCGATGATATCCGGTTTACCATCGCCGTCTATATCCGTTATATTGAGTGAAAACCAAAATCCACTTTCAGCTTTATCAAAATATTCATTTGTTTTATTTACAAAACCATCCGGAGTATTGATGAATATCATCACAGGCATAAACTCGCCACAAACGATCAAATCTTTTCTTCCGTCATTATTCAAATCAATCCATTGCGCATCCGTGATCATTCCAATGCTGTCAAACGGTGTTGCTATAATGGAGAATTTCCCCTTGCCATTATTTGCAAGAAGGTATGATCTTGGTGTTACAGGATATTTTCCCGGAACAACCCTGCCTGCAACAAACAGATCAAGATCGCCATCATTATCATAGTCGCAGGCACGCACAACCGATTTGCTGCTTGCGCTTACATCCGGTAACGCGCCTTTTTGCAAAGAGAAAATTCCTTTGCCATCATTCATGTATAACTCATCCTGCAACGCTGCTGTATAGGGTTCAAATAAAGAGTAGCCGCCTTTTGCAATGTACAAATCAGGATACCCGTCACCGTTAGCATCAAAAAAAGCTGCGGCAGAAACGGCTGAGGTATTTTCATCACCTATACCAGGATTATCGATCGGGGAAAAATTTCCATCTTTTTTCTGCAGATAAATTTTTCCTTGTTTATTCTTATCACCGCTTATAAATAAATCCTCAAGGCCATCTTTATTTACATCTGCTTTTGCAAGCACCGGCCCTGTTTGTGAATACATGAATGTCATCAAAAGTTGCCGCTTGAAATCATTCTCGCCAAAACCTTCGTGGGTATAATCAATAATATTTTTGGTTGAACTAAAAATAGTTTTATTTGCTTTTGTCCCTGTGGCATAAGGATTGTTTGCAGAATTTATATATTCTACAACTAATTTTTGATTGGCAGAAACGTTCGTCAATAATTGTGTTGAATTATCGGGCCAGATAACTCTTAGTGAATCTATTTTCTTCACATCACCCAATCCAAAATGTGCAACAGTAGAAACACAGGAAAGATATCCCCTGTTAGGGTTTACTTCGGAATATTGCAATTCTCCGTTTGAGAACACATATATCTTCGAACCAATTGCATTAATGTTTGGGTTTTTATATTTCAGTTTGATATTTAAATAAGATGTGTTGTTGTTTTCGCGGCTTAGATTTTTATAAATGAATGCTTCATTATTGATGTTATTTACAACAAGATCAAGATCACCATCATTGTCAAGGTCTGCATATACTGCGCCGCTTGAAATTTTCAATTGATCCAATCCCCATTCTTTTTGTTTATTGGAAAAAGTAAGGTCATGATTATTGCGGAAAATATAATTCGGATATTGTGTTACCGGCATTGCTTTGATAAGATCAAGCAGTTGTACCGGCTCTCGGTCCATTGCTTTTTTTATTTTATAATCGCCCCAGTAACGCAAAAAATCTTTGTTGGTATAATCGCGCAGGTAGCCGTTTGAAATAAATAAATCTTTATAACCATCATTATCAAAATCCGCAAACAAAGGGCACCAGCTCCAATCGGTATTTGAAACACCGGATAGTTGTGCTATTTCGCTGAATGTTCCGTTCCCGTTATTCAATTGAAGCATGTTGCGCATGTATTGTTTATGCAGATCCTGGCTAATGATCAATTGAAATGATTCATAATTTTCCTGGAGCTGCAACAATTTTTGCCGGCGGTTATCTTCGGGCAACATATCAAGCGTCATGATATCAGGCAAACCATCGTTATTAAAATCGGCAATATCAACACCCATTGAGAATTGCGAAACATGCCTGAAATATTCTTCAGATTTTTCTGTGAATGTTCCGTCGTGGTTGTTGATGTATACATAATCCGGTTCGTTATAATCGTTGGTCACATAGATATCCTGCCATCCATCTTTATTGATATCGGCTATGGCAACACCTAATCCGAATGTAAGTGGGTACTGATGTATTCCTGCTTTTGCAGAGACGTCTACAAAATGCCCGTTTTGGTTTTCGTATAACTTATCCCCTGCATAAGGATCAGCACTGTTGCGGAATTTAGAAAGTTCGAGGTTATCAATTTTTTTTACGTTGTGGTTTAAAAGAAACATATCCAAATCACCGTCATTGTCATAATCAAAAAAAACAGCTTGTGTACTATAGCTGGGATCATCAAGCCCATATTCTTTTGCTTTCTCAACAAACTTTAAATTACCCTGGTTAATAAACAATTCATTCCTGCGCATGTTACTATCCACTTTCCCGGAATAGCAGATATAGATGTCCGTTAGTCCATCGCCATTTACATCTGCCATCGTAACGCCTGTTTTCCATCCGCCTTTTCGTCCGGCTAATTCCGGGCAAGCCTCTTTCGTTATATCTTTAAATTTCATGTTACCAAGGTTCAGGTATAATTTATTTTCACCCATATTGGAGGTGAAAAACAAATCTTCCAAACCATCATTATTAATATCGCCTGCAGCGGCCCCTCCACCATTGTAGAAATATTCGTAAGCAAGTACGTTCAGGTTTTCGGATTCATTCACGTCGTTCCTGAATTTTATGTTGGTCTCTTTAGAAGGCAATAAATGAAAAAGCGTTTGCTGTGAAAAACAAATATTATTTTGAAAGAAAAGAAAAAAAAACAGGATAACAGCAGTAAGTCTTTTATAATAGTATGATTTCATTGCTACCAGGGTGAAAACTTTAAACAGCTAAGTTAAGTATCATAGAATAATACCGGTGTTAAAAAAACAAGACCGCCCTAAGGCAGCCTTGTTCTATTTAACCAAAAACGATGCGCATGATTATTGATCCCACCAAACTTTAGAAGTACGCAAATCACCACCAGATAGGTTTGCCACAGCAGCCTTCAGGTTAGCCGGGTTATTTGTTGCTTCTGAACTCGGATATTGTTCCCTTCTTGGGATAGTGCCGCCAGTGAAATTACCAGTGTAATTTACCGGAGTTAATACCGGGTAACCAGATCTTCTCCAATTGCTCCATGCTTCAGAGAAGTCAAATAACGTACCCGAAGTAATCCAATATTGCGTATTGATCTGAGCAAGGGAATTTGTTGTTGATGAAACATCCAGTGTAGCTACCGCAGCATAAGCATCCGCAACAGTAGAGCTAATTGTGCCAGCGGCGTTGAATGTTCCATAAGATTGAATAGCTGCACTTAAACCGTTTGCATAGTGAACAGAAGCGCTTGATCCAACGCTCCAACCACGAACAGCAGCTTCCGCTAATAACAATTCTGTTTCAGCATAGGTAAAAATGAAACCAGGTGTATTCAGATCCCGGACATACACAGCAGTTGTTGGACGAGAATATTTGCCGACTACAAAAGCCTTATCACCTGAAATTGATGGATCAGCAGGCGAGGTACCCGGATAATTCGGCTCAGTGCTAATATCTGTAGATCCTCCATTTTGATCATATCCGTTAGGCATACCAACCTGGTTCGCCAGAGTATGATCCCCGTCAAGGCTTTCATTCAAATTGTTAGAAGTTCCTTGTTTAGGCACTTCAGCGATTACTCCAAGTCTCGGGTCGGCTGATGCTTTTAAAAGTGTTATCAAAAGTTTACCCCATCTTACTTGTGAAAAATCTTCAGGAACCTGTAATGCACTAGTGTTTCCATTACTGTAACCATCAGCATGGTCATAAGTAATGTATGCGTTATCATCATTGCTTGCGAATGTGCCGCCGGCATAAGCCTTTTCTGCATATTTCTGTGCAGTTGCAGCATCAGCTTTTGTTAAACGCATAGCCATACGTAACATCAATGAATAACCGAATTTTTTCCACTTGGCAATATCACCTGAATAAATGACATCATTAGTTGGTTTTGCTTTAGATACATCAAGAGTGCTCAATACTGAGTCCAACCTGCTTAACATGGATGTATATATATCCTGCTGTTTGTCATAAACCGGAAGGGATATACCGTTTTTAGCCTGGAGCGCCTGGGAGTATGGGCAATCACCATAAGTATCAGTAACAGCCTGAAAATTCATCAGTTCTACTATTAAAGCAATTCCTCTTAGGTTACTGAGAGCATCATTGTCTTTTGTAAGGTTCTGAATTTCGTAGGCGTTACTTGCAGCGCTATAAGCATTATTCCATGTGCTTGCTTCGTAAGTAAGAATATTACCTGAAGCAACGTATTTATCACCATTTGAATAGTAGCTGGGATATTCTGCATTGGCAAAAGTCTGTATCCACATTGATTGGAATAACAAAGGACCAGCGTATCCCTGAATGGCAGATAAATATCCCAACTCCGCCGTTGGTAAAAGCAGATTCGGGTCAAAATTTGCCGCTGAGGCACGCGTCGGGTCGTTGTTCAGCGAATCAAAGTTTTTGGTACAACCTGCTAAGGTTATCGCTGAAACAAAACTTATATATATCAGTAATTTTTTCATGATAATTAATTTTTGAATTTGAATTTAGCATTTATACCAAAAGTTCTTGTTGATGGTAAGCTTGTGCCTTCAATACCGGCATAAGCAACACTTGCTGCAAAGCCATTTTCAGGATCTATGTTATCGCTGTGTTTAAGTATTGTCCACAAGTTGCGTCCAACCAATGAAATCTGGATGGAGCTGAATACCGGGATATTTCCAAGCATTTTTTGTGTGATGGTGTATCCGAATGTTACCTGCCGAAGTTTGATATAATCTCCATTAAGCACGTTTACTCTTGAAATAGTTGCTAAACGTTGGTAGTAATCCTGTGCATCAGCAGTAACAGTATTTGTTGCACCTGATGTTGTCACACCTGTTGTGATACCTGTTTCCCTTCCTGCAAGAGTCATTTTGTTCAAACCTCTGTAGATGGAATAATAGCTGGTAGCCGATAGAATTTTGTTTCCAAAATTGTAGTCAACCAAGAACGAAAAGTTGAAGTCGCCCAAATTAAATTCGTTTCTCAAACCGCCATATAAAGTAGGAAGAACACTTCCCATTGGGATCAAACCACCCTGGATAGGTAAACCACTTGCATCTACTACAATATTTCCCTTTGAATCGTAAGTATAGTCATGCGCCAGGATCTGAGGACCAGCCAAGCCTTTTACGTAAGCTGTGTTAGCATTAAGTGGCCTGTAATTACCCAACGAAAGATTGTTTCCTGCCTGATCTGTCTGCAATATTTTGTTATGAACTGAAGTAAGGTTGAAAGTCACATTCCAGGAGAAATTCTTCTGCTTGATCGGGGTACCTGTTAATTGCAATTCAAGGCCTTTATTTTGTGTAGAGCCTGTTGCAACAACTGTACTAGAATATCCAGTAGCCCAACTCAAACCACCACTAAGGATTTCCTTGGATGTCTTTTGCGTATAATAAGCAGCGTCAATACCTAGTCTATTATTAAAGAACTTTAATTCAGCACCAACCTCTACTTCGGATTTTACAAATGGTTTGAGGAACAAATTAGGAAGACCACTACTAAAACTACCAGTCGGTATCCCATTAATTGAATTTCCAACGGAATAATAAACAGCGGTTTGATAGGCGCCATTAGGTTCGCCACTGGTTTGCGCATAAGACGCCCTGATCTTTCCAAAATTTAAACCATTGATATGGGTTAGTTCTGTGAAAATAAAGCTTGCTGAAACAGAAGGAATGAAAATATCTCTTTGGCCTTTAGGGATACCTGAATTGTATAATGTTGAATAAGCATCATATCTTCCGGTAGTATTTAAAGTAAGGAAGTTTCTGTAGCTAAAATCAAGTGAATAATACCCTGAATGAACTTCTTTTGAATTATAGCCATAACTTCTTCCAAAGCTAACAACGTTGCCAGGAGTATATAGCCCTGGAATTACAAATGGGCCACCGCTAATACCTATTGACTCAAATTGATTTTTCCTGATATTACCACCAATTGTAGCATCTAAATTAAGATCACCAACTAATTTGTGAGATACTCCCAAAATGGCATCAAGGTTTAATTCTGATGTTTGCGCATTAGATAAACTGATACCTCCGGATTGTCCTGCAGAGTTGAACGAGTAATTTGTACCACTTGGAGTAACATTCAGATAACGATCGTTTTCATGATCGTAACCAAGTCTTACCTGGGCATAAATCCAATCTACGAAATTATATTTACCAGATACCGATGTAATGAAACGTTTCCTTCCTGTGTTATTCACAAATTTGTTTACAACAAACCAGGGGTTCGTTACATAGTTATCATCACTAAAAACTACTTCATTGCCATTTGCATCGTAACCCGGTTTAAAAATGTTTTCATTAACATTTGTAGCCAGGAACTGGAAGTTATTGGCATTTAACGGGCCATCGCTCAAATATGGCCTGTTTCTGTCTTCTTCATCAATATAGTTACCCATTGCGGATACACTTAACCTGTTTGTGATCTTTTGATCCAGGTTTAAGTTTACCGTTTTTCTGTTGATACCGCTATTGCGAACAACTGAAGTATTATCAAGATTTGACAGGGATAACCTGAATGTGCCTTTATCGCCACCGCCTGTTACAGCTATAGTATTTGTGAAAGTAGGCCCTGTTCTATAGAAATTCTTAAAATTATCCTTGTAAGCAGAATACGCATATTGGTTACCATCAAAACCGACAACCTGCGAGCCATCCAGTTTAGCACCCCAGCTTAACCTGTCTGTATTCAACGCAGCTGTAGCGTTAGCAGGTTTTACTCCATTTTGACCTTGACCATATTGCCATTGATAATCCTGGTAATTGATCACTTTGTCAATAACATTATTTGTATTGAATTCAACGGCAGGGCTACCTTTTTTACCAGTTTTGGTGGTAATTAAGATTACGCCATTTGAAGCACGTGTACCATATAATGCAGATGCGGCCTGGCCTTTCAAAACTGTCATTGTTTCAATATCGTCCGGGTTGATGTTTCCTATACCATCTCCCAAATCCGCACCGCCCCATTCGTTGGCAGAACCACGGTTTGAGTTATCCATCGGAACGCCGTTAATTACAAAGAGCGGAGACCCCCCGTCATTGATACTTGGCATACCACGTAACAAAATACGTGCGCTACCACCTGGGCCGCCATTAGTTCCATGAACATCCAATCCGGCAACTTGTCCCGCCAAAGAAAGCGCCACATTCGTTTCACGTGCTTGCGTCATCTGGTCGCCACCTACGGTTGTTACAGAGTATCCCACTTTTCGGGCTTGTCTTGTAATACCAAGAGCGGTAACAACTACTGTGTTTAATTCATTTTGTCTCTCAGACAGCGAAACAGCAATACTGCTTTGGCCACCTACCGCAACTTCTTTAGTTGCATATCCGATACCACTTATAATTAAAGTCGCATCAGATGGTGCACTGATTGAAAATGAACCGTCAGCTTTTGTTGAGGTTCCTTTCGTTGTGCCTTTTACAAGAACATTGACCCCCGGAATGCCTTTCCCCGTTGAATCAGTAACCTTACCGGTAACTGTATTCTGTGCGTAGGAAAATAAACAAACTGCGAGGAGAGTGAAAAGAAATGATAACCTTCTCAAGATTTTCATAATGCAGTTTTTTGGTTATTAACAATAAAAATCGACTAAGTATAATAGTTAAATACTTATGTAAAAACTACTACGTTACAAATTTGTTATTTTTTATTGAGATTAAAAAAAAAAATTTAGATATTTATGCTTATTTAATAAAAAAAATTATTTACTATTCAATTATTAGTAAAATATATTCGCAATAAGCGTATTATTGCATAATAATCTTGAAAAATGCAATACTCAGTCTTTAATAATCTGAATGGAGAGGGCCTATCTGGGGTTGCGTTTAAAGACAGGAACCGAAAAAAAAATGCTATAGCCCACCTCAGTGCCAGGGTGGAGTCCACTATTCCTGAACTCGCAGATCTTCTTAATATCAGTATACCTAAAACTACTGAGTTAATCACAGAACTTTTGGAAGAAGGGTTAGTAAAAGATACCGGCAAGAAAACGGAAGGGCTGGGAAGGAAAGCTGCTATATATAGCCTTAACCCTGATAGTTGTTATTTTTTGGGGGTAGAAATAAAAAAATACAAGATCAATATTGGCTTGATGAGTTTTAATGCCAATATCATAGACTCTGCATTAGATGTTCCTTTTGCCTTTTTGGATACAAATGAATCCCTCGACGCTATCATTAAAGAAATACACAAATTCTTAAGCAACGTGTCTGTTGTTAAAGAAAAAATTATTGGGCTCGGGCTGAGCATGGCCGGACGTATCAACGTAAAAACAAGTGAGATATTAAGTATTTACCACTTTGGCAATGCCCCCGTAAAAGAGAAATTAGAAGAGGAATTCAACCTTCCTGTTTACCTTGATAATGATAGCCGCACACTTGCTTACGGTGAATATAATTTCGGGCAATATGGCCTTCCCTACAGCGAAAAAAATGCATGCATTGTCAACCTCGACTACGGAATAGCAATCGGGATTTTTGCTGATGGTGCGCCTGTTTATGGAGCCTCCGGGTATGCCGGGGAAATAGGGCACATACCTATGTTCAATAATGAAAAAATATGCTTTTGCGGGAAAAAAGGATGCCTTGAAACGGAAGCTTCAGGGCTGGCTTTAATAGATTACCTGGTTAAAAAAATGAAAGAAGGCAGTAGCAGCCGGCTTCAACAAGTATTTTCCAAAAAAGGATTTCTTGAATTGGAAGATATTCTTGAAGCGGTAAAGTTTGGCGACAACCTTGCCATTGAGGGAGTAACTGAAATTGCATATAATCTTGGTAAAGGCCTTGCCGTCGCAATTAACCTTCTTAACCCCGAATTAATTGTTCTTGGCGGCATGCTTTCGGGCTTTGGTGAATTATTATTATTGCCAGTGAAAACATCTATCATGCAACATTCACTTAGCCTTGTAAACAATGATACACGCATCGCTTTGTCTTCAATCAACCAACGTGCAGCATTGCCCGGTTGTTGTTTGTTAGTAAGGGATAAAATACTTGGGTTGATTTAAATTTGAGATGAATTATTTTTATATTCTTTTCCGGACAATTGAAAATTACAGTGGTGTTTTTGACGAATCTATTTCGAAATTCACCACAAAATTTCCACAGCAATTTCATTTCAAACGTTTGCAAGAGTTCTTTTTAAATAATAATGTTGACAACCCAATCTGTCAACACCCATCAAACATTTTACAAAAAATTGAAACTAATTTTGTATCACTATTATATAATATCATCAAAATTATTTTGACTTATGAGCATGGTAGATTCATTTGAAAAAATCCCTGTAAAAATTTTCAGTTCCCCGAAAGAAGGTTCTGCTTTCATTGCACAGGAAATTGCAAGCCTTATCAGGTATAAACAATCCAAAGGTGAAAATTGCGTACTTGGGCTTGCAACAGGTTCTTCTCCCAAAACATTATATGCAGAACTGGTGCGCATGCATAAAGAAGAGGGGTTAAGTTTTAAAAATGTAATTGCTTTTAATCTTGATGAATATTACCCGATTGACAATAATGCATTGCAGAGTTACAACCGCTTCATGAAAAAACAATTGTTTGATCATGTAGATATCGACCAGCGTAACTGTCATATACCAAACGGCGAATGGAAAAAGGAAGACATCAAAAAATATTGTGCTAAATATGAAGAGATGCTTGATGAAGTTGGTGGTATTGATTTACAAATATTAGGTATCGGCAACAACGGGCATATTGGTTTCAATGAGCCGGGATCAAGCTTATTTTCAAAAACCAGATTAGTACCACTGGATAATTCAACACGAATTGCAAACTCGCACGAATTTCAGAATATTTCAAAAGTGCCACGCCTCGCAATCACGATGGGCATCAGCACTATTATGAAAGCAAAGAAAATTTTGCTGATGGCATGGGGACAGATCAAAGCTCCCGTTCTTCAAAAAGCTGTTGAAGGAAATGTAACAGAACAAATACCTGCATCACTTTTGCAACAGCACAATGAATGTTTGTTTGTTACTGACGAACCTGCAGCCTCGGAGCTTACACGTTTTAAATCTCCCTGGCTGGCGGGAGACTGTGAATGGACCCCAAAAATGATACGTAAAGCTGTTGTGAGTACGGCGTTGAAATTAGAGAAACCAATTTTAAGTTTAACGAATGCCGATTATAATGATAATGGCTTAAGTGATTTACTGGTTGAAAAAGGCGATGCTTACGAAATTAATTTGCAGGTGTTTTACATGGTAAGAGACAGCATTACAGGTTGGCCTGGCGGAAAAAATCAACCATTACCAAACCCTCCGGAAAGAATGACCCCCTACCCGAAACGCTGTGTTATTTTTTCTCCGCACCCTGATGATGATATTATTTCCATGGGTGGAACTTTTATGCGCTTGCACGACCAGGGGCATGATGTACATGTTGCATACCAGACATCAGGAAATATTGCAGTGACAGATGAATTTGTAACACGCTTCCTGGATTTTGCAGTAGGCTTTGAAGAACTATCCGGCATTGATAATAAAAAATCTTCACAGATATTAAAAGAAGCAACATCATTCTTGAAAAATAAAAAGAACAGCGATGTTGATACACCGGAAATCAGGCAGATAAAAGGATTGATAAGAAGATGCGAGGCAAGGGCTACCTGTCATTATGTGGGCCTCAAAGATGAAAATATACACTTTCAAAATCTTCCTTTTTACGAAACAGGAACCATTGAAAAAAAACCAATGGGCGAAGCTGATGTTCAATTAACAATGGATTTATTGCAAAGCATAAAACCACACCAGGTATATTGTGCAGGAGATTTGGCTGACCCGCATGGCACACACAAAGTTTGCCTGGATATTGTTTTTGAATCCATGCGCCGGTTAAAAGCACGGGGCGAAGAGTGGATAAATGACTGTTGGGTTTGGTTGTACAAAGGTGCGTGGCAGGAATGGGATGTAAGTGAAATTGAAATGGCAATCCCGATGAGCCCCGACCAGGTGATGAAAAAAAGATTCGGGATTTTTATTCACCAGTCACAAAAAGACATGGTACCATTTCAGGGTACGGATAGCCGTGAGTTTTGGCAACGGGCAGAAGACAGGAATGCAAACACTGCAAATTTGTATGCACAGTTAGGGTTGACCAAATATGCAGCCATGGAAGCATTCGTTCGGTGGCATTATTAATAATATGAATAAATATTTTTTCTAAAGCACCGGAATAAATCCGGTGCTTTTTCTTTCATCACTCTTTGTTTTTTATTGATCATATTCTGCCATAACTTTGCGCCCTCTAAGAAAAAGCATGAGTAATTCAGATCGTTTATCTTTTAGTGAGAGATGGAGTGATGCCTTGCAAGTGAAACCTTTCCGCATCAAGATGATTGCAGGTATAATATTGCTAATACTGTTGCTTGCGTTTTTCCCTGTTTTTTTCCAATATATAGAAAGAAGAAACGGGCCGGTTTTACATGATATGCTCCTTTCGAACCTGCCGGCATTCAATATGTCGGTAGTTATTTTTCTTATCCTCTGGTCGGCTACGGCATACGCACTTATCACCAGGCTTCAAAAACCTAATGAATTCATTGTTTTTTTGTGGGCGTACATTTTTGTAAGCCTTTCCCGATTGCTGACCATCAGTATTTTTCCATTGAGCCCTCCAGTAAATTTAATTGAATTAAAAGACCCGCTCAGCACGCCATTTTACGGAATGAAAGTTGTAACCAAAGATTTATTTTATTCAGGGCATACTTCTTCGCTCTTCCTGATATTTCTTGTGATGAAAAAACCTTTTGAGAAAGTACTAACGTTGATGGCTACACTATCAGTTGCTTTTTTGCTAATGATACAGCATGTGCATTATACAATCGACATCATAGCAGCTCCATTTTTCACCTATATTTTTTACAGGCTGGCGATCCGGTTTAGCCGAAGTTCAATAAGCAGTTCTCAGATGACAGTTGACAGTTGACAGTCTGAGAAAAAGCAATAATTTTATATTTAAGGCCTGTCATCTGACATCTCTCAACTGTCATCTGCGGATCAGAACGCTTCTCCTAACTGCAAATAAAATCCATGCCCGAAATGTGTGGTAGCGCCATAATCAAAGCGAAGGTTTAATCTTTCTGTTTGATCCAGCGCAAAACGCAATCCTGCACCATAAGTATATTTTAAATCAGAAAAATCAAGCCCGCCAACATGATCAGAAACATTTCCGATATCACCAAATGCCACTGCTCCAATTCGCCAGAATAAGGGAACGCGGTATTCTGCCTGCACCACAGCCTTGTTCTTATCTCGGTAGCGGCCATCATAATAACCACGCATGCTCGTAGCTCCACCAAGAGACGCAAGGCTTCTTATAGGCACTGTGCCAATATTAAAAAATCCATTTGCCTGTATTGCCAGTACCTGCCTTCTATATAATCGGATAAACTTCCGGAAATCCAGAACAAAATTCGTATACTCATAACCGGAAGCAAAGAAGTGATCAAAATGATTGAAATAAAACTGCATCAACATTCCTTTGTCGGGAGCAAATGCATTGTTTCGTGTATCATAAGTAAAACTCGCCCCTAACCCGGAGATATGATACCCATCCCTTCCTGCAATATTTTCCTGGTCGAATAAACCACCTGCTGTGTATTGAACATCCATCAACCGCTGGTATTCATACAATATTCCAATAAACATATTTTTTCCAACGCGATATTGAGGATGCAGGTACACGTAAAATTGTTTGTAACTGTAATGCTCCTTGTTGCTATCCGGAGTATTTTTCCCAAGCCCCCAGAATTCATCTGGAAAGAAACTATATGAAATTTGCTGGTTCAAAATAAATTGTTCGTTCGGAAAATAAATGGACCCATTAATAGCAGCGATAAACTGGTGCCGCAACGTATATAATACCAGTGCCTGTAAATTTGAAGTACGCGTGTGTTCTTCCTTCGATTTGATATGAAACGTTGAAGAACCGGCAACACCGAATGCCCAGCTTGTTTCAATGGAACGGGAAACAAGCGGCAACACCAACATGTTGTGCGTCTTCGGGATTATCTTAATCGTTGTATCGTTTTGTGAAAAGCTAACCAGTGAGCAGGATAATAAACCCAGTGTCCATAAAGTTAGCAGGCTTGAATTTTTTTTCAACTCCACGAGCAATTTTAGATATTATTGCATTAACTTTCAGCAATAAAAAGACAAATTAACAAGTAAATTTTAATTTCATTACTTTTGCAGATTAATATAAAGGTTATAATTTGTTAATATTAAATTCATATTACCTAAAAGCTCTGATTACTTCAAAGAGATATTTTTCTTTGGAAGGTTAAATGCTAACATCATGAAAAAAATAAATTGCCCGGATTTTGTTTTAGGTGAAAAACTGACTCAGGAACAATTGGATTATTTTGATAAGAACGGGGTTATTATTTTCCGCAATTTTATTCCCCACGAAAAAGTTCAGCTTTTCATCAGCGAAACACAAAGAATTGAGAAGCAGTGGCTGGAAGAAGGTAGAGAAAAAGTAAACGGTGTTCCTTTGAAATTTGGCAAGGACCAGAACGGGAACAAGATGATCCAGCGCATGTGTTTTCTTTCTTTATACAGCGACCCCCTTCATCAGTTATTACAAGACCCACGCATCTCTGCACTAATTGGTTTCCTGCAGCCTTATGAAGGGCGTATTGCAGAAAATGAGAAAGATGGTTTGATATTGAACAATTATGTGCGCATGCCCGACAGCGCATTTACACAAATGGGATGGCACACAGACAGTCCAAGGGATTTATTTCTCGGACAGAAGATTATGCCAATGCTGAACGTTGGAATTCACCTTGACAATTGCCCGTTTGAAAACGGAGGTTTGCGTGTACTTGCAGGAACGCATAAACAAAATATGTTGAAGTTATTGTTTGGGAAAAAATATTTTATTGATAACAATCCTGACGAACGTGAAGTGGGTTTTGATGTTAATGCAGGCGACCTTACCGTTCATGACGGGCGTTTATGGCATCGTGCACAACAATCTCCGCATTATGGAGAAGCAAGCCGCCGGCGTGTAATGTATCTTCCAATCATCACCGGAAAATATATGCCGAAACACGAAAACAGCAAAACACCTTTCTATCATCGATTTGCATCGAAAGTTCAGAACTAATCATATTTTTTTCAATGTATTCATAAGTATCTTTGAAGAGGTCAACGAGTGTTGGCCTCTTTTAGTAATAGGATTTATTGCCACAAATTTTGTTAGTAGAGCACCAGATCTCATTTTCAAATTATCACATTATCAAATTGAGCTATCATGTACGCATTAGTTACCGGAGCAAGCAAAGGCATTGGCAAAGCAATTGCAGAAGAATTAGCGAAAAATAAATTTAATATCCTTCTCGTAGCACGTTCAGAAGATCAGCTAAAAAAAAATGCAACTGAAATTGCTGAAAAATATAAGGTAGGTACGGATTATTTAGCGATCGATCTGTCTGCACCAACTGCATCAACAGAAATATTTAACTGGTGTACAAAAAAAAATTATTCTATCCGGGTTCTGGTTAACAACGCCGGATATGGATTGAGTGGGAATTTCGAGCGATTCAGCATCGATGATAATACAAATATGATGCAGTTAAATATGATCGCACTCGTGCAGTTGACACAACTTTTCCTACCTGTATTAAAATCGCAGAATAAATCATACATACTGAACATATCTAGTTCTGCAGCATACCAGGCAGTTCCTTATCTGAGTTTGTATTCTGCAACAAAAGCATTTGTATTAAGCTTCAGCAGAGGTTTGCAGCAGGAATTAAAAAGAACGCCGGTATCGGTGACCTGCATTTCTCCCGGTTCTACGGATACCGGCTTCGCATCACGTGCGCAATTGGGGGAAAAGGGATTAAAGACGGCTGATAAAGTAAATATGACTCCCGAAGCTGTTGCAGCGATTGCAGTGAAAAGTATGTTGAGTGGAAAAACAGAAGTGATTGTTGGCTTTATTAATAAACTAGGCGCATTCATGGCATGGCTTCTACCTAAGAAACTGGTAGAAACAACGGCTATGAAGATTTATGAATAACCTGTGTTTTTCATTTTTGGTGTGCGGGATTTTGTACTATATTTGCAGCCCAAAATGGCCCCGTAGCTCAACTGAATAGAGCATTTGACTACGGATCAAAAGGTTTCAGGTTTGAATCCTGACGGGGTCACGCCGCTTATAAGCCGAAAGTCGCTCTGGTAGCGGCTTTCAGCGTCTATAAAGGGTTTCCGAAAAACCGACTGCTGCGTTTTGCTGCGTTTTCCTGTTAAAAGCTGCTATATTGTGTATGATTTGTTTTACCATTGTTGTACCAATGTTTTACCAAATGAGTAAGTATTCCATTCGCCCTGTTTTATGGGTTCATAAAAAAAATTCAGCAGGTGAATGCCCGTTAAAGATCAGGCTTACGATCAACCGGAAATCCATGTACATAAATACCAACTTCAACCTGAAAGAATCGGAGTGGAATAAAGCCGCTAAAGAAGTGGTTGTAAAAAAGGGCGGCGCTTCAATGAATGCCCGCATACGTCAGGAAATAACAAAAATCGAAGAGCAGATCAACGCTTATCTAATCCATGGCATACCGATCTCAATAGAATCTTTCAAAAGCAAAAAAGCAGGCATATCATTTAAAGATTTCGCTAAAGAGGTCCGATATGATGATACAGAAATAAACAGGCTTGAAAAATACCGCCCTGGGGTTTTGATCGGTGATATTGATGTGGCTTTCTTACGAAAGTTCGAACAGCACGAAAGAAGCAGAGGCATGTTTAATAATACCGTCAATTCTACCTTCAAATATCTCAGGAGAATAATTAACCAGGCTTATGCCGAAAAACTCATCAAAGAAAACCCGTTCAATGAGTATGATGTTCCAAAGTACATTCAGACGGACCGGACCTATTTACTCGAACACGAAAAACAGGAACTGATAAAACTTTTCGAAAAGGATTTATCACCGGCCCTATACAATACCCTTTGTTATTTTCTTTTAGGATGCTACTCAGGGCTCAGGCATTCCGACTGGAAGCAGTTCAATGCTTCGATGGTTGAAGATGGATTTTTAAAACTCCGGGCGAGTAAAAATAAAGTAATGGTAGTGCTGCCGATCGGTCCGACCCTTCAAAGCATCATTGACCGGGTTATTGCCCTAAACAAACCGCCTTATGTTTTAGAGCAATGTAATTCTATCCTCAAATCACTTGGCGCCATGGCCGGGCTTAAAAAGCATTTGACCTGCCATGTGGCAAGGCATTCATTTGGATATATGTGTGCAGAAAAGAAACTACCGAAATCCGTGGCTGCAGAACTCATGGGGGTAACGGTAAATACGGTTAATGTTTATTTTCACTTATCAGGTGAAAACATTATCGATCAGGCGGCGGTTTTAAAAACGGTGTGAAATCATATATCCTTTTCAGATTCTCCAAAATATAAATCAAATAATTCTTTTGTTCCTTTTTCATAGGCAATGAGAGTAACTTTATTATTATTCACTCTTGAATTTACAAGAAATAAATCGAGTGTAACATGATAAATATAAGGAAATGAAATAGCGGAATAATGATGGTAATATTTTTCGATTGATACCCCTATAATGTGAAACCATTTGTGCCATACATCTATATCAAAATCCAAATCATAGTCAACTTTCATTTTCTCAATATATTCTTCTATTGAGATTTGGCTTACACATTTGGAAATATTATTAATAAGCATTGAATTGCAGATATTGAGAGGCATTTTTTATTTGCAATATACAAAAAACCCCTGCATAGAAATGCAAGGGCTAAACCAAAACCATAACTGCTAATGAACACAAAAAAAATCATTCATCCTGTAACTTGTCTTTATCGTGGTTATCTATTTTTCGGAAACCTTCTTTCCATAATGTGCGGGTCATGATTGCCGCTTTTTGTTCAACTTCTTTTTCTTCGAGAGCCGGGAATAATTCATGTAACATTTCGTGAATGATAATTTCAAATTGCTTTTTGCCTCTTAATTTTTCATCAACAAAAATTTCCCCAAAGCCTTCACTTAATCCCCATGCCCCGGAACGACCAAGTTTTTGATAAGTAACTTTTATTGTTTTTCGCTGGCTCATTCTTTATTCAGTAATATTTCTGCTTCCGGTGCGATCTCCGCACTGAAAGAACTTGTTTTACCTCCTACATATTTTCTGCTTTCAATTCTTGCAGCATCAGATAATTTTTCAACAACCGCATAAAGTTCGGTAGCTGTCTGGCATCCGTATTTCTTTTTGATATACCTTAAAGTCTCTTTTTCTTTTTGTCCCATAAATGCAATTATAAATTTTCATATTTGCAGAATGTTGTTTAACTGCAATTATTATCAATGCTTATATCCCCACTGTGTGTAATATTCATTATCGTAAAACGGAATAAATTCTGGCTTGAACCTTGTTACCGCTCCGTTTTGATCGGTTGAAAAATCCAGGATCCAGCCGCCGAGATGTGCCGCAATTCTTTTCTTTCGCATGAATGGCGTTTGATCTTGTGTACATGCGGTTTGAATAACGTGTACACCCCTCACATAAGAATATTCGGCTTTGTGATAATGACCGATGAAAAGAATATCGGGCTTCTCTCCGCTCGTTAAACTTTCAACGATCTTTTGCGATGTGTAGCTGATCGCATACGTTGAACCGCCGCCCGGGTGCTGAACCCGAAGCCGCGTTTTTCCTTTTTTGCTTTTCAGGATTATATCCGCTTCCATGTGCCCGAGGTAAATCAAATCTTTTCTTCCCGAATCAATCGCTTTTGTTTCGGCATATTTCCCGATGTCAATCCCTTCGCGCTGCGTGTACCATCCTTCATGGTCATCGCCGCCAATAAAATAAGTAATGATGCCTTTTCTTTTCGGATAGTTTTCAACAAAATATTTTACCTGACGATCAAGCCCATGCGCAAGCAGATCATGTTTATTGAATTTCGCTTCGCCATCAATCCAGTTGCCGGTATTGTAAACGATTTTTATTCCTTCTTTCTCGAAAAGGTCATAAAGCGCATTTAATACGTCAAGCCTTTCGTATTTGCTGCATAAATGATTATCACCCACGATTCCGAATCTATATGAATTTTGAGACATCTTCGAAACATCCAAAACAAACGGTTCTTTTTTTGCAATGACCGTGGAGAATAAAACATTGCCACTATCCACTTTAATATTGTAACCCTCCTTTCGGAGTTCGTCAATAATTCCCCTGATTTTGGAAATGCCGGTATTAAACGCATCTGAAATTTCTTCTACTGATTTAACGGTTTTTCTTTTTACAAAATCAAGAACCTGGAATTTCAATTTTTCTTCCGGCGGCAACTCTTCTTTTTTTTCTACGCGGACCGTTACGGATTTGCGCCTTGATAATGGGTTAAATTTTTCAAGCTGACCTGAATCTCTCATTCGATGTTTAACTGAATCAACATAACCGAATGTTGTCAGGCATGCTTCAGCAACTTCTTTACTTGATGCCGTTGGATGCTCTTTAAGGTATTGTTGTACCCTTTGTTTTACATTCATTTAAAAACGTTTTGTTGTTCTGCCGTTCCAGTTAGCGCCGAGCGATGCCGGTTCGCTTTCAAGATGGACGACAAGTAATTCAGGAATTACTTTTCTATGTCTGCGATCCCATTGTAATGCAAATTGCACATCTGTTCTGCAGGCATCATTATGTGTAATTGGGTAGGGTTTTATTCTTGCACCCTTATATTGATCTTCCGATGAATGCCACATCTGAAAAAATCCAATTGGGCAATATCCTTCGGAGTGATGTGCCCAGCGATGCCCGATTTCAAAACCTTTTGGAAGATTAACGCGGCAGTGATAATCGTTGCTGTTCCATCCAGAATATTGCAGTTTGTTCCATTGTTCACGAGACTTTACCATAACCCGGTCGCACCCATAAATATCTTCGGGATCAAGATGCGCAGCTTTTATGATGTTTCGGAAATTGGTAGGTAAAATAATATCGCTATCCATGTGAACCCGCCAGCCGTGTGATGATAAGTGCTGCAATCCTCTTTCGATCAAACGTCCTTTATTAAATTCACCATCGCGTTTATGATCCTCGGAGATTAATGTTTGCACTGAATATCTTCGGCATACTTCCCGCGTTTTTTCATCTTCTTTGCTTGTGATAATTATCCATCGGTCAAACTGCCCGATATTTCTTTTAATACATTCTTCTAAAAAATCATCATAGCCGATACAAACGGTTACGCATTCAATGCGTTCATTCATGTGATGATGTGGAGCGCAATGCCCGGGCCCGTAGAAATTTAATTCTTGTTGCATTAGAGTTTTATTTTTTTGATTCTTGTAAAGCGTTATTGATCCATTCCCTTAAATACTTTTCTTTTTTTGGATTTTTATTACACAAGTCGATGTAATGTTTTATCCGATCGAGTTTTATATTTTGCGCTTTGATCACATTAACCAGGCTATCAAAATGCATCTGGTAGAACTGTGTTTGCCTGATTAGAAAATGAATACTATCCCTGCTCTGTGAAAAGCCGCGAACGGAAACAAAAAGCAAAACGATTATGATCAGTTTTTTCATTGTTGTTTTTGAATCGGCGAGAAATATAAATCCGCTTCTTTCATTCTCCGATTTGTCAGCCCTTCAATTTCTTTTCCCCCGGCTTTATTCCATCGCAAAAATTCATTTCGTATCTCCGGTTCATTCGGGTTCATGCGGATAACTTTAATCATCGTGCTGCCGGAAAATGCACCCACGCCAACATTATATACAAATGAGCAAAGCGCATCAAACTGATTTTGGTTTAAAATCACTTTTTGCATCAGCCCATTAATGGCATGAACTTTTAAATCAATATGCCACAGCAAAAGATCATTCGCTGCACTTTCTGAAATCATTTCACCTTGCTTTACTTTTGTTCCTTCGCGGTACATCGTACAACCGTAACCGATAGTCCAAATTCCCGCCGAGTCCTGATATGACCGTGCGCTGAATCCTTCAAATGATTTTATTAAGCTAATTCCGTTTAATGAAATGTTCATAAGTGTTTGAGTAATTCGTAAGAGAGATAAAAAATAAATGCGAAAAATCCGATTGCGAGTAAAGTTGTTTTCATGTATTAATTTTTTAGAATAAAGGCGCAGTAGCATGAGAATCCTAACAAGATCACCATCAGTATTACTATCCACGCCTTTAAAAATTGTTTCATTATTCTGCTGCTGTTTCTTGAGCTAAATCATTTTGCCAATCCTGGTATGCTTCTTCAACCGCGATTACTATTTCTGCAGCCGTTACTTTTGACCCGTCTATGTGTTCGGCAACGATCTTTTGAATAATATCGTATACCTGAACACCGAGATCAATAACCGCCTTTCCTTTTACGCCTACTGCTTTCTTACCTGCAACAGCTGTTACAATTGCTGTCTCAAATGCTTTTATATCGGCATCAGTCGGGTTTGCCGGTAGCCCTGTAATAGCCAGTTCTGCGGCGATTGCATCGAGAACCGCCGTTTTTAATGCGGCGTTTACCGTTTCTGCAATTTTTGTGTTGAAAGCGCCATCAATTATTTTTGCGATTGTGTCAACAATGCCGCTATCTTCTGCACCTTGTATTGCGTTTAATATTCCAACAACTACGGGAGCAACTTTAACTTTTACATCGTTAAAGATTTTTGAGAGCCATGTCCATAAACTCATAAATGAAATTTAATTTGTGTTAAAAAATATATTGTCAGCCCAATTACCCCGGCAGCGAAAAGAAAAAACAAAATCTTCCAGTCATTTTTTGTAACTGTTGTTTTTCGTTTCTCTTGTGCGGGCCAGAATGAATTATTTTTTTTCATGCAAAATGTTCTTTAATAATTCTGCAACATCTGATTTTAAGTTGCCGATAAAAAAACTGCACTTTTGCTTTTGGTGATTAAAGGGTACGGAAACAAAATGGTTTTCCCGTTTTACATTGATATCAGGATTAAATCTGCAACAGCTATGTTTTATAGGGCAATTTCGTCCTTCGCAATACGGCTCAACCATTGCTCACGATTTTGTAACATCGCCTTTAATTACTGTTTGCGTTGGCGTAAAGAAATTTTTCAGCAAATACGCTGATGCGGAAATAGCCGCCATGTGCCACATATCAGTAAAATTGATCGTAAATTTTCCTTGCGAAAACGATGTTAGTGTAACCGTGATCGGTGTACTTAATGCAGCCACTAACAATGCTTTTAAAAAATCACGAACATTAAGCCAAAATTGTTTACTTGTCGTTACCGTTGCATTCGGTTGAGTTTCTATTGTCATACTTTCAAATTTTATTTATAATTCTGCCAGTCATCAAACCACTTCAATATTTTACGAAGCCATTTGATCATTTTTTGTTTCTGTTTTTAATGCGATACCAATAATCAACTATTGCAAGCCCGGAAGCAATACAGGAAAGAACAATAGGAAATATTGCCGGGTTTATCATTCCCATTATTCCAAAAAACCATGATATAAGTAGGTAAAACCTTTCTGCGTGATGCATGTCTGAATATTTTTTAATTCGTTATTGTTACATTCGTATAAGCCGTATCTGATTTTTTTATCCGGTTATCTTTCACCACAAACCCAAACTGGTAAGAACCTGGAATTAATCCCCTAACTCTTGTTATTAATGCCGTTGGTGTTTCGATAATGATCTTTGATTTTGCTGCTTTTGTTTTTGCAAACCATTTATAAGTGATCTTACTTGCCGACCTTGCATCAACAATGGCTTTGCCTTTTAAACAAACCATTGCAGATGTTTTGGTATTACCCAGCGGCATCGAATAACCTAAAGATTGCAAAGTGTCTGTCTGTGATCTGGCAGACAGAAAAAAAAGAAAAAGGATATTGGATATTAAAATGCGTTTCATGGATTTATCGTTGATTATTTTGTTGAATAATTTTTCCTTTAAAAAGTTTCCATTTTCGTGTGTAAAGAGTTTGCTTTCCACTTATCCATCTTGCATTCCCTTTATATATTTCCACAATACCCTTAGTAACTAAAAAACATTCTGCGATCCGTTGAGCGCCGCCGTCATGTTTATAAAATGGAACCTGAATTTTTGCGGTATCCGATTTTTCAATCCTGTAAATAGTATCATGTAAATAAATTGGAACAGTAGCCGCCTGATCGTTTTTTGCAGGTTGACTAAAAGCGTTTACGCCTAATAGTGAGAATGTGAGAATTAAAATGATTAAATGTTTCATAACAGTTGTTTATCTATTTATAATTATATAATTGAGTGTTGACCCGTCCGCTGTATTTATAGTTCCAGCGGCTACATTAGCCTGAATGGTAAGTGTATTACTTGTGCATACTGCCTGATAGGTTGTTGTTAGAGAAGTCCCGGAAGGTGTTACAAGAGTAATAAATGCTCTACTGCTTGTTGTAAGTCCAGTAATTGTTATTGCTTTGGTTCCGGACACAAGAGTAGTTTGACCCACAATGCCATTTGTTCCTTCTGCTATCTGAAGATAATTACCTGCACTTGTTAGACTTATATTCCCTCCAATTTGAAACCCGGTAATTCCATTATCCGCCCCGCCCCCATAGACAATATTACCGATACTATCAACCCTCATCGGGTAAGAATAAGTGGAATTAATATTGCTGCTTGATCCTCCAACTGCGCTATATCCAAAATATAAACTACCGCCTCTTGCTGTCCCGGTTCCACTACCCGGAAGCAGGTACATATCGCTACCAATCACATTTGTACCTGTTGCATTTGCGCTTCGGTACCAGGCTTTGCCATAGGTCGGACTTGCGGCAGCATAACCCCCAACATAAAGTGATGTTGTAGTAGCGTATTGGTATGGTGCAAGAACAACCGAATAAGCGGGTGCGCTATACGATGCGGAAAGATCGCCTAATCGTATTACATCATTCACTACGTTACTGCTATTTGCTCCAGTATTTCTTGTAATTATGTTTAAGTTATACTGGTTCGTTGTAAATCCCTTAAAAGCATCTTGACCTGCTCCAAAGTTCCCGGTCGCAGTTGTCATGGCAACAGACGCCGTCCATGTACCAATACCTATATTATTACCTCCGGTCAAATAACTCGTTGAGCTGGCACTTGGAGAACCAATGAATATATTTTTACTCGATCCTATATATTGAGGGTAGTTTCCTGTCGTTGCGCTTGTGAAAGATTCAAATATTATATTCTGATGTGCATTATTGAAAAATTCACCTTCTAACGGAGATGTATATCCTGCATGAGATCGGTTTGTCACAAGCATATTATCATTCCCGCCATTATAATTTATGTATAGCCCAAATGTGCTATTGTGAATGTTTAGACCACTATCGAGTAAAGCGAGACTTCCTTTTATAATTTGATGTGCTGGAGCAGTCGTATATGCACTTGTACTTCCATAAATTGCATCGGCACCGGAATTGTTATAACCATTCAGAATATATTTGTTGATGTTAGGGTCCTTATTACTACGAACCTTAAAGTTTCCAAAAGCATCTACAAATACAGGCATATCTCCATCTGAAGCAGGCGGCAAATTCTGAACATCTAAATGAGCATAGCTTGAGGTATCTGATGTTTGAAATTCTTGCAAGTAAGAAGCTACTGCATTTTTAACGGTTCGCGCATAAATATAGTTTCCACTATCAGAAAGATGAACAGCATCATTACCAAGATACGCCGGATTAATCCCCGTTCCACCACTTCCAAGCAATGCGGCCCGAATGTCAATAACCTGCAAGCCATAATATGCGCCGATATTTTTTATGCAAACAGAAAATGGATCGGTTGCGCTTCCTGTTCCATTGTAAGTAGGTATAAGTGTTGTAAGGAATATTGTAACCCCCGGGCAATTTCTTTGAATGCGAACAATTGCGCTATCGTAATATCCTTTGAATGTAGAAGTATCGGTAACAAGATCACGCCTTTCGTTATAACCAGTACATATAATTACAACTTTTGGTTTTGTGAGATATAAATTTGGAAGCGTTGATGTGAGTGCATACTGTGTGGTAATTGACGGGTAGCTTAGATTATTAAACCGTAATTTATTTCCGGCAAATAAACGGTTACACCAGTTTTCACTTTCTGAACTTGCAGCCCCGCCTGCAGCTTGACTATCTCCAAAAATAGCTACTATTCCGAACGGATCAGTTGAATAAACTGTAAATGATGCAATATGCTGGCTACCTCCGAGAAAATAAATTCTCAACTTTCCACCTGTTCCAAAAAGGTTTGCATTCTGTAAAGACTTTGATATAGATGCACCGGTAGTTTTGTCGTACGCTGTTAAAGTGATCTTCCATTGTTCTCTTGTAATTGTCCATATTGTAGTATCAGAAGTATTGAATGACATACTTCCCGAACTGTCGCTATATGTTGTACTCGATGATCCGAATTTCATCATGCCGGAGTCGTAAGCATTTGTCAAACTATATTGCATGAAAGACGAGATCGAATAGAAAAGTGCGTTAGAACCAAAAGAAATTCCTATGCCATGTGAAGCAGAATCTTTGCTGCCGGGTATTACTACTAATTGTACCTGCTGTTTATCAAGATTATAATAATCACTTTCAAAATAATCTGTCCAGCCGCCATGCGCAGTACTGCTAATAACCGCCCCGGATGATCCATAACTTACTGTTGAATTTGGATGAGTCAATGTCCATCCGGAAGGAAGAGAAGAAAAGTTTGTTGCGAAAACAGAGCCAACGATACCGTGTTGCTGACCGAGATTAGTTGTATTCTGTTGCGCTTTTTGTGCATGTAAAAAAAGAGAACAGAATAAAAATAATATTGAAAATATCTTTTTCATTAGATGACTTGTTTAATTCTGATTACTGTTGACGAGGTAATGCCGGAAACATAAATGGTTGTATTGCCATTCATGAAATAATAATTGCAGGAAATATTTGAATTGCTTCCTGCAGAAATATATTGTGATGGAATTATCTCTGCGCCGCCGGAAGTAATACCAACTTTAAAAGCGGATAGTGCCGATGTAGGATTTACTTCAATAGCAATAAGCGAAGCGGTTCCTGAAACTGTAAAAGATTGATCGGAAGAATACGTTCCAGTGATATCATTAGAGCCGCCGCCACTATGTAAATTGACATACGATATCGTTGCAAGTTTTGTTGTATCAATTGCCTGGTTAATTGTTCCACTGCCGTTATATGGTGAAGTAGTTGTAAATCCGTAACCGAAATTCAATTGATAAAGAGAATTGCCGAGTGAAATGCCGCTTATTGTATTATTTGCAAGCATTGCATTTGTAACACCGCCATTTGCAATAGTTAGATCAGTTGAATTATTACCCGAATTATCGCTCGCTGAAAAAACAGATGAAAAATTTAATCTGCTCCTTTGTGTTTGTGATGTCGTATTACTTTGTACGGTTTGATAATACAGCGTTGGCGAAGGAACCGCCCCCGGCGGAAAATAATAAAAAGAAAGTGTATCACCGGTTGATATTGTATTTGAAGATGCAGAAACATCCGTTAAATAAATATACCAGATATCCGGGCTGCTTAATGCATCGGAAGGGCTTCCTGAATTAATCGTATATAATCCATGCTTAGCAGGATTGTGTACATTAAAAACATACAATGATCCGCCCTGCAGCATGTGAGAAATAAAATAGGTAACATCATTTCCGAAAATATCAAACTGACTGACATCTAACTGGCCAATGCCTGAAAAATTTGGTGTACCCGTAACCGATCCGCCAGCAAGAGAAGCGCCACTACCGCCAAGATTATATACCCATTGATACGATGGGTAATAACTTGCAGGAAATGTTGTGCTACCGCCGCCTCCGCCTATACTATCAATAAAAGCAAAGTATTCAGTTAATCCTTTTTTATAAAACACAGAATCGCTTCGACGATATAATGTATTAACCCATTTTCCTACTGTATCAGTTCCGCCAATTGCTCCTATATTTGAACGTGCTGCACTTGCGCTCACTACATCAGATAGGTTATTTGAATTTATCAGGTAGCCATTAGGGTTAGTATTACGCGGATAATACAATGTTGCTGCATCTGTTGCCCTTAGATAAGGCAAGAGCATATTCGTCGTATCGGCCCAATTTAATTTTGTGTTGATACGATTGGAAAGCGAAGTGGTATCGATTGATGAACCGCCTGTAACACTGTAATAACTTCCTTGTGAATAATAATGCAGTTCATTTCCAACAACGAAAATGAAAGGGGTTGTATCGCTGCCGCCATAATTGTAATTTGATGGATAGCGTGGAATGTGTAACGATGAATCAAAATATCCGGCTTTCCAGCCATTCATAAAACTGTTCACACGCGGCACCGCTCTTGAATCATGCACCTGAGCACTGGCTACCGCGCACGCTAATAAAATTATCCCTGTTATTATGCTTCTTTTTGCTGCCAGGTAGTTATCCCGGAAAGCATTGAAGCGTTTTGATATGTTCATAGTTTGTTATTTCATATTCGGATCAGCGCATACACGCCTGTATTTTTTAATTTGTTTCTTCCGCTTGTTGATGTGTTATTAGCTGTACTATAAACACTGTTTGTTAAACTTCCTGTTGTGCCACTAAAACCAACTGGTTTTAAACCGCCATTATTCACCGCCTGAAACAATGTTTGCACATGTGAGTGTGGCTTTAAATCTTCTTCCTCAAAACTTCCGGCTTTTCTTGCAGTGCCATCAACTACTTTTAATAATTCATAGTTGGTAAGTTTAGGCAACCTGAAATTTGATGAAGTTGTCCCTGATGAAAATTTTGCCTGATTGATAAGATTTCCATTTCCATCAGTAGTTGCAAGTGCCGCCTCTGTAACAAGCATAGATGAATCGAGTGTTTGAACCCATGCCCATAATCTCGGGTAATCTGCACGGTTGACTAATTGCCCCGCACATTGTAAAGTATTTGCATCAACTAACGCCATTGTATAAACGAACTCACCAACTCCTAACACGCCAGCAATATCATTGTCGATATTGAACACACCGTTTGCTTTGAATAGCTTTAACACCTCGCATTGACCAAGAATTATTTGAGTTACTTGGCTCGAAGAATTTATTTTATCTGTTCCTTGTGTATTTAAAACAAGATTGATGTGTGAGCCGCCATTTGAATAAATATAGATGTAATCATAATCCAAAAGAGTTGAGAGTGCAGGTAAACTGCATACCAATTGGCTTGTTGATCCTTGACAGAAAATTGCTTTATTCTTGTAGGTATTATCAAACGTTGTGTTTGCGGAAATAATTACTCCTGATGATATGCCGCCAGAAACTGTTTGAATATTTGTTCCAATCTGTGGATAGAAATGTGTAACAAATTCTTCACCCGGTTGAAATGTTATTCCTGACGGAAGTGTTATTGTGCCTGTTGTTTTATCGTATGTATATTCCGGCGTTCCTGTTGTGGCAAACATCGTTCCTTCGCCTTTTCTTTCAAACCAGAGATCCCAACCGATATAAGAAGAATTTACATAGGTATCTGTTCCGCTTGTTAAGCCTGCAGAAGTATCAACAATTAATTCATCATTAAATCTTACCGATGTGCTATTTGCGGAAGGTGTGATGCTTGTTGAATTTCGTACTGTTCCCGATGGCGTGGTATCTGCACTTTCCCAAAGTTTAACAATATATGTTCTGCCTATCGTTGCATCATAAGCAAAAGTTACCTGGAAAGGATTGCTGTATGGCTTTGTAGGCGCTTGGCTTTCCAGTACAACCGTTGGCGCTGTGGAATCGTACAACGCAACAACAAAGTTGTTGGAACTGTTTATTAAACTACCTTCTATGCTTACCTGTATCTGTGCCATATTAGTTAATTAATATTCCGATGATGTCCGTTTCGGTTGCGTTTGAATCGTTGTTTATATTAGGCCCGAAACCAACGGCATCAACTGTTGCAATAATGCTTGTATCGCCTGATGCACCGGCAGATGTTGCCACATTTGCAAATAAATTCTGCGTACATCTTAGCGTTGTCTCAAAAAAACGTTTTGGATTTCCTTCAATAAATGTTTCTTCCCATCCGTCAGAATCGGTATCATAAGTAAGCCCTTCGTTTTCTATTGTCGTCTGATCCATCAATAATGCATCTGAAACTTTTTGATGCACCCAAAACGGAACGCCATCACTTGTGCCCAACCAGAACTTACACACGTCATAAGGATAGGCTTGCGTAGTTTTTGCATCCTGGACCTGATCTACGAAACTCCAGCGCTTGAATTTGCGGGTAAATCGATTCCCAAGTATCGCATCTACTCTTATCTGTGGTTGATAATTTGTATCTGTAAAAATTAAATTCTGAGTGTTATAGCTGCATGAATATTTAATCAAAACGGTATTGGGCCAGCTTGAAGCGATTAATAAAGGCTCACTGATAAGTTTTGTTTGTGAGCCACCAGAACCGGCAACGATTTCAATGAAATAAGTACCGGCACTTAATCCAGAAATATCAATATTTCCTTGAAAAATTGAATATGGTGATGCGACTGCAGCAGAAGTTATTTCAGGTATTGTTATATCTATTCCGATTTGCGCCTGACTGCAATTGTATATTCTTGCAATAACATTGCTCAATCCATTGGTTAAAAATTGCAAACTTATTGTGTCATTATTTTGCCAATACTGACCGTAGTTATTTTGATTTACCCAGCGGCTTACTTGTTCCGAAAACCAATACTGATACCTATTGTTTGTATTTATTTGTGGGTCTTGTGTTTGCCCTTCAACTACAAGCTGTATCGGCAAACCCTTTGCCCACACTATTGAATTTGCTGGCATATCTAATAATTTAATTCCATCGGTAGAAGGATTTATAAGTGTTGCAATATTTGTCTGTGGTGATAGAAGCGTTTTCCATTCCTGTGATTCATTTGTTCCTGGATGTTGTTTCAATCCATCTGGAAAAGAGAAATATTCATTGCCGATATAAGTGTGCCTGATATGTGCGTTTGCCGCACCTGTCATGATACTGGCAAATGTTCTCTGGACTTCTGTTGTAAAATCTGCATATTCAGGAATGAATAAAATATCACTTCCCACTGGTTCATCTGCAGCTTCAGTTATTGTTACACCGTTAAGTGTAGTTGATAAAAATTTGTTTTTGGAAATAGTAAGGAAAGAATATTTATTTCCGCGCTGGTAATAGTTGACAGAATCTAAATATTTTTTCCATGCTAAAAACATTCGCTTAGGGCTGTAAGGCGTTATATTGAAATAAGCTCCTGGCCCTGTCGTTAAAGGCTTATTTGTTCCGGGTATATTCCCGAGTAAATTAGGCAACCCAGATAATGCATCGTATTGCTCACGGTAAAGGTTATACGCTTTTATATTTGTGCTGGTAGCCGTAAGGCTCATTTCCGTAATAAATGCGTTTGTATTCTGTGCGCTACCTGTGAGAAATATAATATCCCCTAACTGAAATGTTACCGTTTCATCAAATTCAAAATCAGTTGCGGGAAGTGCAGGGAAATTCGTGAGCGTTCCAGCACTATTGGCGGTGATTGTATTTTTTACTTGACCGTTTCTCCAATAATCAAATGTTGCATTTTGCCCTGATGCTCCATTTGTAAGCCCTCTGATCAAAAACTTCATTGCGAAAGTTGGATTGATCACTTGTGAATTAAACTGGAAGTACTGAAAACCATATTGTACTACTGACTGAACACCCGGTGTTCCACTATTATCAAATGGCTGCGAAGTCGGAATAACATTTGGTAAGGATATCAGTTTTTTATTTGATCCGGCTAACACTTGAATATTTGCGCCACTTGCACTCCAATATGTACCCGCAGTTATCGATGCAACTATATCATCCACTTCGCCAGATGCTGATGTGTCGATAGTTATATATACGCAGTCTTTAAAATTAAACACCTGCGTTATTGTATGATCAATGCTTATTGGCGTTCCTGCGGAAGTATAATTTATTGTTTGGGTAAATGCAGCAACACCATTTATCCATAATGTTACTATTGCGTAATCATTCGGATTACCGGGAATCGGGTTAACCTGATTCAGTGTTCCTGATAGTTGAAAACGCATTGCAAGTGATGAACTAAAAGAAGGAACGCAGAATACAAAAATTGAAAAATCTTTACCCGTATAAAAATATCCGCCCTGAATGTTGAACATGCTTATAGGCTGTTGCGCAACATTTGGAAGCAGGTAAATATTCGTATTATTCGGAATAGAAGTGTTTTGAATCAGCGATAAAAAACTTGCCGTCCATGTGTCATACGTCCAATTGTTTAAATCAATGTTCACATTATGAACAGTATTATCATTAGCGTTTCTTGTGGTTGATGTGTCATTGATATTTGCGATCAATCGCTGCATGATATATGGGCATGCATTCCAGGGGCTTACTTTTTCAAATACTTTATCAGGAATGGCTTTCATTGGCCCTTGCATTTCAAGCGTGCTTATCCACGAAAATTTCCCTGATTTCTGATCGTTTAATGCAGGGTTCCATCCAAATTTTACACGGGTAAAAAATAAATCACTCGCCCTTGTTAATTTCATATCAGCAACTTCACCGAGATCCATGCTTACCGATGTCGCGTTAAACACATATTCCAATTGTTCAAAAAATAATTCTTCCATGCTTCCCGGCTGCTGTGCACCCATTGCAGCCATAAGAATACATGAAGCATTTTGAAACCAGTCTTTAAGTGATGTTTTTAAAACCACGCCATAAGAACCTGTAAGATTTATATTCGGGTAGTTGATATTTGTCTGAGCGGCGTTATAGAATTTACTATAATTAGGATCACCAGCCGCACGTAATGCATCTCCTGATGTGGCGCAAAGATTTTGCAAACCTTCAAGGAGTGAACTGATAAACTGAAATGCTAACGGGTAATCTGTAGTGCTTGCATATTGGCATATATATTTCAGTAATAATTTTCCGATGTTGTATAAAGAAATCATCCACACAGAGACATTCTGCGGAGCTGTAACAAATTCTACTGTGAAGTTTCCAGATAATACCGTTAATGGATGCGCCGGATCGCCAAACTGAGCAATAGCAAGAAATAAATTTTCATTTGCCTGTAAATCTATTGTCTGATCGAACGAGTAAACAGATTGACCCGTTAAATAACTCTGATGATGATTATTCGGGAAAAGTTGCGCACCATAAGGATTGCTTACTGTTGATCTTCCCTGTTTTTGTGATGGCACAAGTAATTCAGTATGCAAAAACTGATCTGCTAAACCTTCGTTTGCATAAACAGGTGTTTGTAATGCAAGGGCAAAACCAACCGGATGATTTGCCGAAAAAGGACGCAACTCAATTGTTCCCCTAACTCTTACTGTTACTGCTGCAACGGATGAAAATAAATAATTTTGCGTGGTTGCGTAGTTCGATGTAGTGTCAATATCTTCTAATGTCTGACCGTTTGAAACTACTCCGTAACTATCGCCATCTTCATCTGTTTTTGTGCATGGCAAAATATAGGGATGCCCGTCTGATGGCAATGATATTTGCGGAATGGAATAATACAAAGTATCTTCTACCAGCATCCCATCAAACAACGCTTTTATGTTTTCGGGTATTGATCCATCGCATGGAATTTCAAAAATGGTATTTTCGTAAGCCTTTATTAATTGCGTAATGCCTCCCTGGAAAAGTGATATCTGAAAACCTCTTACAATCGTATCAACGCTTTGAGAAAAATCAATTGGGGACTTGTAATAAAGTTCATATTGTGGCTCTCCCGATTGTGGTTGATCGTTATATTTTAAGATCATGTAGGAAAGCAATGTTTCGCTTCCTTTTGTGCTGTAATAAATTTCACGCACAATTTGCTCTGCATCTTTTACAAGAGTATAAGGTGAATTATAAGAACGGAACAGTGCGTAATAATCTTTGTTACGGTTGAATCCCAATTCCGAATTCATCCATCCGTCAGGTGCTGTTTTATTAGCAAGAGCAATCTCTGTTCCTGATTGAATGTTTGCTTTTTGAGTATTGCCATTAGCATCCTTATAATAGCATAGCCCTGTTGGTGTGTCCAACAGAAAAAATAAGAATGGATAACGCGAATAACTCATTTACGACATCTTTTTTATGTGTTCCTGAAATGATAAATCAATATGATTATGCACCACAGGCGGCTTCATTCCTTTGATTGCTCTCACTGTTTCCCTTCCCTGCTTTATCATTATTTCTTCGAACTTTTTTAAATCAACTGCATCATTTTTTTCACGAATATTTATACTGTTAGCTCTCATCATCGAAAGCATGATATCACGGTTTATTTCATCCATCACTTTATGAGCGGGGATGATTTTAGAACCTTGTGGAATGTTCATGAGAGATGCGCTATCCGGCGTGAGATAAGATTTGCCAGATGGCTCTTGCACTAACTCGCTTCCTTTTTCACCAACAAGTGCAATACCTGATTTTGGTTTGTAATCAGTTCCTTTTTCGTAAGCGGGAAGTGGTATAGCGAACAGTGCACCCAATTGAGCGGCACCCAAGCCAATAGCAAGACCGATCTCGGCTCCTATCGTTGCGGCTGATGCTGCAGCCACGCCGGCATACGCTGCAGTAAGTGGATTTGATGCCATAAGCGCTGCGTTTGCGGTTGCCTCTGCTTCTTTCGCCGTCAATGCCGCAACGGTTTCGGCGGTAGTTCCTGCAATGGAAGCAGCTTTTGCGATACGGTCAACTTCCGCTTCTTTTCTTTTCAGATTTCTTTGTTTGCGTTCAAGCGCTTCGTTGTTTGCCGCTACTTCTGCATCCAACTGAATTATTCTTGCAGCTTTTTCCTGGTTGGAAAGAGTTGATGCATTAATATTCGCTGTTTCAGTTTCTTTTAACTGATTATTTTTATCGATTTGCTTTTGAATTAAGTTGATTTGTCTTTCATAAGAACCCTTGATCACATTTTCAATAACATCGGCGGTTTCTTTTGCCATGTCAATTTCCTGATCACTTAATTTTTTCTTTTGATCGAAAAGCAGTTTTTGAGCATCGAATATTTTTGCATTTGCAGTCTCTTCGATTTGTAGTTTAATATTTGCAATCTGAGCATCAAATCCTGATAAATCCTGCTGCTGATTTTTAGGCAGATCCTGATTTTTCCTTTCGGCTAAAGCCCTTTCCTCGTTTACCTGTTTTAGCTGAGCATTTAACTCGTCAATGCGGTAAGTGTCATTGATCTGCTTTTTTCTTTTGTTATAATCTTCTTCTTTGATAAGCCCTTTTGCATACTGTTCGTCGATGTATTTCAGGTGATAGTCCCGATCTTCCGAAAGCGCATTTTTTGAGCGGTTATAGGTAAGCGTTATAAGATCACTTTGCGCTTTGTAATACGCCTCCCACTGCGCTTTTAATTCATCTTGTGTTAATTTTTCATCCGCAGCAAATTGTTCAAGGGCATCGGCGTGTATTTTTTGCCGGTCAGAAACAAATTTTAATTCTGCTGTGAAAATATCAGAATTGGCTTTTTCAATAATGTATGCGCGTTCCGATTCTGTTAACTTTGTATTTTTTAACTGTTCGTTTTTTACGAGTTCAATTTTTTCTTTTTCGAGTTCAAAAATTTTATCCAGCGCCGTTGTACGTTGATTTTCCGGGGAATCTTTTGAATCCGCAATGATCTGCAACCTTGCAATCTGCTCGTCTTTTAAAAGAGCGAGTAATTTTGCTCTTGCATCAATTTCTCTCGCCAGTGCATCGGCTGTATCTTTCGGATCATTGCCGCCGCCGAGGCCAAGTACTTTATTTTTATTTACTACATCATTCGCCTGTGCTGAAATAGCTTTGTATAGGTCGAGTTCTTTTGATAACCGTTCAATATTTGGTTTGTTTCCGGAACTGATTGCCTGGCTAAGAAGTTTTGAAATGCTTTCAGTATAATCTTCATAGTATTTTATTTTTTTCTGCTGATCTTTTAAAGACAACTGATCGAACTTATCACCTTCCAGATAAAATTTTGTGAGACGTTCATTTACATTTGCCTGCTTGGCTAATAACTCATGCGCATCGTTTAACGCTGCCTGGGCTTTCAGGTCTGCGGATTCGCCCTTTAATACTTTCCAGAATATCGAAACCCGATCACCTACTTTTCCGATTTCATCACCATAAAATTTAAGCGCTTCAATGCCATCGCGAACAATCGAGAAAAATTCTTTCATTACCGGCATTAATTTATCGCCGATACTTTTTTTCAGTTCATCAATCTGTACTTCCGTAACCTTTGCGCCGCCGTCCAGTTCTTCCAACGCCTTTGCCGATCCTTCAAGCCGTGGCTTTAACTGATCCATGATGATCTTGAAGTTTTCCAGTGGCGTATTACCGCGCTGTATCTCAATACCAAATTCCCTTAATCCACGAACGTTACCTTCGAGTGCTTTTAAGATAAGAGAAGTCGATGCTTCAAGTGTCTGGCCGGTATTTGCTGCAAAATTTGTAATTACCGGGGCTAAATCTTCTATTTGGCCTTGCGTTAATTTTCCGTAAGTGATTAATTTCTGAAACACGCCGGTAAAATCTTCTTCTTTATAGGCTTTGAATTCTTCGGCAAGTTTGTGCGCAGATTCTTTTAATCCCGCAAGCGCATCTTCTCTCTTCAGATTTTTTAAAATGTTGGTTAGTTTAACCGCTTCTGTTGTTGCGCGAACAAATTCCTGGTATGAATCTTTAAAAAAATCAAATGCCTGCAGGATTCCGATAAAAGAAAGTACCTGCGTTCCAATTTCACTAAAAAATTCTTTTATGCTTTCAAGATAGGAACCAACTTTATGTTGATGCTGTCCTAAACCTTCATTGATCTTTCCGATCTGCTCGTTATATCTTAACGCCTCTTCTCTTGCCGCCTTTGCCTGTTTGCTATTTTCCCCATATTGAGCGGCAAGTTTTCTATATTCTGCATTTGCTTCAGCAGCTTTTAAACGCAGTTGCGCCCATGCATCCCCTTCGGCTTTTATTGCGGCCGTGCGTTGCTTTGTTTCTGATTGCTGTTTTACCGAAGCCCTTATTTCTTCGTCTGTGCGTGCCCGTTGGTTTGAAGCGTGGCCGCTTCTGACATTTTCCAGTTGTTTTTCAAGTTCAGAAATTCTTCTTAACGCCTCTTCATATTGTGCCGTTTGTTTTTTAAACTCGGTAAAAGAATCCGTTCCGCCGCGACCGAAAAAAGAAAATCCTTTGATATTTCCGATAGTGGCATCTATTTCCTGACAAAGTTTTATCATCTGTTCTTTGTCAGCTATGCTTTGCGGTATATCAAATAATTCTATCGTGCCTTGTTGCCCTGGCATTATCTTTTACTGTTTATTTTTTCAATTGCTTCGGCGTGTTCCGTCGCACTCTTGTACAACTCGCAGAATTCGTTTACCGTAAACTGTCTTTTATCAACATGAAATTTTGCATATATAGAAAGTTGAGCAATCATGCTATCAAAATGCTTTTCTGTTATCTGAACATTATCACCATCAACAGATTTTCCTTCCAGTAATTCATATTCCTGTTTTTTTTCTGCGATGTGAAGAAGCAGTGTTTGTGATCTTCCTTCCACTACTTTTAAATCATTCATATAGCCTTGCATATCCTCGGTATTGAACTTTAAACCGAAAACCATTATATGCGTAGAAATAAAATCAATTGCCGGTTGAGAGGGAGCTATTTTCATTCGCTTAACGCATAACTGAATCATGTCGTAAGTGAATTGCAAATCATTGATGTGGGAAACCAGCCTTAGTTTATGAGCGCCCATTTTATCTTTCATCCCTTCCAGGTACTCGCCATATATTTTAACCCATGTTTCGGAAAGAACATGATCCGGAACTTTGCCGGATATCACTAATTGAGAGAGGTCATTATTGCAGATGCATTTGATGAACTTATACAGTGGCAGGTCGCTTGTTGAATTGTATAACTCGTACGAAATAGGGTATTCCGCGTTTTGTGGCGGATTCGATACACTCGAACCTGTATTCGCCCGCTTCCCAAAATATCGCGACCGTTGTTTCATTAGCCTGTGAGTAAACTTGTGCTTTTTTAATGGTGAGTTCAAGTTGATAATCCAACTGTGTTGCCAACTGATCACAGCCTATACACATAATCTTTATTTTACCGGAAGTCCTTGCGCAATTATCTTTGGTTTTAAATTCGGCCACACATTTTCAAAAAGAAATTTTCTCCTGTTTTCTTCACTAAGCCCGTATAACAACTCATATCTTTTTGAAACATATTTTTCGTAGTCAACCCCATTTGTCATATTCACACTTTGTGGAGTAAATTCTACCTTATATCCTCTGTACAAATTGCCGGTGAAATTCACATCGATGTGATCAGTCTGTAATCCTGCTTTCTGCCTTTTTTTTGCATAGGGTTTTGAATACGGATATGGCTCAATTGAACTACCGTCTTTGCGCAAACCTTGCCTCCACTGATCCTCATTCAACTCTTTAAAGTCGGCGGCCGCTTCCTGCATAGAAGCTATTACGGTAGTTTCTATATCAAAAGAATCTAAACGCCTTATCGCTTCAGCCGCCGTCATATTTTTAGTTCGAAGGAACCGTTGTTGCCGGAACCGCCTCACCAACTATCCCTGCAGCCACAAGTGTTGCCGGAGCAGATAATGAGAAAGTCAGGTTTGTTCCTGTTGATCCGGGGTAGTTAGTTGTACCAACTACGATCGTGAAATATCCGGGCACACCTGCAGTTGTTGACGGCACCCATGTTGCAGAACTGATCGTTAAAGCAGCGCCGCCACTTGTTACAGAACCATTCCACAAAGCAGGGCTTGAACCGGTCATACCAGATATACCTGAATAAAGCGCACCGAGATCCACACCCGTATCAGAAACAATAGTGATATTGAAATTCTTTGTTGTTCCGTTTACTGTTGCTGATGGGGCAATGTTTAAATTGATTAGCCCTGGATAAGCGATATTCGGGAATGTTCCTGCTGCGAGTTGCATTACACCGAGCGAATCGGTTACATATTTCTGGTTGAATACTACGCCTGCGTAATATTCAGAAACTTTACTCCCATCATTTGGAACCCATGGATCACTCCAGAATAAACCGCCATCGGTAGGTATCGCCTGAATGGTACTTCCTGATCCAACCATACCAATCAGTTTATTTCCTTGGGTATCATTATCCCACAAAAAGAAATCCCAGTTTGAACCGTTGAATGCACGTAATGCCTTCATCAGTGTTGCGCCACCACTTACAAACTGGCCCTGCCAGTCATTGTAACCTTCAACAACAACCGCTTTGGATTTATCAGCAAATGTTTGAACGGTTTTTGCCTCATTGTTTACTTTCCAGTTACGGATATCATAAACCGGATAGCCACGTGCTGTTTTGCTTGCATTGTACAATAAAGCCGTTAGGGCTGTATTGAATGCAGAAAGCGAAGATGTCGTAAGCGTTGTTTTCTTTGGAACGAGAATTAACCCGTTTAAGAATTTAATATCAACCGAGCATTGGTTTACGCCCGTATTCTGAGCGCCATACAAACAGTTAATCGCATTTAAAAGTGCCATTATGAAAAATTTAATTTTTTAGAAAGATGATGTTGACAACTGCCATTTTCGTAATGTGTACAATACCCTCACCTGCGCCGAAACCGTTCCCGTACTCGTTGCCGCAACTAAATAATAGACGGAGTGAATGGGGTTTTTGAGAAATATTGCAGATGCTGTTGCCGATGGCGTTTGAATGCTTGGCGTAGTTGTGGATAGCGTGGTATAGTTTGCAGAATCGGTAACGATAAAATTTACACCGTCATCGCTCTGAAACAGATATACCTTACCTCCAATAGTTCCTGAAATCTTATTCAGGTTTACCTGTATGCTTGATGCCTCATAACCGGCTGTTGCTTTGATAACTTTTGTTACCGTGTCCGTATTTGTCAGCGTATCGCCTGCAATAAGCGGGAATGTTGTTGCCGTTGCAAACTGCGCATGCGACTGAAAGCAAAACGCCGATACAAGTGCGATCAAACAAAAAAACTTTTTCATTATACTTTAATTTTTAAATTCAACAATTGCTGTTATTATCGATTGAGTAAAGAACATTGAAATTGAGCCTGAAACAGTGAAACGGATGCGTATCTCTATATTTGATCCCTTCGTTTTTCTTCCAGCCGGAATATTCTTTGAACACGTTTTCTATTCCTGTTACTATCCCATTTAGCGAAAAAGGCAAAACCCTTGCGACAGAAAGATTTTCTACATCCATTCTTATTTCTTCATCCATCCGGTAGGTTGTACTTGGTTTTAGTTTTGCAACGTTCACCATGAAAACCCAGAATACTTCTGCCGTTGTTGATCCCGCTTTCCCAAAATCGAGTGAATATTTTGTATTCTCGCCAACTCCGAAAAAAGAAAGAGCTTTTAATGAATCATCAAAAAACACATCGTGATATTCTCCGCTTCCAGTATATACTTCCGGGCTATATCCATCATTTGTTTGATTTCTGTAAGCCCTTCCATAGCTATCATAATCACTGTCCGTTATCTGCCATATGTTCTTTAATTGCGTGTAGGAATATTGCTGCATGGCTTGTATCTGCAAATCAATTCCTACCGGATTTGGTTTGACGTATATCATGGAAATACCCCCTGTAATGATTCTGTTCCCCATACCGGCGGTCGCGATGCGATCACACCAGGATTTTTAAAGAAATTATCATTGATCTTTTTCATCTCGCGTTTCAACTGTTGTTTAAGCCCTGCGATATATGGATTTATTTCACTTGCTACACCTGAATTATTGATCTCACCGTAAAGAATGTTTGCCATATCTTTTAACTGGCGTTGTTCATAATTCGTTCTTGTAGTGTACGCCATATATCCGAGAACAACGGTTGCCATTGCTATTCCAAGGGCTTCATCAAACAGATTTGCATTTTTTACAATCCTGTTTGTGAAATCACGGTATGTTTCTATCTGCAGGTTCATGCCATACGTTTTGTAAGTATATGGCACTTGAATCCTCACGAAATCATACTGGTTAGCTAATTGAACGGCTTCCATTGCCGTATATCCGAACGCGAGTGATTCATTCCAGCGGTTTACAAACTGATCAAGCGCCTGAACGCTACCAAGATCATTTTGATAATACCCGATGTAATACACACCGCCCTGAGAATACCCTGGTTGTTGATAGTGGATTATCCAATCTGTCAGGTCAACCATTACTTCCTGATTTGCGACCGTTGTAACTGTTTGCGTGTACAATGGCACTTTTTGCATATCCTGGTAGAGGTACAAATTGAATGTTGCCGCACCATTGAAGATGAAAGAAGCCTTTGCGATTTTTGCCGCAAATTCTCCCGGCGCAATAAACAACCTGTAGCCTACAAACTTCCCGCTATTGGTATAAGGAATATCATTTCTTAACTGACGGTCGAAGATTACTGTATCTTCAATCATCTGCGGCTCTGAGAAGATGCCATTGAGTAAAGTCATGATCATTCCCTGTTCCAAATCAGTCAGGAAAGAAGTAAATGCCGATCCGGTAGATAAATCCTGCTCAATAACTGCAGAAAGATTATCAAGGGTGCAAAGCGGATGAAACTGCTCATAATATCTTGATGAAAAATTATTCGGCGTTACCTGTTGTTGTGGTAAAAAGTGTTCAACAAATTTTTGTCCTAAAGAAAATGTTGTTCCATTTACCAAACTCCATCCGCCATTAACTGTATCAATTAAAATATCATCATCGCTGCTCGGGTTTAAGGGATCGCGTTGTTTAAGCGTTCCATAACCGATTTGCTCCACGTCATACGTCCAACCTATCAAAGAACTATCTGAGTATGTTGTGCCGCCAACTGACAACCCTGTTGTCGTTCCGGTCTTTATAAAAAAATCTGACCTTGTTGCGCCTACTGATAAGTTTAAAGGATATGTTCCGCCCGGATTTAACGATCTCCATTTGATCCGTCCGAACAGTGCATTCATTACCGCTTGCGTATCATATCCGTTGCTTATCATTAAGTGGTCTGAACAAACTCGTTTACAACTGATTCATTTGCGCCGCTGAGTGGTGCCAGTGTTGGAGCCACGTCAATGGAAACTTCAAATGTTGTTACCTGGTCCTGATAGTAACCGTTATTTGCCTGGTCATCACTTGCCTGGGTATATGCGTAAATCGCATACGTTAATGGCACTTCAACACGGTTGCCCTGTGCATCCAGTTCAGTGATTGTCATACCGAGCGGGTCAACAAATGTTCCGTAACCTCCGGTATAGCTTTCGTAATCACCATAACCTTCACGGTTCTGTTTAGGAATCCAAGGCAATGCAGCAAATGTTCCGGCAGGCATTGCAAGGGCTGTTCCGAGTGTGTTATTTGAATCGAATACCTCTGTTGTTTGGTACACATTTGACCCATCAAACTGAAATGTGTAGTTAGTTGCGTTCTGTGTTCCCTGCGCACGAAGCACTTCTGCTTTCATGAACGCTGTGGGATCAGCAACTATATCAAGCTCACCACGATGGTTAAGCTGGCCCATTACGTTTTTCACTTTCTGGAAAAAGAAATTACTATCAGCTCCGGCAACTCCATAGTTGTAATTGATATTATCAGGAGTTACACCCTGAACTGTTGCACCGGTATAAGGAATAGTTAGCAACTGATTCCTGTTCGTGTACAGGTAGTTCAAAAAGATTGTACCCAAACGAGAATGGATATTCAAAGCCGCCTGCATCATCTGATTCATCAACATTTCCTGATAAGAGTAGATGTTTGTATCTCCCTGTTTCATAGAAATTGTGAATGTTTCAACGATAGACTGCCATGTTAAGCCAACCTGAATGGATGTGCCTTTTGTACCTGTCGGACGGGCTGCACGCGCTGTGCCTGCTCCCGGGCTTATTTTTTGAAAGAGATATGCGTACACTGTACGATCTTCTCTTTTGCGCAATTCCTGATGACCGGGAATAGTGGCAGATAAGTTTTTTAATGCCAATGCTAATGCCGGGTTCTGTTTGCGCCTTATTTCTGGTGAAGAAAATTGTTCGATAAACTTAGCCTGTGCGGCTACGAGATTCGAAGCGACATAATTCGCCATCTTGAAAAGAGTTGAAAAAATTTGTCGTTCGCGTATCTTGGAACTTAAAAGGTGAGCAGTATCTTGCTCGTTACTACTTTAGATTAGATATACAACCGAAGCGGGGAGCTTCTTTATTTAATCTGACTGTAAAACTTATTAATATTTTTCAATCAAAAAAATAAAACTCAAAATTTTAGTAAAGATTACTAAGAAAGTTAATGTTGTTGCGAATCATTCAGCAGCTTTTCAAACTGATCGATGTTCATGTAAGCAAGATGTTTCTCACCGCTTTCCATGATTATTCTTGTGGTGTTCAGATTTGCTTCATCAAAATCTTCTTCACCAGCAATAGCCGGATAATAATCTTCAATTTTGAACGGATTTAATCGTAATTCTATTTGTATCATTTCGCAATCATCGGCTTTCTTTCCCATCAAATCTTCTTCTGAAGCATTGTATAATTTGATAGGAACTTTTATATAACGGTCGGTGAATGGCATGAGTTATTTTTTAAATTGAGCCCCGCTTAGAAAAGCAGGGCCTGTGCTTACCTCTGAAACCACAAAAAGAAAAAGGTTATTCGGCTTCAACTGGATTTTGTTGCTCTTCCGGTTCAGGTTTTTCCGTTAATCCCGTTTGCGCTCCGCTTGCCGCTTGAATTGATTCATGAATTTTTTGCGCCAGTTTTTCGGCTTCAGAATGATTAAGCCTGAATTCATCTCTCAATTCAATGAGATGTTTTTCATTAAATGCTTCTTGGGTTGCCTGCTTTGTAAACATGGTTTTGTGTTTTTATTGTTTAAGAATTCATATCCAACTGCGGGTTTTCTTTCTTTGCTGCAGAAATGATTTGCATTGCTTTTTCACCTTGGATGTTTATTCCGTTATCCTGCAAATATTTTGTTACCTCGCTCATCTTTTGAAATTTATTAGCGCCGCCTTGCGGATTACTATTGCCGCCGCCGCGGCCTGATCTGTTTTGCTGTTCTTCTTTGATCCATTTGCGCTCGGTGAAATATTGCGCAATGGCATCTTTAACAGGAACGGGGTTTAGTGATTTGTCCAGCACTTCTTCACCGTCTTTTACAACAACTTCTTTGCCGTCTTTTTTTACAATCTTGATACGTGAATTAACTAGCGTGAGTAATTCATCGTTGGTCATTGTGTCAATACGATTGCTCGGAAAATGGCTGAGTAATTTTTGATTGGTAAGCGAAGTTTCTTTTTCGACTTCCAGCTTTTCGATTTTCAGGTTCGCTTTTTCAAGTTCCGTTTTAGCTTTCTTCAGCGTTGTTTCCATTTCCGTTACCCTCGCATCAGGATTGGCGTTCGCTTCAGCCTTTGCCTTGTTGATAATCGCATCAATCACTTTATCCATATCATCGCCTGTAATATCAATGGCGTGATCTTTTTTGATTTTCTTTGCCAGCATTTCTTCACCAGCTTTTTTACCGGAATCGTACCCGTTTTTATCTCTTGCAGTGATTTCTGTTTTATTGAACACGCTTAAATCATCTGCAATTTCCAGATCAACTTCTTTTTCATCTGCTGCCGCGGCATCAACTTTTGCCTGATCGAGTTTTAGAAGCGTAGCTATTTTTTGGAGTGTTTTTTTTGATATTGGCATAGTATTAAGAGTTAAATGCTTCGAATGGGTTTGGTAATTTGTCAAGAATTTCCGTTTCCTTTGGATCCGCACCGTGTGGATATAATTGTTCCGTTGGCGCATTGGCAACACGCAATTTTCTCACGTCATTGAAATAATCAGCCTGCTCTTGCGCAAGCGGGATGCCTGTTTTGTTTGGCTTTGCTTCAACGGGTTCGAACTTCCAAACAATAACTTCTTTTTGCCGGGTTCCAGGATTTACCCAGTCTTTAACAGCAACCCATGTTCCGCGCCATTTATCGAAGCGTGGCAATGCTTTTGTTGTGAATTGCGGTTGCGATGACTGTTGCTTGGGAACAATAGCATCGATTAGTTCCTGAATTTCCTCATCGGTAAATTCATTTTCATCTGCTTTCAATGCTTCATGCAGTTCTGTTACTTTACTTGCAAGATGGCTGTATTTTTCAACTGCCGACTTTTTGGTTTTGTGATGTAATGGCATATTTTAATTTATTGATTTGATTAATCCGGCTGGCGGTGTTTGGATTCTTTGTTGTGGAGGAAAATGTTGATTGAGTACATTAGTAACCCATATTGCAGCCTGTACTTTTTCGGTCTGATCAATGTGCAATTCAAGAATTTCAGGTAACGTTAATTCTTCATTAGATAATCTACTTTCATTTTCTAAAATCACTTTTTCAAGCACACCGAGATTATGCCGGAGGTTTTTTTCTTTAATGAGTTTTGATGATTCATTCATTATTTTTGGTTTTAGTTTATGCTGCTTGTTTTTCTGATGCAGGTTTACCTTGTGATTGTTGCTGCTGCTGTTGAGCCGCCTGCGCTTCGCTATTGATATTCGGATTCTGCATTACTTGTGAATTCAGTAATGTATCTTGCTCCAGACAATAGTTGAAAAAATCTTTCTGTAATGCTGTTGTATCGCCGGTGATAATCTCCGCTTGTGTTTTTGAATTCTTCCAACTCTCAAACCAGAATTTACGCCTTAATATCACATCCGGGAATGTCTGCAGTCTTGAAAAAGCCGTATAGTTCACAAAAGGCAACGGTTCAATCTTTGCAAGTTTCTGCATATACTGCAATTGTAATGCATTAGCTGAATATTGCGTTTGCAAATAATCATCGTATATGTCATAAAGTGCCGACATCGGAAGTTTATCAATCGAATCCGTTAACCGTTTTAATATCTGGTCCGGTGTTTCAATTAAAAATCTCCGTCCATATGTAATAGACGATCCTTTGTAATTTGGATTAACCAGGATTTCCGCAATACGGTCCGTGATGAACATTTCCATCATCTCGGTTGCATCACTCAATTTATTCAGCGCATCATTGACCGGCTGGATATCTATAAACTTACCTGTCGCTGTTTCATTCTTGCCCTCATCATCAACCTGCTGCGTTCCCCATTTTGTGCGGAACATGATTGTTTCAAGAAGTTTTAGCTGATCGACATATAAATTTATGCCCTCAATTGGCGGAGCAACAAACCCTGCTACTTCGGGAGCGAGCATCGGTTGATCTTTTGATTGCGGAACAGGTAGCTTAATAGTTTCTTCCGGGAACGATTGAGATTTCCAACCACTACCTTTGCAATAATCGCAAGGACGGCCATTCAAAACTTTCGTTCCTTTGCATTCCGGGCAGGCCGTTTGATATTCCCACGCTTTAGGGAATCCATGATAGTTCATTATGATATTCTTCACCGACCCCTCACGCAAAAACTGATCCGCCAGTTCAATGATTTCATCATCATGTGAAATATACATTCCTAAAACGGGATCGTATAAATTTGATATAATTGTTGCTGGAACTTTTCCCCAATAATTAGGATATGTTTCGCCCTCCACTTCAACGAGTGTTCCGTTGACTACCTTAACAATCCGGTCAAACGCATCATCAATAATGCGGTATAAATCGGCTGCAGTTCCTTGGCCGTCTTTTACTGCCTGTAACAGCTTTTGATCCCCTTGTGATTGCGGTTGGGGTTTGTCAGGGTCTGTTTTTGTTGGAAGATTGAAGGTTTTGGGGTCAAGTTTGAAAATAACATATTCCAGGTTGCGCCCATTTAACTGAAATTCGAAAATATCAAGGATAGATTTGTAAGTTGGGTAAGGTTTTCCCTGTTGATCCATTTCCATCATAATTAATCCCATTGGATCGTACGACATGGCGGGCATCCAGAATATTTCAAGCCATTGTTTTATTGAGTAACCGTAAACGATATTTGAAAGATAATCTTTCAGATCAGCCGTTTGAACATCACCGAGATTATAATAGTTTGAGCCACCCTTTGCCGAGAATACTTTATCAATCGGCCTGTGTACCCGGGAAAACATTGCCTTATTCGAAACAGCATATTTTTTCCTGATCTTTAGTATATCTTCTTTTTCAAAGGCTAAAATGCGATCGATATATTTATCGATGCCAACGCCTTTAACGTGCATCATTAATTTCTTAGTGTAGGATTGCGCTGCACTGATCAGCTTTTTATTGGGCCGGTCAGAAATAACTTTATATGCCTGCGTATTGTCAAGTATCATGCGGAAAAAATTAAATAGTTTTCGGGCTTTAATTCAAAATACATTCGCATTAGCAGCATATCTAAATAGTCTGGTGATCGTCCAAGTAATTCTTTCATGTCTTCTTTTTTTATGATGCGCTTACGGCTATCGTCTGCATCAATTTTATCCCGCTTCAATACTCCGAGCTCCTCAATTATCTTTTGTTTCTGATCTGAAGAGCATATTATTTTTATTTCACGCTTGTTAATAAGCTCTGCCAGTTTAAAACCACATTCTGATTTAATGTTTGCGAACTCCTGTTCTTTTGTTGCCCTGGCGTTACCGTGAAATTGTTTTATTCCTTCCAAGTAGCTTTCAAGATATGCACCAAGCCCATCACTATCAGCTACCGTTCTTGAATGAGGAACGTAGTTATTGTTCATCATTTGTTTTAAATCCTGCTCAATTTCTTTGCCTTTTGCTTTTAATTTATCGCATCCTTTTGTCAGATCACAAACCATTCCATCCCACACACCGGCAATAAACCTGTCCCTTCCCTGCATCGCTAAATCAGCGCTGATGTATTTTAGTCCTGTTGGTTTTACATGATCGTTGGTAAATGCATCCGAAATAGCATCAAAATCACAAAGAACACTTGGATCGTCATCATAATGAAAATTGCCGTAATAAAGCCTTTGCACCGTTACCTTATCTGCTTTCAATAGGTTGTCTAAATAATCCTGGCTGACATGAGGATTATCGCCTGGCAATGCTTTTACAAATCGCCTATCCTTTCTTAAATTTCCTTCCTCAAATGGATGAACAAAATCATTATAAACCCATGATCGATTCGGATTGCAGGTATAAAGTGCTTTGGGAATTGTTTTCCATCCTTTACCAGACAACACACTAAACCTTCCTTTTAATACAGAAATCGCTTTAGCGCTTATTTGCTGAGCCTCATCCAAAAAACAATCCGTTAAATCATAAGAACCGAGTCGATCAAATTCTGGATCCGATGGTAAATATTTAATTTCTCTAAAAAAAATTCTACTACCATTTTTAAATAAAGCCATTTGCGATTGTGCATTAAAATCCACATAGGACGAAATGCCCAAATATTTCATTACTTCAAAGAACGTTAGCTGTGTTGTGTCTCTCAGCTTTACCAATTCTTCCCTGCCAATTAACCCGGCGCTTTCTGGCATCGTTAATCTTCTCAATATCTGCCACGTACAACCCAACCTGCTTTTGCCGCCTCTGGCAGCGCCCCCATATAATACCTCATTCGTTACATCATCTTGCAGGTATTCGAAAGCCTCAATTTGCTTTTTGAATAACCTGATTTCCATCGTCCTGAATAATTTTTATTACTGGCGGGATTAAAGGGTGATCTGCGTTGCTCGATAATTCCATATTCTGTTTAACCTTTCCCCAGCCTCTATCAAGTAATATTTCTGCAGCCTTAGTGTCTCCTTTAATCGCTTTTCGATACAATGATTTCAATATTTCTTCAGCAGCAGTAATGCCAGCGCTATCTTCACCAAGAACTTTAGCCAACAAAAAATCAAGTTCGGGCAATCTTGCCGGTCTGCCTTTTGGGTTTCCGGATTGACCTTTTTTAAACTTATGCTTCTCTATGTTCTTAGCATTCGGCATTCGCTGTTACTTCGCTGTTACTTTTGTTTTTTATAAATAAATCCAAACTCAATTGTGGATGCTTTGCAGAATGACAATTTGCGCACAATGTTAATCCGTTATCATTTTCAATCCTCAATCCAGGGAAATAAGCCCATTCGCAAATATGATGTACTGATAAATCATTCTTTGATCCACATTCTACACATGTATAATTATCCCTCCGGAGACAAAACAATCTCCAGGCTCTCACTTCTGATGAATCGCGACTAACTGTTTTGCTTAAAATATCGATAGTTGCAACAGTTCGCCATTCTGGAATCAATAAATCTAACCCAGCACAAGCCGCAGATATTGCAATGGGATTCGCATTCTTTTTCTTGATTATATTTGCAAACTGAATGATATAGGCTATTTCCTCAGCAGAATAATCTTTTTTGTTATCATACCTGAAGTAACGAGAAAGGAATTTTAAAGCAGAAAGTTTCCGCAAATAGAATCTTTTTATGAAACTTTTAGCGCTTAGCTTCAAAATTGAGATTGATTAAATCCCCAATTTCAAACAAATAAATTTATTAGTAAAATAAAACTCAAATATTTAGTAAGGGAGTACGTGATTTTGACCAGTAATTAATTGCTTTAACTCCAAGTATCTGATTGATTTTAATAAAGGTTTCAATATCCGGATCGGCTCGATCTTCTTCATAAGCCTGGTAGGTCCTTATTTTTATGTTCAGCTTATCTGCCATCTGCTGCTGAGTGAGTTTTTTTTCTTTTCTTTTTTTAGATAGGTTGATCGAGAACGTTGACATATTGGATTAGTTTTAAAAAGTGAGGGGAATTATTCTTTAATAGTTATAGTTAATGAATTAATGACTACTATGTTTTTGGGCAGTGGTTTTTTGTTTTCATTGAAGTATTTCCCGGTTTTTACCCATCCATATCTCAAAAGTTCGCCATAATCTGTTTGTTGATTTATTGGCAATACGCTCCAAGTAAAATACTCATAACCATACATCCAATAAACAAGGACGTTGTTTTGATAATGAACACCAATATTACTATCCCAAGTTTCTAATTTCATAACCGTTGTATCTATATAGAACAGTATTGATTTTATTAAGGTGTCTTTGGGTTGAAATGAAATCGCATGATTATCCCTGAAAGGGAAAACAATATTTCCATTGCTATCAACTGCGGCAACAATCCCCGGGTCAATATCTCTGTACGTTTGAGCATTAACACTCAATCCTGCACAAGCTATAAGTAGTAATAAAAGATGTTGTTTCATTGATTGGTGTTTTTAATAAAGGGGATATTTTTCAATCCCCTTATTTGTTACTAAAGACCGTAGGTAGCGGCTTTTACAGCCCACATAGCAGCTTCTTCAAAATGTGTTTGAGCTAATGCCCATAAACGATTTGCTTCAGCTTTTGCCTGCGGATTCCATTCTTTGTTGTTTACATCTGATTTACCTTCTTCACAAAAATCAATCAGCTTTGCGCTTTCGTACTTAATAGCGTCAACGTTTTTTCTTTCTGCTTCACGATCTACAACATTGAATTTTACTCTTACTCTGCTTTCTCCTAATGTTGGCGGTGGAGCGACCGCATTTAGTGCATCCATTTTATTATGATTGTTTGGTTAAAAATTCGTCTTGATCTCCTTCTATAAAAGGAGGCAAGTCTCGCATATCAAATCCCAACTTCATTAACTTAATTCTTAATGATTCGCCAGCACTTATCATTTCTTTTTGCATTTTTCTTGTTTCCGGTGTCCAATTATATGTTTGATTTTTTGAAGACTCTCTTATCATTTCCAAGCAATCAATGACAGCCAAAGCTAAAAATTTCCCTTCATCTGGTTTAAGAAATAAAGTATTTGTATTCATATTTTAAATTTTCCTTAGTAAATAATAATTTTTGTTAACGTCTCCACCGGCTGCGGTAATGGATGAGTTGAGGGATTCAAGTGCTGTATCACATGCATCTGCCGAATATGGGCTATAATTTTTATAAATAATAAGCAATGGCAATTTGTAAATTTTTACCAACTCTGCTGCCTGTTCTTCGGTTAGGTGTTTTAAAAGTCCGATTTCTTCCAAAAAACCGTAAGGCAAAGTTTCTCGTAAAATATCATAATCATCAGTTCCCATTCCTGTATGATAAGTCAAATAAAAATCTACTTTGAATGGATCGGGTGCATGAAGTTCTATTTTATCTGCATCTTCAGGAACTTCCACTGCAATAACAACCGTTCCCGGCTTTAGATTTAAGGTTAGAATGTTTGAGGTCATGGTTCAGTTGGAATTATACTTTTAATAATAAAGTCAGATGCTTTTTTTGCTTCATCGGGTGTTAGAATAATCTGATCGGAAAACATCTCTCCGGTTCGCATAAATTGAAAAGCAATTTTGAAACGTTCACAAAACCCACGTTTTTTAGGTTTGCCATAACTAAACATTGCTAAATAGAAATCTTGTCTCACTTGTTTTGTCAAGTCTTTATTGGTATAAATCGCCCCGTCAAAAGACATTTTCAATAAATGCGAGCCACAATTACATTCAATGATTTCAGAACCTTCAATTTCTTTTTCATCAATCACGTAGTTGCCGCTGCCTGAACCGCCATAAATAGAATCATAAAATTTTCGTATCATAACCAATAGGTTGTTTTATTATTTTGATAGTTGTTGTTGAATTTGATTAATATCCCGTCCTTCAAAATGGCAATCCCAACAACAATTATTTTCTTCTTCTATATCCATCATTAAAGGACATCCACAATAGTTGCATTGCTTAGTTTTCTTTTTTCGTTTTGGTCTGGTCAAAAATTCAACTAACACTTCTTTTTCTGCTTCATTGAGATTGTCTTTTATTAACTTAATAATATAATCCAAATCAATGCAAACCCGTTCTTCCGGTGTTAATTGCTTACTCATGGGTGTGGGGGTTTAGAGGTTTGCATAAATGGTTTTGAAATATTCCATGCCTGTTCAATTGCAACAGAAGCAAAAAGCAATTCAGCAGCCGCGTCGTCAAGTTCATCCGCTAATTTTTTTCTTCCGTTGGCTCTATCCTTGGCTGCGTCAAGAGTTATCTTATCGCATAAATGTTCAAAAAACTCGGATAATGCTTCATAATGCAAATCTCCAATCATTTCAGCGAGAACTTTCATGTCTGAAACTCCAGCTACTTCTTTTTTATGTTTATTGCAATCCGGTGTCATAGTGTATCTGCTTTTAGTGGTGAAGGGTTGTTAGCTATTAAGAACGTTTTCAATAAAATAATCGTAGTGCTGTTCAATTGATTTTTCGCAATATTCAATATTGGTCAATCCATTTCGTAAATAGTGAGCAAACTGAACCGATATTTCTGATGGAGTATGCGTTTGAGATCGGCTGAACATTATAATATCATCTTGGCTACATTTTGGGCAACTATCTGTTTCTAATCCTATTATAATTTGAAATTTAGTCCCCTTCCATCCACAATTATTACAGCAAGCAGTAAATTTTTTCTTTTTCATATTCATTCTCCTTTTAAATTTGATTGGTTGTATGAGGAAAGGGCTTGCTCTGCGATTCCTTTTAGTTGTAAAAAATTATGTCTAAAAATATAAAGCCTCTCTGTGCATGTATCGCCGGTAGCGTTATCTGAAAAATCCGCAATTTCTTCCAAAGCATTTTTTAAATTCATTGAACGCATGGCTTCAGAGGTTAATCCCATTTTTATTCCTGCATGAACATTTAGGGAGATGTGATTTTCGCTCAGGCATAAATATTCAAACGAATTATTAAAAGCCTTTTCAATTATATATTCAGCTTCCTGCTCAATTCTTTTTAAAGTTTCTTCCGGTAGTTGATTAGTCATGGCTTGTTTGTTGTTTTTGAGTGAACTCTACAAATTTTGTTTCGGTTTTGCAATAAAGAGGATGTTTTGGTGAACCATTTTTATTGATGTGAAGTGCCTTTGCTTGTTTGAAATATCCAGATATTCCTTCGGCTCTGGTTTTCACAACTTCAAAATTTCCCCATGCAAAAACAATTTCCTTACATCTTTTTGCTGTCTGCAAAAGAAAATTCATGTTTTGCAAATCTTCTGATTCGTGTTGTTTTGTATTATAAAATTCATCAAGTACATCCGGATTGGTTGACACCAATGGGAAACAATTCATCATATAAACGCCGCCAAACCCGTTATGTTTCGCAATTGATATAACCCGTCTTATTGTTGGGTCATTATCACTTTCATTAGCAGTTGAAGGATTTAGACCTATGAACATAACAAGAGGCTTAGATTCATCCCAAATGCGCCACAAAGCATATCTGTATTTTCTGTCTTCAGAAAAATGCGCACCTGATTTTGTATTTTCAAAAAGTTCATTCATACTTATCCCAGTTATTTAATATCTTCTCTAATAGCTTTATGCGGGGAAGGAGTTCGCCTTCTGGAAATAAAAATCCATTGTATTTTTCGGTATTCCCAAATGAGCCAAAATATTTTACAATATCATTCCATTCTTCTTGCGAACAATTCCATTCAAAAAATAAGGCGTTATAAGCATCACAAAGCCCGTATGATAACTCATGAATGTCAACTTCTTTATCCCACAATTCATCAATTCCACTCAACCACACTAAATAATAAGTTGAATGAAGGATTTCTATTTTCTCTTTGGTTACAAAACTTGGTCGTGGATGGGTCATGGTTTAAGATTTTTGATTTTCTTAATAGTTGTTTTATTAACTATCTTGTATCTCTGTCCATCAATATCAGATTCCTGTGAAAGTGTCAATGTTGCTGCATTTGATTTTACGGTTTCCTTTCCGATAACACAAACAAAATATTGGCATAACTTTGCGGGGTTTTGACGCATCATTTCAAGCAACATTTTTTCAATCAATTCATCTATTTTTTCTTGGCTTAATTCAGTCATAATTTTTAATTTTTCAAACAGTAGATAATACCTTCCTTCTCTTTTTCAGGGGTTAGGAAATTTTCTTATTCTTAAATGTTCTGGAAATTCATCAATATTTCCTCCATGTCTATCACTCATTTTTAATTGCTTTGATAAATACGTTCCGAGTTGTTTTACAAAGACAGCAACACCACAACTTTCAAATGCTCCAACTATTTCTTCAATCCATTTTATTTCACAAGGACGGTAACGATATTTTCCTGTTTCATTTCCACTTTCCCCACCCACTATAATCCAGTCAAACCACATGATAGTTGATAAATCAAAATTGCAATCTATAAATTCATGCAATGGTTCAAATGAAATAAATGTTGTTGGCTTTCTCAATTCGATGCCGCCATTATGTAGTTCGTGGAAAGCGTTCATCAAATCATACATTCTCTTTAATCCCTTATTTGAGCCGATGCTTGTTCCGATCCATACATTTTCAAATCCTTCATTCCAATTTGGCGGCAAACATTTTGCAATTCTCTCAGGTCTTTTAGTTAAAATCTGAAATGTATGTTGAGGACATTTACGAATAATATCCCATGCTTCATTTCTATATTCATCAATTGCTTCGTGAAAAAAGTCAGTCAACGAACAGGTAAATATTTTTGACGGCTCTTTTATCTTCAAAGGCAAATTGAAAACCGTTTTTGTCCTGACTACTTCCAAAGGATTGTAACGGGTATTATCAAAGCTATCCCGGTACATATAACAGTATTTGCAATCTTCGTCAACTTTAGTACAACCCCTTGCAATGTTCCATGTAACATCCGTCCACTGTATGTTTGATTTTTCTCCCATTTTTTTATTTTTTACATTAAGTACCCATTGATAGGGGTTAGTGATTCGTATTCCTGAATTGATTTAAAAATTTGTAAAGTAACTTTCGGAACTATGGCATTTCCATATCCTTTGATAGATTCGTTTCGGTGTTTAGAAAAGGTAATTCCGTCCAATCGGGAGGAAAGCCCATCATTTCGGCTACAAAGCGGGGATTGAGTTGGGAAGTCTTGCCAACAACTCCCATATCCAAAATCGCTCCCGGCACGGATCCTCTTCCTATCTGTGAAATTGGAAATGTCGAATTCTTTCCGTCTTGACTTGTCGGAGTCGGTAATAATCCCTGATTCAACATTGTTGATAATGTCGCCCCTCTTTTCTGTGCTTTCCAACTGCTCAAACCTTCTTGCATCAGGTCCGCTGCTTTGCCTTGGTTGTTCTCTGATGCTCTCGGCGTTGGCAGCATCCCCATCACCAATGCCCGTGATAAGGTTACTGAGTGCATTGAGCCTTCTTTTACTTGTGTTGATTTCATTTTCCCCGTTGCCTGTGATGCATCCATTGCCGTTGCAGTAGGCAACAAACCAAATTCTATCTCTCCGGTGCGGAGCGTTGACGGCGCAAGCTGGAAGTACATACGGGAAAATTTCGTACCCCGCAGCTTCCAAATCAGTTTGCACTTCGTCGAATACCAATCCTCCCGACCAATTAATAAGGCCGAAAACATTTTCGCCCACGACCCAACGCGGTTGAATTTCTCTAATTGCTCTAAGCATTTCCGGCCACAAGTGGCGTTCATCTTCTTTACCTTTTCGTTTTCCTGCGAGGCTGTATGGTTGACATGGGAAACCTCCGGTAATGATGTCAATGTTTCCTCTGTGAATAGTGAAGTCTGTTGTTTTAATGTCTTCATAACTTATAGCTTCGGGCCAGTAATATTTTAAAACTTTTTTACAAAAAGGGTTTATCTCACAATGAAAAACATTATTCCATCCCATCCATTCAGAAGCAAGATCAAAACCGCCGATACCCGAGAATAAAGAACCATGATTCATAAATAATAATTCATAACCATTAATGCCTTGTAGAATTGAACCTGAGTTTTTATGTCTGCAGGAATTCCTTTCAAAAATTCTTTAGCCTCATTTTTTAATTCCTGCTTCAGGCCCGGATCAAGTTTTTCAATTGCTGAAATTCTTTTTTCAAATATCAAATGCGAATAACATTCTAATATGCAAAATCTAACTGCCTCTGAATAAATAAATACTTCTATATAACTTTTTGAATCTTTACAAAATCTTGTAGCAACATTTTTTGCATATTCTTCTTCAAAGTTTTTCATGCAAATTCTTTTTGGATATCATAGGTTTCACAAAGCCAGTTATATAGATAAAGCTGCTTGCAGATCCGGTTTATTTTATCGATCTCTGTTTTTGATGTTACCACCCCTTTTTCAAGCATATCTTTAAAATCATAAATATATTTTCTACTTGCTTCCGAATTATCAAAATTTTCAATTAGCGAATTAAGCCTTAGCTTGCCGGCTTCTCGTAAAAATTCATAGCGCCGCATTTGTGTAACATGAAACTTTTTTTTGCGCACCAGGAAATCATAAAGCGATACCGGCATCCATTTCCAATCCCACTTTTCTTTTTCTATATTTTGCTTTGTGTTTATCAGCCAGTCAATCATTGATTTGTCTGATAAGTCCTCCTTTTGCTCAATTAATTTTTTTTCAACAATCTGTTCTTCCAGGTTGCTTAATTCCCTTCGCTTTGTTAAGTACGGTTGCACGGCCTGATCGATAAGTGATAAATTCATCATCTTTCCCCAGTCCTGAATTTCTGTTCCGAAGTTTCGCATTGCATACTCGATTTCTTCAGAAGTCATTTTTGAATATTTTTCCTCAATCGTTTTTGTAAGCTGATCAATCAAAACATTTTTCAATTCTGCTTCAGGTATTATCCATCCGGTTATTGCATGAATCCTGACAAGTAAAGCCTTTGCGGTTCTTAACCTGTCCACTCCTATCATGTCGCAAAATCTTTTTCCGGCATATTTCAGCTCAATGATCTTTCTTTCTTCAGGTTGTAATTCCAGCATCCTCTTTGATCTCGTTGATAAGTTCATAGGCCCCTGCTGATTTACCTGAATGTCGTTGACTGTTTTGTTTAGATGAAGTTCCATAAGTCTTAATTCCATTTTTTTCAATGTTTGCTATTTCCTGAATTTTGAATTTCACCAGGTCGGATAAGGATTTTGAAACCATGTGAGGCGTTGAAGCGATTATTTGCGCATAGGTTCGGAATTTTTGTTTGATAAGGTTTAGATCGTTTTCTGACAGATTGTTGAAATTTGGCTTTATTCCTGCCTGCTGGCAAATGAATTCGGCGAACTTTCGGTAAGCCGGGTAATCAGTTTCGTGCTTTGTGTAGTTTTTGTTTTCGGAAATAAAAATTTCTTCAAGCTGGTAAACGATCGATTCTTTTTTTGCAGAAAGGTTTTCAGACTTTCCAAAGTCTTCTTCTTTTTCCTTTTCTTTATCTTCTTCTTTTTCTTCAAGACTATGTATAGTCTTTGTATAGTCTATCCATAGTCTATGTTTTTTTAATTCTGAAATATATTTTTGATGCGGCTTGTTCTTTAAATTTTCTTCTTTTAAAATTCCATACTGGTAAAAACAAAAATTTTTGATCCACCATTTTTTGCCGTCGCGGAATATTTTTATTTGTGATTCAAATTTTTCTTTCAATTTTTCAATTGATAATTCCAGGTCAAGCAATTCGCAAACAAATTCAACATCTTCTTCCCATACTCCAACACTATCACATGCGTCTAAAATGAAAAGCCAGAAAAGTTTTTCATCTTTTGAAAGTTTCCTAAACCATTTATTTTTTACCCACTTTTCAGTATCCGTAAAGCGCTTGGCCATTTTAGTTTCTCAATTTTTGCTTTAAAAGAATATCGGGACCGGATTAAAAAAGAGGCGGCTGAAGCAAAAAACATATTCAATCCACCATTGTTAATAAAATTGTTTAATTTGCCGCCCCTTCCTGTTTGATTTTGGTTTATTTCATAATACCTCCTTTTTATTTATGGGAATGTTTTTAAATATTCCCGTTCATCGAAAAACTCTTTATTGTATTCAACTTTTTTTCTTGTCTTTCTAACGCTGGCTTTTTTCATCTTGATAGTCAACCCATGATTTTTTGCTATTGAGTAAATAGTATTGGCTGGCCGGTTTAATCTTATTGCGATTTGCTCTGCCGTCAATCCTGGATGTTCTCTGATGAATTCAACCGCCTGTAGTGCTTTACTTGTTTGTTCGTGAGTTGGCATGGTTATTTATATTACTTCCCATAGCGTTGCATTTGCACAATGGGCCTTTGGGTTAACTACTTGAATAGTTCCTATTTTTCTGATCAATCCTGCTTTAAACGCTCTTACAATTATTCCCCCGAAAGCGCGATCATGCGCAGGTTTTTCAATCATATCTTCAAGGTTAGATGCGATCCTGAAATCCTCAGTCTTAAATCTGAAACCTTTTGATTTGGTAGATAACCACCATTGTAAAAGCCGGTAGCATCTTTCATTCCAACCAGGATTAACCTGTTCAGCATGATCACTGGATTTCTTTATTCCTGCATCACGAGCCTGTATTGCATCGAGGATTGATAATTGCATGGGTTATACGTTGATAATTACAAAGTCGCTGGTGAAGTCTTTTAATTCTTCGTTGAAGATGATTTCCTTTTGCGTTTCGATCAATTCGTGTAACTCTGTTGATTCAAACCAGAAACGGGCACCGCCGTCCGTAACATCAAGGCATATTTCTACCCGGAAGCGTTGGGCTTCTTTTCCTTTGAAAATTGGAATGAGCAAAATAAATTCAGTCGGGATGTTGGTGTTAACGGTTTTATTATATGCTGCGTTTTTGTTGCCGCGTAAATCGCTTTCCTGTTTAAGATCGGTTGCTGTTTGTGCTGTGAATGCCTGATAAGATTTTAATAGCTCCGCATGTTTTTCTGAATTGTCAAAAGCAAGTTTGTTGAAGCGGATAATTTTTATCAATTCATCTCGGGTAAATGTTTTTGGCTGGTTGATGTGAAAAGTTGCCAGCTCGTCAGAAACTTCAAGCGATCCTTTTATCTCTGCTCCGAATTTATTTTCAGGATCAAGTTTTAAAACAATTGTCATTTTGTTTTTGTCAACAATAATGATTGATCTTTTCGTATCAACATTTTGCAATGAATAACCATCTGCGTTATATCGTTTGCTCAAAAATGTTTTTACCGTGTTGATGTCGCCGGAAATATTTATTTTTTCCGGTAATGATAATTCAAGCGCTTTGCCATCCCGGATAATAATTTCATTTCCGTTGACCTGTTCAATTTTTAAATTGATGTTTTGCATTAATTGGCAGTTTTAGAAATGGAGAATAGTTTTTGCTGTTTTTCTTCGGGGCGAAGCCTGCGTGAAGCAATCATTTCACCGGATTCATCGTACGTTTCCATCATTCCCTCTTCATGGTTTGCCATGTGGTAAAGAATTCCTGAAACTTCTGATTGCCTGGTTTTGATTTCGCGGAGGATAAATTTGTTTTGCTTCACCAGCGGATCAATTTTACTCTTAAATTCTGCCATTGCTTCTTTCTTTTCTTCTTCGAGTTCACCGAGTTGAATTGCATTATCCGTTACCTGTTCCCGGCGCTGGTCGAGTTCGTCAGGCGTTAACTGCTTTAAGTATTTTGTAGCTTCTCTTGAATCGCAGTTTTCTTCAAGAATCCGCTTTCTTTCTTCTGCCGATAATTCAGGCATGAAAATTTTTGACATTAGATTTATTTTGAAAGGTGAATAATCAGGATTTTATTTTAGGCTTTCCGAAAACACGGTCAACTACTTCAGCTTTATGAAGGTTTCCGAATTCATCAACATAGAAATCTGTTTCAAAAAGTTTCTTTGTTCCAACGATCACCGGGCAGGTATTTCTTTTCCGGTCGGCATGGAATTCAAAATGACCGCCGCTTTTAGAGTTGTTTCTGTGATGTGTTTTGTACATTGAGAGTTTTTTATTGTTAGAAAATTGATTGTTGCATTGTTTGCTCTTTGAATCGTTTACAAGCTGCATCGTAATAATCTTTGTCAATTTCACATCCTACAAAATCAAATCCCATTTGATGTGCAGCGATTGCGCTACTTCCAGAACCGAGATGAGTATCTAAAATTTTATCTCCTTCATTAGCATAATTTTTTAAAAGCCATTTGTATAATTTGATAGGTTTTTGGGTTGGGTGTATTCTTTCTTCTTTGTTTTTCATATCATATTGAATCATTCCGTTCCATGTTATTTTTACTTTTCTAACTGATTCCGTAAAACTTTGATAAGCTATCTCCCCGTCAGAAAAATCATTATCCCCATTGTCTTTATCCCAAAAAATCCTCCCGCTGCCAAGCTTATATTGAATTTTGTAATAATTTAAACCCCAAATAATATGATTTTTTGACACCCGAATTAATTCATTAAAATATTCTTCGCTTGGCGTACAATCATCCCATTTTATTTTGTATCCATTTCTTAATGCGGCACTATTGCCATGTAATTTTTTTTCTTCAGAATAAACATTCCCTGCATTTATACCATATGGTGGGTCAACAATAGCCAAATCAAATGCTTTATCAAGCAATGTTGCCATGTATTTCATGCAATCAATATGTAATAATTCTACTGCCATCTATTTTGCCAGTTGTAAAAGTTTTAACCGTTGACTTACCGAGTTCTGAAAATATTCCCCTGCATGTTCCCACAGTATTATTCCTTCTTCATGTCCTATATAAACCCCACTATCATTTTTAATTAGTGAAGTGATGTAATACACTTCTGAATGAGGGGTACGTTTAACTTGAATAGAAGGATTGAATTCTATTTTGTTATTGTGATCTTTTAAAAGGGATATGATTTCGGTTGAGGTCATTTTTTCAAAAGTTGTTTTTCAATTTCTTTAGTTCGCTTATACGTGTACGGTAGTTTCGTAACATCAGTTTCAGCCTGAACATGATGATCGGAGCAAAGCACAATTATGTTTTCATGGATATGTCTAAACTCCGGATAAAGCCTTTTGGGTAATGCGTGATGAAAAAATAAATTCAGCGGCTTGTTTCCTAAATGCTTGTTACACTCTTCGCACTTGTGAGGGCAACTGTTCCAGTGTTCGAGATAAAATTCTTTGTCTAGGTTTTTTAGTTCTGCGTTTTCCTTGATTTCTTTTTTCTTCTTCTCTGAAACTTTTGCTATTGGCTTCGGCTGTTTCTTTGGTTCCGGTTCACGAAGCCCTAAAAGCATTTCCCGGCGTTTTATAAGGTATTGTGATTCCATAAGGTTAAACTGTTTCCGGTTGAACAATGGTTGCATTAACATCGTTATCGTAATCGGCGAACATTACAAGACTCTCATTGGGCAATGGAATTGCAATTGATAAATAAGCCGCCGCCCATCGTATTACCTCGTCTACAAACTCATTAAATTGAACTGTGGTTAATTTCTGTGTGCTTCCTGCGATCTCAATTGTTTCATCAGTGTTTTGATTCACTATTTTTTTCTTCAGGAATAAATGCTTTAAAACCTCGTGAGCATCTTCGGGTGTTTTTACTTCATTGTACCCGGCATGATTTAATCCTTCCTGAACCATTGGTAAAAGACAGCCCCAGTAATATTTGTTCTGCTGCACCGATCTTTTTTTAATTGATTTCAGAGTAAGCAGATACTTGCCATCTTTCAAAGAGTGAAAGGTTTCAGCAAGTTTTTTCCGATTTATTATTGCTCCGTTTTCGATATGTATGATTTGTTCCATTAGTAAAGCCATCCTGGTTTTTCTGCAATAAAATCACCATGAAAACGATCACTCCAAAAATCGTAGCTCTCGTTCCATTTATCCTCTAAAATGCACTCGTTGAATTTGTCGAGAAGTTTATCATATTCATTCATTCCATGCTCAATTAAATGCGGGTGAAGTTTGTGAACAGATGTGCCGCCAAGTTTGTCAACTGCGATAATGTAATAATCTCTTATGCCGCCAAGTGCGTATAAATACATTGCCGCTTGCAGATAATAATTCATGGAGATTATTTCCCGTTGAAACTTTTTTGTTTCTGCATCAGCGCAGGTTTTAAGATCAAATACAACTCTTTCGCTACAGCCATCTACATAACCCTTGAACTTGAAATTTTTAAATTCCCATTCGACAGGTTTTTCTCTTTCGAAACATTGATTCAAAACCCATCCTGAGGCCCTGTTAAAGCGAACCTGGTCGGCAACAATTTTAGCATGTATGTATTGTTGCGGCTCGATAATAATGCGATCACCGGCTTGCGCTTCCTGATCGGCCCACCATTCTTTGTATTGCTTTGTTGCACGAGGCTTCGCGCCGCCGATGTTGTTGCATATATCCGTATCATCAATTGCCAGATACCTGTTAGGAAAATCTTCCGGCTCTAAAACAAGGCAGTGAACCATTGCGCCATATATCATGGCATCGGTTTGCTCTTTGCGTTTTAGTTTGTATTCGATAAAGGATTTTGGCGAATCTTTAAACTGCGATAGCGATGAATATGAAAGATGACTTTCGCCTTTTAAAAGATTTGAAACAATAACCTCAATAAGATCATTATCCGTTAACAACGCTTCCATTTAATTGCATTTTTTTGATTTCTTCTTTGCGTTTATTTAAGAGTTGCATGAACTCCGGGTTTGAATGATATTCTTTATTGGTGTTGAATATCTCGGTGAGTTTTGCCTGTTCCTCAGTTGATTCAATCACAGATTTTAGTTCATCAGGAATAGCCACTTTTTCAAATTTCTTTTCCTGCATCGGAGCGTAATTCATTTCATCTTTGCGGTTCAAATCCTTACCGAATATTTTGCCGAATTTTTCAGCAGCATCTTTAAAGGCGTAACTTTCGGCAGCAGGAGCAGCCATTTGAACGGCAGCCGTTGTAACTTGTGTGAAATCGGTTGCTGCTGCCCCCTGCTTAGTCTGAATCGGCGAAGCGCCTATGCCATCCTGCCAATCCCATTCACCGGTTATAGGGTCTAAAACAAAGAGGCGCACAGCAACAACAACACTATTTGCAACAACCTGGCATGATTTTATTTCCACTCTCCATTTTGTAAATATTGAAGTGAGCAAATATTCTACTGTTGCAATGGATAAATATTTTGCATTATTTGCGAACTTGTTTTCTTTTACCCATTCGGCTTTGGGAGCGCAATTCAGAAGTTTGTTTAAGTCGTTGAACTTCGAAGCGAGTTCAATGTTTGCATAGAGATCATCTATTTTAGGAAGTGATCTTTTTTGAATCTGATTATTATCCATAACTTTGCTTTTTATTTTAGTTTTTATTTAAGCCAGTTTTTACCGAACTGGCTTTTCTCTTTAATGATTTCTTTTTCTTCCGGGCTTGCGGCTGATATTTACTTTTATTGCTTCTTCGGTAACAATTATTCCGTCTATAACTTCATCATCACGTAAGCGGATGTTTTGTTTGATGGCTGGTAAAAGTTCATCCCATGAAATTTCAATTGCGGTTCCTGCGATATTTTTAATATCTGTTCCTGGTGCTGTTAATTGAATTTGCATTATGGTTTAGTTTAATTCTTTCTCGATAATTACATATCTCCTGATACTGTCTTTATAATCCCTAATAACATCAACAGGATGTCCGATCATGTTATATGGTTGTTTTAAAAATGGCATAATTATTATCGTGTCTTTATGCTGATCGATTCCGCACCATCCTTGTGATCTCGAATAAAAACCCGGTTCTTGCCAGACTTCACCTTCATAAGTTTTATAAATCAGTCCACCATCTTTTTTGCAAGAGAATAGCAAGAAGATTATTAGTATAAGGATGATCGATTTCATTTTAAAAGGTTTTTTTATGATGTCCGGCATGAGAACACACCGGACATTGATTGTATATAAGGCTCAAGTACTAAGATTCTTTTTTAAAAAGGCAAATCATCAATTTCCGCGTATGCATCAGAAGCTTGTTCATCAGGTAATGGTTCTTTGCCTTCAATAATTAATAAATCATTGATATGCTTTTTAACTCCTTTGTCTGCATATTTCTTTTTAAAAAAAAGAATATCTTCTTTCCGCGAAACTCTGTAATCAATGCCTTCTTTATTAATAATAACATAGCCACGATCTGTACTAACGCTAATATCTATGCGAGAATAAACAGAACTTGCGCCAGTTTCATAAACTCTGTACCTGAAAACAAAATCATCAGTATCGCTTGAATCTTCAACATCTAAATCATCTAATGATAATTTTTCTATCAAAGGATATTTCACCGTCATATCAATATCACTTTTCTTCAAATCTCTTTTCAAGTCGATGCCATGAAGCCATAACCCAATTGAGCCGCCAACATGGCTTTCAGGATGTTTATCTTGAAACTGTTTTATAATTTGTAAAAATTCCATTTGATAACTTTTTAAAAACCCGCCGCTATGAATAGAAGCGGGTGCTAATAATTGCTTGCCATGTGAAAAAAGTTTGCCCGTGAAATCTCTTGCTTTCGCATTGTAGGCGTGGCATGAACGCCTCGTTGTTCGATATAAAATCTACTTTTCACGTCGCCCGGATTGCAGGAATTGCACCTGCTCTTTTTTGATTTTATTGATACTTTTATTGCGCATTATTATATCTCAAATCAAAACGTTCTACTGTTAAACTATTACGGGCATGTATTTTTAAAGAACTAATTTTCAAAACAGGGCCGGGTCATTACTCCGGCCCGTCAATCCTAAATCCTATGCCTCAAAATCTTAATTCTCGTGAATGTGATATTTTTCTAAATCGTACTCCGTTACTCCTTCATCGTTATCCATCTCTCTTTGATCGGTAATTTTTATGCTCATTACCCAAGCGAATAATACAAGTGCGATAAAACAAGCCGCAGCAAATCCGGCAATGATCATTACGAACTTAGCCCCTGGTTCCATTAGAAGTATCATGCTTTATAGTTTGAATGGTTATAATTACGGTTGTGATAAATGTTATCAGGGTAAGGATAAATATAACGGTCATGGGTATGTGGTTTTAGGCTGCTTCTTTTTTGTAGTTAGAAACAACTTTATCAATATTGTTCATTGTCTGCTCGAAACGATCTGTAAATTCCTGCTCTGTGCAGGGTTCGCATTTGATTGCATCCTGAATTGTGCTGTTAAGGAATAGTTGATCTTTTGAATAGGTGCTGATTAATGTCTGCGAGACTAAAATCACTTCTTCATTTTCTGTGATGCAGTAAGCGGAATAATCACTTTTGAAATAAGCCGGTAGCTTTAATTCAATTGTCTCAGTGGTTTGTTTAGCAATTTTCAGTAACATGGCAATTTTGATTTTATTAGTTATAAATGATTTCAATACCGTGAGCATATCTTTTTGCTGTCAGAGGCAAGCGGAGTTTTTCAATAGTTTCTTTTGCTGATCTTTCATAGTTGTTAAGTGATTTTTCGGACGGTTTATTTTGAAAATAATAGGTCATCCATTTTCCGCAATCGCTTACGCGAACAATCGTTGAAGAAAGTTTAAATTCACTTCTGAATTGCTCCATCACTTCATCCTGTATTTCTATTGTGTGGCTCATGCTGGTTGAATTTTTTTAGTGAAAAATCTTTCGTGCACACTGTTCAAATCGTATAAAAATGATCCGTTCTCGCGTTTGAATAATAAGTAACCGTTTGTCCTCGCTGTCCTTAGTTTATTATCATCGGTGAAAATGGTCAGCTCTTTTATTATACCAGCCCTTACCCATGATTCTTTTTTCATTTTTTGTTATCTTTTTACTAAGGGGTTGTATTTATGAGGTTCAGTCGTTATTATTGCGGTTTGGTTACGCCCGAATTGGTTCTTCAATCAGAATTTCAGTATCCGTCAGTTTCGTTTCCCCTTTAATAACTTGTAATGCTTTAGCTGTCGTAAGAGGGCCATTGTCCTTATTGTCATCAATGAGCTTGATAACCCATTGTTCAGTAAAACCCAGTGCAAGGGCTAAGCGTAATCTTGTATCCTTGTTATTAATTAACCTTAAAGCGCGTGATGTGAGTTTCATAATTTATATTTGTTCTGTACGATTGTATAAGACAAGACAAATCTACAATAAAATTGAAGTTATCTCCAAATTTTTATGAAGATTTCTTCAAATTATTTTTGCAACAATGTTTCAAAAATGGATAAACCGTTGAAAGACATATTGAAAGAAGTCATGAAAGAAAGGAACATAAGAGTTCCAAAACTATCAGAATTGACGGGCATTCCAAAGGATAGAATATATGCGTGGTATCGGGATGATACGAATCCAAAGTCTGAAGACAGCGAAATATTGCTTAAATGGATAAGTGGAGAAATCTCCAATAATAAAAGCTATATAGAAAGCAGATTTGAAAAGAAGAACAGCGACAGGCCTAATATTAAGGTCAGAGGCGGTTTTACAAATTTGTCAAACATTACAGTTTATCAGGATGACCCGGATAAATATGAGGTCGTAGGGGAATTACCGCAGGGCCTTTTCCCTCGGTGCGATTATGCAGAGCGCGCAAAAGGAGATAGTATGTACCCGCTTATTATGAATCAAGCGTTACTTGTGGGAAAGCGTTGCAGCATCGGCGGTTTGGTATGGGGTGAAAAATATATCATCAAAACAAGAGAGGGATTAGATACAACAAAATTTGTTCATCCCGGTGCAGACAAAAATAAAATACTTCTTATTGCTCATAACAAAAATGTGCCTCCGCAGGAGATTGACAAGAAGGACATCATTTTTGCTTGTAGAGTGAATTGGATAATCAACCCAACTTAAATTACAAACCTTAAATTTTAAACTATGATTTATTTACAGTCTGAAGCAGTTGCCGGCGCGAGCCTTTTGCTTATGGCAATTTTTGTCGCCATCATTATCATCATCCAGGTAATTATCATCAGATGGATTTTTAAAATTGATACTCAAATAAAACATCAGCGGGCGCAAATATTTATTTTGCTCCGCATCTGGGAAAAACAAGGCGGCACGAAAGAAGAGGTTGATAATTTTTTAAAATCATTCTCGATAAAGTAACGAAAAAAATATTTTTATATTCACTACAATTATTAAAATTAAACCAGCAATGAAAAAAATTATTTTCTTTCTTTTTGCAATAGCATTTATTTATTCATGTTCTCCGGCAAAAATTGTTTCCATCTCATCTGAAAATGTTCCGGTTCAAAACAATCAGTACGTTTTCGAAAATGATACAATAAAAATCACATACAGTTTTTGGGCCGATAAGGGAATAATGAAATTCAACATTTATAATAAGATTAATGAACCACTTTATTTTGACTGGAAAAATTCAGCTTACATACCAAATTCGGAAATGGTAAGTTACTGGCAAGATGAAACAAATTCTGTTGGTTCCTATGCATCATCTACAACCTGGTTTTATGGAGTACAGGCTACATCAAGTAAAATGGCAGCAAAATCTATTCACAAAGAAAGAATTGGTGTTATTCCCCCTCATTCTTTAATTACAAGAATGGATTATAAACTTGCTAAATCGTATTACGATATACCAAATCCGGGATCGTTTACAAAAAACAATAGCAATCTATTTTTCAGAAATTATTTAATGTACTGCACAAATGAAAAATTTGAAGGAGTGCATGGAACCGTTGATAATGCTTTTTATATTAGCAATGTGCAAAAAACTACCTTTGGAAAAAAGGATCAGTTTAAAAGCGAGACAAAGTTTTATGTAAAGAAACAATAATGGCAACTTTCCTCATCATACTATTTCTCACTGCATGCATCCTCTGGCTGCGCCGGGTAATTAAGTTCTGGGCACCAAAGAAAAAGCATGATGAAGTATTGATCACCCCTTATCAAAAACTAAAAACAAATGAGCCGGAATACATCGAATTTGAAGAAGAAAAAAAGCCAGAAATCCATGTTCATAATACGATCAATATTTTAGTGGTTAAACAATAACGTTTTACCCCTGTTTTTTAAAAACAGAAAACACTATTGATTATCAGCTTTTTAAGTAGTCAAAATTAATCCTGACGGGGTCACTTTCACTTTTCCCTGCCCTATAAACTATTGCCCATCAATGATTTAAGCGGTTCGAAAAAATCTAACAGATCTCCCCAACTTTTACAACTACCTAATTTTCAAAAGTTTCCTGATTCGAATCCTATAGGGTTTTTTAAAACATTTATTCGCAACAGCATCACTTTTCTAACATTGATAATTATTCCGAGTGAAAATTTCAAACTTTCAGTTTGCTAGCTGAGGATATAACGAGTATGAATAAACGAAAAAAGAAATACCGATATAAATATTCAATAGAAACCACAACAAATAATTTCATAAGACTGCAAACTAAAAGTCTATTCTGAAGTTTTCTAGATGTTTGAAGGACCTATTCTTAACACAAGCTTATATTTCTCAAAGAAAAATATTTTGGCGAACTATAAATATAGTTTTACATTTGAACTATAAATATAGTTTTAATGAAAGTATTGACGAAAGCGGAAGAACAAATCATGAAAGTTTTATGGCGATTGGAAAGTGGGCTACTGATGGAAATCGTTGAAGCTATGCCAGAACCGCAACCGCACAAAAATACGGTTGCAACCATATTGAAGACACTGGTGGATAAAGAGTTTGTAATAATAGAAAATGTCGGAAGAATCCACCGGTATCACCCGGCAGTTTCAAAGGATCAATATTCAAAAAATTCACTAACCTCTATTGCAAACGGATATTTCGACAATTCGTTTAGGAATGTAGTTTCCTTTTTGGTGGATGAAAAAAAATTATCCGTCAAAGATTTGGAACTCTTATTAAAACAATTGAAAAAAAAGTAAACTGATTTTATGGAAGCCGTTATTCTATTTTTTATAAAATCGATTTTTGTCAGCGGAGTTTTGTATAGTTATTATCTTCTTTTTTTAAAAGATAAAAAGCGCAATCATTTTAATCGTTTTTTTCTTCTTGCTATAATACCCGCAAGCCTGGTTTTGCCTTTTGTGCATGTGCCATTTTTTCACTTGCCGGCCACGCATCTGTTTTCGGCGAATATTTCAGCAATCAATACTGAAGGCACTATTCATTTTCCTTTTGTTACATTATATATATACATACTAATCATAGTAACTTATCTTTTACTTATTTCTCGCAATATGTACAAGGTTCTTAAGCTCAAAAGAAAATCAAAATGGATTATGAGAGGTGTAATATGCTTTATTGAAACAGATGATGAGCGAGCGCCTTTTTCATTTTTTAATAATTTATACTGGAGAAAAGGAATTGACACAGAAACTGAAGAGGGAAAAAAAATCATGCAGCATGAAACCATACATATCCTGCAATTCCATAGTTATGACAGGTTGCTGTTGCAAATTGTTTGTTCTCTGTTTTGGATAAATCCTTTTTTTTGGTGGGTACAAAAAGAGTTAAGTGTCATTCATGAATTTCTGGCTGATGAAAAATCATTTGAACCGGGAGATAGTTTTCATTTCGCCAAAATGCTCTTGTCTTCGTATAACCATGGCAGTTATTTAAACCCGGATATTGGGTTTGGCAAGTCAGATATTAGCAGAAGGATTGCCATGATCGAATCTTCTGAAAAGAAACAATCCATCTGGAAACGAAGCTTAACTTCTATAGTATTATTGCTTGCAATGGTTTGTATCCTTTTTGTAAACGCTTATCCAACTTCTTCCAATAAAGAATCACAAAAAATAGAACAGCAACACCATCAAAAATTAATAGACGAACGTATTAGCCTCAAACGAAGCCCGTAACTTCTTTCATTTCGAACCATATTGCTATACCATATTTCCACGTCAACGTATGGACAGGAAGTGTATTGCCATAAAAACTTCAACCGATGTTAAAAAATTATTTCAAAGTTGCCGTTCGCAATCTTCTCGCTAATAAAATTTTTTCTTTGATAAATATTACAGGATTGGCTACAGGGCTATCGTGCTGCATACTTATTCTTTTTTATACAAAGGACGAGCTTAGTTACGATCACTTTCATAAAAATATAAATCATATTTATCAACTCACATGCGACCGGATTGAAAAAAACGGCAAGGATGAAAAATTTGCTATTGCTGCGATGGTGCAGGGGCCTGCATTCAAGCGAGAGATCCCGGAAATTGAGGCGTTCGTTCGTGTTTCTCCAAAGCAGACTACGATCAAAAAAGATAATGAAACGTTTGTTGAAAATATCACCTGGGCTGATGAAAATTTTTTCACTGTCTTTACATTCCCCCTAATCACTGGCAATACCACACTCGCACTTAGAGACCCTCATGCTGTAGTATTAAGTGAACTGACTGCAAAAAAATATTTTAATTCAACAGACATTATTGGCAAAACATTGCAAATAGGGATCAATGGAAATTTCGAGCCGTTTGTAGTTACTGCTGTTGCAAAACAAGCACCTGAAAACTCGAGCATCAAGTTCAATGTAATACTGCCTTTTAAATACCTAGAAGAAACCAACCCCGATAATGGTTGGATGTGGGTTTCGTATCCGACTTATTTCCTGTTACAGAGGAATGCTGATATAAATGCGATTTCCGCTAAGATGGAAAAAGTTTACAATGTACAGGCGCATGAAGAAATCGATATGAACCACGAGGCGGGATATGACAACAAGTTTGTGTGGTCTTTATTTCCGTTTACCCAAATGCATTTGAATACGGATTACAAAGGCGGATTTGATGCAAGCGACCCTTTATATTACCGCATACTCATCATCATTGCTTTTTTTATTTTACTGATTGCTACTATCAATTTTATTAATCTAACGATAGCCAACTCACTGAAACGATATAAAGAAATCGGTGTGCGTAAAGCAATCGGCTCCATGCCCGGACAATTGGCATTGCAATTTATGTGTGAATCTTTTGCTCTCACGTTCTTATCTTTTGTTCTGGCTTGTTTTTTAGCGTGGATTATGTTACCGGTCTTTAATGAACTTGGAGACAAACAAATAAGTTTTGTCTATCATTTCGATACTGGGCTCACTATCCTTTTTGTGTTATTGTTTTTATTCACCGGTTTTATATCAGGTTTTTATCCGGCACTCGTGCTTTCATCTATAAACCCTGTTCAAGCTTTGCAAGGCATCGGAGGATCGTCAAGGAAAAATATCCTAATGAAAGCATTTGTAGTGGTGCAATTTTCTTTAGCCACCTTCTTTATCATTGTTGTTTGGATGATGAATGCGCAATTTCATTTTTTAACTAAAACAAACCTGGGGTATAACGATAAAAATCTTATTGAATTCACAATTGAAAAGGCCATAATGAATAAATCCATTATGGAAGTTTTCAAATCTGATTTTGCACATGTTCCCGGAGTAGAATCTGCAGGGTTTTGCAATGTTGGAAAATTTGGGGGGAAAACTATTGCTAATCAAAAAGAAATCCAGGCAGCATATCAGCGCATCGATGAAGAATATCTCAATGCCATCCAGGCTCATCTTCTAAACGGAAGAAATTTCTCAAAAAACTTTCCATCTGATTCAGTCAATTCAGTTTTGGTCAATGAAACATTTATGCATGAAGCCGGCTGGATTGATGCAGTTGGAAAAACAATCGACTTTATGAATATTCCCGGCTGGAGCGATAAAAAAATTTCTGTCATAGGTGTTGTAAAGGATTATCATGCAGAGTCGTTTAAAGAAAAAATCAAACCGATGGTTTTTACAATGGATAACAGGCTGCCCATGGGAAAATTTGCACTGCGTATCAATCCATACAACCTACAGCAAACTATAGCTGAAGTCGAAAAAAAATATCACGCATTAATACCGGATAATCCATTTCAATATGCATTTAGGGAAGACATCAACCATTCTGCATACAACAAAGAAAACAGATGGAAAAACATTATTACCTATAGTGCATGCCTCGCTATTTTTATTTCCTGCATAGGTTTGTTTGGCATTTCCATATTGATTACCAAAAAACGGGAAAAAGAAATCGCCATTCGTAAGGTTCTCGGCGCTTCAACTATAAAATTGCTGCTGCTGCTATCCGGTGATTTTATAAAATTTGTGCTGATCAGTTTTTTAATTGCTTCACCATTGGGGCTTTTTGCCATAAAAAAATGGTTGCAGGATTTTGCATATCGTGCTGATATTTCCTGGCAAATCTTTCTCGGGACAGGAGCGCTTGTTATTTTTATTTCGCTCCTTACGACCATTTCCCATTCAGTAAATGCTTCTCTCGCAAATCCCGTGATATCATTAAAACAAGAATAATTTATTCAACATCAAAATAAATCAACATGAAAAAAACAATCCTTACAACATTATTTTTCGTAGGCACATTTATTTCATTAAAAGCTCAACAAACTGAACCACAGAAACCCGTAAAAACAGGTAATGAATGGAAAATGCCGAGGGATGTTGTACAACGCTCACATCATTTTGCGGACAGTCTAAAAAGAATTTTGAACCTTGATGAAGGAACGACAAAAAAAGTATTTGATATTTATATGGCAAATACAAAGCCTGTTGATGAGATCACGATCACAACAACTGACGAAAAAGCAAGAAAAGAAAAACTTAAAGCAAATCATGAAGCCTTCAATGAAAAACTAAAAACCATATTGTCAACAGAGCAATTCCAGAAATATATAAAAGTAGATAAGAAGAAAAATTGACCGATCAGAACTTGTTTTTCAAAACCATTTTCACGCTCACTACTAAAATCTTTGTTACATGATCAAAATTTACACCGTCATTGCCTTGACATATATTACCCTTTGCAGTTATGCGCAAAATCGAACTGCAACTCCTGCTTATCAAACTTTCAATATGTATTCTACGGAAGTCAGGGATACTTTTTCAATATCCGTTCGGCTTCCTGTTAATTACAAACCCAACCGGAAAAAGCCTTATCCGGTTGTTTACCTGCTTGACGCCAATATTTATTTTGATATTATCGCTACAACATTGAACAAATACCAGGAGATAGGACTGGCGCCTGCAGTGATACTGGTAGGAATAGGTTATAAAGATTTTCCAACGCTTGACTCTCTTCGAAACAGGGATGATACTTATCCCGTAGCTATCCCTGAGTATGAAATGAGTGTCAGCGGGGGTGCAGATAAATTTCTTTCTTTTATAAGTAAAGATCTAATTCCACGTATTGATCGTTCTTTCCACTCAGATTCATCCAAACGCGTAATCATGGGACATTCGCTGGCAGGTTATTTTGCACTTTATACTCTTATGCAAGACCTTTCGGGAAAGACGAATATGTTTAACGGATACATTGCCGCCAGTCCCTCTGTTCATTACAACCACTATTATTTTTTAGATCAACTCAAACAACTTCCACCTGCTTCGCCAAGAACTAGCAAAATCAAATCCTTTATCACTTTTGGCGGCGATGAAGATTACGAGAATAAAGATGACTCCACTATGACGAAAACAGATAAGGTTTTGTCTCAATTGAAAGAGTTGCTTGGTGAAAAGCAAAATCATGCATTGACTCTTAGAGTAGAAAGTTATTCATATCTGGGACACATGGATACACAAATACCAACATTCATCAAAGGATTGCGTTGGTTTATGGATACAAAGTAAAGATGAACAACAAGAAGAAATCTTTATGCTGTTGTTGGTCTTCACACATGAGTATTTATCATCTTTTTTCGCCTGTGTTGTTGTTCCTCACTAACAACACAGGCATATTCTATTGGGCGATTGTTGTAACTTCAGCTAAAAATAAAACCTGGCTTCAGTTGTGGGCGGACGAATATAAATGCCAGCACTGCGGCAAGCCTCGGTCGTTGTGTGCAAGCCTAAAATGACAGTTCAAGATTTCAATATCAATATACAAAAGAAGACCAAATCGGACAGGTTTAGTTATTGGTTTCAATCGATTTTTGGAGTTGCTGTCAGTATATTCTGTATTGTTTATGTGAATGTCAAAACTGACAAGCTTGGTAATAAAGCACCAACAAGCATAACGTATATGCTATTATTAATTCTGCAGTTTCTATTTTAAGTATTTACCAACTATCAAAAAAGTATAGAATTACGACTCTTTTAAATGATAAATCTCCAAAAATTAAATACGCTGCTATTCTTTCGGCATTTACACGATTACCTATAATATCAAAAGACGAATCTGATAACTATATCACTTTCATTTACCAGAAAAATAAAATGAGTATTGCCTACGAAATAGATTTGGTTTATGATGAAACTCAAATTTGCTTCATCGTCATTGCGAAAAACTTTAAATATAGCGGACCGATTGATTTTGGTAGTGCAACTAAATTAAGGAACATTATAGTTACAGAGTTGAGCTTTAATTTAGACAAGTAATGCCTGCACAAAACCTGAGCATTGGCATTATGGCGGACAGAATAACACACTTCAACTTCATCTGTCTTGTCCTGAAATAGGTTGACACAAAATCAACTAAAAATGGACATTAAAAAGAAGTAGTAACAGAATCCAGTGCATAGAATGTCTATTCACAAGCCCACAGAAGCGACCAACCAACGGTAATAATCTGTGACCATAGCAAAACGACCACAATTGATCACAAAACGAAAACAGGTTAATCAACTTAAAAAAGATCAAGATAAAATATCCTTGCTCAAACCGCGTCGGCTTTATCTGGTCAACGAAATCGGCGTATCCAATTATATGTTCGCATATCCATCCACGTTAGCGTTTGTAATCGCCCTTATTCTTTTCCATTTATACTGAGACATCTTTGCCTGTATATATCCAAGGCAAAAAAATTGTGCTAACCTTTAAGTAAAAAAGTATGAACCCGGAACTATCCTGAGTTCGAACCAAATTGCAAAAGATATTTTAGCAATAATTAATTTCTATTTAAAAACCAATTCACTCAATCTTTTACATTGATCACCGTTTTTTGCTTTGCTCTCGTAATAATCTCTCGAAATTTTCAACACTCTCCTTTATTGTCTTCCAGGCTTGCCCCAGGAAAATAATTGTACACGCCACTAAAGGCTTTATCTCTCCCATATCGCACCAATCCCGGCTTCAAAAAAACGTTTATTGATGGCAGGAATATCTTTTTCCAATATCTCTGTTCCCCTGTTTTTAAGTTGTGCCCATTGTGCATTCAGTTCATGCATCCTGTCAATCGAAGGCTGGTTCACGCGTGGTATTTCACTTTCTGTCTGGTTAATAAGAAACAAATAATTGGCTGTAAATTTTGCCGAAAAATTATCTGCATCATCATACACTTTCGATTTGCGCTGTACCATATCTTCATCCCAGGCTTTCATTTTTTTTGCCAGCGAATCTGCATCTTTCCTTAACGTTTCATTATTACTATCCTTCCATGTTTTAAGCAGCGATTCAAGCTGCAATCTTTTTTCATTCATTGTGTTTACCATCTGGTGCATAATCGTAAGCTCCTTTTCCATTCCCGTCATGATGTTGTCGTATTCCTTATAGGTAGCTGAAGTAGTTGCGTATAACGGGTTGTACAGTATCTCTGCAGTAGCCAAAGCTTTTTTATCGTTGTACATTAATGTTACGGTGTATTTTCCCGGAATTGCTTTATGCCCGCGGAAACTACTTTCAATATAAACGTCCGGCACTCCGGGCATGGTTTGATATCGCATGTTCCACACAAAACGGTTAAGGCCTTTTGATTTTGGCAATGCCGGTTCAGGCGGAGGGCCGCCGTCCCACCTGCGGTAAGTACTGTCTTTTTTTGAACTGAAAACATGAATAATATTTCCTGCCGCATCTTTTATTTCCATTTTCAATTCATCAGTTTCTTTCAAGGTAGGAAGCTGATAATACAAAACAATGCCAGATGATGGATTTATTCCGTGGGTGAGAGATGTTCCTTTAAACTCGCTGTTTGTTTCATCAAGCTCGCTTCCACCACTAACAGTAAAAGCAGGCGAAGGGGAAAATAAAATAAAGGACGAATCTTTTTTATATTGCCCGATCAGGTTTACATCATCGAGCACCCAGAAGGAGCGGCCTGAAGTAGCAGCAATTAAATTTCCTTTATGAAATTTCAGATCTGTGATCGGGCACACAGGCAGGTTCAGTTGAAATGGTTCCCAGTTTCTTCCGCCATTCCATGAAATATAAATACCGGTTTCTGTACCTGCGTATAATAAATCTTTTCGCGAAGGGTCTTCCCTCACCACTCTTGTAAATGCACCAACAGGGATTCCGTTGTTAATGCTAGTCCAGGTTTTTCCGTAATCAGTTGACTTGTACAATCCGGGTGATTTATCATTGAACCTATACCTTGTTGTTGCGATATAAACTGTTGCTTTATCAAACGGTGACACCTCAATTGCATTGATCAAACATTCCTGCAGGCCGCGAGGTGTAATATTCTGCCAGGTTTTGCAGTTGTCTCTTGTTACATAAACAAGCCCGCAATTGCTGCCCGTATAAATCACTCCTTTCTCGTGCGGGGATTCGATAATGTAAGAAAGCAGATTATAATTTTCTGCACCAACTGCTTCATTGGTAAATGGAACTCCGGGAGTACCCTGTTTTTCCTTTTCATTCCTGGTAAGGTCGGGTGATGCTTCCGTCCATGTTCTTCCTGTATCTGCAGTGCGTAATAAGTATTGCGAGCCGTGGTAAAATACATTGGGCTCATGCATGCTCCAGATAATCGGAGCATTCCAGTCGAAGCGGTATTTCATATCTTTTGCATCACGTGAAAGGTATTGAATCGGTGCAGCCATAATATTGGTGCTTGCTTTAGCTGTAGTATTCAGCACTTCAATAGTTCCCTGGTAACTTCCGCCTAAAACATATTGCGGATGGTCGGGATCAAAAGCAAGAAAAGCGCTTTCACCACCGGCTGATGCTGACCAATTGGTATTATTGATACCCCACGATCCCAGTGCCCTGCTTGCAATTTTTACAGAAGAATTGTCTTGTTGTCCTGCATAAATATTATAGGGAAAATCATTGTCCACATTAATGCGGTAAAATTGCGCAGTAGGCTGATTGTTCTGGCTGCTCCAGGTTTTGCCTGCATTAAAAGTAATAGCAGAACCGCCATCATCGGAGATGATCATATTGCTTGAATTAGCCGGATTGATCCAAAGATTATGATAGTCGCCGTGCGTATTTGAAATATCTTCCCATGTTTTGCCGCCATCAATAGATTTAAGTGCAGGAGAGCTCATCACATACAAAACATTATCATTATTAGGGTCAGGAAAAAGTTCAATATAGTACCATGCACGTTGAATAAGGTGATGATCACTGGTAATATGGCTCCAGGTTTTGCCTGCATCTTCAGAGGCATAAAGGCCGCCGGCTTCTTTATTGAAATCGCTTTCAATCAATGCATATACTTTTTCTGAATTGCTGCGGCAAACGGCAATGGCCATTTTACCCATTGCTTCGGGAAGCCCTGTTTTTAATTTTTCCCAATGCTCGCCGCCATCGGTTGATTTATACAAACCACTGCCTGGCCCACCGCTGATGACCTGCCAGGGTTTACGTCCATGCTCCCACATGGCAGCATAAAGAATAGAAGGGTTATTCACATCCATAGAAATTTCAGCGCAGCCTGTCATATCATTTATGTACAAAACATTTTTCCAGGTAATACCACCATCTGTTGATTTATAAATACCTCTTTCTTTTGTCCTGCCGTAGATAGCTCCCTGAGCTGCTACAAATACGATGTTAGGTTCCTTTGGATTGATAACGATCCTTGCAATTTGTTGTGTGGAATCAAGCCCCATCTTTTTCCATGTTTTGCCTGCGTCAGTTGATTTATAGACGCCATCTCCGTAAGATGTCATCACCCCGCGAACTGCGTGTTCGCCCATGCCCACATATACAACATTTGGGTCGCTTTCAGCAACTGCAACAGCTCCGACTGATCCCGTTTTAAAATATCCATCAGAAATATTTTTCCATGTCAGCCCGGCATCATCTGTTTTCCATACACCACCACCAGTAGAACCCTGGTAATAAGTTTGTGGATTGCCGACGACACCTGTTGCGCAAACAGAGCGGCCTCCGCGAAAAGGCCCGATGCATCGCCATTTTACAGGCTTAAAATAATCATTTATGGTAATACTGTCTTTCGTTTGGGCTACAGCATCAAAAACAATTGATACTATCGGAAAAATTAATGCAAAAGCGTGTAACCAGCGTTTAGATGTTCTGCAATGTGTCATAAGCAATTCATTTTATTTAATGGAGATATAACTCAAAACTATTTCCTGATTTCGGTTATACATTTACGTTATATTATCTATCCTTAGTATTAATTAAAGTTTTTTTCAATTTCTGTTTTTAATGTATCCCATTTCATTTTCACTGCGCCAAGCTGCATATCCGCATTTTTTACAGCTTCAACAGCCTGCGATGTAGGAGTCATGTCCGCTTCCTGCAAAATGCCAAGCAAACCTGCAAACATATTTTCCAAACGTGCAAGATTTGCATCTTTACTGCTACGCGGTTGTGTTAATAACATAGCAGCACGGTCATCCAATTCTTTTTTATTTGCTGCAGTTGATGTTTTTAAACGTTCGCGATCACTGTTAATTTCTTCCATTATTTTCATCACGGCTATTCTTCCCTGGTAACAATTCATAGAAAGATCATGTTGGGATTGGATATCCTCAGCAGATGTTTTTACTCTTGGATCCATTTTTATTTCCAATGTTTGCAAATAGGAAGTCCCGTTCACAGTTAATTTCAATTGATAGATCCCGGGCATTACCCATGGAGAAGTAGGCACAGGCGCGGTATTGGCATAAGTAGCACCGATAGGAAAAGAAGCTGGAACATTCAATGGCGTGTAGTGCAAATCCCAAATGAAACGATGCGAGCCTGCATCTGCGGATAATATTTCTTGCGGCCTCACCCAATATAATGGAATGTTTACATCAGGAATTTTGTACAATGTATCATCGCTGCTAAATCGCCGCACTAATTTTCCTTTTGCATCCATTATTTCCAAGGTTACAATTCCCCTGGCTTTTTCTTTCAAATAATAATCGATGATCGCACCATCCGGCGGATTTTCCCCTGCAGGTTCTTCCTGTGGCAATGGTGTATCGGTGCCCATGTTCCATCGTACACGATATGCATTTGCAGGTTTGTACAAAACGGTAGGTGTTGAACTGTTTACCTGGCGCAATGGCGCAATATCATCAAGTATCCAGAAGCCTCTTCCGTGCGTTCCTGCAACAAGGTCGTCATTTTTTATTACCAGATCACGAATGGACGTTGCAGGCATATTCAATCGTAAGCTTTGCCAATGATTGCCATCATCGAATGAAACAAAAACATTTCTTTCTGAACCTGCGAAGAGTAATCCTTTTTTATACGGATCTTCTCTTACTGCATTGATCGGATCATCAGGTAATCCGTTTACAATTTCCATCCATGTCTTTCCGCCATCTGTTGTTTTGTAGATATGTGGCTTCTGGTCATCAAGACGAATTCTGTTCACCGCAGCATAAGCAGTATTCACATCAAAATGCGATGCATCCATCAATGAAATTTTACTCCAAGATGTAACTGAAGGAGGAGTAACATTGTTCCATGTCTTTCCGCCGTCATGCGTAACATGGATCAATCCATCATCTGTTCCTGCCCAAATTGTATTAATATCTTTTGGAGAAGGTGCAACAGTATATATCACACCGCGCCGGGGCATTTTTTTCATCTCATCTGTCCTGTAAATACCGATGCTTTCAGGGATATCCCACATTTCCCGGGTAAGATCAGGACTGATTGTTTCCCACGAATGCCCGCCATTTGTTGTTTTGAAAAGAACATTGCCTGCAAAGTATAATGTTTTCGGATCGATGGGAGAAAACAAAACCGGCGCAGTTCTTACGAAACGATACTTACCACTTCGTACAGCATCAGGAGCGATGTTCTGAACCTGCCCGGTACGTTTATCATACTTTGTAATTTTTCCGCCGTAAATAATATTCGGATCAAGAGGATCTGCAGCAACATATCCATATTCTTCCACACCAACGGGGTGATATTCGCGAAATGTAATTTCTCCATCATTGCCACGCGAAGCAATTCCTATTGAACCACTCTCCTGTTGTCCGCCGTAAACATTATATGGAAAAGCATTATCTGTGCTGACATGATAAAATTGCGCAGTAGGTTGATTATACCATGATGAAAAAGTTTGGCCGCCATTAACGGTAACTATTGCACCCTGGTCACACGCAATTAATATGATGTCCGGATTATTTGGATTGATCCATAACCTGTGATAATCGTCCCCGCCAGGTGCACCACGAAATGCATCCCAGGTTTTTCCGGCATTAACAGATTTCCAGACAACAACATCTGCAGTAAAAACAATATCCGCATTTTTGGGATCTGCTTTTACTTCTGCAAAATCATCGCCACGTCCCCAAAAACGTGCATCACTATTTAATTTCTGCCACGATTCGCCCCCATCATCACTTCTGTAAATTCCTCCGTATCCTTCCTTGGCCTCAACGGTGGCGTATAAACGATTTGAGTTTGATGCCGCAACGCAAAAACCAATTCGTGATAAACCTTGTTCGGTCGTTGGCAAACCTTTTGTCAATTGTTTCCAGGTATTGCCACCATCTATTGATTTAAACAAGCCACTTTGTGTTCCGTTCCATGCACCGTTTTCCCATGGGCCTTGTCTTCCTGCCCAAAGATCTGCATATATAACATCTGAATTATTAGGATCGATCGCTACTTGTATAGCTCCCGTATTTTCGTCTTTGTATAAAACATTCTGCCATGTTTTTCCGCCATCAATTGTTCTGTAGACTCCGCGTTCTTTATTGGCACCGTAAGGATGTCCCAATACTGCTGCGAAAACACGGTTTTCATTTTTGGGATCGATGGCAAGCCCGCCGATTTGTTGCCCGTCACGCAAGCCAAGATGTTCCCATGTTTTTCCAGCATCCATTGATTTATAAATTCCATCACCAGTGGATAAATCGGGACGTTGTATCCCTTCACCGCTTGCAACATATACAACTTCAGGGTTTGATGGTGCTACCGCAACATCGCCAATTGATCCTGTTGGCTGATCATCAAAAATCGGTTTCCACGTTCTTCCGTAATCATTGGTTTTCCAAACACCACCATTATTCACACCAATGTAAAATACATTAGGCTGCTGAGGAACGCCGACTGCGCCAACTGTTCTTCCACCGCGATGCGGGCCGATCATTCGCCAGCGCATGGAATTATACAAAGAAGGGTCGACAGTTTGTGCATTTATAATATACTGTTGTAACAAGCATGCAATGCAGATACACAACACGCTTTTGTTTAGATGTGAAAGGTGCTTCATGTGTTTAAAAATTGTGTGCGTATCAAAGGCAGTCAGGAAGTAGTTGCTATTAAAGATAAATGGAATTCACATCACACATTCATGTTCACAAAAAAAATATTTATCAAAAATGATTTTCTAAAATAATTTCTGCAACTGAAATAAACATTTGTACCTTAAATTGCGTTTCAACTTCTACACCAATTCCATTTGATATGAGAAAAACTACTGCACTGATTTGTTCGCTTCTATTAATCGCATTATCAGTTTCATCCCAAAAAAAAATAAAAAAACCTGCTGCTGAAGCAACACAGGCCGATACCGATTCTGTTTTGTTATCAACCACCAAATACAGGTTGGTCGGGCCTTTCAGGGGGGGGCGTGCTGCTGCTGTAACAGGCAGTTACAAAAACAAAAACACATTTTATTTTGGCTCGACCGGTGGCGGCATCTGGAAAACAACCGATGGCGGGAGCAACTGGAAAAATATTTCTGATAAATATTTTGGCGGCTCTATGGGTGCAATTGCTGTGGCGCCAAGCGATGAAACAATTTTGTATGCAGGCGAAGGAGAAAATTCACTTCGCGGAAATGTGTCAGAAGGATTGGGCGGGATGTGGCGAAGTGACGACGGCGGAAGAACCTGGAAAAATATCGGTTTGAAAGAAGGACGGCATATCATCCGCATTATCATTCATCCCAAAAACCCGGATATCGTTTGGGTGGCAGTGATGGGACATTTATTCGGGCCGCACGAAGAAAGAGGTGTTTTTAAAACTACTGACGGTGGAAAAACATGGAAGAAAACATTGTATGTAAATGATCAGACGGGTTGTTCCGATTTGGTGATGGAGCCCAACAACCCTTCTGTTTTTTATGCAGGCATGTGGCACGTAAAACGTACGCCTTATAGCATGGAAAGCGGAGGCGAAGGAAGTGGCTTGTACAAAAGTGTTGACGGGGGTGAAACATGGACAAATCTTTCGTCGAATAAAGGATTGCCCAAAGGTATTTGGGGCATCGTTGGCGTGAGCGTAGTTCCCTCTAACACAGATAAAATTTTCGCCTTGATCGAAAATGCAAACGGCGGGTTATTCAGCAGCTCAGACGGCGGTTATACATGGACGTTAGTTACAGATAACCGCGACATCCGTCAACGTGCATGGTATTACAATAAAATATTTGTCGATCCGAAAAATGAAAATATCATTTACGTGCTGAATGTTTTTTTCATGCGCAGTAATGATGGCGGAAAAACATTTCATCCCATGTTTACTCCGCACAGCGATCATCATGATTTGTGGATCGACCCTGAAGATGCAAACCGCATGATCGTTGCTGATGACGGCGGTGCACAAATAAGTTTTGATGCAGGCAGTAACTGGAGCTCGCTGAGCAATCAACCCACAGCACAATTTTACAGGGTAACAACAGACAATTCATTTCCTTATCGCATTCTTGGTGCACAGCAGGATAATACTACCGTGCGCATTAAAAGCAGAACGTACGGCGGTGCGATAACTGAATCGGATTGGAGCCCTACTGCCGGTTTTGAAAGCGGTTATGTAGTTGCTGACCCTGCAAATCCAGATATTGTTTATGGCGGAAATTATGATGGATTTTTAGGAAGGCTTAATCACAAAACAGGTGAAAACAGAGTAATTAATGTGTGGCCTGACAATCCTACGGGAGCAGGCGCTGCTGTACAGAAATATCGTTTTCAATGGAACTTCCCGATTTTCTTTTCTCCGCATAACCCTAAACGTTTGTATGCAGCAGGCAATCATTTATTCGTTACGGAAAATGAAGGCCAGAGCTGGGAAATGATCAGCCCCGATTTAACTACAAATGATAAAGTAAAGCAAGCGCCAAGTGGCGGCCCTATTACTAAAGACAATACCAGCGTTGAATATTATTGTACCATTTTTACAGCTACAGAATCTCCGTTGGAAAAAGATTTATTATGGGCAGGAAGCGATGATGGATTGATACATGTAAGTAAAGATGGCGGAAAAAACTGGGAAGATGTAACCCCGCCGCAAGCAGGAAAATTTATGATGTGGAATTGTGTGGAAACAGACCCTTTCAAAAAAGGCGCAGCTTATTTTGTAGGAACAAAATACAAGTTGGATGATTTTGCTCCTTATATTTTTAAAACAGAAGATTATGGCAAAACATGGAAGCAAATTACAGATGGGATTGATAAAATGCATTTCACAAGAGCATTGCGTGCAGATAGAAAACGCCCGGGCTTATTATATGCAGGAACGGAATACGGAATGTACATCAGTTATGATGATGGGGCACACTGGAAAAAATTCCAATTGAATTTGCCTGTAGTGCCAGTCACGGATTTAACTATCAAAGAAAATGACCTGATTGTAGCTACTCAGGGGCGTGCTTTCTGGGTAATTGATGACCTGAGCATATTGCAACAAAAATCAGATGATATTGCAAATAAAAACCTGCATATATTTTCTGTAAACGATGCATACAGCATGGAAGGCTATCGCGATGAAAATATCCGCAATGCAGGAATGAACCCGCCCAATGGTGTTGTATTCAATTATTTTTTAAAGAATGCCACAGATTCGTCTGATATCACCATTCGCATTTTTGACAAACAACAAAAACTGATAAAAACGTTCAACAAAGACGCAAAAGAGAAAACGGACAAACCTTCATGCACAAAAGGAATGAATCGTTTTGTATGGGATATGTATTATCCGCCAGCAGAAAAAATTGATGGGATGATATTGTGGAACGGAACTCCCGGCGGCCCGAAAGCCTCGCCGGGAAAATATGTGGCGAGGTTTATTTACAACAAAGATTCTGTTGATGTTCCTTTCACTATAAAAGGGGATCCGAATTATGCGATCACAGAAACAGAATATGATGAACAATTAAGTTTCCTGTTGAAAGTGCGTGATAAATTTTCTGCAGTTCAGAAAGCTATCAGGAATATACGTTCCGTGAGAAACCAGATCAACGAACTCGTTGCAAAAACCGACACAGCAAATAATAAAGAAATTAAAATAGCGGGCGATAGCATTAATAAAAAATTAACTGCAATTGAAGAAGCACTTTACCAAACAAAAGCAAAAAGCGGACAGGATGTGTTGAATTTCCCGATCCGTATCAACGATCGCATTGCTGCTGTTTATAATGTTGCTGCAAGCGGCTATCATGTACCTACAAAACAAGTGAAAGAGGCATTTGCCGGATTGGAAGCAGACGCAGATGAACAACTCAACAAATTAAAAACGTTAATGAATACAGATGTACGGGCATTTAACAAAATGATTCACGATAAACAGGTTCCGGTAATAGGTTTGAAAGAAGAATAACAGAATATAATTTAATACAGAATGGATATTCGTTTGCTTGATGTTTCTGCGGTAACAGGGCTTTGTGCCGCTGTTGCGCTTACTATAAATATTTTATTAGGGATGCTGCTGAGCACGGCATACAGACGGTCTGCTTTATGGAAAAAGATGCCTGAGAAAATAAAAACCATTTCTATTGATGATGTACACAACTGGACTGCTTATGTGGCGTTGGCATTGGGGTTGCTTCATCCGTTATTGTTAATATTAGATAAATCAACGAAATTTTTTCTTGCGGATGTATTGTTTCCGGTAAATGCACCACAGCAAAAATCAATGGTTGCATTAGGCACAATTTCTTTGTACGCATTGATCGTTGTGATTGTAACTACACAAAAAGCAATCAAGAAAAAAATGTCATTCAGGTTATGGAAAAATATCCATTTGATTTCTTATATAACCGCATTGTTGTTTGTGATCCACGGAATTTTTCTTGACCCGGAATTAAAAGACAGGCCGGTTGATTTTTTAGACGGCGAAAAATTAGTGCCCGAATTGTGCGGCATAGTTTTAATCGCTGCATCGTTTATGCGTTACCGTTACCATCTTAAAAAAAAGCCTGAGTAATTTTTGCTCAGGCTTTTTGTAAAAATTTGGCTATCTAATTTTTGAAATCAATTGGGATTAATACTTTAAAGCTGATATTTCTTCCCATATTAAACACTCCCACCCTTCCTGTTGTATAGTTTACCGGATCATATTTGAACCTGCTCATATAATCCATATAACCCGTGTTAAAAAGATTGGTGCATGTAATATATATGCTGCAATAGCGGTGCCCCCTGGATATAATATCTCCACCAACACCGGCATTAAACAAAACATAACCTTTTGTAGCTGATGTGCTGGCGGCATATTCGTAAGGCGTGAGCGCTGTACTCAACCCATTATAAATAGCATATTGACGATAAATATTTTTTTGCTCAAAACAATTCAGCAAACCAAATTTCATATACACATTACTAACGGTATTGCCTATCCTTTTTACGGGGAATTTAAGATCAGCAGTAATTCTTGTTGGTGGAACAAATGGAAGATATTTCACGGAATCAGGAACACCTTTCAAGCTCCCGTAAACCATGCTTAATGTGGTATTTAATTCTACCCACGATAAATTTTCCGGATGAATATTCAATACCACTTCACCTCCATATAAACTCGCTTTGGTCTGTGTGTATTTATAAACAGGTGCAGCACCAAGCCCTGCGGCATTTAAAGAGTTATTGATAGAATCGCCGCCGGACACACTTTGCAACCCTTGCGCATAAATAAACCTGTTAATATTATTGTTGAATAAATTTATTTCAAAACCGATGTCTTTTGAATTGATGCCAAACGTGAAATCTTCTTCAAGACTTGTTTCAGGTTTAATAGAAGGGTCACCTATTTCATAAACTACTGTTCCATCGTGTACGCCGTTTGCAGCACACTCTGCAACGTTTGGTGCACGCCATCCTCTTGCGATATTTAATTTGGCGTAAATATTTTTTGTAAAATCATACGTGCCACCAAAACTAAACGACATACCATTGAATGTGGAACTGAATCCGACAAACTCATGAAATGCATTGGGCGCATTTGGATCAACCGGAGCTTGAGTAGTTGAATCAACCCAATGATCGAGCCCATGAAAGGTTCTTGTATCATAACGAATACCACCGCTCAAATTCAGGTCTCCGATTTTTTTGCTCGCAATTGCAAAAGCGCCGGCCTGGAAAAAATTATAATTCGGTATCAGCAGCAAAGTGCCTAAACTTTGAGATGACTGATATACGCCATTAACGCCGCCGGATATATTAAATCCATTGATCTGCGGGGCAATATATCTGACATCATACGTTGTACCATTGGAAGAATAATAAATGTTCGGAGTGTTTGGAATAGTTGGATCATTAGATTCCTGCCGCTGATTTTTTTGATAAGAAAAAATTGCTTTAATGCGGCCATTGCCAACCGCGAAACTATTATCCCAAACTAATTTTGTATGACGGATCCGTTGATTGATAACAAAAGGTGTATATGAAGTTTGCTCCTGGTGTGTAGGAATTTCATATGTCGGTTCACCCCCATTCAGATCGGGATAAGATACTTGCCGCATCATGATACCTGTTGCAGAATCTCGTGTTCCGTCTACAATTCCAGTAGCCATATCAAAATAGCCGGCATGCAATTGTGTATACCCCCATTTGCGATGAATGCCTAATGTGCCATCAATATTAAAATTGCTGAATTGTGAATTGAGTGCATAACCATCAAATGGATTCTGATATGCATGCGCAACAGTGTTATCCATGCGTACGCTCCATGCAATTCCGTTTTTTGTTCCTGCAATATGCCCCATTGTATTGATGAGCCCGTTATTTGTCTGGTAGTTAAAAAGTACATCGCCTTTGGTTTGCCCTTCCGGCAACGGTTGTTCAGGTATCAGGTTTATTACGCCGGCAATAGCATCAGAACCGTAAGAAAGAGATGCAGGGCCTTTTAAAATTTCGTAGCTGCTTACTGCATCGGGATCTGCTTCAATCCCGAATTCATCAAACCAAACCTGGTCAATTTGTTGCACGCCATCATTTACAGTTAATACGCGATTATAACCCAACCCTCGTATTACCGGTTTTGAAATGCTTTGCCCATCGGTCATCGCAGAAACGCCAGGCACTTTTGAAATAGCATCGATAACATTCGTAGATGTATTTTCCTGCAGATATTGATTGGTCACTACAGTTATTGAAATCGGGATTTTTTGTTTATCTGTAGCCGAAGAAACTCCGGTTACAATTACATCATTCAATGCTGTGGAAGAAAGCTTCAACAAATAATTTTTCTCAACAGTCCCGCGTATGAATATAGTTTCTAACTGTCTCGCATATCCTATAATAGTTACTTCAACTACATACGTTCCTGAGGGGATATTATTGATAACATAATTACCGTTTGCATCTGATGCGGCGCCTGTTTTGAGATCGGGTATATATATAGAGGCCCCACGCAACATAGCACCGTTTGCGGCGTCAGACACTTTGCCGATTAATTTGTTTTGTCCGTATAAAATAGAAGAAAAAAAAGACAGCATTAAACTCAAAAAAAAGAATTCCGGGATCCTCCTGTTCATAAATAAAATGATTTGAGAAATAAGATTGTTATACCCCCTGGGTAAAAATTTTAATAAAAAACCGGTCAATAATGTATCAGGAAAATTCCGGAGGAGGCGTAAGTACGTCTATGCAAGCAGAAATGAAGTGAGGTTTATTCTTAACAGTTATAGGCTTTGAGAAATAAATACATAAAAAATAATTTACATCCTGTCCGGTTATGTAATTATTATCTGTTGTAAAAATCCCGTTTTTTATCATGGGAGCTTTATATCCGCAACCGGAAAAAAGATTGCCATCGTTGTGAAAATAAAAACTGTTATCCGCAAGAATATTCTGTTCATCTTCATCACGCAACAAAAAAACGTATCCGGTATCATTTATTTCTTTGCGTTCAGCAACATCATATAATTGATTGTTGTACCAAACTTCATCTCCTTCATTTTTTTGCAGTGCAGCAACATTTACTTTAAGTAAAAAAGGAATCTGATGATCATCAATATTCCTGATTTCAATAGCAGCTTCAATTTTTGCTTTTATAATGGCAAATGAAAAATAGCTGTAATAGAAAAAACTATTGCAGAAGACTGCTAACAATATAATGGAACAGAACTTTCTCAAAGCAAAAAGATGACCGTTTAATTATTTCAGGCTGAAAAGATACTAACTTTATCGGGTCTGCTATTGATTTCACAGGAAAAGAAAGCACCAACTTTTTATTCCAACATACAAAATCGTACTATCATGCGCCCACTCTCCTGCTACTCCGGGTTTTGCTATTTTTCCCATTTATGCTCAAAATAAAAACTACCTGTAACATGCAGTTTGCCACAATCCCGGCAGAATCAATGACAATCAGCGGCAAATCATTTTTTTCTCCTTCGGTTCTGGCAAGCCCCGGTTATTAGCTGCTACACAATTTTCAGCGTCATTTAATTCAAAGCGGGAAAAACCATCTTCTTAAATCAAATCTTTTGGGTTGACAAAAAATAAATGAAAACTATCTGACACGATAAATATAAATTCAAGCAACAAAAATATTTGTGATATAAAGTAATTAATCCGATTGTCGTTTAAAGCTGCAGAACAAAAAATTTTGCCGCGTACCAAAGGGCGTTACGTGGTCTTCTGTTATGCAGTTAATTTTCTCAAAACCATTTTGGAATTCTGCAGTCAATTGTTGTTCGCTATATTGTTTTATAGTAAGGCCACTGCATTTTTCAGGGCCATTGTCAGAAAAAGTGCCGATTGTCAAATATCCTTTTACTGATCTTCTTGCAGTTTCCATGTATTTGGCAACCTGGCCCGGAGCAGTCAAAAAATGAAACGCGGCCCTGTCGTGCCATACATCAAACTCAGTAGCGGGCTCGAATTCTGTTATATCATTTACTATCCAATTCACTTTTTCGGCTTTCTTGCCTAATCGCTTTTTTGTTTTTTCCAATGCTTCTCCTGAAATATCCAGCACCGTAATATTTTCAAACCCCTCCCCTAATAAAAAATCAACCAGTTTACTATTACCTCCACCTACATCAATAATTTTTGCATTTTTAGATAAATCATAAGAGTGGATAAAATCCAATGAGGTTTTAGGAACAGCTTGTGTCCAGCTCATTTCCTCCGGAGTTTTCAAAGCATATATTTTATCCCAATGTTCGCTGGAGTTTTTATTCATGGCGTAAGCTTTTTTTAGCGATCATCCTGAAAATGAAGGTTAATTTCAGTAATTTTTTTCGGTTATACATTGACGTTATCATCTTCCGGGCAATCAACAATTTCATAACGGCGATATTCAAAACAAGGAACTTTACTTTTCACATAATAATATTTCATCCGCTCATTGAACCCAGATAACGGAATTCTCTCTCCCGTTTTCATCAGTTTCCCAATCCTGGTTGGCAGGATCACGCCTCCATTCCCCGTCAATCGAAAACCTGTAGAGGTGTTTGCCCTTTGCCAGGTGAACTGAACAGGTCCACTCATTTCCGGAACGCGTCATAGGCAGCCCTTCAGCGCTCCAGTCATTAAAATCGCCACTGATGCGTACGGCTTTTGCATCTGCATGCCCTTTGAGATGAAACGTAAAATTGGCGCCAATAACAAGATACGAATTGATATTGCCGCGGCCATCGTTCACCTTTTGAGGGTTGGCTGGGTCCGTAATCCACCTGTCATCAACAATAAATTTATATTGATAGTTTCCAGGCCCAAGGGCGTAAGAGGCCTCCCATCCATCAGGTGTTTTTTTCATAGCAATTTCATCCGGTGCCCATTCATTAAAATCTCCGGCCAGCATTACCTTTTTTGCATCAACAAATCCCTTCAATGAAAATGTATATTCATCACCAAATGAAAATTCAAGCGGCCTGCCTTTTGCATCACTGCCAGGTACCGCCACCCCGTCAACATAATAGCTGTATTTATAGGTTCCCGGTTCAATATACAGGCTTATCTGCCAGCCACCCTTTACCTTTTCGAGGTGCAACTTATTTTTCGTCCAGTTATTAAAGCTACCTGCCAAAAAAACATTGGTTGCATTTTCATACCCTTTCAGTGTAAATATTCTATTGGGTACATAAAATAAAGAGTTCTCATTTCCCCTTCCGTCATTTTCACTGATTTCATTGTCCGGGTCGGTCATCCAATCATTTTCATCGACAATAAATTTGTAGTACCATGGGCCAGGTTTTAGCTTTACTGCCACTGACCAACCGCTGTCATTTTTCGTCATAGGAAATGCACCATGTTGCCAGTTCGTAAAATTTCCGGCAAGCCTGACTGTTTTGGCATCCTTAAAACCGTTCAGTACAAAATACACGGTATCACCAGATATGTTAAACCCTTTTTTATTTCCGAAATCATTGTATCCATAAATCAATTTGTTGCCTCCTACAATATGCCAGTCATCCGGTGTAGGTATAGGCGTAAAAATAATTCTGCTGCCGCGATTGCCATGTATGTCTCCATAACTGGGCAGCGGTTTTTGAATGATATATACATCTGGCTGCGACATGTTTATTGTCCAGCCCATTGCCTGGAGAGAGTCGTCCTTACCACTTTGTATAAGTTGGTGCAACCCTATGCCTGCAATATTATACTTGTTGGTAAACTCATCAATATCTTTCACAGAAAGATCCCGCGACAAGGTTATATACATAATATTCCCTTTTACTCTGAACTGCCTTGCACCATGCGCCTGCGCCGTTGCACTTAAAGAAGCCACAACAAAAGTACAAGTCATTAAAAAATGCCTCAAGGAACATAATATGGTCTGTTGCTGTATCATTGTATCACGTACACTATTCGCTTTACAAAATTAAAACATAGTTTATAGTGCGACAGGAAATCATATCCAAGCACACCATCGATGCACCGGCCGTCGCCAAAACAAGTATACTCCAGGTTTGTAACAATAACAGGTAGGGAATCTGTTTTGATACCTGCGAATGCAAAACCCTGTACAGTTCCCATCACTGCTTCAAGCTTCTGCGTGGCTGCTCCGTTCAGTAAGACCCTTCCGGTTATTTGCAAACTATCCAGTATTTTTTCAGGCAAACGGCTGTCTAAAATATTACTTTCAGCGCCGTAATCTATTACAAACTTCAGTTCTTTTCCCAATAAATCCGATTTAACAAGAATGCGGTTTTCCTGCAACTCAAATGGGCAACTAATCAGCCTTGTGGCATGTGCCAGCATTTCATGCTGATAGGTATTTTTTTCTTTTTTGCTGATATAATGAAGATGAATTTCATTTTTTTCATAATCAATAATCATCTCGCATTGTGTAAACAAAGACACTCCCAGAAGGCCTAATATTTTTATGCCGCGTTTTGATTCAAGATGGCCAAGGTTTACAAGGTCTGCTTCCGTGTGATAATAATTAAATGCCCCCAGTTTAAATTTATCAACAGTTGTGTGGCCATAAAAATCCGCACTGCCAGCAATACCTTTCCGTTCGTCTTCATTTATTTCACTGACCGGGTATGACCTGAAATAGGTTACGTTCAAAACCAGGCCCGGGGCACCGGTATCAAATACAAAGTTCCCTTCCGTGGTATCTACTTTACCTTTTACCAGGATAAGTTTGCCGGCCTTCGTAAATGGCAGAACAAAGGAAGCTGTATCTGCAGTAATCACAGGGTCATTCGTCACTGCTATTTTTATGCCCCCCGGATCAATAAAGTTACTGTGCCCTTCTGACCGGGAAACATTGGCTGCGCCAAAAATCAACATTAGCAGTATGAAAAAAAACCGTACCAATATGGTTCTGTTTTTTTAGTTTTTAAAGTATAAAGCCAATTGCAGAATCTCCTGAAAACCCCATTACGGATTTGGGAAAACAAAAAAAGTTCATGTAACTAATCAACAAAAAATTTCTACAGAAAATTTGATATACAATAAGCCCCCGAAAGAAATGCCAGTTTTGAATTGGTTATTCCTCAACAACCTCGAATTTTCATTGAAAAAAAATTGTGCGGATTTGATACAAATGCTGTCCACTAATGAACCAGTTACAATACTTCAAAGACATGCGATTGCCTGTTTTGTTGCATGTTGCAGTATAACAGGCATCAATTCTGTAAAAACAAAATAGAATGTGCACCGGCTAATTGATTGTTGCCAGGCCGGCAATTCTTTTCAAATCTTCATCCAAATAGTTCGAAAACGTACTACAGGGCCATCGGGTTTAATTTCACACCGCAACTAATCTTACGTTCGTAGCGTTTTTGTTTTCCGGTAAACACTATGAAGAAAAAATTTTGTACAATAAAAGTGTTAGGTTTTATATCTGTCTGTCCGTTGCAGAAGGCCGATTAATAATTTAACTCGCCTTAAAAAAATTTACTCGCCTGTAAATACATTCTTGATTTTATGTTTCATAGCTCAACTCATTTGTATTAAAAAGAAATGAAACCATGCACCGCACACCCACAAAATGCACCTGTATTCTAAAGTAATTCCTGATTACCCTTGTAATGATTACACGGTACGATAATTCGATGTTCAAAAAATAGTTTTCCAAAACTGGATCGCTGTTGAAGAAAAGAAAGAATATAAACGGTATTTGAAAAAGGCCAATAAAATAATTTCTTAGAAAAGATTTTTTTTAATTAGAAAAAGTTATACGTTTGTGTGTATTAATATACTAATACACGTATGATTGAAATAGAAAATATTGATTTTTCCTACAGAAAAGGCCGCAATTTATTTAAGAGCCTCAGCCTCGTTATGCAACCTGGACATATATACGGGCTACTTGGGAAAAACGGCGCAGGCAAATCCACGTTATTAAAAAATATTGCCGGACTTGTTTTCCCTCAAAAGGGGAAATGTTATATCAACGGCAAAGACAGTTCCAAAAGATTTCTTTCTGTGCTACAACAACTCTATTTCATACCTGAGGAAATATTTGCTCCTGCGCTCACCAGCGAACAGTTTGTCAGCAGCACATCCTATTTCTACCCGGAGTTTAACGCCGATGATTTTTATAAATACATTAAAATATTGGATGTGGACCCATCAGCTATAATGAGTAGCATGTCTTTCGGACAACAAAAAAAAGCAATCATCGCTTTCGGCCTTGCTACACACTGTAAAATCCTTATCCTTGATGAGCCAACGAACGGGCTTGATATTCCATCGAAGATCCAGTTCAGGAAACTTATCGCTTCCGTTTTACAGGAAGATCAATGTATCATTATTTCTACTCACCAGGTCCGCGACCTGGATAGCCTGATAGATTATTTATTGATACTCGACGATCAAAAAATAGTTGTACAAAATTCAATCGATGAGCTTACGGAAAAATTAGAGTTCGGTGTTTTCGAAGATACCTCTGCTATGGAGGTGCTGTATGAAGAAAAAACAGTTGCGGGCAGCCATGCCATACTTAAAAACACAAAAAATAAATTCAGCAAAATAGACCTGGAGCTTTTTTTTAACGGAGTAGTTGAAGGCAACCGTGAATTGATCAACGCATTAAAATCCTGAAAGCAATGAATGAACTATTTAATGGCAGGCGGTTTATGAAGCTTTTTATTAAACACACTGCAGATCATTATAAGAATTACATAATGTCGCTGTTGGTGCTTGCGGGAGTAATGATCGTCGGAGGTTCATTCTTCGCATATATGTTCCCGTGGTCAATAGATTTAGGTTTCCAGCAAGCCATGTTTGGTGCACTGTTATTGTTAGCTGGAACAATTTTTACAAGCACCATTTTCAGTGACCTGGGTGAAAAAAGAAAATCAATACCGATGCTTACTTTGCCGGCAACCCCGCTGGAAAAATTTTTGGTAGGTTGGGTATATTCTTACCTGTTGTTCATCATTTTATTTACTGCCATTTTTTATATCGTACTATCTGTATTGTTGAATGTACAGTCATGGCATCATTACAATATGGAAATTCTACCGCTGTTCCAGGAAAAAAATTTCATTGTATTATTAATTTTTTCATTGTTACATGCGTTCACCATTTATGGTGCTATTCTTTTTGAAAAATGGCATTTCATTAAAACAGGTTTTATTTTTTTTATTTTTTTCATAGTAATTGTTTTTCTAAACTCCATTCTTTTAAAGGGTTTGCTTGGGGCTGAAATTTTTCCTGCAATACCTTTTACACGTGTTGGTGTTGGCGTGAGGGGCGCTAGTTACCAGGTTATCGTTGATGCCAATAAATCAGCCTGGGTCATAATCATTATTGTAATGATAACTTTTTTATTCTGGGCTGCAGCTTATTTCAGGTTAAAAGAAAAACAGGTGTAAATACCAATTATGGAATTCAAAGACAACGAAGCCATATATGTACAGATCGCATCGTTTGTGTGCGACAATATCCTGAGAGGGCGATGGCCTGAAGGAGAACGGATATTGTCCGTTCGCGACCTGGCAGTAGAATTACAGGTGAACCCGAATACGGTAATGCGTGCCTATGATTTTTTGCAAAGCCTTGATGTATTGTATAACAAACGTGGCCACGGATTATTTATAGCAGAAAACGGAATTGAAAAAGTAAAGAAATATTACAAAAACAATTTTTTCGAGAACCATCTCCCTGAAGTTTTCAAAAACATGTATTTGCTCGAAATCTCTCCCGAAGAGATCGCAAAAAAATACAGTGAATTTGTAAAAGGAGAAAACCTGAAAAAGAAGGGCAATAAAAATGAGAACAAGTAATAAAATCATTGCCGCTGCATTGTTGCTGTTTGCACTCAGCCTCGTGATCTATGATTACCAGGTGCTGGCTAAATATAAAACCAGCGACTATAAGAATCCTTATGTGAATTACATCGAAGCAAAAATTCAAGATAGCTTCAGGTGCATCCGGATCGACGCTGCATCTGTTGCATACGCCAGAATTGTGCAAGGGCCTTACAAAATTTTGATTGAACCCGGAGGAGCTGAATATGTGCGTGGTGAAGTAAAGAATGATACATTGATCATAAGCGCACGTTTCAAAGATTTTTTTTGGAATAATTATAATGAATGCATCGTCTATATTTCATGCCCGGTATTAAACGATCTGCAAACAGATGCAAATTATAAAGTAGGCGGCCAGGTTCGAACCGATTCTGTCGCAAGCATGGATATCAATTTTCATAGTACAACCATAGAAGGATTCTCCGGGAAAAATATTTCAATCCGTGCAGATCATGCAAGCAATATCCTCCTAAAAAATAATCGCATCAGCTCGATAAAGATCAATGCAGGTTTAAGTACAGGGAGCGGAAGCAATATTGTGATCGGAACAGGAAATGTATTCGACAGTTCGGATATCCATCTCCATTATAAAAGCAAACTATGGGTTCTTGATTCTTCAACTATAGGAAAGCTTAATTATCATATAGATGATGAAGGTTCATTAATTCTGGCCGGAAAAGCACAACAGTTTTTTTTAAAACATTAAACTAATTATACCATGAAATTAAAAATTGAATCACTTTCAAAAACATATTCAGGAAAGGTGCAGGCACTCAAAAATGTATCGCTCTCCTTATCGAATGGAATGTTCGGCTTACTTGGGCCAAATGGCGCAGGCAAGTCAACATTAATGCGCACGATCGCTACATTGCAGGAAGCTGATCATGGCGAGATTTATTTGGATGAGATCAATGTTTTAAAAAATAAAAAAGAAGTGCGCCAACTTCTCGGTTACCTGCCGCAGGAGTTTGGAGTATATCCGAAAATATCTGCAGAGCGGATGCTTGATCACATCGCTCAACTTAAAGGGGTACAACAGCAAGGCGAACGAAAAGATATTGTGCAAGGGCTTTTACAAAAAGTGAATTTGTATAAGGAACGCAAAAAAAATCTCGGTACTTATTCCGGCGGAATGAAACAACGTTTTGGAATTGCACAGGCATTGGTGGGCAATCCAAAACTGATCATTGTTGATGAACCCACTGCAGGCCTTGATCCGGCAGAAAGAAACCGCTTTTATAATTTGCTCAGCCAACTGGGAGAAAATACCATTGTTATTTTGTCGACACATATCGTAGAAGACGTGAGCACTCTTTGCTCAAACTTTGCCATCATCTCATCAGGTGAAGTATTATATGCAGGGGATCCTGAGAATGCAGTAAACAGCCTTGATGGCAAAATATTTTCCAAAGCAATCAATCAATCAGAAATCGTTTTTTATCAACAGGAATATAAAGTGATCTCGACACAACTCAAGAGCGGGAAACTGCATATCCGGGTCATTCATGAATCCGATCCGGGAAATGATTTTACAGCCAGTACGCCATCTCTTGAAGATGTCTATTTCACTCATGTGTCAAATACTTCTGATTTTATCAATATGTAACTTCAAATTATTTCCTATGTTTTTTAAAATCTTTTCTTTTGAAGTGGGTAACCGCTTCAGAAGGCCGGCTATTTACTTGTATTTTCTTGCAGTATTGATCTTTACTGCAGGATCTTTTGCAACAGGATCACTTCCTGTTGGAGAAAAAGAACATATTAATTCACCCATCCTGATCGCATTCTGGTGTGCAGCGATAACGCTGATGATGATGCTGGTCAGTTCATCAGTGATGGGCACAGCACTTTTCCGCGATATCGAATACAATACAAAAGATTATTACCTCACTTATCCTATTACCAAAGCCGGATATTTTTGGGGAAGATATTTTGGTGCATTTACTGCGATGCTCTTCATCGCAAGTGCAATTCTTATCGGGATTTACACCGGAACAAAACTTGGCCCGATGATGGGATGGAGATTAGCAGAACAATATGGGCCAAATAACCCGATCTACTATCTGCATGCATTTGCATTTATTGCTTTGCCAAATATTTTTTTTGCAGCTTCTTTATTTTTCGGGCTTGTTGCAGTAACCAGGAATATAAAAGTGATCTACTTTGGGGGTATCATACTTTTTCTTTTTTATTTTATCTCCATCTTCTTTTTTAATCATACCAATAACGTAACCGTTATTACGATTGCAGATCCATTCGGAGTTAACTATGTACGGATGACCAGCAACAATTCAAATTCCATCCAACAAAATACGCAACTGATTCCTGTAAGCGGGGCATTTCTGATCAACAGGATTTTGTGGACCGGGTTAGGCTTGATTATTTTACTTGCAACCTATTTTCGTTTCAGCTTCGAAAAATTCTTTAGTGGGAAAAGAGATCATGCTGCTATTGATGAGCAGTCTCCAAAAACAACTGCAGTGTTACGGCCCCCAACGATCAGCTTTGAAAAACCATATAGCCGGAAAACGTTAATCAATCTCACAAAAATTGAATTATTGAACATTTTGCGTGACAACTATTTCAGGTTGATCGTGCTCATCGGCGGCCTTTTCCTTGGATTTGTATTCTGGCTGGGAAACCGGAATTATGGTGTTGAGGATTACCCGAGGACAGTGATATTACTGGCGATCTTCAATGATGTATTTCCTTTCTTCATTTTCTTCATCCTGATGTTCTATACCGGTGAAACCCTACACCGCGACCGGGCCACCAGGTATGCTTTCATCAATGATGCATTACCACCTGCAAATTGGGTAATGAACGGATCCAAATTAATCACCCTGTTGTTTCTTGCCGCAGGTTTGAGTTTTATTCCATTTGCAGTTGGAATCACGGTTCAATTACTAAAAGGTTATTATAATGTAAATCTGCATGCATACGCAACGTATATTTTCCTAATGCTTTTGCCGAGGCTACTTGAAATGGTTGTCTTTTGTTACGTATTACATGTGCTCATTCATAACAAATTTGTGGCGCATGCCGTTGGCGTTACAATTTGGGTAGGCATCTTTTTTATCAGGGAAACAGGAATTTTTAATTACAATCTGCTTTTATATTCATACACACCAAATGTCGGTATCTCCGACATGGATGGAATCGGGCACATGGCGACTCCTATCGCATGGTTTAATATATACTGGACTTTATTCGCTGCTATATTAATAATCATTGCTGCTTTATTTTACTATCGTGGTGTTGGCCTTTCTTTTAAGGAGCGGATAAAATTAACAGCAGAACGCTTTGATAAAAAAACAAGGCTGTTCTTGTTTGCACTTTTATTTTTATTTCTCCCGGCCGCAGGTTATATATACTACAATGTCAGTTATCTGAACAATTTTTTACTGAAATCCGAAAATGAAGAACGGGCCATACTCTATGAAAGAACATTAAAACACTACGATAGCCTGCCATTGCCCAAAATTATTGCAGCTAAAATGTCAATTGATATATATCCTGAAGAAAAAAAAGAATTTACCAAAGCATTTATTACCGTTGTTAATACAACAACTAAAAATATTTCTCAGATTCTATTTGACGGGGACGAACTCTCTGATTTTTCAATAAAGAATAACGGGGAGAATGTACCCTATACATCCCCGTTAGTTTACCACCGGGGTTTGTTTAATTGGTTCAGGCCTGAAAAAGACACTGCAGCTTTCAGGCTTTATACATTTACCAAACCTTTATTACCCGGCGATACAACCGTTCTTGAAATCAATTCATCTGTTGTTCACCTTGGTTTTGCGAATGATATGTATGCTAACAACTTGCTTAATAATGGTACATTTTTTAATGGAGGCATGCCCGGGTTTGGTTATGATGATGACGACGAAATAAACAGCCCCTATGTGAGGAAGAAAAATAATCTGCCGGAAAAAAAAGAAGAAGACATTAAACAAGATGATCCGGCTGGCATAGCAACGTTGAAAGCTGGTAATGTTGCAAACCTTGCTACGACGGATGTTACCATCAGTACATCCGCCGAACAGGTAGCAATCGCTCCCGGAAAACTTGTTAACCATTGGAAAAGCAATGGTAGAAATTTTTATCATTACGTCCAGGATAATCCCGGTTTATATCCGCCATTTGGTATTATCTCTGCCGCGCTGGAAGAAACAAAAGATAGTATACAACTCGGCCACCAGGTGAACATTGATATTTTTCATTTGAAAAAACATTCAGCAAACCTGGCCCGGTATATAGAGGCGTATAAAAACGGGCTGGATTATTGCAGCAAGCAATTTGGGCCGTATCCTTATGATAAGATCAGCCTTATCGAGACTTCTATATACGGCCCCTGGGAAGCTTCGATGCCTACAATGGATACATACTCCGAGAATAATTCATGGAATGCACACTTTACAGGACCTGATCAATTTGATTTTGTTTATTTCAATACATCCCGGCTTCTTGCACAACAATGGTGGCGTTTCCAGGTTGCACCTAATAATACAGTCGGCTCCCTGGTAATACCTGAAGGTTTATCAAATTATACTGCTTTAATGCTTGCAGAAAAAAAATATGGTGAAGCTAATATCCGGGGAGCAATATTGAATCAGTTGTGGTTTTATTTATTCGTCAGGTATAGGATGGAAGAAAAGGAACACCCGCTTTTATACGCCAACGAATGGTTTGAATGGGGAGGCAAAGCAAGTGTTGCACTATATGGATTAAAATGCCTGATTGGTGAAGATAGCCTCAATAATGCATTACGGGAATTCAAAAACAAGTATGCATTTAAAAACCAACCACCATATCCCGGGGCAAATAATTTACTCGACTGCCTCGAAGAACACGTTCCCGATTCACTAAAATATTTCCTGGATGATACATGGAAAAAAATAACCTTTTATAACAACAGTATAAATTCAGTACATGTTGAGCCCACTGCCAATAAAAATGAATTCAAGGTAGCGATTGATTTTTCCATTGATAAGATTTGGGTCAATGATAAAAAGGATGAAATTGATGCAACGAACATGAACGACTATATTGATATAGGAATATTTGGAGAACAAACAAAGGACGCTACTGGCAGGCTGCAAAGTAACCCATTGTATTTGCACCAATACCAATTCAAACATGGCCAACATAAGTTAAGCATTATTGTGAAGGGAAAACCAATAAGTGCCGGCGTAGATCCCTATTCAAAATTGATAGACAGGAATCCAAATGACAATCTAAAGTCAATAGAATAGCATCAAATCAATTCCGAATAATAAACGGGGTGGGCCTTTTTTTCTTAACAGTTATTTGGGGTTTTCTAAAAAAATGTTTTTGATAAACTACAAATATAGTTTTACATTTGAACTATAAATATAGTTTAATGAAAACATTAACAAAAGCTGAAGAACAGATCATGAAAGTTTTGTGGCAACTCGGAGAAGGGCTACTGATGGAAATTGTAGAAGCTATGCCTGATCCGCAACCGCACAAAAATACTGTTGCAACTATATTGAAAACACTCGTTGACAAAGAGTTTGTTAAAATTGAAAATGTTGGAAGGGTCCATCGTTATCATCCTGCGGTTTCAAAAGAACAATATTCAAACAATTCATTGTCAACCATTGCAAAAGGATACTTCGGAAATTCATTTAGCAACGTAGTTTCCTTTCTGGTAGATGAAAAAAAATTATCTGTCAGGGATCTTGAGCTTTTGCTGAAGCAATTGAAGAAAACTAAAAAATAATATATGGATGCAGTTATTCCCTATTTACTGAAATCTTTTCTGATCAGCGGAGCATTTACCATTTACTATTGGTTGGTTTTGCGAAATAGAAAATTCAACCATTATAACCGCTTTTATTTATTATTTACGATAGCTGCAAGCCTGGGAATCCCATTCATCAACTTCAGGTTGTATAGTGTTAAGCAACCCCACAATAACCTCGCGACAATTGTTTTGAAAGTAATTGGGGCAACCGGCACAGAAACCGGCGACTCAGGGTTTTCATGGGAATATATTCTGCCCGCTGCTGCATTTTTAATCAGTTTTATTCTGGTGATCTTACTTCTCGCACAAATCAAAAAAGTGAACCTGATAAAAAGAAAATATCCCTGCATCAGCATTAACGGGGTTGATGTTTTTTTGACCGACCTGGATGAAGCGCCTTTTTCCTTTGGCAATAATTTATTCTGGAATAAAAGTGTTGATATGCACAGTGAAGAAGGCCGCTTGATAGTTGAGCATGAAATGGCGCATATCCTCGGCAAGCATACCTATGATACACTAATCTCACAATTTGCAGCACGTATTTTCTGGATGAACCCCTTTTTCACGATTATTCAAAAAGAGTTAAGCCTGGTCCAAGAATTTATTGCCGATGAAAAAGCAATTAAAGGTAACGACCCGGTAATGTTTGCCAGAATGCTGCTGCAATCACATAATGAAGGAAGATACCTGGAAATAGAACATTCATTTTTTCATTCACCAATAAAAAGAAGATTATTTATGATATCCATTTCACCTGAAATCTCATATTCTTTCCTTAGAAAAATATGTACGCTTCCGCTTGTACTGATCATCTTATTAATTTTTTCAATCAGCGTTTCCAACGCGCAAACCGATTCAACAAAAAATACTGACAGCAGCCAGCAAAAGAAAATAGAAGCTGAACGGAAAGCAAACCCTTTTAACCAGTTCGAACCCGGGTATGCCCCCGATGCTGAGGAAATAAAGAAACTGTGTATTCAAATCGTAACAAATCCCCCAACCAATAGGATATATTTTGTTAATGGTGAACAGGTGCCTATAAGCAAGGTTAAACAATTGAAATATGAAGCAATAACAGATATGCAATTACTTCCCCCCGAGGATGCGTTGAAAAAATTTTCAGTGACTGGAGAAAAAGGAGTGATTGTGTTTCTTACCAAAAAATAATCAGCCGGAATAACTTAACCTATTATTAGCATTTTGCTGCTACAGGACAAGAAATAAACTGAATAGATTTGGTAATAGTTCAAAAATAACTGCAACATTAATATCGTTTATCGGTCAAATTCAAAAATTCATTTCAATGAAACTGGTCAGCTATTGTTTTGCTTTCATATTATTGTTAACTATTATTGATGTTAACGGTAATGCATATCCCAAAAAAGAAAGAACTGCACACACGTATATTTCGCAATACGAAAATGTACTTGGCACGTCGATGGAGTTGAAGATATCAACCTACTCACAGGCAGATGCAACCGTAGCTGAAAATGCAGTGCTGGGTGAAATTAAACGGTTGTCAAAAATATTAAGCGCTTACGATACACAAAGTGAATTCAGCAAATGGTTAAAAACATCCGGGCAACAAGTGCATGTTTCCAATGAATTATTCCGGGTAATGCAACTGTTCGATGAGTGGCGCACACGCACTAACGGTGCGTTGGATGCATCAGCAGAGGTTGTGACCACACTTTGGAAAGAGGCAGCTTTAAAACAACATATCCCCACGCAAAAAGAAATAGACAACGCTGTTGCAGAAGTAAAACAAACCCATTGGCTTTTGGATACAAATGCCAAAACAGCCACACACATTGACCATGCGCCGTTAATGCTCAATTCATTTGTAAAAAGCTATATTATTAAAGATGCTGTAGATGCCGCGTTAAAAACCGGAGATGTAAAGGCAGTGGTTTTAAATATCGGTGGCGATATGGTTATCGCGGGTGATTTAGACGAAAATATTTTTATAAGCGACCCGAAAGCAGATGCTGAAAATGAAAAACCGGTGGATGTATTACTGATCAATAATAAAGCGGTTGCAACGAGCGGTAATTATCGCAGGGGTGAAATGATCAATGGACACTGGTATTCGCATATTGTTGATCCACGAACAGGGATGCCTGCAGACAATATCATCAGTGCCACAGTTGTTGCACCAAATGCATGCGATGCCGGCGCACTGGCAACAGTATTTAATGTTATGCCGGTTTCAGAAAGCATCCGGCTTGCATCAACTATTCCCGGTATTGAATACCTCATCATCACCAAAGAAGGTAGCCGCATAACAAGCAAAGGATGGAGTAAATTAGAACTACCGGTGAATGAAAAAAATACAGGCAAGAACAACCAACCTGAAACAAGTGATAAAAAAAATGTATGGATCAATGATTTTGAAATGATCATCAGCCTTGAAATAAATACACAAAAAGAAAGCTTTTCCAAAAGGCCCTATATAGCCGTGTGGGTTGAAGATACTACTCACTACCCGGTGAGGACGATTTCTGTGTGGCATGGCAGCGACCGTTATATGCCTGAGCTTAAATCATGGTACCTCAAGTACCGGAACACATACAATTCCGATATTAATTTTAAAAATTCCATCACAAGTGCAACACGCAGCGCAGGAAAATATACACTTAAATGGGATGGTAAAGATGATAAAGGGAACTATGTGAAACCCGGAAAATATATCGTAAAAATTGAAGTCTCAAGAGAACATGGCTCATATCAGTTGATGCGGCAGGAAATAGTTTGCGACGGAACACCAAAACAAATTAACATGACAGGAAATATTGAAATCTCATCTGCATCACTTGATTACCTTAAAAAATAAAAAGGCAATTAACCCGATCGAATTAACGGAAAACGAGTCCGGAAAAACAAAAAACAAGTTTCTCTGGAAACGCAGGAGTGCGATGCTTATGCGATGGTTGCATATTTACCTGTCGATGATCAGTTTTGCAATTGTCTTCTTTTTTGCAATAACAGGTTTGACATTGAACCATGCAGATAAATTCGTGGATCAACTACACACTTCACAGGAAAAAGGAAAACTGGATATTAACTGGGTTAAAACTACCGATACATTGAGAATTGCAAAACTTGAAATTGTTGAATACCTCAGGAAGAACAATAACATTACAGCCGCACTCAGTGATTTCAGGATAGATGATTCTCAAATTGGCGTTTCATTCAAAGGGCCGGGATATGCTGCCGATGCCTTCATCAATCGTGAAACCGGAGAATATGACCTTACAAAAACAAGTGCCGGTTTTGTAGGTATCATTAATGATTTGCACAAGGGCAGGGATACAGGCTCCGCATGGTCATTGTTCATAGATATCTGTGCCATCTTACTGGCGTTGGTTTCGCTCACGGGAATATTGCTTTTATTATTCCTGAAAAAAAGACGGCTAAGCGGATTGATCGTTGCTGCATGCGGATTACTGCTTGCCTACTTTGTTTATAGCATCTGGATCAAATAAAATTTATTGTTGCGAGTAAAATTTAAATTTTCGCTTTATGACAATTACTACAAACTTTTTCAATCGCATATTTCTTACAACCTTTTTTCTTGCCTGTTTTATTGTTAGTACGCACAATACAAATGCACAAGCAACTGAAAAATCAAAAGTGAATCTAAGCGAGCAGGAATGGAAAGCCGTACAGGGAATATTTCAATCTCCCCAAAATAGCGATATGAATGTTCAGTTCACGGTCAAAGACAATATGCTTGTTGCAAAACTTCTTTGGAACAACAATGAACTGCATTTACTGCCCGAATCCCCTTTAGATTTTCAGAGTAACCAGGAACCGGTTCATATCGCTTTTATCAAAGATTCCAGTGGTACTATTAACCAGGTAAATGTTGCCGGCAATGGTGTTTGGAAGCGTAATGACAATTATAAGCCGCTATCAAAAAAACAAATTGAACTTATGCCTGAAGAACTGAAACAGTTTGAAGGACTATATCAGTTACGGGATGACGGTTCAAGATTCATTCAATTATTTGTAAAGGGGAAAGAACTTATTTTAAAACAGGAATGGGATGGGGAACAACGTTCTTTTGTTGCCGAATCCAATATGGATTTTTTTATAAAAGATTTTCCCTTGTTCACGTTGAATTTTTCGAAAGATAAAGATGGCAATATTGGACAAGTAACCGCCTTCAAAAGAGATGTGTGGATCAAAACTAAAAAGCCTTCGCTCACAGCGGCGCAATTAAAATCATATGAAGGGAAATACCAATCAAATGATGACCCGGATAATTTAATTCAACTATTTGTTTCTGATGGGCATTTAGTGATAAAACAATTGTGGGATAAAAAAGAAATAATACTTGAACCTAAAACTGATACTTATTTTTATAATGAGGCAGATTCTTATCCCCTGGTTATAATGAAAAACAAAGATGGAAAGGTTAATCAATTGACAGTTTTGGGAACTAACATTTTCAACAAATTGAAATAATGACGCTATCCTTATTAAGCTTTGTGCAAAAGTTGTTTTACATACCGTAAAAAACAAAACTGACATTTTTCTGCAGCAAAATATAAAAGGCTAAGTTTCTTGTGAGTGCTTGGCTGCAATCCCATGTAAATTTATTTTTCATCGTTATTTATTTTAGGAATTGTTATATCAATCCTACTTCATACTACGCCAAAAAATTATTTCAAAATTACTTTTCGCAATTTGTGGAAAACAAAGTGTTTTGGGCATTAAAAAATTAATGACAAAAGCACCAGGCTTTAAAAATAAAACCTAATGTATAACAGCTATTTTCTGCGGTGATTGATACAATAAACAATACAAAAAAAGCATACGGGTTTTCGTGATTATCAATCCATAGAAAATTCGGAGCAGATAAATTTGTTGCGTATATTTATGTGTTAGCGGTAATTTTTGGGCAACATTATGAAGTGTATAAAAATTCTTAAATTTGAACATGGAAGCTTTAAAAATAGAAATACTTAATCCCAAGGCTTTGCAACTTATAAAAGGAATGCAAGATTTAAAACTCATCAAAGTTAGTGACGAACCTGTTTCCACATTAAAAGCATATCTTAAAAAAATGAGACGTAATTCCTCGAATGTTCCAAGTTTAGATGAAATCACTAAAATTGTTGATGACGTAAGAGCAAAGCGTTATGCAAAAAAATAAACCGCTTAAACTCATTATTGACACTAACCTTTGGATTAGCTTCATCATCTCCAACAAACAAAACCTGCTTGACTCATTATTATTTTCAGAAGAAGCGAGGCTTTTGTTTAGCAAAGAGCTTATTGCAGAAATTCAACAGACGATAACGAAACCAAAACTCAAAAAATACTTTGGGACAAATGCTCTTGAAGAAATGCTATCCATATTTGAACCATTTATAGATTTCATACAAGTTGAGAGCTCCGTTGCAGTTTGCCGAGACCCGAATGATAATTTTCTCCTCGCACTTGCAAAAGACGGCAAAGCAGACTATCTTCTCACTGGTGACAAAGACCTGCTTGAATTGAAAAAATTTGGCAAGACAAAAATAAAAACAATTGCTTCTTTCATTGACGAAACAAAAAACTACCGCTAACATGAGCATTTGTGTTATGTCGGCGTACAGTAATGTTAGCTTCAGCTTCGGTTAAATATCAACGTTAGTTCTGGCTTGACGTTAGAAATTTAGCTTTAGTTTTATCAATGAACATTTGTAAATTTATTAGGCATTTGTAATCGGCAGACGAATTTCAAATTCCGCCACAAACACAAATGCTTGGCCGTTGAATGCCATTTTATGAAACGACTAATTCTTGCACTTTTTTTCATGTCAAATCATACTATTTCCATTGGTCAAATTAACAAGTTTGACAGTTTAGCTAACGAGATGTTTTTTAATATTTTCATTTACAAACCTGATACAAGTGTTTTCGACTTTGTACAGAAATATTTTCCAGGATTTACAAAACCATTTAAACAGGGCCATTGGACAATTTATCCGCCAGGACCGCCACCAGAATTAGAATACACAGTTCATTCAATAAAATTTAAAAAGCATCCTTACTTTGACGCTAAATTTCGTGAAGGCAAACTTGATATATTAGCGTCCGAAGAAAAGGGCGGCCGACCGGGTGTGACAGATTTTCAATTATGGTTTATGTTCGATAACAAACCTGACGCTCAAAACGCCTTTGATATGCTTTCTAAAATGTTTGACACTTTAAGCAAGAGTAAAAAGATTTTTCAAAAGAATGATAAAACAGTCGCTGAGTATTGCGACAAAACAATCTTTAACGAAGCAACCAGTGTAGAATTTATACTTACAAACGATGAACTGCAAGATGATAAATACAAGATTTTCTTTAGACTGGGAAGTTTTACTTATTCAAACTAACCAGCGGCATACAACACTATCATTCACGCAAGCTGGGCTGACCTGCCGACAATGAGCAAATCATTAATCACCGTCGGCTCCGGCGGGTTCAATATCAATCATCTAACCATCACTGTTAGTTTGGAAAGCCTGTTATAAATTGAATGCAGAATAAATCCAGTGCATTTGAATTATTGCCTGTTTTATTGAAAGGAAAAACAATTACGGGGAAATATTTTTATAATAGTTTAAAAAGCTAACGCTAATCAATATCCTAAAAATGGTTAAGCTATTGGATCTGTGCAGGCCCGTCAGCGAAATGAAAACCCGGTGTCAGCGTCTCTCATTATTAATGTCCGTCCACTGTATAATTTAGTTCAGTTACCCCGTTAGTAAAATGCCGGGTGCCCAATAAGTTTAATTTTATTTTATCTTCTACGCCTGCAAACAATGGAATTCCCCGGCCAAGAATTATTGGGTTGACAAATAGCCAATAGCCGTCAATCAAGTCGAGTTGGATAAGAGAATGTGTTGCAGTCGGGCTGCCAAAAAGAAAGATATCTGTACCTGCCTGTTGTTTTATATCATTTATTTTGTCCGAAAGATTGTCTCCAATAATTTTTGTGTTAGTCAAAGCCTCGTCTTTCATTGTCTTTGATAAAACAATTTTGTGAGCTTTCTTATACCACTCTGAATGTTCAATATCGTGCCTGCTTGCTGAAGGTTTATCACCAGCCGTAGGCCAGTAACTTTCCATCATCTGATAAGTCACCCGTCCATATAATGCCGTGTCGCCTTCGCTTATCCGTTTACCAATATAGTCAAAGATTTCTTCGTCAACTTTAATCCAGTCCATTTCCCCGTTCAATCCTGCAACAAAACCGTCAAGGGACATGTGCATAAATGAAAATATTTTTCTCATATAGTCTTGTTTGTTACTGTTGTTTATAGTTTGTTACTTTTTTAAAATGGCAGTTAATATTCAGGTTTTACCCTAATGACGAAATCTATACCTGTCACTTGATACAAAAAAAATCAATCAATGATTTTATCTTGAAATTACAACAATCACTCAATAAAATATTGACTGGTGAAAATAACGGTGAAATTTTTTTGTGGCTGATTATTTTTGAATCGATCAACGTCGAAGAAAGCATTTGTTATTACAAGATTGATAATTGCTATTTTGAAACTATATCAATAATTGTTCTATTAAATTTAAGCGGTTCTTCTTCCAATGGTCCATGACCAGAATTTTCAAACCAGATAATTTCTTTTTTTGGAGCGTTTAATTGCTTTACAAATTTATCCACTAAAACCGCAGGCACATTCCAATCGTGCCTTCCTTCGATAAAATAAACGGGGATTTTAATTTTAGCCAGGTTTGAAAAATCGGTTGAAAACATATCCTTTTCAAGCCGCACGGCAGAATATAAAAACCCTTTATTCCAATCATAATTTTTATAGTCATCATATTTCGTCATTGCTTTTTCCGTTTCCTTATCAGAATTTGAATTAAAAACGGCTCCATGATATTTGGAAAGAAGCTCATATTGGCTCATAAAACATTCAAGTGGATTTTTACAAACACCAGAATCCCCCTTTTTTAATTTATCCAATGTTTGCAATGTTACTGTATCTTTTTGCTTCATAGCTTTTTTTGTGAGCCATGACTGAGTGATGGCCATTCCCTGATTTAGATTGATAACCTGGGAAATCCCTATGTAAGCAATATAGTCCGCTGAATATTTTTGAATGAGAGACAAGCCGACAATACTTCCCCATGAATAACCAGCAACATATATTTTGCTTTTCTTGTATTTGACCTTTAAAAATTGAGTAAGCTCATGGGCATCTGAAACCATCTGATCCAGGCTTAGATTTTCAGCAGTAGAATCATTTAAATATGATCTTCCACAGCCACGTTGATCCCAGGTAACTAAAATGATTTTTTTTGCCAGGTCTGCATTGAAATAGCGGAGCTGTGGGGTTTGAGGCCAACCCGGGCCACCATGAATAAAAAGCAAAATTGGATTGTCAGATGACTTTCCGGTTATTTCCACATATTGCTTACTGCCACCTAAATTCATTAAAAATTTTTCTTTAATATCCTGGTGGTTAGAAGAATGTAGTTGAGTCTTTTGACTATAGCAACTCAAAAGGGAAAGCAATAAAATTAAAATTGCCGCTACTTTTTTCATTCTTGAAATTTGAAATTTTTCTATAGTTGCGCATAACTACTAAGGTTCGGTGCAGAACTCTCATTTTTTAGCCGACAGTTTTCAACTGAAGTTACTGAAAACGCTCAATAGAAAAAACGGGGCAAGTTATCCAGGTAGCAAGTCAGGTGGTTTTATAAAAAAAGAAATTAGCGACGGTAGAATCCGATCTGTACGTATTGGAGGAAATTTTGACTTACTGATTTCTCTACTGAAAAGGCATTTTATTGATTTTGATAAATTAAAAATGTAATCGCCGAATAAATAACCGCAAATATTTTATTCATCAAATTTCAAACTGAAATGCTACCGAAATCTTCATGCCCGCAAAGGCTTGATAGAAATAGATTATACGGGTTGGTCAACAAGAAAGAATATTACCAGATATTTACAACGCATAAATTCCGATGCAATAATTTTGTGTAAATCGTTTTTGCGATTTTGATTGATATGCACAATTCTGAAAACATATCTTTGAATGAACCAGAAACGCCTGTAAACAAACCAACTTATTGGCTTACGCGTTTTGTTATTCTTCGCATGTTAGGAATTGTATACTCTGTAGCATTCCTCGTAGCAGTGAATCAGATTATCCCTTTGATCGGGAAAAATGGGTTAACCCCTGTTGATATTTTTTTTCGTGCAATGACGAATTCTTACGGATCTGTTGGCGCAGGCTTTTGGCATTTACCATCCGTTTTCTGGTTCACACATTCAGACACAAGCCTTCTTGTTGTTTCATGGATTGGATTGTTACTTTCATTGCTATTGCTTGCAGGTTTTGCAAATGCATTTACCATGGCTCTCCTTTGGTTTTTGTATATGTCGATCGATCATGCCGGGCAGGAATGGTATGGCTATGGCTGGGAAATTCAATTACTGGAAACAGGCTTCCTCGCAATTTTTCTTTGCCCGCTTACAGACATGCGGCCGTTTCCAAAACGTGAACCACCAACCTTAGTGATCACGCTTTTCCGATGGCTTATTTTCCGCATCATGCTTGGTTCTGCAATGATCAAACTCCGTGGCGATGAAATCTGGAAAAATGCAACTGTCTTATATTATCATTTCGAAACACAACCAATACCAGGGCCATTCAGCCGTTGGTTCCATTTTTTGCCACGCTTCTTATTAAGAGTTGGCGTTTGGTACAATTGGCTCGCAGAACTTATTGCGCCATGGTTTGTATTCTGGCCACGCGTCGGGCGGCAAATTGCGGGTTGCATTATGATAGTATTACAACTCGTGCTGATCGTTAGCGGCAACCTTTCTTTCTTAAACTGGCTCACCATCATACCTGCATTAGCTTGTTTTGACGACCGTTTTCTTGGAAAAATATTACCACGCAAAATTGTACGCATGGCTGGAACCGCTAATGAAAAAACTGAGCCAGGCTATTCCATGCAGATCACTTCATGGATACTAACAATTTCAATTGCGATACTAAGCATACAACCAGTGTTCAATCTATTATCCCCACAACAAATAATGAACGGATCATTTGAACCCTTTGAAATCGTGAATACGTATGGAGCATTCGGTTCTGTTGATAAAGAAAGAATGAATATTGTGTTTGAAGGAACAACTGATAATGATACAACCGATGCTGCACACTGGAAAGAATATGAATACAAAGGATTACCTGTTTCTTTAAATAAAATTCCGCCGCAGATCGCACCATATCATCTTCACTTTGACTGGCAGATGTGGTTTGCATCAATGTCAACACCCGATGAATATCCGTGGGTATTTAATCTCACGTGGAAACTATTGCATAATGATCCGCTTGCAACAGATCTTTTTGCAAACAATCCATTTCCGGGCAAACCTCCGAAATATATCCGTGCTATTCTTTATCGTTATCGTTTTGCAAAACCGGGAAACCTGCAAAAAAATTATTGGCAACGTGAACGAATAGCAAATACATGGCTTCCTGCATTATCAACAGACAATCCGCAATTGATAGAGGTTTTAAAAAGTTATGGATGGATAGTCCGGTAATTTTTAAAAAGATAACGTTTATCTATAACCGAAATAAATTAGCGATTATACGGATACTCATTGATCCAATGAAACCCGCGGTTAATCAATCGGAATTTACTGATATCCTGTTTTTGAAAAGTTATATGCACGGAATCATTCATTAACAACCCAGCTATCATTAATGTGGAAGAATCACCCTGAATGGAAAGTTTTGATTTTTGTGTGGTATCCCCCTGTGGATAAATTGTTGCTGTTTTAAATGTACTGTCCACTTCAAACACATAATTCTTCGAGCTATCATTCATCGTGTACACCGTTGCATAACCGGGAAATTGAAGTATCAATCTTTTCCAGCGCTTCGGGTCTGTAACAAGCGGCGGGACCGTATCTTTATTTTTCACCCAAGAAGACACATTATATATTCCATAATAATGCGGCAATGTGCGGGAATCCCCGTATTGCTTGTTTCCTTTTTGTACGGTATTGAGCGTTGTATAGATTGCCATCCCGATAAAAAATATTTTCAGAACAAGCCATGCAATTTTTGTTATCGTGCCCGTAAAAAAATATTTTGTTTGCCTCGGATAGGTAGGCCTGTTCCGGCACAGCACATCCCACAATCTTCCTGCATCAGGTGCAAGCAAGAAAACCGCCATCAACAATAGCATCGATGAAAATAATTTCACAGGCACATCATAGAAAAAATTAATCGCAACTACATTCGATATGACTACGATCACCAATAAAGAACCAAGTGTTGTAGTTCGCCTGAAAAAAAGAAGCAGCCCTCCTATCACTTCTCCCCAACCGGTGAATGCGCTGAAGCCTTTTGAGTAACCAACGAAGGACCAGGCAAGTCCCATTGGCGATTTATCCCCGAAAGGTTGCACTAATTGCGTGAGATAAGGGGAAAGCATTTGCAGGTGAAACACTTTGTAAAAACCATAAGAGATCATATAGAAGCCGAGGATATAGCGAATAAGTATGCGCAAGGCAATATGCGCTTTTACATAAGAAGCCCGGCGCCTGTCGAGCACAGACCAAATGATCGTTGCCAAAATGCTCAACATAAAAAATGTGAATAATGCAACATAATCATACGTTGTATCACCGCTGCCATTCGTAAAAATGGTGATCGGGTTTGCAAGATGTAGGATATGTCGTCCAACCCATGGAATAAATGCATGTAGAAATGTATCATAATAACCAAACAAAGTATAATACCATTTAATAAATTTCGGAGGATTGTCGGAATCAAAAGGCGATATCAGTTCCAGTACATTCAGCGGAAATGGGAAAAGGTAGATAAGAAAAAAACAACAGAAAAAACGGAATGCAGTTTTTTCCAAGAGGCTCCATGGTTTGGGCATGGTGTTCATGACAATTAATTTTGGGGTAGTACTAATATAAAAAATTTATCTCTAAATTGCTTGTATAGCTTTACAGAATGGCATTAGGAAAAAAAGAGTACGATGCAATTGTAATTGGCAGCGGCCCCAACGGCCTTGCTGCAGCAATAACATTGCAACAACAAGGATTATCCGTTTTACTGGTCGAAGGCAAATCAACTATCGGAGGCGGGTTGCGGACTGAAGAATTAACACTGCCCGGTTTTTTGCATGATGTGTGTTCTGCCATTCATCCGCTCGCTGTATCTTCTCCTTTTTTTAACGCGTTGCCATTGGCATCGCACGGGCTTGAATTTATTCATTCGCCAATTGCTGCTGCGCACCCGTTTGATGACGGCACATCCGCATACCTGAAAATTTCTGTTGAAGAAACCGCATCATCATTGATCGGTGATGAAAAAAAATATGAAGATGTGATGGGAAAGATGGTAAAAGATTTCCCAACTCTTCTTCCCGGGTTATTGGCGCCGCTATCATTTCCAAAAGATCCGCTGACGTATGCACAATTCGGTATGAAAGCTATTTTGCCTGCAACAAGTTTTGCCAATAGATATTTTCATTCAAAATATGCGAAAGGGCTTTTTGCAGGAATGGCTGCACATTCCATGCTTCCGCTTTCTGCGCCTGCAAGCGCGGCATTTGGAATTGTGTTGATGGCAGCAGGCCACAGCAAGGGATGGCCGATGGCAAAAGGCGGTTCACAAAGTATTGCAAATGCATTGGCTTCTTACTTTATTTCTTTAGGTGGAAAAACTGAAGTGAATACTATGATCACTTCTTTACAACAAATCCCTTCAAGCCATGTGTTGATATTAGATACATCTCCGCAACAATTATTGCAGATAGCAGGGCACCGTTTATCTTCTTTTTATAAATGGCAATTGAACAAATTCAAATATGGAATGGGTGTTTTTAAAATAGATTGGGCCCTGGATGATGTTATTCCTTTTACGGATATACATTGCCGTGAGGCAGCAACGGTCCATATAGGAAATACGATTGAAGAAATTGCACAATCGGAATCGGATGTATCAAAAGGTATCAATCCTGAAAAACCATTTGTTCTTCTTGTTCAGCAATCACAATTCGACAAATCAAGAGCGCCCCTGGGAAAACAAACGGCATGGGCTTATTGCCATGTTCCCGGAGGTTCGCCGGAGGACAGGACTAATGCTATTGAAACCCAGGTCGAGCGTTTTGCGCCTGGATTCAGGGAAAGGATTTTAGCAAGGCATGTAATGAACAGTGAAGAAATGTTTTCATACAATCCAAATTATATCGGTGGAAATATTAACGGTGGCAACCAAAACCTTTCTCAACTTTTCACAAGGCCTGCACTTCGCTTTTCACCATACCGCACTTCTGCAAAAGGCATTTACCTGTGCTCTGCTTCAACTCCACCGGGCGGCGGCGTTCACGGCATGTGTGGTTATTATGCTGCTAAGAAGGCGTTGAAAGATATTTTTAGAATCACTATTTAACGTGTATTAAAAAATAAACAATAACCCCGAAATTTATTTTCGGTTATCCGTCTCCGTTATTTACACATTATTATCCTGTCGCTGAATTTGACTGCGTATTCATGAAGTTAATTAATGCAGCAGAATTGCGCATGTTCAGTTTTTTAAGAATATTATGGCGGTGTACCTCTACTGTTTTCATCGAAATATTCATGGACATAGCGATCTCTCTTGATGAAAGCCCGCGTTTGATTTCTTCAATAACCTCAAGCTCTCTGTCGGTTAATGCATCTGCATTGACAGCAGGTTTTTCATCACTGAATGCTTCTTCAGACAGCAGTTCCTTGATCTCCTCGCAAATATATTTTTTACCCGAATGGACCTGCATGATAGCATTGATCAATTCTTCTTTGGAAGAATTTTTAGTAACATATCCTTTTGCCCCGGCAAGGATCATTTGCCTTGCATACTTCGGAACAGCAAATGCAGAAACACCGATCACTTTCACAGATGGAACGGCGCGGGTTATTTCTTCAGTTGCCTCCACCCCAGACACATGAAGCATATTAATGTCCATGATCACAATATCCGGTTTGAGCTGTTGGGAAAGTTCTATTGCCTGGCGCCCATCTTCGCAGTTACCGATAACGGAAAAACGTTTGTCTTCGCTGAGAATAATTGTCCAGAGTTCGCAAAGCAATTTATGGTCATCTGCTATTAATATTCGGATAGGTTGCATAAAAAACAGTTTGTGGTTACATGTAGAACGGCATACAAGGAAATTTCGTATTAAAAAATAATGACATACATGTTTGCATGGATATACTCTTAAAAGGGAAAATTTACATGATAATCAAAACCCTTATGGAAAAACAATTTGCGATGATCCGAATCAAGAATATTTCTTTACGAAATTGAATTGTCAAACTCAGTTTTTTGAACTGGTGTTATCAATTTTTTCCGGCGCTTCGATTGTCTTTTTTTGTTGGTAATGCTCTTTGCGTAATTCGTCTTCATCGTCCATATCCGGGCCCTTCATGATCTTTTTCCAGTCAATGCCTCTGTGATAGCGCTTCATGGCTACCTGCGGATCGAAAACTTCTTTAGACGGAAATGTTAATTTATATGGAGTGTAATCAGGTTTGTCTGTAAAAAAATCCTCCAATAGCGTGGCTGTCGCATCATATTGATTAACGTATGGCACATTTAATATTGTGTAGATCGTTTTCAGTATCGAACCGAAATTAGCATGCGTATGCGAAACGTAACCCCGTTTTACATAAGGCCCCGCCATCATCAAAACACTCCGGTGTGCATCGATGTGGTCAACGCCACCTTGCGGGTCATCTTCAGTAATGATCACCAGCATATTTTTCCAGTAAGGTGTGCGGGAAAGAAAATGCAAAATCCTTCCAACAGCAAGATCATTATCTGCAACATAAGAATGATAGAACGGATAACCATCTTTAGGGCGTGGAGAAGCAGTATGATCATTTGGAACCTGCATAGTGATCAGTTGCGGCATAGTATGTTTTCCTTTCAGCCACATTTTAGTGAACTCCGATTCAAATTGCTGCATGCGGAACTGGTCGGGAATATTTGTATTGAAGCCTGCATAATTATGACTTGTACGTGGATACAAAGCTTTTTGCATCGGCACCATCACCGCATGGCCGGAGCCTGTTGCGGTATCGGTCCATTCTTCGCGGTTGTGCGCTGTTTCATTGGCCTCGCCAAAATTGTAGAATGAGACGTGGCTTCTTTCCATTGCTTCCCACAAACCTCCGCGCTCTGCATAATCTTCAGGATCCATGCTTCCCGTTGACCCGGGAAAACGCCTGCCCGATGCTTTTGAAAAAAGCTTTGCAGTCTTGTCGACACTTGAATTTGTCTCTACCCATTCATTCGGTATCACGCCAAGCATCCAGTGATGGCCGTGAATGGACGCATCACTGTCGCAATAATAATTATCCGAAAAAGAAAATTGTTTTGCGAGTTTTAAATGGTTCGGCGAAATATTAATATGATAAAGCGTTTTATCTTTTTGAATGATGTTTACCCCAACTCCGAAACGAGCCAATGTGGTATCACCTTTTGCATTGGTAAGTTGCCCAAGCATTTCATCATACGTTCTGTTTTCTTTTGTGATGTAAACAATATATTTTATCGGGCTCTTGCGGATATTTTGCAAAACGGGGAGTGGATTTTTTCCATCATCTGTCATTTCTTTTGTTTCAAATGTATTTGCTATCACTTGTGCCGTATACGCAGCCAATTGTTGTGCATCCGGCATCTGTATTTTTTGAAACGTAGCTAGTTGTATATCTCCGATATATGTTCCCTGGATTGGTGCAACAAAATCTTTTCCTCCATTCGGCCCGGCTCCATATCCGCGGCAACTGATCACGTACAATTCCTTTTCATCGTTGCTTAACCGTACACGTGCCGGTCCCCAGCCTGTCGGAATTAATCCTCTTGTTGTTTTTGTAGCTATATCAACTACAGCTACAGCATTAAAGCCAAGCAATGCAACATACAATGTCTTCTCGTCTTTACTTAATGTAATACCAAATGGCAGTAAGCCACGATAGTGATCAATAAGTGTGTTTACCTTAACCGGTATCTCACCAATGATCTTATGCTCACGGTAATCTATAACCGAAATATTGTCATTCGTTGCATTGGTCACATAAGCATACTGCTTTCCTATAGCCAGTGAATTCGGGCTTGCGCCACCAACCACTTCTGCGCCTTCTACCATTTGCCCGATCTGGTAGCCAGTCTTAAAACGATCTATTACCTGGTTTGAGTTAAGATCTATACTGTATACACTCATTGCTTCTGTTGCGAGCGGGCTTCCAACGCCGGGAATTTTTCTTCCATGCCATGTATATCCCTCAATAGATTCTTTGGTTCCATTTCCGTAGGGGTGAAATGGCAGCAGCATCGAGTCGTAATTTTTTTTCGTGATATCCGGGATCAACGGGTAATCATACATTCCGACATTTGCAACCATCGCAATTTTTTTATCGGGGCTGATTGATAACCCAAAAGGCTGTCTCCCGGTTTTTATAGAAGCTGTGATTTTTTTTGTTGAAAGATCAATTCTTACCAAACGAAAATTTCCCCTGTCTAAAACAAGCAGTTCATTATTGCCTTCGTTCAGTAAAAGATCGGAAGTAAAACTGTCATCATAACTCACAGAATCAGTTTTCCCATTCAGTGAGATAGAATCCAATCGTTGCATTTTCTCTATATCATAAACAATGACGGCACCATTATCGCCACCGCTGAGATAAACCGTTTTTGAATCTGCGGAAAACGCAACACCAAGAAATGAGCCGTTTGAAAACGGGGAAGCAATCGTTCCGTCATAACTGGGAACACGTGTATTTTGAAGTGTAGCATTCTCAATGACCGTAAATACACCATTGTGAATAGTAACTGTTTTCTTTCCGTCAGGCGATACAGCCATGCCGAAAGGATCGTGTGTGATCTGAATAGTTTCACCTGCCGGGGTAACATATCTTCCGCTTGCCAATACGCTTTTGTTCTTTGTATCAATATGAGTGTACTCATTTTTTGCCGGAACTTCGAGCACCTGGTATTTTTTTTGTGCGGCGCAGGGAATTGCAATTACTAAAATAACATGCAACATGCCTTTAATGGTATGATTTTTCATTACAACCTGTTTTATGAAATGAAGAATGAATATAAAAAACCTTTAGATACGAATTATAGCGTACAAAAAATTTACGAAAGGATAATGGTTTGATAAATTATTTCCGCGAAGGGTATTTCACATCCCCTTTTGCATCGAACCAAAGTATTTTGTTCATTTCATTGTCATCGCCGTCATCAACTTCTTTGAATGCTTTGCTGGCAGAAAGCTTCGCATAATATTTTGCCTTGCCTTTCAATTCTGCAACGGGTTTGTTCATTTGGTTCAACGGAATATTATTTGCAAGATGCTGAAAATTGTATCCGTCTTTTTTCTCCTCAAAACAATCAAACATGGGCAACGCTGTTGCATCAATTACATTCATTGGCGGAATGCCAAGTATCTGTTCAATTGATCTCACCATCGATGTTTGATTATAACTGGTATGAATTGTTTTTCCTGAATTAGAATAGGGGCTTATCACCTGGCAAACGGTGCGGTAAGATGAAATGTGGTCCCATCCGGATTGAGAGTCATCTTCGGTAATAAAAATTACCGTTGAATCCCAGAACCTGCTGTGAGTAATGGTTTCAACGATCCTGCCAACAGCAAGGTCGTTATCAGCAACCATTGCTTTGGGTATTGGAAAATTCTCTGATGTGCCTGCAGTGTGATCATCGGGTAAAGAAAGAACAATAAGGTCAGGAAGATTATCACCATCCTGCGCTTCTGCTTTTTTCCAGTCATCAATAAAAATGTCTGCACGTATCTGATCGGTAAAAGTGATATTATCACAATCAGGATATGCTGGCGAAATTACCTGGCGGATACGAGCGATAGTTGATGTGTTATAATATTTCAATTCTTTCTTGCCGGTATAATCATTGTAAATATCCAGCCATTTCATTTTATTATCATAATGAGTAAGGCATGCTTCACCATAGATGTGTACTTTTTTTCCATGATCCAGAGCATTGTTCCATATAAAACCGTTTTTATTATATACCAACGCATCCTCCTGCCGGTGCGGATAACTACGGAACCATGCTCGCACATTTCTTTCCACATAATCGGAAACCATTGCAGCATCTGTCCATTGATGCCCTTCTGCAGAGGATTTTCCCGATGCATAATAGTTATCTAACAAACAAAAATCTTCGGCAAGCTTGTGTTGGTTTGGTGTTATATTTTCTCCATAAATACAAAGTTCTTTATCTCCCCTTCCCTTTTCAATGTCTCCAAAAACCTGATCATACGTTTTATTTTCTTTGATGATGTAGATCACATGCTTAAAAACAGAAGGCTCGCCGATCCGCTCTGGCAGAGGTTTGGGGGCGATATTATTTCTTGGTACACTGTTAGCAAGAACAGTCCTGTAGAACAAATTCATTTGCTTAACTTTTTCCGTGTATACTTTTAACTCGCTTGCTGACGGTAGCGTGACCACACTGAACGATGCCAATTCTTTATGAATAGTAAATGCATTTTTTACAGTGCCGTTGGATAACTTCACGTCTTTATCTGCAGATAAAATCCTTGCGCCTTTTGCCTCAAGGTTAGTTACAATCAGTTGATGATTTAAAATTGCAATGCCTGAAGGATATGCTTCAGTTGGAATAAATCCTTTTACAATTGCATGCATATTTTTTGATGCGGCACCAGGTAATTGAACTACAGCAACTGCATTATCCATTCCGTTGGCCACATATAATATATTTGTGGTAGCATCAATTGCCAATGCATCCGGCGAGCTTCCGTAAAAACGATTTTGTTTTGTGAACAAACCTGTTTCAATAGAATCGATCACTCTTTCTTTTTTCACATCAACCACACTTACGTAATCGCTGTTTGCATTTGCAATATAAAGAAGATCATTCTTTGCATTTTTAATAATTGCGTTTGGATGGATACCCAATTGCAATTCATTAAGCAACGACCCGTTTACCGCATCAATCACTGACAGGCTTCCACGATTTACTGCACCTGTAACAGGATTGGTATATGCACTTCCCCATGGAGTGCCGGCATTTTCCTTCGAAGTATCGGTAACAATCGGGCCCGCCCAATTGGTGACAAAAATTTTTTTGTTGATGATGCACAAACCATAAGGAGCATTGCCTGTTGGTATTGACCAGATGATTTTCCTGTCATCAAATCTTATTTTAACCAATTCATTATTCCCATTCAAAACAACATAGAGGTATAAAACACCATCTTCAGTATTTGCAACAACCTGATTTGGCAATGCAAGTGCAGCAGGAGATTTTTTTTCGATAACAATCCCGGAGACACTTTCAATCTTTTTCCCATTCCATTCCGCAATCATAACTGCAGACCTGCCATTGTCGGTAGTTCCGGCGCTCCACGCAATGCAGATTTTGTTTTGATAGTTAAAAGACGTGATGCCAGAGTAGGTGCTCATCATGCTTTTCCATTCGTTATTTTTCCGGAAACTCCAGCTATCAATAATGGAATTTGATTTTGCATCTACTATATCAATCCCATACCTGTCTTCAATAACAAAATTTTTTTTGCCAGGAAGAACGGAAATATCCATTGCATGGTTCTCAACATCGGGATCTCCAAACGTAACAACTTTTCCTGCAGATTTTATCAACCTGTTATAAGGCATAACAGTGAACCGGCGATCGTTTTGTAATGTGCTATCTTCAAAAGGCAGTTTGTTCTTTATTGTTTTTTGAGAAAATAAAACAGCCGGGAAACATTCAAAAAATAAAATAAAAAAGATAGCTTTTTGCATGTTCAACGTTTGAGGGGAATGATTATTAAATTGAAAACATCACATCACAAAACAACAGATAGGCAATTTAATCAGGCGCGTTAAATTAATAAGAAAATCGTTCAAATTATCCTGATTATGGTTATTCGGCAGTTGATTCATATTAATAAAAAACAACTTCCGAAATGCATGCACAGGCTTCAAAACCGCAAAAACTTAACATTGCGCATGTTAAGTTTCTATTATTTTTGTGTTAACAGTATCCCCAAAAAACGTTATCAAATGAAAGAAAAAACAAAAAAGCCTACAGGGAAAAAACTCTCTAAAAAGCAGGCAGCACAGGAAATTTTTGAGAAACTGGCGCCTGTTTTAGCCGAATATAAAACCGGAAATAGCAAGAAATTTGATCGCAGGTTAATGAAAGCGAGTAAGTTATTCGCGCCCTTAGTTATTAAAGAAAAGTCCGGGAAAAAGTAGTTAATCCCCGGACGATAATTCACAGATAAGGAGCTATGTCTATAGCTCCTTAATTATTTTATGGCAAATCAAACAGAGCCGGAAAAGTTGTTAAGTTATGAAAAATCCCATCGTGAACAAAGAAATCGTAAATTTCGTCAACTACTAACAACTAAAGCTATGCAAACGACCGAGCAAACAAAACTCCAAAACATCATCCTGGAGCTTGAAAAAAGGTATCCCTATTTTAAGAAGATGGATATTTATGCAACTGTAAGCAATGCCTACAAAAAGATACATTCTTTTTTCACCCCGGTTACAGACAATGAACTTGAGGCAATAAAGAATATTGCAGACAATGAATTGAAATTGTCTTTATAATCTTTTTGAAAAACATATTTGATGAACTGCTTTGCCTGATCTTGCTAAGCCCGTCATGCATTGTTGTATACTTTATAAACCGCTTCACGAACAGGATATCCTTTATCACTGCAAATAAATTCAAGTACATCTGCAAGTTGTTCGGGCTTTACCCAGTTTGCCGGATTTGCGTACGGCATGCTTTCCCTGTTGATCGCAGTATCAATCGTACTTGGCACAACAACAGAAGCAGAAACATTTGTGCCCTTGTTTTCTTCATTAATAAAATCAGCCAGTTTAAACAGCAATGATTTTGCAAGGGCGTAAGCAACCAGGTCTTTTCCCTGGGCAGGATTTATTGCCGGTCTCGCCCCTATAAAAACCAACCGCCCGTAACCATTTTGTTGCATGTGTTCAATTAATGGCCGGGTTAAAAAATAAGCCGTTTCAAAATTCAATGAAAATTGTTTTTGAATATCTGTTCCGGATGTTGCTGCAACATTTCCCGCAGCAAAACCTCCTACAAGCATTAACGCAGCATCTATTTTTCCATGAGATGCAATTACTGATTTCACAAAATTTTCCGTTTCATTTTCGTTGCTAAGGTTAACAGAATTAAATTCGAAGTTTGAATTATTATGTGCAAATTCAAGATGATTGTGTTTACTGTCAACAGCAATTACAAAATATCCTTCATCCAAAAATTTTTTCACTGTTGCGGCACCCAGGTTCCCATTTGCACCGGTTATGATTATTGTTTTCATTCTCGCAAAGTTTACAATTATTCTGCCTCAAGGTAATTCTTATATCGGTAAAGCTATCAGAACTTATGTAAATTTATAAGGAAGAAAAATAAATCGGTTTAACATGAAAAAATTTCCCCTTCGCCATGCGCTAACAGCAGGGCTGATCGCCGGCACATTGGATATTACAGCAGCGTTCATTCAAACCTATATTAAAACCAGCAAAGGCCCTGAGGCAGTTTTGAAATTTATTGCAAGCGGCGCATTCGGAAAAGAAGCATTTACCGGTGGCAATTCTATGATAGTATGGGGACTTGTTTTTCACTATATCATTGCAATTTCATTTACATTATTTTTCTTTTGGCTCGCAGTTATGGCACCAAAAATCCTTTCTCAAAAAATATTAACTGCAATTGTTTATTCAACAGGCATGTGGTCGGTTACGCAATTCATCGTTATACCGTTATCTAAAATCCCAAAACGCCAGTTTAATTTTTCCAATACAATCATTGCAATTTCTATTTTAGTTATGTGCATTGGAATTCCTATCACATATCTTGCCGCACGTGCAATAAATACCAACAAGCATTAAATGTTTAATTTTTTCAGCAAGCCTGACCTATCTCGGCTTTGCCCTTTCATATTGAGAAGGCCATTTGAGATCAGCACCAAGAACATATGCAGCATGTAAAGGGAAATAGGGGTCTCTCAAAAATTCTCTTGCTATCATAATCAAGTCAGCTTGTCCTTTATTCAAAATTTCCTCGGCTTGTTGAGCATCTGTAATTAACCCAACAGCACCAGTCATTATACCCGTTTCTTTTTTTATCCTTTGTGCAAAAGGAACCTGGTAGCCGGGGCCAAGCGGGATTTTTGCATGTGGTGATGTGCCCCCACTTGAGCAATCAATCAAATCTACTCCTTCGCTCTTTAATATTGAAGATAACTTTACCGACTGATCAACATCCCATCCACCTTCCACCCAATCTGTAGAAGATATCCGTACAAGCAGGGGCAAATTTTCATCCCAGTTTTTCTTCACTGCCCTTACTATCTCTAACAAAAACCTTATCCTGTTTTCAAAAGAACCACCATATTCATCCGTGCGTGTATTGCTTAATGGCGAAAGGAACTGGTGAATTAAGTATCCGTGCGCAGCATGTATTTCTACTACCTTGTAGCCTGCTTCCAACGCCCGGATTGTTGCGGCAGAGAAATCATTGATCGCATCATTAATATCTTCTTTACTCATTTCTACCGGAGGTTCCTCATCTTCTGTAAATGAGATTGCACTTGCAGACAAGGTTTGCCATCCTCCGTTTTTTACTGCTACTTGTTTTCCACCTTCCCATGGCGCGTTATGGCTGGCTTTGCGCCCCGCATGTGCAATCTGTATTCCGGCAATTGCACCTTGGTTATGGATGAAATCCACGATCTGCTTCAGTTTCGGGATATGCGCATCTTTATAAATCCCCAGATCTTTTGCCGTGATCCTCCCTTCAGGAGAAACTGCAGTTGCTTCCTGTATTATCAAACCTGCACCTCCAACTGCCCTGGATCCCAAATGCACCAAATGCCAATCGTTTGCAAAGCCATCCTGCACCGACGAATATTCGCACATAGGCGAAACTGCAATCCGGTTCCGGAACTCAATCTCTTTAATTTTTAAGGTAGAAAATAACATACTCATATTGCTCTTGCTTAAATCAGTTTAAAATGGAAACCGCGAATATAATTCAAACAATTTTCCCCTAAACAGTTTTTAATTTCGGAAAAGAGAACAATAACAGACAGAAAATGTTCACTCAGAATTTATCCTGCTATTAATGATTATCTTCTGCTCATCGTGGATGAAAATATTTACTAACTTTGATACGTATATGATACGGATACTAATTGCAGACGATCATGCCATTGTAAGGCGTGGATTGAAACAAATCCTGCTTGAGGAATTTCCTTCTGCCCGTATTGATGAGGCTGAAGATGCGGAAGTACTGTTAAAAAAAATCATGAAAGACGAATGGGATATTGTTATTACTGACCTGTCGATGCCAGGCAGATCAGGTATGGATGCCCTCCAGCAAATAAAACTGCATTACCCGAAATTGCCTGTTCTTGTTTTAAGTGCACATCCCGAAGAGCAATATGCCATGCGTGTATTGAAAGCTGGTGCTTCCGGCTATTTGAACAAAGAAGCCGCACCTGATGAATTTTTAAAAGCTGTTCACCGCGTTTTACTTGGCAAAAAATATATCACGGCTTCTATAGCAGACCAATTGATTTCAGAATTAGATAAAGATGGGGAAAAACGACCGCATGAATACCTCTCAGACCGCGAGTTTGAAGTGTTCAAACTTATAGCAGCAGGCAAATCTGTTTCTGATATTGCACAACAAATGTCCCTCGGTGTTACAACCATCAGCACATACAGGGCAAGGATATTGGATAAGATGGGAATGAAGACAAACGCCCTTCTTACAATGTACGCTATCGAGAACAAACTTTTATAGATCCTGGAATGTAAAGTTTTACTTGTTTTATAATACAGGTACTATACAAAACTTGGCATAATCTCCATTTTTCCTACGTATATATCAATAGCTCTGATATAAGAATTAACTGATACGCCTATCTTAAAAAATTGATTTAATTACAATCTTCCTGCAAATAAAACTCGAAGAATTTTCATAAAAAATCCATCTGTTGTTTCAAAAAATCTGCTTTTAAATAACTGATATCCGCAAAACCTTCTGACTAATTTCAACTTTGAAAGCAACGCTTTCACCCTTCACATGAAATCTTCCTTGATGAAAGCATAATAAATTTTAAAACCAATATCCAGATACACATTCGTACACTATAAAAATGTATATGAAAAAGCATAAGTAGTAAAAATTCTACTTAATCAATTTAGAAAATCGTACCTTTAATTAATTACTTGTTCTATTTTTTAGCTTTTTGTTTCGTAGTTACTTTGTACTGTCAATAAGAGATCAGACAGAACGTAAAACAAAGACGTAATACCAATAAGAAACCAAAGGCAGGAACCACTCGTTAGAATCATCCCTTAAATTTTACTAAATAAAATCTGCATTTCGCATAAATGCAAGTGTAAATGTTTTGCTATGAAAAAACGTACCATACAACAAGAAATCCTATTAGTACTGAATGATTGCACTTCAAATAAAAAGTTTTTGAACAAAATTTCATTGAAACCCGGAGAAAATAATACCTGGGTGGAACAGTTGGAAGATGCCTGTATGAATGGTTTATTGTATGAAATCCTACCGGGAATGATCAATAAAACAAGAATGGGAAAAAAGCTTTTAATATGGCAGGCAAAAAGAAAAACAGGATGCCTTGAAATGGAATTGGGGGAAATGAATTATTGCGAGATCGATTATCCTTTTTCAATAAGCCCGAATTATTTTATGCCGGAAAAATCATTGAACTGAATCAAGCACAAATTATATGAACCAAAAATCTTAAACAGAAATCCAAATCCTATAGTAAAAAACCTTAACCCAAAAAAAGTATCGTTATGAACAAAATCAAAGTATTGATCGCAGACAATTACAAATTGAACAGAGACGCATGGGCATTTATGCTAAACAGCGACCCACGATTTGAAGTAATCGCCGAATGTTCTGATGCAGACAAAGCGGTTGAACTCGCTTCCGAAAAACGTCCCGATGTTGTATTAATGAACATCAATATTCCTGTGTTTGCGGGGCTTGAAGCAACACAAAAGATCAGGAGAAAATTACCGGCATCGCATGTAATCGGCATCTCCATCCATTCGCAACCATCTTACGCAAAAAAGATGATCCAGATGGGCGCAAAAGGATATGTAACAAAAAATTCTTCAAGAGAAGAAATGATCCAGGCGATTCTTGAAGTGAACAAAGGGAATAAATATATCTGCGAAGAAATCAAAAACATTCTTTCGTTTCAATTACTCGACCAGGACACGAAAGAACCAGGAACAAATTCAATTTCCAAAAGGGAGCTTGAAATTATTAATCTTTTGAAAGAAGGTTTATCGTCGAAAGAAATTGCGGAAACATTATTTATTTCTTTCCGTACTGTTGAAGTGCACAGGCATAACATCCTGAAAAAACTCAAATTAAAAAACACAGCATCATTGGTTAATTTCATTAACTCATCGGCCATGTTCTTTTAATTCAGCATCAAATACTCATTTCTCCTTGTTATGAAAAATCTGATCCTACGAAAACAACCCGGAAAAACGGGTCATCCAATATCCTAAAACCAACTTTCACGCGGCTGAATAGTTATATTATCAACTGGCCATAAACTTATTTGGCTGCGAGCCCCGCCACGGCGGGGTTTTTTATTTAGCGGGATTGAAAAATTATTTCCTGCACTCACCTATCAACTGCATAGCAAGTTTGGTGTTCGTAAGCAATTCTTCATAATTTTTATTTTCAAGAACAGCTTTGCTGATAAGTTTGCTGCCCATGCCTACAGCAACAACTCCGGCATTAAACCATGATTGCAAGTTTTCTTTTTTGACTTCAACACCACCCGTTGGCATAAATGATAAACCCGGAAAAATTTCTTTCAAGGATTGTATATAAGATGGGCCAAGAAGGTTACCCGGGAAAACCTTCACCATCGTTGCACCATTTGCTTCTGCAAGGTGAATTTCCGTAGGCGTCATACATCCGGGTATCCATGACAGGTTTGCGTGATGTGTAATTTTTGCAACCTCCAGGTTTACGATCGGGCAAATAATAAAATCTGCACCTGCAGCAATAAAAATTTCTGCATCTGTTTTTGTTTTCACCGTTCCTATCCCCAATTTCATTCCGGGCAATTCTGTGCTAATTATTTTTTTCATCAGCATAAAATTATCCAATGCATATTCCCCGCGGTTAGTGTATTCAACAACACGTATACCTGCCGCGTATAAATTTCTCAATACATCAACACTTATATCCGGCTTATCGTGATAAAATAACGGAAGCAATCCTTGAGAAATGATCAGTTGCTGAATATCGTTTTGTTTACTCATAACATTAAAATCACCAGTTAAAATAATTCTTTGCGTTATAATAACAAATATCCTGTATCACTTTTCCTGTCCACGTAATATCGTTCGGCAATTCTCCATTTTCTATTTCGTTTCCGAAGATATTGCAAAGTACCCTTCTGAAATATTCATGACGGGGATAAGAAAGAAAACTTCTTGAATCGGTAAGCATGCCAACAAACCTGCTTAACAATCCCATATTTGAAAGTGCATTGATCTGTTTCTCCATTCCGTCTTTCTGATCCAAAAACCACCATGCAGAACCATATTGAATTTTACCGGCAACTGAGCCATCATTAAAATTTCCGATCATTGCGGCCATCAATGCATTATCGGACGGATTGAGATTATACAAAATTGTTTTTGCAAGCTGATTGGTTTTATCAAGGGTATCTAAAAAACGCGACAATATTTTCCCCTGTGAAAAATCGCCAATGGAATCCCAGCCCGTATCAGGACCGAGATTTTTCAACAAACGGGAATTATTATTCCGCAATGCCCCAAGATGAAATTGCTGCACCCATTTTTTTTCCCAATCCCATATTGCAAGTTCAATTAAGATGGCCGATTTGAATTTATTTTTTTCTTCATAACTCAATTCATTTCCTGAACGGATTTTTTGAAATATAGATTTGATTTCACCATCTGTATATTCTTCCGCATACAAGTGTTCCAGCCCATGATCAGAAACAACACAGCCATTCGCGGAAAAGAAATCATGACGTTGTTTTAATGCAAGTAAATAATCATTGTAATTTGAAATAGATATATTTGAAACCGCTTCAATCTTATTTATATATTGATTAAATCCGTTTGCATCATCCACACTCATTGCTTTGTCCGGGCGAAACGTCGGCAATATTTTTATTTCAAACTGATCCTGCTTGATTTTTTGATGATAAGATAAAGTATCAGCAGGATCGTCTGTAGTGCAAACCACCTGCACTTTCATTTTGCGTAAAAGATTTTTTACGGAATACCCAGGCGAACGCAATTTCTCTGAGCATTCATCGTAAATTCTCTTTGCATTTTGCGGGTTAATAATTTCGTGAGTATCAAAATAACGCTGTAGTTCAAGATGTGTCCAGTGAAATAACGGGTTACGTAATGTATAGGGAACTGTTTCTGCCCATTTCTCAAATTTTTCGAAATCATTTTTCATTCCCGTACAGTAACTTTCATCAACACCGTTTGCACGCATTGCACGCCATTTGTAATGGTCGCCGTAGAGCCATGCCTGTGTAAGGTTTTGAAAATTAATATCGGCAGCAATCTGATCAGGTGGAAGGTGACAATGATAATCGATTACCGGCAGATGCCCTGCAAATTCATGAAACAGGTATTTAGCCGTTTCTGTTCCCAATAAAAAATGTTCATCTAAAAACTTTTTCATTCTTTCTTTAAATACCTGTTAAGATAAATAATATGATTTCATTATAATTATTCAGCATTTTTTACCCGCGAACAACAATTATTTCCCCAAATAATTTTCCATTGTTTTTTCAACACCGTTCTGTAAAATCGAAAAACAATTTTTCGTCACAGCTTCTGCAAATCCGGGGAGTTGGGTAAGATCTGTTTCCCATAAAAAATTATCTGACAAAATATTTTTCACTACACCGTCAATATTTTTTTCCTGCCAGTGTTTTGCTATATGGATTGCTTTGTCATCATTAATTATATACGGCGTTTTTTCTGTTCCGCCGTAAATTTTATCGCCTTCAATCCTCACCGGTTTCATGAATAAAATATACCCTGAAAAGCCTAAAGCAATTAATGAAGGGGCTGAATGATTTTTTTCGTAATGCTTTTGAAGAATGGGAACATTGCGCATTAGCATTTTGGATGAATACTGTAAAGTAATATTCAACCAGAAATGTTCTATAAAAGGATTTGCAAAACGGTCAATTACTTTTTTACTAAATTCAACCGCCTGAGCATGATTTAAATTTTCAGAAATGATCGCGTTGGTGATTTCATCAACCATTATATTATTTACAAATTTCCTGAAGGTAGTATTTTGCATAGCATCTTTCACTGTAGAAAAGCCGGCAATCACAGCAAGCCCGCACGAAAGTGTGTGTGTGCCGTTCAACAACCTGAGTTTAAGTTCACGATAAACGGTGATATCAGGAGCAATGATTACTCCTTCATCAATTACCGAAAAAGACAATATTTCATTTACTTTTTTATCAGATGCTTCAATAGCCCACAAACGATACGGTTCTGTCATGATCATTAAATCATCTTCATAACCTAATTGATTTTCGATTACTTTTTTCTCATCAGGCTTTAGTTTTCCCGGAACAATTCTGTCTACAAGCGAACTGCAGAAATGGTTGGCGGTATTCATCCACTCAATAAATACCTCATCCAATTTATTCAAACCAGCAAGCCTGTTCAAAATATCCTGGAGTTTTTTTCCATTATCGGGGATAAGTTCTGTGGGGATAATCACAAGGCCGTGTTCTTTGCTTCCTGCAAAATGTAAAAAACGCTGATGCAAAAACGCAAGAAGTTTTCCGGGAAAAGACAATGGTGGCTTTGCAAGAATAGAATCGTCTTCTTTTAACACCAACCCTACTTCTGTAGTATTTGAAATTACAACCCGGATATTTTCATCGGCGGCATACCCAAGAATGGTATTCCATTCGTCTTGTGCAGACAACACCCTGCTTATAGATGCATTTAAAAAAAACTCTTCTACTTTATTTCCGTTTTCAATTCCTTTAACGCAGATAGTATAGAGGTTATCCTGTTCATCAAATGCGTTAGTATCGCCGGAATTTGTTGATTTTACAACAATAATTCTCCCGTTGAAAACCCCTTTCTTATTTGCATTATCAATAAAAAATTCCGGCAAACCGCGCAACAAAACACCGGTACCGAACTGCAAAATTTTTTCAGGTAATTGAAAGATGGCAGATTGAGGGACACTGATTTTTTCGGAACTAACAACTTTTTGAAGCGCCTGTTGGGAAATGACCATAATATTTAACGTGAATTGTTCGGGGGAATTGACCAAAAAGGCCGATTCAATAATTAACACGATAAAAATACGGCAATGCTAAATAGGTAAGAGCAATTCAACATCATATTTTTTTGAGATGATGTTGAATGAGTCCGACAATTTCGTGCGGTCTTCGCCGGTTGTTTTGGAAAGAGAAAACCGGAGTTTCTTATTTTTCTTTGTGATAAATCGCACACTTGAATAACCAAATTGAATTTGTTTGACGTTCTTCCAGTTCACTACCGAAGCCCACGGGAACTCCTGCCTGTACTTTACATATTGATCTGTAACTATAATATATTTTACCTGGTTCAGTTTAAACAATTGCCTGACAAGTGCCAGAAAAATGACAATATTTATGCCTATCATCAATACCTCCTTTGAAGTAGCCCGGTGTTGCACAAATAAATACCCAAGTTTATAAAGCATGATGGGAAAGGCAATGCCAACGTAAATTATTGCAGCCCATTTAAGCAGTTGGTTGATCAACGACATTTTCAACTCGCTTCTTTTTGCATCAATTCTACAATATGTCATGGGTATGAAAAGTAAATCGGACTTAAAACGGAAGTTATTGTTTATATGTTATTTACAAAGTTATCTTTTTCCGATTTATAAGGGTATTATTTATTTTTTCCGGGCAGGGCACAATAAACAATATTTATTCCCCGTTGGCGTTTATTCAATGTAAGGGTTTCCCTAAAGCCAATATCCGAATTATGAATGCCACTACCAACCAAAAACAACATGCTTCCGCATGGATTTTGAAAACTTTATGTACTAACCGCCGCTGGTTTGATGAAATGCGCCTCGCAGGCCAACAAAATTTCGAGAGACAGTATCATTACATTCCGCTTATAGATATTGCACAATCTTCAGCAAGATATGACATTCGCGTTCTGCGTGATGCTTGTTATGAATTACAGAAAAATAACCATCTTGACATCTGGGGCGATGACTACGAACCTTATGGAATGCTGGTGCAGGTAACTGCCGAAGGTGTCGGCGCCAATGAGCAATTATTTTATGGCAAAGAAGCGACATCAATAATGAAGAGAGCGTTGAATATTTTTGCAGTTGTTACCACCATAATCGTAATTGCAATCGGGCTTAACAAAACAGTATTTCACAAACATGTTAAAAGTCCCCTTAACCAAACACAGAGTGTAGAAAAATAAATTAAAAAATAACCCGCTTTTTGCGGGATTATTTTTTAAAAACTATTTTCCTTCAAAATCATCTCTTTGCGCTTTTAATGAGCGTACCATCTGCCCAAAATCAAATTTCTTTACTAAAGCAGTTACAGCTTGGGCAATGCGTTTTGCTTGTGTTGCTTCTGTTTTCGCACTCTTGATCCAATTGCCAAAATAATTCTGATGCGATAATGGAAGTGTTTTAAAAAATTCTAAGGCTTCCGGTTCATCATCAAGACATTCCAACAATGCAGCCGGAGGTTTTGGTTTGTTAGTATCTTCTTCCAACTGTACATTTAACTTATCCCCTTTTGTTTTCCGTATAGCTTTCCGCATTGCCGCATTTAGGGGAATGATAAAATCACCTGCACCCATTGGCAATAGCGCAACAGATTTAATCGGGTGATCATCTAATTTTCCCTTTACACGAAATGATTTTTTGTTACCAGGTTTTAATTTTTGCGCAATCTTCGCAGGGATTGTAATGTATGTCCATCCTGTTTTTTCTCCTTGTTCAGCAAACTTCATTATCGTAACTACAAATTGCACCATGCAAAAATCAATTTATTTTTTTGCCTCGAATAACGTCCATGGATATGCGGGCATATTCATTAAATATTTTGACAGCCATGCATGCTCAGGATGTTTTTTATAAAATTCTGCCCCGATAAAATCCTGTCCGCACGGATGCCCCATATGCGCCCAGAATTTCATATCCTTTGCAAGGGATGCGGTGGTAACTTTTCCCTGCACTGCGCCCATTGGATAATAGGCCGGTTCATCCCATTCTGCACAACCCTTTCCGTCTTCATCAATATGTCCGCAAATAACGCATCGGTTATTTTCATTTTTATTTGCCGTTGCATCTACATGGTCTGCTTCGATTTGTTTCCCGGTTTCTGCATCAATCTTTCCTTTCAAATCTACCTCCACTAATTTTTCCATGCGCAGTTTACGTGCATTAGGCGAACTGGTATTATCATGTACATTAAATGTTGTTTCCTGTGCAATTAATGTGGAATCGCTTGCAAAATTTGATCCGATCATCGCTGTATCTTTAGAGCGCCATACACGAACATTTTTCAAACCAAGTTCAAGTTTTGCCACTTCATTTGTTTTTGTATCACCGATCAGCCAATCATTCGCATAGCCTCCATTATTCCCTTCGGTAAAAATTCTAACGACATCATCAATCGAATTGCTGTATTGTGCTGCTTTTCTTGCACGAACAAATTCAGGGATTGCAGTAGAATCAAACCCTTTGAATTGCGTGATCGTAGTTTCGGTTATTAATATCCCGTTATTGGTAATGAGAAAATCATCACCACTATGAATAAAGCCCGGGAAGCAATCCATCAAAATATGATTACCATGTTCGGGAATAATATCTGCAATAATATTCCAGTGCTGCCCTACTATATAATCAGTCCAGTTGTTATGCCCCATCACAATTTTTCCATCTTTGGTATAGCTTCCTGTTGCAATGAAAGCGCTGCAATTGCCCGGAGCCTTATTATCGCCGCTTCCCGGTTTCATTTTGTCCATTAATTGTGGCACATAATAATAAGCGAGTTCTTCATAGGCATTCAATGCAGCAATATCAAGGCTGTCGTAATTTTTTTGTTTTGCATGAAGCCCTGCAACAATTCCGTTGATCTCATCTTTATATTCACGATCGATCTTATCCCACAAAAAATCTTTTGCGCAATTGCGATAAAAAGCCCAATCTTTTTTTGTTGCATGAGGAATAAAATAGGCAAACATTTTAAGCGCCGTATCAATTTCATCTGCAATCAGGTAGCCATGTTGATATCCTATTTCAGAAGGGGTTCCTTCGAGATGAATATATACCCAGCCGTTTTTATTTTCACGGGAAGCTTTCGCCAACGGATTTTCCTTTTTTCCCGTTTGGCAGGAAATAATTACAACGAAAAAAAATACAGGAATGAGTTTTGTTGAAGAAAAGAATTTCATTGAAGAAAATTTAGCCGTGAAATGTTTTGGTTGATAATATAAATATATGAATAAAAAAAAGCAACTGCCATTCTGTGTTTCAGAGCTTCAGTGGCATTTTCCATTGTACCATTATCATCATTGTTACAGAAAGACTGAAGCACTGAAATGAAATTGAAATAAGGGAAAGTTTTTGTCAGACCGGGACGGTCAGACAAAGGAATGCCCCAACTTTCGTTGAGGCATTTCATTCTTATAATGAACAATCATGCTCTTTGTTTGGTAGCGGGTTTGCGTTTTGCTTTTCTCAATGCTGAATCGATTTCTTTACTTAACGCATCGAAAGTTGGTTTGCCGGTGAAAAGTTCCCCATTAATAAAAAATGCCGGAACATCTTTCACACCTTTATCCAATCCTTCACGCAGATCACCCTGAACCTGCCATCCATAAGTTGCATTAACCAAATCATCCAGGAAACGTTTATTATTAATGCCCGCTTCCATGGAATGCAATTTTAAACTGGTAGTACCCAGGTTACGGCGGTTTGCAAATAACACATTGTGCATTTCCCAAAACTTTCCTTCCTGTGCAGCAGCAACGGATGCTTCAGCAGCTTTCAGGCTTCTCTGGTGAATTTTTGTTAACGGAAAATGCCTGAAATTAAACCGGATCTTTCCTTCATATTCATCAAGCAACTGCTTCACTACTTCGTTTGCCTTTGCACAAGCTTCACTTTCGTAGTCGCCAAATTCAGTTAATGTTACTGTTGCCTTTTTGTCGCCGACAAAAATATCTTTAGTTGGTATTATTTCAACTATTTCTTTAGGTTTCATTGCCATACTTCCAGTTTAACAATTTTTAATTCAATTTGGTTCAGTGCCTTACCTGTAATCAAAAAACAAGATACTTATTTAGAAGTAACTTTTGATGATTTTGTTTTCTGCTGGTTTTCCGGCTCGTGCTTCTCGTTTCGGAAAACCACTACTCCATCGAACACATCTACCAATACCGGATGCGTTTTATCAATTTCGCCTGCCAATATTTTTTTACTTAATTGATTTACAATTTCTTTTTGAATCAATCGCTTTAGTGGGCGAGCGCCAAATTGAGGATCGAACCCATTTTCAGCCAGATAATCAAGCAGGTAGTCACTAAACTGCAATATTATTCCATTTTTCTCTACCAATTTCGTTAAATCATTTAATTGTATCTTAATTATTCCTTTTATTTCGGTTTTGAGCAATGGCTGGAACATGATTATTTCATCAATCCTGTTCAAAAATTCCGGCCGGATCGTTTGTTTAAGCAGGTTAACTACTTCAAGCTTAGTCCTTTCCACTACTTCTTCCCTGTTCTTTTCCGAAATATTTTCAAAATTGTCCTGGATAATCTGGCTACCCATATTGCTGGTCATGATAATTATGGTGTTCTTAAAGTTCACCACACGGCCTTTATTATCTGTAAGCCTGCCGTCATCCAGTACCTGCAATAGCACATTGAACACATCCGGGTGCGCTTTTTCAATCTCATCCAACAAAACCACACTGTATGGTTTGCGGCGAACGGCTTCTGTTAACTGGCCGCCTTCATCATAACCTACATATCCCGGAGGCGCACCAACCAACCGGCTCACGGTGTGTTTTTCCTGGTATTCGCTCATATCAATACGCGTCATCATTCCTTCATCGTCAAACAAATAATCCGCTAATGCCTTTGCCAGCTCCGTTTTACCAACACCTGTTGTTCCGAGAAATATGAATGAACCTATGGGGCGTTTCGGATCCTGCAAACCTGCGCGGCTCCTGCGTATAGCATCTGCCACTGCAGTGATAGCTTCATCCTGCCCTACTACCCTTTTATGCAATTCATCTTCGAGGTTCAATAATTTTTCGCGTTCGCTTTGTAACATTTTAGATACCGGTATCCCTGTTGATTTTGCAACAGCTTCTGCTATATCTTCTGCATCAACTTCTTCTTTCATTAAGCGTGAATTTTCGCTAATGGAAGCTAATTGATTGGAATAGTCTTCGATGATCTTTTCCTGTGCTTTTATTTTTCCATAACGGATCTCTGCAACTTTTCCATATTCGCCTTCACGTTCAGCTTTCTCTGCCTGCAGTTTGAAATTCTCAATTTCCGATTTTGCGTTCTGTACTTTCTCTACCAGATCTTTTTCCTGTTTCCATTTTGCTTTTAATGTATCGCGTTCAACACTCAGGTTACCGATCTCAGCACTTAATTCACGCAATTTATCTTCATCATTTTCGCGTTTGATCGCTTCGCGTTCAATTTCAAGTTGTCGAATATTTCTTTCCAACTTATCCAGTTCCTCCGGCATCGAATTCATTTCCAACCGAAGTTTTGCAGCGCTTTCATCGATCAGGTCGATTGCTTTGTCCGGAAGAAACCGATCAGTAATATAACGATGAGAAAGTTCCACTGCAGCAATGATTGCTTCATCTTTTATGCGAACATGATGATGCGTTTCATAACGGTCTTTCAATCCACGCAAAATAGAAATTGCATCTTCTTCATTCGGTTCATCGATCATTACTTTCTGGAAACGGCGTTCAAGTGCTTTATCTTTTTCAAAAAATTTCTGGTATTCATTCAAGGTAGTTGCACCTATGGCTCTCAACTCGCCTCGTGCTAATGCAGGTTTCAAAATGTTAGCCGCATCCATTGCGCCTTCACCGCCGCCGGCACCAACCAGGGTATGTATTTCATCAATGAAAAGAACGATCTCACCATCACTTTCTGAAACTTCTTTTACCACGCTCTTCAAACGTTCTTCAAACTCACCTTTATATTTTGCACCGGCAATGAGCAAGCCCATATCCAGCGCATAAATTGTTTTTGACTTTAAATTTTCCGGCACATCACCATTAACGATACGATGCGCCAAACCTTCAGCGATAGCCGTTTTACCAACGCCTGGTTCGCCTACTAAAATCGGGTTGTTCTTACTTCTGCGTGAAAGTATGTGCAACGTGCGGCGGATTTCTTCATCACGGCCGATAACGGGATCTAATTTTCCAGCCCTAGCCATTTCATTTAAATTCTTTGCATATTTATTTAATGCGTTGAATTGAGTTTCGGAAGTCTGCGATGAAACAGTTGTCCCTTTACGTAAATCTTTGATTGCAGCAATCAACCCCTTTTCGGTAAGGCCTGCATCTTTCAATAATTTTTCGGTATTATCATTTCCGTGAACGAGTGCAAGCAACAAATGTTCTACACTCACAAATTCATCGCCGAAAGTTTTTAATAAAGTGCCTGCGCGAAGAATTGCATTGTTTGCATCGCGGCTGATGGATTGTGCCGGTTCGCCGCCACTCACTTTAGGTAATTTATTTATGCTTTCATCAAGTTTACTTTCAACAAAATTTACGTTTACGTTGTTTTTCTTGAGCAGGAAATTGATAGGCGAATTTTCGTCGGAAAGCAACGCTTTCAATATATGCTCCGTCTCAATGTTAGGATTTGAATTATTGAAAGCAATTTGCTGCGATTGAGCAATTGCTTCCTGTGCTTTAATAGTGAAATTATTTAGATTCATTTTACAGTTTCTCCTTATAATAATAACTTGGTGAACAAAATACAATCCAAAGCATAATCCCGGCAAATATGTCATACAAATTAAAAACGAGCTGCCTGTCATTCAGTTTATTTTTGGCTTTACTGCTATTCTGGCTTAATGGTTATAGTCAATACAATTTCACTGAAATAGAACAGTTCCTGAAACAAAACAGCAAAGAGGCCGGGAAAAATTTTGCCGTGCTGATCTGGAAAGATGGAAAAATAATTTACCAGAAACAAAGCCAGGAATTTACAGTGAAAACCCAAACACCTATTGGCAATTCCGGTAATTGGCTGACAGCAGCATTGGTGATGACTTTTGTAGATGAAGGAAAAATTTCTCTCGATGATAAAGTGAGCAAATACATTCCGCTATTTGCTAAATATATGAAGAGTTATATCACTATCAGGAATTGTATAACGAACACCACCGGCATTCATACGGAAAACACCCCGTTGAAAATTTTTGAGAAAAGTAAATTCTCCACATTGGGAGACGAAGTGAATGCGTATGCTTCAAAACATGAGATAGAGGATAATCCCGGCACAAAATTTTTCTACAGCAATATCGGCCCGAATATAGCAGCAAGGGTTTTGGAAATCGTTAGTAAAAAGGGGTTTGACAGGTTGATACAGGAGCGAATTCTTCGCCCGTTGAAAATGCGGACAACTAATTTTACAAACGATGATGGCGGCGCAATCAGCGCTTCCAACGGTGCAAAATCTTCAGCACTGGATTATATGAATTTCCTGGTAATGATGCAGAACAAAGGCGTGTTTGAAGGAAAAAGAATATTGAGTGAAAAATCTGTGGCTGAAATTGAAACCATACAGTTTGCTGAACTACCGGTGAAGTATATCCCAAAACTGAGTGAGACGATGCATTACGGTTTAGGTTCATGGATAATGACCGACAATGCCGGCGAAAAAGATTCCATTTACAGTTGCCCAAATTTTTTGGGCACCTATCCTTATTTCAGTAACTGCCGGAAATATGCGGCAATACTGATCTTACCAAATGTTTCCGGGGAATTGAAGAAAGAATTTTATGTAAAATTCAGGGGTATTATTGATGGCATTATTCCTTCATCATGCAATTAAACTGCTCTGTAAACATGAAAAAATTTGTTGTTTATTTTTCCTTGTTATTATTGACAGTAACCTATTCGTTTGCCCAATATGATTTTTCAGAAGCATCTTCTTATTTAAAAGAACATCGTGGTGATCTCGGTGGAAATGTTGCCGCATTGATCTGGAAAGACGGAAAAATAATTTACCAGGAACAGATCGGAAATATGGATACAAATAAGGTCACACCGATAGCATCATGCAGCAAATGGCTTACCGCTGCGCTCGCAATGACATTTGTGGATGAAGGGAAAATATCTTTGGAAGATTCTATAGGAAAATTCCTTCCGCTTTTTTCGCAATACGGAAAGGGACATATAAAAATCAAACATTGTTTATCTCATACAACAGGCATCGAATCGGAGCCTTTAAATCTTTTCACCATTCTTCATGAAAACAGTTATTCATCGCTCGAAACACAAGTGGACAATATCGCCAGGAAGAAAAAATTAATTGCAACTCCCGGAACAGAATTCCGTTACAGCAATATTGGCTTAAGCATTGTTGCACGCCTACTCGAAGTGATCAGCAATAAAAGTTTTGAAGAACTTTTCCAGGAGAGGGTTGCAATCCCGTTAGGAATGACAAACACGAGTTTCGGAAAAGGCAAATTGGTCAGTCCTTCCGGTGGTGCAAGGTCAACTGCGGATGATTACATGCATTTCCTGGTGATGATTTTGAACAACGGAAATTATGATGGCAAACAAATCATCAGTGAAACATCCATACAAAAAATGCAGGAAGCCCAAACTATATTGACTGCAATAAAATATGCACCAAAAGGCGCAGAAGGTTTTAATTATGCATTGGGAGAATGGGTACAGGAAGCTGATAAAAACGGCAAAAGCATTGTGCTAACAAGCCCGGGGTTTTTTGGAACATGGCCTTATGTTGATAACTGCAGAAAATATGCTGCATTATTTTTTGTGAAGAAATTTTTTATCTCTGAAAAAACAAAAGCCATTTACCTGCAGCTCAAAAAAATAATTGATAAACAGATTATGCCTGTGTGCGAATAAATTTCCTGTTATCGTTTTGTTACCATGCAAAATGCCGGAGATGTTATATCCAAAATAAGTACCTTTCATTTGTTATCGATCATTTTGGTTCACCATTAAACAACATCTTTATGTCAGACATTCAACAATCTTTATCAGACAAAGCGAATGAATTGAAAGACCATGCAACTGCGAAGCTTAACGAGTTGAAAGACCAGGCTGGTAAAGTTTCTGATGATTTGCAGAAAAAAGCCGGAGAAGTTTGGGACGAAGTAAAGTCGGGTAAGCTCCAGGCAGAAGCAGAAGAAAAATTAGATGAATTGAAAGACAAAGCAAGCCACCTCTGGAACAAGATCACCGGCAAGCCCGATGATGCCAGGTAAACAAATTAGTATTTAGTAAAATAAGACGGGCTAAGTTCCCGTCTTTTGCATTTTAAAAGTATCACGCCTTTGTGATAAATTCCTGCTTTGAAAACTTTTTTTGAAAAAACTGATTAAACGTTTGTTTAATTCAAACGTTTGTTTAAATTTGCGTCCCGATCAGCTATGAAGTGCCCTCATTTTGCATCATAAAAAATGATGACCGGTTGAATTGCCACGTACACATTTGGTTTTTTTAACGATTTTTGCATCCCGTTTTTGAGCCGGCAGAAATCCAACAAAACTTTCTATAATGACCAACAGTAAAAGAAAAATATTTTACGTTTCACTGACCGTTCTTGCACTCAGTATATTTTCTTCATATACGTTTTCTCAAAACGCTGCGGATACTTCATTACAACAAGCTACGCTTCAGAATTGTGTGCAATATGCATTAAAACATTTTCCGCTGATACAACAGTCATACTTAGACGAAGAGATCACCGAGCGCCAGATCAAAAGCAAATTAGCCGACTGGTACCCGCAGGTAAACCTCAATGCGAACTACCAAAATAATTTTCAGTTACAGGCAATAAATTTTGCAGGGAATATTGTGTACAGCGGCACATATAACAGTTCGTTTATAGGTTTAGGTGCAACACAAAATATTTTCAACAGGGATGCATTGCTGGCAAGCCGTTCTGCAAACGACGTTAGAAAACAAATAAAACAAACTACTACCAGCAATAAAATTGATATAGTCGTTAACGTTAGCAAAGCTTTTTACGATGTGTTGCTCACCAAAAAGCAAATTGATTTGCTCGATGAAGATATTGTTCGCCTGGCACGTAGTTTAAAAGACGCCTATAATCAGTATAAGGGCGGGATTGTTGACAAAACAGATTATAAGCAAGCAACCATCTCACTAAATAATTCAAAAGCAGAAAAGAAAAGCGATGAAGAAATTCTGAAAGCAAAACTTGTTTACCTGAAACAATTGATGGGCTATACGGGAAACGATGAATTGAATTTAGTTTACGACAGCGCACAAATGGAGCAGGAAGTGCTGGTCGATACCAATCAGAATGTAAGCTATGCAAACCGCATCGAATACCAGTTGTTACAGACTGAAAAAAGATTGCAGGAAGCAAACCTGAAATACAACAAATGGAGTTTTCTTCCTTCTGTTTCTGCATTTGGAAATTATAACCTGAATTACTTTAATGATGAGTTTTCAAAATTGTACAGGGATAATTATCCAAATTCAAATTTCGGCCTACAATTGTCGTTCCCGATTTTCCAGGGAACAAAACGCATACAGAATATCAGGGCAGCAGAATTACAGGTAAAACGTGTTGATTGGGATATTCAATCTTTACAAAATTCGATCAACACGCAATACGCGCAGGCACTTGCGGTGTATAAAGGCAACCTGAACGATTATTTTGTGCTGAAAGAAAACCTGGAATTAGCCAGGGATGTTTACAACACCATTCAACTGCAATACCGCTCAGGAATAAAAGCATATCTGGATGTGATCACTGCAGAAACAAGTTTGCGCAGCGCACAATCAAATTATGCAAACGCATTGTACCAGGTATTGAGCAGCAAATTAGATGTACAAAAAGCATTGGGCACAATCAAGTATTGATTAAACTGAAAATTTTGTTTTTATATGAATAACACTTTGCGATATGCAGGTTTTATAGCAATGATAGTAGCAATTGCATCTTGTGGAGATAAGCAGGCTGCCCAACAGCAGGCCCCTCCTGCTGTTCCGGTTTCCACATATATTGTACAACCCGGCAGTGCTACCTACTATGATGTGTACCCCGCAACTGTTACACCGTTGAACCAGGTTGATATAAAACCACAGGTGTCCGGAAATATTATCAATATATTTTTCAAAGATGGACAGCGTGTAAAGAAAGGACAGAAATTATATGAGATAGACCAGCAACAATATAAAGGCGCTTATGAACAGGCAGTAGCAAACCTGAATGTTGCAAAAGCAAATCTTGCAAAATCACAACAGGATGCGGACAGGTACGAGGAACTTGCAAAACAAGATGCCATTGCAAAACAAACATTGGATCATCAACTCGCAGATCTTGAAAGTGCAAAAAGACAAGTGGATGCAGCGCAGGCCAATGTAAGCACTGTTCAAACAAACCTTAAATATTCCATTATTTATGCACCGTTCGATGGAACAATTGGTATTTCACAAGTAAAAGTCGGAACATCTGTATACCAGCAAACATTATTGAACACTGTTTCTTCTGATGATCCCATTGCGGTGGATATCGCAATCAGCCAGGACGAAATCTCTCACTTCATTACTTATCTTGATAAAGGAACGAATCTCAAAGATTCCATTTTCACTGTTGTGTTACCAGACGGGTCTGTCTATCCTTATCCCGGAAATCTTTCATTATTGGACCGCGCCGTTGATCCGCAAACAGGAACGATCAAAGCAAGATTGGTTTTCCCGAATGCAAAAAATTACCTCAAAGCCGGCATTACTACAAACGTTCGTGTGAAGCATAACGCAGGCGAAAGCAGTTTACTTATACCTTACAAATCTGTAGTTGAGCAACTTGGCGAATATTTTGTGTTTGTTGTGAAAGAGAACCGTGCTACCCAACATAAGGTAAGTTTGGGTACGCGGATCAACGATAAAATAATTGTACGCAGTGGTGTAGAACAAGGCGATAGCATAGTTACTGAAGGTGTACAAAAACTGAGGGACAGTTCAATTGTTCGTGTTGGCGCACCGAAGGCAGCCCCGCCAGCGAAATAATTATGAATGATGAGTTATGAGTTATAAGTTTTGAGATACTCATAACAATGAAAATTCATAATTCATAATTTATAACTTATAACCAAGGACATGAATTCATCAAATATATTTCTACGCAGGCCTGTTACAGCAATTGTAATTTCGATTGTAATTGTGATGGTAGGAACGCTGGCAATTTTAAATATGCCGATCAGCCAGTATCCGAATATCACGCCACCAACAGTGCAGATCACGAGCAACTTCACCGGCGCTGATGCAGAAACAGTTGAACAAACAACAACAACAGCTATAGAAACACAGGTAAACGGTGTTCCCGGAATTACCTATATGCAAAGTAACAGTGCAAACAACGGGCAGTCTTCCATTACTGCAACTCTTGATATTGGTGCTGACCCGAACGTGGTTGCATTAGATATCCAAAACCGTGTTGGTATTGCAACACCAACTTTGCCTTCGCAGGTACAACGCCTTGGTATTACTACTTTAAAACGTAACCCAAGCATTTTAATGCTTGTTGCCATCTATTCGCCTAATGGCTCGCACACGGTTCCTTTTATGGACAATTATGCGAACATTTACGTGCGTGATCAATTGCTTCGTGTGCCGGGTGTAGGCGATGTACTAAGCCGTGCCGATAATTTCAGTATGCGTGTTTGGCTACAGACGGATAAGCTCGCACAACTCGGACTAACGGTGAACGATATCCAAAATGCGATCAATGAACAAAATTTGCAAGTGGCTGCGGGATCAGTTGCTGCACCGCCACAAAATTCTTCTTCCGCTTTTGAGTTCACTGTTTTCACAAACAGCAGGCTTAAAACGGAAAAAGATTTTGGCAACATTGTGGTTCGTGCCAATCCTTCTCAAAACTCCATCGTATACCTCAGGGATGTTGCTCGTCTGCAACTGGGAAAAGTAAGTTATACGGCAAATTCTTTTGTAGATGGAAAAAGATCTTCTTATCTGTTAGTATACCAGGCACCGGGAAGTAATGCATTGACCACTGCTGATGGTGTGTACAAAGCAATGGCTGCGATGAAAAAATATTTCCCAGCAGACATTGATTATGTTGTCCCTTTCGAGTCAGTAACTGTTGTGAAGGTTTCTATTGCTGATGTTGTAAATACATTGCTTATTGCATTATTACTTGTAACCATCGTTGTGTTCCTGTTTTTACAGAACTGGCGCTCTACATTAATTCCGGTACTGGCAATCCCGGTTGCAATCGTAGGAACATTCATCTTTTTTATTCCGCTTGGTTTTACGATCAATACACTTACCATGTTCGGCTTTGTGTTGGCTATTGGTATCGTGGTAGATGATGCCATTGTTGTTGTGGAAGCTGTACAACACTATATTGATGAAGAAGGGTTATCTGCCAAAGAAGCCACGGCAAGGGCTTTGAACGATATTACCGGGCCGGTTATCGCAATAGCATTGATCCTGGCAGCCGTGTTTGTGCCGGTAGGATTTATTCCGGGTATAGTTGGAAGATTGTACCAGCAATTTGCAATTACTATTGCGATCTCTGTTTTGATATCGGCATTCGTCGCTTTGTCGCTTACGCCGGCGTTATGTTCACTCTTATTAAAGCCACAACATCTCGATAAAAAATCAAAAGGGTTAAATCGCTTTTTCTTTTGGTTCAATGAAGCATTCAGGCGTTTCACACTCCGGTATACATTAGGAGTAAAGAGCTGGATAAAGGGGGCCCCCCTTGTTATTATTTTATTAGTGGCGATTATTGCAGGCGATGTTTTTCTTTTCAAAAACAAACCAACCGGATTTATTCCCACAGAAGATGAAGGAAGGCTGTATGTAACGTTCGAACTACCTGAAGCAAGTTCTACATCAAGATCACTTGTTGTAATTGATAGTATGATGAATATTGCCCAGAAAGTTCCAGGCGTTTTTCATGTGGCTGCATTAGGGGGATTGAACTTTATCAGCGGAGGATTTAAATCAAACAGCGGAACGATGTTCATGCAGTTAAAACCCTGGGATGAACGAAAAGGGATAACACAATTAGATATAATGGCGGAGCTTAATAAACGTTTCGCTGCAATCAAAGAAGCTCGAATTGTTGTTATCGGCCCGCCAGCCATTCCCGGCCTCGGTAATGCCGGAGGTTTCAGTATTCAAATAGAACAACGGCAATCAAACGATGATATCAAAACATTTGAACGCGTTGTGAACAGTTTTGTAGCAGAAGCAAACAAACAACCGGAAATTGCAGGTGCATTTACATTCTTTTCTGCGCATACTCCCGGTTACCAGGTTGATGTAGACAGGGATAAGTGCAAAAAATTAGGATTGAATTTAGCTGATGTGTACAATACCATGCAAATGTATATGGGTAGCACGTACATCAATCAATTGACGGTTTACGGAAGAAACTTTTATGTGGTTGCCCAGGCAGACACAAATTTCAGGAATGATATAAAAAGCATCGGTCAATATTATGTGAAAAACACAGCAGGAGAAATGATCCCGCTTAGCACCGTTGTAAGTTACAAGCTCACTGAAAGCGCTCCATTAATCTCGCATTTCAATATATACAGAAGCGCTGAAGTTGATGGAAATTCCAAACAAGGTTTCAGTAGCGGCCAGGCAATTGAAGCGTTGCAACGCACTGCAGCAAAAGTTTTACCGGAAGGTTATGGTTATGAATTCTCGGGGTTGAGTTTGCAGGAGATAAAGTCCGGTTCAAGTGCCGTGTACATTTTTGCATTGTCTATCGTTTTTGTATTCTTATTCCTTGCAGCATTGTATGAAAGCTGGTCAGTTCCGTTTTCAGTAATGCTTGCTGTGCCTATCGGTGTGCTTGGAGCTATTATTGCACTGTCGTTATTGCCAAGATTGAGCAACAATATATATGCGCAGATCGGGTTGATCACGTTGATCGGTTTGTCGGCGAAGAACGCAATCCTTATTGTAGAATTTGCAAAAGAAAGAGTTGACCGTGGCATGGGTGTTGTATCTGCAACGCTCGATGCAGTTAAACTACGCTTACGGCCGATACTGATGACGTCTATTGCGTTTGTATTTGGTGTACTTCCATTGGCATTGGCAACAGGTGCAAGTTCCGTTGCACGTAATACTATCGGATGGACAGTGCTTGGCGGTATGCTAGCGGCAACCAGCCTTGCAATATTTATCGTGCCCGTTCTATTTGTTGTGATAACAAGATTGTCTTATGGAAAAAAGAAACTCGAAGAACTACAGAACAATCCGCCTTCTGTAGATGCTCATATGTAATACCAATTGAAAATGGACAGTTGAAAATTCATGAAAGCCTGTCTTTGCTACATTTTGCAGGACTCAATTGGTTTATTTTATTTGTCGGATTATGATGTAATAAAAAAACAAAAAGCGCTTAATATATTAAGCGCTTTTTTATAAGAAATATTATGATTTACCATTTGTCTACCTCTTCATGCGCATCATTGGAAGCCGGCGGAGTAGTTTGCGCAACCGGTTTTACTTCCGGCTGATGGTTTTCTTCAACTGTTGCTGCAGTTGCAACAACAGAACCATTTTCAGTATGTTCGCCCTCTACGTTGTCATGGTTATATGCATCGAAATCGAAGTCTGGCATCAAATCTGTTTTCACATAATCGATTGCTTCGGTCAATGCTTTGATAAATTTATTGAAGTCTTCTTTATACAGAAATATTTTATGCCTGTCGTATCCGTCTTCATTAAATTTTTTCCGGCTTTCTGTAATAGTAAGATAGTAATCGTTACTTCTTGTTGCCCTAACATCGAAAAAATAAGTTCTGCGTTTACCAGCCCTTATGCGTTTGCTATAAACGCTTTCCATTCTTTTGTCATTATTTTCGTACGCCACAATTAAATAGTTTTTTACAGGTAATCAAATACATTTTTTAGTAGGCACAAATATAGTATTGTTTTCGAATTGACAAAATTCATAGAAAGATTTCAGCCATCTTAAGTAAAAATTTTACCAGAAACAGATGGTTATGCTTCAGATTGTTCCTTTTCCTGCTGCTGTTGTTCGTAGAGATACGTGTAATATCCGTTAAGTGCCAGCAATTCTTTATGGGTTCCTGTTTCCACGATCTTGCCTTCTTCCAGCACAACAATTTTGTCAAAATCAAAGAGGGAAAAAATGCGGTGCGTTATGATTATCGCGGTTTTATGCTGCAAATACTGATGAAGGTTTCCTAATATCTCTTTCTCAGTTTTTGAGTCCACAGCACTCAGGCAATCATCAAACAAAATAATTTCGGGGTCTTTGATCAGGGCCCTGGCAATGGAAATACGTTGTTTCTGGCCGCCGCTCAATGTTACCCCCCGCTCCCCGATCATCGTTTCGTATTGATGGGAAAATCCTTCAATCTCCTTATCTACGCTGGCATAACGGGCAGCCATAAGTGCAGATTCCATATCCGCATCCTGCAAACCGAATTTAATATTATTGAAAATAGTATCGCTGAACAGGAACACATCTTGTGGAACATAACTGACCTGGTTGCGCAAATTGTGAAGATCCATCGACCTGATATCAGTTCCGTCAATTTTAATTTCACCTTTTTGAGGATCGTACATACGCAACAACAATTGCGCAATGGTTGTTTTGCCACTACCTGTTCTCCCGATAATTACCACTTTTTCTCCCTTTCGTATGTGTAAATTGAAATCTTTCAGCGCATGGATACCTGTGTTCGGGTAAATAAAATCCACATTGCTGAAGATAATATCACCTTCCAATTTTTTGCTTATTGCTGAAGATGGGTTTTGAATTTCAGGTACGGTTTCCAAAAATTCATTCAATCGTTTTTGAGATGCAGCAGCACGTTGAATCATACTCGCTACCCAGCCAATAGCGCTTACCGGGAAAGTAAGCATCGTGATATAAATTACAAATTCCGTTATCGTTCCGATATCGGTATTATGTTTTCCATAGATCACATATAATCCCCCGATCATTATCGTAAGCAATGTGCTCAACCCGATCATCAAACCCATTGCAGGAAAATAAATGGATTCTACTTTCGCTAATCCAACAGCGTTCTTACGATATTCTTCACTGTTCTTATCAAAAAAGCTGAACATCGCTTTTTCCTGCACAAACGATTTTATTACACGAATACCGCTATAAGACTCCTGCGCATTTGTAGTAAGGTTACTCAACAGCGCCTGTATATGTTCACTGCGCTTATTGATGATGTTATTCGCATAGTAAATAGTAAATGCCAGGATAGGCAATGGCGTTAGTACATAAAAAGAGAGCAGGGGATCTTTCCGCAACATAAAAAACAAACTGAAACCGATCGTTGCAAGCAGGTTTGCCAAATACATTATCGCCGGGCCGGTAAACATACGCACACGGCTTACATCTTCTGCCATTCGGTTCATCAGGTCGCCGGTACTGTGTGTTTTGTAAAAATTAGTATCAAGTTTTTCATAGTGCCGGTAAATCTCATTTTTTTGATCGTACTCAATGTAGCGGCTCATTACAATGATCGTTTGACGCATCAGGAACATAAAAAACCCACCAAGTAATGCAAGCACTAATAAAGTAATACCACAGATCGCAACTTTTTTTCCGAAAGATGGTTTTGAAGAATCAACAGTGCGAATAAATTTTTTTACGAGTATATCATAATTCGCCGTGTCTTTTATGTGCTTTGATGTAGCCGCAACATCGGTATTTGAAAGTTGATGCGCATTTGCTTTTTTCCGGGCAATACTATCGCTTAATTCTTTTTCAACGGAATTCACCACGTAACCGGTTACCTGCGGGGATAAAATGCGGAAATAGTTTGAAAGAATGATAAAAATAATTCCCAACAAAAAACGCCAGCGATATTTCCAGAAATATTTATTGACTGCCCTGAGATGCTTCAACGAAAAAAATTTGTGCAAAGTTACGGCGATAAAATAAAAATATTTGGATGTTTAGCCAGAGAAGCTAATTTTGCGCCCGGAGGGATGTCAGAGCGGTTTAATGAGGCGGTCTTGAAAACCGTTGACTGTAACAGGTCCGGGGGTTCGAATCCCTCTCCCTCCGCTGAGTACCAAACAGATACAACCCTGCAGTATAAACCTGCGGGGTTTTTTGTTGGTAATAATTAATTTGCACAAGCAAGCCGGAGAGATGCCAGAGTGGTTGAATGGGACGGTCTCGAAAACCGTTTTACGCGCAAGTGTAACGAGGGTTCGAATCCCTCTCTCTCCGCCAAAATTCCAGGTTTTTTTTGTATTTAGCTTTTGTACTACTATTAAACTTTTGTTGCGTCGCACTCGTGTGCTGTAAAAGTTCTATTCAACGCCGTATTATTTTCGGCTATCCATCGAGGTTAGCAGCTTTCAAATCTGCCGATCAAAAAGTCATTTATCAACAGGCAGGTTTGAACAACAAGAACTAACGGAAAGCTTATTTCAAATGATTCTTTTTAATATTGCTTCAATAAACATTGTCAGATGCATAAATCCGCGATTCATTATGTTTTAATGGTAATTGCATTAATTGCGGTATTCTCATTTTGCATAAATCGTGATATAGAAATTGAAAAAGGCTATACTGTGGATCTCAGGAACAGGGTAATAGGCGCAAGATTGCAATCAGATGGGAAACCGCCTTATTTTTACAAATGGAAACCACAAGATGGTTTAAGATATTACGACCCTGTACAAAACGATACCACCTTTGCAAATAACATAACCGCCTCCCCTTTTTTTCATCATCTTTTATACCCCATAGCCAATCTGCCACAAAGAAAAATATCAAGGATCTGGTTAGCATTTCAATACATAATGCTTATCTCATGTATAGCGATAGCATTTCTTTTAACAAACACGATTGTTCAAAGATGGGCCTGTATAATCACATTAACTTCTTTCTTATTTACAGAAGGCTGGATAAGTTTACTGGAGGAAGGGCAGCTCTACCTGCTAATTCCTTTTTGTTGTTTTATTATTCTTGTTTGTATTCTGCAAAAAAAATCATTCTACATTTTTCTCGCGGGGCTTTTTGCTGCGATTCTGATTTTGTCACGTCCAACTACCTGTTTAATTTTTTTACCATTGCCTGGCCTTCTGAAAAAAAAAGCCATCGGCCTGTTGACGATTTTTCTTATCCCAATTTGTATATTAAGTGCATATAGTATTCTAAACACCAAAGAAAGATGTTTTTGGATTGATTATTACCATGCCATTAGTTCGCACATAAAGCTTCACCAGGCTCCGGCATCGGCAATTACAGGCAAATACAAACCCGTGGAATATCATAATTGGGAAGGTTGGGATATAGATTCGATCAGAAAAGCCAAAGTTCCTGTAACACATTATGAAACAAGTAATGTACCAGCAATCGTCAGCAACATATTTCATATTATTGTCCCGTCAAAAATCCTCGAAATTATTTTTGCAATTATTATTGTAGCATTACTAACGTTTTTTTATAAAAACCATTCGTTCACACAAAATGCAGACATAAAAATTGTGGCAATTTTTGGCTTTTGTATATATATGATAGCAGATTTCTTATCTCCTATCCCACGGGCAGAATATTATAAAGTCCAATGGTTATTTCCCTTATTACTGATTAGTGCAAATTATAATTCGCAGCTAAGATCTGTTTATCTGTTTATCCTGGCAGGATTGTTACTCGATGCTTTTTATATTCCTTTTCTTCCCATGCGACATACAATAGGTGAATTTATTATGTTATCTGCATTTTTATGGCTGTGTATAACAAAAGAACCCAAATTAGCTAAATGAAAAAGCAATGGCTATTGGAGCGGGTTAGTTGGTTTAACTACAACATATGAACTGCTGACAAAAATTAAAATTGTTCCGGTTATTATTAAAAGGAATCACAGGTTGCAAGCTTGTCCAAAACTATAAATTTCAAAAACAATTGAATTGATGTTGCCGAGCATTGTTTTTTTCAAAATCAGAAAGAATCGTTGATTGGTGATAGAAATTTCCTGCTTTGTAAGAGAATTTTAAAGATTACTATACTATCATAAATTATCACCATAAAGATGAGGAGTTGATCGTCAAAAAACGGGGAAGCTGAAAAAATGTAATGCTACTTCAACAGGGAAAATAATACATCCTCTATCAAAGATTTTTTCACCAACTTAGGTTAAACATGGCAGCGATCAGCAATCCGCATTTATCAACAGGGATCTCTGTGCAAGAGATATTTCTTTTATTTAGTAGAAAGACATAATCCCATCGGCGCAATTTGAAACCGTAAATACATAAAAGGTATTGAGAATATAACTGACCTACACTCTTTTTTGCGTGTAGCCTGCAGGTTCATAATATAACATTAATGAATAACCGAAAACTATATTAAGCGATAGGCACAGCCATCATACCCTTATTTTTATTTAACATTAAAGCATATAATATAGCGAAACCCGTACAGGGAATTTATGCACAATAGAAGTAAATATACAGCTCTCATTTTCGGATCATAAATGACCCGAACTTCTATTTTATAAAAAACAAGATCGATTACTTATAAAATTAAAATTCCTAATCTTTTGAATTTACCTAAGCCGGAAACATATCGATTCATAAAAATAATTATTCCTGCATATATCAAAGCTTAAGTAACACCGATAGCCAGAGCACTTATATCAAATGATTTTTTTAATATTGCCATACAACTATTACCTGGTGAATACAACTGCAATGCATAATGTTTTAATGGCCATTAGCCTAATTGCAGTATTCTCATTTTGTATAATTCGGGATATAAAAATCGAAAAAGGATATACCTCAGATCTTCGAAACAGGGTCATTGGTGCCAGGTTGCAGTTGGATGGGAAACCACCCTATTTCTATAAATGGAAGCCTAGGGATGGATTAAGGTACTACGATCCTGAACAGAAAGATACAACTTATGCAAATGGCATAACAGCTTCCCCCTTTTTTCATCATCTTTTATTTCCAATTGCAGATTTGCCACAACGCAAAATATCTGAAATATGGTTAGTTGTTGAATATTTAATGCTAATTGCTTGCCTGGTATTTGCTTTTCTGCTGGCCCAAACAACTACACAGCGATGGCTTTGCACAATAACAATTACATGCTTTCTATTTACAGAAGGATGGGGCTCTTTAGTAATGAAAGGCCAAATGTATATATTGATACCTTTTTGTTGCTTTGTCTTCTATTTTTGCATAAATAAAAGAAACAAAATATTTTCTATTCTTCTGGCAGGGGCTATTTCAGGGGTTCTTGTTTTATCCAGGCCTACCGTTATTTTATTTTTTCTTCCATTTATTTACATGGGATGGTTTAGAAAATATAACCCAAAACAGCTTACGGCATTTTTTCTGCCCGCTTGCATTCTTTTAGGATATAGTATTTTCAATAAAAAAGAACGTAGCTATTGGATTGAATACTATTATTCCATTAACGCTCAAATGAAATTTCATCAGGCAGACAGTAATCAACATTCAGGCTTATACAAGCCGGTAGAATACAGCAAATGGGAAGGATTGGATTATGATTTGATTAAAGGAAAAATGCCTGAAACGCATTGGGAAGTAGATAATATTCCGGCGATTATCCGAAATATTTTTCATATCACTATTCCCATCTATATTCTTCATTTTATCTTATCAGCTACAATCCTTGCATTATTGTTTATCTTTTTTAAACAACATAAACCTGAACAAAATAGTGATGTGAGAATATTAGCTATTTTCGGATTTTGCCTTTATATGATAACAGATTTTTTATCTCCGATCATGCGTGGAGAATATTACAAAGTGCAATGGCTATTCCCGTTACTGTTGATAAGCGCATATTACAATAACAAACTTAAAGTTGCTTACACAATAATTTTGTCAGGATTATTACTCAATATTTTTTTCATAGCATTTATACCTATGCGGCACTCCGTCGGTGAATTCATGATCTTTCTTGCACTTCTATGGGTTTGTTTCACTGACAGATCAAAAATTTTTTCATGAAAAAAGCAATAATTATTGGAGCAGGCCCGGCCGGTTTAACTGCAGCATATGAACTGCTTACAAAAACTGAAATTGTTCCGGTTATTATTGAAAAGGAGTCACAAGTTGGAGGCCTGTCAAAAACTATAAATTTCAAAGGCAATAGAATTGATATCGGCGGACATCGCTTTTTTTCAAAATCCGAAAAAATCATTGACTGGTGGTTGAAATTTCTTCCCCTGGACGAAAATGTTAAGGATAGGCATATTACCATAAATTATCAACACAAGGATGCCGGGCTGATTGTTCAAGAATTTGGAAGCGGGGAAAATGTAATGCTCCTTCGGCCAAGAAAATCACACATCTATTACCAAAGAAAATTTTTTGATTATCCACTCAGGTTAAACATGGCAACGGCCCGCAATTTAGGGTTTAGCAAAATAACAGCCATCGGGTTTTCTTATCTCTACGCCAAATTATTCCCGATAAAACAAGAAGAAAACCTCGCACAATTTTTTTGCAACCGCTTTGGTAAAAAATTGTACGAAACTTTTTTTAAAGACTACACCGAAAAGGTCTGGGGAGTGCCTTGTGAAAAAATCCCATCAAGCTGGGGCAAACAAAGAGTTAAAAATTTAAATATTTCGGGGTTGCTCAAACATGCTCTTGTTTCCGTATTTAACACTAATAAAACTATCGACCAGAAAGGTACAACCACAAGCCTGATCGAACAATTTTTGTATCCAAAATACGGGCCCGGCCAAATGTGGGAAACTGTTGCATCAGAAATTATCAAACTTGGTGGAGAAATACATCTGAATACTAACCTGGAAAGCCTAACCGGAAATGGAAACCACAAGATCGAATCTGCAGTCGTAAAAAACAAGTATACTAATGAAGAATACATTCTTCATGCAGATTATTTTTTTTCAACCATGCCGGTAAAAGACCTGATCGGGGGATTAAAAAACATGCAGGTTACGAACGAGATTCAAACAATTTCCTCCGGATTGGAGTACCGGGATTTTTTAATCGTTGGTATATTACTATCGGAACTTGCTCTTACCGATTCAACAGCAGGTGATATTACAGACAACTGGATTTATATACAAGACAAAGAAGTAAGGGCCGGGCGAATACAATTTTTCAATAACTGGAGCCCATTTATGGTGAACAATGCTGACGACAAATGGCTTGGTGTAGAATATTTTTGTAATAAAGAGGATTTTTTCTGGCAGCAATCCGATGAAGCCATTACTATGCAGGCAATACAGGAAATGGAAAATATAGGTATCTTGAAAAAAGAAAATGTAAAAGATTCAACAGTAGTAAAAGTTGAAAAAGCTTACCCCTCCTATTATGGAAGTTATGAGTATTTCGAAAAGGTAAAGCAATATTTAAATACCATTGAAAATCTCTATCCGATAGGACGCAACGGAATGCACCGTTACAATAACAGTGATCATAGTATGTTGACTGCAATGGCGGCTGTTGAAAATATTATTGAAGGACGAAAATTGAATGACAATATCTGGGAAATAAATACAGAAGATGATTATCACGAAGAAAAAGCCAATGCTGAAAAACACAATAAAACATCATCAGCTTTTTAGCATTCAATAAACATAACTCATTTTACTTAATCCGGTTGCAAGGAAAAATACATGAAACTTTTTTTGCAAAGCCTTAATTACTAAATCCGGAGAACTACCTTGAGCGTCATTGTACCTCGTGTCACAGACAAATCAGTTACTTGCACTGCAACAACTCGATTCCCCAACTTATTGCTTCCAAATCACTTCAACCCTTAATTAAGCAGTTTGCAGCCTGTCGCTTTTCATGCATGCATCAAAACAAAAGAATCAAGGTTAACATATATTTTCCAATCGGTTAACAATTATGTAAAATTCTTTTTACCAAATTTGTGTTTCTCTGCTACATGTTAGTTACCTAAATAATACCAGGAAAAAGTAACCATAAAGCTTAAGAAATATCTGCCGGCAGGCTTCTACTCTTCGTTATCACTGATTGATGATAATTAAGCTTCCCGGCTACCAGTTTTAAATGAGAGTAAAACACGCCATGCAGGATAGCATTCATGATACAATACAAATAATCATAAGCGAAAAACTCGGGCTAAGCCGAGAGGATATTTGCGACAATATCTGTTTTGCAAATGAACTTGATGTTGACTCTCTCGATATGCTGGAAATTTATTGGGAAATCGAAAAGAAATTTAATACCAGCATCCCTGATGAGGATATCAAAAAACTAACAACCCTCCACGAAATCAATAGTTATATAATAGCAAAAAAAGGCAGATAGATTATCACATCGTTTTCCTGAAAACTAACATAAATGCATAACCGAAGATCGTACCCGGTAAAGATCCGCATGCAGTACCTATAGCAACGTTTTTCCCGGCATTCGCTATAGTTTCGGTTTCCGGATAAATCAAAACTTACAGAAACACACTATCTTAAAAATTGTTATTTTCAGTTTTGATTGCAGTATTCACGAACCGACATTATTAAACTTTCCAACCAAAATATCTATTGCCATATGTTCATTTTAGAAAATTACCCCACGGCAGTTATATTCTGCATTATCACCATGCTTTGTTGGGGAAGCTGGGCCAACACACAAAAATTAGCAGCAAGCACTTGGCGTTTCGAACTTTTTTACTGGGATTATGTGATCGGCATCCTTCTGCTCACGCTTCTGTTTGCTTTTATATTGGGGAGCAGAGGCAGCAGCGGGCGGAGCTTTGTTGCTGATATTTCCCAGGCAGGTTCATCCAATTTATTATCCGCGATATCAGGCGGAATTATTTTCAATGCCGCAAATATTCTGCTTGTTGCAGCAATTGCTATTGCAGGAATGTCCGTTGCATTTCCAATAGGCATCGGCATTGCATTAGTGTTAGGAGTTGTTGTTAATTATATCGGTTCGCCTCAAGGCAATGCTACATTATTATTCAGTGGTGTAATTGCAATTACGTTAGCCATTATATTAAATGCACGTGCGTATAAAAAAATGGCAGCACAAAACGCATCACCGTCTGCAAAAGGTTTACTATTATCAGTTGTAGCCGGCCTGCTGATGGGTTTCTTTTACCGCTTTGTGGCCAAATCCATGTTCACTGATTTTTCCGTTCCTGAAAACGGCAAACTCAGCCCATACACTGCAATGGTATTTTTTGCCATTGGTATTTTGCTGAGCAATTTTATTTTCAATACATACATCATGCGAAAACCATTTGTTGGCGCACCGGTTAATTTTTCACAATATTTCAAAGGAAGTTTTCGTAATCATTTCACAGGTATACTTGGCGGAATAATATGGTGCATTGGCATGTCGTTCAGCATTATTGCTTCAGGAAAAGCAGGTGCAGCTATATCATACGGATTAGGGCAAGGCGCAACGGTTGTTGCTGCAGTATGGGGAATATTTATCTGGAAAGAATTTAAAAACGCACCGCAAGGAACATCAGCAATCTTAAACCTTATGCTTTTACTTTATATAATTGGTATCGGTTTGATTATTTACGCGAGATAAGATCAATCAAAAGTTTTATGAAAAAAGTTGTCGTTATAGGGAGTATCAATACAGATATGGTTGTAAGATCGCCACAAATCCCATCGCCCGGGCAAACATTGATGGGACATTCTTTTATTTCTACCGGCGGAGGCAAAGGTGCAAACCAGGCAGTGTCTGCCGCACGATTAGGCGCCGATGTTACGTTGATCGGAAAAGTTGGCAATGATGCTTTAGGGAAAATTTCCATCAAAAATTTCATTGATGAGAAAATCAACACTGCATTTATTTATACAGATACACAAGAACCTTCAGGAGTTGCATTCATCGTTATAGATAATGATGGCGAAAATATAATTGTTGTTGCACCGGGTGCGAACGGAATGTTGAACGAAGAAGATATAAAAAAAGCCAAAGAAAAAATTGAGGCATGTGATGCAGTGCTGTTTCAATTAGAAATTCCCCTCACAACAGTTGAAGCTGGGATGAAATTGGCAAAACAATATAAAAAAACAGTGATCTTAAATCCTGCTCCTGCACTTGAATTACCAGATAAGATTTTGAGCAATACAGATATCATCGTACCCAATCAATCCGAAGCATTTATTCTTACCAACATCGTTGTTAGCGATCTGTACACCGCATCAAAAGCATGTGATGCTTTGCACAACAAAGGGATCGAAACTGTAATTATTACAATGGGAGAATCTGGTGCGTATGTTTCTTCTACACAATATAAAAATTTAGTACCGGGATTTAAAGCAGGTAAAACAGTAGACACGGTAGCAGCAGGCGATACTTTTTGCGCTGCGCTGACGATTTCGCTTTCAGAAGGAAAGGGATTAGAAGAAGCAGTAAAGTTTGCAAACGCAGCCGCAGCAATATCTGTGACACGGCATGGCGCCCAGGCATCTGCTCCGTATAGAAATGAAGTTGATACATTTCTCAAAAAATAAATTTTGCAGCTATTCCACGGTTATCACACCGCATACACCAACCTCCTTGCTTTTGTTGATTCACCGATGGTAAGCTCAAAAGGCAACAACTGGTTTTCATGATCTACCGGCCGTTTTGACTCAATGGTTTTTATCAATAATTCGGTCG
>JAFEAE010000015.1 GCA_018266575.1 Bacteroidota bacterium
AAAAATATTTTCTTCTTGTATAAAAAATAACACAGGTACCACTCCAATCCAAATACAGATAATGAGCTTAAGATCAATGTCAGCATTTCCGGGGTGTTGATATATGAAAGCAAATTGCTGCTGATAGTTGTAATATATTTTGTGAACCACCTATCGCCGACAATTTCAAAAAACAGGTAAATAAAAATCGAATTCATCCCGACGATTGTAAAGAACTGCAAATGTTTCCGATGGTCTTTGATATCGATCCACCAATAACTTGCAGATAAAAAGCATAAACACCAGCCAAGAGAAGCTAATGTAAATGATGAGGTTGCAATTCGTTTAATGATGGGCGTTATATGTGCGAGATCCAGGCCGTAGCCAAGAATAAAACAGATAACAGCCCAGGTCAGCATTGTTTTTATTTTATCTTTCCCGTTGATCAATAATTTCCCGGCAATTGCCCCCGCGATCGTATGCACTGCTGTAGGAATACAATTGATAGCAACCCATCCGCCATCATTGGTTTTGTTCATTAATAACAAATCGACGTAATTGCCGAAGTTGTGTTGATCGGCAAACGGCTGATTAAAACCCGGAATATTCGTGAACCTGTACAATGCTTCGGTCAATAATAATAATGCAACACAAGTAATGATCTGTGCTGTTACGCTCCACCGGAAAATTAAAAACGCAACAAGCGTGGTGAATGAAAGTTGTGTCAACACATCCCATAATTCGAAAGATAATTTTGTGCCGCGGACTGCATAATCAAGTACTCCCCAGAAAAAAAGCCAGAAACATCTTTTCAATGTTTTTTTGAAGGATTGGTTCCATGTCATTCCTTGTGAAGCCTGCTTTGTTAATGAAAATGCCATAGCGACACCAGCCATAAACATAAATGAAGGCTGGATCAAATCCCAGAAACGCAAACCATTCCATGGATGATGTTGAAATTGCAGGAAGAAATTATTTAACACGGGTTGACCTGATGTAGCATCAAACAGGTGTTCATAAAAACCGGTGCTTTCGAGTGCAAGGAGTACCATAATTAATCCGCGTAAAAAATCTAATGAAAGCAGCCGTTGTGTTGGTTGTTGGTTGGGTAGTTGGGGCATGATGAAAATTTATAAGCAGAAAATTTAAGAATAAACTTGGTAGTTAACAAAAAAGCTTTCATATTTGCAATGCAATGAAACAAATTCAACTCAATATTCAGTGGTGGTGGCATACAAACCTTTTCCGGGGCTTGTAAGCAGCTATTGTTGTTTATTGAATAAAAATATTCAAAGCCCCGAGTAAATCGGGGCTTTTTGTTTGCCAGGATTTTGACCTGATTTTGCTGATTCATCTGAATCAGAAGAATCGGTTTTAATAAGGATAAAATCGAGGTTCAGATGGAGAATATTAAATCGGTTGTATGTTGCCGTTAGTGAAACGATGAATAGAATTGTTACAGTACAAGAGTGCGACGCAACGATGATGAGGAGAGAACAAATGCCGGATACATAAAATAAAAAATCAGCCGGAAGCGAGATATGAAAAAAATAGAGATCAAAACGGAGTTTAAAAAAATTTTGTCGGACGTGTACACACCGGTGGGGATTTACCTGCGCCTGCGCGACCGTTTCCGTGATACGATTTTGCTGGAGAGCACGGATTACCATGTGGCGGAAAACAGTTATTCGTTTATCGGTATTAATGCGATCGCCGGAATTGAAATTACCGACACGAAAAATATCGAGTTCAAATTGCCCGGACAGCATCCTGAAAAAATTGCGATAGCGCATCCGAATGAAGTGCCAAAATTATTGTGGGAATTTATGCATCGGTTTGATGTGCAACCGGCGAAAGAAAAACCGGTGCGGACTGCGCAGGGGTTGTTTGGATATACTACATTTGATGCGATACAGTTTTTTGATACAGTCAAGCTCGCGGCTCGCAGCTCGCAGCTCAATGCTATTCCGCTAATGCGTTATCGGTTATACCAGTACGTTATAGCGATCAATCATTTCAAGGATGAGTTGTATGTCTGCGAGAATAAGATCGCGGGAATAGAAAGCGAGGTAGCTGTTGTGGAATCGTTGATAAAAAGTAAAGATGTTCCTGCATATCCTTTCCTGGCAAAAGGCGAAGAAACATCGAATATGACAGATGAAGATTATATGGAAATGGTGAAGAAAGGTATTGCGAGTTGTTACCGCGGAGATGTTTTTCAGATTGTGCTGAGCAGAAGGTTTCAACAAAGCTTTACCGGCGATGAATTCAATGTGTACCGTGCGTTGCGGAATATTAACCCCTCGCCGTATTTATTTTTCTTTGATTACGGAGATTATAAACTCATCGGTTCTTCACCGGAATCGCAGTTGCTGATACAGAATGGGAAAGCGATCGTTCATCCGATCGCAGGAACTTTTAAGCGTACTGGTGATGATGAGATCGATCAGCAGATGGCAGAAAAATTATTGAATGACTCGAAAGAAAATGCAGAGCATGTGATGTTGGTCGACCTGGCAAGAAATGACCTCAGCCGTTTGTGTGATGAAGTTTCGGTTGTGCATTACCGTCAGGTTCAATACTATTCGCATGTGATACATCTTGTAAGTGAAGTCCGCGGCAAAGTGAGGGAGAATACAAACCCGTTTGAGTTATTAGCAGTGACATTTCCGGCAGGCACATTGAGCGGTGCTCCAAAATTCAAAGCGATGAACCTGATTGATGCGTATGAGCCAACGGCGAGAAGCTATTATGGCGGATGTATAGGTTTTATGGGATTTGACGGTACTTGTGTACATGCGATTATGATCCGTACTTTTTTAAGCAAACAAAATACATTGTTTTACCAGGCAGGTGCAGGAATTGTTGCAGCATCAAAACCGGAAAGTGAATTGCAGGAAGTGAATAATAAATTAGGAGCGTTGAAGAAAGCGATCGGGGCGGCGGAGAATATTTAGTTCATAGTTCGTAGTTGATGGCTCATAGCAATGAACCGTCAACTATGAACCATCAACCAAGCAAAATGAGAATATTAGTATTTGACAATTACGATTCGTTTACGTACAACTTAGTGCACTTGGTGGAAAAGATTTTGCATCAGAAAGTAGATGTATATCGTAACGACCAGATTCCGATGGAGCAAGTGACAGTATATGATAAAATAATTTTATCGCCCGGGCCCGGCATTCCGGAAGAAGCAGGGTTATTGCTTCCATTGATCAAAGAGTATGCTTCAACAAAATCTATACTGGGCGTATGTTTGGGGCACCAGGCAATCGGAGAGGCGTTTGGTGGAAAGCTAATTAACCTTTCAACGGTGTATCATGGAGTGGCAACGGACGTGAGTATCGTCAATGGTCAATCGTCAATGATGAGTGAGAAAGATTCACCGCTTGCCCTTCACCCTTCACGGGAATTATTTGATGGGTTGCCTGATAAATTCGAAGTCGGCCGTTATCACAGTTGGGTAGTGAGTGATGAAAATTTCCCGAAAGAATTGGAAGTAACTGCACGTGATGATAATAATTATATCATGGCGTTGCAACATAAAACGTATGATGTACAAGGAGTGCAGTTTCATCCGGAAAGTGTGCTGACGCCATTGGGAGAAAAGATTATGAGGAATTGGCTTGTCTGAAACCCCCAACCCCTGAAGGGGCATTGGTGAATCGCAAATAAAAATTAATACTAATAACCTTCTGAATTTCTTAGAGATTTGGAACAAAATTCCCCTTTAGGGGACAGGGGTATGAAAAAAATCTTACAATATTTATTTGAATACAAAACATTAACACGCGAACTGGCGAAAGAAGCACTCGTAAATATTTCCAAAGGAGCGTATAATGAAAGTGAGATCGCTGCATTTATAACGGTGTTCCTTATGCGCAGTATCACCATTGATGAATTGCAGGGATTTCGGGATGCACTTTTGGAATTATGTGTTCGTGCAGATTTGAACGGAAATGAAACGATTGATATTGTTGGCACCGGCGGTGACGGGAAAAATACATTTAATATTTCAACCCTTGCTTGTTTTATTGTTGCGGGTACCGGGCAAAAAGTGGCGAAGCACGGAAATTACGGAGCGTCGTCTATCAGTGGCGCATCGAATGTAATGGAGCAATTGGGATATAAATTCAAAAATGACAAATCACAATTGAAGAAAGAAGTGGAAGAAGCAAATATTTGTTTCCTTCATGCCCCGCTTTTTCACCCGGCTTTGAAAACTGTAGGGCCAATAAGAAAAAATTTAGGTGTTCGGACTTTCTTCAACATGCTTGGGCCAATGGTTAACCCGGCATTTCCGAAGTTTCAATTGGTCGGGGTTTATAATCTGGAGATGGCAAGAATTTATAATTATTTATTACAACAAACTGAAGGTACATTCACGATCATTCATAGTTTGGATGGATATGATGAAATATCATTGACGAACGATACAAAAGTCATCACCAATGAAGGAGAAAAAATAATGACGCCGGAGCAATTGGGAAAGCGAATGGTGGAGGCAACTGATATTTCAGGAGGTGCGACTGTTGAAGAAGCAGCAAAGATTTTCCTGAAGATTTTACATGGCGAAGGAACGTGGGCGCAGAATGCCGTAGTACTGGCAAATGCTGCTATGGCCTTGCACTGTACGGGGAATTATAAAACGTATGACGATGCATATCTTGCATCGGTAGAAAGTTTAGAGAGTGGCAGCGCGTATGAAGCGTTGAAGAAGTTGGTGGCGTTGCAATAAAGTATGAACTATAAACTATGAAGTATGAGTTCTTCAAAATGCAACACACTTCATAGTTCATAGTTCATAATTCATACTTAACAAACATGAATATTTTAGATACGATAATTGAAAGTAAGAAGTTGGAAGTAAGAAGTAAGAAGTCTGAAGTAGGAATTTCTGACCTGGGGAAATCTGAATTTTTTTCAAGGGAAACTTTGTCGCTGAAAGAATTTTTATTGAATGATAATAGAACCGGGATCATTGCGGAATTCAAAAGGCGATCACCATCAAAGGGAATTATTAATGGTGATGCTGATGTGGTAAAAATAACTTCTGCGTATGCAGATAATGGAGCATCAGCACTATCAGTATTAACAGATGAAATTTTTTTTGGTGGAAGTTCAAACGATTTAATACAGGCAAGAGTCAATCAAATACCAATCCTTAGAAAAGATTTTATTGTGGACGAATACCAGGTCGCAGAGGCAAAATCAATTGGTGCCGATGTTATTTTATTGATCGCTGCCTGTTTATCGCCACAACAAGTGAGGATATTAGCGAAATTTGCAAAAGAGTTACAGCTTGAGGTTTTATTAGAACTGCATGCAGAAGAAGAACTCGGACATATTTGCGATGAAACGGAAATTGTGGGCATCAATAACCGCAACCTGAAAACCTTTGAAGTGGATATCGACAGAAGTCTGCGGATGGCAGAAAAAATACCTGCAGAAAAAATTAAAGTAGCAGAAAGCGGAATCAGCTCGGTAGAAAATATAACCTTATTCAAACAACATGGTTTTCGCGGTTTTCTGATAGGCGAAAATTTCATGAAAGAAAAAGACCCTGCGGTTGCATTTGCCTCATTTGTAAACAAACTAAAAACTGTTTCTCCATGAGGGTAAAAGTTTGTGGCATGACCCAACTCGACCAGGTAAAAAAACTGGAGGAGATGGGCGTAGACTTAGCAGGTTTTATTTTCTATCCGAAATCGCCACGTTACGTTGCGAAACATCTGAGCGGCGAACAATTGAAAAAAGCAAAAGTGAGGTTGGGAAAAGTGGGTGTGTTTGTTCACGCAACGTATGAAGAGGTGATGAAATGCGTGGATGATTACGGTTTGGATATGGTGCAACTGCATGGCGACGAAACACCGCGTTTTTGTGAGCAACTCGCAAATTATGTCACGGTGATTAAAGTATTTCGCTTTGCAGAAAATGACCCGGTGGAATGGATCATGAAACCGTATGAAGATTCCTGTGACATGTTTTTGTTCGATACGCTCGGAGTCGGTTATGGCGGAACCGGAAAAAAATTCAATTGGGATATGTTGAAAACGGTACCAATGGATAAACTGTTTTATTTAAGTGGCGGCATTGAACCGGAAGACGCAGATAAATTAAAAGAGTTTGAGCATGGGCCCTGGGCAAAAAAATTATTTGCTGCTGATATCAATAGCAGGTTTGAGATTTCACCGGGTGTAAAGGATTTAAAAAAGGTGGAAAAGTTTGTGAAGGAATTGAAGCAGTAGCCGAATTTAATATCTACTGTACAAGAGTGCGACCTGCCTACCGGCAGGCAGGCGCAACGATGTTTAATAGAATTACAAATGCTGGTTACCAAAAAATAAAACTAAAATTATCAGGGAAAAAATGATAAACCGAATTACATCTCTCAACAAAGGCACCTACAAACAACCGAATATTTTCGGGTATTACGGAAATTTCGGTGGCGCTTACATTCCCGAGATGCTTCACAGAAATGTGGAAGAATTGAAGACGAGGTATATTGAAATCATGTATGAAGATTCTTTTCAAAAAGAATTTTATGCATTGCTGAAAAATTATGTCGGCCGTCCGACGCCGTTATATCTCGCAAAACGCCTGAGTAAAAAATACAATACGGAAATTTTTCTGAAGCGTGAAGATCTTTGTCACACCGGTGCGCATAAGATCAATAATACGATCGGGCAGATTTTATTAGCGCAACGTCTCGGGAAAAAAAGGATCATCGCAGAAACAGGAGCGGGGCAACATGGAGTTGCAACTGCAACGGTATGTGCGTTGAAAGGTGTTGAATGCATTGTGTACATGGGAGAAAAAGATATTGAACGTCAGGCGCCGAATGTTGCACGAATGAGAATGCTCGGTGCGAAAGTAATACCTGCAACAAGTGGAAGCAAAACACTGAAAGATGCAACAAATGAAGCGATCCGCGATTGGATCAACAATCCTAACGACACACATTATATCATCGGAAGTGTTGTTGGCCCACATCCGTATCCGGATATGGTGGCGCGTTTTCAAAGTGTGATCAGCGAAGAAATAAAAAAACAACTCAAAGAAGAAACAGGAAGCGAATTGCCGACGCATGTGATGGCTTGCGTTGGCGGTGGAAGCAATGCGGCCGGTGCGTTCTATAATTTTTTAGATGACATGAGTGTTGAATTGATTGCCGTTGAAGCTGCCGGCCATGGTGTGCAAAGCGGAATGAGCGCTGCAACGACACAACTCGGAAAACCGGGCGTTTTGCATGGCAGCAAAAGTTTGGTGATGCAAACCGAAGATGGCCAGGTTGTAGAGCCGCACAGTATTTCAGCGGGTTTGGATTATCCGGGAATCGGCCCGATGCATGCGCATTTGTTTGAAAGCGGACGTGCAAAATTTTTAAGTGCAACCGATGATGAAGCATTGAATGCAGCATTCCTTCTTGCAAAACTCGAAGGAATTATTCCTGCGCTCGAATCTGCACATGCACTTGCTGCGCTTGAACAAGTAAAGTTCAACGAAAAAAATACAGTGGTGATTTGCCTGAGCGGAAGAGGCGATAAAGATTTGAGTACATACATGCGGGAATTGGAAGTGCGTGGATAGAAATATTTTTTTATTGTATAACCAACATTAGTAATTCTGTTAAGTATCGTTGCGCCTGCCTGCCGGTAGGCAGGTCGCACACTTGTACCGAAGAATTTTTATTGAGCTTCAGTTTAGCTTCGCAAAACATACATGCATTAAATCGAAATGGAAAATAAACAATCAACATTCAATAGTCAATACTCAAGATTCAAGTAAAGAAAATTGAGTAAATGTTGCGGTGTTCTTTTTTGAAGGTGTATTTAATTTGAACATTGAATATTGAGTGTTGATTATTGAATGTTATAAAAATAAAGATGAAAAGATTAGAATCATTATTCCAAAAAAAGAATCAAAACGTTCTCAACGTCTATTGCACTGCCGGTTTTCCTGAATTAGAAAGCACATTGCCGGTGATGAAAGCTTTGCAACAAAACGGGGCGGATATTATTGAACTCGGTATGCCTTACAGCGATCCGCTTGCAGACGGACCTGTGATACAATCCAGTGGTGGTAAGGCTTTGAACAATGGTATGACAATTGCCAAACTGTTTGAGCAGTTAAAAGGTTTTAGCAATGAAATGAATATTCCGGTTGTCCTAATGGGTTATATGAACCCTGTTCTTCAATACGGGTTTGAAAAATTTTGTAAGGCGGCTTCAGAAGCCGGTATCGACGGATTGATATTGCCCGATCTTCCTGAACATGAATTTGAAACCGAGTACGGAGCGATCATTAAAAAATATAATCTCAATTTTATTTTTTTAGTAACACCCGAAACATCAGAAGAACGAATAAAAAAGCTGGATGAATTAAGCACCGGTTTTTTATATGCTGTTTCATCTTCGTCGATTACAGGAAAAGATAAAGACTTTTCACCGGTAGAAAAATATTTGCAGCGGTTACAAAATCTAAAATTGAAAAACCCGATCCTGGTTGGTTTTGGAATTAAAGACAAGCAAACATTTGAATCAGCATGCAGATATGCAAACGGTGCAATAATAGGCACAGCATTTATCAAAGCAATTGAAGATTCAAATAATATAGAACAATCAACAAAAGAATTTCTTAATTCTATTTTGAAATAAATCAGTTTAATCAGTAAAATCAGGATAAGATCGTGGTTCTGACAATAATAAAATACAACGCAGGCAATATTCAATCAGTGCTTTATGCACTCGAACGCATCGGAGTTTCGGCAACCGTTACAGACCATCATGAAAAAATTAAATCTGCAGATAAAGTAATTTTTCCGGGAGTTGGCGAGGCGAGCACTGCAATGAATTATCTCAAAGAAAGAAATTTAGATTCAGTGATAAAGGAGTTGAAACAACCCGTTCTAGGTATTTGTCTCGGTATGCAACTGATGTGCAGACATTCGGAAGAGAATGATACTAATTGCCTTGGAATCTTTGATGAAAACGTGAAGCATTTTACAAACTCCCCTTTAGGGGTTGGGGGTAAAATTCCGCAGATAGGTTGGAACAATATTTATGATTTAAAATCAAAATTGTTTGAAGGCGTTGCTGAGAATAGTTACTGCTATTTTGTGCATGGATACTATGCAGCATTAGGCGAACACACTATTGCAACGACAAATTATATTCAACCATATAGTTCGGCATTGCATAAAAATAATTTTTACGGAGTTCAGTTTCACCCGGAAAAAAGTGCAACAGCAGGAGAGCAAATTTTGAAGAATTTTCTTGAACTATAAACAATCAGAATTCATACATGCAAATCATTCCGGCAATAGATATAATAGAAGGCAAATGTGTGAGATTGACTGAGGGCGATTATTTACAAAAGAAAATTTACAACGAGCATCCGTTGGATGTGGCAAAACAATTTGAAGATGCCGGTTTGCAGCGCCTTCATTTGGTTGACCTCGACGGTGCAAAAGCAGGTGCAGTAAAAAACTGGAAGGTGCTGGAAACAATAGCCGGCAAAACATCATTGAGTATTGATTTTGGCGGTGGCATAAAAAAAGAAGATGATGTAAACATTGTTTTTAACTCAGGTGCAGCATTTGCAACTGTTGGAAGTATTGCAATAAAGAACGAAACCGAATTTGTAAAATGGCTTTTAATATTCGGTGCGGAAAAATTTTTATTGGGAGCAGATGTGAAAGAGGAAAAAATTGCAATCAACGGATGGATGGAAAAAACAGATGTGTGGGTGTATGATTTTATAGAGAAATATGTTAATCACGGAGTGAAACAGATTTTTTGTACAGACGTAAGCAAAGATGGGAAGTTAGAAGGGCCCTCAATTGATTTGTATAAAAATATCATTGCAAAATTTCCTGATTTATATTTTATCGCAAGCGGCGGGGTTAGCTCAATAAAAGACCTGGAAGAGTTGCAGGCAATAGGATGTAAAGCTGCAATCGTTGGGAAGGCTATTTATGAAAACAAAATCAGTATCTCCGATCTGAAAAACTTTAAACCTTAAACAACAAATGATCCCGGATAATTTTTGGATGTTCGCATTAACCGCATTGTTGCTTAACCTTACTCCCGGCAACGATATGCTTTTTGTAATTGCAAGAAGTTCTTCGCAGGGAAGCAAAGCCGGAATTATTTCTGCGTTTGGGATTATGGCGGGATGCGCTGTGCACATGTTTGCCGCAGTTGCAGGATTGTCTGCAATTATTGCAAGTTCGGCAGTTGCATTCAGCATTATCAAATATATCGGAGCCGCTTATTTGGTTTACCTGGGAATTCAATCAATACTTGATAAAACAAATAAGCTCAATGTTCATCGGTCAATTCAAAAAACATCATATAAAAAAATATTCTGGCAGGCGGTTGTGACTAATGTGCTTAACCCCAAAGTGGCGTTATTTTTTTTAGCTTTTCTTCCGCAGTTTATCAATACGAAATCAGGAAACGCAACCTTGCAAATTCTTTTTCTTGGTGTGTGGTTTAATATTGGCGGAACATTGGTGAATATAGCTGTTGCACTGTTGTTTGGCAGGATTGGAAAATGGTTGGGGCATTCAAACAAATTTGTACAATGGCAGAAAAAAATTACCGGCGGGATTTTAATTGCACTCGGAATTAAGGTTGCACTGAGTTCAAGAAAATGATGTTTGAATACCAGCATTAGTTTTCATGGAATCATCGTTGCGTCGCAATCCTTTCATCGGTAGTGCAAGAATTGAACTGTGGTTTTAATTTTAAATTGGCGAGTAACTAAATAGTACTACTATTAGTTCGGAAAATTTCAAATCTCAAATTTTCAATGTTAACTAAACGCATTATCCCTTGCCTGGATATCAAAGATGGCAGAACTGTAAAAGGAACAAACTTTGTTAACCTTCGTGATGCAGGTGATCCTGTTGAATTAGGTGCGTTGTACGCACAGCAAGGCGCTGATGAATTGGTTTTTTTAGATATCACTGCAACTGTTGAAAAAAGAAAAACTTTAAGCGACCTGGTAAACAGGATTGCACATCACATTAATATTCCGTTTACGGTCGGTGGTGGGATTTCTTCTGTGGAAGATGTGAGTGTGTTGTTGCAAAATGGTGCGGATAAAATCTCTGTAAATACTTCTGCTTTTAAAAGGCCTCGGTTGGTAAATGAATTATCAAAAGAATTCGGAAGCCAATGCGTGGTGCTTGCTATCGATACAAAAAAAGAAGAAGATGGTGAATGGTATGTGTATTTGAATGGCGGAAGGACAAAGACCGATGCAAAATGTTTTGAGTGGGCAAAGCAGGCAGTTGATCTCGGTGCCGGAGAGATCCTGCTTACATCCATGAATCATGACGGAACAAAACAAGGTTTTGCGTTGGATATTACCCGAACTTTATCTACGAAGTTACCAGTGCCAGTGATTGCGAGTGGTGGTGGTGGAACGATGGAACATTTTGTAGACGTGTTTGAAAAAGCAGAAGCTGATGCAGCATTAGCGGCAAGTATTTTTCATTTTAAGGAAATTACAATACCAGACCTAAAACAATATTTGAGCAAACAAAATATTGTGGTAAGAAATTAAAAAAATGACAGAGGTTCACGTATGTTTTTTTATTGATACTGATGGCTGCACTATCCTTGATATTTTCAATGTCGCTTATGCGGACTGTCTCAAAACGTAGAAATGGAAGAAGGCAACGTTTTAAAATATGACGTGATGACCATGAAGCGTATGGTGACGAGTAAAATTTTACAGATTTTATGACTATAATGATTGCCGCTGTTTGTGCAGTTATAATAATCATCATTGCCCGAAACAGGGGTAGAAGACGGCACTGAAAGCCAACGTTGAATAGAATTGTTGCAGTACAAGAGTGCGACCTGCCTACCGGCAAGCAGGCGCAAGGATGGTGAAGAAAGTTCAGATGCTGGTTACACAAAAACTAAATAATTGAAAATGGAGTTTTGAAAATTGAAAACGCATGGAACTCAGAATTAAAAATTAAATAGCATGTGCAATTTAAAGAAATCGTACATCGTAGATCTTAAGTCATAGATGTTAATGTTTTAAAGAATATGCGAATAACAATTATTTCCTGTTTTCTTTTCTTAGTGTGTGCATCAACGTTATATTGTCAGCAACAAAAACCTGTTTCTATTATTTTTGATTCGGATATGGGTCCGGATTATGATGATGTAGGGGCGATTACCTTATTACATGCATTTGCTGACAGCGGCAAAGTTAAAATCCTGGCTACAATGGCGAGTACAAAATATGAATGCGTTGCCTGCGTGCTGGATGTCTTTAATACCTATTTTAATAAACCGGGGATCCCTGTCGGCGTGCCAAAAGGAAATGCGGTAATGCTTCGCGATTTTCAGCATTGGTCGGATACGGTAGTTGCAAAATATCCGCATAAAATTAAAAGCAATGATGATGCGGCAGATGCTGTTGAGTTATATAGAAAAATTTTATCGCAACAACCTGCACACAGTGTGACGATCGTTACGGTTGGATTTCTGACAAACCTTGCAGGGTTATTAAAAACTAACGGTGACCAGTATTCGTCTTTAAAAGGAAAAGAACTAGTGGCAGAAAAAGTAAGCCATTTGGTTTGCATGGCAGGAAAATTTCCGGAAGGATATGAGTTCAATGTTGATAAGGATATCCCTGCTTCGCAATATGTTTTTAATAACTGGCCACGAAAAATTTTGTTCAGCGGTTTTGAGATAGGTGAGAAAATAAAAACTGGTTTGCCATTAATTTACAACGAACAAATTCAAAACAGCCCGGTGAAAGATGTGTTTCGGATTTCAATACCAATGGCCGGCGAAGACAGCGCCGGAAGAAAGAGCTGGGATGAAACGGCGGTGTTAGTTTCAATAAAAGGTTTTGATCCTTATTATACCCTTCACTATGGAAATATTGTTGTTGCTGATGATGGGAAAAATACATGGAATGATAATGGAAAACAACAAGCATATTTGATAGAAAAAGATGCACCACAGATTGTGCAGGATATTATTAATAAAATGATCATGCATCAACCGTTAAAACAAATTCAAAAAAAGCAGAATAATTGAATTAATTCACATTAATTCGTGTACTTCGTATTATGATAGTGGATTTTAAGAAATATAACGACGGATTAGTACCTGCGATCGTACAGGATGTCGTAACAGCTAAAGTACTGATGCTTGGTTTTATGAATGAAGAGGCGTTGCAGCAAACGCAGGAGTCAGGTAAAGTGACTTTTTATAGCCGCAGTAAAAAAAGATTGTGGACAAAAGGAGAGGAGAGTGGAAATTTTTTGTTACTAAGGTCTGTTGCATCCGATTGTGATAGTGATACGCTATTGATCAAGGCCGAGCCGCTCGGCCCGGTTTGCCATACGGGAGCAGATACCTGTTGGGGCGAACCGAACATAAAGGATGAATTTTTGTTCTACCTTGAGGAAGTTATTCAGCAACGGAAAACAGCGCCGGTAGCAGAATCGTATGTGGCCAGGCTTTTTGCAAAAGGCATCAACAAGATCGCACAGAAAGTTGGCGAAGAAGCAGTTGAACTGGTTATTGAAGCAAAAGATAATAATGAAGAATTGTTCTTTAATGAAGCTGCTGATCTTCTTTTTCATTATTTGATATTATTAAATGCAAAGGGATATACTTTGCAGCAAGTGATAAACGTTTTACAGGAACGTCATAAAAAATAATTAATCGTGAAAAGACTTTTTTTTAGTATTGTTTTATTATCGCCGTTTTTTCTCCACGCACAAAATATGAACGGAAATAAAGGATTTCTTATTACAGGAACCGTAACCGGGCTGGCTGAAAAATCGGATGTGTTTTTAACCGATGCTAATAATGCGGCAGATACCCTTGCAAGGACAATGGTGCAATCCGGGAAATTTATTTTAAGTGGACATGTGAATGAACCGAATTTATATGAAATAAATTTTGGTGCCGTTAAAAAGAAATCGGTGATATTTATCGGGAATGACGCCGTAACAGTTTCAGGAAATGCAGAAGACCTGAAAAGCCTTTCTGTAAAAGGTTCCTCTTCACAGGATGATTTTATGGATTTTCAAAATACATTCAATCCATACATACTGCAATTAAACGCATTGAACCAGTTTGCAAATTCGCCGGAAGGAATGAACAAACGCGATTCGATTGTAAATGTTTCCAAAGGTCTTATTACTTCTATTTTGTCGGCAGAAGATCAATTCATACAAAATAAAAAATCATCGTATGTAAGCCCGTTCGTGTTGATTGTTTTAAGCCAGTTATCGGATGATGTGATTGCGTTGGAGAAAAGATTAAGCTCTCTTTCACCGCTGGTGCAAAATAGTTTTTACGGAAAATACCTGCAACAACAAATTGCAGATAAGAAAGTAGGTGCTGTAGGAACAGATGAAATTGATTTCGTTCAGAATGATACAACAGGTAAACCGGTTCAATTATCTTCTTTCAAAGGGAAATATGTGCTGGTGGATTTCTGGGCGAGCTGGTGCCATCCCTGCAGAATGGAAAACCCCAATGTGGTTGCTGCATTTAACAGGTTTAAGAATAAAAATTTTACGGTACTGGGTGTATCATTAGATAAGGCACGTGAACCATGGTTGCAGGCAATCAAACAGGATAACTTGACGTGGACACATGTGAGCGATCTTAAATTCTGGAATAATGATGTGGCTGTAAAATATCATGTGCAACAAATTCCACAGAATATGCTGATCGGCCCGGACGGAAAAATTGTTGCGAAGAATTTACGCGGTGCAGAATTACAGGATAAGTTGTGTGAATTGCTGGGATGTAATTAGAATGTGAGGTGAAGGATGTTGGATGTAAGATGTCTGCGCCTTGGAAATACATTGCGAATAAAACATGAAAATTTGTTGACAATAGTATTCTCACACTTCATAGCTCATACTTAAAAAAAATGAGAAGGCCACTCACCTTCTCATTTTTATTTTGACTTTCTGAAATATCAATTATCCGTTATCAATTTTCAATTGATATCTTTCCCTTCCTGCAGCATCTTAACTACTTTTTCCAGGTTTGCTTTGTTTACCGGATCGGGAACCTGTGCTTGTGCTTTTTGTGCAAATTCCAAAGCTTTTTTGTAATTACCGATTCCTGAATATGCCCTTGCCATTCCCATATTGGTTGTAAACTCATTCGGGTGTTTATCATAATTCATTTTGAATACATCAAATGCTTCTTTCGGTTTTTTTGCTGCCAATAATTGTCTGCCATACTGGTGTACTTCAGCCATTGAAGCGAAAGGCAATGCTTTTTTCAATACTTCATCGCCTTCGGCTGTACGGCCTAATTTATCCAATATCATTGCTTTTGTTGAATAAGGTTGAAATACATTTTTGTTGCTAAATGTTATCGCTGTATCACTCCATAACAAAGCTTCATCAAGGTTTGTATTATGTTGTACACACCATTGTGCAGCCTGGTCCCATGCTTCCCAATAAAACCCTTTGTTGCTTGTTAATTCAGCCCTGAAAGATTCAAGCTGATCTTTTATATAATCCACTTCTATCTTAAAAGGGATCATTAATTTTTCCCATTCCAATGCAACAACGGCACTGTTTTCTGCCTGATCAATAAATTCATATTTCAGCCGTTCAACACTTTTGTCTAAAGCAACAGGTTTTACTTTTACCTGCAGTACATCTTGTTTGGGATCATAATAAAAACTTCCCCATGCAGAATTATTTTTAGAAAAAATTATTGTGCTTTCATTCGGATCATAAGCTATGAAAAAACCGTATTTACCGGCAGGCAGATCATGTCCTTCTATTTTCACATTATTAGAAAATGAGATCGTAGTGTTTTCGTTTGCGCCAGCCCGCCATGGTGCTTGTTTCGAACTGCCAAATCCCTGGTCAATGTAACCAACAGGAATTAATGTGCCCCATATCTTTCCTTCTCTTCCCTTAACTCCCGGGCGACTGTAATCGATAGTTACATCAGTTAAACCAATGCGTTCGCTAACGGAAGCTTTATAATTTCCACCACTTGGTAGTGCTGTTAGCTGTGCCATGGAAAAATAAAAAAAAGCGGACAAGAAAAAAGATGTCAGTACCGACATCATGAATACTTTTTTCATGTGGAAGTTTTTTATAGATTAAATAAAAGGTAGAATAACAAAAGTAGATTTACTTTTTACCTGATCGTAAATTTTTACACTGAAGCCGTATAATTGATGTGCGAAGCAGAATTACGCGGATAGGTGGCACAGGGAAATAAAAAACACAAAATGGAAAATAAGAAATGAGAAAATCTTGAGGTGCATCTTGCTCTAAAGAACTTTCTTGTTTCTCATTTCACAATTGTTATTTCTGATTTAAAGTGATAACCGTCTCTTGTAAAGTTGTATTGCATTTTCATATCCGAGATACAACGCATCACAAATCAATGCATGCCCGATGGAAACTTCATCTAATCCTTTTATATTTTTTGCAAAAAAGTTGAGGTTGTCAAGATCGAGGTCGTGGCCTGCATTCAGCCCCAAACCAAGTTCTGTAGCACGTTTCGCAGCGTTGATATATGGTGCAATGGCATTTTCTTTATTGGTATCATATTCTTTTGCATAAGCTTCAGTATATAGCTCGATTCTGTCTGTACCTGTTTCTGCAGCGCCTTCTACCATTTCTATCACAGGGTCAACAAAAATCGAAACACGGATACCTGCTTTTTTGAACACACTGATTATTTCTATCAGATATTTTTTATTCGTTATTGTATCCCATCCATGATTTGATGTGATCTGGTTCAATGCATCAGGCACTAATGTTACCTGTGTTGGTTTAACATCTAAAACGAGGTCTACAAATTTCTGTTCCTGTGAATTGCCTTCAATGTTAAATTCTGTAGTGATGACCTTTTTGATGTCGTATACATCTTTATAACGGATATGCCTTTCATCAGGTCGTGGGTGAACTGTAACACCATCGGCACCGAATAATTGTGCGTCAATTGCAGCTTTTACTACATCGGGATTATTTCCACCGCGGCTATTGCGCAACGTAGCAAACTTGTTAATGTTGACTGATAATTTTACCATGCATCAAAATTAAACAAGCGGTATGAAATTCCGAGAAGATTAAATGAAGTGAAGGTGAAGTGAGAAAAGGAAATAAATAATTAGATGTCGGTTTTGATAAAATTTAAAAAGTGAATTATTCTTTTGTAAGCACCATGCTGTGAACTTTCTTGCCATCGGTAGTTAATACATCCAGAGTGTATTCCCCCTTTGCAAGTATTTTAAGCCGCTCTATGGAGACTTTTGTTGAACCTTCCTGAACATTTACACCGACCAATTTCAGGATCTTTCCTTTTTGATCTATCAACCGGACAATGCAATAATTAATATTATTATCTAAGCATTCAATCTCAACATGGATAATAGTGGTGAATGGGTTAGGTATAACCGATATTAGAGCAGTCATTAGCGGAATAACGTGTTTTTAAAGTGATTACCTGGTTTAATCGGCCAAACGTAGGAGAACGGATAGGTTTTTAATAGAAAAATTTGTTTTTTTCCGCTATTTCTTTGCCAAAAAATAGCATGCTGTAAATCAGATATTTAAAGGGGTGAATCGTACAATTTCTATCCCACTGTGGGAATTGAACTGTAAATATTGGGAAATGATTCGGGTAAAAATACGATAAAAAATTCGGAAAATACTATCTGAAAAAAATTAAAATCTTGCTATTAGTTTCAGGTTCAGCATGCGAGGTGTAAGACGTTGCGGCATAGCATAAACGGTATTTGAGAAATCCTTAATAAGGAGATAAGAAATGGTGTTAGCCCTGTCGATCAGGTTAAAGACTTCCAATGTTGCCCAGATGTTTTCAAAATTTCGGAATGGGCTATGGCTCCTGCGGTTGCCTTTTTCACTATCGAGCAGCAACGCACTAAAACCAATATCAACACGGATGTATGGATCAATGATCAATGCATTCCTGTATTTCACACTTCCCGGAATATTAAATGGCAAATTGCTTCCGTATATCATGCTAAGAAATGCTTTGAAATTTTTATTGGTCGGTAAATAATCCTGCAAAAACATTCCGATCGTCAATAACCTGTCTGTTGGCCGGCGCACCCATCCTTGCTGAACTTTTGTGCTATCAGTCGGCCTGTTCAATGAATCCAGTGTATAGTTATAATAATACTCGCCATTGATTTTTTCCATTGTCTTCATGATGCCGATACTTACCCAGCTTTCTGCATCTTTTACTAATTCACCAAACAACCTTGTTTCAAAGCCTGCAGCATAAGCCTTGGCATTATTTGTCCCGAAATATTGGATGTGCACATTGGTGATATCATACGGGTCAACGTCATTCATGCCTTTATAATATGCTTCAGTAGTTAAACGGAACGGCCGGTCTGAAAGTTTGAAATTATAATCAAATCCACCGGAAACCTGCCAGCTTCGCTGTGCTTTCAAATCTTTATTTAATGTACCATCTGGTTTTACCATTTCCCTGAAAAAGGGAGGCTGGTCATATATACCGATTGCAGCGCGGTAAACGATATCTTTTTTTGCATCCTTCGGTTTCCATGAAACACCTACACGTGGAGAAACAAGAAATTGATTGTTGAGATTATTGTAATTATAACGAACACCCGCCTGCAAAGTAACATCGTGTGCATTTTTAAATGCAATATTATCCTGCAAAAAACCGGTGAAGCGTGTGATGCCGATATTGGCAGAAGTATTTACATAGTTGCTCACACTAACAGTTCCTGGGGTATAAGGCAAAGAATACCCTGCAGAATCCTGGTACTCCCATTGATGCAAATGGTCATTCACATTTTGCCGCTCGGCACTAACTCCCCATTGCACAAAATGTTTTCCTGCATCGAGGTAGCCCTTGTGCGTGGCATTCCAAACGGTGATGTCTAACCGATTTCTTGCATAATCCTGGTAAACGCCTGCACCAAGCGGGTTTGTGATCAACCCAAATGTGGAGCTTCCTTTATCAAAATCACGCTCACCAAAAAGATAATCGCCTGTGATATCGTACGATTCTTTTTCATTGTCTTCAAACCTTGATACCATCCATTTCACCCGTAAATTTTTTCTTATTTGTTGTGTGAATGATAATCCCGCCATATTGGTTTGATATGCATCTTTTTCCTGCCCGTTAAAATAAATATCCAAACCAAGGTTCGCAGTATAATACGGAGAAAAGATCGATGAAGTGAGTTGTGCAGATTGTGGTATAAGATTAAATTTTGTTTGGGAGAATGTGCCCATAAATTCCAGTACATTTTTCTCATTCAATTGATAAGAAAATAATGCCTGGATATCTGATGAAGATGGAGAATATGTCCCTTTGGTTTCCTGGCTGCTTAATAAACTTTTATTGGTACGGTTACGAACGCCGATTAGGTACGTGAATTTATTTTTCGCTGCGGTGCCTTCGAGATGCAAACCTTGTTCCAATAATCCAACATAAGCTGAGCCGCCAAATTCTTTTGGTTTTTTATATTGAATGTCGAGCACAGAGGACATCTTATCTCCATATTTTGCCTGGAAACCGCCATTGTAAAAATTTACATTTTTTGTTAATTCAGGATTGATGAAACTTAAACCTTCCTGCTGCGCATTGTTAACAAGGTATGGACGAAACACTTCAAAGTCGTTTACATAAATTAAGTTCTCATCATAGTTGCCACCGCGAACAGAATATTGCGATGTTAATTCATTATTCGACCCTACGATTATTTTGATCAGACTTTCAATTCCTCCGGTTGGGGTAGGCACATTGATTGCATCTTTCGGATTTATTTTTACCAAACCGGCTTCCTGTCTGTCTTTCTGGTCGCGTACAACAACTTCTTTTAACTGGTGCGTATTTCGTTCGAGGCGAACAACAACTTTTTCTTCTTCATTTTCATTCAGCAAAAAATTCCGTTGTTCCTGTATATAACCTGTAAAAGAAAAGACAAGAGCGAAAGCCTTGTCTGCCGGCACTTTGATGCGGAATGTCCCTGAATCAGAAGTACTGATCCCGGTTTGTTTGCCGAGAATGATAACAGAAACTTTTGCCAATGGCGATTCGTTTTCATCCAGCACTTTTCCGGAAATGAATGCTGCTTTTTTTTGTGCAATTACGGTTTGAAAAAATAAGCAGGACACGATCAGTAAAATGGGCAGTACAACTCTCAATGAAAAAGCTATTTAAGATAACCGAATAACGGGCATGGTTACTTACAAACAACGAAATTATTGACGGGAAATTATATTTATTTGACTATTCTGCCTAATAATAAAAACACAGGAAAAGAAAACGAAATTTCTTCATCTCTTTTTTGGAGTGCATCGAGCTTTAGGGAAAACTCATCCACCGGGTTATACTTATTTGTTTTGATGAAATGCTGCACGCTCGACCAGGTGTTCAGGTAACCTTTAAAATCTTCCATATTCCATTTTACATTGATGCTGAATTCCCTGGAAGGTAACCGTTCAAAAGCAAAAGGAACTGTGTTGTATCTTTCATCTACATATTTTCTTTCTGCGTCCCAATATTTACCAATTACATCCACATAAAAATGCCGGATCAACTCATTTAATTTTTCATCACTTGAAACAACAAGTCCATAACTCCAGATCGCCACAACGCAACCTGGCTTTCCAACACGTGTTGCTTCTTTATTAAATTCATCAAAACGCATCCAGTGATAGGCTTGTGCCATTGTGATCAAATCAAAACTATTTTCTTCAAAATCCGTTTGCTCTGCTGCTCCTGTTGAATAAAAAATATTCGGGGCATAAACTGCATTTTGAATTTGCTTTTCACTGATATCTGTTGCAAAAATTTTTTTGAAATGAGGTGCAAGCAATAATGCAGCTTGTCCGTTGCCTGTAGCGCAATCCCATGCTGTTTCGTAAGTGTTAACAAAAGAAAGAATATAATCGGTCAATTCCTGCGGATAGGTGGGCCTGTATTTCGCATAAGCATCTGCTTGTTTTGAAAACAGGTCTTTCGGCATAGCTATTTGATATTTTTAAGTGTGCGGATCGTTGCTTTCGGATCGGCAGATTTAAAGACCGTACTTCCGGCAATCAATACATCAGCGCCTTCATGAATGATTGCCGGCGCATTTTCTGTCGTTACTCCGCCGTCAATTTCAATCAACACATGCAAACCTCTTTCGCGGATCATTTTGCGAAGCTGTCTTATTTTCTGAAATGTTTGTGGAATAAAATGCTGTCCGCCGAAGCCCGGGTTCACACTCATGATAATTACCTGGTCGAGTTCACACAAAACACTTTCGAGCAATTCCACAGGAGTGTGCGGATTAACCGCAACACCGGCTTTCATGTCAAGCGATTTTATTTGTTGGATATTCCTGTGCAAATTCCTGCAGGCTTCATAATGAACTATGATATGGTCTGCACCTGCTTTTTTAAAAGCCTCTGTAAATTTTTCCGGCTCTTCGATCATCAGGTGCACATCAAAAGGTTTTGTAGTCGCAACCCGCAATTGTTCAATAACAGGCAAACCAAAACTGATATTCGGCACAAACCGACCGTCCATTACATCCAAATGATACCAGTCTGCTTCGCTTTCATTAAGCATTTTTGCTTCGTCTGCAAGATGTAAAAAATCGGAAGCTAAGAGAGATGGGGCTACAATAGGCATTTTGAAAAAATCTGTTTGATGAACTGATGCAGGCAAATGTAATTACTCGGAAACGTTTCAGCAAATCAGGATTTCAACCTTTTAATGGCATCTTTTGCTTCGGTGAAATTTTTATCAAGCGCCGCTGCTTTCTGGTAATATTCTATGGCGTCATCTTTTTTATTGATTGCTTCATAACAACGCCCGATCCAGAAATATGCATCCGCATTGGTGTTAGAAACTGTCGCGGCCATGCGGAAGGTATTCATCGCCACATCGTAATTTTTCTGCTTGAACAATGCGATGCCCTTTTCAATATATGCGTCGTTGAATTTCCAGTCGCGGCGTATGCAGGAATCGAATTGAACCATTGCAGCTTCATACTGCTTTGTGTTGGAATAGTAAATGCCTTTAATGAAAAACGGGTCGATCAGTTCACGTGCGGAATCTTTGCTGATCACCTGGTCGCATATTTCCAATGCTGCAGCATTGTTTGTCTCTGCATATAAGTGTGCCAGCTCCAATGCATAGGTGCTGGTAGGCTGAATGCTGTATGTTTTTTGCAATGCTTCGATCGCATGGACTGTATCATTCATTTTTGCTAGCAACATTCCTTTTTCATACCAGCTCTCAAAATCGTTGGAATCTTTTTTTATAAAATTATCATACAATTCTAATGCTTCCTTGTTTTTCCCGGCTTCAACATAGGTGTCTCCCAGCATTTGCTTTATCTGGTTGTTATCCGGGAATTGCTGCAATGCATTCTGCAATACATGTAATTCTTTGTCTGTATCATTTGTTATTGAAAGATTGGATGCGTATTGAATGGCAACGATCTCATCCGGCTGAAGTTCCCACGCTTTTGCGTAATCATTTGTTGCAACTTCATGCAGGTTGTTTTTGGATAATAACAAAGCCCTTTCCAGGTATAACCCCGCGTTTTTGGGAAATTGTTTGATGCTGTCTGTTATTACAGCAAACGGAGGCTGTGCAAGAAGTGTCTCAACATCATTGCCTTTTTTTGAAGTATTCCTGCAACTGCCAGTGAATGCTAAAACGAAAAATGACAGGAAAAGATAAGATTGCCCGCTGTTCTTCATAAAACAAAGCTAACTGTTTTTAACTGATATGATTTTTTTACAAAATCCTGACATCGTATTTTGCACAGTCATCGAACTTTGAAATCTTAAACACCAACGAATGGTTATCCAAAATCTTATTGCTCCTTTGTTAATTTTTTCATGTATTCTTTTTTCTCCAATAAAATTTTCAAAAAAATATTTTGCAAATAACGATGCAACTGTTTTAAAAAATGATACAACACATTATCCTGACGAAAAACATTTCAAAAATATCCGGCAACTTACTTTCGGCGGGGATAATGCCGAAGCCTATTTTAGTTATGATGGAAAGTATCTCATCTTTCAACATAAAGACGAAAAGGAAAATGTGCTGTGCGACCAGATGTATATTGGAAAAATCCCGACTGCTGATAATGAAAAATTTGAACCAAGAATGATCAGCAGCGGAAAGGGCAGGACCACTTGCGGATTTTTTACAAAAGATGGCAAACATATTATTTATGCATCTACTTATCTTGGTGGGGATAGTTGCCCGCCCGTTCCCGACAGGCAAAAATTAAAACGCTACATCTGGCCGGTATACGACAGCTATGATATTTTTATGGCAGACCTTAACGGAAAAATTGTTAGGCGCTTAACAGATACAAAAGGTTATGATGCAGAAGCAACGCTTTCCCCTGATGGAAATAAAATGCTATTTACGTCTATGCGTGATGGTGATCTTGATTTGTATACTATGGATTTGACAACATACAAGGTAAAGCGCATCACTAATACATTAGGATATGATGGTGGCGCATGGTTCAGCCCGGATGGGAAGAAAATTATCTGGCGGGCATCGCGGCCGAAAACGCAGGAAGAAATTGATGATTATAAAAATTTATTAAGTAAGGGTTTGGTTGCACCAACAAATATGGAAGTATGGATTGCTAATGCTGATGGCAGCGATGCAAAACAAATCACAAATTATGGGCAGGCGAATTGGGCGCCGAATTTTTTGCCTGACAGCAAACGAATAATTTTCTGCAGCAATCACGAATATAAAAGAGGATTCCCGTTCAACATGTACATGACAGATATAAATGGAAACGGCCTTGAAAAAGTGAGCAGGGACAATGGTTTTGATGCATTCCCGATGTTCAGCCCGGATGGAAAGAAGATTGTTTTCAGCAGCAACCGTAATAATGGCGGCACAAGGGATATAAATATTTTTATTGCAGATTGGGTGGAATAGTTTGCCGAATGTGCGCTACTTTGCACTTGTATTTTAATCAATTCAATTTTTAACCATGAATACTTTTTTTGTTTACCTGCATAATATTTTGCGTTGGGTAATTCTTATTTTATTACTTGTATCAATTGTAAAAAGTTTTTCCGGTTGGCAGAATAAAAAAGCATTTACCGGCAGCGACAGAAAAGTATGGCTTTTCACCATGATCTCCGCACATACTACATTGCTCGTCGGTTTGTATTTATTATTTTTTGGAAGATATGGGATCATCTCTGTTGGCTTGCCGGAAGGCACGCATTTAATGAAAGATAATTTTTATCGTTTCTTCTGGGTGGAGCATCCTTTCGGGCAGATCGTTGCTGTTATACTGATCACTTTGGGAAATGGCATGGCTAAAAAATCAGTGAGTGATACTGTAAAATTCAAAAAAGCATTCTGGTTTTTTCTGATTGCATTGATAATTATCCTTGCAACTGTTCCCTGGCCATTCAGGCATATTGTAGGAAGGCCGTGGTTGCCGGGAATGTAGCGGAGATGACAGATGTTAGTTGGCAGATGACGGGCTTCAAATGTTTTTTCGTTAGAAAAATTATCTACCTATTTCTTCTGAAGCTTAATTTTTCACACTGACATCTATCATCTGACATCTGTCATCTCACATTTAACCTTTCCACGTTTCTTTCATAACCTTAATAAATTGTTGCATTTCTTCCATAGTGCCAATGCTAACGCGGCCGTGTTTTTCGCCAAGGCAATCCATCTGTCTGAGGGTAATATTTTTCTTCAACATAAATTCAGCAAAATTTCCTTCATACGTTTTGCCAAGCGGGAATAAAATGAAATTGGTGTAGGAAGGGATTGGTTTTATATTCAATGCCTGCAAAGATTTGATAGTATATTCACGTGCTGCAGCATTTTTTGTTTTTGATTGCAGCCTGTGTTCTTCATCTTTTAAACTCGCCATTGCCGCAGCAGCAGAAAGATCACTCACTGCCACCCAACTTTCTGTGAAATTAGAAGTGTCTAATTTTTTTATACTGTCTGCATGCCCGATCACGTAACCAATACGCAAACCTGCCATGCCATGGATTTTGGAAAATGTCCTCGTAACAAAAATATTCGGGTTTGATGCCGCCAACGGGATCATAGACTCATTATCCGGGGCATCTATAAAATCTAGATATGCTTCATCTATAAGCACTGTTGTTTTTTTCGAAGCTTCCATACAAAAATCTTTCATAGCAGCGGGCTTCAATAAAGTACCAGTTGGGTTATTGGGGTTGACGAGGTATGCAAGCTGTGTGTCGTTATTAATCGCACTTAACATGCCTTGCAGGTCAATTCCCCTGTCACTGCCAACAGGAACCGCGTTAACGGAAAAACCAATTTTTTTTGCTGTATCAGGCAAAATAAAAAAAGTCGGATTTGCGGTTACAACATTTCCCCCCGGCTTATAAAAATACCTCGGAAAAAGGTCGAGCACAATGCTTGAACCGGCAGTCAGTAAAACATTCTCAGGCGCTACATTATAAAATTTCGCAAGCGTAGCACGGAAACCCATCAGGTCGGGAAGGTTAAATGCGTAACGGTTGGAAAAAGGTATTGTGTCGATGATTGCCTGCTTTGCTTTTGGCGAAATACCATAAGGATTTTCATTGGAGCCAAGATTGATCAAGGAATTTTCAGTATTGAAAAAATCCGTTGATCGGCGCGTCAATCCGGTTTTAGCAAGTGCTGGTAATCCAAAACCCAGACCCAATGCGGCGAGTGAACTTTGTTTCAGCCAATCGCGGCGGCGTAATGTTGCAGACATAATGCAGTTTTTTGAAGGATGAAAAAAATAAGCAAGCGCTAAAAGTTACGAAAAAAAATGGCAGGAAAAACAGGTGAAGGGTAATTGTGTATAAAAAGCGGAATTAGTTTCCGGTTACTGGTTACCAGCAACCGGAAACTAACAGAGATGGCTATACGCTTTTCGTGGTGTCGCCGGAAGCTGTTTTGCCGCCGAAAAGATTTTGAAGAATATCATGCGCCTCGCTTAAATGTTCTTTCAACGCATCCCCGCCTTTTGTTTTCAGTTCTTCGAAATAATCTTTTGCCTTACCGGCAGCGTTCTCGGCTTCGTTCTTGAATTGCTGTGCTTTATCTTTTATGTCTGCCGCTAATTTTTCTTTTTCTTCAGGGGTCATCGTCATGTATTTATGTGCAGCAAGCGCAGCAGCGGCTCCCAAAAGAAATGTGGCAATGTGTTTTGATCCTACACTCATAAAATAAGTTTTTGATGATTGAATAAAATTGAACTATAAAAATAACTATTTATGAAAAGATCGTAGCGGCATTTACTTACCTCTTTTTCCCAGTTCGATTACTTCACAATCTTTTATATTATTTCCATCAATGGCGAAGCGGACTATTGTTTTTACAGTATGCCAGCCATGATTGCCTGCAGCACCAGGGTTTATGTATAAACAATGCAGTTTATCATCATACATTATCCGGAGGATATGGGAATGCCCGCAGATAAAAAGTTGCGGTTTTTCTTCTGTTAATTCTTTTTTTACCGCAGGATTATATTTCGGCGGATAGCCACCAATATGTGTCATGTAAATAGCAACATCTTCACATTTCCATTTCAATTTTTCGGGATAGATATCCCTTATGTCACGCCCGTCAATATTTCCATAAACACCACGAAGAGGTTTAAATGCACTTAATCTTTCTGCAATTTCTAATGAGCCAAAATCGCCGGCATGCCATATTTCATCGCATTTTTCAAAATGGTTGAAAATATTTTCATCGAGATATCCATGTGTATCTGATAACAAGCCAATCCTCGTCATATCAATATTTTTATTTTACCAGTCCGTCTTTTTTTAGTTTCTCCAAAATCATGATTACTCCGGGAACTTGTTTTTCTTCGAAAGAATAATCGTAGCAATTAAAATACCGGATATCTTTTATTTCAGCTGATGGCCGAGGGGTTTCTTTTAATTCGTACAAGAAACAATCTTGCTCCATAATGATGCCAGTTACTTCGCCAAATGCCGTTGCAGAAATATGTATGTAGAATTTTAAACCGGGTTCGTTTAATTCAATATTCAATTCTTCCCTTATCTCACGTATTAATGCTTCAACCGCGGTTTCGTTATTATCTATTTTTCCTCCGGGAAGGTACCATGCCTGCTTGTTGTTGCTGAAAGCAAGTAATAATTTTCCCTGGTTTACCACAACTAATCCTGCTGTGAATAATTTTTTTACCTGTACAGTTATTGCACGCATCAGCAAAATAAATTTGTAACTTTAAAATGCAATAATAAATCAGCTTGCTATAATAATTTAAAATGCCTTTCCACAGAAACTTCACATACTGGATCGATAAGCGCAAATGGAAATTTTATTTCCTTATGGTTTCACTGCAACTCGCAAATTAATTGCTCAATTTGAAAATTTCTCAATGTTTCAATGCATACTTGCGGCAGAATTAGTAAATAACAAGATATATGAAGCATTGCGTCATTGAGCAATTATTACATTTTCACATTTCCCATATTTTCAAATTAAACATCATGCCATATTATTATCAACTCGGGAATATCCCACACAAACGACATACACAGTTCCATAAACCTAACGGTGACCTATATGCGGAGCAATTATTTTCTACCGAAGGTTTTTCAAACGATTATTCGTTATTATATCATTGCCATCCGCCGACTGAAATTATACGGACAGAAGAGCCGATCAATGTTTCCCCGAAAATCGCAGAAGAAAAAATGCTGAAACACCGCAGTTTTGAAGGTTTCAGGATCAAGCCGGAAAAAGATTTTTTACAAAGCCGCAAAACGATATTGGTGAATAGCGATTGCCAGATATCATTGGCAGCGCCACAGGAAAGTATGAACGATTATTTTTTCAAGAATGCCGATGCAGATGAATTGCTGTTTGTGCATGAAGGATCGGGGGTATTAAAAACTATGTATGGCAATTTGCCATTCGGTTACGGCGATTATCTCATTGTTCCGCGAGGAACCATATATCAAATCGAATTTTCGGGTAACCATAACCGCTTGTTTATTGTAGAATCGTTCAGCCCCGTCCGGTTTCCTAAAAAATATCTTAGCAAATACGGGCAGTTCCTGGAACATTCTCCGTATTGTGAACGCGATATCCGCCCCCCTTATGAGCTGACAACGATTGATGAGAGGGGGGATTTTCTGATAAAAACAAAAAAGAAGGGAATGCTATATGGCATCCGTTACGGGCATCATCCGTTTGATGTGGTGGGGTGGGATGGGTGTTGCTATCCATTTGCATTCTCCATACACGATTTTGAACCTATAACCGGAAGGGTGCATCAACCGCCACCGGTGCATCAGACTTTTGAAGGGAGTAATTATGTAGTGTGTTCATTTTGTCCCCGCTTATTCGATTATCATCCGCAGGCAATACCTGCGCCGTACAATCATAGTAATATTGATAGCGATGAACTCATCTATTATGTAGATGGAGATTTTATGAGCCGGAAAAATGTAACACGTGGGATGATCACTTTGCATCCGGGCGGCATACCGCATGGCCCGCATCCGGGTGCTGTACAAAAAAGTATTGGTGCAAAGGAAACGAAGGAGCTTGCTGTGATGGTAGATACATTTCATCCGTTGCAATTAACTACAGAGGCGTTGGACATTGAAAATGCTGACTACACAATGAGTTGGGCGGAGTAGGGATGGGAGAGATGACAGATGTTAGATGACAGTCTTAGGGGCATAGATTGTTTTTAATTAAAAACATACTTCTGAAACTCTCTGAAAAATATAATCATTTTTATATCTAAGGTCTGACATCTAACATCTGTCATCTGACAACTCTTTTTCTCGCAATGAAAAATATTTTTTAAATTCACTGACATAAAACGAAATGCTATATGATTAAATTCCAGGAACTAAAAGTCGGCGATATTGTAATAGCCGAATATGAAGGAAAACAATCCGAAGGCGAAGTAATTGATATCGACAGGGAAGACAAAGAAGTATGTGTGGAAACGGATGTGCAGGATTTCTGGTATACTCCTGACCATCTTTTCGCCATTCCGCTTGATGATTCACAATTGCAGAAATTCGGGTTCGAAAAAAAAGTAAATGAGGATGGCTCTGTAAAATATATGAAAGATGCATTCCGAATCCTCCTTTCAAAACCAGAGGATTTTTCTAATTTTGAAATGTGGTACAGGGAAGACCGGAGGCATATAAAAGCCCCGATCAATGTTCATGAGTTGCAGAACCATTTTAGCCAAATGACCAAGGTTGGGCTGACCCGATGATAACCCATTAGCCTGCAATTACTTGAATTTTTAACGGGAATTAGCTTTTTTTCCACAAAAAACCTAAATTTTTCCACGAAATTTTCTTGTTTCGGGAATAGATTCCTATCTTTGCGCTCCCAAAAATAGTATGGCTAAACAAGCACTCATTAAACAAGATGGAACGATCGTAGAAGCCTTATCTAATGCTATGTTCAAGGTTAAGCTTGAAAACGGGCATGAAATACTGGCTACCATTTCAGGTAAAATGAGAATGAATTACATCCGCATTTTGCCGGGTGATAAGGTTGGAGTGGAAATGAGCCCATACGATTTAACAAGAGGAAGAATAATTTTTAGATATAAATAAAGCTGTGGGCTTTAAGCGATGAGCTTTGAGCAGGAGCGCAAACATCAATATCATGAAAGTAAGAGCATCCATTAAGAAACGCAGTGCAGATTGCAAGATCGTACGCAGAAAAGGCAAGCTGTATGTTATCAACAAAAAAAATCCTCGTTTTAAGCAAAGGCAAGGATAAAATCAGTTAACAGTTTTCAGTCATCAGTTGTCAGTTAAAACTTTCAAAGACTAAACCGGAAACTAACAACGAATAAACATCAAACAAGAAACTAAATTATGGCACGTATTGCTGGTGTAGATTTACCAAAAAACAAAAGGGGCGAAATTGGCCTTACTTATATTTTCGGAATAGGCAATTCCACTGCACGTTACATTTTAAGCAAAGCTGGGATCAGCTATGATAAAAAAGTGCATGAGTGGAATGATGACGAACTAAATGCCATCCGTAACGTCATCACCAATGAATTTAAAGTAGAAGGTGCATTGCGCTCTGAAGTGCAGATGAGCATTAAGCGCTTACTGGATATCGCTTGTTATCGTGGATTGCGCCACCGTAAAGGTTTGCCGGTTCGCGGGCAGCGTACACGTACAAACAGCCGCACACGTAAAGGAAAACGTAAGACAGTTGCAGGTAAGAAAAAAGTAGCAGCTAAGAAATAATTAATCTCCGGTTAGTGAAGCAATTCGCAAACCGGTTTTTATATGCACTATTTCTGAACCAATTACGGATACCAGGTGCAGGAGGAGGGTTGGTTCACATTCAGGGTTTCCTGAATGATTTTTAAAATTAAAGATCACCTTAGTTTCGATTATGGCAAAAGCACAAGCTCCCAGCGCAAAAGCTGCGGCAAAAAAAAGAATCGTAAAAGTAGATGTTTACGGAGATGCACACGTTACAGCAAGCTTCAACAACATTATCATCAGCATTACTAACAAACAAGGACAGGTAATTTCCTGGAGCAGCGCTGGTAAAATGGGTTTCAAAGGTTCCAAGAAAAATACTCCTTATGCTGCACAGATGGCAGCAGCAGATGCAGCAAAAACAGCATTTGATGCAGGTTTGAAAAAAGTGGATGTATATGTAAAAGGGCCTGGATCTGGTCGCGAAGGCGCTATCCGCTCTTTGTCAAACAGCGGTATTGAAGTAGTTATGATAAAGGATGTTACCCCGTTACCACACAATGGTTGCCGTCCTCCGAAGAAAAGAAGAGTTTAGTGGATGTAGGATTTCTGATTTGGTAATGTATGATTTCTTTTATGCAAATCCCCAAATCTAAAAATCAGACATCAGAAATATAAACAGGGTTTTTCATTGATTTTAGATTTTTACTGATGAAAGGCCGTCATTAAAAAATCAAAGCAAATTAAATTATGGCAAGGTACAGAGGTCCAAAGACCAAAATCTCACGCATTTTCGGCGAGCCTATTTTAGGCAATGGTAAGTATTTAACGAAGAACAGTAATCCTCCGGGGCAACACGGGGCAACACGCAAACGCAAAACATTAGGCGAATATGCGGTTCAGCTCAAAGAGAAACAAAAAGCAAAATACACGTACGGTGTATTAGAGCGCCAGTTCCGCAAAACATTTGAAGAAGCAGTACGTCGTAAAGGTGTAACCGGTGAAAACCTGATCAAATTGTTAGAGGCACGTTTGGATAACACCATTTTCCGATTAGGTATTGCGCCTTCACGCCCGGCAGCACGCCAACTGGTAGCTCACAAACATATTGCTGTGAATGGTGAGATCACTAACGTTCCTTCTTTCCAACTGAAACCAGGAGATGTTATAGAATTAAAAGCAAGTACACAAGGCAATACAGGGATCACCAGCCAGATTCGCGGAAAAAATAATAAATTCAACTGGCTCGACTGGAATGAAACTGAATTCAAAGGCACTTTCATTGCTTATCCTGAGCGTGAAAGCGTTCCTGAGAACATTAAGGAGCAATTGATTGTTGAGTTGTATAGCAAGTAATAAGTAAAAAGGGAAAAGTCAAAAGCAAAAAAGCCTGACTTTTCATTTGTACCATTATTTGATCTAAAAATTAATAAAATATGTGCGGTTTAAAGAAATCGTACATCGTACATCAAAAATCGCAAATTAAAATATGGCTATTTTAAATTTCCAGAAACCAGATAAAATCATATTGCAGAAAGCAACTGATTTTGAAGCTCAATTCGAATTTCGCCCTTTAGAACCGGGCTTTGGTGTAACTATCGGTAATGCATTGCGCCGTGTGTTACTCAGCTCACTCGAAGGATACGCTATTGTTGGCGTTAAGATCGAAGGTGCAGATCACGAGTTTGCCACACTGAAAGGCGTTACTGAAGATGTTGTGGAAATTATTCTTAACCTTAAACAAGTCCGCTTTAAAAAGAAAGTGGATCATGAAATAAACCAGGAAAAAATTGTTCTTAGCCTGAAGAACAGGACAGAATTTACTGCAGGTACAATTGGTGAAGCTACTTCAACATTTGAAGTAATGAACCCGGGATTGCTGATCTGCACGATGGATTCTTCTGCAAAATTAGATATCGAAATCACTATCGGAAAAGGTCGTGGTTATGTTCCTGCTGAAGATAATAAACCCAAAGATGCTCCATTCGGATATATCCCGACAGATTCAATTTTCACACCGATAAAAAATGTGAAATACTCCATCGAGAATACACGTGTGGAACAACGTACGGATTTCGAAAAACTGATCATGGAAGTTTCTACTGATGGAACTATTCATCCGGAAGAAGCAGTGAAGCAAGCTTCGCGGATCCTGATTCAGCATTTAATGATCATCACCGACGAGAACATTACTTTCGATAATAAAGAAGAAAAGAAAGAAGACCTTGTAGATGAACAAACATTACAGCTGCGCAAAATTTTGAAAACACCATTGGAAGACCTCGATCTTTCTGTGCGTGCCTTCAATTGTTTGAAAGCTGCAAAAATCAACAGTCTGAGTGAATTGGTAACTTACGAACAGGAAGACCTGATGAAGTTCCGCAATTTCGGACAAAAATCACTTGCTGAAATTGAGCAGGTATTAGGGGAGCGTGGATTGCATTTCGGAATGGATCTCGCTAAGTTAAAAGTAGATGATCTCGATTAATTGAATATTTATTTCAATCACAATCCTGTAATTCCTGACACGGTACAGGGTTTTAAAAACAAGTCAACATGCGTCACGGAGACAAAATCAAAAATCTAAGCAGAACTGCATCGCACCGCAAAGCGTTGTTGAGTAACCTGGCTGTTCAGCTTATCACACACAAAAGCATAGTCACTACATTGGCAAAAGCAAAAGCTTTGCGTACTTATGTAGAGCCATTGATCACAAAATCAAAAGACAACAGCACACACCAACGCCGTGTAGTGTTTAGCTATCTTCAGGATAAAGAAGCAGTTACCGAATTGTTCAGTAATGTTGCCGGGAAAGTAGCAGGACGTCCTGGTGGATACACCCGTATCATTAAATTGGGAACACGTGTTGGGGATAATGCTGAAACTGCTTTGATAGAATTAGTAGACTTTAATGAAGTTTACGGTAAAGGAAAAGGCGAAACGAAAGAAGCGGCCAAGAAAACACGTCGTAGCTCGACCCGTAAAAAAGCCGAGGCAAAGGCTGAAGCTGCAGAAGAAGTAAAAGCAGAAGAAACAAAAAAAGAAGCGTCAGAATAATAATGATAACGACCTTTTATAAATCAAAAGCAAGACTCGTTTTAAGTCTTGCTTTTTTTATGCCCCTACAAAACCTATAAGGTTTTAAAAACCTTATAGGTTTATTTCGTGATGTGAAAAACTAATAAGATATAACAACAACTAATTTCTTTTCTTTGCAAAACTTTTAATTGAAAATGCCCTCAACATCTTCCGAATCACAAGCAATCCTTTTATTAGAAGACGGTACAATTCATTATGGTAAAGCATTTGGTAAGACCGGAACGACATCCGGTGAAATATGCTTTAATACAGGCATGACAGGGTACCAGGAAGTCTTTACAGATCCGAGTTATTATGGACAGGTATTGATCATGAATAGTGTCCATATCGGTAATTACGGAGTTAAAGAAAGTGATGTTGAATCTGAAGGTGTAAAGATTCGTGGATTGATTGCAAGGAACCTTGAAGAACAATTTTCCCGTAAGCAGGCAAAAGGCTCATTGGATGATTATCTGAAAGCAAATAATATTGTTTGTATTGAAGGAGTTGATACAAGATCATTAGTAGCACATGTACGCACAAAAGGGGCAATGAACTGTATCATTTCTTCTGAAATAAGTGATGTGGAAAAATTAAAGGAAGTATTGAAAAAAGTACCATCGATGGATGGACTCGAATTAGCTTCTGTGGTTAGTACAGATAAAGAATATGAATTAGGGAACCCTGATTCTTCCATTCGTATTGCTGTGCTCGATTACGGAGTAAAACATAATATCCTGCAATGTATGGTTGACAGGGGGGCGTACGTAAAAGTATATCCTGCAAAAACATCGATAGAAACATTAAAAGCATTTAACCCTGACGGTTATTTTCTTTCCAATGGCCCCGGCGACCCTGCCCCGATGGATTATGCAATAAAAACAGTGAAGCAAATTCTCCAGGATAAAAAACCTCTTTTCGGCATTTGTCTCGGGCATCAATTACTTGCGCTTGCAAATGATATCCCAACTTTCAAAATGCACCATGGGCACCGTGGATTAAATCACCCGGTGAAAAATACTATCACAGGAAAATGTGAGATAACTACACAAAACCATGGCTTCGGTGTTGATCCAAAAGCTGTGCGTAATGCGAGTAACGTAGAGATAACCCATATTAACCTTAATGATGAATCAATAGAAGGCATTCGTTTGAAAGATAAACCTGCTTTTTCTGTACAATATCACCCCGAAGCAACTCCCGGTCCGCACGACAGCCGCTATCTGTTTGATGATTTTATTGACCTGATCCGGAAAAATAAAAGTTGATAATAATCAAATAATTAGAGATTTCTAGGGAATTTGAAATCACATTCTTTTTCATATCTTCTGGAAATCAATAGATTTTGCTTTCTCATTAAATAGGTATTTACTTTTATGTATTTATAATAGTAAATATTTTTTATTTATAATCGTTTATGATTATGAATACATTATTTTGATGAAAAGCCTCTTACTAAAGCTGATAATCTGCTTCTTTCTTATCTCTTGCTCAATTAAGTGTTTCAGCCAGAACCTTATTGTCAATCCCGGCGCAGAATCCGGTGATCCCACAACGAACGGATGGACATCTGTATCGATGGGAACAACAGGCGCCAGTTGCTACAATAATACCGGATGGAGAATTATTCAAACTGCTAACGGGTTTCCTTCAGCACATGGAGGTTCTTACTTTTTCTTTCCTGGATGTTCATCAACTAATGGTGTTACTTTTGAATTAAGGCAGGATATTAATGTTACCGCAAATGCATCTCTGATTGATGCAGGATGGGATTCATTCACCTTTTCCGGTTACATTCAAACTTACAACCAAACACCGCAGGACCAGGCGCAAATAATTGTAGAATACAGAAACACCACCAACACAACTGTTCTTACATCATACAATACAGCATTACAAACAAGTGCAAGTGCCTGGAAAAATTATACTAATACAACTGTTGCGCCAAGCGGCACAAGATATATCCGTATCCGTTTGCTTGCTAAGGTAAACACCGGTCCTTCCGATGACGGGTACTTTGATGAACTCTCACTTACTTCCAATATACCTTTACCTGTTTCCTTTACATCTTTTTCACTTGTTCCTGCGAATAATGCTGTTCAAATAAATTGGTCAACTGCATCTGAAACCAACAATAACTTCTTTACGGTGCAGCGTTCGCAAAATCAAACAGACTGGACAAATATTGCAACAGTTGAAGGAAAAGTGAACAGTATTACAAATGTGGGTTATTCCGTGGTTGATAACAATCCTCCTGAAGGGATATTGTATTATCGTATCATGCAAACGGATATCAATGGTAAAACAACATATTCTGAAATTCGTCAAACCCGCTTCACGCCTGTGTTCAACGATGTTGCCGTTTTTCCAAACCCGGCTAAAGATATTGTGAACATACAAGGTGATAACCTGAAAAATGCACAAATAAGCCTATATAACGGTCTTGGTCAAACGATAATCCCCGTATCTGTTTTGCAGGATAATCACGCAACGATTAATGTATCCCGGTTAACCAAAGGCATTTATTATATCCGTATTCAAAATAACGGAAACACAACTATCAGAAAATTATTGATAGAATAAATAATATAATTTCTTCCTCACTACCCCGGCTTTCTGACTACCGGCTTTTTTCTATCTTTTGCTTATATTAGTGCCTATGAAAATTGCGATCATCAACGGGCCAAACCTGAATTTACTCGGCACACGTGAACCTGAGGTTTACGGCAGCCAAACTTTTGATCAGTATTTTGAAACATTGAAGAAAAAATATCCTGATGTTGAATTTTCTTATTTTCAAAGTAATGTGGAAGGCGAATTGATCAATGAACTACAGCGTGTAGGTTTTTCTTTTGCAGGAATAATTTTTAATCCTGGTGGCTACACACATACTTCCGTTGCTATTGGCGATGCAATAGCCTCAATAAAAACACAGGTGATTGAAGTGCACATCAGCAATGTGCATGCACGTGAAGATTTCCGGAAGATTTCGCATGTATCTGCAAAATGCAAAGGAACGATCAGTGGGCTTGGGTTGAAAGGTTACGAACTCGCATTGCAATTCTTTCTATAAAAATACACGCATCATTAATGCAAAGCCGGTGTCTTGTCTGGGCTCTTCTGTTTTCTTGATAATATGCAACCCGTTTGGGCTCCAGATCTTAAACACTTCGCCTTTTTTTCTTTTAGCAACTTCTCTTTCAATTTGCGGCATTAATACCCCACGGGCAACCCAGCCTAAATCTCCCTTTGTCGCACTTTCTCCGCCCATTGAATACGCTTGCGCTAATTGTTCAAATGTTGCAGAACCATTTTTTATTTTCTGAAGGATAACGTCACCCAACGAGTCTGCAAATTTTTTCCGGAACACGGAAGTATCAATAAAGATCTGGCTCACGCGGTAAAAAAGATTCGGCGATTTTGCCAATACCTGCACCAAAAATTTCGAACCATTCTGTTCGTAAGGCCCGTATACTTTTTTTTCTTTGCCTTTATAAGCAAGGCTGTCTGCAAGGCTTCTGAAAACACTTGTACGTGCAACAATAATTGTATCAATCTTAAACCGTTTCTTTAAGATCTGTTTCGTATATAATGGCGAATTCGGCGATTTTTCCAACTCTGATTTCATTTCTGCAATGCTCATTTTTTGTGCAGAAATTGAAGTGCAGGTTATAATTAGCAAAAGCAGTACCGGTAATACTTTCATCAGGTTTTATTAAGGTTGCAAAGATAGGCGCAAAACGAATTACGAAAACAACTGTCAGCTCAGAGCCATAGCATTTTCCTTGCTCACAGCTCATAGCTCAAAGCTTTTTGGGTACCAGCATCAGTTTTCTCTTGAGCATCGTTCGCAATCCGTTCATCCGCATTGCTACTATTGAGCCTCAGTTTCAACTTCAGAATCGCAAAATAGAACTGGGAACAATAACTGCAACTTATTGTGATTATCTATGATTAATTTTCTGAATTACCAATTCTCAATTTTTAATTATTAATTATGCAAGCTCATGCTAAATTGGAACAGTTTTCGTTTATATTATTGTAAATTGATATCATGAAAATTATTTTCATTCTTTTCCTGCTTATTTCTGTGAACGGGTATTCACAATGGAAAAACTATATAATCGGTGTGAATGGAGATACTTTAAATTGTGTTGATAAAAAAGACCTGAAGCAAGGCAAATGGCTTATTCACGTTGATGAATTACGCGGTGAGCCCGGGTATGAAGAAGAAGGTGTATATAAAGACGGCCGCAAAGAAGGCACCTGGCGTGTGTATGATTTGCAAAGCGACCTCACCGGAATTGAAAACTACCGATGGGGAAATAAAGACGGGTTATGCCAGTACTTCAATACCACAGGTTCGTTGATAAGGGAAGAAAACTGGAAAGCATTAAATCCCGACAAGCTATACGACACGCTGGAAATAGAAGACATCGATCATCTCAATCAATATAAAACGGTTGTTGTAAAAAACGAAGGAGTAGGGTTGAGGCACGGAACCTGGAAATATTATGACCCCAATACAGGAATGATCTCCAAAACAGAAACCTGGACTTTAGGAAAATTAGAAACGCCAAAAAGCAGTTCCAACGCAGTTGCTGTAAATGATTCCACAAAAACAAAAGTAAAACCAAAAGAAGTGCTGGATTTTGAAAAAAAGAATGCTGGGAAAAAGAAAGTGAGAGTAAGAGATGGTTCGGTGAATTAATAATATTAAACTTCTCTTTTAATAAAAAGCACTGAAAATAATCAGTGCTTTTTATTTTTCAGCATTTTTAATATTACTATCACCGTGTACATCTGTTAATCACCTCAGTTTTTACAACAGCATTAGTGCCGTTGAATAAATAGGGTTCGGTGAATATGTGATCAATTGTGAGATTTATTGAAGTAAGAACGGAAATAGTGGCCGTATCACGTTCATTATAGGTTGAATCAAATGAAATCAATTTGACCCCCTCCAGCTTGTAAGAGCCATGACTTGATGTGAAATCATGAGCTACACTATCAGATGCACTGCTTAGCACAGTATAGCTGCCATTTGAATTAAATGTAATTGTACTGTTGCCATTTAATACGACTGTAGAATCCGAAGGTAAACCAGCTATACTTGCCCCTGAAACGGATTCTTTTGTTTCAATACTATTTATTTTCCAAGTACCTATAATACTTGCTGAATTATTATCATTACTTTTTCTACACCCAGTAATAATAATTGCGAAAACAATAACTAAACAGTAGGCGCTTCTTAACTTTTTCATAGTTCAAAAGTTTGAGTTTTTAAATTTTTGGAGTTGCAAAATTATCTAACCAATGTTCCGGAGAAAATTTCCAGGGAGAAAAAAATATAATTAGGTATAGATACTTAACTGCTTAAATAAGATTGTTCCCAATATTATTTATGACCTAAAAACATTTTAAACATTTTTGTTTAAACAACTCTTTATAACAAAAAGTAGTTATGAATTTTGAGAAAAGAATGTGAGAGATGGTTCAGTGAATTAATATTTTAAAAATAGTTTTCAAATAAAAAAAGCACCAGTTCCTTTGGTGCTTTTTAATTCATTTAATTTAATTGTATTAAAATTTCATTTTCTTTTTCAATCCTTCATCAATAGCATCTAAAAATTCTTCGGTGTACAAATAGTGTTCGCCGTGATTTACTTTATTGCCATGAATACAAACAGCGAGGTCTTTTGTCATTTTGCCGCTTTCCACAGTTTCGATACAAACAGCCTCCAACGCGTTTGCAAAATCAACTAACTCCTGGTTGCCATCTGTTTTTCCGCGGAATGCTAAACCTCTTGTCCACGCAAAAATAGAAGCAATAGGATTAGTGGAGGTTGGCTTGCCGGCCTGATGGTCGCGGTAGTGGCGTGTAACGGTTCCGTGTGCAGCTTCAGCCTCGAGTGTTTTTCCGTCAGGAGTAACCAGCACGGAAGTCATCAAACCCAAAGAACCGAAACCTTGTGCAACGGAATCGCTCTGTACATCGCCATCATAATTTTTGCAGGCCCACACAAAATTCCCATTCCATTTTAGTGCACTTGCAACCATATCATCGATCAGGCGGTGTTCGTACACAATACCTGCATCCTTGAATTGCTGTTTGAATTCTTTCTGATAGATATCTTCAAAAATATCTTTAAAACGCCCGTCATATTTTTTCAGGATCGTATTTTTTGTAGAAAGGTACAAAGGCCATTTTTTGCTCAAAGCCATATTAAAACAACTTCTTGCAAAACCCTTGATCGATTCATCCGTGTTGTACATGGAAAGTGCAACACCATCTCCTTTAAAGTTAAATACTTCAAAAGTTTGCGGTGCGCTTCCATCTTCCGGAGTAAATGTCATCGTTAGTTTTCCTTTACCTTTTATAACGGTATCGGTTGCACGATATTGGTCGCCGAATGCATGTCGCCCTACAATGATCGGTGCCGTCCAGTTGGTTACTAATCTCGGAACATTTTTCATTACGATGGGTTCCCTGAAAACGGTTCCATCCAGGATATTCCTGATAGTACCATTCGGGCTCTTCCACATTTGTTTCAGGTTGAATTCTTTTACACGAGCTTCGTCCGGAGTAATCGTTGCGCATTTGATGCCTACACCATATTGTTTGATTGCATTTGCTGCATCAATAGTAACCTGGTCGTTTGTTTCGTCGCGGTACTCAACACCGAGATCATAATATTTGATATCGATATCAAGATAGGGGAGAATAAGTTTGTCTTTGATAAATTTCCAGATGATTCTTGTCATTTCATCGCCATCCAGTTCTACGACAGGATTTGCAACTTTGATTTTTTTAGCCATAGTTCACTGTTTTGATTCGAAAGGATAGCAAACCTACAAGAATTGATTGAATTTAACAAAGCAACCATTTCTTATGTTTTACAGTAATGAGTAAGTGGAATTTGAGAATCCGCAAACGCAATGTCATGAATTTGCTTTTTTTGTAGTGTAAGTATGCATTAATTGCAAGGAATACTTTTTAATAACAGTTTACTTTTTTACTTTGCGTAAGCGGAACACAATTTTTACAGGATGCTAACAATGTTGAGGTCATATTTATCGGGTTATATTGAATTAACTGAAGAGGAATTTACAGGCCTTGCACATAAAATAGAGGTGCGTACATTCGAAAAAAAGTACCAGATAATCGGTGCGGGAGAAGTGGATATATACCTGAATTTTATTGTGAAGGGCCTTGCCCGGAAATATTTTTTAAAAGGCCGTGAAGAAATAGTAACGCAGATTGCGAAAGAAACAGACCTGATCAGCTCTTCTGTTTCTTTTTTAACGGGGGCGCCTTCTACTTATTATGTGGAAACAATAGAGCCCTGCACATTTATTTCTGTAAGCAAATCCAATATTGAAGAATTGTATAAAAAGAGCCATAAGATGGAACATCTTGGGAGGCTTATTATTACAAATCTTTTTCTGCAACAGGAAGAATGGGAATATGACAGAATGCGATTGACAACACGTGAACGTTTTGTGCAATTCCTGCAAAGCAACCCGGATTTATTACAACGCGTGCCACAGAAACATCTTGCTTCTTACCTTAACATCAAACCGGAAACATTCAGCAGGCTGAAGCATCTGCTGAAGAAGAAAAAAAGTTAGTTCAAAAATTTCATTAAGACTTCAACACGGATTTTTTCGAATTACACGAATTGTATCTTTAATAAAAGCCGCCACAGATTCACAGATTATGTTCTTGAAAAAAATCTGTGAATCTGTGGCAATATTTTTTGTGCAATTCGTGTAATTCGAAAAGATTCGTGCTATAAATTCACGATCAGCACCGGAATCTTTAATTCATGGCGTACCGTGTTCACCGTTTCACCGTAAATAAAGTCTTTCAGGCCGGTGTGCCCGTGAGCGCCGATCACCAGCATATCGATATTTTCTTCCCGGATAATGCGCACAATTTCTTTGCTCCTGTTTTGATAGCCTAAACGTGTTTTGAAATTGTATCCTTTCTGCTGTAATTCGGTTTTGTAAAAATCCAATCTCTCCTGGTCTTTTCTTGTTTCAAAATCATCGCTTTCTTTTCCCAGCATCCGCGCAGAAGCGCTTTCAACCACGTGTATCAAAATATATTCTGCATTTTTATTTCCCTGCCCGATCGCGTAAGCAATTAATTTTTCTGCATGTTTGCTGAAATCAAGGGCAATAGCGATCCGCTTGAATTGAGGGATTTCAATATTGGTGATCGCTTCAGGTTGCGGATGAATTTGTAAAGAAGTTTTTTGTTTTCTTTTGGATATCCACGGGTGAAGAACGATATAGATTAACAATGCCAATGCAGCAAGCCCTGCAATTATGATGATTGCTTTCCAAAAGAAGTTTCCGTTCTCAACAAAATAATCTGTCGACTGATCGTATACTAATTTTATATTCAGGTAAACAAGCAGTGCTGCAACTATCCATGCGGTGATTCTTGTAATGTAGGTGATAGAATATTTTCCCATTGTTTTTTTGTCGCTTACAAAATGGATCAGGGGAATTATTGCAAACCCCAATTGCACACTTAATATTACCTGGCTCAATACAATTAAATTGTCTACCTTTTCTTCGCCGGCAATAATGATCACCAGTATGGCAGGAATAATAGCAAGAAGCCGCGTTAGCAATCTTCTTAACCACGGGTTGATGCGCAAATGCAAATAACCTTCCATTACGATTTGCCCGGCTAGAGTTCCTGTAACTGTTGAACTTTGCCCTGCTGCTATTAACGCAACTGCAAATAATATGGAAGAAATTTTTGTACCGAGTTGTGATGGCAGCAACTGGTATGCCTGCTTTAATTCTGCAACATTCGAATTACCGGTTTTGAAAAACACCGTTGCTGAAAGAATCAATATTGCAGCATTCACAAGAAATGCGAGGTTCAATGCAATGACACTGTCCCAGAAATTTAATTTCAATGCACGGCGAACGTATTCATCACCTTGCTGGATTTTTCTTGTTTGCACCAATGCAGAATGCAGGTATAAATTATGGGGCATTACTGTAGCACCGATAATGCCAATAGCAATATACAACGCTTCTTTGCCTTTCAGGTGCGGGATTAAACCTGTTGCAACCTCCGATATATCTGGTTTTGCAAGAACGATCTCTGTCAAAAAAGATAAACCTACAATCGCGATCAACCCGATGATAAACGCTTCCATTTTCCGCATTCCTAATCTTTGTAAAAAAAGCAACAGGAAGGTATCAAGGACGGTTATAGCAACTCCGTATATCAAGGGCAAGCCGGTAAGCAGTTGTATGCCTATTGCCATTCCAAGTACTTCAGCAAGGTCGCATGCGGCGATTGCAATTTCTGCAAGGATATATAATGAAATGTTTACGTATTTCGGGTATGCTTCCCTGTTAGCTTGCGCAAGGTCCCGTCCGCGTACAATGCCAAGCCTTGCAGAAAGGTTTTGCAACAGTAATGCCATCAGGTTGCTCATCAGCAAAACCCAGATGAGTGAATATCCGAATTTGCTTCCGCCTGCTAAATCTGTAGCCCAGTTTCCGGGATCCATATAACCGACACTTACCAGGTAGGCAGGCCCAAAAAAAACAAATAACTTCTTCCACCACGGTCCTTCCAAATTTGTATTTATGGAACCGTGTACTTCACTCAACGAAACGTCACGATGTATTTTGTGATCAGTTGTCATGTACTAATATTTTTTTCGCTACCTGTTCACTGATTGTTACCGGCGGCTGGTTTCGGATCTTTAATTCAAGCGAATTATCAAACGGGAATTTTTTCTTTATCTCCAGCCTGGTCCCAATGCGTATATTTTTATGTTGTAACAATTCAAGCATACCCGTAGTTTGCTCGGAAATTGCTGATACGCTGGCTACTTTATTCAAAGGCAAATCAGATAAACTTACCTGTTTCTGGTAATTGAATTTCCCATTGCTATCCGGGATAGGGTCTCCGTGCGGATCTGTTTGCGGGTTGCCGAGAAATGCATCAAGGCGGTCGATCAGTTTTTTACTGCTCAGATGTTCCAATTCTTCTGCCATTTCATGTACTTCATCCCAGCCGAATTCTAATTTTTCAACCAGGAAATATTCCCACAACCGGTGTTTGCGGATGATCTGGATGGCAATTTTCCTTCCATCATTATTCAGCTTAAAACCTTTGTAACGTTCATACAAAAGCAATTTCTCTGCTTTCAGTTTTTTCAACATATCGGTTACAGAAGCGGCTTTGGTTTGCAATACTGAAGCGAGTGCATTGGTTGTAACAATGGCATGTTCATTTTGTAAATGAAAAATCGCCTTAAGATAGTTTTCTTTACTTGCCGAATATTTCAAATTGACTAAAATTAAATTTAGGCAAACCTAAAAAGTATTTTCCATATTTTAAAATTATTTGCAGGCGGTTTTTAATTTCCTGTGGATCAATGAAAAATGAACATAGAAACCCGGGTCCTGTGAAATCTTCGTGAAAGTTTGAACCCGGAACACTGTGTTTTCAAACTATTACGTTTAATGTTTATTTTAGTGACCGGTAAAATTCAATACAGCTTGGTATGAAGAAATATTTTTATCTTTTTGTTGTTGTGTGCTTGGTGTTATCCTGCAAGCACAAAAAGATTTCTTTGGCGGATGATGATAGCTCTGCAGATGTAAATGATTTTGTTTCATTCTTCCCGGACGTTAAACTACCGTATCAACTTAGCGACAGCCTTTTTGAAAACGAAGGTTCCGATTCTTCATTGATCAGTTATAAGTTGTTTGAAAAATTTGTCCCGGATTCTGTTCTTTCAAAATACCTACGGAAAAAAGATGACCCGGATATTTTTGCATTAGGCAAAAATCAATCCGGCAAGAATGAAAAATATTTATTCGTGCGTGCGGTTACTGATGAAAAAGAAATGGTTTTGACAATATGTATGAGCAATGACAATAAATTTCTTGCTGTAAAACCCCTGTTCTCATATAATGAGGATGAGAATGCGAGTGATGTTGCAATTCTTGACAACAAATATACACTAACGGTATTGCATCAACGAAAAGTGCCGGGCGCAGATATGATGTATAAGAAAGATGCCTATATCTTTAATAACGATGCCAAAAAATTCATGTTAATTCTTACAGAGTCAAATGAAGCCTCAACAAAAGCCCCGGCTGTTATTGACCCTATCGACACATTGCCGCACAAGAAGAAATTTTCGGGAAATTATGCACAGGATAAAGTAAATTTTATTTCAGTACGTGACGGAAGGGACGCTTCACATATTTTATTTTTTGTTCACTTCGAAAAAAATAACGGCGATTGCAAAGGCGAATTAAAGGGCGAAGCGAAGCTGATTTCTCCAACAACTGCAAGGTACAGCTCCGGCGGTGATCCCTGCACTGTTGATTTTTATTTCACTCCTACATCGGTTTCTATGAAGGAACTTTCAGGTTGCGGCAATCATCGTGATATTAAATGTTTTTTTGAAGGCATATTTCCGAAACAAAAGCCGCAAAAGAAAGCACCAGCAAAACAGCATCGTTAATATTATAATACGTAGGTATTTAAAGTAACATCTAATAATCTGTTCTTAATTACGATTTTTTCAATCTTTTTATCCCAAATATGCGCAATTCAAATCAATAATATCCGTTATATTGCGTCCTCTTTTCAGTTTAACCAAATGGTCTAACGAAACAATGGCATATGGGATTTAGAAATTTTAATGTTCCGTACACAGTTGATGAGCAGTACTCAAAAAAAGTTGCTTACTTTTCTATGGAGTTTGCGGTGCACCAACCGCTAAAAATTTATAGCGGAGGTTTAGGTTTTCTGGCGGGCTCGCATTTGCGAAGTGCGTATGAATTGCGCCAGAATATGATAAGCATCGGCATTCTTTGGAAGTATGGATACTACGACCAGGCACGCAACCAGGACCAGACTTTGCAGGTGACCTGGATGGAAAAACAAAATAGTTTTTTAGAAGATACAGGAATAAAGTTTCAGATAAATATTCATGAACATCCGGTTTGGGTGAAAGCATGGTACCTCAATCCTGAGACCTTTAAATCAGCTCCGTTATTTTTACTAAGCACCGATTTGCCGGAGAACGATTATGTTTCTCAAACCATCACACATCGCTTGTATGATGCGAATGTTGCCACAAAAGTGGCGCAGTTTATTTTGCTTGGAGTTGGTGGTGCAAAACTCGTTGATGAATTAGGTTTCAATCCTGATATATATCATTTAAATGAGGCACATGGTTTGAGCGCTGCATTTTATTTGTACAACAAATACAACAGAAATCTTGCTGAAGTAAAAAAACGCCTCGTATTCACTACACATACACCGGAAGAAGCGGGAAATGAAAAGCATGATATTTACCTATGCCATAAGATGAGTTATTTCTGCGGGCTTTCCATTGAGGAAACAAAAAAACTCACCGGTATGGAAGATGATGCGTTCAATCACTCCTTAGCTGCATTGCGCTTTGCACACATTGCAAATGGCGTGTCGCAATTGCATGGTGTTGTCTCAAGAGCGATGTGGAGCAAGTACAGCGGTATATGCCCAATAATTTCTATTACCAATGCGCAGAACTGGCGCTATTGGGCAGATAAACAGTTGTACAAAAAAATGGAAGAAGGAGATGATTACTGGTTTGATGACAGAAAAAAATACCTGAAGAAACGTGCATTTGAAATTGTAGCTGACCAGACGGGAAAAATTTTTGACCAGAATATTTTTACTATTGTTTGGGCACGTCGTTTTGCCGGTTACAAACGTGCAGAATTAATTACGAGGGATATCAAACGTTTCAATGATCTTACCAGCAGTACAAAATACCCGGTGCAAATTATCTGGGGAGGGAAACCTTACCCGATGGATTACCCGGCGATCAATGATTTCAATCATCTCGTTCATCTTAGCAAAGGATATAAAAATGTTGCGGTTGTTATCGGTTATGAACTTGCGTTGTCAAAACGTTTGAAACAAGCTGCCGATTGCTGGTTGAATAATCCGCGTGTTCCCCGTGAAGCATCAGGAACGAGTGGCATGACTGCTGCGATGAACGGTGCTGTTAACTTTTCTACAGATGATGGATGGATACCGGAGTTTGTCAATCATGGCAACAATGGATTTGTTGTACCGAAAGCTGATTACGCAAATATGAATACGCAGGAGCAGGATCAATACGATCTTGATCAATTGTATGAAATTCTTACAAAACAGATACTGCCGCTATACTACGATAATCACGATACCTGGAGACAAGTGATGAAAAACGGAATGCGTGATGTGCGTTATCAATTCGATGCAGGAAGAATGGCGCATGAGTATTATGAGTTGATGTATAAGTAGCCGGTGGTCATCGGTTATCAGTCGTCAGATTTTAGTTTTAGAATTAATAATATTTTGAAGATGCATTAACGTGCATCTTTTTTATTTATGAACTAAGCGGCATTGCTACTATTAAGCATTGTTGCGTCGCACACTTGTACAGAAGAAATTCTATTGAGCAAAGTGTAGCAGTAAAATAAATTATAAGTTTATGGTTTGTTGTTTATAGTTCTTCAGGTATCAGTTGGTACCGCCACAAACCGGAATCCAATTACATCTTGTCCGTTTCTGTCGGTAGGGGCACCGGCCGATCGAAAATTATTTTAATCTCACACGTCATATAAGCCCCGGTTCAGAATTTTGTTTGTGTAATATGATTGTTTGCTGCATCTGGTTTTAAATAATCAATAAAACCATGTGTATGAAATCAGGAATTCTTACAGTATTATTTGCTACAGTTACACATTTGTTTCTGTTTGCTACAAATGAAAAGAATATAGTTCCCTCTGTGCTTCAATCTGCCATTGTTTATCGAAATGGCGCCGAACTTAGCCATAAAGCCAAAGCTTTTTTGCAACAGGGAAATAATGAACTGATTATTGACGATATCAGTAATAATGTTGACATAGCAAGCATACGGGTTCATTGCAATGAATCAGTAACAATTATGTCTGTAGAGTTTTCAACAGAATATTTAAAGCCTGAGATAAAACCTCTTTTTTTAAAAAAGCTGGAAGATTCATTATCTATGGTAGAAAAAGAGATTGCAAAAATTGATATACAGACAAAAAACAGACAACGAATTGCTTGAATTATTAATGGCAAATAAGGAAATACGTGGAACACAAACAGGAGTAAGCGTGGCTGAGCTCATTAAGATGGTTGACTATTACAAACAAAAAACACTTGAACTGCAAACAGAGATTGCAGGATATAAAGACAAAGAAGCTGATCTTGCTATTCTGTCCGGAAAACTTCAAAATGCTATTCATGAAGAAGAAAAGAAAAATACAAAAACAACAGGAAAAATAATTCTGCAATTGCTTAGCGCAGTAGCAGGAACATTTGAATTTACAATATCCTATCTTACACCAACAGCATATTGGAATCCGTTGTATGATATTAAAGTGAATAAGATCACTGAACCTGTTAACCTGATGTACAAAGCAAAGCTTGTTCAAACTTCAGGAATAGATTGGCATAAAGTAAAACTTACTCTTTCAACAGCAGTCCCGTCAAAAAGCAATAATGCCCCTCTGTTAAAAACATGGTTTTTGCATTACACAAATCCTGTGGCTGATATGGAAGATTTGCTCAAATTGAATTCAATCCCATCTGCTTCAAATTCTTTTTTAAAAGGAAGAATGGCAGGAACCCAATTAAATGATGTGGTAGTAGTGGGTTATGGTAATAATGCCACTGATAAAACAACAGAGGAAAAGAATAAGGATACTGATCCGCTCTACATCGTGAACAACAAACCAATGACAGCCGAAGAATTTGGTAAGTTGGATCAGCGTGTAATTAAAAGTGTTACAACAATGGCAAAAGATAATGCAATTGCTTTATATGGAAGACAAGCAGAAAATGGAGTGATGATGGTAACGTTGAAAGATGACCTGAGTGATTATGTTTCTGTGAATGACAATCAGCTCAACGTTACATTTGACATTGATATACCTTATGATATTTCAAGTAATGGAAAAGAAAATCAAATAGCTTTGAAAGAATATACAGTTCCCTCATTATTTAAATTTTATACAGTTCCGAAATTAGATAATGATGTGTATTTGCTTGGTGAAATAAGCGAGTGGGAGAAATTGAATTTAATTCCCGGTGAAGCCAGCATAATTTTTGAAAATACTTATGTAGGCAAAACATTTATCAATCCTGGTTCAACTGAAGATACAATCAATTTAACGTTAGGAAAAGATAAAAGAATTGTTGTTAAACGGGAAAAGATAAGCGACTATAGCAGTGTAAGATTTTTAGGGAATAATAAAGAACAGATTTTTACATACGAGACTACTGTAAAGAATAACAAATCGGAAGAAGCATTGATAATTTTAAAAGATCAATACCCGATAACTTCTACAAAAGAAATTGAAAGTAAATTGATCGAAAGCGATGATGCAACCATTAATGAAGATAATGGTATTCTTACATGGAAACTTAAATTAGCTCCTGGTGAAAGTAAAAAAGTGAGAATAAAATACAGCATAAAATATCAGAAAGATAAAGTGGTAAATCTTAATTAACCATTCAGTTTTTAGTTTGTCTGAACCTGAATTTATATGATTCGAACGATTTTTCTGATTATCAAGCAGTAATCACCTTAACCCCATAAATCATATAAATCCAGGTTCAGACCGCTTCTCATTTTCTGCTGGGACAACCATGCCCGTTAGGTTACCGCTCATCCCGAATTCCGTTGCACGACGATAAAGAACGTATAAACTTTGTGTTTCAATTCATCATTGTATGAAACACAGTCACTACATATTACATTTGAAATGTGAAGGCATCCACTTCACAATCCTGAATACTTCTCCTCCGGCAATGTGATTGTATCCGCCCTAATTGGATTCTTTTGAATCTGCAATACAGCTAAATACTGATTTATTACTTATTAATCTATCCAATACGGATGCAACGTAATTTTTTCATTACGTTGCAAAGAGATGTACTGCCATTGATCGAGCAGTTTATAAACAAGTAAATTATTTTCATCAACCTAAAACCTATAATAATCATGGAAACTTCAATGCTGATCAGATGGGGATTGATAATTGGCATCCCCTTATTTTGTTTGTTATTTTATCGGTTCATCCTGCGCGTATTTTTCGGTGTAGTGATAGTGCCCGAAGATAAAGTCGGGCTTGTTACAAAAAAGTTTGTGCTTGTTGGTAAACAGCAATTGCCGGAAGGCCGCATCATTGCGCTCAATGGTGAAGCTGGTTTCCAGGCGCAAACACTTGCACCGGGTATATATTTTGGAAAATGGATCTGGCAATACGATGTAACATTCCAGCCGTTTATCATTATACCAACCGGAAAAATCGGATTAGCACTTGCAAAAGATGGCGCTGAACTGGAAACAGGTTCGATTCTTGCGCGTAAAGTTCCATGCGATTCATTCCAGGATGCAGAAGCATTTTTGAAAAACGGCGGACGCAAAGGTCGCCAGACTGCAATCATTACCCCGGGTTCATATCGTATCAATACGTTTTTATTTGATGTGGAGATCACAGATATGATAAGCATTCCCGATAATGCGGTAGGCATCGTTACCACACTCGAAGGTAACCCGCTTGAAGAAGGACAAATCGCCGGTAAAATTATTTCTGCACATAACAAATTCCAGGATGTAGATCAGTTCCTGAATAACGGCGGATACAAAGGATTACAGGAACAGGTGATACTTGCGGGATCCTATTTCTTAAATCCCTGGTTCGCAAAAGTGGAAACAGTAAAAATGACGGAAATTCCTATCGGGTATGTTGGTGTTGTGATATCTTTTGTGGGCAACGACGGCGTCGATTTGAGCGATGCTGAATTCAAACATGGTAACATCGTCGCAAAAGGGTCCAAAGGCGTATGGGCGGAACCGTTAGGCCCCGGAAAATATCCTATCAATCCATATATTCTTAAAGTGGAATTGGTACCTACAACAAACCTTGTGTTGAACTGGGCTTCTGCAAGGAGCGAAGCACATCAACTGGATAAGAATTTATCGACGATCACCGTGCGAAGCAAAGATGGTTTTCCGTTCAACCTCGACGTTGCACAGATCATTCATATCCCAACAACAGAGGCTCCGAAAGTGATTGCGCGTTTTGGTAACATGAACAATTTGGTGAGCCAGGTACTCGAGCCAACAATCGGTAATTATTTCCGTAACTCTGCGCAGGATAGTGATGTAATTGCATTCCTTGGCACACGTAAAGAGAGACAGGAATCGGCACGCGACCACATTGGTAAAGTGCTTGAACAATATAATGTGTTTGGCGTAGATACATTGATTGGTGACATTGTTCCTCCGGATAGTTTGATGAAGACATTGACTGACCGTAAGATCGCTGAAGAACAAAAAGTTACTTATGAAACGCAAATGAAAGCGCAGGAAACGAGACAAAGCCTGGAAAAAGAAACTGCGATTGCAGATATTCAAAAAGAAATTGTGAAAGCAGACCAGGGAGTGTTAATTGCTGAACGTATTGCCGATGCTTCTGTAAAAAAAGCAACGGGTGATGCAAACAGCGTTCGCCTGCAGGCAAATGCAGAAGCAGACAGGGTGAAGCTTTTGGCAAGCGGCGAAGCAGAAAGGACACGTTTGCTGGCAAAAGCAGATTCGGAAAAAATTGAATTGCTTGCAAAAGCAGATGCAGAAAAGATTTCCGTTACGGGTAATGCCGAAGCTGAAAAAATTCTTGCAATTGGTAAATCAAATGCAGAATCGTATAAACTTTCCGTTGAAGCAATGGGCGGAAATAATTTCACACAATTGAAAGTGATGGAATCTATAGCAAGCCAGCATGTGAAGATCATGCCTGATGTATTAATTGGTGGAAATGGCGATGGTACAAATAGCGGTATAAGCGGGTTATTAGGCTTGCAGATTTTACAGCAATTGGGAAAGAAAGTGGATAGTGGTGATAGTGATAATTCGAAAAATTAATTATCAATAATCAATAATTAAAAAAGCTGTCTCATGTAATTGAGACAGCTTTTATTTTTAACGTCGAGTTATCATACTCCGGGGCTAACATCTATCTTCACACATCTTACTTCACAATATCCAGCAATTCTACATCAAACACCAATGTTGATCCGGGTTTGATGGCGCCATTTCCCTGGTCGCCATAAGCAAGATCTGATGGAATGAATAATCTCCATTTGCTTCCAACAGGCATTAATTGCAGAGCTTCAGTCCAGCCACGTATTACTCCTGTAACAGAAAATTCAATTGGCTCACCGCGTTGATAAGAACTTTCGAAAACGCTTCCGTCAATTAATTTTCCTTCGTAGTGGCATTTTACTTTGTCTGTTGTTGTTGGTTTTGGCCCGTTGCCTTCTTTAAGAATCTGGTATTGCAAGCCACTTGGCAAAGTAACCACACCGGTTTTTGTTTTATTTTCTGCAAGAAAAGCTTCACCTGCTTTTTTATTTCCTTCAGCTTTTGCTGCACGTTCTTTTTGTACATAACCGATGATTACGGAATTGCATTGCTGATCGTTCAATAATGGTTTGCCGCTTTTTAATGCATCATTTATAGCACGAGCAACAAGGTTAGTGTTTACATCTTTTACACCTTGTTCTTTGTAGAATCCCGCAACACTTATTCCGATTGCGTAACTGAGCGAATCATTGATGGTTTTTAAAACAGGCTGCGCCGGTGCTGCAGTTGTTGTTTTCTTTTTCACTTGTCCGAAAGAAACCAAACTCATCAACACAAAAACGGGCAATACGATTTTTTTCATCTGTTTATTTTTTATTGTTTTTAATGGTCAGATGGAATTCGCAAAACAGCGATGGTATAAGTACGCAAAATTGTTTTGTTCATTTCATGATTATTTTGGAACGCAAATTTAGTACTATTCACTAACTCCATATATGGTTAATTATTTTGCAGTTGCAGCAGTTTTTATCGCTTATAATTTTGTGCTTTGGGAAGATGAAAGTAGCTCCTACATAATAAATCATTGCATTTAGCGATAATTCGGCTATTTTGGATTTAATTAAAATTGTATAATTAATGGAAGAATATTTCAAACCGATCGATATACGCTGGGCAGACCTCGACCCGAATTTTCATCTTCGCCACTCCGTATATTATGATTACGGCGCATATTGCCGCGTTTGTTTCCTGGAAGAATTCGGATTGACCAATAAGGTGATGCAGGAATTGCATTTCGGCCCGATATTATTCCGGGAAGAGGCGATATTCAGGAAAGAAGTAAGACTCGGTAATAAATTGCAGATTGATCTGCAGATTTTAAAAGCGAGAAAGGATTATTCAAGATGGACGATCAGGCATCAGTTGATGAAAAATGGCGATACATTATCTGCTATAATTACAGTCGATGGTGCGTGGATAAACACGGAACAAAGAAAATTGGCAACACCTCCGCAACAGGTTATAACTGTATTTGAGCAAATGCCAAAAGCTGCAGAATTCCAGTGGCTTGTTTCATGATAACTTAACATTTTATTTTGACTTAGAAGACTACTTTCGCCACTGAAACAGAGGTTGAAATAACTCATCGTTTTTTTCGTTAAACTACTCTGAGAACCAATTGGCCCGTTTAGATCCGTACAATTAAAACAAAAAGAACATGAAACGAATTTTATTTTTTGCAGCCTTGTTTTCTGTTTCAGTGGCTTCACTGAATGCGCAAGGTTTGCTCAATAGTGTAAAGAATGCTGTAAGCGGCAATAAATCCAATGCCGGTGCAGGATTAAGTAATGAGGACATTGTCGGCGGCCTGAAAGAAGCGCTGACTTTAGGTGCACAGAAAAGTGCAGGAAAGCTTTCTGCAGTTGATGGTTTTTTCAAAGATGCTGCAGTAAAAATTTTATTGCCACCGGAAGCACAGAAAGTAGAAAAAACATTGCGAAGTGTTGGTATGGGCAATTTAGTCGACAATGCAATCCTTAGTATGAACCGTGCTGCTGAAGATGCGGCAAAATCTGCCGCCCCGATATTTGTAAATGCTGTAAAGAATATGAGCATCCAGGATGCGCTCGGAATATTACGAGGAAGCGATACTTCGGCAACATCATATCTCCGTAAATCAACTTCACCAGATCTTACCCGTGCATTTAAACCTGTTATAGATTCTTCATTGAAAAAGACAGATGCTACCAAATACTGGAAAACTGTTTTTGATACGTATAACAGCCTGCCTACCACTTTTAAAAAAGTTGATAGCGACCTTTCATCTTACGTAACACAACGTGCATTGTCTGGCGTGTTTTTCTATGTAGCAGACGAGGAAAAAAAGATACGTAAAGACCCTGCAGCGCAGGCAACAGAGTTACTTAAAAAAGTTTTTGGCGGGAAATAATTTTCACGCTGAATGCTATATGCAAAACGCTGAATGCTGCTCGATATAAATGCCTTCAGCGTTTTTTATTGGAATGATGCGTTTGGCTTTCAGCGTTAGGCGTTTAGCTTTGTCCACCATTCGGGATATTGTTGCAATGGATTTTTCAAATCCACTTCTTCACCAATCAATGGTGTGAGTATAGAAATATTTTTTTCTTTTGCTGAAATTGTAACACGTTTTATCGGGTCATCCCAGGAATGGTTTCCCAATGCAAATTTTGCCCAATGCACAGGCAGCAGTTTTTTGGCTTTGAGATCAATAGCAGCCTGCACTGTTTCTTCAGGCATCATATGAATGTATTTCCAGCTTTTATCATATTGGCCGCATTCCAAAATTGCAATGTCAAATGGGCTGAATTTATTTCCGATCTCTTCAAAATGGTTGTCATATCCACTATCGCCACCTATAAAAATTTTCATTGTTGGTGTTTGCAAAACATACGAACACCATAGCGAAGTATCACGTTTCAAACCTCTTCCTGAAAAATGCCTTCCTGGAGTTACAATAATTTCAAAGCCTTCATCTAAAGTTGCTGTTTGCCACCAATCTTTTTCGATAATATCCTTTTCATCAAACCCCCAACACAAAAAATGCGGGGCAACGCCTAATCCGCAAATCACTTTTTTTATCCGGGGTTGTATTTTTTTTATTGTTTCATAATCCAGATGGTCCCAATGGTCGTGAGAAATGAACAAGTAATCAATGACTGGAATATCTTCAGCTTTATATACATCGCTTCCGGGAAAACTTTTTGTGGTTGATTTTATCGGTGATGCATAACCGCTTAATACCGGGTCAACAATAATTTTTTTTCCATCAACTTGCATAAAATAGGAAGAATGCCCAAACCAAACGATCAAATTTTTTTGTGGATCGAGGTTCAGCAAATCAATTTTTTTTGAAGGAAGAGTGACAGGTGGTTTTTTGTTTTCTTTTTTCTCGAAAAAGAATTCTTTAAAAACTGCATAATAACTGGCACCCTCAGCAAGGCTCGGTGTATGGTGGATATTTTGAAACCTCCCGTCACGGAAATTAGTTGAGCTGGTTATTTTTTTAAATTCTTTGCCTGATGGAAGTTTCCCAAACTTTTGTTGGCGCAAAAAAATAATCACAGAAAAAGAGAGTGCAGCAATAACAGCCAGAACGATCATTCTTCAACTTTTAATTTGATAATAGTTTATTTCTTACAAGAAGACGAATATCGTGAAGTTATATTTTAAAGTACCGTGTAATGCGGTTTAATTCGTGTTCTTGATTGAATCGGACTGTATTTTTATATCGGGGTGCTCCTGTTTCCACTGGTCAATAAAAAAACGGCCGGATTCAAGGATGTATTTATAAAACTCCCAGTCCATTTCGCATGACTTTACAAAATCATAACTTGGCCTGTATTGCCGCATGAATGTATCAAGTGCAGGGGCTTCCATTCCTGTAATCCGTTTTACCAAAGCACGCGTGAAACGGTGGTCAACATATTTATCCTGTTCTTCCTGTATCAATCTTTTTTGAAATGCTTCCATGCGTCGCACACTTTTTCCTTCAAAGAACATATCGAAGTTAAAACCTACGCCTGCAGCCATTTTTCCGCCACGTCCACCTTTTAGTCTGTCAAGGTATTCGCCACCGCCATAATCGAATATTTTTTCATATTCTTTCCGGTTTTCGAGCGAATCCAGCTGGTAATCCTTTGGCCATACCAATACTGAAGGAAGTGAATCTACTGCAACATCAATACTCATATCAAACTGATCGGGGTATTCTATTTCTTTGACGGCAAACTTGTATGTGCTTTTGCCGAGATAAGAAAATGAAATGGAATCGGAATTTGATAACCTGATCTGGTATTTTCCGAGGGAATCAGTTACCGTTCCCTTACCAGATGTGCTCATCACGCTGACGTTCGCCATGGGAAAACGTTGCGAACGGTCGTACACCGTGCCGCTTATCTGCACCTGGGAATTGCCAAGGTAGCTTATGCATACTGCAGTCAAAAAAATAATTATTCTTTGCAAGGGTTTTGGCGGGTTCATTGCGGGTGAAAACTAAATTACTATTCACATATACGCAAAAAACAGAAAATGGTTAACAATTCATTTTCGAAAAAATCATACGAAATTGGTTCATATAAAATGAAAATTTAATGACCTCTAAACGCATGTAATCCTTCTTTCATACATTTAATTAATTTTGATCATTGCCATGATTAAAAACATCGCTTCTTTTATAAAGATCAAACCTGCGGTTGCTGTAGGTTTTTTATTTTCAGTTTCAAGCCTGCTATTCGGCACATGGGTAGCCGCAATTCCAGGTATTAAATACAGGCTTGGCTTTTCTGATGGCAGCCTGGGTTTGTCGCTCCTGCTTTCACCGCTTGGTGCAATCACCGGCATGTTATTATCAACAAGGGTATTCAGTAAAATTTCTGTCGGCAACTGGATGATGCGTGGTTATATCGTTATCTGTGTGATAATGGTTTTGCAGATAAATTCAGTGAACCGTGTGATGTTCTGGATGTGTTTGTATTGTTATGGTTTGTTCAGTTTTCTAAACGGTGTTTCTGCAAATGCAACAGTAAATATTCTTGAAAAAAAATACAATCGCTTGATGATGAGTACCTGCCATGGAATGTACAGTCTTGGTGGTGCAGTGAGTGCAGGCCTTGCGGCGTTATTATTCGCCATTCGGATTCCTTCTGCAATACAAATCGTTTTGGTTGCGGTAACGATAATTATCGTAATCCTTTCAAACAAAAAACATTTGCTTACTAATACCGAGATCATTCATTCACGATCAAATTTCAAGCTCCCTTCATTAACGATATTAGGGATATCATTTATCTGCATGGTGAGTTTTATGGCCGAAGGTTGCGTGGCAGACTGGAGCGCTATTTATTTTAAAGAAGTATTGTTTGCCCCAAAGGCCTTGGTAAGCCTGGGTTACGCGGGGTTTTCTGTTGCCATGACAATTGGAAGATTAAACGGGGATTCACTTATTGGAAAAATCGGCGGGAAAAAAATTGTTATTGCCGGGTGTTTGTTGGCTGCAACAGGTTTTTTAATAGTGGTAATATCGCCTGTTGTGATCAGTGCAATTATCGGGTATATTATGATTGGTTTCGGATGCTGTTGCATTGTGCCTGTTCTTTTCAGCGCTTCGCAAAATATTCCGGGAGTGAGTACTGTAGAAGGTTTTGCCATGGTAACAACCGGAGGGTTGATTGGTTTCTTAGCGGGCCCGTCCATTATTGGGTTTATTTCCGAAAAAGCAAATCTTTCAAAAGGCTTGTCATTGCTCATTTTGATGGAGCTTGCCGCAGCGTTTGCAGCATGGCAGAATAAATTTTTGATAAGAAAAAATATTGTTATAGAACCAGAACTGCCGTTTGATGAACAAATCTATTAGTGGAGAATAAATAATGGACAATTTATAATTTAAATGCCAAAAAATCATTGGGCATCAATTCTAACTACTCTACCTTCTTACTTCTTGCTTAGAACAACGTCAACTGCGTGTGTGTATTAACGTTAGCTTTTTTTCTTGATGAAGTTCCGTTTAAATCCTCGATACAAAAAACTGGTGTTTCTTTATACCTCGACGCAACAGTAATTTCTACATTTCCTGAATGTTCTGAAAAAATGCTTTCCACCAGGCTCATGCTGTTGTTATTTTTGGAAAGATGGGATAGGATAAGATGAGAAAGGTTTTTGCCTTTATGTCTCAGAAAAAGATCAAGTGCCTGCATATTGGAAAGATGGCCGTTATCGCTACTGATCCTTCTTTTCAGGTGTACAGGATAATTTCCTTTTTCCAACATATCCTCGCAATAATTTGCTTCTAAAAATGCTGCATTGCATTGTTTGAAATATTTTATTACATGTTTGCAAGGGCTTCCGATATCTGTAAATACGCCGATATTTACAGCATCTCCGGAAATAATAAAACTATGAGGGTCGCTTGCATCATGAAATTTCGGAAACGGAGTTATCGAAAGATTTCCGATTGCTATTGAAGTGTGTGCTGTGAATGAATGTACCAAATGTTTTTCTATCGGGATTCCGCTTGATGCCAATGTTGCATTGGTAATGTAGACCGGTAGCTGGTATTTTTTTGATATTCCCGGAATGCCGGTAATATGATCAGAATGTTCATGCGACACAAAAATGGCTTTCACTTTTTCCATCACCAAGCCAAGCTTTTTCATACGCTTTTCTGTTTCCCTGCAGGAAATCCCGGCATCAATCAGTACGGCTTCATGTTCATTGCCGATATAATAACAGTTTCCGTTGCTCCCCGAATTCAGTGATGTGATGTAAACAGGCATGGATCAAAAGTAAAAACTAATTTTCTAAAAAATAAAAACTAAAAGATTTCCAAACTTACAACTTACCACTGACTACTTGCCACTCGTCTTCCCTAACCATAACAGCGCATCAATCACCAATTTATTTTGAACATCATTTGCAAATTGAAATGATAATTCTTTATTGGTGTGGTTGTCGTAATCAATATCGTTATGCCCCATGTTTATATAAAGCATTCTATATTTCGTATTTGTCCATACAACGGGGTAGTAGCCGCTATGCCAGATCTCATAAGGTTTCGGTCCTGTTCCCAATGGAAAACTTGTTGAATCAATCGAGAGTAAAATTTTGATGTCAGGTTTTTTTCTCAGATCATTTTCCCAGCAATACCATTCATTTGGCGACGATTTAAATGTTTGCGGCAAATCTTTTGTTGCCGGATGCATATTATCTTCCACACGTAAGATCGCAGAAGTAGGATGCCACGTATTGCTTTTATATTGGCCTGCGCCAATAAATTCATTGTGATACCAATCCCAGTTTTGCGGAAAGTCGGAAGGCGTTAATGCAAAACCTGCAAAATGAAAACCGATCCATCCGCCGCCATGCTCCATGTAATTTTTAAATGCAATGCGTTGCAACGAATCTTCCGGCCTTGTATCTAAAAAAAGCACAACCTGGTAATTCGAAAGAAATTTTTCATTCAAATTCGTCCAGTCATTTGTTGAATCATATTGAAAATGATATTGCAACGCTATCTTAGGGAAAAAACGATTGCATTCATGTACAAAACTGATGTGAGCGAGATCGCTTTTTGCAGTATAAAATGCAACAACTTTAAATTTTGGTTTTTGCGCATTTGAAATACTAACAGTAATTGCACATGCAAAAAAAATAACAATGTTCTTCATAATTTATCAGGAGTGATGATTTAATTTCTTCCATTGAAAATAAGTTTTTTTATTTTGTTACCGTCATTTGTTCTTTTTTCAGCATCGTTGCCTTCGATTCTTCCAGTGGAAGAATCGCACTCTTGTACGGAAGAAATTCTATTGAGCAATCGTTTGAACTATGATTTACCTGATTTTTTTGAAACGTATGATTTTCGTTATTGCAAAAATGTATTTTGCCGGTTATAAACCAATCAGGGAACAACTGGTCTTCACTACAGTAGTACAAAAGCTTAATCGAAGCTCCTCCCGGAAACGGGCTGTACATCCCTGCCCGTCCGGCAAGCGGGGTTTCCGGGTTGCTTTTTTTGGTTCTTTTTTGGCAATGCAAAAAAGAACAAGAACATACAACGAACTTTAAATTCTACAATGAATTTTAATAACCCAACATATTATTTCGTTAATAAAAACTAACTTCAAATCGTTATGGAAGAACAAAATATTTCCCCGAAAGAAGTGCTTGATATCATGCTGCATCACGATAATTTTTCTAAATGGCTTGGACTGCAAATCGATGAACATCGGGAAGGCTATTGCAAACTGCATTTTCGTGTTACAGATGTTATGCTAAATGGGTTTCGTAATATTCATGGCGGTGTTTTATTTTCGGCATCCGATTCAGCATTTGCATTTGCCTGCAATTCGCATGGCACACTTACAGTTGCGCTGGATGCTTCCATTAATTTTATGCGCCAGGTCGGGGCGGGTGAAATATTAACTGTTGAAGCTGAACAAGTGTATTTGGGAAATAAAACCGGTGTTTATGAAATCCGCACTACCAATGAAAAAAATGAATTGGTTTGCACATTTAAAGGAACAGCATACCGTACTTCAAAACAAGTAAAATAAGTTTATAAATAAATAATTATATCATGCCACAATTTCTAATTCTCGCTGATGATTATAAAGATGCAGATGCATTGAACCGAAGGCTCGCCGTTCGCCAGGAACATCTTAAAAGAGTGCGTGCAGATAAAACCACCGGAAAATTTATTATAGGCGGTGCCAAACTGAATGAGGCAAATCAAATGCACGGATCCATGTTGCTGGTTGAATTTGAGAGCGAAGAAGCTGCTAAAGAATGGATCAAACTTGACCCTTATGTTACAGGAAAAGTATGGGAACATATACAGGTCATTCCGTTCAGGATCGCTGAAGTGTAATTAATTTTATCTGAAAGAATGAGCTATGAGATCGGCAACAGTAAATGAATTGAAAAACGAACTGGAAAATCTTCCTGCAACTGAATTGAAAGAACTTTGTCTGCGGCTTGCGAAGTTCAAAAAAGAAAATAAGGAATTACTCACCTATTTACTCTTTGAAGCAAATGATGAAGAAAACTATATTAAGAATGTGAAGAGTGAAATGGATGAGCAATTTGCTTCGATGAATAAAAGCAACCTGTATTTTTCCAAAAAAACGATCCGGAAAATTTTGCGCAGTGTCAATAAATATATCCGCTATACCGGGTCAAAGCAATTGGAGATAGAATTATTAACACATTTCTGTATTTCAATTAATGAATCAGGAATTGCATTTCAATCAAGTACCGCACTTTTAAATTTATATAATACGCAGGTAAAAAAAATAAATGCAGCAATTTTAACCCTGCATGAAGACTTGCAATACGATTATTTACAGGAATTGAAAAAATCAGGTGTGAGTGTATTGTAGGGTTTAACAAAAAAATAAAGAATTTATTAACTTTCAACATGGCAACAACCGTTATTACCAACATTAAACAGCTTGTCAACACGCGAAAAGAAAATCGTATGCTTCGTGGAAAAGAATTGGCTGATTTGCCATGCATCGATAATGCGTATTTAATTATAGAAGACGGAGTGATTGCAGAATTCGGTGAAATGCAAGAATTAAAAGCGAACATCAATCATCGGGCAACGGCCATCGATGGCTCCGGCCAATTTGTTTTGCCCGCATGGTGCGACAGCCACACGCATCTTGTTTTTTCGGGAAGCAGGGAAGAAGAATTTGTTGATAAGATCAAAGGTTTGAGCTATGCCGAGATTAATGCGAAAGGCGGCGGAATTTTAAATTCGACAAAAAAATTAAATGCAACTTCAGAAGATGTATTATTCAACCTCGCATGGAAACGCCTGGAAGAAATAAGCTTGCTGGGAACCGGCGCAGTGGAAATTAAAAGCGGTTACGGGTTAACGTTAGATGGCGAATTAAAAATGCTACGTGTTATCAAACGGCTTAGGGGAAAGTCAAATCTTACTATAAAATCAACATTTCTTGCGGCGCATAGTTACCCGGTTGAATACCGGGAAAATCATCCGGGCTACATTGATCTGATCATTCATAAAATGCTGCCAACAATTGCTGCAGAAAAATTAGCAGATTATATCGACGTCTTTTGTGAAAAAGGATTTTTTAACGTGGAAGAAATGGAAACGATTTGCAAAGCAGGTATGAGTTATGGATTGAAACCAAAACTACACGTGAACCAGCTGAACAGCATCGGTGGGATCCAATCAGGTATAAGGATGAATGCACTTTCGTTAGACCATCTTGAAACGATGACAGAAGATGATATAACTGCGTTAAGCCAATCTGAAACGATAGGAACTTTATTGCCCACTGCTGCATTCTTCTTGCGGATGCCGTTTCAACCGGCGAGACAATTGATCGATGCAGGTTGTGTGGTAGCATTGGCTTCTGATTATAATCCCGGTTCGTCTCCATCGGGTAATATGAATTTTGTTGTTGCATTAAGTTGCATCCAGTTAAAAATGTTGCCGGAAGAAGCGATAAATGCGGCCACCCTTAATGGCGCTTATGCGTTACAGTTAGAAAAAGAATTGGGAAGTATCTCCGTTGGCAAAAAAGCCAATCTCATTTTTACAAAGAAAATCCCTTCAGCAGCGTCCCTGCCTTATAATTTTGGCACGAATTTGATAGATAAAGTAATGATCGGGGGAGAATTCCTGTCTTAATCTAAACTCTATATGCATGAAAAACTTTTCCGCTGAATTATTGATCATTATTGTCAGCTCAGTTGTAGTGCTCTCTTACCTGTTTTCCATTTTGTCCCGTTATATCCGTGTCCCGTCTGTCCTCCTGTTACTTTTTGCAGGCATTGTTGCAAAACTTGTTACCGAAGACCAGGGAATACATTTGCAATTCCCGGAATACCTGGTGGAAGTGTTAGGCAGTATCGGGTTGATCATGATCGTGCTTGAAGCAGGGCTAGACCTCAAACTTAACCGCAGCAAAGTTGTTTTGATACGGAATTCATTTATAGCTGCACTTGTGATCTTTGCAATTTCTGTTGCGGGCATTTCCGCAGTGTTGCATTTCTGGCTTAATGAAGAAACAAGGAAGTGCATTGTGTATGCAATTCCGCTTTCCATCATGAGCAGCTCGATAGTTATTCCAAGCCTTCATCATCTAAGCGAAGAAAAAAAGGAGTTCCTTGTTTATGAAGCATCTTTCAGCGATATCATCGGCATCCTGGCGTTCAATTATTTTACCGGAAGTGAGATACTTTCCGGGCGTGCGGTTGGGGGTTTTTTTCTTCATATCATTATAGCAGTTATTTTATCGCTCGTTTTTTCTATCCTGTTATTTCTTATTATTACGAAGTCGAAATTAAATGTGCGGTTCTTTTTAATTTTCGCACTGCTGCTCATTTTGTATGAAGGTGGTAAATTGTTAAGCCTGCCTTCACTGATCATCATTCTTGTATTCGGTTTGTTGATGAATAACTGGGCTCTGGTAAAGATCAGGCAGATCAATACACTTTTTCCGGAAGAGCAGGTAAAAGAAACGACAATGTTGCTTCATTCGTTAACTGCGGAAAGCTCTTTCCTTATCCGTACGTTCTTTTTTATTTTATTCGGATTTTCTATTGATATAAAAGCTGCGCTTCAATCTGAAGTAGTGATGATCGGGAGCGCACTCATACTGGTCCTTTTCATAGCAAGATATTTATACCTGCGCTTCTTTTTGCATGAAAGTGTTTATCCCGAAGTGATGTTCATTCCGCGTGGATTGATCACGATCCTGCTTTTTTATAAAATACCTGAATCGCTCCAGCTTAAAACTTTTGATGGAGGGATTTTATTCTTTGTGATATTGGTGAGTAGCATTATCATGATGCTCGGCATGGTGTTTTATAAAAAACAACAAGCGGATATTGCGGAGAGCGTATAGAAAAACAATGATGAATAGTGAATGGTGAATGGTCAATCAGAAAGCCTTAATTTCATACAAATTATTTGCTACTCAAAATTTACTATTGTCCATTCACCATTGACAATTCACCATTATGCAACAGATCATCGAATGTGTCCCTAATTTCAGCGAAGGCGTTGATTTAAATATCATCAAACAAATCACAAACGAAATTGAATCAATTGAGGGATCCCGCCTATTAAATGTTGATCCGGGAAAAGCTACAAACCGAACGGTGGTAACTTTTGTCGGCGACCCGAAAGCCGTTGTGGAAGCGGCTTTTCATGCAATTAAAAAAGCCGGTGAACTGATTGACATGAGCAAACACAAAGGCGAACATCCACGAATGGGCGCAACAGATGTTTGCCCGTTGATCCCTATTGCTAATATTTCCATGGAAGAAACGGCGAAGTATGCGCAGCAACTGGCAAAAAGAGTAGGCGAAGAATTGAACATCCCTGTTTATTTATATGAAGCCGCACAGCCGGATAAAAGCCGTAGCAATTTATCGGTTATACGTGCAGGTGAGTATGAAGGCTTTTTCAAAAAAATAAAATTACCTGAGTGGAAGCCGGATTTCGGCCCTGCTGAATTTGATGCAAAACGCGGCGGAACAGTTATTGGTGCACGGGATTTTTTAGTAGCATATAACGTTAACTTAAATACAACTTCGGTTCGTCGTGCCAATGCAATTGCATTTGATGTCCGTGAAGCAGGACGTGTTAAAAAAATAAATAACAAAACAGTTTTGGATGAAAACGGGAAACCCGTTCATATTCCGGGAAGCCTGAAAAGTGTAAAAGCTATCGGGTGGTATATTGAGGAATATGGTGTGGCACAGATTTCAATGAACCTTACCAATATCAATGTAACGCCCGTGCACATTGCGTTTGATGAAGTTTGCAAAAAAGCAGACGCACGTGGCATCCGTGTTACGGGAAGTGAATTGGTTGGATTAATTCCATTAAAATCAATGCTCGATGCCGGGAAATATTTTCTGCTCAAACAAAAACGTTCAACCGGCGTTTCCGAAAAGGAGTTGCTTAAAATAGCGATCAAATCAATGGGGCTTGATGAATTGTCTCCATTCAAACCCGAAGAAAGGATCATTGAATATATGCTGCGCGGTAAAGGCGATAATAAATTAGTGAGCATGACGCTCAGTGATTTTGCAGATGAAACGGCAAGCGAAAGCCCTGCGCCGGGTGGCGGATCAATTTCCGCATATATGGCAACGTTAGGAGCGGCACTGGCAACAATGGTTGCCAATCTTTCTTCGCATAAAAAAGGCTGGGATGAACGTTGGGAAGAATTCAGCAACTGGGCAGAAAAAGGCGAATACTACAAAAGCGAATTATTGAAATTAGTAGATGCGGATACAAAAGCGTTCAACCAGATTATGCAGGCATTTGGCCTGTCAAAATCTACCGATGAGGAAAAAGCGACCCGCAACAATGCTATACAGGAAGCTACAAAGTTTGCTATTGAAATACCTTTTAAGGTAATGGAGCTTGCTTATGCAAGTATGGATGTAATCAAAGCGATGGCTGATATCGGGAACCCCAATTCTGTTTCAGATGCTGGCGTGGCGGCTCTTTGTGCACGCAGCGCAGTAATAGGTGCCTTTATGAATGTGCGTATCAACGCGAAAGATTTTGCGGATACAAATTTTACCAATGAAATTTTAAAACGGGGCAATGAAATTGAGCAACAGGCAATTGCCCTGGAAAAAGAAACAGTAACTATTGTAAACGAAAAGATCGGAGCTTAGAAAAAATATGGCCACCGGTTTCCCAACGGATGGATTGGATTTTGAAGGTAAATTTCAACGGGTACAGGAACCAATGGCCATGGATGTTTCAAAGGTAAACGGACAACTAACGGATACGGATTTAAAACGGGTTTCAGGATTCGGATTAAACACATGGTTTAGGGTTTCTAAGCTGATGTAAAGTAACATCAACAAAAGCAAGTGTGGTATAGCTTCCTATATGAAACTCTTGTACACAAATCCTAAATAGCTTGTAGTAGAATAGCTACAAATTCCTAAATAAAAACACTCGGGAGAATGTTCGATTTACGAAGTACGATGCACGATTTGTGAGAACAGTTATTAGTTGTCGGTCGACAGCTTTCAGTTCTGAAATCCGACCTTCATTTTCTTATTTCTTATTCCTTATTTTTCATTTCTTATTTTTTGGTTACCCGCATTCGTCCGCTCTTCAACATCGTTGCGTCGCACACTTGTACGGAAGGAATTCTATTGAGCGATGGCTTTGGTTTCTCAGGCGAGTCTCCGCAGCATGAATTTATATTCTTGTGAAATTTGCGCGGGACTCGCCGTAAACTAAATATTTTCCGTATTCCGTTTGAGAATTAGCGGCGAGTCCCGCATTAATCGATGATAATGCAAATCCCCAAAAGCGGAGACTCGCCTGGGAACCTAGATTACAAGGAAGAAAATTTGAGAGATATTTATGTGACTATAAAAAACATTAAGAATGGAGTATTATTGAGCGATTCCAACCATCTTGAAATCAAATAAGCTTCAGTTCGTGTCCTCAAGAACCGAGGCAAAAGGACTCAGTTTCTTAGGCGAGTCTCCGCAGCATGAATCAATATCCTTGAGAAATTTGCGCGGGACTCGCCGTAAACTAAATATTTTCCGTAACCCGTTTGAGAATTGGCGGCGATTCCCGCATTAATCGATGATAATGCAAATCCCCAAAAGCGGAGACTCGCCTGGGACCTTAGCTCGCTCCATAGTAGCACTACCGATGAATGGATTGCGACGCAAGAATGCACAACCGGAGTTACTGAAACTGGTATCAAAAAACAATTAATAATTAAAAATTGATAATTAATAATTCTGAAGGCCGAGGTTTACAAGTAAATGCTAACTGCTATTTCTCAGAAATCGTAAACCCCAAATCTCAAATCGTAAATCCTGATAATTGTCTTACATTGAAATAAATTTCTTGCCATGCAACGCCTTAAAATATATAATAAACAGGATATTCTTTCTCTTACAAAGCTGCGAAGGTTTGAAACAAAACTCGGCGAACGTCTGCAGGTTGCGGATGATCCTTCGAATGTTGAACAATCGTTACAAAAAAGCGATGCACGATTTGTGCTGATCGGCATTCCGGAAGATATCGGCGTGAAGGCAAACGATTCGATCGGCGGAACGGCAACAACGTGGATACCTTTTCTGCAACATTTTCTGAATATCCAGAGCAATGATTTTTTATCGGGTGAAGATATTTTACTGCTCGGGCATTTTGATTTCGGCGACATTCAATATCTGATCGAAACAAATGCAAGCGGCGACAGTGAACGTATTGAGGCATATCGCCATGCTGTTATTACAATCGACGAAGAAGTAGAAGCATTGGTGAAATTAATTACAGCATATCAAAAAATACCGATAGTAATCGGTGGCGGGCATAATAATTCATACCCGCTGATCAAAGGCGCGGCAAAGGGTTTGCACAAAGCAGGATTAATTCCGATTGCGCAGATAAATTGTGTGAACCTAGATGCACATACTGATTTTCGTCCTTCGGAAGGGAGGCATAGCGGCAATGGTTTTCGCTATGCGGAAGAAGATGGTTACCTGCAGAAATATTGCGTGGTTGGTATTCACGAAAATTATTTGCAGCAAAATGTGTGGCTCGATATCGTGAACAACCCTTTCATTGATTTTATTACGTATGAAGATATTTTTATCCTGGAGAAGAAAAATTTCATCCAGGCAGTTGCACACGCAACAGGTTTTACGGAAGATAATTATATAGGTTTGGAATTGGACCTCGATTGCATTGAAAATATTTTATCACCAGCCATTACCCCTTCAGGGCTTACCCCTTTGCATGCGCGGCAATATGTAACATTCGCATCTACGGATTCGAAAATTGCTTACCTGCATATTTGCGAAGGCGCTACTCAATTACAAGACGGGAGAAAAAACGATTCGACAGGAAAACTGATCAGTTATTTGGTCAGTGATTTTGTGAAGGCGATGGAGTAGTGAAGTCGGAAAGTCAGTGAAGTCCGGAAGATAAGAAGATGGTGAGTTAAATTTGAAAGTTACTTACTCAGAGAATTTCTTTCTGACTTCCGGACTTTCCGACTTCCGGTCTCTCAGTCTTTTCCAACTTACTACATCAAAACGGTATCCCAATGTTTACATATCCAATCACCCTTCGGGATTGATCGCAATACATGGCGCTGATCTCCAAAGGGCCGAGTGCAAATTTGTAGGTGAATGTTAATGCGTAACCGGATAGTACATCAGGATTGGTAAAGAATGGACTTGTGCTTATGAAATTATTGAATAGTACATTAGCCCTTGCCGTTAGATACGTGTTTGGAAACATCTGGTAACGGTACCCTAATTGAAATTCCGCAACACTTGGCGAGTAAAAACTCCCTTCACGCAAACCGGCAAATGTAATTTCGTTATGAAAGAGTGGCGTCAATCCTCCTATGGAAAACTCATTCATGATGTTATTCCTGTAATTAAAATTGATTCCCGTTTGGATATTGGCCAATATAGTGCCACGTCTGCCAACAGGAGAGTAGCTTTCAAAATTGAATAATAAACGGGCGTATGGGTCTTCCGAAAAAACAGAATCAGGAGAAGTTGGGGTAATATGCACGTCGACATCTGCGTTTTGTGCAAATACCCAATCGCCTTCTGCATCTATTTTTAATCCGCGTTTCGGATAAATTGCACGGTCCAATGAATTTTGTTTGATAAAAACATAGCTGGTAAGGAAATTATTTTTCCCCTGGAATTCCAATGAAGATGTGATATTTGGATTGTACCTTGTCCACTCGAACCTGCTGCCAGCACCAATTGTAAGGTTCCGGTTTGTGGAGTAACCAAGCTTTGCATCGAACTTCAGATAGCTTTGGTCATACAAACCACTCTCTTTATAGTTGTTATATGTCGTAAGATTGAATTGATCGAATTGTGTGCCGACGGTAAAAGCAAAATTGCTGATTCGTCCGAGGTACTGGAGATGTTCTGCACGGAACCTGAAATTCTCACCGATGTTTAATGTAGCAAGGTCGCGTGAATTGGGGATGACCAAATCGCGGCTTGTTAAGTTCAATATTGCACTGATACCACTGAATTCGTTATAATGCAAACCGATCTTGGCAAACGTAAGCGGGTTCTCTGTTACATCAAAAATAATTTTGCAGGTACTATCCGGCTGCGGCTGCAACGAATAAATAATGCGGTTATAATATCTCGTGCCTGATGCCCTGCGCACCATTCTTGCCAAAGCTTCCGGTGTATAAAAATGATTGGTGAGCAAATCCATTGAGTGTACAAAAAATTCCCGCGACGTGTTATGCAATCCATTCACTTCATAGGAAGAAATTTTTACAGCATAGGTGTCGTCTTGCGGAAGACGGTTTTTGGGGATATCTTGCGTACCATAAATAGCATTTAATGAATCAGCTAATTTTTTGAATCGGGGATATAATTTTCTTCCTTGCTCCAGCCCGGCATCAATGATATCATTTGCCTGTCCGAAACTTCCCATGGAATATTTTGCAAGATCAACAGGAATATAAATGTCGCACAATGGTACTTGTGTTTTTGTATCAGCAGCTTCGCGGAAAAAAGCAACTTGCAATAAAACCTGGATAGCATTTGTTACTTTATCGGAAGCTAATAAACCATTGGCAACATTACTGCCTATAACGATTTTTGCGCCCATCTCACGGGCATCCGTAACCGGAAAATTGCGAACAATCCCGCCATCAACTAATTTTCTTCCATTGTATTCAACTGCAGTGAAGATGGAAGGTATTGCCATGCTGGAGCGCACTGCCGAAATAATTTCGCCACTGTCGAGAACAACTGCTTCACCTGTAGAAATATCAGTTGCTATGCACCGAAAAGGAATGGAGAATTTATTGAAATCTTTTGTGCGGTAAACGGGAAATAATAATTCGGAGAATTTCAACCATAATTCCTGCCCTTCGATAATGCCTGTTGGTAACCGGAACCAGTTGTTCACCCAGGGAAGTTCAATATCATATTTATCGTACTCACTTTTTTCTTCCATGATAATGCTGCGCAATGAAGATTGGTTTGATAGCAACATGTCCCAATCTATTTTGCGTGCCAATTTTTCGATAGTATCGGCAGAGTAGCCAACTGCATATAAAGAGCCGATGATGCTTCCCATACTCGTGCCCGTTATATAATCGACTTTCAGCCCTGCGGAATCAATGGCTTTCAAAATGCCGATATGCGCCAAACCTTTTGCGCCGCCACCGCTCAATGTAACGCCGATCTTTGGGCGTGATGAATTTGATTGTGCAGAGGAACCTGATGATATGATCAATAAACAAAAAAATGTAACGCTAAAACGAAACAGCATAGTGGTTATTTATCCCTGAAACGGTGCAACAAATTACACATAAAATTAAAACAGAAAGGCTGCAGAAAATATCTGCAGCCTTTAATATAAAAATAAGTTGTTAAAACTAACTTACTGGTGTGAGGTATTGCGTGTACGCATACCCTTCAACGCCTTTATCCGTCCTGATCAGCCACCATTGATCGTTTGTTTTACTCACCAATGTTACGATCTCAAGATGTGCTGCTTTTCCCAATATAGGCTGGTCTGTACCCGGCCCTTTGCGGATATTGAGATTAGATGAATCGGTGGTAACTTTTGCTTTGTCGCCCGGAGTTGCTGAAACATCAACATTTAAGACCAGGTCGCCTGCACGATAATCAGGATCTATCTTATTATACACATCCCATAATTTATCTTTCACTGCGCCGGAAGGGGCGGAACCATCAATATATAAAATATTATCCTGCTCTCTTACTTGCAGGTTTGTAACTCCTGATGCGTTGGCAGTATCAATGAGTTCTTTGTATTTATCCTGTAATGCCATAGGTTGGTTCCTCCTTTATTTTAGCGTTAATTGGTTATCAATTTTTTTAGGCTTCAATGAACTGAGGCTTTGCAGTAATTTAGGAAGGCTGCTGCGTTTGAGTTCACCGGTGAGTGTTACCACTCCGTCTTTTACATTAGCTTTTACTGTAGAAAAATCTTTAACTGCATCGGTTACCCCTTTTGTCAATGCATCATCTGCTGAAATTTCAACAGGCGCAGGGGCAACTACCGGTGCCGGTGGTGGCGCGACGGTAAGGTTGTCAACAACAGACTTCACACCTTTGATAGCTTTGATCGCAGTTTCGCTTGCCATTTTCGCGGCATCGTCTTTTACTTCGCCGGTCAACGTCACAATTCCATCTTTAACAGATGCGTTAACGCCGGTGAGTTCCGGAGTTGCTTTTGCAGCTTCTGCAATTTTTTCCTGGATGGTTGAATCTTTAACTCCACAGGATGACAGGGAAACACTTAACAAAACAATGCATGCAAATGTCACCCACTGAAAAGGTTTTTTGTTCATAAACGTTTATTTTTTTGTTAGGAAATAGATCGAAAAGGTATGAAAAAACGAAAGTACAACTATTTGTGTTCATAATTTTTTATGAACAATTATCTGAAAATTATTTTTTGATTATTTGCTGATTATTTCATTCCTGCTTCCAGTGCAACGATCTTCTCAAATGTTTCCTCGTATTGTTTGTTCAGCGAAGAAAGTTCCTGCATGGATTTTTTATAATCTGCTTCCGCTTGTATGAATTTATTTTTGTCAGAATATACAGCCGGATCGCTCAATGAAGCTTCCAGTTCTTTTGATCTTTTTGTAACAGCAGCAATTTTTTCTTCAAGTTGCTGAAAGTTGCGTTGCTGTTTTTGCAGTTCTTTTTTTGATTCCTTGTTGATAGGAGAGTTGACAGATGACAGTTGTGAGTTGACAGTCTTATTATTCGGAACAACCTCTTTATTCTTACTGTCATCTGTCATCTGTTTTCTGTCATCTTGTTTTTTATCCCGATTAACGGCCATCGTCTCTCGCTCCGCCATTCTTTCTTTCCATTCCACCCATTCTTCATAGCCGCCTTTAAATTCTTTCACTTTATGATCATCAATTTCCCAGATTTTATTAGCGGTTTTTGAAATGAAATAACGGTCGTGACTAACCAGAATAAAACTTCCTTCATATTTATTCAATGCATCGATCAGCAAATCGCAGGAATGCATGTCAAGATGGTTGGTAGGTTCATCAAGCATTAAAAAATTTGCTTTGCTCACAATCGTCTTTGCCAATGCCACACGTGCTTTTTCACCTCCGCTCAATACTTTTATTTTTTTGTCTACATCATCCCCGCTGAATAAAAAACATCCCAGCAAAACACGCAATTCCAATTCTGTTTTCTGGCTGCCGCATAATTTCATTTCATCCAACACGGTATTATTTACATCCAATGCTTCCAACTGATGCTGTGCATAAAAACTTTCTTCTACATTATGCCCCCAGTTGCGCTCGCCTTCAAATGTTTCGGCTCCGGCAATTATTCTTAACAGCGTTGATTTGCCTTTTCCATTCGCTCCGATCAATGCGATTTTATCGCCGCGTTCAATTTCGGCATTTGCATGATCAACAATAGTTATCTCGCCAAAATTTTTGTGTATATCTTTCAGCGTTACCAAAACTTTACCCGGGGTTTTATCAATGCGAAAATTTATTTTAATATTCGGGCGTTCAATTTCCACATCTTCTAATCTATCCAGTTTATCCAAACGCTTCATCGCACTTTGCGCTGCTGCTGCTTTGCTGGCTTTTGCTTTGAAGCGTTCTATAAAACGTTCCTGCTGGCGGATATAATCCTGCTGGTTTTCAAAAGCACGTTGCGCCAGTTCCACACGCATTTCTTTTTCCGTTTCATAAAAACTGTAGTTGCCGTTGTATACATGCAATTCTTTCTGATACACCTCTACAATTTTCGTGACCATGCGGTTCAAAAAATATTTATCGTGGCTCACGATCACCACAGAACCCTGGTAATGTTGCAAATATTTTTCCAGCCACTCGATGGATGGAAGGTCCATGTGGTTGGTCGGTTCATCTAATAATAACAGATCAGGTTGTTGCAAGATCATTTTAGCGAGCAACACTCGCATGCGCCATCCTCCGCTGAATTCACGGAACGGGCGTTGTAAATCTGCATTTGAAAACCCCAATCCTTGCAATACTTCTTCTGTACGGTGATGAATATTATAACCATCAAGCACATCCATTTCGTGGAGTTTATCTGAATATGTGTGGAGCAATTCAACATTTTCGGGGGTTTTTTCTAATTGTTTTCCCAGTTCTTCAATTTCTTTTTCTAATGTCAGCACATTTTCAAATGCACCGAGTGCAACAGAAAGGATGGAGCCATTCGTATCAAAACTCAGCAAGTCCTGGTGCAGATAGCCCATTGTTGTTGTGCGGCTTCTTTCCACACTACCTTCGGAAGGTTGATATTCCCCGACCAGTAATTTTAACAGGGTTGATTTTCCGGTTCCGTTATAGCCGATCAATCCGATGCGTTCATTTGGCTGAATATGCCATGTGGCATCACGAAGTATTGTTCTTGCCCCAAATTCAAACGTTACATTTTGCAAACCTGCCAACATATATTCAGAAGAAAATTTTTGTTAAATGAAGTTGCAAAAGTAAGGCAAACTATCGGGATAGTTTTTTAAAGCTAACTTTGGAGCAAACATGAAAAAACAAAGAAATCTTTACTTATTTGTTGGATCAGTAATGAATGCCTTATTGTTTCTTGTTATTCCAGATTATTATTTCTGGTTTCTAATTATATTGGCTGTATGTGTAGCTGCTTTAGTTGCAATAGTATTTGTGGATATTTCGGGTAAAACAAAAATGTGGAAAAAAGCAATTTTTTGGGTTGGTTTTGGGCTTTTAAGTTGGATTCTTGGAATGGTGACGATAATCATTAGAAATTATTTCTTGGGATATTATAAAAACTAATCCCTACTTAACTTTGATTAAATTTTTTGCATGAAGCGTTTTTTATTACTCCTTGTTGTTGTTATCGTTGCCGGTTTTGTAGTATGGAAGATTTTTTTAAAAAAAGATGAAGCGCATGATGATGTAAAAGAAAAACCATTATCTATTAATAAGAATTCGGATTCATTCACAAAATCTTTTACGGAATTATTGAATGATTATTACGCACTAAAGGATGCATTAACCGAATCGGATACTGTAAAAGCAAATCAGTTTGCTGTTACATTGAAAAATGCATCTGACAGTTTGCCGGTGCATTTGCTCAAAGGTGATTCTGCAGTGATAGAAACTGCAGACAATCTGAATATGAGTGTCGGCAGCGAATTAAAAGGGCTCATCGGCGAAACAACTATTGAGCAAAAACGACATGCATTTAACGCATTGACCGACGAAATTTATAACCTTGTGCGCACTGTGCGGTATGATGGCGGCATCGTTTATCACTTGCGTTGCCCGATGGCTTTCGGTGAAAACCAGGAAGGTTTCTGGCTGAGTAACGAAAATAAAATCATCAACCCATACATCGGCAAAAAAGATTCTGCATACAATGATAAAACAGGCGGATGCGGGGAAATTGTGGATTCCCTCAATTTTACAAAGAATTAATTTTTGAAACCATTGATTGAAGCGCTGCAACCGGCGGACTGTTCTATGAGAATAATTTTGATTACAATACTGATCGCACTGTCCCAGTGTGTTCATGCGCAAAATAAATTCACCATATCCGGTTATGTGAAGGATTCATTATCGGGGGAAACTTTGATAGGTGCTTCTGTTTCTGTGAATGAAAAAACGTATGGCGTCAACAGTAATCAATATGGTTTTTTTTCGATCACTCTTCCGGAAGGGTTATACAAAATCACTTGCTCGTTTGTAGGGTATGAATCGCAGGAGTCAGAAATACAATTATCAAAGAATACAAACTTCAATTTTGTTTTGACCCCGAAAATTTCCACCAATCAAACTGTTGTTGTTTCTTCAAAACGCCGCGACGGGAATGTTAAGAATGCGCAAATGGGAAAGATCGATCTTTCTATGGAACAGGTAAAATCTTTGCCTGTTCTGTTTGGCGAGATCGATATTATGAAAACGTTGCAACTATTGCCAGGTGTGCAGAATGCAGGTGAAGGAAACACAGGATTGTATGTGCGTGGAGGCGGCCCTGATCAGAATTTAATTTTATTGGATGATGCGATCGTATACAACACCGGACATTTGTTTGGCTTCTTTTCTATTTTTAATGGAGATGCAATTAAGAATACATCCCTGATAAAAGGAGGTATGCCTGCACAATATGGCGGAAGGCTTTCATCGGTTTTGGATATTGCGATGAAAGAAGGCAACATGAATAAATTTGAAGCCGAAGGTGGAATTGGTTTGATCGCTTCGCGATTGTCGATACAAGGCCCGTTAAAAAAAAATAAAGCATCATTTATTGTTTCTGCAAGACGAACATATATTGATGTGCTGACAAAACCATTCATTAAAAAGTCAAGTAATTTTTATGGCTCAGGATATTATTTCTACGACCTGAACACGAAAGTGAATTATAAATTTTCGGACAAAGACCGTTTGTACCTCAGCGGATATTTCGGAAGAGATGTGTTTGATTTTAAAAATGCCCAACGCTCATTCAGTGCAAATATTCCCTGGGGAAATGCTACGGCAACCTTGCGATGGAACCATGTGTTCAATCAAAAATTATTTGCTAATACAACCTTGGTGTATAACAATTATCAGTTTGCTTTCAATGCAGAGCAGCAGGATTTTGCATTGAAATTATCATCAGGCATTCACGATCTTACTTTTAAAACAGATTTTGATTATTATGCAAGCCCGCAGCATAAAATCAAATTCGGAGGCTTGTACACCTATCACACTTTTTCTCCAAACATATTAAGCGGGCAGCAGGATACAACCACATTTCAGCCCAATAATTCCAATAAAAAATATGCTAATGAAACGGCATTATATATACAGGACGATTGGGCGGTGAATGATAAACTGCAGGTGAATGCTGGTTTGCGATGGAGTACATTTTCGCAGATCGGGCCATACACAACTTACATAACCGACTCGAATGGAAATAAATTGGACAGCACCGTTTATCGTCACGGGCAAACTGTAAAAGCGTACGGCGGCCTTGAGCCAAGGCTCACTCTTCGTTATGCCCTCGATGACGAAACTTCACTGAAGGCATCCGTTGGAAGAAATATGCAGTACATTCATTTAGTAAGCAATTCGGGAACAACATTACCAACCGACCTTTGGGTGCCGAGCACATACATTGTGAAGCCGCAGATAAGCTGGCAATATGCTGCAGGTATTTTCAAAAATTTCAAAGACAATACCTACGAAACTTCAGTTGAGCTGTACTATAAACAAATGCAGAACCAGATTGAATATAAAGCAGGATATACACCATCGCTCAAAGACCCGGAGCAGGATTTTGTGTTTGGAAAAGGATGGAGTTATGGTGCTGAGTTTTATGTGAACAAATCAAAAGGAAGATTGACCGGGTGGGTCGGTTATACATTGTCGTGGACGTGGAGAAAATTCCCATTGCTTAATAACGGTGATGCTTATCCTGCAAAATATGATCGCCGGCATGACCTTTCAATTGTTGCCAGTTATGAATTGAACAAGCATTGGAAACTCTCTGCGATTTTTGTGTATGCAAGCGGAAATGCAACAACATTGCCAACGCAATTTTATATCATTAATGGAGTGCTTACACAAGAATATAGTAAGATCAATCAATACCGCTTACCCTCATATCACCGACTTGATTTTTCTGCAACATACACACCTACCTACAAGCCTAATAAAAAAATACATGGCAGTTGGGTGTTCAGTATTTACAATGTGTACAGCAGGTTAAATCCGTATTTCATTTATTTCAATCAGACAGGTAGCCCTTACAACGGAACATTAAAAGTGGAAGCAAGGCAGGTTTCACTATTCCCGATCATTCCTTCAGTGACGTGGAATTTTAAATTATAGAAAATGTGGAAATGTGATGATTTGAAAATGTGAAAATGTTTTATAACAGATTCGCAAATTGATTATCTTATCTGTTCTTATCATAATCATCATAAAAAAATCCGCGTTCTAATGCGTGAACTGATAGAACACGGATGCCGCCGATTATTATGATGGATTATGATCAATACATTTCCATATTTGTTCAAATTTTCACATTAAATTGGTATATGAAAAAGTTTTTCCTATTTCTACTGCTGCCTGTATTTTCAATAGCTCAGCAAACAAACAATAACGAAGTTTTATCCTGGCAACAACACGCAAAACAGGTAACGATCATCCGGGATAACTGGGGCATTCCGCATATTTATGGAAAGACTGATGCGGATGCAGTATTCGGTTTATTGTACGCTCAATGTGAAGATGATTTCAAACGGGTAGAGATGAATTATATTGAAAAGCTCGGGCGAATGGCTGAAGTAAAAGGAGAAAGTGAATTGTATAACGACCTGTTGATACGCCTTATCATTGATTCTGCGGATGCAGTAAATGATTATAATAATAGCCCCACATGGTTAAAAAAATTATTGAATGCTTATGCTGATGGTATCAACTATTTCTTATATACACATCCAAATGTGAAACCGGTTTTATTACAACGATTTAAGCCATGGTATCCATTATTGTGGACAGACGGTAGCATTGGCGCAATTGATGTTTCTAACATTACTACTACAGAACTAAAAAATTTTTATACAGGCAGCCATGATGAAATAAGCATGAAAAAATATGAAGAACCTGTAGCAACAGGTTCAAATGGATTTGCGTTGGCGCCTTCAAAAACAGCATCAGGGAATGCGATTTTGTACATCAACCCGCATGTTACTTTTTATTTTCGGCCGGAAGTGCAGGTGTCAAGTGAGGAGGGATTGAATGCATACGGTGCGGTAACGTGGGGACAGTTTTTTGTGTACCAGGGTTTCAATGAACATTGCGGATGGATGCATACTTCAAGTTATACAGATGTTGCAGATTTGTATATAGAAAAAGTCAGCAGAAAAGATGGGGAATTATATTATGAATATAACGGAACGCTAAAACCAGTAACGGAAAAAAATATAATGCTGCATTATCTGGAAAATGGACAATTGAAAATAAAAAATATTACTGCATATTTCACACATCACGGACCGGTGATGGCAAAACGGGATGGGAAATGGATCAGTGTGAAAGCAAATAATCGCTCGATGGTTTCTCTGATTCAATCATGGCAACGGACAAAGAGTAGAAATTTTGATGAGTATAAGAAAACCATGGAATTGTTAGCGAATACATCAAACAACACGGTATATGCGGATGATAAAGGAAATATTGCATACTGGCATGGAGATTTTATTCCTAAGCGGGATACAAAATACAACTGGGCAAGGCCTGTTGACGGCACAACTTCAGCTACAGAATGGCAAGGCTTGCATACATTAGATGAGATCGTTCATGTATATAATCCTTCAACGGGATGGATACAAAACTGCAATTCAACACCATTTACTGTTTCCGGGAATGCAAGCCCGAAGAAAGAAAATTATCCTTCCTATATGGCGCCCGATGGACAAAATTTTCGCGGAATTAATGCAGCAAAAATCCTGGATGCCGGAAAAGATTATACGATAGACAGAATAATTGCTTCAGGATATAACTCACATCTTGCAGCATTTGATGTTTTATTACCTGCGTTGTTCAAAGCGTATAATGAAAATAAAACGGAAAAAAATTATGATTCACTGAAAGACCCGATCAACATATTATCGGAATGGAACCATGATGCTACTGAGAATTCTGTTGCTACAACATTGGCTGTAGAATGGGGACAAAAGCTATTGCCGTCAATATTAAAAGAAATGACTGAAGATGACGAAGCAGATATCGTTGATAGAACAAATCGTTTTGCAGCAGGCGCTTCATCCAAACTTATGCTCGACGCTTTGGTAAATGTTATCAAAGAATTGCAATCAAAATTTGGCAACTGGAGAATAGAGTGGGGAAGCATTAACCGTTACCAACGCTTAACCGGCAACCTTCAGGAAAAATATGATGATGCGAAGCCAAGCCTACCGGTTGGTTATGCAGCTTCTACCTGGGGCTGTATCCCTTCTTTCGTTAGCCGTGCCTTTCCGGGTACGCATAAACGTTATGGTTATAATGGGAATAGTTTTATTTGTGCAATCGAATTTGGGAAAAAGGTAAAGGCAAAATCGCTGTTGACGGGTGGAGAAAGCGGAGATGTTAACTCAAAACATTTTGGTGATCAGGCTTTGATGTACACGAAAGGGATTTTTAAAGATGTATTATTTTACAAAGAAGATGTTTTGAAACATGTAGAGCGGCTGTATCATCCTGGAGAGTAGTTGACAGTCGGTAGATGACAGATGTCAGAGCTTAGTTTTAAAATTCATGCTCAAAGTTGAACATAAAGACTGTCAACTGACGTCTAACATCTGTCATCTCACTTTTTGTACACAAACTTCACCGCTGCACTTTTTTGCTCACTGGATGAAAGGTATACTTCAAATTTTTTGGTTCCTGCCGTAACCACCATCAATGCTGTATTTGGCGGGATCGTTCCAAGGTTATCTGCATACATTACCAATTCATATTCTGTATTTGCAAATGCATTGAAATAGATATCAAGTGGTATTTCGGTTAGCCGTTGCCGGTAGAGCAGGAGCTTATTATTGATGAAAACAGTAACGGTATCCCCATCTACTTCTGCATCATCGTACAATTGAATTTTAATATTCGGGTCATCAATATCCAATGTCTTTACCACTTGTGTGCTACGTGGCTGCAGGTGAATAGACTTCTGAATTTCTGCCAATGTATCATTTTGTTCAATATCAACCGGGAAATCCGAATAAGGGGCTTTCTTCAAAAATATTTTTCCGGGCGGACAAACAATCTGTCTGTTTTCTATATGCCCTTTCCAGTCGCCTGTTAATGATTCGTCATTTCCTCTTTTCTCATAAACGAGGTCGTAGGTCTTAACGCATGGTGCGCAATCTGCAGGAATATTTGATTGCAGTACTTTTGTTTCGATCAATACTAACCTGTGTGTTTGCGGGTTATAACGCCCGGTGAAGCTCAGTTTCACAAACTTTGTGGTATCATAATAATCGTAGGCTTTTCCCGTAATGTTATTATTTGAAAAATTGATCTGGAGTTCCAGGAAATATTGCGGGTAACAACCGCCGGCACCTTGTGTCAGTGTGCCTTTCCAGATTCCGTTAAGATCTTCGGCAAAAACAAATGAGGGGAATAAAAAAAATAATAGCAGTGAAAAGCGCATTGGTAAATTTAAGCGGAAGATGGCAGTTAGTGTTGAACGATAAAAAAAATTATTTGAACGGTGGAAGAGTCGGAAAGTCTGAAAGTCAGGAAGACCGGAAGAAAATTACTTCATCATGGTGATTCTTACAGACTTTCCGACTTGCCGTCTTCCTGACTTAAAATTAATTTTTCTCAAACTTAAACACCACGGTTGCATTTTTTTGTTCTGTGGAAACAATACGCACTTCGTATTCTTTGCCTCCCGTTTTCACAACCATCAATGAAGTATTTGGCGGAATCTCTCCTTCATTTTCTGCAACCATCACTACTTCGTGGTAATTATTGTCATCATCCATGTGTAGTTTTACAACAATGGCCTTATCAGTAAGCATTGCATGGGAAACTACAAGTTTATTATCAACGTATACGGAAACAGTATCGTGATCTATGGCTCCGTCGTCATAAATATTTAATTCCACTTCATTGGTATTAACGGTTATGGTTTTTACCAATTCATTTTTCCGGTTTGATAAAACCGGCGGCACTGCAACAGGAGCAATTTTATGCTCAATTTTCACTGAATCCCGTTTTGTTGGCTGAATAACCAGGCTGTTTGTATTTGCTTTTGCAAGTGCAGGTTTTTGAATCGGTTTATTCCTGGGCTGCGGTGCTTTATTCTTTGCAACGCGGTTTCCTGTAGCAGTTTTCGGACTTGTTATTGCTGGTTTTGTTTCCGGCTTTGATTTTGCAGTTGCAAGAGGAGGAGTTTTCTTTACAACAGGCGGATCAACATTTTTCTTTTCAGGTTTTTTATTTTCTTCCCTTGCTATTTCTTTTTCACGTTTTTCTACGAAAGGTTCTTTATAGAAATCGGAGTTGACTACTTTGTGTAAAAAAATTGTGCCCTTGCCGCAATTGGATGAATCACGGGTATTCATGCTGGTGTATGTGCCTTCGAGGAATTCATCATCACCCAATTTGGAGTATTGCAAAAAGCAGGTCATTATACATGCATCACCACTCAACATTCTTACTTCAACGATTTTCAATTCACGCAACAATGCTTTGTGCGATTTCTGGTTAAAGGTTCCGTCAGCATCTGCTTTTCCGTAAAAAACAGTGCTTTTATATGAGTAGGTAACTGCTTTGAAAATTTTATCGTGCTGTGCAATCTGTACTTCAAATTTATAACGGTCGTCGTCGTTCAAATATCGGTCTACGCCTGTATTTGAACGGAAATGCCCACGCCAGATGCCGGTAAGGTCTTGCGCATTTGTAACGGAAACTATAAAAAGAAAAATAATTGTAAAAAGCCTGTACATGATAAATTTCTTCATCTGGCAAATTAGAAAAATATTTATTTCTATGAACCGTTTCGTAAATGATTATCTGGCAAGAGTTTGTTAAATTTGCGGTTCTTTGTAAAATACAAAAGAGATAAAAGGTACAATGATAAAAATTACTTTTCCCGATGGCGCTGTTCGTGAATATGAAAATGGTTCAAGCGCTTTGGATATTGCAAAATCGATCAGTGAAGGATTGGCAAAGAAAGTACTCGCAGCAAGTGTCAATGGCGAAGTGTGGGATGCTACACGCCCGATATACAATGATGCTATATTGAAATTATTGACATGGAACGATGCCGAAGGCAAATCTACTTTCTGGCATTCATCGGCGCATTTAATGGCGGAAGCCGTTGAATCATTATTTGATGGCGTAAAATTCTGGGTTGGGCCGCCGGTTGAAAACGGATTTTATTATGATATGGATTTAGGGGGAAAACAAATTACGGAAGACGACTTGCGCAAGCTTGAAACAAAAATGGCAGAGCTTGCTAAAAAGAATGAAGTATATGTGCGGAAAGAAATGCCGAAAGCCGAAGCTGTAAAATATTTTGCCGAGAAAGGCGATGAGTACAAACTCGACCTTTTACAAAATTTGAAAGACGGGGAAATTACTTTTTATACACAGGGAAATTTCACCGATCTCTGCCGGGGCCCGCATATTCCGAACACCGGTTTTATAAAAGCAATAAAGCTTACCAATATCGCAGGGGCATACTGGAAAGGCGATGAAAAAAATAAACAGCTCACACGCATTTATGGCGTAACCTATCCTTCGCAGAAAGAACTGGATGAGTATTTGCAAATGCTTGAAGAAGCAAAAAAACGTGATCACAGAAAACTCGGAAAAGAGCTCGGCATTTATACCATGAATGATGATATCGGACAAGGGTTGATTTTATGGATGCCGAACGGAACAGTGATCATTGAAGAACTTGAAAAATTAGCGAAGGAAACAGAACTCGCAGCAGGTTATAAAAGAGTAGTAACTCCGCATATCGCAAAAGAAAATTTATATATCACCAGTGGTCACTTGCCTTATTATGCAGATAGTATGTTCCCACCAATGGAAATGGATGGTGAAAAATATTATCTCAAAGCAATGAACTGCCCGCACCATCATAAAATTTTTGACGCGGAACTTAAGAGTTATCGCGACATGCCTTACCGGATTGCGGAATACGGTACCTGTTACCGTTATGAACAAAGTGGTGAATTATTCGGGCTTATGCGTGTGCGCTGCCTGCACATGAACGATGCGCATATTTATTGCAGCAAAGAACAATTTGCTGCCGAGTTCAAAGCAGTGAATGATATGTACCTGAAATATTTTAAAATTTTCGGTATTGACAAATATGTGATGCGCCTGAGCTTGCACGACCCTGCCAAACTCGGAGAGAAATATATTAACGAACCAGAGTTGTGGTTACAGACTGAAGAACTTGTGCGTAATGTAATGAAGGAAGCAAATATTCCCTTTGTTGAAGTAAAAGGCGAAGGTGCTTTTTATGGGCCGAAAATTGATGTGCAGATATGGAGTACCATTGGCCGCGAATTTACTTTGGCAACCAACCAGGTTGATTTTGCACAGGGGCGCCGGTTTAAATTAAGTTTTACCAATAAGAACAATGAGCCCGAAATTCCGTTAATTATTCACCGTGCACCATTGGGAACGCATGAGCGTTTCATTGGCTTTTTGCTGGAACATTATGCCGGAAAGTTCCCAACCTGGCTCGCACCGGTGCAGGTAAAGATTTTACCGATCAGCGACAAATTCATGGATTATGCACAAACTGTTTTGCAATCCCTGAAAAAAGCGGATATTCGTGCTGAAGTTGACGACAGGAGCGAAAAGATCGGTAAAAAGATCCGCGATACAGAGTTGGCAAAAGTGCCTTACATGCTTGTGATCGGCGAAAAAGAAATGAACGAAGGAAAAGTTTCTATTCGCAGGCAAGGTAAGGGTGATCTCGGGGCAAAAAATATTGACGAATTTGTGGCTGAGATTAGTAATGAGATCAAAGAAAGAATATAGTTGTCAGTGATAAGTGGACGGTAGTAAGTTCTTTAAATAGTAAGTTGCAGCGAATGCAAAGTTGTAGGTTGTGTTACCAGCAATGGAATTCTATTGAACATCGTTGCGTCGCACACTGCAACGGTAATGCATAACCGAACTTTGGGTTTCAGCCGCCAGCCGCTAATAAAACTGAAGCTGCGTAGCGTACTAAAAGCACAAGAGTGCGACGCAACGATGTTTCATAGCGGACAAATGTTGGTTACCACAGTATATAACAGTAACCAATACACGAAGTGGCAGTCAATAATGTCCGGGAACCGGAAACCAGCAACTGCAAACTTAAAACGCTTCTTTCCCTTAAGAAGCTTTATAAATGAAAAACAAAAAATGAATAGCTCCATGAAGGGATGGGCTTCACTTAAAAATTGTAAATGGCATTTCCACCGAGGCCTCCAAGAGGTAATTTTAATCCACGTTTCAGAAAAGAACAACAACAGGAACACCGCACCAATCAAATGATCAGGGTGCCACAAGTAAGGTTAGTGGGCGAGAATATTGAAGTAGGTGTATACTCAATCCAGGATGCGCTTCGCCTAGCGCAGGAGCAGCAACTTGATCTTGTAGAAATTTCTCCTAATGCAGATCCGCCGGTTTGTAAAATAATCGATTATAATAAATTCCTTTACGAGAAGAAGAAGAAGGAAAAGGAGATGAAGGCCAAGAGCAAAGCTTCTGAAGTAAAGGAGATCCGGTTCACACCGAATACGGACGATCATGATTTTGATTTTAAAGCAAAACACGCAGAGAAATTTTTAAAGGATGGCGATAAAGTAAAAGCGTATGTGCAATTTAAAGGTCGTGCAATTCAGTTTAAAGAACGCGGGGAACTGCTGCTGTTGAAATTTGCAGAAAGGCTTAATGAAGTTGGCGTTTTGGAAGGTATGCCTAAAATGGAAGGCAAACGGATGCTTGCTATCTGGGCGCCAAAATCGCAGAAGAAAAAGTAAGTATGAAACTTGTATAAAATTTTAAGCCGCATTATTTGCGGCTTTTTTATTGTCTGAACCTGGATTTTGGGGATCAAAGGGATTAACGGGATAAACATTCAATACTCGACAATTAATAATCGACGTACAAGTGAAATACAGTTTAAATTTTCAGCATCCGGAATGTAGTACAGCGTATTTCCTTTAAGTGTTGAATGTTGTATGTTGATTATTGATTGTTTGGCTGTAAATCCTTTGCGCCGTTGCGCCTTTGTGAGATATTTTCTTCGATTACTTGTAAAATTTCTATAAAAAACATACCTTTGCGCTCTTTTAAGGAAAACCGCTTCAGGGTAAACCCGGAGCCATATTGCCCAAACGGCCCCAAAAGTTTCCGCCTGTGCGGAACGCCAGCAGGGTATAATTGAAAAGCATAGTAAAATGCCAAAGGTTAAAACAAATTCCAGTGCCAAAAAAAGGTTTAAAGTTACCGGCACCGGGGAGATCACTTTCCAAAAAGCGTTCAAACGCCACATCCTCACAAAGAAATCAAAAAAACGTAAACGCAACATGCGCAAAAAAGGCGTCGTAAGTGCTGCAAATACGGATTTTGTAAAAAGGCTTTTGAGACTGAAATAGGTCGTCGGTTGACGGTCATCAGTCGTCGGAGAAAACAACAAACAAAAAACTTTAAACTTATTATATGCCACGTTCAGTAAATGCAGTTGCTTCACGAGCACGCAGAAAACGTATTTTAAAACAAGCCAAAGGCTTTTATGGTAAACGTAAAAACGTTTATACCGTTGCAAAAAACGTTCTTGAAAAAGGATTAACCTATCGTTTTGCAGGACGTAAACTAAAGAAAAGGGAATACCGTGCATTGTGGATCGCTCGTATCAATGCAGCAGTAAGGGCTGAAGGGTTAACTTACTCTGTTTTCATTCACAAACTGAATGAAAAAGGAATTGAACTTGACCGCAAAGTCCTGGCTGATCTCGCTATGAACGAGCCGGAATCTTTCAAGAAGCTTGTTGAATCTGTAAAGTAAGAAACGCAGAAAATTAATAATTATATAACCGGGTATTTACAAATGCCCGGTTTTTTTATTTTGTAGCATTGTTCAAAAAATTACATTTGTACCCGGTTTCTAAAATGGTTTCTCCTTATTGATTTTTTAATACTTAAAATTTATCATTATTAACCCGGATCAGTTAATGAACAACAACACGTACACCGACCTGGTGAAGCAAACGTTTAATTTCCCGCAAGAAGATTTTGAAATTGGCGATGATGGTTATCTTGAATTTAATGGGGTTGACTTAAAGGCGCTTATTGATAAGTATGGAACGCCGATGAAACTTACGTATCTGCCAAAGATCGGTATGCAGATAAGGAAAGCAAAGAAAATGTTTGCAGATGCGATTAAGCGTCACCGTTACGAAGGCAAATATCATTATTGCTATTGTACAAAAAGTTCGCACTTTTCCTTTGTGGTAGAAGAAGCATTGAACAATGATATCCATCTTGAAACTTCTTATGCGTACGATATCGAGATCATAAAGAAATTGTACGCGAAAAGAAAGATCACGAAAGATATTTTTATTATCTGCAACGGGTTCAAACAAAAATCATATATCAGCAGGATCGCTTCTTTATTGAACTCCGGATTTAAAAATGTAATTCCTGTTTTAGATAACAAAGAAGAGCTGCAGCAGTATAAAAAATCAGTGAAAGTCCCTTTTAAACTGGGGATACGGATAGCTGCAGAAGAAGAGCCTACCTTTCCTTTTTACACAAGCCGTTTAGGTTTTCGTGCAAGGGATGTTCTGGAATTTTACGTTGATAAGATCGAAGGCAATGAAGACCGCTTTCAGTTAAAGATGCTTCATATCTTTTTGAACAAAGGAATAAAAGATGACATCTACTATTGGAGCGAATTGAATAAGGTCATCAACCTTTATTGTCAGTTAAAAAAGATTTGCCCCGAATTAGATTCTATAAATATTGGTGGTGGTTTTCCGATCAAACATTCACTGGGATTTGAATATAACTACCAGTTCATGATCAACGAGATCGTTAGCAATATTAAAAAAGCATGTAAACGTAATCATGTTCCAATGCCGAATATCTTTACGGAATTCGGAAGTTATACAGTTGGGGAAAGTATGGCGCATATTTATAGTGTGATAGGGCAGAAGATGCAGAACGACCGCGAGATATGGTATATGATCGATTCATCTTTCATTACAACATTGCCTGATACGTGGGGAATCGGTGAGCGGTTTTTAATGTTGCCAATTAATAAGTGGGATGTGGAGTACCAGCGTGTAGTGCTTGGTGGAATAACCTGCGACAGCCACGATTACTACGATTCAGAAGAACATATAAATGAGGTGTTCCTTCCTAAATTAAATAATGGGGAGCCGCTTTATCTTGGATTTTTTCATACCGGCGCTTACCAGGATCAAATCAGTGGGTATGGAGGTATTAAACATTGCCTCATACCATCCCCCAAGCATGTGATCGTAGGTTATGATAAGAACGGGAAATTGGTTGATTGGTTATATGCCAAGGAACAAACTGCACAAAGCATGTTGAAGATTTTGGGTTATAAATAATCAGAGATTTTACATGAAATACTTTTCCCTATTGCTAACCTTTTGTGCTTTTACGATTGTAACAAAAGCGCAAAGTCCTGAAGATTCTGTAAAAGAAGCGATCAACCAGCTTTTCACCGCGATGAAAAATGCAGATGCTTCATTAATAAAAGCAAGTTTTACTGACAGCGCTATTCTGCAAACCGTCAGGACAAATGCAGAAGGAAAAATAATTATTGAAACAGATGGTGTAAATCAGTTTGCGGATGTTATAAGTAAATTAGAGAAGAATGCAGCCGATGAACGCATAATATTTGATGTAGTAAGAATCGACGGCCCGCTTGCTATTGCATGGACTCCATATACATTTTATTTTAAAGGAAAATTCAGTCATTGCGGAGTTGATTCTTACCAACTCGTCAGAATAAATGGGGCCTGGAAAATTCAATACCTTATTGATACAAGAAGAAAGCAAGGTTGCGATTGATTTGTGTAAGAAAGGAAAACTTCAAACTAATTGTCATTTTGAACGAAACCAGCGCAAATTTAAGTATTTACAATGTTGCGGCTAAGTGAGAAATCAGCCGCAACATTTGTGGGCAGGTTTCTCATCCCTCCCAAAATTCATTGAAATATAAATCGCTGATGCAGGATTCGAAATAAAGTTGAAGTATACACAGGTTCTTTTTCCTAACGTTAATGTATATACTAAAATGTAATTAGGGTTTATTTTGATTTCAATCTGTATTTCTTGCTTACGCTCGGGTTATTAAAATACTCATTAAGTTGTTCTTCCGTCATGTTATTAGTTTCGTCAACAGGAACATCTATCAATTGAACCTGTGTCTGCTTCAACTCATTTTTTAAAGTAGTTGTTTTTTTATTGATATCCATATCCCGCTCGCCTACAAGCGAATTTTCGCGTAATATATATTCCAATCTTTTGATGGAAGAACGTACTAACGATGCCGAGTTTTGCTCGGCAGTTAATGGAGGTGATACTGTTTCTTTTACCGGCACTAAAGCTACGCCTGCACTCGGAAGTATTTTGCCTGCAGTTTGGGCACTTGTACTTGTTGCCGACGAAAAGATTGTTCCTCCCAATGCCGTTGTTGCTGTTGTGAGGTCAAAACCGGTTCGGGTATTTTTTGTTTTTTTCACTTTCTTATCCAACTGAACGAATGCATATTTGAGCTGAAGGATATATGTTGAAAAGGCTTTCGACACTTTATTATAATCGTTCAATGCAACCGGGTAGTTCAATGCATCTTTCACATAAATTTTTACAACACCTGTATCCCTGTTATGGAATTTGTTGCTTCCTACAAAACTCAATAAAACAAATTTTTGTTTTGCGGAGTCCGTTTCTTTTACAAAATCATAGTTGGGCGACCACCTGAACTCATCATCACATTTTTTTACAAGCGTATAATTACTGATAGGTATGTTGGAGAAAAAAGTGATGTCTTCAATCGGAAAACTTCCCGTTTCACATTCTACTTTAAAACTAATTGTATCGCCTTCTTCGATATACATGGTGCTGCTTACACTGGGTTTAACATGTGATGGTACTATTTCTGTAGTAAAGAAAAGAATCGTGAATGAAGTGTCCACCCGCTCTTTCGGGTCATTCAGGTTCTGAACGCCGATATTTACCTTGTATTCGTTATCATATTTTAATTTCCCGGAAAGAAAATAAGATTTCTCTGCTTTGAACGTAAGTGTCCCATTGTCTTTATTAATGCGTAATCCTACCGGCGAATTTTTCAGGAACCAGAAATAATGTGATGGTTCTTTGTTGATTTCTAATTTGTAGTTTAATGTAGAATCAACATGTAAAGTAAAATAGGGGTTCAAGTTGCGGATACGTAAAACCGTATCCTGGCTTATTCTTAAACTGTCAATTGCCGAAAGAGGTGGCCTTGCTGTTGTATCCTGCGAGTAACCCTTATTGAGTGAAGCTATTCCGATCAGTGAAAATAAAAGAGTTGCGTAAATCCGGGTAGTAGTCATCAGTGAATCTTAGTAATGAATTTAATAGTGCCCGAAATTAAAACAATCGTAATAAAAAATGGCAAACCAAAAATAAAAATCCCTCCTAAGAATAGGAGGGATTTTTAAACCAAAACCAACTGCTAATGAACACTATTTATTGAAAATAAATGCTTAGTCAACATTTATTTGCCTTGCATTTTCCTTTACTTGCTCTTTTTTCGGAACTAATAACTTTAACAAACCGTTTTCATATTTTGCCTGAATATTGTCTGCATTGACTTTGTCATCCAGTGTAAAACTGCGTTTAAAGCTTTTGTAAGTAAACTCTCTGCGAACGGTTTTGTAGTCTTCTTTTTTGGCTTCTTCTTTCTTTTCATAACTGATTGTCAGTAATCCGTTTTCAATATTGATCTTAAAATCTTCTTTGTTGCGTCCGGGAGCGCTTACTTCAATGTGATAAGCATCTGGCGTTTCATGAATATTAACCGGTACAGATCCCCAGTTTTCTTTGTTCCATTCTTTTCCTGCAAACGCTGGTAGCTCATTAAAGAATTCTTCAAATAAGTTTCCGAAGTTTTTCTGAACAGGTGTGTGATTAATTTTAAAGTGTGTCATAGTTCAAACTATTTGATTTTAATAAATTTTGTTTTACGGATTAATTTGAACAAAGGATATACCATGCCGAAAAATGAGGGTCCTTAATGAAGATTAGTCAAGATTTGAGAACTTTTAAAGACATTTTTTCAGAACGAATTAGTTTTTTGCGACATTAATTCAGGTTTTAACGATTTGAAATGCCCATCGAACTTTTTGTTTAATTTTGTGTTCCTTTTTAATTAAAACTAATAATCAAAAAATATGTATCCGGAACAATTAGTAATCCCAATGAAGGAAGAGCTTACAGAAAATGGCTTCTCCGAATTATTAACTTCTGATGAAGTCGATTCCCAGTTACAGCAGAAAGGAACAACATTAGTAATGATCAATTCTGTTTGCGGATGTTCTGCAGGCACTGCAAGGCCTGGTGTATTAATGGCTGTTGCAAACAGTGACAAGAAACCAGATCACCTGACAACAAGTTTTGCTGGTTTTGATGTTGAAGCTATTCAAAAGATACGCGAACATTTGTTGCCATATCCGCCCTCTTCACCGGCTGTTGCATTGTTTAAAGATGGGCAGTTAGTGCACATGATCGAGCGCCACCAGATCGAAGGAAGGCCTGCACAAATGATCGCACATAATCTTATTGCAGCGTTCAATCAATATTGTTAGACATTTTGCTGATTTTTCAGCTTTGTTCATAGTGATACCCTTCCTTAACCGGAAGGGTTTTTTATGCATTCGCGGAATTAATGAACACCTATATTGTTCTACCAGATTTTTCGCCTAAACTTGCATTTCTTTTTTTATTCCATTTTGGAATATCCAAACTATCAGTATGTATCCAAACCTTTATTACGCAGTTAAAGACATCTTCGGATTAAACTGGAACTTTTTACGATTTGTAAATTCATTTGGCTTTTTTGTTGCGCTCTCATTTATTGGAGCAGCTGTTACGTTATCCTGGGAATTAAAAAGAAAAGAAAGGCAAGGATTGTTGCAAAGCAAAGAAGTAACAATTATCGTGGGAAAACCGGCAAGCTTTGCAGAACTGCTCACCAACTTTTTATTAGGTTTTATTTTCGGGTATAAGTTCATCGGGCTTTTGCTTTCTAACAGCAATCCTAAAGAATATATTTTTTCATCGCAGGGAAATTTAGCTATCGGGTTATTGCTTGGTTTTGTATTGGCTGGAGTAAAATGGTGGGAAAAGAATAAGCAAAAATTGCCTAAACCTGAAGAAAGAAAAATACGGATATGGCCGCATGACAGAGTAGGGGACATTGCGATATATGCTGCATTATTTGGTTTTTTAGGCGCAAAGATTTTTGATGTATTAGAAAATCCCCAGGATTTTTTTCAGTCCATAAAAGATGTGCAGGAAGGGAGGCAGGATGCAGCTTCATTGATCTTTAGCGGGCTCACTTTTTACGGAGGGTTGATTTGTGCAGCGCTTGCGATATGGTATTATGCCAAAAAGAATAATATTGGTTTTTGGCAGCTAAACGATGCCGCGGCTCCAGGGCTTATGCTTGCTTACGGCCTCGGGCGTATCGGTTGCCATGTAAGTGGGGATGGGGATTGGGGCATCATAAACAGCAACTTTATCAGTTCGCCTGATGGTAAAATAATGCAGGCTACACCCGAACAGTTTCAACAGGCGTTGCAAAGCAACCAGTTTTTTTATAATAAACAATTTGGCTCATTAGATGCGGTGCACCATCTTTCTGTAAAGCCGTTTTGGGGATTGCCAAACTGGATGTTCGGTTATAATTATCCGCATAATGTAATTAATGAGGGGGTGAATTTCCCCAATTGCCAGGGAGACTATTGTAGCTTTTTGCCGATCCCGGTTTTTCCAACTCCTTTATATGAAATAGTAATGTGCCTCATCTTGTTTTTTGTGATATGGTCGGTACGGAAGAAATTCAAAGTCCCTGGATTTTTATTCGCATTTTACCTTATTGTAAATGGCATTGAACGTTTTTTCATCGAGAAGATCCGTGTAAATGCTAAATATGATATTTTCGGTTTTCATCCCACACAGGCTGAAATAATATCCTCATTGTTAGTCATTACCGGCATTCTGTTGTTCTTCTTCCTTAACAAGAAAAACAAAGGTGCTGTTACACCCTCAGCAGATATTTAAGACCATCTTTTGGTAAAGAAAAGATATTGCCGCCCTTACGCGGATAACTCCATCCATCCATAAGGCGATATTTTTTGTAACCCAAAATCAAACTCGTCGTCTTATTTCCTATCGTGCTAATGCCAGATATCAATAAAATAAGCCATTCAGCACAAAACAATGTTCTATGTAATACAAAGTACCAATATTTGTATTGTAATAAATAAAAAATAGTACTTAACTTATAAAATAACTGAAATGAAGAACACTTTGACCATGCTAACTGTAGTTGTACTTTCCTTTTTCGCGTTAGCTGGTAATGCCCAAAACCAACCAGGGAAAATAAGCGGAACTGTATCAGACGAATCAAAAAAGCCAATCGAATCAGCAACTGTCTCATTATTAAAACCAACCGACTCATCTGTTGTTAAAACGACGGTTTCTGATAAAACCGGGAATTTCGTTATCGAAAACATTAAAGAAGGAAAATACCTTACTTCTGTAACTGCGGTCGGACATGCTACATTTTATTCTTCCTTAATAGAAATATCTTCTGCCACACCATCTGTAGATCTGAAAAATATTTTTCTATCAGCTCAAACTAAAAATTTACAGCAGGTAGAAGTTGTTGCCAAAAAACCATTCTTTGAGCAAAAGGCAGATAAAATGGTGGTGAATGTAGATGCAGCTCCAAGCAATGCAGGCTCAAGTGTTATGGATGTTTTGGAAAAATCTCCCGGCGTTGCAGTGGATAAAGATGGAAACATCAGCCTGAAAGGAAAACAAGGCGTGGTGATCATGATAGATAATAAGCCGACTTATTTATCTGCTACTGACCTCGCGAATTATTTAAAAAGCCTTCCGGCTTCTGCAATAGATCAGTTGGAGATCATGACAAATCCTTCAGCGAAATATGATGCTGCCGGTAATTCAGGGATCATCAATATCAAAACAAAGAAAAACAAAGCGAAAGGTTTTAACGGAAGCGTTACGTTAACCCATACACAAGGTGTTTATCCGAAACCAAGCGGAAGTATCAATTTGAATTACCGTACCGGCAAAGCAAATTTCTTCCTTAATGGTGGATACTCACATTGGGAAGGTTTCCAGGATCTTGATATCAATCGTCAGTATTACACAGATGCAGGTGCTACCAAAGTATTGAATGCGATTTTTACACAACACACCAATATGAAATTTACCAACCCTGCAGCAAACCTGAAATTCGGAATGGATTATTACCTCAGTAAAAGAACAACAATAGGTTTTGTAGCAAGTGGTTTCAGGAATACGGAAAATGATCAGTCCGCAAGCCATATCTTTTTAAAAGACCCGAATAATACGGTGGATTCAATTGTATATTCTCCAAGCTCGAACAAAGGATTATGGAAAAACGGAACAGTAAACCTGAATTTCAGGCACCAGTTCGATTCAATAGGAACAGAACTGACGGCTGATGCAGATTACATCACTTACCGGTCGAACAATAACCAGTATTTTGATAACATCACCTACTATCCCGATATGACGCAGAAAGATGAAACAATCCTTACCGGGAATACGCCAAGCACTATCAACATCTATTCATTCAAATCGGATTTTTCCCATCCGCTGAAAAAACAATTGAAACTTGAAGCTGGTATAAAAACAAGTTATGTTTCTACGGATAATAATGCGAACTATTTTAATGTGATCAATAATGTTGAGGAAGTAGATACAACAAAAACAAACCACTTCCTCTATCATGAAAATATTAATGCGGCATATGTCAACCTGAACAAGCAATATAAAAAATGGAATATACAAGCAGGCTTGCGTTTGGAAAATACTAATTATTCCGGTCACCAATTGGGAAATGGATATACTGTGAACAATAACGATTCTTCATTCAGCAAAAGCTATACAAATCTTTTCCCGACATTATATGTAAGCTACCAGTTAAATGAAAAAAATAGTTTCGCAGTAAATTACGGAAGAAGGATCGACCGCCCGGCTTACCAGGACCTGAACCCATTTTTGTTCTTCCTTGATAATTATACCTATCAATCCGGAAACCCTTACCTGCAGCCGCAGTTCACACACAATGTAGAATTGTCGCACACCTATAATAATTTCCTTACCACAACTTTGAATTATAGCAATACAAAAAATTTCTTTTCTGAAACATTTCAGCAAAGTGGTTATGCAACAATTGTTCGTAATGGAAACATCGGGCACTATCAAAATGCAGGAATTGCAATCAGTGCGCAGGTGCCTGTAAGAAAATGGTGGACTGCGATTGTGTACACAAACGTCAACTACAACAAGTTTGACGGAATGCTTTATGGAGAAATGCTGCATGTTTCTGCAACCACTTTCTTAGTGAACCTTAACAACCAATTTAAATTTAAAAAAGGCTGGAGTGCAGAATTGTCGGGCTTTTACAGAAGTTCAGGTGTAGAAGGACAAATACTCATCAAACCAATGGGACAAATGTCTGCAGCAGTATCAAAACAATTGATGAAAGAAAAAGCAAGTGTAAAACTTGGTGTACGCGATATATTATATACGCAACAGGTTAAGGGTGTGATCAATTTTCAACAGACTGAAGCAACTTTCCATAACAGCCGCGACAGCAGGCAGGTCAGCCTTACGTTCACTTATCGTTTTGGAAAACCGATCAAAGGTGCACAGCCAAGAAGAAATACAAGCACGGAGGAACAGAACCGTGTAAAAGTTGGAAATAATAACTAAATATATTCTCCATTAAGCTCTCTTATGAATTGTTGGTTTTTGTTGGAAGCCCTTTTTCTAAAGGGCTTTTTCTTTTGGATGAAATGAATGCACGAATAAGTTTTGCTGGTAAGGATATTTTTTTACTAACTTTCTTTTTCAACAGGATTTCGTGATTCAATGGAAATGCTATGCGAAAATTTTTGCAATGGTTGTTGAAAAAACCGATAACAAAATTTGCAGATAAAATTTCTTCAGCGCCTGACCGTGATAAGGTGTTCAAATCGCTGTCACAATTATTGAAGCGCATCCATAGCCGCAAAAAAGATAAAGGCATAATACGGGAACTGGATATTCAAAAAGATAAGATCATTATTTTCTCCGATCAGCACAAAGGAATTCGTGATGGCGCTGATGATTTCAAACTTGCAGAAAAAAATTATCTCGCTGCATTGGATTATTATCATGCAAACAATTTTCAGTTTGTAAGTTTAGGCGACAGTGAAGAACTCTGGAAAAATACTCCTCAAAAAGTGATGAAGCATAATGATGCCTGCTTTGCTGCTGAAAAAAAGTTTGAAGAAAAAAATAATTACTATCGTGTTTTCGGCAATCACGACCTTGAATGGAAATATAAGTTGCAACAAACTATTTTTTTGAAACCCATTTTCGGTGAGCAGACAAAAGTGTTTGAAGGGATTGTTTTTAAGGTTGAGTACAATGATGAAACATATACGATTTTCCTGGCGCATGGCCACCAGGGAGACCAGCGGAGCGATGGAAACCCTTTCAGCGCCTGGGTTGTAGCAAATGTATGGTCGCCGGTGCAACGGTATTTGCAGATCAGTATCAATACGCCTGCAACTTCATTTACACTTAGCGATAAACATAATATTATGATGCATGACTGGTCATCAATGCAAAAGAACCTGATATTTATTTCCGGGCACACACATAAACCGGTCTTTGCATCACTCGATCATATAGACAGGTTAACCAGGCAACTTGAGCAAGCACAAAAAAATAATGACCAGCCTGCGATTGAATCCACACAGCAGGAATTAGAAAAAAGAAAAAAAGAATATGCAGGTAAGCAGGAAGTAAAAATAAATCCTAAGCCTTGCTATTTCAACACTGGTTGTTGTTGTTTTGATGATGGCGACATCACCGGAATAGAAATTGCCAATGGAAATATTCGCCTGATAAAATGGAATGAAGAAAACGAACAGTCAAATCGGATAGTGCTTGAAGAAGCAGAGTTGCCTTATATTTTTGAGAAATTGAAGTAGTAGTCGGGAAGTTGGGAAGACTGGAAGTCCGAAAGACTGTTGCGAAACATGTAAAATTCTTCCTGACTTTCGGTCTTCCCGACTTCCCGTCTCTCTACATAAAATCATCCGCTTCGCGATATGCTTTGATCAATGCAAGTTCACCTTCTTTTCCAGGTTTAGCATTGCCATGTTCCATTCCTAGGATCCCTTTAAAGCCTTTGTCGTAAATATGTTTGAAGATATTTTTATAATCCATTTCACCGGTGCCAGGTTCATTACGCCCGGGGTTATTCCCGATCTGGAAATATGCGATCTCATCATAAGCCCAGTCGAGGTGTTTGATAAGGTTTCCGCAGTTGCGCTGAATGTGGTACATGTCAAACAAAATTTTGCAGGAAGGGCTGTTTACCGCTTTGCAAATTGCATGGGCCTGGTCTGCAGAGCGAAGGAAAAGGTCAGGAGTATCGCTTAGTGGCTCAAGCACCATCACAATTCCATGCGGCTCTAAAATTTCAGCGCCTTTTCTCAATGCAAGAATAATATTAGAAGTCTGGATGCCTTCAGGCAAATGCCTTTCAAAATCACCTGGAACAACTGTGGTTAATTTTCCACCGCAACGTTTGGATGTTTCCACAGCGCCACGACAACCTTTTAAAAATATTTCTACATATTCCGGTTTGCCCGATGCCAATGTGTTAGCGCCGTTGCCGCCTTTATCCAGAACAAAAACGCCCATGCCCATTCCGAGCTTTGCCAATGTATCACCGATTTTTTGTTGCTCATCAGCAGATCTTCCCATCATGCCGTTATCTTCAATAGCACGGAAACCGTGGTCATACCCGAATTTTATCTGCTCAATAAAATCATCGCCGGCATGATTTTTAAACATACCATCATGAATGCCATAATGCAAATGAAAAGGCTGGTCTGCATTCGGGATCTTTTTATTGTTTTTTGCGTTGACAACTCCGTTTGTCAATATTGCGGCTCCGCCAAGAAATGATGATTGAAGAAATTTTTTTCGTTGCATGAGAAATCGTTTGATGGATAAAGATATTGGAAATGGAATTTATGCATGAATAATTTCAAGGTTTTTTTGTAAAGGCATTTCATCATAGGTTCTTCCTCCAAGTTCGCGGCCGGTTTTCTTTTTATTGATTCCACCCCATTGTTTAAAGAAAAATGCCACACCTTGTTCCTGGCATTGTTGGCGTATATCCCAAACCCACCATTCCTGCATTGGACGGGCTTTTCTGCCACTTTCTCCTCCAACAATTACCCAATCAATATTGTCTAAATTCATATTCATTAAATTCCCAATTAATGGTTCGCAGGATAAGAATTTTGTTTTTGCATTGGTAACTCGTAAATCATCAATCCGATGCTTTACTCTTTGATCTTCGACTGAAGTACCCATCCAGATATTATTTGTCCAATTTAACAGATGATGAATTTCTTTTAACCTGTCTGCTCTTTTAGTAAGAACCTGGTAAGTATGCTGTGGCGTATCATTCATTACTGAAAAAACTTTTTGAATAAATTCAAGAGGAACTTCAGGATGAAAAAGATCGCTCATTGAGTTTACAAAAACAATTTTATTTCCTTTCCATGAATAAGGAATTTGTAAAGCGTCTTCATGAACCCTTACTTCAAATCCATCTTTATATTTTTCGATTCCCATTGCCATTAATCTTCTCGTCATCACTTCTGCATAGCAATATTTACAACCAGCTGAAATTTTTGTACAGCCAGTTGTTGGATTCCATGTCATTTCTGTCCATTCGATACTTGATTGCGCCATATTAATTATTATATTTCTTTACAATGTCATTCGCTATGTTTAAAGCAGCTCTATTATTTGATGTCAAAAATAAATGATACATAATCGAGTTTGAAGAATTTTTAAGTTCAAAAGCATTTGACACATATTCAAAAACACTCTTTAATCGAGTATGATATAATTTCGCTGACTTTTTAATAGCATCTTCTGTTTTTATCATTACAATTTCACCAAATAAATTTTCTTGCTTTTTATAAAAATACTTTTCAATAGAATCTTTATCTAAACCTAAAAATTTTTCGAGCCTTTCTAACCACGCATCGGAAATCTGACCATTATTTTTTAAAAGCCTATTTACACCTAGGCCTGTCGGTACTAATACCCACATATCTACTGGTAAACCTTTTAAACATTCAATTGATCGCCATTCTACTTGCATCCCACAAGGATCAATATAAGCAAGTGTTCTATAATTTTTATTTTTTGGATTTCTTAAATAATTCGAGAGGTCTAACATCTTTTTGTTGCAATCATCATGAGTTGCGTAAATTTTTTTCTTAGGAAATGCTTTCTTGGTATTCTTTTCGAGCTCCCTGAAGTTTTCAAAATCTTTTTCAACAAAATAATATTCGTCAAATGCTCTTGGGTTCTCGATTTCAATAATCCTTCTTGCAGCGCCAATTGTAATATTGATGTCACTAAATTCTTTTTCAGTTTCATCATTTCTAATAATTTCTCCCGAACCTGCAAATCCATCAAAATACAACAGTTTCCAGTTATATCGGTTTGCATAAACGTTCATAATATTTAAATATGCTTTTGCATATTCAACTAATATTTCAATTTTTGATTTGGTCCAATCTCCACCAAAATTATTCATGGCTTAAGGTTTAATTATAAATTTTAAAGTTATTAATAATTAACTCTCAAAACAACCTCCCTTGCTGGCCCGGCCTTCTGAATTGTGTGGTATCCAAATGCCATTCTTCTGCATTCATTCCATACAGCTTTCCATATTTTTTATATTGCTGTGCCACTAATTGTGCAATATTCCCTTCGCCGCGCATGCGCACGCCCCAGCGTGTGTCGTTTACTTTCCCATCATGACTTTGCTCAACAAGGTGCCACACTTTATCAGCCCGGTCAGGAAAATTCTTATACAGCCAATCATGAAATAAAAATTTTATAGCGCCATTCAACCGGATGAAAGTATATGCTGTGAAGGTTGCACCGTTATCCCTCGCTTCTTTCATGATGCGTTGCATTTCGTGCTCATTCAATCCGGGTATCATCGGCCCCATCATAACGCCCATGCGCACGCCTGCGCTGCTCAGTTCATTGATCACTTTTAGTTTTTGTTTGGCAGTCGTTGTTCGCGGCTCCATCGTTCTTCGCAAATCTTCATTGAACGATGTGATGGACACCATTGCCGACACTATCTTTTTCTTCGCCATTTCCTGTAACACATCTTTATCTTTTAGTATCCACGAATTTTTTGTGAGGATACCAACAGGCTGGTTGAATTCATTACACACTTCCAGCAATCCGCGTGTTAAACGATATGTTTGTTCAGCAGGCTGATAACAATCGGTATTGCCACTAAGCATGATCGGGATACATTCCCAATTGGGGTTCATCAAGAATTTCCGAAGCAGTTGCGGCGCATTTTTTTTGATAATGATCTTTCGTTCAAAATCCAATCCTGCACTGTAACCCCAGTATTCATGCACATTCCGTGCATAGCAATAGATGCAACCATGCTCGCAACCGGCATAAGGGTTCATGCTGTAGCTCATGCCAACGTCCGGGCTCTCTACTTTATTAACGATCGTCTTCGATTCCTGTTCCATGTATTGCGTAGGAACATTTGTTTCTTCCCAATCATCAATCGCTTCAATATGTTCTTTGGTTACTTCATCTTTCAAAAAACGGTTCTTCGTGTTGATTTGCGCACCACGCCCTGCAAGGTATTGTTCGGTTTCTTCTTTTTGTTTTGCAGATACTTTATAGTGGTCCTGCCGCAATGGATTGCTCATTACAATAAATATTTTTTTGATAATGGAAGGAACCACGGAGACAGGGAGAACAGAGAGTATGTAAGATGTAGGAAGTGAGATGTAAGATGTAAAAAAGTTTGCCATACATCTTTCTTCTTGCATCTCACATCTTACTAAAGGATCATTCTTTTAATTCCATCTTTCATCAACGGAACATGAAAGTTCATGATATAACCAAGGCGTTTGCCGGTAAGTTTCATATAATTTAATAACTGCGCTTCCCAGATGGGATGGGGGTTTTCCTGCGCTTTAATTTCCACTATGATTAACTCATCAATTAATAGATCTATTTTAAAATGTTCATCAATACGAAGCTGGTCATAAATGATCGGCACATTCTGTTGACGGACAAATGGTATATTCCTCTTCGATAATTCATAGCAAAAACATTTTTCATAAATGCTTTTCAGCAAACCTGGCCCCAATATTTTATGAATCGATATTGCAATATTCATCAATTGGCCGGTGAGCCATTGCTCACGGTCGGTTAATGGCTTAAAATTATTTTCAACTATATTTCTTGACATTGCTGATTTTTTGCCACTGAAACACAGAAGCACAGAATTGCTCAGTGTTTCAGTGGCATTTTTAAGAATAGGGCACGGATCATTAAAAATTTTCTAACAATTATTTTTATCCTTATAATCGTTACAATCCCAAAAATCCAGGTTCAGACGAATAGATCACCTTGTTTTGTATTCACGGGCAGGTTCTGAAATTCAAATCTCCCGGCGATCTGGTAGGGCATATCCCCGCGATGCCTTTTCAGTAGCAGCATGCTGTCGGCAATAAACCTTCCTGTAAAACTTTTCTGAGAATATTCTTTCCATGCTTCTTCATATTGCCACGGCTTCAACTGGCGCGAAACCGTTAAATGCGGCTCGTCAATAAAATGCGGTTTATTATCATCGTTCAGCTTAAGCATTTTTTGCCAGGGCTTTATTTCCTTCACTAAATTTTTGATCGGCTCTTTCGTCGTCACATCAATATAGATAGTGTGTGAAGGATAGCTGCCAAAATCCTTCAGCTCCACTTTTATCGGATGGTAACCCATTGCCACTGTTTTCAGCCGGTTGATAATGCGTTCTTCCATCATTTCCAATTGTGCAAATTTCACCAGCGTAATATGCGGCTTTCCCCAACGGGCATTAGGCGCTTTATATTTATCGTAAAATTCATCTTTTACGGCTTTTATTTTGTTGCGTAATTCTTCATGCGGGTTTAATATCAGCAAATATTCGTTCTGCGTGTAACCTGCTTTTTCTGCGAACAGGGCATGTTTTTGTGCTATTGCCTTTTTCATTTTTTGTGATTTTAATTTTTTAGTTTTTATATCAAACATCTTACTTCTCACATCTTACCTTTTTTGTTACCAGCTTCAGTAATCCTTTTCATCATCGTTGCGTCGCATTACGTTCATCGGCATTGCTACTATTAAGCTTCGGTTTTATGCGCAATCTCTCTCACAAAACGCTCACGGCTCATAGCTGAAAGCGCTCAACTTTCTTCTCAAAAATTAATCATCGAAAATTTTGCCTGATTAATTATTTAGCATAAATTTACTAAAATAATTAGCAATACCAAAAATAATTTTATGGATGAGGATATTTTTTACGGGGCAGCCTATAAAGGCTCAAAAAATTATTCGCAACGCGAAGTACGCACAGCAAATGCAACAGGTTTCACTGCTGCAGCCGATGATTATATGGAACGCGGCATCGACCTGAACGAGCAATTGGTGCGCAACAAACCGGCTACATTTTTCATGCGTGTAAAAGGAGATGCCATGGTTGGTGCCGGAATTTTTGATGGCGATATCGTGATCGTTGACCGTTCAATAAAAGCAACGAGCGGCAGGGTAGTGATCGCTACATTAAATGGAGAAATGCTTATCCGCCGTTTGGAAAAAACATTTAATAAAATACGCCTGGTTCCTGAAACAGAGAAACTCGCACCAATTGAAGTAGATACATCGTCTGCGGAATTTTCAATTTGGGGAACGGTTGTTTATAATATTCATACCCCCTGAAAATTCATGTTCTCCGGTCTGAAGACCGGAGCTAGTCTAAAGTTCGTATATACTCAAGATGTTTTGACTAGCTCCGGGTTTCAACCCGGGGAAAAGAAAAGAGACGATCTGTTAACCATTAAACCATCCTGTTTATGTCATTTGTGAAAATTTGGGTTCATGTTGTTTGGTCAACCAAATTGCGTGAACCATTGTTGACAAAAAAAATAAAATATCAGCTTACTATACATATTCGTGAATATGCTGCAACAAAAAATATACATATTGATTTTATGAATGGACATGTTGACCATATTCATTGTTTAATTTCCCTAAACCCCGATCAATCTATTGCAAAGGTGGTTCAATTAATAAAAGGAGAAAGCTCATTCTGGGTAAACCGAAGTGGATTAACAAAAGAAAAATTCGAATGGCAGGAAGAATATTTCGCAGTATCCATCTCTGAATCAAAATTGAACGTAGTACGTGAATATATAAAAAATCAGGAAAGGCATCATAGTAAAAAAACATTTCAGCAAGAACACGATGAATTTATTTCAAAATATAAATTTTAACCTTTAGTGTAAAGAGTTTCGGGACTTTTCACTAGCTCTGGTCTTCAGACCGGAGAAAAATGAATGACATAATGTACGCCATCGTCGATTGTAACAGTTTTTATTGTTCCTGTGAACGTGTGTTCAAACCGGAATTATGGAACAAACCGGTTGTTGTATTAAGCAACAACGACGGATGCATCGTGTCGCGCAGTGATGAAGCAAAACAACTCGGCGTGAAAATGGCAGGGCCTTATTTCCAGGCAAAGCACATCATCACAAAAAATAATGTGGCTGTTTTCTCATCCAATTATCATTTTTATGGAGATATGAGCATGCGTGTAATGGATACTTTGCGTGCAATGGTTGGAGAAAGCAATGTAGAAGTGTATTCTGTTGATGAAGCATTTTTAAACCTTGACAAGATTCCATTCGATGAGCTGGAAACATTTGCATACACATTAAAAGAAACAGTTGAGCTATGGACAGGTATTTCTGTTTCCGTAGGCGTTGCACCAACAAAAACACTGGCAAAGATTGCCAATCACATTGCAAAGAAGGACAAGGAAAAAACAAAATGTGTTACGTTATTGATCACTGAAGAAGAGCAGCGGAAAGCATTGCAACAAACACGAGTGAGCGGTATTTGGGGTGTTGGCGGTGCTTATGCTAATAAGCTGATCAATTGGGGAATTACCAGTGCGTGGGATTTACGCAACATGCCCGACGACTGGGTGCACGTACACATGGGTGGGGTAGTGGGGCGGCGGTTAATAAAAGAATTACGGGGTGAGCCTGCAATTATAATGCGCAAAGAACTCGATACTAAAAAAATGATCGCTACTACACGGATGTTTGGGAGGCCGGTAACAGAATTGTATGAATTGAAAGAGGCAATTGCAACCTACACATCAAGGGCTGCAGAAAAATTACGCCGCCAGCAATGTGCAGCGAAAACCGTGAGTGTATTTATTGTGCCGAAAGAAGAAAGCCATTCGATGGATTTTAGTCATGGGCCATCTATCAGTGCATACGCCACCCTGCAGTCAGCAACATCATTCACACAAGACCTGATAAAACCGGCTGTAAAATTAGTAGATGATATTTTTCAGAAAGGAAGGGAATACAAAAAAGCAGGTGTTATGCTTAGTGGGATTGTACCTGATGAATCGATACAGGGGAATTTTTTTTCTGCAGAATCAAAAGGCATGAGCCGGTTTTTAATGAGTGCCCTCGACAATGTCAATTTCAGCATGCGGGATGATATCGTTAAGTTTTGTTCTTCCGGGATAAATAAGCATTGGAAAATGCGCCAGGAATTGCGATCGCAAAGGCACAGTACGCGATGGGAGGAATTATTTGAAATTTCATGAACATAAAATACTGTAAAAGTTGTTCCGTTTGTTTGAATGGTGGTGTTTGTAAATTCGAAAGCCCCGGAAACTCGGGGCTTTCGTGTATATATAACTGTTAGTGTATAATCTCATTTCATTTTTTCAACATCAGGAGGCGAAACCGGTGCAGGCACTTTATTATGGATCGGTGGCAATGCCTTAAGGTATGCGAATATTGCTTTCATATCATCATCTTTAAGATTTCTAAATGCTTGCCATGGCATTGGTGGAAGGATCATTCGTCCGCCATCTTGACCAAGATGTTTTCCGGTGCGTAATGTTTTTGCAAACACATCTTCTGTCCATGCGCCTATACCGGTTGCTGTATCTGGTGTAAGGTTTGCTGAAAATGAAATTCCCCAGGGGCCAACAGTTGCAGTAAGGTCTCCTGCAAATAATAACCAGTTACCGGGCTTCAATGCATTTTTATCAATGGGAGGCATTGGGCTGTTTTCAGGATGTCCTGATAATAATTTTGTAGTATCGAGAGACATTCCCTGTGGGCCAAAAATTTTGGGTGTGTGGCAATCATCACAACCAATTGATGTTACCAGGTATTTTCCGCGTTCAACGAGTTCACCATGGGACATTTCTTTTTTTTCCGGTTCTTTAGGTGGTTCATTTGTTGGGGAGTTTGTGCAGCTTTGCTGTAAAATAGCTGTACATGCAATCGCAGTAAGAATCATGAAAAAATTCTTTTTCATTGTCAGTTGTTTTTAGGTATATGATAAAATATAAAAAAAGAACGTAGGGGAACCGAAGATATCAGTAGGGCAGAAGAATTGTCAATCGTTATCTGTAAATATAAGGTTTTTGAAATTGCATTTTACAAATTCATATAAACAAAAAAGGAACAGTGAGTAACTGTTCCTCTCTTCATAGATTATGAGGGTTATGATTATGCCTGTTTGATCAATTCAATGGCAACATGAATGCGGGCATCATCAGCCACAACAATACCACCAGCTTCGGTAACTGCATGCCATGCCAGGCCAAATTCTTTGCGATTGATTTTGCCACTGATTGTAAATCCTGCCCGGGTATTTCCCCAGGGATCAGTTATCACCCCACCAAATTCTACATCTAATTTTACCTGTTTTGTTACATCGCGAATTGTTAGATCGCCATATAGTTCATACGAACCATCATTATCTACATTTTCATATTTCTTTGCAACAAATTTTAACTGCGGATATTCTGCTGCATTGAAGAAATCAGGAGATTTTAGATGCGCATCGCGTTGTTCGTTATTCGTAGTGATTGAATTGACGTCCGCCGTAAAACTGACTTTTGCAGTCATAAAATCTTCGCCTTCTGTTTCAACAGACACATCATACTTTGTGAATTGCCCGGAAACATTGGTGATCATAAGATGTTTTATTTTGAATGTAACTTCAGAGTGTGTGGGGTCCAGAACCCATTTTGTAAGTGCCATAAAATAATATTTAATGTTTAAACATCGAAATTACGACCTTTTATGGTTTCTGCAAAAAATATTTCCGGGATCAGACCAGGTTTATGTTTTCCTTTGAACAGGCATCGTAGATTTTCTGAAGTGTATCACTCTTGAGTTGTACCCATTTATTAATGTCTTCAGCCCAAAAAAGAACTTGTAATTCAGCGCCTGTTTGTGTGATGTTTTTATAAAGGATCTGTGGTTCCGGGTTTCTAAGAATGCCTTCAGTGGATTGCAAAATTCCGGTAACAATTTCTTTGGTACGTGCAAGATTAACACTGTCGGCTAACTTAAGGTTTGCTTCAACACGCATGTGCGAATTATTCAACGTCCAGTTAGTTAATTTTTGCGAAAGCATATCACCATTCGGAATAATTACTTCAGCACCATCAGGTGTTACAATTCGGCTCGATCGGATACCAATTTCCTTAACACGCCCTGTGTTTGAGCCAACTTCAATAATATCTCCGACCTGTATTGGCCGCTCGATAGCAAGGATAACGCCCGACACTAAATTGTTTACAATATTCTGTAAGCCCAGGCCAATGCCAACGCCCAATGCACCTAAAATAATCGTGACCTTATCCAATGGAATTCCTGATGCTAATATGCCAAGAAAGAAACCCGCTGTTAATATTAATAAACGAATAAGCAAAATTGATGTTCCCATTTTTGTTTTCTTTTCGGGAACTATTTCTTCATTGCCTGTATCTCCGAAGAAATAACCAATATACTTCTGGCAGAAGTTTGCCAGCCATATTACCAGGAAGAAAATAAGAATGCTCGCTAAAGTGAATGAACTATTGCCGACAGTTCTTTCTGCATCTAAAAAGTCGGAAATGAAATCATACGCTGCATCGAAAATGTTCAGGTTCTGGGCGAGGTTAATGAACCAGAAGATAGCTGCGATCACCGTCAGCAACCTGCGCAGGCGCAATTCCACGTTTTGATAATTTAAATAAGCGGTGAAACGTGTTGATTTTTTATCAGCTTCCAATTGCAGATTGACTGCATCAAGAAATACCTGGATGAAGATGATAAGGCAAATTGCCTCGATATAATTCATGATCGCTGTTGATTCGAATATATGCGCAAGTGTTGCCCTTCCGTATAAATTGCAACACGCAGCGAGCACATTCAGGAAAATATAAATGCCGGTAATGAATTTGAAATAACGCGGAAAAACACCGGGATAATTATTTATGGCCCTTATAAACCGCCAGCCTGCAAATGCAGAGACGACGGTTGTAAAAAAGGTCAATAACCTCAGGTTGTAGGTTGAAGTGCTCATGAGGCTTTTTCCTGCGAAGAAAACAAACAATACAAAAAACAATAACCAGGAATAAAACAGTTTTCGCGGCCACTTCCGGAAAAGTAAAAACGTCAATACGATAATTAAGAGCAGTTGTAGTAAAATAAGATAAACAGCAGGTGGGTGTTGCAGGTCAAGATAAGGTGCGACGACAAGCATAACAGCCAGCGACGCAAGCAACGGGAAAGGTTTGATATATTTCAAAGTCGCAAGAAATCCCGGATTAGATTTCTTAACCTTCCTTACGTTAACAAGCACCCAGAAAAAGAAAATCAGGAATATTGGAATATTGAAAATATATTTATCCATATTTTCAGACAAGTATGAACTCAATTGCCTGTTATTGCGATTTATGGAACGTTGTAAAATATAACCGATAGTTTTTGTAGCTGCAGTTGTATCGCCCGATGGGCCTTCCCATAAATAACCTGCCTCTTTGGTAAAGGCTTTTTTCCGATAGGTTTTCACCAGCCCTTTGATCTGTTTTTGAAGACCGATCACCGTTACATAATCATTGGAAACTTTGCTTTGCAATAAATCGATCTTCAAGATATTTTTTTTCATCACAGTGTCGGTGGTGCGCAATCTTTTTTTCAGTTCATTGAACTGGCGTAAGTAGAGCAAACGTAACGTGCTGTCTGCAGGCAAATCCTGTATGGCGGAATCTGCAAGGATGGAATGCATTTGTGTATTCATTCCTACTAAAACAGTGTAATAATCAAGTAATGATTTCTGCCAATCTTTTAAATCATCAACCATATCATCCAAACTTCCCTGCATATATGATAGCCGGCTAAGGTTTAAATTCGTATTTGTATTATTCAGGAATACCTGGTAGAATTTTAATTTTCGTTCGTAGTCAGGCAGGTTTTCAGTGATATCGCTTGAATCATACCCATCATCTACAACGTCATTATAATCGTTCAATGTATTGTTGATATTTTCAATCTTGCCGATAGTTCTGGCCGCCGATGTGTCTGATATTTTTAAATCTTTTTCCCATACAGAATCAGCGGAGTGGCGCTGTACAACTTTTTTGTGATGGCTTTTTATTTCTTTTTTTTCAGAAGATGTTTTTTGTGCAAACGCAATACTGTTATGCAATAATATTGTTGTACAAAAAATAAAGAAAGAAAATATTTTTTTTGGTGAGATTCCGGATTGCATTTGGTTTCTGCTCATAGAAGTAAGGGCTTTAAGATTGAAAATTAATCAAATCTTTTTAAAATAGATAAACCGGGATAATTAGTTTATGCATTGATTACAGATCGGATTTGTTCATTTTTATTGCGAAGATCAATACCGCCTTCGAGAATAGATTTTAAGTTAGTAAGATAAAATACCCAGCCTTTTCCACATTCAATATAAAAAAATTGTCTTTCTTCTTTTGGCGCTGTGGTCATGTCTTGGTTTAATTCACAAATAAACTCACCATTTTCTTTTTTGATGTGAACAGATACAATGCAATTGCCTGAAAAATAAAATTTCAGGTAGTCGGTACCGTTAGTTTCAATAACAGTGTTTGTTTCTGCAGTAGCATCCGGATAGCCAAACCATAACCATTGGTATTTGTCGTTAGGTTGGATATATTCATCTTTTTTTCTGATAGTATTATCAACCGAAGTAAATTCTGCTTTTCGCAAAAACCAACTTTCCAAGCCTTGTTGTGTCGCCCATGCCTGGTAGATTTTCCGGGGCTCGGCATTAATCGTAATGCGTTTTATGAATTCGTTCCAGTTGAATTCTTTCATGCAAACAATAATTATTCCTTCAATAGTTTCAGGCAAACCGGGTTCGGTATTTGAATTTGTTTTCCGGTTTCTTCCAGCAAACCTGTTTTCTGATTTATTTTAAATACCACAATATTGTCTGTATCCCTGTTTGCTACCAATAAAAAACGTCCGCCCGGATCAATAATAAAATTTCGGGGATGTTTTCCCAAAACATCCTGGAAACCTCTGACTTTTAATTTACCTGTTAAACTATCAATGGAATATATGGCAATATTATTCGCAGTTCCGCGGTTAGTTGCGTAAAGAAATTTTCCGTTGGGAGATATATGAATGTCTGCACTTCCGGCATCGCCCTTGAAATCCTCGGACACAGAACTGATGCGCTGGAAATGTTTCAATTTGCCGTTGTTATAATGAAATGCATCTACTGTTCCGGACAATTCTTCAATAATATATACAATTGGTTTTTTCGGATTGAAAACAATATGCCTTGGCCCGCTTCCTGGCTGGATGGAAACGGCAGAATCTTTTTCGAGGATGAGAGGCTTGGGCAGGTTGGAATTGAAGCGATAGATCATTTCTTTATCTGTTCCTAAATCTGCACATAAAAGATAATGCTCGTCGGGGGAGAATATAGTGGAATGTGCATGTGCTTTTTCCTGCCTTGAAGTATCAGTGCCTTTGCCTTCGTGCTGTATAAGTTCTGCAAGCAAACCTACAGAGCCATCAACATTTACAGGCAGGGCAGAAACATTTCCGCTGGAATAATTCGCAATCATCAACCACTTGCTGTTTTTGCTTTCCGAAATATAGCAGGGACTTATGCCGCCGGTTTGCTGTTTATTTAAAAAAGTAAGTTGCCCTGCTGATTTATCAAACGAATATGCTGTCACTTCTCCTGGCTGGCTGCCATCATTTTCATTGACAGCATAAACAAATTTCCCGCCCGGCGAAATAGTAAGATAAGAAGGGTTGGTAGAAGCGATCGTGCTTATCGGTTGTGCATCACCGGTAGTTGCATTGAATTTGTATACATAAATGCCCTCACTTCTTCCGGTAGTATAGGTGCCGATGAAAAGATAATAATTTTGCGAAAAGGCCGAAACAGAAAACAGAAATGCTGAAGAAAGAATAACTGCAAACCGCATAAAAAAAATTAAGGATGATGAAAGGATGCAATTTACAGATTAGAAAACTTTTTCAAAACATCCGGCTAAGCTATTTACAATCTGGTTGTATAAAATATAACAACAAACCCTCTGACTAATCCTCAGAGGGTTTAATATGTTGATTATATCTTGATATTAATAAGGCAGTATTGCTGTGTAGGTACCGCCATTTGGTCCAACCCATACCGCTTCAAAATAGTATGTTCCTGAACCCGGGCAACTTGTCGGATTACCATTGGAATCTAATCCATACGTGATCGTTAATGTGATATTATCACTCCTGATCAATTTATTCTCTCCGCTTGTTAATCTGAAATCACAATCCTGGCGAATAACTTTTGGTTGTGTGATGAGCGATTCAAAATTAATCCCGAAACGGTTTGTTCCCCATTCTGCCACATTCGTATTTGTTCCATCTGAATGAGTACCGGTTGTAGTTAATACAACTCCGTTTTCATAAGTAAATACTCGTTGCTTTGAAACATTCCATGTGCGGACAGATCCATTATCAAATGTTATAGAAAGCGAACCAGTAATTGTGTGTGTAATTGTGCCAAGTGTTGCAAGATCAATTAATAAGCCACCGCTAACATTTGTAAACGTTTTTGTACCGTTGATGGTAATTGACTTGCCATCCCTTTTGCGTGTAATTTTAAGGTTGTCGATGTTCAGGGTAACAGTAGCGTTTGCATCAGACCAATGCACCCCTTTGGGTATGGAAATAGTTACAGTTCCTGTACGTGTGCGGTTTCCCCAGCAATTTGTTCCGTTATAAGTTATAGTAATAGTCCTCGTGTCGCTGGTTGTGTCATAAGTGATGGTTGCATCACACGGCAAAACAAGATTTGGTGAGGTGTTGCCGCCTGTTCCTAATTCAGTAGTTCCGCTGCTTGCAAGGGCATTGTACGAATTTCCTGAAATAGAAGGCTGGCTTGTTAAAGAAGCATTTGCATCGTCGGAAAGATTTTCATCTTCATTGGAAATCATTGACTGGTCATCGGCCTGGGTTTGCATATTTGCAGAGGTAGTAGAGGAGTTTTGACTGGAGTTTGAGTTGTCTTTTTTGCAGGACAAGATTAACGTAGCCGCAGTGATAAAAAAAACACCGCAGAAAATGTTCATTGTTTTCATAATTTACTCTTTTTGGTTTTTTCTTAAGATGGATTTAACAGTTAAACGTTTAATCGGATAGGAAAGTTTTTTTTAATAGATCAAAAACATCTTATTAACGAATTGATTTACTTAAAATTTAAAACAAAAAAATAATGAGGAATATAAAAGACGATAGTAAAAATACTATAGTTGCTAAAGTAATTATTGGGTAAGATAATCATATATCATCCCTGAAATAGCCGCCAATGCTGTAACAGAAGCTTTATCATCTTCTGCATTTTTGGAAAGAAGAACGAGCACATATTTGCGTCCGTCTGGCAGGAAAACAATACCTGAATCATGATTTACGCTTTTGAGCCATCCGGTTTTGTGAGCCACCTTTACAGTTGGAGGAAGTTTTGCAGGTATGATTTCATTAAATTTTTGATCCATCAGAATTTTGATCATCACATCAGATGCAGATGCGTTAACCAATTTTCTATTTGCCATTTTTTCAAATATCAACATCAGGCCGTGTGTAGTTACCATATTGTTCAACCCCAGTTGATAAGCTTTGTTATCCTCAACTCCGCGTAAAATGCGGATATCAGATAGTCAGAAGTTTTTATACTCCGGTAACTATGTTCCGTAAGCCGATAAATATTAAACTGTCTGTTTTTTTTCATTAACTTACTCCCATCATTTTTAAACTGCTTTTATGAAAAACTTTTTTGCCCTACTGTTGATATTTATAATTGTGGAGTGTTCTGTGAGTAACGCACAGGTTTTTGAAAAGAAAGCTGTTCATGCCGGTGAAAGTTTAAATGACTATGCTTACTTTTTATTTCCTTCATTTTATGATGCAACGGTTAAGTTCAAGGTTGGTGGCAAGCTTACTTCAAAAATGAATTTCAACATGTTTATATGTCAGATGCAATTCATCGATGCACATGGTGATACACTCAACCTCTCAAAGCCGGAGGAAATCGACTCTATTTATATAAATAACTATATTTTTTTCTATAATCCATCTGTTGGATATTATGAGATTTACCCCGGAAAAGACCTTTTACGACTCGCAGTGTCGCGAAGAGTAACTTATAATGCAGTAAAGATTGGTGCCCTTGGAATTCCTTCCCACACAGGCACGGGGATTCAAAGTTATACTGAGTTGGTGGATAAATCTACAGGAACAAAAGAACTGACAATGAATGAAGATGTTGATGTTACAAAAGAAACTACATACTATGTGCTTAATGGAAGCGGGCAAATGACAATGGCGAGTAAATCGAATATTTTAAAGATGTTTGAAAAAGATAAAAAAACAGTGGAAGCGTTTATAAAATCAAACAAGATCAGTTTTAGCAAAGATGCCGATCTGCAAAAACTACTCGACTTCTGTACAAGCATACCTGCCTCCGCCCACTGAACCCAGATACCTTCAAGCTTTTTGACGAGAGGTGTTTAAAAATTACTGATTTGCTATATCTTTCAAGAAATTTCAAAACTAAAGCAAATGAGAAAAGTTTTAATTTTCAATTGCCTGATGGCAATGATTGTTGTCAACCTTTATGCGCAGGCACCACCTGCGGCCCCGGCTGCACCTGATACTTCAATTTCTACAAAACCGGAAAAATCTGTCACACATCACAGCAGCAAGATCGATGGTAAAATTGTTAACTACACGGCAACAGCGGGAACGCTTTTATTAAAAAACGAAAAAGATGAATCCGTTGCGCTTTATGGTTACACTGCTTACACAAAAGATGGTGAGACAGATGCAACAAAACGCCCTGTAACATTTGTATACAATGGCGGACCCGGTTCTTCTTCTATATGGTTGCATATGGGTGCAGTTGGCCCTCGCAGGGTAGTAGTAAACGACCCCGATAACACTCCTGCAGCTCCGTACAAATTGGAAGATAATGCGAATTCAATTTTAGATGTTACAGATATTGTAATGATCGATCCTGTTGGCACAGGGTTGAGCCATGCTATTGGTAAAGCAAAGAATAAAGATTTCTGGGGAGTTGACCAGGACATAAAATCTGTAAGTCAATTCATCAAACAATATGTTACGGATAATGATAGATGGAACTCACCAAAATATTTGCTTGGAGAAAGTTACGGTACTATGCGCTCTGCAGGTGTAGTAGATTATCTGCAGGAAAATATTGGCATGGCGATTAATGGGGTTGTGTTGGTTTCTGTTGTACTTGATCTGCGCACATTGACTTTCCAAAAAGGCGATGATATATCTTATATTTTGCATGTTCCGACTTATGCAGCAGTAGCGTGGTACCATAATAAATTGACAAATAAGCCTGCGAACCTCGAAGCGTTTTTAAAAGAAGTTCGTGAATTTGCCGGAGGTGAATATGCTGATGCATTAATGAAAGGAGATAGGTTAGATGGCGCAGAAAAAGAACAGGTGTTGAATAAATTATCTGCTTACACAGGTTTAAGCAAAGATTATTTGTTGAAAGCAAATTTGCGTGTAAATGAACCACAGTTTACACAGGAATTATTGCGCAATGAGCATCAGACAGTAGGGCGTTTGGATGCAAGATACAAAGGCATCAATCAAGATCTGTTGAGTGAATATTCTGATTATGATCCGCAAAGTTCTGCGATCAGTCCGGCATATACAGCCTTGTTTATGAATTATTATTATGGCGATTTGAAAGTTAATAAGAATAACATCTACCATGTTTCTGCTTATGGCGCTGAAGGATTTGATTGGGATTGGAAACGCTCAAGAGGCGGTGGCGGCGATGCGGTTACGCCAAATACAGGAGTAGATATGGCAGATGCAATGTCTAAAAATCCAAACCTGAAAATATTGGTATTAAATGGTTATTATGATCTGGCAACTCCGTTTTTTGGAACAGAATATACAATGGACCACCTTGGCTTGGAGAAAAAGATCAAATCAAATATCAGCATGAAATATTTTGAAGCCGGGCACATGATGTATGTTAACCCAACATCTCTTGCCCAGTTCAAAAAAGAAGTGGCATCGTTTATTCTTGATACGAGCAAATAAATATGTTTATAACGGTTTACTGAAAAAGTAAATCATTGTACAAAGAAGGATGGTTACTAAAAGAATGAGTGCAATCTTATACTTATTCCAGAAAGCAGCCTTCCTTTTTTGTTTTATATATTTGTCAATCATTTCGATTGCTTCATTATTATCTTTTGCTATGATCTTTAATTTTTCTGCAACAGTTTCGGCATATTTGTAGTCGAGAGATTTCGCCGCGATCAGTATCTCTTTTATCAAATCTATATCTATCGCAAAATTATTGTGATTGGCCAGTAAAGTAATATTATGTGTAGATAGTATTTCGTTGATTTGAAAATTAAGCGCATCCTGGTTCATACGGAATATATCAACCGTTGCCATATATTCTCTAAGTGAAATAGCTTCCTGCAAAACAACCAATGGCGAAAAGGTAAGATTGTTATATTTCTTTCCATTCTTTCTTTGGTTCCATCGCTGGTAATTATAAGAATCACGTTGTTTGGGATCGGAAAGAATATTATATGCTTCAATAATTTCCCTAAAGTGAGCTTCAGCCATTCTATTCCCTTCATTTTTATCGGGATGATATAAATGTGCAAGTTTACGGTATGCCTGTTTTATTTCCTGCTGAGATGCCCTGGGGGAAACTTCAAGTATTTTGTAATAATCTTTTAAATGCATAAAATGAATCTACTCAACAAAATTAATTCATAGCTGCCGACCTTACTTTAATCTTATTGTTTAACAACACCCAAACAAGTTTTGCGTTATTGTAGCACCAATGTCCAATTAATATGAAGAATTTTATTTTTTTCCTTCCTGTTTTTACTTGCATCACCTTAAGTTGTCAATCAGGAACTGATAAGAAATCAGCAACGATACAAAAAGACACCGCCCGGACTAATTCTGTTCAAGCAGATTCTGCTAAAGGTGGTTTAAATAGTAAACCTGCCGATGCTTCGGCTATACTTGCCCGTAAGCAGGTACCTGTTTTATGTTATCACCAGATACGCGAATGGAAAACTACTGATTCGAAAAGGGCAAAAGATTATATAGTCCCGGTCGAAGTTTTTAAACAACAAATGAAAGCACTGGCTGACAGCGGTTATCATACTATATCTCCTGATGAGTTGTATGACTATCTGACAAGAAATAAATCGCTTCCTGCAAAACCAATCATGCTGACCTTTGATGATACGGATTTAGGGCAATATACGATCGGGTTTCCCGAGTTAAAAAAATATGGATTTAAGGGTGTGTTTTTTATTATGACAGTTTCGCTGAATCGTCCTAATTACATGAGTAAAGAACAGGTAAAAGAATTATCCGATGCAGGAAATACAATCGGATCGCATACATGGGATCATCACAACGTAAAACAATACCAGGGAAAAGACTGGGAAATTCAAATAGATAAACCCACCAGGCAATTGGGAAGTATAACGGGTAAGCCTATCCGCTATTTCGCATATCCGTTTGGGTTATGGAATAAACAAGCCATCCCTGAATTAAAGAAAAGAAATTTTATTGCGGCATTTCAGCTTGTTACAAAAAGAGATGATGAAGAGCCGTTGTATACGATCCGACGGATCATTGTTCCCGGCTATTGGAGCCTGGTAACATTACAGCATGCTATAAATTCCGATTTTCATTAATGATGCTTCGTATACTACAGAAAATACAACTGAAAATTGAATTACATAATCTTGCATAGGACTGCCTGACGACTATTATTGCATTTTTATAATGGTTTTCATTGATTATTAATAACTTATTGGCTTATTCTTTTCCCAAAAAAAAATCAATTTTCCCAAACAGAGATTAGATCAGGATTTATTAGTAATAAAAAATATTAGAAATCAAATGTTTATGTTTTTGGCAAAGAAATGGTAATCACTATGCAAAATCATTCCTGAATGAAACTCATAAACAAAATATCTGCAAAATCAAAGGCTTTACATGCTGTTGTTTGCATTTGTGTAGGTTTATCGATGATTCTTCAAAGCGATTTTTTAGTTGCTCAGATTAACTATAACAACTTATTTGTAAAAACAGTTTCGTTTGTGAAAGGAACAAACTCAGGTTCGTTTGATCTGGTTTCATTTGATGCAGAACAAACGGATAACAGTAAGGTGGTTTTAAAATGGGCAACTGCGGCTGAAAAAAATGCCAGTCATTTTGTATTGCAGCGGAGTGAAAATGGCAAGTCGTTTTATGATGCAGTGGTCCTTTTCGCAGACGAAGGAAATAGAAATACTAAAACAAATTATCGGTTTGCTGATCTTACAAATATCTCAGCAAAAACAGGCACAGTCTACTATCGGTTAAAGATGGTAAACCAAAAAGGAAAATATACATATTCACAACCATTGGTAATTCACATAAAAATGGTTGAAGAACAGATGCGTTCCCTATAAAATATCAGCAATCATATCCGAGCGAAGACAGTTAGAATAATTATTGAAAACACAAAAAGAAGAGTTTAGTTTTTAAAGGGTATGATTAACAATCGCCGGGCTTGTCTAAGCCTGGCATTTTTTTTTGTAGTATGTTAACGCAGTCAATTATTTGTATTTTACATTTGCTACAACAAAAACGATTTTATGCCATCTTTCGACATAGTAAGCAAAGTAGACCCGCAAACGCTGGATAATGCGGTTAATGTCACGAAAAAAGAGATCACCAACCGGTTTGACTTCAAAGATTCCCATGTTAAAATTGAGTTGAATAAAAAAGACATGAAGATTGACCTTGAGGCGGACAGCGATATGAAGCTAAAACAAATTGTAGATGTATTGATCAGCCGTTCAATGAAGCAGGGTTTAGACCCACTTGCATTTGATTTAAATAAGGAACCATTCCCCAGCGGTAAAATTGTAAAACAGGAAGTGCCGGTGAGAAATGGCTTGAAACAAGATGATGCTAAAAAGGTGGTTAAGGTTATTAAAGACTCCGGACTAAAGGTGCAGGCTCAAATAATGGATGACCTGGTCCGCGTAACTGCAAAGAAAATCGATGATCTTCAGGCTATTATTCAACTTTGCAAAAATGCTAACACAGGTTTTGCCCTTCAATATGTGAATATGCGGAGCTAAGGCTCGCAATCTTCAAATTATATTTGGATAGCAAGCCATCAATGGCTAATTTTGCACTCCATTTTATAAATTGTACGGCAAAATCCGTGCATCCTTTTAAACAAAAAAATTATGAAAAAAGGCCTCCACCCGGAAAGTTACCGGTTCGTTGTTTTTAAAGACATGAGTAACGGTTATTCATTTCTCAGCCGCTCTTCTGCAGCTTCAAGAGAAACTATTAAATGGGAAGACGGAAAGGAATACCCGTTAATCAAATTGGAAATTTCAAATACTTCTCATCCGTTTTTCACTGGTAAAAATGTGTTGGTTGATACGGCCGGACGTATTGACAAATTCAAGAAGCGTTACGAAAAGAAAACAAAATAATCAATATTGAATTGGTGAAAGCACTTCCCTTCTGTTATAGCAGAAGGGATTTTTATTTCCTGAATATTCCACTCAGGGGAAAATCGTAGATTTAATTTATGGATGATTCTTCAAAAATAATTGTCGACGATCTTTTTCCATTTACACTGACTCGTTCAGTACTCAATATTCGTGTCGGTATTTTAACTCTGCAGGAAAAATGGGATTTATTATCAGGGAAAAACAATTTCTTTCCGTCAAATATTCCTCAAAACCTGATTCCTGCAAAAGAAATAATTAATTCTACCGGCGCTATTCATGACTCTGGACTGCGATCAGCAAAACGGCTTCAATTCCCTTGGCAAATTTTTCAATTTAACGATGAAGAGATAAGAAGTGATTTTGAATTAATTACTAAAAACAGGGAATCGAAATCGATATCCCTATCAAATAATGTAATTGCCTCTGAAAATATTTTTGTAGAGGAAGGCGCCAAAGTAGAATGCTGCAACTTAAATGCATCTACAGGGCCGATATATATTGGAAAGAATACCGAAATTATGGAAGGGTCGTCTATACGTGGGCCGTTTGCTTTGTGTGAAGGTTCGGTTGTAAAAATGAATAGCCGCATTTATGGGGCTACAACAATTGGCCCGTTTTGCATTGTCGGTGGCGAAATAAAAAATGTAATGATATTCGGATATTCAAACAAAGCACATGATGGCTATCTCGGAGATGCTGTGATCGGGGAGTGGTGTAACCTTGGGGCCGGTACAACAAACTCTAACATGAAAAATAATGCAGGGAATGTGCTTGTATGGAATGAGGCGCAGAAAAAACAGATAAATGCAGGGTTGAAATGTGGTTTAATAATGGGAGATTATTCACGATGTGCAATTAATACATCCTTTAATACCGGAACGATTGCCGGCATTTGCTGCAATATTTTTGATGGGGGGTTAACGCCAAAATTTATCCCGAATTTTTCATGGGGACAAGATGGTTCGGTGAAGTACGATTTTGAAAAAGCGATACAAGATATACGTAACTGGAAAAAATTAAAAAATCATATTGTTACAGATAACGAAATTCAGGTTTTGAAACATATTTTTGACCAACAATAAAATGAATAAGAAATGAGAAAGCAAATTGCAGCAGCAAACTGGAAAATGAATTTAACGTATCAACAGGGAGAGCAATTATTGGATGATATACTTAGAGCAGAGATAACTTTATCAGATGATCAACAAGCGATATTTGCAGTTCCGTTTCCGTATCTGTTAATGGCAAAAAACGAATTGACAGGGTCTAAAAATTATTTTGCTTCAGCACAAAATTGCTACAATAAAAAAGCAGGCGCTTTTACTGGTGAAGTATCTGCAGAAATGATTCAGTCGCTCGGCATCAATTACTGCGTGATCGGACATAGCGAACGCAGGGAATATTTTAATGAAAGCAACCAGGTGCTTGCTGAAAAAGTAAACCTTTGTCTTGATAATAAAATCACTCCAATATTTTGCTGCGGCGAACCATTGCAGGTCCGTGAAGCAGGAACTCAAAACAGTTTTGTAGAAGTGCAATTAAGAGAATCCTTATTTCATCTTTCTGCAGAACAATTGCAACAAATTGTGATCGCGTATGAACCTATCTGGGCAATAGGCACAGGTAAAACCGCAACAACGGAACAAGCCCAGGAAATGCATGCGTATTTGCGCACAATCCTGGCCGATCAATACGGAAAAGATATTGCAGACACAATTTCTATATTGTACGGGGGCAGCGTAAAAGCGAATAATGCAAATGAATTATTTGGCAGCCCTGATGTTGATGGTGGATTGGTTGGCGGCGCATCGTTGATAGCTGCAGACTTTATTCAAATCATCAAGTCGCTGAAATAGTATCGACAGAAATGTTTACATTTAATGCATGCGCTTTCACAAACTGATAGCTCAGAATATTATCTGGCGCGGCCTGTACTATTTTTCCCAGTTTATACTGAATGTTCTGATTTCACGATATTTTAAAGCAGACGGGAGCGGGGAAATTTATTATGTGATTAACAACCTCTCTTTTTTATTGCTTGTTGTTGGTTTTAGTTTTGAATCCGGAGCAACATATTACATTGCAAAAAAAGAAATCGCCAATAAAAGGGTAGCCCTTTTTTTACTAAGCTGGGTGTTGCTTGCAACGGGCCTAAGTGCTGTTGTTCTTAATTTTATTCCCGGAGATGCCACACATATCACCGCTAATAAATCACAACTTATCATAGCTGATTGTTTTTATGTTTCAGGGTTTCTATTGATCACATATTTTAGTGCACTTTTTTTTGCAAGCCATAATTTCTTTTATTCTAATTTTATTTTATTTGGCAGCAACACATTGTTTATAGCTTTTTTGATTGGCTTTAATAAGAATGATTTTTTTCGTGAACATTTCACTTTTATTTACTTTGGAACTTTTGTATTACAAGGAATAATTCTTGCAATAATTTATTTTTTGCAAAATCCAAACGATGTAAAAAACCGGTTCATTTCCGGCGAAGAATTTCGAAAATTATTTTACTATTCAGGCACCGCTTTTATCTCGAATATTATTTTCTTTTTGGCTTATCGTGTTGATTATTGGTTTGTAAAATTATATTGTTCAGAAAGTGAATTGGGAAATTATATACAGGTTTCAAAACTCGGGCAGATGTTTTTTGTACTTCCATCTATTATCGGAAGCACGATTTTCCCGATAATTGCAAGTGGCAGGCAGCAAGCAAAAACAGCTCTTAAAACAATTGCAATTGCTTTATTTTGCATCTACTTTTTTCTATGTATCATATTAATCGTAGCAGGCAAATGGATATTTCCATATATCTATGGTATCAGCTTTGAAAAAATGTATATGCCTTTTGTTTTTTCTGTTCCTGGTATTCTTTCGTTATCTATGTTATATCCTTTTACAGCATATTATTCAGGAAAAAAAAGAATTGACGTAAACATTAAAGGATCATTATTAGCTTTGATTTTTATTATTCCGGGGGACATTTTTATTATTCCACGGTACAATATTGCTGGTGCTGCATTGGTGAGTAGCATTGGCTATATAATTTATCAATTGTATGTAATGAATATTTTTTCGCGAGAACATAAAGTTTCTTTAATAAGCCTGTTGCATGCATCCCCGGCAGAGATAAAAAGAATGTATTCTTTTGTTGTAAAATCTATTCCTAAAAACAGAGAGAATGATTGATGACAATATTTATACAAACGGGCAATACTTCAAAAATAACAGCACATGGGATGTGGAAGATTCTCCGTGGAAAAGTGATGTAATTATTGATATATTGAAATCAAATCATATTGAGCCGGCAAATATTATTGAAGTAGGTTGTGGTGCAGGTGGTATACTGGAAAATCTTTCCGGGAAATGTTCTTTTATAAAATCATTGCAAGGTTTTGATATTTCACCACAGGCAATTGAAATTGCAAAAAGAAAGGAAACCGACAAGTTGCTTTTTTTTAATGAAGATATAACTTTGCGAAAAGATATTCGGACAGATTTGTTGTTAGTGATAGATGTTCTGGAGCATGTTGAAGATTTTTACGGGTTCCTGCGAAAATTAAAACCGTTGAGCCAGTATTTTATCTTTCATATCCCGCTTGATCTTTCCTGTCGCACTGTTTTGAAACCACACGTTATGTTACAGCAACGGAATGCTGTTGGGCATATCCATTATTTTTCAGAAGAAATGGTTTTTTGGTTTTTGAAAGATACTGGATATGAAGTAATAGATTTTCAATATACAAAGCCCGCAATTGATGTTGATGTTCCGGGCTCAGTTAAACGGTCTGTAAAAAAAATATTGAGAAATTTTTCTTTCGGCGTACAAAAAAAACTAAGCGTAAAACTCTGGGGTGGTTATTCATTGATGATCCTTTCAAAGTGAAATAATGAAAAATATTCTTTGGTTACCGGCGTGGTACCCAAATCAAACAGAACCTCTTTCCGGTGATTTTATTCAACGCCATGCCCGGGCTGTGTCCCTGTATCATTCTGTTAATTTAATATTTGTAGTTAGAGATAAGGAAGGGAAAATTACTAAAGATATTCACGAAGAAAATTTTTATTCCGGTAATCTTCATGAAACAATTATTTATTATTATTCCCCCAAACATTTTTCCTGGTTATTGGAAAAATTATTATCTGAGTTTAAATTTAGAAGGATTTATAAACAAGCAGTGCGTAAATATATGCGGGCTTATAAAAAACCGGATATTATACATGTTCATGTAGCAGATAAAAATGGCGCGATTGCTTTGTGGGTGAAAAGAAAATACAAAATCCCTTTTGTATTAACCGAACATTGGACGATTTATCTGCCGGATGCAAAACCCAATTTTACTAATACTTCATTATTCTTCAAATTGCTATGGAAAAGGATTATTAAAAATGCAAGTAAGATCAGTGTGGTTAGCGAATATCTTGGTAATGCAATAAAACAAATTAACAATGAAATCAGTTTTTCAATTATTCCCAATGTAATTGATACAAACATTTTTTTCTCCCGGGAAAATGCAATCACGGAATATGTTCATTTTATCCACGTTTCTAATCTTAATTATCAAAAAAATGCAGAGGCAATATTTCATGCTTTTGCCATAGTAAAAAAAACATTCCCAACATTCCGCGTTTCTGTTTTTGGACCGGAAAAAAATGAACTAAAAAGAATTATTGCAGAATTAAATCTTTCTGAAAATATTTTCTTTTATGGTGAAGTGCCCCAACCCGAGCTCGCCACTTTTATGCAAAAAGCAGATGCTTTGGTACTTTATTCCCGGTACGAAACTTTCGGGTGTGTAATAATAGAAGCGAATGCATGTGGCCTGCCAGTTATAGTAAGTGACATTCCTGTTTTTCACGAAATAATCAAAGAAGGGGAGAATGGTGTTTTTGCTATTGGCGAAAATTCAAACGAGCTCTCAAAAAAAATAACCTGGTTCATTCATAATCGCAGTAAATTTTCTAAAGGATATATAGCCGGGGTAGCCAAAGAAAAATACAGTTTTGAAAAAGTAGGGAGGCTGTTTGCCGATTTTTATAATGAGGCATTAAAGGATTAGCTTTTCAACTTCTCAACCAAATCAATATATTCCTGCATGGCAACCTCTTTTGATTTCCCTTTCAGATGAAACCATGCTTCATATTTTGCTTTTGCAACAAAATCGAAGGGGTTTGTAGGGGCATCAATATTTATGTCGCCTTCTGTAGATTGTTTATAAAGGCTGTATAATTGCAGCAAGCTATCATTGCTCGGGCGTTCCCGGAGATTTTTACTTTCTTTAGCAGCTTCTTCAAATTGTTGTGCCAGGCTTGTTGCTATCATTTTTGCTGTTTTGAAATTATTTACGATAATCTTTTACTATGACCATTTTTTGGTTTCAAAAGCTGCATTTATGCAGGCATAAACGAAATCTTTAAAAGAAATTTAATTTGATACAGATTTTTTGGAAAAGAACAAATGAATATTGATTTTTGAATGGTAAAAACAACGATCTTCAATAATAAAACGATTGAATATGAGATTGGTTAAAGACCTGCTTGCCAGCAAACCCAAAGCATTTAATTTCATTCAACCAGATGCGTTGGTAATTGATGCGTTGAATGTACTCAATTCAGTAAACCTCAGCTATCTTATTGTTATGGATGGAGAGGAGTATAAAGGTATTTTTTCTGAAAGGGATTATGCCCGAAACCTTATCTTAAAAGGAAGGTCAAGTAGTACCACACAAGTGAAAGATGTGATGTCAGTGGATTTTCCGTTTGTGGAAACAAACGACACGGTTGAATATTGTCTTAATATGATGAACACGCATAAAACAAGATACCTGCTTGCTTACGAAAAACAAAAATTTCAGGGGGTTGTTACTATTCACGATCTGCTTCGCCAGGTAATTTTTAATAGGGAAGAAGTGTTTGATAATTCACTTACTAAAGAATTGCTCGACAATGATGAAAGTAACCGCATTTTCTGATTTCAATACTTTCTTTTCAGCGTTTCATCCCATTTCTTCGATCTTAAATACTTCCTCACACCCCTTGCTGCTTGCGTCTTTTAAGCTACTTTTGCAGCGCATTTAAAAGGAAGCAATCGGAATGAAGAACATCAGAAATTTTTGCATCATTGCGCATATAGATCACGGTAAAAGTACTCTCGCGGACAGGCTCCTGGAAGTTACACATACAATTTCAGAACGTGATATGCAGGCACAGGTACTTGATGATATGGATCTTGAACGTGAAAAGGGCATCACTATAAAAAGTCATGCCATACAGATCAATTACGCTTACAATAATGAAGATTATATACTTAACCTGATCGACACTCCTGGTCATGTGGATTTCAGTTATGAAGTGAGCCGCGCACTTGCAGCATGCGAAGGCGCATTATTGCTTGTTGATGCAACGCAAGGCATACAGGCGCAAACAATTTCAAATTTATATCTTGCAATTGAAAATGATTTGGAGATCATTCCTGTCCTGAATAAAATAGATATGGACGGAGCAATGATCGAAGAAGTAAAAGACCAGATCATTGAACTTATCGGTTGCAAACCGGAAGAAATTTTATTAGCAAGTGCGAGAACAGGAGTTGGCGTTGAAGAAATCCTTCATGCAATTGTTCAGCGCATACCTCCGCCGAAAGGCAATCCTGATGCGCCTTTGCAGGCACTTATCTTCGATAGTGTATTCAATTCTTTCCGTGGCATTATTGTTTACTATAGGATTTTAAATGGCAGTATAAAGAAAGGGGACAAAGTAAAATTTGTTTCAACAGAGCTGGAATACGAAGCCGATGAAGTTGGCGTTTTAAAATTAGGGTTAGAACCTAAGAACGAGGTAAAAACAGGAGATGTCGGATATATAATCACCGGTATTAAAAATGCAAAAGAGGTGCGTGTTGGCGATACAATTACATTGGCATCAAATCCATCTCCCCAAATGATACAGGGTTTTGAGGAAGTAAAGCCAATGGTTTTTGCAGGAATATTTCCGGTTAACACAGATGATTTTGAAGAGCTGCGCGATTGTATGGATAAATTGCAACTCAATGACGCATCATTAACGTACGAATTGGAAACCTCACAGGCGTTGGGCTTTGGTTTTCGTTGCGGATTTTTGGGAATGTTGCACATGGAAATTATCCAGGAACGCCTGGAAAGAGAGTTTAATCAAACGGTGATCACTACCGTTCCAAACGTAAGTTTCATTGCATATACAACGAAAGGGGAAAAAATAATTGTGAACAACCCGACAGAAATGCCTGACCCCGTGCGTACGGAAAAAATCGAAGAGCCATTTATCAAAGCACAGATCATTACAAAGCCTGAGTATATAGGAAATATAATGACATTGTGTTTGGGTAAACGTGGCATCCTCACCAATCAAAGTTATCTCACCACAACACGTGTTGAATTGATGTTTGAAATGCCGCTGACTGAGATCGTATTTGATTTTTACGATAAATTAAAAAGTCAGACACGCGGGTATGCTTCATTTGATTATCATCCGATTGGTTATCGTGATAGTGATATTGCCAAAATGGATATTTTATTGAATGGGGACAAAGTGGATGCATTGAGTGCGTTGATCCATCGCAGCCGTGCGCAGGATTTCGGACGAAAATTATGTGAGAAATTAAAAGAATTATTGCCAAGACAACAATTCCAGATAGCTATACAGGCTGCCATTGGTGCAAAGGTGATTGCACGAGAAACGATCAGTGCGTTGCGTAAAGATGTTACTGCAAAATGTTATGGAGGTGATATTAGCCGTAAACGGAAGTTGCTGGAAAAACAGAAAGAAGGTAAAAAGCGTATGCGCCAGATCGGCAATGTAGAAGTGCCGCAGGAAGCTTTTCTGGCCGTGCTGAAACTCGACGAATAAATCCTGTAAATTTATTTTCTTCATGAGAACGCCACTTCAAAAAGGAGAAAAGATACTGCTCGTTACCTATTCAAGTTGGGTATCATTAATTATTCCTGTCTTTATCGTATTGATTGGCTTTATTCTTTCTTACTTTATTGGGTTCATCAATCATTACGGATGGACTGCAGCATTAGCCGGCCTTCTGTATTTCATCATAAAATATTATTCCTGGAAAGCGTATATATGGGTAGTGACGAATTACAGGGTGATTGATGAAAATGGTTTGTTGCAACATTATGCGAAAGAAAGCCCGTTAGATAAGATCAATAATGTTTCTTACGATCAAGGTGTTTGGGGGAGAATATTCAATTACGGTCATGTGGAAATTCAAACTGCTGCGCAAGTTGGTGCTACTGATTATTATAATGTACATCACCCAAAACGGTTGAAGGACACAATTACTCAGGCGCAGGCTGATCTTTCTATTAATAAAAACCAGGCGCAAGCTTCACAACTTGCCTCGGCGATCAATATACACTCTTCACCAACTAATGTTGCTGCTGAATTAGAGAAATTATTTGAGTTAAAACAAAAAGGGATTTTGTCTGAAGAAGAATACAATAAAGCCAAAAATAAATTATTGAACAGCTAAATCATGCATCAGATATAGACAATTTTTTTGTGCTTCTGAGTTATTTCAACCTTCTTTAATAATTGCTGTTGTTTCAATAAACTTTCACGTTCTAATTTAAGTTGTTCAGTCATTAATTTTTTACGGAATACCCGGGCCTGTGCTGTATTTTTTACCTGGCTGTTCTGTAATGACTGTAGTTGTATTTTGATGTCGCGGTTTATCTTTTGCAAATCATCACGGGTGATTACAGATGGGTTTTCTTCGTTTATTTTTTGCCAATCCAATTCAGTAATAGATTTACGGATTTCATCCTGTAATTTCTGAATATCCACTTCTTTATTTGCTTTTGAAATATCTTTCTTTAATTTATTCCAATCGATTTTATCAAGAGCAGCCAATGCTTTTGTCATGGAAGCTTCTGCAAGTTTTTCATCCAGTTCTATCCTGTATTGATCCGGTGCAGATGTATCCTGCGTTACCTTAAAATCAAAACTTGATTTTGGTACGAATGGAAAATCTTTGGCCACTTCAGGTTTTGGTGCCTGGGCCGGAGCAGCAAGCACATACGAAGTTGCAGCAACAGAGTAGTTATTATCAGGCTGAAAATCGGCAGTATTAGTGATAGTTACATCTTCTTGTTCACCTGCCCCATTATCTTCATTATAGCTTGCTAATATTGCATCGGTGTTATTTTCATTCACTCCGTCATCAACTATCTTTGGTTCAGGTGCTTTCTTCTTTTCAGGATTTATTTTTTCAGCCTTTATATCATCTGGTAAAGGCAATCTCAACGGCTGAAAAATGACCTTGGTAATTTCTGCAGAATTTGCGTTGACAAAATGCTTTTTATCGGTCACCTGATTTTTGTCAATTATTTCAAAGTTTAAAACTTTGTCGTGTTTCTGCATTTTTAATTGCGTTGCAAAAACAGCAAGTATTGCAAATAAAAAGAGTGTTACAATTTTTGTTGCGTTCAATCTGAACCGGTGAGGTTGCCCTGTTATACGTTTTACGCGGGCAAGCAGCAGGTGGTTATTTCTTCCATTTGCAGCCATTGCGAGTTGGTGATGATTGCGCATTTTTTCAAGAGATAACAAAGCAGAAGCGTAGGAGTGAGGGTCGTACCTGAATTGTATGACCAGGTCGTCGCAACTGTTTTCTGTTTCTTTCCTGATATTCCGGATTAATAATTTAGCAAACGGGTTAAAGAAAAAGAGGATACCCGTAACTGTTACAAGCAGGTTCAGGAAATAATCATTTCTTTTTATATGCGCCAGCTCATGTAATAAAATAGCTTCGGCTTGTTGTGTTGACAGATGGTTAATTGTTGCAACAGGGATCAATATCACTGATTTTAAAAAGCCAACGGTCATAGGGCTGTCTGCGACAGACGATAACCAGACATTTACTTTTCTGTGAATACCTAATTGTTGGGCTGCTTCATCTGCAAAAATCCTTAGCTCGGGGTGTATTTTTTGTAAGCCTGTATATTTTAACCTGTATACATGAATGAATAAACTGCAATACCTCGTAAACAGGAAAAATAATGTGATCAGGTAAATGATAGAAAGATAAGGTAGCAATTCGCCAGAAAACCTTTTGAAACTTAAGTAAAATGATTTGGATATGATCGGTGAATAATTTTCGGGAGCGAAGAAAAACGTATCATTAAATAGTGACATGATGAACCATAAACAACCGGCACTCAGCAATGAAAATGCAATACCATGGCGTACCGTTGCCGAAAAACGTTTTCCCCGTGATGTGATGATTGCATAAACAAACCAAAGCAGCGCCATTTGCCATATGCTGTTAAGTAGTGCCCAGCCAAGTATCCTCAAAAAAGCAGTTTGGTTAACCAGTTGCATGGTTATTGATTTTTCAGGTTGTTTAATAGTTGTTGAATTTCTTCCAACTCCTGCGGTGATGCTTTATGGTTTCCTAACGCCTGCAACACTAACTCAGTGGGTGACCCTCCGAAAAGGGAATTGATCATTTTACCCAGCATGTGCTTTTGCGTTTTTTCTTTGCTCACAGCTGCCTGGTAAATATGAGTCTTCAAGGAATCATCACGTTTTACCAAACCTTTTTCGTGCATGATCTGCATCAGCTTTAACGTTGTTGTATAACCGACGTCTTTTGTTTTTGCAAGTTCTTCATGTACTTCACGCACACTTGCAGATTCTTTTTCCCAAATCACCTGGAGAATTTCCAGTTCGCTTTCAGTGGGTTTAATATACCTGGTTGAAGCCATAACAATGAATTTATCCTCTAATTTACGATAAATTTCGTAATAAAAAATTGTTAAAGAATTTCACCACACTTTATTAACAGACAAGCAATCTATTTAATTGTTGCTTCCGGGTGCATTTTATTATGGTCTTCGATAAGTTCGCGGGTGGTTTTTGTGCTTTTGTCGTGGCTCCAGCCGGGTGGTCGGAGAAAATAATGAAAGAAATTTTTTATTGAACCGGAATGAAAGGCTTTTATAAAAAGGTCTTTCCATGTTTTTAAAGCAACAATTACGGGATTGAAAGATTCGATATTTTTCGTTAATCCATATTGAGGCCGTTCTTCTTCTTTTCGGAATGTTCCAAACATCCTGTCCCATATTATTAATATGCCTGCATGGTTTTTATCAAGATATTTCAAATCGCTTCCATGGTGTACGCGGTGATGCGAGGGCGTATTGAAAATAAATTCTATTGGTTTGGGAAGAAGATGAATGGTTTCGGTATGAATCCAGAACTGATAGATCAAACTGATCGACTGCATGGTCAGGACAATGACCGGATGAAATCCAACGAATGGCATCCATGCCCAGAAAAGAAAAGCACCGGTGAGGTTACCTGTCCATGTTTGGCGCAACGCCGCAGCAAGGTTATATCTTTTTGAAGAATGATGGACCACATGCGAAGCCCAGAACCAGTTCACATGATGACTGGTGCGGTGAAACCAGTAATACGAAAAATCATCTGCAAAAAACGCCAGTACCCACACCCACCATTTTGAACCATCAAGTGTAAAAATCCTGAACCGGTAAATAAGTAAGAACAATCCGAAAATAAGCGCTTTGGTAATTAGCCCGGTCAACACATTGCCAATACCAAGGGCAAGACTGCTGAACGTATCTTTTGTTTCGTATAGATCTTTTTTTTCAATAGCAGAAAAAATCGCTTCGGCAATAACCAATAGCACAAAACCCGGAATGGCATAGTACAGTAAAGCTGGAGGCATGCAAGCAACGTTTATTTAAAATTACAATAAACAATATAAAATGGCGAATGACCCCAATCAAGAAAAGGGCAGTTGGCCATCATATAAAAGTGGTATTACGGTTAAAATAGTTTTATAACCTGCTAATTGGCATTGCAGGAAATTTAAACCAAACTGCTACATTTGATAACAATTGCAAATTTATCGCCATAACTACGCTGCTGTATGAAACAAAAAACATTGCTTCCATTCATTCTTATCACAAGCCTGTTTTTTTTCTGGGGCTTTATTCATAACCTGGACCCGATATTGATCCCGCATTTGCGCCGCGTATTCAGTTTGACTACCGTGGAAGCTTCGTTGGTAGACTCTGCAGTTTATATTGGCTATTTTTTGATGGCAGTACCTGCGGGCGTAATTATGCGAAAATATGGATACAAAACAGGCATATTAACTGGTCTTAGCTTTTTTGCGGCAGGATGTTTTTTGTTTATCCCTGCTGCAAATACAATGGTGTACGGTTTATTCCTGAGTGCACTCGTTATCGTTGCATGTGGGCTTGCTATGCTTGAAACTGCGGCTAATCCTTATGCCACAATTTTAGGTGACCCGGAAACAGCAACGCAACGTTTGAATTTTGCACAATCATTTAACGGGCTTGCTGCTTTTCTTGCACCGATACTTGGCGCCAAACTTATTCTTTCTAAAAATCCATTAGATGCATCACAGGTTGCAGCTATGGCGGATGCTGCGAGAAAAAGTTATTTGTTATCGGAAACAGCTACCGTAAAATTTCCGTACACTGTTTTAGGAGCAGCTATACTTGTTGTTTGGTGCATTTTCTTTTTCGCAAAAATGCCTGATAAAAAAGATACAGAAGAGAATAATAACCAGGGATTTTTTCATGCACTTAAACATCGCCATTTAAGTTGGGCGGTGATAGCGCAATTTTTTTATGTAGGTGCACAGGTTTGTATACTTAGCTTTTTGGTTCTGTTTGCAACAAAAGCTGCAGGCATTAGTGAAAAAGAAGCTTCTAATTATTCAGGTGCTGCAGGTTTGGCTTTTATGCTTGGTCGTTTTATCGGAACATACCTGATGCGGTTTATTCAACCTTCAAAATTACTGGCTATGTATGCCGTGATATGCATTCTGTTGTCATTAGTCACAATTCTCGGATCAGGTATTATAACATTGTATGCCACTATTGGTATTGCATTTTTCATGAGCATTATGTTTCCTACTATTTTTGCGCTCGGCATTGAGGGCTTGGGGCCTGATACCAAATCAGGGTCGAGCCTTATTATTATGTCGATAGTAGGGGGGGCTGCTTTGCCACCCATTCTCGGTTTTATTGCAGATAGAACAAATAACATCCAGAATGGTTATATAGTTCCGGCATTGAGCTTTGTGGTTATTTTATTATTTGCGTTAAAAGGATACAAGGTTAAACGCATTGAATCCATAATTGCTGAACCCACGGTTTAAAGCACTTGCTATAACGATGCTTGTTGTATCGGAATTTTTCAGGTACAATAAAATTTATATTGATGACTACAACTATTGAAAGAAAAAAAGTTTTGCAAATTCATCCGAAGGATAATGTATTGGTTGCCTTAAGCAATCTTGCAAAAAATGAAAAAATAATTTTTGAAAAGAGTGAATATGTTTTGCAGGATGATGTGAAAGCAAAACATAAATTCTTTACAAAAGATATGCAGCCCGGTGATGAGGTGATTATGTACGGAGTTCTTGTTGGCAAAGCACAACATCTTATTCCGAAAGGTGGATTGATGACAACAGAAAATGTAAAACACGCTGCAGAACCTTATGCATTCCGCAAAGTGAATTATGAATGGCACGCCCCGGATGTATCGAAGTTTTCGAACAGGACATTTAATGGGTATAAAAGAAGTGATGGCAAAACAGGCACTGCCAATTACTGGCTATTTATCCCCACTGTTTTTTGTGAGAACAGGAATTTAGATGTGATCCGCGAGGCTTTGCACAATGAATTAGGATATGCAGTAACTGACAAATATAAACGCTTTGCCCACCATCTTGTCGAGTCGTATAAAAAAGGAGAAAATAATTTTTCCGGAAGCATTGATTTTTCGCCGCCGGAACATAAAAATGCAAGGCTGTTCAAAAATATAGATGGTATAAAATTTTTGAACCATAGCGGAGGCTGCGGTGGAACAAGACAAGATGCCGCGATATTAAGTAAGCTACTTGCATCTTATGCAGACCACCCGAATGTTGGTGGAATAACCATGCTGAGCCTGGGTTGCCAGCACATGCAGGTATCCGATTTTTTGAAAGATTTAAAAGAACGCAACCCCAACTTTGATAAGCCGCTTTTCATTTTCGAGCAGCAACAATCAAAAAGCGAAGAACAATTAGTTAAGGAAGCAATTCAGAAAACATTCGAAGGATTAATTGAATTAAATAAAAAAGAACGCGAACCTGTTCCGCTAAGTGAATTGACTTTGGGCGTGAAATGTGGCGGCAGTGATGGTTTCAGCGGGATATCCGCAAACCCTGCTGTCGGTTATGCCGCTGACATGTTGGTAGCATTGGGTGGCAAGGTATTACTTGCTGAATTTCCGGAATTATGTGGCGTTGAACAAGAATTAGTTGATCGTTGTACAAGTCGGGAAACTGCACAGAAATTTATCGATCTTATGCGTTCTTATGATGCGTTGGCACACCAGGTTGGTTCCGGCTTTCACATGAACCCTTCACCCGGCAATATTAAAGATGGGTTGATTACTGACGCTATTAAATCTGCAGGCGCAGCAAAAAAAGGCGGAACATCTCCTGTAGTGGATGTATTGGATTACACAGAACCTGCAACAAAACCAGGATTAAGTTTAGTGTGCACTCCGGGCAATGATGTGGAAGCAACAACCGGTAAAGCTGCATCAGGTGCAACATTGATTTTATTTACCACAGGATTGGGTACACCAACAGGAAACCCTGTTTGCCCAACTATTAAAGTGGCAACTAACTCTTCTTTGGCACAACGCATGCGCGACATCATCGATATTGATTGCGGAGGAATTATCAGCGGTGAAAAAACTATCGCAGAGATGGGTGAAGAAATTTTAGAGTATTGCATCCAGGCCGCAAGCGGCGAGGTAATTCCCAAAGCAGTTCAGTTGAACCAGGATGATTTTATTCCATGGAAAAGAGGTGTGAGCTTATAAATTAAAAACACATGTTTAGTTTAGAAAATAAAACAGCGATAGTAACTGGTGGCGGAAGCGGAATCGGAAGGGCTATCAGCAAAGTATTTGCACAACAAGGCGCAACAGTATACATTCTTGATCTTGATGAAAATGGAGCTGCAGAAACGATTAACGAGATATCTGAAAAAAACGGAACAGCATTTTTTGAAAAGTGCAACGTGTCTGTTCAGCAGGAAGTAAAAAATATTATTTACAAAATTTCGAAGATCGATATCGTTGTAAATAACGCAGGCATCGCACATGTAGGCAATGTTGAAAATACTTCAGAAGCGGATTTTGAAAGATTATTTTCTGTAAATGTAAAAGGAGTGTACAATGTATTGAATGCTGCAATCCCGTTAATGAAAAATAAAGGCGGCGTGATCCTTAACCTTGCATCTATTGCTTCATTAGTTGGCATACCAGACCGTTTTGCATATTCAATGACGAAAGGCGCTGTTGCAGGAATTACATTATCTGTTGCAAGAGATTACCTGCATCAAAAAATACGTTGCAATTGTATTTCTCCTGCTCGTGTACATACTCCGTTTGTGGATGGGTTCATTGCAAAAAATTACCCGGGTAAAGAAGCAGAGATGTTTGAGAAGCTTTCTAAGACACAACCTATCGGAAGAATGGCTGAACCGGAAGAAATTGCCCATCTCGCTCTATATCTGTGCTCGGATGAAGCATCATTCATTACGGGGTGCGATTACCCGATTGACGGAGGGTTTGTTAAACTAAATAATTAAAATCAGCATAATGAAACTTGTACGTTTTGGAGAATTCAATGAAGAAAAACCGGGAGTATTGATTAATGATGAGATTGTTGATGTGTCTGGTTTTGGGGAAGATTATGGAGAACATTTTTTTGAAACCGGCGGATTGAAGCGATTGCAGGAATATATTTCATCAAATTCTTCTTCATTAAAAAAAATACCTTCAGGAGTTCGGTTAGGCAGCCCCGTTATACGCCCATCAAAAATTATTTGCATAGGGTTAAATTATGTCGACCATGCAAAGGAAACAAATGCAGCAATCCCAAAAGAGCCGATTGTTTTCTTTAAATCCACTACAGCATTGGTTGGCCCCAATGACGATCTTGTAATTCCTAAAAACAGCATAAAAACAGATTGGGAAGTTGAGCTTGCAGTTGTTATTGGAAAAAAGGCAAGTTATGTGGAAGAAAAAGACGCATTGGATTATGTTGCCGGTTATTGCCTGCACAACGATTACAGCGAAAGGGAATTTCAGATAGAACGAGGCGGTCAATGGGTAAAAGGCAAAAGCTGCGATACGTTTGCTCCACTTGGGCCATTTTTAGCTACGCAGGATGAAATAAAAGATGTAAATAATTTAAGGCTTTGGCTGAAAGTAAATGATGTGGTGATGCAGGATGGTAACACATCTAACCTTATTTTTAAAGTCCCTTTTTTGATACATTATCTTTCTCAATTCATGACACTGCTGCCGGGTGATGTGATTTCAACAGGTACACCTGCAGGTGTAGGATTAGGGATGAAGCCTCAGCCTGTTTACCTGAAAGCAGGCGACATAATTTCTTTAGGGATAGATGATTTAGGAACTTCTACTCAACACGCAAAAAATTACCAGGGATGAATCTTCAGTTAGCAAAAAAAATAATTATCGTTACAGGTGGAGCGAGGGGAATTGGTGAAGGAATAACAAAGGTTCTTGCGGCAGAAGGCGCTACGCCGGTTATTATCGGAAGAAATGAAAACGATAATAAAAAATTAGTGGATGAGATCATTGCAAACGGTGGCAATGCATTTCAGTTCGTTGCTGAACTGACAAAGCCTGAAGAATGTAAACTTGCAGTTGAAAATACAATAAAAAAATTCGGACGGATTGATGGCTTGGTTAATAATGCGGGTGTAAATGATGGAGTAGGGTTGGAGAGTGGCGATTATGAAAAATTCATGTCTTCATTGCATAAGAATGTTGTTCATTATTATTTGATGGCTAAATATGCATTGCCTGCATTAAAAGAATCGAAAGGGGCCATTGTAAATATCAGCTCCAAAACTGCAGAGACCGGCCAGGGAAACACATCAGCCTATGCTGCGTCTAACGGAGGGCGTAATGCACTTACCCGGGAATGGGCTGTCGAATTATTGAAATATGGTATCCGCGTAAATGCTGTGATCGTGGCGGAATGTTTTACGCCCTTATATCAAACATGGGTGAACACTTTTGATAACCCGGAAGAAAAATTAAAAAGTATTACTGCAAAAATACCGTTGGAAAACAGGATGACCACATCGGAAGAAATTGCTAATATGGTTGCGTTTCTTTTATCTGAAAAATCAAGCCACACCACAGGGCAACTGATACATGTTGACGGCGGATATGTACATTTGGATAGAGCAATTAGCTGATTTGAGATGACAGATGTCAGTTGACAGATGACAGTTCGAATCAATATCAATCATTTCGAAAATCTGACTGTCAACTGACATCTGTCATCTTTTCTCTCCCCAAAACAAAAAAGCCCCCCTGTAGAAACAGCGGGACTTTGGTATTATGTATCTGATTAAATGCTGGGTTAAAGATAATCACTTCTGATTAACTTCAATAGAAAAATTGAAATCTTTTTTTGAACTAATATATTGTTGATATTTTCTTAACACATCTTCAGGTTGTTTTTTACCATTAATGGTCAGCTCCCCCTTTTTATATTCCACAGATAATTTTCCATTCTCGGAAAAATTATCTTTTTGCAGGGCATCTATGAGGTCTTTCAGTTCATCTTTTCCGTTCTCTTCTGTAACAGAAACCTGGCCATTATCATTAACTGTTGCTGATATTTTTACTTCTTTCATCTGTGCAACTTCTTCATGGCTGCGATGAATGCTGGCTAAAGTAGGGGCGATTACCAATGATACGATTGACATCAGTTTGATCAAAATATTCATCGATGGGCCAGAGGTATCTTTAAAAGGATCCCCAACGGTATCTCCGGTTACTGATGCTTTATGCGGTTCTGATTTTTTGTAGAAGATCTCTCCGTTAATATCAACACCTTTTTCAAAAGATTTTTTTGCATTATCCCAAGCACCTCCGGCATTGTTTTGAAACATTCCCATCAATACACCGCTAACTGTAGCTCCAGCTAAAAACCCGCCTAATGCTTCAGGACCTAATAAAAATCCAATGATCAATGGAGAAAGAATTGCAATAGCACCGGGCAATATCATTTTTCTGATAGAAGCTTCTGTGGAAATTGCAACGCACTTATCATATTCAGGTTTCCCTGTTCCTTCCATAATTCCTGGAATTGTACGGAACTGGCGGCGTACTTCTTCAACCATTGACATGGCTGCTTGTCCTACTGCACGAATAGCAAGTGAAGAGAAAATAAAAGGTATCATGCCACCAACAAATAAACTCGCAAGCACTTTTGCTTTATAGATGTCAATTCCATGAATGCCGGCAACACCAACAAATGCTGCGAACAATGCAAGTGCAGTTAAAGCTGCAGATGCTATCGCAAAACCTTTTCCTGTTGCAGCAGTTGTATTTCCAACAGCATCAAGTACATCGGTTTTTTCGCGGACATCTTTTGGTAATTCACTCATTTCCGCAATTCCACCGGCATTGTCAGCGATCGGGCCAAATGCGTCAATAGCTAATTGCATAGCTGTTGTAGCCATCATGCCCGCTGCTGCAATAGCAACACCATATAATCCTGCACATTCATAAGAACCCCATATTCCGCCTGCTAATACAAGAATTGGCAAACAAGTGGATTCCATTCCGATTGCTAATCCTCCAATTACATTTGTAGCATGACCAGTGGATGATTGACGAATTATAGTAAGCACCGGGCGTTTGCCCATAGCTGTATAATATTCTGTGATAATACTCATTAAAGTCCCTACAACAAGCCCAACAGCAATTGCACCAAGAACTCCCCATTTAGTGAATTCATGTCCGCGAAGTACCATCGTATCCGGAAGGATATAATATACCAGGCCAATGCAGGCAACCGCAGTTAAAATGATAGAACCCCAGTTTCCCATGTTTAATGCCTTCTGCACGTTCGATGTATTAATTCCACCGGCATCACTGACTTTTACAAACAGGGTTCCAACAATTGAAAATAATATCCCAACACCAGCGATCATCATTGGAAGAAGGATAGGGGCCATACCTCCGAATTGATCGATTGATTGTGTTTCTTGTCCAAGAACCATTGTTGCCAATACTGTTGCCACATAAGAACCAAAAAGGTCTGCACCCATTCCGGCTACATCACCTACATTATCGCCTACGTTATCTGCAATAGTAGCGGGGTTGCGAGGGTCATCTTCCGGTATGCCGGCTTCTACCTTCCCTACAAGGTCAGCGCCTACATCCGCGGCTTTGGTATAAATTCCACCACCAACACGGGCGAACAATGCAATGGATTCTGCACCCAATGAAAACCCGGTTAATACTTCAATTGTGCGGAGCATTTCTTCGGAATGAACAGGGGCATCTGCTGCGAAAATGCCTTTCAAAATGATGAATAATCCACCAAGACCTAAAACAGCCAAACCCGCAACACCAAGTCCCATTACAGAGCCGCCTGTAAAGGAAACAGACAATGCTTTGCTTAAACTTGTTCGTGCAGCCTGCGCTGTTCTTACATTTGCTTTGGTTGCGCTGCGCATCCCGATATATCCTGCAGTGGCGCTAAGTACTGCACCAATAACAAATGATATTAAAATTGACCAGTGTGAATGAGGATTGCTCATTCCCATCACTCCGAGTAGCAAAGCAGCTATAATTACGAAATAGGAAAGAATTTTCCACTCTGCTTTTAAAAACGCCATAGCGCCTTCTGCGATGTACTTACTGATTTCCTGCATGCGGTCGGTTCCCGCATCCTGTTTGGAAACCCACGAAAATTTGATAAAAGTATAAAGCAAGCCAATAGCTCCCATTACAGGGACGAGATAGATCAATTTATCCATACGTTAGTCTTTTCTGAAATTTCAAGGACGGCAAAAATAGGGTAAAAGACACAAAAATGCGAGAAATTAGCTGTATTCTTACGTAATTCTTTCAGTGAGATTTTAATGGGGCTAAAGTTGCATTTTAAAAAACAGGAACCAAAAACATCTACATCAAATTGTAAAAAATTATCTATCCTTGCAACGAAGCTGTTAAGGTATCCGTCTTACTAAATATGTGGAAGAAAACATTGTTTTTTCTGAGTATCTCACTACTATTTGCTTTTTGCGTAAAGGCACAAAGGGCCTGTTCAATAATTGGACAAACACCTTCTACGGCTTTTCCGGTTTGCGGCGTGTCTGTTTTTGACCAGTCAACGGTTGCGGAGTGTGTTAATGGGAATGTACCTGCGAGCGTATGCGGGGCTTATCCGGATACGAATCCTTATTGGTATCAGTTCACCTGTTACCAAACAGGTACGCTTGGTTTTTTAATAACTCCAAACAATCTTGGCGATGATTACGACTGGGAGCTATTTGATATCACCGGGCACAATCCGAATGATGTTTATTCCGATCCTTCATTATATGTTTCTGCAAACTGGTCCGGCTCATACGGAATAACTGGAACATCAGCTACTGCACCACATTCTATTGAATGTGCTTCAGTACCGGGCGATGGAATACCGACTTATAGTACACTACCAACAATTATCGTTGGCCACAAATATCTTTTATTGATTAGCCATTATACCCAAAGTCAGAGTGGTTACTCCCTTTCCTTTGGCGGCGGAACAGCAAGTATTACGGATCCCACTATCCCCGTTTTTACAGGTTCTGGGTATTCCCCATGCGGTACGCCAACCATATCCATAAAAATGAATAAGAAAGTAAGATGTAATAGCCTTGCGGCGGATGGCAGTGATTTTTCATTGTCGACAACTGCCGCAAAAATTATTTCTGCCAAAGGTTTTGGATGTGATAATGCATTTGATTTTGATTCGGTACTGATCTTTCTTGATACAGCATTAGCTCCGGGGAATTATTCAGTGGTTGCAAAAAATGGTTCCGATGGAAATACATTGCTTGATGATTGTAATAATAGTGTTGTAGTTGGTGATAATATTTCCTTTGCTATAAGTGCAATTCCGCCAACTCCTTTCGATAGCATTTCAGCGGTTGGATGCGCACCTTCTTCTATACAACTTGTTTTCAGCAAGCCAATAAGATGCAACACTATCGCATCAGACGGAAGTGATTTTTCGATTACAGGAAGCACTCCGGTTACCATTAAATCAGCTCAGGGATTGTGTGGTGACAGTGGTGTAAGTAACACGATTCTTCTTGAGTTATCATCACCAATTTATACTGCAGGGACATACCAGGTCACATTGCTTAGCGGGGATGACGGGAACAGTGTAATAGATGAATGTTACGAACAATTACCGCCTGGGCAAACATTATCTTTCACCACAAAAGATACAGTTTCTGCGCAGTTCAGCTATTCAATTTTATACGGATGTAACTATGATACTGTTCAATTTGCAAATAATGGTGGTAACGGAATAAATTCATGGAGATGGTTATTTGACAGCACTGCATCAAGCACCCTTCAATCCCCCGTAGTAGTAGATTCTGTATTTGGCAACCACACAGTTTTGCTCATAGTTTCCAATGGTGTTTGCAGTGATACTTCAGGTGTGGTTGTACCATTAGACAACACGGTGAAAGCAATATTTTCAGCGCCGGATCATGTTTGCCCTACAGATTATGAAATCTTTCAAAATAGCAGCATTGGAAATATTATTTCCTGGAACTGGAATTTCGGAGATGGCACAACCAGCACAGATCAAAACCCGCTCCCACATCTTTATGTGAATACGCCAAATCAGGAAGTAGTTTATAATGTTTCCCTTATTGTAGAAAATAATATTGGCTGCTATGATACGGCAATGGAACAAATAACAAAAGTTAAGAGTTGTTACATTGATGTGCCTTCAGCCTTTACCCCAAACGGAGATGGGTATAACGATTACCTATACCCGCTAAATGCTTACAAGTCAACAAACCTGGATTTCAAAGTTTTTAACCGTTACGGACAATTGGTATATGAAACGAAAGACTGGACAAAAAAGTGGGATGGAACACTTAATGGCAAACCGCAGGATATAGGAACCTATGTTTGGATGCTTCAATACACCGACACAGATTCGGGAAAAAGAGTTTTTAAGAAAGGTACTACAGTACTGATCCGGTAAATAAAAAACCCTCCGGGTTTAGTAGGAGGGTTGAGGTAAGCTCTAACTTAAATAACCAAAAGAGTTCGTTTATTTTAACTATTGATGGCCGTCAAAGTTTGTTTTCAGTCGTTTTGGTTTTAAGCCTATGTTGATTGCGATAAGGCGTAATGATTAATGATATAATCTACGGATCAACAACTTTGTTGATTCAATAATTACGAAACTTATGCCAATTGCATTATGCATTGATATTCATCAGTCTTAGTAATTCCCAGCAATTGAATTCTTTCCCGTTATTGGAATTTTTTTCCCGTCGCTGATTTGGTCAGCCATTATCTGCGAAAGCCTTTATGGAAATTGCTACTCTTATTTCTTTCAGAACGCTTCTGAAAATCTATCTATTTTCGTTTTTTAATTTATACGAATGACCCCTGAAAGGAAAAGCCGGTTAGAAAATGTATTGAACAAAAGACAGAATAATCTCACTATTGTTTTGGAAAATGTATTTGACCCCCACAACATATCTGCGGTTATGCGTACCTGTGATGCTGTTGGTGTGCAGGATGTTTACATTCTGAATACAAAAATACCCAGGCACAAAAAATGGGGAGCAAAGAGCAGCAGTAGTGCGGCAAAGTGGCTTTCTGTGCATCAATTTACTAACGCGGAAGAATGTTTTGCAGCGCTGCGCAGGAAATACGATCTGGTATTGACTACACATCTGTCAAGCAATTCGGTTTCGTTATATGATATTGATTTCACCGGGCGTGTTGCATTGGTTTTCGGTAACGAGCATGAAGGGGTAAGCCAAGAAATTCGAAACCTTGCCGACGGAAATTTTATTATTCCTCAAACGGGCATCATTAAATCGCTGAATATTTCAGTTGCCTGCGCTGTAAGTTTGTACGAGGCATTCAGACAAAAGAGTAAAGCCGGACATTATGAACAACCTGCGTTTAATAAAGAGTACAGGGAAGCATTGATGGCTAAATGGGGTTTGCAGGAAGAAAATAATTGATTCTATGAAAAAACTTTTTTCAGTTTTAATTGCTTGTATTTTGCTTTTATCAGCACAGGCACAGGAAATAAAAAAAATGAAGATTGATGAACTGGCAAATTACATTGCACAGAGTGATCATCCGTTGATCGTGAATTTTTGGGCGACGTTTTGCGGGCCTTGCATTCGCGAGATACCCTACTTTCAGGTGATAACAGAAAAATATAAAGAGAAAAATGTTGAATTGATATTGGTAAGCCTTGACCTGCCTTCTTATTATCCGTCAAAAATTTCCTCATTTGCCAAAGAGAAGAATATCGTTTCAACAATCGTTTGGTTAGATGAAACGAATGCAGATTATTTCTGCCCCAAAATTGATAAGAAATGGTCTGGCGGCATACCATCAACTTTATTCATCAACAACAAAAAAAAATACCGCCAGTTTTTTGAGAGGCAATTAACCGATTTGCAGGTGGAGCAAAGTATAAAAAACATGCTATAATTGGTGGTTTATAGTTTGTTGTTAATAATTCATTAAGAGCAAACTCAAACTTGTGAAATAAATTGCTTTACCGGAACTGCAAACCACTGACCATAAATTCTCTAAAGTATCCGGTTAATTGAACATCCTACCGATCGCGATTCTTTCACCGTAACTTCTTTTCCTTCTATGATTTCGTTTATCGCTTCTTTAAGATGATGCCGTTTTACCTGCGTAATATCAGCGGGACTGTCGTCGATTGCACCGTGATAGACAAGTTTATTATTCTTGTCAAACAAAAAACATTCAGGTGTACGGTTTGCGCCAAATGCATCCGCAAGCACGCTTTTTGAATCAATGGCATAGTACCATTCATACTGTTGTTCTTTGCCATAAGACTGCATATCAGAAAATGACTCACCATAATCTCTTCCGCCTTCATTCGCATTAAGCAGAATAACCCCGACCTTTTTCTCTATTGCATATCTGCAAATTTCCTTGGTCCGCGATTGGTTATTGATCACATACGGGCAGGTATTGCAACTGAACATCACCAGCAACCCATTTTCTTTTTTTGCATCCAGTAACGTAATTTCTTTGCCACTGATATCTTTTATTTTCAACTCTGTTTTTGGAAGAGCCGATCCTATAGGAAGACTATTGATTTCTTTTTCTATGAACGAAAAAGAGAGAAATGCCAAAGCAAGGATCACAAAACCAACTATTCTTTTCATAACAAAAGATTTATCAAAGTTTATTAAAAATCAACAATAAAAACTTTGCTCATTTTTTTACCTCAGAAAATAAATCGCCTTCTTCTGCATCTGCTTTTAAATGATGAATGCTTACATTCAATTCATACCCTATCAATAATATAAGTGAATTGAAATAGATCAACAACATCAGTATCAAAATTGTGCCGATTGATCCGTACACTTTGTTGTATGTGCCAAACCTGTTCACCCAAAATGAGAAAAAAAATGTAAGTAAAATGATAAGGAACGTAGCAAATATTGTTCCTGGCGAAGATAGCCGCCATCTTTTATGTACCGGTGGGCCGTATTTATAAATAAATGCGATGGAAAAATAAAAAAGCGGGATAATAATAACCCATCTGAATGTTTGAAAAACCCATCTTGCAGAACGGTATTTGATGTGCATCCAGTCAAGAATATTTTTTATTAATTCAGTTTGTGTAACAAGGATGAAAATAGAACCTATCACTAATAATATCACTAATGCAGTCAGTTTGATTGCCATCCACCTGAATTGAAAAAAATTCCTTTTCTTACGTTTTACGATTGATTTATCGAACGACCGCATGATGCCGATCATTGCATTTGATGAATAAAATATCGCGAGCAAAAAACCGAACGATAAAAGCCCTACTCTCGGCTTATTCAGAAAATCCTTCAAAAAATTGCTTACTAATTCGTAGGTGTTTTGATTGGGGGTGATGTCTTTTGTTATATACAGAAGCTGACGCGTTATTTCTTTTGAAACAGGCAGATAGGGAATTAATGTGCACAAGAAAATCGCGGCAGCGGGAATTGCTGTAAGGAAACTGAATGATATGGAACGAGCTCTGTCATTTAATCCAACCTGTTGAATTTGCCTGAAAAAAAATTTCATTACCTCATATAACGGTACACCTTCGAAGCCTGGCAAAATGATTTTTTTTGTTTTTGCTTTGAAAAACAAAAATGGTTTGGAGTTATAGATGGATCGTTCAAGTTTGGTCATGCTGAAAACCTCGTTTATCAGTTGCCGTTAGCAGCCCGTTTTGCCATTTCCACATCAAGCGCTTTCTGGTATTCCCTTGCGTATTTCAAATGCTGTTCAAATGTTTCTGCAAAATTTGAATATCCTGAAAAATCAGGCTTGGCCACAAAGTACAGATAATTTGTTTTCGGGGCATTGATTACGGCATCGATCGTTGCGACAGTGGGTGTGCATATCGGCCCCGGTGGTAACCCTGCATATTTGTAAGTATTGTATGGAGATTCAACAGAAAGATATTTTTCATAAATACGCTTCAACTCAAAATTCCCCAATGCAAATTTAATAGTTGGGTCGGCTGCTAATTTCATTCCTTTTGAAATGCGGTTAAGATATACGCTCGCGATTTTCCCTTTATCATCCTGCATGTTTGTTTCTTCTTCGATAATGGATGCAAGTACATATGCCGTAGTTGGATTTAAATTATGTTGCTGTGCCGCTGCTTTTCTTTCTTCCGTCCAGAATGCAGTATGTGCTGCATATAATTTTTTGAATATGCGGGAAGGTGTGGTGTTCCAGAAATAAGTATATGTATTGGGAAAAACTGCAGTAATTACGGTATTGGAATCAAGCCCGTATTGTTTTAATGAATCATTATTCTCCAAAAATTGAATGAATGAAGATGAATCGCATTCAAAATGTTTTCCCACATAAGATGCAATATCTTTTTTAGTGCGGAATTTTGTGATCACCCAATTCACCGGCACCTGCCTGCCATTTTTCAGCATGCGCAAAATAGCAATAAGGTTCATCCCTTTTCGGATCTCATATTTACCTGCTTTTATATTTTCCGGGTAGTGCATTTTTGATGCAAGCCATTTGAAAAAAGAAATGCCTGAAAGTACATGGTCATCTTCCAGTAATTTCAATTCTTCATCATAACTCATCCCGGTTTTTATGTACAGGTAATATTTTTCTTCCGGGAAATTTGTTGCCGGTCCAAGCAACTTCCATGCTGCAAAAGCAGCAAGGGCAACGATCAGAAGTACTAAAGGGGCGAAAATTTTTTTCTTCACACAAGCAAAATTGATGAGCCAAAGTAAATAAAAAACCTTGCCATTTTAAAGCAAGGTTTGAATTTATTAGAAAGAATATTTCTTATTTACTCGGTGTTGTTGCAGGTACAGATTGTTGCGGTACAGTAGTAGATGGAGCAGGAACTGTAGATGTTGCATTAACTTTCACATCTCTTCCCTGCACTGCAGTTGCTTTTGGTACAAATACCGCTGAAAAAACGCATAGCAATGCAACAACAATTGCCAATACCCATGTACCTTTTTCCAATACGTCAGTTGTTTGTTTAACACCCATTAACTGGTTGCTGAAACCTCCGACGCTTCCTGCAAGGCCGCCACCTTTGGGGTTTTGAACCAAAATGATAAACCCCAAAAACACACAGGCTGCAATAATTAAGATCACAAATAAAACCGTCATATCAATGCACTTTTAAATTTTCAGATTTGGCTGCAAAATAACTGCTTTTATCGGGATTAAGCAAACTTAATTTGTGGTAAACTTCAGAAGCTTCAGCGGTTTTCCCTTGCTTCAAAAGCACTTCAGCCATAGCTTCTGTAATTATTTCTTTTCCTTCTACGGAATGTGAAGCCTCATTCACAATCGTTTCCCGTTCTGTTTCATCCATATCTGATTCCAAAGTTTTCTGAGGTAGTTTTTTCATTGTTTTCAACCATTCGGTAAAACTCCGGAGTTGTATACCAAGTTTATCTTTCGGGTTTTCATCCAAAGATAATTTTATTCCTTGTGATGCGAAATAATCGATCGTGTGATATGGTTCGAAAATCAACGCTTCTTCTTTTACAGAAGCAGTTTCTTTTTCAACCTGTATAGGAATTATCGTTTCATTTATTGGTCCAGGTTGATGGTTATTGATATTTTCTTCAATTACAGGTTGAGTTTCTTCATTCGGTTTTTCAAATTGCTGTTTTTCATCTACAGAGATAGTAATATCATTTTCGTGTTCTAACAGCCATTGCAACCAAAATGGGTTGGGAAAATATAAAGATGTTTTTTGGGATTGCTGTTGAAATGCAGGTGTTGCTTTTTGTGCTGATAATTTTTTTGAAAGAAGATAATGACCGATGCTGAACGAGGGATATTCTTCCGTCATTTGCTTTAATTCTTCTATGGAAATATTTTCAAGCGAATCTGCTTTGAATATTTTTTTAATGATATTTTGTGTATATCCTTTCATTACTAATTACCAGTTTGAAAAAATGGCATTGAAAATTTCATCCGTCATATTACTGATTATAGTCGGCAACAATTGCGGCTCTGCGTCAGTCAACGTAAGGCTTGATGAAAAATCAAAATTACGGGTGATATCGGTTTCTTTACTTTGTTTATCGTCAACCCGGTTTTTATAAATAAGATGAATAGTAACACTCAAACGGTTTGTGGATGCCTGCTGATTCGAAACACCGGAAGTACTTACGCTGAAATCAGATACATAACCGCCGATATCAATATTAGCATCGTCTGTTTGGACTTGCGTCAGTTTTGTTTGATTGTTTATTTTTTGCCGCAATTTATCTGTTAACTGCGGGCTGAACTGCGGGTCAACATATCTTGCCTTATTCTCAAAAAAGCCGATCTTGATCGTTTTGATCTTTGTATAATCGATAGAAACGTCTTTGAAAGTATACACTCCGCAAGACGAGAATGAAAAAGTAAAAAACAAAAAGCAAAAAGCGATTTTATGAATCCTGTTTTTTTTCATTTTAATTTTCCTTTTAATTACAGATCGTCAATATCGTATTCTTTCAGTTTCCTGTATAAAGTGCGTTCGCTTATACCAAGGTCTGAAGAAGCGTCTTTGCGTTTGCCTTTATGTTTTTTCAATGCTTTAATGATCAGTTCTTTTTCTTTATCCATAATATTCAACGACTCGTCTACTACTTCATGTTCATGAATGTCGTTTATATGATTATTATTGTTATGGATCATCACCGGTTGTGAAGCGGTAATTGCCGGCTGGTAAATTTCCTGCGGTTTTATTTCATTCAGTTCTTTCACTATCGATGCGTGTTGTTGTGCAAGCGATGGGTTTTGCAAGATCTCAACAAACATTTTTTTCAACTCGGTGACATCTTTCTTCATATCGAAAAAAAGTTTGTACAAAATTTCCCGTTCGTTTGAAAACTCATGCCCGTTTGTTACAGATGCCCCGGGCACAATCATCGGTAAACGATTACCGGACGCTTCAGGAATAAACCGTCTCAATTCATTTCCGGTAATTTGTTTATCCTGCGAGAGTACCGAAATCTGTTCAGCAATATTCTTCAATTCACGCACATTGCCCGGCCACGAATAGTTAATTAACAAATTTCTTGCTTCGTCATCCAACTGTACAGGTGCTGCTTTATAACGTTCTGCAAAATCAACTGCGAATTTTCTAAACAACAAAGGAATATCCTCTTTCCTGTCGCGTAGTGCAGGAACACGAATAGGAACAGTGCTAAGCCGATAATATAAGTCTTCGCGAAATTTTCCTTTTTCGGTAAGCTCTAACAAATCTTTATTTGATGCTGCAATTACGCGTACATCTGTTTTCTGGACTTTCGATGAACCGACGCGGATGAATTCTCCTGCTTCAAGTACACGCAACAAGCGTGCCTGTGTTCCGAGCGGAAGTTCACCGATCTCATCCAAAAAAATGGTTCCGCCATTTACGGTTTCAAAATATCCTTTGCGTGAATCCACTGCGCCTGTAAACGAACCTTTTTCGTGCCCGAATAATTCCGAATCGATCGTGCCTTCGGGAATTGCGCCGCAGTTAACAGCAATAAAAGGATTATGTTTCCTTGAGGAAAGGGAATGAATAATTTGAGAGAACACTTCTTTTCCAACACCACTTTCGCCGAAAATTAAAACGTTGAGATCTGTATTGGCAACCTGCACGGCAACCTGCAAAGCATAATTCAAGGCAGGTGAATTTCCGATGATCCCGAAACGATTTTTTATTGATTGAATTTCCATTCTTTTTTCAGTTTGCTGTTAATAATAAACAGCAGTTTGTTCTGGTTCTAATTAGTGATTGCTTTTCCCAAAAGTGTTGCACCCGTGCAATCTGTAATTTCTACAACAGCATAATCACCTTTGCTCAGTCGCAAATCTTTTTTCGGGAAAACAACTACTTTGTTCTGGCTGTTGCGCCCCATCCATTCTTCAGCGCTTTTTTTTGAATCTGCTTCAATGAGCACAGTGCAAATTAAGCCGATATCTTTTTTATTACTTTCCTGCGACAGCCGGTTTTGTAATTTAACAATTTCATCAAGCCTGCGTTTTTTTACTTCTTCCGGGATATCATCTTTATATCTGCGTGCAGCAAGCGTTCCCGGGCGTTCGCTGTAAAAGAACATGTAGCTCATATCGTACTTCGAATATTCCATCAGACTTAATGTTTCCTGATGTTCTTCTTCTGTTTCTGAACAAAATCCTGCGATGATATCTGAACTGATCCCGCAATCCGGCATGATCTCTCTTATTCTTGCAATTTTAGCCATATACCATTCGCGGGTGTATGTCCTGTTCATCAATTGAAGTATTCTTGTTGAACCGCTCTGAACAGGAAGGTGGATATACTTGCAGATGTTTTCGTGTTTCTTCATCGCGAACAACACGTCATCTGTAATATCTTTCGGATGTGAAGTAGAAAAACGAACACGCAACAATGGATCTATCAATGCTACTTTTTCCAGCAGTTTTGCAAACGTTACAGTTTCATCTTTCTGTTCATCTATCCAATAATAACTATCTACATTTTGCCCGAGCAGCGTAACTTCACGGTAACCGTTTTCAAACAGGTCTTTGCATTCATTGATTATCGAGTATGCATCACGGCTTCTTTCACGTCCGCGTGTAAATGGTACTACACAAAATGAACACATATTGTTACAGCCACGCATAATGCTAACAAATGCATTAATGCCGTTGCTGTTTAATCGAACGGGGGAAATGTCTGCATAAGTCTCTTCACGGCTTAACAAAACATTTACTGCTTTCTGCCCGCTTTCCGCTTCTTCAATCAATCCGGGCAAAGTCCTGTATGCGTCGGGGCCTACAACGATATCGACTAACTTTTCCTGCTCTAAAAATTTTTCTTTCAACCGCTCTGCCATGCATCCAAGCACGCCGATCAACGTTCCCGGCTTATTTCTTTTTAACTGGCGGAAAATATGGAGCCGGTTGCGTACTGTTTGCTCGGCTTTCTCCCGGATGGAACAGGTATTTAATAAAACAAGATTTGCATCTTCATAATTACGTGTTGCGCCAAAACCGTTTTCATTTAAAATAGACGCAACAATTTCACTGTCGGCAAAATTCATCTGGCACCCATAACTTTCTATGTAAAACTTTTTGGAATATTCATTCACATCATCCTTAAATGGCGCAAAAGCTTCTCCCTGCCGGTTTTCGTCGTGTACTTTATTGGCAACAAAATCAAGCATTCCCTTTATAAAATTTTGGATGGCAAAGATACGTAAAAGGAAGTGAATGATGACAAGTTGGCAGCAGAGTTATGTTAATCATTGCAAGGTTGAATAACAGATGGATATCTTAGTTGAGTGAATTGATGATATAAAATTCAAGCAATTAACTATTCAACTAAGAAATCACAGCACGGCAGCTTTGATATACCTGTTGGCCCACTTGCCCCAATCTTTCAAGGCTTCCTTGATTTCAGCAAGCATTAATGCGTTGGTAACTTTTTTCCCTTTGGCAGGTGGCGTTAAGGCTGTTTGAGAAATATCTTCTGCATACACTTTTGTTGCAAACCATGTGATATGTTCGTGAGGGAGCGCAACTCCAAGTATCATTCCCGGCAATCCGGAAAAAGATTCAGGGCCGCCGTTACTGGTAATTTCATCTGTATAAAACGCGACCACATAAATAGAATCCATAATTAAGGCATTTGCCCTTCTGCATTCAAATCCGGCTATCGTTCTCTTTTCATCTGTTATTTTCCATTTTATTTTTCTTGTACTATCCTGGATAAGAAAACGCTGATCAAAAATATTTTTCTCGCATATAGCTCGATGTTTTTCAAGATCAGTGAAAATTATATTGTCTTCTGCAGGTTGTTGCCACATTTTGTTGTTGTCGGGATTCTCTCTTCCGGGCTTGTATAATGTTTTCTCTCCGTTGAATGTAAGGTCGAAGTAACTTGATTTGAATTTCGGGGTTGTTTTTTTCATCAGTTCTTTCCATGCTTCATCTGTTTCATCATCGATCTGTGCATACAAATTAATTTTTCGTTCGAATTCTATTCTTCCATGCGAAAGAAAAATTGCATTCTGTGCGTGCGAATGTATTTGCAGCAATAAAAAAATTGAGATGATTAGAGATAAGATTTTTTTCATAACCGTTTATTTATAGGTTAATCCTGGTTTGGTATTTTAATGCCCGCTTTTGAAAAATTCCATGTAACGCCTAAAAGAAAATAACGCCTTATGGTGCTATATGTATTTTGTGTAATGAAGTTACTGTTCACAGAACGGTTGAAACCGATATTCTGATCGAGCAAATCATTGCCAATTATTTTTATCAGGAGCGCATCATTCTTCAGGAATTTTTTTCCGATCCATGCATTCCACCTGATAACATTTGTGTTTGTAGTGAATACCGGGGTTTTTTGCCGGATATTAAAATCACAATCTGAATGTACCTGGAATTTCAACGGAAGAAAAACATCAAAATTAGGATTGATATCAAACGTCCAGTATTTGGTTTGGATACTTTCCTGTATCGACGACTGGCTGTTGGTATATGTTGCAGAAGCAGAAAGGTTGAGGTCGTATTTTTTTTCTTTTGATTTTCCAAAGTTCATTCCAAATGTATAGTTGCTGCTGTTGGTTGCATTCAATACGTTGTTTACAATGCTGAGGTTTTTATTGTAACTGTATTCCCCTTCGAAATTTATATGCAGGTCTATTTTTTTTATTTTAAAACCATAATTGGCATTTGCATTGAAACTGCGATTGCCGTTAAGGTTTACTGATTGATTAATTCTTTTTCCGAATGAATCCACATAGTAATTGGTAGAAATATTATTTTGAACAAATGAATAGTTTGCTGAAACCCAGATATACCTTTCGCTTAATGTTTTCCAATCGTTAAATGAAAGGTTAAACCGGTTAGTGAATGAAGGTTTGAGGTTTGCATTTCCAATATAAATATTCAGCGGATCGTTATTTGATTGCACCGGTTGTATTTGCTGGATTGTCGGTTGCTGTGTATTCCCGTTATATCGAAATGTGATCCGCCTGTATTGAGTGATTTGATATTGCAACATGGCCTGCGGGTACCAGTTCACAAAATTTCTTGTGGCAACAGAATCGGTGTGCTGGTTTTTTTGATGAAATGATGTGAAACCTGCATTCGATCCGAAATTAAATTTTAATTTTTTCTGGAATAAACTATAACTGATTCCGCCACGATGTGTAAAAATGTTGAACGCATAATCATTGCTATAGATGCTGTCCGTTATCGAATATTTTCCGTTATTATCCTTATTGAAAGAATTTACTGTAGAACTGCTATTATTGACGATAATACCGTAATTGAAAATAAGCGATGAAACTTTTGTAAGCGGTTCGGTGTACGTTAGTTTTGTATCAATGAGCGTATTTTCGTTGAGGTTGGTTTTATATTGGTCTGTGATCTGTGATTGTGCAAGGCTTCCGGATTGATAAAAGTTATTATCAGAATACAAAAACCCTGTAGAATTATTCTTTGTATAATTTTCGCGAAGGTTGAAAGATAAGGTGCGGCCTTTTTTCCGTAATTTTTTCTTCCATAACAGATCACTGTTCAGCGTGGTTTTATCTCCTTTGATATTTGTGTTCGTGAAACCCTGGTTCACCAGGCTGCTGTCACTGGCACGTGCTTCTGATGAATCAACAGTTAAAGTTGTTTTGTGATCATTGCCGCCGTCTGCATACAGTTTAACAGAAGAGGTTGAATCGATCTGGAATTCATAGCTGCCACTAAAACGGTTTCTTAAAATGTAGTTTTTGAAATTCTGTTTGGTGTTATTGTAATAAGTTGTATCAGGCAAAATGAATTGCGAATTTGTAGCGCTGTTTCCATCTACATTCAACTGCAGTATCTTATAATTGGCATTTACATTCTGTTTATCGTCATCCCATTTATTGTTATAATGCACACCTGCAGTTTGCACAAGCGGGTATCCCTGACCGTTATATTGGCCATTCCAGGAGTCAAGGTCATCGCCCGATCCGTTATACGAAAAATTTCCTGTTCCCTCATCGTAATCTAAATTACTGGCAAAACTTTGTCCATAATTATCCTGGTCACGCCAGTTAAGCCCCGATGTTCCGGTGTTTGAAACAATTCCATAAAACGCAAGCTTTGCTTTATTCTTAAAATAATTAAACATGAGTTGGTTATCATGATAGCCATTCGTGCCTGCACTTGCATTCACTTTTCCGAAATAACCATTTTTCTTTCCGTCTTTTAATTTCAGGTTTATTGTTTTTTGTGTTTTGCCATCATCAATGCCGGTGAATGCAGCCTGGTCGCTTTTCTTATCAAAAACCTGTACTTTGTCTACCATATCTGCACGCAGGTTTTGCGTTACTAATGTTGGGTCATCGCCAAAAAATTCTTCGCCATCAACTAAAACCTTATTTACTTTTTCTCCCTGTGCTGTTATCTGTCCGTTTTTGTCTACCTGGATTCCCGGCATTTTTTTCAAAAGGTCTTCAACGGTAGCATTGGGTTGTACCCTGAAACTATCGGCGGTATATTCGGTTGTATCGCCTTTCATTTTTATAGAACTGATCTGTTGGCGAACAATTACTTCTTTTAATAGTTGCGCTTTTTGAATGAGTGAAATATTTCCAAGATCAATTACTCCTTTTCCGTTTGTAGTTATTGTGTCTATATAATCTGCATATTTAGGATAAGTAATTAAGATGATAAATTTACCTGCAGAGTCCAGCGGCAATTCAAATGCGCCATCTTTATCAGTACGGGTGTGAGCTACAAGAATGGAATCTGCTTTTCTCAACAACAATACCGAACTATTGGGAAGGTTCCTTTTTTCAGAAGTGTCTTTTACAATTCCTTTTAGTGAAGAAGATTGAGCGATTGAAGACTGAGCAATACATACAATTGCCAGTAGTAATACAGTTAGTTTTTGCATTAGGTTGGTAGTAATAAGGGTTAATGGTTAATGATACCCGGTTGGCACTGGTCAGATAAATCGCTAAATCAAATATCATTTAAAAAATAACAAATATGCGCTGGCGAACTCTTAATTTTACGTTAAACACTATTTGCCAATCGATTGCTTAAAGCCAACTACTATGAGTGAGATCAGAAAAAAATCCATAAATAAAGAGAAAGAAAAAAAAGCTGTTGCTGCGCCTGAAAAAAAATCTTCTTCTAAAAGAAAAAAGAAAACTGTGGATACACATCAACGTTATGAAGACGTACATTTTGTAGATTCAACCAAACCGGTGTGGAACTACTCTTTATTTTCTGACGAAGACATCCATAATTTTCAACATGGAACGCATTACAGTTTATACAATTTGTTTGGAGCACACCAGGTGGAAGTGCTTGGAGTGAAGGGGTATTATTTTGCAGTGTGGGCGCCAAATGCAACCTATGTTTCTGTGAAAGGGAACTTCAACGAATGGAACAATGATTCCCACCCGTTATTCGTGCGCCTTGAAAAATCAGGAATATGGGAAGGGTTTATCCCTCATTTAAACAAAGGCGAAGTTTATAAGTATCATATTCACGGGTTCAAAGGCGCAATATTGGATAAGGGCGATCCGTATGCAAATTTCTGGGAACGCCGCCCCAATACAGCTTCTATAACCTGGGAACTTTCTTACCAATGGAATGATGAGGAATGGATGAAGAAAAGAAAAAAGAACAATTCACTTGAATCTCCGTGGAGTGTTTATGAAGTGCATCTTGCAAGTTGGATGCGCCCCGATAAATATGATGAGGAAACATATAACAGTTATGATTTTTTCAGAGAGAAATTAGTGCCTTATGTGAAAGAAATGAATTTCACCCATGTGGAATTAATGCCGGTAATGGAGCATCCTTTCGATGGAAGCTGGGGTTACCAGGGCACAGGATATTTCGCGCCGACATCCCGTTACGGTGATCCACAACAATTTATGGCATTGGTTGATGCATTTCATCAGAATGGAATAGGAGTGGTGCTCGATTGGGTGCCTTCGCATTACCCGTATGATGCACATGGGTTGTTCATGTTCGACGGTACTAACACCTATGAGTATGCAGATATGCGCAAAGGCTTTCATCCCGATTGGAACAGTTATATTTTCAATTATAAAAGAGGCGAGGTAAAATCATTTCTTATCAGCAGTGCCCGTTTCTGGATGGATAAATTTCACATAGATGGGATCCGTGTTGATGCAGTGAGCTCGATGTTGAAATTAAACTACTCCCGTACAAAAGGCCAGTGGGAACCGAATGAATTTGGCGGCGATGGAAACCTTGAAGCAATAGCCTTTATCAAAGATTTGAATGAAACCCTGTTCCGTGATTTTCCTGATATACAAACTATTGCGGAAGAAGCAACAGACTGGCCGGGAGTGAGTAAACCAACATATGCAGGTGGATTAGGTTTTGGAATGAAATGGATGATGGGCTGGATGCATGATACGCTCGATTATTTCAAATTAGATCCGATACATCGTCAGTTTCACCAGGATAAATTTAGTTTTAGCATGATGTATTATTATGATGAAAATTTCATGCTTCCGTTAAGCCATGATGAAGTTGTGCATGGAAAATCCCCGATGATCTACAAAATGCCTGGCGATGAATGGCAAAAATTTGCAAACCTTCGGTTGATGTACAGTTACATGTTCACCCATCCCGGTGGAAAACTCCTTTTTATGGGAGATGAATTTGGCGCCACCAGCGAGTGGAATTACAAAACCGAATTACAATGGGACCTTCTGCAATTCGATGCGCATCGTTTGCTAAGGGATTGTGTCAGCGATTTGAATGCATTACTTGCAAGCGAACCAGCTTTATATGAGAACCAGTTCAATATGTACGGGTTTGAATGGGTTGACCTCAACCATCGTGCAGAAAGCGTGATTTCTTATAGGCGTAAAGGCAAAAAGCCAAAAGATGATGTGTTGGTTATTTTGAATATGACACCGGTGGTGAGGCACGACTGGAAAGTCTATACTTATGGCAAATCTTCCTGGAAAGAGATATACAACAGTGATGATAAAAAATACTGGGGAAGCGGTGATGTCTCTAACCCTGAACCTGTTGTGAACCTTGTGGATAAAAAGGAGAAAATGTATGAAATAAACGTGCATTTACCTGCGTTAGGTGCAATAGTATTGAAGTAACAGACAGGTGTTTTTCTTAGACTATGACCTTTTGATTAATTGCCGGGAATTGCTTTCATTTCTGCATATTTTATTGTAGGTTTATTAATCCATAATCCAATTATTTCTTATGAAAAACTGTGTTTTCATACCTTTAGCCATCTTCTGCTGTCAGGCTACTTTCTCTCAATCTTCTGACAGTTCACAAGCGTATTACCAAAAAGGCATCACTGAAAAAAATGCACGCCGTTTCATGGTGGCATATAAAAATTTTCAAAAATCGGTAGAATTCAAAAAAGATAATGTGGATGCGCAAACTCAATTAGGGTTGACTGCATTGGAATTGCGTGATTATGGCAATGCAGAGGTCGCATTTTTGAAAGTAAACGAATTGAAAAAAGATGATCCGGTTGCCATTGAAAATCTCGCGAATATTTATTTCTGGACACATCAATGGAAGCAGGCAATTGAATTCGGCGAAAAAGCAAAGCAACTTAATGTTGGTAAAAACTGGAATTACAATATCGGCAAATGTTATTACCAGCAGGAAGATTATGGGAATGCCTTCAAATATCTGCAGGCTGCATGGAAAGAAGATAGTTCCAATGCAGAAGTCCCTTATTTACTGGCAAGAGGTTTTGTTGATATGAATAATTACAAAGCAGCTATCCCTTTCTTTAAAAAAGCAATTGCCCTGGATTCATCCAGGTCGCAGTGGATTTACGAGTGTGCATTAACGTTAGCTACGATTTATGATGACAAAACAGCTATTCAATATTACCTGGTTGCGGCACAAAAAGGGTATAAGACAGATAATGATTATTACGAGAACTTATCTGATTCGTATGTAGCGGCAGGGCAACCTGAAAAAGGAATAGAATTAATGCTGGGTATTTTAGAAAAGAAACCTGCAGACCTTATTTTATTATACAGTGTAGCCAATGCTTATTATAAAATAAAAAAATACCAGGAAGCCATTGATTACTGGGATAAAATCTTATACTTCGATAAAGAAAATGCCAAAGCACTTTACATGATTGGTATGGCTTACCAGAAAAAAGGCGAGACCGACAAAGGCCGCCAGCTTTGTGATAAAGCCATTGCCATGGATCCCTCACTAAAAAGCCTGAAACAGGAAAAGAATATGAGCATGGGACTGTAGAACTGTGAAGTATAAAGTATGAACTATAAACTATGAAGTGATGGGTAAGTTTTAATTGTTCATAGTTCATAGTTTATAGTTCATACTTCATACTTATCTTCTAACTTTTTCTCCGTTTTAGTGTTACATTTAAGAACACTGTTAATGGGGAAACAATGAGGAAATTCTTATTTGCTTCATACATATTGTTAATTGCTGCAAAAACTACTGCACAATGCCCATTCGCAGTTACATTAGTTCCTACACACGGAAATTGTCTTGGAACATCGTTAACTGTCACTTCACCAAGTAACCTTGCAACGATTGACTGGCATAATGCAACAAATATCGTGCACCAGGTTAAAGCTATCCCGACAATGGGAGTTGGTGTTACTATCGCCGGTCAGTATGGCCGTGGTTCGGCTGCAAACCAGCTCAATAATCCTGCTGCTGTAGCAGTGGATGCAGATGGGAACGTTTATATCGTCGACCGGTTAAATTATCGTGTGCAGGAATGGATGCCTAATGCAACAACAGGCATTACCGTAGCCGGAGGTAACGGGCAAGGAACTGCAACTAATCAATTGTCAGATCCAATTGGAATATTTGTAGATAAAAATAAAAATATTTACATAGCGGATTTCAGTAACAACAGGGTACAGGAATGGCTCGCAGGAGCTGCAAGCGGTATAACTGTTGCGGGAGGAAATGGCATTGGTGCAGCAGCCAATCAATTGTATAACCCTACCGGAGTTTTTGTAGATGTTAATGGGAATGTGTTCGTTGCAGATGCGGGGAATAATCGTATACAGAAATGGGCGCCGGGAGCTACTTCTGGAATAACTGTTGCCGGTGGTAATGGCGCCGGGAAAGCTGCTAATCAATTTGATTTTCCATCGGGGGTTTTTGTTGATCAAAACGGAAATATTTTTATTTCTGATGAAATAAATAACCGGGTGCAGAAATGGATACCCGGAGCTACTTCAGGCATAACGGTTGCCGGTGGTAATGGTGCCGGGCCTGCCCCTAATCAATTGAACACACCATATAATATTTTTGTTGATGCTAACGGAAATATCTATGTAGACGATCTTGTAAATGCTCGCATCCAGGAATGGACACCGGGGGCTTCCAATGGCGTTACGGTTGCCGGTGGTAACGGCGCAGGTTCTGCTGATAATCAATTTGCAGAACCCATTTGTGTTTACGTTGATAGCAGAGGAGTCATTTATATAGCAGATTACGGAAATAACCGGGTTCAAAAATGGGCCCCGCAATCATTGATAAACACAACATATACCCCAACCGTACCAGGAGCATATTATGCAACAGTCACTAACGTTGATGGATGTACGCAGAACACCAATACAATTGTTGTGACAGGATCCGTAACCCCTGCAATCAGTATTAAACAAATACAAACAAATATCTGCCCCGGCTCTTCGGTGTCGTTCGTTGCAAGCACAGTAAATGGCGGCAATAGCCCACAATTGCAGTGGAAAGTCAATGCACTTAATGTGGGGGATAATGACTCTTCATTCAATAGCAATAATTTTAATAACGGTGATTTGATAACCTGTGAACTTACCAGCAACGCAACATGTGCCATACCGTCGACTGTGATATCAGATACTATAGTGATTAATATAGGTACAGCAGTTACGCCAAAAGTGAATATAACTGCATCTAAAATTTCGGTTTGCTCCGGGGATAGCGTTGTATTTAACGCTATTGCAACAAACGGAGGAAGTGCCCCGGCATACCAATGGCAGGTAAACGGTAGTGATGTAGGCGCAAACAGCAATTTTTTTACGTCAACATCATTAAAGAATAATGATGTGGTTTCGTGTACAATTACGAGCGATGCTGGTTGTGTTACAAATATAAATGCAGTTTCAAACAGTATATCAATGCATGTCGTCAACGCAGTAATTTCTTCATTAAATATATCAGCGTCAACAACGGAAATATGTTCAGGTGATACGATAATATTTAAAGCTGCAGCAAATAATCCTGGAAATTTACCATCATATAAATGGCTGGTTAATGGGGGCAAATTCATAACCGGGAGTGATGTATTTATTACAAATGCTTTGCATGATAGCGATATCGTCAGTTGCATTTTATACCCAGGTTTCATGTGTGCATTACCGGTTGTTTCTTCTGATAGCATAGTTGTCGCTGTTAAACCTAAACCTGAAATTTATATTGGGAATGATACGGTTATTGCGCCCGGTGGTTCTGTATATCTTCAGCCAATGATAAGCGGAAATATTAATTCGTATTTGTGGGCACCTCAAAGCGGAATTGCTGATCCGTATTCATCAAATACGATAGCTTCCCCGGTATCAACAACAACATATACCCTGCGGGCAATTTCTGAAAACGGGTGTGAAAATTCAGATTCCATCCGGGTCGATGTTTATTATGGACTGCTCATGCCAGACGCTTTCTCTCCAAACAATGATGGGAAAAATGATGTATTTAGAATTCCTCCGTCAACTACTCAAAAGATCAAACGTTTTGCTGTGTTTAACCGACTGGGTGAGAAAGTTTTTGAAACAAATAATCCCGGTGCAGGATGGAATGGGGTTTATAACGGTAATGTACAACCGCAAGGTGCTTATGTCTGGATTGTTGAATATGAAAATTTGCTAACTGGAAAACCTGAGTTGGCAAAAGGAACGGTAGTCTTAATACGATAAAAAATAAATCATTTCCCTGATTTGTATAAATTGTACATTCTTCTCACATTCTCTCAGGAACTTTTATTCCCAGCAATTCCATTGCAGATTTAATAACTATTGCAGTGAAATTTGCAAGTTGTAAACGTAATTGTTTTTTTTCTGCAGTCTCAGCATTTGCGATGGAATGCTCTGAATAGAACGAATTAAAAATCTTAGCCACACCAAATGCATAGTTGGCGATAACGGAAGGATTCATTTCCTCGCATGCCTGTACAATGATCGCATGGTATTTTTCTAATTCCCTGATCACTTCTTTTTCCAATTTCAAAAGCGAAGCCTGGTTCAAAATTGCATTGTTCTCACCGATCTTTTCTTTTCTTAATATGGAGCGGATACGAGCATGAGTATATTGAACAAAAGGCCCGGTGAATCCATGAAAGTCGATGGATTCTTCAGGGTTAAAAATCATTCTCTTTTTGGGGTCAACACGAACAAGATAAAACTTCAATGCCCCTAATCCGATGGTATCGTACAGTTCTTTTAATTCATCTTCTGTAAAATCTTTCACCTTGCCTAATTCTTCCGTGTGTTGTTGTGCAATTGCCACCATTTCATCAACCAGGTCATCTGCATCAACAACAGTGCCTTCTCTTGTTTTCATTCTTCCACTTGGTAATTCAACCATTCCATAACTCAAATGAAAAATTCCGTCTGCCGATGGAAATCCCATTTTCTGACAAATCAATTTCAATACTTTGAAATGATAATTCTGTTCATCACCGACCACATAAATACTCAATTCATTTTTAAATTCTTCATACTTATTAACTGCAAGGCCGATGTCTTGCGTAATGTAAACGGCTGTTCCATCTTTGCGTTGCACAATTTTCTGATCTAATCCTTCTGCTGTCAGATCGATCCAAACGCTGCCATCTTCTTTCTGAAAAAATACCCCCTTGTTCAAACCTTCTGCCACTAAGTTTTTTCCAAGAATATAGGTGTCGCTTTCATAATAAATTTTATCAAAATCACTTCCGATGCGTTTATAGGTTTCATCAAAACCTTTATACACCCAGCCATTCATTTTCTTCCATAATGCGATCACATCCGGTTTTCCTGCTTCCCAATCCACAAGCATTTGCTGTGCAGCTTTCATTATAGGTGCTTCTTTTTCGGCTTCTTCTTTACTCATTCCACCGGCAATCAATTCATCCGTTTGCTTTTTGTATTCATTGCCAAACTTCACATAATAATCACCAACAAAATGATCGCCTTTCATTCCCGTACTTTCGGGAGTTGCACCATTTGCAAATTGCAGCCATGCAACCATGCTTTTACAAATATGGATCCCGCGATCATTCGCAATGCATGTTTTCACCACATCATATCCGTTCGCTTTATAAATTTCCGCAACGCTCCAGCCCAAAAAGTTATTCCGCAAATGCCCCATGTGCAGAGGCTTGTTTGTGTTGGGGGAAGAATATTCAACCATTACACGATGGTTGGTCTTTTCCTTTTTGCCAAAATTGTTGTCGGAAAAATTCTTTTGTAAAAAACTGATCCAGTATTTATCGGATATGGACAGATTTAAAAATCCTTTAATAACATTGGACGAAGAAAAAAGCGAAGGATGGTTTTGCACAAAATATCCGCCCAGTTCATTTCCCAGTATTTCAGGTGATTTTTTTAGTAACTTCACAAACGAAAAAAGAACGACCGTATAATCACCTTCAAATTCAGGTTTGGTTTCGTTTACCTGGATGGAGGTTTCTTCAATTTCTGTTCGATACAAATTTGCGATTGCTTCCCGAGTTATTTTTTTTACCTGGCTGATGATGTCCATATTCAATTAATTGCCTGCAAAAATAACACAATGCATTTAGTAGTTGAATATTAATCAAAAGCAGAATATTGAACATCATTATGCGTTCATTAGGAAGTTTTTAACTTGTGCTACACATGAATTGGGTTACCTTTGCGCCAATTTTATATTAAAACCTGATGTTGAGACAACGTATTATCTCCTTTATCGATTTTTTTTATCCTCCTTTCAGCAAACTAATGCCGGAACAAACATTCCGCTATGCCGTGTGTGGGGGTACAAATATGTTCGTCGACATTTTCACATTCTTCATCAGTTATAATTTCATTCTTCACAAACAAATCCTCGACCTCGGCTTTATTGTTTTCAAACCACATATAGCGGCATTTTTTATGTCGTTCTGCATTAGTTTCCCGATTGGCTTTTTGTTAATGCGCAATATTGTATTTACCGAATCAACATTACATGGCAGGGTGCAGTTGTTCCGTTATTTCCTGTTAGTAATAGTTTGCATACTCCTCAATTATTTCTTTATAAAATTCTTTGTGGAGCAATTACACATTTTCCCGACACTTGCCAAATTACTGACAACAGTGATCGTGGTATTTTTCAGTTACCTCACTCAAAAATACTTTACATTCAAAGTGGAAGAAGTAAAAGCAGATTAAGCTGCTTTAATGTTCCTTAGGTTGAGTCATGCTGAACCAGTTTCCAACGCCATCGGTTATTATTGCTTCAATGCCATAGAACTGTTCTTTAGGCTCGTTTTTGAAAACCACACCTTTCGCTTTTAATTCTTCATAAGTAGCCCTGCAATCGGGAGTGTGCATTACGCCAGCTCCTAATACACCTTTTTCAAGAAGTAATGTAAGCGCATTGCGAACATCTGCATCAGGATATACTGAACTGGTTACCGTTAATAATGCAATTTCAAGGTCCGGCTGCTCGGGCGGATTCAGTGTTAGCCAGCGCATGCCGTTATCCATCGTTACATCAGTATGCACACGAAATCCTAATTTGTTTACATAAAAATCATAGGCTTTGTTTTGATCCAAAACAAAAAGGGAAACATGAGAAAGTTTGGTTACCATAAAAAAAGTTTAATGCTCAAATCTATACTGAAGCAATAAAATGCAGTTATCGGATCTTGCTTTTATTGATCGAGTTTATACGTTTCAATAAAACAAAAAGGAATGAATGCTTTCGGTTGCTCGGCTGCCAGTTTCTTTTCAACATTCTTATGCTCGCGATAGGATTGTGGGGCAACTCCGATTTCTTTTTTGAATAAACTGCTGAATGAACTGATGCTTTCAAACCCGATATGGTTGCAGATCTCTGTAACAGTAAGTTTATTTTCTTTCAATAACAAACGTGCGAGATGGATTCTTTTTTGTGTAAGATACTGATGAGGGGTTTTCCGATAAGTGCGGCTGAACAAACGGTGGAAATGGTATTGTGAGATGCAAGCTTCTTTTGAAATTGCGGCAAGACTGATGGGCTGATGAAAATTTTCATCGATAAACAACTTGGCAGCCACAATTTTTTTGTATATCTCGTTGGATGTATTCATAAAGAAATCCACATCTTTTCAAATGTAATCATTGATTTTCAATTCTTCCTGTTTTTCGCATTGCGGTTGGCACAATTTTAGGATTAATTAATGAGCCATTCTTCACCCATAAAATGATTGCCTATGATTTCTGTTATTATACCTGCCTTAAACGAAGAAAAAACGATCCGTAAAGTTATTCGCCAGGCGAAACGCAACGAACTGGTCTCGGAGATTATCGTTGTTGACGACAAATCAATGGACAATACCATAGCAGAAGCAAAAAAAGAAAATGTGCGCATTATTACGAGCACACAATTGGGAAAAGGTTTTTCCATGCGTGAAGGAATGATGCTGGCGAAAAACGAGATCCTTGTTTTTTTGGATGCAGATATTCCCAACTATACCGCAGATATTGTGGAAAAACTTACCCAACCACTTGTGAATGATGAAGCGGATTTTGTAAAATCTTATTTTGAACGGCAGGCAGGCCGTGTCACTGAAATCTTAGTGAAGCCGTTGCTTGAATTTTTCTTTCCTTATTTGTTACAGTTCAGACAGCCATTGAGTGGAATGATCGCCGGAAAAAAATCATTCTTTGAAAAAGTGGAATTTGAAAATGATTATGGCGTGGATATCGGTTTGCTCATCGATATGCACAAAGTAAATGCACGCATCAAAGAAGTTTGTATCGGTGAAATTGAAAATGATATGCAACCGCTTCAGGCGCTCAGCCGCATGGCAAAACAGGTTGCCAATGCCATTTTTAAACGGGTAAATATTTTTGGAAATAAGAAGATAGGGCAGGAGGCAGAGTATGCGCAGATGATGCGTCAGCAGGTTGAATTCGCTACTAAAGAAATTGTGAAGCAACCGCAGAAAATGATTGTGTTTGATATGGATAATACACTGTTGCAGGGGAGTTTTATCCATACCGCTGCTGAACGTTTTGGTTTTAAAAAAGAATTGCTCGACATTATTGCTCATAATAAGAATGATTATATACGGACTACGAAAATTGCGCAGTTGCTGGAAGGAAAGGCATTTGCAGAACTGATCAATATTGTGGAATCTATTCCGATCATTGGCGATGCGGCACACGTGATACGTGAATTGCAGGCGCGGGGCTATGTGTGCGGCATCATCAGCGACAGCTATCATTGCATCACCAATCATGTAAAAAATATACTTGGGCTTGACTTTACATTGAGCAATGAACTGGAGTTTAAGCAAAGTGTGGCTACCGGTGAAGTAAAAATCCCGTCACAATTATTGAAAGATAAATACAGCCAGTGCGAGCATGATCATTGCAAATCGAATATGTTCTTTCATATTCTCAACCGGTTTGGCATCAGCAAAGAAAATACAATTGCAGTAGGAGATGGTGAGAACGATGTATGTATGGTGAAACTTGCAGGCAGTGGTGTATCTTTCAATTCAACAAATAAACTGATCGATGATGTGGCAGATTATGTAGTGAAGAATGATTCGCTGAGGCCGTTGCTGGAGATTGCGAGATGAGAGGCGATGGTGGATGTTCGTTGGTTGATGGCCGGATGATGAATAGCAGCATTGTCATAATCATATTGTCAATGCAGCATCATACTTTTATTAATTAAGCTTGTGCTATACTCTGACATCTCACTTAGGACTCTTCACTATTTGAAACATAATCCTTTTAATAATCGACTTCGCACTAACACACATCTTACATCTCACTTCTCACATCTAACACTCAATGGCATCCCGTATGCCCGAGCAGCCAGTAAATAATAAAGAAGATGAGGATGGTGCTTACACATCCGCCGCCTAATTTATGTGCGCCATAAGCCGCAATTAATGCCCGGAGCCAGTCTCTCATAATTTGATTTTTAGTGAATTGAAGTTAAACGTTTCCAGCCAATACTTTTCCGGGAATCCCTGTCAATTTTTCACTTTCCCGGCAATGGCATAATGATTGACAATTAAGTGAGAACATTAAATTCATATACAATCATGGGAAAGATAATAGGAATTGACCTTGGAACAACCAATAGTTGCGTAGCCGTAATGGAAGGCAACGAACCGGTGGTTATTGCTAATGACGAAGGCAGGCGCACAACGCCGTCTGTTGTGGCTTTTCTGAAAAACGGAGAGCGCAAAGTAGGCGACCCTGCTAAACGCCAGGCTATTACCAACCCGGTAAATACAATTATGTCAGTAAAGCGCTTTATGGGGCGCCGTTTTGACGAAGTGACCAGTGAGATCAGCCATTGGAGCTATAAAGTAGTAAAAGGTGACAATAATACTTGCCGTATTGACATTGACGGCAGGCAGTATACGCCTCAGGAAATATCGGCAATGATCCTTCAGAAAATGAAGAAAACGGCTGAAGATTACCTGGGCAGCGAAGTGACCGAAGCAGTTATTACTGTTCCGGCATATTTTAATGATGCACAAAGGCAGGCTACCAAAGAAGCCGGTGAAATTGCAGGATTGAATGTTCGCAGGATCGTGAACGAACCTACTGCCGCAGCACTTGCTTATGGTTTGGATAAAGCAGGCAAAGATGAAAAGATCGCTGTATTCGACCTTGGTGGCGGTACGTTCGATATTTCTATTCTTGAATTAGGCGATGGCGTGTTTGAAGTGAAATCAACCAATGGTGACACACACCTTGGTGGTGATGATTTTGATAAAGTGGTTATGGATTGGCTCGCCGATGAATTCAAAAAAGATGAAAACGTTGACCTGCGCAAAGACCCGATGGCATTGCAACGTTTGAAAGAAGCTGCAGAAAAAGCAAAAGTGGAATTGTCTTCTTCCAGCGAAACAGAGATCAATCTGCCATATATCACTGCGGTTGATGGTGTGCCGAAACACCTTGTTAAAAAACTTACCCGTGCAAAATTCGAACAGCTTTCAGATACATTATTTGAAAGATGCTTGAAACCTTGTGAGCAGGCATTGAAAGATGCAGGTTTAAGTGCTTCGCAGATTGATGAAGTGATATTGGTAGGAGGTAGCACCCGTATCCCGAAAGTGCAGGAAATTGTTGAGAAATTTTTTGGAAAGAAACCGAATAAAGGTGTTAACCCGGATGAAGTAGTTGCAATAGGTGCAGGTATCCAGGGTGCAGTGTTAACCGGTGAAGTAAAAGATGTGTTGTTGCTTGATGTAACGCCACTTTCTCTCGGTATTGAAACAATGGGTGGGGTGATGACTCGTTTGATCGACTCAAACACAACCATCCCTACTAAAAAATCAGAAGTATTTTCTACAGCAAGCGATAACCAACCTGGTGTACAGATCCATGTATTGCAGGGCGAGCGTCCGATGGCTTCGCAAAACAAAAGCCTCGGTATGTTCAACCTCGATGGCATTCCGCCAGCACCACGTGGTGTTCCGCAGATCGAAGTGATCTTTGATATTGATGCGAATGGATTGTTGCACGTTACTGCAAAAGATAAAGGCACCGGCAAAGAACAGAAGATACGCATTGAAGCGGGCAGCGGGTTAAGCAAAGAAGAAGTGGAAAAAATGAAAGCAGAAGCGAAAGCAAATGAATCTACAGACAAAGCTGCACGTGAAAAAGTAGATAAAGTGAATCAGGCAGACAGCCTTATTTTCCAGACTGAAAAACAGCTGAAAGAATATGGCGATAAGATTCCTGCAGATAAGAAAGCGCCAATTGAAACCGCGTTAAACAAGCTGAGGGAAGCGCATAAATCACAAGACATTGCAGCGATAGATACAGCAGTTGCGGAAATGAATAACGCATGGACAGCAGCTTCTGAAGAATTGTACAAAGCAACCCAGGCTGCAGGTGCGCAACAACCGGGAGCAGATACTACTAACGGTAATGCACAAGCGAATTCAGGCAGTGGTTCTGAAAATGTAACTGATGCCGAGTTTGAAGAAGTGAAATAAGTTGTCTGAACCGGGATTTGTGGGATTAGAGTGAGATTAATAAGATAATAAAAGCTCTCGCATATTGCGGGAGTTTTTTATTTCTGATGTATGATTTAACGATTTCTGATTTCTGAGTAATTGCAAATGTTATTATTCGAAATATTTTATAATAAAATTTCATAGCCTTCATTCATTCAAAAAAATCAAAGTCCAAATAACAGAAATCGTAAATCCCAATTCGTATTTCGTAAATTGATTATCATATACATACAATTGGATTAATTCCTGTCTTAACAAATTTTTTAGCTTTTTCGTTTGCACATTACCGTGAAATAATGTACTTTTGCACTCGAATTGAGCAACTGATTAGTTCAAGTATATACTACAACAGGGCGATTTAAAATAATCTTGCACTTTCTTTTTCTAACGATTCTTATAGTGTTTTCTCCCTTTGCTCATTCATAAATTTTTGATTAACAAAAAACAGATAGTTATGAACAGTAATGTTATGCCTTCTATTGTACAAATGGAAGAGGAAGTATTAAGACAATTAGTTACAGAAGTAAAAGAAACAGTAGCAACAGATTTTCAAGTGCGCAAAACCGCAAAAAAACCATCCTTTGGAATCGTAAACCTATGGAACGTTCAACGGAAAATGAAATCTGCATCTCTGCCTTTCAGCAGGGTTATATAATACTTTTGTACATATTGTTTTAGTTGTGAACCGGCAATCAGTTGCCGGTTTTTTTATTTTAGATGATGTCCATTTTCTTCATCAGGAAAGAAGCATTTTTGTTTTTTGCTACGCCACGTTGAAGTTTATAATCAAAATGCAGTGTATCATTTTCAATCACGCTTTCAAAACACCAGTTGCTGATTTTTTGCGGGAACTCATTTTCCAAACTACTTAAAGCAAGATCATGTGTAGCAAAAAGCGAGAGGCAATTATAGTGAAGTAATTTCCGGATGAATTGCTCCGAGCCATGTGTTTTGTCTTCTGAATTTGTGCCTCTCAATATTTCATCGATCAATACCAAAGCCGGTTTGCCATTTTGTAATTGCAGGATGATCTGTTGTAATCTTTTTAATTCTGCCATAAAATACGACGTATGCTCCTGCAAAGAATCACTGATACGTATCGACGAAAAAATATGCATTGGTGAAAAAACAAATGACGCAGCACAAACCGGTGCGCCGCATTGTGCCAATAATAAGTTGACACCAATCGTCCGCAGAAAAGTTGTTTTGCCCGACATATTGGAGCCGGTAACGAGTTGTAAGGTATCTTTCTCGCCAATAACAAAATCATTTACCACTCTTTCCCCTGCATGGATTAACGGATGCGCTGCTGCAACTGCCTGTATCAGCAATTTATCTTTTGCAACTAACGGATATGTATAATCGGGATTGTTGAATGCAAATGTTGCAAACGAATTCAGGCATTCAATCTCGCCAACACAATGGATCCAATCTTCAAATTTCTCTTTATAATTTTCTTTCCAGTCTTCAAGCATTGAAAGGATTTGCAGGTCATACAAAAAAATACTGTTGAAAAATAACGCCACCAATAAATTCAATCGCTGGTCAAAGAATGAACTTAGCCGTGCGAGTTGTTTGATTGCCCTTACAGCTTCAACGGTTGTCCCCTGCATCTTTTTTAATTCGTCGGATGATCCGGTATCTACTGAATTAAAGACATTTAATATGGAAGCATACTGGCCCAATATTTCCTGCTTTTTTGAAATTAATTGGTGCTGTTCATTGATATATCTAAGATATCTTCCTGTTAGCAATAAAGCAGCGCCTGCTCCATATAATATGAACGTCAGTTCATCTGTTGCGAGGTAATAGAAGAATGCAAAGAGATTGAATGCGGGCAATATCCATCGCACAATTTTCCACCACCTTTGATGGATGATCCGGCTTTTTGTTTTCAACCAATCAGTAATGCTATCCAGTGTTGCTTTTTCTTCCACATACAATAATCCGTTTGCAGTTAATAGCTGACGTTTTTCTGTTTGGGTAGCAAGCGTTTTAACTGCCTGCTGGTATCTTTCAATATTTTCTTTTAATAAAATCCCCTTGCGTAATAATTCTGCCAATTTTGAGGAACCATGAAGCGTTGTGGTGCGGTTCAATAAATGAAAAAGTGAAGATTGCCCGAATACATCAAGGTCATCAAAATATGAACCTGCAACAAGAAAAGATTGGCCATTATCAAATTGGTTGGGTTTGTTTTGAAGGATATCGTTTTCATTAGTGTTTATGAAGAGTAGTTTTTCATTGAGCGCTAATTGCTTTTTTAATTTTAAACTTATTGATACAAGTATGCTGAAAATGATGAGGAGAATAAATGCCGATAATAAAAAAAGGCTCCCTGTTTTTGTGAAATGGAAATACAGAAACAGTATCGCGAGGGAAAAAAAAATTAACCTGAAAAAAGAGATCCTCGTTATTGTTTTCCTTAAGCCTTCAGCCTTTTGACTGTACGAACTGACCTTATCATTATAAAATGATTCCAGTGGTTGCATATAACGGGTATTGCATGAAATAAAAAATGCTACCCGAAGGTAGCACTTTGAAATATGTTGGTGAAAGGATGGCTCCTTACATGATGTCAAGCGCCTTTGCAAAATAGGTACATACAAATGGAAGTACTAAAATACAAACCCCGCCGATTACCTGGTATAATAAAAAGAATGCAGCTACAGATAAAAGAAAAAGGAACCAATATAGCCCTGTCGATTTTTTTGTATTCTCCATTTTTAAAATTTTGCGCTAAAATAATGCAAAACCATCAATGTGCCAAAGTTGAAAAATTATTACCCGTTATTTTATTTCACGCAGAGGCGCAAAGCAATCTTGTAAAATAATTTCTTTGCGTCCTCAGAGAACTCTGCGTGAAAAATATTTTAAATAGAAAGCTCACCTCACTCTCCGTATATCCGAAATTTCGATCACCCGTGTTCCCGGAAAAGGATTTTTAATAGCAAAAAGCAGCGTCTTTAATATTTGTGTCAGTTTGATCAACCGCAATGCCTTTGCTTTTTCTGAAGTTGGCGGAAGTATTTCCAATAATTTAAAGAGCGGTTGAAAAAGTAATGGCCAGTAGTGCCCCGGGCCAACAACATACCACGGGCGTATAAATGTTGCACGCAACCCGCTCAACATGATCTCTTCTTCTGCTTCAGCACGGCATTGCTGGTATTCACGCATAATACGTGTGGGCGTTTGTGCAACACTGATATATACGAAATGGCTGACACCGGCTTCTTCAGCAGCTGCTACAGAAGCTTTCACGGAAGCAAGGTCTATTGTGCGGAACAATTCTTTTTTCTTAGGCCCGGGATGGGGAACGCCAAGCAACTGCACAAAAATATCTCCTTTTGAAATGGCTGATTTGAATGTTGAAGGATCGAACGGGTCAGCTATGATTGGCTGGCAGCCTTGCGGAAGTTTGCACTCAGACCCTTGCCTCACCAATGCTTTTACCGTATAATTTTTTGCAAGCAGTAAATTAATCAACCGGCGCCCAATATAACCCGTGCCCCCGGTTACGAAAATTGTTTTCATTTTCAAGCTGTTCTTATGTCGTTAGATACGGGTTTCCGGTAGAAGCAATTAATCTTATAGAGTCGGTCTTTTATTATAAATTCGCTGCATAATGTACGATAAACACATTGTACAGGATTTAAAGGATTTATCAAATATATTTCTTTACAGATGAAAGTGCAATTTTATTTACGATTTTATTCTCATCCCGGGCAGGAATTATTTATCTGCGGCGATGTGGAAAATTTGGGGAATAATGATCCAACCAAAGCCTTATCAATGAAGTACCTGAACAACGATTTCTGGCAAGCAACGCTTGAGATTGATGCTTCAGAAGCCGCAAAAATCCAATATCATTATTTATTGCGATACGAAAATGGTATTGTGATTTCTGAATGGGGGAAAGACCGCATCATTGATATTTCCAAATCAGGCATTGAAGAAGTACAAGTGGTTGATACCTGGAACCATGCAGGTGAATTTGAAAACGCATTTTTCACAGCACCTTTTCAGCAAACATTACTTGTTCACCACAAAAACACCGGCAAACCGAAAGCAACAAAACTTTTCACTCATATATTTAAAGTGAAAGCGCCGTTGCTGAAAAAAGATGAAGCAGTTTGTTTGTGCGGAAGTGGAAAGACATTGCGAGACTGGAATACTGAATCCCCACATATATTAACTCCGGAAGGAAACTGGTGGTCGATCAAATTAAATCTTCCCAAAGAATCGTTCCCGCTGTTTTATAAATATGGAGTGTATGATACAAAGAAGAAGACATTCGTTCGTTTTGAAGATGATAATAACCGCGTGTTATATGGTGATGCATTGAGAAAGAAAATTACCATTTTGCATGACGGTTTTGTGCATTTGCCAAACACTAGCTGGCGTGGCGCAGGATTGGCAATTCCTGTTTTCAGTTTGCGAAGCAAAGATTCATTTGGGGTAGGAGAGTTCACCGATTTAAAATTATTGGTTGACTGGGCAAAGAAAAACGGATTGCAGCTCATTCAGCTTTTACCGGTGAATGATACCATTGCCACACACAGCTATTTGGATTCCTATCCGTATGCTGCCATTTCTGCATTTGCATTACATCCGCTTTATATCAATCTCGAAAAAGTTGCAGGGAAAAAATATGCAGCAGTTATAAAGCCGCTGAATAAGAAACAAAAACAACTGAATGAACTGCCGCAGGTAGACTATGAAGAAGTGATGAAATTCAAACTCGCTGCCATCAAAGAATTATTTGCAGTGATGAAGGAAGAATTTTTACAGGATGAAGAATACCAGCAATTTTTTGAAAGCAATAAACATTGGCTGGTTCCTTATGCAGCATTCAGTTATTTACGCGATAAAAACAACACACCGGATTTTACACAATGGAAATTTTATAGTGAATATGATAAGACTGCCATTCAGAAATATGTTTCGCCGAAAGCAAAACATTATAATGAAATAGCTGCACATTATTTCACGCAATATCATTTGCATGTGCAATTGCGTGAAGCTGCAGATTATGCACACAAACACGGAATTATTTTGAAGGGTGATATTCCGATCGGCATCTATCGTTTCAGTTGTGATGCATGGGTTGAACCAGGCTTATACCACATGGACGCACAGGCAGGCGCACCACCGGATGATTTTGCAGTAAAAGGACAGAACTGGGGTTTCCCAACCTACAACTGGCAACAGATGGCGAAAGATAATTTCAGTTGGTGGAAGAAAAGGTTTGCGCAGATGTCGGATTATTTTGATGCTTTCCGCATCGATCATATTCTTGGGTTCTTTCGCATCTGGAGTATCCCGATGCATGAAGTGGAAGGCGTGATGGGGAATTTTGTTCCCTCACTTCCTATTCATATCAACGAATTCAACGAACGCAATATTCCGTTTAACTATCACCGTTATGTTAAGCCGTTTATTAATGATGCAATATTGTGGGAGTTCTTTGACCATGATGCTGATCACGTTCGCTCAGTTTATCTTGATGCACAGAAAGACGGTTTGTATTCGTTGAAAGAAGGATTCAACACGCAACGAAAAGTAGAACATTATTTTTCGTCGATGGAAGCAGATGATTTTAATAATAAGATCAGGTACGGTTTGTACAATCTCATCTCCAATATAATCTTGTTTGAGGCTGAAGGATCACATGGACAACAATTTCATTTCCGTATTGCGATGGAACAAACGCCATCATTCCGTTACCTGCAATGGGATACGCAACAGCAATTGAAAGATTTGTATGTAAATTATTTTTTCCAGCGACAGGATTATTTCTGGCAACAGGAAGCCATGCGCAAATTGCCGACATTAAAAGCTTCAACGGATATGCTGGTGTGCGGCGAAGACCTTGGTATGGTTCCGCATTGCGTGCCTGATGTGATGAAACAGTTAGGCATATTAAGCCTCGAAATACAACGCATGCCGAAAGACCCGAAGAAAGAATTTTTCCATCCCACAGATGCGCCGTATTTATCAGTAGTAACGCCATCAACGCACGATATGAGCACCATTCGTGGATGGTGGGAAGAGAGCCGCGAAAAAACACAACGTTTCTATAATAATGAATTGGGACAATGGGGCGAAGCGCCTTATTTCTGTGAAGCATGGATCAATAAAGCGGTCATCATCCAGCATTTATATTCACCGGCAATGTGGAGCATTTTTCAATTGCAGGATTTGCTGGGAATGGATGAAGAACTGCGCCGCGAAAATCCGCATGATGAACGTATCAATATTCCGGCAGACCCGAAAAACTACTGGCGTTACCGGATGCATATTTCGCTGGAAGATTTATTAAAACAAAAAAGTTTTAATGAAGAATTGAAAACATTGGTTGAAATGTCGGGGCGCAGTTAGGATCAATCATATAAGGCATAAAGGCATAAAAGAAGAACACTGGTATGCCTTTCATTTCTTTTATGGTTCACAAAATATCTCAATTTTAAAATGAAATTAAAATACTGGCAATCTAATCTTCCTTTCAAACATCCGTTCACTATTTCAAAAGGTACAAAAACACATCAGCCTGCATTGATCGTTGAGCTCGAACACATGGGCATAAAAGGTTATGGCGAAGCGCCTGCGATCACTTACTATAATATCCCGGTTGAAAAAATGATAGCAGATATTGAACAAAAAAAAATGTTCATCGAAAAATTTGCATTTACTGAGCCGAGTCGCTATTGGCATTACCTGCATCATCTTCTTCCGCAAAACCCTTTTTTGGTTTGCGCATTGGATATTGCCGCCTGGGATATGTATGGAAAATTAAAGCAGCAACCACTTTATAAATTATGGAAATTAGATTTCTCCAAAACACCCCTTACTGATTATACTATCGGCATCGACACAACTGAAAAAATGCTGGAGAAGATGAAGGAAATGCCCTGGCCAATTTATAAAATTAAGTTGGGCACACCGGATGATATTGAAATTATTCATGCATTGCGCAAAAACACAAACGCAATACTTCGTGTTGATGCGAATGCAGGATGGAACATAGATCAGGCATTGAAAATAATTCCTGTGTTGCAACAGGCAGGAGTGGAGTTTGTAGAGCAACCACTTGCCAAAGATGATTGGGAAGGAATGAAAATTTTGTATGAAAAATCATCGCTCCCTTTGATCGCTGATGAATCCTGCGTTTTTGAAGGCGATGTAGAAAAATGTGCCGGACATTTCCACGGAATAAACATCAAACTCACCAAATGCAGCGGGATTACGCCTGCATTGCGCATGATAGAACATGCACGAAAACTCAACCTGAAAGTGATGGTGGGCAGCATGAATGAAAGCTCGATCGGAAGCGCTGCAATTGCACAACTCCTGCCATTGCTCGATTATGTAGATATGGACGGGCCGTTATTACTCGCCGAAGACCTTGCCACCGGAATTGAATTTGATAATGGGAAAGTTATGCTTTCCAACAAGCCTGGTTTAGGGATTGAATTAAATAATGTATTGCTTTAATAAAAAAATCTTAAATCGAATTCAGGATAAACCAAAACTGTCAACGTCATTTCGAATGGAGCCATTCGGGAGAAATTAATAATTGCGGGCTGCGGCGCAATGAGAAATCTGTTGCCATAGCTAGCAAGAGATTTCTCATCCCGCAGTTGCGTCTTGATATTTTTAGTACAAGAAGCGGGATTCGAAATGACGATGAGGGTTAAATAATTTCATGCATCAATGTTAAACTGATGATATTCGATATTATGGAATTATTAGTTTGCAAGTTTTTACACTCTATAAATTTCGGGGAGTTCAAAGTCCTCTCCTTTGGAGAGGATTTAGGTGAGGTTTATAACATTTTCTCAAAACAAACACTATTCTCCACACTCGCATATTTACCATAATTCGGAATTAACCGGTAGCCACTTTTTTCATATAACGCTATTGCCTCTGGTTGCCGTTTTCCTGTTTCTAAAACACATTTCTGATAGGAGAGTTCTGCCGCCCATTTTTCCAGCTCACGCAACACAGCCGTTGCAACGCCTTCACCTCTGCATTCCGGCAATGTGTACATACGCTTCACCTCGGTTGCCGTTGGCTGAAACTCACGAATGGCGCCACATCCCACAGGCACACCGTCTTTATAGGCAACCACCACATGGATCATTTTATCTGTTTTATTTAGTTGGGCATAAAATGCATGTTCATCGCCATCAATTTTTGCGAGAAATGCATCTAATTGTTTTACCAGTGTTTTAAAATCTGTATTGTCAGAATCTGTTCTTACTATCCGGACCATGGAGAAATATTTTATTCATTCAAACCTGTTTCAAATGTATCTTATTTTTCAAACAGCATTATAGTTAAAACTGAATATTTTGTTACCAGCGACAGAATATCTATTAAGCATCGTTGCGTCGCACACTTCAACGACAGAATAAGGTTTGACCGTTCCGGTCCGGCCCCCTTGAATAAATTTTACAACAAGATTTTACCACAAAGGGCACAAAGAATACAAAGTTCACTTCGCGTACTTTGCGAAAAACTTTGTGCCCTTTGTGGTAAATTCGATAATAGAAAATCAAGTTAATGAAACATATCCCGTTATTTCTGTCATTTCTCTTTGTTCATAACATTTATGCACAGACGAAAAAGCCAACGTTGGCCGCAAACGAATTAAAGCCCTTCGGCAGGTTTGCATTCGATGAACATAATAATCTCGAACTGATAAGCTCTGCAGCGCATTTCGGTTTTGGCTTCACCGGTAAAGAGTGTGTGATCCATGCTTTCCTCAACGATGCCTCAGGGCATAATTATTTGCAATATGAATTAGATGGTGGTTACCAAAAACGTATAAGAATAGGTGGTGGCGATAGCCTGCAAATCCCGATCGATGCGGGCACCAATGGCAGGCACACGATATGGATATATAAAACCACTGAAGCTACAACAGGCCCGATTTTCATTAATAGAATTTCCGGCAATGATCTTTACGCATTAACCCCGCCGGATGTTCCATTGATCGAATTCATAGGTAACAGCATCACATGCGGTGCCGCGGCAGATTCTTCTGAAATGCCTTGCAGTGTGGGCGACTACCACGATCATCATAATGCATATTATGCTTACGGCCCCCGTGTGGCCCGTGCATTGCATGCAAATTTTTTATTGAGTAGTGTAAGTGGTATTGGCATTTACCGCACCTGGAATATGGACAGTCCTTCTATGCCGATGGTTTATGAAAACAAAGATTTCCTGGAGCAAAGCACCCGCCGCTGGGATTTTAAAACATTTACTCCTGCAGTTGTGAGCATCGCACTTGGTACAAACGACCTCAGCCATGGAGATGGCGTACATCCACGTTCGCCATTTGACAGCGCTGTGTTTGTTTCAAAATATATTTCGTTTGTCAAACTGGTAAAATCAAAATACCCCAAGGCAAAAATTGCATTGCTGAGCAGCCCGATGATCAACGGAAATGAAAGGCTGCTTTTGCAAAACTGCCTCAGCGCTGTAAAGAAAAATATTGATGCTGTTTATCCCTCCGATCACCCCGTTTCCTTATATTTTTTTGAACCGATGAATGCCGGAGGTTGCCTTGGCCATCCAAGTGTAGAAGACCACGCTATCCTTGCCCAACAATTAATTCCCTTTTTCAGAAATTTGCTGCATTGAAAATGAACAAACGGTTTTTTATTTTGCTTGGTTTGGCAATTGCAGCAGTTCTTTTCTTTATGATCTGGTCTGCAAAATTCGCACGGCAAAAATCAGATCAGATACTACCAATTTTAAAGCTATTGACTCTACATTAAAGCATAATGACTCTGTTCTGCAACGATCACTCGACAGTCTTGATAAGGAATTCAAAAAAGATTCAGGTAATACATCGAAGTAATAAATACTTTTTCTCATACAAAATGCATTGCTAATTCTCCATTGGCAAAATGCTTTGTTGACACAAGTTTAAAATTTGCTTTGTTGGATGATGTTACAAATAAGGGAATCCCTGTCCCGAATAACACCGGGTTGATAAATATCCAATAGTCGTTTATTAATCTTTGCGGTAACAATAATTGTGCGATGGAAGGGCTTCCGAATATCAGGATGTCTTTGCCTTCCTTGTTTTTGATTTTATAAATTTCATCAATAATATTATCACTGATGATAACTGCCTTTTCTTTTTTTTCCCTGGCTAATGTTTTTGAAATAACAATCTTGTTTGCATTATTATACCATGTTGAATAGGCAATAGTCCCTGCCGTAGCATCCGGTAAGTTGTTTGCAGTTGACCAATACGGATCCATCATCTGGTACGATTTTCTCCCCAACAAAGCACAGTCTGCATGTTTCGTAAGGCCGGCAACAAATTGCAGGTTCTCTTCGCCTGCATCAAAGCCCTTTAACTCACCGTGTTCGCCGGCAACAAAACCATCAAGCGAAATATGAGCGATCAATGTTATTTTTCTCATTGAGAATTATTGAAGTGTGGCTTAATATTTTTTATGTGTTGTACAAATTACTGTTTTTAAGTTTTGACCTTATTTTACCACACAGAAACAAGGTCACATAAACGGGTTTAGTATTTAACGGTATAACAATTCGATAAAACGTAATTACTCCCATCGTCATTCGTATTTTAGTTAACACGAGTGGGGCTGCGCTTCGAAGATTTGCGAAAAAGAAAGATAAAATTCCAGTGTACCATAAAATAATTTGTGGTTGAACCAATCATTCCCCAATCGTAATATCAATGCCTTTGCGCAACGTGTTATGGATTTCGGCCACTTTATCCGTATCCTCTATCAGCGATTGAATTTCTTCAGGCGTTGCATCTGCTTTTATCTTCGTTGTATATTTAAAATTACTTCCCGGTTCACCTTCTGCTCCGAAGTCTGCGGTTACAATTACATCCACATCATGCACTGTGATACTTCTTTTTGCTGCTTCCCTGTAAATATCATTGCAGAAGCAGGTAGCGAGTGACAACAGTAATAATTCGCCACCATTTATCGAAGAACCCAAACCTGTAGCTTTCGGCGAAATGGAAATTTGTTTTGCAGCATCGTTTGTTCGGACTGTTGTTTCAAGCTCGTTCATTTTACTTTTTATAGTAGCGGAAATTTTCATAGAAAAAAAGTTGGGTTGATGTAGTAATGGAAAATATTTTTGTAGGAAATCTTTAAACGGTCAATCGAAAGCCAGTTTGCCTTTGCCATCAATATCTGTTCTTTTGTCGAAGATGAAATCAACATATTTTGCTTCACCTTTTTGCCCCTTTATATGTTGTGTTGCACGACCGTATTCCTGCCCTTCCTGGCTAAAGACTTTAATGGTAATGTCCTGCTCAAAGTCATTGTCAAAAATTAAGTAAGCAGAGAGGATATTATCTGTTGTGCTGTCGGAACTACGGATAATTATTTTACCGGTTTTAAAACCTTTGTTTTTGAGATCATCCGGAATCACAACTTCGTTCTGAAATGTTTTTTCGATTCCTTTCGATACCCCATTCGCAAATTCAGAACCGGCTTTGCCGACAACTTCACCTGTTTTGTTGACCGTTTCTTTTGTTTTTTGTTTTGCCCAATTGCAGGAAACAAAAATCAATAACAAAATGACTGAGATATTTTTCATATATAAATATTACTTTTTTATTAGTTGTTGAAGTTAAGAAAAGTCAGGTAGAAATTTGATTCCTTAAGATACCAATCATAACGAGAGAAATTAAATCCGGATTCCTGCATAGATGGAAATCTTCTCCTGATCATTATGGGAACAAAAATTTAAGAGAAGTATATTTAAAATTTACTTCTTGAAGACAGGAAGCAAGTAGAAGTATTCCCAAATATAATTTTTAATGAATTAGCCAGAATAAATACTTCTCATATTTATAAGAGCTTCTAAGTTGTATTCTTACGATTAGGAGAATCATATCTCAAACAATCCTCATCTACTAAACCCCATGTGTAACCGAAAATTTTAAAAGTGAAAAAGCAATTATATCCACAATTGTGGATATTAATTCTGCGCTCTAAGGGTATTTTCTTAGCCCAATTTTTGAAATTCATTTACATGCTTTAGTAAATTGCACCATCATCTTATATATCCTCACTCTCAGAAAACATTATTATTTTATTTAAGGTTTCTGAAATTATCTGCATCATGAGGATTACTATTTTTACCCTTTCAGCGAGTTTATTATTTTTCAGCGCACAATCTCAAACTATTTGCGGTACCAGCGATGAAGGCGGAACAGTAACAATGACTGCGCCTTCGGGAAAGGTGTTTACTTCCATCGTTTTCGCAAGCTATGGAACGCCTAACGGTACTTGTGGAAGTTTTACTGTTGATGGCACTTGCGATGCCAGTACTTCAGTGAGTGTTGTGAGTTCTGCGCTGATAGGGCAGAACTCCGCGAGTGTTGATGCTAACAATAGTGTGTTTGGTGACCCATGCCCGGGAACATTCAAGCGCCTCTACATTGAAGCTGGTTATGGCACGCTTCCACTAACGCTGCTTTCATTCACCGGAGCAATCAACAATAACGAAGATTTACTGAAATGGCAAACGGCTGATGAGATTAATACCAAACAATTTGTTATTGAGAAAAGTACAGATGGGATACATTATTCTGCTATTGGTACAGTTGCGGCTAATAATATTTCCGGCGTACACACATATTATTTTGCCGATAATGCGGTGAGCGCAGATAATCAGTTTTACCGGTTGAAGATGATTGATATTGACCTGCATTTTACATACAGCGGCATTGTGCGCATTGCAAATACACTGGAAAACCACTTGATGGTTTTTCCAAGCCCGGCATCAACATCTGTTACATTGAGCGGCTTGCAAAGCAAAGGTTCGGTGGAAATTGCAGACATGCAGGGAAAAATAGTGCAACGCGTCGATGTTACTGCGCAATCACAAACATTTAATATTGCCAGCTACCCGAAAGGCGTGTATATTATCAAATATATGTACGATCAGAAAGTTTCCGTTCAGAAAATTGTGAAGCAATAGAAAATATTATTGTCCCGCATTTCAGTATAGAAGGGAATTTGCTCTTAAATTATTTGCGTATTATTTATTGTTTTTTTTGCTTCGCCAAAAAAGGGCGATCCGAAAACGATGTACAGCCCGTTTTCGGAAGGAGCTTCTATTTAACTTTTGTACTACTTTGGTGAAGAGCAGTTGAGCCTTGATGAGTTTATGAACCGGCAAGAGATTTCTAATGTTATATCTCATTTATTATTTAATGAATAATTTCGTGTTATTCATCTTGAATAATACTATTCATGCAAAAAAATCATATTCTTTTATTCAGCGTTTTTCTTCTCTTATCATTTTCATTGTTCTCCCAACAACCAAAACAAAATGATTCGCATCCTCGTATAATAAATATCATCAATTTCATTCGCCAGAATGAACCTCGTGATTCTGCTATCACAGAAGATGTATTGTATCAAACCGTAGTTAAGCAAATAGAAATGATGAAGCAATACAAACTCGGCGGCACATTCCTGTTGCAATATGACGCATTGATCGATCCGCGTTACCAACAGTTATTGAAAAGCCTTCCTGCAAATGAATTTGAAATAGGCGGATGGTGGGAAATCCCGCAGCCGTTGGTTGAACATGCCGGATTAAGATGGCGCGGGAAATCTCCATGGGACCCCGATGCAAGTGTTGATTTTTCCCCCGGATATTCATTGGAAGAAAGAAAAAAACTGATCGATGTGTACATGAAAGATTTCAAAAGTATTTTTGGATACTATCCAAAATCCTTTGGGTCGTGGTTTATTGATGCATTCACTATAGGGTACATGTACAAAAAATATGGAATTGTTGCATCATGCAATTGCAAAGACCAGATCGGCACGGATGGATATACATTGTGGGGCGGGTATTGGAACCAGGCATATTACCCAAGTGTCGAAAATTCATACATGCCTGCGCAACATGAAAGCAAACAAATTCCGGTTCCCATTTTTCGGATGTTAGGAAGCGATCCCATCAGGCAATACGATAATGGCTTGGGCACAGACAGGCAAGGAGTTGTAACACTTGAGCCTGTTTATAAATTTGGCGGAGGCGATGAGAATTGGGTGAAATGGTATTTCGATCAGTTTGTTAATGGTGCTTGCATGGATTTTGCGTATGTGCAGGCGGGACAGGAAAATTCATTCACGTGGAATGCGATGCAAAAAGGTTTTGAAATACAATTGCCAGTGATCGCAAAATTGCGTGATGAAGGAAAAGTGAAAGTAGAAACATTGGAAAGATCTGGCGAATGGTTCCGCGAACATTTTAAAACTACTCCGCCAACTGCAGTTACAGTAAACGAAGATTTGAAAGGCAGCGACAGAAAAACGGTTTGGTTCAACAGCCGTTTTTTCCGCACCAATATTTTATGGGAGAATAATACGCTTCGTTTCCGCGATATTCATTTGTTCAATGAAAATTTTGCTTCGATTTATACGACAGAAAAATCTTCATCACGTTCATGCTCTGTATTAACGCTTCCGTTTGTTGATGGTTATATGTGGAGTGCGCACGATACCATTGCCGGGTTACGTTTCAAAGCGATGGTGAATGGAAAAGAAATTTTGATAGAAGGAGGCAAGCCTGTAATATCAGATTCAATTCCAAATGAATTAAATATTTCCTGGCAATTGAATTCTTTCAATGGAAAATTGTTGATGAATATTAATGAACGTGAAATAAAAATCAGATTAGTCAGTAAGAAATCAGTAAAATGGTTTTTTGATATGACGACTGCAGAAAATGCTCATTTGCCTTTTACAAATATTTCATCTAACAAGATCAGTTGTGCATTTGAGAAAATGAACTATACTGTTGTTGCAAAGAAAGGGAAATTCTCCAAACCTGCTAATGGCGAGGTTTTCAGGATATCTCCCGACGAAAATGTAATAATGTTGGATTTTGGAGAATAATTCCTGTGATCCTACTGTGCCTATGTGGCAAAACAATTTCAACACATAGGCATAGCAGTTACATAGAATAAAATCACTTCCAGTAAAACCTCCAATTCGTTTCAAAATTTTTAGAAAGATATTGATTGGTCAATATTGCTCTCAGCATTTCAATCGGCATCGCATTTTCATGAAGTATTGCATCGTGATATTGTTTGTAGGTCATCTTGCCGCTATCAACCAATTCTTTTTTCAATGCATAAAATTGCAAACCGCCGATCATATAACCGATCTGGTACAAAGGAGGATAGCCACCGGTGAACGACCGGCGCACTTCACCTTCTGCGTTCGCACGTTCATGGCCAACGCGGTCAACTAAAAAATCAATGCACTGCTGCGGAGTCCATTTCCCTAAATGATAATTCAAAGAAAAAATAATCCGTGCACAACGGTGCATACGCCAGAACAGCATGCCGATGCGGTCTTCAGGGCCCTGCGGAAATTTCAGGTCCCACAAAATAAATTCCCAGTACAATGCATTTCCCTCCACCCAAAACGGTGTATCAAAATTGCGGTATGCTTTATAACGTCCTTCCATAAAACCTTGCAGGTGGTGGCCGGCAATTAATTCATGATGAACAGTTGCCCTCGAAAAATGCGGGTTGTTGCCGCGCATGCTCATCAGTTTATCTTCTTCCTTCATCGTATTGGTAGGATAGGAGATGAGTAGTTCTTCTCCGCCTAAAAAAAACGGAGCAAACAATTGCCGTTCCGGGCTCATCATTTCCATTCCCCAATCTTCTTCTGCAAGCGGTGGAATAGTTACCAGGTCATTCTTCTTTAAAAAATCTACTGACTCATTATACAATTTCATGATCGCTTGTGGTTGCTCACCGGCAGGTACATACGTATTTTTTACTTTCTCCAAAGCCGCTTTCCAGTTGTCGCCGAAACCCAGTTCCCGTGAGGCTTTCAGCATTTCTGCGTCGCACCACGCAAATTCTTTGTTCGCAATATCGATCAACTCTTCTGGGGTATACGGGATCATTTCGTAATGTAATTGCTGTATTATTTCATCTCGTCCGATCGGGTTGCCGACAATTCCACTGCTGTCTTCTTTTTGATTGCTTGCTGCTTTTGCTTTCGCTTTTAATGCAGCAGCATACAAAGCCATCACACTGTCTGTTGCTTTATAAGTCAGCGGCATCCACCACGTAAATTGCGGATCGTAGCCATTATAAAATTCGTACACACTCTTCAATGCATGTTGCAAACCTTTCACCGTTGCAGATGCACGGTTATACAAAGGCATAGTTAACGAAGAAGATTGGTTTAATTTTTTTGAAAATGAAATAACTTCTTTGGATATCTGCGTAAGCTCCTGTGCAATTTCCTGTGCATTTACCGCAGCACCACGGCGGCGGTTTTTTTCCAGTAAATAAATCGTATCTGCAAACGGTACCAGGTATTTTACCTGGTTATATTCTTTTTCTTCGATGGCCAATTGCCGCAATGATTCTTTAATATTCCGGCGAAACAAAATAAAATCCACACGGCTTCCGACAGGCAGTTTATCAAAATCCATTTTATCCAAACGCTGTAAATATTCTTCGTTCATTGTTTTAAAACGTTCCCTTCTTTCCGGCGAATTTTCAATAAAATAAAAACGCCGCAGGCTGTACAAATCTGCGTTGTATTGCACCATCACATTATTTACTTCGCTCGATTGTGCGTAAAGGTCATTGTCGTTTTGTTGAGCGTACGAAGTAAAAAGTAAAAACGAAAAAATAAAAATGAAGAATGGTTTTCTCATAACAGTTTGTTGAAGTATTGGCAAATGCGAAAGTAAATGTATGGTTTTATTATGTACTTAGCTGCATTGCTACTATTAAGCATCGTTGCGTCGCACTCTTGTACTGTAGGAATTCTATTGAGCAACAGCAAAACAAAAAAAGCCGCGAACAATTTCGCGGCTTCAATTTTTAATTCGTAATTACCAATTTATTAAAATGCTTTCTTGTCTTTTTCCATTGCTTTCTGCATCGGGTTATTGCTTTGCGGAATGCTACGCAATAATTGTTGTTTAGCTTTAAACACCTGGAATTTGCTTTCAGTAGTTACTTTCGGCCAGTTGTTATTGGTATCGTCAATATCGGCCGTTTCACGATTGGGGTCTAATTTGATCGATTCAACTTCTTTATCTTTCATAAACACTTTCGTGATATGTGTTTCATTTTTTCTCCACACCTGTGCAGGTATGCGTTCTATTTCTTTTGTTCCGTCTTTGTATGTCCATTCAATGATCAATGGCATTACCAGTCCGCCTTTATTACTGAATTGTAATTCATAAAATTGTTTGTCGGCGATCTTTTGCTTAGTGGCTTCATCCAAAGGTTCGTCGTATTGCGTATTGTGCACGGCAAATTTTGTAGTGTCATACGGAATTTGCCCGCGTGTATATCTCCAGTAAAAATCACGCAATGCAGTATCCGCATCGGTTGCAAAACTGATATTTTTATCGTCTTTGTTACGTTCTTTCGAAACATCTTCGGGGTATTTCGAGTGCATCGGTTTATCAATGCTGCGCATTATCGTTGTATCAATTTTTGCCGGAGGATTATCAAAATCCGGGGTGAAATGTTTTACACTGTCCAATGAAATATCTACCGGGTCTGTTCCGTAAAACCATCCGCGCCAGAACCAATCGAGGTTTTCAGCACTTGCATCATTCATAGTGCGGAAGAAATCTGCAGGGGTAGGATGTTTGAAAGCCCATCTGCGTGCATATTCTTTAAATGCATAATCAAATAAATCGCGGCCCATAATTGTTTCGCGGAGAATATTTAACCCTGTTGCAGGTTTTGTATACGCATTAGGGCCAAAGCCAATAATATTTTCAGAATTTGTCATGATTGGTTCCAACTCATTTTTCGGCAATTTCATGTAATCAATAATTGCCCATGCCGGTCCTTTTCCGCGAACAGGGAATTTGTTATCAAACAATTCTTCCGTCAGGTATTCAACAAATGAATTTAATCCTTCATCCATCCAGCTCCACTGGCGTTCATCGCTGTTAATGATCATCGGGAAAAAGTTGTGCCCAACTTCGTGTATCACCACACCAAGCATCCCGTATTTTGTTGCTTCACTATACGATCCGTCTTTTTCAGCCCTTCCATAGTTGAAACAGATCATCGGGTATTCCATACCGTTAGATGCTTCTACACTTTGAGCAACGGGATAAGGGAATGGAATGGTGAAGTGAGAATATGTTTTAATAGTATGCGCAACTACTTTGGTAGAAAATCTCCTGTACAATGGATATGCTTCTTTTCCATAATAGCTCATGCACATTACTTTTTTGCCTTCAACATAAGCGGGCATAGCATCCCACACAAAACGGCGTGATGCCCCCCATGCAAAGTCGCGAACGTTATCGGCTTTGAATATCCATGTTTTTTTCTCTTTGCTTTTATTTACCATTCTTGCTTTCGCTTCATCCAATGTTACTATTTCAATCGGCTCTTTGGTGGTTTGGGCTTTCTGCCAGCGTGCAAATTGCGCCGGTGTTAAAACCTGCTGGTAGTTCTGGCATTCGCCTGTGGCACCAATAACATAATCAGCAGGAGCCGACATCTGCACTTTGAAATTTCCGAATGTCAAAGCAAATTCTCCACGGCCTGTGAATTGATTATTCTGCCATCCCTGGAAATCGCTGTACACGCATAATCTCGGGTACCATTGTGTGATCGTAAACAAATAGTTCCCATCTTCCGGGAAATATTCATAACCACCGCGTCCTCCATATTTCATGCGGTCGGAGATATGATAATTCCAATCGATCTTAAAAATAAATTTCTGTCCTGGCTTTAAAACGGTTGGTAATTCCACACGCATCATTGTTTTGTTGATCATGTATTGCAACGGCTTGCCTAATGCATCGGTGATCTTTGTGATCTTGTCGCCATAGTCGTTGTCTTTAGTCATGCGCTCCATCATGTCAACGGTCTGGTCGCTGATGATTTTGCGCATCGTACTTCCGTCCTGGTAATTTGCGTTGTCCTTTGCGCTGTGCTCGTTTTCATCCAACTGAAGCCATAAATAAGTCAATTCGTTCGGGGAGTTATTGTAATACGTGATTGTTTCGCTGCCTGTAAGTTTTTGTTTGTCTTCATCCAGGTCTGCTTTAATATCATAATCGCAGCGCTGTTGCCAGTACTTTGGCCCTGGTGCACCACTTGCCGTGCGATATTCATTGGGAGTTGGAAGAATTGCGCCAAGTTGCTCAAACCGGTTTCCATGGTTTGAACCAGGGTTGTTTTGAATATCCTGTGCCCATAGTGTAGAAGAACAAATACAGAGTAAGAAAAAAAGTAACCTTCTCATTGTTTAGCAGTTTTGATTTATTTTTTTATTGGAAAGCGTTCATACGCCATTTGGAGCGATGCTATTAAAATAATTACCGATGCTATGCGTACCCACCATATTCTTTTCAATGTAACTAGTTGCACGAATATAAATGAAATTGCCAGCACAATTGCTACCACCAACAATTGTGCAGCTTCAATGCCTAAATTAAATGCAAGCAGGTGAACCAATAGTCCTTCTCGTCCTTCAAGGCTCATAAAAGTTGTTGCGTAAGCCAGCCCATGTATCAATCCAAAAAACAATGCGAAGAAATAAATGAGCGGAAGTTTTGAAGGATGATCAACCTGCTGTGTTTTTTGCACTAAATTATTAATAGCAGTTGCGACAATCGTAATAGGAATTAAAAACTCGATCCATTGTGTTGCGAAATGCACATAACCTAATGCACTTAATGCAAGTGTTATGGAATGCCCGATGGTAAATGCAGTTACCAGCACAACAACTTTTTTCCAATCACGTAATAGATAACGAAGGCATAACGCAGTTACAAATAATATATGGTCCAGGGCTTCCCAGGTGAGGATATGTTCTGTGCCTAATTTGAAGTAAAGGTTAAAATCGCCCATGTGTATAAAGTTATCTCACAGATTACCCAGATTTACACAGAAGAATCTATTTTAAAAAATCTGTGTAATCAGTGCTATCTGTGAGAAATAAAATAGTTATATAAAACTCTCTCACAGATTACACGAATTTTCACAGAAAGAATACATTATGAAAAAATCTGTACAATCAGTGTGATCCGTGAGAAACTAAAAATCAGATGTCCAAAATTATTCAGACTTTTGTACGAAGAAAATTTTATTGTTAAATGGTAGTATCAATGTTTAAATGGCTTGCAGTTTATATCTGCCTTTTTTCTTATGCGAAAATGCCGGTGAATAATAATGAAACAAAAACGAAGCATCCTTTATATGTTACAGTTACAGAGATCAATCATAATGCAAAAGATAAAACACTCGAAGTAAGTTGCAAGATATTTTCGAATGATTTTGAAGCTGCTATTTTAAAAACGTTTAATAAAACGGTTGATCTTTCGTCTGCAAAACAGAAAGCTGAAAACGATAAGTTGATTGATGAATATATCAACAAACATCTTCAGCTTAAAGTTGATGGGAAACCTGTAACGCTGCAATTTGTAGGAAGCGAGCAGGAATCAGAAGCAACCTGGTGTTACCTGCAGGTTAATAATGTGCCTTCGGTGAATAAGCTGATTATTAACAACACGCTTTTGTACGAATCTTTCAATAACGAGATCAACCTGATGCATGTAACGGTGTCGGGTAACCGAAAAAGTACAAAACTGAATGCGCCGGATGCAGTTGCGGAGTTTGATTTTTAGAAAATAGGCAGAGCATTTAGCTGCCTACCATTTTAAAACGGCTTTTAGTTTTTTATTTAATGATAGTCATACAAACACAGCTATCATTCATCTTCGAAAGCTTACCGTTATACCATATTGAATCAGGAAATGTCAGTACTTGCTCATTGACTGGTAACTTAACTTTTAATGTATCGTCAATGCCTTGTTTTAAATGTATCAGGCGAGTATACTAACGGTTCACCATATCCTTATTTGTAAAGTTTATGTACAAAACGCTTGATTGTACCCCCAATGCCCAATAATATTCATCGGGAATAAAAGTTGCTACTCCGTCTTTTAAATCGTAAACCTTCACGCTATCTTTAAAATATTCATTTTGCCCGTCGTTAAACAAGCCGTTCCCGTTTTTATCTACATAAGCAATAATAACTTCAGAACCAGTAGGGCCGCCACAGCATGTCGGCCTGCATGAAATGTATATAATTATCATGCAGAAAAATATTGTAACTTTTTTCATAATAAAAAGATTTATGAATGAAACTTTTAAATGATTGTTTTAAAATAATTCTTGCCAACGCTTATGCTGGCAAGAATTATGTAAGATGATCGGTGCAATTATTCAATGCACAACGGAGAACAATGTTGTATAGATATCTGGATTTGTTACCCCACTGATAGGTTGAAAACCTGCTTTTTTTAGTTGTCCATTATACCAAATCGAGTCTAACGTTGCTCCATTTGCAAGTTGTGTGGATGTCAAATGCATTTTTATAGTATCATTAATATTGCTCTTTAAATGAATAACCAACGTTGTATACTTGTTGGTTATAGTCGTGTACATACTTGGACCTGTTTCCAACGTACTGGGTGTCCAGTCCACAAACCCTGCATAATTAGGAATGACATTCCCATTTATGTTTGATACATAAACACTGTCCTCATAATATCCATTTTGCCCATTCGCAAATAAGTCATTTCCGTTTGTATCAATATAATGAATCTGAGCGCCTGGTATCGGAGAAGTGTCTTTGGCACATGCATATAAAACAACGAATAAAAAAGATATCAATAATTTTTTCATTTCATGTGATGGTTTATGGATGAATATTATAAATGATTGTTTGGAAATATTGATAATCGTTGCCATCAGGTGCTGAAGTATAATTTACATTACAATTATACCAGCCATCATTATTAGGACCACCTAATAAACTTAGCTGCCAACCCCAATTCATGTGGAGCAGGCTAACGGTCCCTGTTGGGCCAACATTATTTACCGTGTATGTTTTGTTCATATAAAAATAGGTGTCAATAGTGCCTGAATAATAGGTGGTCACATTGCTGCCATCACAAACCCATGAATGCCCTTCGCCAGTGGGCGTAGGTAAAATTCCGACACCCAATACACTGGTTTCACCGGGATAACCACTAACCATGCATGGCCTTCTTGCCTGCACTTCGTTGGTGAGCAACCCTGAAAAATATGTCCCGTTATTCGGGCCTGTCAATGTTTGATTGGATATTGTTTCAGTTCTTGATGCTGAACTCATGCCAAAGGCTCCAAAAACCCATGGGGCATATGTATCATCACAACTTGTGATGGTATTACCATAATTCGCAAAGGTGCCGTTAAGCGTTAAGTTAAAAGGCGCTATGGTCACTTGCATTAATACCGGGCCGGTTACAGCGCCAATATCGCTTAATAACTGTGCCATTTGATTAAGACCGGCCACTGTCCAGTTTTGCGATGGGTCAATGTATAATGGCATAATGCTGAAATTATATTTCGTTGACGGGGTCTTCCAATAATACATAATTTGCCCCATCGCAACTGGTACGCAACCAACAGGCGCATGGCCTACAAAGGGTGTTCCTGAATTTGGTTTACCCGGGCAATATTCATTATAAGGATAATATTGATTCCAATGCGTTGCGCATAATGGCCCTACAGTTGAATTTACGGAATACCCGGTAAGTACTGAAGATATGGGAGTAGTTGGGAATGACAATGTGGTTTTAGCATCTGAATAACCACCGGTTGTTGTAAGGCTTGATGTTTGTGAGAATAAATTGTTCATCGCTTTCCATAGCTGTTTGTTTTGTTTGCCAATTGAGTCAGCATAACTGTTATGTGTGTTTCGTATAAAATCAATTTCAATGGAGTGCTTATTGAACCATTGTTTTAATCCAATATTCAGATCATTGTCTGCAAAAGAAAAACTATTAATGCTGTCATAAGCTAATATTGGTACATACGTTGAGTCAGGAGATAGGATTACAAATCCTTTATTGGCATTTATGATATGAAAATAGGGTTTGCCGTTTTTCGCAACTGTTATGGCATTCATTAGACTGATAGAAGCTGAAGGATCTTTTTGTTGCAAGAATTTCAATGCAAATTGTGTTGCCTGCGAGAGTGTTACAGCGGTAGCAGTGTTTTTAATGTCGTAAGTAAGTGTCTGAACAGGGTTTGCCTGAAAACGGTTGAATGAATTTTTTTGACAGGAAAAAAATGTCAATGCTGAAACTATTGCCAGCAAAACAATGGTAATTTTTTTCATAATTCCGGGTTTAGAGGTTTAAAAAAGAATTGTAGTCAATATCTGTATTGCAGCAGTGGACTGATAAAGCCAGTATAGCTACATGTACTTGTAAATAATTTTTTAAACGCAGATATGATTAACTATAGGAAAGCTGCTATGCTGCAATAATTCGAAGGGATGACTTTGCGGGTGCGGAAATGAAGATTTATGCATATAAGTTAATGCAAAATTTCGATCCGTAGCGGGCTATTTGAGATTTATATGTTTTTACTTAACTGCTTAATTCTGTGTATAACGGTATCGGGTAACCGAAAAAGTACAAAACTGAATGCCCCCGATGCAGTGGCAGAGTTTGATTTTTAAAGATTTTTAAAATGCCACTGAAGCACTGAAACACATAATGCTTTTGTGTTTCAGTGTTTCTGTGGCAATCCTATAATTGTAAAATCAGCGCCGGGTCATTTTATCAACACAAAATTTCCTTTCTGCATTTTGTCATTGTCACCCGCAAACCTATACCCACACATCCATACAAAAGTGCCGGTATTTTGCGTTAAGCCTTTAAATTTTCCATCCCAACCTAAATCAGGATTGGTTGTGTGGAAGATCAATTGCCCCCAACGGTTATAAATGTTGAATTCATATTTTTTCAGGACACCAAAAATTTTCGGTTTTATGATATCGTTCACGCCGTCATCATTCGGGGTGAAAGCTGTAGGCATTATTATTTTATTTAAACAATTTTCTACTACAATTTTCACCGTATCCCGCAATAAACAACCATAAACGGAAACCGCATTGACTATATACTCCCTGGTTGAATCCGGATGGATCTGGATGGTTTGTGAGAATGGGCTGCCGCTGATGGCACTGGCAGGGCTCCATTCATAATTGTGGAAACCACTGTTTGCAGATAAGATGGTATCCTGCAATTTGCAAAGCTCCATATTGCCGGTGGCGTTTAGCGAACTGGTGTCGTAACTGACTTTTATAGATGCCGATGAAACGTTATTGCACATATCCGTTGCCGTTAGTGAATAAACACCTGCCTGTTTAACAACAAAAAAAGAATCAGTTGAACCATCCTGCCAGAGATATTTTTGATAGGGAATTTGTGTAAATAAAGAATCAGTGGTGTCAGTGCATAATGTTGTATCGTTACCAATAGTTACACTTTGTGAGCGGGCTTTTATGTTCACCCAAAGCGAATCTGTAATATTGCACCCGGCAACAGTCGCATATAAAAGAACTTTACCAGGATTTTTAAAACGTAAAGTAATTGTAGTGTCATTAAGCTGGTTAGAAATGGAAGTAAAATTGGTATCGATTATCCAGCTTGTTTTTTTTACGCATAAACTATTTTTTGAGGCTGTAAAAGTATGTGCTGAGTCGTTGAAGCAAAAATTGCTGGCACCGTTTATTTTTATGCTTTTGCAGACGCTTTTTTGCTGGCAGGCAAATTGCCCGGTAATAATAAAATCATCCACAGTTAATCTTGGGGGTAAGGTGATAGATGAGATATCGTTGCCTGATAAAATTGACCAGTTAAATTTTGCATCTTCACATTGCTGATTTTTTATGGTTACAAAATTCGTGTCTGTTATAGAAGCGCAATCTGATTCTCCTGTAGAACCTTCCCCAATATCAAGTGTCTGCAGATATAATTTATTGTTTTTTATAACAGGGGATGAAATGCTGATATTGCCATTATCTTTCAGGCAGGATTGTGCAAAATAATTATTGGTAACATTAGCTACTTTGATCTGTTGGTTCAGGTTATTTGCACTATCAAAAATCGCATAATAGGATTGTCCATAAATGTTTTGGATCATGTAGGCTAGTTCTCCGGAGTTGTTTAGTATAGCATAAGCACCGTAATTAGGTAATAAAGAAGAAACAGCAATCGGCGAATGTAAGATATTCAGGTTTTCATCAAAAGAGAAAATAACTTCTTCTGTTTCCTGGGTGGCTGAACGAGTTAATTTTACAGGGAATGTTATTCTGCCATTCCCAAACATTGAAAAATTCCCTGCACTTGAAACAGAAACATTTCCTGTAGAGAATGATAGACTGTTAAGGCGGTAGGATGTATAGGAAACGATATTGCCGGTGCCATAATCAAGTTTCATCAACCACAAGCCGCCATCTTCATTCGGTTTTTGTTTATTGGTAAATGTACCTCCGATGAAAACAAAATTATTCACAACATGCAAACTGCCTATTGTAATTGAATAATTCTCTGCGGCGCTGAATGAATAATTATGCAGCCATGTTTCTGACAAAGCCACTTCAGGCAACATAAATGTATCCATTCGCTGTACAAAAATACCACCAACATTTGCCGAATTTCTCGTGCCTGCAAGCACAATTGATTGATCAGGACCCGAATTACAAATCAGCCAACCGTCATTCTTGCTTTGATTACTATAAACGGCATCAAGAATAATATTACCATTATTATCAAGTATCAGATGGTTACTACATGCTACGCAAGTATTGCTTGGGATAATATAGGGTATTTCAATATTCCCATTGTCCATTTGCCGGATTTGGCCTTGTACAGTGGCATTACTAAATTTCAAAATCTTTTTTGCCCATAGCGTAACACCTTTGGTATCTATTTTAAAAATTATTATACTGTCTTGATTATATATGTCCTGCGAATAAATAATGCCGTTGTCAATCGTGGAAACAGGGCTAAAAATAAGCCCTGTGAATGAAGATGATGTGTACAACGAAGTTTGAATAGAATCAATACAGATATTGAATTGACAAAAACAATTTTGAAAAGCAAAAAAAAGCCATGCGTAGATGTATAAACTTTTTCTCTGAAATGGTAATCGGCCTAACATTTGTGAATATTAACAGTTGATAGAACGGGTTTAACTCAACATATTTATGTGAATAGTATGTAGTTTTTATACAGCATGAAAACAATAATGAACAGCAGCCTGTCAGAAGGAATGATTAACTATGAATATTTTTACTGCCGAAATCGAGCTTGTAAGAGATAGGATTTTTAAGATAGCATGAAAATTTGGATCGGCAATAATAGGATTGAAATTTATGTGTATTTGCTTATGTATTTATTGCCGAGAAGTATAACGGTATAGTATATCCGAAAAATATCTTTGCCACTGAAGCACAGAGTAGCGCTGTGCTTCAGTGTTTCTGTGGCAAAACGCATTATTGGTCTAACCGTATAAATTTTCCTTCACTGATCACGCCATCTTTTACCGTGTAGAATGTTACGCCGGAAGGAGTTTGTATATCACCTGCATCTGAATCTCCAACTACAGCTGCCGTTTGTTCGAAGCGGATTTTTTGCCCATAACTTTCAAACCAGAATATTTGCCGGATATGATAATGCCCTGTCAGATTGAGCGGGTAATTATGATTTTTAAACAAGGCTAAAAACTCGTATGCATTGGAAACTGTATGGCGGAATTCCGGTTTCCCGTTTTCTATTTCTACGGAACGGTCAAATCCATACGGAGAGAATGTTGTTAAACTTAACCCCCCTGAAAAAAATGGGATATGTGCAAACGTTATAATCGGTGTTAATGGAGAAACATTTTCCAGATCCTGTTTCACCCAATTGAGTTGAACAGAATCAATATGCCCGAAATACCAGGTGTCTTCAAAATCCACATCGTCCAATGCAATGAAATGAACACCGCCATAATTGAACGAATAATATCTTGGCCCGAGATAATGATGGAACATTTCTTTTCCATACAATGGATTGTCTTTGCTCACTAATGATGATTGCCTTTCAATACCAAAATTATCATGATTGCCCGGCGCACTCCACACCGGCACATTAATTTTTTTGATCTCGCTTGCGTACAATTGAAAATAAGTGGAAGCAGTTTTTTCATTTACACGCAACGCATCTTTAACGAGATCGCCGGTTATCAATACAAGATCAGGTTTTGTTTGAGCGATGATGTTGCGGAATTTTTCCATCCGGTCAATTCCATCTGGGCTAACGTGTGTGTCGGATGCATGAATGAAACTGAATTCGCGAACGGGTTTGGTTTTTGCTAATGGGAAATTTACAGCAGTACTGTTTTTTGTAATTCTTTTCCAGGACGAATCTGCTTTATAGCCATCAGGTGTGCTTAGTATAATAAATCCATAACCTTTGGGATTGCTTATGCTGAAAGCCCCATCGGCACTAGTTTTCACAACAATTACCTGGTCGGAAACAGAAACGCCTGCAACACCTTCTTCACCCGCATCTTTTTTGCCGTTATTGTTTTTATCAACAAAAACATAGCCGGTTATTGTTTGTTGTGCCTGGATATTGGGAGGAAGTAAAAAGTAAAAATTAAAAAGTAAAAAAGAGAGTTTGATTGTTTGCATGATGATTTTTTTTAAAATAGGTTCACGCGGAGTACGCAGAGGTATAAGAAGTTGTACAGGTATGCCATGTCTTTGGTACGATGATATATTTTAGCATGTTGTGTAGACATGGCATACCTCTGCATCTCCGCGTGAAAAAATAAGCTCATTTACGCATCACCATCAACGTTAGATTCTTCTGCTTTTTTAAAAGTCACCAATACCTTGTCGATGCGCTGCGCATCCATGTCTATCACTTCAAATTTAAAATCCTTCCATTCCAATGTTTCTCCGGTTTCGGGTATGCGTTCCAGTTGGTGGAGTATAAAACCGGCAAGCGTATCAAATTCGTGTGATCCCTCATTCATCCAGTCGGCTTTATCAAAGTGGGAAAGAAAATCGTAGAAAGGTATTTGTGCATCTATCAAAAATGTCCCGTCATCGCGTTGTTTGATCTCATAATCCTGCACATCTGGTTGCGGGATTTCTCCAATGATCGCTTCAAGGATGTCTGTTAAGGTAATCATTCCGAGAAGGCTTCCATATTCATCCACAATAAAACAACAATGCACTTTTGTTTCTTTAAATTTTTCCAGCACTTTATATGCGCTATTGTTTTCAGGAACAAACATTGCAGGCTCGGCAAGGTCTTTAAACAATTTATGATCGTCAGAAACATACAGGTCTTTTATCGAAACATATCCTTTTATATTGTCAATTTCCCCATCGCAAACCGGGTAAAATGAATGTGGTTCATTAATGATCTTCTCTTTTATCTGCAATTCGTTTTCATTAATATCAAACCAGGTTATATCACTTCGATGTGTCATCAATGAGGTGATATTCCTGTCTCCGAGATGAAATACCCGTTCAATGATTTCCTGTTCTGCCTGTTCGATAGTGCCTTGTTCGGTTCCCTCATTGATCATTACTTTAATTTCTTCTTCCGTTACATTACTTTCCTGTGTAGGCTTTACCGGGAAAACACGAAAGAAAAGATTGCTTGTGTAATTTAATAACCCAAGTATAGGATAGCCAAGCCGCGAAAGAAATTTCATCGGCGAAGCAGCGATCAAAGCAATTGTTTCTGCACGTGCAAGCCCGATACGTTTTGGAATAAGCTCTCCGAAAATGATAGATAAAAAAGTAACAACAATTACGATCACCACTTTTGAAATTGTTTCAGCATACGGTTTCATCAAAAGTATTTTTTCAATATACGGTTTGAGGTCGTCACTGAATTTTTCACCGGAATAAAAACCGGTCAATATCGCAACAAGGGTAATTCCCAACTGTGCAGTTGGCAAAAACAATTCCGGGTTTTCGGCAAGTTTCAAAGCAGATTTTGCACGCAGGTCGCCTTTATCGGCTTTACTTTCGAGCCGTGCCTTGCGTACGGAAACAAGCGCAATCTCTGTCATCACAAATAAGCCGTTGAGGAAAATAAGAAAAAGAAGTATGATAATTTCAATCATGGTTTTGTTTTATTGTAAACCCATTGTGCCGAATTGTTTCCGGAAAAAAACGCTCATCGTATAACCGATACCACAACCAACGATTGCGCCACCAATTATATCAATGGGATAATGAACGCCAACATATACCTGCGCATAACAAATTACGAAAGCCCAGAGAAATATCAATCGCCACCATTTACTTACATTTTTCATGGTGCTGAAAATAAACATTGATGCTGCAAAATGGTTGCATGCATGCGAAGAAGTGAAACTGGAACTTTGCGGACAATATAACACCAACACTCTTACTGTATCTGCCATCAGGGGTTCGTGGCATGGGCGCAAACGTAAGATCGTATGTTTAATTAAGGAACTGCTGATGAGGTCGCTGATGATCGACGTCATAATCAACCCAAAGGACCACCAGGCACCTTTTTTACCAAAATTCATAAGACTGAAAACTAACAGGAACAAATAGAAGGGAAGCCAGAACTCTGCTTCACGGGTAAACGGCAGTACAAGATCAAAAAAAGGATTAGACCATTGTTCGTTTATTTTGCGGAATAACCAATAATCGAATTGAATAATTTGTTGTAAAAAACTTAAATGGTTGCTGATGTCGGGTAAAATCATGGTAACAAAAATAATTGATCTAATTTTGCGGTCAATTTAATGTATTATGATATCAGGATTAAAGATACCTAAATTGACGCGTTGGATTTTTCGTACCGGTATTATTTTTTTGTTGCTGATGACATTGCTTCGTTTTGCGTTGTTTTTCTTCTTTTCAAGGCAAGGAAATAGTTTTTTTGATGTGTTCCCTGCTTTTGTAATGGGATTGCGCTACGACCTTCGTGATGTTTGTATCCTCTGCATGTTATTAATGATCCTCGGAAGTTTCTCTGCATTGCATCCATTGAAAACCCGCCTTGGCAGGCGTGTTGCCTTTATATTGATTGGTATCGCCTCATTTTTGCTCGTATTTTTTTATTCGGTAGATTTTGCACATTACAGTTATTTGTCGCAACGGTTAAATGCAAGTGTGCTCAATTACCTCAGCGATGCAGGTATATCTCTCCGAATGGTTTGGCAAACATACCCCGTGATACGCATTTTGATTATTATAGCTATCGGCACTTTGTTTATTTTATGGATAGTAAGAAATGGTTACCGTAAAATTGACGAAGGAAAATCATCTGCTACCAAACGTAGCCGCCTGTGGTGGTTCATTGTTTCGTTTTTATTGTTTGGATTGGCAATTTTCGGAAGGGCCGGCCAATACCCGCTTCGGTGGAGCGACGCATTTGGATTAGGCAGCGATTATAAAGCCAATCTTTCATTAAACCCTTTTCAATCTTTTGCCAGCAGCCTGAAATTCATGCATGCAACATATAGCAAAAGATATGTAGAAGAGGCATACCCGATCCTTACTCCATATTTCGGGCTCAATAAAAACGATTCTGAAAGCCTGAATTTTGAACGGCATATTTCACCAAGAGAAGGATCTTTGACGTCGACTCCAAATATTGTTGTGGTGATCTGCGAATCATTCAGTGCGTATAAAAGTTCCATGTGGGGGAACCCGTTGAATACGACGCCATATTTTAACAGCATGTGCCAGCAAGGAATATTTTTTGACCATTGTTTTACGCCAACTTATGGAACTGCAAGGGGAGTGTGGGCTGTGATAACGGGTATTCCGGATGTGGAAATCCAGACAACTACATCAAGCAGGAATCCTGCTGCAGTAGACCAACACACGATCATCAATAATTTTACCAACTACAACAAGTTTTATTTTATCGGTGGAAGCACAAGCTGGGCAAACATCCGCGGACTGCTCACAAACAATATCAAAGATTTGCATTTATATGAACAACAGGATTATTCTGCTCCGAAAATTGATGTATGGGGAGTGAGTGATAAGAATTTATTTTTAGAAGCGAATAAAGTATTGCGTAAGCAAGACAAGCCATTTTTTGCCGTTATACAAACTGCAGATAATCACCGGCCATATACGATTCCGTCAGAAGACCAGCAGGAGTTTCATACGATTACAATGTCGGAGGATTCGTTAAAACAATTCGGTTTTCAATCTCTCGATGAAATGAATGCTTTCCGTTATACCGATTTTTGTTACCAGAAATTTATTGAAGCAGCAAAGCAAGAAAAATACTTTGACAATACTGTTTTTCTTTTTGTAGGTGATCATGGAATTGTCGGCGACGCCGACTACATGTTTCCAAAAGCCTGGACGCATCAACGTTTGACGATGGAACATGTGCCATTATTGATTTACGCACCAAAACTGTTGGCGCCAAAACGCATATCATACATTTGCTCACAAATTGATGTGCTTCCCACGCTTGCCGGGCTGGCAAATATTCCATATACTAACTCGGCTTTGGGAAGAGATATCCTTGATTCAGCAAATTACAGCTCAAAAAAAGCTTTTTCTTTTTTGTATGACCCGGACCAGGGATATATAGGGTTGATAAAAGGAAATTATTTGTACCGGAAACAATTGAAAACGGGTAAAGAAGAATTTGTATCCATTGTCAATAACGATCCGGTTATTATCAATTCAAAGAATGATTCTTCACAGGAAATAATGCGGGAATTATCGAGTGGGGTATATGAAACTGCGAAATATCTTATTCTTACCAATAAAAAGAAATAATAATAATATCTCATTGTTGTTATAAAGAAGCTCTAAATATTTCTGAGCTTCATTGTTTCAGTGGAAAAATTTTCTTTGAAATAAATTGTTGTGCACATAAAATTCTTGGTGTAATTAATTATCTTCGGAGATAACCTAAACTTTGAACCTTCTCCTTGCTCGTTAATCATTTTTTAACCCCAATTACATCAATCATCATGTCGCAGGTTTCAACAACACAACGTTTGTATTCACTCGATGCGCTTCGCGGATTTGATATGTTCTGGATTATGGGCGCAGAAGAAATTTTTCATGCTATGTCTAAGGCAACAGGTTCTCCTTTCTGGGGAGCGATTGCCAATCAATTAACACATCCCGACTGGAACGGTTTTCATTTGTATGATCTTATTTTCCCGCTATTTCTTTTTATTGCCGGTGTAGCAACACCTTATTCAGTAGGAAAGGAATTAGATAACGGCGTTGCCAGAAAGAAATTATTGCTTCGAGTGATCCGCCGTGGATTGATACTGGTAGTGCTCGGCGTTATTTACAACAATGGATTGCAAATCCGCCCGCTATCCGATATACGTTTCGGGAGTGTGCTTGGAAGAATTGGCCTCGCATATATGTTTGCCAACATCATTTACCTGTACAGCAAACAAACTACGCAGATCATCTGGTTCTTTTCATTAATTATCGGTTACTGGTTACTGTTAAAACTTACGTCGGCACCGGGTTTCCCGAGGGGTGACCTTACCATGAAGGGAAATTTTGCTTCATATATCGACAGGTCTGTCCTTCCCGGCCGTTTGTATCTTGGTATTCACGATCCTGAAGGTTTGGTATCTACCATTCCGGCAATTGGTACGGGTTTGCTTGGTATTCTTACAGGAAGTTTTTTGCGGAATAACCCGATGTCGCAAACAAAAAAGGTTCTTCGGTTATTCATCACCGGTATAATCTTCCTGATCGTAGCACAGATTTGGAACCTCGATTTCCCGATCAATAAAAATCTCTGGACAAGTTCATTTGTATTGCAGGTTGGCGGGTTAAGCTTGTTACTGCTTTCCGTATTTTACTACATCATTGATGTGCGGGGGCATAAAAAATGGGCTTTCTTTTTTAAAGTGATCGGGATGAATTCCATTTTAATTTATATGTCCGAACGTTTTGTGGAATGGAATTATTCTACAAATAGCTTCTTTCAATGGGTAGGGCAATTGATCGGTAACCCTTTCAATATCGTAGCGATGGCATGCTGCTATGTTTTATTAAAATGGTTGTTCTTGTATTTTATGTATAAACAGAAAGTATTCCTAAGAGTATAATGCGCTGAACGCGTAATCTTAATGCAAAACGCTGAATGCACTTGAGTCATTCAGCGTTTTGCATTAAGCGTTCAGCATTATCACGCTGCTCTCTTCCTGTTCCTTTTGGTGTTACCAGCTAAACATGCGAGCAAAACCTGTGTGGTGATATATTTGCTTTTCATAACCTTAGTTTTAAAATTCTTTTTGATTTTCTTTCCTCGCTCTTTCAACCGCTTCTGAAATTGTGACGCGGCGTTGTGAAAAAAGGTTACATTAATTTTTATTTTTCTTCAAACTCTCTCGACGATGACCGTTGTTGGATGATAGATGATCGTGTTTATATAAGACTTCAAAATTTAAGGCGGTCATCTATCATCAACCATCGAACATCATTTCCCACTGCTTTAACAGAATTTTTTATTTGGGAATTGTTGCTTTTTGATAAAAACTGCGTCTTATATACAGAGAGCTTTAAATCTCTGGTTATGGAAACGAAATATGCACAACAGGAAATATTGCTAATCACCGGCACCAGTTTTTCTTCGCGCCAGTTGTGTGAAACAAATGATAACAGAGGCCCGAAATCCGATATTGAAAAATTAGAGGATGCCTGCTGGAATGGCTTATTACCGGAAATACTCCCTGAAATTTTCAGGCAACCTTGTAACCAAAAAAAATTATACCTGTGGGATATAAAAGAAGCGCAGCATTTTATTGAGCTCGAATTAAGCGAATATCCCGAACTGGTAGAAAAATATTTTTCTATCGATCCATATACTTTTTTACAGGTTCAATATAGTAATTAGTTGAAGGTAGATGATAAAAACAGATGACAGTTGACAGATGTTAGATGTAAGCCATTAATTTTGAATAACTGCTTTTAAGACTGTCATCTATCATCTGTCATATTATGTATTATTTCTTCTGCGCGATAAGTATCAATCGCGGGGATGTTTTTACATCAAACGGATTCAATGTGTAATCGCCAAAAAATGCGTTTATATTTAACTGTTGCAGCGAAAACATTTTTGTAAAATCGTCGAGAGCGAACTTACGTATACGTTCAGTAAATTCTAAAGGTTCATTCAACTCTGGGTCTTCAATTACTATTTTTTTATAGAAATAAAGATCATCGCACCATTTGTTTATTTTGAAAATAACACTGCCGGATTTTTTTGTCATCTCATTGACCAAATGTTCTTCTGCATAATGTGCGTTTAAATAATCCAACACAAAAACCCCATTTTTTTTTAACGACTGGCTGATCGTTCGCATAGCGCTGTTATGTTCCCGTTCTGAAACAAAATAACCAAAACTGGTAAAAAAGTTGAACGCGTAATCAAAATAATTTATCCGGAAAAGCATACGCATATCGTGTTCATAAAAATGCAGGTGGTCGTTTTCAAATTGCCTGGCATATATGATGCTTGAAGGTGCAAGATCGATGCCGGTAACATCGAAACCTTTTTCTGCAAGTATCTTTGCGTGGCGTCCGCGTCCGCATGCCACATCCAGCATGGTTGCATCTTTTGCTGGTTGTAACCGGGCAATAAGATGATCGATGAGAGTTGCTGCTTCGTTGTCGTCGCGATCTGAATAAAGCAAATGATAGTAAGGAGAATTGAACCACTCTTTGAACCAGGTTCCATGGCTTTGCATACGAACTAACTTTTAACAAATGTAAGAGGCAAATTATATTTTGGGGATAATAGTTTCTTCATTGTGTATATTTTATAAACTAATTTTTGTTTATTGGTATCGTAGTTGCAGTATTTCAGGTTGAGGTAACCCTAAAAAAGCATATTTTTTCTATTCTTTTTTAATAAAATTTCAATTCCTGAAAAAAACAAACGAGTTAATAAATTGCATTTTCCAAACCCTTATTTTTGTAGAAATCATTAAACCGACGTAATTGTGGCATTGATCAAGAGTATTTCAGGAATCAGAGGAACCATTGGCGGAAAACCCGGTGAAAATCTATCCCCCCTCGACATTGTAAAATTTACTGCCGCTTACGGCAGTTGGATCAAGGAAAAAAACAACGGGAAAAAAATTGTTATTGGCCGTGACGCCCGCATTAGTGGCGAAATGGTAAACCATCTTGTAGTGAACACACTCACCGGGCTTGGATTGGATGTGGTTGATTTAGGTTTGTCAACAACACCTACTGTAGAGCTTGCTGTTCAATGGGAAAAGGCCGAGGGTGGAATCATCATCACTGCGAGCCATAATCCAAAAGAGTGGAATGCACTTAAATTGTTGAATGAACACGGCGAATTTATCAGCGCTACAGACGGTGCTTATATTTTGGATAAAGCTTCAAAAGAAGATTTTTCATTTGCAACCGTTGAAAAGATCGGCTCATATTTTACAAATCAAACCTGCATACAGAAACATATTGATGCTGTAATCAACTATCCGTTGGTTGATGTCGATTCTATTCAGCAGAAAAAATACAAAGTGGTTTTGGATGCGATCAACTCAACCGGTGCACTGGCAATCCCACCGTTATTAAAAGCATTGGGAGTAGAAGAAATGATTGTGTTGAATGAAGAAGTGAATGGGAAATTCGCACACAATCCCGAACCATTGCCTGAAAATTTAGCATTGCTGAGTTCTTCCGTAAGAAAATTTAAAGCTGATTTTGGCATTGCAGTCGACCCCGATGTTGACCGTCTTTGTTTTGTTTGTGAAGATGGAAGTATGTTTGGTGAAGAATATACATTGGTTGCTGTTGCAGATTATGTGTTGAGCAAAAAAAGCGGCAACACCGTTAGTAATATGAGCAGCACGAAAGCGTTGAAAGATATTACGCTGAAAAGAGGCGGACAATATTTTCCTTCTGCAGTTGGCGAAGTGAATGTGGTTGCGAAAATGAAAGAAGTGAATGCTGTGATAGGTGGCGAAGGAAATGGCGGCATCATTGTCCCCGATTTACATTATGGCCGTGATGCATTGATTGGCATTGGCCTTTTTCTTAGTGCATTATCTTATCACAAAAATGGGATGAAATCTTTCCGTGCACGTTATCCTGATTATTTTATCTCAAAGAATAAGATCGAGTTGCAGAAAGGGATTGATGTAAACGGGATTTTTGATAAAATAAAAAAGAAATACAAAAATCAACCGCTTAATACAGAAGATGGATTGAAAATTGAATTTGATTCGGATTGGGTGCATCTCCGCACTTCCAATACAGAGCCGATCATCCGCATCTATGCAGAAAGTAATTTCGAGACTACTGCGAATAACATTGCGTTACGCCTGATGCAGGATATTAAAGAATTTATTTAACCCCACGTCAAACCTATAAGGTTTTCAAAACCTTATAGGTTTATTAATTTCACAAACTCTCTATTTCTTATCTTTGCAGCTTCATTTTTATTAATTGTTTTTAGAAAGATTTCAGAAGATGCAAAGAATTTATTTTGATAATGCTGCTACAACTTCATTGGATCCGCGTGTGCTTGAAGCGATGATGCCTTACCTGACAGAAAAATTTGGCAATCCATCATCAATCTATTCGTATGGGCGTGAAACAAAACTGGCGATTGAAACAGCAAGAAAATCGGTAGCAAAAATCCTGAATGCTCATCCTGCTGAGATATTCTTTACATCCGGTGGAACGGAAAGTTCAAACACGGCTATTGCAGCAGCAGTCCACGATCTTGGCTGTAAACATATTATTACTTCCCCGCTTGAACATCATGCAACGATGCATGCTGTTGAGCATTTATTCAAAAAAGGCGAAGCTTCTGTCAGCCACGTACGTTTGCTTCCGAACGGCCATATTGACCTGGAAGATTTGGAACAACTTCTTTCAACAAGCGAAGAAAAATGTTTGGTAACATTGATGCATGCGAATAACGAGATCGGTAACCTGCTCGACATACATGCAGTGGGAAATCTTTGCAAATTGTATGGAGCCATTTTTCATTCAGACACTGTACAAACGGTTGGACATTTCCCATTCGACTTACGCAACACGCCGGTACATTTCATAACCGGTGCGAGCCATAAATTTCACGGGCCAAAAGGGGTGGGCTTGTTATATATCAATGAGAATGTAAAGATCCATCCGTTTATTCACGGCGGTGCACAGGAACGCAACATGCGTGCAGGCACAGAAAATTTATATGGCATTGTTGGCTTTGCAAAAGCATTGGAACTTGCCACTGCCGATTTTGAAAATGACAGTGCGTATATAAAAAGCATCAAAGTGTACATGATGGAGCAACTGAAGAAATCACTGAAAGGTATTTCTTTTAATGGTGATCCGCTGGGCAGAAGTTTGTATACGGTGCTCAGCGTTTCGTTTCCAAAAACAGAAAAATCGGAAATGATATTATTCAATCTCGATATCAATAATATCTGCGCATCCGGCGGAAGTGCCTGTACAAGCGGTGTTGAGCAAGGTTCGCATGTGATACGCGCTATCAATAATAATCCTAACCAGGTTACAGTACGTTTTTCTTTCAGCAAGCACAATACAAAAGAAGAAGTGGACCTCGTCGTCGAAAAGCTGAAAGAACTGATTTAGTATCTTTCATTTTTATCGGAATTTTATGAGTAAACGAATTGCTTGCTTTTTATTTTTTATTTTCTTTCTGTCAGCTCATTTTTCTTTTGCGCAACAACATCCTTCCTGGAGTTATCAATCGAATATTTATGAGGTAAACCTGCGCCAATATACGTCTGCAGGTACATTTGTTGCATTTGAAAAGTCGCTGCCCCGTTTAAAAAAAATGGGAGTGGAAGTACTTTGGTTCATGCCAATAACACCAATAGGGGTGATCGGAAGAAAAGGAAATGAATCGGAAATGGGAAGTTATTATTCGGTAAAAGATTATTATGCAGTGAACCCCGATTACGGCACTATGAAAGACTGGAAAGTATTGGTGCAACATGCGCATGCGATGGGTTTTAGAATTCTCATCGATTGGGTGCCTAATCACACTTCACCGGATAATCCGTGGATAAAAAACCATCCGGATTTTTATAAGAAAGATAGTTTGGGAAACCCTGCAATTCCATTCGACTGGTCTGATACAAGGCAACTGAATTATGATAACCGGGAACTGCGTGATAGCATGATCGCAGCTATGAAATGGTGGATTACAGAAACAAATGTAGATGGCTTTCGTTGCGATGTTGCCTGGAATGTTCCGGATGATTTCTGGAAAGAAGCCATTGCAGAACTGCACAAGGTAAAAGATGTTTTTATGCTCGCTGAAGGTGACAAGCCTTCTTTGCACGAAGCAGGTTTTGATGAAACCTATCCCTGGAACATTATGAATGTTGCTTACGGGATTTATTCGCGTAAATCAACATTGCTGCAACTGGATTCAACTATCCGGTATAACGATAGCGTATACCCGAAGAATGCATTTCGTTTATTTTTCACTACAAACCACGACGAGAATAGCTGGAACGGCACCGAGTTCGAACGTTTTGGTGAAGGATATAAAACGTTTGCTGTGTGGGCTTTTACAATGAAGAACAGCGTGCCATTAATTTACAGCGGGCAGGAAGAGCCTAACAAAAAAAGGTTGAAATTTTTTGTGAAGGATACAATTCCGTGGAATAAATACTCACTTGCATCATTTTATAAAACGCTAACCACGCTTCGTAAATCTTCCCCGGCATTTGCAGCAGATGCATCTTTTAAACAATCAATATCAGGCACATACAAAGATGTATATGTTTATTTCAGAGAGAAAAAAGGAAGAAAAGCATTGGTAATATTAAATTTCTCGGGTAATGACCAGGCAATCTCTATAGATGATGCAGGAGTAGCCGGCAGAGCAAAAAATATTTTTTCCGGAGCAATCGAAAAATTAAATAAATCATCCACATTTACATTGAAACCCTGGGGCTATCGTGTGTATGATTATCTTGCTAAATAATTCCTTACATTCAACTTTCATTTTCACGCATGCATTGTATAATAGGAGTTGATATCGGAACGTCCGGTACAAAAGCTGTTGCATTTGCATCTTCAGGAGAAGTGCTTGCAGATGCACATGTTTCTTATTCTTATCTATCTCCTAAACCTGGTTATCACGAACTCGATCCGCAATTACTGGTTCAGGCTGTTATTTATTCATTAAAAAATGTGATTGAAAAGATTGGTAGCAAAAATAAAATTGAAGGAATCAGTTTTAGTTGTGCTATGCATAGCGTAATTGCACTTGACAAAAACGGAACGGCATTAACCAACGCAATTACATGGGCGGATACACGAAGCAATGATATTGTACAACGATTGAAATTTTCCGGAACTGGCAATACAATCTATGAACATTGCGGCACGCCAATTCATGCAATGACGCCGCTTTGTAAAATAATCTGGATAAAAGAAAATGAGCCGGAGCTTTTTGCAAAAACAGCAAAATTTATCGGTATCAAGGAATATGTATGGTTCAGGTTTTTTGAAAAATACCTGATCGATTATTCACTTGCATCCGCAACAGGTTTATTTGACATCAGGAATTTGCAATGGTTTGAACCGGCACTCAAAATTGCGGGAATAACAAATGAACATTTATCATTACCTGTTACAACAACACATATTGAGACAGCTATTGTTCCGGAATATAAATCTGCCATCGGGTTGAAAGAAAATATCCCTTTCATAATCGGTGCCAGTGATGGATGCCTTGCAAATCTCGGCAGCAATGCAATTCTTCCTGGGGATGCTTCGCTGACTATCGGAACAAGCGGTGCATTGAGAATGGTATCTTCTTTGCCAAAACATGATAGTAAGGAACGCATTTTTAATTATATCCTTACCAAAGATGTTTTTGTTTCGGGCGGAGCTGTTAACAATGGTGCAGTTGTTGTTGAATGGTTCGTGAAAAATTTCTTTTCAAATATTACTGATTTCAGAAAAGACTTTTCTGCTGAAGTACAAAAAGCTATAACAATAAGTCCGGGTGCAGATGGATTGATTTTTCTTCCTTATTTACTCGGGGAACGTGCGCCGGTATGGGATGCAGATGCACGTGGTGTTTTTTTCGGGATCAATCCTAAACATTCTTCTTTACATTTTTTGCGGGCAGTTATTGAAGGCATTTCATTTTCATTGTACCAGGTTTGTGTCTCACTGGAAGAAACAATTGGACGGATCAATTATATTTATGCAAGCGGAGGGTTTACCCAATCCGGGTTGTGGTTACAAATGATCGCGGATATATTCAACAAAAAAATAATCGTTACAAATACGAGTGATGCTTCGGCTATCGGTGCTGCAATAATGGGTTTCTATTCACTGGATGTTTTCAAGAGTCTTAATGATGCAAAAAAAATAATTAAAGTTGATCGTGTTTTTGAACCTGACCTCTCTGCTCATAAAATATATAATGAAAATTTCGTGTTGTTTACAACGTTGTATGTACAACTAAAAGATCAGTTTTCACAGATCACAAAATTGCAAAAGCAAAGAAGCATCTCTGAATGAAATCGGATATGTATTAATTTCGTTTCTATTAATTAATTCGCTTTATGACTAATGATTTGCAGGTGCCGTTATCTTTTTCACGGGAATCACAGGTGCCGGAACAAGGGTTGAAAATAATTGCTGCAGATGTTGGCGGAACAAAAACCAATATGGCATTATTTGAAGCAACAAAAACGGATGTAAAGTTGCTGAAAGAAACTTCTTATCATTCTTCGCAATATCATTCTTTTCCGGAGATGATTTTGCAGTTTATGAATGAGTTTAAATTAAATACCCCTGATAGGATTTGCGCCGGAGTTGCCGGACCTGTTGTACATGGAAGTGTAAGCATTACCAATCTTCCTGAGCAAATGAGCTTGCAGGAGATAAGAAACGCTACAGGTGTGCAGGATGTTTCTTTATTGAATGATCTTGAAATTACGGCTTATGGATTAGCAGCATTGCATAAAGAAGATGTGATCACATTGCAAGACGGGGATGCTTCATTGAAAGGAAATATTGCGATCAACGCACCTGGTACCGGGTTAGGCCAATGCGGTATTTTCTGGGATGGGAATTTATATCATCCCTTTCCGACAGAGGGTGGCCATTGTGATTTTTCTCCGCGTACAGAATTGGATTTTCAGTTATTTCATTTTTTTCAAAATAAATATGGAATAGTGAGCTGGGAAAGATTGATTGGCGGGCCGGGCATCCATGATATTTACCTTTTTTTAAAAGAGCTGAGAAACCACCAGGAACCGGAGTGGTTGAGGCAGGCGCTACAAGAAAAAGATCCTTCTGCGGTAATAAGCAATGCCGCTGTTGAAAATAAAGATGCAGTTTGTACAGAAGTGATGGAACATTATGTACGATATCTTGCACGCGAATCATCCAATCTTGTTCTAAAAATGAAAGCAACCGGCGGATTATTTCTTGGTGGCGGTATACCGCCAAAAATTGCGCCGTTGCTCCAAAGAGAAATATTTCTTAAAAATTATTATGATTGTGACAGAATGGGCAGCCTTCTTCGCGATGTGCCGATCAAAGTAATAATGAAAGAAAAAACAGCGCTTTGGGGCGCTGCTTATTATGGGGCTTACGGCGCTGCGATGAATTGATTTTTTCGAAAGAAAGGTTTTCAAAAATTATTTCAGCACTCTTGTTATGCAAATTGATGATGCTATAAAAATGTTGGAACACGATCGTGTCTTCTCAACTCAAAAATCTATTTGGGCCGATCTTGGTTGTGGTGAAGGAACATTTACATTGGCGCTTGCATCTTTATTGCATGAAAAAAGCATTATCTATGCGATTGATAAAAATAAATCTTCGCTGGATAATATTCCCAACAGATATAAAAACAGCGTTATCAAAAAAGAAGCCGGTGATTTTGTAACAATGGATTTTTTATTTCAAAATGCTGATGGAATATTAATGGCAAACTCGCTGCATTATGTTCGTGATAAAAAAACATTCATTAATAAAATTGCGAAATGCTTAAAGGAAGAAGGCGTTTTTATGGTTGTAGAATATGATACAGATATTGCCAATGCATGGGTGCCTTACCCGGTGCGGTTTTCTGTACTGAAAAATCTTTTTTCAACTTCCGGGTTTTCATTCATTCAAAGCTTGCATGAACGAAAATCCATTTACAATAATGTGATGATGTATACTGCACTGATAAGAAGAAAATAAGAGGGGTGCAAATGAAAGAAAACAACAAAAAATAGGGTAGTTGCTTTCATAAGGACGGCAGGATGTTTGGACTAAAACGGGCTTCTTTAATTCGTTTAGCAAAGGTATACTGTGGGGAGTTTTTGTAATGCTCCCATAAGTTAATAAAATAACCGCAAAAGAAATCAAACGCCTGGTTATTTATTTTTTAGCATTTCATTAGGTAAAAAACCAAACTCTTTTTTAAAAGCTTTTGCAAAGTTGCTCAGGTTGGTGAAACCTATGTGATAGCCAGCTTCTTTCACAGAATATTTCCCCGATTGCAACATCTCTTTTGCTTTTTCTAACCTGTTGCGGTTGTAAAATTGATAGAGCTTCATTCCATACACTTCTTTGAATTTTATTTTCAATTTCGTGGTGCTCATTTTTGCCGCAACGGAAAGCGCTTCTATTGAAGGAAATTTTTCTAATTGATGATTGCTCAAAATCTTTTCTACATCTTTTAATGCCTTAATGTCTTCTTCTTTTTCTTTTCTCGTAGTTCTTTTTTTTGCGGAACCCTGTTGCGATGATTTTGACAGGAATGTGTTCAGGAATTTTTCTGTCAATAATAAAATCCGGTTTTGTAAGACCAGGTGACTGATCGGTGATTGTGTGTCTGTTTCGAAAATTTCCTTCAGCAATTGGCGGTATTCAAAAGTGATCGGGACTTTATTTACGTTTTTTAATCGCTGGCCGGTATAAAACATCAAGTCAAGCAAAATATCTTTTTTGATCCATCGCTTAACAAATGCCGCGCTGAACAATACGCTAACTGCGTTGAGTTTCGAATGTTTCGAATAAAAGAATTCGAGATCATAATTAGTTGAAGAAAGAAAAATGGTATCCGTTTTTTGAGTTTTGCCGAACACCGTTTCCTGTTGTGTTGTTAATGTGTACCTGTCGCTCACCTCTGCCTGGTTGAACAGCAAAATCAATCCATAATTCGAACTTTTCTTCCTGAAAAAAACAAGATCATCGTTCAGCGAAAAATTCATGATCACATACGAAATGTCTGAACTGATATTTGAAGCGAAGAGATAGCCTGACCCAATTTCGGGAGTGATCTGCAGTTTTCTTTCTGTTATAGGGATTCCGAGAAGGTTGCTAAAACCTTTCAGCCAGCTTCGGTAATTTTTCAGATGATAAGAATAACGTATCATCTTCAGGAGTGTTGGTGCTTTTAATATAGATCGTAAAACCTGTGTTAAGTTACCAAAAATAATCGGGGATATAAAAAATCTCTTGACCGTTTATCCTCATAGCATCAGCTTAAATAATATGGGGACTTGTTTTGCAAAGAATGAATTGTATTTTGCAGCAACTGATTAATCAAACGCTGTTTATGGAAATCCCCGCAAACACTGCACGCAAGCGTGTTGTATCTATCGATCTTCTACGTGGCATTGTAATGGTGATTATGGCTATTGACCATGTGCGTGATTTTTTCCATATCGAAGCATCAACCGGCGACCCAACAAATATGGCGACTACAACGCCGCAATTGTTTTTCACAAGATGGATCACGCATTTTTGCGCACCTGTATTTGTGTTTTTAGCAGGAGCTTCAGCATATCTTGCTGGTACAAGAAAAACAAAAGCAGAGCTTAGCGCATTTCTGATCAGGCGGGGAATATGGTTGATACTGGTTGAAGTCTTTATCATGTCTCTTGCGTTTACATTTAACCCACTTTATAACGTTATCATCTTCCAGGTAATCTGGGCAATAGGAATAAGCATGGTCTTGCTTGCACTGGTTGTTCAGTTACCCATGAAGGTTATATTGGCCATTGGGCTGACAATTGTACTCCTTCATAATTTACTGGATTACCCCGAAATGCAGAGAAATGGTAATGTTGGTTTTTGGTGGGACCTGTTACATCACGGGCGTTTCTCTATGTACACAATATTTCCGAATCATTTTCTGCTCATCTTGTATGCATTTGTTCCCTGGTTTGGGGTGATGTGCTGCGGTTATTATTTCGGACAGTTGTATGAAAAAAATTTCTCTTCAGAAAAACGGAAAAAAATATTGATCCGGTTAGGGATTAGTATTATTTTATTCTTCATTATCCTTCGTGCGATAAACCTTTATGGTAATCCGTTTCCATGGTCAACACAAAAGAATTTTGTGTACACGGTTCTTTCTTTTTTAAATGTCAATAAATATCCACCCTCACTAATGTATCTCTGCATGACACTCGGCCCTGCAATTTTATCACTTGCATTTCTTGAACATCTACAAGGCAAACTGGTGAACGCGTTCGTAGTTTTCGGACGGGTACCGTTCTTTTATTATGTTGTTCATTTTTATTATATCCATTTCTTGTGTGTGATAGCATTTTATCTTTCCGGCTATACTTCAAAAGATATTATCCCGAAGAGCACACCTTTTCTTTTCCGCCCTGATAATTTTGGTTATTCTTTGCCTGTTATGTACGCGATCTGGCTATTTATCATCATCACATTATACCCACTTTGCAAATGGTATAGTAACTATAAAACCAGCCATAATAAATGGTGGCTGAGTTATATTTAAAGAAGCAAAATTGTGCATATTATCATTCCATTTCTTTCCTGAAAACTACCTGTAATTTGTTACCTTTGCGGCTTCAAAAAATGAAGTTGTATGATCAAAGTAAACAACGTTACCCTTTCATTTGGAAAAAGGGTATTGTTTGATGAAGTGAACCTCACATTTACCGAAGGAAATTGTTATGGGGTAATTGGCGCGAATGGTGCCGGGAAATCAACTTTCCTTAAAATCTTATCCGGCGAAATTGAACCAAATAAAGGTTCGATTGAAATTTCCCCGGGAAGCCGTATGGCCGTGTTAACACAAAACCACTTTGAGTTTGATGAACATACTGTGCTGGACACGGTGATGATGGGACATAAGAAAATGTGGAAGGTGATGAAAGAACGTGATTCTATTTATGCTAAAGCAGATTTTACGGAAGAAGACGGAATACGAGCCGGGGAACTGGAAGCAGAATTTGGAGAGATGGGGGGCTATACTGCAGAAAGCGATGCTGCTGCATTATTAAGCGATCTCGGTGTGAAAGAATCTTATCATTCTTCTTTACTGAAAGAATTGCCTGGTGCATTAAAGGTACGTATATTATTAGCGCAGGCTTTATTTGGTAATCCGGATATTCTGATATTGGATGAGCCGACGAATGACCTTGATGTAGAAACCATCAGTTGGCTGGAAAATTTTTTGGCAGATTATCAGAACATCGTGATCGTTGTGTCGCACGACAGGCATTTCCTCGATGCAGTTTGTACGCATGTTGCAGATGTTGATCGTCAGAAAATAAAAATATTCACCGGTAACTATTCTTTCTGGTACGAATCTTCACAGCTGATGGCAAGACAGATCAACGACAAGAATAAAAAAACGGAAGAAAAAAGACAAGCATTGATTGATTTCATCGCACGTTTCTCAGCCAATGCTTCCAAATCCAAACAAGCTACTTCGAGAAAGAAAGCATTGGAGAAATTAACGATCGAAGAAATCCAGCCATCAAACCGCCGTTATCCGGGAATTATTTTCAAACAACAACGCGAGGTTGGGAACCAAATTCTCAATGTTGAAAAGCTTTCAAAAGTTGCTGAAGACGGACGCATCCTTTTCTCTGATGCAAACTTCACAGTTAACAAAGGAGATAAAATTGCTTTTGTTAGTAAGGACCATACTGCGTTGACAAGTTTCTTTGAAATTATTAATAAAGAAATGGTCGCCGACAGCGGAAAATTTGAATGGGGAACAACAGTTACAACAGCGTATTTGCCAAACGATAACAGCCAGTTTTTTTTAGATAAAGATATCAACCTGATGGATTGGCTCCGCCAGTTTGTGCCTCCGCACGTTACAGATGTTGATGAACCTTTTCTGCGCGGGTTTTTAGGAAAGATGTTGTTCAGCGGAGATGAGGTGTTGAAAAAGGTTGGTGTGCTTAGCGGCGGAGAAAAAGTACGTTGTATGATCAGCCGGATGATGTTGCAGGATCCGAATGTTGTGATATTGGATGAACCGACCAACCACCTGGACCTTGAATCTATACAAGCGTTCAACGAAGGCATGGTGAATTTCAAAGGAATAGTTTTGATCACATCACACGATCATACGTTTTTAGAAACTGTATCAAACCGTGTGATCGAAATTACCCCGAAGGGGATTATCGACAGGCTAATGTCGTTTGATGAATACCTAGAAAACGACCGTGTAAAACAATTGCGCCAGGAAATGTACCCGGATTCTAACTTTGTAAGAGCATAATCGAAAAATATGTCTTACACTATTCCATCGCAGACACGCATAGGGCATGTGCACTTGAAAGTTTCTGATCTTGATAAAGCACTTGCTTTCTACAAAGACCTTTTGGGTTTTGAAATAACTACACGTTATGGAAACAGCGCCGTTTTTATTTCTGCCGGAGGCTATCATCACCATATTGGATTGAACACATGGTATAGTAAAAATGCACCACCTGCACCACAACATTCAACAGGATTATTTCATACAGCCATTTTATATCCCACACGAAAAGACCTTGCCATTGCATTGAAAAGGTTGATTGATGCAAAATATCCATTAACAGGTGCATCAGACCACGGCGTTTCCGAAGCAATTTATTTGGATGACCCTGATGGAAATGGAGTAGAGTTATACTGGGACCGCCCAAAAGAAAAATGGCCCGTTGATGCTGAAGGAAATCTTTATATGTTTACAGAACATTTGGATATTGAGGGATTGCTTGCGGAAGCGGACAGTTGACAGTTGACAGTTGACAGTTGACAGTTGACAGTTGACAGTTGACAGTTGACAGTTGACAGTTGACAGTTGACAGTTGACAGTTGACAGTTGACAGTTGTAATTCACAAAGCTATAGGAAAAGTTAAATTTAAAGACTGACATCTATCATCTGTAATCTGTCATCTCACATGCGTCAGCCTATATGCAAATCCCATCTGAAAACTGCTTTGGTGTTTTCCAAAATTCAATTGAGCAAAACCAGTGACTCTATGTTTGGTCAGTTGTAACGTATTTGAAAAATAAAATGGAACATCTGCACTTTGAGCACCACGATAATTATCAGCAGAAACGAAGGATCCTCCAACCGCAACTTTATAACTGAATATTGTTCCCGACCGCCTGTGTTTCGAAACAAATTCCATCGTTCCGCCGATCGTTTTTGTCCAACCACTTGTGGCAATAATATCCGCAACACTATCAGGTAATGATTGACGGTAACTCAAATAATTCCCGAACTCCTTGTACAAAGCGGCCTCAAAACCGATCCTGAATTCTCCCCGCTCTCTCGGGCCTGGCAACGCGAAGCTCATTCCGCCATTGAAGCCATAGGCCCCGAATGACTGGCTGCTTTTTGCAATATGATACGTGGTATCATAATTATTTGATTTTGTACCGTAATATTCTCCAACATGATATGAACCTTTGGAAAAACCTGCACCATAAAATGCGTTTACCAAACCAAGGCTGTGGCTCTGGTAAATATTAGCCTGGAACCCCATCAGGTTATCACGACCCTGGTAATTTGATTCACCGGCTAAAAAATTTGCACTTCCATAAACAGCAGATTTAACTGAATCTGACCTGAGCGGTACAGCATGGTAGCTGTTTACATTAACATCAAGGGGGCTTTGGTAATAAGAGTGTGAGACAGCGCAACCCGCATAAGTGAAAGCAACAGATACAAGTAGGAAGTTGGAGTATTTTTTCATAGAAAGCTTATTCAGGATGAATTGACAGGGACTTAATTTTTAACGCTGCAGACCAGCTGTTAAAATTTTGTAATAAGGCAATTTAAAAGAAAGAATTGGAAGCGCAGCCGTTTTTTATATTAATTACAGCATAACTGACTGATTCAGGATGAATTAACACAATAATTTCCCGGTTTTTGCATTTTATGAAAAACCATCCCTTGTTCACCAGGAGGCTGCTTATATTTTTGTTTGTTATTTGTGGTATTGTCATCGCAGCAAAAGCCCAGCTTCCGCATGCAAAAAACCCGGCTGCCACCTCCAAAACGCCATTCTCCAATCTTCATAAAAAATTCATTCCTGTAAAAAACGGGGTAGTTGTTTTTGATTCTGTGAGTGTGATCCCGCAAACATTTTCGGTGCTTGGTTTTGGCGATTCTTTGTACAAATTAGATTATATAAACGCAACGATTACCTGGAAAAGAAAACCGGAGCTGGATAGTGTGTATGTTGCTTACCGTACGTTTCCATACAAGTTGAATAATGTGGTAAAAAGGATGAGCTATGACAGCATTATGGGCAATTTTGTAATTCAGCCGTATGCTAATGAAAAAGGTTATAATGCCAATGATAACTTTTTCAACTTTGGAAATATCACCTACAACGGAAGCTTCGGCAGGTCGATTGCATTTGGTAACAGCCAGGACGCAGTCGTTACATCCAATCTTAATCTGCAGATCAGCGGTTACCTTGCGGATAGTATTCAAATATCTGCAGCGCTAACCGATAACAATATCCCAATTCAACCAGATGGAACTACAGCGCAGCTTAATGATTTCGATAAAATATTTCTTCAGTTTAAAAAGAAAAGCTGGGCGTTGAGTATGGGAGATATTGACCTGCGGCAAAATCAAAATTACTTTTTGAGTTTTTATAAAAGGTTGCAGGGGGCTTCATTTGAAACAACAGATCAGATTTCAAAGCATATCACAAACAAAGCATTGGTGAGCGGTGCAATTGCAAAAGGGAAATTCAACCGTAATATTTTCCAGGGACAGGAAGGAAACCAGGGGCCATACCGTTTGACCGGGGCAAATAATGAGTTGTATTTTGTGGTACTTGCCGGAACAGAAAAAGTTTATGTTGACGGGCAGATGTTACAACGTGGTGCAGACCAGGATTATATCATCAATTACAATACGGCTGAGGTAACGTTCATGCCTAAACGAATGATTACACAGGATTCAAGAATTCAGGTTGAGTTTGAATATTCAGATCAGAACTATCTTAATGTGAATTTATACCTGAATGATGAGATGAACATTAACAACAAAGTGAAATTCCGCTTCGCTCTTTTTAGTAATAGCGATTCGAGAAATTCCCCGATCAATCAATCACTCGACGCCGATCAGAAAAAATTTCTTTTCGGTATTGGCGATAGCATTAATAAAGCGTTTTACCCTAATGCACCGATTGATACTTTGTCTGCCGGAAAAGTGTTATATAAGAAAATCGATACCACGTATACAGGGCCGAATGGTTTAGTGTTTCATGATTCTGTTTATGTGTATTCAACAGATGCCACCGCCACTTTATTTAATCTTGCTTTTGCAGATGTTGGTGCGGGCAATGGTGATTATCTCCCAAACCTCAATGGCGTAAATGGAACCGTTTATCAATGGGTGGCGCCGGTAAACGGCGTGAAACAAGGGCAATTTGAAGCAGCCCAATTTTTAGTAACGCCGAAAACACAACGCATCATAACATTTGGTGCAGATTATACCATAAATAAACGAACGTGGCTTACAGCAGAAGTCGCATCAAGTCATTATGATGTTAATACACTTTCTACAATTGGCAAAACAAATGATAATGGAGCAGGTGCAAAAATCCAGTTCAAAAATATTCTTCCACTTTCCGATTCTGTAAAAGGGTATAAACTCACCACTAATCTTGGATACGAGTATGTGAACTCTTCGTTCAAATCCATAGAGCCATTGCGTTCTGTGGAATTTACAAGAACATGGGGTTTACCGCTGCAGGTTACTGCAGCAAATGAAGCTTTGTATAATGCAAGTTTTGAATTAAGTGATAAGAAGAATAATTCGTTGCGGTATGAATTTGCAGGCTACAACCGCGGAAGTTCATTTAACGGGATCCGCAACAGCCTTTATCATTTACAGGATGTGAACGGATGGCATTTTAATGATAAGATCAGCATCATCAATAGCAATGGCTCTACTACAAAAGGATATTATTTTGAACCTTCTGTTGATGTGTCCAAAAAATTTGCATCACTTAAAGATTATATTGTTGGCGCAAACTATTCAATCGAACATAATGAAAGCCACGATAAGGTCACAGATACTGTTACGTATAATAGTTTTGCTTACGATATTTTCAACGCCTACATAAAGTCTTCCGACAAAAAACCTAATCAGTGGGGCATCATCTATACAATGCGAAATAATTCTTATCCATATCAAAAACAAATGGTATTGGGAGATAAAAGTAAAAGTGTAAACGTATTTGCGAATATTGTTAAGAGTAAGAAACATCAATTGCGTTTGAATGCCACATACAGGAGTTTACAGATTGCTGATACTGTTGTAACCACTCAAAAAGCAGATAAGAGTTTACTGGGAAGGCTTGAATATTTAGTAAATGAATGGAAAGGTTTGTTAACGGGTAATCTTTTATATGAAGTTGGTTCCGGACAAGAACAGAAAAAAACATATTCATACCTGCAGGTACCGGCCGGAACAGGGCAATATACGTGGATCGATTTGAATGGTGATGGTATACAGCAGTTGAATGAATTTGTATTGGCACAGTTCCAGGACCAGGCTAATTTCATTCGCATCTTCACGCCAACCAATGATTATATCAAAGCCAACTACAACACGTTTAACTATAGTTTTAATTTAAACCCGAGAGCACTGATCAACCCGCTTAAGAGCAAAGGGATCAAAAGGGTTATTGCAAACATTACCCTGCAATCTTCATTGCAATTGAACCAGAAAGTGCAGGCAATAGGATTCGTGCAGGTGAACCCAATAAAAAAATTACCGCTGACCGACACGTCTTTAATTACAAGAACGTCTGTTTTCACCAACACATTTTCATTTAATAAAGCAAACCCTAAATGGGGCTTTGATATCAATAATTCCCAAAATGCCGGAAAGAGTTTATTAACCTATGGTTACGAAAGCCGCAAATTGAGTGAATGGACATTTCGCAGTAGGATCAATTTTTCAAAATCAATTTCATTTACAGGGATCTTTAAAACAGGACTTAATCAATTGATCAGTTCCAGTACAAATATTGATAGCAGCAATTATAATTTGAAGCAATACTCTTATGAACCGGATATCACCTACACGCATGGATCGAATTTCAGGATGCTTGTCGGATATAATTATTCTACCAAAAACAACGACCCTAACTATGGTGGGTATATAAAATCAAATTCAAGTTCGTTGAATACAGAAGTGAAATATAACATTCTTCAAAGCACATCGCTGTTGTTAAAGTTTACATATAGCAATATAACCTTCGATGCTGTTTCATCGAATGCAATAAATTCACCGGTTGGATATGTTGTACTAAATGGGCTATTGCCCGGTAAAAACTATTTATGGAACCTCGACCTTACCAAAAAACTTGGCGGCAATCTCGAATTGAATATTCAATATGAAGGCAGGAAACCCGGCGAAGGAAGAACGGTACATACCGGAAGGGCGTCGTTAAGGGCGTTGTTGTGATCAAGTAAAAGGTTGAAGGCGTAAGGAATAGGGTATAGACGTTCTCATTGCTTACACCTTATACCTTGTTTACTCAAGGCATAAAAAAACCGGGAACTGCTCGTTCCCGGTTTACGTAATATGTGAGGTTTTTCAGAGATTTAAGCGTAGCGATTAGCTAAACAATCCACCTTTCTTTAACTCTTTGCTTCCTTCACCGATTTTGAAACCGTTGTGATAGATTGCGATTTTGTAAACACCTTTCTGGAAATCTGTATTTTGTTTCCATGCAAACTGAACAGGTTTTGTTTTGCCAGCTTCAATGTCTACACCAACTTTTGCAGTATATATTTTATCACCTTCTTCACGTGTAGTGAATGTGCCCGAACCTAAAGCCGGAACTGAGATCGGTTGGCCATCAGGACCAGTGATGCAAACATAAATATCAGTTTGTCCTGCCTGTGCGATGCGGTTGTTTACATCAAAAGAGATAACTAATTTATCAACTCTTTTTGCTGTAGTTGTAACTTTTTCCTGTCCGTTTTTCTTGTCATGAACCGGAGTGATCATAATATTTGAAGCATTCAATGTAGAAGCGATATCTACTTTCTTTTCCAGTTCTTGCTTAGCTGTAGTTGTTGTCTGTAAGTCTGTAGTTAATTTTTCCTTATCCTGGGTTAACTGGGCTTTATCAGCAGTTAACTGCGTATTTGCTGTAGTTAAATTCTGAACCTGTGCTTCGAGGTCAGTGATCTTTGTATTCAAATCATTGATCAATGATTTTGCTTTTGCTAATTCAGCAGCAGTTGCATTTTTGTTATTCAAAATTTTGCGGATCTCTGCTTTCTTTTTAGCAATTTCTGAATTACGGTCATTTAATTCAGACTGAAGTTTGTTATTTGTACCAGTCAATGAATCCAAACGAACCAATGCGTCGTCAAAATTCTTCTGGATCTGTCCTTTTTCGTCTGTTACTTTAGCAATTTGTGTTTGCTGTGTTTGCTGAATTTGCTCTTGCTTATTGTTGTTGTACAATAAATAGCCCCAGGTTCCTAAGAAGCCTGCTGCCAATAATCCAATAATAAGATTTTTAAAATCTTTTCTTGGAGGTTGACTCTGTGGGGTAGCTGATGGATAGTTGGTAGTACTCATGGTTTGTTATTTTTTGAAAATTATTTAATAAGGTTGATTAAACTGCAGGAAACCCGTCCTCAAAAGGTTTCATTGCCGAATTACGTAAAAACCGTGCCAAAGTTTTTTTTCGCTGGCAAACTGTTGTTATAAAGGGGTTTATGCACATATAAATTTTCAATGTTGGGATTTTATTGTGTATCCCGATTGTGGGTAATTGTGTAATATTGCCACACTTATACAAGAATATGTCTGTAGAAAAGATTATTAGTGACTGGAAGAAAAAAAATTTTAAACCTGTTTATTGGTTTGAAGGCGAAGAAGAATATTACATAGATAAGTTGGTGGATTATGCAGAACATCACATTCTGCCGGAAAGTGAAGCTGCATTTAATCTTAGCGTTTTTTACGGGAAAGACGCCGATTGGGCAACCCTGATCAATACCTGCAGGCGTTACCCGATGTTTGCAGACAGGCAGGTTGTATTGCTGAAAGAAGCACAACAAATGCGTGACCTCGACAAACTGGAAGCTTATATCGAAAACCCGCTTGCTTCAACAGTCTTTATTGTTTCATACAAAGAAAAAAAGGTCGACGGAAGAAGCAGGCTTGCCAAGCTCCTGAAAGACAAAGCAGAGTTGTTTTCTACCAAAAAAATGTACGATAACCAATTGCCGGAATGGACGAGTGAATTGGTGCATTCAAAGGGATATGAAATTTCGAGGAAAGCATTAATGCTGCTTGTAGACCATATCGGCAACGACCTTAACCGTATCGATAACGAAGTTGATAAGGTGTTGGTGAACCTCGGCGACAGAAAAAGTATTACGGAAGACGATATTGAAAGATACGTTGGAGTAAGTAAGGAATACAATGTTTTTGAATTGCAGGATGCGGTAGTGAAAAAAGATCTTGGCAAAGCTATACGCATCATTCAATATTTCGAAGCTAACCCGAAAGCCGCTCCCATACAGCTTATCCTGCCATCTTTATATAATTTTTTCAGCAAAACATATATGCTGTTCACGCAATTGGGGAAAGACGAAAAGAGCGCTGCAGCCAGCATTGGTGTAAACCCGTTTTTTATAAAAGATTATATGGCAGCAGTAAAGAATTATTCTTTTGAAGGGGTAGAGGCGGCGTTATTACTCCTGCATGAATATAACCTGAAAAGCATTGGCGTGAATAGTGTGGCAACCGAAGATGCCTCATTGCTGAAAGAAATGGTCGTAAAAATGATGAATTAATATTCTTTTTTAATTTCGTATAATTTTTTATTTTTGTACGAAATTGAATTTTATGCAGGAAAAGCTTACCATACTTATTTCTTCGGAGCATAAAAGGTTTATTAAACGCCATGCCCGCAGGCAAAATAAAAGTATCTCAAAATTTATTGACGATTTATTGTCTTCTGTTCAGCGTGAAGCGTATAAAAATGAAGATAAAGACCAGTGGGTTGAAGAAACCGCAGGCTCTTATTCTTCAGGCAAAAAAGATGTACTTGCTGAATTGTTCAAAGGTATTGAACGATGAAGAAAATTTTTTTAGATGCGAACGTTGTCATTGATTATCTCGACTCTTCCTCCAAAGATCATTTTGTAGCGAAGGATTGCCTGCAAATTATTAGAAAACATTTCGGTAAGCCTGTTGTTTCCCCGATCACTTTTGTTATTACTGATTTTATTCTTGGGAAATTTATTAAGAATAAAGAATGGCATAAAAAACAAATGCAATTGGTGTTTTCTGCTTTTGAAATGACAGATCTGAAAGCCGGTTATATGGATGCCGTTTTTAAAACGCATTTCGTTGACCTGGAAGATGGATTGCAGCACCAGTGTGCCTTGCAGGCGAAAGCGTTTGTAATTATCACGAAGAATTTAAAAGATTATTTCGATTCAGAAATACCGGCAGTACATCCGGACGATTTCGTGCTTCGCTATAAAAATATTATAAGTTTCCCGGGACGAAAATAGGAGTTAATCAGTTTTGGTATTTAAAACCCGCAGGGCATTCTCCTTGTCTTTTCCCAACTGTTCTTTCAATGCATCTAAGCCGTTGAATTTTTGTTCCGCACGAAGATATTGCATTACAAAAACCCGTAAGGTTTTGCCGTAAATGTCGTTGTCAAAATCAAATAAATGCACTTCGATAGTCTTTGTCAAACCATCAACAGTTGGCCGGAAACCGATATTCATCATGCCTTGTAATGTGGGGTGTGGAAAATTTTCCTCAATCATTTTCCCCAATGCCGGTTCTCTCTCTAAAAGTTGGGCTTTTATAGCGTACACGCCATTTCCCGGTAATAATTTTTCTTCATTTTCAATATGGAGATTAGCCGTTACGTATCCAATCGTTCTGCCTAATTGGTTGCCTTTTATTATCGTTCCTTCAAAAAAGAAGGGATATCCTAATAATTCATTTGCCGTATCAAGATCAGCATTTGCTATTGCTTCCCTGATCCGTGTGGAGCTAACCGAAACAGTGTTCAAGACATGAACCGGTATTTCGCGAAGCTGATAATTATATTCTCCACACAATGCTTCCATCAAATGATAATCGCCTTTGCGGCCTTTGCCGAAACGATGATCATAACCAATAATAATTGTATGTGGGGTAAATCGTGCTACCAAAAAATCACTTACATATTCTTCAGCCGTCATTTGTGAAAAATGTTCAGTAAATGGAACAACAACCAAATGATCGATGCCTTCACGGGACAGCAATTCAATCTTTTCCTGCAGTGTGTTGATGAGTTTTAGTTCTCCGGAACTGCTGCCAATAATTTTTCTCGGATGAGGATGAAAGGTTATGATTACGGTTTCGCCGTTTATTTTTTGGGCTTCGCTTTTTAATTGCCGGATGATTTGCTGATGCCCGGTATGGACGCCGTCAAAAGTTCCGATTGTTATTACTGCATTCTTAAATACGGGAAGCCTATCTAAATCGCTGTGTACATTCATTTGTCAAAAAAGTGAGTGCGAAAATACAATAGAAGTCCGAAAGTCGGAAAGTCGGTTAAGTCCGCATGAAAGTCTCTCTGGCTCCCTGTCTTTCTGACTTCCGGACTTTCCGACTATTTCAATTAGCTTTGCGCCACATCTAATATATTACATCGTAAATCGTACATATAAATGTCTCTATATTCACAACGGGGTGTTTCGGCGCAGAAAGAAGAGGTTCATAAGGCTACAGAAAAATTAGATCAGGGTTTATATCCTTTTGCATTTTGTAAAATTTATCCCGATTATTTAGGCAACGATGATAAATGGGTGAACCTGATGCATGCAGACGGAGCGGGCACTAAAAGTATCCTGGCTTATTTGTATTGGAAAGAAACCGGCGATATTTCAGTGTGGAAAGGCATTGCGCAGGATGCCGTTGCTATGAATTTGGATGATCTGCTTTGCGTAGGTATTCACGATTCTATTTTGTTTTCTTCAACAATCGACAGGAATAAACGATTGATCCCGGGAGAAATATTGGAAGTTGTTATTAATGGCACACAGGATTTTTTTGACCAATTAAAAAAATTTGGTGTGAACATTCAATACCTCGGCGGCGAAACAGCTGATATAGGAGATGTTGTAAGAACGATTGCTGTGAATGGAACGATGGCTGTGCGATGGCCAAAAGAAAAATTAATTACGAATGAGAAAATAAAAGCGGGAGATGTTATTGTTGGCCTGGCGAGTTATGGACAATCTTCTTATGAGACAGAATACAACAGCGGAATAGGGAGTAATGGATTAACCAGTGCAAGGCATGATGTATTGCATAAAACCTATGGCGCACGTTTTCATGAATCGTATGATACTTCATTGGATGAGCATGTGGTATATATAGGCCCGCATAAAATGACTGATGAAATTATTGTCGACGGACAACGCACAACAGATATCGGTCATCTTATTCTTAGCCCGACAAGAACCTTCGCGCCGGTAATGAACGTTTTATTGCAGGATCATTTTGAAAAAATTCACGGGTTGATCCATTGCAGTGGAGGCGGGCAAACCAAATGCATGAAATATCTACATGATAATTTCAGGATAATAAAAGACAATTTGTTTGAGCCTCCGGTTATTTTTCAACTGATACAAAAATCGTCGGGTGCGGATAACCGTGAGATGTACCAGGTTTTTAATATGGGGCACCGCCTGGAGGTTTTTACGGATGAAAAAAGCGCAAGCGATATCATTGCTGTTTCAAAACAATTTGGTATTGATGCAAAAGTTGTCGGAAGGGTAGAGGCAAGTGATAAGAAAGAACTCATCCTTAAAGCAGGTTCGGAAGAGATCAATTTTTCTTATAAATAGGAAATAACTATTTCCTTGACTTGCCTTGTTTCAATTTCCTTCGTACATATTCGTACGCTTTTTTCTCATCTGCATTTTCCGGTTTTGCGTTCTTTAAATATTGCCGGTAATATTTTGCTGCAAGCGGCTCATTATCCACGTATATTTCATAAATATTTCCATTGTTATACAACATCACCGGGTTTTTGAAAAGATAATATGCAGTATCGTAATCAGAGGCTGCTTTTTTAAATTGTTTTGTTAACTGATTGTTTTCAGCAAGTGTGTAATAATACAATTCTGCTTTTTTTGAAATTGCCAGTGAAAGACATGTTTGTAACAAGTCATTACTGCCTTTGAAATCTTTCAGCTTTGCCTTTGATTTTGCTTCATAAAAATAAACGGATTCATCTGCAATCTGGTTCGAATCCATATAGGAACAAGTACGGATGCATTCATTATACATGTTAAGGTTGAAATAAGAAATGGCAAGCCGTGTTAATGCGCCAATGCTCAAATCATTTTGTTTGATCAGCCGTTCGCCGGGTACAATTGCGTTTTGATAATTTCTGGATTCATAAGCAGCAGTAATCTTTAATTTCAAAAAATAAATATTCATTGAATCTTTCGCTAAAAAATTTTCTGCAATGCTATCCACCCTGTTGAAATCTTTTTCTTCGATCAATGCCCAGCCAAACCCTAATGCATTTTTAGGATCATTCGGAGAAATCTGATAAGCCTGGTTAAAATAAAATAATGCAGAATCTTTGTTGCCTGCCCGTTGAAATAATTCTGCTAACTGGCGTTTGTACAAAGCTTTTCCGGGTTGAAGGGATATTAATTTTTTTATCAGCTCAAAAGATTCATCCGTTTTCCTGCCCTTATAAATAGTAACGAGGTATTGTAGTGCTGCAACATTGTTAGAATCAAGAGTAATAACTTTTTGAAAACATTTTTCTGCGTTTGTTTCGTCATCATTCATATAATAAGCATAGCCGAGGTTTTTTAAAACTTCAACATTAAGAGGAGTATAAAACTGAAGCGGGTATAAATAATTTATGGCATCTTCATATTGCTGCGCCTGAAAAAAATCCATCACTTTATTTTTATCTAAAGTGATGGATTGCGAATAAAGTTTTGTAATAAAAAGAATGCTCAGTAGTGTAAGGGAAAGGTTTTTTTTCATTGGAGATTTAGTTTTGCTTGTCGAGCACAAAAAGAATCGGCTGTTTTTTGTATGATTTTACGATTTTGCCGTTTTGTGTTCCCGGTATCCACTTTCCGCTATTTTTAATGATCCTGTAGGTTTCATCACTCAAACTTTTAGCAGGGCTTTTAATGATTTTGATATCAGTGATATTACCTTCTTCGTCAACAATAAATTGACTTACAACCAATCCTTTTATTTCTTTTTTTACAGCATACGCAGGGTACTGTAAATTTCTATTAAGGTAAAGCGACCATCCATCTTTTCCGCCCGGATATTGTGCTTCAACTTCAGTTTTTGTAAAAATTTTATTTTCTGCCTGTGCTGTTTCCGGGGTTGTATCATTTCTGTTTGTTTCAGTGCTTTTGATAACCAAACTGTCGCCATTTGCCATTTTAAGAATATAAGCCGGAGCCGATACAGTAATAGCATCACCATTTTTTTGGCGGAATAACAACTGATTTTTTTTGCTGTTGTATTCATAGGCGGTTGTGTCTGTATTAAAAACGTTGTACTTCACAATTCCTTCAAGAACCTTCCGCGCAATCTTATCCTGGTTTTGTGGATCGCTGATGAAAGTTGCGTCATCTTTATTAGTGATATACCCGCATTCCACTAACACCGATGGTACCGGGTTTTTGTCTAATACCACTACACCTCTTTCACGGCATTGAAGATGTTCATCTGTTTTATAAATATTTTTAAGCTCGCCTGCCAACGCAGAAGCAAGTAAAATGCATTTTGAAATATTTGCATTATCATCGTTTTTAGGAATGACGATCTCAAAGCCACTTTTTTCAGATACCGGTTTTGCATCTGCATTCACATGAATGGAAATGAAAATATCAGCTTTGTTTTCTGTTGCAATATTTACCCTGTTTTCCAAATCTTCTTTTAGTGTATTTGCGTTACCAACCGCAGCATCATTATCTCTTGTGAGCACAACGTTAACGTTATATTCTTTGCCTAACTGCTGTATTTTTTTTGCAATGGAAAGATTAATATTTTTTTCTTCAACGCCATTTTTTATTGTGCCGTTATATATGCCGCCATGCCCGGCATCAATAATTGCTGTTATCGATTTAACCGAAATTATATGTTGTGTGTTTTTTGGTTTGATTGTTTTCACCGCAAAAGCACAAACAAGGATAAACAACAAGGGCAATGCCATTAACCGGCTGATATAACCGTAATGCGGATTTTTAAATTGGGTAAGCATAGTAATTCGCCTTTTTAACTGGTTGTTAAAAAATGAGTTGGCTAAGTGAAAATGATAATTTGTTGCAGCAGACATTGCCAATAATTCCGCATAATCATGGCTATTAGTTTCAGAAGCGGCATACTGGTCGGCAAGGAATTCATGCACCGTTTTTAGTTCTTTTTTGATAAAATAAAAAAATGGGTTGAACCAGAATATGATGCCAGTTATTTCCATGAAAAGAATATCTGCAGTATGTTTCTGGCGTACATGAAACAGTTCGTGCCGGAATATTTGTTTTCCTTTTTCGGTATTGGAATCGATCTGGTTGTTCCAGAAAATATTTTTCAGGAAAGAAAAAGGTGTTCCGGGTTCTTCCGTATTGAAAAATTTAATTTCTTCTATTTGCGTGTATGGGTACCTGTTAGAAATTCTTTTTACATACCACAGTTTTTTTGCAAATACAAACAATAGTACCACAGCAATTGAAATAAACATAATCAATGAAATGTTCTGCCAGTTCATCAGCTGGTGCCAGAAGTTATTTTTCGGCGTGATGATCACTACATTCTCCCAATCCCTTACAGCGACGACATTCAAAATTTTTATTGCTGTGCTTTGATTGTGCGTATCAAAACCGGGTACCGGTATATTCAACGATGGAAGGCAGATGGAAATTACAGGTATGCTTAATAGATAAAACCTGTTGTATTGATGAAACTTTTTGTTGCGAAGAAGCAGCCAGTAATAACTGAAAAGCATCCCGGAAATCAGGATGATTTTTACGGAAAAAAAGATAAGGTTCATGGTTGTTGGTTTTTGGATGATTTGATTTGCTGCAGTAATTCCTCCAGTTCCTGCAGACTGATCTTATTATCATTCACAAATTGCGAAACCAATTTTGCAGGCGAGCCTTCAAAATATCCTTTTACCACCTGGCTGATGGTTTTCTTTCCATATTCTGTTTTGGAAATTTTCGGTTCATACAGATTATTTCTTCCCTGCACTTCATAATCGACGAATTTCTTTTCAACAAGGATTTTCAGGATAGTTGCAACCGTGTTTGGGTGCGGTTTTGGCTCCGGCATTTCGTCTGTTATCTCTTTTAAGAACCCTTTTCCCAGTTTCCAAAGCACAAACATCACCTGTTCTTCCGCTTTCGTAAGTGTTTTTAGCATAACTAAAAATTTAGTTGTAAAAGCAAATCTATAACTATTTTCTTAGTTACAAAATATTTTAATCTTTTTTTAATAAAATGTTGAAAAAAATTTGGGTGAATTTTATTTCTCAGCCAAATCCCGTCAATTGCAGTAGGGATAACAGTTATATCGAAATCAAAGCAGTTTACTCAAACGTTTGCATAGATATAAATACGGAGTAATTTTTCTTCTAAGGCTTCGATTTTTTCCACAAAGGCTATGAATTGTCAGCTTTGCGTTTTAATTTTGTATGTAGTTCTGGACGGATGATCGCATTAACACCTTTTTTGCAGCTTTCCCTGAACTCTTACTGTCTATCAGATGTTTAATTAGTACCCGACAACAAATTTGTCAACTTTTTATCTTTTAATATGAGGCAACTTAAGATTGCTACACAGATTACCAACCGTGACTCCCAGGCGGTTGAAAAGTATTTGCAGGAAATATCCAAAATTCCAATGATTACTCCCGAAGAGGAGACTGTGTTGGCTCAGCGCATCAAAATGAGCGACCAACGTGCATTGGATAAGTTAGTTCAGGCTAACCTTCGTTTTGTGGTTTCTGTTGCAAAACAATACCAACACCAGGGGTTATCGTTGAGTGATCTTATTAACGAGGGCAACCTCGGCTTGATTAAAGCGGCACAACGCTTTGATGAAACAAAAGGTTTCAAGTTTATTTCATACGCGGTATGGTGGATCCGCCAGTCCATTTTACAGGCGTTGGCAGAGCAAGGCAGATTAGTCCGCCTGCCTCAAAACAAAATTGGCACGTACAACAAAGCTAATAAAGCGTATATGGCTTTCGAACAGGAACATGAACGTGAGCCAAGTACCGAAGAGTTAGCAGAATTATTGGAAATGAGTGAAACGGAAATCAACAACATTTTCCAGAGTAACACCCGCCACAGTTCATTGGATGCTCCGGTTCACGAGGCTGAAGATGTGGCTATGGGCGATTTGCTGGAAGGTGGAGATGATACCGATGATGATGTAATGAAGGATTCGCTTCGTGCAGAGATCCGCCGTGTGTTGAAATCACTCAGCCCTCGTGAAGCTGAAATTGTTAACGCATATTTTGGTCTTGATGGAGAAAATGGGGTAACCATTGAACAGATCGGCCAGAAATATGATTTGACAAAAGAACGCATCCGCCAGATCAAAGAAAGAGCAATCAAGCGTTTGCAGAAAGCTCGCTATAGTAATGCTTTGAAAGCTTATTTGGGATAATTTATCCCTGCTGTATGATTATAGAAAGCCCTGATGTATATCGGGGCTTTTATTTTTCGGAACAGATATTTAACAAACCCAACATGCTGCGCATCTTACATTTGCATTATGCTCAAGAGGTACATTTTATTCTTTGCAGGCCTTATCTTTTTATCTTCCTGTGAAAAAGGAATTGATTTTAAGTTGAATACATCTCCATCGCAATTGGTAGTCGATGGTTCCATTGAGAATGGGAAACCACCGGTTATTGTATTATCAAACAGCCTTGATTATTTCAGCCAGATCAATCCTTCGATCCTTGAAAGTTCATTTGTACATAATGCTGTAGTTACCGTTTCTACTGGAAATTTGTCCCAACAATTGAAAGAGTATTCAACTCCCGGTGGCAACACCGGTTATACCTTATATTATTATACTATTGATTCATCTGATCTCGCCAATTCCTTTGTAGGAACATTTAATACGACTTATAATTTGAAAATTAAAGTGAATGGGCAAACTTACACATCTCAAACAACGATCTCTTCCATAGCTAAAAAAATTGATGCATTGGAGTGGCAACCTGCCCCGGATAACCCAGATACTACCAAAGCAGTTTTGCTTGCAACGATTACAGATCCGTCCGGATATGGAAATTATACGCGTTACTACACAAGTGTAAATGATAGTGCTTTTTTTCCGGGGTTAAATTCTGTTTTTGATGACCAGATCACCGATGGGACAACATATACCGTGCAGGTTGAAAAAGGGGTGAACAGGAACCAGACAATCGATATCAATAATTATTCTTTCTTTTATCGTGGTGATACGGTTGTGGTAAAATACTGCAACATTGATAAAGCTACTTTCGATTTCTGGAGAACAATGGAATATAATTACCAGAGTATTGGTAATCCTTTTTCAACGCCTACACAGGTTTTGGGAAATATATCCAATAACGCTCTTGGGTATTTTGGCGGTTATGCAGCACAGTATGTTTCCATCATTATTCCCAAATAAACCTGATTTCTCAACACTGTTGCCGCACGTCGTTCAAGCGACCTTTATTTTGCTTTTTTCCTGCTAAATTTGTCCACTTAAATTTTTTAAGAATGGCGAATACCGAAAGCGAAAGAGTTCATTGTTTGATTATAGGGTCAGGGCCTGCCGGCTATACTGCGGCCGTATATGCTGCACGTGCAAATATGAAACCTGTGCTATACCAGGGAATTCAACCGGGAGGACAGTTGACGATTACAACGGAAGTGGAAAATTATCCTGGTTATCCGGATGGTGTACAAGGGCCGGAAATGATGGTAGATTTTGAAAAGCAGGCAGCACGCATGGGTGCGGATATCCGCTATGGATTGGCAACAAAAGTTGATTTTTCCCAACAACCTTTTAAGGTCTGGATAGATGAAGAAAAACTAATTGAAGCAGACGCTGTGATCATAGCAACAGGTGCATCTGCAAAATGGCTTGGCCTCGAAAGTGAGCAACGGTTGAATGGATATGGTGTGAGTGCCTGTGCTGTTTGCGATGGGTTTTTCTTTCGGGGAAAAGAAGTTGCAATTGTAGGAGCAGGGGATACAGCTGCAGAAGAGGCATTATATCTTTCTAAATTATGTACAACTGTACACATGCTGATTCGCCGTGGGGAGATGCGTGCCTCGAAGGTGATGCAGGAGCGTGTGCAGAAAGCTGCTAACATAAAAATTTACTGGAACAGCGAAGCAGATGAAGTTGTTGGTGAAAACAAAGTGGAAGCGCTTCGTATACGCAACAATAAAACAAACGATACGCAGACAATTCCGGTGAGCGGATTTTTTGTTGCGATCGGGCATGAGCCGAATTCTGCAATTTTCAAAGAGTGGATTGATATGGATGAAGCCGGCTATATTAAAACCATTCCAGGTTCTTCTAAAACAAATATAGAAGGCGTTTTTGCAGCGGGCGATGTGCAGGATAAAATTTATCGACAGGCAGTAACTGCAGCCGGAAGCGGTTGTATGGCGGCTTTAGATGCAGAAAGATATTTGTCCGCAAAAGGAATCGTATAATTAAGTATGAACTATGAGTTAGTAAGTAAAAATAAAAATTGAATAACTCATAGTTCATAACTCATACTTCATACTTACTTCATGGTTACAGTTCATCTCCATAACGTTGTATTATTTGCGTATCATGGAATATATGAGCATGAAACAAAACAGGGAAATACGTTTGAGATAGATCTTGATGTGACGTATGATGAAGCTTCGAGTGATTTTTCAAAAATAGATGAAGTTATCAATTACGAAAATCTTTTTGTGATCGTTCAGCAAAGAATGGCAATTGCAACTCCTTTACTCGAAAAAGTTTGCGATGATATCATCCAATTCATCAAAGAAAAATATTCTTCGGTAAAAGAAATTTCCATAACACTTTACAAGTTACAAGCGCCGATCAAAGACTTTAAGGGGAAAGTAGGGGTGACGTTGAGTAGAAAATTTGAGTAATTGAAAATTTGAAAATGTGCTAAATGTGAAAATACAGCAATGCCCATTGAACTATTCATTTTTTACATTCGCCACATTTCCACATTAAATTCAAATTACTTTCTTCTTCCATCTTCCACTTCGCATATACATAAACGATAGTACGAAGGTTGATGTCCAGTAAACCCATTCAGACATCCATCCGTAGAGAATCGAAAGGTTCCAGTATTGAAGGATCAAATAAACATAAATGCAATAGAAAATAATAGTGATGAATTCTATTGCAAGGTTAACTGTAGTATTTCCTGTTCCGGTAACTGCATTCAGCCATATTGTAGAAAACGACATTAAGATCAATGCTGTTGAAATAACACGGATAACGGGAATTGCAGTGCGTACAAATTCTTCATCTTGTCCGTAAACAGATAAGAACAACCTTGGGAAAACATTTAATAAAATAGCAATGATCAATGCAAAACCTGAGCTGAGCTTAATTATTTTTTTTATCAGCCCGATCACTTCATCCTTTTTTCCCTGGCCGATAACATTACTCACCATTGTACTTGTAGTTGCAGCGAACGACCATGTGAATACGCCAAACACGCCGAAAATAGTGCGCATTGTATTGCTAACTGCAAGCGCAAGCTCTCCGTGATGTTCAATAAGGATATAAAAGAATTCCCAGGTGATAACACTGATCGCATATTGAAAAATCAATGGTGATGATTGTACAAGTATTAACCTGGTGACAGGAAAATCAAAACCGAAATTTTTGTAGAGATATAATTTTTTGCTCACCCCTTTTGCATGGATGACCAGGAACACTACAAGCATGCCGGTTGCTTCCGCAAAAATTGATGCAACCGCAGCGCCATTAAAACCCATTTCCGGTAAACCAAAATGCCCGAATATCAAACCATAGTCAAGGATAACATTTATTATCGTTTCTGCAAGAGTTCCATAGATCAGGAATTTGCTTTGATTAGTACCTACCAGGAGTGCGTTGCGCATCTGGTAGATATACAAAAAAGGCAATCCCCATATTCTGATCTTTAAAAATTCTACAGCTTCATTGCGGAGCTCTACAGAACTCAATGAAAATTTTAAAACAATGGGTGCAATAAAATAAGTTGCCAATATTCCCAGTGCAGCAAAAATCAGAGACAAACGAACGCCTTGCGAAAATAGTTTTCCTATTTCCTCAATACGGTCTTCGCCTGCACGTCTTGCAATCAAAGCCTGCAACCCGTTGTTCAATCCGTTTCCAATAACAGCAAAAATCAGGTAGTACACGCCGGTAATTCCACCAAGAGCAAGGAATTTTTCTCCACGATGGGCAAATGATTCCTCGCCGTAGTGCCCGAGAAAAATAGTGTTGGTAATAAAATTAATTTGTGGCACCAATATCGCTAAACTAATGGGCAAAGCAATTGACAAAATCTGCTTGTTGCTTATTACAACTTTATAACTGGTATGGTTATTTGCAATTTCCATTTTAAAAGGGACTGCAAGGTAAGGAATATTGCAAGGCGCAGGACTGGGTGAAAGGTATAGAATGAAAAGTATAAGGTTTAGGGTTTAGGGTGGAGGGGTAGCATTTGATGGCCTTATACCTTAAGCCCTAAGCCTCATGCCTCACCTGATAGCAAATTTTGTAGTATAATTGTGCCCTGTTATGGTAAAACCTTCATTTTATATACGTTCACAAAACTCCCTTAAAGAAGACGCTCAGCAGCAACGTTTGCTTCTTGAAGTAAATGAAAATTCTCTTGGATATATTTTGTTCGATGTAAAAAAGATGACTCCGTCTGTAATAAAACATTACCAGTTTACTGCCAACAACGGAAAAGCATTGGAGGAAATATTGCAGGAAATTTTAGAGGGTGATGAACTATTAATGAAAAACGCAGATGAGGTGATACTTGTATATAATTTCGAAGAAAGCAATTTGGTGCCAGAGAAATTTTTCAGCCAGGATTCTGTAAAGGATATTACTGACCTTGTTCACGGGAACCTGCACCGGGGAACGATTTTTAATGAGAAAATCCCCTGGTGGGAATTGTATAATGTGTATCGTGTTTCTTCGGATATTGATTTGTTATTCCGCCAGAAGTTTTCTGCAGCTAAAACATGGCATGCATATAGTTTGTTGCTGAAAAGTTACAAGATGTTTCATGCAAAAGAAAACCCACTCCGGATGAACGCCGTGTTTTATGAAGACAGGATGATCGTAAGTTTATTTAAAAATTCAAAACTGCAACTTATCCAGACTTTTGTTTACCAGGATAGGAAAGATGTGTTGTACCATCTGCTGAATTGCTGCAAACAATTTAATATTAATACAGAAGAAGTGATGCTTGAACTCAGCGGGTTGATCGATAAACAATCTGCACTGTTTACAGAGTTGCAAAAATATTTCCTCAATATTTCGTTCGAAGAAATTAGTAGTGAGATTATTATTACCGATGAATTAAAGGAATACCCGCTTCATTATTTTTCATCTTTATTACGGATGGCGGTATGCGTATAATCAGTGGAAATTTAGGAGGGCGACGCATAAAGCCGCCGGCAAAAATGCCGCACACGCGGCCCACTACAGATATTGCCAAAGAAGGATTATTTAATATCCTGCAAAATAATCTTGATATTGAAGGGATAAAAACGCTTGATCTTTTCGGGGGCACAGGCAGTATTAGTTATGAACTTGCCTCCCGCGGTGCAAATGATCTTACCATAGTTGAAAAAGATCCGGAAATGTATGAGTTCATAAAAAAAACATCCCGTGAATTGAAATTGGAAAATTTTAAAGTAGTGCGAATGGATGTTTTCAAATTCATGGAACAATGCAACGATCAGTTTGATTTTATTTTTGCAGGGCCGCCGTATGCATTAACAACAATTGATGACATCCCAAAATTAGTTGCAGAAAAAAAACTGGTGAATGAAAACGGATGGTTCATCCTGGAACATACTCCACGAAATAACTACGAAGGATACCCGCATTTTGTAACTCAACGAAATTACGGAACAACGATTTTTTCGATCTTCATTAATAAGAGTGAGAAGTGAGATGTAAAAAGTAAGATGTGTCATTTGCTGTTCACTGTTCGCTGCTTACTGCTAACTTTGCATACATGCAACCCATTTTCATAACAGGTATAGGGACTGATGTAGGAAAAACATTAGCTGCTGCAATTATTACGGAAGCTTTGCAAGCTGATTACTGGAAGCCAATACAGGCGGGATTTTCAGATGGTACGGATGCCGGATGTATAAAAGAGCGATTAAGTAACCCGTTCAGTAAAATACATCCTGAAACATATAAATTAAAACTTCCCGCATCCCCGCATATAGCTGCCCGTGAGGAAGGAGTAAAGATTGAACTTGATATTATTGCCGAAGAGTTCGACGAAATAAGAAAAAAGAAACAAAAAATAAAGAATGAGGAAGTACAGGCATCGGACATCGGACATCAGTCATCAAACATCCTCATCATCGAAGGCGCCGGTGGCTTGCTGGTTCCGTTAAACGAAAAAGAATTTGTGATCGATGTTATCAAAAAAATAGATGCAAAAGTGATTCTTGTAAGTAGAAATTATTTGGGAAGCATCAATCATTCTTTATTAACTGCGGAAGTTTGCAAAGCGAATAAATTAGATGTTATGGGTTGGATATTTAACGATCAATATTTGCATTATGAAAATGAAATTGAATCGTGGAGCGGTTATCCGAAAATTGCATCAATACCTTTTTCAGAAATTCCGGATAAACAATTTGTGTACGAGCAGGCACAATTAATAAAACCTTCTTTGTTAAAATATCTTGACCAATAATACCTTCCATAAACTCGCAGGTCACTGTTCAATGTGGATTTGCCGTATCTTTATTGAATATTGGTTTTCAGAAATGCATCTATGAATTTTAATTTTCCTTTGCTTCGTCCCATCAGGGTACTGTTATTCCCTTTTTCCATTGTATATAAATTGATCATCACAATAAGAAACTGGATGTATGATAAACATATCATTCAATCCACATCTTTCAATATGCCGGTTATTTGTGTAGGTAACCTGGTTGTTGGCGGCACAGGTAAATCCCCCATGGTGGAATTGCTTATCACCATGCTGAAAAATAATTTTAAAGTTGCCATACTCAGTCGTGGTTACAAACGGAAGACACGTGGTTATGCTTTAGCGACAAATCTTTCTACGGCGCTTGATATTGGAGATGAACCCATGCAATTTCATAGCAAATTCCCTGATGTTGCCGTTGCTGTAGGAGAGGAGCGCATTGTTGCGATACCACAATTATTGCATGATCGACCTGATACCAATGTTATTATTTTGGATGATGCATTTCAACACCGAAGTGTAAATGCTGGATTGAATATTTTACTTACCGATTACAATAATTTGTTTACACGTGACTGGTATTTGCCTACAGGTGATTTGCGCGACGAAAAAAGAAGTTATAAACGTGCAGAAATGATCGTAGTGACCAAATGCCCGGAAGAATTATCGCAGGATGAAAAAAGCGAAATCATCAATGAAATAAAACCAACAGAAGGCCAGCAGGTATTTTTTTCTTCTATCCGATATGGCATGCCATATCATATGGTTACAAAAAGCACACGTGCGATCAATAACCATACCGAGGTGTTGCTGGTAACAGGCATTGCAGACCCACGTCCGTTAAAAAAATATTTGCAGGAAAAATCAAAAACATATTATCAGCAATCCTACAACGATCATCATATTTTTTTGATCGATGACCTTCGCGAGATCATTAAACGGTTCAATGCGATATCACATAAAAATAAAATCATTATTACTACAGAAAAAGATGCAGTGCGGTTAGAGAAATTTCATAACGAACTTACCGGCTTGCCAATATATGTATTACCTATTGAACCCGAATTTTTGTTCGGCGAAAAGCAGCATTTTGCTGATTTAATTGTTACATTCATTACAAATTTTAATAACCAATCCTAAGTTAATGGGACACAGGAACGACAAGAAAAAAAAGAAAAAAAATTCATCACCTCATTTGTATAAAGGAACGCTTGAAGTAACGCGTTCGGGAATGGGCTTTGCAGTTGTTGAGAACCTGGAGAAAGATATTTTGATACGTCCGAACGATTTTAACACAGCGTTGAACGGAGATACCGTTCGTGTACGGATTACAAACAATTCAGCAAAGAGTGGCCGCCTTCAAGGCGAAGTTGCCGAAGTTGTAGAAAGAAAGCAGATGGATTTTCTAGGCCATCTTGAAATTGCTAATACATTCGCATTTTTTATTGCAGAGACAGATAAGCCAATGCCGGATATTTATATTCCGTTAGATAAAATAAACAGTGCAAAAAATAATGAGCGGGTTATTGTACGCATCACTGAATGGGAAAAAGGAAGAAAACCACAAGGAGAAGTAATCCAGGTGATGGATAGCAGCAATGAAAATGATAAAGCGATGAAAGAAATTTTACTGGAGAACGGGTTTCCGGTTTTCTTTCCCGAAGCTGTTATTGAAGAATCAGAACGTTTGCCTGATATTATTCCGCAGGATGAAATTGCAAAACGTAAAGATGTGCGTGATATCCTTACATTCACGATCGATCCGGTTGATGCAAAGGATTTCGATGATGCTATTTCTTTCAGAAAATTAAAAGATGACGTTTATGAAATCGGGGTGCACATTGCTGATGTGAGCTATTTTGTTGAACAGGAAACTGCATTAGATAAAGAAGCGTACTCAAGGGCAACCTCAGTATATCTTCCCGACAGGGTAAATCCGATGTTGCCGGAACGCATCTCCAATGAGCTTTGTTCGCTTCGCCCGAATGAAGATAAGCTCACATTCTCTGCAATTTTTCAAATCACCTCAAAAGCAGAAATAAAAAATTACTGGATTGGTAAAACGGCTATACATTCAGATAAACGGTTTACTTATGAGGACGTGCAACAGATCATTGAAACAAATGAAGGAGTGTATAAAGAAGAAGTCCTGATCTTAAATCAGATTGCACAACGCCTGCGCAAACAACGTTTCAAAAAAGGCGCAATTAATTTTTCCTCAACCGAGGTGCGTTTTAAATTGGATGAAAAAGGAAAACCTGTTGGCATTGTTGTAAAAGAAAGTAAAGAGGCGCATCAGTTGATCGAAGAATTTATGTTGCTCGCTAATAAAAGTGTTGCTGAATATGTTGGTAAGATACGGATCAATAAAAAAATTGTTCCGTTTCCGTATCGTATTCATGATACCCCTGACAAAGAAAAATTATTGCCCTTTATTGAATTTGCAAAAAAATACGGGCATGTCTTCGATACAAAAACCCCCGAAGGAATTGCTTCTTCATTTAATCAGATGCTTGCTGATGTTCAGGGAAAACCGGAGCAGCATGTGTTGGAGCAATTAGGCATCCGCACTATGGCAAAAGCTATTTACACTACGGAAAATATCGGTCATTATGGTTTGGGATTTGAACATTATTGTCATTTCACTTCCCCTATACGCCGCTACCCTGATGTAATGGTACACCGGATCCTGGAAGAATGTTTACAAAATGAAATTGAGCCTGATAAAAAACTGGAAGCGAAATGCAAACATAGCAGCGAACGTGAACGTGCAGCGATGGATTGTGAGCGTGCAGCAAATAAATACAAACAGGTTGAATATATGCAGGGATTTTTGGGTGAAGAATTTGAAGGTGTGATCAGTGGTGTTGCTTCTTTTGGTTTTTGGGTAGAAACTGTTTTGCATAAATGCGAAGGGCTTGTTAGCATAAACAGTTTATTGGAATATGATGATTTCCGATTGATAGAAGGCGATTACAGTTTGGTTGGAAGGCGCAGCGGGCGCCAGTTCAGGATGGGAGATAAAGTGACTATAAAAGTTGTATCTGCTAATCTTGCCAAGCGCCAGTTAGATTATGAATGGGTTATCAAAAGTTCAGGTGATATAGAAAATGAGCGCAGGCAAAAAAATGAAAACCCCAAACAAAAGAAAAAAGAAAAACATCAGCATAAATAATTTCCACGCAATAGATTGTTATTATGAAGAGTTTTGAAGATTTATCAGAGCAATTTTTAGAGAAATTTAATATAAAACATTTTCCATCGCAACCGGAAAATTTATATAGGCCTGCTGATTATTTTTTGGGTATCGGTGGAAAACGCATCCGCCCTGTAATGTGCCTGATGGGAAATGAACTGTTCGATACTATTAATGATGATGCTTATCATGTTGCCTCAGCAATTGAATTATTCCACAACTTCACATTGATACATGATGATATCATGGATAAAGCGCCGCTTCGCCGCGGCAGGCAAACCGTCCATGAAAAGTTCGGTGAATCAACCGCTCTGCTCACTGGAGATGTGATGCTTGTTATTGCATATGATTATCTCAATAAAATAAACACTTCTTATTTGCATAAGATCATCCATCTTTTCAATAAAACAGCAAGGGAGGTTTGCGAAGGGCAACAGTGGGATATGGATTTTGAAAAAAAGGAAAGTGTGTTGCTCAACGAGTATTTAAAAATGATCGAGCTGAAAACTTCCGTGTTGCTCGCAGCAAGTTTGCAGATGGGAGCCATTCTTGGCGGTGCGGGAGATGGCAATCAAAAGCACTTGTATGAGTTTGGGAAAAATATCGGTATGGCTTTCCAGGTGCAGGATGATTACCTTGATGCATTCGGTGACCCGGAAAAATTTGGTAAACAAACCGGAGGCGATATTGCTGCCAATAAAAAAACATTTTTGCTGATCAAGGCGATGGAGGAGGCGAACGACACGCAAAAGAAGCAGATCAGAAATTTGATGCAAACAAACCCTGCAGATAAAGTGCCGCAAATGATTTCTATTTTTAAAACATGCGGAGTAGATGAGTGGGCGAGGGAATTAAAAGAAAAATACATTCAATCTGCATACACACATCTTGATGATATTGCTGTGCTTTCCGTTCGCAAAGAACCACTAAAATATCTTGCAGAATTTTTAGTGCAACGAGAATATTAATGTTGCCACAGATTCACAGAAAAATCTGCGAATCTGTGGCATTCTTCGCAATGTCTTCTTGAGAATTAGCGTCACTCTTTTTATTCAAAAACGCTTTCGCCTTTCGTTCATAATAAAACATGTCCACTTTTTTAAAATGGCGTACATATTTCCCGTCATCCAAAACCATTTCAATATCCGTGAGCGATTTCACTGTATATTCATCTCCGGCAATCGACAATAAGTTATCATTATAAATTTCCGCCTCGCCTTCAACAGTCATAAAGGAACCGTCTGTTGTTTTTTCCACCACTTTGTTACTATCGCTGAAGATCAATTGCACGGTATCCGTAAAACCAAGCAGTGCAATATCTGTCCGCGTTTGACGTGCATATTCCTGCCATTTCCCTTTGAACTGTGCAATGGTGTAATCAGCCTTCTTCGATTTATTTCGTGGATTCTGTAGTGTTTCGCCTTTGCGTTTGTATTGTGCATAGGTTTGCGACGCAACTAAAACGAGCAGGAATGCACAAAAAAAATATTTCATTTTTATTAAAATTATTTTCTAAGTATTAATGATCCTCTTAAAAATAATAAAAATTATTGTGGAATAAAATAGCAGGCTTAATAAATCTAAGTTCGTTGAAATGCAGGCTAGTATTGTCTTAGTTCTTAGCTTTTGGCATTTTCAACTTTCAACTATTTTTTAGTCTTCATTTTTTGTAACCAGCGATATCAATACTTTTCGGCATCATTGCCTTCGATTCTTCCACTGGAAGAATCTCACTCTTGAGCAATTGTAATTTTATTAAGCAATGTGTAACAGTAAAACAAATTTCAGAATTTCATCAAAAATTATTTTCAACAGAATTAGTAATTATCAATTCTCAATTATTCCTCATTCCCATTTGAAATTTCCGTTGATATAATCATCTAATTTATTTTCTTCATCCAGTTTGATCAGGTTTTCCAGCTCTTTACTTCTGCTTACATCAATTCCTTTTTTGTACACGTTCATCATAGAAATTAATCCTGCTCTTATTGCACTAAACTTGTTCGCTGAATTTTTGTTCTCGATAAAATTTCTTGAATAACTTGCTAAGTATACACCAAGTAATTGCGTATTTTTTCCGTAAATTTTAGCGAGGTTTTCGTTAATATCTACAGTCACTGTTGGGCTGCCGCTTATCCATTCAAGCACGAAGGCATTTACTTCTTTGCGTTTGTTTTTCTCTTTATCGAGATCAGTTTCTTCCAGCCACTTTGCTGCATCAACTATGGCGGGTTCATATTTTGCATAATCTTCTTTTGCTTTTAATTCTATATTCTTCGGTACTTCAAATTTCGTCTGGGCATCGATGTTAGTAAAACAAATTACTGTAATTGCTAATAAAAGTAAAGCTGGCTTTATTTTCCGCATGCTATAATTTTAATTTCTCTTAAAAATATAAAAAGTTTTCAAGATGTATATGCGGTTACCTTTTATTACCAAAAAAAAAGCGCTTATTAAGTAAGCGCTTTTACAAAAAAATATGTTGATTATTGCTGTACAACCTGCGAACGCAGCGACTCCACAATTTTTGCGACACTGATCAATGCCGGGGTTGTAGAAGGCACGCCTGCTTTTCCTGCACCTGCAACAAGGTCGACTTCGAATGCATCAAAATCACTATTGTCAGCTTTCCCGTTCATTCGCGGGTTCTGTGCAGGGTCGTGAGCCGCAACCATTGATTTGCCTCCGTATGTATAATCTTTTGCACCGGTACCAACAGCAACAAAGTCGGTAAGGTTTTTACTCAATGCCTGAAAACCGCTTAAGTTTCCCGAACCTACTTCTGATAACAACGTAGTAAAATGACCATTGATAGCTGTATCCCCTGCAATCACAAAAATGGTACTGTCTACAATATTTCGTATCAACAATCTTCCTTTTTCAATCATTTGGCCGGAATTTGCAGGATCAGATACCATCACAGTTCCGCCGAGTGAATCATACAAAGTGGGTTTTGTCGTTGCTGATGTATCATTTTTTTTGCTGCACGAACCAAATGCTATCAAAAAAAATAATCCAACGGAGGCGGGTAGTATTAACGCTGTCGATTTCATGTTCGAGATTTTAGAATTAAAAAATATGTTTGATATAATTGTATGCTTTATAAGTAAAAGATGTAGATGCTACGGGGCAACTGCCTTGCAGTTCTTTTTCAGATGGAATATATCTTGTTGCATTTGGATAGTTAAGGTCAGATTTAAAATGTACAGCAATATCATTAGCATCAGCTTTCAAAGGCGAAAAAGTAAATATTGCTATAGCTGTTTTACTGTTGCAAAGAACATGATCAACGCCTTTTTGCTTATATAACCATGCGGTGATTTCATTTGCCTGCTTTTGGTCAATGGGTTGATGAACATCGATGCGTGCCATCACTCTTGTTTGCCCATCAACCTTTGGTTTTGTGACAACATGAATATGAATGGCAAGCACAACGATTAATAAAAGAAATACAGAAAAAGTACCTATCAGAATTTTCTTTATGATATTCCATTTCATAAAATTTGTTTTAGTACAATTGCATTTACGGGATATGTTTAAAAGCAGATTGTTTTTTTAAAAATTATTTTTTGTCGAATAAATGGTTCAAAATATTTTGTTTAAATATGTGGTGATACATTACTCCACACGTTGAACACAACTGGATTTACGAAGCAACTGAGAAAAAATTTCTACACTCATTAGTTAATAAATTGTTTTTACCTCAGATTAACCTTCTAATTCTGTAATTGAAAAACCAAAGGCAACAATGTTTAACGGCGTTCATTAGCTGGGAACATAATTTTTTTCCTGCTCCGAGGGGTAATAGCTCACAGTATTTCGTAAACATATTTTCCCTATCTTCCGATATAAAACCAAAACCCTCATGGCTGGATCCCTATTCCGAAAAAAATCGTTAGCGAAAATTATTCACGATGCAGAAGCGGGCTTAAGCGATGGCCACGGTTCAGGCGATTTAAAAAAAGTACTTGGTGTCCGCGATCTTACATTCATGGGTGTGGCTGCAGTGATCGGTGCGGGAATTTTTTCTACAATAGGTACAGCAGCATATCACGGTGGGCCCGGAGTTATTTTGTTATTTTTAATTACTGCCGTTACTTGCGGTTTTACTGCATTGTGTTATGCAGAATTTTCTTCTCGTGTGCCTGTATCCGGCAGCGCATACACGTATTCGTATGTAACATTCGGCGAATTGATCGCATGGATCATAGGCTGGGCACTGATCCTGGAATATGCAATCGGAAATGTGGTTGTTGCCATTTCGTGGAGCGCATACTTCAATAACATTTTGAAAGCTTTCGGAATCAATCTGCCCGACTGGCTTACTATCGGTTATCAAACTGCAAAAATGAGTTATGATGAAGCCATCAAAGCAGGACAGTCTGTTGCGAATTCCATCTATGCGCAAGCGCCTGATTTTTTAGGGTTCAAATTCATCATCAATCTTCCTGCATTTATAATTGTCGGATTGATCACATGCCTGGCATATATTGGCATCAACGAAAGCCGCAAAAGCGCAAACTTTATGGTGGGTCTGAAAATTGTGGTGTTGATCTTTATTGCAGTTATTGGTTTCTGGCTGATATTTTCCAATGGCACAACCGGTAACTGGAAACCTTTTTTGCCGGAAGGAATGAGTGGCGTGTTACAGAGTGTTTCTTCCGTTTTCTTTGCATATATAGGTTTCGATGCGATCTCTACGACTGCAGAAGAATGTAAAGATGCGCAAAAAGATTTGCCCAAAGGGATGATCTATTCATTACTGATCTGTACAGTTATTTATGTGGTTACTGCATTAGTGATCACCGGTTTGGTAAATTATAAAGAGTTCAATGGTATTGCGGATCCATTGGCTTATGTGTTTGATAAAATAAACATGCACAAAGTGGGGTTTGTAATATCCATCAGCGCCGTAATTGCTGCAACAAGTGTGTTACTTGTTTTCCAAATAGGGCAGCCGAGAATATGGATGAGCATGAGCCGCGATGGTTTGTTGCCTAAACCTTTCAGCAAAGTGAGCAAACGTTTTCAAACGCCGGGGTTTGCAACAATTGTTACCGGTTTTCTTGTTGGTATCCCCGTTTTATTTGTTGATGATAAATTAATGACCGACCTAACGAGCATAGGTACCCTATTTGCGTTTGTGCTTGTTTGCGGCGGCGTTTTATATCTTCCAAAAATGGAAAAGAAGCCCGGCAAGTTTCAGATACCTTATGTAAACGGGCAATTCATCATTCCGGCATTGGTGTTGTTGTTTATTTTTATTTTCCGAGATAGGGTTGCGGATGCATTTGCTAATTTCAGCTCGGAAAGCCGCCAGGAAGTTTTATTTCTCGTTTTTTTGGCCATCGCTATAATTCTTTCCATACTCAGTTTTATCCGGAAATATTCGCTAATCCCGATCCTCGGCGCATTATGTTGTTTATACCTGATGATCGAGATTCCTGCAAAAAGCTGGATGGTATTTTTTGGATGGATGGCAGTTGGGTTGACAATTTATTTTTTGTATGGAAGAAAACGAAGCAAGCTTGCGGAGCAATGAGGTTGATGGTTCATAGTTGTACTTGTGTTATGAACTACTCTCACTTCTTATAATAATTATACCGATCGATTTTTTGTGAAATGTAATAACGACAAAGCTTTCAGGAATTTTTAATTATCCATTTTCAATTGTCAATTGATAGTATTTTTGCAGCATGAAATTTGAAATTGGCGACAAAGTACTCGTGCTTCATTCGAATGAAGAAGGCGAGGTGGTGGAAATTATCAATAACAAAATGGTGATGGTCGAAGTAAGAGGGGTGAGGTTTCCTGCATATATCGACCAGCTTGATTTCCCTTACTTCAAAAAATTTACTGAGAAGAAATTATTTCCGAATAAGCCACAGAAAAAATATATTGATGAGGTTAAAGTTGAAAAAAAACAACCTGTTGTAAAAGTGGAAGATGGTGTTTGGCTTACATTTCTTCCTGTATTTGATACGGATGAATTTGGTGATGATGTTGTGGAAACATTAAAAGTTCATCTTGTTAATAATACCAATAACGGGTACAAATTCAACTATTATCTTGATTTTTTTGGAGAGAAAGAATTTGAATTGCAGAACGAAATATTTTCTTTCAAAGATTTTTATTTGCATGATGTGCCGTTTGAAGACCTGAATGATAATCCTGTTTTTGAATTTGATTTTTCATTGATTACTCCGGATAAAAAGAAAACTGATCATTATGAAGCTTCGCTGAAACTAAAACCCAAACAAGTTTTCGCTAAGATTGAAGAGATAAAGCAAAACGCTGAAGCAACATTTTCTTATTTGTTGTTTAAAAAATACCCCGATAAAGTTGAAGAAGAAAAGATTGAATTTGAAAACCTCAAATCATCCGGGTATAAAATATATGATGCATCGAAGGCGCGGCAACACCTCGAACCCTCGCAATATGAAGTTGACCTGCATATTGAAAAGCTAACAGACAACTGGAAAAATATGGACAACTTTGAAATGCTTACACTTCAGTTGCAGGTTTTTGAAAAATACCTCGACATTAATATAGCGCATCATCTTCCATCGATGATCGTTATCCATGGAATAGGAAGTGGAAAATTGCGCGACGAAATCCATGAAATATTACGAATTAAGCGGAATGTGAAATCTTTCGTAAACCAATATGATGCCCGGTACGGTTATGGAGCAACAGAAATCTTTTTTCAATATTAGTCCCGAAGAGGTATGCCATATCTGAATGAAAATATTTTTAAAATTTACCAGTATATATGGCATCCCGTTGAAACAACAATAAACCACCAACCATAAACTAATATCTATCTTTGCACAAACTACCGGCTGCGCCATCGATCTTCTTGCAAAAGAGGGTAGGAAAGTCCGGACAGCGCAGGGCAATGCACCGGTTAAGAGCCGGGTCTCATTTCGGTGAGAACAGAAAGTGCCACAGAAAATAACTGCCTTCTCCCTCTCCACCCGAGAGGGTTGGGGTGAGGTTGAAAATGTGGGGTAAGAGCCCACGGTATTTATTAGCAATAATAAATACGGGTAAACCTTGCATGCTGTAATGCCACGTAAACCAACGCATGAAGGCGGCTCGCCTGAGTTGGAGGGTAGGCAGCAAGACCTGTTCAGTAATGTGCAGGCAAGATAAATGATGGCAGGTGTTTACATCAACAGAATCCGGCTTATGAGCCGGTAGTTTTTATTTTAGTGAGAAGTAAAATATAACAGTCCCGCATAACCGCCGATCTCCATCATCCAGGCAAGCCCGAGATGAACGATTAACCCACCTATGATAGATCGTGTGCGATAGGCGATTATACCAAGTATAATCCCTCCAAAGTACGACGAGATACATTCTCCAAGTGGTTTGCCAAAATGTATTGTGCAATAAAATGCTGCCATCGGTAAAATGGCATTGATGCCAGCAAAATGTGCAAAGCCGATCACTAAAAAACCACGGAAAAAAAGCTCAATCGAGACAAAATCAAGTCCATATGAAATTTCGTACAGCAACTTCCAGAACCATAACGGAGATGCATAGTCGTTAATAAAGGAAATGTTTTTTACTTTGGGATAGGTATGCAGAAAATCATTTTGTGTGGAAGCTAATGCGATCACGGGCACAAGGCACAATATGATAAGGAAATAAGGTTTTGCTTTTGAAAAGGAACTCGTCAATCCAAAAAAAGATTCATTGCTGAATTTTAGTTTCCAAATGAACCATAAAAACAAAAACATTAGTAATAACTTCAAAGGAAGTTGCAGGATGATAGCCCAATATTTGTTCCAAGGATAATTTAAATTTTGCGTAAAGAGTGATGGCGTTTGCCAGTGGATCATCTTCAATGAAAAAATAAATGGCGCTGTAAAAAGAAGGATGATGAATAATTTATTTTGATTAGTGAATAACCGAAATCCGTTCTTATCAGCGAAAAAATAAGCTGCAAAAAATACCAGTGTGAAGAAAATATAAAAGACTGAAAGCTGGATGTACCAGGGGGAAATTGCACGTATCCTTGTTTCTATGCCAAATAAATAATTGATGAATATTAAAACTGCAACAAATAATGTTGTGATGAGAAAATTGAGGAGTGCTATTTCCCTGAAATAATCTTTCAGGTAACGAAAAAATAATTTCATCAATGGAAAATGATAACAGGCGGAAGGTACTTAATTCTACGCGAAACTTGTTTTCATCTTCCCCAATAAATCAGTTCCGATCATTTTTTGAGCGAGGATGATCATATTTTTGAAAGCCTTTGCATGGGAAATTCCATGCCCGATAATAACCGGTTTTGCAACTCCAAGCACAGGGGTTCCCCCGTAATTTTCAAAATTGAAACGATCGAAGTATTCGTGTTTGATCTGTTTCTGTTTCGTTATCTCGAATAAAGATTCTGCGAGCTTGAGAATGATATTTCCGGTAAAGCCTTCGCAAACCATCACATCTGTTTTATCCAGAAAAATATCACGGCCTTCAATATTTCCCACAAAATTTATTTGCTTGTTCTCTTTGAGCAGGGGATAGGCAGCTTGTACTAAAATATTCCCTTTGCCTTCTTCTTCACCAATATTAATGAGCGAGACGCGGGGATTTTCGATACCAAGAATATGGCTTGCATACAATGAACCAAGCGTTGCAAACTGGTTCAGGTTTTCCGGTTTGCAATCTGCATTCAAGCCAACATCAAGCAACAAACCTGTGCCGCCATTTTCTTTCGGAATGATGGTAGAGATTGTTGGGCGTAATACACCTTCAATTGCTTTAATACTGTACAAGGCGCCGACCATCATTGCACCTGTGTTGCCGGCACTGATGAACGCATCTGTTTTTCCTGTAGCCAGTAAATGAAAACCAACTGCTATAGAAGATTGTTGTTTTTCTTTTAAAGCCTTGGTGGGATGTTCGTGCATTCCGATCACCTGCGGTGCATGAACAACTTTAACTATTGAAGAGGGAATGTTATATTCCCGGAGCAGTGGGTTAAGCGTATTTTCGTCGCCGGTTAAAAACAGAAATGCCGGAGATGAAACTTCGTTTACATATTGTTGAATGCCTTTAACGGCTTCGAGTGGAGCAAAATCTCCGCCCATCATATCTAAACCAATATTCATTCCGGCAAGGTAAAATAAAAAACAATAAGCTATTTAGTTCACAGGAGATTTCTCTGCAACTACTTTACCCTTGTAATATAATTTTCCCTCACTAACATGTGCACGATGACGTACATGGATCTCTCCGGTTGTACTGTCTTTGCTCAATGTCACTTTCTCAGCTTTGTAGTGAGTCCTTCTTTTAGCACTGCGTTGTTGCGAATGCCTGCGTTTGGGATTTGGCATAACATCAAATTTTAAATTCCAGCAATTATTTATCTAAATCTTTAAATTTTTCCAAGCCTTTCCATACCGGGTTTTGATTTTCCTTCTCACCGGCATTAAGTTTTTTCAGCATTTCCAACACTTCTTTGTTGCAATAAGGGCCACCTATTTCTTCTTCCTTGCACATTCTCTGTAAAGGAATGCTCAGGTTTATGAATTCATATATCCAGTCTGCAACGTGCAAATGGCTTTCGCCTTTTGAGATATAATACACGTCAGGATCATCTTCCTGCTGGTTCATAATTTCGGGCTCTTCAACCAATTTTACCAAAATGTTGAATTCATCCCAAAGCTCCAGCGGGAGCATATTTCCGCAACGGTCGCAGGTGATTTCAATTTTTCCGTTCACTTCAAATTTCAGCATCATAAAACCGTTCTTTTTATCTAAAGAAAGGTTTATAGTTGCTTCGCAATTTTTAAAATCCTGCTGTTGGTAAGCTTCAAAGAACTTATCTGTGATCTTATAAGTAAACTCATGAACACCCGGTTTTAATCCAACAAACGCTATTTCAAATTCTCTTCTGCTGCTCATGGATGCTTTTTAAGAGTTTGCAAAGGTAGGGAAAAATTTGCGATTTACGATGTAAGATTTGCGATTTCTTCAAAATTTAGCAACAAAGAACCAAGATAATATTTTGGTATTACACATTGCAAATCTTACGATTAACCAATCCAAAAGCAAATCATACATCCCCAGTCCGAAATCGTAAATTCTTACAGTGGACGAATCCAGATGTTCCGGTAACTGATTGGCTCGCTTTTATCGCCATGGGCCTGCAGTTTTATTGGAGATGCACCATGTGCTTTATAAAAAGGCTGCCCGATATATAAAGTCTGCCCTTTCAACTCAAAATTATTTTGAACAAGCACCCCGTTAAATATTACGGTTACACGTGCAGGTGACTTCAAGGAGCCATCATCATTAAATCTTGGTGCAGTCCAGATCACATCGTAACTCTGCCATTCACCGGGTTTTTTATTTGCATTGGCAAGAGGAATAGCTTGTTTGTAGATGCTTCCGGCTTGTCCGTTAACGTAGGTAGAGTTGTTGTAGTTGTCCAATACCTGTAATTCGTAACCACCATCGCCATTTCCTTCTGATGCTAAAAATACACCGCTGTTTCCGCGTGCCTGCCCTGAACCGGTGATGTTCGACGGAATGCGCCATTCAATATGCAATTGATAATCCATAAAGGATTTTTTAGTTTGGATATTACCGCTTGCTTTATCCACAGTAATAATGCCGTCGGCAACTTTCCAGGTAGCTGTTTTTGTCGTGTCTTTTGATAAAACCCATTCATCTAAATTTTTCCCATTAAATAAAATGATGGCATCGGAAGGAGCATCGGAATTTGTTTTTCCGGGAGTTACAACCGGTGGAACAGGGCTATACACTTCCGTTAATGCCGGGTCTCCTTGCTGGGCATTTACAAACTGAGTTGAAAAAACAAACGATACTAATGTTGCGATTGAAAATCTGATCAGCATTTGTTTTCTGGCAAGAAATAACATACTTAAAATTTGAGGTTGATTAAAATGAGAGAACAATTTAGTATAAAAAAAGAAACCATAACGGGTATCTGAAAAATGAATGTTGCAGAAATAAAAAAGCCCCTCAAAAAAACTGAAGGGCTCCGTCCAGAAAACACAAAGAATATTTTAAAAGGCTATTGTCAAATATTATTTTTTTAGGATTCTATACATTAATATCCAATTAAATGCCAGTTTTAAGACTATTGGTTATTAATCAATTACAGATATAAGAGCAGATTTTCTTTCCGACTTCTGGAAAATTTGTCTTTTAATCAGAAACAATGGTTCTATTATAAATATTCATCATCCAGTTCTTTTAATCTTGCCCGAAATGGATTTTGCAAAGAATCTTTTGGAACTGATTTTTCCTTTCCTGCATATCTCCATAAAGCAAGGGAAGAAAGTGTAGTTGAAATAAATAAGCTTGCGTAGTATATAAAATAATTATCAGCGTCCTTGCTGTATGCAATTTTCAGGTAACTGAAAAGATAGATCACTATAAAAATTCCATAATCAAATAATATTGAGGCAAAGACCAGCACCATTGTATTTTCAAATGGGCTGTGGTCAACGTTCTGCAAATATTCCATAATTCCGATTGTGCTAAAAACCAATGCCAGCACAGTGCCTGCTCCGATGATGATGGTGCTTGAACTTAAATTGTAGCCCTTCCATGCAGTAATAAGTAATTCAAAAAATATAAAAGCGCTTATCGTGTAAAAAATAATTTTCTTTTTTTGATACGAAGATGAAAAAAAGAAGATCATTAAAACCAAAGGTGCATCGAGCATGTTATACAGCAATGTAAGGTGGTGTATCAATAAATTATTAGTTGCCAGTCCGAACCAGGTTGGCAAATTTAATAGACCATTGGCCAGCCAATAAATGGCAGTAAACAGGTATGCTTTTTCCGTGTACGTTTTCTTTGTTAAAACAAGAATAATAGGTACGAAACAAAAAAATATAGCAGTGTTTGAAATTATGTAGTACAATGAAGCGTAAAAATCAGTTTTCACGGATAAATTGTTTAACTATATAAAAGCGAAAAATATAGCTATTTTAGTATAGGTAAAAGTACTCTGTTTTATACTTAAATTACGGGTTTTATGGCTAAGGATTTTTTCGGATTTGTTATGTAATTTATAAAGCCAACTGGCATGTTTTATTGTTTTATATTCGGGTTTTAAATTTTCATTGATTTGATCTCCCAACAAACCATACAACAAATTTTAAGCAGGATCGATATCACAGAGATCGTGGGCGGCTTCGTGAAACTTAAAAAGCGGGGTACAAATTATCTTGGGCTTTGTCCTTTCCATAATGAAAAAACACCTTCATTCACTGTATCTCCGGTAAAAGAGATTTATAAATGTTTTGGCTGTGGAAGAAGCGGCAATGCCATCAGCTTTTTGATGGAACATGAGAAATATTCTTATGTAGAAGCATTGCGCTGGCTTGCCAATAAATACAATGTAGAAATTGAGGAAACGGAAACAAGCCCGGAAGTAAAAGCGCAGCAGCAGGTCGCTGATAGTTTATATATCATCAATGCCTATGCGCAAAAATATTTTTCTGAAATTTTATTCAATAATGAAGAAGGCCAGGATATAGGGTTGAGTTATTTGAAACAACGTGGTTTCAGGGAAGATACTATCAAAAAATTTCAGTTAGGTTATTGCTTGGAAGATCGTAATGCTTTTTCACAAGCTGCATTAAATGCACAATACAACCTGGATTATTTGCAGAAAAGCGGGCTTGTTGTAGTACGTGATGAAAGACCATTGGATAATTACCGCGGCAGGATAATTTTTCCTGTGCATAATCAAACAGGAAAAATTATTGGTTTCGGCGCACGTATTATTAAGAGTAATGACCGTGCCCCGAAATACATCAACACCCCGGAAAATGAGATATATGTCAAAAGCAAAATTTTATATGGATCTTATTTTGCACGGCAAGCGATTGATAAGAACGATGAATGCCTTTTGGTGGAAGGATATACGGATGTGATTTCACTTCATCAATCAGGAATTGAAAATGTTGTTGCGAGTGGCGGTACTTCACTGACGACAGATCAGTTACGGTTGATAAAAAAATATACAGACAACCTCACAATCATTTATGATGGGGACAGTGCGGGAATAAAAGCAGCATTGCGTGGGCTTGATATGGCTTTGGAAGAAAGCCTGAATGTAAAATTAGTATTGATACCCGGCAATGAAGACCCGGACAGTTATGTGAACAAAGTTGGCGCAAACGCTTTCAGGGAATTTATTGCCAACAATAAAAAAGATTTCATTCTTTTTCAGTTGGAAGTTTCATTGCAGAATGCCGGTAATGATTCCAACAAAAAAGCATCTGTAGTAAACCAGGTTGCTGAAACGATTGCGAAAATCAACAAAGCAGAAGATTTCACAAAGCAACAGGATTATATTCGCAAGTGCTCCGAATTATTGCAAATTGAAGAGCAGGGCTTGCATGCGTTGGTGAATAAATTTATTCGTGAGCGGATTTCAAAACAGGAAAACAAAGTTTCCGAAAATGAAACAGCAATAACCGATGAAACCTTCATTCCGTCACCAGCAGATGAAAATGACCAGAGCTTTAATTTATTATTCAAAGATGAATTACATGAGCGTGCAATGGTTCGTTCGTTATTAGAGTTTGGACTGAAATCGTGGGACGAACAAAACAGTGTAGCAGATTATATATTTAGTGAATCGATTGATTATGATATGATCGACAATAAAAAATTGCTGGAGATCATGGATAGATATAAAACCTGGTATAGTGAGGGTATCGAGCCGACAGCAAAAAACTTTTTATACGATGAAGATCAGCAGATGAGTTCTCTTGTTGTATCCATCATGGATTTTCCATACGAACTTAGTTTGAACTGGAAAGAACATTTTGAAGGAAAAATAAATACCAGGGAAGATTTATATAAAGAAGAAGTTGCATCTACATTAAATTACTTAAAACTCCGGAAGATAAAACGCCTGATCGATCTCAATCAAAAAGATCTGGAAAAACAACATTCACAGGAAGAACAGATCATGCTCATGCAAACTCATCAGCATCTAAAAAAAATGGAGAAGGAGCTCTTGCATAATTTGGGAACTGTAATTGTGAAATGATCAGTTTGTATTGATCAAATCCGATACACGGCGTGCCTGTAACATGTGCCTTTCGTTATGCGCAATTAAAAAACGAAGGCTATCCCCCAGACGGAGCTTAATAAAGCTGGCAACAGCAAAAGGTATTTTGATGCGCTGAATATCTTTTGTTGACGCGTGTTGCAAAATATCGTGCAGTACATCTAACTGTTGCAGAAAATTATTTATTACGAGGTGTGCATCCGTTTCATTATTGGTAGGGTACAATATTTTCGGCGCGGGTAATTTAAATACCGAACCATCTGGCTTTGGTTTTATCTGCATGTAAACGAAATTTCCGATAATGCTGCTTTTATGTATTTCCGCATCTTTATCCGGCGCTCCTGCTATTTTCGGAAGAATCAGTTTAAAGTAAATATCCTGGGTAATTAATAAATGCTCAAAAACCTCACAAATGCTCCATTTACCTGGTGCAGGTTTTAATTTCAATTCCTCATTGGATAAACGCAGGAAAGATTTGGTTGTTGACCGTATAAGTTCTGTTCTGTCCGTCAAATCTAAGAGAAGCTGTTTCTTGCTAAATACAGGCATAAGAGTTGGTTGGTTGCATACTAAATATGCAAATTGTGATAAGGTTTTAATGTATTTATATCAGGGCCTTGGATGCCGGAATATAAATTGCATCTTATAAAAAAGATAAAGTTGCTCAAGATAATATCAACAATCTAAATTTTCCAGTATGTAAGCTGGTGATTTAAAATATTTGACATTTGTCAAAGCCTCTTAGGGTAACCTGTAAATTTTTAAAGGATATTATTTTTCCGAAGGGTTTTTTTTACCTGCGATGAGTTTATCAATTGCTACTTCAAGCCTTCTTGACCTTGTCTCTTCTTTTTTAGCACTCGTTACCCAGGTAACATATTCTTTCTTGTTGGTAAAAGAAAGTTTATCGAAAAAATGGGAAGCAATTTTACTGCGGTTTAATTCCTTCATAAAATCACTTGGAGGAAGCACCGCTCTGGTTTCATAATTTACACCTTCCACGTGTGCTGGAACACCGCCATTTGCCGAAGCCCTTGTAAGGTGCTGGATCTGGTCCCTCTTTTTAAAACGCATAGCCGTCCATACATGATCTAATGCAACCTGCCGTACACTTTCAAAATCTGAACGTGTAATGCAATCCCAACTGCAATCACGGTTTAATGTGGTAGCTATTTTTGATGTAAGTTTTGGGTAGGCTACCCAAAGCTTGCCTTCTTCGTGTAAAGCCGGTAGCACTTCATTAATAATGTTTGAAAGCTGGGTTTCATTTACAGCAAAAACAAGCGCAAAATCAATTTTGCGGCTTTTCAACAGGGGAGTTACGTTCTTCGAAAATGTCAGCTTAAGGAACTGCTTTTCGATAGATGACGGTAGCCCCTGAATAAGAATATTTTTTTCATCCTTTAACTGGAGCTTTTCCAACAAAGTTTGTGACATGACTATCAGGTTTTGTTGAGATTTAAATGCGGTTTGCAAAGGTAAAAAATGAAATTCAGAAATATGCAGGGTTGATTAAAAAAAGAAGCAAATTACCGGTTTTAGTTAAATTTAATCGTTATCGGGTAACCGCCTGCGCTGACGCCTTCTGTCTCGGTGTTTCAAAATAGGGATTTTGCTTTCATTTCCCCGTAAAAGGCGGCTTATGTTTTTTTGGTGGGTAAGAATTACTAATAAAGCGACGGCTATTGCAAATCCCCTGTATAGAGGGACTTTCTCGTTAAAAATAAAAAGGATCAAAACAGCAAATGCAACACTGGCGAGGATTGAGCTTAAAGAGACAAAACGGGTTAAATACAGAACAAGTAAAAACACGCCAACACAATATACTGCTACTAAAGGCTGCATTGCAATGACCATTCCGAACAAAGTAGCAACTCCCTTTCCACCTCTGAAATCAGCCCAAATAGGGAAGATGTGCCCTGCAACAGCAGCTAAACCCAAACCAACCATTAAATTGGTTCTGTCCCACTCACTATGAAGATAAAATGGAAGAAGGATGTATAAGCTTGTAGCAATGATTCCTTTAAGTACATCTGCCACCATTACAAAAGTTCCCCAGCGAGAGCCTAGAACCCTAAACGTATTTGTGGCACCAGCATTGCCGCTACCATAATCACGGATATCGATACCAAAAAAATACCTGCTTACCCATATAGCTGTAGGAATAGAGCCGATCAGGTATGCTAATAATATAAGCAGAACCTCTTTCATCGAACTGTTGATTGACGTTGGACTTCAAAAATAACTAAAACTAGTGAAAAGTTACACAATTGTTAACGGCTTTTATTATTTGCTTCTTAGAACAAAACAAATCCATCCATCCTTGTTTAAAAATCTTTGCTCCTCAAAACCATGCTTTTGTACCTCAAATTTTATTTCAATTGCATCTTGTTCCAATAAACCACTGATTATTAAAACGCCCCGGGAAACCAATTGTTGCCTGATTTTTGCGAGATTAGCCAGAATTACAAGTTTATTAATATTTGCAAGAATGATGTCAAACTTCAGGGAAGAATTGATCTGGTCATTTTTTTGAATAATGATGTTTGAAGAATGATTAACCTCTGTATTTTCTTTAGCATTTTCAATACTCCATTCATCGATATCTATTGCAAGAATTTTGGCTGCTCCAAGTTTTTCTGCAAGTATGGATAAAACGCCGGTTCCTGTACCAAAATCCAAAACAGATTTATTGGAAAAATCAATTTCTTCCATGGCTTTAATCATAAGAAATGTTGTGGCATGATGCCCTGTTCCAAAACTCATTTTGGGAGTAATAATGATCTCGTGTTTTATGTTCGGAATCGGTTTGTGAAAAACTGCACGTATTGCACAAAAATTTTCAATAGCTACAGGCTGAAAACTTTTTTCCCATTCTTCATTCCAGTTTTTTTGTTTGATGGGTTGCGTTGAAAATTTTACAGCGAACGGAGATAGTATTTCTTTCAGATTATCTTCATTAAATTTTTCTTCCGGGATGAATGCGTTTAGTATTGAATCGATTTCTTCAAAACCTTCAAACCCTGATTCAGATAATATTGCAATTAATATTTCCGATTGAAGTGCAGATGAGATTTCTATTGTAAGTTGAATATAATTGCTCATAAAAAAACCTGCAGCAAATTACTGCAGGTTGTAAGTTTATAAAATAATTTTTTAAGAATTATTGAGCTGAATCCTGTGGCTGCTGATTGTTTGGTTTGCCTTCGGGTTTTGGCATTAATACTTTACGGCTTAATTTGAATTTTCCCGTTTTGTGGTCAATGCCGATCAGTTTTACTTTTACAGTATCGCCTTCGTTCAACACGCCTTCCATTGTTTCCAGGCGCTTCCAGGAAACTTCGCTGATGTGAAGTAATCCTTGTTTGCCCGGCAGGAATTCTACAAACGCACCGTAAGGCATTATTGATTTTACCTTTGCTTCATATACAGAATTTACTTCGGGAACCGCAACAATTCCTTTGATCCACGCAACAGCCCTTTCAAGTCCATCTTTTGCCGGACTGAAAATGCTCACCTCGCCATAATTACCAACTTCCTCAAGATTGATTGTTGTGCCTGTTTCGCGTTGGATCTCCTGTATAATTTTTCCTTGTGGCCCGATTACCGCACCAATAAATTCTTTATCAATAAATAATTTTTCCATTCTCGGTGCATGTGGTTTTACTTCGGCACGGGGAGCCTCAATACATTCATACATCGCATCAAGAATATGCAAGCGTCCTTTTTTTGCTTGTTCCAATGCTTCACGCATAACATCCATGCTTAAGCCATCTACTTTAATATCCATTTGTACACCACAAATTCCCTGGCGTGTTCCGGTTACTTTAAAGTCCATATCACCCAGATGGTCTTCATCTCCCAATATATCCGTTAAGATCGCGTATTTGCCATCTGCTCTTGTGATCAATCCCATTGCAACACCACTCACATGCTTAGGAATAGGTACACCCGCATCCATTAATGCCAGCGAGCCGGCACAAACAGTTGCCATAGAAGACGAACCATTCGATTCGAGAATGTCACTTACAACACGAACTGTGTATGCATAATCTTTGCCGGGCATCATTTGTTTTAATGAACGCATAGCGAGGTTACCATGGCCTACTTCGCGGCGGCTTTGCCCACGCAACATCTTAACTTCGCCTGTACTAAATGGGGGAAAATTATAATGTAGGAAGAATTTTGAATCGATTGATTTTGCTGCACTTTCAACCAAAAGTTCATCTAAAGGAGTTCCGAATGTAACCGTGGTAAGAGATTGAGTTTCACCGCGAGTGAAAAGTGATGAGCCGTGAGGAGTGGGTAATGGGTCTATTTCCATTGCCAATGGCCTGACCTGGTCAAGACTACGGCCATCCAAACGGATGCGGTCATCTAAAATCATGTTCCGCACAACTTCCCACTGCAGGTCCGCATAATATTTTTTAGCTAATTTTTTGTCGCTGTCTGTGGCTTCTTCACCAAGGCTCGCGATCAATTCATCTTTCAATAAACTGTATGCATCGCTGCGTTCATTTTTTGACGAGCCTTTCCTCGAAATTTCATAGATCTTATCTTTTGCAAAAGCAGTTACTTTTTTCTGCAGTTCTTCATTTTGAACAGGCTTTGCATATTCCCTTTTTGACGTAGCTCCTGCTTTTGCCCTTAATTCTTCCTGTGCTTTAATATGAATACGGATAGCGTCATGCGCCAATTGAAGTGCATTCACCAGGTCTTCTTCACTACATTCCTGCGCTTCGCCTTCCACCATCATCAGGTTTTTATCTGTAGCGGCAATAATAAATTCCATATCAGCTTTTTCAAGCTCAGAACGTAATGGGTTTGCCACTAATTTACCGTCAACCCGTGCAATTCTTACTTCACTGATAATTTCTTTGATGGGAATATCTGAAACAGCTAATGCTGCAGATGCTGCAAGGCATGCCAATGAATCCGGCATCACTTCTATATCACTTGAAACGAGGCTTAATAAAACCTGTACATCACAAAAATAATCTTCCGGAAATAATGGGCGCAAGGCACGGTCAATCAAACGACTGGTCAGTATTTCATAATCGTTCAATCTTGCTTCTCTTTTGAAAAATGAACCGGGGATTCTTCCTGCAGATGCAAATTTTTCCTGGTAATCAACTGAAAGCGGGAAAAAATCCTGTCCTTCTTTGGGTTCTTTATTGGCAACAACTGTTGCTAAAATAATACAATTGCCCTGACGCACCGTAACGGCGCCATCTGCCTGGCGGGCGAGTTTGCCAGTTTCAATGGTAACTTCACGGCCTTCGCCGATGCTGAATGTTACGCTAATAGGTTGTGAAAGCATATGGCTGTTCAACTTTGTTGAATTATAAATGGCGGGGCGGGAACGGGGCCATTATAATCCAGGTTATAAAATCAATGTTAATGATCGAAAAGCGACTGTAAGAAAAAACTATTCCCAACCTGTTGAAGTTGGGAATAAATGATGTAGTGAAAATCTATTTTCTAAGACCTAACTTTTCAATTAATTGGCGGTAACCTTGCAAATCCTGTTTGCTTAAGTAGGTAAGCAAACGTTTTCTTTTACCTACAAGTTGCATAAGCCCACGATGTGTGGAAAAATCCTTTTTGTTTTCCTGTAAGTGTTCAGAAATTTTATTGATGCGTTCTGTCAGTAACGCTATCTGCCCTTCGATGGAACCTGTGTTATTTGATTTACCACCGAGTTCTTTAAAAAATGTTGCTTTTTTTTCTGTTGTTAAATAAGGCATCTCAATTTTTTTTAGTCATCCAAATATATTCTTCTAATTTCGGCGGCAAAGGTAGGGATTTCTTTTCATTGATAAAATTTCTTCTTTTCTTTATAAGCCTATTTTTAAAAGGGTTAATATTGTTTTTTGAGATTCAAAAACTATTTGCAATCAATGGGTTACTTCGCTCATTCAACGGCTATAATTGATCAGGGGGCAACGATCGGGGAAAATACGCGGATCTGGCATTTCTCCCATATCATGGGCGATTGCAGGATCGGTGACAACTGCATCCTGGGACAAAATGTAATGGTTGGCGCGGGTGTAATCCTGGGCAACAACGTTAAAGTGCAGAATAATGTCTCTGTATATACCGGGGTTACTTGCGAGGATTCTGTTTTTATCGGCCCCTCTGTTGTGTTTACCAATGTTATTAATCCACGAAGTGCAATATCACGAAAGAATCAATTCAAAACTACCCTTGTAAAACAAGGGGCAACAATAGGCGCTAATGCAACAATTATTTGTGGAAATGAGATTGGGAAATATGCATTTGTAGGAGCTGGTTCCGTGGTAACAAAACCAGTTTTGCCTTATGCGATTGTTGTAGGTAACCCTGCTGTTCAGGCAGGTTGGATGAGTGAATATGGCCATCGCCTTGATTTTGATGAAAACGGAATTGCTTTTTGCCCGGAAAGCAAAGAAAAATATTTGTTGCAAGACAATCTTTCTGTTATTAAAATTGAACATGATACCCGATAGAAAAATAAGTTTTGCGGTTATTGGTTGCGGTTATATTGGTAAAAGGCATATAAACTTTATTAAAGATAATCCCGCCTGTGAATTAATTGGAATATGTGATATCCGGTCTCAAAGTGAACTGGGAATCGATGACATTTCTGTGCCTTTTTTTGAAAATATTGATCAGCTGTTAGCTATGGATTTTGACGTTGCATGCATTGCAACGCCCAACGGTATTCATGCACTTGAAGCAATTAATGCGATACGTTCCGGGCACCATGTATTGATAGAAAAACCCATGGCATTAACCAAACAAGATTGTGAGCAAATCATAAGCGAAGCCCGGCTTTATAAAAAACATGTTTTTGGAGTACTTCAAAATCGCTTTTCACCTTCATCCCGCTGGCTTAAAAACATTATCGATCAAAAAAAATTAGGTAAAATATTCTTTGTTTCTATTAACTGTTTTTGGAACAGGGATGAAAGATATTATAACCGGTCTGCATGGCATGGTACAAAAGAATTAGATGGTGGTACACTATTCAGCCAGTTCTCGCATTTTATAGATTCACTGCTATGGATTTTTGGTGATGTGAAAAATATCCAGGCCAGGATCAGGAATTTAAATCATAATTACCTCGCTGATTTTGACGACTCAGGGAATGTAAGCTTTGATTTTGTAAACGGCGGAATGGGTGTATTAAATTTTTCAACGGCAACATGGAAACAGAACCTTGAAAGCAGTATTACAGTTATTGGAGAAAAAGGTACGGTAAAGATTTCCGGGCAATACATGGATAAAATTGCTGTTTGCGATATCGAAAATTATATGCTGCCGGAGCTCCCTGCATCACACAACAATTCAAATAATCATTCTTATATTTTTGAAAATATTGCAGATGTATTGAAACACGGTGCTGAAAAAGCGGTTCAACCTTTAGAATCTCTCAAAGCGGTAGAACTAATCGAAGAAATATATAAACTCGGGCGATAGTTTATATTCATTTTCTTTGCTTCTGTAAAAGGAATATACACAATCGATGAAGGTGATTTATTTTCTGGCCAACAATGATTTACTGTATGATCGCCGCATGCAGCGAATATGCAATGCCCTTGCAGATGTCGGATATCGTATTACACTTGTCGGAAGAAGATCTACCGGATCTGCAGAATTGCAACAAGCAGGTTTCCGGCAAAAACGATTGCCCTGTTTTTTTAATCGCGGAAAATTATCCTATATAGAATTCAATTGCCGATTATTTTTTTATCTTCTTTTTAAAAAAATAGACGCTATCTGTGCTATAGATTTAGATACGATAGTTCCTTGCTATATGATTTCTGCTATAAAAAAAACAAAACGGGTTTATGATGCCCACGAGCTTTTCACAGAGATGAAAGAGGTAATATCGCGGCCTGCAATTAAACAGATATGGATGTTTGTCGAAAAAAAAATGATCCCGAAATTCAGCAATGGATATACAGTAAGCGAATCCATTGCTGAAGAATTTAAGAAACGATATGGTGTATCATACCATGTTATCCGGAATGTACCATTGCTCGACAACCTTCACGAAAGAAAATTTTCTGAGAAAAAATTTATCCTGTACCAGGGCGCAGTAAACGAGGCAAGGGGCCTGGAATATCTCATTCCTGCAATGCAGTTTGTCAGGTATCAATTATTAATTTGCGGAGATGGAAATATGATGAAACAGTGTAAACAATTGGTCTCTCTCTATTCGCTGGGAGAAAAAGTTGTTTTTTTGGGAATGCTGCCGCCCGATAAATTGTCTGAGATAACATACCGGGCTTATATTGGAGTGAACCTTGTAGAAAATTATGGGCTTAATCAATATTACTCCCTGGCTAATAAATTTTTTGATTATATACATGCAGGGATCCCCCAGCTAACAATGGATTTTCCCGAATACAAAAGGGTTAATGATAAATTTAAAATTGCTGCTTTAATATCCGAACTTGATGCAGAAACAATTGCAGCAGCATTGAACAATTTGCTTGATGATGATGTTCTCTATAAGGAAATAAGTAGAAATTGTATGGAAGCAAGAAAAGAATATAACTGGAATAAAGAGAAAATAAAATTAATTGCTTTTTATCAACATTTATTTAGCGCATAGCTGTGCAAAAACACATTCATATCGTTTGCCTTGATGTTCCATATCCGATGGATTATGGTGGTGTTTTTGATTTATTTTGTAAATTAAAAACGTTGCACCAGTTGAATATAAAAATTCATTTGCATTGTTTTGAGTATGGAAGAGGTCAGCAACCTGAATTGAATAATTATTGCGAGGAGATCAATTATTATCCACGCAAAGAAGGGCACAAAGGTTTTTCGCACCGCTTGCCGTATATTGTTTGTTCCCGTTCTAGCGGAGAGTTGCTTGAGAGGCTTTTGAAAGATGATCACCCGATTTTGCTCGAAGGCGTACACTGCACGTATCTTTTGAATGATGAACGCTTTGCAAATCGAAAAATATTTCTTCGTCTTCATAACATCGAACACAAATATTACCAGCAATTATTTCATTCGGAAAAATCCATCGGCAAAAAAATATATTACTGGCATGAGAGCAACGTGTTGAAACATTATGAGCGAAAAATTGCAAATAAAATTTTTATAATAAGCGTATCACAACAGGATGCAGATCATTATAAGAATGAATTTCATGCAGAACGTATTGAACAGTTACCTGTATTTCTACCGTTCGAAAATGTTTCATCCAAAGCAGGCACCGGTTGCTTCTGTTTATACCACGGAAATTTATCTGTGGCAGAAAATGAAGAAGCTGTTACATGGTTGCTGCTGAAAGTTTTCAACGACCTGGATTTGCCATTAGTTATAGCTGGGAAAAACCCATCTGCAAGATTGCAACGATTGATCGCACAAAATGCACACGCTTGCCTGGTAAGCAATCCTTCAGAAGAGGAAATGCAGGATATGATCAGCAAAGCACAGATCAATATCTTGCCTTCCTTTAATTGCACAGGTATAAAATTAAAATTACTCAATGCGCTTTTTAATGGCAGGCATTGCATTGTAAATAAAGATGCAGTTATAAATTCTGGTCTGGAGTCGGCTTGTACTATTATTTCAAATGCACAGGAAGGAAAAGAAATGGTCCGCGATCTTTATGAACGCCCTTTTTTACAGGAAACTATTTCAAAAAGAGAGAAATTGCTTTCTTCTCAATTCAACAATGAAAGAAACGGGCAACAATTGATTAAATGGATATGGTAGCATTGTCCAATACTCTTCCACGCTCTGTGCGCAACATTCTTGCAGGATATTTATTGATTACAATATAATCATGCGTTGCCATAATAATTGATGTTCCGTAATCCCTTGAAATATGAAAAAGCAATTGCATGATCTCGTCGGAAGTTTCCGGGTCGAGGTTTCCTGTAGGTTCGTCAGCCAGTATTAATTTGGGGGAATTTAATAACGCACGTGCAATATCAACACGCTGTTGTTCGCCACCGCTCATTTCAAAAGGCATTTTAAAACCTTTAGATTTCAATCCGACTTTATCTAAAACATCTGCGATCTTTTCATTCATTAATTTTTCATCTTTCCATCCGGTTGCGCTCAACACAAATTTCAAATTATCATTCACATTCCTGTCTGTCAGCAATTGAAAATCCTGGAATACCACACCGAGGTTCCTTCTGAGGTAAGGAACTTTCTTCCAATCCATGTCGCGCAAATTAAAACCTGCAACTTCTGCTTCGCCTTCTTTTAAGGGAAGGTCGCCATATAACGTTTTCAACAAACTCGACTTGCCTGCACCTGTTTTCCCTACAAGGTATACAAACTCACCTTTATTGATCGTTATATTTACATCCTGCAAAATAAGATTGCTGCCCTGGTAAATATTCACCTTCTTTAACTGTACAATTACTTCTTCCATAATTTTCTTTGATTGGACAAAAATAAGAAATTAAAGGTTTTGTTTTCTTTATCCAAAACTAATGCCAGTCAATTTTTTTATATTAAATTGAGAGATATAATTTATATCCGGCAAATGCCATGCAACTGTTTTTATAAAAACCTTCTTATTGTACTTCATTTGTTTTTTTTCTCTCTCGCGTTTTCTCAAACAAAAATAATTGATCAGCTAAAGCATGAAATTGTCACAGCAAAAAACAATCATAGCAAATTGACGGCTATAATTTCTTTATGCGAGCAATATAATTCCATACATCCCGATACTTTGTTGAAATATTACAATATTGCTGAAGATATTTCGGCCAAAGAAAATAACCACAGGGAAAAGATCGACGCACAGTTTTATAAAGCAGTTTATTTTTTTAAAAAAGCAGCGTTTGATTCCGCGAGACAATTGATAGACAGGTCTGTTCGGTTGCTTGATCTGTCAAACGATAAAACAACAATCCATAAATTTCTGTTGCTTAAATCAGGGGTGTTGATAAAAAATAATGAACAAAAAGAATCAATTGAAAACAGCCTTCATGTGTTGCAGTCATCAAGTGTTTCCGGGGATACACTTTCACAACTACGTGCAATGGTGAACGTTGGCTGGGGATATATGGAACTCGGGCAAAACCACGAAGCGTTAAAATGGTTTTGGGATGCCGCCCGTCTTGATGATTTAACCGGGAGACGATTTACACAAGCGCCATTATATTCCGATATGGCATCGGTATATAATGAGTTAAACAAAAACGATTCTGCTGAAATATTTGTAAAGCGTTCTATGGCGATCGCACAGCAAGATGAGGACCTTACACGGATAGCAAATGCCTGCAATATTTACGCTGATGTGTGCATTGCCCAAAAAAATAATACCATGGCAGAAGTGCTTTTGCAGGAAGGCCTGCGCATCCGTGAATTAATCGGCGACCCTTTTTATATTGTTTCAGATATTTATCAATTGGGTGTTTTTTATGCACACAATCATGAACAGGAAAAAGGAATTAAACTTGTGAACGAAGGTATTGAGATGGCAAAAAAATTCAACCTGAATTCAAAACTGCCGATCTTATATAATGCGCTTGCCCAGAATTATGAAAGTGCAGGTGATTACAAAAATTACAGTGATATATTGTCCAGAATAATTTCACTAAAAGATTCAACATACACAAAAAATTCTGCAGATGCACTGTCAGATATCCGGACAAAATACGAAGTACAGAAGAGCCAGAATATCATCATGCAACAAAAACTGGACATCAACCGAAAGAACAATTTAATTTTTGGTACGCTGATTTTATTTGTAATAACCATCCTGGTTTTCTATGTGATCTCTCAAATAAGAAAGAAAAATGAACAGCTACGGATACAGCATGTAATGATGGGTGAAAAGAAAAAAACAACAGATGCCGTTATGCAGGCAGAGGAAAATGAACGAAAAAGAATTGCTGCTGACCTGCATGACAGTGTTGCGCAAAAAATGGTGGTTGCCAAATTAAACCTCGAAGCGTTCGAATCGACCCTTCCGGCCCTCGATAATGAACAACAACATGTGTTCGGAAATATCCTTTCATTGGTGGATGAATCCTGTGAAGAAGTTCGTAGCCTTTCTCATACAATGATGCCACAGGCTTTTGTTCAATCGGGCCTGGCCGGTGCTGTTAAAAATTTTATAGATAAAATTCAAACTAATAACTTTCAGGTTGTTTTTAATGTTGAAGGCAACCTTGAAAACCTCGACAAGAATACAGAGTTGATGATCTATCGCATTATCCAGGAGTGTTTGCAAAATATTATCAAGCATGCCAATGCCACTAAAGCCGATATCTCCATTATTGCAGGCTATAAAGAAATTGATGTAACGATTGAGGACGATGGTGTTGGGTTCAATGCTTCACTGCTGGAAAATGCAGAAGGCATGGGGCTGAAAAACATCAGGTCGCGAATTGACTTTTTAAATGGCGAGCTTGATCTTAGCAGTAAACCCGGGGAAGGCACTATGATTGCTTTTCATATACCGGTAAAGCCTGTTTAAATTGCAATAATATTTTTTTAGTGATCAATAAAAACCTTTCGATAAAACTGGCAATTGTAGACGATCATCAGATTGTGATTGATGGCCTGAAATTATTATTAAAGGGAAAAAAGAATTTTGAAATTGTTGCGGAATCCAGCTCCGCAAATAAAATGCTTGAGCTGTTGCAAAAAAATCATGTTGATGTCCTGGTAACCGATATCATGATGCAGGGAATGGATGGTTCCGAATTGTCTGCAAAATCAAAAATGCAAAACCCTTCCCTTAAAATCCTTGCTTTGTCAATGAGTGAAGATGGATACATGATCACCAAAATGATTGAAGAAATTAATGTGGATGGATATATTCCCAAAGCTTCCGGTAAAAAGGAACTGATCCATGCCATTGAGATGATCGCGGAAGGGAAAAAATATTTTTCGCCAAAGATCGTTCAGCAGTATGAAATATATAAAAAGATAAAGAGCGATAATGAAATTTTTAATCTCACTTCACGCGAACTCCAGGTAATTGATTGCATGATCCAGCACATGAGCAATAAAGAAATTGCGAATAAATTATTCATTAGCGAACGTACTGTCGAAACGCACCGGAAAAATATTTTCCGCAAAACAAACACAAAAGGAGTGGGGACGCTTGTTGAATTTGTAAAAACGCATAACCTGCTGCGTTGATTACTTCGCGTTTATTAACGAAGAACCGTCATCAGTTTGAGCAATATATGTTTTCAATTCTTTTTTGGTATGCTTATAATAATCTTCTGTAATTTTCTTTGAAAGGCTTTCAACTGCTTCTTCTTTTACAAGGTTAATGGTGCAGCCTCCGAAACCACCTCCCATCATCCTGGCACCAAATACATCCGGGCTATTTTTTACACAGTCCACTAAAAAATCAAGTTCTGTACAACTTACTTCATACTCTTTGCTCAACCCGTTATGTGACCTGTACATCTTTTTCCCGAATGCATGCAGGTCGTTTTTTTGAAGATCTTCACATGCTGCCAGCAAACGTTGATTTTCTTCGATCACATATTTACATCGTTGGTATACTAATGGTTTTTTTTCTTTTACATGTTCGTTAAGCATGCTTAGAGTTACATCCCGTAAACTTTTGATTTCCGGGTAATGCCTGCTGATCAATGCAACGCCTTCTTCACATTGTTGCCTTCGTGTATTATATTCTGTAGAAGCAAGCGAATGTTTTACGTTGCTATCAAACAATACAATTTTAATTCCTGCCATATCTAATGGCTCGTATTCATATTCAAGGGAACGGCAATCTAATCGTATTGCATAACCGCTTTTCCCGAATGCACTTGCAAACTGGTCCATAATGCCGCATTGTACCCCTGCAAATTCATGCTCGGCTTTTTGTGCCATTTTTACCAATGTAAACCTGTCTAAAGAGGTATTACAAAGTTTGTCTAAAGCAATCGCGGTGGCGCATTCAACAGCTGCAGACGACGAAAGTCCTGCACCAATAGGAACATCTGCCATTAAAGCAGCATCAAACCCCGAAACATTAATTCCTCTTTTTTGAAATTGTGCTACGACCCCAAGGATATAATTTGGCCATGCATTTTTTATTTTCTGTACATTATCAGTAGTTGTTTCAAACCCCTTTTCAAGGTCAACTGCAAATAGTTTTATTGCGTTGTCGTTTCTTGGTGTTAATACAAAATAGGCAGCTTTATCAATAGCGGCCGGCAACACAAAACCTTCATTATAGTCAGTGTGTTCGCCGATCAGGTTTATCCGTCCCGGTGATCTCGCAATGATGGAATTATCTCTTATAAATGATTTCAGTTTGGCTGGTATCGTCTTCATGTACATTGTTTGAGCGCCAAAAATAAATTTTTAATTAACAAAGCGCAGGGTTTACACAAGATAGTTTTACATTTAACCTATCATCTTACAACATCTTACTAACATGCTTGCATATCCTGTTCGAATTGCTTTGATTGCCGCTCTTGGCGGTTTTCTTTTTGGTTTTGAAACGGCAGTTATTTCCGGTGCCGAATCCACTATCGAAAAAATGTGGTCGTTAAATTCTTTCTGGCAAGGGTTTACCGTTGCTTCAAGCTTAATAGGTACGGTTGTTGGTTCATTGATCGCAGGCATACCTGCTAAAAAATACGGAAGAAAAAAAGTGCTGATGACCATTGCTGTTATGTATGTATTTGCAGCGATCGGGTGTGCTTCTATCTCCACATGGATATTATTCGTATTGTTTCGCTTCATAGGTGGGATAGCTGTTGGCGCTTCTTCCGTGGTAGGGCCAATGTATATCTCTGAAATTTCACCGGCAAAATTGCGTGGCAGGCTTGCAGGTTCATTTCAACTGAATATTGTTATCGGGATTTTTGTAGCGCTGACAACCAATTTTCTTTTCAAAGATTTTGGTGAAAATTCATGGAGATGGATGCTTGGCGTGATGGTTATTCCGGCGGCTTTGTTTTTTATTCTGGTTCGGTATATTCCTGAAAGCCCTCGCTGGCTGATCCTGAATTACAGGGATGCGGAAGCTATCCCGATCATGCAACGGATTGGTGAAATGAATACTCAAAAGGCCATTGAAGATATCCGGTTATCGGTATCGCACCACGAAGAAAGTTTGTTCAGGAAAAAATATATTAAGCCGATATTATTTGCAATGTTGCTTGCGATGTTCAATCAACTCTCCGGCATCAATGCGCTTTTTTATTATGCGCCAAGAATTTTTGAGATCGCAGGTTTTGATAAATCAAATTCATACCTGCAGCCGATCTATCTCGGCGCAGCCAACCTCGTGTTCACGTTGTTGGCAATGTCTGTTATTGACAAATTCGGGCGGAAAAAATTATTGCTTATCGGCTCCGTCGGCATGATCATTTTTTTGGCGCTCACAGGTTTTTCCATTGCGCATCCCGGCGAAAACAATGGTGCTGTAATTTTTTATCTTATCGGGTTCATCGCGTTTTTTGCATTCTCGCAAGGCGCCGTCGTTTGGGTTTTCATCTCAGAAATATTTCCCAACTCAGTGCGTTCGCAAGGTGGTTCATTAGGAAGCTTTACACATTGGATAATGGCCGCAATCATTTCCTGGATATTCCCAGCAATTGCCAAGGTAGAATCAAACAATGTGCATACCGGTGTTGTATATGCGTTTTATTTTTTTGCATTCATGATGCTGGTGCATTTGTTTTTCGTTTGGATAGTAATGCCCGAAACAAAAGGAAAATCATTGGAAACGATTCAGAAAGAATTGGGCATCGAATAAGCATTTGCGATTTACGATGTGGGATGTACGATTTCTGAGAAATAGTTGTCAATTCACAGTTTTCAGTTCTTTAAATTCTTAGTTTCTTTTTTAGCTTTTCGCCTTTAAAATTTTAGTTTTTATTTTTTGTAGCCAGCGATAGCAACTCTATTTAGCATCGTTGTGTCACTCACTTGTACAGCAACAATTCTATTGAGCGCATATAAATGACGAGCTGCCAATAATAGCTAACAACTGAAGTTTTTAAAACTTTGAAGGTTTAGCTAAATCACCCACTTCACCATTTCTCCAGCCCTAATAATTTCTTTCCTAAAGGCGATAATTCTGCTGTTGTATATTTTGTTTGTTCCCATTTGCGCGGGTCGCCGGGAAATGCATAACCTTCAGGCGCTATCCTGTTTTTCCAGGAATTGATCCGCCATTCACGGAGTGGTTCATTATCTTCTTCCGCAGGCATCATGGAAATATACTGCGCAATACGCACTTTGTTTTTACTTTTGTTTGCACGTATGCCATGCGGTTGAGAGCTGTTGAATATCAACAGGTCTCCGGCTTCCATTTTTATTTTTTCTGTTTCAAATCCTGTCGTGTCTGGTTTAAAATGATCGCGGTTTTCAGGTTGTGTCAGCTTCCATGTATCATACGTCCTGAACAATTCCGGTATACATTGAAATCCGCCCATTTCTTCATCCATCTGGTCTGCCAGTGCAAGAACGCCTTGTACATTTTGTGGTTTCGTTTCCGGGTCATAATCCCAATGAATAAAACCTTTGTACTCAAAACCGGGACGCAATGGAAAATTTAAATTGGCACGGTCAATAGTAACCCACAATTTTTCTGTGCCCCATATATCTGCAAAAGCTGCATGCACTTTTGGCATCTGCCGGTTATCCCACAATGTTTGATGGTTATACACTTCCACCATTCCTGTATTTGTCAGCTCTTTCATTTGCATTTCTGCACGCGGGGCAGTATACCATGTTTCAGGATCATCCGGGTCTTTTTCTTCAAACTCCCATAGAAAAGCCGCCGTTTTTTTTACCTGCTCTTTCGGTACAGCATTTTTAACAATGATGTAGCCATTATGTATCCAGAAGCGCCAGTCATCCTCGCTTAATACTCGCAATGGTCTGCCATTGCTGCGGTCACTTAATTTTACGGCACTGCTTTTTGCTGTTGATGGGTTACCGGGAATTTCTTTGTGTGCATTATTGGGGATCATAGTTGCAGCCATCGTTTGCTGTTGCATATCTTTTAGATTTTATCAGTGAAACAATGATACAAAATTGAAACATTCAAATAAGCCCGGCAGCATTTGTAATGACCATCTTTTGCTCTGTATTGACATATATTTGACATTTTCGGTAGATTTATTGTCAAATAAAGAGCATGAAGATCAAAAAGGAAATAGTGGTCATCAATCCCGGGCAGTCATTCAAATTATTTAAACCCAACCTCAGGAATAATTTTTACTGGCACTATCACCCGGAATACGAGCTGGTATATGTGGAAGCATCGAATGGCATCAGGCATGTGGGGCAACATATATCCAGTTATGTTGACAGCGATTTAATCCTGATCGGACAAAATATTCCGCACCTGAATTTTGATTACGGTATTAAAACAAAATACAAACAGATCGTTGTTCAGTTGAAGGAAAATTTTTTAGGAGATGCATTTAATGAAACTCCGGAGTTTGAAGCCATACAACGATTGTTCGAAAAATCATACCGCGGCTTATCATTTACCGGGAAAACAAAAGCGGTTGTGGCAGAAAAATTAAAGCACATGCAAACGTTCAACTATTTCGATCAGTTGCTTTGCCTGTTGCAGATATTTCAGATACTCGCAAATTCCAAAGAAGTAACAGCGTTGAATGAACAGGATACAAGCATCAAACTTTTTTTGAATGATAAAATTAGAATGGGGGCGATATATAAATATATCCATGCCAATTACAATGAAAGACCTGATGTAAACAAAGTGGCTGCAAGCGTGCATTTGAGTACAGCTGCCTTTTGCCGGTATTTTAAAAAACAAACCAATATCACGTTCACTGATTTTGTAAATCAATACAGGATAACGCAAGCCAAAACATTACTATTGCAGGATAAAAGCGTCTCGGAAACCTGTTATGAAGTTGGATTTGAAAGCCTTTCGTATTTTAATAAGCTTTTCAAAAAAATTATTGGCGAAAACCCATCTGCTTTTAAAAACAGGTATGTGAAATGAAATTTAATTTCCTGCAACGTCGCTCCACAGAATTTCTTCCGTTCAAGTGTGCGACGCAACGATGTTTAATAGTAGTACTAACGCTGGTTACATAAATATTCAATTTAAATTTTCAGGGAGTTGGTTTGATGAATGGATACAAATTAAAAGCCATTTTATAGTTGCCTGAAAAATAAAAATTTGTAATCCGTACAAAATTGCAAACTGTACAGTTTCGATACTCTTTTGTGCGTTTTTGAAATTGTTTAAGCTGTGTCTGAACTATGAGCGAAATGTTTTTTGAATGCTTTGATTTTTTCCGGAATTTTCAAACTTTCATTTACACGTTCAACATTTCATCCAATCAACATGTCAACTCATTATGTACTTAACGGCAGTGCTACTATTAAACATCGTTGCGTCGCACACTTGTACAGCAATAATCCTATTGAGCAATTGTCTGAACCAGGATTTAGCTGATTTAATTGATTAACTTGATTCTTTGTATTGCAATCAGTTTTTCAACCTGGAAGGTTTTATATTGAATAATAAATTTTATCAACGTATTGCAAACCTTCAAGGTTTTGTAAAAATTTGATTTAGTAAATCAAAAAACCGCATTCGTTATTTTTACATCGCTTCTTGCAAATGCTTTTCGGGCAAGTGTTTTAGCTGCTGCTGCTTCTTTATTTTTTTTCTGTTTTGATAATGCAATTGCCAGGCCGGTATATGACCATCCGTTAATGGGGTTTATTTTCAGATCTTCTTTAAATGCATTTTCTGCTTCTGCATAACGGGCAGCTTTTATTAAAACGGTTCCGAGATATTGCCTTGCAGGGTGCACCCAGTCTTTCGGTTCATCATATATCATTACATCTTCCAGTTGAACGGCTTCATGTAAAAAAGCAATGGACGCTGTCAACTTGTTTTCTTCATCTGCAATTACTCCCTGCAAAATTTTTTCTGCAACTTTTGCCCCATTAATTCCGGGATTGGCGTAGTTAGGGGCGGGGGCACTCAATTGCGGATGATTAAGTACTGATTGCATTGCGCCCAGCTCTTTCGTTGAATTTACAAAATCATGCTTGCGTGCAAATGCAAGGCCGCGGGCATAATGCTGTAATAAATTCGCATATACATACGACGATGCAACTTCCGGTGCTTTTAAAATATCATCCCATTTTCCAAAGCGGATTTGTGTGAGTGTTGGAGTCATATACACATACTGTACAAAAATGCCGAAGAAATCCGGTGTGCTTAGCAGGCTGGTATCAAAACTATTTTTGGTGTCGATAGAAGCTTTCATCGATTCTGCAAACCTGCCATCCATATTGGCGCAAGTGGCCTGCATGTGTAAGTTATGAATAAGGTACAATGGGGAATTGCCTGCTACTGCGGGAAATTTGCTGAGGTAATCATAATATCCCTTTACAGCTTTCTCATCAACAGCAACGCCTTCCGCATAATGTCCCGTACGAATATAAATATGAGCAGGCATGTGCACGAGATGCGATACGCCCGGCATAAGTGATGGTAGTTCGTCTGCAACTTTCAATGCAAGTTCCGGTTTATTGGAAGCTTCAACAGCGTGTATATAATAATGAGCAGCGCCGGGATGTTCAACGTTTTTTTTCAAAATGCCCTCCAACACATTGACTATCGGCGGCGTCCATGATTTCGGTTGCCCATCCCTGTTATACAAATCCCAGGGATGTTGTATCATTAATGCGTCCGCATATAATGTAGCGGCGTCAGGGCTTTCCGGAAATTTTTCATGCACTTCTTTCATGGCGTCAGCATAAAACTGGTTCAAGCGCTCCCGAGATTGTGTTGTGTCTGCCGAATATCTTACCAGCATTGCATTCACCAATGCTTTTTCAACTGGTGAAATGTTTGCTGATAATTCTTTTGCTTTTTGTGCAACAGACGGTGCTTCTACATTTGCGATGTATCCAAGGTCGTTGATGTTCGGCCCTAATGCCAACGCTTTTCCCCAGTAACCCATTGCAAAACTGCTATCGAATTTTATGCTTTTTTCAAAGGAAGCAAGCGCTTCGATGATATGAAAGCCGTAATACATATTGATACCTTGCTGAAAATAAATATAGGCGCTGTCGTTTGCAGATGTAACCGGCATGCGGTATTTGCCCCAGCCGTCAAGCAATGGGATGACATTTGCCGGATCATCGAAATTGAAAGATGCAATAGCAGGCGAGCAGGAAGCTGCAAACTTTTGTTTGTAACGAAGCACATTCAATCGTTCGTCCTTCCATGTTTTTTTAAAAGGTGTTGAAACAAGTGAATAGCACAACAGAAGTGACGCAAAAAAAATACAAATGGTGAATTTCATATATCAAAATATTAGGAGCGAAGGAAGTGGAGAAGGCTGATGTTTAGCGGGAAAGGATTATATGTCAGTATTTAAAAATAACGAATTTCCGGGTTATAAGTTTATTTTAAACCGGAAGAAAACAGGTGTTAAAAACGTATTGAAAAAAGACAACATTAATTTCCCCCGAATAGTAGCGCCAATGATTAGCCGCTGTTTTACATATTGAAATAGTTATTGCCAAAAAAACCTTCATATAAATATTAACCTTTATCCCGGAAGAATTAAAATACTATTTGAAAAATATTTGCGTTCATTTATTACTAAACCTTTTCTTATGAATTTCCATCATCTTGCCCAACACTCCAATTCTATTGGTTCTATTATCATTTTATTTTTGCTGATTGCTTTTATTGCAATTGCAATTCCCTTAGTTACTTCATCTTCCAAAAAGAAAAACATACCACGAAGAAGGCACAGATATGGTGACAGAAAGATTGAGGTTAATAATTACAACAGATGATATATTTTGATATTAGCATTTTTAAATTAATACAAATGCTATGTTCCTACTCTGCCTATTGTGGTTACTATTTTACCACATAGAAATTTAGGAAAATGGATAAGTATTTTTTCTTCACAGCACCATTCATCTTTTATTGGTAACTTCAGTATGCCTTTAAGTTCATGAATCCCCGTCATTTAAAATTCATTACTATGAATAAAATAGCTGCACATTTAATGCTGTTGTTATTTTTTTATTCTTCCATCAGTTGCATGGCACAGCAACGCACGTTGCTTGCACTTTCCAAAGCAGATCATACGCTTGCTATAGTTGACCCGGTTTCTTTTAAAATAATTGCAAAAGTGCCTGTTGGTAACGACCCGCATGAAGTCATTGCATCTTCCGATGGAAAAACGGCTTATGTTTCCATATTGCAGGGCGGCCGTTCGCATGAAATTGATGTGATCGATCTGGTAGCGCAAAAAAGATTGCCCGATATCGATACCCGCCCATTGATCGGCCCGCACGGGTTGGATTTCGCTAAAGGAAAAATGTGGTTTTCTGCAGAAGGTTCAAAGTCTTTTGGTGTGTATGATCCGGCTTCATCAAAAACAGAATGGAGCCTGGGTACAGGGCAGGATCGTACGCACATGATCTTTGTTACTCCCGATGCAAAGCGGGTCTACACCACTAATGTAAATGCCGGAACGGTTAGCATTTTTGTGGATACGCTTTTACCAATGGGTGGCCCGCCTCCTCCGCAGCCGGGCGGCGCTAATGTTAGTGCACCACCTCCGGGAATGCAACCTCGTTCGCAATGGATGCATACAGTTGTTGCCGTTGCAAGAGGTTGCGAAGGATTTGATGTTTCTCCGGATGGAAAAGAATTATGGACAGCCTCTTCAGACGATGGTATGATTTACATTGTTGATCTTGCCACAAAAAAAATGATCTCTACCATCGATGCAAAAACATTTGGTGCAAACCGGGTGAAGTTTACACCAGATGGAAAAAAAATAGTAGTATCGACATTACGCAGCGGTGATCTTTTCGTTTTTGATGTTGCGTCGCACAAAGAGATCAAGCGCATCAATATCGGGCACGGTGCTGCAGGTATATTGATGGATCCGGATGGCTCCCGTGCATTTATCGGTTGCACACCTGATAATTATGTTGCGGTGATCGATCTGAAGAAATTAGAAATGATCAATCATATCGATGTTGGTGGCGGCCCTGATGGATTGGCTTGGGCTGTGAGATAAGTTGATTAGTTGAAGAATTAATATGTTAATAACAATTCAACATTTCAACCAATGAGCTATTCAACCTTCTACGCAAAAGCATTCTCGTCTGCGCTCGGCCCATAACTTCCAGGTATAGAGATATTCAGCAAACGCAGGTACACGCCTAATTGTGCACGGTGATGTATTTGCTGGCTTAAGGCCATTCGTAATACATCAATTTTTGGTTCGGTAGAATAAATGATATCACCATTCCGCAACGTCCATGGCTTAGTAAGCAACTGTTCATTTTCGGGTATAAGCACCGACAAGCCTTCTTCATATTTTTTTTCAAAATACCCAAGTAATTCTTTGTCATTATTGATGTCTGGCTGGTAATAGCCTTTGGCAAAATCAAGCTCATCAGTCGTCATTATAAAATGTACCCAACCCGGAAGATCTGCAAGGTGCTTCACTAAATTTTTCATTTGCATCGATTTTTCGTGCGGTTTATAACCGAACTGATCATCAGGAACGCGGGAAAGAAATTTTCGTGTGGTAGCGCCTTCCTGGATAAATTGTTGTTTGAAGAATTCGATAAATGTCATGGTTATTGTTTTATGTTATACAAAACAACAACCGGTGAGTGACAGCCCTATGTCAACAGGCATCTGGATTTTTAGATTTTTTATTTGCCACTGAATTACGATCAGAAAGATTGTAATTTAGGCTTCGAATCAAAATGACCAATAATGCCTTATAATGAAAAATTGGCTGACCGTGTGCGTGAAATTATTTGCTACACTCATAAGAATATTGAAGAGAAGAAAATGTTTGGCGGATTATGTTTTATGGTGAATGATAAAATGTGTGTGGGTGTTGAAAGTGAACGTATGATGGTACGCTTCGATCCAACCCTGACCGATGAACTGATGGAAAAAGAAGGATGCCACCCTATGGATTTCACCAACAAAGTAATGAGGGGATTTGCTTTTGTTGATATTGAAGTATTGAATACAAAAAAGAAACTGGAGTTTTGGATCGGTCTTGCACTTGAATACAACGCAAAAGCAAAAGCTTCTAAGAAAAAGAAAAAATAAACCGGCTTGAATAAAATCCTGTTTATAGTTATTTCTATTAAATCATACAATGAGAAAAAAATACACTGCCCTTTTTGGAATATTGTTTTTTGCATGCAATTTTTCATTTGCACAATCAACTATTAAATATGGCTCAAACAATGGGAAATACATTTCCCTTCTCAATACGAAAATTTATTATGAAGAATATGGAACAGGGGCGCCGCTGATGATGTTGCACGGCGGTTTAGGAAACATTGCAGATTTTTCATTATGCATACCCGAGCTTTCAAAATATTTTCATTTGATTATCCCTGATGCACCGGGGCTTGCAAAATCGCAGATGGCAGATAGTATGAGTTATGAATTGCTGGCACGGTATGCGTCTGCTATGATCGACAAATTAAATCTCGACAGCGTGTATGTGGTTGGATGGAGTGATGGAGGAATTACCGGGCTTATACTTGCAGCAATGCGCCCCGACAAAGTAAAGAAGGTGCTTGCTTCAGGGGCAAACTACGCATTAGGCGGGTATTCGTTTAACGATGCAAGTGCGTTGAAGCCTATTCCTGATGATTACAAACCATCGCAAGACCAACAGCAATGGATAGACGAAAATTTTGAAGCAAATAAAATGCAATGGAAAAAAATTGTTAATGACCGGATAAAAATGTGGTCGCAGGAAATTTATTTTTCCCCAAAAATATTAGAGATGATAAATATCCCGGTGACTTTGGTGATTGGCGACCATGATGCCGTGAAATTAGAACATGCATTAGAGATGCACCGTCTTGTTAAAGGAAGTTATTTCTGTGTATTGCCGAATACGTCACATGCAGTTTTTTCTGAAAAGCCAGGTATAATCGACCGGATTGCAATTGATTTTTTCGAAAAGAAATAATTTTTTAAAAAGGTAGTCTGCAACAGGCAAATTGCCTTTACATGTTCGTTCCTTGTTTTTTCTTCAATGGTAAACTAATTTCCTGTGCTAATTTTTCTGCCAATATATCCCCTTGTTTTGTAAACGGCCAGACAAACAAAGTTTTTATCGGGTATTCTTTCCGGATCTTTTCTATTGCATCGAGCGTAATTTTCTTTGTAATCCCTTTTCCACGGTATTCTTCCAGTGTTATTGCAGAGCACAGGTATAACGCATCGTATTGAACGTGCACAGGTGTTTGTTCAAACAATTCTTTTTCTGAAATGGTATTGAACAGAAATTTATTCATCAATGTTTCTGTAGTAGGGATCAACAACACCCAGGCAATGGGGCCGCTTCCTTCATTATACTCCGATAATGTTGCCGGATGTATTTCCTTTAGTTTTTTAATTACATTCTCATCTACATCTAATTGCCCGGGATCATTTTTCACCGCGAATATCTCATCTACCAGATGGATCATTCTTTCAAAATTATTTGCAGCCATATATTCCTGTAAAAATAACTTGTTTTGGTTGATAACCTGCTTTATTAAATAACAGCCGTAGTGGTCAATTGCCCGGAAATTACTGCTGATCTGTTTTATGTTTCACACACTTTCTTTCCACTTTTTAAACATACTTATTAGTGGCTTGTTAATTGTAGTTAATTCGTAAATGTATACAGGAATTGTCTTGATTTTTTAACACTAAAAATTTTTTATGAAAATAATTTGCACGGCAATTTTATGCACCTTCATTTTATCAGGTATGGCGCAGGAACATAAAATGTATGATTTTGTTCCGGAAGCAACTTTGGTCATAGGCGGCAGTTTCCAAAATTTCAGCGGATTGAATAATCGTGTAGAAAATCTTTCCCAGTACAAAAAATTACCCGGATATATGGGGACTGTAGAACTGGGCTGGCTGAAAGCACGTAACCGCATTGTATCAGTTGCCGGGATCACCCTCGGAAGCAGTTTAAGTGGCGACCGTCATCAAAAAAGCAGTGCGCTAAGTACTGCAGGCGTATATGCCGGGGTTGGTTATGACGTTATCGGCAGTAAGATGATAACACTTTACCCGATGGTAGGAGTAGGTTATGAAATGTACAGGGCGAAATTTTACCGAGATAATTCATCGGTTGATTTTGATCAGGTGCTGCAATCTGCTGCGGTGCAAAACAGCATCAGTCCGGTGAGTTTCAGGAATGGCTTTTTTACATATCGCGCCGGTGTTGGCGTGGCCCTTCATTCAAAAAGATATCCGGCAAACTCAATAGGGTTGCAGGCAGGTTATGTAGGAAGTTTTAGTTCCAATGCATGGCGCAGCAATGAAAATCAGGACCTGATGAACGCGCCGGAAGATAAGGTGAGCAAAATCTATTTGGGTGTTGTACTTGCATTTAGCCCCTGGGAAATGATGAAAGGAATGCATGGCAAATAAATTCCTGTTGCTGCATTTTTGTTATCAGCCTTTCTTGTATAAAATATAACATAGATGTATAAACGAAAAGCCACACAAAAAGTGTGGCTTTTATATCCTGGTAATGATCTCAAAATTATTGAACTAACACATACAAATTGTTATTGCCAACAACTGAACTATTTCTTAAGACCGAATAAGGTAATAAGAAATGCCCGTAATAGCCCCACGGTGTTCCCCATGAATTCTGAACAATAAAATAACCTCCGCCGGTAGCACTTGTGGAAGATGTCCCATCATCAAAATAGCCAACCAACGGAACTGCATGGCCGCCGAGTGCACGCAAGCCCCTGGTTATTTTTCCATTGGTCAATGGGTTGTAGATATAGCTGGTTGTGCTGAGCCCTTCAAATACTGTGTACTTGGTATTATCATATACAGTAAATCCCATCAATACCGGCTTATTGTTCAGGATTGCATATTTGCAATTGTTGACTTCTGCAACATCACCTGTACCAGCAATATAATAGTAACCTGCGGCAGTGGTACCGGACGTAGTTGTAGATCCGCTTTCCGTTGCGATTTTAAAATTAACAGCATTGCTTATTGCACTTGCGCTCGGAGCTGTTTTAAATTGTGTGGATGTAGATGACGCAACATTATACCCCTGAGAGTTAAGCGATATAGGATATGGATAAAGATCTTCTGTACTTTCCCCATAAGGGCTTATAGATTTCCCGGATCCCGAATTATTGCTTAGCCCCTGTAGTGCCTGCCCGATGTTAACCATGTTGGCGCCAGGATCAGAGGTAATAGAATAGCCTTCAATTTTAACGCGTTCTACATAATATAAAAAGAGAGGTGCAAGAGAGCCGCTTGTACCGAAAAAACTGGTAGGGCTGATGAACTTGTTTGCAACTACTGCAGCTACGGCGCTGGCAGTTGAATTAATGATCGGCTGGCTGGCAACCGATCCGCCACCTGTATAGTACTTAAGAATTTCATTTGCCTCGGTACCACAGAAACCTGTGCAGGAGCCGATCTGGCCCTGGTCCCTGATTGCAGGGGTTGTCATCAGGTAGCTGGAGGGCAATGTTCCTGAATAGCTCATTCCCAATGTTGACTTGTCGCCTCTCAAAACATCCGGTGTGAAAACAGGAAGGCTGTTTACTTCTTCATCCGAAGAAGGCAGTAATCCATATACGTGCGTTTGGATCGAATTGGAAGTATTGGATGAACCGGGTTTGATATCAGATTTCGAACATGCATTGAGGATAATTGCAATACAAGCAGTAATGAAAAGAAGTTTGAAAATTGAATTTCTCATGTTGTAGGTTTTGATGAATAAATAAGTAACGGGGGCTGCAGGAGTAAGTTGTTACTAAATATATGACGAAATCCTTTTATTAGAATTGTTTTCCATCTTTAATTTCCCACATTAATGTGAATTATGTATGGATGAAATACAAATCTTTTTCTGATGAGCTACAGGAATATCAATTATACAACTGCTAATAAAATCATTTTATCCCAACAATATTGCTCAACATGCCGATGCCTTCAATGCTGATGTTTACCTCATCATTTATTTGTAAGGTGAAATGATCCGGCGGTACAATGCCTGTGCCCGTCATTAAAAAACATCCATTAATGAAATCACATTCGCGGAAAAGAAATGAAGCAAGCTGCGTGAGTTCTCGTTTCATCCTGTTGAGTGAAATGCTGCCTGCAAAAACTTCATTTCCGTTTCGGGTTATCTGTAAATGAATGATCGTTTCTTTTGAAATGGGCTTTTCGGGAATGTATAATCCCGGGCCAAGTGCAGCACTGCGTTCATACGATTTTGCCTGCGGGAGGTATAACGGGTTTTCACCTTCGATACTCCTTGAACTCATGTCGTTTCCAATTGTATAAGCTTGTATTTCGCCGGAAGAATTAATGAACAATGTCAATTCGGGTTCAGGCACGTTCCACGTAGAATCTTTCCGGATATTGACTTGCTGTTTATGCGCAACCACGCGATGGGCAAGAGCTTTGAAGAAAAGCTCAGGGCGTTCTGCTTCATACACTTTTTGATAAAAATCACCACCGCCGGCATTCTTTGATTCTTCCATACGGGCATCGCGGCTACGCATGTACGTTACACCGGCTGCCCATACTTCCTGGTTGCCGATCGGCGCGAGTAAATGATGCCGGATCAATTCATCACTTTCTGCTTTGCTGATTTCTGTATCAGCATATTTTAATGAAGAGAGATGGGCAAAAAGATTTTTTTGATTGATCAATGAATTCCATTCTTCTTTCAATAAATAGGATTTGCTTTCGTCAATAAGAACATTGCCTTTTGTTGTTTTGTAAAGATGCATGGCTAAATAGTAAGTTATAAGTTATAAGTGATAAGTTGTCGTCGGTCAACGAACATCATTCAGATCTACTCCCAGTAATTGTTTGGCAATAGCTCGAAGATCTTCATAATTTCCTTGCAAATGGCAAGTGGTTTGTTGATACGCTTGTTTTTCCCCTTTTTTTAATTCTTTCACAGATGAGGAAGATTCTATTTCATAAAAAAAGCCGAGTTGTGATCCATCCTTTAGCGGGCCATCATTGTAAGCATTCACTACATCGCCTTTGAAAGGTTGTTTCTGTAATTCCCATTTTGAATTTACATACATTCCGTTCTTGTCAACAGGGAACAAAATAAAACTGAGCACATTATTTTTAAAATCATAACTCGCAGCAATCGATTTTGCTATCAATGGCGATAAACCGATTTTACCTCTCGATTTGCCATCGCAGGTTAAAAATAAAACGCTGTCTTTTATTTTTAACCTGTCTGCGGGAATAGCGCCAAAATAATTATCGGTGATGTAATCATGAATATTTTTTTGCGGCAGGAACGGAATGATCACTTTTGTTTGATCCGATGGCGTCATCATTCCTAAAAGCCAGATGGATAATAACCCGTTTTCTTTTTTCCAATCTGTTGCACCGGTATTGGTAATGCTGTTGTAAGATTCGTATCCTACAAATTGTACAGAAGAAGGAATAGAAAGATGTAATTTTTCCTCAAGTTGTTTTTTATCGATCAAAGAAATTTTTCTTTCAATGAGAATATCAAACGGTGTTCCGCTATAATTGACCAATGCTGCTCTTTTGCTGAATGTAGCCTGCGATTTATCGGATGAAACAACATCGTATGTTTCCGTATCAATAACAGCAGGGACTTGCCAATGTGCAATGTTAAATGAATCTCCTTTTTTAAAATAGAGTGCATATTGTCCGCCTTCGGGGCCAAGCCAGAAACGTTCTTCTCCGCCAAAAGCATTGAATTGCTTTTTCTTTTCACCACTTTCTATCAATTTATAATTTATCCACCCGAAGCTTTTCCCGCTATCACCATTGGCGCTGCTTGTCATTACTCTTCCCTGGAAATCTGCGCTCAGTAATACTTTTGCATTGCTGTCTGCGCTCTGTAATTCAATAATGTGTTGTGTGTGTTTTTGCATAAACTCACGGTCATGCGCATACGATGTTACCATAGTTGAACTGTCTTTCTGAATTTCTTTTGGTTTTTCCTGCGATGGGTTGTTGCAGGCAGCGAAAAAAGCTAAGATCAATAAATAATGCGGGCCATTTATCCTTTTCATATTTCAAGCTGGTTGAGGTTACAAGTTAAGGTATCGTTACCAAAAAATAAGAAATGAGAAATAAGGAATAAGAAATGTGAAAGGAGAGTTGTCTGAACCTGGATTTTAAGGATTATTTGGATTGATAGTGTAGCGAGTTTGTAATTGTAAACTTGAAAAGGTAAGCGATGAGCAGTAAACAGTGAGTGGCGTTTAATATTCGGTGAATAAACGAATAGAAATATTCTCGCCGTCATTCCCGCCCAGGCGGGAATCGTATTTATTAAAAGAGTTAAACTTGAACGGAGCGGTTCCTATCGCTCGAAGCAAGATAGGAATGATGTATAATTTGTTGCAGCTTTTGTTTTCAGGCGAGTCTCTGCATCAGGTTTTTAAAATACAATTTGTATTGCGGGACTCGCCTGAAAAATTGATTGATTTTTATTAGAGAGCTCCACAATGCTCAATAGAATTGTTGCTGTACAAGAGTGCGATTCTTCCACTGGAGGAATCGAAGGCAAGAATATTTAATAGTAGTAAAAAAGCCGGGTACAAAAAAGTCACAACACAAAAGGAACGACAGCAAACCTGTTTGCAGGGTATTCGGTGAATTTGTTTTTATACCATTGGTGATGCGCTAATGCACGTGGAATAAGATTCGCGGAAGTCCAGATAAAAAAACTGAGCGCAGGTAAATTCCAGCATAACAAAGCAAAGCCAAGCCACTCGATCAACTCTCCGAAAAGATTTGGGCAACTGATATAATTGAATAACCATTTTGCCGGAATTATATAATGCGTTTCATTCGGTTTACGCAGGTGGATGAGAATATTGTCCGACTTCCAGTTGATATACAATCCCGAAAAAAATAAAATGATACCTGCGATAAACCGAAAATCTGTAAGCCACGTAGCAGTATAATTTGCAAAATGCGTGAAATAATATCCCAGCGAAAATCCATTCATAAAATTGAAAAAGATAGCAGAACAAACGATCAGCACCGGCATCTTTTTTCCTTTGGTATGAATACGAAAAGGAAAAATAAAACTGCGGTTAAAATAGTGCAAACAAAATAATGCGATCATTACCCATGATACAGAAGAAACAAATTGAATATCCGGGATGATGAATATTGCTAACACAACGAGCACTGTGGATTCCATGATCATCCAACCAATTTTATTGCTGATCGCAATTCCCCATTTTGAGGAAGTGTGCCTTCCGTAAGGTGCAGCAATTTTCAGCAGCACCAAAAACACAATGATGGCAACTGCAATCCACGTGTATTGGAGTAATTGGAATGAGTGATAGGAGATAGTTAATATCAAAGCTGAATGTTGTTGATTTTTTTTGAAAGCAGTTTGTGCACAGTTAGCGCATTTGCCGGTTGAATATCCGGTTCAACATAACATGCACGGTAATATGAGGACATCAATTTTTCTTTTGTATAAAATTCAAAAGGCAAAGTCCTTTCCGAAAGCGGAGATGTAAGAAACGCATTTACTGATTCTTCAAGCAAAAGATTTTCATTCAACCTGATAAATTCAGCGATTATTGTCGACCAAAAAATTGTGAGCGTTTCGTGGTAGCCGGAATTTCCTGTATTCTCTGTCTGATGAAAATTATTTAATAAGATTATGCCGGATTTCATTCTGCAAATCGCATCAAAAAAACCGTAGTGATGTACATGCCATATCCCGATAATCAGGTGTGCGTGATGTGTCCATTCCGGTTTTGGCAAACAGCGATCATTGAATTGTTTCGCAAGAAAATTAATCTGTTGTTTTGTATAATCCATCGTTAAAATCAATGCCCGGAAGCAATCGCTTTGATCAGGTTGTATTCGTATTCCAATCCATCGTAATAAGATTTTACCAGGATGCGTTCGTCTTTACCATGGGCACGGTTATCGTCCATATCAAGGCAAACGCCTGAAACGCCGTAGGTAGGGATGCCTTCGCTGCGCAAATAAATTCCGTCGCTGGCACCCACATCCATCGTAGGTATCACAATTGCACCAGGCCACAATTTATTAGTAACATTTTCTATTTTTTGCATCACTTCGGGATTTAAAGGAGATGCTGGATTGTTATGCATTGCACTTGCAACAGTTACTTCGATCTGTTTATCACCAAGCACATCTGATATTGCATTGAGCACTTCCTGCTGCGAGGTGCCCGGCATTACCCTGCAATTGATATTTGCTTTTGCCGACTGAGGCAAAGCATTCGCAGCATGGCCGCCGGAAAGCATTGTTGCCACACAGGTAGTACGAATAAGGGCATTGTAATATGGCGACACGGATAATCGTGCGATCGCATCTATATCGTTTGGGTTTTGCGATACAGCTTTCATATCAGCTGCAGTTTGCCCGCCTTCAAATTCAGCCATCTTGCCGAAGTAAATACGTGCTACTTCATTGATCTGAGCCGGAAAATTATATTCTCTGAGTTTTATGAGACCATCAGCAAGACGATAGATCGCATTGTCTTTTGAAGGCTCCGAACTATGGCCACCGGGGTTTTTTACCTCAAGCGTTATATCAAGGTATGTTTTTTCACTTACCTGTACGGAGCGTGTTGTGCGTTTCCCGTTTTTCAATTGCGGATCGCCTGCATCCATGTTAATGCAATATGCAGCATCAATTAACTCGCGATGTGTTTTCAAGAGCCATTCTACGCCATTATAATCATCACTGTTTTCTTCGCCTGCAGTAAGCGCTAAAATGAGATCACGGTCGGGAACAAAATTTTCTTTCTTCAACCGTATAAAATCGGTGACAAGTATTGCATCACCATCTTTTATATCGCAGGTACCGCGTCCGTAAAAATATCCTTCACGCTCGTTAAGTTGAAAAGGATCCATCGACCAGTCTTCCCTTCTTGCTTCTACTACATCCAGGTGAGAAAGGAATAAAACCGGCTTTGCTTTTCCGGAACCATGTATGCGGACAACAACATTTTGATTGCGCTCCCTCGGCCCAATTACAGTGACATCTTTTTCCGGGAACCCTGCATCCAGAAAACGTTTTGCCATTGCTTTTGCTGCAACGGTAGTATTACCGGCACTGCTCGTGGTGTTGATCTCTATGAGTTCTTTGAAAATACTTCGCCCCAATTCTTCATTTGCAGAAACTTTTTGAGCGAACGAATATTCATACGCAATCAGAGACGCGAAAAAGAAAATGCAGATATGATATTTTTTCATGAACAAATTATTAGCAGTTAAAAATTAAATCGAAGATGAGTTGTTGTCAAATATACTGAACGAAAGATTAAAATAATTTTTGAATATGAACTGTTCCCTGAAGAATTTATTCAGTTACTAAAATTTCTTAGTATATACCGAAGCCTTTTATCAAATAAAAAACCTGCGTAACATTCTTATTTGCCTCTCGTAAAATTTAAGGATTAATTACCGATTCAGGTTTTATTTGTCTTGGTGACACGAATTATTTTTATATGGATTTTATAGTTCACAACAGCCAGGATTTTTTAACCCACTAAATCATACTACTTGAAACCATTAATTCTTGCAGTTCTTACTTGTATTACTGTTGTTGCAGCCGTAGCCCAAAGCAATTTGCAGCCGCTCAGGATAAAAGGATCTGTATTTGATTCTGTTTCAGGCAAACCCCTTGCTTATGTTACTATCATGTTACAGGATGCCAGGACAAAAACGCCTGTAAAAAGTGTTATCTCCAAAGACGATGGAAGTTTTGAAGTATCTGTTTCAAAAGGTAAAAATTATTTGCTGGTGCTCGCATTTACCGGGTACGCAGGCAAAACCATAGAAGTGAAAAACGATAATACAGATTTCGGGAAGATAGCATTATCGCCTTCTACAAAACAAATGAAAGAGGTTACCATAACAGCAACCCGGCCGGTAATGAAACGCCAGATCGACGGAATTTCGTACGATGTAAGCGCAGACCCGGAAAGCCCCGCTCTTACTGCATTAGATATGATGCGAAAAGTGCCGATGATATCTGTTGATGCGTCCGATAATATTCAATTAAAAGGGAACAGCAATTACAAAATATTAATTAACGGAAAAGAATCTGCACTGGTTGCAAAAAACCCTTCTGATGTTTTGCGGGCAATGCCTGCAACGAATATTGAAAAGATTGAAGTGATAACAACGCCGCCTGCAAAATATGATGCAGAAGGTTTGGCGGGCATCATTAACATCATTACTAAAAAGAAAATTGATGAAGGCTATAATATAGGAGTGAATGGCCGTTACAATACGGTGTGGGGCCCGGGTATAAATTTAAACGGCACATTGAAGCAAGGCAAATTTGGTATGTCGGCTTATATCGGAATGAACAAACGCGGCAATCAAACGACAAACTTTGGCAACACGCAAAACTTTTTTGCCGATAATTCTTTATTGAAACAAGATGGGGCGAATACATTTAACGGCCACAACAAATATGGGAATATAGAATTGAGTTATGAAATCGATAGCCTGAATTTACTCACGGGGTCGGTTGAATTTTACAAAGGCCAGAACAATCAGAACAGCGACCAGCTTTCGAGCTTGTTTGACGCGAATAATATTATTCAACAACAATATCGTCTTGATAATTCCGGGTACAATACATGGCAGGGGCTTGATGCTGCTGTTAATTACCAGTTAGGATTTAAGAAAGATAAAAACCGGCTACTCACTCTTTCTTACAAATACAGCTATTCCCCGAATAAACAGTACAACGATATTATTTTATCTGATACACTCGATTATAATTTGCCAAATTACAGGCAATACAATAATGCAGGAAATAAGGAGCATACTGTGCAAATAGATTACGTTCACCCCTTCAAAAAATTAACGTTGGAAGCCGGTGGAAAAGCTATACTTCGTAACAACTTCAGCGATTTTGAAACGAATATTTATGACGATACAACCAAGGAATATGTGTTGAACACCACGCAGAGCAACAACTTTAATTACCACCAGGATATTTACAGCTTGTATAATTCCTATCAATATAAGCTTGACAAATGGACGGCAAAAGCCGGCTTGCGTTTGGAGCATACTTCCATTAGCGCAAATTTTGTTTCTGTAGGCAGTTCTGTTAGCCAGGATTATAATAACCTGATCCCATCGGTTTCCATCCAAAGAAATTTTGATAAGAACAGCATCACATTTGGATATACAGACAGGATAAGCAGGCCGGGGATTTACCAGCTTAATCCTTTTATAGATCAATCTAACCCCAAGTTCATAAATACCGGCAATCCTAATCTAAAGCCGGAGCTTAACCACACTTTCGAACTCAACTACAGTAATTTTGCAAAGCACGCAGTAAATATCGGGCTTAGCTATGCATTCTCTTCCAACTCCATTCAGAATGTTACAAGCCTTGAAAAAACAGCAGGCGGCGACACCGTAACACTTACAACTTATGAAAACCTCGGAAGCAACAGCAGGCTTGGGTTGAGTGTGAATACCAATTTTACAATTATAAAGGACCTGACCGTTAACCTTAATGCACAGGGCGGCCATGTATGGCTAAAAGGCGCATATAACGGGCAGCTATATACGAACAAAGGATTTACCGGAAATGCATTTTTTAATGCAGGGTACAAGTTCGGGAAAAATAAAGCATACCGCGTTGGCATCGATGCAGGAATATTCAGCGGCAATGTTAATCTGCAAGGACAATCAAGTGGCTTTATATTTACTTCGTACGTTGTATCCAAAACATTCATGAATAAAAAAGCAACAATTGCATTTGTTGCCAATAATCCATATAGCCAGTTATTCACGTACCATTCGCATACAACAACACCGGATTTCTACCAGTATTCATTCGGCCAGGAACCTTACAGGGCATTTACTTTGCGTTTTAATTTCAAATTCGGAAGGCTTAACAGCGATATTAAACGTAATCAGCGTGGTATTAATAATGATGATACCAAAGCCGGCAAAGCAGCAAGTTCAAGTTAGTAGAGAGAAGATGACAATTGCCAGATAACAGGCTGAAAAATTAAATGATCCTATTTTTTACCCTCTTATCTGACAACTGATATCTTGCTTTTTTATTCATCTGAACAATGTGGAAACGGTATAACAGACTTTATCGTTAACGCGGTAAAAAATTTCGTTGTTTATTTTTCGTAAACGTTTTCTGCTTCGGTGATCAAGCAGCCTTCCTTCACTATCGTAATACTGCGGCTGTGAAAAATAACTGAGCACATAATATTTCGGTTCAACAAATGGCAGGCGTAGCGTTTTTTTCCGCATGGACATATATACCAGGTAATTCTTTTTCTCATCCACATAATAATCTAAATTATCGATCCATTTGCAATGGACGGATTGCATATTACCGATAAGCAACTTCATTGACGAGAGATCTAAATGATATTTTTCAAGCGTATCATTTAACCTGGTTTCCTGTATTTCAAAATCATAAATATAGCGGATGCTGTCTGTTAACAATTCAAGGGAAAGATGTTTGTATTTGTTATCTGTAAACAAGAGCGAAAATTTCTGTTTCCTGTATTGCGTTTTATAAGTTTGCTCAATACTGTCGAGTACAGGTTTATGTTTTGAATAATATTTTGTGATATTGACAGTAGTACACGACGATGCAATGCAAACGACGACGAACAATATGTAATATGGGTATCTATTTTTCATTCGCCTTTTTTATGGTGCATTGTGAAATACCAAAAATGATTTTATTCAGGAAAGATGGCGTTAATTGCCGCATGGTGCGGAAGCCATAATCCCAATAGGTGATATTGATAAGGTCATCATCCACTTTTTGAATGTCGAGTAGTATCACGTAATGCGAAGGGATATTTGCTTTGATCCTGTCGTACTTTTTCCGGAGGATGGTATTGTTGAGATACAAAACAGTGATACCTTGTTTCATGGAATTTACAAGGTATTCATACATGTCATGAATATACGGTCGCATCAAATCTGATCCGGCAGCATTTACCTTATAATTAAATAAACGTTTTGCCATGCGGTTGAACTTGCCATAATTCACGGAAGCCCACAATTTGTTTTCATCTCCGGGATCATAATGTGTATTTAAAAAATTCAGGTAACCTTTGAAATGATCTGCAAGGCAGAGGAACCACATTTGTTCAACGGGCCGGATATCTAATGCGCCTTTAAAATGGAGATTGCCGGCAACATCTTTGATCGGTTGAGAAGGCTGAAAAGAGACATTCCTGATTTTTGCTTTTCCGTATGTGTACAATTGCAACATCAGTTTTGTATAACCCAATGGATCATCGTGCATGAACAAATAGGAGAGTGCTGCGTAACCGCAGAAATTGGTGTTTGTACCTTCATACAACAAAAGCGGCTGGTGCACATTTTCCTTAAGGTTGTGAAGAAATAGTGCAGGCTTGATATGCGGCCAGTAGATGCTTGGTTGCAATTCGGATATTTTATCAACAAATGCAATAGCTTGTTCGCGGGTGGAAGTTTGTGTAGTGTCATTATCGTTTGCAGCAAATAAAACAAAGCTGCTGCATAAGCAAAGAAAGAGTTGAACAAATTCTTTACACCAATATGTTTGAGAAAACTTCATCCAGGGGGTATGCTTTGAACCTGAAAATTAAGAATTAAACGATAAATAATTTTCGATTATGCCTTATCGTTATACTCGGTATAAATAAAAAACCCAGCTATGGGTTTTGATCTTTACGGCTGGGTATATATGTTCCAATCAATAAATTTATTTCCCTGTTTTTGTGCCAACTTGGCTTAGTATTACATTGAAAGATTGAACTCCGCGATGTTCAGTGATCTTCCCTGCATCATAAACGTAAATAAATCGGCATCTTTTACTCAGAAAGATTTTCCTGTTGGTTTCATCCCCATTCATGCTGCTTTAAATGTGCCAGACTAAAGTTGTTTATTGAACCGGAAGAACTGATGTGCCGCCACAGGATGCAATAACCACAGCTATCGGAAGAAATGCAAGCAATTGTTTCATAACAGAAGTTTTAAGTTTTGAAATAGATAAAGGTTAACGAATTTATTTTACATGAAAATAAACTTGAGGAACCTGGAATTTTCTGTTATTGAGCTTCTGTGTTTGAGAGGTAAACTATTAGAGCTACTGAAATACAGAAATCTGAATTCGTAAAAATTTGAATAAAATGATTATCAGAAATTAAATAATCATCAGAAATACTGCCAACGTAAGATCAATGCACATTGTGTATTTAGCAGATATTTCATCTTATCTTTCCAACATATTTTTCTAAATATAAACTTATGCAGATTAAAAATGCCTACCCATACAAAGATGATAAGATGAACCTGCCTGTTGCTGATGTTGAGGAAGCTATTCCGTTTTATCAAAATTTTTTAGGATTCACTTTGGTATCCCGGAATAATGATCCGGTTCCTTCTGCAATTTTAGAGAAAAGTGGTATACAGATTGGCCTGGCAGAAAATGGCAGCGACCCTTCGCAGGAAGGTTGTTTTTTTGAAGTAGATAATGTAGAGGAAGCTTTTACTGAATTTAAATCTCAGGGCTTGAAAAAAGAAATTTCTGATTTTGATATTCAGAAATATGGAGACACTTCATGGAGAGTTTTCTTTATAGTTGCACCGGATGGGCTTTGTTATTGCTTTGGAGAAAAACAACAATAAATTCTCTATCTTATTTTTCGTTTACGTGTGGCCGTTATAGATAAAATTAATTTACTGTCCAGTTACGGATTTGTAGTACCGGCTGAATATAATATGAATTATTAAAATCTGTATAGATCAATCCAATCCCTCTCGCATAATAATATGTATACGTTTCCTGTGTTGGCCCGGGATTATAACCAACAGCTGCAATTTCAGGGTTCATCACAATCTCATAGACATTGGTGAATGCCTGCCCATTATATACTATCGTTGCATTGGCATTTATGCAGTGAAAATGGTATTGAAGAAGAATTTGTTGTCCGAATGTTGCAGTACCAATGAATTGTTTGGAATACCAATAATCACCTGTTTTAAGATTTTCCTTTAAAAAATTAATCTCATCATACACTTCAGGATCGAATTTGACAGCCTTGGTGTATTTGTCAATCGGGGCATACTCATAATAATTTGTATCAACCTTTCGGTAGTAATAGCTGTCCACAATGCTTGCTCCCGGAGTTTCCTGCATAAGCTTATATGATATTCCATTTTGAAATACGGGTCCGGGAATGATAGTTCGATGTACGGTATCGCCTGTATTCACAAGGTCATCATAGTTCCAGGAGCTATTATCTGTCAATGGAAAATGATCCAGGTTATTTGAAGTTGTAACAGGTAGGTAGACAGTGTTTGAAAATGTACATTGAGATTGCGATCCTGCAACAGTGAAGACATCCACACCGGCATTGACTGGCTTTCCATGAGCATATAATATTACTTTCTGCAACCCAACATCAGTGATTATACCAGCACCTGAGAAATTATATCCGTTAACTGTGGTTGTTGAAATGTTGTAGGTACCCGCGAATTTTACATTCAAAGTAATGGTTAGGGATGATGAAGAATCCAGAATAACACCTTGCACATAACTTCCGGAAATGCTATCATTTTCGCATGCATCCGGAGAGCCAAAAAACGAGAATATTGCCGGATGAAGTGTATCCATTACTTTCACTGCAGCGGTGCAGAATGATGCATTATAATGCACTATAAATATTTGACTGCCTGCTGCAGCCGGTGTTCCGGAACCGGCAAGTTTTACAGAAGTTGTTCCTTTGCTGTTAAAGTATCCTGAAGATTTAAATGAAAAGCCATCAACGGTATCGGTATAAATATCATACTTGCCCGTTTGGGTTACGTTAACCTGTACCTGTAGAAAGTTGCTGTCGTTGATTTTTTTATTAATATTATAAGTTCCGCCAACTGAATCGACAGAGCAATTATTTGCCGCATCAGAAACGAGGGCGCCATCAGAATAAAGGTTATTTTCGAGACTGTGTTCTTTTAAGCATGAGCTAAACAAAAATATACCTGAAAATAAAGCAAGCAGAATAAGTATCGTTTTCATTGTGAAATAAAGATAACCCTTTATCTTTTTGTTTGAAACATTACTGATTCGTTTTTTGATTTTTAGAACCCGTTGAACTGCATTAAAACTTTGTAATGAAAGTTTCTCAGTCTGCTTACCAAACATTTTTTGCCTCTAAAAAACTAATTGTAAATTGGAAACATTAAAATAATGTATATGCCTGCAAAAGTAAACTGGCCTGAGGTAATCAAACCTCTTCTGAAAAAATACAAGGCTAAACAACATCCACTTGAATATAAAAATATTTACCAGTTGGTAGTGATGGTTGTGCTTTCCGCACAGGATTCTGATAAAAATATCAATAAGGTTGCCATTGAGCTTTTCAAAAATTTTCCGGATATGAAAGCATTGTCGAATGCAACACCGGATATATTAGCGAAATATATCAGTGGTGTACGCAATTTCGGTAACAAAGCAAAATGGCTTACTGAAATTGCGCAGACTGTAAAAACAGATGCAAATATTCCGCAAACATTGGAGGAATTAACAGCACTCCCCGGTATTGGAAGAAAATCTGCGAATGTTATTTTGCGTGAATCCGGGAAAGAACCGGAAGGAGTGATTGTCGATCTGCATGTAGTGCGTGTTGCACCGCGATTGGGAATTGCTACCGGAGCTGACCCTAAAAAAATTGAAAAGCAAATAATGGATATACTTCCGCAGAAAGAATGGGATGCAGGAATGGCGATGTCATTTTTAGGAAGAGAGATTTGCCGCCCGACAAATCCGAAATGCGATGTTTGTGTGATGAATACGGTTTGCGAATATTATAATGCGGGAAAATGATCTTTTAAGTGTAAGCTATGAGTTATGAAGTATGAGTTCTGATAAACGAATTACTTTATAACTCATGGCTCATACTTAAATAAAAAACGTTCATCGGCTATGGATGAACGTTAGAGCGGCAAAAGAGGCTCGAACTCTCGACCCTCAGCTTGGGAAGCTGATGCTCTACCAACTGAGCTACTGCCGCATGAATTTCTTCGGCAGAAAGATAAGAAAAATTGTGAAATAATATTTTTTATAACAACTGAATTCCCTGGTTAATTAACGGAAGCTGCTTTTATCCGGTTATTCAGCCAACTGTTTTTTACGGGAATTATCCAATTCGTCTCCAGTTCTTGTTTTGTTTGAACAGTATTGTTGAAATACAAAGTATCCCGGGTTATAAAGTTATTTTCAACAGCATAATTCAACTGGCCCAGTGGCAGCAATTGTATTTTTTCCTTGATCACAAACGCAAGTAACTGCCTGTCGAATAGATTCACGGAAAATTGCTGTTCTATTTGTTTGATGAAATGTACAGAGCTGTCAGTGCTGCATCCGCTTACGCCGGTTGCAGTTTCATCTGCCATCAAAACAATAAACTGGCCGAAAAATAAATTGCCATAACCTTTTACCTGTACACCGTGTGATTTCCAGTTTGCAGTAAAAGCATCTATCATTTCTTCAATATGCAATGCTTCGCTGATCGTAAAAAGCCTGTTACTTTGGTATATCCACACACGGGAATTATTTGCAAAATCAGCCGGAAGTAATTCTTTATAAGAGAAATTCATGTTGCAAAATTAATCAAATTCTTTTCATACAGAATCAGTAGTATTTTTCTCGCAAAGGTGCGAAGACGCAACGAAGCATGATGATGAAATAATAAACGATATATGATGGTATAAACTTTGGCTCTCTTTGAATATTTAGATAAAACTCATATTAGCAACCCCCAACTTTTAAAAATGTATCTTAGAGCTAAGACATTTTAATACTTTGCGCCGTTGCGAGTAACTTACATCGACGCTGCTATCAACTCCGCAATGTCCATCACTTTTACAGAATCTTCTTTCTCTGCATGTTTTACACCATCTGTCATCATTGTATTGCAAAACGGGCAGGCTGCTGCAATAATGTTGGCGCCTGTCCCCAATGCTTCTTCGCTTCGTTCAAAATTTATCCTCGTTGCTCCTTTTTCTTCTTCTTTGAACATCTGCGCACCACCTGCTCCGCAACATAATCCCTTGCTTCTGCAACGCTTCATTTCTATTAATTCTGCGTCCAGTATCTCCAATACTTTTCGCGGGGCTTCATAAATATTATTCGCCCTTCCGAGATAACAGCTGTCATGATACGTAATGCGTTTTCCTTTGAAGCTTCCGCCTTCTTTCAATTTTATTTTTCCTTCATCAATTAATTGCTGCAGAAAAACCGTGTGATGGATCACTTCATAATTGCCACCGAGTTCGGGATATTCATTCTTCAATATATTAAAACAATGCGGGCAGGCAGTTACAATTTTCTTTATACCGTAATTATTCAATACCTGTATGTTCTGATATGCCATCATCTGGAACATAAATTCATTCCCAGAACGGCGGGCCGGATCACCAGTGCACATTTCTTCTTTTCCAAGAATAGCATAGGAAATATTTATTTTATTCAGAATGGTTGCAAATGCTTTGGTGATCTTTTGCGCACGCTGGTCAAAACTTCCTGCGCAACCAACCCAGAACAACACTTCAGGGGTTTCGCCTTTTGCCAAACATTCAGCTATGGTAGGAACTGTCATAACAAAATATTTTAAAATGAAAAATTAGGAATTAATAATTAAATGTGGAGAAATAGTTATCAGTTGCCGGTGCATGGCAACCGGTGACCTGAAACTCTTTTTCGTAACTTTATTTTTAAACCTGAACGTGTTATGCCTGATGACGATCAATTGTTATTGATAAGAAATTATGATCTGTGGTGCCATTTATCAGACGACGAATATGATGAACTGAATATAGAGCACCGCTTTATTGAAGTGCCCAAGGGCGAATACATTTATTTTGAAGCATATAATCACAACCGGCTTTATTTTGTAAAAGACGGATATATCAAGATCGGTTATATTGATGATGAAGGAAATGAAAAAATAAAAGAGATCATCCGAAAAGGGGAAATATTCGGGCAGTTTTCACTCGAAAAAAATAATCTCCACGGTGAATTTGCACAGGCATATAAAAACAAAGTGAGCCTTTGCGCTTTCACTATCGAAGATTTTGAAAAGCTGCTAAAAAAGCGTCCCGACCTTGCATTAAGATACAGCAAACAGGTTGGCGCCAAGTTGCGCAATATAGAAAACCGTCTGATCAATCTACTAAATAAAGATGTAAAGACCCGTTTGCTGAATTTCTTATGGCAATTGGTTGAGCAGGATATGGGCGAAACTACCCCGCAAGGTTTTTGCATACCAAACTATCTTACACATGAAGACATTGCCAACCTCATCGGTTCGAGCAGGCAGACTGTTACCACTATGATCAATGAACTGGAAGAAGAACAAGTGCTTTCATACAATCGCCAGCAAATTTGCTTTTTAGATGTTAAAAAATTACAAAAGCGAATGAATGTCGCGTAAACGACACCTGCCGGCGGAAGCTGTTTTTATTTTTGAATTATAAAATTCAGATATGAAAAAGTTGTTTCTAAGTATTCTTGTAATTAGTTCCCTTGCATCATTTGCGCAGGATGCGCCTGCTGTGCGTAAAAAGAATTTCAATCTTTCAGACGGAATTGGTATTAAAGGGTATGATCCCGTTGCTTACTTCACACAAAATAAGGCGGTAAAAGGCAGCAAAGAAATGGCTGTTGCATTTGAAGGTGTAACCTATTATTTTTCTTCTGCCGCTAATAAAGAAGAATTTAAAAAGAACCCTGCAAAATATGAACCTCAGTATGGCGGATGGTGTGCTTATGCAATGGGAAAGAATGGAACGAAAGTAGAAGTTGACCCGGAAACATTTAAGCTTATCGATGGAAAGCTATTCCTGTTTTATAACCAGTTTTTTAATAACACGTTGAAAAGCTGGAATAAAGATGAAGCCAATTTGCATAAGAGCGCAGATGCCAACTGGCAGAAATTATACCATTAACCTATCAACCTGTAAAACCATCAATATGAACAAGCCGAAAATAATTTTCCTTTGGATACTTCGGTTACTCGCTGCCGTTATAATGTTGCAGACATTGTATTTTAAATTTACGGCACATCCCCAATCGGTACATCTGTTCACCATTCTTGGTATGGAACCCTGGGGAAGGATCGGTACCGGCGTTTTGGAATTAATTGCATCCATACTGATCTTGTATCCACGCACAACAGGTTATGGTGCCGTTCTCGGATTGGGTTTGATGGCCGGAGCTATTTTCTTTCACCTGACCAAACTGGGTATTGTGTTTGATGGGGATGCCGTGTTATTTACCTATGCAGTAATTGTATTTGTTTGTTGTGCGTTACTTGCATTGTTTTATAAGAAAGAACTATTGAAACTGATACCGTTCGTCAAGAATAGTTAAGTGAATTAACAGAAGCTGGAGATATTTTTGTTTCTTGCATAATAAAGAAACCGACATGAAAACGCAAACCTTACTTTTGATATTCGCAATTGCGGCATTGAATGTTTTTGCGCAGAATTATATACCGGTTGACAAGGAATCAAAAATTGAATTTAAAATAAAAAATTTCGGGTTCAATACAGGTGGTTCTTTTTCAGGATTGAAAGGAAAAATCCATTTCGAACCGTCGAATTTGCCTGCCTCCACGTTTGACGTAACGATCGATGCGAACTCTGTGAACACGGATAATAATATGCGTGATAACCACCTTCGTGAAGACACTTACTTTGATGTAAAAAACTATCCGGTCATTCATTTCGTATCTGAGAAAATAACGGCATCGAACAAAAGCGGAGTACACTATATTTTCGGAAAGCTGACAATCAAGAAAACGACCAAAGACATTTCATTTCCATTTACAGCAAAAGAATCCGGGGATGGTTATGTGTTTGACGGAGAATTTAAAATTAACAGAAGGGATTTTGACGTCGGAGGTTCAAGTACGCTTTCGGATAACGTAACGGTAACACTTCATGTGATAACTAAAAAAGAATAAATTCCTAAACAACACTGATCTATGCAACTGCAACAAGCCATTAACAATGTTTTTGTACAATTAGCTTCTACATTGCAGCAATTATCGGCAGAAGAATATACACAAACATGCAGGTCGTTGCATGGGAATACAATCGGGCAACATGTGCGTCACATTATTGAGTTGTTTCAATGCTTGGAGAATGGTTATGAAAACGGCCTGGTGAATTATGAAAAAAGAAAACGTGATAAAATAATTGAAACAGATAAACAATTAGCAACAGATCTTTTAAAATCTATTAACGATAAACTTGCACGTAATAACAAATCATTAAGGCTTGAAGCTTTTTATGATGAACATGTAACAGAACCTGTAGTGATTGATACCAATTATTTTCGTGAAGTTGCTTACAACCTCGAACATACGATCCATCACATGGCACTGATCAGGATTGGTGTTTCAGAGGTGAGCTCCATTCACTTGCCAGACGATTTCGGCGTTGCATCATCTACCGTTAAGTTCAGAAAGCAATGTGCACAGTAACTTTTATTCCTGTCAACAATAAACTTTTCATTACATCAAACCGTGATGAGCAGGCGAAGCGTTTATCTGCAATAAAACCTGAAATATATGCCATGCAAACAGGTAATATTCTTTTTCCAAAAGATGCAAAGGCCGGTGGTACCTGGTTTGCGCTTCATGAAAACGGAAATGCAGTTGTGTTTCTCAACGGCGGCAAAATCAAACATATTCCTCAGCCGCCATATAGCAAAAGCCGTGGGCTAACATTGATAGATATTATCGATAGTTATGAACCTTTTGAAAAATTCCTGGAGATCAGCTTAGATAATATTGAACCATTTACTGCCATAATTTGGAGTAATGGAAAACTGTATGAGTGTGCCTGGGATGGCTCAGTAAAATCATTCTGCAGGTTAAGAGCGGATTTGCACCATATCTGGTCGTCCGTTACATTATATGATGAAGATGCTATTATGAAAAGAAGAAAATGGTTTGCTGATTGGCAAAGAAAATACCCACAGCCGGAATTACAGGATATCCTTACATTTCATCAATTCAATGATGGCGACAACCATGATGGTTTTTTAATGAACCGTAATGGGATAACCATGACCGTTAGTATCACGTCGGTTGAGTTTGATAACGGCGGCGCATTAATGCACTATCTCGATTGCAAGGACCTCAGGACGTCTTCTGCAAAAATTCAATTCTCCAATCCTGTCATTGCTAAATAATGAATGGCTTTAAACGTTTATTTTATAAACCGTTCTTCATTCGCCTGTTCCATTGGGAGTATTGGAGTTTTAATGCGGTATATGTCCCTATCTATTTCATCTGGATTGGATTGTGTTTGCGTGCACGTTCATTTTTCTTTTTCGCAGCATCTAACCCATCTATTAAAAACGGGGGGTTTTTAAATGAATCGAAGAAAGATATCTTTCAGATTATGCCAGCAACGCTTCAACCCCGGACCTTATTTTTTCCTCAGAATACGGATCTGGAATCCGTATTGAAAAAAATTGCAGAGAACCAATTTGCTTTTCCTTTAATAGGCAAACCGGATATTGGCGGACGTGGACGTGGTGTAAAAATTTTGCTGAACGATATTGATGTAAAGCAATATGTACTTAACAGCGAAATGGATTTTCATATCCAGAAATTCATTTCATATAAAAATGAAGTTGGCATTTTTTATTATCGCTATCCTGATTATGAAAAAGGAAATATTTCAGGAATTGTTCGTAAAGAGTTTTTAAAAGTAACCGGAAATGGAAAGAATACCATCCTTGAATTGATACAACAAAATAAGCGTGCTATACTGCAATTAACTGTGCTGCAGAAATTATATGAGAATAATTTGAATGAAATCCTTCCTGCTGGCGAAGAAAAAATATTAGTGCCTTATGGCAATCATGCACGTGGCGCAATGTTCATCGACGATACTGCTCTTGCTGATGATAAATTAGCGGTAATGATTGATGAATTGTGCAGACAAATAAAAGATTTTTATTTCGGCAGGTTAGACATCCGGTATAATGACTGGGAAGAATTGAAAGACGGAAAAAATTTTTGCGTAATTGAAGTAAATGGAGCTGGTTCCGAGCCTACCCATATTTACGACCCTAAACATTCGCTGTTTTTTGCATGGAAAGAGATCGTCAGGCATTGGTATATTTTATGGAAGATCAGCAGGCGCAATCACAAAAAAGGTTATCCTTATCTTACTTTGAAAGAAGGATTGAGGATGTTTCGTGAAGATAAGATAGTATCTCAAAAGCTGGCAGAGATGGCTGAGTAGGCGATGGTCGATGTTGAATATAGGAGTTACGGCTGTAATGCAACAAGATTTATATTTATATACTTTCTTCAATTTTAGTTTTTCCCAATCGCGTCCTGCAATAATCATTGAACTCATCTTCTTCTGCATCGGGTTCATCGTCATCCAATGTTTCTTTTTGAAATAATGTGTTATTAGAGAAATCGAGTGTAAGCAATCCGTCTTTCAAAACAATATTAGTAAAATCGCTCCAGGCAAATGTGCGTTTGATAAGCGAATTGATCACTACATTATCATCTGTGAAACCAACTTCCAGCGGCCGTTTCGCCTGGAACTCCAGGAAAAATAATATTACAAAAAGAACGGCAAGCCATTTCATATAGGGCATCCCGACCCAACAAATTCCTGTCAGCAATATCAATCCACGGAACCGCACTGTTTTTTTTGCTTTTAATTTCCGGTACAAATTAAACACAACGCCAGCAATAATAACCAGCGGTGCAATAGTGAAAATTAAATTTGAAATGTGATTCGGAAATTCTGTAAACAAAAAAAAGAGCGAAGAAAAAAAACAGAGGATAACGTTTATAATATCGATCGCGTTTTCGTTGTCTTTTTTTAACGTTACAATGTATTGATAGACCATTGTGGCAAAATTAAGTGTTGCTTGCCACTAATAAATTGCAGAGCTTCCATAGAATACGTGCACCCACGTTTGCATCCCAATCGTTATCGCCGCTGCCGATTTCATCAAGGTCGAAACCAATAAATTTACGCCCGCTTTGAACAATTTTTTTTGCGAGGTAGAAAACCTGCTCGGCTTCCAATCCACCCGCAACCGGTGTTCCCGTGTTCGGGCATAATTTGGGGTCAAGTCCATCAATATCAAAAGAGATATACACTTTTTCCGGAAGATGTTCTATGATCTCGTCAGCAATCTGTTTCCACGTTTGCCCTTCAAACTGGCGTTCTTTGATTTCGTTATCAAAATAAGTTACTACACGGTAATTACTGTTGCAGATATAATCCCATTCTTCCTGGCAATAATCGCGTACACCAACCTGCACCACTCTTTTAATTCCCTGTACTTCATTCAATGCATTGTATAAAATACTGCCATGGCTGTATGTAAAACTTTCGTAGGCTTTGCGCAGGTCGCAATGTGCATCAATTTGCAGGATACCAAATTCGCCATGTTTTTCTTCGATCGCTTTTAAAAATCCTAGCGGCACGCTGTGGTCGCCTCCAAGCAAGGCAACCAATTTTCCGCGGTTAAGCAAGTCGCTTGTTTGTTCATACACCCATTTATTAAGGTTCATGCTGCCTTCATTAATTTCTTTAAGAGATTTGCACATGAACGTATTTTTCTCAATACTTTCACCCTGCGATGTATAGTCTATATACAGTTCTGCTTCTTTACGCAGGTAATCACTCTTCATCAATATTTTTCTGTCGGGAGGCCGCATAAAAAAACCTTGCCTCCACGCATCATTAGTTCCCGGGTCAAAAATGTCAACCTGCATACTCGCATGAAAAATATGTTCTGCATTGCGTGATGCCCCTGCATGATAACTCACCGTAACTTCCCAGGGAATGGGAAGGATTACTAATCGGGCCTCGTCTTCAGTGAATGGTAATCCGAAAATGTTGTTTTTAGGGTTGCTGGGGGCATTAGGGTCAAATAGGGATAAGTCTTTCATTGTTTTTGTATCGCTTGGTTAAAATACAGCGCAAGTTAATTTAGTAAAAGATATAAGCAAAAATGGAACCATACTATCTTAATAAATCTTGATACAGGTAATCATTTTGACCTAACTTTGCGGTGAATTTGAAAAGCATACAAAATGCGCCATAAAAATTTAGCATATTACAACATGATTTTTTTGGCGGAATCCATCTGACGACTACAAAACAATAAAAGATAAACAGATGAAACGGATCAATATAATCATACTTGTTTTTATTGCAATTGCCATTGCAGTTTTGGTGAGTTTTATGGGAAATTTATCAACTTATGAAACTATTGCTTCGGCAAGGCAAAAAGAAGGCAAAAGCGTAACGATAGTTGCCAAGCTCGACAACACCCAGCCCATTGAGTATGACCCTGCAAAAGACCCGAATTACGTTAGCTTTTATGTAATTGATACGTTGGGGGAAAAAGCGAAAGTGGTGTATCACTTCGAAAAGCCTTATGATATGGATAAAACGGAGCGTATTGTGCTGAAAGGAAAAATGAAAGATGGTGTTTTTGATATCACACAAAAAGAGGGTATACTTATTACCTGTCCTTCCAAATACAAAAGCGACCCTGAATACAACAAGAAAAAGCTTAGCCAAAATCAATAATAAAGCATGGATTATATAGGAGAACATTTGCTGCCCGGAAAACTTGGGAACTTTTTTGTTATGCTTTCGTTTGCAGCTTCATTTGTGGCATGCATCGGTTTTTTCAAAGCAACAAATGCAAAAAGTATTGAAGAAGAATCAAGCTGGAAACGTTTTGCACGGATAGCATTTGCTGTTGATTGTTTTTCAGTATTCGCTGTTTTTGTTACTATTTTTTACATTATCTACAACCACCTGTTTGAATACAACTACGCGTGGGAACATTCCAATAAAGAACTTAGTTTAAAATATTTATTAAGCTGCATCTGGGAAGCGCAGGAGGGGAGCTTTTTGTTATGGACGATGTGGCATTGTGTGCTTGGGACAATATTAATTTTTAAAGCAGGCAAGTGGGAAGCTCCTGTAATGATGGTGATCAGCTTTGCACAGATTTGCCTTGCCACAATGATCCTGGGAATTTATATTTCGGGTTCAAAAGTTGGTATCAATCCATTTGTATTGGTGCGTCAGCAATTTGGTGACGGGCCCATGTTCAGCAGGCCGGATTATTTGAGCATGCCGCAAATGCAGAACGGGCAAGGCATTAATGCATTGCTTCAGAATTATTGGATGGTTATCCACCCGCCGATTTTGTTTTTAGGTTTTGCGTCCACAATCGTTCCATTTGCATATGCAATTGCTGGTTTATGGAAAAAACAATATACAGGTTGGACAAAAGCCGCAGTACCCTGGGCATTATTTTCTGCATGCGTTTTAGGAACAGGGATTATGATGGGAGGGGCATGGGCCTACGAATCGTTAAGCTTTGGTGGTTTCTGGGCCTGGGACCCGGTTGAAAATGCATCGCTTGTTCCGTGGTTAGTTATCGTTGGCGGGTTGCATACATTGGTAGTTTATAATGCTACCGGGCATTCATTGCGTGCAACCTATTTCTTTTTTATACTTGGTTTCATACTGATCTTATACGCTACATTCTTAACACGTAGCGGAGTATTGAACGGCACATCTGTGCATGCGTTTGTTGATTCAGGAATGAATTTTCAGCTGATATTATTTGTGCTGGTTTTTCTTTTTCCTTCTTTCATTTTATTTTTTAAAGAATATAAAAACGTGCCGCATATCCAGAAAGAAGAAAGTACCTGGTCAAGGGAATTCTGGATGTTCATCGGTTCACTGATCTTATTTCTTTCTTCAATCTTCATTGCTGTTTCTACATCGTTACCTGTTATTAATAAGATTGCCAATACAAAATGGACGGTTGGGGAAGATGTAACGTTCTCGTATAACCGAATTGAAATATTCATTGCCATTATCCTCGGCGTGCTGACAGCAGTGACACAATACCTGAAATACAAAAGCACCACAAAGGAATATTTTATTAAGAAGATGATCGTGCCAACGATCATTGCGTTAGTGCTTTCTGCATTGATCAGCATTTTCGGAAATGTGCATTACGATAAATACGGCGCCGGTTTTTTGATAGCCATACACATTGCTATTTTCTCTGCAGTATATGCTGTGATCGCAAATACAACATATATCTGGACGGGAATGAACGGCAAACTCAAAGCAGCCGGGGCTTCTGTAGCGCATGTTGGTTTCGGTGTAATGCTCGTGGGTATTTTACTATCGATGTCGAAAAAAGAATTATTATCATTCAATACCACAGGGATCAATCTTCCTTTTGATCCAAAAGACCCGGATAAAAACCCGCTAGAAAATATCACACTGTTGCAGAATGTAAAAACAGATATGGGGAAATATTGGGCAACCTATCTTGGTGGCGACTCTACCAATGCTGCCGGTGATATTACCTATTATAAAGTGATCATGGAAGATAAAAAAAGCGGAGAGGTTTTTAAATTATATCCCAACCTTATCAGAAGTTCAAAAGGACAGGAGACCATTTCGCCAAATCCTGATAAGCATCATTATCTCACCCGTGATATTTTTTCGTATGTAAATGCCGCAAGTAATTTAGACAGGCAGGGCGATACTGCGCAATTCAGGCGTTACCCGGTTGCTGTGAATGATACGATCTATTATTCCAACGGTTTTATGATATTGAATAATACTGTTAAAAACCCTAATAACGATAAATATCATTTTGCACCAACAGACACAGCGCTGATGGCAGAGATCACTGTAGTAAGCAAAGACAGCATGCGTTATAAAGTACGCCCTGTTTTTTATTTTAAGGATAATAAATTCAATACTATTGCTGATACTGTGTTTACGCAGAACCTTGCTGTTGCATTAACAGGCGTGCAAGGCAATAAATTGGAAATAGCCGTAAAAGAATCTTCATCATTGGTACCATTCATCTCTCTCAAAGTATATGCATTTCCCCAGATCAACATCGTATGGGTTGGCACGTTCATTATGATCATTGGTTTTGTTATGAGTATTGTATGGAGAGTAAAAACCAGATTAATTGTTAAATAACGAATCAGTTCAAAGCAACCGGGTTACATCTTTCACATTAACAGTATGAATTAAGGAAGTTTTTATTTAATTTTAAACTCTTCTATGCAACGTCATACGAACAGATATCTTGTCTTTTTAATCTTATCCGTACTATTCCTGGCTACGTCGCAATTATCTTTTGCGCAAACCAAAGACACCGTTACCAAGGCCAAAGACACAATTACTTTTTCATCTGCATTTAATTTCGGCCCTTATGATACGATCATTGTACCTGCTCATCCGATCGATGGTGATACATTGGCTGCCCGATATTATTCTACAATATGGGTGGTGAAACCAATGCCACCGGCAATGCGCCGCAGACTGGAAGAATGGACGCGTTTACGCAATGCGGTTTATGTAACTTATCCTTTTGCAAAAAAAGCAGGAGCCATCATGAACGATATGAATGGCAAACTTGCAAAAATGAATTCGGAAGATGAAAAGAAAACTTATATCAAGTCGAGAGAAAAAGAACTGAAGAAAGAGTTTGCCGATCCGCTTACCAATCTTTCCGTTTACCAGGGAAAAATATTAATGAAACTCATCAATCGCCAAACCGGGAATAATTGTTACAACATCATCAAAGAATATAAAGGCGGTTTCACTGCGCGTTTCTGGCAAACAGTTGCATTCTTCTTCGGCAGCAGTTTAAAACAACCTTATGACGCAAAAGGGGATGACCAGCAGATAGAAAGAATTGTGCAGGAAATGGAGAGGATGTATCATGGGTGAGAGAAGTGTTAAGTCGTAGGTCGTAAGTATTAAGTAGGTGCGATTTAAAATTATTTCTTCTTATCACTTATCGCTGGCCACTTACTACTTCTCACAGTTTATGTATCTTCTCAATCAACCCCGTTGTCGAAAAACCTTCCAGTATGGGGTTGATAACAACTCTTCCGCCATTTGCCATTACTTCTTTTGCACCAACTATTTCATCTAAGGTATAATCTCCTCCTTTGACCAAAACATCCGGCATTATGATGTTGATCAGTTCAAGCGGGGTATCTTCTTCAAAAATCACAACTGCATCTACCATTAATAAAGAAGCGAGTATTGTTGACCGCGAGTGTTGATTGTTTACAGGACGATGTTCACCTTTCAATTTTCGTACTGATGCATCTGCATTCACACCAACAATTAAAATATCTGCTTCCGAAGCAGCTTTTGAAAGGGAAAAAATATGCCCTTCATGCAAAATATCAAAACAGCCGTTGGTAAACGCAACAGTTTTGCTGAGCAATTTCCAGCGGTTAAGTTGTTGTTGAAGTTCGGGGAGCGTAAATATTTTTTGTTGAATGATATCAGCTTTTCTCATCCTTCTTTTTATTTAAAACAGGTAATAATATAAAACTTAAAGTGCCGGATATTAATAAGATCACTGTTTGCGAAAACCAGATCAATATACCAAGCGATAAACCTTTTGCTTCTGAAATGCCATACACCAATAAAATTTTTTGTACGGCATATTGATAAGATCCAATTCCGCCTGGCGAAGGAACGATCATTCCGATGGCGCCGAATACAAGTGCAGACAATGCTGCTTTTATTCCATATTCACGCATGCCGGGCATTGCGTAAAATCCCATGTATGTGCTGAGTAAATAAAACACCCAGATCAATGCACTGTGAAAAAAGAACCATCCTTTGTTTTTAATATTGCGCACACTGGTAAGTCCGGCCCAGATGCCGTTGAAAATTTCTTTTATACGTTGGATGAAAGTATGATGCGTGTATCTTTTGATGATGTAATTGATAAGAAGAATAAAAGCCGTTATAAAAATAAGGGCAGCAATAATTCTTAAGTATGAAACATGCCCGCTACGGGATTGGAATGCATCCCTGAAAATTTCTATCGTATATGTGCCGACGATATCGTACTGGATAAAAATGGTAATGGCAAATACTATTACTAGTGTAACTACGTCAAACGCCCGCTCTGCCACAATGGTGCCGACTAATTTTTCTGCAGGTACTTTTTCATAGCGTGCAAGCGCTGTACATTTCAATACTTCGCCTAACCTGGGAAAAGCAAGGTTTGCCCAATAACCTATCAGCACAGACAAAAACGTATTTTGCATGGAGGGTTTATATCCCAATGGCTCTATCATTATTTTCCAGCGTACTGCACGGGATAGATGTGCGAGCAACAAAGAAATTGTTGCGGGAATGAGATAAATGAAGTTTGTTCCCGCAATATTGTTTTTTATTTCATTCCAATCTGATTTTCGCAATGCGAGCCATAGCAGAAAAAAACCGAAACCCAGGAATACCAGGTATTGCAACAGGTTTCGCATTTTTTTATTCATAGATCAGTGGGTTAATCAGCTATAATAATAACTAACTTTCTTATATCTTATTTCCTTCTTTTGGAAAAACCGTAGACGGCTTAAATTTTTTTGCTTCCTCAAAATCCATCGTAGCATACGAAATCACGATCACGATATCCCCGACAGCACCCATTCTTGCCGCAGGCCCGTTCAGGCAACATATACCAGATCCACGTTTGCCTTTGATGAGATACGTTTCTATGCGTGAGCCATTATTTACATTCACCACCTGCACTTTTTCATTCTCTATCATATTTGCGGCATCCATCAGGTCTTCGTCTAATGTAAGGCTTCCTACATAATTCAAATTAGCTTCTGTAATAACAGCCCTGTGTACTTTCGATTTCAAAATTTCAATCTGCATCTTTCGTCTATTTTGGGATGCAAAGTTATGGAAATAGATGACAGATGTCAGATGACAGATAGCAGGCCGTATTATTAAAAATCAAGAATAATTATACAGAAAAAAAGAATTGAGTAGAATATACGTCTGTCAACTTTCAACTTTCTCGCAACAACATATTATCAATCAACCTTACTTGTCCCTGGAATGCAGCGACAAGCGCCACTAAGTTTTGTTTGCCATCCCATTGTTGAAGAATTTGTAATGTTTCGGCATTGGCGATTTCTACATAATCGATTTTAAAATCACTTTTTAATAAAATATTCTTAGCTTCAGTAATATTGTTCATCAGAGACCCCGTATGAATATTTTTTTGAATGAATGTTAGTGCTTTAAAAATAGCTATAGCATTTTTTCTTTCCTCTTCATTCAATCGAACATTGCGGCTGCTCATTGCCAAGCCATCATCTTCACGCAAGGTAGGGGAGTGGTGAAAAATAATTTTCGATTCCATGATCTCTAAAAGCTTTTTTACAACCATGCATTGCTGGTAATCTTTCTGCCCCATAAATAAGTGATCTGGTTCAACGATCTCCAATAACCTGCGCATCACCTGGCATACCCCCTGGAAATGCCCCGGCCTGTATTGCCCTTCCAGGATATTTTCCAAATAACCGAGATTGTAATGTTCAAGGTTAGTTGTTCCGTTTGGATAAATTTCCGGCACCGAAGGAAGGAATAATATATCCACATCGTTTTTTTCGAGCAGGTAAATATCTTTTTCAATCGTTATCGGATACTTCTGAAAATCCCTGGGGTCATTGAATTGAGTGGGGTTGACAAAAATGCTGCAAACAGTGATCCCCGTTGCCTTTTTCGATTCAGCTAATAATGATAAATGCCCCTGGTGCAAGGCCCCCATAGTAGGGGCAAAGCCAATTTTATTATGTTTCTTCCCTATGGCTTCAAGATGCTTTTTTAAATCCGATGCTTTCTTAAATACAATCATTTTAAAGAGTTTATAACAGTCGAAAGCTGCATTGGCGCTTATTTTACAATAAATACCTTACCTTTGCAAACTGATTTTTGACAGGCAATTTCTCATTAATTACATTCAATAATGGTAACAAAGAAAAGAATTTTATTTATTGCCAATGAAATGTCGCCCTATTTAGAGCTGACAGAATTTGCAGAAACAGTAAACAAGCTGGCAATTAAATCGAATGACAATGGTTTTGAAGTAAGATGTATTATGCCGCGTTTCGGGGTAATTAATGAAAGAAGGCACCGGCTACATGAAGTGGTAAGGCTTTCCGGCATCAATGTTTCTATTGATAATGACGATTTCCCGCTGCAGATCAAAGTAGCTTCACTTCCTAACGCACGTTTACAGGTATATTTCCTGGACAATGAAGACCTCTTTAAACGCAAACATATTTTTCATGATGAACATGAAAAATGGTTTGAAGACAATGCATTGAGGACAATTTTCTTTTGTAAAGGCGCTTTGGAAACAGTAAAAAAATTCGGATGGCCACCGGACGTGATCCATTGTAGTGGCTGGATGACCGGGTTGATCCCTTTATATCTAAAAACGGTTTATAAAAAAGAACCTGTTTTTACTCATAGCAAGATCGTTTATACTATCGGGCAAAACACGTTCAAAGATAAACTGGGCGCAGATTTCATGAAGCTTGCAAATATTCACCCGAATATAAAACCGAAAGACCTGGAACCTTTTAAAGATGCCAATAATACAGCGATGTTCCGTGGCGGCGCTACTTATGCAGATGCAATTACTTTTGGTGCAGAAAAGCCTGAGAAAAAATTAGTGGAAGAATTTGGAAAAGTGAGAGGCAAGCAAGTGCTTTCTTTCAATGCAGAGTCTGACTTATCTGATTACTTACAGTTATACACAAACCTGAGTAAATCGTAAATAGTAAGAAGTGAAAGGTGAGATGAAAGAATTTATTTTTGCAGCGCTCCCTTACCGACGTCCGATAACCGTCGACCGACGATTGAAATACTAATCTAAAACTATAAAATCAAAATGCCTTATTTATTTACTTCCGAAAGCGTTTCTGAAGGCCATCCGGATAAAGTGGCCGACCAGATTTCAGATGCATTGATCGATAACTTTTTAGCATTCGACCCTCAATCAAAAGTAGCTTGCGAAACATTGGTAACAACAGGCCAGGTAGTTCTTGCAGGTGAAGTAAAATCAAAGGCATATCTGGATGTTCAGGAAATTGCACGTGGTGTGATCCGCAAAATCGGTTATACCAAGAGTGAATATATGTTTGAAGCAAATTCATGTGGTATTTTTTCTGCTATTCATGAACAATCTTCAGACATTAATCAGGGTGTTGATAAAAAGAAAAAAGAAGAACAAGGTGCAGGCGACCAGGGAATGATGTTTGGTTATGCAAGCAACGAAACAGATGATTATATGCCGTTAGCGCTGGACCTTGCTCACAAAATTTTAATCGAACTGGCAGCACTTCGCAGGGAGAATAAACAAATCAAATACCTGCGCCCCGATGCAAAAAGCCAGGTTACCTTGGAATATGATGATAATAACAAACCTGTTCGCATAGACGCTATTGTTGTTTCTACACAGCATGATGATTTTGATACGGAGGCAAAGATGCAGGAGAGGATTAAAAAAGATATCATCAACATACTTATCCCAAGGGTAAAAGCAAAATATAAAAAGTACGCACATCTTTTCAACGATAAAATAAAATACCATATCAACCCAACAGGCAAATTTGTAATTGGCGGCCCACATGGTGATACAGGATTGACAGGCAGAAAAATTATTGTTGATACGTATGGTGGCAAAGGTGCCCACGGTGGCGGCGCTTTCAGTGGAAAAGACCCTTCGAAAGTTGACCGTTCTGCTGCATACGCTACACGCCATATCGCAAAGAATTTAGTTGCTGCAGGCGTTGCTGATGAAGTATTGGTGCAGGTTTCGTATGCCATAGGTGTTGCGCAACCAACGAGCATTAATGTAAAAACTTTTGGCACTGCAAAAGTGAACCTTACCGACGGGGAAATTGCAGATAAGGTTTCTGAAATATTCGATATGCGCCCTTATTTTATTGAGAGCCGTTTGAAATTGCGTAACCCGATTTATAGTGAAACTGCGGCTTATGGCCACATGGGACGCAAACCACAGATAATTGAAAAGGCATTTGTTTCACCAGATGGGAAAGTAGTGAAGAAAAAAGTAGAACTGTTTACCTGGGAAAAATTGGATTACGTTCCTAAAGTGAAAAAAGCGTTCGGCTTGAAATAAAATAATTAAAAAATTACTTAATGGCTCAATTGCTCAATTCAAATCTTTGTTGAGTAATTGAGCCATTTTCACATTGAGCAATTTTGCAACTATGAGTGAACAAAAAAATCCATGGGCCATTCTTTCCGAAAAAAAAATATATGATAATCCATGGATCAATGTAACTGAGTTTGCTGTGATCAATCCGAATGGAGGTAATGGTATTTACGGAAAAGTCCATTTCAAAAATCTTGCTATTGGAATTTTGCCTTTAGATAAAAACATGAATACTTACCTTGTCGGGCAATATCGTTTTCCTCTTGATCAATACAGCTGGGAAATTCCTGAAGGGGGTGGAAAGATCGGGATTGACCCGTTAATATCTGCACAACGGGAATTGATCGAAGAAACGGGATTGATAGCAGTTCAATGGAAAGAAATCCTACGCATGCATTTATCAAATTCAGTTACCGATGAATATGCGATCATTTACATAGCAACTGGTTTGGAGCAAATGAAACCGATGCCGGAAGAAACAGAAAAAATCGCTATAAAAAAACTGCCTTTTGAAGAGGCATATAAAATGGTGCAAGAAGGTTTGATCACAGATTCAATGTCTGTTGCAGCTATTCAAAAAGTAAAACTGATGCAGTTGGATGGAACGTTGTAAGAAAGTCCGAAAGTCGGCAAGTCAGTATGTCCGAAAGAAAAATCGTTGAAGTTGCATCCTTCCGTCTTTCGGTCTTCCTGACTTTCAGACTTCCCGACTTTCCCCTATATTTATTAACGATGAAAAAGTCTTCACTTATAATCGGGCGCCAGCCATTGATAGAAGCCATTAACAGCGGCCGTGCTATTGATAAAATATTATTTCAGCGAAATGTAAGTGGCGATTCGATTGGTGAAATTCGCAAACTGGCGAAAGAAAATAATATCCCGATACAACAAGTCCCTCCCGAAAAATTATTTGGTATAACAAAGGCAAACCACCAGGGTGTAATTGCGTATGCTGCACTGATACAATACCTCGATCTGCAACAGGTAATTGACCATGTTGTAACGGAAGGGGCAACTCCTTTATTTATTATGCTCGATGGAATTACTGATGTGCGTAACATTGGAGCGATGGCACGCACCGCTGTTTGTTGCGGTGCTCAAGCGATGATCATTCCGGATAAAGGGGTAGGGGCGTTGAATGAAGAAGCCATGAAATCGTCTGCAGGTGCATTGGAAAAAATACATGTATGCAGGGTGAACAGTTTGCTGAAAGCAATTGATACATTACACCTGAACGGGATAAAAATTTTTACCAGCGAAATGAACGCCGGTAAAAAGGTTTTTGAACTTGGTTTTACAGAACCTTGTTGCATCGTGATGGGCAGTGAAGATAACGGCGTGCAATCCTACATTGCAAAAGCAGCTGACGAGCGGTTTACGATCCCGATGAAAAATAATTTTGATTCACTTAATGTTTCTGTTGCAACGGGAATTATTTTATACGAAGCAATGAAACAGCGGTTATGAACGGATAATAAGGATAAGGTTCTTGTTTTTACAGAGTGTTGGCAAAATTCTTTATTGCATAAATAATCTGATCCTTTCTTTGTTTGTGATGAAACTGTGTTTCCGGTCTCCAAGCGGAAAAGAAATAGTGATCTTGGTTTTACTGAAAGCCCCGGCAATTAACCCTACAGCCCCTCCGCCAATTCCTACCCATATGGCAGTACGCCGTCTTGCCCTTCCCTGTGAAGTAACCCCATCAATGGCGCCGAATAGCAATTCCCAGAAACTTAAACGGCCGTCTTCATTTACATCCTCATTTGCCCAAAGACCAGCAGTGAGCACAAACCCGAATATAGCGCCTGCAATCGGCGCTGCTATTTGAAATCGGCTATCCTTAACCGTTATCTCGCTGATATTTTCAGCGGGTATGGTGAAGGATTGCGATAGAGGAGGATTTATTCCTACGTTCCGTTTGGTAGAAAGAGATATGCTTGAATCTGATACTTTCCATAAAAAACCATGTTGAATTCCGCTATCGGTAGTAACGGTTGCTGTAAAATGAAGCCTGGCACCTTTTAAGTCCTGCAGGCTGTCCTGCGCTTCACATGTTATATTAATGAAAGTAAAAAGCAAACAGGCAACCATGATTTTTTTCATAATAATTAATTTAGGAGTTGATATATAAAAAAGTAGAAAGGAATTTTACCTGAACCTGATCCTGTATGCCAGCGATAACTTCAGGTATACATTGTCGTTAGCCATCCAATCCGTTCCTGCTTCATTCTTATTTCCCGTTCTTATTTTTCGAAACAGGGAATGCCCGGCTTCTATATTCAAAACAATATTTTTGCTGAAATAATAATCTGCAAATAACCCTGACTGGTTTTCATCAACACGCCAGTATTTATTGTTGCGATCAGTATATGAATTTGTAATAGCCCTGAATGTGGCGCCATAATAAAAATGGTTGCTCACTTTATGTTCAAGGGTAAGGTTACCTGGCAGCACGCCAAACAAATTGGTTTTGGGGCTAACCTGCCAGTCAATTCCAACAAGCGGCATCACAAACACGCCAAACAGATCGCCATTGATGTATACACCGAATTTCCAGGTAAATTTTCCATCATCACTTTTGTGTGATGCAAGTAAAGCGCCGCCAAATTGCCATTTTGATTTTGCGCATATAACGGTGTCGTTTATCCGTACGATCGGAGTAATGAGAATGTTCCATTTTTTGCCGATTGATTTTAATAAAGAAACAGGTAATGCCAAACTGCGGTGATGTTTCTGAAAGCTATCTATACCGTTTATCGTTGAAGACCATTCTTCATAAAAAGGGCTTAGGATGACAAAGTCTTTTTTGTTTTTAAATAAGACAGGTAATGTTGTGGATGCATTGAAATAATTGAGAACGATATTTTTTTTATTATGATTGAATATGCCAGCATCCGGACTTGACGTATAACGGGTATTTATAACATCAATATATGGTTGTGCTTTTGCGCTATTTCGTGATGCAACAAGAAGCAGTATCGTGCAATAAAATATTTTTATGAAAGATCGCATAGTATTGTGTATGGATTTTTTATTGAAAAATATTCAGGCTGCATTATTTTGATGTGTGTTTCCCGGGAAATGCTGCAACAAAAAGCGAGTGTAATAATTATCAGTTTTTAATTTTGTCATTGTATAATTCGTCAGTATTATTTTTATTTTTTCAGGAAGGACCTTGTCAAGAAACATATAGAAATTATTGATCGTCCCGGGAATAATAACTTCCTTTCCTTTGAGCAATCCGGTAATTGCAATTGGTGCAACATCTTCAGGGTTCATAACTGAAATCTGCGAAAGCCAGGTGCCGCTTTTATTCAACATTGTTACGGGAAGATTGGTATTGATTCCGCCAGGGCATAATACGCTTACAAAAATATTATCCCGTTTTAATTCCTTTCTCAGGCTTTTACTGAAAGAAAGTATATAAGATTTTGTTCCGCCATACACCTGTTTTTTCGGTAAGGAAAAAAAAGAGGCCATGCTTCCTACATTCAGGATATATGATGGTGTATTTTTTTCGAGGCTATGAAGGAATAACCTCGTTATAATTGTTGTAGCGAGCACATTAAGGTTTATCTGTTTCTCGTAAACATCCGGCCTGCCTTCTGAAAAAAGTTGTGTGCCACCAATGCCGGCATTATTGATCAGCACCTGCACTTGCAGGTTCAGGTTTTTAATGGCAGAAAAAAGATCGTAACAAGAGCTGGCAATGCTAAGGTCTTTTTCAAAAAAAATAACTTCCGTCATAAAATTCTTATGAATAAAATTTGCAAGTTCACGCAGCCCGCTATCGGGCAATGCTACAAGTATCAGGTTCATTTTTCGCGATGCACATTCAATAGCAAGCGCTTTTCCCAATCCTTCGCTAGCACCTGTAATAAGTGTATAATATGTTCTATGCATGGGAATTCATTTTAAGGTTAATGATAGTTTGCTGTATCCCTTCCCGGAACGGGGTGATCTGGTAATCCAGTTGTATGATGGCTTTTTTTGAGCTCAATGCTGCATCCCTGAAAAATCGTTCAATCACGGATGGTGTAAAAGCAGGTTCAGAACCGGTGCATTTATTTTTTATGATTTCTATCCAGCTTAATGCTTTCAGTATTTTTTGGGGTATCGCAATTAGTTTTGCATTTTTAATTTCATTCTTGATATCTGAAAATACCCGGTGATACGAAACATTTTCCCCACCTAATATATATCGCTCGCCACTGATTCCTTTTTGCATGGCAAGTATATGCCCTTCAACAACATCATCTATAAAAGCATAATTGGCAAGAATCCCTTTAGCGTTTGGCAGTAATACCAATTTGCCGCGAATACAGCGTTTAATCATCTCAGTTATATAATTACTGCGTGTGGGAATGCCCGGGCCATACACCCTTGAAGGGTTTACGATCACCACAAACAAACCGCTTCTTGCATATTCTTTTACGCGGCATTCGGCAATATATTTTGAGAGGTCATAATCATTGCAAAATGCCGTAATACGGGGATCGCTTTCACACAAAGGTTCTTTTACGGAGGGGCCGAATACAGCGCAGCTTGAGGTATATACAACTTTCTTTACCCCACATTCCAGTGCTTCAGCAAGTACGTTAACGGTTCCCGTTACATTCGTTTCATAGAAACTGTTCCTGTCGCGTGCCCATAATTTTGCAAAACCGGCAACATGATATACTTGTTCGCAACCTTGTATTGCTTTGCGGATACTTAGCCTGTCGTCCAATGACCCTTGAAACGGGATAATGTTTGGATGTTGTAGGAAACCCGCAGTTGCATTGGCACGCACTAATGCATGGATTGTATTTCCTCTGTCGGCTAAAGTAAGTGCAAGCTTGTTACCTATGTAGCCGGTAGCACCTGTGATAAATATTTTCATAGATCAATTTTTTTTGTGAGAGAATGGTTTAAATACAAAATATAACCCTCATGTGTAACCGATAATGCAGGATGGAGCAATATGGCAGGCCATACTGACTGCCACGAGATACAAAGCATGCATAACGCAAAACCAAAAGGGACGCTTGCAATAACCTGTTCTCTACCGTTAATGATGTGAATGCCCGCATACAGTAAAATATTGATTACTATTGCCTGCGAAACTCCAAAACAACTAATACAGGCAACTAATAATATGCCCCTGAAGAAACATTCGTATACGACGAGGAATAAAATGCGCAAAGTGAAATAATTGTAAATATGCGGCCATGTAACGGTTTTTTCTTTTGCCTCATCCATCCCGGGTACTAACTGTTTAGTATATGCGCTTTTTGAAGCAACGCCTATAACAACGAAAAGAATAACAAAAAAGACAATTGACTGAGAAGTTGAGAGATGCTCGGGCCATTTCCACCTGTTTGCCCATTTATTGAAAAAAATAACAAGGGGGAAGCCAAACAAAATTATACCCTGCCAATGGCGGATATTTAAATCGTTTATTTGATTCCTCTCCGTGAAAAAATTGATAGTTGTAATTCTCCCGTTTCTTTTCATTGCAATACCGGGATAGAAAAACAAGCAATAACAAATAAATAATACTGCTAAAATAATATGGTTATTCATACACACTGTTTTAATTGGTTAGCACAAATTGTAAGGGATAAAAAGATTGTTGCACATCTACCATGACACATACTCCTTCTTTATAGGTGTAATAATTTGTGTTGCCATTAGGGAGAGCTACTTTATAAATATCATCACCCTTTTTTTCAAGGGCTACATATTTTCTGAAATTATCAGAATACACGGAATGCAGGTTGACAGGTTCAAAAGAATACAAGGACAGAATGGTATTGTAAACCGGGTATGCAGGCGCTTCTTCATAATTGTCTTTCGAGGTGATTTTATACACAGACCCCTTCAACTCCATTTGCTGATTCGTTTTTTCATCGCCATTGATTTTGCGGTACAGCAACGAATACACCAAAACCCCGTTTTCAAAAATGGCTTCTTCTACAGAATGTATTTTAAAAGAGAGGATGAAGCTCACTTTTACTTCTGACTCAATTCTTATATGCTTTGTTTTCCCTTTATTTTCTTCCGTCAGCAACATCGATCCTTTACATTCACCTTTATGGATGATGTTATACCTGGCAACCCGTTGTTGTGCACACGCATATTGATAAGAACAGGTTAAGAAGGCGATCAAAAAAAGTAACCTGGTGAGATGTACGTTCCTTTTTTGTGAAATATGTTTTAGTTGTTTCCTTCTGAGTTGCCTGAACAACCAAAACAATAATACTGGTAACATATAAATTATTTTAGGGCAGTTAAGGAGATTTAGAGAAACGGGAGTGATTTACTGTTTATAAACTCACTTTTGACATCATTGCATTGCGCATTTTTTCGAACCGCTCTCTTTTGCCATGTATGATAAATGTTTTATGCGCCAATGCTCCAATAAGGAGGCCTATTCCAGCGCCGGCAATACCGCCAACTATTACACCTCCTGCAATTTGAGCACCGGGGCTGATGATTTGCCAGGTATCTGACGATTCACTGCTACTTGAAACAGCTGCTATAATACCAAATAACAGTGCACCGGAAACACTACCGATGGCTGCTCCGCGGCCTATGCTGTTTCTTCTGCGTATAGATACCAGGTCTATATCGGAAAAGTTGAATTTGCTGGTTTCAGGACTATTGTCGAGGCCATAAAACCTTAATGGTGCTTTGGTTTTCGACAGGTGAATGTCAGTGTTGCTTATACCAAAAAGATAGCCTCTTTGAAGATTTAACTTCGTGGTGCGTATGGTGGCTTTAAATTTAATTTCTTTTTGAGGAAGGGTATCCTGTGCGTAAGAAAATGTTACTGTAGATACCAGGGTTGCGATAAGGAAGATTGACTTTTTCATGCTGTGTTTTTTACTGGTGATTGTTTGATTTCGCAATTCAAAACTAACAGCATGGGTATGCGCTTTCCTAATCGGTTTTTGCAGAGCTCAGGATAGAAAAATGAAAGATTACCATTTCGTTCATAGATAATTGGGGAGCGCTCTTGTTTTTTGCAGGAAATCACAATAACTTTAGTAGCAGTTGCTGAAACTGCAAAAAGTGGCCTTTATCTTTTGCATATTTTACTAAACTGACTAACCATGGAAAACGCACCCGGAGTGCAGCAGCTTTTTTTTCAGCATATAAAAAGCAATCTGCCTTCTCATCTTTCTTTAGTTGATGAAATTGCTGATTTGCTCGACATCAGTACAGACAGCGCCTACAGGCGTATCCGGGGAGAGAAACCTGTTTCATTTGATGAACTGAGGACATTGTGCTCGCATTTTAAAATATCTCTCGATCAGCTTTTTCATATCGAAACCGATTCGTTCATTTTTACGGGGAAACTTGCTGATAATACAAGTAATTTTTTTAGTGAATGGTTGAATGATGTGCTCCTGAAATACACATACATCAACAACTTTGAAAAAAAGCATATTTATTTTCTTACAAAAGATATCCCTTTCCATAGCTTTTTTCAGTTTCCGGAGCTGGCACGGTTCAAATTCTTTTTATGGATGCGCACTTTTTTGCACTATGAAGATTTGAAAGGGAAAAAATTTTCTGTTGAACAGGAGTATAAAGAATTTGAAGATATCGGAAGAAAAATTATTGACGTGACCAATAAGACCCCCTCAACAGAAATATGGAGCCATGAATGTATCAATGCAACGATCCGGCAAATCGAATTTTATCGTGAAGCAAATGTTTTTAATTCAAAAAATGACGTGTCGATATTATATACAAAACTGGAAGAATTGGTAAACCATTTTGAAAAACAAACCGAATCCGGAAAAAAATTTGCCGTAGGAAGTTTACCTAATCATCAATCAGCAGAATATAACCTTTACCTTAATGAACTTTTTCTCGGGGATAATACCATTGTTGCCGAACTGAACAATACGAAAGTAAGTTTTCTTAGTCATAGTGTTTTGCATATTGTGACAACACGTGATGAACGTTTCAGTAATTATGTATACGACGGCATGATGAATATGTTGCAAAAATCAACCAAGATCAGTTTATCGGGCGAAAAAACACGAAGCCGCTTCTTTACATTTCTTCGTGAAAAAATTGAACGGAGAAAAGCCGCTCTGAACCATACTTAAGCATAACCGCATAATTGTTTAGTTTCGCTGAATGAATCAGGCAATAGCACAATCTTTCATTCAGCTCATCGAATGCCCGCGTGATGCAATGCAGGGGTGGAAAACATTTATTCCTACTAAAAAAAAGATCGGATACATTAATGCTTTACTTAAAGTCGGTTTTGACACCATCGATTTCGGAAGTTTTGTTTCAGCAAAGGCTATTCCGCAAATGGCAGATACGATTGATGTATTGAAAGGATTATCCATCGGTTCATCCAAAACAAAACTGCTTGCCATAATTGCAAACGTTCGTGGTGCAGAAGAAGCTGTGGTGCATGATCAGATCAGTTATCTCGGCTTTCCTTTTTCTGTTTCCGAAACATTTCAATTACGAAATACAAACAGCACAATTAATGAATCGTTGAACAGGGTAGAAGAGATACAAAATATTTGCGTAAAGAAAAACAAACAATTGGTGATCTATATTTCGATGGGTTTCGGTAACCCTTACGGGGATGCCTATTCGGAAAATATAGTATTTTATTGGGTAAATAAAATTGCTGCTTTGGGAATAAAAATAATTTCCCTTGCAGATACGGTCGGGCTTGCAACACCCGGCCAGGTTTTTTCTATAACGGATTATCTTATTAAAAAAATGCCGGATCATCAAATCGGAGTGCATCTTCACTCAAGGCCTGAAGATTGGAAAAGTAAGATTGATGCGTCTTTGCGTGCAGGTTGCAAACGTTTCGACGGCGCATTGAAAGGGATCGGAGGTTGCCCGATGGCCGATGATGAATTGGTGGGTAATATGAATACAGAGTTATTGATTGATTATTTTAAAAAACAAAACCTGTTAGCATCATTGAATGAAGATGCGTTGGCTGAAAGTTTGCAGATAGCTTCTGAAATTTTTGTTTAGTGATCATTGAAAAAAATTAGCGCAAATTAGTAGTATGGAATTCATGCTGGATATAACCATTAACGGGCCTGAAAGAAAAATCGGCTATCAAGACCCGGTGCTTCTTACGGGTTCCTGTTTTACCGAGCACATTGGTAATTATCTTAAGGAATTAAAGTTTGATATACTTCAAAACCCTAATGGCATATTGTTCGACCCGTATAGTGTTACAAACAATCTTATTTCTTATATTGAAAACAAAAAATATACAGAGAGCGATTTATTTTATCTGAACGAATTATGGCAGAGCTGGAATCATCACAGCATATTTTCAAATACAGACAAAGATGCATGCCTTAATGCGATCAATGAGTCCCAAAATAATGCGCATCATTTTCTGCAAAGAGCAAAATGGCTGATCATCACATTAGGTTCTTCATTTTCTTACCGGCTTATTGATGGAAATATCCCTGTTGCCAATTGCCATCGTGCGCCTGCGCAATGGTTCAACAAACATTTAATGACCATTGAAGAAACCCATGCAGCACTTGACGCATGCATTCACCGGATTTTTAAATTTAATCCTGGCATCAACATCGTATTTACGGTAAGCCCCGTCCGGCATATACGTGATGGTGTTGTTGAGAATAATCGCAGCAAAGCAAGACTTATCGAATGTGTGCACCATCTTGCAAATAAATTTTCCAATATCTATTATTTCCCCGCCTATGAATTAGTGATAGATGTGCTTCGCGACTACCGGTTTTATGATATCGATATGGTTCATCCCAATTATCCTGCAACCGAATTTGTGCTGCAGCATTTTACCGGTTCGTATATTGATGAAAGGTCGCAGCTTTTAATGCAGGAAGTAAAAAAGATTGTGATTGCAAAGAAACACCGGGCATTTCAGCCGGCTACACAGGCGCATCGTAAATTCTTGCAGGCGCACCTGGAAAAAGCAAAGGAATTAAGCGACAAATATCCGTTCCTGGATCTGGCGGAAGAGATGCAATATTTTACTAAGAGTATGGAGTAAACGAAAATGAAGCTTTCAGGTATTCTTCTAATTTTTCAAGTAATATTAATTGATTCAAGGCGCGGCTGAGGTTTTGCTCCGGGTGATTGATTTTATAGTAAACATCACCGTTGAGGAAGTCCGTAATAAAACGCAAAGATTGCATATACGTGAGGATTAACCCTGAATAATGGATATGATCTATTTCCTGTGGAGTAAAAATATTTCCGACACCTTCAAGGTAACCTTTTAGAATTGCCTGGTAAAATGACGGCCTCACTTTAATAGACTCCCAGTCAGTACTGTTTTCATCTACATTGCATGCCATAGTACGGATCATATCACCAAGATCTGAAAAGAATTTTCCGGGCATCGTAGTATCGAGGTCAACCGGGCAAATAACATTGTTTGTATTCTTATCAAAAAGAATATTACTGATCTTGCAATCGTGGTGCATTACCCTGTAAGGATAATTGGTATCATAATGGATCGACTCGTAAAAGCTTACTAATTTCTTTCGTTGCCTCAACTCAGCAATGATATGGGTAGATTTCAACAAACGCTGTACCGGTGCTTTTCTTACAGCCTGCTCAAATTGGTTGAATCGTAGCGAGAGGTTATGAAAACCGGGAATGATCTCTTTTAATTTTGCGATGTCAATACCTGCTAATGAGCGTGTGAATGCCGCAAAACTTTTTGCTACGGTATATGCTTCATCTTCAGTAACAGCATTCGTTGGGGAATAGGAATGTTCAATAAATGCGGTTGCACGCCAATAATTTTTTTCTTCATCAACCCATATAAGTTTACCATCGGAATTTCTTTGGGGTGCCGGGATAGATACCTTTCCGTTGTGTGCCTGAAGATAATTGTATATCTCCTGGTAATTATTTGCGATGCATGACGGGGATGTAAAAATGTTTGTATTGATCGCTTGCAAGACCAGCTTTTTTTGTTGCAGCGGTCCGGCAATTTTATACGTATGGTGAATAAGGCCATTACCCAATGATTCAACAAGTATATCTTCCTCCGGCCCTAAAAACCTGGCGGCAGCTTTTTGAATAACTTCCTGGTGCAATTTTTATTTTTTAAAATTCATCGGTTAAGGCAAAATTATTTTTGCGGTACATCCATTGCCCGCTGGTGAAATCCGGGAACTCAACAGTTTGGTTTCCCAGGTCGATGCTCATTTCGCTTAATGGTGTAATTACACTCCATGCTGCTGCATCATATACATCCATTGGCGTTGCTACTTTGCGCTTGATGGATTCAACAAATGCATGCAACACAAAAAAATCCATGCCGCCATGTCCGGCGCCTTCAGTTTCTTTGCTCCATCGTTTCCACAACGGATGATCGTATTTTTCGAGATAGGGCTTAGCGTCTTCCCACGCATCTTCTTTAGTGCTTACCCCTTCAATGTAAAGCGATTTGTTTACATCCATCCATAGCCCTTTTGTTCCCTGCACACGAAAGCCTAATGAATAGGGCCGTGGATTATTTGTATCATGTTGCAACAACACTGTTTCACCGTTTGCACATTTTAAATGAGTAGTAACAATATCGCCTAATTTAAATTCCACTTTTGCATTCGGATGATTTTCTCCTGCTTTTGCAACTATATAATTATGCAGCCCTCTTGTTTTTGTTGCGAAGGATGATAACGAAACAAAACGGTTTCCATGATTGATATTCAGCATTTGCGCTACGGGGCCGATGCCGTGCGTCGGGTATAGGTCACCGTTACGGTGTACGGAATGGTTTGTCCTCCATTTTGCCTCGGAAAATCCTTTGTCTCCAAATTCAACACCCATACCGCCATCGATACCATTATTGAATTTTACATCACGCAAGTCATGCTGATAGCCTGCCTGCAAATGAAGTAGCTCTCCGAATAATCCTTGTCTCACCATGTTCAACACAGCAGCAACATCACGACGATAGCAGACATTTTCAAGCATCATTAAATTGCCTTTTACACGCTCGCATGTTTTCACTACATTCCAATGATCTTCCAATGTAATTCCTAATATCACTTCAGTGCCAACATATTTTCCCATTTCCAAAGCTTCAATTGCCATTGGTGCGTGCCACTCCCAGGGGGTAGCAATAATAACGCCCTCAATTTCTTTCAATTCCAATAATCTTTTCCACGCATACGGATCGCCTTTGAAAACTTTTGGCATTGGCTTGCCTGCTTTTTTTATAGCATCTGTTGCCATTTGCAGCATGTGTTCATCCACATCACAGATGGCAACAATATCAACATCACTTCTCCGCATAGCATTATCCAAATGCGTTTGGCCCCGGAGCCCCGTGCCTATAAAACCCAATTTTACTTTTTGATTTTCTGAAAACAAACTGCCTGATGGAAGAACATTAATCGTAGCAGCAGCTAAAGTGGTATTCTTTACAAAAGATCTGCGGTTCATAATTTATTGGTTGAAGAATGAATCGGCAAAGTATAGAAATTCACTCAAATTCGCTGGTAATGAGGAAAATTTACGCAAACGTATGCGAGGCAGTTGCCGGTTATCGGTTTTCGGTCGTCAGGAATCCGAACTTCAAAAAATCACGATTGACCATTGACAATTCACTATTCACAATCTCAATGTATCCTGTCTCCCCGCACTTCAAGGATACTGATGATCTCTGCTTCATAGGCCAGCCATTCTTTCCAGCGTTCACGCACTTTGGTTTTGTCGATATATGTTTCTGCCAGGTCGATAAACAAATGATAATGCCCTGCTTCACTTTCCATGAACCTCCGGTAAAAATCACAGAGGTATTCATCATTCAAACCTTCACTCAACCGCTTGAAACGCTCACAGCTCCTGGCTTCTATCAAAGCCATCGTTAATAACTGATCCAATAACCTGCCTTGTTCTTCTCCGCCTTTTTTCTGAAATTCCAATAATTTATTTACATATTCATCACGTCGTTGTTTGCCTAATTTTAAATTTCGTTTTTGCAGCTCAGCGAGTACCAAACGAAAATGTCCCCATTCTTCGGTGACTATCGGTGATAATTCAGTTACTAATTTTTCTTTTGAGGGATAACGTTGAATCAATGAAATGCAACTTGTAGCAGCCTTTTGCTCGCAATACGCGTGATCTGTAAGAATATCTTCAAGGGAAATACTGGCGAGATCGACCCATCGCGGATCGGTAGGAAGATGAAGCCCGAGAATATTTTTTGTAGACTGGTCCATTATCTGAACTCTGATTTTTGAGATTATTAAGATTAAAGGATATTTGGGCGATAAAGATATGAACGATGATTTTTTAAATAAGAAAATAAATGAGCGCAAAGCGCAAAATGCGTTCAGGCAGCTTCGTTTGCCCGAAGGTAAAATTGATTTTTGTTCGAATGATTATCTAGGGCTTGTGAAGAATGATTTAATTAGTCGTCGGTCCGCGGATGTCGGTCGCCGGTTAGGGTCGACAGGATCGAGATTGCTTTCGGGAAATTATTTGCTGATCGAAGAAACGGAAAAGCAAATTGCAGATTTTCATGAAGCAGAAGCAGGATTGATATTTAATTCCGGTTACGATGCAAATGTAGGATTGTTAAGTTGCGTTCCGCAACGTGGGGATACTATTTTGTACGATTATCTTAGCCATGCTTCTATTCGTGACGGGATCAGGTTATCATTTGCAACTTCATTTTCTTTTGCACATAATGATGTAGCTGATCTTGAAAAAAAATTAACTGCTGCAAAAGGAAATATTTTTGTTGTTACCGAATCTGTTTTCTCCATGGATGGAGATATAGCTCCGTTGCATGAAATAATAATGCTGTGCGAAAAATACCATGCACAATTAATAATCGACGAAGCGCATGCAACCGGCGTGGTCGGCGAAAAAGGAGCGGGGCTTGTTCAATATCTGGGTTTACAGAAGAAATGTTTTGCACGTGTGCACACTTTCGGAAAAGCAGTTGGTTGCCACGGTGCAATTGTTTTGGGAAGTGAGAATTTAAAAAATTATTTGATAAATTTTTCGCGGGCATTTATTTATACTACGGCGCTTCCCGAAGCAAGTGTGACTGCCGTTCAACATGCATATAATATCTTTCCGGAATTAATTGTTGAACGAAACCATTTGCAGGAATTGATCGCACAGTTTCAACAGTCCGCGATACGATTTGAAAAACTGGTAAGCACAATGCCGATACAGGTTGTTATTATTCCTGGAAATGAGGAAGTGAAAAAAGTTGCTGTACAATTGCAGGAAGATAATTTTGATGTGCGTCCGATTGTTTACCCGACTGTTCCGAAAGGAAGTGAACGTTTGCGTATTGTGTTGCATAGTTTTAATACAGTTAATGAAGTTGATGGATTGATAGAAAGGTTGAGGTAGTAGTCGGAGAAGTCGGGAAGTCCGCAAGTCAGGAAGTGAGAGCGCGTAAAATTAAAATCACCTTGTACATTTTTTCTTCCAAACTTTCCAACTTCCGGTCTTTCCGACTTTCCGACTTGCGGACTTCCTGACTTTTTGACTTCGCCGACTTCTATTGTACCGTACAAGAGTGCGACGCAACGATGCTGAGAATTGGACAAATGTTGGTTACATAACTTAAAAAATTTACTTTTAACGCTTATTACTATTTATCATGAAGGTTGTTCCGTTCATAGTGTCGTTGGTTATTACGATTGCGTTGATTGTTTGTCTTGACAGGCAATGGGGAACTGTTCCTCCCATAGGAAGATTTGTAAGCCCGCAATATGGTTTCTGGCAAAATGCTGAATCGGTTGATGAGAATTTTAATGCAAGTTTGATTTTCCCTGAATTGCACGATAAGTCAACGGTATATTTTGATGGGCGTTTGGTGCCGCATGTGTTTGCAGAAAATGAAACCGATGTGTATTTTATACAGGGATACCTGCATGCAAAATTCCGTTTGTGGCAAATGGAATTCCAGGTGATGGCTTCTGCAGGAAGATTGAGTGAGGTTGTTGGAGATAAGACAATCAACTACGACCGGCGTAAACGCCGATTGGGAATGGGGTATGCCGCGGAAAAAGCGTTGCAGGAAATGGAAAATGATTCCACTACAAAAGCAGAATGTGATGCCTATACTGCCGGCGTGAATGCATATATCAGCAATATGAAAGAAAGCGAATTGCCAATAGAATATAAACTGCTGAATTATAAACCGGAGAAATGGACTAATTTAAAAACAGCGTTTTTTTTAAAATATATGTCGCTTGAACTAGCTGGCGGTGAAAATGATTTTGAATATACGAATGCGAAAAATATTTTTGGGCTGAAAGATTTTGAATTGCTGTACCCTTCGTCGCAGGATTCTGTTGACCCGATTATTCCTAAAGGTTATGTATACCCGAAGCCTGGGGTGAATATTGTTACACCTTCAACAGTTGATTCGTTATATTTAGCAAAAACAGATTCTACGGATATTGTTCCTGCAAACCCCGATCCTGCAAATGGTAGTAACAACTGGGCTGTTGGCGGCAAAAAAACAAAAAGCGGGAGACCGATATTGTGTAATGATCCGCACCTTGGGTTGAACCTTCCTTCGATATGGTTTGAAATGCAATTAACGACGCCGTCAATGAATGTTTACGGTGCAACATTCCCTGGAGCACCGGGTGTGATTATTGGTTTCAACGATAGTTGCGCATTTGGAGTTACAAATGCCGAACGCGATGTTGCGGATTTTTACGAAATGAAGTTTAAGGATGAAACCATGAAAGAATATTGGTTTAATGGAGAATGGAAAACAACTGATTTCAGGTACGATACAATCCGCGTAAAAGGGAAACCGGATGTTATTGATACAATTGCATACACAGTTTTCGGGCCGGTTATGTACGATAGAAAATTTTCAGAAAATGCAGCGCCGAAAAATAAATATTATGCATTCAGATGGAAAGCACATGATGCAAGTAATGAATTGAAATGTTTTAACGGCCTTGATCATGCGAAAAATTATTACGACTATCTGAACTCCATCAAGAATATGCACACTCCCGGGCAGAATTTTGTTTTTGCTTCGAAGAGCGGTGATATTGCTATTTGGGACCAGGGAGAATTTCCGGCTAAATGGAAACACCAGGGCGATTTTATTATGCCTGGAACGGACAGCAGTTATATGTGGCAGGCAATGATCCCCCAGGATGAAAACCCGCACATCATGAACCCTGAGCGTGGTTTTGTGAGCAGTGCAAATCAATTCCCCGCCGATCCTGCTGCATATCCATATTATCTTGGCGGGAATTATCCGCCATATCGTGGGTTTATCATTAATCGTTTTTTGAACCAGATGAGTTCAATAACTGCAGAAGATATGATGAAACTGCAAACAGAAAATTTTAACGTATTTGCAGAAATGGCACGGCCGATATTGATCAAATACATGAATGATTCGTTATTGGAAGAAGATGAACAAAGATATTTTGATACATTGAAAACATGGAACCTTCGAAATGATGTGGATGAAAAAGGTGCAACTATTTTTGAGGTAACATGGGATTGCCTGGCGAAAGCAATTTTCAGTGACGAGCTGACAAAAACGAAATTACCGATGGTTTATCCGTATGAGAGCACATTGCTTGAAGCTTTATTAAAAGACAGCAGTTATAAATTCGTTGATAATATAAATACAGATAAAAAAGAAACCTTGCGTGATGATGTTACTGCTGCATTTAAAACAGCAGTAATCACATTGCGAAAAGCCGATGCGGATGGAAGATTAAGATGGGGAAAATATAAAGACACAAAGGTTAGCCATCTTGTGCCGACATTAACAGCCTTCAGCAGGCAACACCTGCCAATTGGCGGTGGTACAAATTGTATTAATGCAGCTAAACAAACACATGGGCCAAGCTGGAGAATGATCGTTGAGCTTACCGATTCAACCAATGCGTATGGGGTCTATCCCGGCGGCCAAAGCGGCAATCCCGGCAGCCCTTATTATGATTCGTTTGTTGATACATGGGCAGCAGGAAAATATTTTCCTTTGTGGGTGATGGGCCAGGGAGATGTGGAAGATAAAAGGGTAAAATCAAAAATGGTATTTGGTAAATAAAAAAAAATAACAGTAACGTATAACCGAAATAGTAAACAGGCAATACACAATGAAGTTTATAGTTTCCATATTGTTAACAGCATTATTAAGTTTTGTATCAGGATTATATCTCCCGTGGTGGGGGATTGCTTTGGCTGCGTTTTTAGTAGCTGTAGTAGTTCCGCTCCGGCACGGGATATCTTTTATTGCCGGTTTTGCCGGGGTATTTTTACTGTGGGGCGGTTTGGCATGGTGGATCGATACTGCGAACAATAGTATCCTCTCTCAAAAAATAGCGCAGGTATTACCGTTAGGAGGTTCTGTAGTTGCATTAATTCTTGTCACCGCATTTGTTGGTGCATTGGTAGCTGGTTTTGCAGCATTGGCAGGAAGCTATGTACGCAAAGCTGTCGTTGAAGTTGAAGAATGATTCTGCATCGGATGGCTCAAAGCCATCCGATGCGTTATATAAACCTTATTTTATGAAATTCACTTCTGAATGCTTGTACCATGTATACAATCGTGGAAATAATAAACAACAAATTTTCTTCTCAGCAAACAATTATATTTTCTTTCTCTAAAAAATCAGAAGACATTTATTAGATCATTGTGATATTTTGGCTTAATGTCTTATGCCCAATCATTTTCATTTATTGATTTATGTAAAGGATGGAATTGAAAACAAAAAAGTAAGTAATGCCATTGCTGTTATCTTGAGATCATATACGCAAGCAATCAATATACAGGAAAACAGAACGGGTTCATTATTTCAACAGAAAACAAAATCTGTTGAGCTCAAAGAAATCAATCATCCTGTTTTGTGTTTTCATTATATTCATCAAAATCCAGTAAAAGCGAAACTTGTCAATAAAATGGAAGATTGGCATTTCTCTTCATTCAGGGATTATTCCGGTTTAAGAAATGGATCGCTATGCAATTTTTCATTAGCATGCTACCTTCTGGCATTACCAGAAAATAAGCAAGAATTTAACAAACTATCGAATGATATTTTTAATGACGCTGGTATAAAAACGTATTTTTGGGAAGCATCTGATGGCATCTGAGCCATCAGATGCAATTCCCTGCTGATGAAATATTTTTTATTTCTTATTGCATATATAAATATTACTTGTGCTGCTTATGCAGGGAAAATTTCCGGCACGGTAACAGATAGTAATGGTATTATTCTTCCTTATGCTTCCATTCTTGTAAAAGGCACTTCTAAGGGTACAACGGCAAATAATGAAGGCAAATATTTTCTGAACCTCGATCCCGGAAAATATACGATCATATGCCAGTATGTTGGCTACGAACGACAGGAGAAAACAATTACAATCAGCAGCGAACCTGCAACACTCGACTTCAGACTTGCTTTACAACAGTTATCCTTAAACGCAGTTGTGGTAAAACCAGGAGGCGAAGACCCTGCGTATGAAATTATCCGGCAGGCAATCAAAAAACGAGAATATTATCTGAACCAGCTCGACAGGTTTCAATGCGACGTATATATAAAAGGGCAACTGAAGTTGCGCAATTACCCAAAGAAATTCTTCGGGCAGAAAGTAGATTTTGAAGATGGCGATACGAGCAAAAAAAAGATGGTGTATTTGTCGGAAACGGTGGCCACTTATTCTGTACAAAAGCCAAATAAATCGAAGGTGGAAGTGATCTCTACTAAAGTAAGCGGACAAAGCGACGCGTTTGGTTTCAGCGCTCCACAGATCATTTCTTTCTATGAAAATAATATTGAGATCGGACGTAATTTAAATCCGCGAGGTTTTATTTCTCCCATAGCCAATAATGCGTTGAATTTTTACAAATACAAATTTGAAGGAAGTTTTTTTGAAGATGGAAAAGAGATCAATAAAATAAAAGTAATCCCCAAAAGAAAATATGAGCCATTATTCAGCGGGTATATAAATATTACGGAAGGGGATTGGCGCATTCACAGTGTACAGCTGGAATTGACAAAGGAATCCCAAATGCAATTCGTAGACACGTTGCGTATCGATCAGTTATATGTTCCGTTTGATAAAGATGTGTGGGTGATCAAAACGCAAGTGCTATACCCGGCTGTAAAAATTTTTGGATTTGATGCGTATGGAAGTTTTGTAAATGTATATTCAAAATTTGACCTTGATCCTGCATTCGAAAAAAAATTCTTCAACAACACGTTCCTGAAATTTAACGAAGGCTCGAATAAAAAACCTGCTGATTACTGGGATACGATCCGCCCTGTTCCTCTGCAGTTGGAAGAAATTGCAGACTATCGGAAAAAAGACAGTCTTGAAAAAGCAAGGCGTGATCCGCATTATCTCGATTCACTTGATCGGATAAAAAACAAACCAACGGTTACCGGATTATTATTCACGGGGCAAACTTTTTCCAAAGAAAAAAACCGCTCTCAGTTCACTTCTAATTCGTTGTTATCAGAAATCAGTTTTAATACTGTGGAAGGTCTTGCATTGAACTGGCGTGGCACATTTTCCAAACGTTTTGACAGCAGCGGGTTTTCACGGAGAAACCTTATCATTACTCCTGTGCTTCGTTATGGTTTCAGCAATAAGCATTTTAATGCGTATGCGGTTGCGAATTACAGTTTCGGAAAAAAATATCTCTCATCTATAAATATTTCCGGCGGAAAAAAAATATACCAGTTTAATAATGCCGCGCCAATTTCTCCATTCGTAAATACATTTTCAACATTATTATGGGCAAGTAATTATATGAAGATTTATGAAGCATGGTTTGGCAGAATAAATTTCAGTAAAGGTATTGGCGAAGGTGTGCGTGTGTCTGCAGGATTATTATACCAGGACCGTATTCCATTAGAGAACACAACAAATTACACATGGAAAGATTGGTCTACCAGGAAGTACACTCCAAATTATCCAACAGATTTGATGTTGCAGAATTTCACACGCCACCAGGCTTTTATTGCAAATGCATTGATAAGCTGGCGCCCTGGCTCTCGGTATATAGAGTTCCCGGATAGAAAGGTAATGGTTGGTTCAAAATACCCGATGTTGAGTTTGCAATATGTACAAGGCGTGCCGGCAATTTTTGGAAGTGATGTGGAATATTCGAAATGGAAATTTTCTGTAACGCAGGACCTCAACCTGAAATTGGCAGGCACGTTTAGTTATACGTTTGCCGCCGGTGGGTTCATTAATAAAAATAATGTGCAGGTTCCCGATTATAATCATCTCAACGGCAATCAAACCATCATTGCTTCGGATTATTTAAACAGTTTTCAATTGCTGACTTATTACCAATTCAGCAATACATCTTCGTTTTATTCAACAGGCCATGTTGAACATCATTTCAACGGGTTATTTACCAATAAAATTCCGCTGATCAAAAAATGGAACTGGCAATTGGTTGCGGGTGCAAATGCGTTTTACATCAATCCAAGTACAAAATATATCGAAGCATTTGCAGGCTTCGAAAATATTTTGAAGATCATCCGTGCAGATTTTGTAATGGGGTATCAGCAAGACAGGCAACCGATCATGGGGCTTCGTATCAGCTTACGAGGATTTTTGAGCAGTAGCGGAACTGAAGATTAATACCAATTGAATATTTAAAATGGATAATTGAAAACTACTGAAAGTATTACCCTTACTACATTGTAGAAGATTCTATTCGTGCATTTTATTTGTCTGGTTGGTAATAAAACTTGCCAGTTATTTTTGATACCGGCATTTGTTCACTCTTGAACATTGTTGCCTTCGATTCTTCCAGTGGAAGAATCGCAATCCGTTCATCTGTAGTGCTGCTATTGAGCGATGGGTTTAACCGCAAAGGGCACTAAGTTTTACGCAAAGATCATAAAGGGTTCTTGTTGCTTTACCTCGGCGTTATTTGCGTGGATCTTTTTGAACCGTTGCGTCTTTGCGAGAAATATTTACACATTAAACCGGAAATGCATTACATCTCCATCTTTCACAACATATTCTTTTCCTTCGATTCTTAGTTTACCATTTTCTCGGCACGCAGCTTCTGATCCGTACTGTATAAAATCATTATACGCAATCACTTCCGCTTTAATGAAACCTTTCTCAAAATCAGTGTGGATAACGCTTGCAGCCTGCGGCGCTTTCCATCCTTCATGAATTGTCCATGCACGCACTTCCTGCACACCAGCAGTGAAGTACGTTAACAGATCAAGGAGCTTATAAGTCGACCGGATCAGTTTATTTAATGCAGGTTCATTCATTTTATATTCTTCCATGAACATTTGCCGGTCGCCTGCATCTTCCATTTCTGCAATTTGTGCCTCAATGGAATTGTTCATAATTATCACTTGTGCATTCTCGTTAGCAACAGATTTTATCAATGCTTCTGAAAATTTATTCCCTGTATGCATGCTTGGTTCGTCCACATTGGCAACATACAAAACAGGTTTTTCTGTCAATAAAAAAAGATCTGCAACCGCAACTTTTTCTTCTTTGCTCAAATTCAGTTCGCGGATATTTTTTCCCTGTTCCAGGTGTTCTTTACATTTTTTCAATACCTCAAATTCTGCTTTTGCTTTTACATCGCCTGTTTTTGCAAGTTTTTCTGCCTTGCTGAATTTCTTGTCAATACTATCCAGGTCTTTCAACTGTAATTCCGTATCGATGATTTCTTTATCGCCAACAGGGTTTATTGCGCCTTCTTCACGCAAAATATTTTCGTCTTCAAAGCAACGTATTACATGAACGATGGCATCTACCTCGCGGATGTTCGCTAAAAATTTATTTCCTAATCCTTCTCCTTTGCTTGCCCCTTTTACAAGGCCGGCGATATCTACAATTTCAATTTGTGTGGGAACAATTTTATTTGGTTTCACCAATTCTGCCAGTTTATCGAGACGGTCGTCCGGAACATTCACCAACCCAACATTTGGTTCAATCGTACAAAAGCGGTAGTTGCTCGCCTGTGCTTTTGCACTATTGCTTACGGCATTAAATAAAGTTGATTTTCCTACATTCGGCAATCCTACAATTCCTGCTTGCAAACCCATAGCTTATAACAATTTTTGAGCCGCAAAGGTAATGAAGAATTTCGGGTTTACAGAGTGAAGTTTGAAGGTAATAGCATGCGGATGTCTTCGATTGCTATGATTCAATTAAGATTATCCGTGTTTAATCATAATCATCATATACACTTATCAACGTGCTGTCTGTTGTGCAATTTTTATTTGAATGTAAACCGTGCTGTCAATCCAAATGCATCCGGAACAAAATTGATTGCAGGAATAATATCCAATTCAGGTTTCCAGTCGAGCGATAAATTCAGTGGTATATTTTGAAATTTATAATCAAGCCCTGCAACACCTGTTGGGCCAACATACGTGCTGCCGCTTTGAACCCCTACATACCCGCCACCGCCATAGAACCACGTGAATGCGGGGATGCTTCCGATCAATTGGTGGCGTTCCCACATGCCGCCAATACCGAAACGAGTGCCGAATGATACCAACCCTTCGAGTGCATCACGGTCGTTCATAAAATATTTTATGGAAACAGAATTGCTTAGCGTAGGGGCAGCGCTGCTGAAGCGTATACCAATTGCTACTTTATAATCCTGCGCAGATGCAGATTTTGCAATGCCGATAGTGCTGATGCAAAGGAGAGCAAAAACAATTTTGTGCATACCAGAAAAGTTTATGCACTGAGAACGAAAATTATACCAATGTATTAATTGGATTGTGTTAGAAGTTTCTTAAAAAAGTGAGTTGTGATAAAAGATTAGTTATGTCATATACAGTTTTTTATTTACAAAGCTTAGGACTTATACTTCATAGCTCATAACTCATACTTCAATTCAGTTTTTACCTTCTTCTTCATGAGCATTTTCAAAAAGCTCAAACTTCGTTTTTGGCCGTTTATTTTCATACCATTTAAAACCACGAAGGCGCATATCATCTAAAACTACCTGGCGGATCGGGTACATTGTTCCTTCGGCATCACTTCTTAATACAACTCTGTTTAATGCCTTGTCTTTAAAAATCATATCAATCACATCTGCTGTAGAATGGTTCACGCCAACAAGTGCTTTATTGGCATCCTGAGCATAATAATACGACTCAGCATTTCCTTTGGCCCGCATATAATCCATTTCGCCATTCTTAAAATAACCATTGATCGTTGTGCCCTTTATCTGGTTATACATATTCGTTGCCAGTTGATTTACGATCATTCCATTTTCGAATACATATAACCGTTTGGGTTTTTTATTTTGTGTATACAAATAAATTGTATCTCCGGTAATCTGGTTTCCATTTGCCCAGACAATTGGATGTGTGAACAAACGAAAAACCGAATCCCTACCGGAGTAAAACAAACTGTCGGAAACAGCTTGCAATGAATCTGAAAAAATGCGGACATGATGATAGCCTTGCAGGAAACGGTTGCTGCTATCATTCTTCGCAGGTGAATTATCAATGGTCGTTACAACAGAAGAATCAGAAAAGGTAGAGTCGGAAAATTTGCCTGAAAATAGTGTGTCTGCTGTAATATAGATCGAATCTTTATCTTGTTTTAAAATGGCCAAAGGGTTTTCTGTTGCCAGAAATGTATTTGTTTTTTTGTCTGCAATTAAGCGGTTACCTATCACCGTTATACCTTGTGCGGTGTCTTTGTACACTGCATTTCCTGTTGCAATGCTTTTGCCGGTCACTTCATCAAATTGAACATCATTGCCGGTAATTTCTTGTCCCTGGTTTTGTATAACGGGCCGTTTTCCAAATTGTGCTTTGTGATTGGCGAGGTCATAAAACCCGTCTTTGGTACGGATAGTATTTCCACTGCTGTCAACAATCAATGTTTTTGTAATGAAAGTTGCGATCTGGGATTTTGTATTGTATAATAGGGAATCCGCAGTGAGGTTATAACGCGGATCTTTCATTACTACATCTTTCCGGAAATAAACATCTTTGGTGTCAGCATAATACGTTCCTTCTTTACTCGTAAGCACAGTTGTTTTATTGATCACTCTGCCACCATTGGAATAAATCCCGATGCGTTGCCTCGTGTCATATTGAAGGTCATCAGTATACAAAGTTCCTTTACCATCGGTCATGCTTACTTTCTTTTGAAAATAAACATATTTTTTATCCGTCAGGTATTTCATGTACTGCGAATAAATATTTGTTGTGTCTGAATCATTAATATGCACATTTCCGAATGCTTCAAGAATATTATCTTTTTGATTGATGACAAGGCTGTCGCAATAAAAAAAAGTTGATTCTTCCTGCAGTTTTACTTTGCCAATTAGTGATTGAAGTTTATTGGTAGAATCTTTTGTTTCCTCACGCAACCGGTCTGCATGCCAGATATAAATGATGCGTACTGTATCATCATCTTTATCTTTTATTTTTATTGGAATAGGTTGTTGCTGTGCATAAGCAGGAATAATAATAAATGAAGAAAAGATAAGGCTGCACAGGAAAACAAGCTGCTTCATGGTTTAATTGCCGGATTTGGAAGAATCTGAAATAGGTGCCGTCAACGGCCCGCTTTTATCTTTACGCCCGAAAACAGAAATGTTTACATAACGTTTCGGATGTACTCGAAAATCGTCTAACAAAATATTTAGGCTGCGTGAAGTGCTTTCTAAATTCTGATAAAGTTTTTTATCGTTGATCAATAATCCTAATGAGCCATTATTGTTGTTCACTTTTGTTAAAACTGTTTTTAATTCGCCCATTGTTGAATTTAATGTCTCTACAGTTTCTTTGATTTTTGTATTGGATAATGCTGCAGAAGTCTTTTCAAGGTTATCCAGTGTTTGTGTGATGTGTGCATTGTTTTTTGCAAGGTTACCTGTAAACGAATCGACATTGTTCAATGATTTTGCCAACGTACCCGATTGCTGGTTCAATAGCATTTGTAACGATGCAGATGAAGTGGCAAGATTGGCCATTAATGCGCTGAAATTATTTTTCGTTCTCGGGTCAAACATTGAACCAACTATCTGTACTAAGGAGTCTAATGACTGCAATGTGCCCCCAAGTTGTTTCATAATCGGATCGAGGTTGTCCTGAACTTTTGCCAATAAGCCTACTTTTTGAACAGTTTGTAATGTATCGCCATCTGTCAAAAATTCCGTAGCATCGCCTTTGGTAATATTAATTACGGCGGAAGTAATGAGACCTGTGTTTATTGACGCGATTGAATTTTTTGGGATGTTAACATCTTTTTTAAGATTGATCATTACCAAGATATCTTTTACATCTTTATCTGCTGCACTCATTGATGTGATAGTGCCGATCGGCAATCCATTAATAACAACGGCATCTGAATTTTCAAGCCCTTCTACGTTTTTAAATTTGGCGTAAATAATCCTGCTGTGTTCAAACAACTTTTTTCCTTTCAAAAAATTATAACCGAGTAGAAGAAATGTAATAGATATTGCTGTAAGCGTTCCGATTTTGGTCTCATTAGAAATTTTCATTCATTGGTCGTTTAGTGAAAGACTGAGTTACCCGTGTTTTAATAGATAAAATTCATAATAAAAACCCATTCGTGCAACAAATGTATGAAAATTGCGGTCGATGAGTGAGAAGATGAAGTTAAAAGGTGAATGGGCAATGGTGAATTGTGAATAGTAACAAATAATCAACCACATCAAATTTGTGTTGTATAATGTGGACTGACAACTGAAGACTGTTGACTATCCACCATTCACCGCATTACTTATTATTTCCGTTACTATCAGTAGCTGATGCATTCGTCTTTCCGTTTTCCAATTGTTGTTTATATCTTTTTAATGCATCAATAATATTGCGTACTACTTCATTTTGTCCATCATCACTATTCAAATATTCTTCTTCCTCTTTATTGGTCAAATATCCCGTTTCTATCACTACGCTTGGCATTCCTGTTGCTTGTAATACCTGTATGCCTTTATCACGTTGATAAACTCCTAACGTTTTGCGGCCTGCTTTTGCAATTTCATCCATAACCATTGATCCGAACTGTACACTTTTTTTAAAATATCTCTGCTCATACAATTCGGCCCTGATCTTTGCTTCCGGAGATCCAAGATCAAATTCCTGTGCAGAATTATCGGTGCTGTCTTCAAATTCCCCTCCACCTCCGTCATTGATCGCATTTGTTTTATCAGAGCTTTTTTCAGCTTTCCATATTAAAACACTTGCCCCGACTCTGGTATTCTTCACCCAATACGATTCATATATTGGGGCATTGACCATTTTTTTTCTTTTGCGTTTACCTCTGCCGACATACTCCAGTTTCTTTTTGTGGCCGATCACACGTTTTTCATAGTAACCACCGGGAGGTTTTACTGTTGCATCACAGTGGATACTGATAAATAGGTCGCCTTTTGCCTGGTTGGCAATTTGGGCACGGTTATGAAGGTCTTCTTTTAATGTAGATGCGCCTCCAACATTTGCATTGGTAGTACGTGTATAAACAACTTTGATGTCGGGAAATTCTGTTTTTATGGCTTCGCCTAATTTTAACGCAATATCAAGAGTTACGTCTTCCTCTTTTGAAATCAATCCGCGTGTGCCGTGAAAATCACCGCCGTGGCCGGCATCAATAACGATAGTACGCAGTACTGGCTTGCTTTCCGGAGAATGTTTCTTAAACGATGTGATCAGAAAAACGATTCCTGTAAGAGCGAGAAATGCAGCCATTCTTTTCATCATACTGTCATTCATTTTTGAAGGGTTAGTAATCTTCACAAAATCTTAATGCCCAATTGGCTATTTTTGTGCCTTTCAAGGCAGGAATAATAAAATAATCCTGCTTTATTTTTAATGCGAACAAGCATTCTACTATCATAACTAAAACGCTTATGGCAAAAGAACTGTTCGCTGCTTTATAAAAATATGAAAACCGGACGCAAAATTAGTTCAAAATATATTCTTGTATTGATTTTTACTGTAGTATTCTTTTCAGTAACGTTCAATAGCCCCGCAAATTATTTGCATTTCACACATTTTGACAAAACCTTAACTGCATCGACAGATACTGTTCCTGTTCCCAAAGTGAAAGATAGTGCAGTGAAAGATTCTGTTTTGAAAGACACAACCATTAAAGATTCCATCATTCAAAAAACGGATACGTTTGAACTAAAGATTTCGAAAGATTCATTGGAAGCGCCAATCAGTTACAGTGCATCAGATTCCATTGTGCTGGATGTGCCGACAAACAAGGGAACATTATACAGCAAAGCAAAAGTTACGCAGAAAGACCTCAACCTTGAAGCGTATAAAATTGAACTCGACCAGGACAAACAGATTGTTACTGCAACATATGATATGGATACAAGTGGCAAAATGAATGGCAGGCCGATAATGACACAAGGTAGTGACACAAAGATGGAATCGGATTCGATCATATATAACTTAAAAACGCAAAAAGGGATCACAAGAAGTTCATACACCAGTTCCGGGGAAATGTATGTATATGGGGAGAAGATGAAAAAGGTTGCACCTGAAGTATATTACGGATTACGTGGACGTTTCACCACATGTAACCTCGATACGCCGCATTTTGCGTTTCGTACAAACAAATTAAAACTCATTAATAAGAAATTTGCGATCACCGGACCTGTTCACCCGGAAATAGAAGGAGTGCCTTTGCCAATCTATATTCCATTCGGATTTTTCCCGCTTGTTCAAGGGCGCCATTCAGGATTTCTTCCCCCGGAATTTACAGCAAGTGATCAATTTGGTTTGGGGCTTACACAAATGGGATGGTATCAGGTATTGAGCGATAATTTTGATGTCACCACTCGGGCGGATTTGTATTCTTATGGTGGATGGGCGCTTTATTTAAGGCCTACCTACAAAGTGCGTTACCGGTATAGTGGGTCAATGAATTTTACACTTCAGAATACCCGCATTTTAAGTACAACAGGCAAAACCGAATTTGATGATACTCGTACATTCAATTTGTCATGGAGCCATACAGTTGATACCAAAGCAAAACCAGGGCAAAGTTTTTCTGCAAACGTAAATGTGGCATCTACAAAATTCAACCAGTTTGTTTTGAATAACCCTGTTGCGAACTATAATAACAATCTTAGTTCATCAATTGCCTATTCGAAAAACTGGAGTGCCGGAAAGTATAACCTGACAGTGTCAGGCAACCACAACCAGGATAACGTTACACGCGTTATCAATGTGAACTTACCGAGTATAGGTTTTAATATGGCCACATTATTCCCATTTCAAAACAAAGAATTTATCGGCACTCCAAAATGGTATGAAAAATTAGGTGTTGGATTGACTTCGAGCGTTGTTGGCCTCTCCAGTTTTTATGATTCATTGTTCAGTTTTAAATCAATGATAGATACTTTTCAATGGAGCGCACACCATAGTATCCCTATCAGCCTTTCTTTGCCAGCAATAGGGCCTTTGCAGGTTGCGCCAGGCATAAGTTTGCAGCAGAACTGGTATTCCAAAAAAAGAACTCAATTCTGGGCTGGCCCATTAGGAAAAAATAAGGTAGATACAATTACTCAGAAAGGTTTTTTTACAGCATCCGATATGTCGTTTAGCTTGAGCTTAAGTACTGCCATATTCGGGACGTTTAATAAATTCGGAAAGAACAGTACTATTGCAGGTATCCATCACGTGATCCGTCCGACATTTGCCGTGAGTTATAATCCTGGCCTTAGTTCGAAAGACTATTACAACCTGCAGACAGATTCTTTAGGGCACAGCAGGCCGGTTTCTTATTTTGACGGCATAGGTTCAGGCCCGATAGGTACGCAACGTTTTGGTGGCATTACTTTTGGACTGGATAACAATATTGAAATGAAAGTACGTTCGAAAAAAGATACCAGTGACGGGGGAATAAAAAAAGTAAAACTTATTGATGGGATAGGCTTCAACGGTAGTTATAATTACCTGGCAGATTCATTTAAACTATCCCCGATAAGTATTTATTTACGCAGCACAATATTTGGAATCAGCATTACAGGAGGGGCTACACTTGACCCTTATGTTACTGATTCATTAGGTAACCGGAAAAATATTTATGCATGGGCAAACGGAAAGGGTTTTAAATTAGGAAGGATTACCGGGGGCAATCTTGCAGTTTCCACAAGTTTCAAAAGCAAACCCAAAGACCAGAAATTAGCAGACGAAGAAAAGAAAGAACAGGAAAACCAAAGCCAGATTCCCATGACACTTGAAGAAGAGCAAGCCCAGTTAAATTATGTACGGACACATCCGGCGGAGTTTGCCGATTTCAACATTACATGGTCCTTAAATATTTCCTTTTCATTGAGTTTTCAACAAATACTGAATGCGGATTACACTTACAAAACACTAATAACATCGGGCCTGAATTGGAGTGGTGATTTTAACCTCACCGACAAATGGAAATTAGGAATGAGTTCGTTCTATGATGTTCATCTTGCCAAAATAAATGCGTTGACCACATCCATTTCACGGGATATGCATTGCTGGCAGATGTCTATCAATATAACACCGATCGGGCTTTATCGTTCTTTCAGCATCACCCTGAGCCCGAAAGCAGGCATACTGCGTGATTTACGCATTAACCGAAACCGGTTCTTCTACACCGAATAATTATTTTGTATTGGAAGAATAATATTCACTCATTACAGCAAATACTTTTTGTTTGAGGCTTTCCACATCATCGCTGGGTTGAGGGCTTATCGGTTCGAGGAAATGAACCCGCAACTGATAAGGCAATAAAAAAAAAGTACGTTGAAAGGGCATTGCTTTTCTGCTGTTGAAAATTACAGCAGGCATGATTTTTTTTCCACTGGCAATTGCTAAACGAAATGCGCCGTCGTGAAAAGATTTTATCGGTTGGCCCGTTTTGTTCCTCGTGCCTTCCGGGTAAATGCACATGTGCAAACCCATATTCAATACATCTTTCATTTTTGTGAAACTATCACGCCGGCTTGTTTCGCTTTTTCTGTCTACCAGTACACTTCCTGTTTTATACAATAATCCAAAAACAGGTATGCGTGATAATTCAATTTTTGCAATGGTTTTATTGCCACCAGGAATTCTTGTGGAAGAAACCGGAATATCCATGAATGAATTATGATTGCAAACAACGATATATGTCTCTCCTTTTTTGAAATTGCTTTTTCCCTTTACAGAAACCGGGCAACCGCTGAGTGTGAGAAAAAGATCCATCCACACACGGGCGAGTTTGATGAATATTTTTGTTTTTGCAGGGTCTGAACGAAAATAAGAGAATAATAAAAAAGGGATAAGAAAAATAATAAGGGTGGAAACAAAAAGCAGTAAAGCCCACACAGCCCAGATACGGCCGAAAATTTCGCCAATGATTCCCAAGGGTGGCGTGTATTTTTTTATTGGATTGATTTCAGCCATAGATGATTTTTTCGAATACGGATGACTGTTATATTTTCCAGTCTATCGGGTCAATCCCGTTTTTTGTTAAATAATTATTTGCCTTTGAAAAATGTTTGCACCCGAAAAAACCTTTTTCTGCTGAGAAAGGCGAGGGGTGGGCAGCTTTTAATATCAGGTGTTTTGTTTCATCGATCAATACCTGTTTTTCCTGTGCAAATTTTCCCCACAATAAAAACACTACATTTTTTCTTTGTTCTGAAATTTTGCTGATCACCGAATCGGTGAATTCAGCCCAGCCGATTTTTGCATGGCTCATTGGCTCGTTCGCACGAACGGTTAAAGATGCGTTTAATAACAATACACCTTGTTCAGCCCAGTGAGTAAGATTCCCGCTCGAAGGAACCGGCATGCCTATATCCGAATTCAGTTCTTTAAAAATATTAATTAGTGACGGCGGTTGCGCAATACCGTTAGGAACGGAAAAGCTTAAACCGTGTGCCTGGCCCGGGCCGTGATACGGATCCTGCCCGAGAATTACCACTTTTACTTTTTCAAACGGGGTTGTATTAAACGCATTAAAAATTAACGGCCCCGGCGGATAGATGGTTTTCCCCCCAAGCTTTTCTGTTTTCAGAAACGTAACGATCTGCAGGAAATAAGGTTTTGAAAATTCCTGCTTTAATACTTCCTTCCAACTGGGATCTATTTTTACGTCCATTGTTTTTTGGTTGGTGCACAGGACAAAAATATTATAATTAAGAATTAGAAATTAATAATTAATAATTGAGAGTAGAAGTAACTTGAAAATTGAAAATGGATAATTGAGTTTGACCACAGAGTAGCACGGAGTAAAGCTCAGAGTTTCGCAGAAGGGTTCTGTAACTCTCAAAAAATCAGCAGTACTCTGTGAGAAATAGTCATCGTGTGAATCAGTCGAATAAGGATAAAATCGCGGTTCAGACAATTGTTCAATAGAATTGTTGACGTACAAGAGTGCGACGCAAAGATGTTGAAGCGAGAACTAATGCTGGTTACAAAAAAATCAAAATGAAAAATTAAAAAGTAAAAAATTGTAAGCGTCTTTTTTCATTTTTAATTTTTCATTTTGCCTTAATAAGAAATCGTACATCGTAAATCTAAAATCGTACATCCTCCTCACACTTCTTCTTTCACTGAAACCTTATGATAATCGTCGATGAGTTTTCGTTGTATCTCAAATGGCACCGGAACATATTCGGAAAACTGCATCGTGAATTTTGCCCGTCCCTGCGTGAGAGAACGCAACGATGAGGAATAATCATCCATTTCTGCGAGTGGAACCTTTGCAATTATTTTAGTGAAATGCCCTTCGGTGTCCATGCCTTCCATAATGGCGCGACGGGTTTGCAGGTCGCTGATGATGCCGCCAGTAAGTTCGTCAGGGCATAACACCGTGACCGTATATACCGGTTCAAGAATTTGCGGATCGGCTTGTTGAAATGCAGATTTGAATGCCATAAGCCCTGCTATCTTAAATGAAATATCATTGGAATCTACAGGATGCATTTTCCCATCGTACACGCTCACACGCACATCGCGTACATATGAGCCCGTTAGTGGCCCGGTTTGCATTTTTTCCATCACACCTTTTAATATAGATGGCAGAAAACGTTGGTCGATTGCGCCGCCGACGATACAATTCAGGAAAACTAATTTGCCGCCCCAGTTGAGTTTGTATTCGTCACGCCCGCGGACAGAAAAACCTTTCGGGTCAGGCATTCCATCATACCAGGGTTCAACCTGCATATATACTTCTCCGAACTGACCGGCGCCTCCGGATTGTTTTTTATGACGGTAATTTGATTGGACAGATTTACGGATCGTTTCGCGATATGGGATTTTCGGTTTTGTGAATTTTACCGATAGGTTTTTTGCGATGTGTTCCAGTTTCCATTTGATAACGGACAAATGCAATTCGCCCATACAATGGATGATCGTTTGTTTTAATTCCTGCGACACCTCCACAATTACAGTCGGATCCTCTTCCTGTACCTGGTGAAGTGCGGCAGATAATTTTTCTTCATCGCCTTTTTGCGCAGGTTCAATAGCAACACTCATTACATGCGGCGGGAATTCGATAGGAGTGAGTTCATAATTTTTTCCGCGTGCATGCAAGGTGTTGTTTACATGTGTATGTTTTAATTTGATAGTTGCACCGATATCGCCTGCTGTTAATTCATTTACAGCAATGCGTTTTCCGCCTTCTACTACAAAAAGCTGATTTAGTTTTTCCGTTACACCATTCGATTCATTCACTAATTCCATTCCGGGTTTCACAGTGCCGGAATAAACTTTAAACAGCGACATATCACCAATATGTGCTTCTGAAATTGTTTTATAAATAAAAATACATGCAGGCCCGTTGGGGTTGCATGCCAATGTTTCCCCGGACTTTGTTTTTTGTGGTGGCATTTCATTGGCACTTGGGCAAACGTTATCAATGAAGCCCATCAATCTTCCGCTTCCCATATTCTTTTTTGCAGAAACACAAAACAGGGGAAACAGATCGTGATTGATCATTGCTTTTTTCAAACCCATTTTCATTTCATCTTCATCAAGCTCGCCCTTGTCAAAATATTTTTCCATCAGCGTTTCATCATTCTCTGCAATTGCTTCGATGAGTTCTTTATGCAGGCGGTCTGCTTTTTCTTTTTCTGAATCGGGTATCGGCATTTTTTGCGGCCTGCCGCCGAGTGCGGTGAACTGGTACATCGTCATACGCAATACATCTATGATCGCATTAAATTCGAGTCCCTGATTATATGGATATTGAACAACAGTTACATGCGGCCCGAAATGTTCTTTTGCCTGTGCAACTGTTTTATCAAAATCTGCTTTTTCATTATCCAGTTTATTTACAGCAAATATCATTGGCGTTTTAAAATGTTCTGTGTATTCCCAGATGATATCTGTTCCTACTTCAACTCCGAAACTTGCGTTGAGCAACATTACACCGGTATCTGCAACCCGAAGCGAAGAAAGTACTTCCCCTGAAAAATCATCATAGCCTGGGGTATCGATCAAATTAATCTTATACCCGCGCCATTGTGTATGTAATAACTTTGAAAAAATGGAATTGCCGCGTTCTTGTTCCAGTTCGTAAAAATCACTTACGGTGTTTTTTTCTTCAATGGAACCGCGGCGTGTTATCAGGCCTGCTTCGAAGAGCATGGTTTCGGCGAGTGTTGTTTTGCCGGAACCAGCATGTCCGAGCAGGACGATGTTTTTTACATGTGAAGTATCAAAATTTGTCATGGCAAACAATTTCCTATTAAGTTAAGAAAACTGGCGGTGTCGACGAAATGAATTTTTTGGGGTAAATCTCGCAACGGTGCGGCGGCGCTACGAAGAGATTTCACGCAGAGTAAAATAGGTATGCCATGTCATTACAACATGATAAAATTTATCATACTGCTATAGACATGGCATAGCTTGTGTTATTCCATTACTACGCTGTGCCGTTGCGAGATATATTCTTGGCAACTACACGAAGATTTTTTACTTTTGCGCCCGTTATAAATGAGAAAATAGGTCCGGTAGCTCAGTTGGATAGAGCAACAGCCTTCTAAGCTGTGGGTCATTGGTTCGAATCCAATCCGGATCACAAACGG
>JAFEAE010000016.1 GCA_018266575.1 Bacteroidota bacterium
GCAGAGATCACTGCATTATCAGTGATCCCTAACCGCCCCACCACATTGGTAATGGGAAAAAACAATGAAGAAATTATTAAGGAAAGAAATAAATGGCTATTGCAGTTTGCCAAAGAAAAAATATTTACTGAAAAAGAAATTGAAGACGCATTACACGAACCGCTTACTGCAACACGTGGCGCAGTGCCTGCTTATATTCCACATTTGTCTCAACGATTAAAGAAAAACGGCGGTGATATTATTAAAACAACTATCGAAATGAACTCTCAGCAAAAAATAGAAAAACTAGTGCAGGATTATTCCCGCGTACTAACGTTGAAAAACATACGAAATTCGGCTGTGATCGTGATAAACAATAACACCCATAAAGTGATCAGCTATATCGGTTCTGCAAATTTCAGGGATACGTCAGATGGCGGACAGGTAAATGGAGCTGCTGCCATTCGCCAACCGGGAAGCACCTTGAAACCATTGCTGTATGGATTATGTATTGATGAGGGTTTGCTGACACCCAAAATGATGATCACTGATGTTGCGATTAACTATGATGGTTATGCGCCGGAGAATTACGACAAAAGGTTCAATGGTTATGTTACCATGGAATACGCATTGGAACATTCATTGAATATTCCCGCAGTAAAAAGTTTGCGTGCGTTGGGAAAAGATAAGCTGGTACAAAAATTAGCGCTATGTGATTTTACTCAAATTAAGAAAGACCAGAACAAACTGGGATTATCACTGATACTCGGCGGATGCGGTGCAACACTTGAAGAACTAACCGGCATGTATTCATTGTTTGCTAACGAAGGGAAATATATCAAGCCATCATATACACAAGATACAAAGCGGTCAGACCAGGACGGTCAGACCGTATTGAGCCCTGCAGCAACATTTATGATTAACGAAATATTATCCAAAGTAAACCGGCCTGATTTTCCATTAAACTGGGATGCAACAGCACACATGCCGAAGATCGCATGGAAAACAGGAACATCCTATGGAAGGCGCGATGCATGGAGCATTGGCTATAATAAACACTACACGGTAGGTGTTTGGGTGGGAAATTTCTCTGCCCTCGGTGTTCCGGAATTAAGTGGCGCGAATGTTGCCACCCCGCTTCTGTTTAAAATATTCAATACGATCGATTATGATAATGATGAAGAATGGTTTCATCAACCCAAAGATTGTGATATACGAATGGTGTGTTCAGAAACTGGTTCACCACCGAATGATTTTTGCACAAATATTGTGACTGATTATTTCATCCCGATCGTTTCTCCGTCCCGGAAATGCGATAATATGCAGGAAATGATCATTTCCGCAGACGAAAAAATTTCTTATTGTAAAAGCTGCATGCCGGAAAACGGGTACAAGAAAAAATTATACAAGCTCATCTCCCCGGAAATGCAGGCATATTTTGATGAGAACAAAATTGCCTATCAAAAAATACCACCACATAACCCGCAATGCGAAAAGATTTTTAAAGAAGGTGTGCCTGTAATTGTTTCCCCATCTAACGGTAATGAATACCTCATCAATAAAAAAGATCCGGAGCCATTACAGTTATCCTGCAATGTCAGCAGTGATGTCAGCAAGGTATATTGGTATATCAATAATAAATTCTATAAAGCGTCGGAGGCAAAAGCAAAACAATTTTTTATTCCGGAAGAAGGGCCTGTAAAAATTTCATGTACCGATGATAAAGGAAGGAACAGGAATATTGTGATACATGTGAAATATGTGAACCTTTAATAAGTATGAAGTATGAGTTATGAACTATGAAGTGAAGCAAGTCATTTAAACGTATTCATTTTATCATTTCATAGCTTATACTTCATAACTCATAGTTCATAGCTCCTACTTACTTAGTCTTTCTTATTCACGCTTCCTACCCCGCTCACGTGCTGATTTACCTGTGTTGCATTGCCTTTGTAATCTACACTTCCCGCACCACTAACCTGTGCATCTAATTTTACACTTGCATACACTTCTGCACTGCCCACACCGGAGATAGTCACACTTGTATTCTCAGCTAATAAATCATAACAATGAGCACTCCCTGCACCGCTGATACCGAGGTCAACATCCTTACTCTGGCCATTCAGGTAAATTGATCCTACACCGGAAATATCTGCACTTATTTTCGGGGCATCAACTTCCATTTTAATATTTCCCGCGCCACTCAGGTTCATTTCAATTTCATCATTGCTGGTAATTTTATTTTCCCCGTTAATATCGCCGGCCCCCGAAACGCTGATATGGTGAAACTGAGGCGCAGTAACATAAATTTTAATGGAGCCGTCATTCATATCCAGGTTATACCCATCGCGGTTCTTTATCACAAGCCTGTCGCCCTCCTGGTAAACTTCCACATAAGGAAGCAGGTTTTCATCTCCTGTGATTTTTACCGGTTTCAGGTCACCTTGTGTCAGATAAACATTAGCCGTGCTGGAAACCTGAAGGTCTTTAAATGAAGATATAGTACGTTCCTCCGTTTTCAGGTTCCCGTTTCCACGTATATGCCTGCCCCAGAAACGGTGACATGAACAAAGCAGGAATGTACTAATTATTATCAGCCATGAATATTTTCTCATAATGATCATTTTAAGTTCCGCAAAAGTTATGTTTTTATTTTGAATGGGAAAACCGTTCTTCCATTTGACTAAGATTTAGAAAAACAGGTTACATATATTCACCAGGTACCGCGTAAATGAAGCATTTACCGCACTGCGCAACATCTCATTAACATAAAAGCCCCCTTAACCTATTTTATTGTTGTTACTTTTGCCGCAAACTCCTTTCAACCTAAAATTACGCAATATGAAATGGGCTATCCTGCTTGCAGGAATAATCTTTGAAGTATTAGGGACAATTTGCATGAAATATGCCGAAGGGTTTACAAAATTGGTTCCCTCCATTTTAGTTTTTGTTTTTTACGGCATCAGCCTTGCTGCACTGGTATTTGTACTGGAAAAAATGGAGGTTAGCGTTGCTTATGCAATATGGGCGAGCTGCGGAACAGCCTTGATCGCTGTGATCGGCATTGTCTTTTTCCGTGAAACAGTTTCTGTAGTAAAAATCGTTTCTATTTCGCTGATCATTTTAGGAATACTCGGACTTGAATTATTCGATTGATTTTTCTGAAAATACATACCTTCTAAATATCTAAACCGAACGAAAAGTACCATGAATATTTTCTTGACGGGTGCAACAGGATTTGTTGGCGGGGAGTTGTTAGTAAACCTATCCCAAAAAGCCGAGGTTGAAAAAATCTATTGTTTTCTCCGTGCATCTTCCGATGAAGAAGCCCTGAAAAGGTTAGAAAATATTTTCACATTGCATGATGATTTTTTCGACGCTGAAAAAATCATTCCTGTTATTGGCGACCTGTTTGATGAAGATCTTATAAAATCACTACTAACGAATAAAATGATCGCAGATACAAATGTGATCATTCATTCTGCAGCGAATACATCTTTCTCCAAAATTTATAATGATGTTGTTGAAAAAGTAAATATCGGAGGATTGGAAAAAATTTTATTGTGGGCGAAACAGCTAAAACATTTCGAAACATTTTTGTACATCGGAACAGCTACGATTTGCGGAAATGATATTAAACTCAGGATCGTTCACGAAGATGAATCACCAAATATTCATGCACGTCATCTTGTAAAATATACCTATACTAAAATGCAGGGCGAGTTATTATTGCACCGGCATTTGCCAGAAGAAAAAATATTGATCGCACGTCCATCGATTATCATGGGGGATAGCAGGCAGGTTGTGCCGCGTTCACCGGTAATTCTCTGGGCTGTTGCAACCATAAACCTGTTGCGTTTTGTTCCCGTAAATGCAGATGCTTCGCTTGATATGATACCTGTTGATTATGCTGCAGAAGCTATTGTGAAATTGCTTTTCGCCAACAGGAAAAACAATGTATATCATATTTCATCAGGAAAAACGTCTGCAACTTCTGCCCATTTATTATCTGTAAGTTTAGATAATTATTTTAAGGACAAGCCAAGGTTTTACTTTCCTGACAAATCATTGATCAATCAGGTGAAATTGTGGGCAAAAAAAAGATTGACTGAGGAATGTGAGTTGTTTGCATACGGCGAATATCTCGACTACTGGAATAAAACATTTACACATCCTGGTGAATTGCGCATTTTGCTTGCAGGGCTTGAACCTTATCTTGAATTCATGAACCTCGGGCAGGTATTCGACAATTCAAGATTACTGGAGGATGTTCCATCTGTAAAACAATCGCCCCCTGCACATGTATACATCAACAACTGCATGAAGTTTATTGAAAAGATAGACATTATGGAAGGCGCAGTGAACCCGTAAATAAATTGCTATATTCATTGATAAATTTTTCATTGATTAGAATATGGCACACGTTCTTATAAGGCTTTTTATCTTTTCATCTCTTTTTTCAGTTATTGTATTCATAGCTAGTGCATGCGCTTTTTCCAATAAAGCGGCAACGAAATTGCTTGATAAGTCAAAAAATAAAAGGTTTGATATGGTTGTTGTTCCGGGCATCCCACTGGAAAACGGGAAATGGGACAGGATAATGAAAGGAAGGATTTACTGGGTGAAATATTTATACGATCACGGCATTGCAAAAAATATCATGTTCTCAGGGTCGTCGGTTTATTCTCCGTATTATGAAGGCGAAGTGATGGCCTTGTATGCAAAAGCGCTTGGCATTCCGGCAGAACATATTTTCACCGAAACGAAAGCAGAGCACAGCACGGAGAATATTTACTATTCTTATAAAAAAGCAAAAAAACTCGGCTTTAATACTATTGCATTGGCATCAGACCCGTTTCAAACAAAATCATTACGAAAATTTATCCGAAAAAAAGTCGATCCGTCAGTTGCCGTAATACCGATGGTTATCGACACTATGAAAATGATTGAGCCTTCAATGACTGATCCGGAGATTGATTATCAAAAAGCATATAACCCCAATTTCGTTTCATTAACCAAACGCGAAGGTTTCTGGAAACGCTTACGGGGAACAATGGGGAAAAATATAGACAATAACGCGTATGACTAACCGAATTTAATTCAAAAAAGAAATATGATCATCACACCACCATATCTTAAACCCGGCAATATGATTGGGATTGTTTGCCCTGCCGGCTATGTGAACCCCGACAAAATTCAAACCTGCATCCACACATTGAAGGATTGGGGTTATTCTGTAAAAATCGGGAAAACAGTTGGGGGAAGTTCTTCAAATTATTTTTCAGGAACAGATGAAGAGCGTCTGGAAGATCTCCAGGAAATGCTGGATGACGATAATGTGCATGCCATACTTTGTGCCCGAGGTGGCTATGGTACAGGTAGAATTATTGAGCAACTCGGTTTTAAAAAATTCAGACAGCAGCCAAAATGGATAATCGGTTATAGCGATGTTACTGTATTGCATTCTCACATTTATGCTAACTATAATATTTCAACACTGCATGCACCAATGGCATCTGCGTTTAATGATGAGGGTTATAAAAACGAATTTATTCTTTCCCTCAAAAACGCGCTGGAGGGGAAAAAAATAAAATACGAAATACCCGTTCATGAATTTAATAAAAAAGGCGAAGTTGTTGGGGAAATGGTTGGCGGTAACCTTTCACTGATAGCCCACCTAACGGGAACTTCATCGGATATAAAAACAAAAGGAAGGATTTTATTTTTGGAAGATGTTGGGGAGTATCTCTACAATATTGACAGGATGTTTTATCAACTTAAGCGAAGCGGCAAACTGGCTAAACTTGCCGGGTTAATTATCGGCGGCTTTAGTGAATCAAAAGATACAGAACGCCCTTTCGGAAAATCGGTTTATGAAATTATCCGGGACGTAATTGAAGAATATGATTATCCGGTTTGCTATGGTTTCCCGGTTAGCCATGAAAAAGAAAACTATGCATTAAAAGTTGGTGTTGGATATAAATTAAAAGTTGGAAAAAATAAAGTGGCGCTTGAAGAATGATAACACTGGGGAATTCTTATTATTTATTTAGCTCCTCAAATAACAATATCCAATCTTTACTATGTTTCAGATCCAATTTTTTTTGTCTGATAGTTACCTGGATTTTTTCTTTATATGCAGGCAGTGCTTCTCCCAGTGAATTTTTATTTTTTTTCACTGCAATAATTTTTTGATTGGTATTATCATACACATACCAGGCCGCATCGTCAAAAAATTCTTTCTCTGTACCTCCCATCATCGTATTGAGGTGTTGCACTATGGTTTTTGTATAATGTTTAAATAAAGAGATTTTATTGTCAACAACAATTTCATAAAATGTTCCCTTTGTATTATTACCAACAGGAGGATACCCGGAGCGAAATACTATCATCTTATCGGAATCTTCTTTATCCCGAAAAGCAAATTCTTTTACCTGTGCAGATTCATCGAGCACATACGCCTGGCTATCGTACCAATAATAAACCTGGTTTTTGTAAATATTAAAATTCAGCAACACATCTTTTGCAACCCTGTTTCCCTGTAAAACAACATACCCTTTTTGCCAACTGTCATTGTAAAAAGGGTTTCCTCTTATGCCATTAAATGTATTCCAGTTTGCGCCATTCTGTATCGTCTCAGTTCTCCAAGAAGGATCGATCATAGTTGCGGGGCGGGAAAACCCTGAAGATAAAAGCGATGAAGAACCTGCTGCTGAAATATTGCCTGTTGATTGGCAACTGCATGTTGCATGCAATGCAAAAAAAATGATAGTTGATAAAATGTATTTCATACTACATGTTTTAAACTTCTAATGAAGCCCCGCAAAAAATTACGGGGCTTTTTGAAGTTATCTCATGTGTATGCCAACTATACATTAGGCTTCGATAAGTGTGTCTTTAAAACTCTGTCAGGCACTGTATCAACTCCGCGGCTATAGCTAAAAGAAGAAAATGGATGTCGTTAATTACACTATTAAATTATAGAAAACCGAGGTAAAATAAAAATCTTTATGTGGTTCGGGTATAATTTTGAACATTTGCAATCGTTTTTAACTCTCGCCCTGGAAAACTATATTTGTTTGATTTCCTGACTGACAACAATTAATTAGTAGCAATGAATTTTATCAAAAGGGTTTTGCTTGCTTTACTCGGAGAAAAAAAATATTTATCATTACTCGCCAACTCTTACCAGTTTTTTTTCAGAAGAGGATGGCTCGGCAGAAACTACCAGGATGTATTTTTTTTGAAAGAAATTATTGAGCCCGGAAGTTATTGTGTTGATATCGGCGCACACCTTGGTTACTATACAATCGAATTGAGTAAACTTGCAACTGACTCAGGGAAAGTAATAGCGATTGAACCAATGAGCAAATTCAATGAAATTTTAAGAGCGGTTATACAAAAGGAAAACAGGAATAATGTAGAAGTACTGCGGGTTGCACTTGGCGGAGATGGGGAATTTGTGGAAATGGGAATTCCAAAAGTGAACCATTTGAAAAAATTTGCTTACGCACGTGTGATGAAAGCAAGCACTCACTTGCAATACACAGAAACAGAAAGAATAAAAAACGAATCCGGTGATGCGCTTTTTAAAAATCTGCCGAGATTGGATTTTATAAAATGCGATGTAGAAGGTCTTGAAGTCCCGGTTTTCAAATCGATGATGGAAACGCTGGAAAAACATCAACCCATATTACTTTGTGAACTTGCTGACAGGGAAGAACGCATCAAATTATATGAAATGCTGATGCTTATAGGTTACCAGGTGTATTTATTAAAAGATAAAAAATTACATTTCGCAGATGTATATGTGGGCACAGAAGCAATATCGCATAACCATTATTTTATTCCCATCAATCACGAAGAACGATTGAAACATCTTATTTCGAGATAAAGGCTTTATCTGAATCTGGTACAAAAAATTACTGGGCTATTTTTCCAATAACGAATCAAGGGTTTCATGAAAGAGCGGATAATCATTCAAATCATTATGGCTGCCACCAACTATAGTTACAAATTTATCAGAAGGTTTTAAAAGTAGTTTTAATTTTTCTGCATTGCTATAAGGAACAACCCCGTCATCCGTTCCGTGAAAAATAAGAATCGGGGCTGTAACATTTTTGATGTACTCATCATTGGGGAAATGATAATGCAACATGCGGCTCACCGGGTATATGGGAAGGTAGTGAGTTGCTAAAGATGTCATGCTATAATAAGGTGTTTCGAGGATAAGGTACTTGCAGTCACGTATAGACGCCAGTTGCGTGGCAAAGCAAGTGCCCAAACTTTTTCCATAAATAATAATGTTGGCAGGTTTATATTTCGAACGCGCCAGCTTGTATAACTGTAATGCATATTCGTACAACCGTTGTTCAGTAAATGTACCGGTACTTTTGCCAAATCCCGGGTAATCGATCATCCACACTTCATAATTTTTATTGGTAAAATTTGAAGCATATTTTTTATACCAACTGATATTGTTCCTGTTTCCATGAAAATATAAAACAACGCCTTTTGTTACAGTATCATTTTGTGGTTTGAACTCCACAACATTCAACTGTGTTTCTTTATCATAATGAATCGTCAATTCTGTAGTTGCATTAGAAAGAAAATCATATTGAAATTTTTTCTCCACCGGGGAAGGGTGAAATAAGATATGATCCTGCAAATAATATAGTGCAATGCCAATTGTACAGTAAACAAGGATGATAACTTTCAACCAACGGAAAATAATACGACGCTTCATGCGGCAAAGATAAAGTGAAGTATGAACTATGAAGTGAAGAAACAGAGTTCAAAATGCAAGAGAAAACGAGCGAGACTCAAGATTCATCCACCTAACTTCATATCTCATAGTTCATACTTTTAAAATATCCCGAATAAAATTATGGTATTCCGGAAATGTAGGAAGATTATTATGCCCGCCGCCGAGAATGCGTATCAGAGTAATTTTTGAAGGATTAAGCGCCTGGAGTTTTTCGCTCTGGCTGATCGGGATCAACCAATCTTTTGTTCCATGCAAAATGTAGGTGTGGCATTTTACATTTCTTATCCATTTATCCGTTCTCAGTTTGTATCGCAATACAAAACGAACGGGTAAAAAAGGCAAAAAACGTTCTACTACTTTTTGAAAATTATAATAAGGTGCATCGAGTATCAGGTAACGCGGAGAATTATCTGCAGCAATTTTTGCAGCAAAGCCGCTTCCGATACTTCTTCCATAAACAATCAAATGCTGCTCGGAATATTGTTCTTTCAATTTGTTGTACACAAATTGGATGTCATCTATAATTTCTTTTTCGCTTCTTTTCCCCGTACTTTTTCCAAAGCCCCTGTAGTCGATCAATACCACGTCATAATTATACCTGTAAAAATCCTGCGCATACTTTGCCCAGCCTTTTATGCTTCTTGTGTTGCCATGTAAATAAAGGATCAGGCCGGAAGGTTTTTCGCGATAAAAATGTAATCCGTTAATCCGCACTCCTGGTTCCACATCAAAAAATAATTCTTTGAAGGGAACATCGTATTTGAATGTAAAATCCTGATGTAGTTTCTCAGGCTTGAAAATAAATTTCTCCTGCAAAAAATATGCGGCAATACAAAGTACAATCAAACTAATGATAATATAGATGATCCAGGAACTCAATGAAAGAATTTGAAGTTTGTAGTTTATTGTTCTTTAACTCCGAAGTTCATTATTAATTCCGAATTGCAGAACTACAAACTATAAACAACAAACTCCTGTATCACGCATCGCCAACTCGTTTCAGATTAAAGCTCGGCACCGGGGAAACAATAAGCGGAAACTTTTCTACTGTGACGTTTGATGGATCGAGGCCGAAACCGCGTTCTTCCGATAAACTTATTTCCTTCAACCAGAAATATAATTTCATGATCACACGTTCAAAGAATGGTAATTCATTATCCTGGCTCAAATATTTTTCCATCACAATTATCTGGAAATCGCCCACCACATTATTACGTTCAAGCGATTCGTAACGGCTGGTAATATTCACTTCTTTATTATTCACCAGGTCTTCTACCACCCTGCGAAGCATTAAATTGATCTTGGGTTCGATCCGGAAACCCAGGCGGAATTCAACGCGGATAATATCATTCGGGATAATATGGTCAACCGAATATTCTGCGGTATACGGATCATCCAATGTATCGATGTGAACGAACCAGTAGATATCTGCACGCTTTGGTTTCTTATTAAGAATGGAGTAAATGATCTTGTGCTCAATCTCCTTTGGATTGTTCGCACTCGTCATATACACTAAATGCGTTGCAGTTTTGGCTACACTTCTATCGTTGCTGAGTTCCTGTATCTGTGGAATATAGTGTTCAAGCCTTACAAATTCCACGTAACGGTTCTTGATCTTGCGCGACCTGTACCATACATACATGATCGCAAAAAGGCCCCCGCCAACAATTAATGTAACAAAACCTCCGTGCGGGAATTTATCAAGATTGGCAAATAGGAAACTTAATTCGATGGTGAGATAAACAGCGAGATATAAATAGATCAAAGTGGAATTTGTTCGTTGTGAAATCAGATAATTGGCAAACAAAATGGAAGTAGCAAGCATGCATAATGTTATTGCTAAACCATAAGCGGCTTCCATGTGCGCTTCCGTCTGAAAATAAATGGTAATGCCGGAGCAACCGATGAACAATAAAAAGTTTATTGCCGGAATATATAATTGTCCTTTTTCTTCTGTGGGATAACTGATGCGGAATTTTGGCCACAGGTTAAGCCGCATACTTTCGCTGATCAGCGTAAAGGACCCGCTGATCAATGCCTGGCTGGCAATAATGGTCGCAGCAGTTGCTATGATAATTCCGGGAATGATGAACCACTGAGGCATGATGCTATAAAAAACGCTGCCTTTACTTGTATCAAAATATTTTCCATTGTAGTTTGCAAGAAGCCAGGCCCCTTGCCCGAGATAATTGAGCAATAAGCATGTCTTCACATATATCCATGAAATACGCACATTGCTCCTTCCACAATGCCCGAGGTCTGAATATAATGCCTCCGCACCCGTGGTACATAGAAATACAGCACCTAAAATCCAGAAACCTTTGTGATAGGTAGTCAGCAATTCAATAGCATAATAAGGGTTCAGCGCTTTGAATATATATAGGTCATCGATAAGATGAGAGCTTCCAAGAACAGCGATCATAGCGAACCATAAAAACATGATCGGGCCAAATAATTTCCCGATAGATTCTGTGCCGAATTGCTGCAGGAAAAAAAGGATAACTAAAATCCCAAGAACAAGATATACGATCGTGGATTGTTCAATGTCTTTGAACGCAGGCATCTGCCTTAAACCTTCTATTGCAGAAGTTACAGAGATGGGTGGAGTGATCATGCCATCCGCTAAAAGTGCTGCGCCGCCTATCATTGCAGGCAATACCAACCAGCGTTTTTGCCTTCTTACCAATGCGTACAATGAAAAAATCCCACCCTCGCCATTATTATCAGCTTTCAGGGTAAGCCACACATATTTTACACTGGTTTGCAAAGTCAGTGTCCATATAATGCACGACAATGCACCGAGGATGAGTTTTTCTTCCACAACTCTTCCATTAACAATGGCGTTCAATACGTATAACGGGGAAGTGCCGATATCTCCGTAAATGATTCCTAAGGCAATAACTAAACTGGCAAATGTTACTTTGTTGATCTGTTTACTCACGGGAGAGTTAATTAAAAATTTTCATTTCAGGTAACGGTTTTTTATATAGCAGCAATATCATCTGTTTTTTTAAACAGGAAGCAAAGTTATTAAGTAAATACGATTCATAAACGAATTTCATAAACAAGCGTTAATATTAGAAAAAGAATATAAACAGTGGCAACTTTTTTGAGAATTACGATGTATTCCTTTATTTAATACTGGGTAAATTGCATTACCTCAAATATTTTTGCTACAAAGTTTTACCTAAATTACAATAGATTAGGAAACAGCAAGAAACTATAAAAGCAAGATCAGCTATGAAATCCGTTTCAAAAATCCTGGCATTCTTTTTTTTGATCACTCCTTTTCTTGGCATCGCCCAGCACATTGTTTATTCAGAACCTGAACGCGAAGATGGGCGCAGGACAAATTTTGAAATCATCGGAAAGATCAATGGGAATTTCCTTGTTTTCAAAAACAACCGTTCTGATAATGCCATTTCCATTTACAATGACCAGATGCAATTGCAGCAACGGGTAAACATTGATTTTATTCCTGACAGGTATATTAATGTGTATTTTATTCCATATTCCGATCATTTTATAATGATCTATGAATACCAGAAAAAAAGTATCGTACACTGCGCTGCTATTAAAATGGATGGCATGGCAAAAAAACTGGGCGACCCTATCGATCTTGATACTACTCAAATTGGTTTTGCGGCAAACAATAAAATTTACACGACTATTTTTAGTGAGGATAAACAGCGCATTATGTTGTTTAAAATAAACAGCAAAAACCCGAAGAATTTTCTATTTACCACTTTTTTATATGACCAGAACCTTGAACTGATAGACAGGCACCGTATTTATATGCCAATGGAAGACCGCGACAATGGGTTCACCGATTTTTCATTAGATAACGAAGGCACATTGGTATTTGCAAAATTTTTGAAAAGCAGTAGTGGTGATTATATTTCAAGGGTAAATATGATCACAAAAGGCCCGACAGCAGATACTTTTGCAATCCGCGATATGGGAACCAATGAACGAATATTAGATGAACTAAAGATCAAGATCGATAACAACAATAAGCGATATATCCTGACGGGTTTTTATTACAAGCAACGCCGTGGAAACATTGAAGGCGTTTATACTGTTCAGTGGGACAAGAATGAAAACGCAAAAATAAAAGAAAGCCTTACCGTGTTTAACGATGAATTGCGCTCGCTTGCAAAAAGTTCAGAATCAAATTTGAAAATGGCATTCAATGATTATTTCATAAAACAGGTAATTACAAAAAGAGATGGCGGTTATATACTGATCAGCGAATCTGAATATACAACCACTCGTGGCGGATATTTCAACAGATGGGATTATATGTACGGCTATAATCCATATTTCACCCCGGGATTTGATTATTATGGCTCTCCATTTTACAGCCCATGGAACCGTTATGGTTATTACAACAATAATAATGCAGTAAGATACCATGCAGAAAATATTATGATCGTTTCTTTTGATAAAGATGGAAATGTGGATTGGAGCAACGTGATCCCCAAAAGCCAGTATGATGATGAAAGCGACAATTTAATTTCTTACCAACCTATGAATACCGGAGGAGAATTGCATTTTCTTTATAATCAATATGAGGGGCGCAATCTTTTGCTGAACGATCAAAGTATTGCTCCGGATGGAAAAATTACCCGTTATCCCACCTTAAAAAACCTGGACAGAGGGTATGACTTTATGCCCCGTTATGGCCGTCAAACCGGAAGCGCACAAATATTTATTCCTTGTTTGTACAGAAATTATCTTTGCTTTGCAAAAGTTGATTTTTAAACCCCTCGCTTGTGATTGGTACCTTCAAACAAAAAAATGCAGGCAATGCATTGTTCCTGCTTGTTTATGCGCTGATCCTTAAATTTTCGATGTTCATACATCCCGTTATGCCTGTGCTGCATAAGGACGATAATTATTTGTATCAACTCATTTTCAAAGTACTTGATTCTTTCTTTCACAGCTCGCCGGTATTTTTTTCTGTTCTGAGTTTCATAATCATTTTTACCCAAGCCACATTATTCAACCGAATTTGCAATCACCAGAAAATATTACCAAAGCCGAATTTTTTGCCGGGCATGTCCTATATTCTTGTTACATCCTTACTACCTGACTGGAACCATTTTTCCGCTCCTCTTCTTATCAATTCAATAATGATATGGATCTGGTATAAAATGACAGCACTGTATAATAATAATCGCCCCGACGCTACTATTTTCAGCATTAGTATTTTAACAGGTATCGTTACACTACTTTATATTCCTGCACTGTTTTTTCTTGCCCTCGTTTTTCTTGCATTGCTGATCATGCGCCCTTTCCGCATACGCGAATGGCTGATGGGTTTGCTCGGGTTTACATTCCCCTATTATTTTTTATTCATCATTTTATATATCACCGGTAACTGGAGCTGGAAAAATATTATCCCTTCAGTAACGGTCACATTACCCGGAATGCCACATTCCATCTGGGTTACACTGGGAATAATGTTATTGGTAATTCCTTTCATTATCGGCGGGTATTTTGTACAAGCCAATCTTACCAAAATGCTTATCCAGGTAAGAAAAAGCTGGAGCCTGTTACTTTTATTTTTAATGGTAGCCATTTTTGTGATCCTGATCAACTGTGCAGATTCGTATGAAAACTGGATCGTTACCGCTCTTCCTTTTGCAGCATTTCACTCTGCAGCATATTATTATGCCCCTGAAAAAAAATTGCCGCTGATAATGCATTGGATAACATTTGCTTTCATAATCTGGATTAATTATCTGCTCTGATCGTTTTACAGTTCGTGAGAATAGAGCTACCTTTATAGCTCCAAAAATCAATACAGAATGAAATTCGGAGTTGTTGTTTTTCCCGGTTCCAATTGCGACCGCGATATGGAATATGCATTGCAACATGAGCTTAAACAGGAAACAATTATGCTTTGGCATAAGGACGAAGACCTGAGCATGTTTGACATAGAAGATTGCATTGTATTACCCGGCGGATTTTCTTATGGCGATTACCTGCGCTGTGGCGCTATTGCACGTTTCAGCCCAATGATGAAAAGTGTGATTGATTTTGCGGCAAGAGGCGGAAAAGTACTGGGTATATGCAACGGCTTTCAAATACTTTGCGAAGCGCATTTGCTTCCGGGAGTATTGTTGCGTAATGCTAATCAACAATTCATCGGAAAGAATGTCTATATAAAAAGTGATAATGAAAATGCACGTGCATTGAAGATCCCCATAGCCCACGGCGAAGGAAGATATTTTGCAGATGAAAAAACACTGAACGGTCTGGAAGCAAACGGACAAGTGATCTATCGCTATTGCGATGCGGAAGGAAATATTACAGATGCGGCAAATCCGAATGGCTCATTAAAAAATATTGCGGGCATCCGCAATGCGGCAGGCAATGTTTTCGGAATGATGCCCCACCCGGAAAGAGCGTGTTCAACTGCTTTGGGAAATATCGATGGCAAAGAAATAATAGAATCGCTTTTTTTTAATAAATCAGCAGAATTTGCCGTTTCACAAAAACAACTGGTAAACTTTTAGATTTCTTTTGCATCTGTTTTTGCAACTTTGCCGTACTTAATTACTCAACGATTTTTATGAAAAAAATTCTCTTTTCCATACTGTTACTTGCATCCATACAAATTGTTTCTGCACAATCAAGCAAACAGGTACAATGGTCATATACTGCAAAAAAAATTGCTGATAAAACCTATGAGATACACATGACGGCGACCATCAACGGCGACTTTCACTTATATGCACAACATCAGCATATTGCCGGAGATGTTGGGCCTGTGCCTACAACATTTACATTTACCAAAAACCCATTGCTGGTATTAGATAAAGAAATAAAAGAAACCGGGAAAGTGATAAAAAAACACGAAGATGCATGGAAGGGCGATGTGAATTATTATGAAAAAACTGTAGATTTTGTACAGGTAGTGAAGCTGAAAACTAATGTGAAAACAAACCTTGCAGGAAAAGTGGAGTTTATGGTTTGTAATGAAAAGCAATGCCTGCCCCCGTCGGAAATAGAAATAAATGTGAATATTGGAGGTTAGTCGGCAATATGACCAAATCATATTTTTAAAAACGAGTTCTTTACATCAGGACTCGTTTATTTTTTTCGCCAATTTTATATGAAAAAAAAATTTTTACTCTTATTAAGCACTGTATTTTTTTTATTTGGATTGAACCAATTACATGCACAGGATTCTGCTGCGTTCAACTGGACAGTACAAAGTAAAAAAATCAGTGACGGGGTTTTTGAATTAACGTTCAAAACTTCCATTAAGAATGACTGGCAATTATATGCACCGAATCAAACCATCAGCGATATTCACTCGGTAGAATTAGGTTTTGCAGATTCATCCATAAAAGCCGATACCATCTTAAAAGAAACCGGTTCACCTAAAAAAATAAAAAACAAAATTTTTGACGATGCTTCTTTCAACATTTTTGATAAAGAAGCAACATTTATCGCGACAGTAAAAATCAATGGTACGATTCCTGAAAATTTAATCGGCACTTTCAAATACACGTATGGGAAAAATGATGAGTTTTATCCGCTAAATAATTATAGCTTCTCTGTAAAAATGGAAGGCGGTGTTGCAACAACTGCCCGAATAAAGATCAACAGTTTTGATCTGAAAAACCCGGTGAGTAATTGCGGCGATGACGGAACGGAAGGCAAAGGTTTAGCAAGTATTTTTTTGTTGGGATTAGTTGGTGGTTTTATTGCATTGCTTACACCATGTGTGTTTCCGCTGATTCCGTTAACTGTTTCTTTTTTCACCAAACGTGCAGCAAACCGGCAGAAAGGAATTGCAAATGCCATGTTGTATGGCTTCTTTATTTTTCTCATTTATATTTTATTGAGCCTTCCATTTCATTTACTGGACCACACCAATCCGGAAATACTGAATAATATTTCAACGAATGTCTGGCTTAATCTTTTGTTCTTTGTGATCTTCGTGGTGTTCGCCATTTCTTTCTTCGGCTATTTTGAAATCACATTGCCGGGAAGCGTTGCTAATGTTGCAGGAGAGAAATCCGGAACGGGAAATTTGCTCGGTATATTCTTCATGGCACTTACATTAGCGATCGTTTCATTTTCATGTACAGGGCCGATATTAGGTTCACTGCTTGCAGGTGCGCTAACAAAAAATGGCGGCGCTATTCAATTAAGTTTTGGGATGGGTGGATTTGGATTTGGGCTTGCATTGCCATTTGCTTTGTTTGCGATGTTTCCCAACTGGTTGAATTCACTACCAAAATCAGGCGGGTGGCTCACTTCCGTAAAAGTGGTTTTGGGTTTTTTAGAGTTAGCAATGGCTGTAAAATTTTTAAGCAATGCAGATTTAGTGGAACAATGGCACGTTGTAAAAAGAGAACTATTCATTGCATTCTGGATTGTTATTGGCATCCTTATCGTTCTTTATTTATTGGGAAAAATAAAATTCCCGCATGATAGCCCGGTTGGCAAATTCAGCAAGGGAAGAATTATATTAATCATTTTATTTGCTGCATTTACTATTTATTTAATTCCCGGTGTTACAAATACTCCTTCTGCAAATTTGAAACTGATCAGCGGATTTCCACCTCCATTATGTTACAGTGTTTATGCAAACCCCGTGAATTGTGAAAAAGGGATTGAGCCATTACGAAATGATTATGAAGAAGCGTTGCAGAATGCAAAAAAATTACACAAACCAATATTGATTGACTTCACCGGGTGGGCTTGTGTGAATTGCAGGAGAATGGAAGAAAATGTTTGGACAAATCCTGATGTGAAACAATTGATGCAGGATAGTTTTGTTGTTGTTTCATTATATGTTGATGAACGAAAAGTTTTGCCTGCTTCGCAACAATTCACATATACCACAAAAAATAATTCTTCCAAACAAATAATAACCGTTGGCGATAAATGGGCAACATTTCAGTCGGAGAATTTTAATGCAGTTTCGCAACCTCAATACGCGATCATCAGTGCAGATGAAAAAATCCTTACAAAAACAAAAGGCTATACTCCTAATGCAAAAGAGTTTGCGAGTTGGCTGCAGTGCGGTTTGCAGGCGAACAGAAAATAATGTGGAACTGAAAGTGCATTACAAAACATTGAAGGTTTTATAATACGTGATAATTTTTTGCAGCGTTTATCAAACCTTCAAGATTTAATTAGAGCAGTGTCAGGTGTTCTTCTTAGGGCTGAAATATGTATATGACTTATGCAAGGCTTGTGTCAGGTGATAACACCTGACACGGCAGAAAATTTAAAATTTCAGAGCCTAAAAGCTAAAAAGAAATTTAGAATTTACAGAACCGAAAACTGTGGACTGACGACTGAAAGCCACTCCCGGAAATCGTAAATCCAAAATCGTAATTCGTAAATCAAAAAGCCTATCACTCATGATAGGCTTTCAATTAGGTGTCATTCTGTTCCAACCTTTCGGTGCAAGCAAGTCGTTTATAAAAATCCGAATGGAGAAACAGAATGACAAACTCATAAAAAAAGGTTCCTGCAATTGGAGCAGGAACCTTTTCAATGTCTTTATCCAGTCTTTTTGCTCATTAAAATTAGCGGTTGTTTCCGTTCCCTTTAGTTTGATTCAGTTAAAATTTCTAAAAAAGATGTGCGACTCCCTACAGTGCAATCTTTTTCTCAGTCATCATTTTGCGCAGGTTGATCAACCCATAACGCATGCGGCCTAATGCCGTGTTGATGCTGCAGTCAGTTAATGAAGCGATTTCCTTAAAACTAAGGTCTGCATAATGACGCAGGATGATCACCTCTCTTTGGTCTTCCGGTAACAGGTCCAGCATCTGGCGAACCCTGTCGTGGCTCTGGCGTTTCATCATTTTTGTGTCGGCACCTTCTTCGGTGAAGTTGATCACTTCAAAAATGTCGCGGTCGTCGCTGGTTTTAATAGCGGGTGTGCGTTTCACTTTGCGGAAATGGTCTACACAAAGGTTGTGCGCAATGCGCATTGCCCAGGGAAGGAATTTTCCTTCTTCTGTGTAGCGTCCGCCGCGAATGGTGTCGATAACTTTGATGAGAACGTCCTGGAAAATATCTTCTGCAAGATATTTGTCTTTAACCAGGAAAAGAATGGAAGTGTACAACTTATCCTTATGGCGCAGGATTAATGCTTCTAAAGCATGTAAGTCGCCGTCGCGAAATTGGTGGATAAGTTCATGGTCGGTTTTTTGGCGTAGTGATTTCATAAACTTCTACGGTTTTGAAAGGTGATAGGATATATGTTTGGATTTAAAAAAAGACGTTTGGTTTTTCTGTGTAGAAGTGCTTAGTCGATAGGCGAAATAGGTTTTAGTTCGTTAATAGTGTACAAATGCGAAAATAAAGATAGGCTTTTTTTGGAATAAACAATATTTTAAGAAAAAAAATGTTGGAAACTTATCTTTTCCCCGATTTGATTGTTTAAATGCATGAGGCATAATGTTCTGCCTAAATTCCAATAAATTTGTTTTTATTATATGGGCGTATCTACTAAAGGGAAATCCGTGCGTACAAAACCGGAAAAATCTAACCAGAACAATATATTAATTAAAGGGGCCCGCGTTCACAACCTTAAGAATATTACGGTTGAAATCCCGCGTAACAAACTTGTGGTAGTGACCGGTGTTTCCGGCTCCGGAAAATCATCATTGACCATCGATACCTTATTTGCAGAAGGACAACGCCGCTATGCAGAAAGCCTGAGCGCTTATGCACGACAGTTCATGGCCCGTATGAACAAGCCCGACGTTGATTATATAAAAGGATTGTGTCCGGCCATTGCGATTGAACAAAAAGTGATCACCCGCACGCCGAGATCAACAGTAGGCAGCATGACGGAGATATATGATTATATGCGGTTGTTATATGCACGCATCGGAAAAACCATTTCCCCTATTTCCGGAAGACAAGTGAAGAAAGACGATGTAAATGATGTGATAGAAGCGATCAGAAAATTGAAAGAAGCTGACAAAGTGCTCATTCTTGTTCCATTCAAACAACATAAGAACCGCGATGTAAAAGAAGAGTTGAATATTTTATTGCAGAAAGGCTTTTCAAGATTGTATGTTAACAAGGAAGTTGCCAGAATAGAAGACCTTATAGAGCAGCCATCTCACATCTCACATCTTACATCTTACATATTGGTAGATCGTTTAGTCGTAAAATCGTTCGATGAAGATGACCTTCACCGCATGGCAGATTCCATCGGCACTGCTTTCTATGAAGGTGAAGGCGAAATGCTGATTGAAGTGAACGGTAATAAGCAATTACAATTCTCTAACAAATTTGAGCTGGATGGAATACAATTTGAAGAACCTGTGCCCAATTTATTTTCATTTAATAATCCTTATGGTGCATGCCCTACCTGCGAAGGTTTCAGCCAGGTGTTAGGTATTGATGAAGACCTTGTCATTCCTGACAAACGATTAAGTGTGTATGAAGGCGCTGTTGCTCCATGGAAAGGAGAAAAATTAGTGTGGTGGAAAGATCAGTTTGTGAAAGGCGCGAAGAAATTTAATTTTCCCATACATACCCCGATTATTGACCTTACCAAAGAACAATACAAAACATTGTGGGAAGGTAACGGTGATGTATATGGGATAAATGGTTTTTTTGATGAAGTGGAACGCAACCTTTACAAAGTGCAATACCGCGTTTTGCTATCGCGATACAGAGGACGCACCTTATGTCCGGAATGCAAAGGCTACCGCCTGCGCAAAGAAGCATTGTATGTAAAAGTTGGTGAAAAACATATTGGCGAATTGGGTGAAATGCCTGTAGTGAATTTGAGTGAATGGTTCAATCAATTGTCGTTAAGTGAATTTGATAAGAAAGTTGCAAAGCGGATCTTAATAGAGATCAATCATCGCATACAAACCTTGCTGGATGTAGGATTAGGATACCTCACTTTAAATCGGTTGGCAAATACACTAAGCGGTGGAGAGAGCCAGCGTATTCAACTCACCCGTTCGCTCGGGAGCAATCTTACCAATTCATTATATATACTGGATGAACCTTCTATTGGTTTGCATTCGCGGGATACGGAAAGGTTAATTCGTGTATTGAAAGAATTGCGTGATCTCGGTAATACCGTTGTTGTGGTTGAGCATGATGAAATGATGATGCGTGAAGCCGATTATATTATTGATATGGGCCCGCTCGCAAGTCATCTCGGTGGCGAAGTAGTTGCCGCGGGAAATTATGAAGAGCTGATTGAAAATGAAGATAGCCTCACCGGAAAATACCTGAAAGGTGAATTAAAGATCGAGCCGCCGAAAATTGTGCGCAAATGGAACCGGTCTGTTATTATTGAAGGTGCAAGGCAGCACAACCTGAAAAATATTACGGTTGAATTTCCGCTGAATCTTTTATGTGTGGTGAGCGGCGTTAGTGGCAGCGGAAAAACAACGTTGGTAAAACAAATTTTGTACCCGGGCCTTCAAAAAATGAAAGGGGAATCAACGGAAAAAGTGGGCATGCATAAAACCATCAAAGGTGATGTGGATCTTATTTCACAGATCGAAATGGTCGATCAGAACCCGATCGGAAAATCATCGAGAAGCAATCCCGTAACTTATATAAAAGCGTATGATGAAATAAGGGATTTGTATGCCAAACAACCACTCAGTAAAGTACGCGGTTTTCAACCCAAACATTTTTCTTTTAATGTGGATGGTGGCCGTTGCGATACCTGTAAAGGCGAAGGCGAACAAATTGTAGAGATGCAGTTTTTGGCAGACGTGCATCTTACCTGCGAAGTATGCGGCGGAAAACGTTTTAAGGAAGAAGTGCTTGAAGTAAACTATAAAAACAAAAGCATTTTTGATGTGCTCGAAATGAGCGTGGATGAAGCATTGGAATTTTTTGCAGATGAAAAAGATATCTTTCAAAAAATTAAACCGTTGAGTGATGTTGGATTGGGTTATGTAAAACTCGGGCAATCTTCAGATACCTTATCCGGTGGCGAAGCACAGCGTGTGAAGCTTGCTTCATTTCTTGGCAAAGGAAAAGCGCAGGGAAAAATTCTTTTTATTTTTGATGAACCCACAACAGGGCTTCATTTTCACGATATAAAAAAACTCCTCAATTCGTTCAATGCATTGATCGAGCAAGGGCATTCGATCATCGTTATCGAACATAACACCGATGTAATCAAATCTGCAGACTGGGTAATCGACCTTGGCCCCGAAGCTGGCGATGCAGGCGGAAACCTTGTATATGCAGGCATTCCTGCCGGATTGAAGAAAGTGAAGGAAAGTTATACTGGGAAATTTATTTAAGGTTGATGGCGTTGGGTTTAAGGTATAAGGCGTAAAGTTTAAAGTTTGTGTTATAGTTATCCCCGATTATGCATAATGAAAAATAAAAAGCAAGACCGAATTTAAGAACCTTAAACCTCAAACCCTAAACCTTAAACCTATCTAAGTCTATCCAAACTCTTAACCAGTTTTTCATCCTTATTAATCCCTCTTGCTGCAAGAATAAACAAAACAGGAATTGCTATCGCTAAAATTGCAGTCAGGTCATAATTGCCTTCAGTAAACGTTTTTGTTTCCCGATAGTATAAAAAAATATTGAGCAGAGAAATGATTATACCGGCAATGCATATACGTAATTGAAGTTTACGATTCTTGTATAAAAAAATTGCAATCAGCGCCCCGACAAAAACAATCACCGTAAGAATAAGAATAATAAAATTCGTGGAAGCTATTAGATATTGAAATGTTTTTACCTGGTTCTTATCTATTTTATTGCCACTGAAAAAAGAAAATTTTAGTGTGAGGATCCCAAAAGCAGCAACAAGCAAGAGCCAAAGTGTTTGTATTCGTTGTATCATGACAAAACAAATTTATGTTTTGCCAAAAGTAGTGAATTAACACGTTGCGATATTGAGATCGTCTTAAATTAATCACTGAGCTTTTATCATTTTTCATCCGAAACTGATATAGTCATCAAATTCATTTTACCTTTCTGTTCTTTTTTGCTTCGCCAAAAAAGAACCAAAAAAGGCGATCCGAAAACGATATACAGCCCGTTTTCGGAAGGAGCTTCGATTTAGCTTTTGTACTACTGTGGTGAAGAACATTTGTTCCTTGATCTGTTTTATTATCGGCAAGAAATATTTTATAATAGCATAAAATTTCTTGCTTTTATATTTTTTCAAACGCAGAAATAAGCAGGAAAAAAATGTAAGCAAGAAAAATCATTTTTATTATACCCTGTTTCATACAAATTCAGTGATAAGTGAAATAAAAATGGCAGAAGGATTTTTTGCGGGCACCCCAATCCAAATGATTATGACCAATAGTTTGTATTGAGTGCGCCAACATTTGCAAATCCCTCTGCCGGGTGTTTTTCATACGAGCATGAAAACTATTTATTGAAATTTTCAATTTCGTCCATTCCTTCTTCACCGACTCGTATAGTTTTCCAGGTTTTTTGGTCTTGCATGTGAATGAGGTAAACTACCTTGTTTTCAACTTCTACTTTTTGAATAGTAGCTATTTGATAATCGTAATAAATACTTTTCACATCCCTGCGTACATCTTTTGGCAAAGCTTTTTCATCCAGATAAGCGATAGTGAAATGCCAGTTGCCTCTCTTGTCGTAGTAGGTTCTTTTTTCAACTCCATTTTCTGAAAAATGTGCAAGAAAACCATCCTCGATCTTATACCATTGTGTATTTGCGGCATTTTTAAATGTTTTTGAAAAATTCTTTACAGCTTTTGCATTGATGTCGCTTGATTCGGTACCTGAGTAGGGGGTTAAATTTTTTGCATCCGCTGCAGCAAGTGAATTTTTAAATGTGTTTGCATCGTTTATTACATACAAACCCATTGAATTTTGTGCGTATGCAACTCCGGTAATGATCAAAGGGAAAATACATCCTCTGATAAGGGCAATAAAGATCCGTTTCATTTTTTAAAGGTTTAATAGTTAATGATGTTTGATTAACGCTGTTCAAACTGCCGTTGATAGAAAACACGGAACGAAATTTTCTAAGGCTTAGCAATTGTGATTTTTAAAATTGTTTTCGGGGCAGGTTCCTATCCACGGTTTCGAACATGTTGTATAATAATTCGTCGTTGGATAAATAAATAATGGAAACAAAAAATTCCATATTTTTTTTGCGGATGATTTTTTGTATATTAGAATAATAACTAATTCATGGGTAATGCAGGCAGTTTCAATAATATAACAGACCAGGAAATTATTTATAACCTGCACCAAACAGGTTTCGGGCGTAGAAAAGGCGAAGAACAACTGTTTGCTGCTTATAGCTATTTCATTAGAGAAGGGATGAAAAAATATGCGCTGTCGGAAGACGATGCTTTCGATGCCTATTCAGATTCTATACTCTCGGCAATTCAAAAAATTTCGGATGGTACTTTCGAAGGCCGTTCCTCAGTGAAAACATATATCTACCAGATTTTTCATAATAAATGTGTTGACCTGCTGCGCAAAAAAACGACACATAAGAGTAGCGTACATCAAACCACATCAATCTCGGAAATGTTTTTCCAGATCTCTGATTCTGCAAAATCCGTTATTCAGAAGCTGATTGAAAAAAATGACTGGGATTTATTAAAGCAACGGCTGAATGAGCTTGGAGAAAACTGTAAACAATTGTTAGTGTTTTCTGCAAGCGGAAACACAGACAAGGAAATTGCAGCAATATTTGGCTATAAAACGTCAGATGTAGTAAAAACAAGCCGGCTTCGTTGCCTGGAGAAATTGCGGCAGTTGTATAAACTTTAATTATGAAAATCATGGACAACCTCGAATACATAGATGATTATTTTAAAAACCCTGAACAAAAAGAACGACGGGAAGAATTTGAGCAAAAAATTTTAGGTGATCCCACCTTTGCAGAAGATGTTTCCTTTTATATCAGCACCCATGAATTTGTACAAAGCGAATGGAATGCTGAAAGCAAGATGCGATTCAGGCAAATTTATGAACAGCAAAAAACACGTACACCTAAAACCATTGTCCGTACAATTTGGGCATACGCAGCAGCAGCAGTTGTAATTGGGATTATTTTCGGGGTTTATTTTTTTACAAAGAATAATGCATCACCAAAACAATTGGCTGACATGTATATTCAAAAGGAATTTGCAACGCTTGGCGTTAAAATGACCGGCACAGAAGATGCTTCCCAAAAAGGATTGCGTCTATATAATGAAGGCAAATTGAAGGAAGCATTACAACAGTTCAAATCAATTATTACAAGCGATACTTCAGACCTGGCAGCAAAAAAAAATGCAGGAATTGTTTCCCTCAGGCTTCAGGAATACGACTCAGCAATGGTGTATTTCACGCAACTGCGGAAACACACCGAACTTTATTCTAATCCGGCAACATTTTATCTTGCTCTTACTCTAATGGAACGCAACCAGCCCGGTGATGCTGTTATGGCTGAACAGCTATTACTAAATGTGGTGCAAAATAATCTGGAAGGCAAGGAAGTAGCACAGGAGTGGTTGAAGAAATTGTAGTTACAATTAAATCACCTTAAAACAATTTTTATGAAATGGAATGCCATCACTCCTGCCGGAATTTTAAAGTTATTATTTCATTTTATTGCCTTTACAATTTTTAGCATTTTCATTTTAAGCTGCTGTCAATCATCTGGTGACAGTAAAAAAATTTATGGCAAAAAAGAACCAGTTGCAAAAAATTGGATCGACATACGTATCAAATTCAAAGAAAACTCCAGCAGGATTCAAAGAGATTCCGTAATAGCGAATATTGAAAAAATATTGGTTGATACTATTGAAAAAATGAAAAAAACAGTGGCCCCTGGTTTATCAACATCTTTTGTTTTACAATATTCACCATTCAAAAAAGAGGGTTCGATCAACTACGACCTACAAGTAATGGCATTAGCCGATACCATTAAAGGGCCATGTACATGCAAAAATAATTGCCAGATTTGCGCTCAAATTTCAAGCTTTGCTTCCACACCTGGACCAGGGCCAGTAGAAAGTATTACATTAGTCGACCTATCAGAACCATTAACTCAGGAGACTCATATTGACAGTCTCCGAAAATAAGGCATGAAATGAAGTTCCGGCTAAGCGTTTTTATCCTAAACATGTTTTGTTTTTTCATTATTAATGCCAATTCTCTGTCGGCACAATGTCTTACAGGGGATTCCATAATGAAAAGGCTTACATATTTTCACAGCAATCCGCCTTCCGATAAAAAAGAAGAATTGAGTGAATTGCTGAAATATGATATTGCAGCAATGAATTGTTCATACCGTACCGATTCTTCATACGTTCTTTTATTAACAAACATCATTGTGCTTTATTACCTTTCCGGAGATTTTATTCATGCCATTCAATATGCAAAGAAAGGGCTAAACGTTATTTACACTAATGCCGGCAATCCTGCAATAAGTAAACACAATTTGAGCAGGTATTATTATTATTTGTCCATTTTTTACGACTCGCTCAATCAGCATACATTACGAAATAAAGCTGCAGATAGCTGTATCGCGAACGAAATCAGGCTAAATGGAGATTTCAAATACATTTTCTTTTTATTAGACCGTCGCGTGCAAGATTTCTTTTTTGAAGGAGACTATCATTCATGCATTAACCTTGCTGAGCTTGGCGAAACCATCGTTCGCCGATCTTATCGTTACGACGATAGCCTTGATTTCGTTCTATATTTTATTTATTATAAGGTCAAAGCCCTTTATGCGTTAAAAAAATTTTCAACAGCAGAAGATTTTCTCAAAAGCAAAAAAGCTGAATTAAAAAGGAATAAAAATAAAAAATTTGTCGGGGGAAGCATCTACAACTTATACGGATATTTATCTGAGGCAAAAAAAGATACGGAATCAGCGGTGGCTAATTTTCTTAACGCTTTTAAATACGAGCAGAAAAATAAAGAAAGGGAAATAAATGCGGAAGCATTAATGCAATTGGGAATAATATATACCAAAGAACCAAGTGAGAAAAAAACCGCTTTAAGATATTTCTTTAAAGCGCTTAACTATGCTAAAGCTCCTGATTCAGTAATGATATTGGCCGCTATAGGCAATGCCTATGCGAAAATAAACCTGTTCGATTCAGCATATATCTTTTTCAACTTGGCATTCGATAAAATCAAACCAGGATTAGATGAAAACGGCTTAAATGCCCATCTTGAAGATTATTTAAGTACCAATACCGCACTATATATAGTTCAAATGGTTTTAGACAAGGCAGATGCATATTTTGATCAATATCGTATTCAAAGTACAACGGCACCCTTACACCATGCATTACGCATTTACAAAGCAGCAGATCAGTTACTGAACAATATCAAATCGCGTCAATCGGAATTAGCCTCAAAGCTATTTTGGAGAAACTACACAAGGCGATTGTATGAACATGCAATTATTGTAGCTGATCTGCTTCATGATAATGAAGACGTGTTTTATTTTTTTGAAAAAAGCCGTGCAGTATTGCTTAATGACCAGGTAAATCAGTTGAGCAAAATAAGCAATGATGATATTTTGAGAAAAGCACAGCTAGAAAGAAAAATAAGCAAACTAAAAAAAATCGGAGATACGCTACACGCATCTTCGTCTGAATATGTTGATAATCAAAAATCATTAATCATTGCAAGACAAGAACAAAATTTGATCGAACAAACCATCCGTAGTAAAAACCCGCTTTACTATCAAAGTTTCCTGGATACCACCTTTATCAAACTAAAAGATATACAACAAAATCTATTAAACCAGCAAACGGCCCTACTTGAATTTTTTAATGGCGACAGCGCCGTTTATTCAATTTTCATCACCGATAAAAATGTGGTGATCAATAAAATCAATAAAGAAGGTTTTGAAACTAAAGTAAATACACACATTTCTTACCTCTCCGATCCTGAAATGCTGAATAAAAATTTCACAGGATTTATGAAAAATGCGAATGAGTTGTACGAATTAATTTTCAAAAACATTCCATTGAGCACCGGAAGAATAATCATTTCACCCGATGGAAAATATTTTCCCTTTGAAACACTCGTAACAAACACAATAACTTCAACACCTGTTTATTTTCTGAATGACCATATTACGAGCTATACATATTCTGCACGATATCTTTTGAATGATTTCAGCCATGATTCCGTTTCTATATCGGGGAATTTTCTGGGTGTTGCACCTGTACAGTTCCCGCAACAGTTTCATTTAACATCATTAAATGAAAGCGATCATTCTATAAATACTATTGCTTCTTATTTCGGAAATACAAAAAGTTTTGTGCAGCAACAGGCTTCAAGAAATAATTTTCTTCAGCAATTTTATGGCTATAAAATCATTCAGCTATATACGCATTCTTCAGATAGCAGCAGCAATGGAGAACCTGTGATTTATTTTGCAGATTCGGCCTTGTATTTATCTGATCTGATCGCTGAAGCAAAACCTGCAACACAATTGATCGTTCTGTCAGCATGCGAAACCGGAAATGGAAAATTATACCAGGGCGAAGGCGTATTCAGCTTTAACAGAGGATTTGCGGCATTAGGCATTCCTTCATCGGTAACGAATCTATGGTCGGTAGATAATGAATCAACGTACAAACTCACCGAGTTTTTTTACAAGTACGTAGCCAAAGGATTGCCGCTTGATGAAGCATTGCAAAAAGCAAAACTGGAATTCATTCAAACATCTTCAAAAGAAAAATCGTTGCCATATTATTGGGCAGCATCTATTCTCGCAGGAAAAACAGATGCTATTAAATTGAAAAAAGGCCAGCCCTGGAAATATTTCACCGGCGCAATAATATTGCTTGGAATATTCGTTTTAGGATCGCATATAAAGAAGCGGAAAAAGATGGCATACGTCCGCTGATGGATGGTTAACTTATACGGCATCACCGATTATTAATACAAACATCTATCAACGATGCCTATCCGAGTTCCGGATACAATTCAAACTGCTCCATGAATGCGTTTACTTTTTTTCTTACTTCGGTAATTACCGTCTGATCATCGGCGTTCATTAATACATTATCTACAGCATTTACGATGAACTGCATGTGATCTTCTTTCATACCGCGTGTAGTGACTGCCGGTGTTCCGATGCGTATACCAGATGTTACAAATGCACTTTTATCATCGAAAGGAACCATATTTTTGTTTAATGTGATATCCGCCTGCACCAACGCCTGCTCCGCTTTTTTTCCACTGATATTTTTATTACGAAGATCGATCAGCATTAAATGGTTATCTGTTCCGTTGCTGATGAGTTGATACCCTTTTTCCACAAATGCTTTTGCCATAGCTTGCGCATTCTTAATGATCTGCTCAGCATAAGTTGTAAATTCATCCGTTAAAATTTCCCCGAATGCAACAGCCTTTGCTGCAATTACATGTTCCAATGGGCCACCTTGTGTTCCCGGAAAAACAGCCATATCAATAAGATTGCTCATCGGGCGGATATTTCCTTTCACATCTTTTAATCCGAACGGATTGTCAAAATCTTTTTTCATCATGATGATGCCGCCTCGCGGCCCACGCAATGTTTTATGCGTGGTGGAAGTAACAAAATGACAATCATCAAACGGAGAGGTCAGTAATTTTTTTGCAATCAATCCTGCCGGATGCGCCATATCACACATTACAAATGCGCCAATTTCATCAGCAATCGCACGTATCCTTTTATAATCCCAATCGCGGCTATATGCAGAAGCACCGCAAATGATCAGTTTTGGTTTTTCTTTTTTTGCAACAGTTTCCATCATCTCATAGTCAACCGTTCCTGTTTCTTTTTTCACACCATAAAAAACAGGATGATATAATTTACCGGAAAAATTCACTGGTGATCCGTGGGTAAGATGCCCACCCATGCTAAGATCCAGTCCAAGGATTTTATCTCCCGGTTGCAGGATAGAAAGCATCAATGCAGCATTCGCTTGTGCGCCGCTGTGTGGTTGCACGTTCGCGTACTCACAGTGGAATATTTGTTTCAAACGGTCAATAGCAAGCTGTTCTGTCTGGTCCACAATTTCGCAGCCTGCATAATATCTTCTGCCGGGATAACCTTCGGCATATTTGTTCGTCATTACATTTCCCATCGCCTGCATTACCTGCAGCGATGTAAAATTTTCTGAAGCGATCAGTTCGATGCCATGACGCTGGCGTTCTAATTCTTTTCTGATTAAATCAAAAACTAAATTGTCTCTTTGCATGGCGCAAAAATAAGCGAACTATTATTAAATGATTCAAGTGCATCGATTTTAGTGTAAGAATCGCCGCCCATTCTGAGTATCTTGTTAATTTCCTGCACAATATTTTCCAGGTCGACGCCTGTGCGGTTTGACAAGATAATAATAAGATATTTTTTTGAAGGAATAGAAAACGAAATAGCCCGGAAACCGCCGTTAGAGCCTGTGTGATACACATTTGTCTGACCGGGGCGGTCAGACGGATGAACAAACCATCCATATCCATAAGACAAATTATTTTTTTTATCCACCGGAAATTGTGGCGAACGTGCTTTTGCGATCCATTCTTTGTTTAATAATTTTCCTGTTTGCAGGGAATTGAACCATTTTAAATAATCAGTTACAGATGTGTAAATCCCGCCATCCCCTTCGGTAGAAAAAAAGATGGCATCGTCTGCATCGAGGCGATGAAAATTATTTTGAACAGTATCGTATCCATAAGCCCTTGATAAAATATTAGCTTGGACCTGGAAAACCTTCGAATTATTCATGGCAAGCGGCGTAAAAATATTTTTTTTGATATACTCCGGATAACTCATACCGCTTAGCTTTTCAATGATCATTGCTAACAAACAATATGCTGTATTACTATAGCGGTATTGTGTTCGAGGAGTGAAATAAGTACTGTCAATATTTTTTACAGCGTTTAGCACATCTATATCTGTTGCGTGTTTCACTACATTGGTATCGACAAATGCATAATGATCGATTATGCCGGAAGAATGCGTAAGCAATTCCTGAACGGTGATGATGTTACCAGGTTTAGTATTAAAGTCAGGGAAGAATTTTATGAGTTTGTCGCTTAATGAAAGTTTATTTTTTGATGCTAATTGCAAAATGCTGAAAGCCGTGAATTGTTTGGTTAATGAACCGATATTGAAATTTGTGGTGGTTGTGTTTTTTGTTTTTGTTTCCAGGTTTGAAAGCCCGTATCCTTTTTCGAAAATTGTTTTTCCGTTTTGCTGAATGGCGATTGCAATTGCCGGTTCGTTGGGTTTGTATATTTTATTTAATAATGCATCGATTTTTTGTATCGGTGTTTGAGAAAAAGAAATTGAAGATGCAAATACAAAAACTAATAAAAACAGATTTTTCATAGTAGAACTCATTTTACCACAAAGTACACAAAGGTTTTTCACAAAGAACACGGAGTGCATAAACTATTAGTTGAAGCCTTTAAGTAAATAGCTTCACTATTTTCTCGCGAAGGCGCAGCGGCGCTACGTTGCGGCTTCGCGCCTTTGCGAGAAACATAAAACCCTGCTGGCTATAAACCAAAGTAGAATAGAATTTCAACTGTACAAGAGCCTGCCTGCGGTAGGCAGGTGCGACGCCCGCCCGTACCGAACGGTATGTTCGGGCGGGCAACGATGTTTAATAGTAGCTTTGTCGCCGGGAGCATAAAAAAATTTCCTGCTGAATTTTACGCTGTTCAATAAAGATAAATCGGGCCACAAAACTTTCATTAAGGTTTACATAATAAAATTTATTATTTTCACACGCTTTTTGAAAGTAAACCTGTCACGGGTTAGTAGTGCTGCGCTTGCTGCGCAGTATTAGTGACAACACTGAAATATGAAAGCGATCATTCCGGTTGCCGGTGCCGGCACCAAATTACGTCCGCATACATATACACAACCTAAGGCGCTTATTCCATTAGCGGGTAAAACTATTTTGAGCATTATTGTCGACCAGTTGCTTGAAGCGGGCATTCATGAATTTATTTTTATTGTAGGATACCTCGGCGAAAAAATACAGGATTATGTTAAGGAAAAATATCCGCACCTCACATCGCATTTTGTGTATCAAAATGAGCGGCATGGGATCGGGCATGCGATTTTACTCACGAAAGATATTGTTGGCACCGATGAATTATTTATTGTGCTCGGCGATACGATCTGCGAATACAATACAAAAGAATTATTGAGCGCACCGAATTCTACATTAGGTGTTAAGCGTGTTGATGACCCGCGCAATTTTGGTGTTGCAGAGATTGATGATAACGGCATCATCAGCCGTGTGGTGGAAAAACCACAGATACCAAAATCGAATATGGCCCTGGTGGGAATTTACCTGATCAAAGAAACTTCTTATCTTTTTAATTGCCTTGAAAATAATATACGCAACGAAGTAACAAGCTACGGAGAATATAATCTTACCGATGCGATAGAATGTATGATCAAAAATGGCATGCAGTTCAAATCGTATAAAGTGCAGAACTGGTTTGATTGCGGAAAGAAAGAAACCTTGCTTGATTCTAATTCGAAGCTGCTGAAAAAATTCGGCAGCAATATTTCCCCGGACCACCAGTTTGAAAATACGATCATCATTCAACCGGTGAGTATTGCGCCGGGATGCGATATAAAAAATTCCATCATCGGGCCGAATGTTGCGATCGGTGAAAAAACGATCGTGAATTATTCCATTGTAAAAAATTCCATCATAGGCTCGTTTGCCAATCTGTATGATATCGTGCTCACACATTCACTGATCGGAAGCGATACGGAAGTAAAAGGCGAAAGCCGCAGCCTCAACATCGGCGACAATACGGAAATTGACCTGGGAGAAAGCTGATAATATTGTTTTTATGGCTTCTGAAAATCTTTTGATACATATCCGCAAATTTGTTCCGCTCAGCAAAACAGAAGAAGAGTTATTGCTGCCTTACCTGAAAAATATTTCTTTAAAAAAGAAAGAGCATATTTTAAAAGAAGGGCAAATCTGCACTGCTAATTATTTTGTGGTGAAAGGATGCATGCGCATGTATTTCATTACCGAACAGGGAACGGAGCAGATCGTGCAGTTTGCGATCGATAACTGGTGGCTTGCAGACCTGATGAGCCTGGATGCCCAAAAGCCTTCACAATTTAATATACAGGCAATAGAAGCCACTGAAGTTATTGCATTGGATAAAAACATACAGGAAGAATTATTTACCAAGGTGCCGAAAATGGAACGATACTTCCGGATCATTCTTCAAAAAGCTTTTGCTGCTTCGGTTATGCGTTTCCGTTATATATTCACACAATCGGGCGAAGAACGTTTTCATCATTTCATTACCAGCTTTCCTGATTTTGTACAACGCGTTCCCCAATACATGCTGGCATCTTATCTCGGTTTTAGCGCAGAATTTCTGAGTAAACTGCGTGCAAAGAAGAATATTTGATTTCTTGAACTACTTCAAGATTTTTTGGAGATACCTGGCAGACCTTTGTGTTATCAAAAACATTTTTTATGAACACAAGGCTGAATTTAAAACAAACAGACGCTGCTGCATACAAAGCAATGCTCACTTTTGATGCGCATGCGGAAGCAAACGGGATTTCTACCACACACCGCGACCTGATCAAAATAAGAGCTTCCCAGATAAACGGTTGTTCTTACTGTATCGATATGCACGCTAAAGAAGCAAGAGATAACGGGGAAAGCGAACGCCGCATATATTCACTTACCTCATGGCGGGAAACTCCATTTTTTTCAGAAGAAGAAAAAGCAGTATTAGCGCTGACCGAAGAAATAACATTGATCCATAACCGCGTTTCGGATGAAACGTATGCAAATGCAGTAAAAGTTCTGGGGGAACCGTATGTTGCTAAAGTATTGATGGCAATTATTGTGATCAACGCATGGAACCGGATCGGTATTGCATTGAATATGTTTCCGTAATTGTGAGTTTTCGACTATCCGCTTTTATCATAATATCATAGAAAAACCCGTGTGCTATTTCCGAAAATAGCACACGGATGACGCGGATAGTTATGTTGTAATTATGATCAAAAGCATCTTTCTGTTTTCAAATTACACTATTCATTTCTTCAAAACTTCAAGCTTTTATTGCAACTCTTCGCAGAAAAAACCATTTTGTTCAAGCATAGTAATTATATCTGCATTAATTATACGTGGGCTGTCGATGCGTAATACTTTATCGCAATCTTCCAGGTCAAAATTGATCCTGCTGTTGGGAAGATGCTCATGCAGTATGGTGATTATCCGTTTAGCCTGGCTGGTACGCTGCACATTTGTTTTGAATACTTCGATCATAACAGTTGATTTATTCTTAATAACAATTATTGTTGCCGGAATTGGACATTTGGCAAGCGACTGATTGTTAAAACAAATAAACAACCGGGTAATGACAACCTTATGTCAGCAGGAAAACAGATTCAGGAAAATTTTTGAGAAAGTTTACAGATATATGCTTTAAGCAACCCTGTTAATGAAGCCGGGCTTACAATTTCAGCATAATCTGCAAACATCGAAAGCCATCGTATAAATGGGTCGATATAGGCAGTAAGAAAAGTCATTTGCATATTACCACCGGTTTCTTTTTCGCTTACAAAACCATAATAGAATTTTTGCTGGCGCAGGTAACGGGCCACATCTTTTCTTACATTAATAACAATTGTTTCTAAATTTTCCTCCCTGGCAATTTTGTTGAGGAACGTTTTTAATGAAGGATGGCTTGCTGTAAATATTTCGCTGGTGAGATGCATGCGCACGATCCTGTCGGTCCGAAAGTTTCGGTAATCTTTTCGCAAACGGCAATATGCAATGCTATACCAATAACCTCCGGAATAATAAATACCAACCGGCTCAATGCAACGCTCTGTTGTTTCCCCGGAATGCATCGCTGCATATCTCACGTGCAATACTTCTTTTCCGGAAATACTTTTTAATAATGTCGGAAGTAAATTATTTACTTCGGAATCTGCAAACGGGGCATAATTCTGCAATACTTCAATGTGGTCTTCGATATTTTCCAGTTCATTTTTTTCTGAGCCACGCAATACCGCACGCACTTTATCCATAGCAGAAACATAATTATTGTGTGTGGAGTGATCGGTAAATTTTTCGATCAGTTTTCCTGCAGTTAAAAATGCAGTTGCTTCTTCGCGGGTAAACATTACCGGCGGCAAACGATATCCTTCCATGATCGAGTAACCAACCCCTGCTTCGCCGATAATGGGCACCCCGGCTTCTTCCAGTGTTTTCATATCTCGGTAAACCGTTCGCAGGCTGATACTGAAGCGATCAGCAATATCCTGTGCTTTAACAATTTTTCGTGATTGCAGTTGAATAAGGATTGCAGAAACCCGATCGATGCGGTTCATTGTTCTAAATTGAAACTGTGAAAATATGAAAATGTGAAAATTCTGAATGATCTGTTTTCATCATAATCATCAATAAAGATGCGTGTGCTATTTTAAAAAGATAGCACGCAGATGACTCAGATTATTATGATGTAATTATGATTTAAAGCATTATCACATTCCCAAATCTTTACATTTCCATATTTGCTTTCAAAAATACCCAGTCCCGTTTATCACATCGCAAAGGATGATTGGCAATTTTTTTCTATTTTGTATAATTGTTTTCCATGAGAATTCTAACATTTATCTCTCCTAAAAAATCAAAACTATTTTATGCGTAGCCGATTGCTTTTTGCATGTGCACTTGCATCATGCATTGTCTCTTGCAACAACAAAGATTCCGAAACAGCCAAACGAGATATCCTGAGCGAGAATCTTGATACAACCGTTAGCCCTGCTGTAGATTTTTTTCAGTATGCGAATGGCGGATGGATCAAAAAAAATCCGATCCCGGCAGAACAGGCAGCATGGGGTATCGGTAATTTAGTAAATGAAGAAAATTTAAACCGCTTCAAAGAGATCAATGAAAAAGCAGCTGCGGCAAATGCTGTAAAAGGCACAGCAGACCAAAAGATCGGTGACTACTGGAAAGCAGCAATGGATACTGTAAAAATTGAATCGCAGGGATTGAAACCGCTTCAATCATGGTTTGATAAGATCAACGCCATCACCGACATCAAATCGTTGATAAAAACAGTTGCTGAATTAAAACGCGTAGGGTCTTCCACTTTATTTTCTGATTTTGTTTTCCAGGATTCAAAGAAAAGTGATGTGATGGCTTATATATTATGGCAGGGCGGAATTGGTTTACCGGAGCGTGAATATTATTTCAAAAACGACTCCGCTACGGTCAATATCAGAAATGAATATCAAAAATATATTGCGAAGATATTAACGTTATCCGGACAGGACAGCAGCAGTGCTCGAACTGATGCAAAAAATATCCTTGCTATGGAAACCTCGCTGGCAAAGGCTTCCAGAAAATTAGAAGATCTGCGTGATGATTATAAAAATTATAATAAAACAGCAGTTGCAGATCTTTCCAAATTATCTCCTTCAATAAACTGGGCAGATTATCTCAGTATCGCCGGAGTAAAAAATCTTGATTCTGTCATTGTCGGCCAGCCCGAATTTTTCAAAGCATTGGATAATGTTTTAAAAGCAACTCCGCTCCCTCTCTGGAAAACCTATATAAAGTTTAACCTGATCAGCGATTATGCCGCTGAACTTTCGGATGCTTATGGAATTGCAGCATTTAATTTTGAAAAATTATTCAGTGGTGCAACAGTGCGCAAGCCAAGATGGAAAAGGGTTATACAAAGTGAAAATAATTTGCTGGGCGAATTGTTCGGACAGCTTTATGTGAAATATTACATCGACGAGAAAGATAAAAAAAGATACGAAGACATGACGGAAGCCATTCGTGATGCGTTGAAAGATCATATCAGCAAACTCACCTGGATGAGCGACAGCACCAAGCAAAAAGCGTATGCAAAACTCGCTGCGATGAAAAAGAAAGTGTATTTCCCCGATAAATGGAAAGATTATTCTTCCATGGACATCGATACACAGAGTTATGTGCAGAATGTAATGAATGCCCGTTTGTGGCAACACAATTTCCAATTCAATAAATTGGGCAAACCTGTCGATCGCACTGAATGGGGAATGACGCCGCAAACATACAATGCGGAATACAATCCTTCCAATAACGAAATTGAATTGCCCGCTGCGCAATTTATCGTTCCCGGTTTTAAAGATTCTGAATTAGATGATGCATTGGTATACGGTTATGCTGCTGCATCAACGATCGGCCACGAGATCACACATGGTTTCGACGACCAGGGAAGAAAATACGATGCAAATGGAAACCTTCACAAATGGTGGACAGATTCAGATTCTGCCGAATTCACCAAACGTGCACAGGTGATCATAAAACAATTCAACGATATCGAACCGATAAAAGGGTATCACATCAACGGCGAAGCATGCCAGGGAGAAAACATTGCTGACCTCGGCGGGATTGTTCTTGGCATTGATGCGTTCAAGAAAACAGAGCAGTATAAAAAGGGAGAAAAGATAAACGGGCTCACACCAATGCAACGTTTTTTTCTCGGTTATGCATTGGGGTGGTTAGGCCACGAACGCGATGAAGTATTGCGCAGGCAGTTGATGACAGACGTTCATTCTCCCGGAAAATACCGTGTGAATGCACCATTTCAGGATGTTGATGAATTCTATACAACATTCAACATTAAACCAGGCGACCCGATGTATCGGCCGGATAGTTTGCGTGCAAAAATCTGGTAATAGTAGTGAGTTATAAATTATTTACTCAGTGAAATGCAAATTCAAAAATAGAGCTATACACTAATTGCATAACTCATAGTTCATACGGCATACTTAAAATAAAAAAAGCAGCTCCATTACGAAGCTGCTTTTTACATTCCCGCTGATTTCAGATGGCAAATTATTTCAACCCGTATTTGTACATGTAGCGTTGGTACAATTGGGTTTGTTTGTTTTCCAAACTTACCTCACGGCCTTGTATAAACGCATTTGTGATGATGCTTGTGCGCATATCAAGAATATCACCATCGCTGATCACGATGTTCGCATCTTTACCTACTTCAATAGAACCTGTGCGGTCATCAATACCAAGAATTTTTGCACTGTTCAGAGTGATTGCCTGTAATGCCTGTTCTTTTGTCAAGCCATAAGCGGCTGCAGTTCCCGCATTGAACATCAGGTTGCGATAGCGGCTTTCATCATGTTCATCATTCAATGCAAACAATACGCCCGCCTGTTGTAATTGGAATGGCGTTTTATATGGCTGGTCAACATCATCATCCTCTGTTGCGGGCAGTTCATGCTCTTGTTGCAGGATCACTGCAATATTATTTTGTTTCAGCAACGGTGCGATCTGGAAACTTTCGCTTCCGCCAACGATCACTACGTCAAAGCCGAACTCTTTTACAAAATCAATAGCAACGAGCATTTGTTTCACCTGGTCGCAATGAACAAACAATTTTTGCTTTTTGCTGAACAAACCTTTTACTGCTTCAAACTTCAGGTTGGTTTCTTTATGAGATGCTTCGTTATAGTAAGCCTGTGCTTCGCGGAAAAAAGATTTGATCTCGTCGATTTTTTCAAGCGCTTTCTGTGTCGGGTCTGTGTGGTCAACAGGCAAACCAAAAAATATCGCAAACCTGTTCGGGCGGCTGATGAATGTGGGCATATTCAAATGAATGGCTCCATCCATTTTGTATGCAGCATCTTCATAATTCCATGCATCCAATTGCACAACGCTGGAAGAACCGCTGATCGTTCCGCCTTGTGGCGTTACGCTTGCTAATAAAATTCCGTTTGCACGCAGCGTCCCTATGATCTTCGAATCCGTATTGTATGCAACTATAGAACGTACGCTTGGATTAAAATCACCCAATTCAGAGTAATCATTTGAACCGCGGACACCATTTGCGATTTCTTTCAAACCAAGGTCTGTTACCGGAAGGATCAATCCCGGATATACCTGTTTTCCCTTTGCATCAACCACTTTAGCTCCATTATCCGCAGAAATATTCTGCCCAACCTGTATGATCTTCCCATTTTCTACTTTGATCGTTCCGTTCTCTATCACCTGCCCGTTACCAACGTGTATGGTGGCATTGGTGATAATAAGAACGCCTTTGAAATCTTTTGCCGGGTAAACATCATCCTGTGCGATGGCACTTACCGCTACAAACAAAAGGCTGTATATGATAATAAAATATTTTTTCATTTTCGGTTATATTTACTTGTTAGTATTGGTATTGACTTCATCGCTTACATCAATTGTTATTAATCCATCATGATGATCGTGGTCTCCGCAACTTAATATTACCTGGAAACTTGGGCGTGCCGGCATAACAGAGCCGCCGGATTTCTTTTCTGCGATCATTTTCTGGATCAACCTGTTTCTTTCCTGCGAAATGTATTTGCGCATTGCCTCGTCGTGATCAACATCATAATAAACAATACCATCAACAATTGTCTTCAATGCTTTCGCATAAATGCTCAGCGGGTTATCACTCCACAAAACCAGGTCTGCATCCTTTCCAACTTTGATGCTTCCTACCCTGTCTGCAACATGTAATGCTTTAGCAGGGTTAAGCGTTACCATTTTGAATGCATCATCTTCGCTCATTCCGCCATATTTCACGCTCTTGGCAGCTTCCTGGTTTAAGCGCCTTGCCTGTTCTGCATCGTCGGAATTGATACAGACATTTAGCCCCATTTTCTGCATAATAGTTGCGTTATAGGCAATTGCATCCTGCACTTCCGTTTTGTATGCCCACCAGTCGGAGAACGTAGAAGCATTTGCTCCTTCTTCTTTCATCTTATCTGCCACTTTATAACCCTCAAGTATATGCGTAAACGTGTTTACTTTAAAACCATATTTATCTCCCACACGCATCAACGCAGTGATCTCGCTTTGCACATACGAGTGGCAGGTAATAAATCTTTTCTTATTTAAAATTTCTACCAATGCATCAAGCTCCAGGTCGCGGCGCACAACCATTGGCGTTGCACCTTTCTTTTTATTATTAGCTTCAGCAAGCTTCCATTCATTCTCGTAATCTTTTGCTCGGCTGAATGCATCAGCCAATACTTCTTCAACACCCATACGTGTGTCAGGGAAACGGTTATTATTGTTAGAAGTAGTGCGTTTAACATTCTCCCCAAGTGCAAATTTTATGAATGGGTCCCAATTTTTAAATTTCAACCCTTCATCATCAACACCCCAACGAAGTTTGATGAGTTGTGTTTGCCCGCCGATTGTGTTTGCAGAACCATGAAGAATATGTGAAGAAGTAACACCACCGCTAAGCTGGCGGTAAATATTAATATCATCCGGGTTGAGGTTATCCCCGATGCGGACTTCAGAAGTTACAGATTGTGCACCTTCATTAATAGAAGCTGCTGCAATATGTGAATGTTCATCAATAATTCCCGGGGTAAGATATTTTCCTGTTCCGTCGATAACTTTTGCAGTAGCATCGGAAAGGTTTTTCCCGATCTGTGCGATCTTTCCATTTTTTACCAACACATCCGTATTTTCTAATCTTCCTTCTGCTTCATTTGTCCATACGGTTGCATTTTTGATCAGCAGGTTTTCCTGCTTGGGCATTTCTTCCCAGCCATAGCCATCAAACGGGTATAAAACTTTTCCTACACGCGGTGGGAATTTTTTCTTCGTGCTGTCTGTACCTGCTGCAGGTGCTTTTACAAATGCTGCAGTCCATATCAAATTGTTGCCGGCAGAATCTTCGCCATTACCATTCCACACATTACCATTAACGGTGCCGCTTAACCGAAATGAAGCGCCGCCGCGCATTCCGCCAAACCTTCCATGTGGTTGTTCGCCGCCCTCATGCGGTGCCCCGCCTCTTTTCGGTGCCGGCGATGAAAAACTCAGCTTCACTAATTTTCCATCGTAACTGAATCTTGTAGTGAGTGTATCGTTTGAAATAACATCAGCGCTGTTATCGCTTTTTACATCGAGAGTATATGTTGATGAGCCAGACGTTGAAGTAACAGTAAGTGTGTATGTTCCTTTAATATCATTCCAGTCTTCTTCCTTCACGCCATATTTTTCTCCTTGTACCCAGTTTTGAAGAATGATCGTTTTTTCATTAAACACCGGCCCTGTTGTAATTAAAAAATTCGCCAGTTTGCCGGCATCAAGGCTTCCTACTTTATCGTACACACCTAATAATGTTGCAGGTGTTTTAGTAAGTGCGTCGAAGGCTTTCGCTTCACTTAAACCGTACTCGAATGCTTTGCGAAGACTGGGAAGAAATTGTTTTACATCTTTAAGATCGGCTGCAGTTAAGCAAAAAGGAATATTTGCTTTTTCAAATGCTGCAGGATTTGTAGGTGCAAGCTCCCAATGTTTCATGTCTGCAAGCGATACAAAACGTGCATCATTAGGATCTTCCACATCCTGCGCCTGCGGATAATTTAACGCCAAGATATATGTTGCTTTTGTTGCAGCAATATCATCAATACGCTGGTATTCGTTCCCGCCTCCTTTAATAATATATTGCACACCGAATTCATCGCCGATCCTGTCTGCACGCAAATCATTCCATTTATCATTTGCATCAAAAATCTGAGGTAGGTTTTGGTTATCCAGCCATGCCTGTAAGCTTATGTTCACCCCCTCTTTTGCGGGTTTGCTTTTATACCACTGTGCATCTAAATATGTTTGACGAAGCAATGCAATAACACCCATCATCGAGCTTGGGTAACTTTGTGTAGAGACCCCTTTGCTCAATGAATAATGAGCAGACGCTTTTTCTTTTACGATCACTAAGTTTTCTTTTTCATCAGCGAGTGTTACTACTACACCTGTGCCCCGTGCAATGCCATCCTTTTCATGGGTAAGCACAGTGCCAAATCCGCTTTCGCGTAATGGTTTAGCCTTAGCATCGTCTGTTGCAAATAATTTATAAGCATCTACTTCAGGTTTAATCGCCTGGTTCCAGTTGTATGCACCTTTTGTGTTCGAGTTGAATTGTGCAGGCGCACGAAAATCAAACCCATTTCTCTGGCGTTCGGGTGTAGCAACACCATAATCGCTGTAGATATCAATGAACGAAGGATAAATATATTTTCCGCTGCAGTTTATTATTACTGCGTCTTTCGGCACTTCTACGTTTGCGCCTACTGCAACGATTTTTCCTTCGCGGATTACAAGTGTTGCATTCTGCAAGGTTGTTTGTCCGTCTTTTACAATAGTAGCATTGGTAAATGCGTAGATGTTAAGCCGCGGATCAGCAATGCCATTAACTGGAAATGTGACCTGCGATTTTGCAAACAGGAAGAGTAGCATAAACCCCGGTAATAATAACAATACCCTGCCCGGCGGGTGCAACTTAAAAGCGCTCATGTGTTATAGTTTTGGTTTGAGAAATGAGCTTCTAATTTACCGAATTAGGGTATTCCCGGCAGTATAATTTTATTAACGGCAAATCATTTGGATGAATTCCTGTTTGAAAGACATTTATTCCGTTCTGAAAGAAAAACATGCATGCAATTACCTGTGCAAAGTGGTTACCATAGTAGCTCGTGATGTGAAGGTTGCAGGCATGCCATATAGATAGCCTGTAGAATCTTTGGAGAAATTGCTTGTAAGCGTCATTGCCGTATCTGCGAGAAAAGCAATTTTTGCACCATAAGCCGCACCGGCAGTTGTACCCGGCGGTGTGCCAAAGCCGCCTGCAGGAAAATATACCGAATCGGTACCAACCATAGTGTAGGAGCTGCTTGAACTGGATGGGGCAACATAATATGAAACCGGAGTCGACGCCGTGTCAGTTAGAACATTGTTCTCATACGTTGTATCGAAAGCAGTACCAGAGATATAATAAGTCAAGCCGGAAAACGCCATGGTACTCGATGTGATATTCACCGTGCCCGAATCATACGTGGTAACATAATTAAATGTAGTGACATCTTTCACATCAGTACCACCACTATTTTGTTCGACGACAGACTGCGTGTTAACTTTTTCAGATACAAAATACCAATTGCCGGTTATCGTATTTCCCTGCGAAGAAGAAGAATTACTTTTTTTACAGGAAACAATGATCACGCAAAGAGCAGATAAAAAAATAATTAATGTTTTTGTTTTCATATACAAGGTATGAGTTGTTAAAAGACCAGTTTAATTTTTGGGTTGGTAAAATACAGTAATTTCAATTTTTATTCCGGTAAAGTTAACGCATCCGATGAATATAGCTCCATATATAGATCACACATTTTTAAAGCCGACAGCAACACTTGCAGATATACAAAAAACCTGCGAAGAAGCATTGCTGTATCGCTTTGCCGCAGTTTGTATTCCTCCGCCATTTGTGAAAGAAGCAAAAAAGTTAACACAGCAGTCTGGTGTAAAAGTGGCTACTGTTATCGGCTTTCCGTTTGGTTATTCAGCTATCGAGGCGAAAGTGGCAGAAATTGTTTTGGCAATTGTTGATGGAGCAGATGAATTGGATGTGGTAATAAATATAAGCGCATTAAAAAATAACGACTGGCAATTTCTTGCGAATGAAATCAACACAATGCTTCCAATTATCCACAATAAACAAAAGGTCATAAAAGTGATCATAGAAAGCGGTGTGTTAATGGATGAAGAAATTGTAAAATGTTGTACGCTATATGGCACAGCAGGTGTGGATTTTGTAAAAACATCAACAGGATATGCAGAGAAAAGTGCAACCGTAGAAGCCGTGGCTTTAATGAAAAAAAATTTACCTGCCTCTGTAAAAATAAAAGCATCCGGTGGGATAAGGACATATGAATTTGCAAAACAACTGATCGATGCAGGCGCATCACGCCTTGGTTGCAGTGCAAGTGTAGCAATCATCAAAGGAGAAAAAAGTAGTTCTGCCGGTTATTAAAAACATAATCATGAAAAAAATTCTCATCTTCATATTATCACTGGCCTGTACAAAAATTTTTGCGCAAACAGATTCCGGTTCCGTGACTGTAACTAAAGATCCAAGAATTGATCTGCTTATTAAAAAACAAATTCAGATCAACGATGAAACTACTAAAGACAGCCGACGCACTGCTCCCGGTTTTCGCATACAGGTGATCAGCTCCGACGACCGCAACCAGGTGTTTACCGCAAAAGCAAAAATCTATAAAGAATACCCGGAGTTAAAACCATACATTGTTTATCTTCCTCCAAATTATCGCCTGCGCGTTGGAAATTTTAAAACACAGGAAGAAGCACAGGTGTATTTCGATAAACTTTCCAAATTATATCCGACCGGAATATATATTGTACATGATGTAATTGAAGTGAAACCGGAATGAGAATGTACGATTTGAGATGTACGATGTACGATTTGTGAGAAATAGCTGTCAACATTTAGTTATGAGCTTCGAGCAGTTAATTTCTAATTTCTGTTATTTTAGATTTTAGTTTTAAAATTTTTAGTTTTTCTTTTCGGCCACCAGCATTAGCCCTCTCTTCAATATCGTTGTCGCACTCTTGTGCTATTGATATTCTATTCTGCAGTGGTTCACAAACGGCAAATTTTTATATTTTTTGAAAACTATGATTCAAAAATATCGCCACCGTAATTCTTAATTTTTAATTATTAATTCCTAATTACTTTTGCACATCATGCTGAAAGAAAAGATCAAACAACTCGCAAAAAAATATGCCCCGGAATTTATTGATGTCCGCCATCATCTTCATGCACACCCGGAATTAAGTTATAAAGAATTTGAAACATCAAAATTCATTCAGCAAAAACTTACTGAGTTTGGAATATCTTTCGAAGTAAAAGCAACAACAGGTGTGATCGGGTTGATCGAAGGGCGAAATCCATCGGAAAGAATTATTGCATTGCGTGCAGACATGGATGCATTGCCGATCAAAGAAGAGAATAATATTTCATATAAATCTCAAACCGATGGTGTGATGCATGCATGCGGGCATGATGTACACACTTCTATTTTATTAGGAGCTTCAAAAATTCTTAATGAACTCAAAAATGAATTTGAAGGAACCATCAAACTCATCTTTCAACCGGGTGAAGAACGTAACCCCGGTGGTGCTAGCTTATTGATAAAAGAAGGTGTTTTGGAAAATCCCGCACCACAGGCAATTTTAGGATTGCATGTTCATCCCGGTTTGCCAGTTGGTGAATTAAGTTTTCGCAGCGGAGTAGTAATGGCAAGTGCAGATGAGATATACATCACCGTTAGAAGCAAAGGCGGTCACGCCGCTGCACCTCATACTACTGCAGATACCATTTTAGTTGCATCGCATCTCGTCGTTGCGTTACAACAAATTATCAGCCGCAACAGGAACCCGTTTTCCCCATCAGTGTTGACAATCTCATCTTTCCAAGGTGGCTACACTACGAATGTAATCCCAAGCGAAGTGAAACTTATGGGCACGTTTCGTGCAATGGATGAAGAGTGGCGTTTCAAAGCACATGAACTTATTCGTAAAGAAGCAATTGGCCTGGTTCAAAGCATGGGTGCAGAAATTGATTTGCATATTGATGTAGGATATCCCGTTGTCCTGAACAATGAAAAATTAAATGCAGTTGCATCTGAACAAGCGGAACTATTTATGGGCAAAGAAAATATTTCGGAGACAGAAATGCGCATGGGTGCAGAAGATTTCGGTTATTACACACATTTGATCCCAGGATGCTTTTATCGCTTAGGTGTAATGAATACTGAAAAAGGAATTACATCAGGTGTGCATACACCTACATTCAACATTGACGAATCTGCCATTGAGATCGGGATGGGAATGATGGCGTGGTTAGGAAGTTCGATAAACGTTTAGAAGATCTATAAGGTTTTGAAAACCTTATAGGTTTTTCCCTATCTTTTTTAGTACCTTAATCTTCTATTTTATACATATGAGACATCCCGTAATAAGGGCTCTTCTTGCTCTTTTTTTCTTTTTATCTCTTCAAAAAAATTTCGCACAACAAAGTAAAACATACACCCGCCGTGATGTAATGATTTCTATGCGTGATAGCATAAAACTGCACACAGTAATTTATATTCCGAAAAATCAGGCAGAGGCTTTGCCATTTCTGATGACCCGCACTCCGTATGGAGCTGGCAATTACCCAAGCCCTGAAAAATTTGAGTATGTGAAAGACCTTGCAGCAGATGGCTATATTTTTGTTTTCCAGGACATACGTGGCCGTTATCTTTCAGAAGGCACATTTGAAATGCAGCGTTTCAACCGCAATAAAAATGATCCAAAAGCTATTGACGAAAGCACCGACACTTATGATTCATTCGATTGGTTGCTGAAAAATATTTCCAACAACAATGGCAAAGCCGGTATGCTTGGTATTTCTTATGGCGGCTGGACAACCGTAATGGGTGCCATTGATCCACATCCTGCACTGGTTGCAGTTTCCGAACAGGCAACTCCTTCTGATATGTTTTTGGGGGATGACTTTCATCACAACGGCGCATTTCGTTTGAGCTATGGCTTTGAATATGCATTTATGGAAGAAGCAACAAAAACAGATTCCCTTTTTCCCTTTGGTGAAAAAGACACCTACAACTGGTACCTGAGACTCGGGCCATTATCAAACGTCAATAAAAAATATTTTTTCAACAAGCTTCCGTCATGGAACAATTTTGTAGCGCATCCTAATTATGATGATTTCTGGAAAAAACAATCAACGCCTTACCGTCTCGATTCGCCGCGAGTATATATTATGAATGTCGCGGGATGGTGGGACCAGGAGGATTTTTACGGTCCGCAAAAGGCTTATGAAAAATGGGAACAAAAAGACGGGCATCACAAAAATTACATCGTCATCGGCCCATGGAACCACGGCGGCTGGGAAGGAATGAAAGGTGATAAATTAGGCAATATTGATTTCAGCACGCCGACTGGTGACACATTCCGTAAAGACATTCAGGCAAAATGGTTTGCCTATTACTTGAAAGGAAAAGGCAATGGCAATTTTGCAGAAGCAATCACTTTTCAAACTGGAAGCAATACCTGGAAAACGTATGATAGCTGGCCACCAAAAAATGCAGTAAAGAAAAATTTATATTTCCATGGCAACGGGAAACTTTCTTTTGAAAAACCTGGCAATGAATCTTCGGTTATATATGACAGTTATATTTCTGATCCGGCAAACCCTGTTCCTTATCGTACCAGGCCGATTGAAGAAACGTATGGCCCCGGTTCAAGATGGTACACATGGCTTACCGAAGATCAACGCTTTGTTCAAAAAAGAGCAGATGTGCTAAGCTGGCAAACAGAAACACTAATGGAAGATGTTACCGTTACCGGAAATATTTTCGCGAAATTATTTGCAGCAACAACAGGAAGCGATGCGGATTGGGTGGTAAAACTGATCGATGTATATCCGGATGATTATCCCAAAGAGCCGAAGATGGCTGGTTATGAACTGATGGTTGCCAATGATGTTTTCCGCGGAAGGTTCCGCAAAAGTTTTGAAACCCCTGAAGCAATCACGCCAGATAAAGTGGAAGAATATACAATTGACCTGCACAGTTTAAACCATGTGTTTAAAAAAGGACACAAAATAATGGTACAGGTGCAAAGTACCTGGTTCCCGATCATTGACCGCAACCCGCAAAAGTTTGTACAGAATATTTTCGAAGCAACAGAATCGGATTTTCAAACTGCTACACAAAAAATTTACAGAAGCGCTGATGCGCCTTCGCACATAGAGTTATCGGTGATGGAGAAATGAGGATGGTAGTCGGTCGTCAGTTTTCAGCCGGCAAAAAACTCTGATGGTTTAGAAAATGTTGATATAATTTATCATGTATTAAAAGCAATAGCCACGGATTCGCAGATTACTGGCAAAAAGTTTAAACCATCCTGGTAGAATATCAATAACTAATCTGTGAATCTGTGGCCGCTTTACTTTTCATTGTGTTTGCATCTTCAAAGTTTATAGCAATCGATTTACAAAAACATTTCGCGGAGAAGCCTAAAGCTTAATAGTAGCACAATAGACGAACGGATTGCGACGCAAGAATGCTCAACCGGAGATACCGAAGCTGGTATTATAAATAAGAACTATGAGCTATTAAGTTGCATACAAATAAAAAATAATTCTTTTCCAACTCATACTTCATAACTCATAGCTCATACTTCAACAGTAATGTGGTAAATTTACATCCTAAATTATATTGCCGTTTCAAAATTTTCCGGCAACAAATGAAATGCAAATGGCAAACCAGGAAAGCTGTATCGGACAGTTCAGGAGGTTAAAGGCTTGTGTGATCATTCCCACGTATAACAATGCGGCAACAATTGCATCGGTTATCAATGACGTGTCTGCATATTCGCAGGATATAATTGTGGTGAATGATGGCTCCACAGATAATACGTTGCAAATCCTTGAACAGTTTTCTTCCATACAAAAAGTTAGTTATGAAAAAAATGCAGGCAAAGGATATGCATTGCGCAAAGGGTTTGAAGCGGCAAGAAATAACGGCTATGTGTATGCGATAACGATCGACTCCGATGGACAGCATTATGCTAAAGACCTTCCCGCTTTTTTGAACAGGCTTGACACGGAAAAAAATTCCATCATTATCGGCGAAAGAAATTTAAACCAGTCGAATGTTCCCGGTAAAAGCAGTTTCGGAAATTCATTTTCCAGTTTCTGGTTCAGGGTAGAAACGGGAATAAAAATGCAGGATACACAATCCGGCTATCGTTTATACCCGTTATTACCGATAGAAAAAATTCATTTCATTACACGTAAATACGAGTTTGAAATTGAAGTGCTCGTTCGTGCAGCATGGAGCGGCGTTGAAATTTCTTCGCTTCCGATTTCCGTGTATTACCCGCCTGCTGAAGAACGTGTGTCGCATTTTCGTCCGCTGAAAGATACTGTACGCATCAGCATTTTAAATACCTGTTTGGTGCTCATCGCGTTTTTATACATCAAGCCACGCGATATTCTCCGCCACATTTTCGATAAAGAAAAAGGTAAAGAATATATCAATAAACACTTGTTGCAAAACGATCAGCCCGACCACACCAAAAGTTTATCGGTTGCGTTCGGCGTGTTCATGGGCATCGCCCCTATCTGGGGTTTTCAACTTCTCGTTGCCATTTTTTTATCGATCATTTTAAAATTAAATAAGGCATTGGTGATTGTGGCAGCAAACATCAGTATTCCGCCGATGATCCCGCTGATCATATTTCTCAGTTATAAAACCGGTGCGTGGTGGATGGGCGCAAATGCCATGCACTTTGAATTCACCACGCATATCGGTCTCGATTCTATAAGAAAAAATTTTGAGCAATACCTTGCAGGGAGCATCACACTTGCCATCGTTGCAGGAGCTTTTGCGGGAATACTGACATTTGTGTTACTGAAAATATTTAAACGCCGGAAAGCAATGGTAAGTTTGTAGTTTATTGTGTACCGAGCTGTGTTGCTACTATTAAACTTTGCTTGCGTCGCACACTTGTGCATTACAATTCTGTTCGGCAATGTGTAACAGTCATGAGTAAGCGCAAAAATCATTTTGTGACAGGTCCGAAAAATGGCCACTAAGAAATGGAGAAAATATTTGTCAGCATATATAACTATTTTGAAAAACGCCGCGCTGCGTTCCGGATTTGCTTTATCATTTCTTTCCTGTTCATTGCTTTTTTTGCATCACGCATTCGTTTCGAAGAAGATATTTCCAAAATACTTCCCAAAGACAAAAAAATAGAAAAACTCAACCAGGTTTTCCAGAATTCAAAATTCCTCGACAAGCTTGTGGTAATGGTATCCTTAAAAGATACTAACGCCGACGCACAACCGGATAGTTTGATATCTTTCGCAGAAAGTTTTGTTACATCGGCACAACAGGATTTATACCCTTACGTCAAAAAGATAAATGACAAAGTAGATGACAGTATTACTATGAATTTGTTCGGCAGCATTTATGAACATCTTCCGATCTATCTCAATGAACGGGATTATAAGATCATCGATACTTTAATCACCTCGGGAAAATTAAAAGAAACATTAGCAGCAGATTTTCGTACGCTTACTTCTCCTGCAGGGCTTGCGCTCAAAACAATGATCAGCAAAGATCCGGTTGGCATCTCCTACCTCGGCTTAAGAAAAATGCAATCGCTTCAATATGATGATAATTATGAATTGTATAATAGCTATGTGATCACTAAAGATCACAAACATTTATTATTGTTTATCGTTCCGCAATATCCTCCCAACAATACCGGCAAAAATGAAAAATTATTGAACGGCATTGATGCCTTAACAGATAGCTTAAATAAAACCGGTTTCAAAAATATTGATGCCGCTTATTTCGGAGCAACCGCCGTTTCTGTTGGCAATGCATTGCAACTGAGGAAAGATTCTTTATACACACAAGGAATCACTGTTTTTTTCCTGATCTTTTTTATTGGTTTTTATTTCCGGAAAAAACGTGCGCCGTTTATTATTCTTGTACCTGTTTTGTTTGGTGCGCTTTTTTCGCTCGCCGCGATCTATTTTATGAAAGGCATTATTTCGGTGATCGCATTAGGCGCAGGTTCTGTGGTGCTTGGTGTTGCAGTGAATTATTCGTTGCATGTATTCAACCATTACCGGCACACAAAAAATATTCACGACGTTATCAAAGACCTGGCAATGCCATTAACGGTTGGAAGTTTCACAACCATCGGCGGCTTTCTGTGCCTGGAATTTGTAGAGTCGGAAATGCTGAAGGACCTCGGCTTGTTTGCTGCATTCAGTTTAATCGGTGCATCATTATGTTCATTGATCTTTTTACCGCATTTGATCGCGTCAAAAAAAGAACAACAGAAACATATTCCCCGCGAAAACTCCTGGATCGATAAACTTGCTTCTTACCGCCCGGAATACAATAAATATTTGGTTGTTGTAATTCTCATTTTAACGGTTGTATTTTTTTACACAGCACAAAATGTAGGTTTTGAAAACGACCTGGCAAGCATGAATTACATGCCGGAAAAATTAAAACAGGCACAGGCAAAACTAAATACCATCAACGCGTTTTCGCTGCAATCTGTCTATCTCGTCAGCGAAGGGAAAAACCTTGATGAAGCATTGGAGAATAACGAAAAGCTTTCCGGCAAAATTGAAGAACTAAAACAAAAAGGAATTGTAAAAAAATATTCCGGTGTTTCATCACTCATCATTTCCGATTCTTTACAGAAAATAAAAATTGCAAGATGGAATGATTACTGGACGCCTGAAAAAAAATCGCAATTGTTTTCAACACTTGAAAAAGAAGGAGCCGAATTAAAATTTTCTGCATCTGCTTTCAATAATTTCAAAACCTGGTTGAATAAAGATTTTGGGTCAGGCCGGGACGGGCAAAATGCGAACCTTCGAAAATCTTTTTTAGACGACTATATCACAGAAAAACCCGGGCAATCTACAGTTGTAACATTGGTAAAAGTTTCTTCCGAAAATAAAAATGCGGTTTACAAAATTTTTGAAAACGATCAGAATACAACTGTTCTTGATAAACAATATCTCACAACAAAATTTGTAGAGATCATCAATAACGATTTTACCAGCATCGCACTGATGTCCTCCATATTGGTATTTGCTGTTTTGCTGATCACCTATGGAAGAATTGAATTGACATTGATTTCATTCGTGCCCATGTTCATCACCTTTATCTGGATACTCGGCATCATGGGTATTTTCGGGATGCAGTTCAATATCATCAACATTATTATTTCTGCATTCATTTTCGGTTTGGGCGATGATTACAGTTTATTTATTATGGATGGTTTATTGCAGGAATACAAAACCGGCAAGAAAAATTTATCATCCTACAAATCCTCTATTTTTCTATCGGCTATTACAACCATCGCAGGTTTAGGTGTTTTGATCTTTGCAAAACATCCTGCATTGCGTTCCATCGCAATTATATCAATTGTAGGTATTGTTTGCGTTGTAATTATGTCGCAGATATTAATTCCGTTCCTGTTTAATATTCTTATTAAAAACCGTGTTTCAAAAAACAAATTTCCATGGACATTATCCGGCTTTCTAAAATCAATTTTCGCATTTGGTTATTTCAGTGTTGGAGTTATAGTGCTTACATTTCTGGGATTGCTGCTTGTGAAGCTGAACCCATTCAATAAAGAAAAAGGGAAATATTTATATCATGTTTGCATTTCAAAATATAGCTGGTCGCTGATGTATATTATGGCAAATGTGAAGAAGAAGATCATCAATCCGCTCAAAGAGGATTTTTCAAAACCTGCAGTGATCATTTGCAACCATCAATCCGAGCTGGATATTTTATGCACAGCGATGCTTCATCCTAAATTGATTTTATTTACCAACGAGCGTGTGTGGAATTCTTCTATCTCGGGGTTTCTTGTCCGTATGGCAGATTACTATCCTGTGAGTTATGGCACCGAGCAAGGCTTTGACCAGATCGCGGACCGAATAAAAAATGGATATTCTGTTGTTGTTTTCCCCGAAGGAACACGTTCTGAAGATGGCTCGATAAAACGGTTTCACAAAGGCTCATTTTATCTTGCTGAAAAATTAAATATCGATATTTTACCCATCATGATCCATGGCACAAATTTTACGTTAGCGAAAAAAGATACCATGCTAAAAGATGGAAAAGTAACTATAAAATTCCTTTCAAGAATAGAACCGAACGATAATACTTACGGTAATGGCTATGCGGAAAAAGCAAAATTGATAGGCAGATATTTCCGGGAGGAATTCAATAAACTGCGCGACGAACTGGAACAACCATCCTATTTCAGGAACCAACTCATCAGCAATTATATTTATAAAGGGCCAGTGTTGGAATGGTATATGAAAGTCAAAACCAAAATGGAAAAAAACTACCAGCTATTCCATGATCTTATGCCAAAACAAGGAAATATTTTAGATGGTGGATGCGGTTATGGCTTTATGAGTTATATGTTGCATTTTGCTTCGCCGCAAAGGGAAATTACCGGCATTGATTATGATGAAGAAAAAATTGAAACTGCCAGCCATTGTTTTAGTAAATATGAAAAGATAAATTTCTTTCATGCTGATATTACCACATTTGGTTTTGCGAAATATGATGGAATAGTTTTGGCAGATGTATTGCATTATCTTCAACCCGCTCAACAAAAACAAGCGATTGAAAAATGCATGGATAGCCTGAATGAAAATGGCGTGCTTGTTATTCGTGATGGCAACAATGAAATGAGTGAGCAACATAAAAAAACCGAGCGGACCGAATTTTATTCCACAAAAATTTTCGCATTCAACAAAACAACGGAAAACGGGTTATCATTTCTTGCTGCAAGTTTTATACGGGAGATTTCGGGTTCTAAAAAAATGTCTTGCGAGATAATCAATCCAACAGACAACACATCGAACATGATCTTTATAATAAGAAAAAATATCAACCAAATTCATGCAGCAGTATGATGTGATCATAATGGGCAGTGGTATTGGCGGCCTGGTATGTGGCAACATACTAAGCCTGGAAGGCAGGCATGTTTGTGTACTGGAAAAGAACAAACAGATCGGCGGTTCGTTGCAAACATTTTCCCGGGAAAAAGTCATTTTTGATTCCGGCGTTCATTATATCGGCGGCTTGGGTGAAGGACAGAACCTCTACCAGATATTCAAATATCTCGGATTAATGGAGAAATTGAAGTTGGAGAAAATGGATGAAGATGCGTTTGATAAGATCATTATTGGTGACGACACCAATGAATATCCCTTAGCGCAGGGTTATAAAAATTTCATTGCCAGATTAACTTTTTATTTTCCTGAAGAAAAAAATGCGATTGTAAAATATTGCGAAACGATTCAATCTATATGTAAAAAATTCCCGTTGTACAATTTGCGAAGCGGCGGACAGTATAGTGAAAAGCAAGATGTGCTTGAAACAGATACAAAATCGTTTATTGAATCGCTTACCTCAAACAAAAAATTACAGGCAGTACTCGCAGGCAATAATATTTTATATGCAGGGCAAGCTGATAAAACGCCATTTTATATTCATGCATTGATATTAAACAGCTATATCGAAAGCTCCTGGAAATGTATTGACGGTGGTTCGCAAATTGCAAAATACCTGGCGCAAAACATCCGCAGGCATGGAGGAGATGTATTAACCAGTAAAGAAATAAAAAGCATCCGGGAAGAAAACGGAAAAATAATTCATGTTGAATTAACCAATGGGGAACGGATGTATGCAACAAACTATATTTCCAATATGCACCCTGTGCGTACAATGGAAATGCTGGAAACAAATTTGATCAAACCGGCGTACAAGAAACGTATCAGAAATTTAGAAAATGCGATTTCCTGTTTTAGCATCAATATTGTTTTGAATAAAGATTGCTTGCCTTATTTCAAGCACAATTATTACTGGCATAAAGAAAATGAGGTTTGGAATATGGAAAATTATTCAGATGAAACCTGGCCTTTAGGTTATGCGTTGTTTTTATCGCCTTCTTCCAAAACAAATAAGTATGCTGATGTGTTATCGGTATTGACATATATGAGGTATGATGAAGTGAAACAATGGGAACACACATTCAACACTACATCCAATGGGCAATCGCGGGGGGAAGATTATGAAAATTTTAAAAAACAAAAAGCCGAAATTTTTTTACGTGTTGTTGAACAAAAATTCCCTGAATTGAAAAATTTCATTCATTCATACTATGTTGCAACTCCGTTATCGTACCGCGATTATCTCGGCACAGGCGATGGTTCGCTATACGGAATTGTGAAAGATTACAAAGACCCGGTAAAAACACTGATCGCACCGCAAACAAAAATTTCAAATTTCTTTTTAACCGGGCAAAACCTCAACTTGCACGGCATACTTGGCGCAAGTATCACTGCATTAGCAACCTGTTGTGCTTTGCTCGGTAACGAAATCATTGTAGATAAAATAAAAAATGCGTAGAAGAAAAAAATTCTGGAAACGGTTATTATATGTCATCGCAGGCTTTTTTGCATTGCTGCTGATCTTATTTATTTATCTCAGCATTGTTTCAAAAACCGATCCTCCGAAAATCAGCGACGAAAGTAGTTTGCAATGGCAGCGCAATGAACCGTATCCGGGTTTTTATACATTAAAGAATAACTGGTTCCGAAAAAGCAAAAGTGGTTTGTATGAATTGTATGTAGAAGGAGAACCTTTCGAACGCGGGGTTGTGAATGGAAAATTAACGAAAGAATTAGTACAGCGGCAGGAAGATTATTTCAGTGAGCAGATCAACAAAATGATCCCTTCAAAATTTTACCTGCACTTCCTGAAATATTTTGTCGGATGGTTTAACCGCGACCTTGCCGAAAATGTTACTGAAGAATATAAAGAGGAGATCTACGGTATTTCTTATTCTGCTTCTGACAAATACGGTTATATCGGTACAAATTATCAGCGCATCCTCAACTATCATGCAGCACATGATATCGGGCATGCGTTGCAAAGCATGGCATTAGTAGGCTGTACTTCTTTCGGAACCTGGGATGAGAAATCGCAGGACAGTGAAATGATTATCGGGCGCAATTTTGATTTTTATGTTGGCGATAAATTTGCTCATGATAAAATTGTTGCGTTCTTTAATCCTTCGCAAGGGCATAGATTCATGACAGTAACCTGGGGTGGTTTTATCGGGGCCGTATCCGGGATAAACGACCAGGGATTAACAGTAACGATCAATGCAGACAAAACAAAAATACCTACCGCATCTGCAACACCTGTCTCCCTTGTAGCAAGAGAAATTTTACAATATGCAAAGAATATTAATGAAGCTTATGAAATTGCGAAGAAGCGGAAGATGTTTGTGTCAGAATCTTTTCTGATAGGCTCTGCCAATGATAACAAAGCTGTGATCATTGAAAAAACCCCGGATACATTGGATCTGTACGACCCTAAAAAAGATTTTATTGTGTGTGCCAATCACTTCCAGAGTAACGGTCTGGCACATACGAAATCGAATGAAGAGCAAATGAATGAAAGCGCTTCTCCGTACAGGTATAACCGGTTAATGCAATTGCTCAATGCCAATGGAAAAAATACCGTGCAAAAAACCGTTGACATTCTTCGAGACCGTAAAGGAATGAATGGCGAAGATATCGGCATGGGCAATGAAAAAGCAATCAATCAACTGATCGCACATCATTCCATTGTTTTCGAGCCAAAAAAATTATTGGTTTGGGTGTCTACTTCACCCTGGCAACTGGGAGAATATGTTTGTTATGACCTTAATAAAGTGTTTGCCCTGCGCGGAATGAAAGAAAATAGAGAGATCTGTGATTCCAGTCTTACCATTGCTGCTGACCCATTCCTGCAAACAAAAGATTTTCAAAATTTTCTTGCTTACAGAAATTTTAAACAGCGCATTGCTGACGGTGAAGAAATAAATACAGATAGCTTGGTTAACAGCAATCCGGATTTCTACCACACGTATGTTTTAGCCGGCGATTATTTATTTAAACGGAAAAATTTCGCAAAAGCAGAAAAAGAATACAATATCGCCCTGACAAAAGTGATCGCGACAAAGAAAGAAGAAAATTATATTACCGGGCAGGTAAAGAAATGCCAGAAGAGTTTAAAATGAGCAATAAAAAATAATTAATAAGAAATAAGGAAGTTAATGTAAGCTGCATGTTGTAACGATTCTCTCATTTCTTATTTTCCATTCCTATTTATTATTTATGATCCTTGGAACTGGTATAGATATGATCGAAGTGGAACGTGTTGAAGCCAAAATCAGCAAACACAGCGGTTTCAGGGAGATGGTGTTCTCACTAAAAGAAATCGAATACTGTGAAAAGAAAACACATCCGTTTCAACATTATGCCGCACGTTTTGCTGCGAAAGAAGCTTTTTTAAAAGCAGCAGGAACAGGATGGATCAATGGCACTGCATTTAATGAAATAGAAATTCTGCCTGATGAAAAAGGCAAACCGGTTTTAAATCTGCTTGGAGAAACTGCAATAACATTTCAGTCATTACAAATAAAAAAAATATCCGTTTCGCTTTCGCATCTTAAAAGCATAGCATCGGCGGTTGTGGTGATTGAGAACTAACTTCTATATTTGGATATTGTTTCTCGCAGAGGCGCAAAGAAAATTTGTAAATGTTGGAATTCATTTGTTGCAATTACGCACGAATCTTGAAGCTGAATAGCTTAATAGTTATTCTACTGATGAACGGATTGCGACGCAACGATGATGCTATGAAAAACCGGAGTTGGTATTATAAAAAATGATTTCATTAATGTCATTCGATCAGCATACATCATTTCAATCTCCTGAAAAAATAAAAGAGTTACAGGGAAAAAAACTGCAGCATTTGCTGGCTTATCTCAACACCTACTCTCCTTTCTATAAAGAGCATTTCGCACAACATAAAATTGATATTGATAAAATAAAACATCTCGAAGATTTACCGCTTATTCCGCCAACACATAAAGAAGACCTGCAAAAAAGAAACAATGATTTTTTATGTGTTGAGCGTAGCCGCATCATCGAGTACACATCAACGTCGGGAACGCTGGGAAGCCCTGTTACCATTGCGCTTACAGACGATGACCTGAACAGGCTCGCTTATAATGAATATTGCTCATTCGTATGCGCCGATGGAAGCCCAGATGATGTTTACCAGCTCATGCTCACACTTGACAGGCAATTTATGGCAGGTATGGCTTATTATTCCGGCATCCGGAAATTAGGTGCGGGCATTATCCGGCTTGGTCCCGGGGTACCATCATTGCAATGGGAAACCATCAACCGAATTAAGCCAACAGCAATTGTTGCCGTTCCTTCATTCATTTTTAAACTAACTCAATTTGCTCAAGAGTACCATATCGATGTTAATGCATCATCTATAAAAAAAGCGATCTGCATCGGAGAAAATATCCGCAACGCTGATTTTTCGCTGAACGTACTCGGCAAAAAAATTACAGAAGCATGGAATATTAAATTATTTTCTACGTATGCATCAACAGAAATGCAGACAGCGTTTACTGAATGCAGTGAAGGAAATGGTGGCCATCTCAACCCGGAATTATTAATAGTAGAATTACTGGATGAAAATAATAATCCTGTTCCGGCAGGCGAAGCAGGTGAAGTAACGATCACCACACTCGGTGTGGAAGGCATGCCACTTCTGCGTTACAAAACAGGAGATATATGTATCTATCATAAAGACACATGCGGATGCAAACGAAATACAATTCGGTTGTCCCCGGTTGTGGGCCGCAAAAAGCAGATGATAAAATTCAAAGGCACTACCTTATATCCGCCTGCGTTATTCGATTTGCTGAACGATATGGAAGAAGTGAAAGATTATATAGTGGAAGTGTACCCGAATGAAATTGGCATGGATGAAGTGTTGTTATATATAGTACCTGCAAATTTATCCGAAGAATGCGACCACAAAATCCGGGCTTACCTGCAGGCAAAACTTCGTGTGAGCCCATATATTAAATATGTTTCGAGAGAGGAAGTATTGAAAATGCAGTTACCTGAATCGAGCAGAAAACCGGTAAAGTTTATCGATAAGCGAAGCTAAGTTTTAAGTATGAGCTATGAACTATGAGGTTGGGTGACGTACTGATAACCATACTAACGGCCTGCATTGTTTACTTTCTATTATAATTTTTCGTCTGTAGAAAAACGTTATTTTTGACGCCTTGTACTTTATAAATCTGGCATCTTTACTATATTTTTGGGGTTATTCAAAATTTTAAGCAGTTCATGAAATCTACCGGTGAAAAAGGACTTACGTTGAGCGAATTCAACGACATACTCTTCAAAGGCAAAGAATTGGTGTTGGATAAAGAAGCACTGGCCAACGTGGAAAAGAACCATCTCTTTTTAAAAGATTTTTCAAAGCACAAACTCATCTACGGCATCAATACCGGTTTTGGCCCGATGGCGCAATACAAAGTGAGTGAAGAAAATATATTACAACTTCAATACAATCTCATACGCAGCCATAGTTCAGGAGCAGGCAATTTGCTTCCGGCGTTTTTAGTAAAGGCTGTTATGATCGCAAGATTAAATAGTTTGATGCAGGGCTTTTCAGGCGTGCATGTTGAAACTGTGGAATTGCTAAAAGAACTCATCAATAAAAACGTCAATCCTTGTATTTTCGAACATGGTGGTGTTGGCGCAAGCGGCGATTTAATTCAACTGGCGCATCTCGGTTTGGTGCTCATCGGCGAAGGGGAAGTATTATACGAAGATGAGATTCATCCTACAAAAAAAATATTCGATAAGCTCGGCATTAAACCGCTAAATATCCATATCCGTGAAGGATTGGCAATATTGAACGGCACATCTGCAATGACAGGAATAGGAATGGTAAATATCATCCGTGCAAGAATATTGCTTGAATGGTCTGTGCTGTTATCTTCTGTAACGAATGAAATTATGGAAGCATTCGACGATCACTATTCTTATGAACTCAATATTGTAAAACATCATAAAGGGCAAAACCGCATTGGTGCGATGATCCGTGAAATCCTGAAAGGAAGCAAGATGATCCGCAGCCGTTCCGAACATTTGTACAACCCGGAAAACCTGGACCAGGAAGTATTTGAAGATAAGGTGCAGGAATATTATTCACTGCGTTGTGTTACGCAGGTTTTAGGGCCGATATACGATACAATCAATCATGCAGAAAAAGTAGTTGTGAATGAATTGAATTCCGTGAATGATAATCCGGTGATCGATCATGAAAACCAGAATATTTTTCATGGTGGAAATTTTCATGGCGATTATGTTTCGCTGGAAATGGATAAACTGAAAATTGCCATCACAAAATTGTCAATGCTTTCAGAACGCCAGTTGAATTATCTGCTGAACGATAAGCTCAACCAAAAATTCCCTCCGTTTGTAAACCTGGGTGTACTTGGTTTTAATTTCGGCATGCAGGGTGTTCAGTTTACAGCAACATCAACCGTTGCAGAAAATCAAACATTATCTTTCCCGATGTATGTCCATAGTATTCCGAACAACAACGATAACCAGGATATTGTAAGCATGGGATGTAATGCATCGTTAATGACAAAAAAAGTGATCGATAATTCATTCCAGGTACTTGCCATACAAATGATGACCGTTTTGCAGGCAATAGATTATATGGAGTGCGTTGATAAATTATCGCCCATCACTAAAGATATTTATACACGAGTACGGAAAATTTTTCCAAAATTTATTGAGGACACTCCCAAGTATAAAGATCTCGAAAACGTGCGCCGTTTCCTCGAAGACGCTGACCTGATCATTGATTTCAAATCGAGCTCAGCATCAGTAACTGCATCTTAATAATAACAACATCAGCTTACACAATTCATTGAAATAACAAAAGGAATACGTATTATCGTATTCATCATTTTAAATTCAAATTCATCTGCAAATGAAATGTGCTTTGGTAACCGGAGGTTCGCGTGGAATTGGAAGGGCGGTCTGCGTTAAAATGGCAGAAATGGGTTATTATGTGCTGGTAAATTATAAAAGCAATGCCGCAGAAGCAGAAAAAACATTGCAACTGATCAAAGATAAAAACGGCAATGGCGAGTTGATGCATTTTGATGTATCATCCAAAGAAAAAATCCAGGAAGTTTTGGGAAAATGGATAGAAGAAAATCCGAACAACAATATAGATGTGCTTGTTAATAATGCAGGAATTAAAGATGATGGCTTGATGATATTTATGAAAGATGAGCAATGGGAGAACGTGATCAAAACAAATCTCGATGGATTTTTTTATATCACACGATTGGTAGTGAATGGCATGTTGCAGCGTAAATACGGAAGGATTATAAATGTGGTTTCTCTTTCCGGGTTAAAAGGCTTGCCGGGACAAGTGAATTACTCTGCCGCAAAGGCAGGGATTATCGGCGCTACAAAAGCACTGGCACAGGAAGTGGGAAGAAAAGGAATTACAGTGAATGCTGTTGCACCGGGATTTATAAAAACAGATATGACGGAAGGATTGAATGAAAAAGAACTACAGAACCTGATTCCTGTAAGGCGTTTCGGGACTTCGGAAGAAGTGGCGCATGCAGTAGGCTTTTTAGCTTCTGCCGAAGCAGGATATATTACAGGCCATGTTCTTTCTGTTAACGGAGGTTTATATTCTTAATTCTATTTTAGAATAGAATTGATAGCACACGGATAGCGCTGATTGTTATGATGTATTAAGATATCAGTGCAAAATCATAATCATCATATATCAATCCGCGTTCTATTTGCCAAAACAAACCGTCCAAACAATTAACCACCAACTACCAACTTTTTTCTTATTTTAGCCACAATCGATATGAACAGAGTAGTGATCACAGGCATGGGAATTTATTCTTGCATCGGAAAAAACCTCGATGAAGTTGCCACGTCATTACACCAGGGAAAATCAGGCATCATCGTCGATCCTGCACGTAAAGAATTCGGCTATCGTTCGGGATTGACGGGCTTTGTGGAAAAACCAAATCTAAAAGGGCTGCTGGACAGAAGGGCAAGGATAACTTTACCGGAGCAAGGCGAGTATGCGTATCTCGCCACATTAGAGGCATTGAAGAATGCAAAGCTGGAGCAGGATTATATCGATGCAAATGAAGCCGGTATTATTTATGGCAACGATAGTTCCGCAAAACCGGTTATCGAAGCAATCGACATCATCCGCGAAAAAAAAGATACCACACTTGTTGGTTCTGGTTCTGTTTTTCAAACCATGAATTCAACTGTAAATATTAACCTCGCCACGATCTTTAAATTAAAAGGCGTCAATTTCACATTAAGCGCAGCTTGTGCCAGCGGCTCACATTCTATCGGGTTGGGTTATCATTTTATAAAAACAGGATTGCAGGATTGTATTATTTGCGGCGGCGCCCAAGAAACAAATATTTACTCAATGGGTAATTTTGATTCGCTATCTGCGTTTTCTATCCGGGAATCTGAACCAACAAAAGCATCACGACCTTTTGACCGCGACAGAGATGGATTGATACCGAGTGGTGGTGCTGCCACCGTGATTCTGGAAAGCCTGGAATCAGCAAAAAAAAGAGGGGCACCGATATTGGCAGAAGTGATTGGTTACGGATTTTCATCTAATGGGGGGCATATTTCTAACCCTACGGTCGATGGCCCGGTAAGATCATTGAATATGGCATTGAAAGACGCAGGTTTACAGGCAAAAGAAATTGATTATATTAATGCGCATGCCACCTCAACACCTGCAGGCGACGCCAGTGAAGCAAAAGCCATTGATGAAGTTTTCGGAACGGTAAAACCTCCTGTAAGTTCAACCAAATCAATGACAGGGCACGAATGCTGGATGGCGGGTGCCAGCGAGATTGTTTATTCGGTACTGATGATGCAGCGTTCATTTATTGCGCCAAATATTAATTTTGAGAACCCGGATGAAGATTCTGCAAAACTGAATATTGTAAAAAATACCATTGAAAAAAATATAAACGTAATTTTGTCGAATTCTTTTGGCTTTGGGGGAACCAACTCAACGCTTATTGTTCGAAAACTGACCTAAACGGGAGACGCATGAACCAACTTGACATTATAGGAAAGGTTAATGGGTTTTTGGTGGAAGAATTTGAAGTAGATCCATCAACGATCACACCGGAAGCTAACCTGAAAGAAACACTCGACCTCGACAGCCTCGATTATATCGACCTTGTTGTTGTTATCGAAAATAACCTTGGCTTCAAAGTAAAACCGGAAGATTTTGTTGGTATCAATACATTCCAGGATTTTTACAACTACGTTTTCACCCGCATTCAATCTAAACAACCGGCATAATGCCTGCATGGCAGGGAAAATCTAATACCACTACAACAGGTTACCGGATCTTTATTACGGTATTAAGAATTGCAGGTGTTTCCCCGGCTTATTTACTGCTCCGGTTTGTAGTGTTGTATTATTTTTTCTTTGATAGAAACGCCTCCAACGCCATTCTTGATTTTTTTCGAACTAAAATAGGTTTTACCAAAACGGTTGCCTGGCGAAAGCTTTACCGGAATTATTATTTGTTCGGGCAAAGCCTTATTGATAGGGTTGTGTTGATGGCTGGCATCAAAAATAAATTCACGTTCAATTTTGACGGCGAAGAAAACCTGCATGACCTGGTGCGTGGCAAACGCGGCGGATTATTATTAAGCGCACATATCGGCAATTGGGAAATTGCAGGGCATTTATTAAAACGCATTGGCACACGCATTCATATTGTGATGTTTGATGGCGAACATCAACAGATAAAAAAATACCTCGATTCTGTTACCGGAAAAAGGAGCATGAATATTATCGTCATCAAAAATGACCTCTCACATATTTATGAGATCAGCGATGCATTAAAAAATAATGAACTGGTTTGTATGCACGCAGACCGCTTTGTGGAAGGCAATAAAATTATGCAGCAATATTTTCTCGGCGCCTCTGCTAATTTTCCTATGGGGCCTTTTATACTCGCGGCACAGTTTAAAGTTCCGGTTTCTTTTGTTTTTGCCTTGAAAGAAACCAAATGGCATTATCATTTTTTTGCGAGTGTTCCGAAAGAATATAAAAATTCTGACAAAACATCAATGATGCAGCAAATTTTGTACGACTTTGCAGGAGAAATGGAAACCAAAGTGAAACAATACCCGGAGCAATGGTATAATTATTATGATTTTTGGAGAAAAAGTGATAAGTCGTAAGTGATAAGCAATAAGTAAATGCCGAAATTTAATTTTGTTTCTTACCACTTATAACTTACCACATACCACTATCAACATGCTTCCATCCGAATACGATATCATCACACTTATCCCACAGAAAGCGCCATTTGTTATGGTTGATAAATTATTGCACGTAGATGAAAAGTCGGCGCGTTCTTTACTACATATTTCCAAAGAAAATATTTTTGTGGAAGAAGATATTTTCCGGGAACCGGGACTGATAGAAAATATTGCTCAAACCGCCGCCGCACGTTCAGGTTATATTACTGTTACCGAAAAAAAATTGCCATTAATTGGGTATATTGGAGATGTAAAAAACCTCGAAATTGCAGAGCTTCCGAAAGTGGATAGTGATATTGAAACAGAGATCACCATAGAAAACCAGATCTTCGATATCACGGTAATAACCGGAAGGGTCATTCAAAAAGAAAAGGTCATTGCGAGCTGCGAAATGAAAATTTTTATTAGTCAACCCAAATAAATATAGTTTATGAAAAAAGCGCTAAAACTAACATGGCTTATTGCAATTGTTTTTTTCGTTGGTAGCACAAATACCGTTTTTGCACAAACATTAAAAGATGTTTTCACTAACAGCGAAACACCCATTCTTTATCTCGGTGTTGATTTTACAAAGAACAAGATTATTGATGAGGCAACCGCAAATGCAATGGATATCCGCGATCGTCAATATGCTTCTATCAATGAAGTGGTGATCAATGAAGCAAAGAAATATGATTTCAAAGGTGCGTTTCACAAAAGCTTTGTTGACCATGATCTCAGCCTTGTTACCGCAATGAACTCCAAGATAAATGCAGAACAGATATTATCTACAAACACAGCAGATTTTCATCGTCTTAAAGAAAGCGATATTGAAGCTGTTGTACGTTCATACAGTTTCAGTGGCAAAAAAGGCATTGGCCTTTTATTGGTTGCAGAAGGTGTCAGCAAATCTGAAAAATCAATGGCGCTTTGGGTAACATTGATCGATATGAACAGCAAAAAAATGTTGCTTACAGAACGCATCGAAGGAAAATTGGCAGGCTTTGGTTTCCGTAATTATATTGCATCTGGTGTAAAAAGTGTTCTTGATATTATCGAGAAACACAAGTACAATGAATGGAAATCAAAATACGGAAACTAATTTGCGGCACATTTAAAAATAAGAATGCAAAAAAAACTGAGCGACAGAACGGAGGTATTGGTCAGGTTTAATGAAGCTGATCCGTTAGGAATTGTCTGGCACGGGCATTATATCCGGTATTTTGAAGATGGCCGGGAATCTTTTGGCGAGAAATATGCTTTGCGCTATCTCGATTTTTATAAAAAAGGATTTGTTGTTCCCGTAGTGCATGTAGAATGTAATTTCAAACGGTCGTTGAAATATGGCGACAAGGTAATTGTAGAAACGCAATACAATCCTTGCGAAGCAGCCAAAATAAAATTCAGCTATCGCCTATTCAACGCAGCCACAAAAGAACTGGTGGCAACAGGTTCGTCAGTACAGGTTTTTTTGGAAAAAGACAAATCGGTTTTGCAGCTGACAAACCCTGATTTTTTCGAAAAGTGGAAAAAAGAACATGGATTGATTTAACAGGTAAATGATGAGTGAAGTATTTGTCGTTTCAGATAATATTATATCCCCGATGGGTTTTACTTCCGCAGAAAATATGCTGCGGCTAAAACAAAACCGATCGGGGATTGCTCTTCATGAGAATACTCATTTCTCCCCTTCCCCGTTTTATGCCTCGTTGTTTGAGGATAATGCCGTTTTCCTAAAAGATAACAACAATGTCTACACGAAATTCGAACAATTATTGATCGCATCAATAACAGATGGGCTGAAAAATACGGATATAGATCTCCGCAATAATAAAACTGTCTTGATTATTTCTTCCACAAAAGGAAATATCAGTTTAATAGAAACAGAAGCATTTAACAGGGAATTACAGGAACGTGTTTCCTTGCATGAATCTGCAAAACGTGTTGCTGCATATTTTGATCATCCTAATAAACATGTTATTGTTTCAAATGCCTGCATTTCCGGAGTGCTTGCATTATTAACCGGAATGCGGTTGATACAATCGGGGCAATACGAAAATGCGATAGTTGCCGGTTGTGACGTGATCACGAAATTCATACTATCCGGTTTTCAGTCGTTCATGGCCGTTAGTACGCAACCGTGCAAACCTTTTGACGCAGAAAGAGATGGCGTAACACTTGGCGAAGGCGCAGCAACGGTAATCCTTTCATCGAATAAAAAGTATGCTGATAAAATAAGATTAGCCGGTGGCTCTGTGAGCAATGATGCAAATCATATTTCAGGCCCTTCGCGTACAGGCGAAGAACTCGCATTGGCTATTAATAAAGCGTTGAAAAATGCAGGTGTTGCTGCAAGTGAAATTGATTTTATTTCTGCGCACGGAACAGCAACTGTATATAATGATGAAATGGAAGCGAAAGCTATTTCATTGATGAATATGGAACGTGTTCCGGTGAATAGCCTGAAAGGAAACTACGGCCATACTTTAGGAGCTGCGGGTTTGATTGAATCTATAATCACCATTCATTCGTTGCAGGAAGATATTGTTTTACCAACAAAAAATTTTAACGAATCTGGCGTGTCGAAACCTATTAATATTTGCAGTACTTTGCAAAGCGCCGAATTAAAAAATGTATTGAAAACGGCTTCGGGTTTTGGCGGATGTAATGGAGCGGTGGTGTTTAGTAAGCCATGAGTTATTAGCTATGAGCTTCGAGCGTTGTAAGAATTGACCACAGAGTAACTCGGAGTTTAGAAGAGAGTTAAACAGAGAAAGTTCTGTGGTTCTCAAAATAACTCAGCGGTTCCCTGTGGTAAAATGTCCAGTCAGGATTAGAACTATGATTTATTGATTGAATGAGTGGTGTGATTTGTAAGAATCGTAGTTCATCAAAAAATCAAACCAATCATAGTTCAGACAGTTGCTCAATAGAATTGTTACAGTACAAGTGTGCGACCTGCCTACCGGCAGGCAGGCGCAACGATGTTGAATAGTAGTGCTGTCGCTGGGTACAAAAAATAAAAACTAAAGTTTTAAAGGCTAAAAACTAAAAAAGAAATTTAGAATTTAAAGAACCGAAAACTGCGGACTGACGACTTAAAACTTTCTCGCAGAAATCGTACATCATAAATCTCAAATCGTACATATATAATGGGTTTTTTTTCAAAAGATACAAAGACTGCATTTGAAGCAAAGGAAGCTGCACAATGGATTGCGTTTGGACCAGTGATTTTCCAGGTGGCAAAGGCATTGCGCAATTTCGGCATCCTGCAAATTATTGAAGACAGTGGTGAAGCTGGAATAACACTCGAAGAGATCAGTGAAAAAACAAAACTCTCGCATTATGGTGTGCGTGTGTTACTGGAATCGGGATTGAGCATGGGGCTTGTGGTGATCAATGACCATAAATATACGATTGCAAAAACCGGGCATTTTATTTTGCACGATCCATTAACGAAAGTGAATATGGATTTTGTAAATGACATTTGTTACAAGGGGCTTTTTCATTTGGAAGAAAGCATCGAAACCGGTAAAGCTGCGGGCATGAAAGAACTCGGCAACTGGCAAACGATCTATGAAGGTGTTTCGAAACTACCGGAACAATTGCAGAAAAGCTGGTTCAATTTCGATCATTATTTTTCTGATGATGCATTTCCGAAAGTATTGCCACTTGTGTACAAGCACAATATTAAAAACCTGCTCGACATTGGCGGTAACACAGGCAAATGGGCTTTTGCTTCTGTGAAATATGATCCTGAGGTACATGTCACAATTATGGATTTGCCGGGTCCGATCAGTGTGGCGCAACAACGTGTGGAGCGTGAAGGTTTGCAAAACAGGATCGCCTTTCACCAGACAAATATCCTGAATGACAAAGAAGATTTTCCGAAGGGAAATGATGCGATCTGGATGAGCCAGTTCCTTGATTGTTTTTCGGAAGATGAGATCGTGATGATACTGAAAAAATGTTATGATGCCCTTGATGAAAACGGGACGGTTTTTATTCTTGAGCCTTTCTGGGACAGGCAGAAATTTGAAATAGCAGCATTTTGTTTACACCAGACTTCTATCTATTTTACAGCGCTTGCCAATGGCAACAGCCAAATGTACAGTGCTGAAGTTTTTTTACCTTGTATTGATAAAGCAGGATTTGAAATTGTGGAACAGATTGATAATATTGGTTTGAGCCAGACGCTGCTGAGATGTAGGAAAAGACGGGAAGTCTGAAAGACCGGAAGTCGGGAAGATAGTTCGAGAATGTTATAGCGCTTGCATCATTGAAACAGGTTGAAATATTTATTTGAAATTTTAAAATAAAAGTTTGCATCTTCCCGTCTTCCGGACTTTGCTGACTTGCAGACTAAATAAAAAAAATGAACACTGAAAAAGTAGACGTATTAGTGATCGGTGCCGGTCCTGCAGGAACGGTTGCTGCTTCAATTGTAAACAAAGCAGGATATAAAGTAAAGATCGTGGAGAAAATGAAATTTCCCCGCTTTGTGATCGGTGAAAGCCTCCTGCCCCGTTGTATGGAAGCCTTGACTGAAGCGGGTTTCGTAGATGCAGTGAAAGGAAAGGGTTTCCAGGAAAAATCCGGAGCCAAGTTTGTGAAGAACGGAAAAATATGCGACTACTTCTTTGCCGACCAGTTCACGCCCGGATGGAACTGGACGTGGCAGGTTCCCCGCGGCGAGTTTGATAAAACATTAGCTGACACGGTTGAGCGCATGGGCGTTCCCGTTAGTTATGAAACAACGGTGACCGCAATTCAGTTCAATGGTTCTGATTCGATGACAACTGTTGAAGATATCAATGGAAATAAATCACAAATAGAAGCACGTTTTATAATTGATGGAAGTGGCTATGGACGTGTCATCCCGCGATTGTTCAACCTCGACAAACCATCAAACCTTCCTCCACGTAAAGCAGTTTTCACGCACACCATAGATTTAAAACGATCTATGGCTGATGAGCCAAACCGTATAACAATTGTTGTGCATAAAAAAGGAGTCTGGATCTGGATAATTCCGTTTTCCAGTGGCATTACTTCCCTTGGCTTTGTTGGCAATCCTGAATTTTTTGAGCAATACAAAGGAACATTGGACGAACAGTTGCGTGCATTGATAGCAGATGAACCTTATTTAAGTGAACGTTTTAAAGATGTGGAATTTGTTTTTGATACCAAAGTGTTGCAATCCTGGTCGAGCACTACGGAGAAATTTTATGGGGAAGGTTTTGTGCTGACAGGAAATGTAACTGAGTTTTTGGATCCCGTGTTTTCTTCCGGAGTTACCCTGGCTACTGTTTCCAGCCAGATTGCAGGAAACCTGGTGATCAGAAAATTAAAAGGGGAAACTATTGATTGGGAAAAAGAATACACCGAACCAATGATGCAAGGCGTTGATACATTCCGATCTTATGTTAACGCATGGTATGATGGAACTTTAGATACCATTTTCTTTGCAGACGATCAGGATCTATTCATAAAAAGCCAGATATGCTCCGTACTCGCAGGTTATGTTTGGGATTTAAATAACCAGTATGTAAAGAATCATCAGACAGCACTAACTAAGCTTGCCACAATAATCGAATACCGGGACAGTTTTAAAAAACCAAAAACAACGAGCGCCTAATTTGTACGTGTTGCAGGAAAACAACTATATAACATCAAGTTGCAGGATCAGCAATCATACTATCTATAAAAACGGAGGAAAAATATTTGAAGAAAAAAATATTGTTTTTGCTGATTTTTTGATAGCCGCTTACGCATATTTCAACCTGAACTATCCGAAGTTTTATAAGATGGACAGCCTGAGTAAACTGGGCTGGCTCGCTTCGGAAATAGTATTGAAAGATACTTTTAAAGCCGAAAATTATAAACCTGCCGACGTCGGCATTGTGCTCGCAAATGCCAATTCCAGCCTGGATACAGACCTGAAATATTTCGAGAGCACGAAGGAATTTGCAAGCCCATCTTTATTTGTGTATACGCTTCCGAACATTGTAATGGGCGAAATTTGCATACGTAACAAATTCAAAGGCGAGAACGCATTTTTTATACAGGAAAAATTTGATGCGGATTTTATTGAACAATATGTAAACAATCTTGTCAATAATAATATATTGCAGGCTTGTATCTGCGGATGGGTGGACGTTTTGCAGGAAGATTATGAAGCCCTATTGTTTTTAGTAGAAAAAAACAAAACGGAAAACGCAATTGCATTTAGCACTGCAAACATGAATGTGAAGAATCATTAAATCAGAAAAATCAGGAGTAATGGATACACTAATGACCGATTTGAAAAAACAAATTGTTGAACAATTGAATTTGCAGGATATAAAACCTGAAGATATCGGTGATGAACAACCTTTATTCATAGAAGGATTGGGACTGGATTCGATCGATGCACTGGAACTGATCGTGTTGTTACAACAACAATACAAGATTAAACTGGCGAATGCAGAAGATGGTCCGAAAGTATTTTATTCTGTAAAAACAATGGCTGATTACATCCGTGCGAACCAGCCAAAGAACGCATAACTATGAGCGCACCTGTTTTTGTTGCAGGCATCGGGATCATTACAGCTATTGGCGATAACATAGCGGAAAACCTTGCTGCGCTTGAATCCGGGCGTGCAGGAATGGGCGACATCACTTTTCTTGAAACTATCCATCAAAAAAAACTTCCGGTTGCTGAAGTAAAACATAATAACGATCAGCTTGCAGAAAAAGCCGGGTTATCCAATCAAATCAGCCGCACCGCATTGTTGAGTACAATTGCCGCTGAAGAAGCAATAAAAGATGCCGGCATAAAGAATTTTTCTTCATTAAGAACAGGTTTTATTTCTGCGAATACAGTTGGCGGAATGGATAAAACAGAAAATTTTTTCCGTGAGTTTTTACATGATAATCAAAAAGGAAAACTCAGAAATGTAGTCAATCACGAATGTGGCGCTGCTACAGAAATTACGGCAGATAAACTCGGTATAAAAAATTATGTGAGCACGATCAGCACGGCATGTTCTTCTTCTGCCAATTCTATTTTTTTTGGTGCAAGGTTAATCAAACAAAATATGCTTGATGTGGTAGTTGCCGGGGGTGTTGATTCGTTGACAAAATTTACATTGAACGGTTTCAATACGTTGATGATTCTGGATAGTGAATTCTGCAAACCTTTTGACGAAAACCGCAGAGGATTGAATTTGGGTGAAGGTGCTGGTTATGTTGTTTTGGTTTCGGAAAAAGTTGCGGCTTCCTTATCAAGAAAACCCTATTGCAAACTGGCAGGATATGCCAATGCGAATGATGCCTATCATCAAACTGCTTCTTCTCCGGATGGAACAGGTTCCTATCTTGCAATGACAGGAGCATTGAAAGAAGCGAACCTGCAGGCTGCCGATATTGATTATATTAATTTACACGGAACAGGAACGCAGAATAATGATATTGCTGAAGGAACAGCGATTAAAAGATTGTTTGACCCGTCATTTCCGAAAATGAGTTCTACAAAATCTTTTACAGGGCATACATTAGGTGCGAGTGGAGGAATTGAAGCAGTGTTTTCTGTACTGGCAATTGAACATGGAATTATTTATCCTAACCTTCGCTTTCATACACAAATGAAAGAATTGCCTTTTGCTCCGGAAACAAAATTTTTGAAAGGCCAGAAACTAAATAATGTATTATCAAATTCATTTGGGTTTGGAGGGAATTGTTCGTCGTTGATTTTTTCGAGGTGAATGGTGAATGGTGAATGGTGAATTTTAAGCTGATTAAATATTAGTAAGAAAAAATAGGATTAAAGAAATCGTACATCGTACATCTCAAATCGTACATTTTTGAAAGATGGTCAGACAAAAATACGAGACTTGCGGAGAAACCTAAAGCTCGATAGAATTGATGCAGTACAAGAGTGCGACGCAAGAATGCCGAAGGGAGAACAAATGCTGATAACAGAAAATAAAAAATAATTGATTAGAAAGGAAAGGTCGAATATAAGAAATCGTACATCCGAAATCGGATATCGTAAATTATTAACACATCGTACATCTCAAATCGTACATTTTTGAAAATTTACATCACTGCAACTGGTAATGTGTCGCCGCAAAAAACTTTCGGCGATGTTCCGTTCCTGACGGAGCCGGCGAGTTATTCAGGTAACCGCCTCAGTTGCGTTGAACCGGATTATAAAGAATTTATTGATGTAAAGCTGATACGCCGCATGAGCCGCATTATTAAAATGGGTGTGGCTGCAGGTTTCGCTTGTTTGAAAGAGGCGAATGTGGAAATTCCCGATGCAATTATTACCGGCACTGCATACGGTTGTTTGGAAGACACCGGGATTTTTTTAACCAAAATGGTGGAACAGCATGAAGAAATGCTTTCACCAACAGCATTTATTCAATCGACACATAATACAGTTGGTGCTCAAATCGCGTTGATGATGCATTGCCATAATTACAACAATACATTTGTACATCGAGGGTTTTCATTTGAAAGTGCACTGCTTGACGCCATATTATTATTGAATGAGGGAAAGGCATCGAATGTGCTTGTTGGTGGCGTCGATGAAATTATTAATGCAAGTCATACATTGCTTTCACGATTCGGTTTATATAAGCGTGAAAAAAAATCAAATACTGAGCTTTATTCTTCAAAAACAAAAGGAACAATTGCCGGTGAAGGCGCCGCATTTTTTTTATTATCGGGAGAATATAACGGAAATGATTATGCGGAGTTGCGTGCAATGACAACTTTTTACAAACCGGCCAACGAAAAAGAGATCGAAGAACAGATTCTATCTTTTTTAGAAGCACAGTCTGTAAATATTGCCGAAATAGATCTGGTAATTACGGGAAGAAACGGAGATAATAAAAATGATGAAATTTATAATAGATTAGATAAATCTGTTTTCAAAAATATTGATACCGTTAATTACAAACATTTGTGCGGGGAATACCCTACTTCTTCAGCATTTGCATTGTGGCTTGCCGCAAACATTATTAAGAGAAATGAAATTCCGCCGGTAACCGGTTCTTTTAAAAAAGGAAAGATCAAAACTGTGCTGGTATATAATAATTATCTCGGCATTCATCATTCATTATTTTTGTTATCTGCATGTTGAATTTCAGGAATACAACTGTTTTATTTGTGTTGCTGCTCGTCGTTTTGATGGTGCTGAATTTTTACATGCACATCCCTGTTTTTATTTACATAGCGCTGGCATTGATCTATTCCTTTATACTTTTCCTCGGAAGTTATTTTATACAGTTGAATTTTTACATCAAAGCGATTTGTAAAAGTGAAACAACTAAAAAAGAAATTGCACTGAGTTTTGATGACGGCCCTGCTGTTTCATTTTCTCCTGAGATTTTAAATGTGTTAGAAGAGCATAATGTTAAAGTTGCTTTTTTCTGCATTGGCAACCGCATCGAAGGGAATGAAAAAATTGTTCGTGATATGTATGAGCAAGGCCACGTGATCGGCAACCATAGTTTTTCGCATCATTTCTGGTTCGATCTTTTTTCATCCAAAAAAATGCTGGCAGATATGAAGCAGATGAATGAAAGAATGAAAGATGTTATTGGAGTCGCACCAAAATTATTTCGTCCGCCTTATGGTGTTACCAACCCGAATTTGAAAAAAGCTATTATAAAAGGAGATTATACGACGATCGGATGGAATGTCCGTAGCATGGATACTGTAATTAATGATGAAAAAAAACTGGTTGAAAAAATGAAGAAGGCAATTTCCCCCGGAGCAATTATTTTATTTCACGATACAAGTAAAACCACATTGAATATTCTACCTGAGTTTATCAAATATGTTAAAGCTGAAGGCTACTCTATAACACGATTGGATAAAATGCTTAACTTGAATCCGTATGCGTAATTATTTGTTTTTAATAACGATGATTGTATTGTGCAAAGCCGCATCAGCACAATATCCCGGCTATTCCCGCATAACCGATATTACAAAATTCAAAGAAACATTTTCTGCTGCATCGCAAAAAATAGCTTCTATAAAAAGTGATTTTGTACAGGAGAAAAACCTGAGCATGTTGTCGGAAAAAATCACATCAAAAGGAAAGTTCTGGTTCAAGAAAGATAACCTTGTACGCATGGAATACAACCAGCCTTTTCAATACCTGATGATCATTAATAAAAACAATGTGTTCATTAAAGACGGGCAAAAAGAAAATAAAGTTTCTACAACATCAAACAAATTATTTCAACAGATCAACAAAATAACTGTTGATTGTGTGCAAGGCACAGCACTGGATAATACCGATTTTAAATTCTCCGTTTTTGAGAATGAAAAAAATTATCTCGTAGAATTAATCCCCGTTGCCAAAAACCTGAAAGAGTATTTTAAGAGCATTAATATTTTTGTTGATAAAAAAGATTATTCCGTGAACAAGTTGGATATGCGGGAGCTTTCCGGCGATAATACGGTGATTAGTTTCATCAATAAAGAACTGAACGTAACCATTCCTGATGCGCAATTTGCTATACATTAGTTGCATAGTTGTTTTAACAGGTTGCACATCGTTGTATAGCAACCTGCAAAAAACAAAAGCAGATGTTGGTTGCCTGGAAAAATTCAGACCAAAATTTTCTTCAACACTATACAGCGCAAGCATTGATGTGGTGGGCAAACATTTAAGCGGTTTACTGATCTTTAAAAAAATGCCGGATAGCAGCACACGTATTGTTTTTTCCAGCGAAACCGGTTTTACTTTTTTTGATTTTGAATTTTCTGCAGATGGAAATTTTTTAGTCCATTCCATCATCAAGCAAATGAATAAAAAACCGGTGATAAAAACGTTGCGGAAAGATTTTGAGTTGATATTAATGCAGGGACTCGAAAATAAAAATGCTTATGCGTTAAAAGATAGTTCACTCATTTATATTGCATTTCCACAAGCTAATGGTTTTTATTATTACGTAACCAATACTTCATGTACGGAGTTGGTAGAAATGCAACGTGCATCCAAAAGAAAAGTAGTGGTAGAAGCGGTTATGAAAAATTTTGTGAATAATATTCCGGATACGATCAGTTTTTCACATAAAAAATTCAACTTTGAAATCGGGTTGAAATATTTACAGCGATAATGTTACAGGGAAATTTTTTTACGATAACATCCATTGCACGCGAGAACATTTCGGTGAAAGCTGTGCTTGAACTTAACCCTGCGCATGATATTTTTAAAGGGCATTTTCCCGAAACGCCAGTGGTGCCCGGTGTTTGCATGTTGCAAATGCTAAAAGAGGTAATGGAAAATATTTTAGAGAAAGAGATCACGCTAAAAACTGCAGCACACCTGAAATTTCTTACTGTCATCAATCCCACTGAAACGAAGATCATTCAGCTTGAGTTTAAATATATTCTTACTGAAAACAAAGAGGTGAGTGTAACAGGTTCTTTATTTAATAATGGCGTTGTTTATTTTAAATGCAAGGGGCTGTTTACATTCTAAGAGAGAAAATATCTGACGTGAGAGGTGAAACGTGAGGCGTGAAAGATTTTGCATTGCTAACTTCTGACGTTTCACGTTTCACGTTTCACCTCTCCGCGTTCCTCCGCAAAATACCTATTAATAATATCCAATGCAGGACCGGTCATGAATGTTGTAATGAGCGCCATCAACACCAGCATGGCAAATATTTGTGCAGAAAGAATTCCAAGGTCATAACCAATATTCAACACTATCAATTCCATCAAACCCCTTGTATTCATTAAGGCGCCGATGGATAAACTATCTTTCCAATTCTGTCCTGTTATTTTTGCAGCGAATGTGCTGCCGCCAAATTTTCCGGCAATTGCAGTAGCAGTCACCATCATGCAAACCATCCACAAATGCGCATTATTCAACAAGCCGATTTGAGTGCGCAAGCCTGTATACGCAAAAAATAACGGGAGCAAAAGTACCACGCTGACATCTTCTATTTTATCAATAATTATTTGCCTGAAACCGGAAGATACGGGCATGATCACACCTGCAAGAAAAGCGCCGAACAATGCGTGTATACCGATCAGTTCCGCAACATAGGCTGATAAAATCAGTATCATAAACAAAATAGCGATCATTGATTTTTTCAGTATACCTGTCTGAGCATATTTCTTTTCTAATATTCCAAGCAATGGTTTTATAACAAAAAACATGATGCAGACATACAATACAACAATTGCAATAGTAAACAATGTTCCGGCAGATGAGCCTGCTTTTACAACAGCAATTACCGCAGCAAGAATGCACCATGCTGTTACATCATCAGACGCAGCACAGGTTATCGCCAGTATTCCAAGATTTGTTTTGGTAAGATTACGTTCACGTATAATACGTGCCAGCACAGGAAAAGCGGTAATACTCATGGCAATCCCCATAAATAATGCAAATGATAAAAACGAAATATTTGCTGGTGCAAATTCTTCGAATATAAAATAAGCAAGCCCGGTTCCCAGTGCATACGGGATAATGATGCTTGCATGGCTGATCACAACCGCACCGAAAGCCTGTTGACGGATAACACTAATATCCAGCTCCATACCGATCACGAACATGAATAATATTAAACCGATCTGGCTAAGAAACTGCAATGTCCCCAATGATTCGGGCGGAAAAATAAAATGAGAAATACCAGGGAAAAGTAATCCTAATGCAGATGGGCCTAATAATATTCCGGCAACGATCTCCCCGATCACGGCAGGTTGTTTTATCTTCCCAAAAACAAAACCAAAAAAACGTGCCGCGATAATAATCACAACAATTTGCAAAAGCAAAACCGGCAACGGGTGTGAAAGGTTGCCTGCAATGGTATTTTTGAAAACAGAAAAATTACCTGCGGCCGTTGAATTTTCTTTTGCAACAGAAATCTTTTCCAGCAACTGCCCGTTTTTTAAAATAAAATAAATTGCTGAGCCGAATGCAGCAAGAATAATAATGTAGAAAAGTAATATGGCTTTTTTCTTCATTGAAAAAAATAACAACGGATTAATTAAAGATGCTTTATTATTTTTTCCTGGACGGATTTTAATTCTTCCGCACTTAATTTTAATTTACCCCGGGTGAAATTGAGATCGTCTGCGCTATTAATTGGTATAAGGTGCAGGTGCGCATGTGGCACTTCCAAACCCACTACAGAAACGCCACACCGGTTACAGTCAAACGCTTTTTCAATGGCATGTGCAATTGGTTTTGCAAAAGTCAGTATGGATGATAAATAATCATCCGGCATATCAAAAAATTTATCGGTTTCTATTTTTGGTACAACTAATACATGCCCTTCGCATAATGGAAAAATGTCGAGAAATGCATAAAAATTTTTGTCTTCCGCAATCTTATAGCTTGGAATTTCTCCTTTGATAATTTTAGAAAAAATGGTCATGGCAGAAAATTAAAAATCCTACATTAAAAATGATAATTGCATTTCAAATGTAGGATTTACAGAAACAAGTCAGTTCAACTTAAATAGTAATATTATCTATTTTAAATTTGATAATTCCTGCGGGTACCTGCACTTCGGCAACATCGCCAATTTGTTTTCCAAGTAAGCCCTTTCCTATCGGTGAAGAAACCGAAATTTTTCCAAGCTTCAGGTCGGCTTCTTTTTCAGACACCAAATGGTAGGTAACCTGCTTTTTTACATTCAGGTTTGTTACAGTAACCTTGGTTAGTATTGACACTTTACTGGTATCAATACTTCCTTCGTCGATGATACGTGCATTCGCCAGATCGCCTTCTAGTTTCTGAATTTTAGCCTCCAGCAAACCCTGGGCTTCCTTTGCGGCATCGTATTCTGCATTTTCCCGAAGGTCGCCTTTTTCGCGGGCCTCGGCAATGGCCCTTGAAGCAGCAGGGCGTTCTACGGCTTTTAATCGTTGAAGTTCAACACGCAATTGTTCCAATGCGTCTTTAGTAAAATAATTTACTCCACTCATAAATCCTCCTTTTCTTCGTTTATAAAAAAGAAAAAAAATACAACGCCCCAGGGAACCTGAAGCGTTGCATTATTTATGTAAAGATAGACTTTTTTTGAAAAGAAAAGAAGTGAGGCAAAAGGTATAAGGTATTAGGTTTAAAAATGCCAACAGTCCATGATTAGTTGGTTTGAGTTAGATGCCAAGTTTATCGAGGACGACCTTTGCCATTTTGTAAAAAGCTTCGTGGCTATAGCCGGCAATATGCGGCGTGATGATCACATTTTCGCGACTAAGCAACCAGTCGAGTTGATTTTTTTCTTCGAGGGAATAGGATTCGAGCTTCTCGTTTTCCAAAACATCCAATGCCGCACCTGCAATTTTTTCATTTTTCAATGCATTGATAATGGCAGACGTATCATGCACTTTTCCCCGGGAAGCATTGATGAAATATGGCTTTGCCTGAAGTGCATTAAAGAAAGCATCGTTCGCCATGTGAAAAGTTTCATCTGTAAGCGGCAGGTGAAAACTTACCGCATCTGCATAGCGGGCTATCTGGTCCATACTCGCTTCACGCACATTGCCTTTTGCAAAACCGAATTTGTATTTGTCGTAAGCAAGAATGGTCACATCGAATGATGAAAGCAATTTTGCTAACGAACTTCCTGTATTTCCGAAACCTATTATACCAACAGTTTTTCCGGATAGCTCCGTTCCGCGGTTGGCATCGCGTATCCATTTCCCTTCTTTGATCTCATTGTTCGATGATGAAATTTTATTCATCAGGTTCAGCAACATCCCGAGCACATGTTCTGCAACGGCATTGCGGTTTCCTTCAGGGCTGCTTACACATTTTATATTTTTCTTTTCTGCATATTCCACATCAATTAATTCCATACCGCTTCCCAAACGCCCGATCCATTTTAACGCGGGTGCTTTATCAATGATATTTTTATCGATCTTCAATCGTGTGGTAACGATCAATCCTTCCGCATCTTTTATTTCATTCTGCAATTCTTCATAGCTGATCTGTGGTTTAAGCAACATGGTATAACCGAAATTGGTGAGCCGTTCAACCAGGTATTCATGCACTTTAGCGGTTATTATTGCTTTTTTTATCATTGTCATCTATCTCGTTTATTTCATCCTGAATGTGAGTTGCGAAAAATCATGTACACTTAATTGTTCTGCACGCTTATTAAAAATTTCATCTTTCAAGATATCTTCTTCAAACAAACTTTTCACTGCGTTGCGCAACATTTTTCTGCGTTGGTTGAAAGCTGCTTTCACCAATACAAAAAATTTCCGTTCGTTGTCAGGCGCTACGCGTTGTACTTTCGGCATTAATCGTATTACTGCGCTTTTCACTTTTGGAGGCGGTGTGAATGAATTCGGGTTTACTTCAAATAAATATTCCACATCAAAAAAAGCCTGCACTAAAACGCTGATAACCCCATAGGTTTTTTTTCCCTCGTTGGCTGCAATACGTTCCGCTACTTCCTGCTGGAACATTCCGATCATACATTCCACATCATCTTTCCATTCGAGTATTTTAAAAACAATTTGCGAAGATATATTGTAGGGAAAATTACCGATCACGGTAAACTTTCCTTCAAACGGTTTTTCTATATCCAAAAAACTTTTATGGATGATTTTTCCATTCAGTTGCGGAAATGTTTTATACAAAAAATCTACTTTTTCATCATCGATCTCCACAGCTTTAAAATCGATATTTTCAAGCTGGATAAGATATTTTGTTAGAGCACCTGCGCCCGGGCCAACTTCCAGGAGTTGGGCAAAATGATGTTGCTGTAATGCAGCAATTATTTTCCTGCATATATTTTCATCGTGCAAAAAATGTTGCCCGAGGGATTTTTTGAGTGTGTACATGAGAAGCAAAAGTACGAATGAAGGTTGAGAGTTGACTGATGTTAGTTGACTGATGTTAGTTGACAGATGACAGTCTTCATTTTCAAATTACATTTCTTATTTAATCTTCAAGCTTTGCAAAAACGAGAAATTTACATAAGAAGACTGTCATCTGTCAACTAACATCTGTCATCTTCTCTCTAAAATCCGTATTTTTATCCTTCCAAAAAACAGAATATGAGTGCGACACAACAAAAACCGGTAATAGGGATCTCAATCGGAGACATCAATGGTATTGGTACTGAACTGGTGATCAAAACATTTTCTGATCACCGTGTGCTGGAGCTTTGTACGCCGTTGATATTTGCGTCTAATAAGATCATTAACTTCTACCGGAAATCCATACCCGAAATCAATTTCAATTATCAGAGCACAAAAGATTTCAACCGCATTGCGCACAAACAGGTTAATATTTTCAATTGCTGGGAAGAAGAAATTTCCATAACACCCGGGCAGCTTACAGAAACCGGCGGAACGTATGCCGTCAAATCGCTCACTGCAGCTGTTGATGCGTTGAAGCAAAATAAAATTCACGGGTTGGTTACTGCACCAATCCACAAAAAAAATATTCAGTCGCAACAATTCAATTTTACCGGGCACACGCCTTATTTAAAACATGCTTTTGCAGCAAATGATGTTTTAATGCTGATGGCCTCTGAAAGTTTCCGTGTTGGCCTGGTAACCGAACATGTTCCGGTGAGCGAAATTGCAAAGCACATCACACGCGAAAACATTTTATCGAAATTGAATATTTTAAAAGAAAGCCTGATCAAAGATTTTGGAATTGACAAGCCGAAGATCGCTGTGCTTGGATTAAACCCACACGCCGGCGATGAAGGATTGATTGGTAAAGAAGAAGAAGAAATCATTAAACCTGCCATCAAAGATGCGAAACATAACATGCTGGTATTTGGCCCTTACAGTGCAGATGCATTTTTTGCACGCAACCAGCAGCAAAAATTTGATGCAGTTCTTGCCATGTACCACGACCAGGGTTTGATACCATTCAAATCATTGGCAATTGGTGAAGGAGTAAATTATACAGCAGGATTGCCTGTAGTCCGGACTTCTCCAGATCATGGGACTGCATTTGACATTGCAGGAAAAAATAAAGCAGACTGTTCATCTTTCCTTGCATCGATATATACCTGTATTGATATCATCAATCAGCGCAGTGAATATGAAGAGAACAGAAAAAATCCATTAAAGAAAATGACCCCTTCAATCCTCGCGAATGCTGTTGATGAAAAAATTGAGGAGAGTGAAGGCTGAAGATAGGTTTAAGGTAAAAGGCATAAGGCTTAGGAAATCCATACCTAACACCTTCTACCTTACACCTTTATTTAAACACAGCATCCGAAATTCCTTTGTTCAAAACATAGGATGAATAAGAGATCTCTACTTTCCCTTTTGTGTTTGTATTGCCGGCATCTGTTTTCTTTTTACTCCCATCATCATAATCAAAAGTTATTCCTTTTGGAAGTTTGTAGTCTTTGGGGTTGAATGTAAAAACCACTTTATCGGGAAGCGCATAATTTTCATATTTCCCATAATTCATTTCTACTTCATAGGTGCCGTTTTCACGTGTATTGATTTTTGCTTTCAGCACGAGAGCCTTGCTTTCATCAATATATAATGTGGAAAGTACCATCTCGGAATTTTCATCTGTGGGCAACAATTTTATTACATGCGTTTTTTTGTTACCTGTCATTTCTGTTCCTGCGTCTATTATAGTAAAATTTCCTTTCAGCAAATTGTTCAAACTGATACTGACAGCCCCTTTGGGCACTAATGAAATGCCTTTATCATTTTTAATACGAAGTTTATCCGGCGCTTTGTAATATACGCTTACCTGCGCTTCCGGCACCTTTAAAAAAGTTACATCCGTTTTCATAATGCCGGTTGCTTCATAATCGTTCACCAGGTTCAATTTTGCTTTTACTTTCTGCACCAGCGACGCAGCATCCTGCGCCAATGAATGCAAGGACAGCAGCAATAAAAAACAGAGGAGCGAAATAAATTTTTTAAAATACATAGGTTACACATTTAACTTAAAACATCTTTTTTCCGGAACACAGCAATCGCGGTTGTTACAAGCAATACGATATAGGTTAACAGTATGCCCAAACTACGCAAAATAGCAGGCAGATTTTCTATCGACCCGGAAATCGCTTGTCCTTCACCGTTAGATTTTGAATAGAAAAAACCTTTCCATGCCAGCATGTGCGACGTGAACAAATAAGGTTTCACCGTATTATCATACAAAGGGATTTTCATTTCGGATAAAATCGTCAACACAATAACAATACTTATTGTTGAAACAATAGGCCCGATAGCATTATCTGCAAATACAGATAATAAAAATGCAAGTGCAGAAACTGTGCTTAATGCAACCGCAGCATAACCGAATGCAGCAATATATCTCCACAGCACATCATTGCGTGAAATCTGCTCCATCACATCGTTACGTGCAATCAGCATATCATTCGTTCCAAAAAACAACATGCTTAAAAACAAAGCCAGCAGCGCCATCCAGATCAAAAGCATCACCGTGTAAACAACAGAGGCCAGATACTTCGCAATCATAAATTCCGTACGACTCACGGGTTTGGTGATCAGCAAACGCAATGTACCCATGTTTGCTTCACCCGCTACTGCATCGCCGGCAACCAAAGCAACTAACAATGGAACATGAATTAATAAAGTATTAAGAATAACAAATGCAACGAGATAACCATTCAATATTAAATCATACGGAACAAAAAAAGAATCCGAAATGCCGCTCATGAATAATTGCAGGTAAGATTTGCCATCGAATTCCAATCCTAATTGTATAATTAAGATCATAGCAGCAATTGCCGCAAAACTGATATACGTTCTCGGGCGTTTGAATATTTTAAACAATTCAATTTGTAAAAGTTTCCACATGCTGGTTTGCGCTTGTTAACGACAAAAAATAATCTTCCAATGAGTGACGCGGCTGAACAGATAATACCTCAACCCCGTTTTGTACCAGTTGGTTTGTAAAAACAGGGATTTCTTTTTTATCCATTTTAAAAAAGAAAACATCCTGCTGTTGTTTCTCCAAATTATTTTTCCAGGATGATGCATGGATCACATTCAATGTATGCGATGTATTCATTGTCCGCAATTCTACGATCATATTTGACGGGTCAAATAAATCGCTCACATTTCCTTCTATAATTTTTTTCCCATTATCAATGATCAGCATCCTGTTTGCGATCAGTTCTATTTCGCTCAGTAAATGTGATGAAACCAAAATCGTTCTTTTCTGGTGCCTGCTTAGTTCGAGTATAAGATTTCGTATGTCTGCTATCCCCTGCGGGTCAAGCCCGTTAGTCGGTTCATCCAAAATCACCAACTGCGGATCATTTACCAATGCTATTGCAATGCCAAGCCGCTGCTTCATGCCAAGTGAATAGGTAGCAACTTTACTATGGGCACGTTCTGCAATGCCCACCTGCTCTAACTGCTCCATTATTTTTTTCTTCGGAATATTTATGCCACTCATTTTTGAGAACAACGAAATATTTTCATAAGCGGTGAGATATTTATAGAGATCTGGTCGCTCAATTACGGCACCAACCTGTCGTAAAATTTCTTTGCGGTGCGATTTCAATTTCAACCCAAAAATTTCTATGTCCCCACCTGATGGTTCAATAAGTGTAAGCATCATGCGGATAGTAGTAGATTTTCCAGCGCCATTTTGTCCGAGAAAACCATAAATATCCCCGCTGTTAACACTGAAAGAAAGATCATCTACTGCCTTGATAGCGCCGAAATTTTTACTTAAGTGGTTAATGGTAACTACAGGAAGCATAGTATTATTACGATGCAATTTACTCTTCAAAAAATATTTTTATATATAAATCAACAACATATTGGTTTCAAAAAGGTTAAAATAAATAGTGAAAAAAAAGTTCTGCAAACGCTTGCATTACTTGAGCCGCTTTTTTATATTTGCTCATCATCCCCTCTAAAATTCTATTCAGAAATTTGAGGAAGCCAAATCAGGAAAACCCCCAACAGCCTTTGATCCAAAGCACCATTAATTTCTTTGCACAGTTTCCGATAGCTATGCAATTTTTGTTGCCCGTTACCCCCGAAAACAATTAGCCCTTATTAAGTTTTTTCTTTCCTTTGAATGACCCCCTGTTGACGTGGCCTTCATGTGCCTTAATATTTTCTAACTTCTGAAATGAACAAACATGAACAAGCATTTTAAACAATTTGTGATAGCACAAGGGGTACTATTCACAACACTGGGCGTTTTTGCTAATCCTTCCATTAATTCTAAGCCGGTAATATCGAGAGATACTGTTGCAGATGCAAAATCAAATGGCAAAACAGTATTGTCTGAAAGCATGATCAGCTTCAATGCTGAATACATGAGCCATGAAATCGACCTTCACTGGAACCCAGGTAAAGGAAAAAATTTCACGCATTTTATCGTAGAGAGAAGCCTCGACGGAAACAGCTTTGAAAAAGTTGGGGAAGTAACTGCCACTGATAAGAATTCATCTTCACAGGATTATTCTTTTGCAGATTATGTTAAGCCTTCTGTCGCCCGTAAAAACGATTTGTATTATCGCCTGAAACAAACAGACGAAAATAATACTTTGGTATATTCAAAAGTATTGATCGTAAGAATGTACAACACCAAAAGCGTTACTGCAGTTAGTGTAACGCCCGACCCGACAATAAATGATATCCTCGTGAATGTGCAGTTGAAAGAAAATTCATTTGTTGCAATGACTGTAAAAAATAAAGATGGCGACTTGATAATGAAAAAAACTGCGCATGCCGACAGTGGCGCAAACAGTTTCAGTCTCGATGGGACCAGCAAATTACTGCCGGGAACTTACCAGTTGGAAGTGATCATTAACAGCAATGAACGTTTGACGATGCAATTAATCAAAAGCTAAAATTTGCAGGTTTTACAGAGGTAAATAAAAATAAGTCCTTCCTTAACCGGAAGGATATTATTTTTTTACACCAAGATACGCTTGCAAATTTTTTACATATTCTTCGAATGATTTTATGCCAAGCGGGGTGATCTTGCAAATAGTTTGCGGGTAATTATCTTTGAATTGCTTGATCACATCAATATATCCTGCATCTTTCAGTTTATTGATCTGCACACTTAAATTACCTGCTGTTGCATTTGTTTTTTCTTTAAGATAGGTGAACTCTGCTTCTTTCACACTAATAAGCAGTGAAACAACTGCAAGCCGTAACTGCGAATGTAATATGGGGTCAAGATCTTTAAACATTTGCCAGGTTTTGTTTCTTAAATTTCATACGCAGCAAATGCCCTGGAATAATATAGCTTATTAATATCGCAACAGCAAGCATTATGATCTGGTGGTCGAAACTGAGATAAGCCGTAACCGCCGCTAGCGGAAAACAAATAATACCGCCAACAATTAACGGCCGGAACTTTATTAAACTGCCGGAAACATACGTTCCGATTCCATATAAAATAATATAAACCGCATAACAATTTTCCCAGCCAATTTTACTGAATATAAAAGAGGCTGCAAAAAATGAAAGGCCAATTGCGGTCCATAAATAGATGCTTACTTCATTAATATATGTTTTGACTTTTTCCTTTTTGCGGTCCCGGACAATAAAAAAAATTTGTACGACCAGAACAACCGGGGTAATCCACCAAACCAGGTAATGGTTCGGGTAATTCATAACCACTTTCAGGAAGTATTGACTAACGCATGCAGTCATCACAGCCCATCCCCATAATAAAAAATAATGGCTGCGGTCTTTTAAAGAATTTTTTGTTGTCTCGATCATCGACGTGATCAGCTTCAAGCTTTGTTCCGGAGAAAAATCATTTTCCTGGTTATGCATAAACATTATTTTGAGCAATACAAAAGCAGCTCAATGCGCTGCTTTTGTATAATTTTTTATTCGCATTTTGCAAGCATGTCTTCCGCTTCTTTTTTTCCCCAATCAGGATAAAGCGGCTTTACTTCAAAGGTTTTATACAGGTCCACAGCTTTTTGAAAAATAGGTTTTGCTTTGGCTTTTCCGCCACCAAATTGTTCCGGCGTGCCAAATACATTCATCGCTTCAAGGTAATAAATGCGCGGGTTATTCGGGTCAAGTTCTTTGGCTTTCTTCAATGCTGCACTCGCCTGCACGCCATAAGTTTGCCAGCGTGTTTGCGGGTCAACAAGCATCTGCTGTGTTGCGATCATATTATCGATCGTACATAATTCGGCATTGTTCTCAATGGCTTCCGCTTTTGCAACAATTGCTTTTGTTTTTTCTGCTAACTTATCCGCGTCCACTTTTTTATCCATCCAACCAATACGCGTTTGTGCCAGCGCCGCATAATAATACGGAAGCCATTGTGTTTTTTCTGCATCACCAACACGAATAAAAGCGTTTGATGCATTTTCAAGATCAAGTGTTGTTTTTGCAGAATCTAATAATACAAGGTTTTTTTGCATCGCAGCAGCATATTTGTCGCTCTGCGCATTTGCTGCAATTGCAACAAATAAAATAAAAGCGAGGATCGATTGTTTCATTGTTTATGTTTTTATTTTAATTTTTTTTAACCAGCATTTGTAATCCTATTAAGCATCGTTGCGCCTGCCTGCCGGTAGGCAGGTCGCACTCGTGTACTATTGAAATTCTATTCGGCTTAAGCATCCCCCGCAAAATCATAATTAATTATTAACTTTCTACCCCAAAAATTCTCACTGCTCACAAATTATTATTGATCGCATCCTGCGTTCTGTCAACTCCCCAACTGATAAAGCAGCCAACGAAATAGAATCGTTTCGCAGGTGGTTCTATCGCTTGTTTTACTAATCCGCTGTATGAATAATTGTATCCGTATACTGCATTATAACCAAACACATTTGTTACACTCGCAAATAGCACTACAAATGTTTTTTGATTTTGCTTGCCGAGGCTCGGAATATATTCTGCACTGATGCCCATGCTGTTGTAATCTTTTGTTTTTCCCTGGTCGGCGAGATAAAACTTATTGCTGTTATCGATCATGAAATTATAATACGGCCTTCCTGTTGCGAAACTATATGTAGCGTTAATACCTGCTTTCAGTTTTGTGAAAAAACGTTTCATCACCAATGATGCAGTATGTGTTGCCGCGAAATTCGGCATTAGCTCTGCGGTGTAATTCAGGTAATCACGTTTTGTGTCGAGATACGAATAACTGATCCAGTAATCAAAATTCTTGATCGTTTTTTTATCCCGCCAAAATAGTTCTATTCCTTTCGCATAACCATAGCCGTTATTATTGTAGGCATAATAGTTGAAATAATCAGGTGCAGTTTTTACCAGGTCCTGGTATCTTTTGTAATACGCTTCCACGCGGAATATCCTGTCTTTCGTCATCTTCTGGTAGTTGATGATGTAGTGTGTTGCTTTTGTATATCCGAGATTCGTTGTGTAAAAAAGTTGTGTGTTCTCCGGTTTCTGGTAAAATATTCCATACGCAACAGATATCTGCGCATCTTGTCCTGTTTTATATGCCAAAGAAATGCGTGGTGCAATGTCTGCCCTATTAATAGCGGTAGAATTTTCAAAACGGGCGCCAATCTTTGCAGCTAATTCATTGGTAATATAAATATCCGACTCTGCAAAAAGCGAAGTAAAATTATCTGTGAACTTATGCATTGTATCATTCACCAATGCTGTATTATATGCATGCATATATTCACCGCCAAAACGCAGGTAACTGATGCCGCCTAATTTTTTTTCAAATACTTCTTTAACCTGTGCAAGATCCTGGCGGCTCAATATGTTTGTATTTTTTACCTGCATCCAGTAAACTGAATCGTTGAAAATTTTCTGTTGATTAAACTGATCCTGCACCTGCTGCAAAACATTATCCTTATTTGTGCTATAACTTAATCCGAGATTCATCTTCCAGCCATTATTCAAATATTCTCGCCAGCTCAAATTATTATACCAGTTGTGGTTTGTTAAACCAAATGCGTTTTTCAAATACATACTGTCAACATCCGGGCGGCGCAAACCGAGTGTGTTATAACCAAACGTTGTATAATACTTGATCATGCCTCCGTTTTTTGTTTTGATGCGAAAATTCGCATCACCACTATGAAACTGTGGCACTTTAAAATAATCCGGCGTCTGTTTCACTGCATCAAAATATAATCCTACGTTGGTATAATTATAAGTAACTCCCCACGAAGATTTTTTATTCTTTGCCAATTGCTGTGTTCCTATCCCGACAACCAATGGAGAAAGTGTTGCATCTACTTCTGATTTTTCAGGCAGGTCAATTGATTCTAACAAAACAACAGAAGACAAGGCTTGTCCATACAATGCAGAATACCCGCCAGTACTAAAAACTGTTCCCTTGAATAAGAACGGGGAGAAACGTCCGCGTTGTGCAATGTCGGGAACACTGCTGTAATAAGGATTATTCACCAACGTGCCATCGATATATTGTTTTGCTTCGTAACCAGCACCACCGCGAACAAATAGGCCTTCCTGCTCGCCAACTTGTTGTGCGCCTGGCAATGTTTTCAGAGCAGCAGTAATATCTGCATTCGATCCTGCAGTGGTAGCCACATCAATTGAACTTAGTACTGCACCGCGTTTGTTATCGCCGGCAGCAAAAGAGCCCGCCGTGATTGTTACTGCCTTTAATTCGCTCAATTGCTCTTTTAATGAAGCATTGATCGTTATTGCATTTTTATCGATCACAATTTTTTGCTCGAAGGAATTATAACCTACGTTTGTTACTAAAATAGTTTGTTCCCCTTTTTCTGTGGTTGTAAAATGAAATGAGCCGGTTGAATCGGAAGTAGCTCCGTCATAAGTATCTTTTAAAGAAATACTTGCTCCTGCAAGCGGATGCCCTTTGGTATCTTTCACCTTCCCATTAATAGATGTTTGCGCAGTTAGCCTGAAACAGATCGCCAGTATACTCAAAACTGCTATTGCCTTTTTCACTGTTTGCAAATTTATCTCAAATATAAAGTAGTTTATTTTATAAACCAAATATGTAAAAAAATTTTCCTCGCCTAATGAATATCAACAGGAATCAGTACTGTAGCTTCTACCATATTCCCATTCACTTCTTTAATATTAAAATTGGCCTTCTCCCCAAATAATAATTGCAGCCGGTTCCTGGTACTGGCAAGCCCAAACCCACTTCCATCTCCATTTAATGCCCCGTTTAACATTCCTGTATTTTCAATTACCAATTCATGATACGCGTCTTTAAAATCGGAAATGATCTTTACGCTTCCGCCACTCACCTGTTTACTGATTCCATGTTTAATAGCATTTTCAACAAGGGTTTGAAGCATCATCGGCGGTATAGGTTGATTAAGTGTATCTTCATTGATTTCATACTCCACTTTCAATCGGTCTTCAAAGCGAATATGCTCAAGGGCAAGATAATCTTTCACAATGTTCAGTTCTTTCTCAAAAGTTACGGTCTCGGATTTTTCCGCCTGCATGCTGCTGCGTAAAATATTGCTCAGCTCTGTAATTGCAGTGCGTGCCCGGTTTGGGTTTTCGTCGATCAAAGCCCTGATACTATTTAATGCATTAAAAATAAAGTGGGGGTTAATATGCGATTTGATTGTTTTCAATTCCAGTTCTTTTACCAATGCTTCCAGTTTTAAAGTATCAACCTGTTGCTTACCGCTTTTTTGAATATAGTGGTAGATGTAATAGATCAATGTCCACGGGGTAATAAATAACCCGCAGTCCATTGTGGATGCCAATATTCTTGTAGAGAAATCTAATTTCCGTTTTGATTCTGATATTCCGAGAAGATCAATAATACTGATTTGCAAAATGCTGTTCAATACGCTTACTGCAATAATGCCAATAAGTAATCTTGGTAAAACTTTTTCAACCGGAAGTAAAAGCCAGTTCAATTTTGAAATTACTGCGCGAAATAAATGTGTAGATAAAATGCCGGAGAACACTACTACAAAAAGCCTTTCAATGAATTTTACATTGATCTCATGATCGAATGTATATGCAAAGAAAAGCATCGTGAACGCTACAAACGCCCAGCCACCAATCTGACATAACCAGTAATATTTCGAAACATTTTTAGGCATATCCGAACAGCAAAATTAAAATTTCAGGATAGGTTGCCGCCGATAAATTGTATTAGTGGCGGTATTGGGTAGTCTATCGGTGTAATGTATAGCAAATCTGTTGGAAAACAACTATTCTTCTTAAAAAAACAAAATAAGTTGATAATAAACAAACCAACCATGAGGCTCGATCTGTCGCACATGGGCATCCCTCTCCTCTGGAGAGGGAACGAGGGTGAGGTCATCAAAAACATTGTGAAAATACTTTATAATCAACCCTAACGTTTCACTAAACACAATAATGATGTAATTTTACTCTTTAAACCCGCATGATGGAAATTCAACCCGGCGCTTTACTTAAAACGATCAATTCCCCGGCAGACTTAAAAAAGCTAAACAGGGAAGAATTACAACAGGTTACTAATGAGTTGCGCCAGTACATTATTGATGTGGTAAGCGTATATGGCGGGCATTTCGGGGCAAGCCTTGGCGTGGTTGAATTAACGGTGGCGCTTCATTATATTTTCAATACACCTTATGATCAATTGGTTTGGGACGTAGGCCACCAGGCTTACGGGCATAAGATCCTCACAGGAAGAAGGGATAATTTCAGTACCAACAGAAAATATCATGGCTTAAGCGGTTTCCCCAAACGCAGCGAAAGCGAGTACGATACATTTGGCGTCGGGCATTCTTCTACTTCTATCAGTGCAGCCCTCGGAATGGCAATAGCTGCAAAATACAAAGGAGAAAAAGACCGGAAAGCTGTTGCAATAATCGGCGACGGTGCAATGACTGCCGGCCTTGCATTTGAAGGAATGAACCATGCCGGTGTTGCAGACACGGACCTACTGATCATTTTGAATGATAACTGCATGAGTATTGACCCGAATGTGGGGGCACTGAAAGAATATTTAACCGACATCACCACTTCAGTAACCTATAATAAATTCAAAGACGATATCTGGAAAGCGCTTGGCAAACTTCCTGTTGGTAAACATTTCACACGTGAGATGGCGAGCAAGATCGAGCACAGCATAAAAAGTTTTGTAAGCAAAAGCAGTAATCTTTTTGAATCGCTTAACCTTCGTTATTTTGGCCCGATCGATGGGCACAATCTTACCAAATTAGTAGACACATTAAGTGACCTGAAAAATATTCCCGGGCCAAAATTGCTGCACATCATTACCACAAAAGGAAAGGGATATGCGCTTGCAGAAAAAGATCAAACAAAATGGCATGCACCAGGTTTGTTTGATAAAATTACCGGGGAGATCTATAAAAAAAGATACGAAACACCACAGCCTCCCAAATACCAGGATGTATTTGGAAAAACAATAATTGAGCTTGCAGAAAAGAATGAAAAAATTTTTGGTATTACTCCAGCAATGCCTTCCGGTTCGTCATTGAAATTTATGATGGATGAAATGCCGGACCGCGCAATTGATGTAGGTATTAGCGAACAACACGCTGTAACATTAAGTGCAGGAATGGCAACACAGGGTTTGCGTGTATTCTGTAATATTTATTCAAGCTTTATGCAACGTGCTTATGACCAGGTGATCCATGATGTTGCCATACAAAACCTACCCGTTGTATTTTGCCTGGACCGTGCAGGATTAGTGGGCGAAGACGGGCCAACGCATCATGGCGCTTATGACATTGCATTTATGCGTTGCATACCAAATATGATCGTTAGCGCACCTATGAATGAAAGTGAATTGCGCAGCCTGATGTACACAGCGCAATTGGAATCAACAAAAAATCCTTTCGTTATCCGTTATCCGCGTGGCGAAGGTGTGATGCCTGAGTGGAAAACGGAAATGAAAGAAATCAAGATCGGTACCGGAAGAAAATTAAAAGATGGAAAAGATGTAGCAATTCTTTCACTAGGCCACCCGGGGAATTTTGCGGCTACTGCTGCCCGTGAGTTAAAAACAGAAGGATTGAATGTGGCACATTACGATATGCGTTTTGCAAAACCCTTGGACGAAACATTATTGCACGAAGCGTTTAATAAGTTTGAAAAAATAATAACTGTTGAAGACGGAACGGTTGTTGGTGGTTTTGGAAGTGCAGTAGTTGAATTCATGACGAAACATAATTATTCAGCCACTATAAAAATGTTGGGTATTCCGGATAGCATCGTTGAACATGGTACCCTCAAAGAATTACACAACGAATGCCACTACGATGCAAAAGCAATTGCTGATGCGGTGCGTGAAATGATGAAAGATGAGGTTGTGGTGCCTGAATTGCGGTAATATTATTGTCACTATTCAAATTCTCCTTCACTCAACTTTATTATCGCATCTAAATTCATAGGAAGGTTTTCATTAATATAAACCTGTATCAATCTTCCGCCATTATTATATTTTTTTACATAAGCAGAGGCCTGGCCGTTTTCGTTTCTTCCTAAAACAATGTCTACCTGTTTTTCATCAATGCCGAAATTGGAAACCCAGAAATCCGGTAACCCGAATTCTTTGCCTTTCTCTGTTGCCAGCGAAGGAAACAAACCACCAAATGCACGTGTATCATTTCCGCCGACATGAATTCCTAAAACAGAATCCGTGCGGGGAATATTCAAATTGATCTCTTTTGTTGTTTCATCTACTTCGTAAAAAAGAGGGTTATTACCAATGAAGATCAATCTTCCTCCCGCATCGAGATATTTTCGCAACACCGAATTTTCATTTCCTTCCCAGAGTTTTTTCGGAAAATAAAAACCATCTGAAACGATCACCATATTCTTTGCATCGTTGTATTGAGAAAATAATGCTGCAAGCGTATCAACAGCAATAACTGTAAACTCATTAGCTGTCAGATAATTCCTTATTCTCGCCTCGCTGCCTCCATGAAAATAAACCGGCATCTTGTTCTCATAATACACAAATCGCTTAAGCGCCGGATTTACAAAAACATTTTTCCGTCCACGCAATGCATACAAATTGCCATCATCAGAACCAAAATATAACATACTATCGCTAAGCACAGGAGAGGAAAAAATAATTCCATTGGTAGAAAATTCAGAAATCCGGTTGCCGGTTTTCAGGTCAAGGCACAATAACTGGCCATCGAAACCTCCAGCATACACCTTATCATTGTTAACTAACGGTGATGCCCATACGGCAAGTGAGGTATGATGTTTCCATATTTCTTTGCCAGTCTCCATATTCAACGCCTGCACAAACCGTCCGTCGGAAGTTCCGGTAATGACTAACGAATCTTTTATCGCAACTGTGGAGATGATCCATGAAGGCTCGTGTGAAATCTTCCAGATGAATTTTCCGTCATCCGCATTCAATGCGTACAGGCATGCATCCCTTGCTCCGAAAAAAACTTTATTGCCGCTGGTAACCGCACTAGAAGTAATTGCTCTTTTATCGTATCCGTATTTGTAATCATCGATCGAGTCGCCGATTATTTTAAAGTCCCAGATTTTTTTCCCGGTCTTCGCGTCAATGGAGTAAAATGTTGCCTCTGTATCTCCGAACATAACACTGTTTTTATAGATGCATGGCGTACTTCTTATCAACCCTTTTGCACGAAATTTCCAGATAATTTTTCCTGTTGCCTGGCTTAACCGGTACAAATACCCATCATCACCTCCAATGAAAAAATCATTGCCGTATAATGTTGGTGACGAATAATAATAATCAAACCGCCATGGATATTCAATCTTCTTTTCCATATCAAATTTCCAGGCTAATTTTCCTGACTGCTCATCCAGTGCATACACCGTTTGTTTATTATCTGAAAAGAAAATTTTTCCGTTTGCTTCACTTGCAGAAGAATGAATGGCAAACTCTGAATGAAATTTCCATTTAATAGCTGCATTTCTTTTATTGACTGCAAAAAAATCCCCTCCCGCTGTTCCAAAATAGATGATGCCGTTTTTTATCAATGGTGTTGAACGTACCGGGGCGCCAGCATTAAAAGCCCAGGCCTTATTATCATACACTAAATCGTAGTTAGTATTGATAACACGGTTTTGCAACGGCGAAGAATTTTGCGCAACAGCTTGCTGCAAACACATTAAAAGAATAATTCCTCTCGCAAAAAATTTTCTATTCAGCATATAATTAAATTTCATTGACCCATCGGCGAAAGCTTGGTGCATTTTCCTGGCTTACCACAATCACGTGATCGGTATCGGTAATTTCCAGGTCAACCATCAGTTTCACTTTTTCGTATTGTTTATAGCCTTTTATATATTCTGCGTTCAGCAGGTATTGCCGGTTCACCCTGAAAAAACCGGCTTCATTCAATTCCTTTTCAAGTTCAGTAAGGTTCTTATCACACAAATATTTCTTTCCTTCTTTATCAATAGCATATACAATTTTGTTTTGTGTGTAGAAAAGAACAATGTCTTCCAAATGAAGTACAACATTCATCATTCCTTTTCTCACAACCATTCTCTTCTTGTCTTTTGCAAATGTTTGCAGGAATTGTTGCCTCTTAAAGAAATGCTGGCTTAGCATTTTATATTTGTTCAATACCTTGAGCAGGTCTTTATCATCAACCGGTTTTAATAGATAATCAATGCCGTTTGTTTCAAATGCATTAATAATAAAACGTTCGAAGCCGGTTATAAAAATCACAGGCACTTTGCAGGAAACTGTATTGAAAATATCGAACGATAGACCATCCGGCAATTGAATATCCGATAGAACAAGATCAGTATTATGTTCGCGGGAAAAATAATTGACCGCTTGTGCAACAGAAGAAAGCGTTTGCACAATTTGCACATCATCAGAAATTGCTTTAAGCCTGATTTGCAATTCTTCCGCAATCAATTTTTCGTCTTCTATAATTACTATGCGTATCATAACGGATACAAAATAGAAAGTTGCAGATAAACGAAGTTGTCATAAACTGCTTAGTTGATGAGTGGAAAATAAAAATGAAGATTGTTTATGTATTCCTGGCTAAGGAAGGAGAAATTCCATAGCGCCTCTTGTACGCCTTGCTGAACGTAAACAGGTCGGGGAAATTACAGTGCAGGGATATATCTGTAATAGAACTATTTTTTGTACTGATCAATTCATTGGCCAATTCAAGGCGTTTATTAAGCAGGTATTGATACGGCGTAATTCCATACGCTTGTTTGAACGAGCGGAAAAAATGAAATTCAGAAAGATTGCTGGCGACAGAAATTTCAGTCACTTCATTGATCGTTAAAAAATTTTCATCCATGAATTGTTTGCCTGCCCGCAACCTGTTGAACAGTTCTTTGCGTGTTTCCAATTTCACAGAATGCAACCCATTTAGCGCCAGGTAATTTCCGTATTCGTGATAAATGATCTTTTCTACAAGGTCAAAAAACCATTCTTTGTTTATCAATTCCTCTGTGTTCCCATTTTTGATTGCAGCAACCAATGCGTCTAATTTTTTTGCGAACGATGTAGTACCGGCAGGGCAGACTGCTTCAAAAAATTCCGGGTAGGTAAAATACTTTGCCTGGTAATTATCGAAATTATAATCTTCTTTCTGTGAAATTATGCTGAATGCTTCCGCTACAGTTTCCGGACAAATATCAATGCAAATACTTTTCACTACTGTCCTCGAATCAAAAAATGCTTTCACATGCGGTTGTTTGCATGCAAGCATAAAACTGCCCGACGAAACTGAATATTCTTTATTTCCAACTTTATAATGAATACATTTATCGATCACATACTTCAGGCTGAAGCTGCGGAATGCATTGGTGGTAAACCATTCGTTAAGCTCGGAATAATAAACCATATCCGAATTGGCAGGCTTATTCAGGCTCAGTTTATTTTCCTCTGTTATGGTGTTGTACAGGCGCATTCAAACAGGCAAATTCACAGTTAAAAGACAAAAAAGGAAATATGAATGTGACTTACTGCTAAAATTAGCAGGATTTGACAAGCATCGCAACAAGGTGGTCAGTTTATACAACCTTTTGTCATTTTAAAAAAATAAAAACACTCAGATAAAAATACAATGAGAATAACCACTATCAATGAATATCAGGTTTTTCACTTGAATATTAATGATTGAATGTTGAGTGTGAGTGTGAAGAAACATTATTCCGGTTCATCAGGCTTATTCCGCCGGTAAATACACATCGTCTTCTTCCGTACGGTTCTCATTGTATTCAACAATAAAATTGTTTTTTCCTTCCCCAACAATAATGGTCATATATTTTTGTTGCACCAGCTCAAGCAGGGAAAGAAATAAAAATATCGCATGGATACGGTTCTCACAAACATCAAATATTTTTTCGAATGAAACCGTCCGTTCCCGTTGCACCGTATTCAGCATTTGGTCGCGGCTTTCTTCCATGGTGTAATTGTATTGCACCACAGTGTGCACCGGTTTATTATTCCGCTCCTGCACACGTTGTATCACACGTTCAAATGCCTTCATCAGTTTAAACAACGTGATTGTTTGTATTTCCGTTCCTTCACCGGATTCTTCCCCAATAGCAGAAATATCTTTTTGCAAATTGCCGCGGCGGACCATCAGCATACGGATCGCTTCCATTTCTGCCATTTGCGCCGCGGCTTCCTTATAACGTTTGTATTCAAGCAATTTGTCAATCAGTTCCTGGCGTGGGTCAATTTCATTTCCCTGTTCATCCAGTTCTTTTCTTGGCAACAACATTTTTGCTTTAATGCGCATCAACGTTGAAACAAACAAAATAAACTCGCTCGACAATTCAATATTCAAACTTTCCTGATGATGAATATAATCCAGGAAATCAGTGATAATCTTGGAAATCGGCACATTATAAATATCCAGCTCATCGCGTTCAATAAAAAACAGCAGCAGATCGAAAGGACCTTCAAATTGCGCCAGTTTTATCTGGTAAGAAATATTGCTCACTAAAAAATTTTTAAAATTAAAAAGCCCGTTATCATTAACTGTTCAGTTTAATGGTAACGGACAAATGTAAGAAATCAGGCTTCGCTAATTCATGGAACGAAGCATATTTTTATCACAAAAAATGTTGATAAATTTTTTTGTTGACCGGCATTTGTTTTTCAATTAAGCTTTGCTTGCGCTCTGTTCAACTGTTGAATATCAAGGAGCGAAGCTTAAAGGTTTAGAAACTCAACTACATATCAACATTTCAACTAAAACTTATACGCCAGCCCAATTCCGATCAATTCCTGTATCTGTGGTTTCGGGCCTCCGGGCGTTCCGTCGTCTTTCACCGTTTTGATATCGTTATCATAGATCATATTCACGGTCAGGCTCATACTAATGAGTTTGGTCACTTTCACAGCAAGGATGTTTGTCCAGTACAAACTTATATCTTGGGGGTTATGTAAATAGTTTGAAAAGAGATCAAGCCTTCCTGTATATACCGCACTCGGGCTGATTTTTTTATTATAGCTGATACTTGCAAAAGCGCCGAATTCAAACCTCGAATTTTTTCCGGAGTCCACACCAAATGCGGCAACAGAGGCAAGTGAATCATTCTTCACAATAATCCATCTTGCTGTTGCCGGAGAAATGAAAAATGAAAATTCATCATTCGGTTTGTAGTTGAAGCCCGGTGATAATAACACATACGCCGGAGATAAGAAATCAGAAGTCAATTCCTTTGGCAGGTTTGTAGGATATGCGTAGCCTTTTGCAAACTGGCTCCTGAAATTAAACAGCACGCTTGCATACCACTTCTTTCCAACTTCATACCCATATTTAGAAAGAAGGTCAATCCTGTCATCTGATTTTCGAGTACCCAGGCTCGTTGTATTCACAACACCATAAGCAAGGTCGAGTGTATTGTCCCAGGAATTTTTTCCTTTTTTGTAAAATGCATATACATTCAAAAAAGATTGTAGTGAAAGCGATGATTTATCCCCGCCGGCAGACCAGTTGCTTAGTGCCGCCTGGTTAAAATTCAAATTAAATAAACCGCCTTTTTTCCAGGTTTTAGGAATTGTATCGTTGGGGTCTTTTTTGATTTCCCTGTTTGATGCATTTTTTAAATCCTGAACAGTTTTATCCTGTGCAAAAATGGCGAATGCAAAAAAGAGCATGATAAGACTCACACAAAATTTTTTCATAAAAAGATGTTTTAATAAATAAAAAATGCCAATTAATCTACATCATTTGTTTGGGGTTGCAAATGTATATAAGAATCAATTGGCAAACGGGAAGAAAAATTATTTCTTCAGCGAATCGCGTATTTCCATCAGCAATTTATCAGTTGATGAAGGCCCTGCAGGTGGAGGAGCTTCTTCTTTTTTCTTCATACTATTAATTGCTTTTATAATAAGGAACATGACAAATGCAACGATTATAAAATCAATAACTGCTGTAAGAAAAGCCCCCCATTTAATAGCAACTTCATTCGCTGCAGGCACCACTTCTTTTCCACTCGGATCTAAAACTTTGGCAACAGCTTGTTTCAAAACAATTTTCTTTTCGCTGAAGTCTTCGCCTCCCGTAAGTAATCCGACAAGTGGCGCGATCATTCCTTCAGTAAAAGAAGTAACTACTTTGCCGAATGCACCTCCCATTACAAAGGCTACGGCAATGTCAACAAGGTTGCCTTTCATTGCAAACTCCTTGAATTCTTTAAGCATTCCCATAATTGTTTTGTTTTAGTTGTTAAAAGATATTATTGAATGTATAAAAAATAATTGAAATAAAATTGCCCTGTTTTATTAAGCAATGATAAACTCTGAGATAAGTAAACATTATTTCTTTAGTCCGGGAAACTGCATATTGAAATTTTTAAGTGTGTCTTTTACTGCAGAAGCAATAATAAATTCTTTATACCAGTTCTGGTCTGCGGGAACAATCGTCCAAGGTGCATCGTTGCAGTTTTCAAAACAATCTTCATACATCTTCATATAATCATCCCAGAGCTTTGCTTCTGCAAAATCATTTTCATTATACTTCCATTGTTTTGTTTTGTCTTTAATTCTCTCCTGCAACCTTTCCTGCTGCTCTTCCGGCGAAACATGCAGGTAAAATTTCAGAATGGAAGTATTGTTATGTGCCATCAGCAGCTTTTCAAAATCATTGATGGCCTGCATTCTTTTTTTTGCAGTTTTATCGTCGCACCATTTATGTACACGCGTTACCAAAATATCTTCGTAATGGGAACGATTAAATATTTGTATCATGCCTTTTGCCGGTGCATGAGCATGAATGCGCCATAAAAAATCTTGAGATAATTCTTCTGCCGTAGGTGCTTTAAACGATTTTACCATAACACCCTGCGGGTTTAATTTTCCAAAAACATTTCGTATTGCTCCGTCTTTTCCACTCGCATCCATTCCCTGTATTACAACAAGTAAAGAATGTTTTGATTCGGCATACAGAAGGTTTTGCAGGTCGTCGAGCTCCAGTAATATCTTTTCGAGTTTTTCTTTTGTTTCTGTTTTGTCGAAACTCTTTGGTGCACGGGTGTCCGTCTCTTTTAAAATAATCTTCCCCATAATTTTACATTAGTTCATTAAATGTAGAATTATTCTTTTTAAACCTTTTCATCATCTAAAAAGAATATCTGCTAAAAAAATATTCCTACAATTTCCGGGAAGGGGCTTTGCCGGTTACACAGACATGATTTCTTTTTCCTTGGTGGTAAGGTGCTTTTCAACAAGCACTATATTTTTATCAGTTAATTCCTGAACTTTTTTTTCTGCATCTTTGGCTTCATCTTCACTCAAACCGTCTTTCTGCAGTTTTTTTATTTCTTCAATGGCATCGCGGCGGATATTTCGGATTGCCACTTTCGAATGCTCGCCTTCTCCATTAGCACGTTTCACAAATTCCCTTCTGCGCTCTTCCGTTAGTGGCGGCATGAAAAGCCGGATAATATTACCATCATTTTGCGGAGTTACCCCTAGGTTAGCAGCAATAATCGCCCTTTCAATGGGCTGTAACATATTTTTTTCCCAAGGCTGAATTGTAAGCGTACGGGCATCTATAACCGAAACATTGGCAACCTGGTTAATGGCTGTTGCTGAGCCGTAATAATCTACAGCCAGCCCTTCCAGCATTTGCGGGTTGGCTTTGCCTGCACGTATTTTTATCAGTTCACTTTCAAGATGGGTTAATGCTTTTTTCATGAGATCCTGCGCATCTTCGAGGATCAGTTCCAGATCGTCTGACATAATAAATTAAAATTAATTAACAGCGTGCAAACCTACACCAAAAGAAAAATTGCACAAAACAGGAAGTAAAAATATTTACAAATGCACCCGTTTCTTCACACAAAATCAGTTTTTCTGTTCCATAATGGCTTCCTGCGTAAAAGAAACCAGCTTTGTCTTTATTTCTGTGGTTGCATTTTCATGTAATGGTTTTGGGGCGACAACCATTTTGGGCTTAGGGCGAATATAGTAGAACAATGCAATGATTGAAAAGAAGAAAATGATGATTGAAAAGATCAGGAACGTGCAACTCATTGACCTGCCAAAAAAAATAAGTCCAACAACACCTGCATTTATTCCAAGTAAAGTAAACGTAATTGCCGAATGAGAAAAACCTCGGTCCAATAACAAATGATGAATATGGTTCCTATCCGGGCTGAATGGTGAGCGCCTGTGAAATATACGGATTGCGAAGACACGCAATGTATCCAAAAGAGGGATCATCAATACGGCGAAACCGACAGCCGGTGCAGATTCTATGGGAAAACTGATATCCGACACATTAGCAACATTGATGAATTTTACAACAAGAATGGCGTTGACCAACCCTAATAACAATGACCCGGTATCGCCCATGAATATTTTAGCCGGTTGAAAATTGAATATCAGAAATGCAGCAAGGCTACCTGCCAATGAAAAAGCAAGTACCGAATAAGCCGGGACATTTACATATAAAAAATATGCCCCGAATAATGTGAGTGACAATAGGCCAAGGGAACCCGCCAAACCATCAACCCCATCAATCAAATTAAATGAATTGATGATAACGATCACTGCAAAATAGGTGAGCAATAAGCTAAACATTTCAGGCAACTGGTACATACCTAAAAAACCATGCATGCTTCTTATTTGAATACCTCCATAGTAAATGATAAGAAATGCAGCCAATACCTGCCCTATAAATTTTTTGATCGGAGAAATAATAAGGATATCATCTTTCAACCCCAGGAAAAATATCACCAATGCAGCAGCAATAAAATACTGGAATTCATTATTCTGGTCGAAATGAATGGTGAGTAAACAAGCAAAAACAAAACCACCGAAGATGGCAAGGCCACCCAAAGGGGTTATAGGTGTGTTGTGGATTTTTCGTTCGTCGGGTACATCAAATAATTTCTTCATCTCCGCCATCCTGATCACAATTGGTATTGCCAAAAAAGTGATCATGAATGAAATCGTAATAGAAAGTAATACATCAAACATCAGCCTCGGTTTTGATAAAAAAAATAAAAATTCTTTCTCTAACAGCTATCAATCAACCTAACCTTGAAAATTGCTTGCCAGGCAAGCTTAATTTTTAATAGATAAAATTACCTAGATCAGCAACAGCTTTAATTTGATGAGCAAGTGTCATTTGGGATTGCAAAATACTTTAAAAGTTTAATACTTTCAATTTTAAGTGGATAAATAAATTGCGTTAGATTTGCCGCCACAAGTGCTAAAAAATTTTCTATATGGCTGATTTAAAGCAAATTTCTTCTCAAATCCGCAGGGATATTGTGCGTATGGTACATGGCGCTGCAAGCGGGCACCCGGGTGGTTCATTAGGTTGTGCTGATTTTTTTACAGCCTTATATTTCAAGGTAATGAAGCACAATACGCAGTTTTCTATGGACGGGAAAAATGAAGATCTTTTCTTTCTTTCCAACGGGCATATTTCACCCGTTTGGTATTCCACGTTAGCAAGGTCGGGTTATTTTGATATCAAAGAACTGAGCACATTCCGTAAAATAAACTCCCGACTTCAAGGCCATCCTGCTACTCACGAACACTTACCGGGAATACGCATTGCCAGCGGCTCTCTCGGGCAAGGGCTTAGTGCTGCTATTGGTGCTGCTCTTACTAAAAAACTGAATAAGGAAGAAAATATTGTTTATTCCCTGCACGGAGATGGAGAATTGGAAGAAGGGCAGATCTGGGAAGCTGTAATGTTTGCTGCACACCATAATGTTGACAACCTGATCTCTACAATCGACTGGAATGGCCAGCAGATTGACGGTACAACTGCTGAAGTGGCCGGCCTTGGTGACATCCGCAAAAAATTTGATGCTTTCGGCTGGGCAACACTAGAAATGAACGGTAATGATATTGACCAGGTGATTACCGTTTTGAATGAAGCAAAAACCATGGTTGGCGGTGGTAAACCCATTGCTATAATGATGCATACCGTAATGGGCAAAGGTGTTGATTTTATGGAGAACGACCACAACTGGCATGGAACCGCTCCAAACGATGATCAGCTTAAAAAAGCATTGGCGCAGTTGCCTGAAACTTTGGGGGATTACTAAACGGACGACAGTCGACAGATATCAGTCGTCGGGAGAAAGAGACTTCAAATATTTTATCGTGATTTTAGAATAGCAACACCAACGTTCGTCAACTGACGACAGACGACTGCATCGCTTGCTTTGCCGCTTTACGGGATGGGAACCAAGATGCGATCAACGCAACAATCAAAACCGTTACAAATACCAATAAAAAGTCTGAAGCAACTAATTTCACCGGGTAATAATCAATTAGAAAAGAGCCCCCCTGAATAGGTACTAACTTAAATGTCACCTGCAGCCAGCAAATAAAAATCGCCAGTAAAATTCCGGCAGTTCCACCAAGTACAGCTAACAGAATCCCTTCACTCAAAAAAATCCGTTGTATATAATTGTCGTTTGCACCAAGCGCTTTTAGCACATAAATATCTTTTTGTTTTTCCAGCACCAACATCGTTAAAGCACCGATCATATTAAAAGCCGCAACTACCAAAATCAAACTTAATACGGCATAGATCACCCATTTTTCCGTGCGCATTACACTGTATAAATTCTGGTTCTGTTCATATCTTGTTTGAACCAGGTAATCGTTCCCGAATAATTGTTGCAATCTTGCTTTTACAATTTCCGGATGCTGCACATCATTGATGGAAATTTCTGCAGCACTGTATTCATCTTCTTTAAAACCCAACATTCGTTTCATAAATACGAGGTTCGTAAAACCGTATTTATTATCAAACTCAGATTGAATACTAAAGGTGCCTGAAGTTGCAATATTTTCATTGCTGATGAATTGTGCGGGGTCCGCATACTCTTCGCCGTTAGATTTTTTAAAAAGATAGACGGATAAGGGAAGAACATTTTTATCCGTTTCCACATCCAACGCGTTTTCAATTCCTGAGCCAAGAACAATGTTTGGATGATCGGCATCGCCAAGATCAAATTTTCCCCGCACAATTTTTTCCGGCAGGGAAGATATTTTATAATAATCAGAATCAACGCCTTTTAGGTAAACGATCGAATTAAGGTCGCCGTTTTGTACAAAAGCTTTGTCTTCGGCGACCAATGAATATCCGTGCACCCCGGGAACTGCAGCCAGTTGTTTTAACTGCACTTTTGTAAGTATAATTGTTTTGCCGGTGCGTGGCGAAATTTTCAGATCAGTATAAAAATTTGAATAGAGCGATTTGACCAATCCTTCAAAACCATTGAACACACTCAACACAAGTATGAGTGAAGCTGTGCCAACAATAATAGCCAGCATGCTCACCCATGCTATGATGTTAATAGCATTGGTAGATTTTTTTGCTTTGAAATAACGCCAGGCAAATAAAAAGTTCATAGTTCATAGTTCATAGTTCATACTTTGCCGGATGCAAACTATGAAGCATTATCAACATCATCGTCTTTTATCTTTTTAAATAATTGTTCCATTTTATCTACATAATCCAGGGTAGTATCCTGAAAAAATTGCAATTGCGGCATGCTGCGCAACTGGTGTTTTACACGTTTCACCAATTCTCTTTTTATTTCCCAGCTACGCTCTTCAATTTTTTTCATTACAGCATTTGCGTCTTTTACCTGGAATAAACTTAAATAAATGCGTGCTTCAAAAAGATCCGGTGTGATTTTTACAGAAGCAATGGAAACCATGCCTCCATCGATCATATTCAAACTTAGCCGTTGAAAAATGTCGCTTAATTCATGTTGTAATAATGAGGCTACCTGTTTTTGCCGTTTTCCTTCTTCCATAACTTAATTTGTTTTTTGCCTTAACGAAGCATTATCGGGATGAAGTAAATCCATTTCTTCAGCTGACCATTTGTCTTTAATATCCATCAATTTGTCTTTATCTGCAAATGGTTTGGGTTTTACCGCATATTTCGATGTCATGCGGATATAATGATGAATATACACTCCCAATGAAATATGACAAGGTTTTATGTCTCCGACTTCCAACGATCTTTTTTTAGTACGCATAAAAAGATCAAAATCTGCAGCCTGGAAACGTTCGTCCCAGTTACCCATAATTTTTAACGCTCTTCTTGTCATCATTACATTATTTCCCAGTATTCCTTCAACAACTTTGTACTGAAATTTTTCAAATTGCTGCTCACAGAATTTTTCCCAGTTGCCGTACATCAGTTTGTGCATAAGCTGCAAATTTTTTCTTCCAAAACCCAACGGTATCAATAAATTTTTTGAACGTTTCCATTTGCGTTGCAGTTTTTGCGTTGCATAAAAATCGCCCATATTTTCAATACCACAGCCGGAGATAATATCAATGCCATGCATATTTGCAGTTTCTATCAATCGTTCATCCCACGAAGGAGAAACAATGATATCATTATTCAAAAAAAACAAATGGTCGCCCTGTGCTTTTGCAATTCCCATATTCTGACAGACCGGGTAAGAAAAATTTTCAGTATTGGCAATAACAACTGCTCCTGATTGCTGAAAAAATTCTTTGCTGCCGTCTGTTGAATTGTTATCAACTATAATTAATTCATATTTTGACTTTGTATATTTTTTTAGTGTTTCGGAGTAAAGCCGGTTAAATGAAAGCCCGTTATGAACGGCGGTAATAATACTGATCATCAGGTTAAAATAAGTTTAAAACCATCTGCTGCAAAGGCCATAAATAAGCTGCTGCTTTGATTTTACGTAATTTGCAAAATTAAACAACTCTATTTGCTCGGCAATGAAAACATTTTTACGGCTTTTACAGTTTTCACGACCTTATCATCATTACATTCCTGAATACACGGTATATATTTTATTGTTCACCATTTTTGGTTTGCTCAATTTCACTTTTTTAATCCCGTTATTAGATGTACTGTTTAATACAGACACACATAAAGCAGTTACAGAATTGCCGCAATTTTCTTTTTCTGTAAATTATTTTAAGGATGTGTTTTATTATGAGCTTAATCATTATGTTGTCACCAGTGGAAAATTAGGCGTGTTGGTTTTTGTTTGTGCGATTTTATTTTTATGCGCTGTACTGAAAAACGTATTCGGTTACCTGGCGCAACGTGTATTAACAAGAATGCGTGTGAACCTGATTCGCAAAATGCGAAATGATCTACAACATCAATACACCTATCAATCCTTATCATTTTATCACAACGAACGAAAAGGAAATTTACTTTCCGTGATCAGTAACGATGTGGTTGAAGTAGAAAATTCTGTAGTCAGTTCTGTTCAAACTATTTTGCGTGAACCTTTCGCGATCATCTCCACGTTTTGCATGCTTTTTTATCTCTCGAAAGAACTCACATTTTTTACACTTGTTTTTTTCCCTATCTCCGGTTTGGTAATAACAAGTGTTTCAAAACGATTAAAAAAGAAATCCAATTACAGCATGGAGTTGCTGGGAGGCATTTTAAATATTTCGGAAGAAACCATTTCAGGTATCCGTATCATCAAAGGTTTTATTGCAGAAAAATTTGTGATCAAAAAGTTCACCACGGAGAATAACAAATTTTCCAAAACAATGAAATCCATATTGAACCAGCGTGAACTTGCATCGCCGCTGGCAGAGATATTAGGTATTTTAGTGATCATCATTATTATTATTTACGGAGGCAACCTCATCCTTACCGGGAAAAGTGTATTGAAAGCTTCTGAATTTATTGCCTACATCGCATTTTATTTTCAGATCATCACCCCTGCAAAAAATATCGCAGGCGCAGTTTCTTATTTACAAAGAGGTTTGTCTGCCGGCGACAGGATCCTTCGCATATTAGACACCCCCGAAACAATTACGGAAATCCCCAATGCAAAACCGGTTGATGATTTTATAAATGAAATTCGTTTTGATTCAGTATCGTTCAGTTATAAAGACGAAACAAATGTGTTGTCGGATATAAATCTTTCCATAAAAAAAGGCAGGATGCTGGCCCTTGTTGGAATGAGTGGCGCAGGAAAATCTACACTCGCTGATCTGGTCCCGCGTTTTTATGATGTTACAAAAGGGAAGGTTTTGTTAGATGGTGAAGACATCAAAACACTGCGCATTAAAGACCTTCGCGGATTGATCAGCATTGTATCGCAAGACCCTATCTTATTCAACGATACTGTTTTTAATAATATCGCTTTTGGAATGGAAGAAGCCGATCCGCAAGCGGTAGTGCGTGCAGCAAAAGCCGCAAACGCACATCATTTTATTCAGGAATTAGAAAACGGATATAACACAGTGATCGGCGACCGTGGAATGAAACTGAGTGGCGGCCAGCGCCAACGCTTAACGATTGCACGTGCTATTTTAAAAGATGCACCGATATTAATTTTAGATGAAGCTACTTCATCACTCGATACAGAAAGCGAACGCCTTGTTCAGGATGCCATTGACAATATGATGCAAAACCGCACCAGTATTGTGATTGCACACCGGCTGAGCACAATTTATCACGCCGATTCTATTATTGTGCTGAACAAAGGAGAAATCGTTGAGCAAGGAACGCATGATGAACTGATCGCTCTTGATGGTTATTATAAGCGCCTTGTAGATTTGCAGGAAGTAAAATAGGGTTTACATAAAAAATTCCGGGTAAATAATTTTTCAACTAATAAAATAGTTATAGTTTTATTTTATAAACTAAAAACTTAGTTATATAAGATGAAACAAATTTCCCTGTTGCTTTCATGCCTCCTTGCTACCCCATTCATTTCTCTTGCGCAGAAAAAAGAATTTACGTTTGAACAGGCTTTTAAAAATCCACCTACAAACATCAGCAAGCCGTTACCTGAAATTGTGAGATGGATTGATGATGAACATTATCTTGAACGCAAAATTGAAAATGGACAACCGGAATTGTTTTCTGTAGAAATAAAAACCGGAAAGCAAACACTGTATGTTGAGAAAACAGGCGAAGTTGGAAGAAAGGATATTGCAATACCTGCAAATGCAAATGATATCACGTATTCTCCTGATGGCAACTGGCTTGCATACACACGAAACCATAATTTATTTTTATTAAACACAAATACAGAAAAAGAAACACAGCTGACATTTGATGGTAACGATGATATTTACAATGGTTATGCAGCCCGGGTGTATTATGAAGAAATGTTTGGAAGAAGCAGAAGGGCGTTTTGGTGGAGCCCGGATAGCAGGCATCTTTCATTTATCCGTTTTGATGAAACGCAGGTTCCGGTATATTCAATTTTTAATTCGGAAGGGAAACACGGTTCATTGGAAAATTGCCATTACCCGCAGGCAGGTGATAAAAACCCGGAAGTAAAATTGGGAATTATCTCAGTCGACAATCCAAAAATTATCTGGGCTGATTTCAACGAAAAAGAAGACCAGTATTTTGGTCCTTGCACCTGGTTACCCGATGGCTCTGCCATTTGGGCTCAATGGATTTCGCGAGACCAACACCAGCTAAAAATATTTTCTATAGATATTAAAACCGGAAATAAAAAACAGGTATATGAAGAAGCCCAACGTACATGGGTAACCGCAAAATATGATATAGATTTCCTGAATAATCAAAAACAATTCATTATAGGAAGTGACAAAAGCGGATGGAACCATTTGTATCTATATAACCTGGATGGAACATTCGTATCACAAATAACTCAAGGAAATTTTGCTGTGATCGGCGTTGAGCATATCGATGAAAAAAATAAGCTCATTTATTTTCTTGCCGAAATAGAAAACGCTGAGAGAAGTGACCTGTTTAAAATTGGTTTTGATGGAAAAGGATTGACTAAATTAACGCCGGGTGATTATTCAAACAGTGATATTTCCATTTCTCCGAATGCGAAATATTTTATTACTACTTATTCAACTATTTCTTCGCCGCCAAAAATGGCGTTACTTGACAACTCCGGAAAAATTATCCGTGAGCTTGGTGATAGCAGGAATGACAATTTCTCCAATTACGACTGGCCAAGAAAAGAATTACGCTATGTAAAATCAAGAGATGGATTATTTGAGTTACCAATAATTATCACGTATCCACTTCACTTTGATCCGGAAAAAAAATATCCGGTATTGATGGAAGTATATGGAGGGCCAAGCCTTGGAACACTTCATAATACATGGAGCGGCGACCTGCGTGAACAATGGTGGGCGAAAGAAGGATTGATACAAGTGACTATGGATAACCGCAGCAGCGGGCATTTCGGTAAAGCAGGTGAAAATTATATTTACGGCCAGATGGGGAAATATGAAATTGAAGATTTTATGGATGGAGCTGCCTGGCTGCGAAAACAATCTTTTGTAGACAGCACGAAAATCTGTTTAATGGGTTTTAGTTTCGGTGGCTTCATTACCTGTCTCGGGTTAACGTATGGTGCAGATGTTTTCAATTATGGTATTGCTTATTATCCTGTAACAGACTGGAATTTGTACGACAGCTATTATACGGAAAGGTATATGGGGAATCCAAAAGATAACATTGATGGCTATTCGAAAATATCGCCCTTGAATTATGTACAGCAATATAAAGGCTTATTACGAATTGCTCAGGGAGATATGGATGATAATGCACATCTGCAAAATACCGTTCAATTTATCAACGCATTGGAAAATGCCAGTAAACATTTTGAAATGATGATCTATCCCGGCGAGCGCCACGGACGAAGCCATTGGAGTGAACCGAAGCGGACATTATCACACAACGAAGATTATAAATTCATTTATGATAATCTATTAAAAAAGCCAATGCCTGGTTTTTTTGGGAAATAGCAGTTCTTTTAAAACCTTCGTATCAATACCACACCTGCAATCAATAAAATAACTCCAACAATTTTTCCCGGTGAAATTTCGCGTACAGCAACGCCGAGCCAGCCAAACTGGTCGAATAAAATAGAAAAGATCATTTGCCCGGCTATTACTAAACTAAATGCAAGAACAACCCCTAATCTTGGCAACAACATTACAATGCCTGCAACAAAAAAAGTACCGAGTAATCCGCCAATCCATATCCACCACGGATTTTGTTTTGGCTGAAGCGCCTGGAGATTAAGCTGCCTTGTTATCATCAGGTATGCAAATAATGCAACCGTGCCTACAGCAAAAGAAATAAATGCTGCGTACACAGGGTTATTGATTGATTTGGCGAGCCTGCTGTTGATAGCTGCCTGCATCGGAAGGATGGCGCCTAATGATAATGCCGCTACGATTAATAAAATTCTTGATTGCATACATTTAGTTTGGTTTCACAAAAAAAAACGATCAACAAATTTCTGATTTTGAGATTTCTGATTTGTTGATTTCTGAATTTTTATACTTATTACAAATCAAAAATCTCAAGATCAGCAATCAGCAATAAAAAAGGATTGCTTTCGCAATCCCTTTTCCAAAAATATAATTGAAAATTATTTGTTCATCATTTGTTTCGCCTCAATGCTTAATGTGGCATGGGGAACAGCCCTTAACCTTGCCTTATCGATAAGCTTTCCTGTAACGCGGCAAATTCCGTATGTTTTATTTTCAATACGCATCAGCGCTTTTTCCAAATGGTCGATGAACGTGATCTGGCGGCTTGCCATCTGGCTGAGCTGCTCTCTTTCCATACTCATGCTTCCATCTTCCATGGTCATGTAACGTGCGTCGTCATTGTCACCGCCCATTTCATCCTTACGGGTAATCAAACCCTGCAGGTAAGCCAGTTCTTTTTTTGCCGCATCTAATTTCTTATTGATCAGTTCTCTGAATTCTGCCAAGTCTGCATCGCTGTATCTCATAACGGGTCCGCTTTGTTCTTGTTGTAGGGTATCTAAAACAGATTTTGTAAACTCCGGTTCATATTTACGAACCGTTTTTGTTTTAATATCAGGTATTACTACTTTAGTTGGTTTTGAAGGTAAAACTTCTTTCTTTACCGGTTGCTTAAAAGGAAGAGGCTTAACAATTTCTTTCTTTTCAACCACCTTGGCAACCGGTTTTTTCACTTCTGTTTTTACCGGTACAGCTTTTGTAACTACTTTTTTAGGAGCAGGTTTTGCCGGAGCAACTGGGGTCTTTTTAGCAACGGGTTTTTTGGCAACAGGCTTCGCTGCTTTTTTAGCTGCGGGCTTCGCTGCTTTAGCCGAATGTGAAGGCTTAGCCGCTTTTTTAGCCGGAGCCGTTTTTTTCGAATGGGAAGCGTGTTTAGCGGGTTTCGCCGCTTTTTTCTTGGTTGCCATACTGTTAAGCTTTTTTTGTAACAAACACTTTTAAAGAAACGTCATTTACTTCAATTTCAGTGCCATCAACGATTTCGGGTACAATTTCCAGCTTATCTGCCAAAATTTCGGCGCAAATATAGTTATTAAATTGGGTTATGGACTCTTTTAGGGCGGCGGCTTCTGCTATTTTTACTAATATCCTGTCTGTCAGATCGTAGCCGTTATCTTTTCTTATCTTTTGTATGCGGTTCACCAGTTCACGGGCATTACCTTCATTCACCAAGTCTGGGGTAATGGTGATATCCAGGGCGACTGTCAGCATGTCTTTATTCGCCACAATCCAACCCGGAATATCCTCACTGGATATTTCCACTTCATTAACCTGTAATATTAAGGGTTCGTTATCAATTAACAAAGTATAATGCCCTTCTTTTTCCAATTTCGATATATCTTCTTGCGAAAACGTTGCCAAAACAGCCGAAACAGCCTTCATTTTCGCCCCGAGCTTTTTACCTAAAGCCACAAAATTGGGTTTTATCTTTTTCTTGATAAACCCGTCAGTCTCGGTCAGGTATTGAATTTCCTTTACGTTCACTTCGGTTTTGATCAGGTCTTCCACTTTTTCCAGTTGCGTTTTCATGGAAGCATTTAACACGGGTATCAACACCTTGTGAAGCGGCTGGCGCACTTTTATATTTACTTTTTTTCTTATTGATAAAATAAGAGATGATGCATCCTGCGCCAGTTGCATCCTTTCTTCCAAAGATTCGTCGATGGCTTTTGTATTTACCGCCGGAAAATCCGCATGATGAACAGATGCTACTTTTGTTTTGCCCGAAACCTCATTAAGATTAGAGAACAACCAGTCTGCAAAGAACGGTGACACCGGCGCCATTAATAATGCAACGGTTTCCAGGCATTCATATAATGTTTGATATGCGCAGATTTTATCATGTTCGTATTCGCCTTTCCAGAAACGGCGGCGGCATAAACGGACATACCAGTTGCTCAAGTGTTCATCAACAAAATCTTCTATTAACCTTCCTGCAATAGTAGGTTCGTAGTCATCAAAACTTTCCGTTACTTTTTTTATTAATGTATTTAATGAAGAAAGTATCCATTGATCTATTTCAGGACGTTCTGCCAATGGTATGTAATTTTCTTTGAAAGAAAATCCATCCACATTTGCATAGAGTGCAAAAAACTGGTAGGTGTTATATAGCGTGCCGAAAAATTTACGCTGCACTTCTTTGATGCCATCAATATCAAACTTCATGCTTTCCCAAGGGGATGCATTGGTGATGAGATACCAGCGTGTTGCATCAGCGCCATATTTATTAATGGTATCAAACGGGTCAACTACATTGCCAAGGCGCTTGCTCATTTTATTTCCGTTCTTATCCAACACCAAACCATTACTCACAACCGTTTTGAAAGCCCTGCCATCCACATTTTTTGTAGGTAGATTTGCTTTCTGCAATTCTTCAATTACACTTTCTTTTATTAATGAACCGATCGCATGCAAAGTATAAAACCATCCACGGGTCTGGTCAACACCTTCTGCAATAAAATCTGCCGGATAATTTTGTTCGAAGGTTTCGATATTCTCAAACGGGAAATGCCATTGCGCATAAGGCATTGCTCCGGAATCAAACCAAACGTCGATGAGATCGGGAACGCGTTTCATTGGTTTGCCTGATGCGCTTACTAAAATAATTTCATCAACATAAGGTTTGTGTAAGTCTAAGCTCTGAGTCTTGAGCTTTGAGCTTTGAGCAAGATTTAGTTTTTGATCTGCCTTATTTATTTCAGATAATAATTCCTGGATAGAACCAATACAAATTTCTTCATTTTCATCTTCCGTTCTCCAGACAGGCAGCGGAGTTCCCCAGAAACGGCTGCGGCTTAAATTCCAGTCCACCATATTTTCCAACCAGTTTCCAAAGCGGCCTTCACCGGTTGATTTTGGTTTCCAGTTGACTGTTTTATTCAACTCAACCATCCTGTCTTTTAGTGCAGTGGTTTTTATGAACCACGCATCAAGCGGATAATATAAAACCGGTTTGTCTGTACGCCAGCAATGCGGATAACTGTGTTCGTATTTTTCTATCTTGAATGCACGGTTTTCTTTTTTAAGTTTTACACAGATGTCAACATTCACATCTACATAAGCCGGATCATCTTTATAATTTTTTACATAGCGGTTGCTGAACTCACCTAATCCATTTACAAACTTTCCTTGTTTGTCAACCATCGTTAAGATGCCGATATTATACTTCTTTCCAACTTTAAAATCGTCTGCACCAAATGCAGGGGCGGTGTGCACTATACCCGTTCCATCTTCAGTGGTAACAAAATCTCCCAATAATATTTTGAATGAATTGGGGTTATCCATTTTGTTTGCTTCGAATGGAAGCAATTGCTCGTAAGAAATTCCTTCAAGGTCGCTTCCTTTGAATTCAGCAAGAATTTTCCAGGGAAGAATTTTATTTCCTTCTTTATAATCATCAAAAGAAATATTCTCTTCCTCTTGTTTGAAATATTTTCCGAGCAATGCTTTTGCAAGAATGACATTAACAGGAAGATGTGTATATGGATTAAAAGTTTTTACCAATACATAATCAATATTCGGCCCAACAGTCAAACCAAGGTTTGATGGCAATGTCCATGGTGTGGTCGTCCATGCAAGGAAAAAGGCCTCACCCCCCGCCCTCTCCAAAGGAGAGGGAGCTTTGGAACTCTCTAATAATTCAAATATTTTTCTAACAGTGTTGTTTGCTGTATTAGCCCCTCCTTCAGCGGGGTTGGGGAGGCGGAACATTACAGTCGCACTTGTGTCCTTCACATCTTTATAAGTTCCTGGCTGATTTAATTCATGCGAACTTAATCCTGTTCCTGCTGCAGGAGAATACGGCTGAATACTCACATCTTCATACAACAAACCTTTATTATAAAGTTGTTTCAATATCCACCATAATGTTTCGATGTAATTATTTTCAAATGTGATATATGGATTTTTCAGATCAACCCAATAACCCATTTTATTGGTGAGATTATCCCATTTGTCTTTGTAGCGCAAAACTGCCTCGCGGCATTTCTGATTATATTCTTCAACAGAAATTTTTTTGCCGATATCTTCTTTTGTTATCCCTAATTCTTTTTCAACGCCAAGCTCAACAGGCAAACCATGTGTATCCCAACCGCCTTTGCGTTTCACCTGGAAGCCACGCATGGTTTTGTAGCGGCAAACCAGGTCTTTCAATGTGCGTGAAATAACATGGTGGATACCTGGCATCCCGTTAGCACTCGGTGGGCCTTCATAAAACACAAATGGCGTTGCTCCTTCACGCAATTCAACACTTTGCTCAAATGCATGAATAGCCTCCCATTTTTCTAAAATGTCTTTACTAATGAGAGGCAGATTCAGTTGCTGATATTCCCTGTATTTTACTGGCATAAATTAAAAATCGGTTACCGGCTGCAAATAAATCCCTGGCGGAAATATTTCTGTTAAAAAAATGGGTGCAAAGCTACGAAAAACACCGGGCAAAACAGAGAAGAAAAACAGGATGCCCCAATAAGCCGTTTTTTGAGCGAAATAAGACGAAAATCAGGTGCTCTTAACAGTTCTTATTGATTCGTTAAAAAAGCCTTTTTTAAAGCAGAAAGATGCCTATAATACTGTATTTATCCACATTATTTTTCTTTGGCATAATTTATGGAATTAATTAGGCAGAAATCGAAAATATCCGATGGCCAAGACCATAATGATACTTATGATGGCCTGATACATAAAATCTGATTTTTAGGAAACCAACAGTTCAGTGAAAAAACTGATTCTTAAGGCTCAATGCATGAAAAACTTTTTCTACGGTTTAGGGTTTAGGGGTTAAAAAGGGGGGTATTCCTACTCCCCTTCCTCTTTTTACGCCACCGTTGATCTACCTTATTCTTACCTAATTCGTAACCACCCGTTTTTAATCTCTGATTTTGCCTTTGAAGAACCCGAGGAACAATCTGGCAAGTCACCAATGTCCGTGAAAACTGCAACACTGTCGAACCAAGTTTCCAGGAAAAACAACCTTTTTTACCCCAGATTCTGATAAGCCTCCTTAACGGGAGGTTTTTCTTTTGGATGATCGTTGGCCGATTATCGATGATCGACTCCTCTTTAAATTTTCGTGTTTTTTCTCATTAATTTTTAAAAAAGTAAAAACAAGAAGATTGATTATAAGCCGATCATCGATCAACAATCATCGATCATCGCTGTGTTGCCCTCTTATAGCCTTATAAATCCTGATAGCGCTCATCAACACCACAATAAATGCAATGAGCCCTACCAAACCCCAAACCAAACTGATGCTTTGTTTAACAACAGCCAGCATTACAATAGCTACTAAAAAAATAGTTGCTACTTCATTCCAGATGCGGAGTTGTTGGGATGTGTATTTGTAAATGCCTTTTAATTGCTGTTTAAAAATTTTGTGCAACGAAATAAAATAGAGGTATAAAAAAAGAACGAAGATCAATTTGATAAGCAGCCATCTTCCCGGTTCATCAAATAATAATTTATCCCAACCTTCATTGAACATAACAACAGGTCCGAGAATTAAAGTAAGGATTGCTGAAGGAATAGTGATGCCGTACCAGAGCCGCTTCATCATTACTTCGAATTGTTCATGCAAAATTTTTTTTGCTTCACCGGATTTTGATTCTGCTTCGGTATTGTAAATAAAAAGCCGCGGCATATAAAAAATACCGGCAAACCAGGTAATAACGAAGATGATATGGAGCGCTTTGAGATACATACCCCTGACCCCTAAAGGAGAAATTTAAATTGCTTAAAAAATTTTTCTTTGTAAAATATTTTCAGATAAAAATTTATTTTGGTATTGCCAATAGCCCTTTAGGGGTTGGGGTTAATCCATTTTGCAATTGTTTTCACCCAAAGCGGGTTTACATTCAGGCATGGGATCATTTCATAACTTTCGCCACCTGCTTCCATGAATGTTTCTTTGCCACGCATCGCAATTTCTTCCAATGTTTCTAAACAATCGCTTACAAAAGCCGGACAAACAACAAGCAATTTTTTTATCCCTTCTTTTGGCATTTCTTCCAAACGAACATCAGTAAAGGGCTGCAGCCATCCCTTTCCCAAACGTGATTGAAAAGAAATACTGAATTTGTTGGCTGGAACATTTAATTGTTGTGTTACTAATCTTGTTGTTTCAAAAACCTGGTGGCGATAACATGTTTGATGTGCAATTGAAGAAACATTACAACAATCATTTGTTTTCAAACAATGATTTCCTGTTGGGTCGCTTTTTCGGATATGCCTTCCCGGTACTCCGTGATAACTAAAAAGAAGATGGTCATACTCCTGCTGCAAATACGGGCGAATATTTTCGCTCAACGCATGAATATAATTCTGTTCGTTATAATATGGTTCTATGAAAGTAAGCCTGAAAGCATAATTGTTCTTTTTATAGACTTCCTTCGCATGTTCTACCGCAGTTTCATAAGATGACATTGCATAATGCGGATACAAGGGAACAGCAATTACTTCCTGTAAGCCAGGGATTTTCTTCAACAAATTATTGTAAGCAGATTCAATGGTTGGGTTGCCATATCGCATTGCAATTTCAACCGGTTCTTCAACCTGTTTTTGCAAAGCTTCCCGCAATTGTTTTGTAAGAACAACAAGCGGAGAGCCCTCTTTCGTCCAGATTGTTTTATATGCTTCTGCAGATTTTGGTGCACGTGAAGGAACAATAATGCCATCTACCAGGATTTTCCGGAATAAAAACGGATAATCGATCACCCTTCCATCCATTAAAAATTGCGACAAATATTTTTGTACATCTTTTACTTCGGTAGAATCCGGCGAACCGAGATTCATTAATATAATTCCGCGTTTTGTTTGTTCTGCCATAATTAAAATAGTTTGCAAATGTAATTACTGCAACGCAGCAAAAAATACCTTGTAAAATAATTGATGTACGAAAACCCTTGCCCAGTCGGATTTTCACCAGCAAATATGATGTTAATCAATGGATGAAGTGACAAGAATCAGCCGGACAAATGACATTGCGGTGACACAAAAATGCGGCTTTTAAAATCTGCAGCCACTACTTTTGCGTAATCTTTATATAAGACGGAAAGATGGGAAATAAACCGATTGACATATCAAAATTTTTTATCGCAGGTATTAACTACAAAAAGACTGATGCCGCTGTTCGCGGGCAGTTTGCCATCAGTAACGAACAATACCTGCAGATACTGTCTTTAGCACCTTCGTATGGTGTGCATGAATTATTTATTCTTTCAACCTGCAACCGCACGGAGATTTACGGTTTTGCAGAAAACGTTTCCCAGTTGATCGACCTATTGTGTACACAAACAAAAAGTTCAAAAGAGCTTTTTATTAATTCTGCTTATATTAAAAACGGCATTAGCGCTATTGAACATTTGTTCAACGTTGCTGCAGGATTGGATTCGCAGATTTTGGGCGATTATGAAATTGTAGGACAAATAAAACAAGCCGTGAAATTTTCCAAAGAACAAAATTTTATCGGTGCATTTATGGAGAGATTATTCAACTGCGTTTTGCAATCTTCAAAGGCGATCAAGAACCAAACAGAACTCAGTGGAGGAACAGTTTCCGTTTCGTTCGCTGCTGTTCAATATATAAAAGAGAATGTACAAAATATTTCCGCGAAAAAAATATTGCTCATTGGTACCGGAAAAATCGGGCGCAATACCTGCAAGAACTTAGTCGATTATCTGGATACAAAAAATATCACATTGATCAACCGCTCAGGGGAAAAATCTTCTTCGCTGGCAGATGAACTCGGATTAAAGAGTGCTTCATTTGATTTAATAAATAAAGAAATAAGAAATGCAGATGTGATCATTGTAGCTACAAATGCAGAAGAACCAATTATAACAAAAGCTGATTTAACTGGTTCAAACGAAAAATTACTGATTGACCTATCGATACCTAATAATATAGAAGCAGCAGCAAAAGAGTTAACGCATATTCACCTGGTAAATGTGGATGACCTTTCGAAGATCAACGACGCAACGTTGCAGAAACGCGAAGCAGAAGTACCACAGGCAAAACAGATTATTGCAGAACATATTGCTGAGTTTATGGATTGGCACGAAATGCGCAAACATGTGCCTGTGTTAAAAGCTGTGAAAACAAAGCTTAACGAAATTCATTCCAACCCGTTATTTTCTTCTGATAAAATAAATTCTCCTGTGACCAATACGGAAGAAAAAATTCAAAAAATTATTAATGGCATGGCTTCAAAAATGCGCCGTAAGAATACACAAGGCTGTCATTATATCGAAGCAATCAATGATTTTATTACAAACTAACTTTGTGAGTAGTGAGTGGTCAGTAGTGAGTAGTAAGTGTTTCAAAAAAATGTCATTTCACCAGCGTATTACTCACTACTGACTACTCACAATTCACTAAAACAATGAACAACCTGCTTAAAATAGGCACACGCGAAAGTCAGCTCGCTGTTTGGCAAGCTACGTTGGTAAAAGATTTACTGCAACAACATGGAGTGCAAAGCGAATTGGTATTCATAAAAAGTGAAGGGGATATTGATTTGAAAACACCATTGTATGAAATGGGCGTTCAGGGTATTTTCACAAAAACATTGGATGCCGCATTATTAAACAACCGGATCAATATTGCTGTGCATTCAATGAAAGATGTACCTACGCAATTAGCAAACGGGATTTCACAGGCTGCAGTTCTGAAAAGAGGAAATTATAAAGATATTCTTGTGGTCAATCGTCAATGGTCAACGGTCAATGAACTATTAAGCTCACCATTTACCACTCACCATTCACCACTCACGGTTGCCACTTCCAGCATCCGCCGTAAATCCCAATGGCTGCACAGATATCCGCAGCATCAAATACAAAATCTTCGCGGCAATGTGAATACGAGGCTGCAAAAATTAGAAACAGAAAATTGGGATGCAGCAATTTTTGCAGCAGCAGGTTTGGAAAGAATAAACCTTCGCCCGGAAAATTCTATTGAGCTGGATTGGATGTTACCGGCGCCTTCACAAGGCGCAATAATGGTTGTTTGCAGGGATGAAGATAATGATGCAAAAGAAAAATGTGCATTGCTACATGATGAATCAACTGCATTATGTACAAAAATTGAACGTGATTTTTTACGGACATTACTTGGCGGATGTTCAACGCCAATAAGCGCTTTGGCAGAAATTGAAGAAGGTGAATTGTTTTTCCGTGGCAATATTTTATCGCTCGATGGAAAGCAGAAACAGGAAATAGAAAAAATATTGCCTGTTGACCTGGCAACAAATATTGGTAAAGAAGCTGCGGTTGAATTATTGCAAAACGGCGGACAGGAAATAGCAGACAGCATTCGTAATGCATCAAAATAAATTCACGATATTATCCACACGGCCATTACCGGAAATGCTTCTGCAAAAAGCCGCAGAGAAAAATATATTGATAGATGTGGTTCCTTTCATTGAAACAGAACCGGTAATTAATGAAGAGTTGAAAAGAAGTATCACTTCATTAACCAATCAGGATTTAACGGTTGTATTCACCAGCATGAATGCCGTTGATGCTGTTGGAAAATATTTGAATGGCATTAAGCCAAACTGGAGAATATTCTGCATAGGTTCAGCTACAAAAAAATTTGTTACAAGCTTTTTTGATGAAAAGAATATTTCAGGGATTGCTGATGCCGCAAGTACTTTGGCTGATTTAATCATTGATCAAAAAAATATATCTTTCGTTGTATTTTTTTGCGGAGATAAAAGAAGAGATGAATTACCGGGGAAATTAAGGCAGCATAATATTGAGGTTAAAGAAATTGAGGTCTATAAAACTTTTGAAACTGCGCATCAAATTAAGAGATCGTATGATGCCATTTTATTTTATAGCCCAAGCGCAGTAAACAGTTTTTTTTCAGTGAACAAGACTGATAACAAAACAATATTATTCGCAATCGGAAAAACTACTGCAAGTGAAATAAAAAGATTCGGCAACAATAAAATAATAATTGCCGACGAACCATCGAAAGAACTACTGGCAGAGCAGGCAATAAACTATTTTCAAACATACTTAACTCACCATTGACCACTCACAACCCAAATGCTTAAAAACGATTTATTATTAAGAACATTAAAAAGAGAAACAACAGAACGGACACCGGTATGGATGATGCGCCAGGCAGGAAGATATTTACCTGAATACATAAAACTGCGTGAAAAATACTCTTTCTTTGAACGTGTGCAAAATCCGCAACTGACATGCGAAATAACTATCCAGCCGATTGATATTATCGGCGTGGACGCGGCAATTTTATTTTCGGATATACTGGTAGTGCCGCAGGCAATGGGATTAGAAGTGCAATTGATAGAAAGCAAAGGCCCGTTTCTTCCCGAACCGGTCAAAACAAAAAATGACCTCAAAAGAATTTGTGTACCCAATGTTCACGAAACACTGGGATATGTTTTTGATGCCATCAAATTAATAAAACAGGAATTGAACGGAAGGGTACCGCTTATTGGTTTTGCAGGTGCCCCGTGGACAATTCTTTGTTATATGGTGCAGGGAAAAGGAAGCAAAACGTTTGATGAGGCAAAAGCATTTTGTTATACGCAACCCGGGTTAGCGCATCAGTTATTACAGATGATTACTGATACAACAATTGCATATTTAAAAGAGCAGGTAAAAGCAGGTGCAGACGCCATTCAGATCTTTGATAGCTGGGGGGGATTATTAAGCAAATATGATTTTGAAAATATTTCTTTAAAATATATCAGGCAAATTGTTACTGCTTTAAAAGATGAAGTTCCTGTTATCATCTTTGCAAAAGGTGCGTGGTACAGTTTGAAAGAGATGAGTGAAACCGGTGCAGCCTGCCTGGGCATTGACTGGTGCATTGAGCCGCAGATGGCAAGAAAATTTTCGGGAGATAAAATTTCTTTACAGGGAAATTTTGACCCTGCGAAATTATTATCACCGATTCCTGAAATCAAAAAAGAAGTAATGCAGATGTTGAATGCTTTTGGAAAAGGGAAACATATCGCAAATCTCGGTCACGGTATTTTGCCAAATGTTCCGGTTGACCATGCGAAAGCATTTGTGAATACAGTTAAGGAATTTGAAATTAAACCTTAAGCTCAATAGCAGCACAACCGATGAACGTAATGCGACGCAACGATGTTAAATAGAATTACAAAAGCCGGTTACCTAAAAAAACTTTCATGAATAAAAGCAACCCAAAAATACCGGGAATAAAATTCAGGGATGAATGGATTGATTTTATTCATGGCCTTCAAAATAAAATTTGTGCCGCACTGGAAGCTGTTGATGGCAACGCTAAATTTATCGAAGACAAATGGCAACGCAATCCTGACGGCGAAGGTGGCGGTGGAAAAACAAGAGTGATCTCAAATGGAAATGTATTTGAGAAAGGCGGCGTAAACACTTCTGTCGTTTATGGTGAACTCTCTAGTAAAATGCGTGAAGTATTGCATATTCCGCTTTCATCGCCATCAAAAAACTGGTTTGCTTGCGGGCTGAGCCTGGTTATTCACCCATATAATCCTTTTGTGCCAACTGTTCATTGCAACTATCGCTATTTTGAGTTGACAGATAATGATGGAAATGTTACCGATTGCTGGTTTGGTGGCGGCACAGATTTAACGCCGTATTATTTATTTGAAGAAGACGGGAAGCATTTTCACCGGGTCTATAAAAATACGTGTGATCAGTTTGATGAAAAATTTTATCCGCTGTTTAAAAAATATTGTGATGATTATTTTGTGAATACACATCGTAATGATGAGCGACGCGGCATCGGTGGGATCTTTTATGATCATCGTAAACCGGATGAAATTCAAGATCTTGATTTCTGGTTTAATTTTTCAAAAAACTGCGGCAATGCATTCATCGATGCATATGTTCCTATTGTCGAGCGAAGGAAAAATTCACCATTTACTATTGACCATAAGCATTGGCAGGAAATAAGAAGGGGAAGATATGTTGAGTTCAATCTTTTGCACGACAGGGGAACATTATTTGGATTAAAATCAAACGGAAGAACAGAAAGTATTTTGATGAGCCTTCCGCCAACTGTGCGATTTGAATATAATTACCAACCGCTGAAAGGCACACCGGAAGCGGATTTGGTTGAAGTGTGTTTGAAGCCAAGAGATTGGGTGTAATTAATTCAAAAGTCAAAATTAAAAAGTTAAAATTTTGACTTTTACTTTTTTACTTTTTAATTAGAAAAAATGTATTTACAAAAACGCAACCGGATTCTTCGCAGCTGTGCTTCCATAAGAAGCCTTGTTGCAGAAACAACATTGACTTCAAACGATTTCATCGTTCCGCTTTTTATTGATGAAGGAGAAAATGTGAAAACGGAAATTGCTTCCATGCCGGGTTATTACCGGAATAGTTTGGATGTTACTATCAGGGAAGTTAAAGAGCTTTGGAGTATGGGTTTGAAAAGTGTTTTATTGTTTGTGAAAGCGAAAGATGAAACAAAAGATAACACCGGCAAAGAAGCCTGGAATAAAAACGGATTGATGCAACGCAGCATTAAAGCCATTAAAGATTCGTTGCCGGAAATGCTTGTGATGACGGATGTAGCGTTGGATCCGTATTCTTCCTATGGCCATGATGGAATAGTAAAAGATGGTGAAATTCTGAATGATGAAACAGTGGAAGCGTTAGTGAAAATGAGTATCAGCCATGCAGAAGCAGGTGCAGATTTTGTTGCGCCAAGCGATATGATGGATGGAAGAATTGGTGCGATCCGCAAAGGCCTGGAAGAAAATAATTTTACGAAAGTTGGTATCATGAGCTATAGCGCAAAATACGCGTCCTGTTTTTATGGCCCTTTCCGTGATGCGCTGGATTCCGCTCCCGGATTTGGCGATAAGAAAACATACCAGATGAATTATGCCAATCGTATTGAAGCGATAAAAGAAGCGCAACAGGATGTTGAAGAAGGTGCTGACATTGTGATGGTAAAACCTGCGCTTGCATATCTGGATATCATCCGGGAAGTAAAAAATAGTGTACACGTGCCCGTTAGTGCCTATAATATCAGCGGGGAATATGCCATGATAAAAGCAGCAGCAAAAATGGGATGGATTGATGAGAACAAAGCTATCCTTGAAACATTAACGGCAATCAAACGTGCAGGCGCAGATCTGATAGCGACGTATTTCGCGAAAGACGCGGTGGGCTTACTAAATAAATAAACCACATAGGCACAGAGAAACATAGATCATCATTACTATGTGCCTATCTCTCTATGTGGTAAAAAAAGATTGAAACAATTACCGATGATAGAAAAAAGCAAACATCTTTTCGAGCGAGCGCAACAATCAATTCCTGGCGGTGTTAACTCACCCGTAAGAGCATTTAAAAGTGTAGGTGGGACTCCGTTATTTATTAAAAAAGCTAAGGGAGCTTATCTGTACGATGCGGATGATAATAGATATATCGATTACATCGCATCATGGGGGCCGATGATCTTAGGCCACGCACATGATGAAGTGGTAAAAGCAATACAGGAGCAAGCGCTCAGTTCAACATCTTACGGCGCTCCCACTGAATTGGAAATTGAAATGGCTGAACTCATCATTAGCATGGTTCCAAATGTTGATTTAATAAGAATGGTGAGCAGCGGAACAGAAGCCTGCATGAGTGCAATTCGTTTAGCACGAGGCTACACAGGAAAAAATAAAATCATCAAGTTTGAAGGGTGTTATCATGGCCATGCCGATTCATTTTTAGTAAAAGCAGGAAGCGGGGTTGCTACATTAAATATTCAAACAGTTCCCGGAGTTACTGCAGGAGTTGCAAATGATACGCTCACTTGCGCATACAATGATCTCGCTGCTGTTGAGCAATTGGTTGAAGAAAATAAAAATCAAATTGCTGCAATCATTGTTGAACCTGTTGCGGGAAATATGGGTTGCATTTTACCGCAACCAGGATTTTTGGAAGGCCTGCGAAGAATCTGCGATAAAGAAAATATCGTTTTCATTTTTGATGAAGTGATGACAGGTTTTCGTTTGGCACCCGGTGGCGCCCAGGAAAAATTACATGTAAATGCCGATCTTGTTACCTACGGAAAAGTGATCGGTGGCGGAATGCCTGTTGGTGCATTCGGTGGAAAAAAAGAGATCATGCAGCATATCGCACCACTCGGAAATGTGTACCAGGCAGGAACATTAAGTGGGAATCCGATCGCGATGATCGCAGGTTACACCACGTTGAAAATTTTAAAAGATCATCCGCATATTTATCATGAGCTTGAAGAAAAAACAATTTATCTCCGCGATAACCTGCACAGAGTTTTTCTTGAAACAAAAATTCCATTTGTGATCAACCAATTTGGTTCAATGATCAGTGTACATTTCAGTAATCATGCAGTTAATGATTTCGGAAGCGCTGCATCAGCTAATAATGAATTGTTCAAAAAGTATTTTCATGCGATGCTGCAGCGAGGAATTTATTTACCCCCTTCCGCCTTTGAAAGCTGGTTCCTCAATAATGTGTTGACAAAGGAAGATCTGGATAATACGATTGAAGCTACAAGGGAAAGTTTGTCGGAAATATTATAATCGTGAAACGTTAAAGGTGAACCGTGAGTTGTTCAGACATTTTTTCTTACGTTTATCGTTTCCCGATTTCATATTTCACTTTTGTCGTTTCATGTTTCACGATTAACTTAGAGAATATAATTTTCCATGAACAAAACCCGCCTCGAAGCATTCAGCGATGGAGTATTTGCAATCATCATTACTATCATGGTGCTTGAAATAAAAGTACCGCACGGCGAAGACTGGGATGCCCTGAAACCCTTGTTGCCACAGTTTATCAGCTATGTGATCAGTTTTTCGTATGTAGCGATTTACTGGATGAACCATCATCACCTGGTACATACGATCAGTAAAGTGAACACGCCGATTTTATGGAGCAATATCTTCCTGCTTTTCTGGTTGTCGCTTATTCCTGTTGCTACCGACTGGATGGGCGAATCGCATTTTGCTAAGCGCCCTGTTGCCATATATGCATTGCTTTTATTGCTTTGTGGGATTGCATACACTATTTTTGGATTGCATCTTGAAAAGAAAGCAAAAAATCCTGAAAAATTTGCACAAGCTTTTGCCGGTTTAAAAAGAAAAAGTGTACTATCTATTTTATTATACGCTACTGCTTTAATTTTTGCTTTCATTAATACAACAGTTTCATGTGTTTTATTTTTTGTGGTAGCGATTTTGTGGTTCATCCCCGACAAAAAAATAGAAAACATTTTGAGTGATGAATAAATTTTTTTGATGGATTATTCGCTCATTTTAAAAAATATTTCAAAACATATCCAGCTCAATACGCAGGAAGAAAAATATTTCACCTCACTGCTGAAAGAAAAAAAGATCAGGCGCAAACAATTTATACTTCGCGAAAATGAAATTTGTCATCATTCTGTTTTTGTAACTAAAGGTTGCCTGCGTGGTTATAATATTGATCAGAATGGTTTTGAACACATACTTCAATTCGCTCCGCCTGATTGGTGGATCGCCGATATGTACAGCCTGATTTCTCAAAAACCCGGTAACTTAAATATCGATGCGATCGAGCAAACAGAAGTGCTACTATTATCCCGCAAAGACCAGGAAAAATTATTCATCGATGTTCCAAAGTTCGAGCGTTTTTTTCGCATACTCACGGAGAAATCGTTGGTAGCAAACCGCCAGCGTGTGCTGGACAATATGAGCCTGACTGCATTACAGCGCTATGAAACCTTCTGCCATCATTATCCCACATTGATAGAACATCTTCCGCAAAAATTAATTGCTGCTTATATTGGTGTAACGCCGGAGTTTTTGAGTAAGGTAAAAGCAGATTATTTTAAGAAGCTTTCAAAGACAAGCTTTGAGCGGTGAGCTATTAGCCATGAGCGTTTAATAGTAGCACAACCGATGAACGGATTGCGACGCAATGATGTTTAACCGGAGTTACTGAAGTTGGTATTATACAAGTATGAACTATGAACTATAAGTTATGAAGTATGAACTTAATGAGTAGAAATAATTCATAACTCATAGTTCATACTTTTTTTACATTTTTGTTATAGTACTTGCATGCAGGTTTTAACCCGCAAATATCACATTTAGGATTTCGGGCAAGGCAAGTATAACGCCCGTGAAGGATTATCCAGTGATGGGCTTTATGAATAAGTTCTTTTGGGATAAGCTCTACCAACTGTTTTTCGGCAGCGAATGGCGTTTTTGCATTGATGGTTAAACCAATTCTTGCAGATACGCGGAATACGTGTGTGTCTACAGCCATATTCGGTTGCTGGTCTACTACGGAGGTAATAACATTTGCCGTTTTTCTTCCAACACCGGGCAACTGTACGAGCTCATCAACAGTCAATGGAACTTCGCCATGAAATTTTTCCACCAGCATTTTTGCCATGCCGATGAGATGTTTTGTTTTGTTGTTAGGATAAGAAATGCTTTTGATGAACGGAAATAATTCATCAAACGTAGCATGGGAAAGGCTTGCAGGATCAGGATATTTTTCAAAAATAGTGGGAGTAGTAAGATTTACCCGCTTGTCGGTACACTGTGCTGATAATATAACGGCTACGAGTAACTGAAAAGGATTGTCGTATAACAATTCTGTTTCTGCGTCTGGGTTGTGTTCCTGAAAATAATTGAGTACAAATTGAAATCGCTCCTTTCTTGTCATTTATAAAATTAATGACACGAATTTACGGGAATCAATAGTGCAAATAAATCAGGAGTGATGAACAGGCTCTGTTGCAGATTCCCTGGCGTAGTTAATTACTTTTAAAACCACTTCCATGCGTGGTGCTACTACCGTTTTGTCTAATTCGTTAACAGAGGATTGTAAAACCTGCATTTTTTCACGAAGTGTCCAGTCTTCCTGTAATGCGGTTTCAATTGCGGCTGTCAACTCTGGAGAAGACTCTTTGTACAAATACAATAGAAGATCCTCTGGTGTAAAGAGTGTCATAAGCGAAACCATTTAATGTCCTAATTTTTCGAAGCAGTACTTTGAAACGTCCGTCATAATAAACGGGGTTTGCTCGTTCTTATTGTTCCTTCTGGAAAATTATTTAACAGGTTACGATTTGCTTTATAAAGGTAAGATGCTGATTGTCAATACGTGGTAAGAGGGTTATTTCTCATTCACCAGGAAAAGGTCTTCATTGTCCCGTTTCATATGATATTTTTCCCGTGCATACTTTTCAATAGTTGAAGGATCTGATTTTAGCTGATCGAGTTCCTTTTTAGTATTGGAGATCTGCTGTTGATAGTAAGCGCGGCTTTCTTCCAACGCTCTCAATTCATGCTTTTGCCTGAAATGGGTAGTAATAAAGTCACGATCGTCGAAGAATAACATCCAAATCATAAAGCCTGCTGCTGTAAGCAGGTATTTATTTTTTAGCCAGGATGGAATCCGATTGATCAGTTTCATGTGGATAATGTATGATGATGGTTCATGGTTCATAGAAATCAGGCTCTCCTATGAACCATGAACTATTTGCTATCAGCTTTACTTTCCAAATTTAATTTTTCCTTTTGGATAAACCGCGTTTTTACCCAACATTTCTTCAATGCGTATAAGCTGGTTGTATTTCGCGATGCGGTCTGTGCGGCTTGCAGAACCGGTTTTGATCTGCCCGCAATTCAATGCCACGGCAAGGTCTGCAATGGTTGTATCTTCTGTTTCACCACTTCGGTGGCTCATGATCGTATTATAACTATTATGCTGTGCAAGGGTTACTGCATTGATCGTTTCAGTTACTGTGCCGATCTGGTTTACTTTCACCAGTAATCCGTTGGCAATTCCTTTGTCAATACCTTGTTGCAAACGTTCAACATTTGTAACAAACAAATCATCACCTACTAACTGGACTTTGTTACCAATTGTTTCAGTTAAATTTTTCCATCCGTCCCAATCGTCTTCTGCCATTCCATCTTCTACCGAAACAATGGGATATTTTTTTACCCATCCGTCCCAGTATTTCACCAATTGGTCGCTGCTCATTTCTTTACCACTGCTTTTATGAAAAACATATTTTTTCTTTTTAGCATCCCACAACTCGCTGTTGGCAGCATCCATTGCAATTGCAATCTGCGAACCTGTTTTAAAACCTGCAGCGCTGATTGCTTCAAGAACAGTTTCAATAGCTTCTTCATTACTTTGAATATTCGGAGCAAAGCCTCCTTCATCACCAACGTTTGTACTGAATCCTTTTTTCTTTAACACGTTTTTCAATACATGAAATACTTCAACGCCCCAGCGCAATCCTTCGCTGAATGAAGATGCACCAACCGGCATGATCATAAATTCCTGAAAATCGATTTTATTATCAGCATGTGCACCGCCATTCAAAATATTCATCATCGGAATGGGGATCGTTACAGCATTTGTACCACCGATATAACGGAACAGTGGTAAACCGGATTCCAGCGCAGCGGCTTTTGCAGCAGCCATACTCACAGCAAGCATCGCATTAGCGCCTAACTTGCCTTTATTTTCCGTGCCATCCAACTCAATCAATAAATTGTCAAGGCCAGCCTGGTCAGCAACTTCCCAACCCAATACTTTTTCCGCTATAATATCATTTACATTTTTTACGGCTTTTAAAACGCCTTTTCCCTGGTACACTTTTTTGTCACCATCACGCAACTCAACCGCCTCGTGAATACCTGTACTCGCCCCACTCGGAACAGCAGCACGCCCAAGCATGCCTTCATCAGTAGTAATATCAACCTCAACTGTAGGATTGCCGCGGCTATCCAGTATTTGCCTCGCATGAATTTGTTCAATGTAACTCATATAATATTTACGATTTTAGATTTACGATGTACGATTTCTTTGAATCGGACATCATTATTAGTTTTTAAGTTTTTTAATTTTTTAGTTTTTCATTTTTGGGTATCCGGCATTTGTCCTCTCTTCAACATCCTTGCGCCTGCCTGCCGGTAGGCAGGTCGCACTCTTGTACTATTGATATTCTATTCAACACTGGCCTATAATCCGCAACTTTTATTTTTTACAAAACGTAGCGTTGCTGCGCCGTTGCGAGAAACTCTGATTCTTTCTGACTTCCGGTCATTCCGGCTTTCCGTCTTTGCTTGTCAAACTCCTGAACACATCTTCCAAACTCTGGCTTTCGCTTTGCAAAGAAACAATATTCAAATTATGTTGCAATGACAATTGCATTAATTGTTTGCGCACAGATTCCGGGTTTGTTGTTTCCAGTTTCCAATTTCCTGTTGCGGGTTGCTCCGCTTTTTCTACGTCCTGCAAATTTTTAATCAGCGATTCATCCACATTTTCTTTGAACTGCACAATCACCGACTGGTTGTTTTTATTGGCATTTTGCAGGTTGCTCAATGTATCATCCGCAACAATTTTTCCCTTGTTTATGATAATAACACGGTCGCAAATCGCTTCAACTTCCTGTAATATATGAGATGAAAACAAAACCGTTTTTTCTTTGCCGAGATTTTTGATCACTTCACGTATTTCGATGATTTGGTTGGGATCCAGGCCGCTTGTCGGCTCATCTAATATCAATACTTCAGGATCATGGATCAATGCAGCTGCAAGGCCAACACGTTGTTTGTACCCTTTTGATAATTGACCGATCTTTTTTTTGCCTTCAGGTGTCAAGCCGACAAGGTTGATCGTTTTTTCGATGACCGATGACCGATGGCCGATGACTGAATGAACATCCGCTATAAATCCGAGATACTCCTTCACATACATATCATAGTACAAAGGGTTTGCTTCGGGCAGGTAACCGATTTTCTTTTTTGATTCTATCGGTTGTGCGTTAACGTTAGTTCCGCATACAAAAGCATTACCTTCGGTTTGTTGCAAATAACCGGTAATGATTTTCATGGTGGTTGATTTTCCGGCACCATTCGGGCCAAGAAAACCAACGATCTCTCCTTTATTTACTGAAAAAGAAATTTGGTCAACCGCTTTTTGTTCGCCGTAGATTTTTGTGAGCCCTTTTACTTCAATTGACATGAATGTGGTTTACAATGCGAAAGTAACCAATTTACAAATTCGAAAATGTGAAAATGGCTTGATCGCTCAATAGGTGATTTACTTGCAAATATGAGCAGAATTTTAAGATTTAGCATTGAGTAATTGAGCCATTGACTAATTGCCAAATTTAATTTTCATCATATTCCCCCTTCAATGCATAATACCCGAAAATAACCAAACCAATTGCGGCAGGAATAAAAACGATGATAAAAACTATCCATTGGATTTTGGTATCGATCGTAGGTTTTTTCTCAATTTCGGACATTCCTGTTTTTATCAAATAATACAAAGCTACCGGTGCAATAGCGATCCATAAAATCCCTGCAATCCTTCGTATTGAATTCATGGTAATGATTTAAATAGTATCAAATGATTTTTTATTCTTTTCGTTTACATAGAGGATGCAAATGATCGCACCGACCAATGAAATAACGATCGGGTATGTTAATCCCACCAATTTATCGCTGGTATAAATGGTTGTAAGCAATGTTGCAAAAAACGGCGTCAATCCCCCGAATATCCCATTACCGATGTGATAAGGCAGCGACATGGATGTGTAACGGATTTTCGTCGGGAACAATTCAACCAAAAAAGAAACGATTGGCCCGTAAGCAATGGTAACATTGAATATCATGATCGAAACAATAAACACCATTTTCCAATAACCTGAATTCCCTAACGTCTTTGCAATTCTTATTTCAGGTTTAGTACTTGCATGGTCAATGTACAGCGTATCTTTCTTTGTTTCGGAAATGAACATTCCATCATCATAAAAATTTTTTGTTACAGTTGTGCGTAGGGAATTTGATGAATTAGGGATCGGGGTTAATGTAGTTTTTACCTGCTGCAACTGTGCAATTTCTGTTTTGTTTTTTTCATCAGAGACTTGAAGTAATTGTGAAAACAAAAATCGGTAACTGATCGTAGCAAGAAGCATTCCCGCAACGATGATCCATTTTCTTCCTACTTTATCACTCCAGGTTCCGAACACAACAAAAAATGGTGTGGTAAAGAAAATTGCCCAGATCAAAATAGTTCGTGATTGATCGAAATCTATCTTACAAACATTTTCAATAAACGATTGTGCATAGAATTGCCCGGTGTACCAGATAACACCTTGCGCCATTGTTGCACCAAATAAAGCAAGCAAAACCATTTTCAAATTTTCTTTATGCGTGAAACTTTCTTTCAATGGATTTGAAGAAGTTTTCCCTTCTGATTTTAGTTTCATAAACAAAGGCGATTCATTCATCTTTAACCTGATGTAGATAGAAACGCCAACGAGAATGATGGAAATTAGAAATGGAATTCGCCAACCCCAGTCGTTAAATTTTGCAATGGATTTTGTTTGATCGCTATCCAATACATGGCGGGTTAATAATATCACTCCGAGGGAAACAAAAAACCCGATAGACGCTGTGGTTTGTATCCACGATGTAAAATACCCGCGCCTGTGATCTGGCGAATGTTCCGCAACATAGATCGCTGCGCCGCCATATTCCCCGCCGAGTGCAAGCCCTTGCAATAACCGTAATATCAAAACAATTAGTGGCGCCGCAAAACCGATGGTTTCATATTTGGGCACAAGCCCGATCGCAAATGTAGAACCGCCCATAATGATGAGCGTTAGTAAGAAAGTATATTTTCTTCCAACCAAATCTCCCAGCCTTCCAAATACTAATGCACCAAACGGACGAACAATAAACCCGACAGCAAATGTTGCGAGTGTGGAAAGCAACGCCGCCGTAGGATTTGTTTTTGGAAAGAACTGGTTAGATATAACTGTGGCAAGGCTTCCGAAAATAAAAAAATCGTACCATTCGATTAATGTGCCTACGGATGAAGCTATAATTACTTTCCTGATTCCTGATGTTTGGGAAGATGGCATGACTGCTGTTGGTTTTGGTATTATGAATTTAATTATTCTATCATGCAGAAGAAAATTATCTGCAAATAATTTTTCATTAGGCATGCCATGTCTTTAACTAAATGATTAAATTTTTATGATGTTGCATACATGGCATACGTGATGACCCCGCGTCGACTGCACCTTAGCGTAAAACTTTGTTATATATATTCGCAAATGTTTTAACCAAATCTCTTCTAAAAAATCAGAAATAATAATTTATGTCTGATTAAATTTTAAATTTACCCTCTCAAAAAAGTATTGCCGTATGAGCTATCCATATCAGATCAAATCTTTAGACGAATACAAAGCAGCCTATAAAAAAAGTGAAGAAAACCCGGAAGCATTTTGGGGTGAGGTCGCAGAAAATTTTCAGTGGAGAAAAAAATGGAGCAAAGTACTGGAATGGAATTTTAAAGAACCAAATGTAAAATGGTTCACAGGTGCAAAACTGAACATCACGGAAAATTGTATTGACAGGCACCTGGAAAGAATGGGCGAGAAGCCTGCTATCATCTGGGAGTCGAACAATCCTGAAGAAAGAGTCCGCATAGTAACCTACAACCGGCTGCACAAGCGTGTTTGCCAGGTTGCACAAATGCTGAAAAATAACGGAGTAAAAAAAGGCGACCGTGTTTGTATTTACATGGGCATGGTTCCCGAGCTTGCTTATGCCGTACTGGGTTGCGCAAGGATCGGTGCAATACATAGTGTGGTGTTTGGAGGTTTCAGTGCGCAAAGTATTGCAGACAGGTTGTATGATGCGCAGGCAGAATATATCATTACCTGCGATGGCGCTTACCGTGGTGGAAAAGATATTCCGTTAAAAAGTGTGATTGATGATGCATTGATCGGGAACAGAACAGTGAAACGTGTGATCGTTTATACAAGAACAAGAACGCCTGTTTCGATGATCAAAGGACGTGATGTGTGGTGGGAAGACGAAATGGATTTTGCAGAAACACAGGTTGAGAAAGATGGAGTGGTTTCGTTTGCTGCCGAAGAAATGGATGCAGAAGACCCGCTGTTTATTTTATATACTTCCGGAAGCACCGGAAAACCAAAAGGTGTTGTACATACCTGCGGCGGTTATATGGTTTGGACGAGTTATACATTCGTAAATGTTTTTCAATATCAACCGGGTGATGTTCATTTTTGCACTGCTGATATTGGCTGGATTACAGGGCACAGTTATATTGTTTATGGACCGTTAAGTGCGGGTGCAACATCATTAATGTTTGAAGGCGTTCCTACATGGCCTGATGCAGGAAGGTTTTGGGATATTGTTGCAAAACATAAAGTGAATATTTTATATACTGCACCAACTGCGATCAGAAGCTTAATGGGTTTTGGATTAGAACCTTTAAAAGGAAAAGATCTTTCCTCATTAAAAACTTTGGGAACTGTTGGTGAACCGATCAATGAAGAAGCATGGCATTGGTACGATGAAAATATCGGAAAGAAAAAATGCCCGATCGTTGATACATGGTGGCAGACAGAAACCGGTGGAATATTAATTTCCAATCTCGCAGGAATTACGCCGGGCCGTGCATCGTGGGCTACTTTGCCATTGCCTGGAGTCCATCCATTATTGGTTGATGAAAATGGAAAAGAAGTAACCGAAAAAGATGAACATGGTTTGTACAAAGGAAACCTTTGCATCAAACATCCGTGGCCGGGAATTATCCGAACAACTTATGGCGACCATGAACGTTGCCGCACCAATTATTTCGCAACATATACCGACTTATATTTTACCGGCGATGGTGCATTAAAAGATGATGAAGGGAATTTCCGGATTACGGGACGCGTAGATGATGTGTTGAATGTAAGCGGCCATCGCATAGGAACAGCCGAAGTAGAAAATGCTATCAACATGCATGCAGGTGTTGTTGAAAGCGCGGTAGTAGGTTATCCGCACGATATTAAAGGACAAGGCATTTATGCATACATCATTTATACCGGTCACCAAATTGATCCGGAATTAAACCGGAAAGATATTTTGCAAACCGTTACCCGTGTTATCGGGCCGATTGCAAAGCCCGATAAAATTCAATTTGTTTCAGGGCTTCCGAAAACACGCAGCGGAAAAATTATGCGAAGGATTTTAAGAAAGATTGCAGAAGGCGAAACACAAAACCTTGGGGATACAACAACATTGCTTGATCCTGCAATTGTGGATGAAATTAAGAATGGAAAGTTGTAGTAATAATGCCACAGATTCACAGATTAGTTACAATAATTTCGAACTAATCTGTGAATCTGTGGCATTATTATTTTATTTTTTTATAATCACTTTCGTTCCCACCGGAACGAGATCATATAACTCATCAACGTCTTCATTTTTTAAAGAGATACACCCGTTGGTCCAGTTCTGGTACATGTCCACTACATGCTCATCGTGTTGCCACGTGCCATGAATAGCAATGCCATTACCGATTTTCGCATTTTTCGGTATTAATCCTTTTGCTTTACGGTCATTGAATTTTTCGTAATCGGCTTTTGTAGGATAATCAATATCCATCATCTTATCCCATTTTTCATGGCGGCGTTTTGATATGATATGATAAGTGCCTTCGGGCGTTTTTCGGTCGCCTTCCATCATTTTATCTTCTAATGATTTACTGCCGAAAACAACAGGATATGTGGCATACCATCCTTCTTTATCATACACTTGTAGTTCGTAACTCGATTTTATTACGACGATATAAACATCGCTCTCCAATTTATGCCTGAAAATATTTTTGTGAGAAACGCGCCGCGGATCGGCATCTCTGAAAGCAAACAGGCTTAGAGATAATAAGCCAAGAAGGAAAACTTTTTTCGCATCCATAGTGGTATACCGTTTAACCGTTTGACTATAATAATTCTCAAACGTTATACCACTATTGAATATTTTTTAAGAAAATTCTTTTAACGAAATCTTTAGGGGTAATGGTGAATGGTCAATAGTAATAATAAAAATCTATCATTTATTCATCACTCACTGTTGACCATTCACGATCCACCTCGTAGGATTACCAGTTACTGAACCGTATTCCTACGGTATATGGAATTTGGTCCAGGCCTTTTTTGAACATGCTTTGCGTAGCATACGAACCGTATAATTTTACTGGCCCTAATTGCAATTCGCCGATCCATGAAATTTTCCAGGGGTTGAGGTCGAAGTCGTTGTGTTGTTTTTTCTTTCCGTCTTCTTCGGTAATAATTTTCTGGCGTGAAGAATATAAGTAACCTGCACTTGCTCCTACACTGAAACCAAAACCTTCCCTGCGGTGCGGTGTGAAATTAAAATTCAACATCAATGGAACAGTTACATAATCAGCAGCCAGTTTATTCTTTTTGAAATGACGAACATTGTCATAAGAAATTTCTACCTGCGGATCTTCTGAATAAACAATGGGAGAAGTGTAACGGTAGTTGTTCAATTCAACACCTAACCCATATTTTAAATTCACAACGTGTTTTATCAGGTTGAGGCGTTGCATGAAGAGCCAGATGTTTACATCAACAGATTTTCCGTTTCTTAAATTGAACCAATCGCTTGTTGCACCCGGCGCAAATTGCTGTGCTGCTGCACCTGCATAATTTGTTCCGTCGTTATAATTTGCAAAACCAAGATCAATGATGCACCAGTTTGTGCTGATGTTTGACGGTTTGTAAGAACGGCGGTAATGCCTGGTAAAAACTTCAGTTCCGTTTCCACTGTTATATTTTCCATCCCGCACGATCAGCATATTTCCTACATGAATAGTATCAGGTTGATTTGTTTTTTGCGTGCTGTCAGTTTGTGCCCAACCTGCCAGTGACAGGCATAACAACGCCAGTAGTAAAAATTTCCGTTTCATTTTTCTTTAATTGATAATTATTTTAATGAGGTTTGAAAACTCCCGATCAAAATGCTGCGCTTGTCGTCATCTTCAGCATTAGCATTTTTATTTAAAACACGGGAAACTTTTCTAAATAACCCACGAAGCGAATTCTTTTTGGAAGAAACATTAGCGATATAAAACGATTCATCAGCATTAACAGCATTTTCTTTTTGTACTGCCTGCAGCGCATAGTTTACTTCTTGTTTATTGTCAGAAGCTATATCAGCAGGCTTATCAATAATATTCGTTTCACTATTATTCAAGGCAACTGCTTTTGAAGAAGGATCTGCTGAAGCCGTAACAGAAGTAGATTTGTCGGTGCCAACCGGCCGGATTGGGTTCGTATGTGCTACTGCGTTAGGTTCAGGCAAATTGGAAGATGGAACAATCTGTACAGTTTGTTGCTGTTCTTGTTTATCTTCTTTTTTTGCTGTGTACCTGTTTTGCATCGCTTCTTTTTGCTGTGCTTGTTTTATTACGCCTTGTTTAATTTTTAACGGAGAAGCTATTGCATATGTTACAGTATCATTAATTTTTATTTGAGCTTTTGCTACTTCAGGTGATCTTTTTTCAGGCAGATTTTTTTCATCCCGGCTATTTTTCACTAATTCCTTTTTGATAGTTGGTTTGTTATTGAACACAAAAAACAGAACCAGGATGATTGCAACGGCTGCAGCAACGCTTAACCAGAAAATTGGTATAACGCGTTCATCTTTTTCTTTCCTGAATAAAACTTCTTTGTTTTTGAATTGTATCGCAGTATCCGGTTCAGGACGCGTTTGCAATAAAATATCCAGATCTTCTTTCAAAGCAGGATTTGTTGCTGCAAATAATTCTACTTCTTTCTTTTGTGTTTCATTCAATTCATTATCTGTATAGAGCAGAAAATATTCTTCGTAATTATTTTGATTAATAAAAGAATTGTGTGCTGTATGTTTCATCAACGATTCCTTATTTTCAAAAACCAAATGCTGATCTGGTTTGAAAACAGATTGCTGCAACGCCATCAATTCTTCTTTCAGGTCGGGATTTGCTTCTGCAAATTCTTCCACAGCTTTCCTTTCTGCACCAGATAATTCATTGTCTGTATACAGCAGGAAATATTCTTCGTAGTTATTTCGTGTGATCATAACTGTTAGCATACGTTTTCAGGCTTCACCAAATAATTTTTCAACTGGATACGGGCACGGTGCAGGTACACTTTTACCTGGCTTTCGTTCAACCCTGTTATCTGCCCGATCTCTTCATAGGAATATCCTTCGTAATCTTTCAGCAATACCAGCGAACGTTGTGTTTCACTTAACCTTGCCAGCGCTTCTTCCAGCACTTTCTTCATATTGTTCGCCTGTTTGTTGTAAACTTTTGTTTCAGCGTTAAATTCCTCCTTCAATTGTATCCGTTTTGTTTTGCGGATATGGTCGATCATCTGGTGATAAGCGATCGTAAACAAGTACGATTTGCTTTTCACATTTTCCACTTCGTTCCGGTTGCGCCAGAGTTTTTCAAAGGCCGATTGAACCACGTCCCTTGCATCTTCTTCATGCCGGAGGTTTTTCACGATAAAACGAAACACATTATCGGCATAATTCCTGACGCATTCATTGTATTCTTTTTCAGTCATAAACAGCCCGTTTTACGGGTATAATTAAAAAATTCTGGCTATTTGTATAACCGTAATACGGTCATAAACTCTAAAAGTTACAATTTGATCTGAAATAGTTGAAAGAAAGATTCTAAAAAGATATTACCCGTTGCTCCCAAACAGGTCGCGGGTGAGAGATTCCCAGAGAATATATTCGCTTTGCACTTTTTTGCGGCAACATTTACTGTCGTCTGTACATTCTTTATTATCGGAAGAATTAGAGGCTTTTGATTTGTTATAGGAAACAAGCAATAATCCTGAAGAGGCTACCAGAATTATGAGAAACAGCCGGAAAAAGGTTTTGCGTTTCATAAGCTTCATTTCCACTATAAGACGAAAGTACACAAAAAATGTTACATAGATAACGAAATTTCACCATATTTCTGAGCGGGAAAATACTAAAGGTCGGGAAGACGGAAAGACCGGAAGACCGGAAGTTGAGACTCGATGGATAATTACTTTCTTTCCGACTTTCTGACTTTCTGACTTCCCGACTCTTTACCTTTGGCACTGAAAACAAACATCATGAACGAATCATTTGTAAAACGCATTGCTGACGAATTAGATGAGATCAAAGCATCCGGCTTATTCAAATCAGAACGCATAATTGCCAGCGAACAAGGCGCAGAAATTGTAGTGAACGGAAAAACGGTGCTTAATTTTTGTGCGAATAATTATCTTGGTTTGTCATCTCACCCAAAAGTTATTGAAGCGGCACATAAAGCGATTGATGCAAGAGGCTATGGCCTGAGCAGTGTACGTTTTATTTGCGGAACACAGGACATTCATAAAGAGCTCGAAAAAAAGATCGCACAATTTCTCGGAACAGAAGACACTATTTTGTATGCAGCCGCATTTGACGCAAATGGTGGAGTGTTTGAACCATTATTCAATGAGCAGGATGCTATTATCAGCGATGCACTGAACCATGCGTCTATTATTGATGGGATCCGTTTATGCAAAGCACAACGTTACCGCTATGAGCATAACAATATGGCCGACCTTGAAAATAAATTAAAAGAGAGCCAGCACTTGCGTAGCCGCATTATTGTTACTGACGGCTCTTTTAGTATGGATGGAACGATCGCACAATTAGATAAAATTTGCGACCTCGCTGATAAATACGATGCGATTGTAATGATCGATGAATGCCACTCCTCAGGCTTTTTAGGAAAAACAGGGCGAGGTACACATGAATATCGTGGGGTGATGGGAAGAATTGATATTATCACCGGAACACTGGGAAAAGCGCTTGGCGGTGCAAGTGGCGGATTTACAAGTGGCAGAAAAGAAATTATTGAAATGCTGAGGCAGCGTAGCCGTCCATATCTTTTTTCTAATACAGTTGCACCTTCCATTGTTGGCGCATCGATAGCAGTGCTGGACATGTTGAGCGAAACAACAGAGTTGCGGGATAAATTAGAATACAACACAAAATATTTTCGTAGTAAAATGACGGAAGCCGGTTTCGATATCAAGCCAGGCGATCATCCAATTGTTCCGATCATGTTATATGATGCAGCGGTTGCGCAAAATTTCGCCGCTAAATTATTGGAAGAAGGAATATATGTGATCGGCTTTTTCTATCCTGTTGTTGCCAAGGGACAGGCACGTATACGTGTTCAGTTAAGCGCAGCACATGAACAAAAGCATTTGGATAAAGCTATTGCTGCGTTCACAAAAGTGGGGAAAGAATTGGGAGTTTTGAAAGAGTCGGTAAAGACGGAGAGTCAGTAAGTCAGCAAGAAAGAGAAGCAGGAGAGAAATTCTTTCTGACTTTCGGTCTTCCTGACTTTCCGACTTTTCACTATTTCACTGCAACCACGCTGATCTCTACATTCACATTTTTAGGCAACCCTTTTACGGCAACTGTTTCGCGTGCAGGGAATTCGCCGCTGAAATATTTTCCATAGATCTCATTCACTGTTGCAAACAGCGACATATCGCTCAAAAAAATAGTTGTTTTAACAACATTGCTGAAATCCATTTTTGCTTCAGCTAAAATTGCTTTGAGGTTGTGCATCACCTGGTGTGTCTCACCAATAACATCTTTCGCATCAATATTTCCTGTAACAGGGTTAATAGCGACCTGTCCGGATACAAAAAGAAAATTTCCGGCAAGTATTGCCTGGTTATATGGCCCGATAGGGGCCGGGGCACCTGAAGTAGTAATTACCTTTTTTTCCATGGCGCAAAAGTATATAAAAGAAACACGAAAAGGCGCAAAGTGGTAAACTTTCAGAAAACCAGCGCTGCATGGTTGTGTCTTAGCGCAGATATTGTGTAAATAGTTTTTCTTTGCGCATAAATTCAACGGATGAAAATTGTTGTTGCAGCAAACGATATTTTAAAGCAGGAAATTTCTGAAAAGCCTGCTGCTGCAAACATTGAATGGGCCATTGTTGATAATATAGAAACAATTAGCGACAAAAATGCAGATGCTTACTTCGACCTGGATTTTGTAAATACAAAAGAGAGAATTGATTTTCTAAAACAATTCTTTCCAAAACCTGTTTTTATTAACTCAGTTCAGCACACTTTGAAAGAAACAAATGATGCATTCACCCGCATCAATGCATGGCCGGGTTTTTTGAAAAGATCAATTTGTGAAATAGCATCAAATGATGATCAAAAAAATAAGGCATCACTTATTCTTGAAAGATTGAATTGGAAATTTTGTTTTGTTCCCGATGTTTACGGAATGATAAGTGCAAGAATTGTGGCAACGATTATTAATGAAGCATATTTTGCATTGGAAGAAAACGTGAGCACAAAGAATGAAATTGATATTGCTATGAAACTGGGAACAAATTATCCTTATGGCCCGTTTGAGTGGAGCAAAAAAATCGGGTTGAAAAAAATTTATGATTTGCTGGTTGCGTTGGGTAAAACAGATTCACGCTATACAGTTTCGCAGGCGCTTGCTAATGAAATAAAAGAAATAAAATAATTTTTGTTAGAAATTTTACTTGCTTCTTATTGAATTATGCCTTTGATCTTAAATATTGATACCGCTACGGAAATTGCCGGAATTTGCCTTTTCAAAAATGGCGAACCGATCGCATCAGTGCAAAACACGGATCAGAAAGACCACGCTGCGTGGCTGCATGTTGCTATTGAAGAAATGATGAAAAATGCTGGAAATAAAATGCATGATTTAAATGCAATAGCAATTACTTCCGGCCCCGGTTCGTATACCGGGCTTCGCGTGGGAATGGCAACTGCAAAAGGGCTTTGCTATGCATTAAATATTCCATTGATCACAGAAAATACACTCAGGGTGATGGCATTTGCCGCACAGCAGCAATACAAAAAAGATAGTACTAATGGTATTCTTTTATGCCCGATGATTGATGCACGCCGCATGGAAGTTTTTACAGCAATTTTCAACGATGAACAGGAAGAAATAATGAAGGCCTCTGCCATTGTTCTTGATGAACATTCATTTTCCTTTTACCTGGAAAAAAATAAAATGCTTTTTTTCGGGAATGGTAGTAAAAAATGGGAAAAAATCTGCAATTCACCGAATGCGCATTTCGCTGAATTTGAATTTACATCGGTGTATTTGGGTATTTTAGCCTATAAAAAATTTATTTCAAACCAATTCACCGACATAATCTACAGCGAGCCCGTTTATACCAAGGAATTTTACACTCATACTGGAAAATAACCATACCATCATTTAACATATATTAAGCTGCGGTTTTTACGGTGTTGAGGCTAAATTTGTATGTTTTCTTTCTGCACATTTGTAAAATATACTTAAACATGACGACATTGACTACAAGTAATTACTGGATGATTGTAAATGAAAACGGCTTGGACGGCAACCCGGTAAAAGTAGATTTTCTGAACCTGAAAAAAGGTGCATTGATTTTGCGTGCGGTTAATCACAAATTAAGGCAGCAAATTATCCGTTTGCTTGATGAAAGCAAAAAACTGACCGTCACTGAAATCTATGTGCAATTGCGTCTTGAACAATCAGTAGCTTCCCAACACCTTGCTATCTTAAGAAGAGCAGGCGTTGTGAAGACCGAGAGAGACGGGAAGTTTATTTATTACACAATCAGTAACGATCGTCTTGCACACATCATGCAATGCGTGGAGGATTTAATTAATTAAGTCACGATCTACTCCGACAGGCCAGGACAATGTATTAAAGGGAGAGCTATAAAGCTTCTCCCTTTATTTTTTAATGGTTAATTTTGTAAAAAAAAGGTTTATGCTCATTAAACAATTATATACAGGTTGCCTCAGCGAAGCGGCTTATTATATTGAGAGTAAAGGCGAAGCGGCCATCATTGATCCATTGAGGGATGTGGATGCATATCTTGAGCTTGCCAGCGAACATAAAACTGTTATCAAATATATTTTTGAAACGCATTTTCATGCTGATTTTGTCAGCGGTCATCTTGATCTTGCCAAGATCACGGGTGCCCCGATTATTTACGGCCCTGACACAGAAGCTAACTTCCCTATCCATAAAGCGGCAGATGGGGAAATATTCAAGCTCGGTGACATTACTATCGAAGTTTTGCATACGCCGGGCCACACGCTCGAATCGTCATGTTATCTCGTTCGTGATGAGAGTGGAAAACCACATGCAATTTTCACAGGCGATACATTATTTGTAGGAGATGTAGGAAGGCCCGACCTAAGCAGCGGAAACCTCTCAAAAGAGGAATTGGCAAGCATGATGTATGATTCATTACAACATAAAATAATGCCATTGCCTGATAATGTAATTGTTTATCCCGCTCATGGCCCGGGCAGCAGTTGCGGCAAAAATCTCGGCCCTAACACCTACAGCACCATTGCAGACGAAAAAGAAGGTAATTATGCATTGAAGCCGCAATCAAGAGAAGATTTTATAAAAGCTGTTACCGACGGGCTTACTGCACCTCCGCAATATTTTCCTATCAATGCAAAGATCAATAAAGAAGGATATGAAAGTTTGGATGATGTGCTGCTAAACGGATTGAAAGCGTTAAGTATTGATGAATTCAAATCATGGATAAAAAACGAAGATGTGATTCTGCTCGACACAAGAAATTCATCAGAGTTTACAGAAGGATTTGTTCCCGGCTCTATTAGTATAGGCTTAGATGGCCGTTTTGCTGAATGGGCAGGAAGCCTGTTGCCATTCGACAAGCCGATTATTTTAGTTACGGAACATGGAAAAGAAAAAGAAAGCGCTGTGCGCCTTGCCCGCGTTGGGTTTGATAAAATGAGAGGATATCTCGACGGTGGTTTTGAGGCGTGGAAAAAAGCAGGTAATCCGATTGATATGATCATTAATGTTGAGGCGGATGAATTAGCAATGGATCTTCCGTTTGATAAAAATATTTTAGTATTAGACGTACGCCGCGAACCGGAATTTGCGGATGGGCATGTGCGTAATGCTGTAAATATCCCGGTAAGTGATTTGACCGATCCGGCAAGTATGGCTAACATCGAAGACAATCAAAATGTATATGTGCATTGCGCCGGCGGTTACAGAAGTATTATTGCATCTTCCCTGTTAAAACGCCAGGGGATACACAACCTGAGAAATGTTGTTGGCGGATGGAACAGTATTAAACAACAAGAGAAAATTGAAACAGAAAAAGAAAAAAGTGTGCTGAATTAAATTAATGAGGCAGATCATTTTCATCAATCCACATTTTTGAATAATCATTTCTCCATTGATGCTTCCATCTGCGATGGCTCCATAGCCACATCGAAGGGTTTTGACGGATAGTACGCTCCAAAAATCGGATATACCTTAACGTTAGTTCACCTTCAGGAAACGCAGCGGGATTATCTGCGCCGGTTTCCAATCTCGCATGATAAAAGCCTCGTTTCGTTTTGTAGAAATCTACAAATATCACGGGGATATTTGCAATGCGTGCCCCTTTTTCTGGATTACCTAAAAATGGAGTAGGGCGGCCAAAAAAATTCAGCCAATACGCTTTTGAAATATCTCCCGGAGCCTGGTCTGCAACAAGCGTGAGCATATATTGCGTGTTACGATATGGAAGAATTACGCGGCTCAATGCAGTTGCAGGTAACATCACAGATCCTGTCCGTGAACGCAGGTGAATAAACAACCTGTCAAAAATTTTATTTGTTATTGGCATATACACCACCATGAATTTATAATCCGTGAGGTACGGCATCGCCGCATTTGCAATTTCCCAGTTAAATGTATGGCCAAGGTGTAATTGAAGTTTTCTTCCTTCATTGTAATAATTGGCAAGTAGTTCAGGGTTGTCAATTATAAGATGTTCGGTAAGAAATTTTTTTGATGCAGATAAAATTTTAATCGTCTCAATAAAATTATCAGTAAAATTTCTATAAAACCCCTTTGCAATTTTTTTCCGCTCCTCGTCTGTTTTTTCAGGAAACGCATGCAGCAGGTTGTCCATCACCACTTTTTTCCGGTAACCAAAAACATAATACAGGAGCACATATACAAAATCGGAAAAAAAATACAGCACCCTCATCGGAAGCAACGACAACAAATACAACAGCCCGAAAACAATATAATACATGAAGAAATTAAGAATTGATAGTTAAGAATTAATAATTAAGAACTGAATACAAAACAAAACCAATACTTCATAGCTCATAACTTATACTTATCAGGCGTTGATCCAGTTTTTCTTCTCTTGTTCTACATGTCGCAACTCCACTTTTGCATTGAATTTATTCCGCAGGTGCCTCGCTAATGCATCAGCAGCATATACACTTCTGTGTTGCCCGCCGGTACAACCAAAACTTACCATCAGGCTGCTGAAATTTCTTTTGATGTAATCTTCAACAGTAATATCAACCACATCAAAAATACTGTTTAAAAATCCCGGCATTTTTGTTTGTTGTTCTAAATAATCTTTCACTGCTTTATCACGGCCTGTTTGTTTTTTGAACTCTTCAATTCTTCCGGGATTTAGTATACCACGGCAATCAAACACAAAACCGCCGCCATTTCCACTCTCATCGTTCGGAATTCCATTTTTGTATGAAAAGCTGTTGATATAAACTGTTAACGGATTTTCTTTTGTCGCCTGAACGGGTTCATAACGTTGAATGATCTCATCTTTTACAATCTCATTCAACATTCTTTCATATTCGGGTAATTCAATTCCTGTTTTTTTATTTTGCAAAAACCATTTCAAGTTTTTTAAACCAAGCGGAATACTCGTTAAAAAATGCGCTTTCCGTTCAAACAAACCACGGAAGCCATAAGCGCCGAGCACCTGCATCAAACGGATCAATACATAACCGTTATACTGGTTTATAAAACGTGTGCGGTCAATTTTTTCCTGCAGCACTTCTTCCACACAATCTATATAATATTCCAGCAAATTATTTTTCCAATCATCGTTCAGGTTCGCTTTTGCCTGCCACAGCATCGATGCAACATCATATTGCAAAGCACCTTTCATGCCACCCTGGTAATCTATAAAATGCGGTTCCTCATTTTTTATTAAAATATTGCGGCTTTGAAAATCGCGGAACATAAAATATTTATGGTCTGCTTCAGCAAGATATTCACTCAACCTGTCAAAATCATTCAGCATTTTTTCTTTGTCGTACGGAAGTTGTAATGCATCCAGGAAATAATATTTAAAATAAAGCAGGTCGCTGAGAATTGCCTGCTTACCAAATTCCTTCGATGTTATTGAAAAATTATAATCAAGGTTTTTATCACCGGCTATTTGCAGCCTGGCAAGCGCCTTCAGGCTTTTCTGAAAAAGCGCATATACATTATCGTTATATCCGTTTTCTTCCAGTTTATTCAGTAACGATACATCTCCAAAATCTTCCAGTATATAAATGGTTTCTGTTCTGTTGACTGCATAAATTTCCGGTACGGGACAATCACATTTTTTAAACTGTCGGCTGAAATAAATAAATGCCCGGTTCTCTTTCACATTATCCCCGTAAGCGGCAATGTATGTTTGCCTTTCAGTAACAATGCGAAAATAAATCCGGATACTTCCCGACTGCGGTATTTTCCCAACATTTAAAATCTTTTCATTACTGTAACTGCCGAAAAGTGTTTTTATATCATCAATAATTTGCTGCATCGAAATATTTTATTCTAAAATCTGTTCAATGTTACTATATTTTTTTTGATACCAGCTTTAGTAACTCCGGTTGAGTATCGTTGCTTTCGATTCCTGCAGTGGAAGAATCGCATTTCGTTCGTCGGTATTGCTACCATGGAACTTTAGTTTTATAACCGGTAAGTTTTCTTTCCACGCAAAGAAGCAAAGTTATAAAGCTGCCAAGAAATTTTTTTTATGCTTAGTGTCTTTGCGGGGAAACAAACATAAAACCACAACCTTTTATTTCAATTTATTTTCAAGAAAGCTTAATGTCATTGACCACGCTTCTTTTGCAGCTTGTGGATGGTATGAGGCCCGCTCATCGCAATTAAAAGCATGATCAGCGTAAGAGATCACTACATTGATATATTCTTTTTTTGCTTCTTTTAATGCGTGTACTACACCTTCAATATGTTCATTCGGAATATGTGCATCCATTCCGCCCCAAAACATTAAATGTGGCGCATGGATCTCACGCAGCCTGCCCGTCAGCGAAGGCATCCCCCCTGAATAATAAGAAACCGCGGCAGACAAAGGCAAAATCATATTAGCAAGAAACGAAATCCTTCCACCCATGCAAAAACCAATGCTTCCAATTTTTTCTTTTATCACATTTGGTTGTTGCTGAAGCCAACTGAAACAAGCTTTTATGTCTGCTTCAAGCCCATCCGTAGTAAGCGCTTTTATGTGCATCATTGTTGAACCAAAATCATTATAATCCCCTTCAAAACCCGGGGCCGTGCGATGGAATAATTCCGGTGCAATAACTGTATAACCATGAATAGCCAGGCGATCCGCAACATTTCTAATATGGTGATTGATGCCAAATGCTTCCTGGAAAAGAATAATGCCTGGAAATGACCCGGGGTTATTTTTTGGAAACGACGTGTATGCATTCATGTTAGTCCCGTCCATAACAGGTAGCGAAACATAATTTTGCTTCATATATATCAGGTATGATTTACGAAATCATTTTGGTGTTCTCGGTTGTATCAGTTTAGCAACTAAACCTGTCCATCCTGTTTGATGTGATGCGCCTAAACCTTTCCCATTGTCTCCATGAAAATATTCATAGAACAAAATGTAATTATTAAAGTTCGGGTCAAACTGTAATTTATCATTGGTTCCGAATATCGGGCGTTTGCCATTAGTGTCGCGAAGGAATAATCGTGTTAACCGCTTTGATAATTCGCTGGCGATTTGATCTAAGGAGAGATATTGCCCGGAGTTTGTCGGGTATTCCACTTTAAAATCATCTCCATAATAATCGTGAAAACGATATAATCCCTCAATGATCAAAAAATTTACAGGCATCCAAACTGGGCCGCGCCAGTTTGAGTTTCCGCCAAACAACGGAATAGTGGATTCGCCGGGGGTGTATTGAACACTCATTATTTGTCCGTCTACATTAAATACAAACGGATGTTGCTCATAATATTTTGATAATGCACGCACGCCAAATTCGCCCAGGAATTCCGTTTCATCAAGCATACGGTATAAAATACGTTTCATGCGGTGCCCTCGAAGCAACGATAATAAATGTTTTTCATCTTCCCCTTTCTCATGCCAGCGGGAAACAAGGTTTGCAAGGTCAGGGCGGTTCTCTAAAAACCATCGCATGCGTTCTACAAATTTTGGTTGCGATTGTAAAAGTTCATCATCTAAAATTTCTACTGCAAACAACGGTACCAGCCCAACCATTGAGCGTATTTTCAATTTTATCACGCCGTCATCCGGCAGGCGAATGATGTCATAAAAAAATTCATCTTCATCATCCCACAATCCAGAATTATTTTCTCCCATGCTCGCCATCGCACCGGCGATGTATAAGAAGTGTTCAAAGAATTTTGTTGCCATATCCTGGTATACCGGATTTGTCTTCGCCAGCTCCAGTGCCATGCGCATTAAATTCAAAGAGTACATTGCCATCCAGCTTGTTCCGTCTGATTGTTCCAAACGTGCGCCATCAGGCAGCTTCATGTCGCGGTCAAACAAACTGATATTATCCATTCCTAAAAAGCCCCCTTCAAAAATATTATTGCCTTCTGTATCTTTTCGGTTCACCCACCACGTGAAATTGATAACGAGCCTATGAAAAATCCTTTCCAAAAAAACAATATCGCCCTTTCCGCCGTTAGCCTGTTTGTCTATTTCATAAACACGGCACGCCGCACCTGCATGTACCGGCGGATTGGTATCATTGAACTCCCATTCATACGCAGGCAACTGGCCATTGGGGTGCATGTACCAATCTTTGGTGAGCAAGACCAATTGTTTCTTTGCAAATTCCGGGTCTATCAGAGCAAACGTCATGCAATGAAAAGCAAGGTCCCACGAAGCATACCATGGATATTCCCATTTGTCCGGCATCGAAATAATATCTGCATTGTTCAAATGGCGCCATTCGTTATTCCTTCCTTTCCATCTCGATGCAGGTGGCGCAGGTTGTGAAGGATCGCCTTTCAGCCATTGGTCAACATCATAATAATAAAATTGTTTGCACCAAAGCATGCCGGCAAACGCCTGTCGTTGCACATTTTTTTCCTCATCGTTGCTGACATTTTTTTGGATCTCTGCATAAAATTCATCCGTCTCCTTTATACGCTGGGAAAAAATAGTTTCAAAATCGGCAAACGCATTGCCGGGATTTTTATCCGACAAACGCAAACGAACCGTATAGGTTTGCCCCGCAGGAATCCTTATATCATAATTCGCGGCAGCTTTTGTTCCACCTCTGTCAGGATTAATTGTCGCATACCCATTAACGATATGATCGTTGATGCCATCCTTAAAATATTTTTTTCCATCATTATAATTATACAATTTCGGAGTGTTGGTTTCATTATCGCAAAAAAATAATGAGTGGCTATTCTCACAATACAGTTTTAAATTTCCCAGATCGCGGTGCTGAATTTCTATTACGTCGTCTGCAACGGCAAACGCATTCGGTTTGTAATCATCATAACCCCAGGCCCATGTATTACGGAACCAGATTGTCGGCAACACATTTAATGATGCATCGTGTTTACTGTGATTCGTTACACTGATCTTTATCAGCAAATCATTCGTATCCCCTTTTGCATATTCCACAAATACATCGAAATAATCATCATTATTAAAAACACCGGTGTCGATCAATTCAAATTCCGGGTCGAGCCGTGTACGTTTTTTATTTTCACTCAATAACCACGAATAAGGAAACTCCGCCTGTGGGTATTTGTATAGCATTTTCATGTACGAATGCGTCGGTGAGGAATCGAGATAGTAGTACAATTCTTTCACATCTTCGCCGTGGTTGCCTTCATACCCTGTCAACCCGAATAATCTCTCTTTCAGTATCGGGTCCTGTTTATTCCACAAACTAACGGAAAAGCATAACCGCTGTTCAGTATCGCAGATTCCGGCAATGCCTTCTTCACCCCAACGCCATGCTTTGCTGCGTGCCATATCATGCGTTGTATATAGCCATGCTTCTCCGTTTTCACTGTAATCTTCACGCACCGTTCCCCACTGGCGGTCGCTTACATAAGGCCCCCACTTTTTCCACTCCGCATTTTGAAGCCGTTGTTGTTCTATGTTCATAATCTAAATATTAAGTAAAAGTCAAAAGCAAAAAATTTAGCAATCACCGGCTTTTTTCTTTTCACTTTTTTGTAACAAGCATTTGTTCTTTTCTCAACATCGTTGTGTCACTCACTTGTACAGCAACAATTATATTGAGCGATTGTCTGCACTTTAATTTTAACCTGATTTTACTGATTCGCCTGATTGGTTGTTTTCCAAAGAGATATTTTGAGGACCACAGATACTTTTCATTTAATCTCCGCGAAACCCAGTGCATAACTCCGTGGCCTACTATAAATTGCGATTTTCGAATATCAACAATCCAGTTATTAATTCTTAATTACTAATTTTTAATTACAAAAGCGCCTAACCATTCGTACTAAATCCCGGGTACAGCGTCATTCCCCCATCAATGAAAATGGATGCGCCGGTAATGTAGTCGCTGTCATCACTTGCGAGCCAAACAGCAGCTTTACCAATATCATCCGGTTGCCCGATGCGCTGATAAGGAATGAGGGTCAGTAATGATTGTAATGCCTGTGGTGTGTCCCATGCAGCTTTATTAATTGGTGTTTGAATAGCACCCGGACAAATACTATTTATACGGATTTTTTTCGGAGCAAATTCCTGCGCAATACTTTTCATCATCAGCATAATGCCACCTTTGCTTGCAGCATAATTTGCATGCCCTGCCCAGGGAATAACTTCATGCACGCTACTCATACAAATTATTTTTCCTGCGGCAGATGAACGTTCAGCAACAACCCCCCTGCGTAAAAATTCTTTGATGGCCTCACGTGCACATAGAAACTGACCGGTTAGATTCACACCGATCACAAAATTCCATTGTTCCAATGTCATTTCTGTAAATGGCGAATCGCGTTGCAGGCCCGCATTGTTTACCAATATATCAACAGTACCAAATTGCGCAACAACATCTGAAAACATTTTTACTACTTCATCTTCTTTACTTACATCACATTGATATGAAATTCCGGTTCCGCCTGCAGTAATGATTTCTGCAAGCACAGCATCTGCTGCAGGTTTTGTTGCAGCAACCGGATGATTAATAACTACTGTTGCACCTGCAACCGCCAATGATTTTGCAACGCCTGCACCAATACCTGAACTTGCACCTGTAATAATTGCAATTTGCCCTTGTAACTTTTTTTCCATAAAATTAGTTTGTGAAAAATGAAATGTAAAAATGAAATGAATTTTAATTTTCTTTCTTACTAATGATATGGAAAATTAAGGCGATTTTAGTTATAAGTAATAAGAACAGGGAGGAAGTTTGTTAACGGATTGTAAGTGCTGATGCTTTGCAAGTAATACCATTGATAACAGCGACCTCATTTCGAACGAAGCCGTTTGCATTATCAATTTTTTTCCTGGTACAGTATAGTGATAAATGATATTACAGGATGCTTTTTTAATATTTAACTGCTAAATCTTTTCCGGGAAATTCCTTTACGACCTGACGATGAACTGTGATATACTGACGAAGTTATTGCGATTATTCCAACGGGAAAATCGAAGGTAATTATGCTACTATCAAAAAGATAAAAACGGGGAAATGATTTTTTACACTCATAAAAAAGCCCCGAAAATTTTCAGGGCCTTGCTTATTGCTAACCGTAACTATTACTACCAGATTTTTGTGCGTTCGTTTTTTGGCTTGAACATTTTATCTCCTTCTTTCACATCAAATGCGTCATACCACGCATCGATATTCGTGATCGGTGCATTTGCACGGTACATTCCCGGCGAGTGCGGATCTGTGAGTACTAATTGTGCGGCCGTTTCGGGCAATACATTATTTCTCCAAACCTGCGCCCAGTTGATAAAGAAACGTTGTGCAGGCGTAAACCCGTCTATCTTTTTTCCTTCTTTAAATTCTTTTGTTTTAGTGAATGCTTCATAAGCAATATTCAAACCGCCAAGGTCTGCAAGGTTTTCTCCCAACGTTAATTTCCCGTTTACATGTAATGTGTCATCCACAATAAATGCATTGTATTGTGCTACTACTTCATTCGCTTTCTTTGTAAATTTTGCTGCATCTTCTTTTGTCCACCAGTCTTTCAGATTTCCATCAGCAGCAAATTTGCGTCCTTCATCATCAAAACCATGTGTCATTTCATGCCCGATCACTGCAGCAATTCCGCCGTAGTTCACTGCATCATCTGCACCAAAATCAAAGAAAGGGAATTGCAAAATTCCGGCAGGAAAAACGATCTCATTATCCGATGGATTGTAATATGCATTGATCGTTGGCGGGGTCATTCCCCAGCGGGTTCTGTCAACAGGTTTTCCAAAATGGCTGATCATTTCCTGGTAACCCCACACATTGCAACGGCGAACATTTCCTAACAGGTCATTCTTGCTTATAACAACTCCTTCATAATCTTTCCATTTATCGGGATATGCAATTTTCTTCATGATCGCATTTAATTTCTCCAGCGCTTTTGTTTTTGTTTCATCGCTCATCCAATCCAGATTCTTAATACGGCTTGCAAATGTTTCAACCATATTATTCACAAGTTCCTGCATGCGTTGCTTTGCTTCCGGCTGAAAATATTTTGCTACATATAATTGACCGAGCAGATCTCCGAGCTGCCTGTCTATCAAACCACTCATTCGCTGCCAGCGCGGAGTTTGCTCTTTTTGCCCGCTTAATACCTGTGTAAAAGAAAAATCTTCTTTTACAAATGCATCACTCAAATACGGTGAAGCACTGTTTACTACTTTCCATTTTAAATATGTTTTCCAATCATCTACCGGTAATGCAGTTAAAAGAATATCTGCTGTTTTAAAGAATGAAGGATTAGATGTTACAATACTGTCGGCGCCATTCACGCCGAATTTTACCAATGATCCTTTCCAGTCAAAAGACGGAGAGCTGAGAGAAAAATCTTTTACAGAAAATTTGTTATATGTTTTATCCGGGTCGCGCATTTCAACACGGCTCATTTGTGCTTTTGCCAATGCTGTTTCAATACGCATAATTGCATCTGCATGTGCAGTAGAAGTTGTTGCATTATCCCCAATGAGCTGGAAAATATTTTTCAGGTGTTGTAGGTATGCTTCGCGGATTTTTGTGCTGCGTTTATCGTGTTTCAAATAATAATCCCTGTCAGGCAAAGATGTTCCGCCCTGGCTTAAATGCGGGATATATTGAGTTACATTTTTTGCGTCCTGGCCTATACTAAAACCAAACAATGCAGCACCAGTTCCATTCTTGCGTTCATAAATTATCTCATTCAAAACCCCTGCAAGATCTGTTATTGCGTCGATACGTTGCAGGTCTGCTTTTACAGGCTCATATCCCAATTTATCCAGGCCAATGCTATCCATTCCGCTCAAATAAAAATCACCGATCATCTGGTTGAGCCTGCTTGCAGAAGTATTTGCAGCAGCTTCTTCCAATATAGTTTTAATACGTTGCGTACTTTGTTCGCGCAATTCGTCAAAACTTCCCCAACGGGTTTTAGAAGCCGGCACAGGATTATTCTTTAACCAGTTTCCATTTACATATGCATAAAAATTATCACCGGGTTTTACGGTAAGGTCCATATTGTTGCGGTCGATATATTTTACAGGCTTTTTCTTCGGCGGCTTAAAACCAAAAGTTGAGGCAACAAGCAATGACAGCAATGTGCAATAAAATATTTTTCTCATGTGTTTAATTTAGGTTTGCTAAGTTATCTCATTGTGGTACGTTCAACAGCAAGTTGTAGATGAACGGAAGATATTTTATAATAACGGGTGAATGAACAGGAATAAGTAGATTTGATTTTAATTTTCTTTAATGCGAATCAAGTATATCCTCGTTTTTGTGATGCCGGTAATTTTGCTGCAAGCATGTTCAACGACAAAGCATGTTGTACAAAACACAGAAGAAGAATTACCGCAGCAACCCGAATTAAAATCTGCACATGTTGGAGTTTGTGTGTACGACGAAACGGCAAATATTTTTTTGTATAAATATCAAAGCGATAAATATTTCACGCCGGCAAGCAACACCAAATTATTTTCATTATATGCAGGATTGAAATATTTAGGAGACTCATTGATCGGCATCAGATACCTGGAAAGAGATACAGATATTTTGATCTTGCCAACCGGCGATCCTACATTGCTTCACCCAGATTATTTAAGCCAGCCTGTTATCGATTTTTTAAAAAGCAAGAAAAGAAATATTTATATCAATGATGCAAACTGGAAAGACAGGGCATTAGGCGCAGGATGGAGTTGGGATGATTATAATGATGATTACTCGCAGGAAAGAAATGCGTTGCCGGTTTATGGCAACACGATCAGGTGGGCGCAAACGCAACAGGATGATGGCTCATTCATCAGTTTTTCCATTCCGGAAATAAACTGGAAAGTGAATTTTAATGTTGATACCAGCGCTAAAAAATTTTTTGTGCGCAGAAGTTTGGGTGAAAATATTTTTGAGATAACACAGGGCACGGAAAAATACAAAGAACAATATGTGCCCTTTGTTACACACAGTATCGAGTCTGCTGTAGAATTATTGAAAGACACTGTAGGAAAAAATATTTTTATAACCCACCCGCCACTTACCATTCACCATTCACCATTCACCATTCTTCATTCCCGCCCTGTAGATTCTGTTTTCGTTCCGATGATGCACCGCAGCGATAATTTTTTTGCAGAACAAACTTTGCTGATGGTAAGTAATGAAAAGTTAGGAGTGATGAATGATGAGAAGATCACCGACACATTATTAAAAACAGATTTAAAAGATTTGCCACAAAAACCCGAATGGGCCGACGGAAGCGGGTTGAGCAGGTTCAATTTATTTACTCCGGAAGATTTTGTATGGTTGCTCGGTAAATTGAAATCCGAATTCGGGTTCGACAGGATGAAACGTATTTTACCAACCGGCGGAACAGGAACATTAGGCAACCGCTATAAACAAGACAGCGGATACATCTTCGCAAAAACAGGAAGCCTTTCAGGTGTAGCAACATTAAGTGGCTATCTCATCACCAAAAAAAATCACGTGCTTATTTTTTCAATACTTGTTAATAATTATTCCGCAAGCGGAGCACTGGTCAGGAATGATTTTGAAAAATTTATCGGTAACTTAAGAAAAGAATATTAGCAGGTTCAAAATAATTATTTTTCAAATAATTTTTCGATATAATCTTTTTTGAATTCAAGATAAGTTGGCTTTCCGGAAGGTGTAATATTCGGTTGAGTGCATTTGAATAATTCTTCTACCAGGGTATCCATTTCTTTCTCAGTTAGCGGAACATTTGTTTTTATAGCATGTTGCCACGCTAATGAACGAATTAATTTTTCTCGTTTTGAAAATTTAATATCACTGCTGAAATGCTTGAACTGCTCCAGTAAATTTTCAATGGCAGATTTTTCATTCCCGTCAGCAACATCTGCAGGGGTTCCCTGTATAATGAACGCATCTTTTCCGAAAGGTTCTATCAGGTAACCGAGTGTGTTCAGGTCGCTCAACAATTCGTTTAGCAGAACAGCATCCTGCGCAGATAAATTCAACGTCACCGGAAACAAGTTTTTTTGCGATGCCATCGATTTTGTTTCATAAGCAGCAACATAACGTTCATATAAAATACGCTCATGTGCAAATTGTTGATTGATCAATAAAAACCCGCGAACAGTTTGTGCAAGAATGTAGGAGTTGTGAATTTGAGCCAGATTTCGGATTTCGGTCGTCGGTCGTCGGATATCCGTATTTAAAAGCCCCGAATCAAAGGACTGATGGCTATTGGTCGACAACTGACGACCGTCGTCCGCCGTCTGAATACCACTTTCCTTCTTCGGGCTTTCATAAAATTCTTTCCAATGCTTCAATTCACTTTTATTTTCCCGTTCAATAAAATGCGCCTGGTTTTTTTGCGTGAATGTTTTGTACAGGGATGAAGATGCTGCTTCAGCCTTTTTATCTTCTGTAAACGGCTTGCTCACTGCATCCAGTTGCTGAATAGATGGATCAAGATCAAAATCAAGCGTAGGAGTAATGCTGAACTGCGCCAATGCATGTTTCACCGCAGCCTGCACAAATGCATAAACAATTTTTTCGTCTTCAAATTTTATTTCCTGTTTGGTAGGGTGAACGTTGATATCAACCTGCGAAGGTTCCAGATCAATAAATAAAACATACAGCGGAAAACTATCCGCCGCAATCATCTGCTGATAGGCGCCCATCACTGCATGATTTAGATATGCACTTTTAATAAAACGGTTGTTCACAAAAAAATACTGGTCGCCACGCGTTTTTTTTGCAGCCTCCGGCTTACCTACAAAACCATAAATGTTCAGGTAATCCATATTTTCGTTCACAGAAACCAATTTGGAATTCAAACTATCCCCGAGTATCTGAACGATGCGTTGTTTCAGCGTTCCTTTTTCAAGATGAAAAATTTCTTCATTGTTGCTGATCACAGAAAAGAAAATTTCAGGGAATGATAACGCAACGCGGATAAATTCATCAATAATATGGCGCATCTCTGCGGCATTGCTCTTCAAAAAATTCCTTCGCGCCGGAACATTGAAAAACAGGTTTTTCATAGCAATGCTTGTTCCGTTTATATATGCAACAGGTTCCTGTTTTTTTACAATGCTGTTTTCAATTTCAATATAAGTTCCGGCGGCATCTTCTGCTTTTTTTGTTTTCAGTTCTACCTGTGCCACTGCAGCGATCGAAGCAAGCGCCTCTCCGCGAAATCCCATCGTTTTTATCCGGAACAGGTCATCAATGTCTTTTATTTTCGACGTGGCATGCCGCTCAAATGCCATCCTGGCATCGGTTTCGCTCATTCCTTTCCCGTTGTCGATCACTTGTATCAATGCTTTTCCGGCATCATTAATGATCAGTTTTATTTCCGTAGCACCCGCATCAACAGCGTTTTCCAGCAATTCTTTCACTGCACTCGCGGGGCGTTGTATCACTTCACCTGCTGCAATCTGGTTCGCAATATTATCGGGTAATAATTGAATTATGTCTGGCAATTCTATCTTAATTTGTGCTGCAATTTACTGCTTATTGGCGGAGTGGCTATGCAGGATTTTTTTATTATGCACCAGGCGTCATTGCTACTATTAAGCTACTGTTGCGTCGCACTCTTGTACTGAAGAAATTCTATTCCGCCCGGTCAGCGCTAAATTATATAATGCACCTTTATTGGCTAATACTATGAAAAATAATTTCAACAAATTATTTTAAGCGTAATTAATTATGAAGAAGCTTTCTATTGTTTTTCTTTCCCTGGTAATTGTTTCTTATGCATCTGCACAATCAAAATCTAATCTTCCGGCAGATAAATGGGTAGACAGCGTTTTTAAAACCCTTACCGATGATCAGAAGATCGCACAGTTAATGGTTGTCCGTGTTTCATCCATCGATCCTTCAACACGCAAGGTTACTTTCTTAGATAAAGAAGTGGAAGAAGCGATTCGCAAATACAACGTTGGCGGAATTTGTTTGTTCCAGGGCGGGCCGGTAACACAGGCAAATTTTCTAAACTATTTTCAAAGCATTTCTGCAACTCCATTACTGGTTTGCATTGATGCTGAAAATGGCGTGGGTATGCGCATGGATAGCGTAATGGGTTTGCCGAGGCAAATGATGCTCGGCGCCGTTCAAAACCCGGAACTGATTTATCAATACGGAAAAATTGTTGGCGAACAATGTAAGCGCATAGGCATCACCGTTAATTATGCGCCGGTTGTAGATATTAATAATAATCCTGATAACCCTGTTATCAATGACCGTTCTTTTGGGGAAGACAAATATAAAGTAGCAAACTACGGATTGCAATATATGAAGGGCATGCAGGATGTTGGTGTAATGGCCTGTGCCAAGCATTTCCCCGGTCATGGTGATGTTTCCGTTGATTCGCATCTTGATCTCCCTGTTATCAACAAAACAAAAAAACAACTCGATACACTTGAATTATATCCGTTCAAAGAGTTATTTAAAGCAGGTGTAGGAAGTGTTATGATCGCTCATTTATATATACCGGATATTGATAATACACCAAACCGGGCAACTTCTCTTTCCTATAACAATGTCACAAAACTGCTTCGGAAAAAATTAAAATATAAAGGCATCAGTTTCACGGATGCATTGGAAATGAAAGGCGTTTCAAAATTTTTTCCGGATGGGGAAGCTTCTGCACAATCTTTGATCGCGGGTAATGATATGCTTTGTTTGCCCGGTGATATTCCCGGGAGCATCCTGAAAATAAATGAAGCGATCAATGACAGAAAACTAAAATGGAAAGATATTAATGCACGTGTAAAAAAAGTATTGTACGCAAAGTATAATTATGGCTTAGCGAATTTCAAACCTGTTGTTACAGATTCCCTTACTGAAGACCTGAACAAAAATGTTAAAGACATGCGCCGTCGTGTTGCCGAACAAGCAATCACGTTATTGCGTAATGATGATGCAACAATTTTCCCGCTTCATGCTGCACCAAAAAAGAAAATAGCATATGTCGGTATCGGATTAACAACTGATAATGAATTTGCACGACGCATGCGCAACGATTATAAAGCACATGTGTATTATTTCGATAATTCCCTCGACAGTTTAAAAGCTGTTGCTATGCTGGAATTATTAAAGAACAGGTATGACGTTGTGGTGATCGGTTTGCATAATTACAATCGTTTCCCTGCAAATAATTTCGGCATCAGCAATGCTTCATTGTGGTTGGTAAATCAATTGCAGCTACAGAATAAAACAGTGACAATGGTTTTCGGAAACCCATACCTGATCAAAAATTTCTGCGGGGCAAAAACATTGATCGGGTGTTATGAAGATGATGAGGTGACGCAAGGCGTTGCAGCAGATTTGCTGAATGGAAAATTTCCTGCTAAAGGAAAATTACCTGTTACAGTTTGCCCTGAATTAAAGTATGGCGATGGCATTGTTGCTGCGAATGGCTTGCTACCTGTTGTGCCTGCAAGTTCAGAAGGATTCAATTCGGAAAAATTACAGGTGATCGATTCGGTTTGCAACGCTGCCATTACAAAAGAAGCATTTCCCGGGTGCGTGGTACTTGTTGCGAAAGATGGCAAAGTTGTTTACGATAAAGCATTCGGCTATTTGACATACGAGAAAAAAGAACCGGTTTACCCCGAAACAATTTACGACCTCGCATCAGTTACAAAAATCTGTGCCACTACGATGTCGGTAATGAAGTTATATGATGAAGGCAAACTGGATATTGAAAAAACATTAGGCGATTATCTTCCGTGGGTGCGGGGAACAAATAAAGAATCGCTGAAAATTATGGATGTGTTATTGCACCAGGCCCGCCTGGTTGAGTTCATTCCGTTTTATAAAGAAACGATCACAAAAAATAAAGAAGGATTTCCGTTGCCTTCTGTATATGCATGGAAACAGGATAGTACGCACAGCATTCGTGTTGCTGAAAATTTATACATGCGCAACGATTGGTTGGATACAATGTACAGCCGGATTCTTACAAGTGCATTGAAGCCTGAAAAGAAATACATCTATAGTGACAATGATTTTATTTTCATGGGAAAAATTGTTGAAGCAATCACAGGAATGACCCTTGATCAATATGTGAAGAAAACATTTTATGAACCATTGCAAATGACAACAACCGGCTTCAAGCCAAGAAATTTTTTCCCGCTCGACCGGATTGCGCCAACTGAAAATGAACAAACGTTCCGTAAGCAATTATTACGGGGAGATGTGCATGACCCGGGGGCGGCAATGTTTGGCGGAGTAGCAGGCCACGCGGGTTTGTTCAGTGATGCGTATGATCTTGCTGTGCTGGAACAAATGTTATTGAACGGCGGAACGATGAATGGCATTCAGTTTTACAAAAAAGAAACCATAGATTATTTCACGGCGTATCACAGTGATATCAGCCGCCGCGGCATCGGTTTCGACAAACCTGAAAAAGACAATGCAACCAATAAAGATCCTTACCCAAGTACGTATGCGTCGCCGCAAACCTTTGGGCACACAGGTTTTACCGGCACATGTGTTTGGGTTGATCCGAAATACAATCTCATTTTTATTTTCTTATCAAACCGTGTAAACCCGGAAGGCGGAACGAATGTGAAGATATCGACCTTAAGTGTGCGCCGCAGTATTTTCGACGCGATATACCATGCAATGGGGGTTAACTAAATTTTTATTGGTATCAGACACATTTCATTATATAAATAAAAAATGCGGCTGTTATGAACAGCCGCATTTTTTGTAAGAGAAAATAACCTAAGCCGCTTTTTTTGCAGCATTATGCGATGCGCAAAGCCTGCGTGTCATCTGTGTTGTTGCAGCACCACAACTCGGACATTTGCCTGGCTTGTTGCCTGTTGCTTTCATACAATGCTCACAATAATAAGTGCCTAATTGCACTTTCGCAGTATTGTCATCTGCGCATACACCACCATCTTTCGTTATCTTAAAACATTTCGGGCAAGCCCATGCCGCAGGGTTTTGCACATGTTTTGTCACTTTTTTTGTGGTGTCCGCAGGGCTCTGCCGGGCAAAACATAAAACACAAAAGGTCAGGAGGCTGGCAAGAACAAATAATTTTTTCATAAAAAAGTTTTAATAAAGGTAAAGATTATCGATATTTAAATTCTTCTGAGTAATTTGTCAGATAACGTTTTGTTTTTCGTTGATTTACCGCAAAAAGGCGAAGAAGCAAAGTTGCAATCAGTTTAAAACATTGCGCCTTAGCGCCGTTGCGAGATTATTTATTCAAGGCCGTTGATTGTTTTTCTTGCCTTAATTTTGCAAAATGAACAGAAAAGAAGAAGTACTACAAGATGTAGTCATCAAGTTTGCCGGCGATTCCGGTGATGGGATGCAACTGACCGGGAGCCAGTTTACCAATAATACTGCATTGATGGGAATTGACCTCGCCACTTTCCCCGACTTCCCGGCAGAAATACGTGCGCCACAGGGTACTTTACCCGGCGTTAGCGGGTTTCAATTGCGTTTTTCAAGCGACCATATTTTTACACCCGGAGACGAATGTGATGTACTGGTTGCTATGAATGCAGCCGCTTTAAAAACAAACCTGAAAACATTAAAGAAAGGTGGAAAGATCATTGTGAATACAGACGGATTTGACTCCAAAAACCTTCGGCTGGCAAATTACCCGGATGGTATAAACCCGCTCGAAGACCACAGCCTCGATAATTACAATGTTATCAGGATAGACGTTACCAAAATGACGCGTGAGGCGCTCAAAGAATTTGCAATCGGTACGAAAGAAAAAGACCGGGCAAAAAATATGTTCGTGCTTGGGTTTTTATATTGGATGTATAACCGCAGCACGGAAAGCACAATCAAATTCCTGAAAGAAAAGTTTGGCAAGAAACAGGAGATACTCGACAGCAATATCAAAGCATTGATGGCGGGTTATCATTTCGGCGATACTACAGAAACATTTACAACAACCTATAAAGTAGAGAAGGCAAAACTGGAACCAGGCACTTATCGTTCTATAATGGGCAACCAGGCGCTGGCGTATGGATTGATCGCTGCTTCACAAAAAAGCGGGTTGCCATTGTTTTTAGGTTCATACCCGATTACGCCGGCATCAGATATTTTGCATGAACTCAGCCGTTATAAAAATTTTGGTGTACGCACTTTCCAGGCAGAAGATGAAATAGCTGCAATAACTTCGGCTATTGGTGCCAGTTATGGCGGCTCGCTCGGCGTTACTACAACTTCAGGCCCGGGAATGGCTTTAAAAGCCGAAGCGATGGGACTGGCAGTTGTGCTGGAGATACCATTAGTGATATGCGATATTCAACGCGGCGGGCCTTCAACAGGTTTACCAACAAAAACAGAGCAAAGCGATTTGCTACAGGCATATTATGGAAGAAATGGCGAATGCCCGATGCCGGTTATTTCTGCATCAACTCCGAGCGACTGTTTTGATGCAGTATATGAAGCGGTTCGCATTGCAATTCAACACATGACACCAGTTATTTTACTGAGCGATGGTTATATAGCAAACGGTGCAGAACCATGGAAATTCCCGAAGAGTGACGAGCTCCACCCGATAGAAGTAAAATTTAAAAAAGAGTTGAGTGAAGGCGAGACACAATTTTTACCATATCAACGGGATGAAAAATTAGTGCGTCCATGGGCAATTCCGGGTACTCCTGGTTTTGAACACCGGATAGGAGGCCTGGAAAAGCAAAATATTACAGGAAATGTGAGTTATGACCCCGAGAACCACCAGCTTATGGTAAAAATAAGGCAGGAAAAAGTAGACAAGATTGCAGAGTATATCCCACTTCAAAAATTAGACAGCGGCCCGGAAAAAGGAAAACTGCTGGTGCTTGGCTGGGGAAGTACTTATGGGGCTATCAAAAGCGCTGTTGCAGAATTGCAGCATGAAGGCTACGCAGTTTCGCATGCACATCTCCGTTATATCAGGCCTTTTCCAAAAAACCTTGGTAACATCCTGAAAAATTTCGACCAGGTTTTGATACCTGAGATCAATAACGGGCAGTTGATAAAGATCATCCGCGACAGGTATTTTGTTGATGCAAAGGGCCACAACAAGATCATGGGTGTTCCTATTACAAAAACGGAATTGGTAATGAAATTGCATGAAATGCTCGGGAGCAATAATTAAAGATGATAGTTGATAGATGACAATCTCCGGAAGTAATTTGCTCATTAAGCCTGTCATCTATTGTAGTCCGGTGCTCAGCTTTTCAAGGTCGTTTGCAATCTTATTGATAAAATTAAATTGGTCAGCTACAGGTTTGATAGCTGACAATTTTTTTCGTGTATCGCTCACCATTATACCATTGTTCAGTTCTTCTTTTCTTTTTTCTGTCAGTTCATTTATTTTTTTATTTAATGTGGCAAAGCTTTCCCGGAAAGAAGAAATATCCGTTTTGCGTTGCTGGCGAAGTAATACTGCTTTAGCATTGTCCAATTTTGAGGTGATGATGTGTGTATATGAAGAATAGTCCTCCTGTGCAGGTACTTGCATTGCATTGGCGTAATAAGCCAATGTGGCGATGTGCGAAGTAAGCATGTGGTTCGAGACGACGAACTGGTGTAGTTCACGTACTTTTTTTTGCTTGTTCTTCGGTTCGGAAAGCATCCGGTTAAATGCATCGGAGAGGTTTGCAAGAGATACGAATGCATTTTTCCTGGACAATTTATAATCATTTAGCGAAACCGGTTTACCGGAAAGCAGGGAAGCTACATCAGCGAAATAACGGCTGTTGTCTTCGAGCGTGCTTGCCATATAGTCGGAGACCTGTTCATGCTCCCAGGCGGGTAGTATAAATGCATTTGCAAGGAATGCTATCACCGAGCCGATAACTGTATCAATTAACCTGTCTGAAAAAATACTTTTAAAATCATGCGGTGCTAAAAAATGGAATAGTAGCAGGATGTAAGGAGTCATGAACACTATGCTTATTAAATAGCGTGTGCGCAGAAAACTATATGTTGCAATCATGAACAGGATCATAAACGCCAGCAACACATCATTGCTTTTTACAAAATATAAAAGGACCAATCCAAGCAAAGCACCGCAAATGGTACCGATCAAACGGTCGTAGTTTCTTTTTTTGGTTAATGAATAAGCAGGTTTTAGTATAACGATCACCGTTAGTAATATCCAGTAGCTATGCCCAAAGGGGAAAAACTGGGAAATGATAAAACCTGTAAGCGTAGCTATACTTACGCGTAGGGAATGCCTGAAAATATTAGACTTTAATGTAAAATTGTCCTTCAGCAACTTACTGTTGATGTCCGTATGAGTGACGAATTTTTCATACTCCAGTTCTTCAGTTTTCACAGTTGTTTTTTTCTTTTTATCATTATTATAGTTGCCGAGGATAAGCAACCGCTCGCCGATATCTTTTATATTTTCTAAAATATGCCGCAGGCTGATGAATGCTTCAACATTTTCAGCAGTACGATGTTCATCGCGGAAATTTTCAAAATATTGCTGCAGATTGTTGATCTTTTCTTCCATTGATTTTGGAGTACGGATCGGGGTTCCACTTTTAACAGCAATCCCTGTTTCGTCGAGTGCATCTGCAATTTCTATGATGATCGTATGAAAGCGATCGAGGATATCCGTTTTTCCAAAAGCATCTTGCAGGGTTTTATAATCATACTGGGACGTCATCACTGCTTCAAAGAGGTCAACAATATCCAGGAACTGCATTACTAATATTCTTCCCGCATCTGTCGACTCCCTGACGATGTTGCGGCTTTTAAATAATAATTCGCGGACGAGGTTTTGCTTTTCATGAATACTTACCTGTTGTTCAAGTAAGCGGCGGTATTCCCTGTTGTAATCAACTTCCTTATCATAAAATGCGGCTTTAATGCGCAGGTAATCTGCAGTGGATTGTATGCAATCACCCAAAGCCTGCTGTGCTAATTTATATGGGCGAAAACTATATAGCAACAAGCTTAAAAGTGTGTACCATGTTCCGCCGGCAAGAATGTAAAGTGCATTGATAACTATTGGTAATCCTTCGTATTTACGATCGATGTTTAACACCATTACTAATAAAGCTGATGCTCCAACAGACGTTGCACGGCTACCATATACACCGATCATTGAAAACACAAAGCAGCAGATGAAAATAAACGGCCCAAGCAACAGTGGATGCGGTGCGATAAAACCGGTAAGCAACGACACCACAAAGATGATTACGTTACAGGCATTCATTCCGTTGCGACGATGATGTATTGGCCCCGGGCTGTCTGTAATGCTCACACACATGGCGCCGACAGAAACAATGATTCCTGCGGAAAGCAAATTAAAATAACTCAGTACAATTGATGGCAAAGCTATGCCAACGGTGATGCGTATCCCATCACTGAGATAATGGCTGGTGACAAAACTTTTATATTCCTTGAGATAATCCACGATGTGTGCAAAGTTACCAATGCAAATTTTGACATTTAACGAATTTCTTAATCTACCTTATTGTTTTCAGCATTCATTTATTCGGAAATTTGTGTAACAAAAAAGGAAATTTATGGCAAACACAGTACTTCATAAAGCTGCAACCCGCGGGCATGCAAACCACGGGTGGCTTGATAGTTATCATTCTTTCAGTTTTGCAAATTATTATAACCCGGAGCGTATTCATTTCGGTGCATTGCGTGTGCTGAATGATGACACCGTTGCTGAAGCACGCGGCTTCGGAAAACATCCACACGATAATATGGAAATTATCTCCATTCCGCTGGAAGGCGATTTACAACATGAAGACAGCATGGGCAATGTGGCGGTTATTAAAAAAGGCGACATCCAGGCAATGAGCGCAGGCACAGGGATTTTTCACAGCGAGTTTAATAAGAATAAAAATGCAGCGGTGAAATTTTTACAGATATGGATATTCCCTAACAAACGTAATGTGGAACCACGTTACAGCCAGGTTACTTTGAATGCAGAAGACAGGCATAACAAATTGCAGCAAGTTCTTTCGCCAAATGAAAATGAAGGCGGCGTTTGGATACACCAGGATGCGTGGTTCAGCATGGGAAAATTTGATACGAATTTTTCGACAGAATATACCTTGCATAAAAACACAAACGGTGTATATGCCTTCGTGTTAAATGGCGATGTTACCATTGACGGGCAACAACTCAATAACAGGGACGGTTTTGGGATCTGGAATACAAGTAAGATCTCAATTACTGCAAACTCGCAGGATGCAGAATTGTTATTGATGGAAGTGCCGATGAATCTTTAATTACAAATTGAATTTGTATGCAAAAAATTCAGATCCTTGTTGTTTGCAATCATGAAGAAATTCTGCAAACCATTTTGCGGTTGATCAATAGTAATAAAGATTGGGAAGCAATTGGAACAAATGCTGATGAAAGAGCCGTTGAACTTTTTCATCAGCATCATTTTGACCTGGTATTGCTGGGAAGCGGCATCAGCGATGAATCGGAGAATAAACTGAAAAAAATATTTCAACATCAAAATCCGCAGATAAAAATCATTCAGCATTTCGGTGGAGGCAGTGGGTTATTGAGTAATGAAATTTATGCTGCATTAAGCAATAATGAAAGTGGTAATTTTAATGTGATTGATAATCCTTTCAATTAAACATAATGGTAGAAGTTAATGGCATAATAAAAGAAGAACATTACAAAACGATTCTAAGTAATGGCAGGCATGAAGTAATTGGCGACGAGCCAAAAACAAACGGAGGTTCGGATTTAGGTTTCTCCCCAAGTGATTTATTATGCGCTGCGCTTGCAACATGCACTTGCGTTACACTCCGCATGTATGCAGATAAAAAAGGATGGAGCCTAAGTGATGTAAAAGCAAATATTTCATTTACGCGGAACAATGAAAAAAATGTAAGCTATATTACAAGAGAAATAGAATTGAAGGGAAATTTATCACCAGAACAAAGAGAAAGATTATTAACAATCGCTAATCAATGTTTCATTCACAAAACATTGACTAACCCGATTGAAATTGAAACTAAACTGAGATAAGTATGAAGTATGAACTATGAGCTATGAAGTAGCAATTATTATAAAACGACATGATATATCAAAGCCTCAAATACTTCATAGCTCATAGTTCATACTTCATACTTATTCTCTAAGTTTGCGCAAAAACCCGTCTCATGAAAAAAAGCATATTGAAAGAAAAATCATTTTCTTTCGCGATAAGAGTAATTAAACTTTACAGGCATCTGGTTGATAGAAAAAAAGAATTTGTTTTAAGCAAACAATTATTACGTTCAGGGACCTCAATCGGATCGAATATTCGTGAGGCCTTTAACGGTGAAAGCACAAAGGATTTTATACACAAGCTTTCAATCGCTCAGAAAGAAACCGATGAAACAATATATTGGTTAGAACTTTTAAAAGAAACAGGCTTTATTACTGATAAAGAATTTCTTTCTATGAATAATGATGCAGTGGAGGTTCTAAAACTCATTAAAAGCAGCATAATTACATCAAAAAGCAAACTAATACTTCATAGTTCATAGCTCATACTTATGAAAGATATTACAAAAAAATATACCAACGGAGAAGTAACGATCGTGTGGAAACCTGCAGTGTGCATACATTCTACTATTTGCTGGAAAGAAGCAACAGGTATGCCTGAAGTGTTCAACCCGTTTGAAAAACCATGGATAAAACCAGAGGCTTCTACCACGGAGAAAATTATTGCCCAGGTAAAGAAATGCCCGAGCGGTGCGCTGAGTTTTTATATGAACAACGAAGCCGATGACAATAAAGAGATCGCTGCGGAAAGCATTGTTGAAGTAACTCCTAATGGGCCGTTATTGGTTTATGGAAATATCACCGTAAAAGATAAGGATGGTAATGAAACGCATAAAAATAAAGTCACCGCGTTTTGCCGGTGCGGTTCATCTTCCAACAAACCTTATTGCGATGGAACACACCGGAAAATCGATTTTAAAGGCTGATCATTTCATTTCTCCCGGCACAACCATGATCTCCTGTTTTCTTCCATTACGAAGCACACTAACGGAAATGTGTATCCCAATAGTTTTTTCATTCAATAATAAATGAAGGTTATCAATACTTGAAACCATTTTCCCGTTAAATGCTACAATAATGTCGCCAATACGCAATTCGCTGTTATAAAAATTTCCATCTGGAACAATCTCAAAAACATACACCCCAGTTTTCTTTTCTAATTTATTAGCAGCGATCATACGCGGCGTCAGGTTTACCTGCTGTGCTGCAATGCCGATCTGTGCACGTTTTACTTTCCCATGTAATATCAATTTCCCTGCAATTTGCGCAGCAAGGTTAGATGAAATTGCAAAACACAATCCTTGCGCCGACGAAACCACGGCCGTATTCACACCGATCACTTTGCCCTGCGAATTCACCAATGGGCCGCCGCTGTTTCCGGGGTTCAGCGCTGCATCTGTCTGAATAATATCATCAATTAATCGTCCGTTGTTTGCACGTAACGTTCTTCCCAAAGCGCTTACCACACCTGTTGTAACCGTATGTTGCAATCCCATCGGATTGCCGATTGCTATAGCAATTTGTCCTGCCTGTAATAACGACGAATCCGCTATCTGCAACGCTTTCAAACCGGTTTCATCAATTTTCAAAACTGCGATATCTGTTGATGGATCAGCTCCTTTCATTTCTGCTTTTGCACTTCTGCCGTCAATAAATGAAACTTTAATGTTCACTGCATTTTCAATCACATGGTTATTGGTAATGATAAATCCATCAGTAGAAATTACAAACCCGGAACCACTGCCTGTTTGCAATGTTTGTTGTCGTCTTTGCCTCTCCATCACTTTTTTTTGTACTTCAATATGCACCACAGACTCAGCAACTGAACCAACAACCCCTGTTATTGTTTTTGAATAAGCATCCAGAAGATGAAAGTCATCCGCTTCATCATTTACAAATAAAAAATTGGTATCCATAACAGATACCAATCAAAATATTCACCAGTTATTTTTTGATGACGTTATGACATTTTAAAACTATCAATAAACCTTAATCACCTGCCCGTTCACAATTCCAAGCAGGCTTTTCAGGTATGCGTTCACTACTCTATCCATAGTTACCGGAACGTGGCCGGGAAAGAATGGGAAATGATCGGGCGAATCTTCCACAACTCCGGGGCTTACAACATTTATCCGGACGTTATTTTGAAGTTCCAGCGAAGCTGCATGAACAAATGCATTGAGCGCTCCGTTAACAGCTGCAAGGTTAGAGCTGCCGCGAACCGGATCATCCGCCAATACGCCTGAAGTAAGCGTGAATGAACCTTTAGGATTAATAAAGTTTTTACCAATAAGAACAAGATTTACCTGGCCCATCAGTTTACTTTCAATACCAATCCTGAATTCTTTTTCCGTCATCGTGTCAAACGGTCCGAAATAACCGCCGCCCGCCGCACTGATCAATGCATCAAACGCTCCTACCTGCTTATACATTTTTTCTATCGATGGTGCAGATGTAATATCTACCAGCACATCGCCGCTTTTCGATCCGGCTTTGATCACTTCATGATCTTTTTCCATTGCAGCAGAAATTTTTTTTCCAAGAGTTCCTGTTGCACCAATGATAATAATTTTCATACAGAATTTATTTTAAAGTTTTATTTTTTGTACCAACCGGCATTGCTACTATTAAACTTCTGTTGCGTCGCACTCTTCAGCGTCAACAATTCTATTGGGCAATGTGCAACCCGCAACTAAAAATTTAACTTTCATTCTTTAACGCTCCCCACTTGCATTTGTTCAGCCAATATAAAACTTCTCCGTCATTTCGAACGAAGCCATTATTATTTATAGTATAATGTTGTAGCGGCGAAGAGAGGAATCTTCCCGATGCTTTATGAGATTTCTCACTTCGCCGTTGCAGCATAAAAAAGTATTTTCATGCTGGCTCCGTTCGAAATGACGGCAGAAATCGTAATTCGTAAATCCTATTGTCAGAGAGCTCCACGTCGCTCAATAGAATTGTTGCAGTACAAGAGTGCGACGCAACGATGATGAAGAGAGGACTAATGTTGGCTACCAAAAAAGAAAAGTAAAGAAACTAAAAACTAAAAAAGAAATTTAGAATTTAAAGAACCGAAAACTGCGGACTGTCGACTGAAAACTATTTCGCAGAAATCGTAATTCGTACATCCTATAACGATTCCAAAAACTTAAGCAGTTGATTGCGTTGTGTGCTGTTGAGCTGCATGAATTGTTGTTTTGCATTTTTCGCTTCACCATCATGCCATAGAATAGCTTCTTCGAGAGAGCGTGCACGGCCATCATGCAAAAAATAAGCGGTGCCGTTTGTCTTATCCAGCAAACCGATTCCCCACAGCGGAGCGGTTCTCCATTCATTTCCGTTAGCTAAAAAATCGGGGCGATTATCAGCAAGCCCGCTGCCCATGTCATGCACTAATAAATCGGTGTATGGATGTATGCGCTGATTATTGATCTGTGGTAATGTAAGATCGATGCCTGTTTGTATCGTTGGACGATGACAACCTGAACAATTCACTTGTGTAAATAAAGTTCCACCTGCCTGCACATCTGCATCAGTAACATTTCTTCTTGCAGGTACAGCAAGTGTTTTAACATAATACACTACATAATTCAATAAGCTATCCACCAACTCCGGTTGTACATCACCGTGAACAACATCCATCTGCACTTGTCCTGCTGCACTTTCGGTTTTTTGTACATAGCTCGTTACGCCCATATCTTGTTGGTATGCTGTTGCAACCTGTAGTAATAATGTGGATGTATTTGCTTTCAATCCAAATCTTCCGAGTTCTGTTTTGCCGGTATATTCATCATATACATAATTCGCTTTGCCGGTAATGCCATCGTGGTTTGCGTCACCCGCATCAACAAAAGAAAGAACAGTGCTTTCAGGAATTAATTCGAGCAAACCCATTCCTACTAACCGCGGCGCCAATCGTGGCGACAACATATAATCAACAGCTATCGGCGTATATGGATTTTGTAATGTGTATGCAGGTTGTCTTAATGTTACCACTGTTCCATCCGGATAAGTCACGGGTAGATCAGTGTATGTAATATTCATATTTGCTTCCGGTTGTGCACCAAGCACAGCCTGGTCTTGTAACTGCGTGCCAAAACCCGGAACAGCAAGCGGGCCGCCATTTGCATCCGTTCCCTGCTGACTGATACGAAACAACAAACCTGAATTTGAAAAACCAGCTGTAGGAATTCCTTCGCCATCATTACGGTGGCAATTCACGCAGGAAATATTATTGAATATCGGGCCGAGGCCTGTAAATATTGGTGATGGCGGTGCTACAAATGTTTGGGCAAATGTCTGGTCGCCGAGATCATGCACACGTTGGTCGCGGGCACTTAATCCTGATACTGCATTGGAAAATGCATTTGATGTTGCATCAAAAACAGTTGCAGCTCCTCCGCTTAAACGTTCATCATATCCGCTTTCAGAAAATGCTGTTGATTTGTTGCACATGCTGAATGCTGCAATAAAAACGGTAAGCGATAGGATGATATAGTATTTCTTCATAAAAGTTTAGATCCTTATTATGTCCGAAAGACGGGAAGTCAGAAAGACCGAAAGAATTATGCAATTATCTCGGTGACTCTTTCGGACTTTCCGACTTCCTGACTTTCCGTCTTAATCTTCAATTAACCATTGACTAATCCTGCACATATTGTGTAACAAAATTCTTCAGGTCATTGTCCAGCAAATCTTTCAGGTTGCTTAATTGCGTCATTACAGCCTGCACTTGCGTACGCTGCGTGTAAATGGCAACTTCGTATCTCACGGTAATATTGCTGAATGAATTTACTGCTGCTGTGATCTGCGCCTGTATCTGGTTGTCGAGGTTTTTATTTTTGGATGCAACGAGGTCTTTGATTCCCGTGCCTCCATTTAAACCCAGGTACACATTTTGCAAACCGACGATATTATCTTTAAAATCACTTAATGTATTTCCGGAATACGGAGATTCAGTAATCGTGGAATCTTTATTGATAAAAGGTTCATACATTTTTTCCGAACCCACTTCATTACAGATATCACTCATCGCTCCGACTATGGCAAGAAACAAATCCTGGCGTTTCGGGAATTTTGTACTTCCGCTTCCCGCTGTTAATACTTGTTGAATATAATTTGTAGGAGCAGATGTCCAGCTTTGATAAAGAGGTTGTATGTTATTATACAAGAGATCACCAGACAAACTCGAAGCATACGTCAGCAAACGCGGGGTCAGTTCTGCTGCTGTTCGTCCGTCACCGTGGCCGAAGATGATATACTCCAGCGGATGGTATCCCCGCAGTGATTGCGCGAGGTTGGAAACATCGGATGTTGTTAAGTTGTTGCTACTTGCCAAAAGCGAATCGAGTTGTGTGTAATCGGTTGGCCATGTATCTGTGTTGGGATCGTAATCGTTATCTTCAACAGGCCCGAATAAAAATCCTTCACACTGTTCCCATGCATGCCTTGTGTTTTTCCAGGCCGTTTGCGCCGCAAGCAAATTTGCATCTGTAGGGCTTGAGCTCAATGTAATGATAGCGCCATTCAAGGAAACTGCAGCGTTGGTTAAACCGCTGTACTGTGGAATTGCAGTATTATTTGCGAAATCTTTTATAACAGTTTCTTCTGTTGTTGTAGTGTTACCTGTAGAAATAGAATTCGATGCTTTATTACATGCAAATACTAAAAAAAATAAAGCAGCTATTAATACAATCCTAAAAAGATTTTTATTCATAGCTCATGATTTAAGTTGAATGGAAAGTTTGTCCTGGTTGACCGTAACAGGATAATGTTTGAGCGGTTTTTCAGCCGGGCCTTTAGTTACATCACCATCTTTATTAAACTGGCTTCCATGCAGACTGCACGTGTATCCATTGCCGTTAGGAACAAGCTGATTCGACTGGTGGGTACATTGAAGCAGCAATGCTTCATAGGAATTATCTGCTTTTTTCTGCACAGCGATATCATAATACCATCCGTTCGGGCGAACGAACTGCAATGACGATTGGGCAAATTCTGTCAAAGGGATTTCAACATGGTTGTTGACAATCTCTGTTTTGAAAACATGATATGCTGCCGGGCTGCATGCAGCCAGTTCGGAAAATAAATATCCTGAAGCCGCAAGCATGCAGAGGTTACATGATGATTTTAAGAATTTTCTTCGTTGCATTTTGTTAAGTATGAAGTATGAGTTATGAACTATGAGGTTTAGAATTATTTATGGTGTTGAATTCATTACAGTTTTCAAACTTTATAATTCATACTTCATAGTCCATACTTAAAATGAATATCCCACTCCAATATTTAAAAACTGGTTGTTTTGATTATAAGGCAAAGCATTGGGCGGCGGATTTATCACAAGCGCCGGGTTTTGCTGGCCGGTGTGCAACAAACGCACATCAACTTTTATAACTATATTCGGAATTGGCAGATAACCAAAGCCTGCAATAATGTGTGTTTGTTTTTCCGTACCATCATAAATTGCTTTTGGCGGAGTTGGTATCGATGCATTCAGGTTTAGCATTTCCAGTCGTGCAAACGTGATCAGTTGCGCTTTCTTTTGTCGTTGGTATAACCAATCGTAGCCCAATTCTGCATAACCACCATACATGCCGCTTGCAAGATTTTTTGCATACGCTGCATTGATCTTATCTGCTTCGGGGTAACTGATATATGCAAAAAGTGCTTTCGCCGAAATTCCGTTTTTTGCAAATTGTACATCTGCCTCACCTAAGTAAATCGGTGTACCGAATGCTCCGCTATTCAATCCTAAACTATCCGCTGCACGTGGGCTCAATCCAACAGTTCCGCCCATATAACCAGATACCTGGAACTTAAATTCTTTCCATAAATATTGTAATGATGCAGTAACAGCCAGATTGTTTGCGAATGCACTGCTGCCTTCTGCCCTGCCACTTCTTATGCCATCACCATGTTCGAAATTTGCGCTGTTCAATCCATTCACCAATGCCACAGAATAATTTAATGGCAACCTGTTTGCAGAGCCGTAAAAACCGATTCCCAGTTCACGCCATGTAGCAGGAATAACCAATTGCTCAACGATCGGTCGTTCTACCCCATTAAAATTTGACGGAAGATGGTTCTCATTTAAAATACCAATTCTTGGTACAAACAAACCAGCAACTATATATTGTTTGGGATTTAAATTGAATTTCAGGAACGCTTGCTCCATGGAAATTTCACCAGTGCCGCTTTCGCCTGCTGCTACTTTTGCATTCTCCAGCTCCAGTTCAGAAAAGAAAGAAATTTTTTGGTTGAACTGGTGCCCTACAAAAAGCACAGCACGCTCTAATGTAACTGTTGATACATGCTGGTCAATATCCCTCTGGTAAAAAGCGCTTCCGTAACCCGAAATAACCGTTTTGCTTGAATTCAATCCGCTGTTAAGCGAATCTTCATTGGTCATTATCAATAACTGGGCTGGTGTGCGTTGTTGTGCGATCAAAGCACTATTAAACAAAATAATTGCAGTTAGTAAACCTAAGAAAAATTTCATGCTGCAAATGTCAATTACTGTAAATTTTTTCGTTTACGCTATCCGTAAAACGGTTTACATAATCAGGAAAAACAACCATGAAAAAAGTGCGTAACTTCCTTGTTCAAAAAAAATTTTATGAAAACTGTAATTTGTTTTCTGTGCCTGCTGATAATTATATTAAGCATTAGTTGCAAAGAAGAAACTACTACGGACAACAAACAAGCGCAGATTGATTCGTTGAAAACAATAATCAGCCAATTAAAACCGGGGTTAGGAGAATTTATGTTGCAGATAAGATATCATCATGATTCGCTTGGAAAAGCGATATTGAATAAAGATTATGAAAGGGCTGCTTATGAAACGGATGAACTAAAAGAAACTGCAGAAAAGATCAATCAATTAAATATTACAAATGATAAATTGCAAAAACCATTTGCATTGTTCTACGAAAAATATTTGCAATCTCCGTTAACGAGTCTTGCTGATGCTGCAGCAAAAAAAGATGATGCATCTCTCAAAAATAATTTCACTGCATTAACCAACAACTGCAACAGTTGCCATCATGAAAATAATATGGCGTTTATGAAGATTGGTCAATAGTCAATGGTCAATAGTGAATTGTGAATGTGTTTTTTTCTTAAAAACAACTGTTATTGTACCACAACGAGCATTCACCATTGGCTATTGACCATTCACTAATGGAACAACAATTCACAAGGCTTCAGCCCGGTGTGTTTTTTAAACGCTGTAGAAAAATGAGAGATAGAAGAATAACCGAGCATCACGGAAACATCTGTTACGCTTAACGCTTTTTCATACAATAAATAACGGGCATGTTCCATGCGCTGGCTCTGGTAGAAATCAAAGATGGTTGTACCGAACATTTCTTTGAAACCTTTTTTCAGGTAACATTCGTTGATCGCTACTTTGCGGCTTAATTCTTTTATGGTAAGCGGTTCGCCGATATGCTGCAATAAAATTTCGCGTGCCTTTACAATTTTCTCGCGGTCAGCTTCATTAGCGAGAAATTTACACTGGAAAGTTTCTACTTCTTTTTCACCCAACATACATTCAAGGCTATATAACAAAAGCATCTGCGTTTGTGCGTTGATGTAAATATTTTCCATGCTGCCGGTGTACGTATGGTTAAGAAATGCTTCCAACACCATACGTGTTCTTCCGCACAGAGATAATATTTTTGAAAAAGAAGAAGGATGTTTGAAATTCAGGATTTCTTCCGAAACCGTAGTGTTAGATCGTATTTGCTTTACAAACTGAGAAAGATGAACAGCCGAAAAACGGAAACTTAAAATATCAACACTTTCCGTTCTTTCAGCACAACCCCGTGATGCGTTCATTTTGCATTGGTCGCACTCCATATCTTTCTGTTTGCAGTACACATTTCCTGCAACACAGAAGCGCAGTTCCAGGTAATTTTCTTTCGGCTCTTCTTTTTTATAATGATACACCATCATGCCCAGGTCATCAAAACTCCATTGCGGATGTTTGCTATAACGTTTTATAACATATTGAACAGAGCCGGGGATCTGCCTTTCCTTTTCCTGTAATAAAACCAATTCATCCTGCATTACAGGCTGCTTATGCGCTAACGTCAGTATATCCGGCGGTTGTATCATAAATCGAGCGGCAAATTTACATGCTAAAAACCAATAAAACGGCATATGGTTTACCTAAGGTTACCTGTGGATTATTTATGACTTTTCTGTGACCAAAATGCGGATAAGTCATTGCCCGAAAAAGGCTGTTTAAAACCTGCATTCCGCCTTATTTTTCATACATTTGCAAACCTTATTAATTTATTGTTAACTGGAAGTTTTACCCACGAAAATATGAGTGATACGACACAGGAAATTTTAGCTCCCGCAGCCAGCAGTTATGGTGCAGAAAGTATTCAGGTTTTAGAAGGATTGGAAGCCGTAAGAAAACGCCCAGCCATGTATATTGGCGACATTGGTGTTAAAGGATTGCACCACCTGGTGTATGAAGTAGTAGATAACTCCATTGATGAAGCGCTTGCAGGTTATTGCAAGAATATTATCGTTACCATTCATGAAGACAATTCGATCAGTGTGAAGGATGACGGACGCGGCATACCAACAGGCATCATGGCTAAAGAAAAACGCAGTGCACTTGAAGTGGTAATGACCGTTCTGCATGCCGGTGGAAAATTTGACAAGAACACTTACAAAGTTTCCGGTGGTTTGCATGGTGTGGGTGTAAGTTGTGTGAACGCATTGAGCACTAAACTATATGTTACCGTTCAACGTGAAGGAAAAATTTTCGAACAGGAATACCATACCGGCATTCCGCAATATCCGGTTCGCGAAGCTGGTGAAAGCGCTGAAACCGGCACCACCATTCAGTTCTGGCCCGATTCATCTATTTTCATCACTACAATTTATAATAAAGATATACTGGAAGGAAGATTGCGTGAACTGTCGTTTTTGAACCGTGGTGTCCGCATCATCCTTAACGATCTTCGCGAAAAGGATGATAACGGTGATACCTACACGAAAACATTTTATAGTGAAGGCGGCATCGTGGAATTTGTGGAAATGCTGGATAAAAACGCAAGCCGCAACCCGCTAATCCCGAAAGTGATCTTTGTTGAAGGAAAAGATGAAGGCACACATGTTGCCGTTGAAGTGGCATTAAGTTATAACGACAGCTATGCCGAGCATATTTATTCTTACGTAAATAATATCAATACCATTGAAGGCGGAACACATGTTGCCGGTTTTCGCCGTGCATTGACACGTGTTTTCAAAAGTTATGGCGACAAACAAAATGCGTTTGAAAAAGCGAAAGTAGAAATTGAAGGAGATGATTTTCGTGAAGGATTGAGTGCTATTATTTCCGTTAAAGTTCCCGAGCCACAGTTTGAAGGACAAACAAAAACAAAACTTGGTAATAATGAAGTGAGCGGAGTGGTTGATTCAACGGTTTCAAAAGTATTGGAGGCATATCTCGAAGAAAATCCCCGCGAAGCAAAAAATATTATTCAAAAAGTGATCCTTGCGGCGCAGGCACGTGCAGCAGCAAGAAAAGCACGTGAACTCGTTCAACGTAAAACAGTATTAAGCGGCGGAGGTTTGCCCGGAAAACTGGCAGATTGTTCTGACCGTGCGCCTGAACGTTGCGAATTATTTTTAGTTGAGGGTGATTCTGCGGGTGGTACAGCAAAACAAGGACGCAACCGCAATTTCCAGGCAATACTTCCTTTGCGTGGAAAGATCCTTAACGTAGAGAAAGCAATGGAACATAAGATCTATGAAAATGAGGAGATCAGGAATATGTTCACTGCATTGGGTGTTACTGTCGGCACGGTTGATGATCCGAAAGCTTTGAACATCGTTAAACTTCGTTATCACAAACTCATCATCATGACCGATGCCGATGTGGATGGAAGCCATATCGCAACATTGATCCTGACATTCATTTACCGCTATATGAAAGAACTGGTGGAGCAGGGATATGTTTACATTGCTCAACCGCCGTTATATCTTTTGAGAAAAGGCAAAGAACAGGCTTACGCTTATAATGAAGAGCAACGGAAAAACCTCACAGAAAAAATTGGTGCCGGAAAAGAAGACAGCGTAAACGTTCAGCGATATAAAGGTTTGGGAGAAATGAATTCAGAACAATTGTGGGAAACAACAATGAACCCTGATACCAGGACATTAAAACAAGTGACTATTGAAAGCGCTGCGGAAGCAGACCGTGTTTTCAGTATGTTAATGGGCGATGAAGTAGCACCAAGAAGGGATTTCATTGAAAGCCATGCCAAATATGCGAAATTAGACGTGTAGAAAGATTGTGAATAGCTGAATTGACGTGTATTCCGGGCAATTGGCAATATTTAGCTACCTTCGGCACGAAATTTTCAATAATACTACTAACCGATAAAAATTTTTAATTATGTCAACAGTAACGCTTACCGCTTACAATGTAAAAACGAAAGAAAAAAATGTTCCTATCCTTGATGCAGTAATTACAAAAACAGCAAAAGGCGCATATATGGCGCAGGGAAATGATGGCAAAGGAAACAAACTCACTACATTATTAGGCGAAGAAAAAGCATTGGCTGCTATTAAAGCAGGCATTGCAAAACAAGGATGGTAAGAAAATATTACTCTAAAAATCAAGCCCTTGATCTTTATTCAGGGGCTTTTTTATTGCACGTTGAAGCTATTTCATTATTAAAACCTAATAGTCTATATTTTTTTTCTTTTTTTTATTATAAAGAAAAGGTCTTCCATAATTACTCTCATTAGCATTTATAGAACTATCATTAACGATACGATATATTGAATTTGCTGGCAAATTCCTAAAAGAAATATTTTTTTTATTACTATCATATTTAAGTGAACTCCCTGCATCAATCCAATTTAAACCATTCCAATATACAATGTGACAAGTGGCGCCCTGAGCAATCCAATTAATTCTTTTAGTATCAAAAGTCATTTCAATTTTATGATCACTGTAAGGAACAAAGAATTGTTTTGTGCCGTCTGCATTAAGGAGAAAACAATCACTGACAGGTATTATTGTTTTATTAGTAGAATATAAAGGTGCATATAAAACATCAGTTGCCATTGCTTTGAAATTCGCTTTCCCATTTTGAATTTCAGCGCTTTGAATTATTTTCCATGCTTTCCCATTCAATACTCCAAGAAATGCATAATTTAATTTAGCTGGAGTGTTTGTTATATCAATAGAAACGTTCGAAGTGTTTAGATATTCTGATGTAATATCAACAACTTCAAAATCTTCTAAATCTGAAGAAAGCAATCGTTCGTTATAAATAGAATCGGCTCCACGGTTGTTTTGTTTGTCAAATTTTCTTCTGTATGCTTTTGCCAAATGCGCCCCTTTAAATGGTAGTGAATCCTCAATTGGGTTATCATATGCAGAGTTAAAAGGAATAAATTTATTATGGTAAAATAAACTTAACCACGAATGACCTCCATAATTACTATTAGCCCAATACGGTGTAAATTCAGAGGCTATAGGAACACCAACAGCACGCATTATATAAGCGGCAACCATATTAAGATCAGCACATCTGCCTCCGTGAAATTTTGAAACCTGGGTAAAGTTTAAAGCACCAGGAAAAAATGACATTTCTTTATGCCTATATGAATAGGCCTTTTTTAAACTGTCATTAATAATCGTACAAAGGTTTAATAAATCGGATGAACTTTTCATTTTCTCTTTGACCCAAGTGATATTATCTTCATAACATTTCTTTCTCCACAATTGCAATGGTTCATTTTCTATCCGATATGGTAATACTAATTCGCAAAACTCATTAAAATTTAAATTCTTTGACCACGGCAGTTTCCATGCTTCAAACGCATAGTCGATATTCTCAATAATCGTTGCTGAACTTATAGTCTTAATATCCAATCGAAATCCCTTATTCACATAAAAAAGAAGGCCTCGAATCCTTATTTCATAATCTTCTATAAATTTTTTGATATGAGAATAATCTACAGTGAACGGCTCAAAATCAACTTTCTTTTCGTTTTTATCAATCAGTTCAAATTTGTAAAAACCTTTTTCACCCATATTATTAATGAGAAAAATAGCAGCTTTTAATTTCAATGGCTCATTTTTATAATGTTCAATAACATTTATTAATTCCTGACCATTTGTTTCTGCCAACTTTAATGCATTATTAATTTGCGTCAGGGATGTATCAATACTCGATCTTTGTGAGCAAGAAATAGTAAAACTGATAATGATACCCATGAATATTATGACACCCCCTATTTGTATAATACTTTTCATAATATTTAAACGATTTGCTGAAGTCATCTGGATGTACTGTTCAAGTCAGCTAATATCATTTTTGTTTCAACCCGAATCCTATCAATTTCTTTAGCTGGTATCTTTACTGGCATTGATAAAATGATTCCTCCTACTTCAGTACCTTTTTTGAAATCGTTATTTAGCTGACAAAGTTTTAATAGTTCAAATTTTGTTTGAAAATTATTTGGCAAATAGCAACTAAGCCATTCAAGCTCTGCAATAGCATTTGAATATAGCCTTAACTTGTTATAAGCAATTGAAGTTGATTTTACTGTTACTACAGAAACATAATATTGCCTTGCGCTTTCTAATATTTTAATTGCATCAGAGCAATTGATACTATCTGCTGAAAGAAATTTACCATATTCCGTTAAAAACTTACCATCATATTTAAAAATAGGAATCAGAGAAAGGTATTCTTCTTTTATCATTTTTGATGAGGTATTAGCCCTGTTTCGAATTGACTTCCACCGATAGAAATATACATTTTGACGTATACTTTTATATGACGCGATTATTGAAAGGATCAATAGCACACACAAAAAAGCTTGGCCTAATCTTTTTGTGGTTAAGGTTATATTTTCCATGTCCCACTTCGTAGAGTCGTTCAATACAATGGCAGAACTACAACAAAGAAATAGTAAAAATAAAAATGAAGTTGTATGAAAAGGATAAGACGTAAAGCCACAAAATAAAATAAGTATCACTGTTGCTTTGATTATAAGTAGGAAATTATTGCTTTTCGATTTTAATTTGAAAAAATAACAAATAGCAACTATAAAAAAAATAAACCCTATAAATCCAATCTCTTTAAATAATTGAAGATATTCATTGAAGATAATATAGCTCTCACCTGCAGCTAAAAAAAAATCACAAGTTGTGTGATGTTGCAAAAAATAATCTGCTTGCCATTGTGGATAATACCAGGTAAATCTTCCAAGCCCTGTACCAAACCAAAAATGATCTTTCCAATGGCTGATAACAACTTTCCACATCAATATTCGACCGATTGCTGAAGTTTTTTTAAAATAAACGAGATAACAAATGATACCAGAAACAACTATTGTAAAACAAATACATAAACCAAAACGCTGGAATTTAGAAATCTTCTTCAAATATTTTTCGATCTGAGTTTTCCTTTCAAAATAGAAAACCAGAAATATTCCGCCAAAAAAAACAATAATAGCAGTACGGGATTTAGTAAGATATATCAACCAGCTACAAGTTACTATTTGCAATAAGAAAATATATTTTAAAGAATAAATCAAACATTTCGAATTGAGTATGATAAGAAAGGGATGAAGAGAAAACAAGGATTTGTTTTTATTATCACTGGGCCTTAATGATAGGTTATTTCTTGCTACACAAATAAAAAAATAATATTGAAGCGGGATGCCGCATACAATATAACATGCATAAATCCCAGAGTTTTGAAACGTACCATAAACAGATAAAGAGAGATTTTTATTAAAATTTACAGACTCAAAATATTGAACTACACCAATTAGTAACTGAAAAGAGTAAGACACTGTTACTAATAGCAAAAGAATATAAAACTCTTTAATGCGAAATAGAAATATGCCCAACAAAAAAAATATCACCAATATGATTACGATAAAAAAATGTTCGTTAGCTACTGTATAGTACTTTGAAAACAACAATTCACAGAAAAGAGGAATAAAAAAGATAGGTAGCAAAATTAACATTTTGTTCCATCGCGAACTTTTATAAAATAAAATAAGAATGAAGAATGAAATACACGGCAATAAAAGGAGTAGCTTGTACTGATCATTAACTAGAAATGAATAGTTGAATGAATAATTATACTGACAAAGAAACCAAAGAAAAATGATTGCTAACAATAGCAACAATGCAAACCTCGCCCACTTCATCGGATAAAAAAGTTTACAGTAAAGTAAAATAATTTTAGGATATCCAGAACCGTTAGTTGTTTATACGTATTTTTCTAATCAACTTAAGATTGAAAGGAAATTCTACGTAAGTTCGGTTACAATCAAAACCTGTATTTATGAAAAAGACAATCCTACTATTTTGTGTATCTCTTTTTTTATTAGCCTTACATTTTAGCTGCAACAAAGGAAACAATTCAAAAATTGGCAGCAACAACGATTTAATAGAAAAAGCAAAAACTTATTTCACTCAAACTGTTTTGCCACAAGCGGATGAGTATATAAAAAATCAAACGGTATTTATTCCCACTTTATTTAAAAAACCTGTTTGGGACAAGGCGCATTTATTAAAGCTTCCTGTTGCAGATGTTGTAGTAGTTCCTCTCAGTTATCAAAATAAATTACTTGTTCATTCAAACTTCTCCTCATCGAATACTGTATCGTTGGATGATGCAGCAAAATTGATCATCTACCAAACAGCCGACAAAAATTACCATGCAGAAGTTGTTACAGGTTTTCCCGATAGCACAAATATTGAGAACGAAAATAATTTTTTTGGTTTCGTTCAGGTTGAGGATTGGTTAGGCAACCCATTACATAACTATTTTAATTCTGCGAAAGATGGATTGAAAGAACTGAAATCTATACCAGGACAACAGCAATCGACCTCTGCTTCAAGCACAAAACAAGAAAACTCAAATCAGAAAAGTAGGAATGAAACAATCTATGTTCAAAGTCAGCAATGTTACACTTTTTTTTATGAAGGAGATGGAGGCAATCTGGTTGGCGTTGCGCCAGGTGAATCAAATAATTATTATTATTCGTATGAAGATTGTTTTACATCAACGACAGTAATTGAAATACCTGAAACTTATGGCGGTTCCATAAGCGGAGGGAATTATGTAACCGTAAGTTCTGGAGGAGGGAGCTCTCCAACAAGTGGAACAACATCTGTAGATTTAGAGCCTAACCTTAATTTAACAAATAACGATCCAGATATTGCTTGGTGGACAGACAATACAACAACTTTTCCTCCACAAAGCTTACCCTGCTGGCAGCAGATGTATACTAACTATCCCAAAAGTGCAACAGGCGATGATTTACCTGGGCCACAAGTGTACCAGCTAGTTGGTGGTCAGGTATATTCTTTGTATAATAGTAATCCATCGGCATATCAAAATGCATGCGCTTTGAGAGTATCTAGGGCTTTAAATCATTCAGGAGTCACTATCCCTTATATTGCCAATCAAACTTATACGGGCTCTGATGGGAAATATTATTTTTTAAGTTCCGCAAAACTTTTTAATTGGATGAGAAAAACTTTTGGAGCAGGCAATATCGTTATGACTCAATCTCAGGGAGGAGTGAATGGAGCTAATTTCCAATCAAGCCTTAATGGCCATCAAGGCATATTTATTATGCAAGCAGCATTACCTGCATCATTTGGTGCGCTGGGACACGCTTCTTTATTTAATGGTACAACTTGTGTGGGCGGGCATTGTTATTTAAATGCAACTGGAGGAGTAGCACAAGTAAGATTATGGGTATTACCTAATTGCCCTTAAGTCATAGTTAGTTGAAATATCAGATATTATCTCATTAATATAAAAAAATTAAGTGTTACATTTTATAGTAGTAAATCATGAATTAAATCAAATATAGAATCACAAAATAATTGCATATAATTATGAAATCAATCCTATTCTTTTCAATATTAATTGCTGCATTTGCAAATACTTGTTTTGCACAATTTACTAATTCAAAAAACCTTCAATTCATAAAAGACTTCCGAATAAAATTAGACGGAGGTTGTAGTTTTTATACTTACGATTCGACACCAATCGATGCTAATAAATATATATTCATCATTAGTGCAAAGCAAGTTGGGTTTATTAATGTTAGCGATGAGTACGTCTATTTAAAAAACACAAAAAACATAAAGCTAAATAATCACCAATACAAAAAAATTTTCAAAGGTAACGGATATGATATAGTCTTAGATATTCGATACGTTGGGAAATTTGATAGCAACGATTCTTTATACGAAGGTTCAATGCAGATAAAGTACAAAAATTCTTTTCAGTATTTAAAGATTCATGGAAAAGTCGCTAATCTTTAAGTATGCAATTGTGCTAAAATTGAAGCCTCTGCATTTATTATAAATGTAGAGGCTTTTATATGTAGAAGAGCACAGATGCTATATAAAATCCAGATAACTGAATTGCTTGCCAAGAATTTTCTTATCGTCTGCATTCAGCCATTTATTCAAAACAGTTGCATAAACATCTTTGAAATCGATTTTATATTTCAGGTCGCCTTCATTAAGGTCCCGCAGATCAGGCATCGCATTGATCAATCCTTTTTGTTTCAATCCTCCACTTATTAAAAACATATTATTTGCCGTGCCGTGATCCGTTCCATTGCTTGCATTTTGCGATACACGCCTTCCGAATTCAGAAAACGTCATCAACAAAACATCCTGGAAACGGTTATTGTTTTTTAAATCTGCCACGAAAGATTTTAATGCGTCATTCATTTCAGTGAACAACCGTTGTTGTTGCCCATCCTGCCCGACATGCGTATCAAAACTTCCCAGCGACACATAATACACTTTTGTATTAATGTCTGAAAAAATCAATGAGGCGATTGTCTGTAAACTTTTTCCCAATTCTGTTTTTGGATATTGAAAGGAAGAAGAACGCAATTTGCTTTGCTGAAAAATATAATCGGCGCTGGAAACTGTTTCTGCCATGGTTTTGTAGAGATAATCCGCAGTATGATTGCCTTCATTGTTTTTATGATCAGCCAACACATCTTTGAAATAATTATCCTTGCTTGTGTTGTACAATCGTTGCGGATCTTTTAGTGCAAGGCCCTTTATCTGTTCCCCTTTTAATGCAAGGCTTAGTATATCGTCTATTTCCAAAGCCTGCGTTGGTTTATCGCAACCAGCGCATTGGGCATCAAGATATCTTCCTAACCATCCCGTATACACGTAATTATTGCTGTCGCTTGCAGTTTGCCAGATATCCATGCTGCGGAAATGTGAACGGTCGGGGTTTGGATAACCAACACTGTTTAATATTCCGAGGCTGGCATCATCATACAGCTCTTTCAATGCCGTCAATGCCGGATGCAAGCCAACTTCATCAGTTATTAATAATGATTTATCTTTTTCAATCCCGAGTTTCGGGCGGGACTGGTAATAAATATCATTGCGCACCGGGATCACGGTGTTCAATCCATCGTTGCCTCCGCTCAATTGCAGAACTACAAGCACTTTATTTCCAGCGGGAACCATTACCGGCTTCTCAAATGCTTTTAAGAATTTGGGAAACATCATTGTAGCTGTTGCCAATGATCCGAGTTGTATGAATTCTTTTCTTTTTAATAACATAAAATTAGCTGTGAGCTGCAAGCAGTGAGCCATGAGCTCTAAGCTCAATGCTCGTTGCTAATAGCTTTGTTAACATAATTGATACTCCGGCGTACTCATCAATTGAATAGTTGTTGTTTTAATAAAACTTTCCCTGTTTTGTGAATCTGTATATTTTTTCAATGTGCTTTCTGTAACTGCTGGTTGGGTTTGTAATACGAGTTGTTCAATGGAAGAAATTAATTTTTCCCTTTCCACATCTTTGAAAAAATCCAGGTAACCCTCCCAATGAATGGTAGTGCTCATAATTTGTTTCGCAGCTTTTGCTTTTGCCAATTCCCTATATCGCATTATCATCTCGTTCATATTGCGCATGCCCATCATCTGGTCATCATCTTCTTTTGGTTGCAAATGGATCTCATCTGCACTGTATATGATTTGAGGGATCCGTAACCGAAACATCAATGAGGAACTGTCGATCCAATTCGTTCCGCCTGGCCAGCCTGCAACATTTGGTGGGCGGAATAATAATTGTCCGAGTAACCGTTGTACAAGGATCTGCGATTCTTCATTTTCAATTTGCATTGGCAATAAACGGCGGATACCAACGATCAACTCTACCGGCGATTTTATTTTTGCTCCGATATTTTTTTCATCATAAAACCACTGGCTCATAAAAATTTCTTCGAGTAATGATTTGATTTCGTAATTGCTCCTGTAAAAATTATCTGCCAATGATGTTACTTTAGTTTCATCAACATCATCATTCACAAAAAAGCGGTATATCTTTCTTGTAATGAAAATGGCAGTTTGTTTTTGCTGCAATAAAATATTCAACACGTTATCGCCATCAAAATATCCGGTATTACCAAGAATTGTTTTCTCACCATCATCGTGCTGCATTTTGCGGAATACAAATTCTCCCTGCAGATCTGCGCCCCATCCTGTAAATGCACGTGCGGCTTCTTTTACATCTGTTTCCGAATAATGTCCACGGCCCATCGTAAATAATTCCATTACTTCACGGGCAAAATTTTCGTTAGGATGATTTTTCCTGTTTTGATTGTTATTAAGAAAATTGATCATTGCGGCGCTTTTACTTACTGCACGAAGCAAGTCGCCGAAATTTCCTAATGCATTTTTCCGAATGACATCGAGTAATAATTGCTGATAAAAAATATTCTCTGTTCGCGATGCAAAATGTCCATGCCAGAACAAAGACATCTTCTCACGAAGCTGTGCATCGCTGTTTATCATTTCATTGAGCCATGCAATATTCAGTTGTTTGATATTTTGTTCCGATTGTTTGCGGAAGCGTTTTCTTTCCTCTTCCGACAAATCTTTTTTCTGGATCTTCGCACCTTCGGCCATCGGCATCATAATAAGATCGCTGAGTTCGTTGGAAGCTACGTTAATATATTCCGGAGATTTTGAAGAAGATCTGAGAATAGATTTGAATAATGATTTTTGCGAAGTTTTTTCAAGCTCATTAAAATCTTTGCACAAGGGGCCAAATCCTGTACGCCATAGCAAATGCTGGTTTTTCAATTGATTGGAAATAACCATCTATGAAAATTTTCGGTTTGACCCCTAAAACGCCTGAAAGTTTAAGCTATTATCTCAGCTCTTTTTTCTTCCTAAAATAAAATCAACGCCAAATGTAAAATTGCTGAGGAAATTAAATGTAAATCCGGAACTCCAGTTGTTAGCATCTTGTTCTGTGTAATTATAAGCGAGGCCACCACAATCGACATTCAACAAAATTCCCGGAGTGACACGATAATAAAATCCAGGTAATGCACCAGCCAAATAAGTATGAGAATTATACGTTGTTTTAACACTTGCCCCAGATGAATCAAAATTATAATACGAATTGCGACTCAATCCCAAACCCGCATTTAGTTGCAGGTACATGCCGAATTTTTCTTTTATAGGAAAGAATTTTTTATAGACTGCGTTTGTATATAAATTAAAACTTTTGTTTTGAGCTGCAGTTTCAGAAAAGCCAATTAAAAAGTTTAAACCAAGAACAGAATTTTTACCAATTGCATATCCAATATGAGGGGAAATTCCAGCGTTTGAATATGAAGGGCTATTTTGATAATTTGTTGTTCCATATGAGAATGATCCACCCAACAACCAATTCCCTTTTTCTATTTGTGCATTAGCTACTACCGAGAAGAATAAAATAAACGCGGCCAAAAGTAGATTTTTCTTTTGCATAGTATAAAGTTTAAGTGTTTAAGAAATAAATATAAAAACAAAAAAGAAGCGAGCTATCAACCTCACTTCTTTTCACAAACATTTTTGTTAGCCAAAACAAAAATTAAAAATCCGGTGCAGCGTTTTATAAGACCTATAAGGTTTTTAAAAATCGTATAGGTCTTTCATTAATCAATCACACTATTTCCAAAATAACTATGCAATGCTTTTGGCAGTTGAATATTTTTTTCTGTTTGATTATTTTCCAACAGGCACGCAACAATTCTTGGCAATGCCAGTGAACTTCCGTTCAATGAATGGGTGAGCTGTGTTTTTCCATTTGCATCTTTAAACCGGATCTTCATTCGGTTTGTCTGATAACTTTCAAAGTTGCTGACAGAGCTTACTTCCAGCCATTTTTCCTGCGCTGCGCTGTACACTTCAAAATCATACGTAAGTGCAGATGTAAAACTCATATCGCCACCGCAAAGAATTAATATGCGGTAAGGAAGCTCTAGCGATTGCAATAATTTTTCAATATGCAAAACCATTTCTTCATGTGTTGCATAACTTTTTTCAGGATGAACGATCTGAACAATTTCTACTTTATCAAATTGATGTAACCGGTTCAACCCACGCACATCTTTTCCATAACTACCTGCCTCGCGGCGAAAGCATGGTGTGTACGCCGTCATCCGTATTGGCAAGTCATTTTCTTTTACAATTTCATCGCGGTAAATATTTGTTACCGGAACTTCTGCTGTCGGTATCAGGTAAAAATTATCTTCCGTCGCATGATACATTTGTCCTTCTTTATCGGGTAACTGTCCTGTTCCGAATGCAGAAGCTTCATTGACCATGATCGGCGGCTGATATTCAACATACCCTGCATCAATATTGAAATCTAAAAAATATTGTATCAATGCACGTTGCAGTTTTGCCCCTTTATTTACATAAAACGGGAAACCACTTCCGGTGATTTTATTTCCTAATTCAAAATCTATCAGGTTATATTTTTTTGCAAGGTCCCAGTGCGGAACTGCCCTTGAAGGCAGCACTGGTTTTTTTCCACCTTCGCGAAGTGTAACATTATCTGCCGGTGTTTTTCCGGGCGGCACTTTTTCAGAAGGAATATTCGGCAGCTTCACCAAAGTTTCATTCAATTCTTTTTCTATGGTTGCTAATTTTTCAGCAACCGGTTGCAAAGAAGATTTTAAAGAAGCTACTTCCTGCTTTTTATTCTCAGCAATTTCTTTTTCACCTTTCGCCATTAATTGGCCGATCTCTTTGGATGCTGCATTTATTTTTGCCTGGGTATTATCAAATTCAGATTGTGTTTTTTTTCGCTGGTCATCTAATTGCACGATCGCATCAACCAGTTCGCTTTCACTAAAATTTTTTATGCGCAACCGTTCTTTCACAAATTCCGCATTCTGCCGTATAAAAGCCAATTGTAACATCTTTCAATTTTTTGCAAAGGTAATATTTGAGGAATAAATATTTCATGTAACCACATATCGGAAATCATATAATTATTTCTTTGTGCCGCGGCTGCTTTGCCTGATACTTAAACCGTAATTTCATAAAAACATTTTTATGGTAGATGTAACAATGATAACAACAAGTATTGAATTAAGCGGGTACCGGGTTGTGAATAACCTGGGTGTTGTCCGCGGCATTACTGTACGCTCGAGAAGCGTATTGGGAAACATTGCAGGCGGCCTGCAAAGTTTGGTCGGAGGACGGCTTTCCATTTATGTTGAGTTGTGCGAAAAATCGCGTGAAGAAGCATTTCAGCATTTAATTCAACATGCAAATGAACGTGGCGCAAATGCGATCATCAATATGCGCTACGATGCCAATGAAGTTACCGATGGCATTACGGAAGTGCTTGCTTACGGAACGGCTGTGGTGGTGGAGAAAGCGTGAGAGTGAGATGTAAGATGTGAGCAGTGAACAGTAAGCAGTATTGAATTTTGAGTACAGCTCACATCTCACTTCTTACACGTCACCTCTTACTTTTCACTTCTCACATCCTCACTATCTTTGCGCATTATGCAAAATCAAGATGACCTGCAAGCACGTTGGTGGAACCTGGAAGCAAAACTCGTAGAACGGTTTGGGAAAAAGCCGGATATGGAAACGATCCTGTTTCTTATCGGCATACAGGAGCTGGGAGATATCAGAAAAAAATTTTCTAAAGAACAGAAACAAGACCTTATGCATGTTGCCGTGTGCAGCTTGTTTGCACAAAGCGGTTATTATGAAATAGAAAAAGTGGATGAAGACGGGTGGCCGCATTATAAACAGTTAAAAGTATTACCGGTAATGAACATGATTGAACAGGAAAATTTTATGAAAGACCATATCTTATTGTATTTCGAAAAAAACGATTTCTGATCATATCCTAACAATCATCATTATGCGAAAAATACTGTTCCTGTCTTTTTCACTCCTCATTATTATCTGTTCCTGCAATCCGAAATTATCAAACGGGTTACGAAAAAAAGATTTAACGAAAGATGTGGAAATGATCACTGATAAAGGAACAATGATCATCCGCCTTTCAGATTCTACCCCACTCCATCGCAATAATTTTCTGAAGCTCGTAAAACAAGGTTTTTTTGACAGTGTGATTTTTCACCGGGTGATAAAAGATTTTATGATCCAGGCAGGGGATCCCACCAGCAAACATGCAAAAGCCGGAGCACAATTGGGAGAAGCAGATGCCGGGTATACCATCCCGGCAGAATTCCGGGCAAGTTTATTACACTACAAAGGAGCAATTGCAGCGGCAAGAACGGGAGATGATGTAAACCCTAAAAAGGCCAGCAGCGGAAGCCAGTTTTATATTGTTGAAGGGAAAAAATATTCAGATGAAAAACTGGATACGATCGAAATACGTATGATGAAAAAGTTTTTGCCGGAACAACGCGAGGCATATAAAACAATTGGCGGCACGCCCTGGCTCGATGGGAATTACACCGTGTTTGGACAAGTTATAAAAGGTTTGAATGTGGTGGATTCAATTGCTGTTGTTCCGACAGATTCTTCTGACCGCCCGGTAGCTGATGTCCGTATCCTGAAAGTAAAACTGGTAAAACGTCCCAAATAAATAATTGAACAACTTAGTTTAAATTACCTTGTTTTATTAATCTTTGCAACACAAAAAATACCGTTATGAGTTTTCCCGCAAATCTTAAGTACACTAAAGATCATGAATGGATAAAAATTGAAAGCGGCAATATTGCTGTTATTGGCATCACTGATTTTGCTCAGAAAGAATTGGGCGATATTGTTTATGTAGAAATCGAAACCGTTGGTAAGGACCTTGAAGCAGAAGCCGTTTTCGGAACGGTGGAGGCGGTAAAAACAGTATCAGACCTGTATTTGCCGGTATCCGGAAAAATCATAGAATTCAATAACGCACTCTCCGCCTCCCCAGAATTGGTAAATACCGATCCTTATGGCGAAGGCTGGATGGTAAAATTAGAAGTAAAAAATATAAGCGATATAGACGGGCTTTTGGATGCTGCAGGATATGAAGCCGTTGTTGGATAAGCTGTACAAAACATCAGGCATTACTGAATTATTTTAAACTTATCGGATCATCCCTTTTGGCAAGCGAGGTAACATATAACGAACAGGAACTTGTTTATTTGTTAAAAGAAAGAAATAACCAGGCTTTCAGTTATCTCTATGATAATTACTCCGGTGCTTTGTATACAATTATCTTACAGATTGTAAAAGAAAGCGAACTTGCAAACGATGTGCTGCAGGAAGTGTTCGTAAATATCTGGCGAAAAATAGAAAGCTATGATGCATCAAAAGGAAGGTTATTTACCTGGATGCTGAATATTGCTAGGAATGCTTCCATCGACACTATCCGGTCCAAAAGTTTTCAAAACGCCCAAAAAAACCAGGAGTTAGCAGATAACGTAAATACTTCTATGGTTAACCAGGTTACCCAACTGAATGTTGATAATATTGGTTTAAAGAAGGTTTTGCTGAAATTGAAACCAGAAATACGAAGCCTGGTTGAATTAGCGTACTTTAAAGGATATACGCATGAAGAAATTGCCCAGATCGAGGGTATCCCGGTGGGAACAGTGAAAACGCGGATAAGAAGCGGATTGTTACAACTAAGAGAATATCTGAAATAAAGTGAACGTACAGGAATACATATCAAGCGGCATAGTCGAAAGCTGCGTTTTAGGATTAGCCAGTGCTGATGAGCAACTGGAATTCGAACGCATGTGTGCAACTTCCCCGGAAGTAAATGCTGCACGTGAGGCATTTGAATTATCGCTGGAAAAACAGGCGAAGGAACAGGCAATTGCACCACCTGCTATATTGAAAAATAAAATTTTCAATGAGATCGGTATCGCGGATACGGATGGCAAAAAAACAGCCCCCGTTTCCACTGTTATCAAAGCCCCGGTAGTAAAAATGGGATGGCTGCGCTATGTAGCGGCAGCGGCAATTCTTTTATTGATGGGAAGTACAGCTCTTAATTTGTATTTCTACAAACAATACCAGAAATATAGCAGCCAGTATGATGCGCTTGTTGCCAGCCAAACACAGATGGCTTATGACAATAAAGCGTTGCAAACAAAATTGCAGGGTTATGAATCTGCGATGGGCCATATTAAAGATCCCGGGATGGCTGTTATTAAAATGCCGGCTGTTGCAAAGAGCCCGGATCCTGCATCTATGGCAACCGTTTACTGGGATACAAAATCCAAAGATGTTTACCTGATGGTCAACAATCTGCCGCAACCTGTTTCAGATAAGCAATACCAGCTTTGGGCTATTGTAGATGGCAAACCGGTTGATGCCGGCGTTTTAGATATGCAGGAAGGAATGACATTCGCAAAAATGAAGAATATTCCAAAAGCCCAGGCATTCGCTATAACACTTGAAAAACATGGCGGAAGTGATATCCCAACAATGTCGGCTATGTATGTTTTAGGTAAGGTGTAAGAAAATAACAGTAAAATTTTTTAATTAATAACAAGTTGGCTCCACGAATATGGAGCTTTTTTATTTTTTTTACATTCATGAAACCCCTGATCAATTTTTTTAAAAAATATTTCAGCAAATTATTTTTCCCTGTTCTGTGGACTGCGATTATTATCATCTTGCTTTCCCTTCCCGGAACAATGCTTCCCAACGAATCGCATTTCAATATCCCTCAATTTGATAAAATCGTACACATCGGTTTATTCGGTGGATTCGTGTTTTTATGGGGTGTATATATCAATTCTAAAAAATTTCCGCTTCAAAAAACGCTTATACTCTTCTTCTATATTTTCTGTATAGGTTCTGCATTAGGAATTATAATGGAATACGTTCAGAAATATTTTATCCCAATGAGGGATTTTGATTTGGGAGATATTATCGCAGATATCATTGGGGCATCAATTGCTTATGGCATTTCAAACATTTTTTTAGCCGTGGAAAACGATGCTCAATCATCATAAGGCCGTGTAAAGAATTCCACAATCATTTCTCAATTTCCCCCCGCAAAAAAGCTATAAAATAATTAAGCCCCTGTAGAAACAGGGGCCGTAACCAAAACTAACTGCTTATGAGAAAATTGACTGCTTTATGTGAGTCAAATAGAAAAGACTAATTTATTATACCTTATATAACGCAAAACAGATGCCAATATTATGCGTGCCTGCGTTAAGAATCATTTAAAGAACTACTGATAAATTCCGTAACAAAGTTAAGCCGCATTTCAACATTAAGGCCTTTCTTTTTTTCGGAATAACAATTTTTTAGCAATCACTAAAAAAATGTTAGAAAACTTTCAGATTTTATCATTCTTTCAAATAACTACTATAATAAGACGCGTAAAACGCAAAAATGTTTATTGTACGAAAGTTAAAAAAAATAAAAAAGGCGTTATTGCTAACGCCTTTGTATAAACTAAAATAAAATTCTGCGGCAGAATTAACTTGCCCCGAAAAGCCCTTTGATCTTGTCCATAATTCCGCCAGTACCACCTTGCTCAAGATTACTTAAAATCCCTTGTATTCCCTGGCCGCCTGTAAGATGTCCAACAATTCCTTCGAGGTTAAAACTGTTGTCGGTCGGATCGTTTGTTTTGTGTACGAGGCTCTGTATCACATTCGGGATAAGGCTTCCCGCTACGCCGTTCGCAGCATTCTGATCTAATCCGAATTTGTTCATAAGGCTTTGCACAAAATTACCGGTGATATTCTGCACTGCAGGATTTGATGCAATGTTACCACCTTGTCCTTGTAATAAACTCAACACATCGTGCCCGCTGCCTTGCGATATCATATTTTTTAATGAATCGATAATAGAATTTCCGGCTTCAGAAACGGCAGCATCATTTTGGCTGTTAGGGATTGCAGGATTATTAATAATTGCGTTGCCTGCATGTTGCTTGATAAGATCAATTAAATTTTCTAACATAGAAATAGTTTTCTACAATGTACGATTTGCAGTGAAACCTGCACACAATTACCGATTATTTTTTAATGTCCGAAATCAATTTTGCCGCGCCATTTTTTCGGAGTTCTCGGTGAACTGAAGGGCATCAATAAATTCCTGGATGTTTCCATTTAATACATCATCAAGGTTATACACAGTTAACCCTATACGATGATCTGTAACTCTTCCCTGTGGAAAATTATAGGTCCTGATCTTTGCACTGCGGTCGCCTGTGCTGACAAGGCTTTTGCGCTGGCGTGCAATTTCTTCTTCCTGCTTGCGAACCTGCTCTTCATATAATTTTGTCCGCAGCATTTGCATCGCTTTTTCGCGGTTGCCTAATTGTGTGCGTTCTGTCTGGCAAACCACCACCGTTCCCGTAGGAATATGCGTAAGAAAAACTTTTGTTTCTACTTTGTTTACGTTTTGTCCGCCGGCTCCGCCGCTTCGTGCAGTTTCCATTTTCACATCACTTTCTTTCAATTCAATATCTACATCTTCTGCTTCCGGCATAACTGCAACGGTTGCTGCGCTCGTGTGTACACGGCCGCTTTGTTCTGTATCAGGTACACGTTGTACACGGTGAACGCCGCTTTCAAATTTTAATGTACCATATACATCATCACCAATAACTTCCACCTGCACTTCTTTATATCCACCAACAGTTCCTTCGCTTTCGCTGAGGATTGCCGTTTTCCAGCCCTTTTTCTCGCAATATTTTAAATACATGCGCAGCAAATCACCGGCAAACAAACTTGCCTCATCACCACCTGTCCCTGCACGGATTTCAAGGATAGCATTTTTTTCATCCTGAGGGTCTTTTGGTATCAGTAACTGGCGGATATGCGCTTCCATTTTTTCTTTCTGATCTTCTAAATCCGGTGCTTCTGCTTTGGCAAGTTCGCGAAGTTCTTCGTCATCGCCACTCAACGCTTCTTTATAAAAATCTATATCGCTCAATAATTTCTTATATGCTTCATACGATTGCACGATCTTTTCAATACTCCTGTATTCCTTGCTCATTGCACTGAAACGTTTATTATCACTCACAATTTCAGGATTGCTCAATGCTACGCCAAGGTCTTCAAAACGTGCTTTTATCGCTTCCAGTTTATCTAACATAGTTTTGAATTACTTTTATAATTCTGTTATTCTTTTTTTAAAATTTTTGCAAAGTTAATCGTTTATCAACTTACATGACTTACAGAAAATTCAATGCAGGCAAATTGTTTACCGGAAGTGAAATGCTGGATGAAAATTTTGTTTTGATCACGGAAGAAGACGGAACCGTACAAAATATAGTTCCCAAACCCGAAGCAGGAGATGATATCGAGAGATTTGAAGGAATAATCAGCCCCGGGTTTGTGAATTGTCATTGCCATCTTGAACTTTCACACATGAAAGGTGTTATTCCGGAAAAAACCGGCATAGTTGATTTTTTATTACGGGTGATGAAAGAAAGAAACTTCAATACAGAAGGGGTTCAACAAGCTATCGAAGATGCGGAAGAAGAAATGTTACATAGCGGAATTGTCGCTGTCGGAGATATCTGCAATACAACAGATACAATTTTCCAAAAAAGAAAAAGAAATATTTACTACCACAATTTTATTGAAGCAATTGGTTTTGTTGAAGCAACTGCTGAAAAACGTTTTGAAAACAGCAAAGAAATTTTCAAACAATTTGCATCCGTTTATCCATTGCCGCTTGAATCTAATTCGATTGCTCCACACGCTCCCTATTCTGTATCTGAAAAATTATTTCAACTCATCGCCAATTTTCCGGGAAACCAGCTCCTCACCGTTCATAACCAGGAAAGCGAAGAAGAGAATGAATTTTTATATGCGGGAACGGGGGATTTTTTAAGGTTATATAAAGAATTGGGAATTGATATTTCTTTTTTTCAACCTAAAAAGAAACGAAGCCTGGAAATATACCTGCACCATTTCTACCCAAACCAATCATTGATATTGGTGCATGATGTGGTTACGAATGAGGAAGACCTCAGAGAGTTGTCAGTGGTCAGTCGTCAGTTGTCAGCAGAAACCATAAACCCCAAACCTCAAACCTTAAACCTCTTTTTCTGCCTCTGCCCAAACGCTAACGAATATATAACCGGGAAACTTCCCGATGTTGATCTTTTCATCCGGAAAAATTGTTCGGTTGTTATCGGAACAGACAGCCTTGCTTCCAATCATCAATTAAGTATATTAGAAGAATTAAAAACACTTCAACGCAAATTTCCGCATCTTGAAACAAAATTATTGATGCAATGGGCAACTATAAACGGCGCTTACGCATTGCAGTTAGATAACGCCATAGGAAACTTTCAGCCCGGGAAACAACCGGGAATCGTATGGATTGATAATATACAGGGAGAAAAGTTTACTCCGGAAAGTAAGAGCAGAAGAGTTCTTTAAAATTATTGTTAGTAGTTTATGGTTTTTTGTTTGTGGTTCTGCAATCTTAAAAGTCATTACAAACTTCGGATGAGAAAACCACCAACCTCAAACTATCAACTACAAATTTTAAAGAATTGTTTGCATTACCTGAAAGGTTTTCATCACACCAAAATCCTGAATATGCAACGCATAAAAATGCATGTATGCCTGCAGCAATGTTCTTCTTGTTTCGCGATTGAGTTTTATATCACTTAGTTCGCCAGGCTTTCTCACTTTTAATATTTCCGAAGTAATAAAACTGTTCTGCCCATCTAAAAAATAAGGATGTTCTGTTTTCTCATGTACAAAAAATCCTTGTTGCAGATCGAGTATGGTATTTTCTTCGTTGTATTCATCGCTAATCCGGAAACCAAAAAATCCGGCAAGGTTCAACATAAAAAACAACGGATAATTCGCGACCACTGCATCATCACTTTCATCAAGATATGAAAAAGCATCTTCAATAAAATAAAACAGTTCTGCATTAGGCTCCGGTTGCTTCAAACATTTCTGCAGCAATTCTATCATAAATAAACCCACGGCATTTTTTATCACATCAAAAAAAATATGCGTATACAAATGTGCCCACCTGAATTCTTTAATGCGCTGCAGGTTTTTCAGTTCATTATGATACACCACAAGGTCCAGCAAAGCCGCCGGCTGAAACATATTTGCTTTTCCCTGCCCTTTTTTCGAAGAAGTGCGCACGCCATTGACCAGGTATGATTGCACGCCAAATAATTCTGTATAAATGGTTGCAATAATACTGGTGTCGCCGTATTTGACATTGCGCAAAACAATTCCTTTTGTTTTATGGAGCTCCACTTTCCGAAATGCGTTTGTTAGTGATTTAACAGCAGATTCCAAAGTTAACTCTGGAAAAGCCGGTGAAAATGAGTTTCTTTGCGAAGTAAACGAATATCTCTTATTTAAGTTGATTCATTATGTGGGGAACCATCGCCCGGTTTGTTTTAAAATTCCGCCTGATATTATTAGCACTTCTTCTCATCATCACTGTTTTCATGGGTTACCATGCATCGAAAGTGAAGATGAGTTATGAATTTACGAATGTGATTCCGACAGACAACCCGAAATATGTTGCATACCAGGAGTTCCGGAAAAAATTTGGTGAAGATGGAAACCTGCTGGTGATCGGCATCCAGACGAATGACCTTTTCAGGCAAGATTTATTTAATGATTATGCAGCATTAAGTGACCAGTTAAAAAAAACGTATGGTGTTGAAGAAGTGTTAAGTATCCCTGCAGCAATCAATCTTGTAAAAAACGACAGCACTGAAAAATTAAAAGCCGTTCCGCTTTTTCCAGCAACACAATTAACGCAAGCAGAAATTGATAGTGGAAAAACAAAATTCCTCAGCCTGATCTTTTATCGCGGGTTATTATACAATCCTGAAAGCAACACATACCTCATGGCCGTAAATGTGAACAAGCAATTGTTGAGTTCTGCGAAAAGGGATGTTGTTGTAAAAGCAATCACGGATGCCGGAGATGCTTTTGGGAAAAAACATGGGTTGGAAATGTATTACAGCGGATTGCCATTGATACGTACAAATATTGCGACCAAAGTTGCATCTGAAATGAAATGGTTTTCGATCAGTTCGATATTACTTTCTGCGCTCATCCTTTTACTTTTTTTCAGAAGTTTTGGCACCATGTTGCTTTCACTTATTGTTGTAATCATCGGCGTGATATGGAGTATGGGAACGATGGAACTGTTTGGCTATAAAATAACACTGATCAGTGCGTTGATACCTCCGTTGATTATTGTGATCGGGATCCCGAACTGCATTTATTTTTTGAATAAATATCACACTACATATAATGAAAGTGCGGACAAAAAGAATGCATTATATGAAATGATCCGCAAGATGGGGATAGTTACATTGTTTTGCAACATTACGGCTGCTATTGGTTTTGGGGTTTTTGCCTTTACAAAAAGTGCAATACTGAAAGAATTTGGTGTTGTTGCTGGCATTAATATTTTAATGCTATTTTTTATTTCATTCATTTTAATTCCAGGTGTGCTGAGTTTTTTTCCTGATCCGAAAGAAAAACACATGCGATACCTCGATAACAAATGGCTTTCAGCTATTCTGAGAAGACTGGAGTTATGGACGGTGAACCATAAAACATTGATCTATGCGATTACATCGATTGTTCTTATTTTTTCGGTGATGGGGATTTTGCGTATCAAATCTGTTGGTTTTATTGTGGATGACCTTCCGAAAACAGATAAGATTTATACCGATCTGAAATTTTTCGAAAAGAATTTCAAAGGCGTAATGCCACTGGAAATTATTGTTGATACAAAAAAGAAAAACGGCTTGCGCATTAATCCGTTACAAACGTTTGAAAAAATCGACAAGCTGTCGGGCTATATTTCAACAATCCCTAACCTTTCCCGGCCATTATCATTGGTTGAAGGATTGAAATTTGTAAGGCAGGCATATTATGATGGTGATAGCTCCAATTATGGGTTGCCTAATGAATTTGATATTGCTTTTCTTTCATCGTACCTGAATATGAAATCAAACGACAGCACAAAGAAAAACAGTTTGACGAAATTAGTGAACTCATTTATCGACAGCAATAAAGAGGAAACACGGATCAGTGTGAACATGGCTGATGTAGGAACGCAACGCCTGCCAGTGATATTAGACAGTATTGAAAAAAAATCAAGCGATTTATTTGACTCCACCAAATATCACATTACACTCACCGGAAGCAGCGTGACTTATTTGGAAGGAAGTGATTTCATCATCAAAGGGCTTCAGCAAAGTATTGTGCTCGCGTTCTTTTTAATTGCCGGTTGCATGTTGTATTTGTTCAGGTCACTACGCATTTTGTTGTGTTCACTAATTCCGAATATGATACCCTTGGTAATTACAGCAGGTGTGATGGGATGGACAGGTGTTCCGCTGAAACCCTCAACAGTACTTGTTTTTAGTATTGCGCTTGGTATTGCGATAGATATTACTATCCGCTTCCTGGTGAATTATAAACAAGAACTCGCATCGGGAAATGCTGATGAAAAACAAACGGTCATCAATACCATTTATACTACCGGTATCAGTATTATTTATACAGCGCTTGTGCTCATTGCGGGTTTTGTTATATTCTGTTTCAGCGGATTTGGCGGAACGCAGGCATTAGGTTGGCTCACTTCACTAACATTGGTAATGGCAACATTGACAAATTTGATTTTCTTACCTGCATTGTTGATTACGCTGGCGAAGAAGCGGAGAAGCGATGTTTGATGGCCGATGCTCGTTGACCGACTTTAATGATGAAATTCCCAACTATAGTCAGACATCGATCAACGATCATCGTTACTGTAATTTTCGAAGAAGGCCAACGCTCAATAAAATTGTTGACGTTGAAGAGTGCGACGCAACGATGTTCAATCGGAGTTACTGAAGCCGGTTACAAAATAGCTGTGAGCTGTTAGCTTCGAGCTTCGAGAAAAAAACGCTCGTAGCACATAGCTCATGGCTCAAAGCTTTTACTGCAATACTTCCTTCAACTTATTTTCCAACGCGGGACCGCGTAATTCCTGTGCAATTATTTTACCCTGCGGATCGATGAGGATATTAAACGGAATGCCGTTGAATTTAAATAACTGCACTGCTTCACTGTTCCAGAATTTTAAATCGCTGATATGCGTCCACGTTAGATTGTCGTCTTTAATTGCCTGCAACCACGGGTCTTTTTCTTTATCGAGTGATACACCGAGGATCGTAAAATTTTTATCCTTGAATTGATTGTATGCTTTTACAACATTCGGATTTTCCATTCTGCATGGCCCGCACCAGCTTGCCCAGAAATCTACCAACAAATATTTCCCTTTGAAAGAAGAAATAGAAATATTTTTTCCGTTTGCATCCGGTAATGAAAGATCGGGAGCTTGTTGCCCAACCCATGAATTGTTATCTGCATTAGCCTGCGCTGCTGCCTGCGCTTTCTGCGCATCAATATTTCTGCGGATATCTTTCAGGATCGCATTGTCAGGATATTTTTTCACCAGCATGTTCAGCTCCATATCCAGATCTTCCTGCGAAAAACTACGTGAACCCCAGGTTAGCGCCAATGTTGACAATGCTGCATTTGAATTTGACTGAATGAATTTTTTCAGGAAATTATTCAACTCGATGATCGCATTATTTTTATCGGTTGTAGCAGCGATCATAATACTGTCAGGCGCATTCTGGCGTTTTAAACTATCAAGATCAGCAAATGCTTTTTCAACAGCAAAATTTTTCTTTCCAAAATCGGTGATCAGTTGTTTTAATTGATCACTTGCTTCAGAGCCGCTCACCGTATAAAAATCGTTTCTTTTGGAAAGGTCAACATCCACTTTTATATCATCTACATCATTGATTAACGGAACAGCAATTTCATTTTCACCAAATACCAATTCATAAATTTCATTTGCTTTTCCTTTTCCGCTAAGGCTGAAATTTCCATTACTTCCGGTAAGTTTGGCAGAATCCAGCAACACCGGCGAAGCATCTTTGCCATAGGGAATTGTGAGCAGTACAACTTTGGTTACTGAAGAATTTTTAAACGTGCCCGACACATGAAATTTTGTGTTGCCATTGTTTTTGCATGAAGCAAAGATTACAATGCTGCTTATGATGAACAATACTTTTTTTACAGACATAATTTTCTTTTAGAAATGAATATACGTTTTCATCAGTTGTTTAGTTTCTCTAATAACAACTGGTTGGTGAGCTTCGGATCAGCTTTTCCTTTCGATATTTTTTTTACTTCGCCAACAAATAAACCGATCAATCCTTTTTTCCCTTTTTTGTATTCTGTTACTTTATCCGGCATTTTCGCAAGCGCCTCTTCCACCCATGCCAGCACAGAACTTTCGTCTGAGTTTTGGATGAGGTTAAGTTCTGTTGCAATTTGTAACGGTGTTTTGCCGGTATCTTTTATCAATACTGGTAAAATGCGTGTGGATGCAATGGAGAAATTTACTTTGCCTTCATCCACTAATTGAATCAATCCGCCAATTGTTTTTGCAGGAACCGGAAAATCTGTGATCGAAGAACCATTTTCATTCAGGTATGATTTTATAGGGCCCAACATCCAGTTTGCTGCAGCTTTATAGTTAGTCGTTTCCGTGATAAGTAATTCAAAATAACCTGCTGTTTCTTTATCATCGCAAATCACACGGGCATCATATTCAGGCAGCATCAACTCCTTCGTATATTTTGTGACAAGTTCTTCTGGTAATGGAGGAATAGAATTTTTTATCTCCTGCAAAAATGAATCCGTTATATGAAATGGTGTAAGGTCTGGATCAGCAAAATAGCGGTAATCGTTCGCCTCTTCTTTTGTGCGCAACGTAAATGTAGTTCCGTTGGTTGCATCAAAACTTCTTGTTTGCTGAATAATTTTTTCACCACTCTCAACAAGGTCGATCATGCGCTTTGTTTCAAACTCAATCGCACGTTTTACATTGCGGATCGAGTTCAGGTTTTTCACTTCCACTTTTGTCCCCAGTTTTGTTTCCCCTTTTAAGCGGATGGAAACATTCGCATCGCAACGCATGCTGCCTTCTTCCATGTTTCCATCGCACACTTCTGTGTAGCGCAAAATTTTTCGCAGCTCAGTAAGATAAGCGTACGCTTCATCGCTGCTTCGAATATCCGGCTCCGTTACTATTTCAATCAGTGGAACTCCTGCACGGTTATAATCAATGCAGGTATTATCCGGATCTACATCGTGCAAACTTTTTCCTGCATCTTCTTCCAGGTGAATACGGTTCAGCAAAACCTTTTTCTCGCCCGCAGCATTTTTTATCGTCACATAACCGCCTTTACAGATCGGTGTTGTATGTTGCGAGATCTGGTATCCCTTTGGCAGGTCGGGATAAAAATAATTTTTGCGTGCAAAATAATTGTGCCGTTCAATTTCGCAGTGGCATGCCAATCCCATTTTCACGGCAAATTCCACTGCTTTTTTATTCAACTTAGGCAATGTGCCCGGGTGCCCTAATGTTATCGGGCTCACATGAGTGTTCGGTTCGCCACCAAATGATGCACTATCGCCACAAAACAATTTTGTTTGTGTCAATAATTGTGCATGCACTTCAAGCCCTACAACTATTTCGTATTTATCGTAATTGACAGACATTTTTTTATTTGTTTACGAGTCAGTGGTCAGTTTTCAGTATTCAGTCGTCAGTCATAAGATCGAACTTTGCTTATTGTTTACTGCTCACTTTTCACTTGTTATCGCTATCCACTTACCACTTTTTACAGTTTGCAAAAATACCATATTAGCACCGTATTTCTTGTACCGTCTGTATTATATAAAAACATTCAATATGCATGCTCAGGTAAAATGCACTTTCAAACTTAGCTTGATAAATTTTATTGGTGTCTTTTACTTGAATGTTGAACATTGAGTGTTGAATATTGAATGTTTCCAACTTCAACTGCATCGTTGCGCCTTTGCGAGATACAAAACAAAAAAGGCTGCCTGCAGGCAGCCTGTGATCAAAAAAATCAGCGTTTGAATTTAGAGATCAGCAGTTTTTAATTTCTTCGGGATCTTCACTTCCACTTCCTGCACTTTATCATTGCGTTTTAGTTTTACTTTAAAAGAGGCTTTATCTTTCGCAGCACGTGATGCGCTCACTAAATCATCTGCACTGTTAACCGGTTTGCCATCAAAATCTGTGATAATATCGCCTTCTTTTATACCAGCCTTATCGGCAGGGGAATCATCATCTATATCAATCACCTTTACACCTTTTCCATCTTCGGTATCCTGAGCTTTAACACCAAGCCTCGGCTTTACATTATAGGAAAAAGAATATGCCCGCGGAGCCATATCATCACGCATAATTTTCATATTATTCATATTATCTGTGCGGAAGGTTTTAAATGTAACACCTTTGAATTTTCCTAATGTTGCTGTTACTTTTTGTTCTTTGCCATCGCGTTTATACGTTACCGTTACTTTATCCTCCGGTTTGTATTTGTGAATTGTTCTTGACAATTGATCCGGAGTATTTACAGCATCATCATTGATCTTTGTGATAATATCCCCTTTCACCAATCCTGCTTTTTGCGCACCGCTTTCGTCTGAGATGGATAATACTTTTACACCTCCTCCGTCAGCTTCTTCTGAAGTCACGCCGAGAAATGCAGTTTTTCCTTCGTGTAAAATATCGTCATCGCTGCTGTAGCTCCAGTTTCCGCGGAAAGGTGATATTGCAGCGATAGGAGGTAATGGTGCATCTAAGATAATATCTCCATCTGTTTCTATATTCTGGATTGAGACATTATCATCTTTAAATTCATCGGCAGGCTTTCCATTGATCAACGTTTTCCCGTCTTTTATTTCAACGGTAATCTTTACATCTTTATCACCTTTGTTCCTGATAATGATCTGTTCATTTTTTTTGGGCTTTTCCGGTTTATCAGGGACTACATCCTGTGAAAATGCAGATGAGCCGAGTAATGCTGCTAAAGAACCCAGGGCAATCGTTTTTAAGAGATATTGCTTCATTGTTACAAATTTTTAAGTTGAGAAAATGGTCTACGTCGTTTTTCGTAGATCAAATATAATGGATTTTTTGAAATACGAAAACTTTCGGAAATGTTAAAAGAAGTCGGGAAGTCAGAGAGTCCGGAAGTCGGAAAGAAAGTTGTGTTTAATGCATAATTCTTCCGGACTCTCCGTCTTTCAGACTTCCCGACTTTCTGACTACAGTAACTCCTTCACTTTCTCAATCACCGCATTAAGGTTGCTTGCGTCCTGGCCGCCGGCTGTGGCTAATGTTTTCTGGCCGCCGCCACCGCCTTTAATGATTGGTGCGATCTGTTCCTTAATAATTTTTGAAGCATCGAGGTTTTTTGCAACTGCAACATTTTCCGCTATGCTTACAGCAACGAAAGGTTTGCCGCCGATATTTGCGCAGAGCACTACTACAAAATCACGTAAATGATTTTTCAGGTCGAAGCATAATTTTTTCAGTGCATCGGCAGAAGAAACTTCAACCAACGTTCCTATGAAGTTTATTTGATTAATGATCTCATCTTTTTGTAACAACTCATTTCTTATACCAACAAGCTGACGAGCTTCGAGGTGCTCAATATGTTTTTTTAGGTCTGAATTTTCAGTCAATAAATTATCTATAGACTTATTAATCTCTTTCGGGTTTTTAAGTGATTCACGAATTGCACGGATTGTATCGAATTGTTCATTCACCAATTCTTCTGCAGCTTTTCCACTAACAGCTTCAATACGCCGCACACCGGCCGCAACTGCAGTTTCCTGTTTTATTTTAAAGAAACCCAATTCGCCTGTTGCGCCAACATGTGTGCCGCCGCATAATTCCACAGAATAATTCGGGTCGATGACCACCACACGAACAATGTCCCCATATTTTTCACCGAACAAAGCCATGGCGCCGAGTTTCAGCGCTTCGTCCTTTGGCATTTCATTGATAACAACAGGAATATTTTCACGGATCTTTTCATTCACTAATTCTTCTATCTTTTTAATTTCTTCATCAGTGACTTTTGCAAAATGAGAGAAATCGAAACGCAGATGTTCTTCATTCACTAAAGAACCTTTTTGTGCAACATGTGTTCCTAATATTTTGCGTAACGCTGCATGCAGTAAATGTGTAGCCGAGTGATGAATAGCAGTTGCTTTTCTTTTTGAAACATCCACTTTCGCGATTACATCAGCATCAACATTTTGTGGCAATGATTCTGCAAAGTGAATAATTAAATCATTTTCTTTTTTTGTATCGTAAATTTTGACCTCACCCCAACCCTCTCCAAAGGAGAGGGAGCCAGTGTCGCCGACTTGTCCGCCGCTTTCTGCATAAAACGGAGTTGCATTCAACACAATTTGATAGGCTTCTTTTCCTTTGGTTTTTACCTTACGGTATTTAACGATCTTGCTCTTTGTTTCCAACACATCATAACCAACGAATTCGGTTAATGCATGTTCATCTAAAACGACCCAGTCTTCGGTATCGATTGCTGTTGCGGCGCGGCTTCGGTTTTTTTGTTGCCGCATTTCTGATTCAAAGCCAGCCTCGTCAATAAACATTCCATTCTCTTCAGCTATTAGTTTAGTTAAATCTAATGGAAATCCATATGTATCATTTAACTCAAAAGATTGAAACCCTCGAATGACAAGATTTACAAGATTAATTTGAATTGCTAAAGCGATTCTCTCGGATGGAACATTTAATTTTTTTACATTTTGCTGAAAGATTTCAGTCTGTTGTATTGGTTTTGAAACAAAATTTTGGGCACCTAATTCTTTTTCTATTTCCACTGAAGGAATACCTAACATCGACAATACATTTTGGTTAAAAACCTTTATAGAATTATTTCGAATTTGTTCAAATCTTTTCAATCCTTTCTCTAATGTTCTCAAAAAACTTTCTTCTTCTTCCTTAATAACTTTTGCAACAAAATCTTTTTGCTTATCCAATTCCGGAAAAACATTTTCAAATTGTTTTGCAATTATAGCAACCAACTGAAATAATAATGGCTGCTTATAATCCAAATAAGAATAATAATAACGCACTGCACGTCTCAAAATTCGTCGTATCACGTAACCTGCACCGGTGTTGGATGGCAATTGTCCGTCTGCAATACAAAAACTTATTGCACGGATATGATCTGATAATACACGAAATGCTACATCCTGTTTGCTGTCAGTATTTGTATATTTTTTTGAAGTTATCTTTTCTATCTCTGCAATTGTTCCCGTAAACACATCTGTATCATAATTACTTTGCTTGCCCTGAATTACACGCACCAGCCTTTCCAACCCCATTCCGGTATCAACATGTTTTGCAGGCAACTGTTCAAGTGTTCCGTCTTTTAACCTGTTGAACTGAATGAACACATTGTTCCAGATCTCCATCACCATACCTGTATCGTCATTATTCACTAAATCATGGCCGTTATTGTTTGCTTCAGGCCTTGTGTCGTAATGGATCTCTGTGCAAGGGCCGCAAGGGCCGGTGTCGCCCATTTCCCAGAAATTATCTTTTTTATTGCCCATTAAAATACGGTCTTCAGCTATCCATTTTTTCCATTCATTATAGGCTTCTTCATCTTTTGGCAAACCTTCTTTTTCATCGCCTTCGAAAATGGTTACATACAACCTGTCTTTATCAAGTTTATAAACTTCTGTCAGCAATTCCCAGCTCCAGGCAATAGCTTCTTTTTTAAAATAATCTCCGAAACTCCAGTTGCCCAGCATTTCAAACATCGTGTGGTGGTAGGTATCCACCCCAACTTCTTCCAGGTCGTTATGTTTGCCACTAACACGCAAACATTTTTGCGTATCGGCAACACGCGGGTTCGGCGATTTTTTATTTCCCAGGAAAAAATCCTTGAACTGGTTCATGCCGGCATTGGTAAACAATAACGTGGGGTCGTTTTTAACAACGATCGGTGCCGAGGGGACAATAACATGCCCTTTTGATCTGAAAAAATCCATGAATTTTTGCCGTATCTCTGCGCTGGTCATCATATTCGGAACAATCTTTGGTTGTTTGTTGAGTTTCTAAGAATTATATTTGTAACCCTCTGATTAACGAGAGGTGCAAAGGTAGCCAATTCAGATTGTTTTTATAATTCAGAAAACCCGTTGATCAGATGCTTGCATCATGAAAAAGATCAAGTACTATTATAATACCAATACGCTCCGATATGAAAAACTGGAGACGCCCCTGCGGGTTACCTTGCTGCGCATCCTTGGTTTTTTATCTGCTGCTATAGTTACTGCCGTTATTTTAGTTTCGCTTGCGTATAAATATTTTCCTTCGGCAAATGAAAAAAGACTGATGCAAAGAAATGAAGCTTTGCACGACAATTATTATCTGCTCGAAGACAAAGTAAAAAAGCTGCAGGAGCAAATGAGTGAGCTGGAGAAACGGGATAACAATGTGTACCGCGCTATTTTTGAAGCGAATCCAATCCCCGATAGTGCCCGTGCAAAAGCAATGGCGCAGCAACAGGAAATCCAGTTGGTGCAGGGAATGGACCAGGAAAATTTATCTACTTCTATTTCCAATACATTGAACACGCTTACCGCACGTATTGCACATCAAACAAAATCATATACGGAAATCGATGGTTTTATAAAAAATAAAGAGCAACTGCTTGCATGCACACCAGCCATACAACCCGTAAGCAATAAAGACCTGAGCCGGATTGCTTCTGGTTTTGGCTATCGCATCGATCCGGTTTATAAAACCACTAAATTCCATGCCGGGCTTGATTTTGCTGCGCCGCAGGGAACACCGATCTACGCAACAGCAAACGGAACTGTTGAAACTGCAGGCAACACAGGAAATGGTTATGGAAACCATGTGGTGATCAATCATGGTTATGGTTATCAAACATTATACGGGCACATGTTCCGCATAAAAGTGCGCCCCGGCCAGCATATTAAACGTGGGGAAATAATCGGCTGGGTTGGAAGCACGGGAAAAAGTACAGGGCCGCATTGTCATTACGAAGTGCACAGAAATGGCGAGCCTGTTGACCCGGTTTATTATTTTTATAATGATATTACTCCCGAACAATATGACCGATTGCTGAAGCTTGCTGCATCAAGCAACCAGAGTTTTGATTAAAAGCCTCACTTAACCCTCTCCGGAGAAGAGGGCTTTTGAGGATCCTGATGAAAAAGAATTTACAAAAGTTGAAATCTTTATTACCCTATAAATTTTTCCACAGTTATTAAAAACCTGTGTGATATTAACAACTTAACATCCGTATCTTTAATTACCGGAATGGTTTTTGCCTCAAGAATATTTTTGCATGGATACGCCACTACAACAAATAGCATTTGATTTTTCAGCGGAAACATCTTCGCCATCAACCCCACCACCAATTATTTTGCAGGAAGAGCAACCTGTTAATGTAGGCGTTCGCATTAAGGCATTAAAAAATATTGTCCCGGTTGAAGAAACTGTTGAGCCGGTAGTGGAAGAAGTTGTAATTGAGAAAGAAATCAAAAAAGGAAAATCCACACGCGGCAGAAAATCCATCAAGCAAACAGCTGCGGAAGCAGACCTGATCACTATTCCGGAAGATGAACAATTGTTCAGCAAACAATATTATTCCATCGGAGAAGTAGCAGAAATGTTTCGCGTGAATCATTCATTGCTACGTTTCTGGGAAAATGAATTTGATATTATTCAGCCAAGAAAAAACCGGAAAGGCGACAGGCATTTTCGCCCGGTAGATATAAAAAACCTTCACCTCATTTATCATTTACTCCGCCAGCGCAAATACACTATTGAAGGTGCGAAAGATTTTTTAAAGAAGAATAAGAAAGCGGAAGAACGATTTCAGGCTATTCAAAAATTACAACAGATAAAAGGATTTTTGCTGGAGATGAAAGCTACTTTGTAAATAAATAATAAGAAATTAAAAATAAGGAATGAGAAAATTTGCGAATGCATGTTGCATTACAGAACTTTTTCATTCCTTATTTTTAATTTTTTATTCCCTATTATTTTTTGTAATCACATTCACATCAGTACTTGCCCCTGCAATTTCTATATGGAGTTGTTCCATCAAACGCATGATCTCAATATTCACTTGCTGTTTTAAATTATTGAAATCATCCAATGGAATCGGGGTTGTAAAAAAATCAACATTTACTAAATATGCATTGGAGGCGATATCATTCATAAATACGCTCTGGCTGATAATGATATCTTTTTTAAGGATATTTTTTAACCCATTGGTAAACTCATTCATAGTATTCGCAGAAGCCGATAAACTAACCTGCAAACGTATTTCTGCTTTTCGCTGGGTTCTCAACGTTAGGTTATCTACAATGCTATCCACCATTTGTTTGTTAGGAACAGTTACATACGTTTTTTGATCTGTACGAATTCGTGTGCTGCGCAAACCGATCTTTTCAATATTCCCGGTAAAACCCTGCACTTTTATTACATCGCCTGCAGTAAATGGTTTGTCAAAAAATATAATGAATGAGGCAATAAGGTTTTCTACACTTTCTTTTGCAGCCAAAGCAAGTGCTGCGCCTGCAATTCCAAGCCCTGCTGTTAATTTGGTTACTTCTACATTGAAAGCAAATGCAAGCACCATCAACACTCCGATGATAGCTACTATAACTTTTAAAAAATCACGAAAGAAAACAACGATCTGGTTATCGCGTAGGTCGCCGGACACTGCCGCTTTTTTGGCGAGTATGAGTGCAACAAAATCGATGATACGCAATAACAACCAGATAAAGCCTGTGATAATAATTGCTATGGCAATATTATGGATGATGGTTTTCGCCGGCACTTCAAAAATATCGAAATCTATTTCTGTTGGAAAATGCAGTTTTTCTATGGCTGCAAATGAAATAAATAAGAAAAGAAAAGTAGAGATCGGCGCTGCAACAAGGTTTACAAAAAAAGTTTTATCAATACCGGATGAAAATCTTTTTACGATCCGGAATAAAAGTTTTGCGATATATCGTGAAAGGAAGCGTTTAAGAATGAGTGCAAGCAGTATAGTAATAACTACACCAAGATATTTTTTTAGCGGGTTGCTGAATATTACCTGGTCCCAAAAATCGTTCATGACTAAAAATTTATAGCTAACCTGAAAGCAAATTTATTGTAATTGAAACTATCAGGTTTACCGTCGTGCATAAACCTGGAGCACATTTTTTTTCAACACATAAATTGCCGGTGAGGTAACTTTTATTTTTTGTGCATTCAAATATGCGTCGGGCAAAGCCTCCTGCTGAATATCCAATTTTCCCAATTGATATTTCAAAAAGAATTTATCGTTTCTGCCGATCAGGCTTTTATCAATCACGGTAAAATCCTGCCAGTCTTTTAACTGCACATGGCTTTTCAATGTTCCGTAATGGTCGAAGGCATATACACCTCTGGTACTGTCGTATAAATACACCAATTCATTTTGATCGATGATGACAGAAGGATCTGGAACAAAATCAAATAACTGCCTGAAATCTGTTGTCTGGCTCACCAATGTTCCGTCATCTGCAACACGTTTTAATTGCGCATCCAGTTCATCAAAGAACCAGATATTATTGTCATAGGCAAGGCCAATTGCTTTCACCTGGAAAATGCCGAGTTTGCGCAGGTCAATGGTATTGAGGATATTCAGGAAACGGTCTGTTTCAACAATCGTTGCAAAATCTTTATAGTAGATTAATATTTTAAGCGGATTGGTCACATCAATGAATGAGATATCCCCGAAACGTGTTACAGCATTATACACACCAAGTGAATCTCCGTTTGCGCTAACTTTTTTTAACTGATTGGTTTTGGAAAGAAGATAGATGTTGCCCACATTATCTACCGTAAAATCGGCAATATCCCCTTCAATAGTTTTGGAAAGAGCAAATGCAGAATCTGTTTGCGCATATACATTAGCGTTATATAATGCGGTGGAAAAAAATATTAAAAAAAATATGCGCTTCAATGTCTGATGATTTTATTTTCCATTTCCGGCAGCCATGATTTTAATTGCAGGTCATTTCCGTCGAATACAGCATACGTGCAATAATTGATCCAATCGCCGAGGTTAATATAACGAGCCCGGCCCCTGGCCCCTGTTCCGGAGGATAGTGGAGTAATATGGTAATCTATCGGCAAATGCCTGTGCCCGAAAATGAGATAATCAAAATACGAATTTTGTAAAACTTCTTTGCAATAGGTGATCAACCATTCATTTTCTTCCCCTAAAAAATGATCATCCAATTGCCCGGTGGAAGCACGGCTTTTCCTGCTGAAATAATTTGCAATACCTACGCCGATCGCAGGGGGCAAAATGCCAAAAAGCCATTGGCAAAATTTATTGCGAAAAATTTTTTTTATGAATTTGTAACCATGATCGCCGGGCCCTAATCCATCCCCGTGCCCAATGAGGAATTTCTTTTCATTCCATTGAAATGTTTTAGGTTCGTGATAAACAGGGATATTCAATTCTTCTTCAAAATATCCGCTCATCCACATATCATGGTTGCCGACAAAAAAATGAATGGGCACACCTGCATCGGAAATCTCTGCCAGCTTTCCTAAAATACGTGTGAAGCCCTTTGGTACAACAGTCCTGTATTCATACCAAAAATCAAACAGGTCCCCCACAATAAAAATTTCAGAAGCATCTTTTCTTATTTCTTCCAGGAATTGAATAATACGTTTCTCGCGGGCAAGGCTTACCAAACGGTCTGGTGCACCGAGATGGAAATCGGAGAGAAAGTAAATTTTTTTTCCGGGAAGAATTTGCATCTCGTAAAAATAGCAAATAAAAATTTTGCTGCTCAGGATTGTTCGTCCACCAAAAAAACATAAACTTCTTTCGGGCCATGTACACCCACAACCAATGTTTTTTCAATATCAGCAGTACGGCTGGGCCCTGTAGCAAATGTGATAAGTGAAGGAAGGTTGCTTTGATATTTTTCTTTCAGCAACTGCAAACCGTCTTTAATATCATACACAAGCTGGTTAGTATATGCAATGCAAATATGTATAGGCGCATATACACTAACCGTGCGACCGCTCTGTTGCGCCGCACTTAACACGATGCTTCCGGTCCTTGCAACAAGTAACTCGCAGGTTGTAATGCCGACATCGCAATCGTTAAGGTTTGGTGCAGAAAAGTTGCTGAAATTATTTTGCTGTAAAACGGATTTCAATTTATCCTCGATGCAATACAAATTTTTCCAATCGTTGTGATTGGCTAACGCATTGAGCTGTTCCGCCATTTCCCTACTATTTACGCAAAAAATGAATTTTCCTTTTAGCTTGGTGAACTGTTCTGCAAATTCTACTTCAAGCTCTTGTTTTGCGGGTTGAAAAACAGAGTTGTTACCTTCACTTTGCGGAAAAGGAATAGGCGTTGAATGACTCAACGCCTGGCGAATTTTTCTGAGAATATTTTCCTTTGCAGGTGATACTTTCATATTACATACTTCCGTTGGGAAGAAATTATTCGATACCTGTTTGCGGAACGGATCCGTTATTTGTAAATATCGGAGTGTGTTCCGTATTATCAGTTACATCCAACGCTCTTTTTTCTTCAAAAGGCCGCTTGCCGATCAACGCTTCCACATCACTTTGAAACAACACCTCTTTTTCAAGCAATGCTTCCGCCAATATTTTTACTTCCTTGCTTTTTTCAGTCAGCAATTCTTTGGTATGCTCGTACGCTTTATCAATAAGCGAGCGGACCTCTTCATCTATCAGTTTTGATGTTTCCTCTGAATATGGTTTTGTAAATGAATTTTCCGCCGCAGGATCGTAAAAACTTACATTACCTACTTTATCATTCATACCGTATACGGTTACCATTGAATAAGCAATGCGTGTTATCTGTTGTAAATCGTTTTGTGCGCCGGTAGAAATCTTTCCAAAATTAATTTCTTCACTCGCACGGCCGCCGAGCGTCATACAAATCTGATCAAACAACTGATCTGTATTGTACAGGTATTGTTCTTTCGGAGTATACTGCGCATAACCCAATGCAGCAACACCTCTCGGCACGATCGTTACCTTTAATAACGGGTATGCATGTTCGAGGAACCATCCGCAAATAGCGTGGCCGGCTTCGTGATATGCAATTATTTTTTTCTCATCGGGAGAAATGATCTTGTTTTTCTTTTCCAATCCACCGATAACACGGTCAACTGCATCCTGGAAATCTTCCATGTCAACACTGTCTTTTCCTTTTCTTGCTGCGATCAATGCAGCTTCATTACATACGTTAGCAATATCTGCACCTGCAAAACCCGGGGTTTGTTCGGCGAGTTTATGTATATCTAACTTGCTTGAAATTTTAATCGGCTTCAAATGCACTTTAAATATTGCTTCGCGGCCTTTTAAATCCGGTTTGTCAATAGAGATCTGCCTGTCGAAACGACCAGGGCGAAGTAATGCAGTATCTAACACATCAGGCCTGTTTGTTGCGGCAAGTACAATGATCCCGCTATCACCACCAAAACCATCCATTTCAACCAACAGCTGGTTTAATGTGCTTTCTCTTTCATCATTGCTCATTATTGCATTCTTGCCCCTTGCACGGCCGATCGCATCTATTTCATCAATAAAAATTACGCAAGGTGCTTTTTCCCGGGCTTGCTTAAACAGGTCACGAACACGGCTTGCACCAACACCTACAAATAATTCAACGAAATCAGAACCACTCATTGAAAAGAACGGAACCTGTGCTTCACCGGCCATTGCTTTTGCCAATAATGTTTTACCTGTTCCCGGAGGGCCAACCAATAGTGCACCTTTTGGGATCTTTCCACCGAGCGCCGTATATTTTTTAGGATTTTTGAGAAAGTCAACAATCTCCATTACTTCCACTTTAGCTTCATCCAACCCTGCAACATCACTGAATGTGATATTTACTTTTGTGCCTTTATCAAACAGGGTAGCTTTCGATTTTCCTATATTGAAAATTCCACCGGGGCCGCCACTTCCGGCCTGCCCGCCCATTTTTCGCATCAACATTACCCAGATCAATACAATGATCAATATGGGAAGAACGATTTGTAATACACCCGGAATCCAATCTCCTTCCGAATGAGAATCGATTGGCACTTCGGTAACCTGTGTGTTTTTGGCAAAAAAATCCCTGAGTTGCTTTTCGTACTCTTTTACATCAGTAACCCGGAATTCGAATTGAGGGCCATCTTTGCTGACTGCTGCTGTTGGCCATCCATTCTTGCTTAGCTTATCCCTGTAGTAAGGTTTCTGAAGGCTGTCTTTTTTGATATATACGCGGACAACACTTTTGTTGGAGATAAGATCGATCTTTTCTACATCACCTTTTTCGAGCATATCTTTTCTAAATTCGAGCTCATTGACCTGGTGCGCATCCGGAGAAAATGAACCGAATAACTGAAAGCCAATCAAAACGGCTGCAATGATCGCCCAAACCCAATATATGTTGAACCGTGGACCTTTTCTGGGAGTGTTATTACTATTGTCTTCATCCCCTCTTGGCCTGAAGCGGGGGAAATTACTTTTATCGTTTTGTTTGAAATCGTCCTGCTGTGGCATATTGTATGTTTCGTATACTTGTCCTTAATTAAGGATTATTTAAAGTAAAAGTTTAAAAAAACAGTTAAAGAATTGTTGGGTTTATTAATTATCCATCATTTTATCCTTCGTGCTCTTCGTGTTTTGCATCACTCCACATTTCTTCAAGCCTGTAAAAATTCCTGCTTTCCGGTTGCATTACATGAACTACGATATTTACATAATCAATCAGCACCCATTGCGAAGCCTGCCTGCCTTCGTGTTTATATGGAGATTCATTACAGATTTTCTGAACTTGTTCTTCCACAAAATCGGCAATGGCTTTCACTTGTATATGGTTCCTCGCTTCGCAAATGATAAAAAAATCCGCAACGGCTTCATGAATCTTACGAAGATCAAGAGATATTATTTTTTCTCCCTTTTTTTCCTGTATGGCGTGGATGATTGTTTTAAAAATTTTCGAATTCCTCGTTATTCGTGCTACACGCTGTCTGTTCCGGGTAGCTAACATAGACAGTTGTTCCAATAATTAAAGACGTTTGGTGATGAATTTTATTTTATGTGTGAAGCTTACTTGTTTTTTATCTGGATGTTTACGGTAAACCAACCGGTTACAAGTCTTATTTTCGCACTGCTCAAAAATAGTAATCTTTTGCCATTTCCCGTTATCACAGCACCACATACACCGGATTATTATTCAATCGGCAATCCTTTTATTGAATTGCAGTCGGTTGATAGTACCAACAACTATGCCATGGCACAGGTTCATGAAGGATTGGCTTTACCCGGAACAGCCTATTTTGCCCATGAACAGTTTGCGGGCAAAGGCCAGCGCGGAAAAGTATGGTTAACAAAGCCAGGAGAAAATATTATGATGAGTGTGGTGTTACCGATACAAACACTGTCCGTAAACGAACAATTTGTACTAAGTGCTTGCATTGCATTAAGCTGTTTTGATTTGTTAAATAGTTATTTGGCTGGAGAAATATTTATTAAATGGCCCAATGACTTGTATGTTAATGACAGAAAGACAGGAGGAATTTTGATTGAAAATATTATTTCGGGAGAAAACTGGAAATGTGCTATTGTTGGCATTGGCATTAATATCAATCAAACAATTTTTGATGAAAGGCTTCCTAATCCAACATCTCTGCAACAAGAAACAGGTCAGCTTTTCGATGCCGTTACGTTAGCAAAAGAATTATGCGCATGCATTGAAAAAAGATTTTTTCAATTGAATAAAAAAAGTACTGAAAAAATTATTGATGAGTATAACAAAGTGCTGTATAAAAAAGGAAAGCCTGTTCGTTTAAAAAAAGATAATATCGTATTTGAAACAGTGATAGAAAAAGTAAACAGCAAAGGAGAATTAATTACGAAAGATGTTATAGAAAGATCTTTTGGCTTTGGGGAAGTAGAATTTCAACGATAGGTAAAAAATCAGGCGTGAGACAGTAATTTGTCTGTTTTCATTCGGTATAATACATGATCGGAGAGGCGCAAGCTCAATGCAATTACGGTGAGTGTAGGATTGACTGCGGCACCGGTGGCATAACAGGACGAACCTGCTACAAATAAATTATCAACTCCATGAATTTTGCAGTTGGCATCTACTACTCCTTTTTTGGGATCATCACTCATACGAGTTGTGCCCATGTGGTGCCATCCGCCGCCCGTAAATGAAGGCCATGAATCATCGTTTTCATCCTGCAGGTATTCCATCATTCTGATCCTTCCTATTCCTGCTAACCCTACCTGCTGACCGATGAGTTTGTAAAGCATACGTATACTTCTTTTTTCCTGCGGAGTCAGTACCCAATGCAATATCGGTTTGGGAACACCCAAATAATCTTTTTCTGTGTCTAACATAACCCGGGAAGATGGGTTCGGGGCTTGTTCAATTCTTGTAAACAACTGGTATGCGCTTGCATCCGGTGATATCAACTGGTTTATTTTACCATAAAAACTTTTTTTCATGGCATTGTTATCTGATTCATGGAGGTTATTTAAACTCTCTCTTGGATCTTCTTTAGACCAGGTTTCAATTGCCGGGTGCCTCTTTTTTGCTGTTTCCAACACCGATAAGGAAGCCGTGCCGTTCAGCATCTGGAATTCCTCCTGTTTTTTTGGATGTATTGCAAGTTCTGCCCTTGCAAGCGTGTTTAGCATATATAATTTAAGCGGATCAGGCTTATGCAGCCACAATTCGGCAGAATTAATTTCAAGATGCTCCATAAAAAAACGGCCAACGAGGTCATTATCATTTCCGATACCGGCTTTTGCCTGTTTGTTAGACGACAACAATAATCGTGTGTTCTGAATGGCACAACATGCAAGAATAAAATATTTCGCTTTTACTGTGTGTGTTTTGCCGGCATAATTTTTTACAGTAACAGATGTAATAGAAGAAACATTTTCATTGCCTCTAATCTCAACAGCATTGGCGTAAGTATATAAATGGATGTTTTTTGCATTAACAATAACATCTTTATATTTTTTCCCAAATCGCGTTGGCGGACTGAATTGCCACATCTTGCTCCAGACAACATTACTATCCAATGGCAATGGTACAAAAGACGGGTTTTGCTTTAACCAATAATCAAGGCTGTAATTGTAAGGGCCTATTTCAACAATCTTATGTGCCCTTTCATAAAACGGATCGAGGTCCTCGCGTTTAATGGGCCAGCCGCTATGTTCAACCCAACTTCTTTTTGTGAAATCAATAGCATCGAAAGTGGTGCACATCCCAGCCCAGTGCCCGGTTGTGCCACCAAAATAATGCAGGCGTGCAGATTTAAGCGGGTAATAGGGTTGACCGGTGATTTTCCCTACATATAATTCCTGTACTTTATCATCATAATCAAATCCGCCACCTTCCAGCAAAATTATTTTATAAGGAGTGTTGATGTATTGGAGGGCCATACTGATGCCTGCGGCACCTGCACCAATAATACAGATGTCTCCTTCTATTAACGAACCGTTTTCCAGTTCTCTCGCATCAATATGCATAACGTAATATTATTTAGAAGTTAAAACAAAAAAAACACATTGGCAGGCTTCTGTTTTTGACAAAACCCATCCTTTTACAAAAACAGTATCTTCTTTTTCAAAGTCGTTATGGGTTTTCCTGTCAAGCATTTCAAACAGTAATGATTTGGGCGAAGATGGTTGCAGTATGTTTCCACTTATATCTGTTAGCAGCAATTTTTCGAGTGCGTTCTTCGAAAAACCATCAGGCAATTGTTTTAGATATGTTTCTCCTATGGCATGTATCGTTTTATCATCACAAATACCGGCTAAGAATACGGGAAAAGCCAAAGGGTTCTTCATTGCTGGATTACGGCTTTTGCAAGTGAGCAGCGGAACAGACAACGTTGCCGCACCCACTAACGACAACTGAACAAAAGCCCTTCTATTCATACAGTATAATAAACATTTCTAAAAGGTAGAATGGATAAAAATAGAAAGAATAATCATTAAATCAAATACCCGAAACCTGCTTATGGCCGAATGTTGAAAATATATAATGAGCAACAAAATCCAGGTTTGCTAACCTGCTACTTCTTTCCACGCTTTTACAATTTCTTCTGCATGTTGCTTTGATTTAGGTTTCAGGAATATCTTTTTTATTATTCCTTTTTCATCAATCAAAAATGTAGTTCGGTGCAACCCCATGTATTTGTTGCCAAACATTTGCTTTTCGCCCCAAACCCCATATTTATTAATGATCTTGTGATCGGGGTCTGCGAGCAATGTAAAAGGCAAGCTATACTTTGATTCGAATTTTTTGTGCTTTTTTTCATCATCCGGGCTAACCCCCAAAACAACAAAGCCTTCTTTTTTTAATAACGAATAATTGTCCCGCAGATTGCACGCCTGGATGGTGCATGTTTCAGTATCGTCTTCCGGATAGAAATAGAGAACTACTTTTTTCCCTTTAAAATCACCCAGGGAAATTTTATTGCTATCCTGGTCAGTACTGGTAAATGCGGGGGCTTTGTCGCCTTCTTTTAAATGGATCATATTGATAAAATGTGAAAATATGAAAATGTGCCAATGCTTCAATTTTCACATTTTCCACATTTGCATTTTTTCACATTATCGACGCAGAGAAAATGTTTTCATTGCCTGGTTCCCTGCTTCATCGTACACAGTTACCTTCAATTCGTGTTTGCCCGGTGGAAAATGTTCATCAAATTTATAAACAAAGGACCTTTCTTTATCATTACTGAACTTCAGCCATTTCCCATCCAACTCTGCACGAAAATTCTTAAACTCTTCAAAATTATCTTTTACAATGAAAACAATTTTAGCAGCATGCGCAAGGTTTGCCCCATCATGAAAACCAACTGGTATAATTACCGGTGGTTGGTCATCTACAACCAATTGAAAGTTCCCCAGGTCACGAAATGTCGCTGAAGCCCATCCGGCCTGCCATTGCACTTTCTCCACACTTTTTTTATTTCCGGAATTCATCAGCATCACCACTTTGTCTTGCTTTGCAACCGACAATTCAATTGTTGGTTTGATGCGCACCAAAAATGAATCCCGCAAAGGAATGTAAGGCGCACCGATATGGTGTATTGCAGAAACAGATGAAGGTAGAACCGGAGCCGATTTTAAATAATTAATGTGCACAGAATCATACAAACAATTTTCATTTATATAGAATGCACAATCATCCGTTTCAAACGCACCAAGCATTTGCGGGTAGAACATTTTTCCAGGTGCCTGCCAGTTGCCGGTAGCAGCAGGCTTATATTGCACATTAAACCTTAATATAGTAGTATTACCACGTGGGTCCTTTACTTCAATCTTAATGGTATGAATTGTTCCATCGCCAATATCAACTATTCCGGTAGCATTTGCCGGATGATAAATGGAATTATTATATCCGGACAAACGAAATAATTGCTGCAAATAAATATTCGAGTTGGCCTTTGTTTTATAATCTATATGCGCATTAATGTTTCGCGTGTTGTCATAACCGATATTATTCATCTCAAAACCGATCACTGCTTTTTCATCATTATAAAGCGCTGCTTCAAAAATTCCGTTGCGGTTTGTTGACCCCGATTCTGTGTCAAAAGCGGAAATTGCAAAACCAATTTGGGAAAAATTGCAGGTTACGGATCCGCCGGGAATGCTATATTCATCAGCAATTTTATGAACTGGAAAAATTTTTGGGGATTGCTCATAAATACTTTTGCTTCTGTCATAAACTGCAAGCCTCAGCAGCGTTGGGTTGCTATTGTCGGTAATCGGGAGCCCGAATAACATCGGATTGCAATTAATATCGGTGGATGTATTCCTGATCTCAAAATGTACATGTGGCGCCTGCGAGCCTCCGGTGCTTCCGCTCAATGCAATAAAGTCTCCTTTTTTTACCGGGAACATTCCCGGTGGGATATTGAGGAAAATTTTCCACGACTCACTTTTATACTGTTGCTTTTTAACATACGCAGCAAGTGCTGGAAAAAATTCATTAAGGTGTGCATATAGTGTTGTGTAACCATTGGGGTGGTTGATATAAATCGCCTGTCCGAATCCTTCGGGCTCAACTTTTACTTTTGCAATGTATCCGTCTGCCGCCGCAAACACAGGCAGGTTCTCGCGTTTCTCGGTTCGTATATCCAATCCCATGTGATAGTGATTGGGCCTGAGTTCGCCGAAATTTCCCGCCAGGCTGATCGGGATATTAAGCGGATCGCGGAAATATCCTTGCGGATAATTTTTAGGTGGGAATAATTGAGAGAATGATGATGTAACAAAAAATAAAAATGGGGATAACAGAAAAAAACGCTTCATCAATCGGTGATTTATTTTAAAGGATACAAATTTCCCAAAAAATTCACTACACATTTCTCAACTCAAAAAACTGTTGCTAAGAAAAAATTAACAATTGTTGGAAAGATTGTTACCTCGTCTATCAATCCTGCGTCAAATCAGTTGTGGTGCAGGTTTGCAAATCCTGATGAAAATTTTTTACGTAGGTTTTTTAAAAAATATCGGTAAGTGGTATAATATTTTAAAAAATTGGTACAGCATTTGGCATTGGAAAGTTGTCTTACAATAAATAGAAAATCATTAAACCAGGTATCATGAAAAAATATACAAATAGAATGGTTGTATTCCTGGCGGTTACCATTGGAACTATAATAGGAGTTTTTAAAGGAGAAGAAGCCAAACAGAAATGGGTCTTCAAGATCAGGACAAAATATGATAACAGACGATTGATGGCTGAGCGCCGTTCAGTTGCCCGAAAGGGTGGTGTATTGCTGGATGATATTGAACTTGCAGCTTTCCATAACAATTAACTCTGCATATATCTGTAATTATCGTTAGGCTCCGGCTTTGCCGGAGTTTTTTTTTACCCCGCTCAAAAGATGGTGAATAACTGTTTCAAAAATTAATAGGGAAAATTAATTGCGCTGCCTTACTTTTGCGCAATTTGTTTTGACATGCCTAAAGATACTTCTATCACTTCTGTATTAATTATTGGTTCTGGCCCCATCATTATCGGACAAGCTTGTGAATTTGATTATTCCGGAACACAGGCTGCACGAAGCTTACGCGAAGAGGGTGTTCATGTAATTTTAATTAACAGCAACCCGGCCACCATTATGACCGACCCGATGATGGCTGATAAAGTGTATTTGCTTCCGCTAACTGTTGAAAGTATTGAACAGATATTGGAAGAAAATAAAATTGATGCTGTATTACCGACAATGGGCGGGCAAACAGCACTCAATCTGGCTAAAGAAGCCGAAGACCTCGGCATCTGGGAAAGATATGGCGTGCGGTTGATCGGTGTGGATATTAAAGCGATAGACAAAGCTGAAGACCGAGAAAAGTTCCGCCAGTGGATGATAGAACTTGGGGTGCCGGTTGCTACTGCAAAGACAGCAAACTCATTTTTAGAAGGAAAGGAATTTGCGCAACAATTAGGATTCCCTTTGGTAATTCGTCCGTCGTTTACGCTTGGTGGAACGGGTGGGGGTTTTGTTCATGATAAGGATGATCTGGATGAAGCACTAAACCGCGGGTTGCAGGCATCGCCCATTCATGAAGTACTTGTAGAAAAAGCAGTTTTGGGCTGGAAAGAATTTGAATTGGAATTATTACGCGATGCAAATAATAATGTCGTCATCATTTGTACAGTAGAAAATTTTGATCCGATGGGCGTGCATACCGGCGACTCCATTACAGTTGCACCGGCAATGACATTAAGCGATACTGCATTTCAATTAATGCGCAACACTGCTATCCGCATGATGCGTGACCTTGGAAATTTTGCAGGAGGTTGTAATGTGCAGTTTGCGTTGAACCCGGATACGGAAGAAATCATTGCGATAGAAATCAATCCGCGTGTAAGCCGTTCATCAGCGCTTGCATCAAAAGCAACAGGATACCCGATTGCAAAGATCGCGGCAAAACTATCACTTGGTTATTCATTGGATGAATTAAAAAACCAGATCACCAAAACTACATCCGCATATTTTGAACCTGTGCAGGATTATGTAATTGTAAAAATTCCCCGCTGGAATTTCGACAAATTCAAAGGAGCGAACGATACACTCGGCTTGCAAATGAAAAGTGTGGGCGAAGTAATGGCAATCGGAAGAAGTTTTACTGAAGCGGTTCAAAAAGCTTGTCAGAGTTTGGAGAATAACGCTGTCGGATTGGGTTACTACGGAAAGAGCCTGATGCATGCGGAAGAATTGTTGGAATATATCAAAACACCAAAGTGGGACCGCATCTTCCGTATTAAAGATGCATTAATGGCTGGCATATCGGTTGGCACTATTTCCAAAGCAACAAACGGAATTGACCGCTGGTTTCTTTACCAGATTCAAAAAATATGCAATATGGAAAGGGAATTAGCTAAACACAAATTAGAAAGCCTCCCTGTTGAACTGTTGCGGGAAGCAAAAATGCTCGGGTTTAGCGATGAACAAATCTGCCGTATAATGAATGATGGAAACGAAGATGCTTTATATGAAAAAAGAAAAGCAGCAGGGATTACCCGCGTATTTAAAATGGTAGATACCTGCTCTGCGGAATTTGAGGCAAAAACACCCTATTTCTATAGCACTTTTGAAAAATAAATTCAAGAAATATTCATAAAAGAGATCGGGAAAATCAAGTTTATGTATAAGGGTTTGGAGCATGAAACTTAGTAACACCCAAAACCTGGTGTAGTGAAAACAGTATTAAAAAAATTTCTTTCTATTGTAATTGGTATATTATGCGGCCTCATCATTTGTGAAATATTTTTACATTTTTATAATCCATTCCCTTTCGCTATTTCAAGAGGCAGGTTGGTTTTGCCAGCCAATCAAAAAACAGTTTTCAAAAACACCTGGTTAAAAAAGTTAGATAATAATATTTATTATTCCCGGAACTCGTTAGGCTTTCGTGGGCCGGAGCCAACAGATAGTATAAATAAATTATTGTCTGTAATCTGCATCGGTGGAAGCACAACGGAATGCCGTTTCATCAGCGATTCACTCACATGGTCCTATCAATTATATTTAAAGCTTAAAACAACAAACCCATCAATATGGCTGAATAATGCAGGTATCGACGGGCATTCAACATTCGGGCATTTATTGCTGTTGAAAGAATATATCATCCGGCTAAAACCAAAGTATGTCGTTTTCCTGATCGGTGCAAATGATATTGAAACAGATAAGCCGGAACAATTTGATTTAATGAATGAAAAAAAAATCAACTTTTCTTCTGTAAAAGGTTTTCTGAAATCAGTAGCCAATAAAACAGAGCTTGGATCTTCTTTTTTTCAATTATATGCTATTCGCGGCGCATACAAAAAAGGCCTTATTCATAAAAATGTAGATTTTGCTTCATTAAGAGATACCGTGTTACAAGAACAATATATTGCTATGTTATTAAAAAAGCAAGATTACTACCTGCAACAATACAAAGCCCGGATTACTGAGTTGATTTCGCTTTGTAAAATGAACAACATCAAACCGATTCTGTTAACTCAACCTTCCATGTTTGGAAATTATATTGATAGTACAACAATGGTCAATATGACTGATAAAATTATTCCGGAATCAGACCCGATGAATACTGCAGGTACAATGCAGCAAGAACTGGAACTTTATAATAATGTGCTGCGATCTTTTGGTAGCGAAGTAAAAGTGATCGACCTGGATTCTCTAATGCCAAAAAACAGCAAATATTATTATGATTTTTTTCATTTCACTAATGCAGGATGTACTGAGGTTGCTTCCTTACTTGCGGATAAATTGTCTGACTATATCAAAACTGATCACCAATGACTGCTGAGATAGGGGTTCGACAATTTTAGCTAACAAAAAATCTTTAAAAAAATTACCTTTGCAAACCGACAGAAAATATCAAAAACTATATAAAACAATTCTGATTAATAATATCATTCTTAAATACACCCAAAGTCTCCAATGAATTCAACGCAAACAGTCCAGCATAACGAAAGTAAAGTAAGTGATAAGAAAAAAATTATTGTTCTTGGCTCTGGCCCAAACCGGATCGGACAAGGTATTGAATTTGATTATTGCTGTGTTCATGGGTTATTAGCCATTAAAGAATGCGGGTATGAAGCAATAATGATCAACTGCAACCCTGAAACAGTTTCAACAGATTTTGATATCGCTGATAAATTATATTTTGAACCTGTATATTGGGAACATTTGTGGGAGATCATTGAACACGAAAAACCGGAAGGAGTAATCGTACAGCTTGGTGGCCAAACGGCATTGAAACTTGCAGAACGTTTGCACAAAAAGGGGATTAAGATAATCGGCACTTCATTCGATAGTATGGATATTGCCGAGGACCGGGGACGTTTCAGCGACATGCTGAAAGAATTGAATATTCCTTATCCTGATTATGGTACTGCATACAATGTTGATGAAGCAATTAATGTTGCGAATAAAGTTGGCTACCCTGTTCTTGTTCGTCCGAGTTATGTATTAGGCGGACAACGCATGCGCATTGTGATTAATGATGATGAGGTAGAAAAAGCGGTGATCAGTTTATTGAAGCATATCCCGGGAAATAAAATCCTGATTGATCATTTTCTCGATCGTTGCCAGGAAGCAGAGGTTGATGCCATTTTTGACGGCGAGAATTTTCATGTGATGGGGGTAATGGAACATATTGAGCCAGCAGGCATTCATAGTGGCGACAGTAATGCTGTTCTTCCGGCATTCAATCTTACTCCATTAGTTGTAACCACTATGGAGCATTATGCTGAAAAAATTGCGAGAGCATTAAACATAAAAGGGTTGATTAATATTCAATTTGCAATAAAAGACAATAAGGTGTATGTGATTGAAGCAAATCCCCGTGCATCAAGAACAACCCCGTTCATTGCGAAAGCTTACGAAATACCATACCTGAATATTGCTACCAAAATAATGATCGGCTCACATAAACTCACCGATTTTACTTTCGACAAAAAATTGAAAGGTTTTGCAATCAAAGAACCTGTTTTCAGTTTCAATAAATTTCCCGGAGTTAATAAAGAGCTCGGCCCGGAAATGAAATCAACCGGCGAAGCAATCCGTTTCATTAAAGATTTGCGTGATCCATATTTCAGGCAATTGTACAAGGACAGAAGCATGTATTTGAGCAAATAGAATTTGCACCATACACAAGTAAAAAGGGAAAAAGGTTACCTGCAGCATTTCACTTTTTAATTCAATTCTCAATCAGCCCGTGTTTAATCGCATACATCGCGAGGCTTACCCTTGTTTTTACTTTTAGTTTTTCGAACATTGCATTGCGGTAATCTTCGATCGTGCGCATACTCACAAACATTTGCGCAGCTATTTCTTTGTATGTAAGATCGGAGCAGACAAGCTTTAGAAATTCTTTTTCTTTATCGGTGAATACAAGACTTTTTTCATCCGGATCAGCAATTCCTTTATGCAAACCGCTGATAATTTTTCCGGAAATATATTCTGATAAATAAAAATCTTTTTTCATTACAGAATCGAGCGCATTCTTCAATTCATCCGGTTCAATATTTTTCAGTACATATCCTTTAGCACCGAGCCGCAACATTTTGATGATAGTTTTCTCATCACTGAACATAGAGAGAGCCAATACTTTTATTTGCGGATAATTTTCGTATAACCATTTTACGGTTTCATAGCCGTCCATGCCAGGCATGTTTACATCAAGCAAAACAATGTCGGGAATTAGGTGTGCAGTAATGTTTTTTTTTACTTCTTTGCCATTATCGGCTTCAAATAAAACAGTATATTCATCAAATGAAGATATAAGCCTTGCCAGCGCTTTTCGTAATAGCGTATGATCGTCTGCAATGGCAACTTGTATTTTTTTACTTGTCATTCTCATAGTCAACCAACATATTTTCAGGTTCCAATGGAAGCTCGATTGTGATTAAAGAACCTTTGCCGGATTCACTTTGAATGGAAACATTTGCACCAATTAAGCTGGCGCGGTTCTTTAAACTTTTCAACCCTAAACCACTTGAAGAAGAAACCTGGCTCTGTTTATTTTCGGGATTAAAACCTACGCCGTTGTCCTGTACTTTCAGAACAAAAGTATTATCAATTGAGTAAACAACGGAAACAATTATATGTGAAGCTCGAGAATGTTTTAAAATGTTATTCAATGATTCCTGGAACATACGGAAAATAAAAATCGATTTTTGTTCCCCAATAAATTGTTCTTCCCCGGAAACAGAAAAATCTACTTTCATTAGCCCGCTCTTGCGAATAATATCCAGGTCGAATTTAATGGCTTCAATAATTCCAATTTGCGTAATACGGTCGGTATGCAAACTTTTAGTAAGATCTGCCATATCATAAATAATCTTATTGATCATTTCACGGCAATTCTGAACACTTTCAAATGCAGGATGTGTTTTTTCCAATGGCAAAATGGATAATGATAATTTAACTACAGAAAGTACCTGACCAATATTATCATGAAGTTCCTGTGCAATATTTTTTAATGTAGTTTCCTGGATTTCTAATTGCGATTGCAGTAATTCATGTTCATACTGGTCTTTTAATAACGTCAGTTGCTTTTCCTGTCGGTGTTGCCTGCGTTGGTATAAAAAAAGAATTGCAACAATAAAACCAACCAATAACAGCGCCAGTAAACTGCCGATAAGAATTATGAAATAGATTTCTGCACTTTTAGCCTGCATAGGAAAGCAATAGTAAATGATGTGTACAACAAACCGTTTAGTATATTCAATATAACTTCTACATTTCGTACAACAAATGCAGGCAGCCCATCTAAAAAATTTGCAAACCCAAAAATTGGAAAACTGCAACAGTAGAAAAACAACAATCCCGAGCAAATCCAAAATGCAGGTTCGCGGATAAGATTTACGGAATGGGTGAGCTGGAATAACTCAAAAAAATAATAAATGCAAATAGCAACTACTAACAAACAACCCAACGCATATGTCGTAGCATGAAATTTATCTGGTTCCAGCCAAAATGCAATCTCCAGAAAACACACTATGGGATACAGGCATAAGCAATATAGGATTATTTTTTTAGCTATTCTATTTTTAACCATCTGATTTAATATCCAGAAATAAAAAACAAATTCTAGTGTGGTAAAAACGTTATATAGGGGATTTGTATTAAGATTCTTTAAACTCATTCTCGTCCCAACAATTTCTACTGAAACTGTAACAATCAGGAAAAGAGGAAATAGTTTAAGATATAAGGCCTGTGTGCCTTTAAAATACATCGGTATAGAAGCTAAAAGACAAATCGATATGAAATATATATCTACAGGGATTGTCATTGCAACACAAAGTAATCAGTTTCTTTGGCACAAAATAAAAAAGACTTTCTACTGCTGGTAGAAAGCCTTTATCTCCTATAACCCTGAAAAGAAAAGTAGTTTATTAAATCACTGCCAATCCATCATGGCCTTTATCAACGATGGTAATACCAATTTTTCCAAATTCGCCACTTCCTCCGCAGAAAGGTGGGCATAATTTGCTTGCATTATATGCCAGTATTTCCGTAGAACCATCTTTGGTAAAATAGATATCTTTATTAGCTATCCCGTTTTCTGTTTCTTTACTTTTTGTTGCTACTAAAACCAAAGTTTGTAAACCTGCATATTCAGGTGTAGCTGTGTAATTTTCAGGATAGGCAGCGAAATACATTTTAATACCGTCCCCACCATGTTGTTTTGCTTTATCTAAAAATTCTTCAAGCTCTTCAACACTATACCAGGCACTTAAAGAATCGGGCTTTCCCATACGCTCCGAGTTATGCACCCATCTCTCTTTTTTGTAAGTGCGGATTACTGTATCTACATGTTCTGTATTTACATATTTGCCTACCTTTAACGATTTTTTTTCAATAGTACTCATAGCCAAGTTTTTAAAAAATTAAGTAATAGATTAACCGCATAAAAGTAGATGCAGTTACGTTATTAGTTAACCATAAAAAAATGCTAATCAAATAATTATAAATTAATATTATTTGTAAATCGAAGAAGGTCAGATAGTCGCGATGAAAATTGCCATAAAATACCGTTTTCCTATAGCCTTAAATACCGTAGAAAAGTTGATTTTTTCTGCGGCAGAATTTCCCTGGCAATCGTAAAATTACTTTGCAAATAATGCCTGTCCTTTCTCACCCGTTTAAATTTTCAATTAATCTTGATTGAATAAAAAATAAAACACAGCAGGATAATGGGTTGAACTTCTATTTGTGTTATTGGTATTAGATCATCGGCTAGCAAAATCCGTAATTTAGTTTTATTTCTTGCTTAAAAATTATTTTTTGACTATCATTTTACACTTAGCAAATGACTAATAATGAAAAAAACATATAATGAAGTTGCCGGAAAAAAAGTAGGACGTATTGAAGCAATAAGCGATGGTGTTTTTGCCGTGGCATTAACACTATTGGTACTCGATATTAAAGTGCCTGTAAGTGAAATCATTAAGACCGAAAAAGATTTAATTGATGCCTTTTGCGGACTGACACCAAAATTCCTCACCTATTTTTTAAGTTTTATGACTTTAGGGATTTTCTGGACAGGACATTCATCGCAATACAATTTCATTGAAAAAAGTGACAGGAACCTGAACTGGATGTCACTATTCTTCCTGCTTTTTGTTTCAGTTCTTCCCTTTACAACAGGTTTTTTAAGTGAGCATATTCATTTTAAATTTTCCGTGTTTTTATACTGGCTGAATATTTTTGTTTTAGGGATTGTATTATTGATCCACTGGAATTATGCCATCAAAAAAGGTTATGTTTCCCTGGCCGATGATGAAATAGAAACTGTTGGAAAAGCAATTCAAAAAAGAATTATTATAGCACAAACTCTTTATGCCATCGCAGCATTGCTTTGTTTTATAAATATTTATTTAAGTATTACGGTTACCATCCTTATTCAGTTAAATTACGCATTGGCGCCGTTTGAAAAATTAAAACGGGCAGGTAAATAATTTCTTCGCTAAAATTATTTTTTTATGAAAAAAGAAATCGGGAAAATCATTTACGCTCTCCGGGAAGTATTGTACGGAGAACCCTGGTATGGCCAATCTTTTTTTGCGATTGCAAAAGATATTGATCTTGCTATTGTGTTTGAACGGCCTAACGGGCAACACTCATTAACGGATCTTTTATACCATATGATCACGTGGTCAGAGTTTACAGAAAATATTTTTGATGAAACAAAGTTAAAAAGCGTGAAGAGTTTTGAAGATTTAGATTGGCGAACGATTAACCCGGATGTTCATAGTTGGGAAAAAGGATTGGAAATTTTCAAAACAGTGAATGAAAATATAATTACACAACTGCTTACGAAAGATGATTTATTTTTAGAGACACCGGTAGATGACCGTACGTACAATGTTCAATTTTTATTGAATGGATTAATCCAGCACCATATCTATCATCTTGGGCAAATTGCTTATATAAAAAAATTGCTGAGCTGAAATTTTAGCTAACTTTCAGATATGTACCTTAAACCCGTTCCTATCTGGAAAGACGCGCCGTTCCTTAGACTTATTATTCCGTTAATTGCCGGAATAATTGCGCAATATTACCTGCACTTGCCGGTTTTCATTAGCTACAGCTTTATTGCTGCTTCAATTTTATCTCTCCTGATCTTTCAACGCATAAAAACATTTGCCCAATTTAAATGGTACTGGTTAAACGGAATATTGCTGAATGCATTACTGTTTTGTATAGGTGCATTGCTAACATATCATAAAGATATTTCTTACCATAACAACTGGATTAATAATTATTATAAAGATGGAAATACTGTAATAGCTACATTGCAAGAGCCGTTATCAGAAAAAGAAAAATCATATAAAGCAATTGCATCAGCAGATAAAATAATTTCCGGCAATAGCATAATCCCTGTGCAGGGTTCCATTTTGATCTATTTCAGAAAAGACAAGTCATTGCCGAAGCTTGATTATGGTTCGCAAATCGTTTTTTCAAGATCATTGGCAGCTATTAAAAACTCAGGCAATCCCGGCGCCTTCGATTATCAACGTTACTGCGCCTTCCAGCGGATTTATCACCAGGTATTTTTAAAGCAAGAAGAATTTATTGCTCTTCCGCAAAAAAATGAAAATACAATTCCTCGGTTTTTATTTTCCGCGCAGGAAAAAACGGTAAATATTTTTCAAAAATTTATTCCTGGTAAAAAAGAAAAAGGGTTTGCAGAAGCTCTATTGATCGGTTATAAAGAGGACCTTGATAAAGATCTTGTACAATCATATACAAACACAGGTGTAGTACATATTATTGCCATTTCAGGAATGCAGCTTGCATTGATCTATGGTTTTTTGATGATCATATTCACACCATTCTCAAAATTCCGTTTCATCAAATTTTTAAAACCAGTTACAATCATAATCACACTTTGGTTATTTAGTTTAATGTCGGGGGCCTCTGCATCAGTATTACGTGCTGCTGTTATGCTAACCTCCATTGTGATCGGTGAAAGTTTTTCAAAAAAAACCTCCATCTATAATACGCTTTCTGCTTCTGCCTTTTTATTGCTTTGTTATAACCCTTACTGGCTGTGGGATGTAGGTTTTCAACTTTCGTATACGGCAGTGTTAAGCATTGTGATTTTTATGAAGCCGATTTATCATCTTCTCTATATAAAAAATAAAACCCTCGATTTCATCTGGCAATTAACTTCAGTAACATTAGCAGCACAAATCCTGACAACACCAATCAGCATCTTTCATTTCCATCAATTTCCAAATTATTTCTTGCTAACAAATCTTATTGCAGTCCCGTTATCCAGCATTATTTTGTTTGGTGAAATTTTTTTGTGTGCGGTTTCATTCATCCCTGCTGTCGCAAAATTTACCGGCACTATCCTGAACAAATTGATCTGGCTGCTCAACAGTTTTATTGAACATATGGAAACGATGCCAAAATCAATATTGGATAATCTGCAGGTAACTATTTTTCAAACAATATTTATTTACATAAGTATTGCAGGCATTGCAACCTGGCTCTTGCATAAAAAGAAAAATTATTTCTTTACCGGTTTGTTTGCAATGCTTGGTTTTGTTGTGCTAAGAAGTGTTTCATTCTTACAGGCATTACAACAAAACAAACTGATTGTGTATAATGTGCCACAGCACCAGGCAATTGATTTTGTAGAAGGAAAAAATTATATGTTCAAAGGAGATAGTATTATGCGTGAAGATGGTTTCTTGCAGAATTTTCACCTGAAACCTGCACGGATAAAATACCGGGTTACGGAAACAGGTTCACTTTCATCATTGCAATACGGAAACAGTATTTTCCATTTCGGTTCAAAAAAAATTTTAGTTCTCGATCAATCTGTTTGCTTCACACCTACAAAAGAAAAGATAAAACTTGATTTGCTCATTCTTTCCAAAAATCCTTCACTAAAAATTTCAAATGTTATTAACGCTTTTGATTTTAGGAACCTGGTTTTTGATGCATCAAATGCTAGCTGGAGAATTAAAAAATGGGAAATGGAATGTGAACAACTTCATCTCCCCTTCTATAATACTGTTGATAACGGAGCTTTTGAGATGAATACAGATTAATGTAGCTTTGCGGCTTCTTTCAAACAGCACCTATTCTGCTGCATTAATAATACTATGACCAAGAAAATTCAATCGGCGCTTATTTCCGTTTTTTATAAAGACGGGCTCGATAGCATTGTAAAAAAATTGCACGAATTAAACGTAACCATCTATTCAACCGGCGGCACGCAACAATTCATAGAATCATTAGGAGTTCCTTGCGTTGCGGTTGAATCGCTTACTACTTATCCTTCTATTTTGGGCGGAAGGGTGAAAACATTACATCCATCAGTATTTGGTGGGATTTTGGGAAGGCGTAATAATGAAACCGATGTAAGAGAAATGAAGCAATATAAAATTCCGGAGATCGATCTGGTTATTGTTGACTTATACCCGTTTGAAGAAACAGTCGCCAAAACAACAGATGATGCAGCTATTATTGAAAAAATAGATGTTGGCGGGCCATCCATGATTCGTGGCGCTGCTAAAAATCACAACCATGTTGTTGTAGTAGGATCTAAAAAAGAATATGCTTATTTAGATAAACTTCTCGCTGAGCAAAATGGTGAAACCACATTGGAGCAACGGCGGTTTCTTGCAGCAAAAGCATTTGAAGTTTGTGCACATTATGATGTAGCTATTTCAAAATATTTTTCTCCATCAAACTCAGAATATTTTTTAGAGTCAGTTCCAAACCCGAATTCATTGCGCTATGGAGAAAACCCGCATCAGTCAGCTAGTTATTATGGCAATTTGAATGAACTGTTTGAAAAATTAAACGGTAAAGAATTATCCTATAATAATCTTGTTGATGTTGATGCCGCTGTTCAATTAATACAAGAATTTTCTGAAACAACATTTGCCATTATCAAGCATACAAATGTGTGCGGGATTGCTGTACGAAAAACGTTAAAAGAAGCCTGGGACGCGGCTTTGGCAGGTGATCCTGAAAGTGCGTTTGGAGGCGTTTTAGTTTGTAACGCAACTGTAGATAAAGCCACGGCAGAAGCGATTAATGAAATCTTCTTTGAAGTGCTGATTGCACCTGCGTTTGATGCAGATGCAATGGAAATTTTAAAATCGAAAAAGAACCGGATACTTCTTCAACAGAAAAAAAACCCGGCATACAAACAACAATTCAAATCTCTCCTGAATGGCGTATTGATGCAACAAAATGATTCCGGGAATTTTGCCGAGTGGAAAGAAGTAGGCGGAAGAGAAACTACCGAAGCAGAAAAAGAAAATCTTGCATTTGCAAATTTGATTTGCAAACATTTAAAATCGAATGCTATCGCTCTAATAAAAAATAAGCAATTGGTTGGAAAAGGTTGCGGGCAAACAAGCCGCATCGATTCATTACGCCAGGCAATTGAGAAAGCAAAACAATTTAAGTTTGACCTGCAAGGTGCAGTAATGGCTTCGGATGCTTTTTTCCCTTTCAATGATTGTGTACAGATCGCACATGCAGAAGGTGTGGAAGCCATCATACAACCCGGCGGTTCTATCCGAGATAAAGATTCTATTGACTATTGCGTTCAACATAAAATAGCAATGGTAATAACAGGCATGCGGCACTTCAAACATTGAGTGTAGTTGCCATACCATTTTATTTCTTTACAGATCCATGCTAACCGAACAGGAAACATTTCTACGAGGAAAAACAAAAAACAATAATTACACTAAAGCAATTTTAGCACTAATATCGGTTTGCTTTTTCTGGGGCACAACCTGGGTCGCATCGAGGCAAGGCGTGAAATATATGCCACCATTACAATTGGCATCAATAAGGCAAACGCTCGCAGGTTTATGTTATATTTTATTTTTCACTTTCAAAAAAAAAGCGTGGCCCAAAGGAAAACAATGGAACACGGTTTTGATATTAAGCCTGCTTAATTTTTTTCTCACAAATGGATTGACAACCTGGGGCGTGAAATATATTTCTGCAGGATTAGCCTCGATCATCGCTGCGATTTTTCCACTATGGCTGGTAGTAATTGATATTGTATGGAAGCGGACAAAGATCGAAACAAAAGCACTCATCGGTTTTTTAGTAGGCTTTGGCGGAATCTGTATCATCTTCTACGATCATCTGAAAGATTTTTTCAATGCTGATTTTCGATTCGGGATCATTATCTCATTCATTGCATCATTATCGTGGGCATTAGGAACAATCTATACAAAGCAACAGGCAAATGAATTCAATCCATACTTTAGTATTGGGTTGCAGATGTTCATATCAGGTATTGCTTTATTCTGCACAACTTCAGCTACAGGAATAGCAATCCCTTTTCACCAGATCCCTGCGCAATCGTGGTTTGCCATTGGCTACCTGATAGTTTTTGGATCGGTAATTTCTTTTTTTACGTACTTATATGCCTTGCAGAATTTACCAACTGAGCAGGTTTCTATTTACGCATATATGAACCCGGTAGTTGCTGTTATTATCAGTGCATTGATCTTCAGGGAACCGTTTACAATTTATATGATCATCGGTGGCTTGACTACTTTACTTGGTGTGTATATGATCAATGAAGCATTCAGGAAAGAAAAGAGTGAAGGTGAGCAGTAAGCGTAAGTATTTTATTAGCCTCCACATTTCTTCTACTATTTTTTAGCTTTTAAATTTTTATCGACATGCATCTAACTCACATATCCCAATACACTTCTTCTTTTAAAAAAACTTCGTACACTTCGCGCCAGCCTGCGAATAATTTATCTGTTCCTACAAATTGATTATGCCAGATCGTTGTCATCAACCCATTCACTTTTTTTATTGCATGATAATAGCTCAACAATTCATCCATTGCCTGCTGTGCAGTAAGTTTTTGTTCATAAAAAGAATTCGCATCCATGAAACAGAATGGAAATATTTTTAAAGAAGTCTGTTGTTCTTTTTCCAGATCATACCAATAAAAAGAAGATGCCGCAGAAGCCCTGAAACCATTAATGCTTCCATATCCCATCGAAAAATCATTTTCAATTCCTGCCCGAATAAGTTTGCGATATGTATCGGGCAAATTCATCCGGATATAATGTTGGCGGCTATTGATTATTTTTTTGTCAGCAATATATTCAAGCCATTCCTTTTCTTCCTTCAATAAACTTTCATCATCACCGCTTTGCCATGAAGGATGAATACCGATCGTATACCCCGAAGCATGATATTTTATTAAATCCTGCAATGCTTCATTCTGCGGGTCAATATTCTTATCGTACAGTTTTTGTTCCTTTGCTACCAGGAAAAAATAGTATGGTTTGATACGGCAATACAGATGCAAAGAGTCAAGCCATTCATATGCGTCGTACGGATCAGGCTTCTTTTTCCACAAAACTTTTACACGCTCATTTGCATCATTCCATTTTCCCTGAAATACAGATCTGGCAAGCCCTCCGGCGCTTCTTAAAAAACCTTTATTTAAATATGAATAAGCAATATCAATATCATAAGTTGGAATAAACTGAAATGCTGTGTGCCGAAATACAAGCGTTGGAAATTTCTTTCGCAATGCTTTCTTTAATTCCTGTATCCATATATTTATCAGAGGTGCTTGTAAAAACCCTTCTTTATATGCAAGTGAATTAGTATGCGCATACCTGCCGTATTCATCTTTTTCATGTGGAAGATATTCTTCATAGCGGCTCAGCAAATAAAATGATGCGGCAAAAACATCAAAATGAAAATCGCCATCAGTTTGAAAAAACGCTTTATGATAATTCAATTCAAAACAATCAATGTGTTGTTGCCTGATTTCATTTTCAAAAAGCAATGAAGTTGCATGAATGAAAAATTCATCTTCACTGAATGCTTCAGCGGAATAATTCAACTTTGCTTCGGCGGAATTAATGAAATCGCTTTTGTTATTAATGATAACTATTGGTTCATCAAATAACTGCCGGCTAAAAAATTCAACTATGTATTGAAGGCGGTTGGTGGTATGGTTGGAATATAGAAGCATTGAAATATTCTGTAAAAATAAAAAAGCCGGTATAATTAACCAGCCTGAAAATTTACGGTAACCGACCGTATTTTTTACCCGTTATGCTTTTCTTTCCACAATTGGTTAAATGTTTTCGAAGAAAAATCCAAATCAGCCCTGTGCGCAGTCCATCCTTTAAAAACTTTATTCACCATCCAGTCTTTTATTTTTTTATTTCCGGTGTTCATTAGCCTCCTGCTAAGGCTTGCCTGCTTCCATACTTTCCATGCAATTTTCTCGCTCCATGTTGTGCTGTTTTCTTCAACAGCATCATGGCGGTTTTCCAATAACAATTCGTGCAGATTAATTTTTACGGCACATACTTCCGTACAATTGCCACATAACGATGATGCATAGCTTAAATGCTTCCAGTCGTTCATTTCTTTTAACCGCGGGGTAATTACTGCACCGATCGGGCCGCTGTACGTTGTTTCATAGCTGTGGCCGCCAATATTTTTATAAACCGGGCATGCATTCAAACATGCGCCGCAACGAATGCAATACAAACTTTCCCTGCTTTTTTCGTTCGCAAGAATATTTGTTCGTCCGTTATCAAGCAATATTACATACATTTCTTCCGGGCCGTCTGGTTCATTTACCTGTTTAGGTCCTGTAACTATAGTATTGTATGAAGTGATCTGCTGACCGGTTCCGAATGTTGCAAGCAAAGGCCAGAACAAAGCAATATCTGTTAAAGAAGGGATTACTTTTTCAATACCGACAATAACGATATGTGTTTTTGGAAAAGAACAGGAAAGGCGTGCATTGCCTTCATTTTCTGTTACTGCAATGCCACCAATATCAGCAATAATAAAATTTGCGCCGGTGATTCCAATTTCTGCTTCAACATATTTTCTTCTCAATTTGTCACGTGCTACTAACGTAAGTTGCTCCGGTGTTAGGTTTATATCTGTATTTAGCTTTTCATGAAATAATTTCGCAACATCTTCCTTGCTCTTGTGCATCGCCGGAGTTACGATATGGTATGGCGGTTCTCCATCCAACTGCTGGATATACTCTCCTAAATCTGTTTCAACACTTTCAATATTATTTTCCTCAAGAAAATGATTCAGTTTGATCTCTTCCGTCACCATGCTTTTGCTTTTCACAATAGTGCCGCAATTTTTTTCTTTACAGATGGTGAGGATCTCGTCGAGCGCCTGCTTTGCATTTTCTGCCCAGATCACTTTGCCTCCGCGCTGTGTCAATGCGGCTTCAAAATCTTCCAGTTGTTTATCCAGCGTTTCTATCGCACGCCACTTCACATTTTTTGCACGTTCGCGGGCAAGGCTTACATCGGCAAATTGCTGTTTGCCTACAGGCACAACCGCGTTGTATTTACCAATATTAAAATTGATCTTTTGCCGGTGATCAAGGTCCGCTGCTTTTATAGCACTCTTAGCCGCAAATGATGATGAAGTATCTGTCATTAAAAGATGTTATTATAAATTTCTTAGCAAGGAAAAAGCAAAAAGCGCTTCTTCCTTTTTTAATTATTCATTTTTACTTTTTAGCTCCCCGTTCTTGCTCAAAATATTTCTCCGCCACTTGTTCCAACACTCCGTAAAAATCTTCCCCGTATTTTCTTATCAATGCTTCTTTCAAAAAAATATATGTCGGCATTTTCAATTTCCTGCCAAGCACACAAGCCGGCTTGCACATGGTTTCCCGTGGTTCATAATTTACCAACTCATGCTCTTTTGTCTTCTTGATCTTTATCGGATACAAATGACAACTTATTGGTTTTTTCCATTTTACTTTTCCATCGTAATACGCTTGTTCAATTCCACATTTAATAATCCCCTTTTCATCATGATAACCGTAAGCACAGATCTTTCCATTAATTGTTGGTGTTACCCAACCAAATTCTTTATGATACGTGTACCTACCATGTTTTTCAATTTCATCAATTCCTTCCTGTGTAAGATATGGCTTCACCGTTTCATAAATCTCATTCAGTATATCAGTTTCGTTTTCTTCCAAGGGAGCACCGGCATCTCCATCTTCGCAACAACCACCTTTACATTTGTTGAGGTCGCACACAAATTGCTGCTCAATCACATCATCACTAATCAATGTATTATCTATTGTTATCACTATTCAAAGTATTTAAACAAAGTTAACTGAATTGATTTTATTTTTTCCACTGCAGGGTATTAATCAGGTGAAACATATCATCCTGTAAAAACTGGTTTACAATTCCGAGCGAATCTTCATTTGGCGTGGTATCAAAATATAAAGCACCGCGCAGAAAATTTTTCGTTGAATCAGATACAAAAAATTGTTTTGCTGTAGCCGCATTTCCGCCTACTGTAAAAAAAACTCCTGTAACACCCCATGGGGTTTTCATCAGTGAATCTTCGATGGATGTTGCTTTGTATGTGTGTTTGTAACTCATTTTGTACGCATCATCTTTCAATTTGTCGAAACTGTTTTTACCAATTTCTTTATAGCTCATATAAATACGTGCGTTGAAACGCGGGAAATCAATATTGATCCAGTAAGGGTTTTCAGGTTTGTCCTCAAAAAATGTGGTATCATGAATGATATTCGCATAAACAGGATATTCGAATGAATACGGAAACCCCGGCTGGTTGAATTGCTGATATTCATGTTTTGGAAATTGTATTTTAAAATACCCTCTTGGTTTCGGTGTATAATTGCTGTTACAGGAAATAATAAAAAGAAAAGAAAAGAAAATGATTAATAATCGTGTATGCTTCACTGTTAGTTTTCTTGATAGTATGAAAAATTTATATGGTTAATTTCGTTTTATATTAACCCTGACTTTTTTAATGCGGCTTTGGTCGGCATCGAGCACAGTAAATTCAAAATCCCCGCAGGAAATAACATCGTTCACTTTAGGGATTTCCCCGGCAAGTTCAAGCAACAACCCGGCAAGGGAATCACTGTCGCCTTTTACCTGGTCAAATGTATCCACAGGAAGGTTCATCGTTTTACACACATCATTAATCATCGTACGCCCTTCAAATATATAACTTCCGTCATCTTGTTTTTTACTGGCGCCTTCTTCCTCGTCAAATTCATCTTTAATATCTCCGATAACTTCCTCCAATATATCTTCTAATGTAACGATACCATTTGTTCCGCCAAATTCATCAACCACAATTGCAAAATGAATCCGTTTGCTCTGAAATTCCTGCAGCAAATCTTCAATTAATTTTTGTTCGTGCACAAAATACGGGGTGCGTAACAAAGTGTGCCAGTTAAAATCATCAGTTTCCGGCAGGTATGCAATCAGGTCCTTGGTATGCACCATTCCAACTATTTCGTCCAGGCTGTTTTTATAAACCGGCAATCTCGAATAATGTAATTCTTCTACTTTTTTCTTTAGTTCGGCAAAGGAAATATTATAATCGATACCGTTTACATCAAGCCTCGTTTTCATAATCTGTTTCACGGTAATGTTCCCGAATTTAATAATGCCCTTGAGAATATTTTTTTCCTCTTCCGTTGCATCATTATTTGTGGTCATATCAATTGCATGGTCTAATTCTTCAAGATTGTATATAGAAGATCTTCTTCGTCCGAAAAAACGTTCGAGCCTGTCGGATTGATTGATCATCCATCCGCTTATTCTTCTAAAAAGCAAATGAATAATTTCTACAACGCCAGATGTATAATATGCAAACTGCAGATTATTTTGCGACGCCCATATTTTCGGCATTATCTCCCCAAATAATAAAAGCACAAATGTTACGAGCAATACTTTTACCGGAAATTCAAGCCAGATCATTTGCCGTAGCGGGGTTACCTGGTCGATTAAAAAATTAGAAAGAATAATAATCGCAATATTTACGAATGTATTTGCAATAATCAACGATGCCAATAACGATTTCGGTTCTTCCAGAAGATTAGCGATTCGTTTCCATGAAACATCCTGCTTTGTTTTTAGCAGGTTGATGTCTTTATAATCGAGGGAAAAAAGTGCAACCTCAGAACCTGAAACAACAAACGACACGATCAGTAAAAAAAGAATTACGATGGCAAGAATAGTTGTTGCCTGCGGATTAATAACAAGGAATAACGATGATAACGTATCGACAAGAAAGTAATCATGTAGGAGAGGGTCCAAAGCATTTAATTTTCGTTAACAAAAGCAGCACAATCAATTAAAAAGCAGGTCATCAACGGCCTGCCTAAACTTTTACAAATTTAATAAATTGTAGTTCTTAAAAAGGTAAATCTTGTGATGGTTCATCAATCGGCGTATCTGAGCTTCCTATACCTTCAATTCCATCATGCGATGCGGACGAATGATTGCTTCCGTCAGAGCGTTTATCAAGCATGATCAGATTATCGCCAACCACTTCTGTTGCAAACTTTTTATTTCCTTCTTTATCTTCCCAGCTTCTTGTGCGCAACCTGCCTTCAATATAAACAAGGCTTCCTTTGTGCAAATATTTCTGGGCAAGTTCGGCAAGCCCTCTCCATAAAACCACCGTATGCCATTCTGTTTGTGAAATTAATTTCCCTGACCTGTCTTTAAAAGTTTCTGTAGTTGCCAGAGAAAATTTTGCAACGGCAATGTTGCCTTCAAGATGTTGGATATCCGGGTCTTTTCCCAAATTGCCAATGAGCATAACCCTGTTCACACCTCTCATAGACTAAAGTTTGAAGTTTATAATTCGTCTGTGACATCAATCCCTTTTAAAGTTAAAATTTTTTCAGGCAAAAAGATAAATTTTTTAGGCTAAAATCAGCATTATTAACAGTTTCGGCCCATAAATGCTGATTATTTTACCCGTTTTCGCTTTTAAGGTGATGTGTGATGAATTTGGGAAAAGCGTATTTTTTTATTTCTTTTTTATTGACAAGAAAATAAGCACCTGAATCTTTCACCGGCTTTTTCAATCGAACATGAATAAACGACCCGTTGATAGTTTGATGCGAAAGTTGTTGTTTGTAAACAGGAGAAATATGTTTTACTGCATATTTTTCATTCGCAAAAAATGTTTTTGCAACGGATGATTTCAATATTTCTTTTCCGGTAATTGATCTTTGCGTTTCCAATAAAACAAATTCATACAAATTTTGCCAGATATCTTTTTCTGTACGTTTCCTTATATAAATTTCACCGTCAACTTCTACAATGAAATAATAAAGCCACCTGATTTTTTTTGCGATCGTTTTCTTTTTAACAGGCAATTCTTCTATTTTATGTTGAAGAAATGCATAACATTTTTTCGATTGTACACACTGATCACAAAGAGGGTTTTTAGGTTTGCAGATCACTGCACCAAAATCCATAATTGCCTGGTTATATTTTCCCGGGGTTGCTTTATCGAGTAATGACTCAGCTAATGTGGTAAATTTTTTTTTGCCTTCTGCTGTATCAACCGGAGTGTTGATACCAAAGTAGCGGGATAAAATTCTTTCTACATTTCCATCAACAACTGCATAAGGAAGGTTGAATGCAAAAGATGAAATTGCTGCTGCAGTATATGGACCAATTCCCTTTAGGTTTTTTATTTCATCATAAGAAGATGGAAATTTTCCATTGTATTCTGTGGAAATTTTTTTTGCAGTTTGTATCAGGTTGCGGCACCGGTTGTAATACCCTAACCCTTCCCACATTTTAAAAACTTTTTTTTCCGGCGCCTTTGCCAGATCGTGAATTGTAGGAAAAGTTTTTATGAAATTTTCATAATAAGCCCAGCCTTGTTCAACGCGTGTTTGTTGTAAAATGATTTCACTCAACCAGATTTTATAGGGATCTTTTTCGCCCTTCCATGGCATGGAACGTTTATTTTCTTCAGAGTTCCACTGTAATAATTTTTTGCTGAAATCATTTTTCATGCGATGAATTTAATAAAATCAATATTTATCGTAAGAGACAATAAATTTTTAATGGGTTTGCTTACAATTAAAAATCAACCTTTTACGTTTCCTATTAACAAATTGGAATTGCGGCAGTTTTGCCATTGCAAAAAACGTTTAGCATCAATTAGTTGTATTTTTGAAATTTTGTTATATATTTATTATCAGAAACTTATAAAATAATACCAATGAGAAAGGCAGACCTTGTTAACCAAATATCGGACAAAACTGGTATCCCTAAGGTTGACGTGTTGGTAACCTTAGAAACCATGTTTAAAGAAGTAAAAGACACTTTATCCCAGGGTGAAAACATTTATATCCGGGGATTCGGGAGTTTTATTACGAAAAAACGCGCCGCAAAAATCGGCAGAAACATCAAAAAGAATGTAGCTGTTCATATTCCTGAACATTACATTCCGGCTTTCAAACCGGCTAAAGAGTTTGTAGCCGAAGTAAAAAAATTGCAGTCCGTCAAAGAAGATCAAGCAAACCCGGACGAAGAAATGTAATTTTGCTGTTCTAATAAAAATTTTTGTGAAGAAACAGCAAATCATTGTAGCATCTTCGGGTGTTGTTTTATTATTGGTTTTATACTTTTTTGGGCAAACTGTACCTCCTAAGAAAAAAGCTTCTGAGATTTCGGGAGATCAGCCTGTTAAGTTAATTGATGCCAATGACATTTTGCAGGCGTCAAAATCGAGCCTTACTCCTTCGCAGTTATCTTATGTAAACAGGTTGGAGAATTCTGTTGTTCGTGGGGATGTAAAAAATCAGCAATTAAACGCTTACCATCAATTGGCAACTTTCTGGAAGGATTCCGTAAAGGAAGGGTTTCTTCCTTTTGCATATTATACTGCAGAAGCAGCCAAGTTGGAAAATTCTGAAAAAAGTCTCACCTTTGCTGCCCAATTATTTTTGGAGAACCTTCGGGGGCAGGATAATGCTGCGCTGAAAAGCTGGATGGCAACAGAGGCGAAAGGCCTGTTTGAGCAGGCTTTAGAACTAAACCCTAATAACGATTCCTCAAAAGTAGGATTAGGTGCCTCTTATATTTTTGGAAGTTCAGCAGGCAACCCGCAGGAAGTGATGCAGGGCATACAAAAGATTTTGGAAGTTGCAAGGCGCGATTCTGCTAATATGTATGCACAGTTTATGCTCGGGCTTGGTGGTATGGTTTCTGGGCAATTGGATAAAGCTGTTGAGCGTTTAACAAAAGTAGTAGAACATCAGCCGGGAAATATTGAAGCTGTTTTAACGCTTGCACAGGTTAATGAGCAGAAGGGAAATAAAGCAGAAGCGATAAAATGGTATGAAGCGGCAAAGAAATTGATCATGAATCCGGAAGTGATCACCGAAATTGACAAACGCATTAAATTATTACAATAAACCTTTCCGGTTACGCGGGAAGGCAGTAAAGGAAATTAATTTTTAAAACTTAAAACGCATTTCAGTATGCCTTGTGGTAAAAAACGTAAACGTCATAAAATAGCAACGCACAAGCGTAAAAAAAGACTTAGAAAAAACCGTCATAAGAAGAAGAACAAATAAAATGTTTATGCCCCGCAGCATGAGCGGGGTTTTCTTTCTCAAGCTGAACTTTTATTTGCATTTGTCGCACCGGATTGCTTGCAGGCGATAACTCTTAAATAAATCCACCTCAGCAATTTTCCTTTTAGTGATGTATTGGTTTAGCATGCTAAATGAACTTTAGATTTGAATAAGGAACTGATTATAAACGCAGCCCCTCAAGGCGTTGAAATAGCCCTGTTAGAGGATAAAAAGCTGGTAGAATTGCACCATGAAAAAGCTGATGCCAGCTTTGCAGTGGGAGATTTATATTTAGGCAAAGTAAAAAAACTGATCCCCGGGCTTAATGCTGCTTTCGTTGATGTGGGTTTTGAAAAAGATGCATTTTTACATTATACCGACCTTAGCCCCTACGCCCGCTCGCTTTTAAAGTTTACAAACCTTGCAATGAATGAAATCGGGGATCATGAAATGGATTTCGGCACTTTTCAGGTTGAGGCAGAAATTGTAAAAACGGGCAAAATAAATGAAGTATTAAGTGGCAAACCAAACATTTTAGTTCAGATCCTTAAAGAGCCAATTGCAGCGAAAGGCCCACGCTTAAGCTGTGAAATTTCCCTGCCAGGAAGATTTATTGTCATTACTCCGTTTAATGATATTGTTGCCGTATCAAGAAAAATTCATTCTTCAGAAGAACGTAAACGTTTACAAAAAATAGTAGAAGCCATCAAGCCAAAAAATTTCGGTGTAATCGTACGTACTGCTGCTGAAGGAAAAAATACTGCCGAGCTTCATGAAGACCTTTCTGAATTAGTTGCAACCTGGAAGGCCATTCAGCATAATTTAAAAGGCGCGAGTTCGCCTGCAAAAATTTTAAGCGAGCAAACAAAAACCACAAGCATGCTCCGCGATTTGTTGAATGAAGATTTTAACAAGATCGTGGTGAATGATAAAAATATTTTCAACGATACTAAAAGTTATATCCAGAGAATTGCCCCGGATAAAATTGATATCGTTTCTTACTATCACAATGGCTCCCCTATATTCGATCAGTTCGGAATTACCAAGCAGGTAAAAGCTGCATTTGGAAAAACAGTTAACCTTCCAAGCGGTGCGTACCTTATTGTTGAGCACACTGAAGCACTGCATGTAATTGATGTAAATAGTGGTTACAAAAGCGTAAGCAATAACCAGGAGCAAAATGCACTGGAAACAAATCTTGAAGCTGCTGAAGAAATAGCAAGGCAATTACGATTGAGAGATTTGGGAGGAATTATTGTGATCGATTTTATTGATATGAAGCTTCCTGATAACAAGCGAAAGCTGATGGAGGCAATGGAAGGGTTTATGCGCACCGATCGTGCAAAACATGCTGTTCTTCCGATTTCAAAATTTGGTTTGATGCAGGTTACACGCCAGCGCATGAAGCCTGAAGTAACAATTAACACACAGGAAGTTTGCCCCACATGCAATGGTACCGGAAAAATTTCTTCAGCATTGATCCTGGAAGATGAAATAGAAAAGAACCTGAGCTATCTTATCAATCATCAACATAAAGACCTCACGCTTGCAGTTCATCCTATCATGTATGCATATCTTACCAAAGGATGGTTCTTCAATTCAAAACAATGGCAGTGGAGATGGAAGTATAAACAAAAGGTAAATATAAAAGCCAACACCAATTATCACTTAACTGAATTTCATTTCTTTGATAAGCATGAAGAAGAAATAAAATTGTAGAAAAATAATTATTTCTATTTCTCCGGATAAAAATTCAACATCTCATTCCTGATGAAAATAAACTTATTGAGCTGTAAGAGTCAATATTCTTGCAGAGCCTTTACTACTTTTATCTTGTTTAATATGTAACTGACTGCTATGCTTTGCTAGATTTTTAATCCGAACTGATATTATTCAACTATAGTGCAATAATCATTCACAGCTTTATTACAAGTCTAAAAAATATTTGCGTTCTAAAAATACTTTTGCAGAAATAAGCAAGGGCCCTATTAAATGGGCCCTTGGCAAAATATTATTTAAATATTTTTATTGTTTTTGTAAGATCAATTTCAAAAAACCCTGATCGCCATAACCTGTTGCATTAACGTGAATGCTCAAAGTAATAAGACCTGTGCATGAGAATACATTACCGCTACTTCCATCAAGTGTAGATGTTTTGTAAGATCCGTAATCACCCCATGTGATCCCTGAAGGAATTGTAGCTACCCCTGTTGCAGGGTCAACATCGCAATATAAAGGACTAACAACAGTACCATAGGCTGGATTTGGCCAGACTTGGCTCAAATTTAATTCATTTGCTCCGGGACCATCTGTCACTTGAACTAAATCACCCGGATGCCAGTCAACCCAGTCATCTTCTATAACCTTGTAAGTACCTGCCATAGGAGCAACAAATGGACAAACTATATTTGCGGTAAAGTAAAATGCAGAATGATAATTACTTCCAGCTATAAGATTTGTACCATCGTTAGCATACCCGGTATTACTTATATCCCAATAATCTCCACTTTTTGTAACAGCTCTGTTATAGAATGTATAGCTAGTACCTGGACTTAAATCAGCTGGTGTTATTCCAAGAGCATCTGCTAATTCGGTACCACTAACAGATACCAAAGTATTTTTTCCTGAATAACTGACAGTTTTTACCATGTGCCAATCAGCAGTGTCATAACTAAAAGAAGATGAAACATAGACAACAATATGATCAATTGTCTGACCTGTTTTATATTGCTCTACCATCACCCCTACGTTAGAAGTAGCAATTGAAGAATAATCCATGTTAAGGTTTACTGTACTATCCAACACAAGATATGTACCTATACCCATCGATTTTATATCAGAAAGCGGATTAATACTGTTGCCGGTTTTTTTACAAGAACCCACAACTATTGTAAGAAAAGCCGCTATTACAATTAAATAAAATATTTTTTTCATTTTTTCTATTTTAAAGTTATGAGTTCATTTATTTGATAAAATCATCAGGGTTATTATCCCAGAACACTTTATTTGCTGCTGTTCCGGGCACTTTTTGAGCAGGTGCATTCTGGTTCCTGTTAACATAAACAGATGGATATAAGAATGAACGGATAAATAAACCTGGTGTTGGAGTAGCAACCGCCAACTGCACATCGGCAGGGCTTCCTGTTCGCCTCAAATTGTTATATGCTTCCACGCCATTTCCCCATAATGCTATATAGTACTCACTCATGATCAAATCGAGTTTTTCGGCAGAGGTACCTGATGTATAAATATTCATAACATTAGTCTCATAAGCTGAAATCTGTGTACTTGTTGGTACAAAAGAAGCAGGTATGGTATATCCTATTGCAGTGGGAAATGCTAAAACTTTCGAAATAGATGCATCAATCCCGCTTTGCAAGAGTGTTGCCGGATCATCTGATGTGATGCCTATTGCAGCAGCTTCAGCCTTTAAAAACTGTGTGTATGATGACAACCAGATAGGATTGATTCCGTTACCTCCGGAACCCAACCCGAGGCTAATCGTTTTATATTGGTTTGCGTCAAACTCACCACCTACAGGATAAATACCGAAACCAGTCCGGAAACCCTGGTCAGGCGATGTTCCGCTGTTATCACCGTAATCTCTTCCAAAATATCCTTTTCCGCAGTAGCAAAACGGGGTTTGTTGCGGAACAGTTGGATACCATGACGGTGGGCCTGGCACATAATAACATGGAACAGATGTTTGTGAAAATGATGCACTATTGGCAACTTCTCTGTAAAAATAGTAACGGCCCCTGGGATCCGCATTATTTGCTGTGGTATTGTCAGTTAGTATGGTAACGGTTCCGCTATATTTTTGGGCGAGTACTTTCCACATGAAATAGTTTGAAAGATAATCTGCGCCACCACCATTTGCATAATCACCTCCATAATGAGGGTGACGGCTATCCGGTGTAGATGTATTTTTTCCATACTGAAAAACAAAGTCCTGAGAGGAAGTATTAATCAAATTATTATCTGAAATTAATGCCTGAATTTTCGCTGCCGCAGAATTATCAACTAAACGCACCTGCATATAAAATTTTAGCTTGAGTGTATTAGCTAATGCAAGCCATTTAGAGGCAGATCCATTATAAAATAAATCTGATGATACACTTGTGGCACCTGTAGTGTTAAGATCAATAATAGCACTATCTAACAAGCTTTGCACTGATGCATACACATCAGCCCCTGCGTCTGCTTTTGGATTTGTATTGTCTGCTCCAAGTTCTGCTTCCGAATTAGGAACATCACCGAAATCATCTACCAATGTACCCATAGTATATGCCTTAAGGATTCTTGCAATCCCTGCCTGTATATATTTTTGCTGTGTTTCAGCAAGTGGTATAAGAGAGTTTGCATTATTGATTACTCCTGTATATGCTTGTTCCCACTCTCCATCAAAACTTGCGGGTTGGTAAGCATTACTATACTGCGGGCCACTCCAATAATTCATACGTGATAATTGTGCACCAAAATCTGATGCAGAATTATAAAAATCTTTAAAACTCAGTTGAACTGCATTTAAATAAAGGTCAACATCGGCTGTAGTTGGTGACGGATAGTTTGGATTGTTCAGTAATCCGTCAAATTGCTTATTACAAGCAAAAGACGCAATAAGCATTGCCGGTATGAATAATGTTTTGAAATATCTTTTCATAAATATTTTTATTTTGATTGTTTTAGAATGTTACACGTATGCTTGCTCCGAAACGACGCGCAGAAGGACCACTTAAGAATTCCATACCTCTGCCGTTTCCAACACCCAAGCCGCTTGCATCGGGGTCAAAATGAACATATTTAGGAAAATTGGGAGCATAATACCAAAGATTTGATCCTGAAACAGAAATAGATATTCCGCCAAAAGGGGTTTTCCCTAAAAGTTTTTCAGGCAGGTTATATGCCAATGAGGCTTCGCGCAACCTAATACAGGTAGCATCATAAATCCCCGTTTCGTTCGGTGCAATTGCACCCATATTTGTCACAGAATTATCAAAATATGCCTGGGCCGCAGATATTTGCACCTTATTAGGATTTCCATTAGGATCTACACCAGGAAGGATATATGGTGTAGCCCTGTCAAATTCTGTATCTTTTGTAACACCACGGCCAAGTAATGCGCTTGCGGTTGAAGCAAACATATCACCACCACAAGTATAATCCCATTGCATTCTGAAGGTGAATGCCTTGTAGGATAAATTGCTGATACCTGTTAGTTTATATTTTGGGATAGGGTTTCCAATGACACCCACATCATTGGAAATCACATAATCACCTGAAGTCGGATCTACAATTCTTGCATTATTTCCTGCACCCCCTTTGTTATATCTTACCCAGTAGCTACCCAATATAACGCCAAGCGGCTGGCCATTTTCCGCAATTGTTCCAAAGTTTGAATAACCTGCAGTATTGATAAACTTGATATCATTTGGAATATCAGAAACCATGCTCTTATAGATGGTGTAAATGCCCGACAGGTTCCATTTCCAATCTTTAGTCCTTACCACATCAAAGCCCAGATTAAGTTCTATACCTTTGGTTGTTACTTTACCACCGTTTACCTGCTCTGACTGATACCCTGCAGAAGGATCAATAGACCTAATCAGGATCTGGTTATCTGCTGTTCTGTAGTAAAGGGTCAGATCAATCGAAAGCCTATTGTTAAACATTTTTGCCTCGGTTCCGGCTTCAACTTCTTTTAACAATTCTGGTTTCAAATCCGGATTTGGAAGTGCCACTGAATTTGAGTTCGTATTTACCGCTGCACCACCACTTGTAATAAATGAGCGTGTGGCAATATTCAGATAAGGCCTTGTTGAATATGGAGCTGGTGGGTTAGCACTTGTGGAATACCCCACACGTAATTTCCAATAATTTAAAGTATTACTACTCTTCAATCCTTCTATAGAGGATGTCGGTATATAAGAAAGCGCTGCACTTGGATAGAAAATACTTCTGTTATTTTTTTCTACTGTAGAGAACCAGCTATTTCTTCCGCCTAAGGTTAAATATGCAAAATCCCTGAACCCTAATGTTGCTTGTACAAATGCACCAACAGAGAGAGTTTGTTGATCAAAATTCAGTTCTGTGCCATTTTCGCTAAGGTCGCTATGAGAAACATAGTTACCGTGGTTTATTAAACCATAAACCAATTGTTGTGTACTATAAGTTCCGGTTTGGCTATAAACATATCTACGGGAGTTAACTCCGCCAGTTGCATCTAAATTAAAGTCAGATCCAAGAGTTTTGTTAAAGGTTAATAAGAAAGTGTGGTCCCATATAGTATTATAACCTACAGAAGTACGCAAGAAACCTTGAGTTGATATTGTACTACCTACACCACCTTTGTTTTGCCCATAAGATTGGAATTCTGAATAATTATCCAAACCGATCCTGTAAGAAAGATCCAACCCTTTCATAATGTTAAAAGCCAAACTCATCTGTCCGAATATCCTGGTAGTCTTATCTTCAGTAAATGAATTATTTAATGTCCACCTTGGGTTTTGAATATCATTACCGCTTCTATAGTAAATAGAAGAATGGTCTGTTGGTAATTCATAAGGAAGCCCAATCAGGTCCACAGCAGTCGGTGTATACATTACGTTTCCAAATATTGAAACATTTGATGCATTGTTTCCATAACTGTCGCTGGTTGGAGGAGACGTTACATTTGTGGTAACAAAATTAAATGTTCCACTCGCCGTAAACCTATTAGAAAGTTTTGCGGTACCACCGATTCCAAAATTATTTTTATACATATCGTTACCAGGCAAATACCCCTTGTCGTCAGTATAACCATAACTCATGTTATAGTTCACAGGGCCAGTAGTACCAGCAACATTGAGGGACGTATTACTTGTAAGTCCTGTCCTGAAAAAACGCGGAACACTATTATAATACTTATAATAGTAGGGAGTTCCTTTAAATTGGGGGAATATATCATTTAAAGAAGCTTTATCATAAGGATGTGTAACTGCTACCGGAGGATTTTGAAATGCACCGCCCCAGTTGCTGAAATAAGCAATACCAACACTAAGGTCGAAACCGCCTCCATATTTGGTGTTATATTCCGGAAGGACTGCCTTAGTAGCAAAAACCGATTGAGATACGGTAATCTCTGCTTTTTTTCTGGATTTCTGAGTAGAGCCATTTTTAGTGGTGATGAGTATCACACCGTTTCTTCCTGCTTCACCATACAGGGTTGTTGCACTTAAACCTTTTAAAATATTTACACTTTCAATATTGTTTGGGTCAAGATCCAAGAAACGACTTGAGGTCTGTGTCCCATGTGTAAAGTCTGTGGTACTGTTATTTGTTCCACCGTCAAAAGGAACTCCATCAACAATAAATAAAGGCGTAGAGTTACCGGTAATTGTACTAATACCACGAATGTTAATATTGGTTCCGCTACCACTTAATCCACTGGTATTTAAAATATCCACACCTGCAGCTTTACCATCTAATATCCGGGCCAGATCGCCTTCTGGCCTTAACTCAAGATCTTGCTTACCAACAGTGGAAACTGCATAACCTAATGCCTTCTTTTCTCTCTTGATACCCAGTGCCGTAACAACAACTTCATTTAAGGAAGAGTTAGATGATTGTTTAAGAGAAATGGTAATAGCATCAAGATTCCCCACTTCAACTTCTTTGGTTTCAAAGCCAACGCTACTAATAATTAAAACAGCATTGGCAGGGGTTTTGATTTTAAATGCGCCATTTGCATCGGCACTGGCACCGGTTTTAACGCCTTTGATTTTGATACTTGCTCCAGGAATCGGAGCACCTGTTGCATCAGTAACCTTGCCGGTTACTTCCTTTGTTTGTGCATAGCTTAACGTGACGACAAAGCAGAGAAATGCCGTCAGCAGGCATAGAAATTTTCTCATGTGTAGTAGAGTTTTGGTTAGAAACTTGTTAAAAATAGTAAAAAAAATGATAAACCGCTCAAAAAGTGGATAAATGGATAAATTTAATTGATTGCCGGAAGTAAATAATTAATTAATAAAAAAGAGATTATATATTAAAAAACATCTATAAAAAAATACTAAATCCGGTTAAGTAAATTGTAGTAAATAATTGTCTCACATGATTTAATTATGTTTATCAGGCATGTATTTATGAGAAGACTTCTTTTATGATTATTTAGCCTGAGAAAAGCAAAAACCAACGATCAATATTTTTTGCTTAACCACAATATTTTTTAAAAATAAAGTAGCGCTGTTGATTGGCTAATCAAAAAAGTCTAATTATTTGATAATAAACTACCTATCAAAAAAATATCAATATATCTAATTGCAAATGAATAATTTATATAACAGCAAAAGTTATTCACACCACCAAAAATTAATTTTGTTATGTGGCGCTAATTTGTAATTTAGTGCAAGAATTTAATGGGTTAGTAAGTAAGGGGTCGGCTTCAGTGCTGACCCTTTTACTTTTTTAAAAACTACTCTTCAAAAACTGCTTTCACCGTATTTATTGTCTTATTTTTTTCGCGCCAATCATTGAAAAGTAAATTATTGTTTATTGTTCATGATGTACCAACATTCAATCAACAGAAATTAAAATCGCAATTACCTATAACTTTATTCAATGAGTAAAATCAAAACAGCTTTTTTCTGCAGCAACTGCGGATATGAAAGTGCAAAATGGTTAGGCAAATGTCCTGGATGTGAACAGTGGAATACATTTGTTGAAGAAGTAATTACAAAAAATAATAAGCTTGCAGAAAACGAATGGAAAAAATTTTCTTCTGAAAAAAAAGATATCAAAACAATTTCGCTAAATGAAGTTATCAGTGGTGAAGAAAAAAGGATTATCAGCGTAGATGCAGAACTGAACAGGGTTTTAGGCGGAGGCATTGTTGCAGGAAGTATTGTTTTAGTTGCAGGTGAGCCAGGCATTGGTAAGAGTACATTGTTTTTGCAAAATGGTTTGATGCTGAAAAACATCACTACGCTTTACATAAGCGGTGAAGAAAGCGAACAGCAAATTAAAATGCGTGCAGACAGATTAAAAATTCAAAACGAAGATTTTTATTTGCTCACAGAAACATCAACACAAATTATTTTCCAGGAAATAAAAAAATTAAAACCGCAATTAGTAATTGTAGATTCCATTCAGACATTGCACTCACCATACATCGAATCATCTGCAGGAAGCATTTCTCAAATCAGGGAATGTGCTTCAGAATTTCAACGCTTTGCAAAAGAAACAAATACTCCTGTGTTTTTGATCGGCCACATTACCAAAGATGGAAATATTGCAGGCCCGAAAATTTTAGAACACATGGTTGATACTGTTCTTCAGTTTGAAGGAGATATCCATTATGCGTATAGAATATTACGCACTCTCAAAAACCGCTTTGGGAGCACCTCTGAATTAGGTATATACGAAATGACAGATAAAGGAATGCGTGCAGTAAATAATCCGAGCGAAATTCTTATCACACAAAAAGATGAACAACTCAGCGGCATTGCTATCGCTGCAACTATGGAAGGGATTCGTCCATTATTGATAGAGGTGCAGGCATTAGTTACACAATCTGTTTATGGAACACCACAACGTACTGTTAGTGGATTTGATCTCCGAAGGCTGCAATTGTTATTGGCTGTGTTGGAAAAACGCGGAGGGTTTCATTTCGGTATAAAGGATGTATTTTTAAATATTGCCGGCGGTTTAAAAGTGGAAGATCCTTCTATTGATCTTGCTGTGTTATGTGCACTATTAAGTTCGTATGAAGATGTTGCATTGCCACAACATCTTTGCTTTGCAGGAGAAATTGGTTTGAGTGGAGAAATAAGGGCAGTGAACCGCATCGAACAACGGATTGCAGAAGCCGAAAAATTAGGTTTCGAAAAAATTTTGGTTTCCAAATACAATCAAAAAGGATTGAAGAACCAAAAATTCAATATCGAGATAATAAGTATGGGCAGGGTTGATGAAGTATATCAATATCTTTTTTAATAATGATCGATGCAAAGCAAATAGTACACAGCCTTTCACATCTTTTCTTCCCGCACACTTGTGCCGGATGTGGAAGCGATCTCTTAAATGCAGATCAGTTATTATGCCTGAAATGCTCCAATGATCTTCCTTTAACGCATTTTGATTTATATGCAAACAATCCCATCGAAAAAATTTTCTTTGGCAGATGCAATATTAAAAATGCTATGAGCCTTCTTTATTTTACCAAAGATTCTTCTTTGCAAAATTTATTGCATCAACTGAAATATAAAGGCAAAAAAGAAATAGGATTCTATTTTGGAAAACTGATGGGTAACTCAATTTTATATACCCAACGTTTCGCTGCCATTGATGCTTTGATCCCCGTTCCTTTGTTCGCATCACGCGAAAAAAGAAGAGGCTACAACCAGGCAACTGTCTTATGTGATGGCATTGCAGAGATACTGAAAACCCCTGTTTTAAAAAATGTATTGGTAAGAACAAATGCAACGGAAACACAAACACATAAAACGAGAATTGAAAGATGGCAAAATATGGAAGGCAGGTTTGAATTAAAAAATTATGATGCAGTTGCGAACAAACATTTTTTGCTGGTTGATGATGTAATTACTACCGGCGCTACCCTTGAAGCATGTGCTCAGGAAATATTAAGTGCCGAAGGAACGAAAGTGAGTATCGCGACGCTGGCTTATACTTCAGCGTGATCCAAACAACTTTAATGAATAATTTCCGTTATTAGCAGGTTACATGTACTTATATCTCTGAATTCGATGAACAAATCATTTCTGTCACTGCTCACATTGATTGTGCTTGCACTCTTTTCCTGCAAAAAGAATTCATTTATTACAAGCAAAGACGCATTTATCAATTTTTCGTCCGACACTCTTTTTTTTGATACTGTTTTTACAACAACCGGTTCCATCACACAACCCATAAAAATCATCAATACAAACAATCAGAAAATAGAATTAACAAGTGTGAAGCTAATGGGTGGTACTAATTCTGCTTTCAAAATAAATATTGACGGCGCATCTACAACTGAAGCAGATAATATAGAATTGAATGCAAATGACAGCATTTATGTTTTTGTAGCAGTTTATATAAATCCGTCAGCAGCTAATCTTCCCTTTATATTGCAAGACAGCATACAGGTTGCATTCAATGGAAAGCAACAATATATTCAATTGCAGGCATGGGGGCAGAATGCACATTTCATGCGCAACAAGGTTATCACTTCAAATACAACTTGGGCAAACGATCTTCCTTACGTAATACAAAGTGGATTACAGGTTGATACTAATGCGACACTCACTATTCAGCAAGGATGTAAAATTTATTTGCACGCAGACGCGCCTCTGCTTGTCGATGGCACTTTACAGGTTGAGGGCATAAACAGCTCACGAATTTATTTTGCCGGTGACCGGCTTGATGATCCTTACAACAGTTATCCGGGAAGCTGGCCCGGAATTATTTTCAGGGGAGAAAGCAAGGATAATATTCTGCAATTTGCTGTTATAAAAAATGCATACCAGGGAATTGTAGCTGCCGATCCTCCTGTAAACAGCAACCCTAAAGTAACGCTGGATGAATGTATTATTGATAATGTATATGATGCCGGAATTTTAGCTATTCAAACAAATATGTATGCGCAAAATTGTTTGATCAGTAATTGCGGAAAAAATGTAGAGCTTACTTACGGCGGCAATTATAATTTTATTCATTGCACACTCGCGAGTTATTCGAACGATTATATCATACACACGCAGCCTGTATTATTTATTACCAATATTTCGCTGGCAGACAATATTTCTATTGCAGACATCAATGCAAATTTTACAAATTGTATTTTTTGGGGCGATAACGGAAGTGTAAATGATGAAGTGGTTGTATCCAAACAAGGCAGCTCTGCGTTTACGCTAAATTTCAACAATTGTTTGTGGAAAGTACAAAATCAACCTTCGCCCGTTAATGTTGCACATATTCTTACAACAGACCCTATGTTCGACAGCATTAACAATCAAAAAAGATATTACGATTTTCATTTAAAGCCATCATCCCCCGCTGTTAATTATGGCATCCCAACTTCTGCAAATATCGACCTTGATGGTAATCCCCGACCAGTTGGTTTGCCTGATTTGGGTTGTTATGAAAATCAATAATAATATATTAACCCTATTCTGATTTTTTTGCGAAAGAATTACAACCAATTCAACCTAACTTGCGTTTGATTGTTACAACCAAAAAATAATTTTTATGTTACGTTTAGCTTTTCTCGCACTATTGTTAATCGGCACAACCAGCCTGTATGATTTTAAAGTTCCCGCGCTTGACGGAAGCACAATTGATCTTGCCAAATACAAAGGCAAAAAAATACTGATCGTTAATACCGCTTCCAAATGCGGCTTCACACCTCAATATGCAGACCTTGAAAAATTATATGAAAAATACAAAGACAAATTGGTGATCATCGGTTTTCCTGCAAACAATTTCGCACAGCAGGAACCTGGCACTAACAGCGAAATAAAAGAATTTTGCATGAAGAATTATGGTGTAAGTTTTCCGATGGCAGAAAAAGTGGATGTCATCGGTGCTAATATTCATCCTTTGTTTAAATATTTAACGGAAGAAGCAAAAAAATTAGGTACAACTGATCCCGTTATCAAATGGAATTTCACCAAATTCCTGATTGATGAAAATGGAAAACTGATTGCTGTGTTTCCGAGCAAAGTCACTCCGATGAGTGATGAGGTTACGAAATATTTGAACTAGAAGTAAGAAGTGAGATGTAAGAAGCTTCGCATTTCTGTACATCTCACTTCTCACATCATACATCTTACTTTCCTGCTATCTTTGCTTCATGTCTTTCAAAAAAGTTATCGGGCAAAAAGAAACAAAGAAGCACCTCGTTGAATTAGTTCAACACAACAGGCTTAGCCATGCATTGCTTTTTTTAGGGTCAGAAGGAAGTGGCGGATTATCATTAGCACTTGCATTTGCGCAGTATATTGTTTGCGAAAACACCTCACCCCGGCCCTCTACAAAGGAGAGGGAGCAGTCCATATTCATTGACGACCATCTACCATCGAACAACGAACAACGCCTCACAGACGCTTGCGGAGTTTGCCCTTCCTGCATCAAAGCACAACAATTCATTCATCCGGATATTCATTTTTCTTATCCTGTAATACCGAGAAAATCGGGAGATAAGCCATTAAGTACAGATTATATTTCCGAATGGAGGGAATTCATTTCAAAATATCCTTATGGAAATGTGTACGATTGGCTGCAATTCATCGGCGCAGAAAATAAACAGGGAAATATCACAGCGCATGAATGTAACGACATCATCCGGAAATTAAGTTTAAAAAGTTTTGAGAGCGGTTACAAAATTTTATTGATGTGGATGCCGGAATATCTCGGTAATGAAGGAAATAAATTATTAAAGCTGATAGAAGAACCACCGGCAGATACATTATTTATATTGGTAGCAGAAAACGAGTCGTTGATCCTTCCGACAATACTTTCCCGCACTCAATTAATAAAAATACCTTTCTTAGAAACACCGGATATTGAGACAACTCTGATAGAAAGAACAAAAACAGCACCCGACCAGGCAAGGCAAGTGGCATCGATCAGTGAAGGAAATTATCGTGAAGCTTTACAAATTTTACAACATGCAGATGAAGACTGGCAAGGATTATTGAGGGAATGGCTGAATGCAGTTTTGAAAACTGGCCCTGTTGCACAGGTAAAATGGATAGAAGAAATAAGCAAACTTGGAAGAGAAAGACAAAAACAATTTCTGCGATATTTCAATCATCTGCTTGAACAGGCGATCCGTTTAAAAGTAATCGGCGAAGCGAACTTGCACATACCGGAGAATGAAAAAGATTTTGCACAACGTTTAAATAAACTTGCAGGCATTGCACAACAACAAGCCATTATTGAAGAATTGGATAAAGCAACGTATTACATAGAACGGAATGCAAATGCAAAAATGCTGTTTCATGCATTGACGATAAAGTTGTACCATATTGTGGCGCATAAAACAGTTGCTACTGTGCTGTGAAAAGTAAGCAGTGAGCAATAAACAGTAAGCGGTATAACATTCAATTTTGTGGACTGCCAACTGAAAACTTAAATTATATATGGATTTTTCAACGATTATCGGTTCGACAGGGGTTACACTTTTGCTGATTGCTTTCTTTCTTAATCTTTTCAAAATAATTTCTTCGGAAAGCAAAACCTATATTCTTCTAAATATTATTGGCGCTGGCATTTCCTGTTATGCATCCTCACTTATTCATTATATGCCCTTTGTAATCCTCGAAGGAACCTGGTGCCTTGTTGCCATAATAGCTTTCGTTAAAAAAACGCCTGCTCATTAGCCAGCCTATGCTAATAAGGGATTTCGTACTATATTTGTTAATTCCCCGTTATGAGGGAACCTGAAAAAGAGGTTATGCGTGGCTGTTGCCAGCAATGAATTTGAAGAAGCGGAAAATTCTAAAGTGTTTATAAGAAAGTTATTTGTTCAAGCTTAATGCATATCATGGTTTAGTCGGAAAGTCAAAAAAGTCAGAAAGACTGACTGCAATATTTTCTTCCTGACCTACGGACTTCACCGTCTTTACTGACTTAAACAGTAATTAGAATTACTTCTGCCGGTTTCATAATCTTTTTTTCTGCATTATTAATCATTGTTAATTTTTTATATGGGATGTAGTTCTTGTGGCACCGGCGGAAAAGTTGCAGGGTGCAAAAGCAATGGTGGTTGCAGCTCGGGTGGTTGTAACCGTATGAATGTTCACGACTGGCTTGCTAACCTTCCTTTCAGCGACCCCGATAGCGCTTGCGCAGTTATTGAAGTAAGTTTTAATAACGGGAGCCGGAAAGATTTTTACAGAAATTCTACCACACATTTTTTTGATAAGGGCGATTGCGTGAGTGTTGAAGGCGTAAGCGGTTTTGACGTAGGCACTGTTACATTGAGTGGCGAGATTGTGCGATTGCAAATGAAAAAGAAAGGTGTTGAAGAAAATAATCCCGACCTGAAACGTGTGTTGCGCCGGGCAAACGAAAAGGATATTGAGTTGCTCACGCAAAATAAAAAACGTGAACGCGAAGCGCTTGTGCGTGCCCGTGCCATTGCACGCCAACTGAAACTGGAAATGAAAATGACAGAAGTGGAAATTCAAGCTGATGGAAGAAAAGCTACTTTTTTTTATATAGCTGATGACCGTGTGGATTTTCGCGAGTTGATAAAATTATACGCATCCGAATTTCGTGTGAAGGTTGAAATGAAGCAGATCGGAGCTCGCCAGGAAGCTGCTAAAGTTGGCGGCATCGGCAGTTGCGGAAGGGAACTTTGTTGCAGCACATGGCTTAGCGATTTTAAATCAGTAAATACCACCGCAGCACGTTATCAGAACCTTTCCATTAATCAAACAAAATTGAGCGGGCAATGCGGCCGCCTGAAATGTTGTTTGAATTATGAACTCGATACTTATCTTGATGCGTTGCAAGGTTTCCCCGATAATGCCGACACATTACAGGTTGCAAAAGGAACTGCACTATTAATAAAGAAAGATATTTTTAAAAACCTGATGTGGTACACGTTGCCGGATAGCAACAAACAATACCCGCTAACTATTGAACGCGTACGAAAAATCAAACAACTGAATTATCAGAATATTATTCCTGATGGGTTAGAGCCTGTTGAAATAAGCACTGGAAAAGTAAAAGAAGAAGAGCATGCATTTGTTGACCTTGTAGGGCAGATCAGTTTGAAAAGCCTTGACAAAGCTGACAAGAAAAAACGCCACGCACAACATCACCACAAGCAACAGCAACAAAAGCGTCCGCCGCAACAACCACAGAAAGGTGGTAATAATAAAAAGTAAAAAATCATCAATAAAGAATGGGAATGTAATGGAACTTTAACTTTCTCATTCTTTTTTTGTTATTGCTCATTACTACTTTTATCAAGGATATTTTCAGATGAAAAAATTTCTTATGAGAATGTTTTGGGTTTTGTGCATCATACTTCTGCTATGGCTTGTGCTTGCACAAAGTTGCATGACGATGCGGCAGCCCGATGATGAAGCAAAGAAAAAATTCGGTGCTGCAGGTGTACAACTAACTACAGCAACTATTACTGTTGACGGGCATCATTTGCATTATGCAATAACCGGAAGCGATACACTGCCTACTTTATTTTTTGTACATGGCACTCCCGGAAGCTGGGATGCATTCGAGCATTACCTGATGGATAAAGACCTGCAACAGAAATTCCGTATGGTTTCTATCGACAGGCCCGGCTTTGGTTACAGTGATTATGGAAAGCCATTTCACCTTGCGGTTCAATCGCAAATTATTAGCCCGTTGTTTACTGTTCTGAACAATCACAAACCGATGTTTATTGCCGGACATTCATTAGGTGGGCCAATGGTTGTAAAATTAGTTGCCGATAACCCAAACACATTTTCTGCGATGGTTGTGTTATCCGGTTCAATAGACCCGGCAGAAGAAAAACCGGAAAAGTGGCGCCCTGTTTTGTACAAAACCCCTCTCAACTTTTTTGTACCCGGAGCTATGCGCCCATCGAATGAAGAACTATGGTACTTGAAAAAAGATCTTATTGACCTCGAAAAAGATTTCTCGAAAATAACATGCCCCGTTTATTTTATTCATGGCACTGCAGATACCTGGGTTCCGCCGGGCAATGTTGAATATGGAAAAAAAATGCTGGTGAACGCAAGCCATGTTGAAGAAACGTTAATTCCCGGCGCAAACCACTTCATTCCATGGACTAAATTCAACGAAATCAAAGCTGTATTGTTAAAACTATATTGACCAATAAGCAATACTTTTCGATTATTAACTTTGCATTCTATTTTGTACTTTGGTCATCTTAAAACTCTATAACTATGGCACTTTTTGATTCAGGAAATCCAACCCTCAGCGAAAAAATCTTTAACAGCTCACTCGACGGTATGCATGATGGCACAATGACTGTGAGAGGATCGATCAACAAATTCGGTTTCCTATTATTAATGGTGATTGCTTCAGCAAGTTATAGCTGGCATTTATTTATGGTTGGAAAACCAGACACCATGATGACGTTGATGATTGTTGGACTTATTGGAGGTATGATTACAGGCCTGATTGTTTCTTTTAAACCAACCACAGCGAGGTATTTAGCACCAGCCTATGCCCTGTTCGAAGGTTTTTTTCTCGGCGCTATTTCTGTATATATAAATTCAGTATTTGAAAAGAAATACCCGGGAATCGTAACACAAGCGGTTGGGCTAACTTTCGCAGTTGCACTTGTTATGTTCCTGCTTTATAATTTTCGAATTATCAAACCAACAGAGAAATTTAAATCAGTTATCCTTTCGGCAGTATTTGGAATATTTTTATTTTACCTCGTTGTAATTGTATTAAGCCTGTTTCATGTAAATGTTTCATTCATGAGTTGGAATGATGCAAGCCCGCTCGGAATAGGGATCAGCATATTTATAGTCGCAATCGCAGCCCTTTGTCTTATTCTGGATTTCGAAAGAATCGAAACCGGCGCAGCAATGGGAGCCCCAAAACACATGGAGTGGTATGGCGCATTCGGATTGTTGGTAACAATGGTTTGGCTTTATCTTGAAATCTTAAAATTATTAAGCCGCATCGCAAGCAGCAGGAATTAATTTATATTTCTCCAATAAAAAAGGCTGAAATTAATTTCAGCCTTTTTTATTTTATGTAACCAGCCGGGGAATTCTATTAAACATCGTTGCGTCGCACTCTTGTACTGTAAAAACTCTAATCAACGCCTCACTATCGGAAACATATAATCGATTTTATTTTCTTTGCTCGCAGCTCAAAGCTAACGCTCATTGCTTTTTTAAAATCCATCCCCATCCAGCAAATTTCCCAATCCGCCCAAAATACTTCCTTCTTCTTTTCTATGCCCAAGTTGCGGACTGTATTGGATAATGCGGCTTGCCAAACGGCTTATCGGTAATGATTGCAACCATACTTTTCCCGGGCCACGCATCACTGCGAAAAATAACCCTTCACCACCAAACATCCAGTTCTTTATTCCTCGAATGAATTCAATATCAAAATCAATCGAAGGTTGATATGCAACAACACAACCTGTATCTACTTTTAAAATTTCTCCGGCTTGCAATTCTTTTTCGATGATGTAACCGCCTGCATGCATAAATGCCAATCCATCACCATCTAATTTTTCCATTATAAAACCTTCGCCGCCAAAAATTCCTGTGCCCAATCTTTTTTGAAAGGCAATGCCAACACTCACTCCTTTTGCAGCACAAAGGAAAGCATCTTTTTGTGCGATAATCGTTCCGCCAAGTTGTTGCAGATCCAGTGCAACAATTTTTCCGGTGTACGGAGCAGCAAAGCTCACACGCTTTTTTCCTTGCCCGACATTAGTGAATGCCGTCATGAACATATTCTCGCCAACGAGTACCCGTTTTCCGGCGTTCAATAATTTTCCCAGCAAACCGCCTTGCTGCGATTGTTGAGAACCGTCGCCAAAAATGGTTTGCATTTCAATGCCGTCATCCATCATCATAAAACCGCCAGGTTCACCGATAACGGTTTCATTAGGATCAAGTTCAATTTCTACGAACTGTAATTCTTCACCATAAATTTTGTAGTCTATTTCGTGATTGTTTCTCATGATTAAAATTTTTATGAAATTATAATAAAGCCACAGATTCACAGATTGGTTTGTGATTAAATATTGTTAAGCTTTGATGAAAGGTAACATAGGGATTGCCACAGATTCACAGATTAGCCAGCTATTATGTTCTTCAATGTTTCAAAAATTTCCAACCGATTATTAATGCCACAGATTCACAGATTGAGTAATTACAATTTTGTTTTGCAAATCTTTCTTTGATGGTTAAAAACCAAATTAAATTATTGCGTATTACATTTTCAACTTTAAAAAATCTGTGAATTTGTTACAATTCCTACAAAATAACTCTTTTAGTTTGCAAAGAATTCTCTCCAAAATTTAATATCAACCCAATCTTACATTTTGAAACTGCGAGATAATTTATAACCTGAGCATAATGCTCATCAATAATACCTGATTTTGATTTTATCTCTACAATTACATTGCCAGCTATTACAAAATCTGCAAAAAATTTATGAGGGAGAATAAAATCTTTGTATTGGACGGTGTATGCTTTTTCCCTTTCAAAATGAATATTATTTTTTATCAATTCATATTCAAACGCATCTTTATAAACTATTTCAAGGAATCCGCGTCCGAGTGTGCGGTGTATTTCCATGGCAATTCCGATCAATGCATAAGTTTCCCTTGCAAAGGGATAGGATTTATTTTCCATAAGGTTAGGTTTTTGCCACAGATTCACAGATTTTTCAATAGATATAATCTGTGAATCTGTGGCTATTTTATTCTATAATTCTTACAACCAGCTTCCAACCAAAGCTTCCGGCGCACCCTGTCCAAGCTTTTTGCGGCGTCTTGCTACTTTAGCTCTGTGCACGAACATCGTAATAAACATCAGTGGAATAAACAATATTGTAAATGGCGGTATTCCCAGCATGGATATCCACGTTCCACCATACATTCTACGCATCGGGCGTTTCAATCTTAGTGCGATCAGGTACATACTTGGTACAATCACCAACGTCATAAAGAATGCGAATGCCAATCCGAAGATGATCGTCCATGATAATGGTTTCCAGAACACCGCACTATCACCACCAAAGAAAATATGCGGGTTCAATTCGGAGAATAGCGTAACGAAATTGAGGTTTAATCCAATTGCCAGCGGTATCAATGCAAGTATGGCTGCAAGCGCAGTAAGCATTACAGGAATGATACGTGTTTTCCCTGCTTGTATAACGGCTTCGCGTATGCGTAAACCGCGGCTATGCAATTCATCAGCAAATTCAATTACCAAAATCCCGTTTTTTACCACAATTCCTGCGAGGCCCACAATTCCTAATCCCGTCATCACAACAGATATTTCCATTTTAGAAATCCCAAAACCGAGCAACACACCAATCACGCTGAAAATAATTTCTGTAAGAATGATCACCGATTTACTTATAGAATTAAACTGAAGTACCAGCACAAACAATATAATCATCAATGCGATCACTAATGCTTTCCCTAAGAATGCGCCTGTTTCTGCCTGTTGTTTTCCTTCACCGGTTTGTGCAATAGTAACGCCGTCTTCTTTTCCTTTGAAATTATCAATTGCCTTTTTGATATCGGCATTTACTGCTGTTGGTGTAAATCCTTGCGTAGTGAGTACGTTGGAGAATAATGTAATCATACGCTTTTGCGATTTGCGCTTGATACTTCCGTAAGTGCTCGTATAATCAACCGTAACCAGATTGCTGATCGGGATATTTTTAAATCCGCCTGTTGCAAGGTCCCGGAAATAAATCCGCATGTTTAACAAGTCCGACAAATTATTTCTTTGCAAAGAATTATTACGCAACTGGATTTTATATTCATCTTTATTCTCTTTGATCTTTGAAACTTCCCTTCCAAACAAAGCAGTTCTTATCTGCATCCCGATCTGTTGAGTTGAAATACCTTCAATCATTGCCCTTTCGCGGTTAACCGTCAACGTTATTTCAGGGTTTGTGAGGTCAACATCCATCTTCAATTCCTCAATCCCGGGGATTTGCAAAGAGTCTAAATAATTTTTCAATGCAATACCTGTTTTTGTAAGGTTATCAAAATTATCACTGGCAATTTCAATATTGATCGGAGGATCTGTTGGCGGGCCGCTGCTTTCCTGATCAACACTGATTGTTGCTCCGGGGATACCACGCATTGCAGTCCTTATCGAATCGAGATAAGGCCTTGTTGAATTTCCGTGACGTTTCTCATATTCAACAAACGAAACCTGCACTCTCCCTAATTCAGGATGCGTACTTCTGTCACCACTGTTCGGGTCATTCGCACCAATTGCCACGTTTGAGATAACACTTTCAACCAGTGGATTTCCTTTATCATGCAGTGGGTCCATGTGCAACACTTTGTACACGCGGTTTTCCAGGTCGTGAGTAACTGAATCTGTATAATCCACATTCGTTCCGATTGGAAGTTTCAAATACACAAAAATGAAGTTCGGATCACCCTTGGGAAAAAATACCACAGGAACTTTTCTTATCCCAAGAAATACCACAGAGAATACCAGCAACAAAAAAGTACTGAACAACAGCCAAACCGGCCTCCATCCTTTCAGTGCCCATCTTAATAAATTTTCATAATGCCCCATGATCCAGGGTAATGCCCTGTTTTGAAATGAATGGATCAACCCATCAAAAATATATTTGTTGAACACCATCAGGATGGCGAAGAATATAAGCAGGTTTCCTAAAAATGCCTGGTGGCTTACATCCAGCAAAATTCCAACGCCGACAAATATCCAGAATAATGGTTTTTTGAAAACGTCTGATTTTTTTGATCTGCCATCTTCCGGATGGTTCATGAAATCAACAGCAAACACCGGGTTCATAATAAACGCCACAACAAGTGAAGCTGTAAGTGTGAAGATGAGCATTGCCGGAAGATAGATCATGAATTTTCCGATGATACCCGGCCAGAACATTAATGGGAAGAATGGGGCAAGCGTAGTTAATGTGCCTGCAAGAACGGGAATAAATACTTCACCCGCTGCAATTTTCGCAGCTACAGTAGAGGTAACTTTCCCCTGGCTTTGCATGAATATGCGGTGCGTATTTTCAATCACCACAATAGCATCATCCACGATTATACCGAGACCGAATAGCAATGCGAAAAGCACCATGAAATTCAGCGTAACATTTGTGCCGATAATTAAATCCGCTGCAGGTAAAAACACAAATGCAACAAACATACTAAGCGGCACAGACAGCGCAACGAAGAATGCATTCGTTACACCCATGAAAAACATCAATATCAACAATACAAGCACAAAACCAATTACGATTGAGTTGACGAGATCATTAAAAGAAGTGCGTGTGTTCTTGCTCAAATCCCCCGTAATCACTAAGTGCAGGTCTTTAGGCAATTGATCCTGCATTTCTTTAACTACTTCTTTAACCTGGTCTGATGTTTCAATTAAATTTTCCCCGCTTCGTTTAATGATGTTTAATGTAACTACATTTTTTCCCAGCAACCTCGCATAGCTTTCGCTTTGTTTTACCGTATCTTTTATTTCAGCAATATCTTTTAAATAGATTGGTGCTCCGGAAGTATTGCGAAGTACAACTTGTGCAATATCATTTGCTGTATGAAACTGCCCTTTCAACTGCATGGTGCGTTTCATGTTCCCAACTTCAATCAAACCACCTGTTATATCCGTATTCTCCCCGGCAATAGCATTTGCAATATCATTGAACGTGATATTCGCACTTTGCATTTTGTAATTGTCGACGTTGATTTGAAATTCTCTTTCAGGTGCACCTACTTCATCAACACGATTGATCTGAGTGATATCTTCCAACCTGTCTTTTATATCATCCGCATATTTTTTCAAACGTTGCATATCATAGTCGCCACTCACATTCACATACATGATCGGCAGGTCAGAGAAACTTACTTCCTGTACATCGGGCTGTGTAGTTAAATCTGTTGGTAAATCTGTTTTTGACTTATCAACTGCGTCCTTTACTTTCTGTAACGCCACGTCTGTTTTTACATCTGTTTCAAACTCCACGATTATTGCAGAATAATCCTGCACAGAAGTGCTGGTAAGCTTATTGATTTTTGCGCCGGTAATGGCTTTGATCTGTTTTTCGATCGGGCGTGTAACGAGGTTTTCAATATCCTTTGGAGAGTTACCTACATACGTTGTAGAAACATAAATTGTGGGGATAACAATATCCGGAAACTGTTCCTTTGGAGTAGTTGCAAATGTGAAGATGCCCCAAACAGAAACGATGATCATCAGCAAATAAATTGCTGTTTTATTATTTATAGCCCAATTCGTGACTACGAACCCTTTGACTTTTTCCTTAAAATTTTCTAATACGCTCATAAGAATGTACGATTTTAGATGTACGATTTACGATGTCTGCAATTCTATCTTTGTAACCGAATTTTACGAGATTAAATTACGGTTACACATTACTGCTAGTTTATATAGAGTAAGCTCAACTGTCGACTGAAAACTGAAAACCGACGACTGTGTTATTGTCCTGTAGTAATTGCCTGGCCGTCATATAAACCCTGAACGCCATCAGTGATGATCACATCACCGGCCTGCAGGCCGCTTTTAACTTCAATCTTTTCGCCATATAATTGCCCGATGGTTACTTCTTTTTTGCGTGCAATCATTTTGTCGCCTTCTTTCAGAGCTACCAATACATATTTCCCTTTCTCATCATTTTGAACAGTGCTAACAGGAACAGTTAATGCGCTCGGAACAAAATAATCCTGAATTTTTATCATCGCGATCTGGTTCGGATGAAAGTCTTTATTATAAGGCATTTTTGCTTCGATGTAAAAACTGCGGGTGTTCGGATCGATCAATTTTCCTGCAACAGTTACTTTAAGATCAAACGTTTTATTATTTAGTTCAGGCAATGTTACTTTTACATCACTCCCAACTTTTACTTTACTTAAATACAATTCCGGAACCTGTGCTACCGCTTTCAGGTTTTGCGTATTTACAATGGTAATCTGGTTTGCACCGGCAAAAACTTCACCTACTCTTACATTCACGGTATTGGCAACACCTTCTATATCTGCATAAATATTTGTGAGTTTGATCTGTTCTTTGGTAATATCAATTTGTTTCTGTTGTTGCGTTACGCTATTTCGTGCATTGATCACATCAATTTCTGCACCTATGTTCTGCTTCCACAAGTTTTCCCTGCGTTGCAGTATATCCTGCAGGTAAGCCAATTGTGTTTCAAGGCCTGCTAATTGAGTCTTCAATACCGCATCATCTAATTTTAGTAATAACTGGCCTTGTTTTACATAATCACCCTGCTTCACAAAAATTTCACGTACAATACCGCCGCCGTTACGGGGCGCAACATTTACAACATTCAATGCATCGATCTTCCCTTGCAGGTCTATATAATGCGTAAAAGGAACCGGTGCAAGTGTTGTGAGTGCTACCAGTTTTGCTTTTTCTTTTTTTGCAGAAGCGGTATCCAGCTTATCAATTTCATCCTGCAGCGTTTGAATATCACTGTTCAGTTTTGTTTGTTGCTGTTTGAGTTGTTCAAGTTTTGCTTTTTTTTCTGTAAGCACAGATGGGTTTTCCTTGGAAGCGTTTGCCCCGCATGAAGCAAGAAAAATAATTTCCGCAGCTACCACAATATTCATTATCCTTTTCATAAAATATATTTTGTCAGTTAGATATTAATATTTGAGTTTACCGGTTGCTTTTTGATAATCTACTTTTGCAATTATTGCATCATACAACGCACTGATGTAATTGGTTTGTGCGGTGATGAGGTCTGTTTGTGCGTTTGTTATATCTGTATTGGATGCCAGGCCCGATTCATATTTCTTTTTTGTTTGATTATATACCGATTCTGCGAGTTGCATATTCTTTTTTTGAAAATCTACGGTCAGGATATCCGTTCGGAATTTATTCTGAGCCTGTGCAACGTCATTGTCAATAGATAATTTTAAGTTGTCAATTTGGTTTTGTGTTTGCTGCAATTGCAGTTTTGCTTTTTTAAGGTTTGCATCTTTGGCAAATCCACTGAAAATAGGAACATTGATACTTAAACCGGCATACGAGGTGGTGAACCAGGTTCCGTCTTTACCAAAAAAATTGTACGTATTGCTATATGAATTTTTTTGGTATGAACCATTCAGGTTTACTGTCGGGTAATAACTGTATTTATATCTTTTCACGTTGTATTCATTTAACTTCTGGCTTAGCAGCAATCCCTGGTAATCGTTCCTGTTCTCATAATTATATGCTGTATCCCCAAGTACTCCGCTTTTCAAATCATCCTCTGTGAACTTGTCTGTTAATATCAACGAATCTTTAACAGACATCCCGATTAAATATTTTAAACCGAGATAACCATTATCAATTGTGGTTTGTACAGATGATTTTTGTGTTTGCAGGTTGGCAAGCTGAACAGTTGCTTTATCTACATCTAATTTCTCCTGGAAACCGTTTTGATACATTGCAGTTGCATCGTTAAGCAGTTTTTGTGCACGTGCAATATTTGCATCAATTTGTTCCATTTGTGTTTTACTGACGACAAGCTGGTAATACACTTTATAAATATTCACACTAATGCCCTCTTCCGTAATGTCAATTGCTTTTTGATAATAATCAATCGAAGCTTTTCTTGCCTGCAACCCAACAAAAACCTGCCCATCAAACAAGGTTTGTGTTAATTGAATTGAACCCGATGCACTGTATTTCTGATATAAGGAAAATGGAAACACAGCAGGATTGCCTGTTGGCATGGTTATCGGGTTACCGTTCCCATCTTTAACGCCTTTATCAACAAGCACTCCATATATTGCGGGTGTAATAAAATCAGAAACCGGTTGTACAGGTATGTTAAAATAAACGGTTGTTGAACCAGTTGCACTAAGCGTTGGCAATGCACCTGCAGTAATACTTTTATTTGTTTGCTGTTGTATCTGCAGGTCAAGCAGTGCATTTTTAATTTGCGCACTATGTGCATGTGCATAATCAATACACTGCTGAATGGAAAATTCATGGATGGTGGTTTGTGGTGTTTGTCCGTGAATATCCGTCATCAATCCGGTTAGCAGCAGGCCCAGCATGCCTATTCTTATCCTATTCATACAATCTCTGTTTGTGTTTAATACGTTCGTTTGAATATTTTTCAATCAGTTTTTTCCCTTTGGTTGTTGTTACACCGTGTAAAAAAAACATAGCGAGTTCATACGCTACTTCAGAAATTTTGTACTTGCTCTGCGGAAAAATATCCTGGTTAAATCCCAGGAAGGCAGATTCAATCCTGTTCTTTGTTATCACATCTATATTGATTTCCGGCCTATACAATTCTTCCTTTATTCCACGCTCCAGGTTTTCCCTGATCATGCGGTACATGAACTGGTATTTGTGGTCACGCAGTTTTTTAAATGCTTTCGGGTGGTGTTTTTCAAGGTCGTACATGATCAACGGGTTCATAGCTTTGAGCAATTCATCCATCATGTCTATCGCGATAAAAATTTCTTCCACTGCATTTTCAGAAATGCCTTTGCAATGCAGGCATTCATCGGCGCTTTTCTTTACTTCCTGGTCAACCACAGCTTCTACCATCTCATCTTTATCTGTAAAAAACTGGTAGATGGTTTTCTTTGAAATACCCAACTGGCTTGCGATTTCATCCATAGTAATAGAACGTATCCCGTAGCGCATATACAGATCAGTAGCCTTTTCCAATATCCTGTCTTTATTTTCCATAATTCTCTAAAAATCGGACACAAAACTATGGAAACTTTTTTTGTTACCAAAGTTTCCACGCAAAAAATAGTATAATTTTTTACTTATGGCTGATGGAATGGATAAATGGTGATGGGTTAACCCGATGTTTGAGGATCGTTGGTGGATGTTCGATTTCTAAATAGTAACCATAAATTAATGGCGGTCAACGTTCATCGACCAACGGTCATCTGGGTACGAATGTTTAATTTTGATAAGACAAATCTTTTTTCATGAAATTCCCGGTAACCCCACGCAAGCTGCTGCAAGTTTTTTTACAGGGGCTTATTATTCTCGCACCGATCATAATTACTATCTGGGCTGTTAGCTCCTTGTTTGACTGGATAGATGGGATACTTCCCAATTTTATTCATCGCATCTTCCCCAACCTGATGGGTACTGATGAATCCGGAGCGCCAAAACGCATACCAGGACTTGGCTTTATTGTAGTGATATTGATTGTGCTGCTTGTAGGTTATATCTCTTCTTCTTTCGTGGTGAGCAAACTGGTGGAATTGTTCGATAACATTTTGGAGAAAACACCTGGTATCAAAATCATTTATTCCACATTAAAAGATTTTTTTGAAGCATTTGCCGGAAATAAAAGAAAATTTGAAAGGGCAGTTTTAGTGAGCATTGAATCGACAGATGTTTGGAGGATTGGATTTATAACACAGGAAGAATTACAACAATTCGGATTGGATGAATATGTTGCCGTATACGTTCCGCAATCCTATGCATTTGCCGGGCATTTATATTTTGTGAAGAAAGAACGGGTGCGAATACTCACGGATATCAGCTCTGCTGATGCGATGAAGTTTGCGATTTCGGGTGGTGTGACGGAGATTGAAGAAGAGAAGAATGATTGAAAGATGACAGATGTTAGATGGCAGTTGACAGACTGATAATTTACAAATTGCTTTTTATTTTGAAACTTAGATATTGAAACTGACAACTGTCATCTGTCAACTAATTTTAAATCCCAAACCTTATTATGAAAAGAATCCTTCTCGTACTCCTTATGCTTCTTGCATTTTACCATCAGGCATTTTGCTGGGGATTTTTTGCACATCAGAAAATAAATTACTACGCTGTTTTTTTACTTCCGCCGGAAATGCTGGTGTTATACAAACCCAACATCAACTTTCTCAGCCAGCACGCAGTTGACCCTGATAAAAGAAGATATGTTTCATCTGCCGAAGGCGCCCACCATTATATAGATATCGATCATTACGGCAAATATCCATTCACTACTCTTCCAAGAAAATGGAAAGATGCTGCTGAGAAATTTTCAGAAGATAGTTTAAAGAAGTACGGAATTGTTCCGTGGTGGATACAAATCATGGAAAAAAGATTGACGGAAGCATTCAAAGAAAAAGACCTGTCGAAAATTTTGCGTTATTCTGCAGACATCGGGCATTATATTGCCGATGCACATGTGCCGCTACACACATCAACAAATCACAACGGGCAACTTACCGGGCAGGATGGTATTCACGGATTCTGGGAATCACGGATACCGGAATTACTGGCGGATAAAGAATGGGATTTTTTCATTGGCAAAGCCAGCTATATTTCAAACCCGGAAGATTTTATCTGGAAAAGAATTCTGGAAAGCGCTGCAGAAGCAGATTCCGTTTTATCGTTTGAAAAAGAGCTGAGCAAAAAATTTTCGAAAGACCAGCAGTTTGCATTTGAAGAAAAGAACGGCAAACTGATGAAGCAATATTCTTCCCGCTATACTATTGCTTATAATAAAAAGCTGAACAATATGGTTGAGCGAAGGATGCGCCAATCCATTTATGCAGTTGCCTGTTTCTGGTACACAGCGTGGATAAATGCAGGGCAACCCGATCTTAAAAATCTTTCCAACAAAAATTTTTCAGAGAAAGACCTGAAAGAATTTGAAGAACTCGATAAGCAATGGAAGAACTCGGTGATTAAAGGAAGAGAAGAGTAAGTATGAAGTATGAGTTATGAAGTATGAGTTATGAACTATGAGTTAAAAGCAGTTGATAATTAATACACACTTCATAGTTCATAACTATACTTACCAGTTCATACTTTCTTTAGTATTTTTGTACCCTATGCTAACAATAAACGATACCAAAGTGGTACACAATTTTAATTCCGGTCCGAGTATTTTGCCGAAAGAAGTTTTTCAACAAGCCAGTGAAGCGATCCTGAATTTCAATAACACAGGATTATCTATCCTGGAAATAGGACATCGCACAACATTATTCCAGGAAGTGCTTGACGAAGCCGTATCAACTCTTAAAGAATTAATGCATCTCGATAACGATCTCGAAGTGCTTTTTTTGCATGGAGGTGCATCTACACAATTTTTCCAGGTGCCTATGAATCTGCTGAACGAAAATGAAACTGCGGCTTATCTGGATTGCGGTACCTGGGGAACCAAAGCTATCAAGGAAGCAAAGTTATTTGGCAATGTAAATATGGTTGCATCTTCAAAAGATAAAAACTATAGTTATATCCCGAAAAATTATATCATCCCTTCAGACTCAAAATATTTTCATTACACTACAAACAACACAATCGAAGGGACACAAATGCATTCCATCCCGGAAACAAATGTTCCGCTGATCGCTGATATGAGCAGTGATATACTAAGCCATGAAATGGATTTTAACCGCTTTTCATTAATATATGCAGGCGCACAAAAAAATATTGGTGCAGCGGGAGTTAATATAGTTATTGTAAAAAAAGATATTCTTGGCAAAGTGAACCGCAAGTTGCCAACAATGATGGATTATCGTGTCCATATCGAAAATGGTTCTATGGTAAACACTCCACCTGTATTTGCAGTATACGTGTGCATGTTAACTTTACGCTGGCTGAAACAACGGGGAGGCGTAGCCGAAATTGAAAAGATCAATGATATAAAAGCGAAATTGTTGTACGACACCATTGATAGCTTGCCTGTTTTCAAAGCAACAGTAGCAAAAGAAGACAGAAGCAAAATGAACGTAGTATTTGTGATGGAGAACCCGGAACTCGAAAAACAATTCTTAGCCGAATGTAAAGAAAACGGGATCGTTGCCATTAAAGGACACCGCAGTGTAGGCGGGTTTCGTGCAAGTTTGTATAATGCACTTCCTCTGGAAAGCGTTCAAGTTCTTACCGAACTCATGAAAGAGTTTGCTAATTCTCACGGATAAATCATAAAAATCAGAAGTTAATGGCGATTATAAAACCTTTCAAAGCACTTCGCCCGAAAAAAGAACTGGCGGCGAAAGTAGCTTCAAAACCTTACGATGTTTTGAATTCAGAAGAGGCGAGAACTGAAGCTAACGGTAATCCATATTCGTTTTTACATATCACTAAATCAGAGATCGACCTTCCTGCAGATATTGATACACATAGTGACCGTGTTTACTATAAAGCAAAAGACAATCTTGAAATATTCCATCAACATGGTGTTTTGTTTACCGATGAAAAACCTTGCTATTATATTTACCAGCTCATTATGGATGGTAGAAGCCAGACAGGGCTTGTATGTGTTAGCGCTGTGAACGATTATGAGAACGGCATCATAAAAAAACATGAACTGACAAGGCCCGATAAAGAGCTTGACCGCATCAACCACATGAAAACAATCCGTGCGCAAACCGGTAACGTGTTCCTCGCATATCGCACCAACGAGCGGTTAAATAAAGAAATTGAAGACTGGAAAGCAAGCCATCATCCCGAATATGATTTTACTGCAGACGACGGAATCAAACATATTGTTTGGGTAGTGAATGATGACGCAACCATTCAACGCATAACGGATTATTTTGCAGGAACAATTCCGTTCACCTATATCGCAGATGGCCACCACCGCGCCGCATCTGCCGCGAAAGTGAGAAAAGCATTAGGAGAAAACGCTACGGTCGAAAGTAATTATTTTCTTACTACATTATTTCCATCCGATCAATTACGCATACTCGATTACAATCGTGTAGTAAAAGATATCAATGGAATGACTGAACAGGAATTCCTGAATGGGCTACAAAAAAATTTTTTCGTAGGAAAAGTTGAAAAAGCTTTTCACCCAAAACAATTACATGAATTTGGAATGTACCTCAATGGCAACTGGTATGAATTGATTGCAAAAGAAGGAACATATTCAACAGACCCGATTGGCGTATTGGATGTAAGCATTCTTCAAAATAATATTCTTGATAAACTTTTAGCGATAAAAGATGTGCGCACAGATAAACGTATTGATTTTGTCGGAGGCATCCGCGGGCTGGCTGAACTCGAAAAAAGAGTAGATAGCGGTGAAATGAAAGTAGCGTTCAGTTTATATCCCGTTAGCATTGAACAATTATTTGATATTGCCGACAGCGGGAACATTATGCCGCCCAAGAGCACCTGGTTCGAGCCAAAACTCCGGGATGGTTTGCTCACGCATCTTATTTAAGTGTAGTAACCAAATTTTAACAACCTTAAATGGGTTCCTGCTAAAGTCAAAATTCTATCTTTGATACTTATGAAACCGATATTTATTTCGCTCGCATTATTTTTTGCAACAAGCATTTCATTATTTGCGCAAGAGCAGGATGCTGCAACATTACATGATGCTGCAAAAAAATATATGCGTGAAGGCGATTATACCAACGCCATTATTGCGTTGAACAATGCTATCAAAAAAGATGCTGTTGATATTGAATTGCAGAAAGACCTTGCATTTGCATATTATCTCAATAAAGATTATGCCAACGCAAAAAATATAGCCAGGCCATTGATTGACCGCCCGGATGCAGACGTTCAATCTTTCCAGATACTCGCAATGATCTTAAAAATTGATAACGACGCAAAAGCTTGTGAGAAATTATATAAGATCGGGTTGAAAAAATTTCCCGCAAGCGGGCCGTTATATAATGAATATGCAGAAGTGATGGGGACACAAAACGGAACGGAAGCAATTCAGCTTTGGGAAAAAGGAATTGAAGTTGACCCTGGTTATGCGATGAACTATTATAACGCATGCAAATATTATTATGCAAAAAAAGAGAAAGTGTGGTGTGTGATCTATGGCGAGATTTTCATCAACCTGGATAGTTACAGCAGGCGTACCGCAGAGATAAAAGATTTTATTGAAGACGAATACAAAAAAATTTTTGCGGATGCTGATGCGATGCAAAAAGAAAAATCAAAAAATATTTTCACGGATGCGTTTCTTACTACATTATTCAACCAGTCATCTGCTGTAGCCGGGGGTGTAAATGCGCAATCTTTATCGATATTGCGCACACGTTTTATTATTGATTGGTTTGATAAATATGCTGCGAAATTTCCTTTTCGCCTTTTCGATTATCAGCATCAATTAGTAAAGGAAGGAATGTTTGATGCATACAACCAATGGATATTCGGCGATGTCGAAAGTACAGAGGTTTTTAAAAATTGGGTGAATACGCACAAGGATGAATATGATAAATTCATCAACTTTCAAAAAGGGCGTGTTTTCAAATTGCCAACGGGCCAATATTATCGCTCCGCAAAATAGTATTGCTTTTTATTTGAGGTTATTCATTTTTTGGTTAATTTTTCTGGTGAAAACGTCAATGGTGAGTGGTTAATAATTCTGTTGCAAAAAATATTATTATAATTTTATTGGCCGCCATTATCAATTCACTATTCACCACTGACCATCCACCATCGCCCATCCACAACTACATCTCATGACAGCGTCTAAACGATTGTTCGATTGCATCGCTTACCAGTTGGAAAAATTTCCTAAGGAAGATATGCTCGCAGCCAAAGAAAATGGCAAATGGAGAACATACAGCACAAAAGAAATTAAAAATTCTGTAGATAGTTTAACGGCAGGTTTACTGCAACTCGGCGTTTCCGGAAACGATATGACAACGGAAAACCGCGATAAAATTGCCATCATTTCCAATAACCGACCCGAATGGTTGGTCACAGATATGGCTGTTCAGCAAAGCGGCGCCATTTTGGTTCCCGTCTATCCGACCACAAGCCAGAATGAAATTGAATTTATCTTTAACGATGCTTCCGTAAAATATGTTTTTGTCAGCAGCCTTGAATTGTATGAGCGTGTAAAAACTATCCAGCATAAAATCCCTTCACTAAAAGATATTTTCACGTTTGCAGAAATAGAAAACGCAACGCACTGGTCAAAACTTTTAATACCGTTAAATGATGATGTGCTTGCATCCGTAGAAGCATCTAAGCAAAAAGTAACCGGCGATTGTCTCGCAACAATTATCTATACATCCGGCACAACAGGTGTTCCGAAAGGAGTAATGCTCAGTCATAATAATATCATCTGCTGCATTGAATTTTCAAAAGAAAGCTTTCCGTTTGATGATAACCCGAACAGGAAAGCACTGAGTTTTCTTCCCCTTAACCATATTTTCGAAAAAACAGTAAGTTATATTTATACATTCAGCGGTTACAGCATTTACTATGCAGAAAGCATGGACACGATCGGTGCGAATTTGCAGGAAGTAAAACCGGATGTATTTACAACTGTTCCCCGTTTACTTGAAAAAGTGTACGAACGCATTATGTCGAAAGGTGTTGAATTGAAAGGCATAAAAAGAAAATTATTTTTCTGGGCTGTTGAACTTGGAAAGAAATATGATAACCGCATCAACCGCGGATTTTTTTACAACATGCAACTTTCTGTTGCAAACAAATTAGTATTCAGCAAATGGCGGGAGGCACTCGGTGGAAACATAAGTTATATTGTTGTTGGCGGTGCAGCTTGCCAGGAGCGATTGATGCGTATTTTCAATGCAGCAAAAATTCCATTGTATGAAGGATATGGGCCAACAGAAAACTCTCCGGTTATCTCCATTAACGGGCGTCTTCCGGGAAGACAAAAATATGGAACTGTTGGACCTGTTATTAACGGTATTGAATGCAAACTTGAAGAAGATGGCGAAATTTGTGTGAAAGGCCCTACGGTAATGGAAGGTTATTATAAACGCCCGGACCTTACTGCAGAAACAATAATAAACGGATGGTTACACACCGGCGATATCGGCACATTTGAAGACGGGATTTTTCTACGCATTACTGACAGGAAAAAAGAACTTTTCAAAACAAGTGGTGGAAAATATGTAGCTCCTGCTGCAATAGAAAACAAACTCAAGGAATCCCGTTTTATTGAACAGATTATTATCGTAGGCCCTGAAAGAAAATTTGTCGGTGCATTGATCGTTCCGTCATTTACTGCATTGACCGATTGGTGTAAACAAAACAACATAACCTATACCAACAATGCAGAGATGGTGCGCAATCCGCAGGTACAGGAATTTTATAAACAAATCGTCGAAAATTATAATCAGAATTTCAACCACGTTGAGCAGATAAAAAAATTTGAATTGCTTCCGAATGAATGGAGTGTTGAAACAGGTGAGATGACCCCTAAGCTAAGCCTGAAACGAAAAGTGATCATGGAAAAATTTAAAGATGCGATTGAACGCATTTATGCCTGATCATGCATGAAACATTTTTGATAACCGGCATTTGTACTACCAAAAAAAAGAAAAACTAAAAGTAAAAAAGCTAAAAACTAATCACTTCAAAAAGCTCAAAGCCTACAGCCATTTCTCCGAAATCGTACATCATACATCCAACATCGTACAGTCTTCAGACTCTTTCCTGCGCACGTAACCAACGCTCAGGAATTTCGTTGCTGCTTGCGAGCAAATAATCTTTGTAGGAGCAGGCGATATATTTTTTATCAGGCAACTGCATCCACCAGCGTTTTGTTTTTTTGCTTTGAAGAAATGTGGTTTCTACTTCAGCGAATGCAGTATGGTATTCGAGGAATGATTCTCGTTCTTCGAGATCCGCTTCACGCCTGCCTTTGCTACGGCCATCAAGCAGGTACCAAAGCATGTGTGCAATTTGTTTTGCGCTGAGGTTATCGCGGTCGTTTGATGCATTGTACCCGTAAATACCAATCGTGTTTATGTTATGGCTGAGCCCGGTATAACGCATAAGCATACACGCTTCTTCGCCATTGAAACCGTTTGGTGAAATGGCGTTTGCCGGGAAAAAGGCATTCGCTATAGCAGAAACATCGAAACTGAATAAATTGGAATTGCGGATCACCGGTTCCATTTCTTCAATATTTTCTTTAACGCTTCCAACACGGAAACAATCGAAGCGGAGCTTGTCCATCGTTTCCAGCATGCGGGGATGCACATAATAACTCTGAAAACCGATGTGGTTATAATGACGGATATAATTCGGTTCGCCGGTTAACATTTCCATCAAAAAATTATTGCTGCGTTGCGAAGATTCGATGTCCAGATCGATCAGTGCATCCACACAAGTTGCTTCAATAATTTTTTTATTATCGGCGTTGGCATAGTATTGCGCCAATGTAAGATCGTGAGAACCGCCTATAATAACAATCGTTTTTCCGATACCGGTAACTTCTTTAATCACTGTTTTCAGTGCAGCATAGGTGTCGGCTAATGCTGCGCCGGGTTTGATATCGCCGATGTCTGCAAGTTTAACATCCGTATGCCAGTAAAAAAGTTTATAGAATTCACTTCTGATCGTATTTGTTGTATAACTACTTAGCTTAATGCCGTTGCCGCGTTCTTCATTGCAACCTACAAGAACGATATCTGCATCGAACAGGTCGGGAAAAGATTCATCATATATTTCAATTTTCTTTTCTATCTGCCCGTCTTTATAATACTCATCGTGCGAGAAAATACGTTTATCAACGGGTTCCAAAAAATCCTCAATATTCAGTTTATCAGACATGCACAGTTATTTACAGCAAACTTAGAGTAAAAAGAAATCCGTTGGCAAAGCGGGTTATTCACATATCTTGAAAACACTGCTTTTCACAGTGGCGCAACGAAATATCATGATTATACCTCGTTGCGACTTTGTCTCTTTCTGTGAAATAAAATCTCAAACGAATGGAGATCGTCTTTATAAGAATAAGAAATTTCAAATCCATAATTATCACAGATCTGTTTTGCGATAGCAAGTCCGAGGCCTGTTCCGTCGGAGCTGTTATTTTTTTTGAAACGTTCGAAAATAAGAGAACCGTCGAAATCGAAAGCAGGGCCGGTATTTTTAATAAGAAAATGTTCGTTGGTTAACGTAACATCAATCATTCCGTTTTCATTATTGTGCCTGATGGCATTGCCGATAAGGTTGTTCAGTAAAATATCTGCGAGGTAATGATCTATCTGAAGCGTTACAGGTTGCAGGCTGGACGTAAGTTCCAGGTGTTTTGCAAGCATCATATCTTCCAACTGGTTGAGTTTATCTTTTGTCAGCACATCAAGCTGAAGTGGCGTTGTAGTTTTGAATTGATTGTTCTCAATCTTTGTAAGCAGTAATAAGGATCTATTGAGATTGGTGAGCCGGCTCATAGCATCATACATTGACTGCAATTGCTTTGTCTGTGATTCGTTAAGATTTGGCTCCTGGATCAATAAGTCCAGTTTTGAATTTAGAATAGCCAGCGGTGTTTGCATTTCGTGAGACGCATTATCCGCAAAATTTTTTAGTGTTTCATAATCTTTTATGATGCGGGATTGCATAGTATTTACAGTTGCATTCAGGTCTTTAAATTCTTCGATATCGGTTTGCTGCGAAGAAAGCGTTTGTTTGTTAGAAAAATTAAATTGTTTGATGGATTGCAAAGTGCTGTAAAACGGTTCCCATAATCTTCGTAACAAAACACGGTTAGTGATGAATAAGATCAGCAATAGCAAAATGATGATGCCAATAGTGATGAACACGATCATTTGTACCAGGTCTTCCATTTCCTCTTCCGATTTTGTTACGGAAGCCTTGTAATTTTTTCCATTTATACGGATAGGAAAAGAAAGTTTACGGCAAGCGTCGCGGCCTTCATGATAGCCACATGCGCTGATATTTTCAAATTTTCTGATTACAGCCTGAGAGGCCTCTTCAAAGCTGGTCCGTTGATCGCGGTAATTGGTTGCTTCGGGTAATTTATTATTCGTCTTTACGTAATTGATGATCTCTGCTTCTTCCACTTTAAGTGTGTTATCCAATTGCCGGATCAACACATAACGCACAATAAAATAATAGCAAATGCTCGCCAGCATCAATACAATTACTGTTGCGATGATATTAATACGATTGTATTTAGTAATAAGCCTCATTACCTATTTGTTCAACTCATATAAATCCCGATAATCACAGAAATCGAGGTTCAGGCATTATCAAACACCTAACTTATATCCCATTCCGTACACAGATTGTATATAATCCCCGCAGCCTGCTGCTATTAATTTTTTCCGCAGGTTTTTTACATGTGTATATATAAAATCGAAATTGCCTGCGCCTTCACTTTCATCTCCCCACAAATGTTCCGCTATGGCGTTTTTTGAGATCACCCGGTTTTTATTATAGGCAAAATATAAAAGCAGCTGATATTCTTTTCGCGTCAGCTCAACCAAATTGTTCTTTACAGATACCGTTTTTGCAAGTGTGTCGATGGTCAGTTCATGAAGCTGAACAAGATTATTGCCGCCTGAATTTTTCCGGCGAATGATCGCTGTGATGCGTGCCACCAATTCTGATAAATGAAATGGTTTGGGGAGATAATCATCTGCGCCGAGTTGTAGTCCGGTTATTTTATCCCCGAGGGAATTGCGTGCAGAAATGATCAGCACACCATCCATTTTTTTATTTTTTTTGAGTTGGCTTAAGATATCCAGCCCGCTTCCACCCGGAAGATTTATATCGAGAAGAATGCAATCGTAATCGAAGGTTTCAATCTTTTGCAAGGCAGATTTATAATCACCGGCGGCTTCGCAGATAAAACCTTCCTGTTTAAGGCAGGTAACAATGCTTTCGCTTAATTGTTGTTCGTCTTCGATGATTAAGATTTTCATTTAATTTGATTGTTCGTGAGAAGTGAAAAGTCAGACGTGAAAATCTTCACTTTTTCCGTTTCACTGCTGATGCAATTTGTTTGCAAGCTACACATTGTTGAATAGAAATTCATCAGTACAAGTGTGCGACGCAACAGTTGCTTAATAGTAGCCATGCCGCTCAGTACAAAATAAAAACAGCAATTATCAGAAACCTGTTGCAAACTTCAGTATTTCTTCAGAATCATTTTTCAGCTTTGATGTAAGTTCTTTATATACCTTCAAAATTAAAATACAATGAAATCTTTTACAGCAAGTTTGCTTTTTGGTTTTCTTTTGATAAGCATTTCAAACATCAGGGCACAAGATGCAAGTGGCTTCCATGTGGCGAAAACTTTTCATATTGCAAGCAGCGGTGGTTGGGATTATATAGCCGTGGGACCGAATAACAACTTGCTTTATGTCAGCCACGGCACACAGGTAAATATTTTGAACCAGGAAAATGGTGATTCCGTTGGCGTGATCGCAGGCACCACGGGTGTGCATGGAATTGCATTTGCAATGGGCAAAGGGTATACAAGTAACGGAAGGCTGAATACTGTGACAGTTTTTGATTTGAAAACCAACGCAATTATTACGCAGGTTGCAACGGGACAAAACCCTGATGCGATTATGTTTGATGGGTTCTCTAAAAAAATTATTACATGTAATGGAAGGAGCAAAGACCTTTCTGTGATCGATCCCTCAACCGATAAAGTGGTCGCAACAATTGCTGTAAGCGGTAAACCTGAAACTGCAGTTTCGGATGGTCAAGGAAAAATTTTCGTGAATATTGAAGATAAAAATCAGATTGATGTTGTTGATATTAACAACAGTAAAGTGATTGCGAGCTGGAGCATTGCACCGGGTGATGGCCCGACCGGATTGGCAATTGATGTAAAAACAAAAAGATTGTTCGCAGGCTGTGATAAATTATTAATGGTGATTGATGCGACGAGCGGGAAAATTGTTGATAAGCTCCCAATCGGTGATGGCTGCGATGGTGTTGGTTTTGACAGCGGGTTGAAATACGTTTTTGCATCGTGCGGTGAAGGGAAACTGAGCATTATTGAAGAAGTGAATGCGGATAAATTTAAAGTGATCGATAACGTGCCAACGAAAAAAAGTGCAAGAACTATTGTGGTAGACGCAACGAAACATGAAGTGTATTTGCCTGCTGCGGATACACAGCCTGGCGCTGCAGGAGAAAGGCCTAAAGTTGTTCCGGGAACGTTCCAGGTATTAGTTGTAAAAAAATAAAGATATCACACCACCTCCTCTCAGGTGGTGAGCAGTTGGGAAATTGAATAAGTGTACGACTCATTTAATTTAAATTTTTACAAAATGAAAAATTCATTCTTCTTTTTCTTTCTCGTTCCTGCTATTGCAACTCAGGCACAAACTAAAGCGCCAAATGCAGTAACGACAGCATTTTCCACGCAATTCCCTAACTCAACAAATGTGCACTGGGGAAAAGAAAATGCTAAAGAGTATGAGGCGAATTTTAAATTGAATGGAATAAATATGTCTGCGAATTATGACTTAAATGGCAATTTAAAAGAAACGGAAACAGAAATTGCAGTTAAAGATCTACCAGAGGCCGTTATAAAATCTATAAAAACAAAATACCCAAACGCAATTATTTCCGGTGCTGACAGGATTGAAAAAGCGGGCGGGAAAATAATTTATGAAGCAGACATAAAATTGAATAAAAAGAAAAAAGAAATTGAATTGTATGAAGATGGGAGGTTTATGAAGTGAATTTCTTATTTATTAAATCATCCAAACCGGAATCAGTTTGATTCCGGTTTTTTATTCCTGAACAATAATCGTATCATACTCGGCAACACAATCAATAATAGCGGTAACGCACCAACGAAACCGCCGATCACTGCAATTGCCAATGGTTGATGTAATTGAGCACCGGTGCCGATTCCGAGAGCAATTGGTGATAATGCGATGATTGCCCCGAGTGCTGTCATCAGTTTTGGGCGAAGGCGTGTGGAGATGGAATAAATAATTGCATCATCAACATCATTGGATATTTTTAGTGATTCACGGAATTGTAAAAAAGTGAAGATGGCGTTCTCGCCAATAATGCCAACGATCATTATTAATCCCGTATAAGAGCCAACGTTGAGTGGGGTTTTTGTGAGATATAATGCGAGGTAACTTCCTGCTATACCAAGCAATGCTATTATTAAAATGATGAATGCAACACGAAAATCCCTGAACAGAAATAATATTACTCCAAAAACAAGAAGGCTTGATGTAATCAATATCATCAACAATTCTTTAAAAGATTTCTGTTGATCGGCATAAGCACCGCCATACACTATAGCATACCCTTGAGGCAATATTAATTTAGAAGCTATTTCTTTTTGAATATCGTTTATCACGCTTCCCAAATCACGGTTTTCAAGCCTTGCTGTTATAACACCCATTGATTGCAAATCTTCGCGTTGGATTTCTGCATCACCGGGATTTACATGTACATCTACTAATTGATTTATCGGTTGTACTTTACCGTTAGGCAGAAAAACAGGAAGGCTATTAATATCTGCCACACTTAATGTCCTGTTGCCCGGATATACCAAACGGATGTTGGAAAGTTGCTGCTGATCGTAGACAGCTCCGGCGATATTTCCTTCCAATGCATTCTGTAATTGAAATTGAAGATTAGCAGGCGTGATGCCGAATTGCGCCAGCTTCGAATAATTGGGCTCTATATCAACCGAAGGACCGGCAATTACAATTCCATCGAATACATCCGCAGTACCTTCCACCTTCGAAATAATACCTGCAGCCTGTTTTGATAGTCGCTGTAACGTTTGCTGATCACTGCCAAAAATTTTTACTTCAACAGGTTGTACTGAAGTCATTAAATCGCCAAGCATATCACCAATTACTTGCCCGAAATCGATTCGCAAAGAAGGTTGTGTGGCATTTATTTTTTTTCGGATATCATCACTCACTTCTTCGGTTGTGCGTGACCGTGATTTTTTTAGCTGGATCAGGTAATCACCACGATTGGGTTCGGTAATAAAAAAGCCCATTTCTGTTCCTGTCCTTCTTGAATAGGCTTGCACTTCAGGAACTGATAGCAATATTTTTTCCACTTGCCGAAGTTGCCTGTCTGTTTCTTCGAGCGAAGTTCCGGGCAAAGAATTATAATCGAGCACAATACTTCCTTCATCCATTTCCGGAAGAAACCCTGTTTCTAATTTTGGAAGAATGAAGTAAATCGTCAAACCAAATGCAAGGAGAATAATTAAGCTAATGACAGGGTTCTTTATAAAAAAGCTTACCCATCTCTGGTTCTTTATTGAATGAGGTTTTGCTTCCGATGTTCGATGTTCGTTGGTTGATGACCGACGGCTGAATAGCAAATAAATTACCGGCAAGCCAATCCATGTTACAAAAAATGAACAAATCAATGTGACGATCATTGTATTTGTCATCACGTTAAAATAAGCTCCTGCAACACCACTCATTAATGCAAATGGAATAAAGATCACAATCGTACTTAATGAGGAGCCGGCCATTGCGGGCAATAAATAATGAATCGCCTTTTGCACCAATGTTGTGGATGGCTCGTGCGGATGTTCCTCATGCGTCCGGTGAATTTGCTCAACCACAACAATGGCATCATCGATTATCAGCCCAATTGCTGCAGCCATTGCGCCAAGCGTCATGATATTAAATGTTTGTCCGAATGCGTACAAACAAATAATCGTAAGCAATAATGTCACAGGAATTGTGATAAGAATAACTGCACTTGCTTTGAATGAACGCAAAAAAATGATTGCAACAACAATTGCAAGTGCCAACCCGATCCACAAGCTATCAGTTACACTTTTAATAGAATCTTTTACAAAATCCGCCTGCACATAATAAGGTTCTACCGTTACGTCTTTAGGAAGAATTTTTTTCAGCTCTTTCAGCTTTGCTTGCATCTTATCCGAAATGTCAATCAAATTTGCATTCGGCTGTTTAATAATAGCCAGCAAAATCCCTTCATGCCCGTTTGCATTTATGCGTACATATTCTTTTGCTTCCTGTATCTGCACATCAGCAATGTCTTTCAACAACACAATTCTTTTCCCGTTATTACTGATCACAATATTTTCAAGTTGCTCTTTTGAATTTACGGAAGCATCTGTAAGCGTGAGGTATAATAAATTGTAATCGCTGATGTAGCCGTTGGATTTGATAAAATTCGTTTGTGCAAGCGCATTACTGATATTATCAGGCGTAATACTCAGTGTGCTCATTTTTTTTGTATCCAAAACAAGCCAGTATTCTTTTGTTTTACCACCAATCACCCTCACTTCTGAAACACCTTCCACTTGCGACAGAAATGGTTTGATAGTGTATTGCGCAAGCATTTTCATTTCAATCGGTGTTCTTGTTTTGCTTTCAAGAGAATAACCGATAATGGGAAGAATCGACGGATTCATTCTTTCCACCGTAATTTGTATATCCGGCGGAAGATTATTTCTTACTTCATTGATCTTTGATTCGATACGCTGCAGGCTTATATCAATATTGGAGTTCCAATCCATGAAGGCAGATATCTCACAGCTTCCTCGGCTTGTAGTACTGCGGATCATTTGCAGGTCAGGCACTTTCTTTATCGCATTTTCCAGTTCCCGTGTAACCGTGATCATCATTTTCTTTACAGGCATCTGTCCGGCATCCGCAATGATCTTGATCTTCGGGAAAGTAATTTCAGGGAAAAGGGATGTTTGCATTTTGCTATATGCAAACATTCCCCCAAGAATGATGATTACGATAACAACTGTTACCGGGTTTTTATAGGAAGTAAAAAAATTACGGTTATTCATTAACGTTATTTTGTACAGCCACTTTCGCAGTGTCGGATAAACCATAGTTGCCGGTAACCAGTATCTGGTCGCCGGGTGAAAATTTTGGTGAAAGGATTTCCACCGAAGTATTTGTTTCCATTCCTTTTTGTATCGGCACTCTCACAGCAGTTGTACTGTCAATCAGCTTCATCACCCAAAACTGACTTTGTGTTTCATCGGTAAGTACAGCCGGTTTGGGAATGGAAACCGTATTTTGCTTTGCTTTTTTTACCAGGCTCACTTTTGCGATCAGGTTTTCCGGAATCTGTTTATCCGTTTTTACTTTGATAACATAATTCTGAGTTTGCGAAACAGCATCAACAACTGGTAACGCTGCGTCAACATATCCATCTAAAATACTTCCGTCGGGAAGTTTTAACTGAACGTTTTTATTATTCGGCAAATAAGGCTTCAGTTCGTAAGGAAGATCAAGCAGGAACACAAAACTTTTTGTATCTGTAATCACAGCGAGCTGTTCATTATCCTGCACATAATCTCCGGCCTGGTATGTAAGCTGGGTAATATACCCGCTTCCCGGCGCTTTAATGTGGATCACACCGTCAAAATGCAATGACGTATCAAGCGATGTTACCGTGTTGCCAAGGCTTTGTGCTTCTTTTGTTTTGATGATAAATAAATCCTGACCCTTGCTCACGTATTTTCCCAATTGGGCATTTACTAATTGCAAGTATCCATTGGCATTAGCTTTTACGTATGTTTTTAGCAAGAAAGATGAAACTGCATTTACTTCAACCGTTTCGTCCATTGCTCCTGATTGAATGTGTGCAACTGTAACCGGGGTTCCTTCAACAGTTGAGTCTGTGCTTTTCATTTCAGCTTCTTTTTCCAAAGGTTTAGATTGACATGCTGAAAAAGCAAGTGCAATAATGATTACACAAGTCACTGCGGTTGGCATCCTCATCAACCGAAACCGCAGTACTATTTTTTTTATAAAAGATTGTCGTTTCATTTTCTGTTCCAGTAATTCAGTTGGTTGATGATTTGCAATTTGCTTATCGTATTCTGCGTGATCGTATTTCTTGCGGTTAGATAATTGCCAATGGCAATAATATAGTCAGCAATTTTTGCATCGCCGGTTTCCAGTAACTTTTTATTAGCATCAATTAATCCCTGCGTAAATTTTAACTGGTTGGTTGTTTGATCAATGAGTTGTTGTGTTGATTGTAATTGTTGCACTAATTGTGCTACCTGTTGATTGTATTGCGTTTTATAAAAATCACGATAATTCTGTCGTGTTAATTCTGCAATTGCAATTTTATCGTGTTGCATCTTTTTCTGGTGCCCGTCGTAAATCGGAACTGCAACATTCACCCCGAAACTTGTTCCGAAATTTTTATACGGCAAATACATCAATGAAGAAATATAACCTGCATCCGCATATAAAGACACTTTTGGTTTATAACTGTAATCGATCTGTGCATCGCTGTTGCGCAGTTTTAAACTATCCACTTCAAACTGATGATAGAAAACGGTATTTTCCAGGCCAGGAACGGTTACAGAATCCAGAGCTGGCGGAGGTAAAACAATAAATGAAGTATCTACAACCCCGCTTAAATAATTAAGCGTAGCAAATTCATTTTGATATTGAAGATGAATTTGATTAAGCACTACTTCCTGTTGCTGAACGGTTACCAAAAAAGTTAGATAATCAGTTTGCCGATACACGCCTCGTTCTGTAAGCTGTTTTAAAATCACTTCTTCTTTTTTCAGCAAATCGAGCATCTCTTTATTATAGCTGAATTGCTGCGAAATGCCATAAGCGGTGATATATTGATTGGTGATTGTCTTCTTTAAATCCTGCTCACTGATTTTTCCTGAAACAGTTAATCCTTCATTTTGCAAACGGATGGCTTCATATTGATTTTGCAGGTTTTGTTTACTTACTAATTTTTGAGTAACACCAACTAATTCGCTCACATTTGCCCCGTTTGTAATTGCATTATCGTAACCCCACCCATTAATAACCGGTGCATAATAATTAATACTGTTACCCGCAACCTGTGGCTTATAAGAAGCACGTATTCGCAAACTGTCAATTAAGTTTGAACGGGCCTGGTTATTATAGTCTTTTAACAGCGGGCTATTGTGCAATGCTTCACCAACATAATAATCCAGCGATTTATCCTGCGCCGATGTTCGGTTACCTATCAACGTTATTAGTAAAAAGGGGAAAAAAAGTTTCATATTTATTTGCAGGCATAGAAATCCAGTATACAAATAAATAAAGTGATTCTGAAGGAAATCTGAAGAGGTTTATTTCACCACATAGGCACATAGATACAAAGACCTGACAGGTTTTTGAAACCTGTCAGGTTTGTAACACAATCAGAAGAATCAGTCAAATAAGGATAAGATCGCGGTTCGGACAATTGCCGAATGGAATTTCTGCCGAACAAGAATGCAATTATTCCGCTGGAAGAATCGAAGGCAACGATGCTTAATAGTAGCAATACGTCGGTTACATAAAAAATAAAATCCGCAAAATATGTTTTATAATTTCTTTCCCGTAGATGCAATATTCATTACCATATTCACTGGTATTTCCTGTCCTTGCGCATTTACTTTCATGGTCATTTTCATTTCCATATTCCCGTCAACCGGAACTCCGGTGGAAACATCATAATGTGTATCGCCGGTCATTGTGCCTGTTAATTCTTTCACGCCGGTGGAACTGCTGTCTGCACCCGAACTTAGTTTGGAAGAGACTTTTACATCAGCAACATTTCCTGAAACAGAATTCAGCGTGTATGTATTTTCCATTTTTACAGGCATCCCGTTTGAGTTGATAGAAGACGTTCTCGTCCATGTATCGCCGGGTTTTACAGGTTTATCGGGATACATGGCAAAAGATTGTTCGAGGTTTTGTTTGAAGTTGCTCGCATCAAACGATTTGCCCATGTTGCGCATGATCATATCCGAGTTCGGAACGTTGATATTTGCCAGTGCATGTTCCATCATTTCCCGCATACCGGTTACTTCTCCCACATGCCCTTTATCATCCATCGTAAATGCAAATTGCCCGCCTTTCATCGCACCGAAAATTTTCAACATCATTCCGGTTGGCCCTGTTGTATCCGAAGTTGCACTGTCCGTATCAAATTTCAACGACTGGCCGTTTGCATTCATATCCATACTGATCCTGCTAATTGTTGAATTGAGCGTTTTCCATCCGGCACTATCATTGGTAACTTCAAAAAGATAACCCATGCGCATTTTATTTTGCACATTTATATTATTGCCCATCACATTTTCAGAAATATGCATATCAACTGTTCCGGAGTAGTCCATTTTAGAACCTTTGCCCAGGTTAAATTTCAGCGTTATGGCATCTCCTGAACCGCCGCCACAACTTATTAAAATGAAAGAAATAAAAGCAATCGTTAAAAAAATTCTCATGTTCATAGTATTTGTTTTTGGGTAGCACAATGTAATTGGATTATTTTGAATTTGCTAATAACTGCATCTTCTGTTTTCTTTCGGGCTTCCTGCCTTCGCTGACTTTCCGACTCTACACATTATCTTTGCAGCATGGAGCAACTGTTACAACAAATTGAGGCGTACAAGCAGGAAATTGCGGCGATCGTTCCGAATGGTGCGGATTCGCTGGAAGCATACCGTATTAAGTTTTTAGGCACAAAAGGAATTGTAAAAAATCTTTTTGGCGAAATGCGCAATGTGCCAAATGATAAGAAGAAAGAATTCGGGCAGATATTAAATGAGTTCAAACAATTTGCAGAAGCTAAATATGAAGAATGGAAGCAGTCGACGGCCATCAGCCATCAGTCATCAAAAAACGAAATTGATCTGACACTTCCCGGAAATGCGTTGCCGTTAGGAACGCGCCATCCGATAAGTTTGGTAAGAAATGAGATCGTTCACATTTTCGGAAGGCTTGGTTTTTCAGTGGCAGAAGGTCCGGAAATTGAAGACGACTGGCATAATTTCACGGCGCTTAATCTTCCCGAAAATCATCCTGCACGTGACATGCAGGACACGTTTTATATCAATCAAAATCCGGATTGGCTCCTGCGCACACACACCAGCAGTGTGCAGGCGCGTGTAATGGAAAAACAGAAACCACCGATACGGATTATTTGTCCGGGCAGAGTTTATCGCAATGAAACTATTAGCGCAAGAGCGCATTGTTTTTTTCATCAGACAGAAGGTTTGTATGTGGATGAAAATGTTTCGTTCGCCGATCTAAAGCAAACGCTTTATTTTTTTGTGCAGGAAATGTTTGGCAAAGATGTAAAGATCCGTTTCCGCCCTTCTTATTTTCCGTTCACGGAGCCGAGCGCTGAAATGGATATCAATTGCCGTATTTGCGGTGGCGTTGGTTGCAACGTGTGCAAACATACGGGTTGGGTTGAAATTCTCGGAAGCGGCATGGTGCATCCGAAAATGCTGGAAAATTTTGGTATCGACAGTAACAAATACACCGGCTTTGCATTCGGAATGGGCATTGAGCGGATTTGCCAGCTTAAATACCGCATCAACGATTTGCGTTTGTATTCACAAAATGATGTGCGGTTTTTGAAACAGTTTACTTCAGCCGTTTAGAAAAAAGCCGTGAGCTGCGGGCTTTTAGCTATGAGCATTTGCTCGAAGCTCGCAGCTAAAAGCCCATAGCTGTTTTAAATACCAGCATCAGTTTTCATAGCATCATCGTTGCGTCGCAATCCTTTCATCAGTAGAATATAAATTGAACTACCTTTCATCAATTCTATGTCTCAAATCATTTGCATTTGCGGAGCGGGAACTATGGGAAGCGGCATTGCACAGGTATCGGCGCAAAGCGGCTTCAGTACTGTATTGTATGATGTGAACAAAGAATTTCTTGTAAAAGCAAAATCAAAAATTGAGAAAGATTTACAATCGCTTGTTGATAAAAATAAAATTACCGGTACCAAAAAAGAAAGTATTTTAAAGCGGTTTCATTTCACTGATGATATTAATGATTGCAAAGCGGATATCATCATTGAAGCAATCATAGAAAAAATTGAAGCAAAAGAAAATTTGTTTAACCAGTTAGCAGCAATCAATTCTTCACAAACTATTTTCGCTACAAATACTTCTTCATTATCCGTTACTGAAATTGCAAAAACGGTTTTGCATCCGGAACGGGTAATTGGTATGCATTTCTTCAATCCTGCACCAATTATGAAACTCGTTGAAGTGGTAAACACGAATTACGCGAATGAGAATACCAAACGAATTATTATTGAATTAGCAAAACAATTTGGCAAAACACCTGTGCTTTGTAAAGATGCTCCCGGTTTTATAGTGAACCATGTCGCACGTCCTTATTATCTCGAAGCGTTGCGGTTGATTGAACAAGGCTCCAGCGATTTTGAAACCATCGATACATTAATGGAAGCAACAGGTTTTAAAATGGGGCCATTTAGATTGATGGATTTAATTGGCAATGATGTCAATTACGCCGTCAGTTGCTCTGTTTACGAAGCCATGAATAAACCCGCACGTTTGAAACCATCTTTTATCCAGGAGGAGTGTGTTAAGAACAATGAATTGGGAAAGAAGAGCGGACGTGGTTATTATATTTACGATTGACGATTTCGGATTTACGATTTATTCAAAACAGCAACAAGCTGTTAACTTAGAAATCGTATTTCGTACATCGTAATTTTTTTGTTCTTACATTTATCCCTATTAAAAATGACAGCGAAGATTTGCAGTAACAGAAATCGTAAATCTAAAATCGTACATCCACAATGGTCTTCATTACTGGCGGCACAGGTTTTCTCGGCGCATATATTATTAAAGAACTGGTTGAAAAAAACTATGCTGTCCGTGCTATCCGGCGGAAGAACAAACTGCCTTTTTTCATTTCACCGGATATTTTTAAAAATGTGGAATGGGTTGATGGAGATATCCTCGATCCTGTTGCATTGAATGATGCAATGAACAATGTTGATGCTGTTATACATGCTGCAGCAAAAGTTTCATTTACTTCAGACGGAAAAGAAGAGGTTTTCAAAACAAATATTGAAGGAACAATAAATGTGCTGGATGCTGCATTAACAAATAATGTCAAACGCTTTGTACATGTCAGTTCTGTTGCAGCGCTTGGCAGAACAGAAGATGGCGAACATGTGGATGAAAAAAAACCATGGGATATTGTGAAGCTCAACACCAATTATGCAACAAGTAAGTATCATGCGGAAATGGAAGTGTGGCGTGCAATCGGCGAAGGCCTGAATGCGGTGATCGTAAACCCAAGCACGATCATTGGTTACGGCGACTGGAATACATCAAGCTGTGCCATTTTTAAAAGTGTATATGAAGAATTTCCCTGGTACACAAACGGCATTAATGGTTTTGTTGATGTGGAAGATGTAGCAAAAGCTACAGTATTATTATTACAAAGTGATATCTGCAACGAACGTTTTATTATTAATGGAGATAACTGGTCGTTCAAAGACCTGTTTATTACGATGGCTGATGCCTTTGGAAAAAAACATGCAACAAGGGAAGCTACTCCGTTCCTTGCAGCCATTGCATGGCGGGTTGAAAAAATAAAATCGCTGTTAACCGGTAAGCCGACAGTATTAACAAAAGAAAGCGCAAAGATTGCACAGGCAAAAACATATTTTGAGAATGGTAAACTCCTGCAGTATTTACCTTATTTTAAATTTACTCCGTTGAAAGAAACAATAGAAACCGCTTGCAAGGCTTATGCGGCGAATGCGAAGGGTGAATTGTGAACGGTCAATGGTGAATAGCAATGTAAAATTGTTCCAAAATTGACCATTCAGCACATTGGCAAAATACTTGCTTGCATACTTCAGGCTTTGTTTATACGTTTATAGTAAATATTTCAATCGCCAGTTATGAAGCTATTTTTCAATACCTGTATAGCCGTTTTATTTTGCACCATAACATTTGCGCAAGACAAATATTTTACGATCACCGGCCAGGTTGTAGATGAAAAAACAAAACAACCGATGGCAGGCGCATCTGTTTTTTGCCAGAATACAACGGTTGGTACCACATCGAATAATGAAGGGAAATTTTTTCTGCGTTTGAATAATGGCGGATACGACCTGGTGGTTTCTTATACGGGTTTTGAAACAAAAATGATGCGCATCAGCAACGGTAATCCTGACAATGATAAGCTCGTTATTGAATTAAAAGAGCAGGATAAAAACCTGAATGAAGTTGTAGTAGCAGGTAGCGCTGAAGTTGCCGATGGCTGGAGCAAATACGGGAATTTTTTTATTGCAAATTTTATCGGAACTACGCCAAATGCCAGCGATTGCAATATTGAAAATAAAGATGCAATCCATTTTTACTTTTATAAAAAACGGAACAAATTAAAAGTGCGTGCTAAAGATGACATCATCATTACCAACAATGCACTTGGATATAAAATAAAATACCAGCTTGATTCTTTTGTGTATGATTACAATACGAAAGTGAGCAGTTATACAGGTTATCCGTTGTTTGAAGAATTAAACGGAAGCGAGGCACAAAAAGCTGCATGGAAACAAAACCGTTTTAATACATACATTGGTTCACGGCTGCATTTCATGAGGTGTTTATATGACAGTGCCGTAAAGGAAGAAGGCTATGAAATTGAATTGCTCGATTCAACAGATAATAACAAATCAACGCCGATAGTTAATCCATACGACAGCCAATATTATTCGGTTGATAGCGGCGATGTGCAGATCAATTTTCATGGGCGTATCCGGGTGAAATATAAAAACCAGCCACCTGATCAAAAATATCTCATCATTAATAAATTTCCGTTGAGCAGCCGCATCCAGATCTCTGCGCTTGATATTTTAGATGGATTTGTAATTGAAGAGAACGGTTATTTCTATGAGCAATCCGAAGTAACGAACATGGGTTATTGGGCATGGAAGAAATTAGCAGAGTTGCTGCCGTATGATTATAATCCGGAATGAGGTGGTTGACAGTTGGCGGTCATGAGTTGGCGGTGGGGTGCGTGATATTTGAAAGTAATAATGAATTTCGAATGTAAGAACTGATGACTGAAAACCGATGACCGACGACCGAAAACTACTCCATCATTTTTTTCCATAATTCCGGAATGCGTTTTATCCAAACCAATTCTTTCATTTTTTCTTTAGCAGGTTCTGCAGGTGAACCGAAATAAACTTTGCCCCCTTCCAATGAAGCAGGTACACCGCTTTGCGCATACACAATTGCATTATCACCGATCGTCAATGTTTTGCTAACGCCAACTTGTCCCCAGAGAATAACACCATTGCCGATTTCAACAGCACCGGCAATCCCAACTTGTCCTGCCAATAAACAATTTTTTCCGAGCACTGTATCATGCCCGATATGAACGAGGTTATCAATTTTAGTTCCCTTTCCAATCAATGTATCATGGCTTACACCCCGATCGATTGTGCAACCTGCGCCGATCTCCACATCATCTTCAATCACTACACGCCCGCAACTCAGCATTTTTTTGTACCACACCTCGCGGTCTTTTTTTGTGTTGTAGTAAAATGCATCTGAACCAATTACCGTTCCTGCCTGTATGATAACATTATCGCCGATTATGCAATGATCAAGTACTGTTACATTTGGATGGATGAGGCAATTTTTCCCCACAGTTACATGATGGCCGATAAACGCATTCGGATAAATGTAAGTCCCTTCACCAATCTGCGATGATTCGCTTATCAATTTCAATGCAGGTTCAAACGGGCGAAAATGTTTAACGATCTTCAAATATGCTTCGAAAGGTTGTTCCACTACCAATAATGCTTTTCCTTCGGGGCAATCAACCGCTTTGTTAATAATGATGAATGTTGCTGCAGATTGAATGCACTTATCATAATATTTGGGATGATCTACAAAAACGATGTCGCCATTTTCTACTTTATGGATTTCATTGATGCCTGTTGCATGCGCATTTTTATTACCGATGAGTTGTGCACCAAGAAAATCTGCCATCCATTGAATAGATACCGGAGAAGGAAATTTCATAACAAGATATTTCCGCAAACCTACGTGAAAATATTTCAGATGTATGTATGCTGATTGAACAGAACAAGCATTGCAGGTTTTTGAAAAAGCCGTTTTCATCCGCTTTACAGCTTGATTTCATTGATAATTGATTTTTTAACGTCCTTTTCAGAAATTAATTTTTTAGCGCTATTGAGGATAAAACAACGATCAAAAAACAAAACAGCGATCTTGATTTTTTGTGCAACATCGCTTACTTCATCATCAACAAAAAAATAAAAACTTCTGAAATGCTGTATTCATCAATGTTTCAGAAGATCGGAAAAAAATTTATACAACAACACATTGTGATGTATTTTCAAAACGCTATCAAAAAACAAAAATGAAAGGTTCTGTTTCCGCTTCCCTTTTCCACAGCCAGAAAAAAAATGTGAATAAAAAATGTTGGAAATTTTTTTTAGTTAGAGAAAATTCTTTTTAATATTGTGTAGGGAAATTTATTTCCCGGTACTTACTAACCCATCCATATAATAAAAGTCCCGCTAACAAGCGGGATTTTTTATTGCAGTTCACTCAAACAATCATCAATAATTTTTTCAAAATACATTTGTGAATTTCTTCGCAAACATGCACCGTTACTACGTTATATATAAACCATACCAGGTGCTTTCTCAATTCACATCGCAGGAAGGCAAGCAAACACTGAAAGATTTTTTTGCAGTGCCGAATGATGTGTATGCTGTTGGCAGGCTCGATTATGACAGCGAAGGTTTGCTTATTCTTACCAACGACAAACAACTTAATTATCATTTACTGAACCCTTCATTCGAACATGAACGGGAATACCTGGTACAGGTTGATGGAGATATCAGTCAGCCGGCGGTCACCGGTTTACAGTCGTCGGTAGAGATCAATATCGATGGCAAATTTTATAAAACAAAAAAATGTTTTGCAGAGAAACTGATCACTGCACCTGATGTACCTGAGAGAAACCCACCGATACGTTTCAGAAAAAATATTCCTGTAAGTTGGGTGAAAATGATATTAACAGAAGGAAAGAACAGGCAGGTGAGAAAGATGACAGCAAAAGTTGGCTTTCCTACATTGCGGTTAATAAGATGGAGTATTGAACAAATTACAATTGATGGATTACAACCGGGAGAAATGCGGGAAATAAGTAAACAGGAAATTTACCGGTTGTTAGCGATAGATGAAAAGAAATTCAACCGCTGAAGTGTGCGACGCAACGATGGTGAAGAGCGAACGAATGTTGGATACCAAATAAAAAACTAAAAAGAAGAACAACTAAAAACTAAAGAGTCGAAAATTGAAAATGATCAAAGCTCAAGGCCAAAAGCTGATAGCTATTTCTCTGACATCGTACATCGTAAATCTAACATCGTACATTCTTCAAACTCTTTCCTTATCTTTCCAAATCAAAAATTTCAATACCATGCTAAAATCAATGACGGGTTTCGGAAGAAGTGAGCAAACGGTGGGAACTAAAACTTTTTTGGTTGATATAAAATCACTGAACGGAAAACAATTTGAACTGCAACTTAAATTGCCCGGGTTTTTGAAACCGTATGAATTTCAGATACGCAGGCTGATATCTGAGAAACTCGGACGCGGATCGCTCGATTGTACCATTAGCCTCAAACAAACCGGCGATGCAAAACCGGTTAGCATCAATACCGATCTGGCAAAAGCATATTACAAAGCATTGGCAGGTTTATCTGCGGAACTCAATCTCGATCCATCAAACATTCTGAGCACATTGGTAAAAATGCCCGAAGTTATTACACCAACAAGCGATACATTAACGGATGAAGAATGGCGGGAGTTTGAACAAGTGATCCTTGCTGCCATCGACGACCTTAACCTTCATCGCCTGGATGAGGGAAAGATCCTGGAAGAAGATCTGCTTTTGCGGATTAATAATATCCAGAAGCAACAGGATGAAGTGATAAAGCTTGAACCATTGCGCCAGCAGAAAATAAAAGAAGGTTTAAAAAAATTACTGGAAGAACATGCAGGTAAAGACAATTACGACCCCAACCGCATGGAACAGGAACTTATCTATTATATTGAAAAGATCGATATCAGTGAAGAACAGGTCCGTTTAAAAAATCACTGCGATTATTTTAAGTCTGTACTGAATGAAGGCGACGACAGCAAAGGAAAAAAATTGTCTTTCATTCTGCAGGAGATCGGGAGGGAAATAAATACTACCGGCTCAAAAGCGTATGATTCTACCATACAAAAATGTGTGGTGCTCATGAAAGACGAATTGGAAAAAGCAAAAGAGCAGGTGTTGAATGTGCTGTAAAGTAGTTAGTGATAAGTAGTAAGTGGTAAGTTAAAAACCGAATTGTACTTTTGTAAAAAATAGAGCATTGAAAAAGACTTTCTTGTTCCTTATTTCTTATTCCTTATTTCTCGCTTCCTGTGTTCCAACCATCGATGTTTTTGAAAAGGATGTTGCTATTCCCAAACAACAATGGAGCAGCGATTTCAAACCTGAGATTTCATTTTCCATTACCGATACAGTTTCATTATATAATGTATACCTGGTGATCCGGCATACCGATGCCTATAACTATAATAATATATGGGTGAAAGCTACCGTGCAACAACCCGGCGATAAATCAACCAAAAGCGAACAATACGACCTGCGCCTTGCCGCAAACGATAAAGGCTGGCTTGGTTCTGCAATGGATGATATTTACGAACAACGTGTGTTGATACAACCACAAACAAAATTTAGCAAAGCCGGAAGCTACCAGTTCACCCTCGAACAGGTGATGCGTGAAGACCCGTTACTGCATGTAATGAATGTTGGTTTAAGAGTTGAGAAAGCGAAATAAGACAATGTACGATTTGGGATGTACGATGTACGATTTCTGAGAAATAGTTGCCCGTCGTCAGTCAGCAGTTTTCAGTTCTTTAAATTCTTAGCCTCCAAATTTTTAGTTTTTAGTCTTTTCTTTTTTAGTTTTTATTTGTTAACCAGTATTAGTCCACTCTTCATCATTCTTGCGTCGCACTCTTCAACTGAAGCAATTCTATTGAGCGCTAAGTAAAAGCAACATTCGTTGATCTCATATCATTTATTACCGATTCATTACTTTTATTACTGAAATTTCATTCGGGTGAAAAAACTTAATCAGGTTAAAATCGTAGTTTTTGTTTACTGGTTCCTGCTGGTTTATATTATTGCTGCATTGGTATGGTGGTTCATTGCCCTTCAACAGCAGAACATCCAAATGATGGAATATAAGCTCGAAGAACTAAAGCACGACGATATACACTTTATCCGGAAAACAGAAGAAATACATCTCGAAGCCAAAAGAAAAACCGCTCAATACATTGGCGAAGGCAGCACCTTTTTATTACTGATCATTGTCGGTGCTGTTTTTGTGTACCGTGCAGTCCGCCGGCAATTTAAGTTGCAGCAACAGCAGCAGAATTTTATGATGGCGGTAACCCACGAATTAAAAACACCCATCGCTGTTGCAAAACTAAACTTAGAAACACTGCAACGATATAAGCTCGATGAAGACAAGCGGCAAAAAATGCTGCAATCTGCATTATCCGAAACAAACCGCTTAAATACATTAGCGAGCAATATTCTCGTATCGTCTCAATTAGAAGGCGGCAATTATTACCTCTCAAAAGAAAACCTGGACCTTTCTGCATTAGTAATAGCTTCTGCAAAAGATTACCAGCAACGTTTCCCCGAAAAAAAATGGCAGGTAAATGTGCATCCGGATATATCGGTAAAAGGTGATACATTATTACTGCAGATGCTGGTGAATAATCTAATTGAGAATGCTATCAAATATTCCCCGAAACAATCTCAGATAACCATCAAATTAAAAAAAGAAAATAATTCTAATTCTGTGCTATATGTAAAAGATGAAGGGCCGGGAATTCCTGCTGATGAAAAGAAGAAGATATTCGAAAAATTTTATCGCGTGGGAAATGAATCTACACGCAGCGCACAGGGAACGGGCTTGGGATTATACCTTTGCAAAAAAATAGCGAAAGATCATAATGCATCAATTGGTGTAACGGATAATTCGCCATCAGGAAGTATTTTTACAGTAACATTTTAACGCCTTCTCCGGAAGAGAAGGTTGGGGGTAAGGTGCAATAAATGTATTTATGAGCGAAAAAAAATTATCCATCCTTTTGGTAGAAGATGAAGAAAACCTGCACGAGGCCCTAAAATTAAACCTCGAACTGGAAGGTTATGAAGTGACTTCAGCCTATGATGGTGCAAAGGCATTAAAATCTATTCAACAGGAATATTTTAACCTCATTATCCTTGATGTGATGCTGCCGGGCATTGATGGCATCAGCATTGCAGAAACCGTGCGTGTGCAGAATAATAATGTGCCGATACTTATGTTAAGCGCAAAAGATAGCAGCGCAGACCGTGTATTAGGCCTAAAAAAAGGTGCAGATGATTATCTTACCAAACCATTCAATCTTGAAGAATTATTACTGCGGATCCAGAAGCTGGTTGAAAAAAATAAAAAGATAGAAGCCAAAACTTCCGTTGGTGATAAATACAGCTTTGGAAAAAATACCATTGACTTTAAAGCGCAGGAAGCCTTAAATAAAAAAGGGCAGCGTATACCGCTCAGCAAAAAAGAAGCAATGCTTTTAAAATTGCTGATAGAAAACAAAAATGAAGTGGTAACACGTGAAAAAATTTTACAGGCTGTATGGGGGTATAACGTTTATCCTACAACAAGAACTATTGATAATTTCATCCTGAGCTTCCGGAAATATTTTGAAGAAGACAGCCGTAATCCTAAATATTTTCATTCCGTTCGTGGCGTTGGTTACAAGTACAGCGAATAGGTTATGCTTCCTGTAAGTATTTAATGATCCTTTCTGACTGGTTAAGCAATTGAAGCATGTTGCCTTCATTATGGTTTGGAGTGTACAGGTTCATTTCACATTCATTGAAAATATTTTCCATTGAAGAGATCGTATAGTCATCCCAGCCCTTTGCTTTTAATTGGGTGATGATATTATTTTTATTCCACTCGCTCGCGGGCAACGATAAACGTTCATTCACTGTTTCCCACAATACCTGGTTCAGCTCTTTATAAAAGCTATTGTATTCCCCGTTTGATAATAATTTTCTTGCTTTTATCAACGGATCAACCGGCTCCGGCACGGGGAGCTGTATATTTTCACTGGCAACAACCGGTGAAGCAACTATTGCCGGTTCTGTTTTCTTTTCTGTTTTTTTCAGTTTCACATTTTGTCTCCACAAATACAAGGCAAGCCCGGAAAGGATCAGCACAGCGAAAAACCATTCCAAATGCTGCTGAAAAAAGTTTTTTATTGTGCCTGTTGTTTCTCCTTTCGAAAAAACCATTCCTGCTTTTTGTTTTATTGCGGTGCTTGCTGTAAAATTCAATGCCGCCGATTCCACTGTTTTATAGGATGCCGTTGTTGGATCGAAGTACGAAAAATCAATGGCAGGCAATGTATAATCCCCTTTTGATTTTGGGGAAAAAACATATTCAAATGTTTTTGTGCCGCTTAATGGTGCAACTGTTTTATTCACATCTTCCTTTGCAGTCGGGTCGTAAGCGTCTACAGAATCCGGCCATTTAATCGCCGGTGCATTTACAACAGGAAGGTTACCGTTTCCTTTTACAATAACTTTTAGTGTAGCTGCATCTTTCGCTGCAATGTTTTTATTTTCAATCGAAGCATCAATTGTAAAATGCCCAACCGCTCCGTTAAAGTCTGCAGGTTTATTTGCATCAGGCAGTGGTTTGATGGTAATTAAAACAGGCTTACTGTCTAATGTAATATCCTGGCTCACTTCTGTGCCTTCATCTCCCTGCATCTGGCTGAACATTTCGTCAAGCAGACTCTCTCTTCTGTTTGATCTGCGGTCCTTTTTTATAAAATAGACTTTGTTCTCCACTTCAACAGGATCGAGTTGTACTGTTCCTGCCTGTAGTGGGATCAATTGTGCTTTCCGGATAACATGCACCGAAAATTGTTTTCCGTTTAAAGTTTCTACAGATGATGCATCCGAGCCCGGATCAATCATATCATATACACTGAAACCATTCAGCGATGGTTGCTTGGTAACACGCGATTCCGAGCGCAAACATGAATACAATTTATATGTAGCAACTATCGGTTCACCCACATAACAATTTGTTTTATCGACAACCACCCGGACAAATAAATTCTTCCTGATCTTATCGGCAATATTTTCTCCCGGTTTTAAAATATATTCTTTGCTTGGTTCTGCAGGTTCATCAGGCCACAATGATTGCAATAATGAAGGAGTTGTTACATTATTATTCGGGGAACTGTTTGCGTTGACAATGATCGTAACTGCATTCGATTTCATTTCTTTTCCATCAACAGTTGCGGTGGCGCCTTGTATGGTGAACTTACCTGTTTTTGTTGGTTGAAGCACAAAAGAAATCCCTTTGTATTGAGATGTCGCACCGTTGATGATGCTCATTCCGCTTGATTGTATCGGCCCCTCAACAATCTTGAAGTCAGGGAAAGACGGTGGTAAAAGATGCTCTATATCCTTTGCATTTTCTGCAATGAATTCAATTTGTACATAATCATTCCTGCCCACTTCATTGCTGCTTGCTACAGTAGTAAATTTCACCTGCGCCGTTACAAAAGCAACAGAAAAAATAGCGGCGAAAATAAAAATGCTGGAACGTAAATATTTGCCTATAACCATCTGTTTAAAAAATTCTCGCATAACAACACATCGCTGTACCTGTTTACAAATATAAAAATGGATTGGTTCAAAAGCACAGCCAGCGAGGGTTAAAACACCGTTAAGATTTTTGTCTGAACCGGGATTTCGTGAGATTAATGGGATTGATAAGATTATGAAGCTGGTATCTTAATCAATCATAAAAATCAGTGTCATCGGCGGTCTATAAATTTTGCAATAAGAATTTAAACAAATATAAAATCCCAAAAATCTTTCTAATCTCTCCAAATCCAGGTTCAGACATTTCCCGGTTCAGAGATCCCCCAACTGCGGACGTAATACTATATCTTCAACGGTTGCCTGCGCAGAAAGCAACGTTGATGCGTAGATCATTTCAGCAATATCGTTGGCCTCCATAATCCGTTTGGGATCAATGCCGCTTGCAGCCCAGGAATCCGTATATGCGGCGCCGGGATAAACCGCAGTTACCTTAATTCCATAAGGCTTCATTTCTTCCCGTAAATTCTTTGAAAAACCAGCCAATGCAAATTTGCTGATACTATATGAGCCGCCGTTTTTATACGCCTGCAAAGATGCAATGGAACAAATATTAAAAATATGCCCACGTGAGCCCGAAGCATTGCTTTGCTGCATCATTTCTGGAATTAATGTGCGGGTAAGATGATAGGCACTGTATAAATTCACCGCGATCATTTGTTCCAATGCATTTTCGTCTTCATTATAAACACTTCCGGGAATAAATTGCCCGGCATTGTTGATCAGCACATCAATCGAAATTCCCGTATCAATAATCCATTCGCCGAATTCTTTTGCTTCTTCTTTTTTGGTAAGATCGAAAGCTTTTGATTTGATAATGGCCTTCGGGTATCTTATTACCAATTCATCCGCAGTTTTTTGCAATGTGTTTTTATTTTTTGAGCACAGGTAAAGATTGTAACCGCCTTTTGCAAAACGCTCTGCAATGGCTTTGCCTAATCCGCGTGATGCACCGGTGATGATAATATTCATATTTACGATTTATGATGTGGGATGTACGATTTTTGCTATTCTGAATTTCTTATCAAATTTAAACAGCTTAATGATTCATCACTTATTTACCTTTCAGCACAAGTTGTACATTGCGGCATGAAATACAAGCATCTTTTTTTTGATCTGGACCATACGCTTTGGGATTTTGAAGCAAATAGCAGGCAAACGTTGGAAGAAATGTATGAATCAATGCAACTGAAAGAAAAAGGCGTATATGACTTTGACCTCTTTCACAAAAATTATCTCGTATATAATGATAAATTGTGGGAACGTTACCGTAATGGATTTATTAAGGTAGATGAATTGCGCTGGAAACGCATGTGGTTGACCTTACTTGATTTTAAAATCGGCAGTGAAGTTCTGGCAAGAGAAATGGGGGCTCATTTTTTAGATCTTTTACCAACACGAAAAATATTATTTCCTTATGCCATCGAGCTGCTGAAATATCTCACTCAAAAAAAATACCAGCTTCATCTTATTACGAACGGGTTCGAAAAAACCCAACATAGCAAGCTTGAAAATTCGGGATTGAATTCCTTTTTTAAAGAAGTGATCACCTCAGAAAGTTCTAACAGTTTAAAACCACACAAAGAAATCTTTGAATACGCCTTTCAGAAAACCGGGGCTAAAAAAGAAGAAAGCATTATGATCGGCGACAGCATTGAAGTGGATATTCAAGGGGCTATCAATGCAGGCATCGACCAGGTTTATGTAAACCATCTACATGTTACGCCAAGTATTATACCAACATATACAGTTCATTCATTAAAAGAGCTGGAGTCTATCTTTTAAAATAAAAAATCCCATCAATGATGGGATTGAAATAAGTTTAAAAAAAAATCAGGTTGTTTTCTTTTTAGCACACTGCTTACCGCATGTTTTTCCGGAAGCAGTCTTCTTTGATTTTTCTTTATTCTTGTCTTTACCTCCATCGGCTGCAAATGCAAAACCGGAGATCAAAAAAGCCGCCGTTGCCAATGCAAATATCTTTTTCATGCAAGCTATTTTTCTTTATTAATATTTTTCCGAGGTATACCATACCTGGGTGATAAATTTACGTTTTCTTTTTGAGATTTACCAGCTCGCTAAAACCGTTACCCCACCTTGTACTACCTGGTTCAACTGAACCTCTATTTTTGTTCCCGGAGGGAGCAATAAATCAACCCGTGACCCGAATTTAATGAATCCCATTTCAGCACTTTGATCTACTTTTTGTCCTACAGTTAAATAATTCACAATACGCTTTGCCAATGCACCTGCAATTTGTTTTACCAGGATTTCTCCTTTTGCATTTCGTATTACCACACTATGCCTTTCATTTTCTGTAGATGATTTTGGGTTCCATGCGACGAGGTATTTTCCCTTATGATATTTGCTATACACTACTTCGCCATTTACCGGGTTGCGGTTCTGGTGCACATTTGCCGGGCTCATAAAAACAGATACCTGCAGGCGTTTGTCTTTGAAATATTCTTCATCTGTTATTTCCTCAATCACTACCACTTTTCCGTCGGCAGGGCAAACAATCGCGTTTTCTGCAACAGTTAACTTCCTGCTTGGCACACGGAAAAAAGAAACGAGAAATAATACGAGTGCAAGTGTTACCAGGAAAATAAGCCAGCTTAACCACGGCAGCTGAAAGCTGATAAAATAAAATGAAATGAGATTGATAATTGCAAAAAGCAAAAAACTGATCGCAATTGTTTTATATCCTTCTTTATGAATTGTCATCGGGTTAAATTGAAATGCAAATCTATGAAATGAGGTTGTAGTTTTCTACATTACAAATAATACCATGTACAGCCATACGAATGGCGTTGCAAATAGCAGTGAATCGAACCGATCTAAAAAGCCACCATGCCCTGGCAGAATTTCGCCGCTGTCTTTTATGTTGGCCATGCGTTTAAGTTTACTTTCCAGGATATCTCCAAAAGTACCGGCAATAGAAGCTATCGCAGCTACAATTCCCCATTGAGATACAGATTGCCAGTCAACATCAGCATTATAAAAATATCCTGTAAGCCCCATTACTACAATTGAAAGAATAATTCCGCCAACAGTTCCTTCCCAGGTTTTTTTGGGAGAAATTTTTGTGAGTGGTGTTTTGCCAATTAGCGACCCAACAATATATGCCATGGTATCATTGATCCAGATAGATGCGATGATAATGATCACCAATATCTTTCCTACATCCACAAATCCGCCAAAAAAATTACTTCTTATATACGTCAGTAATCCCCAGCTTAACGAAATATATAATAAGCCTAAAAAAGAATACCCGATATTTTTCAGGTTGATATTCCTTACCAGGATAATTTCAAGCAGCGGCAACACGATCATGAATAATAATCCAATCCAGTAACCGATCTCGTGCAAAGAGACAGATCCAATCTTATATCGTTCGCTGGTAAAAAAAAGCATAATGCACCAACCGGCGATCATCACTCCATATTTATGAAATTTTGTGATTTGCTTATAGCCGGGATCGATACGGCAAATTATTTTCTGGTATTCGATCCAGCAACCAAAATGAATGACGGAAAATAAAATGAAGAAGCTCCAGAAATTCCATAACAAACCCGTGAGCATTACCGCTACAAATATCAATGCAGAAAGTGCACGTGTTTTAAATACTGCAATATTCAGGGCCATGATGCAAAGTTAAAAAATATTAGCACTAACGTAAATGGTTATGCGATAAATTGATTGCGTTCATTCAGTTCTTCAAATTCGTATATCCGTGCAAATGTGCTGTTTGATTTTTTCCGGATAAGCCACAGCAATGCAAACACAATTATTCCACTTGCAATAACCAGCAGCCACGGTAATGATGGGTTTTCGTTCACCATTTTCGGATAATACATCACTGCAATAACCTGTGCGCCATTGTAAAAAAAGTGTGCGACTATATTCACCCATAAACTTCCGCTGTACCAGAATAAAGCGCCTAATACAATGCCGAGAAACATTCGTGGAAAAAAACCTTCAAACTGCATATGGAATGCGGAGAATAACATAGCAGTCACAATAATACCAGCCCAGGGGTTCCTGAAAATATGGATCATTATTCTTTGTAAAACACCGCGGAAACAAAATTCTTCACAGATGGCAGGAAGCGCGGCAACGATCAGCAAATTGATCACTATATCTTTTGCTGAATTTCCTTTCAGGAATGCTTCCATTTGTTTGGAAGCTTCATTTTCCATATCAACCATCCATTTTGCTAATGGAATTTGTTGGTTCAAATCTCCCAACCAACTTACAAACGGAAACGATGCAAACATGATCAGCAAGGCGAGCAAATAATAACTATTTTTTTCAGGCTTATGTGCCCCTAAAAAAAACAATTGGTTGAATTGAAAAGTGATGAGCGCAAAAACCAATGCAGGCACAAAAAAAATAGTGATTGTTGAAATTGCCTGTACTACTTTCATGGCGCCGATAATTTTCGGATCTGAAAAATCCATGTTACTTAATTGAGAGATAGATGCACCTCTTGCCAGCAAAATAAAAGCGCTTAAAAATGAAGTCAGTAAAATAGATACGCCAACCAATCCAAAAAATAAACCTAACTGCGCCCAAGGCGATTTTATACGTAAATAGCTTCTCATTCGTTGTTTAGCCGATTAGTGTGTAAATTTGCAAACTTTAACCAATGGTAAAGATCGGCAATATACAACTTCCCGCATTTCCGCTTCTTCTCGCGCCTATGGAAGATGTGAGCGACCCGCCATTTCGTGCTGTGTGCAAGGATAATGGTGCAGACCTGATGTATACCGAATTCATTTCGTCTGAAGGATTGATCCGTGATGCGATCAAAAGCCGCCAGAAATTAGACATCTTTGATTACGAACGGCCGGTTGGCATACAAATTTTTGGTGGCGATGAAGAAAGCCTTTCCCTCGCTGCAAAAATTGTGGAAGTTACAAACCCGGATTTATTAGATATTAATTTTGGCTGCCCGGTGAAAAAAGTGGCGTTGAAAGGCGCAGGCGCAGGCGTATTAAAAGATCTTGATCTGATGCAGCGGCTTACTTCTGCTGTTGTGAAATCTACTTCACTTCCCGTCACTGTTAAAACACGTTTGGGTTGGGATGACAACACAAAGAATATTGAAGAAGTTGCAGAACGTTTACAGGATGTAGGAATAAAAGCATTGGCCATACATGGAAGAACGCGTACGCAAATGTATAAAGGCGAAGCAGACTGGACATTGATCGGCAAAGTGAAAAATAATCCCAGGATTACAATACCAATTTTTGGTAACGGAGATATTGACAGCCCCGAAAAAGCGCTTGAATATAAAAACCGTTATGGTGTTGATGGCATCATGATCGGGCGTGCTGCAATCGGTTATCCGTGGATATTTAATGAGATAAAACATTTTGTACAAACAGGCGAACATCTTGTGCCGCCAACAATTGAAGACCGCGTTGCCGTTTGCAGAAAACATTTATATAAATCTGTTGAATGGAAAGGGCCTGTTGTAGGTATTAATGAAATGCGCAGGCATTATGCAAATTATCTGAAGGGGTTGCCTAATATCAAAGAATACCGCAACAAATTGGTAACGCTAAAATTAGTAGAAGAAATTGACGAAGTTTTGGATGAAGTAATCGCTATTTATACCGGCTTCGAATTTGAAAAGAATAATATCGAGCTTATCAACTATCATGAGAAGTGCCCGATTGACTAAGCGAGTGGGGAGTGGACAGTGGTAAGTTATAAGAAGAGAATTATTTTTTCTCAAAATGATTTTCCAACTGCTCCGTATAAACTGCTGCTCGTTTTGCTGCAATAAAATCTGCGCCGAATAATAATGCCGCCTGAATTGCAAGCGTTATCCCAAGCCCAAACAAAAAAGATTTTTCAGGAACATTTTTGTAAAGAACAATAAAAATCAATCCTGTTATCACAAATACTATTTCCACCCAACGATAGATGAGAAAATTACGGTTCACCGTTTTCATCCTTGGCAGCTCTTCATTTTTTAATTTCACCGGGTTCATGTCGTATGCATATACATTATCGATCCGCTGGCTATCGCTTCTTGCATACACAACATAGCCTGCAGCAGCTTGCAGCAATCCGATTACCAATAAGGGCACCGTTGCCCCTTTTGCAAAATTTGTTTTCCAGAAAAAAAAGAAACCGGCTGCAAGCAAAATAGCTATTATACCGATGATCAGGAAAAGCAGGCTCTCGTGTTTTTCAGCCAGGAAATATTTTTCAATATCTGCTTTGGTCAACATGAATTTGTTTTAAGAAAGGTAGTAAAATTATTTGCTGATGGCAGTAACTATTTCATTGCTTAAAGGAGAAACAGATGGATCGTAATATGCCAGCAGCGTTCCTTTTTCATCGACCAGGTATTTCGAAAAATTCCAGGTTGGGGGTTGATCATTCCAGCCGTTTTTGGCTTTATCACTCAACCATTGAAAGACGTTATTTTGTTCGCCGTTTTTTCTTACAACACTTTTCTTCGTTAATGGAAAAGTAACTCCATAATTTATTTCGCAAAATGCAGCAATCTCTTCATCCGAACCTTTTTCCTGTTGTTTAAAATCGTTTGACGGAAAGGCTATCACCACTAATTTATCCACGTATTGCGTGTACAATTTTTGCAATTCTTCATATTGCGGCGTAAAGCCACAATCAGAAGCAGTATTCACCAGCAACACTTTTTTCCCTTCGAAATTTTTAAAATCAATTTCAGTGCCGTTATTCAAATTTGTTTTTAACGAATAAAAAGAAACTACAGGTTCTTTCATAAAAGAATTGCTTTTATTGCGTGAATCGCTGCCAGATAATTTTCTAAGAAAAATAAAAACCGGGTAGATTGATTTCAGAAGGCTTTGTCGTAATGTCATCGTGATTCTTTTTGTGAATGGTGAATAGTGAGTGGTGAATGTTGTAGTTCATGATTACTTACTATTTTGGCCAACTTTCATTTATCAACTTTATTGACAATTCAACATTGACCATTCACTACTCATCTTATAAATTTTTTATACCATTTCAACTTTCCGTTGAATGGCGGATATTTTATTGCAGGGTCAAACCACGTTGGCGTTTTCATCACTGCTTTTGCATGTGTGAATGTATCAAAGGTTGATTTGCCATGATACGCGCCAATGCCACTATTACCAATCCCGCCAAAAGGAAAATGATGATTTGCAAAATGCCAGGCCGTATTATTGATACAACCTCCACCAAATGCAACCCGGTTCATCCATTCTTTTTCTTTATTGCTATCCGATGTAAACAAATAAAAGGACAATGGGTTTGGATTTTTTTGAATGACCTTCAATGCATCATCCATGTTATTAAAAGTAATGATTGGTAATACCGGGCCGAAAATTTCATCTTTCATAACTGATGAATCGATCGAAACATTCTCTATCATAGTTGGCGCCACAAATAATTTTTCTTTATTCGTCTCTCCGCCAACCAGGATTTTTCCATCTTTCAAATAACTTGTCAGTTTTTCAAAACGTTTTTCATTAATGATCTTTCCATAACTATAACTTGCTTCACTATTATCTCCAAAAAAATTAGCAATCATTTCTTTCATCTTCCCAACAAATTCTTCTTTCACGCTTTCATGCACCAAAGCATAATCAGGAGCAATGCAGGTTTGTCCTGCATTTATAAATTTTCCGAGAGTGATCCGGCGTGCGGCAGTTGTAATATTTGCATCGGCTTCAATTACAGCGGGGCTTTTGCCTCCCAGTTCAAGAGTAACAGGTATCAAATCTTTTGCGGCTGATTGATAAATTATTTTTCCTACCGGAATGCTTCCCGTATAAAAAATATGATCAAAACGGAACGAATGCATCATCGCAGGAATTACTTCTCCGCCATCACCCTGAACAATTTGTATATATTCTTCCGAAAAAATTTCACGGATAATTTTTTCAGCAATAGCGGCGGTCGCGTGTGCAAATTCAGAAGGCTTCAGCACAACACAATTCCCACCGGCAATTGCACCGATCAATGGAATAAATAATAATTGCAACGGGTAATTCCAGGGCGCAATTATTAGTACCACGCCAAGCGGGTCGCGATAAATTTTACCGGATGAAGGAAGATTAACCAACTCAACTTTTGTGCGCTTTGGCTGCATCCATTTGTGAAGATTTCTTATTGCAGCATTAAGTTCAGCCAATATCAAGCCTAATTCTGTTGCATAACTTTCTTCCGGGCTTTTTTTTAAGTCGCTGTACAATGCATCGTAAATTTCACGCTCATATTTTAAAACTGTTTGCTTTAGCAGTTGAAGGCGCTTTTTCCTGAAATTGTAGCTTTTAGTAGCTCCGCTTTCATAATAGCTTCGGATAGTTAACAAGCTGTGCTCAAAGTTTGTAACTGACATTATTAAATATTTCGATTTTAAAGATAAATATATTTTGCAGCAGCGGTTATTGTAATTGTAATAATCACTTTCTGTTTTTTTTCGGAACTTTAAAGCATGACGGATGAATACTACATGCTGCAGGCGTTAAAAGAAGCACGCAAAGCTTTTGATGAAGATGAAGTGCCTATAGGAGCGATCATCATTATGAATAATAAAATCATTTCACGCGGGCATAATGAAACAGAAAAATTAAAAGACCCGACAGCGCATGCAGAGATTATCGCACTCACTTCTGCATTCAGCTTTCTTGGCGGAAAATATTTGCATGACGCTACTATCTACATCACAGTAGAACCTTGCCTTATGTGCGCCGGCGCATTATATTGGAGCAAGATCGGCAAAGTTGTTTATGGTGCTGACGATGAGAAAAATGGTTACCGGAAATATGTAGTGCCCGTGCCTTCTATTGAAAGTGCCGGAATCGGGCCGTGGCCGTTTCATCCAAAAACAGAATTAATAAAGGGTGTGTTGAAAGAGGAATGCGCTATGTTGATGAAAACTTTTTTTCAATCAAAGAGATAAAAAGCAAATGTGTTAATTTGAAAATGTGATCATGCAGCAGATTATCTGGAATTTCCACATTTTTCACATTTCCCACATTTTCAAATTTGTCTTTGAGCAATAAACTTATGAGGCTTACATTTGTTGTCCTTAATAGTTACACACTAATCAAAATTTTATATTATGGCATTTACACTACCTGCGCTTCCTTACGCACACGATGCATTGGAACCGCATATCGACACAACGACAATGCAGATCCATCACGGCAAACACCACCAGGCTTATGTTGACAATCTCAATAAAGCAATTGCAGGCACGCCCAACGAAAATAAACCGCTCGAAGAATTAGTGAAACATGCAGGCGTAATAAGCCCTGCAGTCCGCAACAATGGCGGCGGGCATTGGAACCACTCCTTTTTCTGGGAAAGCCTTGCACCAAAAGCAGGCGGTGCGCCAACCGGAAAATTGGGTGATGCTATCAATGCAGCGTTCGGTTCGTTCGATGCATTTAAAGAAAAGTTCAATGCAGCAGGAATGGGCCGTTTCGGAAGCGGATGGGCATGGCTTATTGTAAAAGATGGCAAACTGGAAATTTCTTCCACACCAAACCAGGATAACCCGCTGATGGATGTTGCCGAAGTAAAAGGCACACCATTACTTGGTGTTGATGTTTGGGAGCATGCTTATTATTTAAAATATCAAAACCGCCGCGCAGAATATCTTGGTGCATTCTGGAATGTTGTAAACTGGAATAAGGTTGCAGAACGTTTCAGCGCAGCATAATCAATTATCAGAAAAAATCTGTTACTTGCAATCCCGGTACCATTTACCGGGATTTGCTTTTAAAACTAACGGTTATGAAAAAAATAAAAATCCTTTTTCCGGTAATTATAATTGCAGCATTAACTGCATGCGGGCATGGAAAAAAAATAATTGTGTACGCCAATACGGATAGTTTTGATGTAGATGCTTCACAAAAAAATATAACCTACACCGATGGTACTACACACCAGGAAAAAGAGCTGGAGTTTGGTAGCGGAACAACTACGCTAAATATTCAATCCCCTTCAGGGAAGTTTACACTTGATGCTGCGGAGGATGGTTTGTACATCGTGAACTTGCAGAAAGATACAATAGTGGGAAGCTTTCAACGCATTGGTGCAGATAACGGAACAGTTAAATACACAGCTGACCAGGTTAAACATGTAGTTGATAGCTTAGGACAATTAACTGTAGGCACAAATGTAAGTGCTGCAAATAAAAATTATTTTATCCCACCCAAAACAATTGTAAAAATAACGAGGAATACAAAAGCAACGATAGTAGGACCGTACAATAAAATCCCTTCTGGCTTTGATGCTACATCTGTTCCTGAAATATATAAGTTTTATACAAACAAAGGTATCCGTGAAATTATGGATAATCTAACGGGAATGGCTAAGTGAAAAAAGGATGATTGTTGACCGATGATGGATGATCGATTTCAGTGTATATTTTCGTTACTAATGTCGAACATCGATTAACGGTCATCTACCAACATTTGCTATTTACGGCACCGGATCATACCCATGCCCGCCCCAGGGATGGCAACGTGCAATACGTTTTATAGTAAGCCAGCTTCCTTTAAAGATCCCATATTTTTTTAATGCTTCAATTCCATACTGGGAGCATGTTGGCGTGTATCGGCACTTCGGGCCAAGTAATGGTGATATCAGCCACTGATAAATTTTTATCAGCAGGATAAATGGGAAGCTAAGTATCTGAAGAAATTTTTTCATCAACTATTTTTATCAGCCTTTGTAAAATTACATCCATCTTTTCGTATAATATTTTATACTCCGGAAGTTCTTTTGATATATAAATGAAGAACACCGCCAGTTGTACATTGTTTTTGACAGCTACTTCATACAGATTCTTTTTTTGAACGCGGTAACATTCTCGCATTAACCTTTTTATCCTGTTTCTATCGACAGCCCGTTTGAAATTTTTACTGCTTGCAGAAAAGCCTGCCTGTACAGGAAGTGATAAGTAAGAAGTGGTAAGTGGCAGGTGGTCGATAGTATAGAAAACTTTAATCGGGAAAGTGGAAAAACTTTTCCCTACCCGAAATAGCTTTTCGATGCGCTTGCGGCTTTTCAGCCGTTCATTTTTTCCTAATGTGTTTTTTATGTTCATTCAAAAAAATAGCCCCGGAAAAACCGGAGCTATAAAAATATTATTAATCCTGCAACTAATACAGCAGGTAAAATTATTGTTTATTTCAATTTTGATTCGTCAGAAACAGTCAGCTTATGACGTCCTTTCTTGCGGCGGCTTGCCAATACCTTGCGTCCGTTTGCAGTTTGCATACGTTTGCGGAAACCGTGAACGGTTTTACGGCGGCGCCTGTGCGGCTGGAATGTACGTTTCATTGTTTTTCTTTTTTACCCGGTTTACAATATGCCCCTGCGGAGAAACAGGAACTCATTTTTATTCTTCACTACGGGCCACCATGCCCGCCGATTGTGAAAGGGACGGCAAAGGTAATAGAAAATCCGGTATTTTATACAGTAAAATGGAATTTTTCAGCTATAATTCCAGGTGTTTAGAATTTACTTTTTGCCCATAAAATATGGAAGCATGGTTATCAAAATCTTGCGTGGAATCGGTAGTATAAAAAACCATCTCACTATTCTTACTGCATTTTTTTTCTATTTCCGGATGGCGTTTTAAATAATCCACAAGGCTATCTGCAACAATTTCTCCCTGTGATACTATTTTTTTACCAGGTGCAAATTGCATGATCTTATTTTTTAATAGCGGATAATGTGTGCAGGCAAGTAAAATTGTATCTATATCTTTTGATTGTTGAAAAAGCAGGTCGAGATATTCTTTCACAAAATAATCTGCCCCATCACTATGGTGCTCATTATTTTCAATAAGAGGAACCCACATTGGGCATGCCTGCTGGAACACTTCCGTTTCCGGAAAAAATTTTTCAATTTCTATCGGGTAAGAGTTGGATTGAACCGTTCCGCTTGTTGCTAATATCCCGATTTTATTTGTCATGCTGAAGGTCCCGATTATTTCTGTTGTGGGGCGGATCACTCCTAACACTCTTTTTTCAGGCGCTATTTGCGGAAGGTCTCTTTGCTGAATGCTTCTTAAAGCTTTTGCTGAAGCAGTATTGCATGCAAGGATTACCAGCGGGCAATTCATTTTAAAAAACCATTGCACACATTCTAACGTGTACCTATATACGGTTTCGAAAGATCGTGAGCCGTAGGGTGCACGGGCATTATCCCCGAGATAAATAAAATCATATTGCGGAAGTTTGGCTGCAATCTCTTTCAGCACAGTTAATCCGCCATAGCCGGAATCGAAAATACCAATTGGTTGTGTTGATGGCATGGTACAAAAATAAAAACGCCAGGCTTTAAAACCTGACGTTTGATCTTTTATAAAGAAATCAATTTATTTTATGTTCAGTTTCTTCTTCACCAACGGCATCAAATCGTCAGCAGGTGGATATGCGATCAAAACATCTTTCACAAAAACATAAGCATAGCCGTTTTCTTTAGCAACCGCTTGTGCAGCTTCAATAGCTTTTTTCTGAATCGGAGCTAACAACTCTTGTTGTTTTTGCTGTAATTGCTGGCTAGCCTGTTGTTGAAAGCCTTGTACTTTTATATACAATTCGCTGAATGCCCTTCTTTTTACTTCAAGTTGTGCTTTAGTAAGCTTTGCTGTATCTTTTGACTGAAGCATGCTATCCTGCTCACGCAATTCTTTATTATAATCTTCATATTGCTGAGATAAAGCATTTTGAAAATCGCTGTATGAAGTATCTGCTTTTTTGGATTCCGGCATTGAAGCGATAAGTTCATTCAGGCTGATATAACCGATTTTAGTTTGAGCCTTTGCCTGGTTACCAGTAGCCATTAACCCTAAAGCTACCACCACAATTGTAACAATCTTTTTCATTTTTTGATATTTGTTTTTTAGTTGCTACATGGACTATAGAGGCCATGTTTTTGTTTTCGTGTTGTTTGTTAATGATTGGTTATTAAAAATTCAAATCAGGAAAAACGGTTCAGATATTATCTTATCCCAAGTTCTTTAAGCACATCATCGCTCTTGTCTAGCTTTGGGTCGGCAAATATAACAGTAATTCCTTCACTTTTATCTAAAATAAAATCATACATACGATTTACCGCTATTTTCTGAATAGCGTTGTAAACCTTGTCCTGTATAGGTTTCACCAATTCCTGTCTTTTTTTGAAAAGGTCGCCTTCAAACCCAAAACGTTTGCGTTGCAGGTCGCGGACTTCTTTTTCTTTATTAAAAATTTCATCTTCTCTTTTCTTTCTTAAATCTTCACTTAGCATTACCTGCTCGGCTTCATAATCTTTATACATTTTGTCCAACGCAGCCTGCTTGTCATCAATTTCTTTTTGCCATTGCTCACTGGTCTGGTCTAACTTTTTTTGTGCGTCCTGGTATTCGGGCAATTTATCCAGGATGTATTTGGTATCAACAATAGCATAGCGTTGAGCGTTTGCAGTAAAACCAATAATGAAAAGGGAGAAAATAACCAGAAATATTTTTTTCATAACCTGTAATTTTTAGGCGAATTAAATCAGAAGTTGAAATTTAACAATTATTCCGGTTCAAACCCTAACATAAACGTAAATCGTGACGCACCTTTGATAGAGCCATTCTGAATGCGGTCGAGCCCGATACCGTAGTCAAATCCAAGCAAGCCAAACATTGGCAGGAAGAAACGCAAACCAACGCCTACATCTTTTCTTAAACGGAAAGGATTATAATCCGTAAAATTATACCACCCATTTGCTGCTTCAAAAAATGCTTCTCCATAAATAGTACTACTTGGGTTGGTTACAAACGGGTAACGCATTTCCAGGGTGTACTTATTAAAGATAGTGAAGAACTCTGTAGCATTTTGTTGTTCGGGGTTTACCTTGGGGTCTGAGTTTTGATAAACGGGGTATCCTCTTTGAGAAATGATATCATATCCTAACAAACCAAAGTTGTTTGTAAGGCCGGCATCTCCCAGTTGGAAACGTTCGAACGGAGAGAAATCAAGATTGCTGTTATAACGTCCCATAAACCCGTATTTCACGGACGCTTTTAACACAAACTGCCTTGTTTTATCTGAGCCCATCGGTTTTCCGATAGGTATATACCACTCATCTGTAAATCTCCATTTGTGATATTCCGGTAACTCAAAACTTTGTTGCGGGGTGATGTTCCTGTTAATCAAAGAATATGGTGGAGTGAACTGAACACTCAGCAAAAAATTATTCCCATTTGTCGGGAAGATCGGTTGGTTTACAGAATAACGGCTCAGCGCCACTTTAAAACTGAAGTTCGCTGAATGCCCATTCCTGAATTCCTGGGTAAATAATGGATAATTAGTTAAATCATACTCTACAAAATTCAGGGAATATGTTAGGGTGAAATAATCATCAGGCCACTTCAGTTGTTTACCGAGTGCGATAGTAAACCCAAGGTTTTTTAGGGAGTTTGTATCACTGAATGCATAGGTATTGGTCCTGTAATTATAACCTCCTGTTCTAAATACACTTTTATATAAACTTACGGTGAGTGAATTTCTTTTCTTGCCGCCTAACCATGGCTCAGTGAATGAGGCATTATATGACTGGTATGCCTTACCGTTGGATTGAACACGAAGGCTCAACTTTTGCCCATCCCCGGTTGGTAATGGGTCCCATGCCGATTTTTTCCAGATGTTTTTTACCGAGAAATTGTTGAACGAAACTCCAAGGGTTCCGGTTAATCCTATACCACCGCCCCATCCGGCAGAAAGCTCTAACTGGTCTGATGATTTTTCTTCCACACTCCAGTTAATGTCTACTGTTCCGTCTTCCTGGTTGGGCACGGGTGTTGGAACAACTTTCTCCTGGTTAAAATATCCAAGGCTTACAATTTCACGTTGTGAACGGATAAGATCCTGGCGGCTGAACTTATCTCCGGGTATTGTTCTCAATTCGCGTCGGATAACATATTCCTTTGTTTTTTCGTTTCCGGTTATGGTTACATTTTTAATTGTTGCCTGTGGGCCTTCACGCATGCGGATTTCAAAATCAATGGTATCGTTATACACAGCAGTTTCTACGGGATCGATCTGGAAGAACAGGTAACCATCATCCATATATAAGCTTCCGATATCGCCATTGCTCTCGGCAGATAGTTGTTTACCGAGGCGTTTGTTAAGGATATCAAGATTATAAATATCTCCTTTCCGGATTCCGAGAATTACGTTTAAGATAGAATCAGAATATTTTGTATTTCCTTTCCAGGTAACATTTCCAAAATAATATTTGTGGCCCTCATCTACTTTTATGTCGATGTCCATCTGGCCTTTCTTGTTATAGTAGGTTGTATCACTAACAATTGTTGCATCACGGTATCCGAGGGAGTTGTAGTAGGCAATGACTTTTTCTTTATCGTCGCTATATTTTTTTGCATTGAATTTAGAATTACTAAATAACTTGAACCGGAAATACGGATCAAGAAATGCCCTTGTTTGGGTAAATGTTAAGAAGCCCCAATTATCGATATATTCTTTGAATGTAATTGGATTCTTTGTGCCATAGGAGCTCGAATCTTTAGGTGGAAACAGGGTGAATCGGCTTAGTTCTTTAGTATCTTTCAATTGCTTTTTCAATCGCTGCTCAGGCACTTGCTCATTACCAAAAAAATTAATCTGATTTACGTGTACTTTATTCCCTTTTACAATATTAAATGTTACCACTTCTGAGTTGTGTGAAACAGGGTCTTTTGCTTCTGTAATTTTAACCGTTGCCCCCTGGTAGCCTTTTTCTGCATAAAATTTCTTGATGGCAACAATAGCATTTTGTTTCATCGCTTCAGTAACGGCACGGCCTTTTACTAATCCTGTTTTTGTTTGCAAATCATCTGATTCAGATTTTGTGGCACCCTTAAAACTAAAATTAGAAAGGCGAGGCCTCTCCATCACATTAATTTCCACATAAATATCACTGCCTGACAACTTAGTTATATAGATCGAAATATTGGTAAACAGGTTTTGTTTCCACAAATTTGTGATGGCTTTACTAAAATTATCACCGCCAGGAATTGTTATCTTATCGCCTACAGTTAAACCGGAAATTGAGGTAAGAAGCGCCTCATCAAGGTATTTTGTGCCGGTAACTTTTATGCCTGCGATTGTATATTCTTTAGGAACTTTTGAATTAAATAATGCCAATAATTCAGGATCTACCGATACTGGATGTGTAGTATCCGAAACCTGAGCTTTAACCGCATTTGTTAGAAATAATAAGCAGAGAATTGGTAAAAAAACACAAATCAGTAATCTTCTTGACATCCAGTCGGTTTTTTGAAGCGGCAAATTAAGGTGATTTATTAAAAGTGTTTGTTAAAAAGTGGCTTTTACAGTGAGTTTTATGGCATATTGTTAAGATTTCTAATCCTCTTCAGTTATATGCGGATTAAGCTGTTCGCTGGTTTTTCCGAAACGGCGTTCCCTGGCCTGAAAATCGAGGATGGCTTCATATAAATTTTCTTTTCTGAAATCAGGCCAACGCACGTTTGTAAAATATAATTCCGCATAGGCAAGTTGGTATAATAAAAAATTACTTATCCGGTATTCCCCACTTGTACGGATCATTAGCTCCGGATCGGGAAAATTGCTGGTAGACAAATAGTTCTGTACTGTTTCCTGGTTGATCGATAATGGTTCAAGGCTACCCATTTTTACATCATTAGCAATATTTTTTATAGCTTCCACCAGTTCCCAACGGCTGCTATAGCTGAGTGCCATAATTAAATTCAAACCGGTATTGTGATTGGTAGCTTCCAAAGCTTCTTGTAATTCCTGCTGTGCATAAGGAGGAAGCATATTAATATCCCCGATCACATGTAGCCTGATATTGTTTTTATTGAGTGTTTCAACTTCTTTTTTAATAGTATCCACCAGTAATTCCATTAAACCAGTAACCTCATCTTCAGGCCTGTCCCAATTTTCGGTGGAAAAGGCATATAGGGTTAGATATCCCACACCCAGTTCTGCACAGCCTTCCACAATATCGCGGACACTTTCCACTCCATGAAAATGACCATAAAGCCTGTCGTGGCCTTTTTCTTTCGCCCATCGCCCATTACCATCCATAATAATGGCGATATGGCGCGGAAGTCGCGAGGTATCTATTTTTGCCTTTAAAGATTCCATGATTTATTCAGGCAGCGAAAATAAAATATTTTTTCAAGAGGCAATTAAGAAAGAATAAAGTAACAAATCTATATTACAATCCACCCTTTGCACTCGGGCATTTGTAAGAAGTGAGGTTGAAAGAAAGCATGAGTTGGGCCATTACGTAGCTATCTTTCTGGTTAGAGTAACCACGCTGCCTACCTTGTACGCCAATAGGCGTTCCGAATACATAAGATCGGTCTTGCAAAATCCCTGCAAGTGAAGGTTGCCCGTTTGGCAGGTTAGGAAATGCTGCAGCACCGGCATAAGTTGTGCTTACATCATCGATGTAATCAGTAGTTGTAAAACGATATACAATTTCAAATCCCAGATTAAAATTTCGGTTGAGATTATATTTAATGCCCATGCCTACCGGAAAACATAATGCCATTGTTCCGTAAGGTTTTCTATTCGGATAAACGGATGATTCCTGGCCTTCGGTTCCTAATGGGCGCAGGTAAACTTTTTTTCCCTGGTAATATGCGTAAGGGTCGTAATTAAATGTTCCTATACCAAAAGTCAGATATGGAGTAAACCGGTGATATATATCTCCCGGTACAAATTTGAAAAAATTGAAATCCCCCTGCAAAGCCAGCTCCCAGATATTTGTATTAAAGCTTAGGTTACGGGTATACATGAACTCATTGTAGCTATTATATGTATCTGAATAACCGAGCTGGCAGAAGCTTGCGCTCAACCGCACTGCAATATATTCCCCAAATTGTTTCCTGAAAAAACCACTAAATGCAACTCCCGGGGCGTTAAGCCTCAATTTCGGATTGAGGTCACCGAAATAATGGGCAGCTCCCGCAGAAATACCGATCTCCCCTTCCTGTACATTACTCTGAGGCTGTGCAAATGAATTTGTTATGGCTATGGTTACAAGTATCCAGGCAAAAATTAATTTCTTCATGTTCAGACGAGAAGTTATGGTTTCAGTAACGTATTTAACTTGTTTTTCTTTTGTGAAAATCTGTTAATTTCTGGTATCGAGCCCCCAGGAAAGCTTATTTCTTAATGTTTTCAGGAAATTATTTTCATTCAGCCGTACAAGGCTTAGGGTGAACGATTCCCTACGAACAGCTAATTGAACACTTTTGTCGACAATTTCTTTACGCGAATCCAGCGCACAAATAAAATTATCAGCCCGGCTTTCAATTTCAAATGAGATAATATTACTGTCAGGTACTACTATCGGGCGTACATTCAGGTTATGCGGAGCAACGGGGGTTATTACAAAACTTTCAGATTCTGTAAATACTACCGGGCCACCGCAGCTCAAAGAATATCCAGTTGAACCTGTTGGAGTAGCCACTATTAATCCATCTGCCCAATATGTATTCAAAAATTCGCCATTGAGATAAGTATGAATTTTTATCATGGGAGAAGTGTCTGTTTTATGAATGGCAAATTCATTCAAACCATAAGGTACTTTATCGAACAAGGTTTTATTTGCATCCAGGTGTATAAGCGAACGCTGGTCAACCACAAAACTTCGGTTAACCAATGCCGTTACTGCTGTTGTCAATTCTTCTTTACCAATGCTTGCCAAAAAACCAAGCCTTCCGAAATTAATCCCAAGCACAGGAATATTTTTATCGCGTACCAATGAAACCGTATCCAGCAAGGTTCCATCGCCGCCAAGGCTTATCACAAATTCTATTGATTCGTCGAGATCATCCGATCCGTTAAATACAGAAACATCCGAAGGAACTACCAGGTTGTGTTTTATTTGTTCGAGAAAAGGAAGATGGACAACAGGCTGAATATGCTGACGGATAAGTTCATCAAACAAATGCTGAATTTCATTTCGTTGTTCGTAATCAATAACACGACTGTAAATCGCAACTTTCATCTTAATAAATTTTACATCACACCAAATCTTCCAAACTAATCCTAAGATCAGAACTCATTACCAATGCGTAAAAATAACCCCTTTTGTCCTAACTGGTTAAAGCTATAATCTAACTTAAACGTAAAATCGTAAAAGCTTGTTATATCTACACCAAATCCGCCAGTATATAAAAAACGGTTCTCCAGCGAATTGCCCGTATTATTTTTATTATATCCGTAACCAGCATCTCCAAATGCTGTGAGGTAAATGTGAAAAGGAACTATGTCGTGAGAAGTGTGGCGAAGAAACGGAATATTGAAATTGAATAACTCGCGGATCAATGTATTATGGACCATCACACCTGCAACGCCATCTACCACATACCTGTCCAGTCCGCGCAGATAAAAATCACCATAACCCATCATCTGCTGATTATAAAAAGGCTGATTGAACGGAAGCTTGATCATGCTCCAGTTTTGTGTTACGAAATACAGTTTATGTGCAACCGGCCAGCTCCATGAATTTTTAAAATAGGCTTGCCAAAGGTTGATATCTTTTGTGATCCCTCTTTTCAAAAAACCTGTTTCGAACGTTACGCCTTTTAGTGGATACGGAATATAATCCACGTCAGTATAATTCATGATGTACGCAATTTCCGGGTACAATACCTGCAGCTTATTGTTACTGAAATAATTTGGGTTGTATACACTAACGGCGCTGTCTATGCGCACTTTGCTCATTCCAAAACGGAAAAGGTGTTTCACTTTTAATGCCGGCCGGAAATAATAACGCAATGAAAAACTATATTGTTCGCTCAGGTATTTTCCGGCATAACTAATGGTATCGGCTTTTATAAAATATTGCTGATTGTCTGACGTAACAGCGTTCAGTTCTTTCTGCGCATTATAAATCACCGTAAACCCGAAACCATGTTTTAACGTTTTGTCTGCATACGGTTGGTCGTAAGCTATTTCATATTGCCGCGAGTAACCGGTGATGAGCCATGCAATGAAGTTGTCATTCCTGCCGGTAAAATTATAATGTGTATATTTTAATCCATAGTTCACGCGGCTCAAACTATAATTGTGCTCCTGCCACACGGAAAAATTTCTGTCAACCGGCCTGAAATATGGAAGCGGGAAAATATACCAGCGTTCTTTCACATCAATTTCCACATCCATCATATACCCACGAAAACCTTTAAGGTAAATAACCACATCATTAAACAAATGCGTATTAATCAACCGTTCGCGTGCTTTTACAAATGCTTTTACAATTTCCGAGAGGGAAACTGAATCACCTTCTTTAAAAGATAATTCGCGTGTAATGATATAATTTTTCGTACGCTTGTTACCTGTTATATGAATTTCGCCAACAACAAACGTCGCTTCATGATAACTAATTTTTGTATTGGTTGTATCTGCAACAGGTGATGTTTGCTGAATGAGCCCTCGTGTATCCTCTTTTTCAAAAGATTGTGCATGTGAAGCTATCGAAACAGCTATAGCAGTGAGTAATGTCAAAAAAAATTTCCCTACTGTCATCATATTGGCCACAAACCTGTTGCTGCCTGTTCTTTTATGGTTTACGAAAATGCAGCAATATATCAAATGCTAAGGTAATTCATGAGGTGGTCGTAATTATCACGCAATTCGTTTTGATAGAGCTCTTCCCCAAAATAATATTTTACCCGGTAATCGTATCGCTGAAATGTGGCAACAATATCAGCAATTTCAAACTTATTTATTTTAAGTGTCACCAGGAAGTTTCCGGATTCTGCTTCCGAATAAGTATTTAGTTGTGTAACTTGTGCATCGTTGGTTTCAACCAATTTTATTATTTCAGAAAAGGAAAAATTCACTTTGTCCATTTCCAAAACTATTATGGCACCAGGGTCGCTAACACCAGAAAGCCTTCCCAACTGTTTTAAAAGATCGTTTGCAGTAATGGCACCTAAATATTCATCGTCTTTATCAACTACAGGAACTATGCTAAGATTGTATTCGTTCACACTTTGAACGGCTTCTATAAAATAAGCAGTTGCGTGGGCAACAATCTTCGAAAAATTATTTTCTAATGTAGAAACCGGTAATTGATCGTCAGGAATATTCAAAAGGTCATCTTCACTAACTAATCCGATCAGTTTATCTTCTGCAACCACTGGCAGCTCGCTAACATGAAAATCTGCCATAAGGTCGAGTGCCTGCATAACAGAGTCTGCAGGATTTAATGAAGGGATAGCAACAGATATGATCTCTTTGTTTAGCACGTTAGAGAAGTTTATTAAGATACGAAACTGATCACGCAACCGTTGCCGGCTCATTCAATTTCGTCAAAAATCTATACAATATTTTATTGAACTCTTCCGGCACTTCCATCATCGGTGCATGCCCGCATTTATCAATAAAATACAATTCGCTGTTCGGGATCATGCGCTGAAACTCACGTCCGACAAAGGGCGGTGTAATTGTATCATTATTGCCCCATATCAATAACGTCGGTTGTTGGATTTGATTGAGTTCTTCCCCTAAATTATTTCTGATAGCGCTTTTTGCAAGTGCGATAATCTTTATCGCTTTGATGCGGTTATTAACAATCTCGTAAACTTCATCCACCAATTCTTTAGAAGCGATCTCCGGATTATAAAACGTCAGTTCCGTTTTTTTTCGGATGTATTCATAATCACCACGTTTCGGATAACTATCGCCCATCCCGCTTTCAAACAAACCCGAACTTCCGGTAAGTATGATTGACCTGATGCGTTGCGGATGTTTTAATACATGTACCAATGCCACATGCCCACCAAGTGAATTGCCAAGTAAATGAATGTCTTTGTAATCCTGGCTTTCAATAAATTTATGAACATATTTTTCGAGGCCGCCCACCGTAGTGTGCAAAATATCCAGGTCAAATAATGGGAGCATTGGCACAATCACTTTGTAGTGGTTGCGAAAATATTCGATTAAGTCTGCAAAATTACTCAATGCCCCAAACAGCCCATGCAAAAGTAACAGCGGTTCGCCAATACCTTCTTCCACATACCTGAATTTATCTTTTTGTTTGATCTCGTACTGCATTTGCTTTTGTTCTGTCTGTAATATGTTGCAAAATAAATGATTTACGCCAAAAATTACCCGATCTAATCAAGAAACTCTATTCTGTCCAATTAACAACTATAACAGAAAAATTCATTTGTGTTTTTGGAAAAATCTTTTGGTTCTATCCTTCACATAAAAGGCTTTTTGATAAAAATCAACAATTACAAAAATAACTTTAACTATGGAATTATGCCTTTTCCGAAAGGAATACAACAAAATATTAATCTTCGCTTAAAATAAAAATTAAAAAAATAATGTATAATGAAATCTATGAATCCGGTGGACTGATTAATTTTTAGTTTTTTATTTCATGGGAAATATGATCAAAAAATTCTTCTAATTGTTTAAACATATCTTTAAAGACCGGGACAACGGCACCAATTCCATCAATTAATTTGGGCCCCCAGGGTTCAACAATAGCATAGGTTTTGGAAGAAGCAATTGCCTGCGATGAAATGATCCCTGCTTTTGTTCCATAAAACAATATGATGCTGAAAATAATAGTGTAGATCATTGCATACAATAAAACACCGCCAAGTTTATTTGCCCAGCCTAACCATGCAAAATCAACAGCAGCCTGGATCAGCGACGCTGCCCATCTTACTAAAATAATAACAGCGATGAATATTAATACGAACGCAAGAACAGGCAACCATTTTGCAGAAACATGAATGGTATCTTTCAAATAAACTGCCACTACTGCTGATAATTTAATTGCTGCAGCTAACCCTATAATTAATGCGAGTACAGAAAAAACTGCAGCGATCAACCCACGCTGTAATCCTTTGAAAACAGCCATAATCAAAAGAATGAGGAGTATTATATCAATTGTCATGATAAAAAAATAATACTCAAACAGCAGTTATGAATTAAGGAAATTTTATTTTGATAACAACTCTTTCACTATGACATTAATGGTTTTGCCATCTGCTTTCCCTGCAAGTTGTTTGGTAGCAACGCCCATCACTTTTCCGATATCGGCCATAGAAGATGCGCCGGTTTCAGCCACTATTTTTTCCAATATGCCTTTCAGTTCTTCCGGGCCCATTTGTTTTGGCAGAAATTTTTCGATCACGTTGATCTCGTCCTGTTCTTTTTCTGCAAGGTCGCTGCGGTTTTGTTGCTGATAAATTTCAAGGGAATCTTTTCGTTGTTTGATCAGTTTTTGCAGCAACTTGATTTCTTCTTCAGGTTTTATTTCTCCACCTGCACCTTCAGATGTTTTTGCAAGAATGATAGCTGCCTTAATAGCACGTAGTGCACGTAATGCTTTTTCATCTTTTGCAAGCATGGCAGTTTTCAGGTCTGCCATTATTTGTTGTTCTAAACTCATACAAAAAATTTCAGTTATGCTTTGTTTTCTTTTAATTGATGCTCACGGAATTTATTATAAAAATCCTTTGCAAATTCTTTGATGTCGTTTACCAGTTCATGGTCATGCGTTGCACGGTGATAGGTTTCTGCCATTGTCATAAATGTCTGGTAAAAAAAATCGGCCATCTCATCTACCATCATATCTTTCGTCCACAGATCGATACGCAATGCTGTTTTTTCTGCGCCATCCCAAAATGAAAGCATTAATGCTTTTGCTTTTAAAAGAGAATCTGCTGTAGAATCCGTAGCGCTCCAGGTAATTTGCTCTGGCACACGGTCTGCATCCATGTGCACATCAATATTTATCGAAGATTTTTTCATAATTTTTATCAGGGGTGCAATTTACTACGAATAATCATTTTACTGCTGATTATTTGTTGCATTCATGATACCGTTCCAAAGTTGGTTACTGGTAAGCCGGAAACTAAATTGACTGGATTTGATTTTTTCTTTTTCTATCAATTGCTTTCGCAAATTTTCGTCTTTATATATTGTTATCATATCTGCTGATAACAAATCGTAATTGGAAATATCCGAATACACAATCGAATCTTCAAACAGTTCAATCAATGAATTTGTTTTGGAAGCGATGACAGGAATATTAGCCATACATGCATTAACTATTTCAATAGCAGGCTCATTTTCACCAGAGGAATAAATCAATGCATAAGCCGCAGAAAGAATATCACAAGTATTTTTTTCATTTTCTATATCGTGCAAATAAACATCTGGCCTGTATTTGAACGTTTCGATTTTTTCAGTCAGATCCAGATTGTTTGATAGTTTCTCTCCCACAATTATCAATTGCATATTCGATTGCTGCCTTTTTTTAAATTGAGAAAATGCTTTTAAAACAACAATAATTTCTTGTGTTGTTTTCATTCCCATCACCACAAAATATTCTTTGCCGCCTGCAAATTTTATTTTTGCATTTTCCCTTTCTGTCCATAAAAACGGTTTGTAATTTTCATTGGCTGCCGGGGGCAGAACATATATTTTACCGGCATTCAATTTACACTGCTGAACAATGCTTTGTTTTGTGAATTCTGAAAAAACAAAAATTGTATTTGCCTGGATAAGCGATGTTTTTTTTCTTGCCCGATAAAAAGAAAAAAAGCTTGTTGGCTTTTTAGATTGTTGATTTTTAAAATCGCCGGGTAAAAAAATACATTGAGGTATTTTTACTGAAGATGAGATTGCGCAACATGAAATAAAAAGGCCAATTTCATTTTTTTTTATTAGCCGGGGAATTTGCCAATCGTACCAGAATTTCCATCCTAATTTTCCAGGTAGCGGGTTTATCGTTAAAATACGGGAGCCAGATGTGTTATCTACGATTTTTTTCGAAAACTGGTCTGCAAGAAAAATAAACTCAAGATCATCATTGCTTTGCTGAAGTTCGATAAACGACCTTAAAAAAAAACCGGTTGAAACCGGATTTGCTTTGCAATAAAAAAAGGATCTTGTGTCAACTAAAACTTTCATGAGAAGACAAAATTAAAGCGAAGAAATTTCCGGGGCCTTTATTTTCTTAAATTCCTGATTACCAGTTTATACACGCAATTCTTACGCAGTTGTGATTAAACGGTTGCAGAAATTACTAAATTATAGTTCGGGTAAAAGCCCTTTGGCATCGTTGTTGCGGATTTTTACCTTTGAGTAGAACTTATATCCTATAAATTAAAATCCGTACTATGACAAAACTATACCCAAGTGTGCTTGTGTGCTGCTTCTTGCTATTCTTTTTTTCTTCCCAAAAAATAGTTGCACAATGTAATTGCAAGCCTGGTGTTCCGGCAACACCGATAACGTATTTGGACACTATATTACCAACACAGGCAAGTACTTCAATATTCAGCTTCCCGAAATTTGACCCGAGTATCGGTACTTTAAGTTGTATTGAATTCAACGATACGGTTTCGGTTGTGGTTACTACTTTTGCCCGTAATACCGATACAACTGCCGGGCATAATTACACCTTTGTAACAAGTATTGGAGATGTTGTAAATGGCCCCAATAACAGCGGCTCTTATAATTGGGCTGCCTCTACACAAGCCGGAACTAAGATATATGGCCCAACCTACCTCGACCAGGATATGATAGACATGCACCCGCCCCAAACACGCCTGCCGGGCGATTCCGTAACTTATGGACCAGACACGCTTATCAATAACGCAATTGGCGCAGGAAGCCCTCCGGATTTCGCACCTTTTATAGGAACAACAGGGTCTGTGAATTTTGACATGGAACTAAGTGGTGGTGCAATTGCAATTGTTGGTGGAACGAATTACCTCACTGGAATTAAGTCTAATTCGTGGGGGACTTTTCGCCTGACCTACTATTGGTGCCCCACAGGTACTTTAGCAAACAACATTGTAAATTTTACAGCATTCAAAAATAGCGGAGCTGTTCAATTGCAGTGGCAGGATGAAAGCGCCGGCACCGGTGTTTCTTACGCCATTGAATACAGCACAGATGGAACATCTTTTCTTCCTGCCGGATATGTAAATGCAAATTCACAGGAGAGTGCTTCTTCCACACAAACATTTAAGTATACCTATCAATCTGCAAATACAACTCCTGGTAAATTATATTTCCGTATCAGGCGAATCGGTACAGATGGAAAAGCTTCATACAGTGTTATCAAATCACTTAGTTTTTCATCGTCTTCTTTAGCAGGCTACCAGGTATATCCAAATCCTGTGAAAAATTCGGTAATGCTTGAATTTGATGAAGTACAGAATGGAAATTTCATTGTTTCCATCATCAATACTATCGGGCAGGTAATCCAACAGAAATCAGTAATACTGAATGGAACAAATCAAATCAAAATGGACCTGGTCAACAAACCTGCAGCAGGTTTATATTATCTCCAGGCAAAAGATCAGACAAATAACCAACAGTATATTTCGAAAATATTGATCAGATGATCAACCTGTGATTAACCACCAAGTAGTAATTATTAATCCGTGAAAGGAAGGGCTGAACAAAGCCCTTCTTTTTTTACAACATTGTTTGCTACATTTGTTTACCTAAATACAGAAGATGGAATATAACACAACAAGAAACCACCTGGTGATGCGTGAATATGGGAGGCATATCCAGAAAATGATCGAGTACCTATTGACTTTAGAGGAGCCTGAAAAACGTCAACGCAATGCACAAGCGGTTATAGAACTGATGGGGTTCCTGAACCCGCATTTAAAAAATGTAGAAGATTTCCGCCATAAACTCTGGGATCATTTATTTCTTATCTCAGACTTTAAGTTACAGGTTGCATCTCCTTATCCGATTCCGACACGTGAAACATTGCGTGCAAAGCCAAAGCCATTAAAATACCCAAAACGCTATCCGAAATTTTCTCACCTGGGTAAAAACCTTGAATTGGTTATCAATAAAGCATTGAATGAAGAAAATCCTGATAAACGTAACGGCTTTGCCAATGCCGTAGCTTATTACATGAAGCTCGCCTACAACAACTGGCATAAAGAAACTGTACATGATGATGCTATTCAAAGCGAATTGACAAGCATCACCGGAGGCCAGTTGGAGTTTACCAATACGCCGTATGTAAAAAGTTTCAGGCCGAATGATAATCGCGACCGTGACCGCAGTGGTTATGGCGGCGATTATCGCAATAAACGCAACCAGAAATTTCAGCAGCGTAACAGCAATAATAATAACCGCAACAACGACAGGAACAACAAATTCAAGAAAAAAAGATTCTGATAAACTAATTCCGGTTTTAATAATTTAGCAGCGAAGAAATTAATGTGCCCGGCACCGTCAATTTCTTCGCTGTTTTGTTTTAACTAACGAGTGCAGGTTCGCTAATCTTTAAAACTATTCACGTGAATTCATTTGAAGTTATAGGAGGTAAAAAACTTAAAGGTGAAATTATTCCGCAAGGTGCAAAAAATGAAGCACTGCAAATTATCAGCGCTGTTTTGCTCACACCGGAAAAAATGGTAATCAAAAATATTCCCGACATACTTGATGTGAATTTGCTGATAGAATTATTGGAAGATATGGGTGTGAAAACAGAACGCCCTACACGGGATACATGCATCTTCCAGGCTGATGATGTAAACATCGATTACCTGCACAGTGAAACCTATCGCAAAAAAAGCGGTAGGTTAAGAGGCGCTGTAATGGTTGCCGGGCCAATGCTTGCACGTTTCAGGAAAGCATTCATTCCTAAACCCGGCGGAGATAAAATAGGAAGAAGAAGATTGGACACGCACATTATTGCATTTGAAAAATTAGGCGCAGAATTCAATTATAAATCTGAAGACAGTTTTTTTCACCTCGAATCACCAAAACTACAAGGTGTAAATTTATTATTGGATGAACCGTCTGTTACCGGCACTGCGAATATCGTGATGGCTGCTGTAATGGCGAAAGGGGCAACTACAATTTACAATGCTGCGTGTGAACCTTATGTACAACAACTTTGCAAAATGCTCAATCGAATGGGTGCAAAGATTTCCGGCATTGGCAGTAATTTACTAACCATCGAAGGCGTAAGTTATTTGGGCGGAACAGAACATAGTATGCTGCCCGATATGATTGAGATCGGATCATTTATCGGGCTTGCAGCAATGACGCGAAGTGATATCACCATAAAAAATGTTAGCCTCGAAAACCTTGGTGTCATCCCTGATAAATTCAAACAACTCGGTATACAATTAGAATTTGTGGGTGATGATATACATATCCCCGAGCAGGATCTTTACGAGATACAAACATTCCTCGATGGCTCAGTGCTCACAATTTACGATCATCCCTGGCCGGGATTTACCCCGGATTTATTAAGTATTGTTTTAGTTGTTGCCACACAGGCAAAAGGTTCTGTCTTAATTCATCAGAAAATGTTTGAGAGCCGTTTGTTCTTCGTTGATAAATTAATTGATATGGGTGCCCAGATTATTTTGTGCGATCCACACCGTGCCGCAGTTATCGGCATGGCACGCGAACATAAATTGCGAGGCATCACAATGAGCAGCCCGGATATCAGGGCTGGCGTGGCCTTGCTTATTGCTGCATTAAGCGCTGAAGGAAAAAGCACGATTCAAAATATTGACCAAATTGATCGCGGTTATCAATATATCGATGAGCGATTAAGAAAACTCGGAGCGCATATAAAAAGAGTATGATAGTGGGGTATGAATGGTTAATGGAGAATATAGTTTCTGATTTTAAATTCATTTTTTAAAGTAAACATTCAAGTCATCAAACCACAAACTACAAACCACAAACTGATAATCATTACCGCTCCTTCAGGTGCAGGAAAAACCTCTATTACACATTATCTTCTTAATAAATACAACCAACTTGCATTTTCCATTTCTGCAGCCACAAGGCAACAAAGGGCGCATGAAAAAAATGGCGTTGATTATTATTTTATCAGTGAAGAAGAGTTCAAACAAAAAATCCGTCATAATCAATTTGTAGAGTGGGAAATGGTTTATGAAGGAAAATATTACGGTACATTGAAAACGGAATTACAACGAATATGGGATAATCATCAAACACCGGTATTGGATATTGATGTAAAAGGTGCCATACATGTGCAACAGCAATACACAAAAAACTGTCTTTCCATTTTTATTGAACCACCTTCAATAGAAATTTTGAAAAAAAGGCTTGAATCACGCGGAACGGAAACGCCGGAAACATTGCAGGCACGCGTTAATAAAGCTTCGTATGAAATTTCTTTCAAGCATCATTTTGATAAAGTGGTTATTAACGATAATTTAGAACATGCCTGCGCTGAAACCGAAGCAATCATCAGGCAATTTTTAGCGTTATAACCTTCGTTATTTATACCCTTCACAGATTTAGAATTCTCGATTTTTCAGGCTAAATTCGTATTTGCATGATCAATATAAATACACTTGTATTAACTATAGTTGCGTGGCTGATGCTGTTTTTCTTCTCCGGCATTGAAGTGGCTTTCGGTAACGCCAACCGTCTTTCTATCGAATTAAAAAAGAAACAAGGGCGCTATAGCGGTATTGTTCTTTCCCAATTTTTAGAACACCCGGTACAATTCATAGGTACAACGCTTGTTGGATATACTTTTTTCCTGGTTATTTTCGGATTATTGATTGGGGAAACATTTCTACCACTTTGGGACAGCATCATTAACAAATCACATATTCCAAGTGGCTATGTAAATGCTTTTCGGTTATTTTTAGAAACTGCAATCCCAGCTATTTTCATCATCTTGTTTGGTAAGCTAATTCCGCAATCTTTATTCCGTTCCAAAAGCGATAAGTTGCTCGTTTTCTTCTCGGGCCCAACACGTTTTTTTGCAGATATTTTTTCTCCTGTCGCATCTTTCTTTACTAAATTTTCAGAGTGGATTCTGAAATATATTTTTAATGTTCAGGTAGATGAAAACCGCGAAATGCTTGCAAAAGCAGATACGGAACATTTCTTTTTACAAAGCGGTGAAGACAGTGATGAAAACCAGGAATTGAACACGGAATTATTTGAGGCTGCCTTATCATTACCGAAAGTGAAAATACGCGAATGCCTTGTTCCCCGTAAAGAAATTGAAGGTATTGACATCAGTGCTACAATGGAAGATGTGCGGAAGAAATTTGTCAGCACCCGATTAAGCAAACTCATTGTTTACGATGGCAACCTGGACCATGTTGCTGGTTATGTGCACCAATTGGACCTTTTCAAAAACCCCGCATCAATTAAAAATATTTTATTGCCTATTCCTGCTGTTCCGGAAAGCATGGGGGCAACTGACCTGATCACTAAATTTTCAAAAGACAGGAAAAGTATTGCATGGGTTGTTGATGAATTTGGTGGCACCGCAGGCGTTGTAACTATGGAAGATTTGCTGGAAGAAGTTTTTGGGGAGATTAAAGACGAATACGACACGGAAGAATTTGAAGAGAAAAAAATTTCGAATGAAGAATATATTTTTTCAGGAAGATTAGAACTGGACTACCTGAATGAAAAATATGAATTGGAGTTCCCTGATAACGAATCCGAAACATTATCCGGTTATATCATCAACCAATACGAAACCATTCCTCGCCTGAAGGAGCATATCATTATCGATGATTACGAGTTTGAAATCCTTTCAGTAAGCGACACCCGCATTGAAATGGTGCGCATGAAAATCCTTAAATAATTAATCCTTATGGCATTAGTTTGTCGCTTGTTAACCATTGTTAACCCGTAGTTAATCACTGCCGTTTTTTTTCCCCGCCGTTTTTTTTTACCCAACTTTATGCCCGTAAAGTTTTAATTACAATACATTAAGATTTTCTCTTTTCAGAGGGATATTTTTTCATAGGTCAGTTAGGAGTAAACAATGCACTTCATTTATTTGGAGTGCTTGTTTTTTTATAAGAGGTGGTGGAATTTTTTTTTGTGAAAACGCTAAGCTGACTGATGCCTGCTTTTGATTTCCGTTTTCATTTTGCAGCGTTCAATATCCTGTTTGTAGTCTTTTATCTTTTCATCGTTCTGGCTGGCAAGGATAGCCTTCTCAAAGTACACGACAGACTTGTCGAAATTCATTTTCAATTCTTCCATTAATGCATAACGCCCGTACACCCACGATTTATCGATGGTGCGCACCTTCAGGCATTTTGCAAGATGTTGGGTCAGTTCATCAAAACGTTCCATATCCATCAGCAGGGCTGCAATGTGAAAATAAGAATGTGGATAAAGCGCATCGCAACGGATAGCAGTTAAGAAGTGATTTTCTGCTTTGTTGTAATCATCAAATTGCGTTTTGTATAACCAACCGAGTGAGTTATGTGCAGGCGCACTATCCGGCTCCTCGTACAAAATGCTTTCGTATTTTTTAAAAGCTTCGGCGTAATTATTATTCTTAATGTCAGCTTCTGCTTCGAGGTATAGTTCTTCTGAATTTGTTGTCATAGTACAGGTTTTACCAACCGAGAATCCATGCAAAGATAAGCGGTGCTACTATGGTAGCATCGCTCTCTACAATAAATTTCGGCGTATGAATATCTAATTTACCCCACGTGATTTTTTCATTCGGCACAGCCCCGGAATAAGAACCATAAGAAGTTGTTGAATCGGATATCTGGCAGAAATAACTCCAGAAAGGCACATCATGCCATTCCAGGTCCTGGTACATCATCGGCACCACGCATATCGGGAAATCTCCAGCAATGCCCCCGCCTATCTGGAAAAAACCAACTCCTTTTCCGGAAGAATTTTTTCGGTACCACTCACTTAATTCAACCATATATTCAATACCGCTTTTCATCGTTGCGGCTTTTAATTCTTTTTTAATCACATACGAAGCGAAAATATTCCCCATCGTACTGTCTTCCCACCCCGGCACTACTATCGGAATGTTTTTTTGCGCTGCGGCAAGCATCCAACTGTTTTTCGGGTCTATCTCATAATATTGCTCAAGCACACCACTCAGCAACATTTTGTACATATATTCATGCGGAAAAAAGCGTTCGCCCTTTGTATCCGCATCTTTCCATATTTTAAAAATATGTTGCTGCAATCTTCTGAATGCTTCTTCTTCCGGAATACATGTATCCGTTACGCGGTTATAATGGTTCTCCAATAAATCCCATTCTTCCTGCGGGCTCAGGTCGCGATAATTAGGCACACGTTTATAATGGCTATGCGCCACAAGGTTCATAATATCTTCTTCCAGGTTTGCGCCCGTGCAACTGATGATCGCAATTTTATCCTGCCGGATCATTTCTGCTAAACTAATCCCTAACTCAGCAGTGCTCATCGCACCGGCAAGTGTAACCATCATTTTCCCGCCTTCATTCAAATGCGTTTCATAACCCTTAGCTGCATCCATTAACGCAGCTGCATTGAAATGACGATAGTGATGTTCGATAAATTGTGAAACAGGTCCTTTGCTCATAAAAAAGTATTTGCAATTGAAACAAGGCTGCAAAAGTAATTTTTTTTTATCAGTGGAGACGGGAATGAAAAAACTTAATCATTTATATTCATTTTACCTGTTCCTGCACCGCAACATATTATTTTTTTATTACCGGCAGCCGTAACTCCGGTTGAGTATCGTTGCGCTCCGTTCAACTAATGAATATATATTTAACACTGCAATGCCGAACGCATCCCGGCTATTAAGCAACAATAATTTCGTGTGCAATGCATGTTAAAAAATAAGCGATCCCGCTTTGCAGCAGGACCGCTTTCATTTTCCAACCAAAACCGAACTTAGAGAAAATTATGCTTTTTTAGTTTTTTTGAAAACTGACCATGTATTGAAATCTGTTGATTGCAGTGTGATTGTTTCATCTGCACTTTCCAAAGTAACATAGTAAGTAGTTTGTCCTTCGTTTGCCATTTCGAAGAGGTTAGATATCCAACGGTCACTATATTTTTTCTTTAACTCTGTTTGCAGGTTAATAGGCAATTGTTCAGAAAGAATATTGCGAATCACAGCTATTAAATCACCATCCTGGTTGTAATATGCAAACATCACCTGGCTGCTCATGGTAAATGTGGCCTTCGTAAAATTTTCTTCTTTTTGCCATGATACATTGCTTGCGCCTGAAAAATTGTTTTCAAAAGAAGTTTGTGCTTTAGATACGTTTGTTCCGCCATCGTTAGCGAAAGCTGTTGTCAATGCTACTGCGAGCATCATGCCGATTGTAAGGATTGTCTTTTTCATAACAGAAATTTTTATAGTTTTTTTGTTTTTTTCTATTTAATAAGACGCAGGCTTTTAAAAGATGTTGCACGTGTTGCTAAAATTTTTTTATTTATTTTTTTTCATCGCCTGTCTCTTGATAAATATGACGCAGCAAAATTATTTATGTTACAGCCCTTCACAAGTTAATAGTGACCAATGGCAGCGATTGTTAAAGACATTAAGAAAAATCAGTGATAACGATCAATTAACCAATCACTTGAAAGCCTTTACCATAGTGGCTTTCATGGGTTTTATAAGTTGGCATTACTGTCGTGTTAAGAAATTCTTAATAGAGAAATCCGGGCTGGATTATCTCAATAAAGCACTTATTTCTTCATTGTATCTTTGTGTTATGAATTACCTCGCTCACGCATATTTATCTTTCGGTTACCCGGAACTGTTAGTAGGCAATATGATCAGCGACTTTGTAAAAGGGAAAAAGAAATTTGATTACAGCAAGGGAATTCAAAACGGAATTATGCTGCATCGTGCAATTGATGAATTCACAGATACGCATGAAGCAACCAAAGAAGCAAAAAAATATTTTAAAGACGATTATGGCTTGTATGCCGGTGCATTTATTGATATTGTGTATGATCATTTCCTCTCAAAAGATAAAAATGAATTTCGCGGTGATGCGCTGCAGCAATTCTCTTTGAAAACCTATTCACAATTACAGGCTTTCGAGCCTGTTTTTCCTGAGCGGTTTCAGCGCATGTTCTACTATATGAAAACTCAGGATTGGTTGTTTCATTATCAATTTGCCCAGGGTGTAAAAAACAGTTTTAACGGTTTAACAAGAAGGGCAAAGTATATGAACGATTATGAAACTGCATTCGATATTTTTGAAACGAATTATGATGCATTGAAAAATTGTTATGAGGATTTTTTCCCTTCTGTGAAAAATTTTACTTTGAAAAAAATAAATCACGTATAAAAATTTTCTTGTTCCTTCGCAGAATACAGATATTTAAAACATGTGCGGCATTGCAGGCATCATATCAACTAACACATCACAGGTTTATGCAGAACGCCTGCATAAAATGACGGATGCTATTGCACATCGCGGGCCAGATGGCGAAGGATTTTGGACTAATAATACACAATCTGTAGGTTTCGGGCATCGTCGTTTAGCTATCATCGATCTTAGCAAAAATGCTTCTCAGCCGATGCATTTTCTGGATAGATATACTATCATCCATAATGGCGAGATCTATAATTATATTGAGTTAGGAAATGAGCTGAAAAAAAAAGGATATCAATTCCGTTCCCGCTCCGATACGGAAGTTATTTTAGCGGCTTATGATTTGTACAAAGCAGAATGCCTGCAGTATTTCGATGGAATGTTCGCCTTTGCAATCTGGGACGAAAAAGAGCAAAACCTTTTTTGTGCACGTGACCGTTTCGGCGAAAAACCATTTTATTATTCATTTGATGAAAAACAATTTCTTTTTGCTTCAGAACGAAAAGCTTTGTGGGCAGCGGGCGTTGAAAAAAAAATAAATAACCCTTTATTATTAAATTATCTCACGCTCGGGTTAACACAAACTGCAGCAGACAACACCATCACTTTTCACCAGGATATTTTTTCATTACCTGCAGCGCATTATATAAGCCTGCAACTTCCTTCTTTTACATTTACGTTGACAAGATATTGGGATGCTGATAAAGAAACGGCAATAAAGATTAATGAAAAGGACGCTGTTGAAAAGCTAAAGGAATTATTAACTCTTTCTGTTCAAAGAAGATTACGTAGTGACGTTGCTACCGGAACTTCGTTGAGTGGCGGGCTTGATAGTTCTTCTATTGTAGCTTTTATAAAACAAGTGCAGTCGGAAAACCAGTTGCAAACTTTCTCTGCCGTGTTTCCCGGTTTTGAAAAAGATGAATCAAAATACATTGATCTTATTACCCAAAAATTTTCAATTGCAAATCACAAGGTTTCTCCTTCAGTTGAAACGCTGATTACTGATCTTGAAAAATTATGTTTTCACCAGGAAGAACCGTTTTCTTCATCCAGCATTTATGCCCAATACAAAGTATTTGAGCTGGCAAAACAATATGATGTAAAAGTGCTGCTTGATGGGCAAGGCGCAGATGAAACGCTTGCAGGCTATTCCAAATATATTCCCTGGTTTTTACAGGAATTGTTGAGAAAAAAATATAGCAGCTTCCGAAGTGAATTAACAGCGTTCAAAAAAAGTGAAATCCCTTTTGAGTGGGGTTTGAAAAATTATTTAGCTGCATTGTTTCCGTTGCAAATTCCGGGTTATCTCGAAAAACGAGATATAAAAAAGATCAAAAGAAATGGGGATATAAATAACGATTTCAAACAACAATTTTTAGATGTTCAATCTATTTACAAACCTCTTGTCGTAAAATTGAATGATATTCTTTATTTCAATACCAATCAATTTGGCTTGGAAGAATTGCTGCGATATGCCGATAGAAATTCAATGGCCCATGGGAGAGAAATACGTTTGCCTTTTTTAAGCCATGAGTTGGTAACATTCATCAACTCCCTGCCATCCCGATATAAAATGCATAATGGCTGGACCAAATGGATATTGCGGAAAACATGCAATGATATGCTACCAGAGGAAATTACCCGGAGAAAAGATAAGATTGGTTACGAACCCCCGCAAAAATTGTGGATGGAAAATAAAACCTTACAGGAATATCTACACGAAGCAAAGAAAAAATTGATCACTCAACACATTTTAAAGCCGGAAGTATTGAACAAAAAAAATCAGCCGCTTGATGCACATGCGGCTGATAATTTTGACTGGCGTTATATTGTTGCTGCTGCTTTTGTCTAATCCCTTTTTTCGATGCGGTCTACAACTTCCATATTCCCTGATTCATCGGACTTAACTGATATCCAGCCTTTATCATCTTTGAGCTGAACAAAGTATACCGTTCCATCAGAGTTTGAAACTTCAGTAACTATATCGATTGTTTTAGAAGGATATTCTTTTTTCACTTTGTAAAGAATATTCAAAGGGAGACGTTGTTCTTTGTAATACCTGATCGAACTTAATAAGTTCCCATCTTTATCATAAGTTACTTTCACAAGGATATCATTTTGCGTGAAGCTCACAAAATATGAGTCCGGATATTCTGTCCATTTCACATGTTTCGCTTCTGCAAAAACTGCATGAAATGATTGCAATACTTTCTGGTTGATTTCGGCTTTAACGGTAAAAGAGCTCAAAGAAACAACACCTGCAATTAAGGCGATGGCTAGCAAATTCTTTTTCATTGGTAAATACTTTTGTGTTGATAAAAACGAATTGACAGGACTAAAGTACAGTTGCGTTTGAGCCAAGTCAAGAACATCTTTACGACTGGCGGCAAATGTTAAAGGCTTAATACAGGCTTAACATTTCCAATCTACGATAATATTCGTATTTTTTCATGAAACACAGGCCAGTACTATGTTTGCAAAATGTTGCATGCTATTTTTCAGACCGGGTTAAGCTTTTGTTAAACTGGAATTGCGGAATTGACAACTACAAAAATCAGTATCTAAAACCACATCGGTTTTCAAAAATGCTGATAATTTTTGCTGTTTTTTATAGTTTATCATTCATCAAATAGACGGAAGAAGTATCGAATAATTCCCCAACTTTGCGGACTGAACAATTTATACGAAAATGAAACTTGCTACCAAACTTATTCATGCGGGAGTAGAACCAGATCCATCTACAGGCGCAATCATGACACCTATTTATCAAACATCTACGTATGTGCAGGAAGCACCTGGAAAAAATAAAGGATATGAATATGCACGTTCACAAAACCCCACACGCAAAGCATTGGAAGATGCATTGGCCATTATTGAAAATGGGAAATATGGATTAAGCTTCAGCAGTGGTGTTGCAGCAACTGATGCCGTTATTAAATTATTACAGCCAGGTGATGAAGTTATTGCCGGTAACGATCTGTATGGCGGAACATTCAGGCTGTTTACAAAAGTGTTTGAACGTTTCGGGATAAAATTTCATTTTGTTAACATGTCTGATGCGGCGAGCATCAAATCATTTATTAACAGCAATACAAAGCTGATATGGGTTGAAACGCCGACAAACCCGCTGATCAATATCATAGATATTGAAGATGTTGCTGCACTTGCAAAAAAACATTCCATATTAACTTGTGTTGACAATACATTCGCTTCGCCATTTTTGCAAAACCCTCTTGATCTTGGTGCAGATATTGTATTGCATTCCTCTACCAAATATCTTGGCGGGCACAGTGATGTAATCAACGGAGGGCTTGCATTAAATGATGCTGAACTTCGAGAAAAATTATACTTCATACAAAAAAGTTGTGGTGCAGTTCCGGGGCCTCAGGATTGTTTTTTAGTATTACGCGGATTGAAAACCTTGCATGTGCGTATGGAAAGGCATTGCAGCAACGGAGAAAAAGTTGCACATTTTCTAAGGAGCAATTCAAAAATTGCGAAAGTATATTGGTGTGGTTTTGAAGATCATCCCGGTTATAAAGTTGCCAAAAAACAAATGCGTGGTTTCGGTGGAATGTTGAGTTTTGAATTGAAAGATAACAGCGAACAGGAAGCAAGAAGGGTATTGAGCTCTACAAAAGTTTTTTCATTGGCGGAAAGTTTAGGTGGCGTTGAATCTTTGATCAACCACCCCGCAAGTATGACGCATGCTTCTATTCCCCGTGAGCAGCGTATTAAAAACGGGTTGAGCGATTCACTCATTCGTTTAAGTGTTGGGATTGAAGACGTAGATGATCTGATAGAAGATTTGAAACAAGCAATTGGTTAATTGAAGGCTTGTAAGGTTTTGAAAACCTTACAAGCCTCGCAGATAACAAATAATGATTACAGAAGAATTAAAAATTTTCTTAGACAAAAAGGTTGATGAATACAATCAACCTTTTTTTATTAAAGATGATCCGATATCTGTTCCGCATCGTTTCAGCAAAAAACAGGATATTGAGATCGCTGGTTTTTTTTCTGCAATTTTTGCCTGGGGAAACCGTACTACGATCATCAAAAAAACGGAAGAGCTGCTTTCATTAATGGATAATGCCCCCTATAACTTTTGTTTGCATCATTCAGATGAAGAATTAAAACGCCTGCTTCAATTTAAACACCGGACATTCAACCCGACAGACTTGCTTTATTTTGTTGAGTTCTTTAAAAGCCATTACTCCAATAATAATTCCCTGGAAACCGCTTTTACAAAATGGATGGATAAACATGATAAAACAACAGAACAAGCCTTGAATGGTTTCTACAATTATTTTTTTCAGCTTGCAGACGCGCCTTTGCGCACACGAAAACATATAGCAGCCCCGCAAAAAAATTCTTCCTGCAAACGTTTAAATATGTTTTTGCGATGGATGGTAAGAAAAGATAATAAAGGCGTTGATTTCGGGATATGGAAAAAAATTTCCCCTTCACAACTTATTTGCCCTATCGATCTGCATGTGGCACGTGTTGTAAAAAAATTTGGATTGTTAGAGAGAAATCAAACGGACTGGAATGCTGCACTGGAGTTGACCGCACATTTGCGTACATTAGATAACAGCGACCCGGTGAAATATGATTTCGCGTTGTTTGGGCTTGGAGCGGTTGAACGATTTTAAAACGCAAACAAGTACGGATTTGAGCGAATTATACAAATGAATTTTGCCACAGATTGAAATGGTGAATAGTCAATCGTGAATCTGTGACTATTTAAAAATGCTATTTATTATGAAAGAGTTGATTCTTGTGTTGCGAAAAGATATGCAATTAGAACTTGCAGATAATATTTCATTGGAAGAAATCAAGGAGCAGCTTGCAGGTTATGTTAATGATCTTATCAGTAATGATTTTGAAAAACTGGTATCATTGTTATACCGTGTTGATGTGAGTGAAAAAAAATTAAAGAAAATGTTGAATGAAAATAAAAACACCGATGCCGGAAAAATCATTGCTGAATTAATTATTGAAAGGCAGGCTCAAAAAATAAAAACAAGAAATGAATATAAAAAACGGGATGATGTTAGCGATGAAGAAAAATGGTGAAGAATTTTACGGAGAAGACCAAAGCTCATTGTTGTACAACCGATGAAAGGATTGCGACGCAACGATGATGCTATGAAAAACTGAAGCTGGTATTATAAAAAATCAGTCCTGAACTACTTCTTCCCTTTTCTTAGAGAACATTAACTCTTTTACTTTCTGTTTGTCTTCCTTTTCTTTTTTCAGGTCGAACATTGTTCCGAAGACCCTGTCCCAGATAGTGGTGCTTACACCATAACCCTGGTGTTCGTTTTTATAATGATGAAGATGATGGTTTCTCCATAAAGGTTTCATCCATTTGAATGGCGGATTCCAGGCATGGATGGCATAATGCATGCTTCCATACATTAGATAACCCAACAGGAAACCGGGGAAGAACATGAATGAATATTCGCGGAGGACAAGATACTGCAATGAAAAAATAATTGAAGCAAGGATAATACTTGGTACCGGCGGCATAAATAAACGCTCCCTGTCCCTCGGGTACTCATGATGGTTACCATGCATTACATACACTACTTTACGCGCACGCCCGCTTTCTGCCACCCAATGAAATACAAAACGGTGCATGATGTATTCGAAAAAAGTCCAGAAAAACATTCCTGCAAAAAAAATAGAAACGATATACGTTGCATTGAACCCCAATGCCACATTACTATGATAAAGCATGTATGCAATAACGGGCAAGTACATTCCCCAGATTACGAGGGGATGTGTTTTGGTTAGCATTTCAAGATAATCGTTTTTGAAAAGCTGTGCCTGCCCTTTATTATGAATTTTTTCAAATTTCATCACGCTTCAGGTTAGTAGGCAAAAGTACGAATAACATTTGTTAATGTAAGCTTTAAAGAATGAAAGTTTACGTCACACGCCTGTCACAATTTATTTAATAAGTTTGCTCATTAATTAATCTATAACATTACAGTAATAATAATACTTCAATTAACCGGATCAATAACTGATAAAAATCATATTCATGAAATTAGTTTCTTACCTGAGCGAAGATCACGATCAGCTTGCACTTTTAGCAGATGGTTTTTTATACGACCTGGAAACGTTGCACCCGGACCTTCCGGGCAATATGAGTATGTTTTTAAATTATTGGGATGATTTTCTATCGATGGTACATGCTGGGGAGATCAGTATCCAGGAAGGAAATATTTCGAGAGATAATGCAATACCCGTTGGTTCTGTACAATTATTGGCGCCGGTTCCATTTCCCACTTCATGCCGCGATGCATACGCCTTTCGGCAACATGTAGCCGCAGCACGGAGAAACCGCAATGCACCGATGATCGTAGAATTTGACCAGTATCCTGTTTTTTATTTCACCAATCACCACAGCATACAGGGCCCGGGCGATATTCGTTGTATGCCCGATCATTTTGAAAAATTAGATTTCGAACTGGAAGCTGCTATTGTGATCAGCAAACCCGGAAGAAATATCAGGGCGGAAGAAGCAGATGAATATATCGGCGGGTTGATGATCATGAATGACATGAGTGCACGCAAATTGCAAGCAGAAGAAATGTTATTGAACCTCGGCCCTGCAAAAGGCAAAGATTTTGCCACTGCAATTGGCCCTTGTATTGTTACCTTAGATGAACTGAGCACATTTGAAGTTCCGTGTAAAGAAGGGCATGTTGGAAAAAACTGGAATTTAAAAATGACTTGCAAAATAAACGGTCGACTGGTGAGCGAAGGAAATTTAAGTGACATGGATTGGACGTTTGCAGAAATCATTGAACGTGCATCGTATGGAGTTGATCTTTTTCCGGGAGATATTATCGGGAGCGGAACAGTCGGAACAGGATGTTTTTTGGAATTGAATGGAACCGGAAAATTAAATGATCCTGATTACGCAGAACAATGGTTGCAGGAAGGCGATGAAATTGAAATGGAAATTGAAGGAATAGGAATTTTGAAAAATACTATTATAAAAGATGAAGATGATTTTTCTATATTGAAGAGAAAGAAGAATATCTTACCTGGGATTTGTGGTATTTTGAAATAAATGGGATTGTAAACCTTGAAGGTTTATAGATGCATTTGAAATATCTAATAATGATTTTTGCAAACCTTCAAGGTTTTTGGGAAATATTATCAATCATAAACTATCATAACAATCTGCGTCATCCGCGTCCGATCATTAAAAATAGAATACAGATTTTTATGATAGTTATGATCAGAGCTGATATTGGTATCAAGCCGCGAACATGTCAGCAAGCTAAAAGCTATAGTATAGGCCAAAATTTTTTACCGCACGATCATCGTACATCAAACATCGTACATCGTTCATAAGGCTTACATTTGCAAAAATTTTCTCTACTCAAATTATGAGCACACAGCATTTATCAGAACAGGAAATTATCCGCAGGGAAAAACTGAAAGCTTTACAGGATGCAGGCATCGATCCATATCCTGCGGCATTGTATCCTGTGTCGCATTATTCGGCAGATATCAAAGAAAAATTCAGTGAAGAAACCAAAGACCAGTTTGCAGATGTAACCGTTGCAGGCCGCATCATGAGCATTAATGATAAAGGAAAAGTTTTTTTTATCAAAATACAGGATTCAAAAGGCATCATACAATTATATGTAAAACGAGATGACATTTGTCCCGGTGAAGACAAGTCTTTTTTTGAAAAAGTAGTGAAGCATGGATTAGATCTCGGCGATATAATCGGTGCTAAAGGTTATGTGTTCATTACAAAAACAGGCGAGATATCTATTCACGTGCAAAACCTAACATTGCTTACAAAAGCATTGAAGCCATTGCCGGTTGTAAAACGCGATGAAGAAGGCCATGTGTTTGATGAAGTAACAGATCCTGAATTCAAATACAGGCAACGTTATGCAGACCTAATCATCAACCCGAAAGTGAAAGAAACTTTTTTGCAGCGCACCACGATCATGAATACCATTCGTGAATTCTTAAATGCAAAAGGCGCACTTGAGGTAGAAACGCCTGTATTGCAAAGTATTCCCGGAGGTGCAGCAGCAAGGCCATTCATCACACATCACAATGCGTTGGATGTTCCGTTTTACTTACGCATCGCAAATGAATTATATTTAAAAAGGCTGATCGTTGGCGGATTTGATTGGGTATATGAATTCAGCCGGAATTTCCGCAATGAAGGAATGGACAGGACTCATAATCCTGAATTCACTATTCTGGAATGGTACACGGCTTACAAAGATTATTTCTGGATGATGGAGGTCACCGAACAGTTGTTCGAAACTGTTGCGCTCGCTTTGCATGGAACAACTGATGTGCAGGTAGGAGATAAAATAATCAGTTTTAAAGCGCCATTCAAACGCATTTCCATTTTAGATGCTATTAAAGAAAATACGGGTATCGATATCAGTGAAAAAGATGAAGCAGGGTTGCGTGAAGTATGTGCTCAATTAAAAATATCCGTTCCGGATAATATAGGGAAAGGAAAACTTATCGATGAAATATTCGGGGCAACGAGTGAGTTCAAATATATTCAGCCAACATTTATCACGGATTATCCTGTTGAGATGAGCCCGCTCACCAAAAAGCATCGCAGCAAACCGGGATTGGTAGAGCGTTTTGAATTAATGATAAATGGGAAAGAACTCGCAAACGCATATAGCGAATTAAATGACCCGATCGATCAGCGGGAGCGCTTCGAAGAGCAGGCAAAATTGATGGAACGTGGGGATGACGAAGCCATGTTCATCGATTACGATTTCCTGCGTGCGTTGGAATATGGAATGCCCCCGACTTCAGGTATTGGTATCGGCATAGATCGGTTATGCATGCTGTTTACCAACCAGCCTTCCATACAGGATGTGCTTTTCTTTCCGCAAATGCGGCCGGAAAAATCAAATCAGTGATCGGTGGACAGTCGTCAGACTAAAAGCGTAACATTTTTTATTGTTAGTTAAAACGCCTTAGCGTATTTGAAGAAAATATTTTTTGCCACTGAAGCGCTGGAAAATTTTCAGTGCTTCAGAGTTTCTGTGGCAATTTTCGTTGCGTCGTCGCGTCTTTGCGTGAAACTCCTCCGCATGTTGCAAAAAGATTTCAGGAAAACTGCTGATTTTTTTTTAAATTCAATCAACAAAAACTCAGCCATATGAACAATACAACCATCTCCCGGATTGGTACTGTTATCTATGCTCTGGTCATAGGGTTCTTTGGTATCAATCATTTTCTACACGGAACAGGACTTCAGAATGCAGTACCACGCTTTATTCCTTACAGCATTTTCTGGGTTTATTTTACAGGTGTTTTGCTGATCGCAGCAGCTATTGCTTTTTTAACCGGAAAACAGGCAAGGCTTGCAGGATTATTATTAGCATTGTTCCTGATCCTGATCGTGCTTACTGTTCACTTACCGGCGATCATGAATTCTGACGGAGAAGCACGTGCAAGCCTCGCTGTAACTAATTTGGTAAAAGATACGGGATTGGCGGGTGCTGCATTGATCATTGCAGGAAGAAGCAGTTAATGCATTTTTCTTTTTTCATTCTAATATCAGAAAGCCCTGTATTCGTTTATTGAGCACAGGGTTTTATATGCCGTTTGCAACAAAAATTTACAGGAACAAATCCATCATCAATTTCAATTCAGGGTTTACTGCATATTTACTGAAATCAGTAATGCCTTCATTCTTCAATACTTCTTCGTCAATAAAAAAATTGCCTGTAGTTTCAAAAGATGGTTTTTGCAAAATATAAAATGCTGCATCTGCAACAATTTCCGGTGTGCGGCTTCTCTGCATTAAAAAATCGCCGCCTAATAAATTTTTAACTGCGGCTGTTGCAATGGTTGTTCTTGGCCACAATGCATTTGCTGCAATCCGGTATTGTTTTAATTCTTCTGCAAGCCCGAGAACGATCATACTCATTCCATATTTGCTTATCGTATAGGCAAGATGGTTAGCAAACCATTTCGGATCCATGTTCAATGGCGGGGAAAGATTTAGTATGTGTGGGTTGGATGCTTTCTTCAAATAAGGTATGCACACCTGGCTCATAAAAAAAGTGCCGCGGATATTTATGCTATGCATCAGGTCAAAACGCTTCACTTCTACCTGCGCTGTAGGCGATAAATTTATTGCACTTGCATTATTAACGAGTATATCAATTCCACCGAATGTATTAACTGTTGTTTCTACAATATGTTTGATGCTGTCTTCAAAACGGATATCGCCTTGCAGCGGCAATACTTTTCCCGGACCGGCCTTTGCAATTTCTTCGGCGGCAGTAAAAATCGTTCCATCCAATTTAGGATTAGGTTCTGCCGTTTTTCCCACAATCGCAATATTAGCGCCTTCTTTAGCCAGCCTGATAGCAATTTCTTTTCCAATGCCGCGGCTTCCGCCTGTTATCAGCACTGTTTTATTTTCAAATACCATATTAATGTTTTACCCTTTAAAAATAAGTGAATTTTGATTGGTTTAAAACAGTTCTGGTATTTGTACGAATATATTGTTTAGTAATTTTACTATCGGCAGAGTAATTCGTGAATAATTCAAATTAAGCAAATCCGCTCTTGTGCCCGTTGCCTGTGGATTGTATGTTTGTATTGTTAAGTAATGAATGATACAGCTACCAAAACCAGTATCCAAAAAACCAAAGCCAATAATCCTTAGAAGACCAACATCCAATAGTCCAAAAAAACCAGGCAGCTGCTATCAACCAAAACTGACGCGTTAAAATCCAAAATCCAGTAAATCCAAATCCTAAAGGAAACCTTCATTAAAATTTGTACCTATTGATGGCCACGAAAAATGTTGGTTAAGTACCGTACAAAAAAATTGAGAGCCCTGAATTCGTTCAGGGCTTATTTTATTTTAGCCATACTTGTTTTCGAATAAATTTTTTTCAACACATAGAAGCATAGGCACAATAGAAAACCACATAGGCTCATAATTTCTTATTTGCGTATGTGGTAAAAAATATTTTAAACTACTGTGCTTACTTCTGAACCGGGGCCGCAGCTGGTTAATGCGCATCCACTGCAACTGCAGTATTCTTTTTAAATTTCTGCAGGAAGATGATTGGTATGCAGCAAAGTGTAAACACACCAATTATTAAATACATATTGTCGTAGGTAAGCAACATGGTTTGTTTGATTACATTTCCTTCCATCGCCTGGTTTGCCATTTGCTGCGCGGTTAACGGGCTGAAACCTTTCGAAGTAAAATTCTGTATTATCTGCTGGTTGCGCTGTTGATACGCCGGATTATACACGCTTATTTTTTCAATCAATCCATTGCGCACAATGCCGGATTTAATATGAATTAACGTAGTAAGGATTGCAATACCAAACGAACCTCCTAACTGGCGCATCATATTATTCAAACCGGTTCCCTGGCCGATTTCAGGCCCTTTCAGGTCTTGTAATGCAAGTGTTGTTAATGGAACAAATAATAAACTCATTCCCACACCTCGTATAATTAAAGGCCAGAAGAAATCACCGGTTCCTGACGATAATGTTGAATTAGAAAGCATCCATGTAAATACAAAGAACAATCCAAATCCTAACGTTGCCATAAACTGTGCCGGTACCCCGCGTTTTAGCATCATACCAATAAATGGCATCATACAAATGGTTGCCAGCCCGCCGGGAAATAATATCAACCCTGTTTGTTGTGCAGTAAATCCTAAAAGGTTTTGACAAAAAACAGGGAAGATAAATACAGATCCATACAATGCAAACCCAAGTGTGAATGTGGTGATGATCCCGATACCAAAACTTCGTTGCTTGATGATGCGGAAATTTACAACAGGATGATCGGTACTTAATTCACGCCATATAAATAATATTGCACCCACAATGGTGGTGAACGTTAGCACAGCGATATATGTTTTCGAAAACCAATCTTCCGATTCCCCTTTTTCCAGCACAACCTGCAAACTTCCTACTGCTATGGTAAGCAGCAATATGCCCCACCAATCGATTGGTTTTCCCTTGGCAGTTCTTGCAGATTCCTTTACAAATGTTGAAACCATAAATGCTGCAATGGCGCCAACAGGGATGTTCACATAAAAAATATACGGCCAGTTAAAATGATTTACAATAAAACCGCCGATTGTCGGGCCAACAGTCGGACCAACAACAGCGCCTAATCCAAACAATGCTGTTGCCATTCCTATTTCTTCACGCGGCCAGGTTTCCATTAATATAGCCTGCCCTGTTGAAAGCAACCCTCCGCCTGCAAGCCCTTGCAAAATGCGGAAGATGACCAGCTCTGTTAAGCTGTGTGCGTTACCGCATAAGAAAGACGTGAGCGTGAATAATAATATCGATGCGATAAAATAATTTTTTCTTCCGAAACGATCACCTAACCAACCCGACATTGGAAGGATGATCACATTCGCAACAGCATAACCTGTTACGATCCATCCTGAATCCTCCAACGTTGCGCCGAGGTTTCCCATAATATCAGGAAGCGCAACGTTTACGATGGTTGTATCGATCAATTCAAGCAGTGCGGCCAGTATCACTGTAATAGTGATGATCCATTTCCGCAATCCATGTTCGGCCATAAGAATTTATGATTTACGATGTTAGATGTACGATTTCTTCGAGTCGAACATCATAATTTATTTTTTAGTTTTTCCGGTCTTAGTTTTTCTTTTTGTACCCAGCATCTGTAATTCTCTTCATCATCGTTGCGTCGCACCTGCCTACCGCAGGCAGGCTCTTGTACTGTTTGTCCTTTATTCAACGCTCATTAAACTCAGCAAGTTGTTATTTCAAAGCGCTGAATTATTTTACTTCAGTTGAAGTGAGTGACACAACGATGCTTAATAGTAGCACAACAGCTTGTTACAAAAAATATTTTCTATTTCTGATTTTTGATGTCTGATTTTTGGATTTCTTTAGGTGTTGCAGAAAGACAAATCTATAAATCCTATATCTCCAAATCAGACATCGTAAATCCTACTTCGTATGCACCACCACCTTCACACTCATTCCCGGGCGTAAGCGGTTAATGATCGCTGAAT
>JAFEAE010000017.1 GCA_018266575.1 Bacteroidota bacterium
GCCAACGAGCCAACTTACGACCTTGTTATTCGTAGCGAAATTTGCGGTGGTCTTGATCTGATGGATAGCCCATTCGTCTTCTAATTTCCCGGTTTCGATGTTGGCAACGGGGAATGCGCAACGATGTTGAAGAGTGTTGATGTCGCTGGTTACCAAAAAAGAAAAACTAAAATTATAAAGACTAAAAACTAAAAAGGGAATTTAGAATTTAAGAACTGAAAACTGTGAACCGACAACTAATAACTGTTATAAAGAAATCGTACATCCGACATTATACTTCGTACATTAGTAGCTATCAGCTCGCTCTTCCCATCTGCCGCAGAAACGCAACATGCGAAGCAACTGCATAACGTACGCGGGGATATTCGATGTATGTGATGCCATATTCCTGGCAAGCCTGCCTGATGATCTTACTGATGGCAGGATAATGAACGTGAGAAATTTTCGGAAATAAATGATGCTCGATCTGGAAATTCAATCCGCCAACGAGCCAACTTACGACCTTGTTATTCGTAGCGAAATTTGCGGTGGTCTTGATCTGATGGATAGCCCATTCGTCTTCTAATTTCCCGGTTTCGATGTTGGCAACGGGGAATGCTGTATGCTCAACCGTATGTGCTAACTGGAACACGATGCTTAATACAAATCCGGCAACGCAGGTGAAAACAATGAACCCAATGAACCAATCCATAAAACCGAGTTTATAGATCGGAAGGAAAATAAAAAGAAAAGCATGAAATAATTTGAAACCCCAGAAAATAAGATGGTCTGACAATTTCATTTTCTTCAGTTGCATGCTACCCACTTTGCTTTTGAAATATTTCTGGTAGTCGAGCACAAAAATCCAGAAGATGTAAAGCAATGAATATAAAAACCAGAAATATAAATGCTGGTATTTATGCAGCTTGTATTTTTTTTGAGTAGCACTCATACGCATCCATGGCTGGATGTCGATATCATCATCAACGCCATCAACGTTTGTGTATGCGTGATGAATGATGTTGTGTTTCATATTCCACATAAAACTGTTGCCACCGAGTATATTAAGTGAGAATGCCGCAAAATGGTTTATCCATTGGTATTTGCTAAAACTTCCGTGGGCACCATCGTGCATCACATTAAAACCGATCGCTGCAACCACACCACCTAACAACACGCTTTCGAGTATCGAGAAAAATGCATTGGGTGTAAAGAAAACAAGGTGTATGTAAATGAAAGCAAATGCAACCATTAGTATCACGGCCTTCATGAATAAACTGAAATTTCCTGTGGTTGATTTTCCCACTTCCTCAAAATATTCAGTGATCCTTCTCTTCAACTCGGTGTGAAACGAGTGCGGTACGGTAGAAAATTTCGGCATTGCCATTATCAAAAATTTAATCGGTTAAAACGGCGTGCAAGATAACTTATTAAAATGGATTAATAATGTTAAACATTGTGCACAATATAAAACGCCCGGAGAGGCAAATTGTTATGAGATTGCATGAAAATAATGTTAGCGGTTTGCGGTTTGTAATTAGTGGATCCGAAATTCAAAATTCCCTTAGGGATTTTGTAGTTGAAAAACTACAAACAATAAACTACAAAACAGGCTTAGGTATCAAACTGAATAAATGCATCCATATTTCTTACGCCGATCATTTTTTCGGTGATAAAACCTTCTGCGTACGGAACGCCGATCATTTTACCAAACATCTGCTGGCGCCCAATGATGGAATTTAAAAATTCGGGGGTGGAAATATAGGTTTGTGGTTCATCTTTATTATACTCGGAAGAATGAAATTGCGATGAATACGCTTTAATGCTTTCTATCTTCCGTTCAAAAACCGGTGTGATATCATATACAAACGACGGATTGTAATACCTGTCCTGTATGTAATGAAAAACATATTTCGGGCGCCAGGCTTGCTGTATATTTCCGTTGTCATCTTTCGTCTCAATTTTTCTCAGTCCGCTTAGGAAACAGGAATCCGCAATAAGGTGCCCTGCCCTTCCATGATCTGGATGCCTGTCATCCAAATTATTTGCAAGCACGATTTCAGGCCTGAGTTTGCGTATGGATTTTATTAGTAATCGCTGATGTTCTTCATCATTCCTGAAAAATCCGTCGGCCATTTGCAGGTTTTCGCGGATATCCAATTGCATAATTTCTGCAGCTCTTGCAGATTCTTCTGTGCGCAATTCCGGGGTTCCGCGGGTCCCTAATTCGCCACGGGTTAAATCGATTACGCCGATCTTTTTCCCGTTTAATTTTTCCATCATCAATGTGCCGGAGCAACCCAGTTCTACATCATCGGGATGCACGGCGATTGCGAGTATATCTAATTTCATCGCGTAAAGCTAATGTGAAAATCTGATTCAGACATCAGTTATCAGTCAGCGGTTGTCGGACTTTTAGGCGTCAGACGACCGATAACTGCCGACCGACGACAATTCATGATTTCTCCTTAATTTCGCCCTCGTTTATTAATCAACAAATCAACTTAAAAATATGGCATACGATGTAGTTGTTCTTGGCAGCGGTCCCGGCGGTTACGTTGCAGCGATCCGCGCTTCTCAGTTAGGATTTAAAACAGCTATTGTTGAAAAGGAGAGCCTCGGCGGCATCTGCCTCAACTGGGGTTGCATTCCTACAAAAGCATTATTGAAAAGCGCACAGGTTTTCCAGGATATTTTGCACGCTAAAGAATTTGGTATCGAAGCAAGTGGCTCGCCCGATTTCCCGGCAGTGATCAAACGCAGCCGTGGGGTAGCTGATAAAATGAGCAAGGGCGTTCAATTCCTTATGCGCAAAAATAAAATTGATGTGGTGATGGGCTACGGGAAACTGAAAGCAAAAGGACAGATTGAAGTAACCAGCGCTGATGGGAAAACACAAATTGTAGAAGGCAAACATATTATTGTTGCAACAGGCGCACGTAGCAAAGAATTGCCAAACCTGAAACAAGATGGTAAAAAAGTGATCGGTTACCGTGAAGCAATGGTACTTCCTGAAAAACCCAAAAGCATTATCGTTGTTGGAAGCGGTGCAATCGGTGTTGAATTTGCGTACTTCTATTACAGCATGGGCGCTAAAGTTACCATAGTTGAATTTTTACCAAGAATTGTACCTGTTGAAGATGAAGAAATTTCAAAAGAGCTCGAAAAAAATTATAAGAAGATCGGCATTGATATTTTAACCAACAGTGAAGTAACAAGTGTTGATACAAGCGGTGCAGGAGTAAAAGCAAAAGTAAAAACACAAACCGGCGAGATCACGCTCGAAGCGGATGTATTATTGAGTGCCGTTGGTGTTACTGCAAACATCGAGAACATCGGTTTGGAAACACTCGGCATTAAAACCGAAAAAGGAAAAATTGGTGTTGATAAATATTACCAAACCAATGTTCCCGGAATTTACTCCATTGGTGATTGCGCACCCGGGCAAGCGCTTGCCCACGTGGCATCTAAAGAAGGAATTATATGCGTTGAAAATATTGGCTATAACGAAAAGAAATATGCACACCAACCAGAGCCGCTCGATTATGGTAATGTTCCTGGCTGTACCTATTGCACACCTGAAATTGCTTCTGTTGGTTTAACAGAAAAACAGGCACGTGATGCAGGCTATGAAGTGAAAGTTGGAAAATTCCCACTCAGCGCTTCAGGCAAAGCTTCTGCAGCAGGACATACGGAAGGTTTCATCAAAGTAGTGTTCGATGCAAAATACGGCGAATGGCTCGGCACGCACATGATCGGTTACAACGTAACTGAAATTATTATTGAAACTGTTGTAGGAAGAAAACTGGAAACAACCTACCACGAAGTATTAAACAGCATCCATCCTCACCCAACCATCAGCGAAAGTGTGAAAGATGCGATTGAGGTTGCTTATGGTGAAGCAATACATTTATAAAAATTAAAGACTAAAAATTTAAATACTAAAAGGGATTATCGGGAAACTGGTAATCCCTTTTTATTGGAGAGAAATTTTTCCCTCGCTTTTTATCTTTGCGCCTCTGTGTCTTTGCGAGAAATGCTTCAATAAAAAAACTCTTCTGAAATAATCTTCCCATCCTTTACTTTATAAACACATAATTCACTATTCGTTTTACGGGCTTCACCTTTCATCTGCAGGTCTGACTCCCAGGCAATAGAAAAATAATCGCCTGCAACAACAGGTTCGGAAATAATGCTTCCAAAAAAATCTTCCACATGCGAAACGAACAGTTCTGCTTTTTTCCGAATCGCATCCATCCCTTTTATTTCCTTTGGTAACAATCCTTCTCTTGGCTCTTTACTGACTATATCCGGTGCAAATAATTTTTCTTTTGCTTCTTCCACTTTCCCATTGCGGCACATTTCAACAAGCTGGTTCGCTATTTCGTGGGTTGTCATTGTTGTATGTTTTATTGAAGGCAAAATTAAAAGATTGATTGATACGAAAACAAGCATTGAGCTTTGAGCTGTTAGCGGTGAGCCATTCCGCTCGAAGCTCACAGCTATAAGCTCATAGCTTTGCAAATTGCTAAATCAACTTCCCTTTTGTTGCAATTTTTATCGCCTGTGCTTTGGATGTTACATGCAGTTTGTGATAAATATTGGCGATATGTTTTTTTACAGTGTGGCTGCTTATAAATAATTTTTCCGCGATCTGGCGGTAACCATATCCGTCAACGGTAAGCTTAAGAATTTCCAGTTCGCGGTCCGACAATTCATAATCAAATTTTTCTTTCTCTTCTTTTTCCATTTTCGGTATTGAAGCCTGCATCAACAGGTCGAGTGTTTTCCGTGCAATGCGCGGGCTCATTGGTGCACTTCCGGAGTCTGATAATTGCACGATACAATCCACTATCAATGATGCTTTTTCATTTTTCAGCAAATAACCATCAGCACCGGCTTTTATCGCTTCAAAAATTTTATCATCATCATCAAAAACAGTGAGCATCAAAAAATGTAATTCGGGGTATAATAATTTTGCAGCCTGCACAGTGGCAATGCCATCCATTTCCGGCATTTCTATATCCATCAAAATAACTGCGGGGCGGTCATTAAAATCCAACACTTTCATCTGGCCCAAAAAATCTTTTCCATCAGTAGCTGTGAGCACCACTTCAATATCATCAGAAGTATTCAGCCTTTCCGAAAAAAGCATCCTGTTCTGCGATTTGTCATCTACTATGCCAATAGGGATTTTCATATTGATGCTGCAATGTTCCTATTCTAAAATTTTCCGGCAATAACTCTTTTGGACTATTTTATTCCCCCAACTCACTGCAACTTCGAAAAATCTGCATGCAATCCTGTCATTGCATATAATGCATCGCCGAATTGTTGTTGCATAGATGGAGGCATCGTTCTTATTCGTGCATAGTAATGGTTCATGCCGGGAATAATAAATCTCTGTGCATTCACTCCGTTTCCGAATTCAGCTTTGCAAGCGCTCCATGTATCGCGACCTCCGTAGATGTACAAAATATTGTTACCGCTTTTTGCGATCCAGGCATTTATTTTTTTCTCAAAATCCGGGTCGTAAGGCATGCGTGCAATGGAAGGTGGTAAAGGCGCGGCAGTAGGATTTGCACCTGTGAGGCAATGCAGGTAATTTTTAAAAGGGGCAATATTGTATTTGTAATAACCCGTTTGGTAGGTCATGTACGAATGAGGTATAAAGCGCTCATTTTCTTCATCAGCGAAAGTGGAAATGTAGCTGCCGAAAATTTTATAAATATGCGCCAGGCAACTATCAAGGTTATTATTTGTTGGGATATCCTTCTCCGTTAGCATGCTGATCTGCCAGAATGAAAACGGGTATTCCATCACCATATATTCATACGCCTGCCCTACTCCGCCGACAAACGTATAATGAAGGTTTTTTTCCGGCACCGGGATTTTTGCGAGCGCCTCTTGCTCATGCTGCAACAAAAAAGTTTGTACGTTTCTTATTTTCTTCACACATGTTGCTCCGCCTGCGGTATCCAAAAAAGCGTAGATGCGTTTGTCTTCAATATCATTCGGCATCGGCGCCACATAAGGAACGGATGCATCAACATCATCCGGATAAAAATAGCGGTATGTTATTGTAGTCTCACCGCCGCGACTGATACCAGTGCTGATCCATTTTGAATGATACAATGCATGAAACACCTGGTTAATGTGATGCAGGTCTGCAACAGCTTGCTCAAAATTGGCGTATCGCCAATCCAATGGATTAGGTTTAGATTGATTGAAATAACGGAATTCCACATCAATATCATTCGCATCTAAAATTTTTTGCAGCTCACTGTGCGGCTCACGGCCGTCATAACCTTCTGTTTCCATAACCATCGGTTTTGAGAAGCCACGATGCAACAATCGAAATTGCTGGTAAAAAAATCCTTTTGTTGTATCGCTGTGGTCAATAGGTTGGCGGATCGCAAGTGAATATTCCAGGCTATACGGTTCGTAGTTCACCGTTTTGCTGATCACTCGGATATCTTTCAATGTGTGCAACGTATTATCTACTGAAACTTCATCATCCTGCGCATACACGAATGAAAAAGTAAGTAATACTGTTATTGCCATTAGTGAAACTATTTTTTCCATTAGTTGATAATTTGAAAGGTTGATTATGTTAGTTCGAATATAATTACAAAATTCTGCAATGCTATTTTATTGGATTTACTATTTGATATGCGGCAACAGGCATTTACAAAGACCTGTCTGGTTTTTAAGACCTGACAGGTCTCTCGAACAGTCTTCTACACTGTTGTTCAATCTCTGATCCTCTGCTCACTGGCTGAGGGATAGAAGTGGAAAGCCCGGTGAGGGTTTGTGCACTGGCCTTGCGCCGGACTTGGAACGGATAGCCCGGACAACTGTTGAGAATTGTTCTGATGGTGACAGCCCCAAAAAGTTTCAAAAGAATCTTTATATTTTTTTCAAATACACTTGAAAGCCAACTCCAACAGTAAAGCTATTTGTAGTGAGATTATCGCTTTTTGAATATTGCCAACCAATCATTACATCCAGCGAAACTTTTGGATTAAAGAAGAATGCAGGGCCCGCTTGTATACCAACAGCATTTGATTGTGTTTTTTTTAAATCGACGTTTAGATTTTCTGAGTATTGTGGATTCGATCCGCTATATGTGTATACATAATTTGCGGATGAGTAGCCTGATGCATCAAATGAATGCGTATAATTCAATTCAGCGAGAATATTTATTTTATGTGTTGCAGTTAAAAAATAATATCGCAAAAAAGGAGAAAATCCATAACTGTGTGCCTTACTGATATACTTTGAATCTATAACAGAATGCAACGTATCGACAATGCCTCCATTTATACTAATGGCATCGCTGGTATTATTGGCATGCTGGTTCAGGTTATTAAGGTTCCCCGTAAAACGCAGGCCTGCACATAATCTATCCATAATAAAATATCCGCCTCCGGCAGAAATACCAAGTGCAGTTAATTTGTTTGTTTGAGAATAGCCGGTAGAACTGCTGCTTTGGTTGGCATAGGAAAAATCGCCGAACCCACCGACAAGAAATCCTTTTTTACCTAATTGTGCAAATGAGGAATATGTAATTAGAAGCAGCAGGCAAACAATAGCATTTTTTTTCATACAATTAGTTTAACGACAAAATGAAGTTATTAAATCAGTTTGCATTATCCAAATACAGGCGTGTGCTGCATTTATTTTTTCTCCCGAACTTCGTTGCATAAAATAAATTATCATGGCAGGAATTAAAGTGATCATCACCGGCGCAACAGGAATGGTTGGCGAAGGTGTTTTGTTCGAATGTTTGCTAAACGATAACGTAAGAGAAGTGCTGATCATAAACCGCAGGCATTACGACCTGCAACATCCGAAACTGAAAGAACTTATCGTTCCGGATTTTTTTCAATTGGAAAAATTTTCAGATCAACTTAAAAATTATGACGGTTGCTTTTTCTGTGCAGGAATAAGTTCTGTTGGCATGAAGGAAGATAAGTTCACACATATCACTTATGATACCACATTATCATTTGCCAAAACATTGCTTGCAGTAAACAACGATATTGTGTTCACGTATGTTTCGGGTGCGCATACAGATAGCAGTGAGAAAGGACGTGTGATGTGGGCACGTGTAAAAGGCAAAACAGAAAACGACCTGGCAAAACTTGGCTTCAAAGCAGAATATAATTTCCGGCCGGGTGGAATGCTTCCTTTCGAAGGACAGAAAAACTGGAAGAACTTGTACAAGGTTATCGTAAAAATTATAAAAGTGTTTGCACCAAAAGTGGTGATCACGATGGAAGAACTCGGCAAAGCAATGATCAATTGCGTAACGATCGGTTACTCAAAAAATATTTTAGAGATCAGCGACATTAAGGCATTGGCAAAAGAATAAATTATTCTCCCGCGATTTCAGAGATTTATGTCGCAGATGATGGCAGATAAAACTTCATAAGCGCAATCTGCGGGCAAAAAAATCTTCATCTTTCCAAGCATCTAATTTTTTCGCTTCATTCTTGCAATTAATGCTTAAATTTCTTCCTCCAAACAAATTGCATATATGAAAAATAATCAGCCCGGAAATTTCTTTCGCATTGTAAGTATTACTTTTTTTCTTTTTGCTACACAATTATTGCAAGCACAGGTAGACATGAAGATCACGAAACATTATCTCAATATTCCTGTCGGGGTGCATGCACGGATGAAATTGGTACAACTGCAGGTTAACGGAAAAATGAAACGTGAGTTTCCCGTACAACTTGCAGAGGACAGTATTTCCTATTGGATATTCATCGACGTATCTGAGTTTAAAAATCAAAAAATAACGATCGCCGCACCTGCAAAAGAACCGTGGCTGAAACGCATTTACCAGGATGATGTGATCAATGGTGCAGATAGTTTATATAAAGAAAGCAACCGCCCGCAATTTCATTTCACCGTTAAACGCGGATGGAATAACGATGTGAACGGCCCGATATTTTTCAACGGCCAATATCATTTGTTCTGGCAATCTTTTCCGTTCGGTTTATCATGGAACACGGGCTTTATGTATTGGGGCCATGCAGTGAGCAAAGATCTGCTGCATTGGGAAGAACAGGATCCTGCACTGATGCTGGATAGTTTAGGTTCCCCATGGTCTGGCTCTGCAGTGATCGATACGCATAATGACGGAGGCTGGGGCGAAAATACATTGGTGCTTTATTATTGTTGCTACGACCGTGTTTCGTTTAAACAAGTGCAATGCATTGCATATAGTACAGATGGTGGAAAGACTTTCAAAGGCTATATAAAAAATCCAATCATCGACAGCAACTGGGAAATGGGAACTATGGATACTCGCGATCCGAAAGTGCTTTGGTATGAGCCTGCAAAAACATGGGTGCTGGTATTGTTTGAAAAAGATGGCATGTCTTTTTATAATTCAACGGACATGCGCAACTGGAAAAAGCAAAGCCATTTTCCCGGGTTATGGGAATGCCCCGATTTTTTTGAGTTGCCTGTTGATGGAAATCCTGCAAATAAAAAATGGGTATTGCATGGCGGCTCTACAAACTACTTTATCGGCACATTTGATGGAAAAAAATTTACACCGGAAACAGAAAAATTGGATTATGCGGAAGGGGTTAACGAAAACAATGAAGATATTGTTTATGCCGCACAAAGTTTTGAGAACATGCCTGGCGGCAGGCGCATACAAATGGCATGGGGAAGGATATTTCATGAAGGAATGCCATTTTCGCAAATGATATTATTCCCGACGGAATTTTCTCTGCGCACAACAAAAAACGGCATCCGCCTTGTAGTAAACCCTATCAGTGAAATTGATCAGTTACATAAAACAGAACATCACTGGAAAGATATTTCTGCGCAACAGGCCAATGATGAATTATCGAAAATAAAAGCCGGCCCTTTACATATCAAATTAAAATTCACCATTGCCGATGGAAACAAATTGAGTTTGCGTTACCAGGGAAATGAGATCCTGAATATGGCTGCAAAAGATTTTCAGCCGGGAGAAAATGAAATAGAAATATTGATCGATAAAACGGTGGCAGAATTTTTTGTGAACAAAGGCGAACGGTATATCCTGAAACAACTCATCCATAAAAAAAATGACAGCAGCTTTGAATTTGATTCTGAGAAATACGGGCCGGCAATTCACTCTTTAGATGTGTATGAAATGAAATCTATCTGGAATGATAAATGATCCTTCAATTTAAAATATAAAAACCTAAACCATGAAAAGCGTCTTTGATAAAACCACCCGCGATGAACTGATCAGCAGGATCAGTTCGCTGAATGAACACAACAAAGCACAGTGGGGAAAAATGAATGTCGCGCAAATGGTGAAACATTGCAGGAAATTTGAAGAACTGACATTAGGAAAGGTAAAATACAAACAATCTTTTCTCGGAAAAATTTTTGGAAAGATGGCATTAAAAGATGTATTGAAAGATGAACAGATGAAAAAGAACCTGCCGACAGTGCCCTCTTTTCGGATAACAGAAAATGATATTGACTTAGCTGCTGAAAAAGAAAAATGGATTAGCCTGATAAAAGAATATGAGTATTATCCCGATGATGGTTTTATTCATCCTTTCTTTGGTAAGATGACGAAACAACAAGTTGGCCCCTGGTCTTACCGGCATGCGGACCATCATTTGCGACAGTTTAATGCGTAGCTAAAATCTTTATGCTCATTGATGATTTCAATAATACAATCGATACATGGATAAATGAATTGCAGCATTATTCTTTTGAAAAGCTGATTATCAGACCCGGTGAAGAAAGTTGGTCGCTTGGACAGGTATACATGCACATCATCAATGAAACAAAATGGTATATCGGTCAAATAGAAATTTGTCTATCAAATAATGAAAACGCATCAGGACAAATGAAAGAAGGCGGAAAAATTATTTTCGCAAACAATTCATTCCCTGATTTAAAAATCAAAGGCGATGTTCTCACTGCTGCTAATATGCCACAACCAACTAATAAAGAAGAATTACAAAAAGAATTACAGTCACTGAAACTACGTATGAGTGTACTATGGAATGAAATCGTTACAAGCAAATTCATTGGCAAAACGACACATCCGGGTAATGGATATTTTAATGCACGCGAATGGTTTCAACATGCGGAAATGCATTTACTCCATCACTTAAGGCAGAAAAAAAGAATTGACGATTTTTTTATGATATGATTCGATCTTTATAACTTAATTTTTATCATCAAACATTTTTATGAGTGCAATAGGGAACACCCCATTAATAAAATTAGAACGTTTGTCTGAACCAGGCTGCGCCGAAATATTTGTAAAATGCGAGTACACTAACCCCACGGGAAGTATGAAGGACCGCATGGCATTATCGATGATAGAAGGTGCTGAAAAAAGAGGGAAGCTTAAACCAGGCGGAACAGTTGTGGAATACACCGGCGGAAGCACTGGAAGTTCTTTAGCCATGGTATGTGCAACAAAAGGGTATCGGGCAATATTTGTTTCGTCTGATGCATTTGCAGAGGAGAAATTGCAGACAATGCGTGCCTTTGGTGCAGAGCTGGATATTACAAAAAGCGAAGACGGAAAGATAACTGCAAAACTGATCGATACGCTTATTGCACGTGCAAGAGAATTAAGCCAGCAGCCAAATACATTCTGGACAGACCAATTCAATAACACAGATAACCGCAACGCCTACCACGCTATGGCGAAAGAAATAATTGCCGTGTTAGGAAATAATATTGATGAATTCATTATGGGCGTTGGCACAGGCGGATGCTTTTCAGGAAATGCGGAAATATTAAAAAAAGAAATTCCATCTATTCGTTGCCTTGCCATAGAACCATACTATGTGCGTTCACTTTCCGGTGGTGATACTTCCGGTAAACACAAGTTAGAAGGAATCGGCACAGGTTTCATCCCATCAATATGCCGCCGCGACCTTGCAGATGAGATCATCGCAGTGAAAGATGAAGATGCGATGGAAACCGCACGAAAATTAGCAAGAACGGAAGGCATATTTGCAGGCACTACGTCCGGCGCAAATGTCTGGGCAGCTATTCAACGTGCAAGAATCATTGGACCGGGAAAGAAAATTGTTACCATAATAGTTGATTCCGGTTTAAAATACCTGAAAGGTGATTTATATAAAGGCTAACGTTAACGGGCATCCTAAAAAAGTTGTCGCAATTGCCGGTTAAGATTTTCGTTTTACACCATCAAGGATCAGCAGCATACTATCAAATTTGTAAAGGCAGATTTTATTCCTCATTATTCAAATTAAAATTATGGGAGCAATCAAACAAAAGATCACTAATTGCCTTTGGTATGATTCTGAAGCAGAGCAAGCTGCTGCGCATTATGTGTCCATTTTTCCAAATTCGCATATCGGTACCGTTACACGATATGGAAAAGAAGGCTTTGAATTTCACCAAAAACCGGAAGGTTCAGTGATGACAGTCAGCTTCTTTTTAGACGGCCAAGAATTTTTAGGGTTGAATGGTGGCCCGCTTTTTAAATTCAACGAAGCCATGTCGTTAATGGTTAGTTGTAACTCACAGGAAGAGATCGATCATTATTGGTACAAATTATCAGATGACGGGGAAGAAAGCCAATGCGGATGGCTGAAAGATAAATTCGGGGTTTCGTGGCAGATCATTTTGGAAGACTGGATCAGCATGATCAACGACCCGGATAAAGAAAAAGTGAAACGTGTAACAACTGCACTATTTACAATGTCAAAACCGGAACTTGCTGTTTTGAAACGTGCATTTGATGGCAAATAAATTATTTAGAACTCAAATCTTAATTTGTAATTGAAGCAGCTATATCAATCTTAATTTATTCTCCTTAACTTTCCTGTTCATTTAATCTGAAGTATGCAACAGGTTTCCGTATGGGAAAAAGAAAGTTTTTATGCACATAAAAATGTGATCATTGCCGGCAGTGGTTTTGTTGGTTTATGGAGTGCTTACTATCTCAAAAAAAATCATCCCAAATTATCAATAGCGATAGTAGACCGTGGCATCATACCAACCGGTGCAAGCACACGCAACGCAGGTTTTGCCTGTTTCGGAAGTGTAACAGAATTAATTGCCGATACATTGAAATCTGGAGAGGAACAAATGCTCGACATTGTAGAAATGCGCTACAAAGGATTGAAAAGGATCCGTAAAATTTTTAAGGATAAAGAAATTGGTTATGAAGATTTCGGCGGATATGAATTGGTCACAGGGTCACAGGATTTTGACCTGAATATTTTGCGAAGCAATATTGATTACCTCAATCGTAAGCTGAAAAAAATAGTCAAGAAAGAAAAATCTTTCTACATCAATGACGATAAGATTTCCGAATTTGGTTTCGCAGGCATTCAGCACCTCATCGAAAATAAACTGGAAGGGCAATTACATTCAGGAAAATTATGCCAGGCACTTTTGAAATTAGTTGTGTCGATGGGTGTGACTGTTTTAAATTCTATCGAAATAAAAAATTATGAAAGAATAAATGGTTCGATAGAATTACACACCAATCAGCATTTTAACTTATCAACTGATCAACTGATCATCTGCACGAATGCTTTCGCAAAACAACTTTTGCCCGAGCTTGATGTTGAACCTGCACGCGGACAGGTTTTAGTTACTTCTGAAATTCCTGATTTGAAATGGAAAGGAACATTCCATTATGATGAAGGTTATTATTATTTCAGAAATCTCGGCAACCGTGTTTTGCTCGGTGGGGCACGCAATGCTGCATTTGAAGATGAACATACATACGAACTTGCAACGTCATCGCATATCCAGGATACGTTGGAAAATTTCCTGAAAGAAAAAATCTTACCTGCAACATTATTCACTATCGAACACCGATGGAGTGGCATAATGGGAGTTGGTAAAGAAAAAATGCCGATAGTAAAAAAAATAAGCGATGGGGTTTTCTGCGCAGTGCGTATGGGTGGAATGGGTGTTGCATTAGCACCTGTGATCGGTGAGCAAATAGCAGAGTTAATTACCACATAAATTTCAGGCATTACATTTTTACCAGCTTCGCAATTTCTCCTTTTTTGCCCGTGCATATCTTCACATAATAAATGCCTTTGGCAAATGAAGAAACATTTACCTGCATCAGTGGCTGGTTAACCTGTGTAACAAATATGCGCTGGCCAAATTGATTAATGATCTCTAATGAAGAACCAACTTCCGAATCATTTAATTGCACAGAAGCAAATGTGGTTGCAGGGTTGGGATAGATTGTTATCGGAACATTCCCTCCTTCACCTGTTGAAGGTACCGGGCCACCAAGTGGGATTGCAGTTAATACATTTGACGATAGCAATGCATAACGTTCGCCTCCGGGAGCAAACAATGCCAGCATCCTGTCGCGCTGGCCTGCAGTAAAAATATTCATACAATCATCATTCACAAAATCCATAAAATTCGAGTACATATCACCGTTAGGTCCATTATTGCAACTGATCAACACCCCGCTCGGGCATCCGCGGTCGGCAGTTTGTTGCGGCGGAGTGTCTGTAACTTTATCATCACCGCAATTGGCATCGCCCCAGGTATGTATAAGGTTCAGCCAATGGCCGATCTCATGTGTAGCTGTTCTTCCTTTATTAAATGGCGCTGCAGCAGAGCCGTTCACTCCAAAAGCATTGTACATTACCACTACCCCATCGTCTTCTTTCGGACCACCGGCAACACTGGAATATCCGAGCACACCGGAGTTTAAATTTCCCACCCAAATATTCAAATACCTGTCCCTGTCCCAAGCATCATCTCCTCCTTGTGCAGAAGATTTTATCCTGTCATCAATAGTAAATGCAATTATATTTGTGTGCCTGCGCACAATGCCTGTTGTAGCATAACCAGAAGTATCTACTTTCGCCAGTTCAAAATGAATCCCGCAGTTTGTTGCATACTGACGAAACACAGCAGGAGTATTATTGGTATCCGGATTCAACCGGTTATAATCCTGATTCAATACATTTATTTGTGAAGCAATTTGCTGGTCGCTGATATTTTGTTGTGCAGTGTTATAAACCACATGCACAACAACGGGGATTGTAATTACAGTCGGCACCTGGTTTACAGAAGAGCTACTTCCGTTTATTGTAGTCGATTTTGCTTTTTGGAGGTTTTGTGTAAACGCTTCAATTGATGCGATCTTTGAAATAAGCTCAGGGGATTTATTGATGAGTTGTTGCCTGTATTCAGCAGTACGGCATTCATTCTGTGCAAGAACAGTGATGCAGGTAAAGATCAACAAGGGCAAAATCAAAACTCGTTTCATGGAAACTTCTTTTTGTATCCGTTGATTCAAAGGTTTGGATTGAAAGTTTCACGAGTATTGAATTAGGAGTTAACAAGGGGATATGGAAGAAAATATATAAAATGATGAGACCAATAAATTGATTCAGCTACTTAACCTTAATACAGATAGGAAATTGGGCAAGGATGGTTACTTAAAAGAATGATGCGCATGACTTAGCAGAAATAACACCGGAAGGACATATAAATTTATAGTCTTTAAGTGGTATCAGTTGATAAGCTATTGTAAAACAACAATTTTTTTTCTGTAATTCAAAATTTTATGCTCAAAAATTATCATTTCATTGCATCTGATTCACAAATCTGCTGCTTATTTTTGCGGCTTCACATCTTTTATGATAAAAAAAATCCTAAGCTTACTTGTTATTGTTTCTGCAGTTGCATGTACAAATACAGACACGAACAATCATTCTACTGATACTAATCCGCAAGCCAACAGTGGCGAACCGACAGTGATTAACTACAGTGTAGTGAATGCTTTGCCACATGATACAACTTCATTTACCGAAGGATTTCTGTTTCATGACGGGCAATTGTATGAAGCAACAGGGCATGTTGATGAAGTGCCAAGCACACGTTCATTATTTGGAGTAGTAGATTTGAAAACAGGAAAGATCGCACCGAAAGTAGAGCTTGATAAAAATAAATATTTTGGTGAAGGAATTGTTTTCCTGAATGGAAAAGTTTACCAGTTAACTTATCAGACAAAGATCGGTTTTGTGTATGATGCAAAAACGTTTAAGAAACTTGGTGATTTTACTTTTCCGAGCGCAGAAGGATGGGGAATGACGACAGATGGAACCTATTTAATTATGAGCGACGGGACAAGCAACATCAATTATCTTGACCCTAATAATTTTAAATTGGTAAAAATAGTAGGCGTAACAGATAATAACGGGCCTGTGAGTAATGTAAATGAGCTGGAGTACATCAACGGGTATATTTACGCAAATGTGTATACGACCAATTACATTTTGAAAATAGATCCTTCATCAGGAAAAGTTGTAGGCAAACTGGATTTTTCTACGTTAGATAATGAAGCAAAAATTAAATATCCTGCTGCAAAAGAATTTAATGGTATTGCTTATGATTCCGTTTCAAAGAAAATTTATGTAACAGGGAAATTATGGCCTAATATTTATGAAGTACAGTTTGCGCATTAGAGAAAATAAAGATGATAGTTGTTAGTTGGCACATTACAGTCTCCCATTTAAAATTCGCTACAAATTTTCAGCAAAAAAAATTAGCAAATCAAAATGGCTCAGGGCAAAATCAATTTCAACTTTCAGCCTGTTATCTGACAACTGTCATCTGTCAACTTTCTTAATAACATACACCAGCGAGCTGCATCTTTCTTTGTTGAATAATGTTTTGATGTTAGAAAATAAACCAACAAAAAAACCTCTTGCTAAATTTCCTTTTCTATATCTCTCACTCAAAAAACTAATATAGAAACTATCGAACCACATCGGTTTGATATCTTTTAACTCGAGCCCATGTTGCGTCAATAATTTTCTGATTGATTGCGGGGAGAAATGATACAAATGCCGGGGAACATCATAGGCAGCCCAATATTCGTTGTACACATCCGCGTCGTAAGATGTATAATTGGGCACAGCGATAAATATTATGCCGTTATCTTTCAATACATTTCTTAACTGGTCGATATAATTATGCAGGTCGTGCACATGTTCAAGCACATGCCACATGGTGATGACATCAAACGTAGCGGCAGATAAATTAAAAAATGTATCTGCGGGCAAGAGGTTTATATTATGCAGGGCCGCTGCCCTTTTCCGCGTATCCTGATCGGGTTCCATGCCGGTTACATCCCAGTCATGTTCCTGCATGTAATGTGCAAATGCGCCAGTACCTGCACCGATATCCAGTAATTTCCCGCTATTTTTTCCGGAAGAAGATACGATAGTTTTTCGTTTACCCGACAACGTTAGCTTTCTTACAAAATGGTATGCACTGTTTATAAACCCTTTCCTGCTGTCTGTATGGGAAATATATTCCGGCGATTGATAATAGGCTCCTATCGATTGCATACCTGGAACATTTTGCGTGAACCTTAATCTGCAATCCGCACATTCATAAATATCAAATTCTTTTTTTGAAACAGTATAGTCTGTTGCAGAAAGCATTTTTTGTAATGCAGAAGAACCGCATACCGGGCAGATGGTATAATGAATAACGTCGTCCATAACTTCTATAGCGTGCAAAGAAAAGAAAGAAAATGCAGAATGGAGGTAAAAGGTTCAAGGTAAATGGTACAAGGTGTTTCATTCCCTAAGCCATACGCCTTAATCCTTAAATCTTATCTCGTTGTTTCCAACTGTTGCTGGTTTCCAAAAGAGGAAGGCGACATCGGTTTTGATGAGAAATGGAAAAGCAGTATGATAATTGCTGCAGCAGCAAGCGCTATAGCATATATCCACCAGGTCTGTTTTTTTACAACTTCTTCAGCAGGATGCAGCCACTCATTCATTTCCCCACTTGTTCTTTCGCTGTCGCCTACACGTAAAAGATGCTGGGCATCTTTACGGATTACGGTAGCTGCCTCAACGGGCTCCATGAAAGGAAATTTACCCGGCACTGATTCGAAAACAATATTCCCCGCATAATCTTTTTTCAATACCCCTACGTCATCCCATTTCACTTTTTCTTCAAGTTTGATTTTGTTACGCAATTCAAGAGAGAATTCGTTGTACCATTTTATGGCTTCGTAATCGGGTATATTTTTTTCCGTTGCGAGATAAGAAAAGAAATCTTTATCGGGTGCATCAAAATATTTATCGAAACGAAAATGATACAGAGGAGGAAGAAAATTTTTATTACCTATATCCGTGTTTGCCGGAACGCGTTCCATCACAATAGTTCCGAGACCGGGTATACTTATGCTTTTGTGTTGAAAGAGGTAGCTGTTCAGGATTTCAAACATGATCAAAAAATTACAGTTCAGGATTGTTATTTGTTAAATCACGTAAAAATCATGCATAAGCTGATATATTTTACATGCAAGCTACATATTATTTCTGCCAAAATGAAAATACTATACCTCCGAGAATGTTAAATCCGTAAACCTGATACTGATGCCAGCGTTCGTATTTGCTATTGAACAGGTTATTCATCTGTAGCCAGAGGTTCAATTGTTTGGTTATCCTGAATTCTACGCCTGCATTGGCATCTACACCGGATTGCCCATTGTAGGCCCCGCCATTATTACCTAAATATTTGGCACCGTTAAATGCCCACAAGTCACCTTTCAGCCAAAGGTCTTTTAATACCTGCCATCTTAATGTTGTTGTCAATTCAACAGGCAATAGACCCCATGCTTCGGCATTATCGTGCAACTGTCCATAACGGTTAACAGTTAATCCGGCAACTGCATTGAAATTTTCTCCTACAGTATATCCGATCTCACCATGCAAAAACAATGCTTTCATATTCGATTCATAGCTGATCAAAAATGTTTTTCCATCGTCATTATCGTTTACAAATAACGGCATGTTCCAGTATTGTGAAAGCCCTGCTTTTACTGCGTACGTAACATGGTTGTTAAGTGACCCTTTTATGCCGATATATCCTTCCTGCACTCGTGTATTCAGCAAACTGTCCGAAGGTTGTGCAAGCCATGGATTGATTGATTCAAATCGCTGGTAAGAGCCTTTATCATAATGCCCAACCCATCCTAATTGAATAGTGAAATGAAGCTCAGACGGAGTGATCTCTCCGGTAAATTCAGGAAGCAGATGAAATGTTTTCTGGTCCCATGACGGGGTTACGCCTGCATGAAAATTTATGCTCGATGTTTTATACACCAGGGAAGGTGAAACATAAAAAATATTATTCTCCTTTGAATTTCCGTTCAAACGATAATTGGTAAGGTTTCCGGTGAGCCCGATATCAAACGCAAAATCATCACCAATGCTTTTTTCCAGCGGTAAATTAATAACTGTATTTGCTTCTGTTGCTTTGGTTGAATGATTATCGCTGAATACAGAAACGTCGATATTGGGATTGTAGGTAAGGCCGAATTCTGTGGGAATTAAATTGCGCAATGCCAAACGCCCGCCAAATGTCTGGAAGGTTTGTTTCACCTGGTCCTTGCTATATTTCAACGTGTCTGGCTGATAACCGTATAAAAAATATCCGTCACTGCGAAAACCTAATTTCCCGCTCCACTCAAGATTATTTTGTGTTTTCACCGTGCCTGTAACAGCTACCCGTGTGAAATTATTTTTTTGATAAGTAAGGTTTCCTTTCGATGCAAATTCATCAGCATAAATATTAAAAAATGTATTTTTTCCGTCGCCGAAACTAAATCCTGTTTGGATATATGGCTGATGTACATTTCCGAAACCTGCTTTGATATAATTGCTGTTTTCCCACGATAATGTTGAATCTACCTGCAACGCAACCGGTTTTAATTCGACAGGCTGATAATTTAAAAATAAATATTGTGAAGGGATCGAGTACGAAAGCTTTGGCCTGGAGGTATCTGTTAATGGCGGGGCTGCGTGAAAATTAATTTTCACTGCCTCTCGCAAAACCGGTTTGAAAGTGGATGTAATATCAATCGTTTTGCGTTTGCTCGTATCCTGCGCATTCGATGTTGCTTGCATTAACAGTAACAAACACCCTGAAACAAAAAGCGACTTAATAAGAATTGATTTCATCATCTTTTTTCGATACTTGTTTAATACAATTCCTGATTATTGATTTCCCTGATCTATTTTGCTATCCTTCGATTCCTCTGCTTTCACCTGATCCAGCTTTTGTTGTGCAAGCTGCCGCAGGTCCTCGATCTTCGCATTTTCTATGATGCTTTGGAAAGTGGCTTTCGCGTTGAAATAATCTTTCTCTTTAAAATAAATATCACCCAATAACAAATATGCTTTCGTTACCCACAATTCATAAGAGCCCGATTTATTCACTACTTCGAATGCGGCTTTTTCTGCATCCTTCAATTGGTTTTGCTGGTACAAACAATTTGCAATTTCATAACGGGCCTCCGCACCATAAGCAGCCTTGCTCAATGATGCAGCCGTTCTGAAATATTGCAAAGCTGTTTCGCATTGATTATTGGTTTGGTATGATTTTGCGATCGCCATATTTGCCAACACCCTGTCGTCTGTGCTCACTCCTTTCTGGTTCAGCAGGTCTTTCGCATTATCAATTGCGTCATTCCATTTTTCCAGTTGATATTGGCTCCGCAATAATCCACGCATCGCTTCTATTTTATCTTCCTGCGATGTTGCAAAATCTTTCAGGCGGGTAAAATATTTTTCTGCTTTTGCATAATCTTTCAGCTCAAAAAAATCAAGCCTTGCTGCCTGTGTCAATGATTTTATAGCAAATTTATTTGGGGCCTTATCAGCAACGGCTTCATATCCTGCCGCTGCCTTCGCCCAGTTTTTCTGGTTGAAATAAATTTCGCTTTTGTAATAATTTGCTTCGAGGGAATATTTTCCGTCGGGGAATTTGCTGAGGTATTGTTCAAATTTTTGTACCGCATCAATAAAATTTCCATCATTGAATTGCACTTCTGCTTCCTGGTAAGCCAACTGGTCTTCCTGGCTTGTGGAAACATCAACCCCTAACGATTTCGCAAAGTTCACATATTCACTTGTGCGGCCTTGCTGCACATAAATAAGTTTTGCATTTTCCAATGCATCCTGTGCCTCCGGAGAATTCGGGTACTGCTTTAATAATGTATTGTATTGGCTCAACGCTTCATCATTCTTGTCTAAATTATAATAAGCAATCCCTTCTTTGAGATATGCCCTCGGTTTTAATGCATCTGCGCCGGGGGCACTGATAATATTTTTGAGATAAGGTAGCGCTTCACGGTATTGTTCGCTCGCAAGATAAGTGATCGCGATCTCCATATTTGCATCGGGGATAAGGCTGGAAGATGGATATTTCCTGCTCAGTGAATTCAGCAATGTGATCTTTTCATTTCCATTATTCACTCCGGCAACCATTGCTTTTTGAAATGTTGCATAATCACTCGCAGGCCAGGAAAGATCAAGTACTTTGTTATACATTGATAATGCCGTTTTGAAATCCCGGTTCATATAATAACAATCGGCATCACGTACGTAGGCATCCTGTTCAAGCGGTGAAGAATTCAATTGCGGCGTCCTGACGATCTGTTCAAAAAATCCCTGCGCCTGCCTGTAATTTTCTTTTTTGAGGTAACAATATCCCAAATTATATTTTGCATTCACCGGGTTTGCTTCTCCGTCTGTTGCGCCATTTTTCATGTATTCGAAATAATACCGGATGGCATCGTCTATTTTATTAAGCCTGTAAGAAATTTCCCCTTTCCAGAAATTTACATAAGGCAAAATCACATTGTTCGTATTGGAGTTCCTCAATGCTTTATCCAGCATTTCATTCGCTGCGATCAGCATCCCGTCATTGATCAGTTCCGTTGCCCGCCCGAACAGAATGCGAGGGTATACTTTTTTAGTACTCTCCGAAGGATGATCCAGGCTATCCATCAGGGAAAGTGCTTCTTTGTAATTATTGGTATTGGCAAGAACCCCGACCAGTAATTCTTTTGCTTCTGCATTGTACGGAGAATTAGGATAACGTTGCAAAAATTCCTGCAGTTCCGTAAGCGCCACATCCTGGTAACCTAATTCGTAAGAAAGTTTTGCATAATTGTATTTGGATATTTCGCGTTGCGCCTGATTGCTACTGTTGGAAGAGCAAAATAAAAATGCATTACGTGCATTTGCTTTCTGCCCTGTACGCAAATAAGAATCGCCCAGAAGATACATGGAGTTTTGCGCCAGCGAGTCTTCTTTTCCACCTAATTGTTTAAACCCTTCTATTGCTTTTTTCCAGTTTTGTGTCTGGTAATATGCGTAAGACAATTCATACAAATCTTCACGGGTAACTTTTTTTGACTGTCCTACATATTGTTCCAAATAGGGAAGCGATTTGGCAAAATCCTGTTTTTCGTAATAACCATGCCCAACCAACTGGCGCATTTCATGTTCATAATACTGGTTGCCTTTTTTCAATTTCGCTTCCGCATATTCGATCGCTTTGTCTTTCTGGTTTTGTAAAAGATAAATATTGGCAATATAATAAGGAACCACTCTTTCGTAATCCGGCGCATCTTCAGCTACTTTAAAACCTGCCAATGCTTCTGAGTAATTTTTCTGCGAGAAATTTACAAACCCATAATAATAATTTGCCGCAACATAGTTCGGATCCGTTTTTATTTGCCGGATCGCATTTAACAACGGACGTGCAAGGTCAAAACGGTTTTGCGTGAAATAACAATAGCCTTCATGAAATTTCATGTCGGCAACTTCACGGTTATTAAGGTTGTCGATGCCCGCATGCTCATACAACTTTACTGCTTCTGCATAATTTTTCTGCCGGAAAAAATATTCAGCAAGATGAAAATTCATCATCTCCACACGTGCTGTATTAATTTCCAGTTCTATATAGTCTCTTGCAGGTTCTACCGCTGCGCTTTCATTTTGTTTGAGCGCACACACGAGCGTGTAGTAACGAATGTCCTGCGCATTGAGCGCATTGCTGCTGCGGTCTGTTTCGCTCAGTTTAGCCTGTAATTCTTTAAACAACGGATAGGCAAGGCTGTAATATCCCATCTGGTAATATTCTTTCGCCTGTTTGTAGTTAGCCTGAGGGTCGTTTAAAAAAAGGGTTTGCTGAGCAAATAAAGAAGACGTAATGAGAATAACAAAACAAAATACAATTGCTCTTTTCATTCCAATATCCTTAGTTGTAAATTTTAACGTGCTAAAGTTTCTAATTATTTTGTCTTTTACCAAACATCGTTCCAAACACCTGTGGATAACTGCATAGATTAACATTTTCTTTAGAGAACCTGCAAGAAAATCAAATACTTTATTTTTGACCGAAATTTTTTGTGATGAAAAAAATATTGTCGACAAGTTATTCCGAAACAGCATTCAACATTGGCGTTTTTGTTTCCCGTGTTACGTTAGGACTGATACTTTGCATCAACCATGGTTTTTCCAAGCTTACCAATTTTAATGAAATGCAGTATACTTTTTTCGATCCCTTTCATATCGGTCACCGCTGGTCGCTGATATTATCCATTTTTGCAGAAGTATTTTCTGCATTATTGGTTGTACTCGGATTGTTTACACGAATTGCCGCATTAATAATAGTGATCGATCTTGCTGTTGCTGTTTTTTTATTTCATAAAGGAGCACCGGTGAAACAATCTGAGATCGCGATTGTTTTTCTTTCCGGATTTTTCTTTTTGCTACTTGTTGGCCCTGGAAAATTCAGTGTGGATGGGATGATGGGGAAATGATAGGGACGACGGTCGTCGGATGGCTGCTATTACATGCAGTTTTATAAATGGAAAAATGTACACCTGCAGAATATACTTTTGAAAACTTACTAATTATAACTAAAGTTGCATTAAAGACTGACAACTGTCGTCTGCCAACTGATAACTTTAAATTATGTTCATTGCTGAGACACAGATCCGCGTAAGATATGCAGAAACCGATCAGATGAATGTGGTGTACCACGGAAATTATGCGCAATACTTTGAAGTAGCCCGTGCAGAATCCATACGCCAGCTTGGTTTCACCTATAAAGACATGGAAAAAATGGGAATTATTATGCCCGTTGTGGAATTGCACACCAAATTTATCCGCCCGGCACATTATGATGCATTACTTACTGTAAAAACAATTTTAAAAGAGTTGCCTGCAAACCACCGCATCGAATTTCAGCAGGAAGTGTACGATGAAAAAAATGAATTACTGACTGTGGGAAAAGTTGTACTCTATTTTATGGATGCAAAAACGATGAAGAAAACATCGATGCCAGAGCAATTAGTGAAAAAGATCAGACCTTTCTTTAAAGAAAGTAGCGAGAATCCAGAAGTTAGTAGTAAGTAGAAATGATATTGTTTTTAGTACTACATGCGATGATAATCCGCACGCCAGTTTTTAATTTCTTTTTTTATTGCTTTACTGCTTAAATTTTCTTCTGCTGCTCTTTTTGCGAGGTTTACAAATTCTTCATCAGGAGCAAACCGCAATGCTATAACCTGTCGCATTCTCAATCGGCTGTCCAATAATTTTCCGGTGAGGACATAATGGCGTAAATTTTCTTCTGCACGTATTACCCTGTCCTGCGCCTTCAGTGGAAATATCCTGACAAATGCAAAAAGCAAACCGAGAATGACAGCTATCAAAACAATCAATGAAGCAGAGTACAAATTGCTGTGTGCCGAATGAAAAAGGTTCACTACGGAGCCAACAAATAACAAAACGATAGCAGCAAATGTTATAACGTGAAAACCGGGCACTAACCGTGTATGGTTTTTATAATTCTGTGTCTTCATGCAATAATTTTTTTGACATAGATACTACTATTTTCGTTATTCATCCAACACATAACTTTGCACTAATTATTTTTTATGAAAAGAGTTGCAGCAAGCATTATCACCATCGGCGATGAATTATTAATAGGCCAGGTTGTAGACACCAACAGCGCATGGATGGCACAGGAATTAAATAAGGCAGGGATTTGGATGAAGAGAAGAATAGCAGTCGGCGATGTTTGGAATGAAATATGGAATACATTGAATGAAGAATCGGAAAAATCGCAGATCATTTTAATTACAGGCGGACTTGGGCCAACAGCAGATGATATTACCAAACCTTTGCTGTGCGAATACTTCGGCGGGAAATTAGTATTTGATGAAGGTGCATTAAATAATGTGAAAAACATTTTTGAAAATATTTTGAAACGCCCGATGATCGAACGTAACCTGAAACAAGCAGAAGTGCCGGATGTGTGTACCGTTATTCAAAACAAACGAGGCACTGCCCCGGGGATGTGGTTTGAAAAAGATGGAAGGATATTTGTTTCCATGCCGGGTGTGCCACATGAAATGAAAGGAATGATGACTGATTATGTGTTACCGGAATTGAAGAAGAAATTTTCTTTACCTTTTATTTTACACAAAACATTATTGACAGCAGGTATCGGGGAATCGTTTTTAGCTGAGCATATTGAAAAATTTGAAACAGCTTTACCTGAACATATAAAACTCGCCTATTTACCAAATTATGGAATGGTAAGATTGCGGTTAACAGCAACCGGTGATGATAAAAGTATTTTAGAAAACGAATTATCACAACAATTTGATACACTAAAAAAATTAACTGCAGAATGGACTGCGATCGATGAAGACCTGTCTATGTCGCAGGCTGTGGCCAAATTGCTGAAACAACGAAATCAAACTGTCGGAACTGCCGAAAGTTGTACTGGTGGCTATATTGCACACCTTATCACAAGCGAAGCAGGTTCTTCAGAATATTATAAAGGCAGCGTTGTGAGCTATGCGAATGAAACTAAAGAGCATATACTTCATGTAAATCCTCAAACACTCGAAACGGCCGGAGCAGTAAGCCAGGAAACTGTTCATCAAATGGTGGAAGGCGCATTGCTGCAATTAAATACGGATTATGTAGTCGCCACCTCGGGTATAATGGGCCCCGATGGCGGAACGACAGATAAACCTGTTGGTACTGTTTGGATCGCAGTGGGCAACCGAGACAAAATTATAGAACAAAAATTTTACTTTCGGTTTGACCGCTCACGGAATATTGAATTAACTGCAACAAATGCGTTGAATATGTTGCGTAAATTTATTAGTGAGCATTAATTATTGTAACTTTATTTAATTAATATGGAAACGATCTTACTCAAAAGCAATTCGAAGAAAAGCATGAAGCTTTTGCTTGAACTTAGTAAAGAGCTTGGTGTTAATGCCAAAAAATTATCGGTCATTGAAAAAGAAGATATGGCAATGGCCTTTAGTATAGAAGAAGGCAGAAAAAGCGGGCGTTCTACAAAAGAAAAAGTCCTAAAGGCTCTTCGTAAATGAAAATTACATTTACAAAAAAGTTTGAAAAGCAAGCTGAAAAACTCCCAACGAAAAAGTTGAAAGAAGAAGTTGTTTCGATTATTGACCTTGTAGAAGCATCCAACTCAATTCAGGAAATCAAAAATCTCAAAAAACTCAAAGGATTCAATAACTACTTTCGAATAAGAATGGGCGAATATAGAATAGGTATATATCTAAATAAAGGTATCATTGAATTCGCTGCAATTGATCACAGGAAAGATATTTACAAATACTTCCCTTAAACAATATTCCTTTCCAATTCATTACCTTTGGCGCAGATTGTTGTATTGCTTACTTAGCCTGAAGATGAATAGAATTCCTTCGGTACAAGTGTGCGACGCAACGATGGTGAAAATGGTTGATGTCGCTGGTTCCAAAAAATAAAAACTAAAATTATAAAGGCTAAAAACTAAAAAGGAATTTGGAATTTAATGCTGAAAACTGACAACCGACGACTGATAACTGTTATAAAGAAATCGTACATCTAACATCGTAAATCGTAAATATTTATGGCTTTAGTCGATCTTATAATGCCGAAGATGGGGGAAAGCATCATGGAAGCTACCATTTTAAAATGGTTAAAGCAGCCGGGTGATGCTGTGAAACAGGATGAAACTGTTTTGGAAATTGCCACCGATAAAGTAGACAGTGAAGTGCCATCTACAGCAGAAGGCGTGATAGAAGAAATTTTATTTAATGTGAATGATGTGGTGCCAATAGGAACAGTGATCGCGAGAGTGCGCACAAACGCCGAAGTAAAGCCTGTTAGTATTGCTACACCAATTCAGCCGCAGGCTTCCGCATACAAACGCGAAGAAGAGCATGTATATTCAGGGAATGGGAATGGCAAACAGTCATCCATAACCGCAAATCGTTTTTATTCGCCGTTGGTATTAAATATCGCCACCAGCGAAGGTATAAGTTTGAGCGAGCTGGAAAAAATTCCGGGCTCGGGAAATGAAGGGCGTGTTACTAAAAAAGATATCCTGCAATATGTTTCTTCAAAAGGCGGAGCTAAGCAGGAAGCAAGTTACAAGGTACAAGAGTACAAAGCACAGGAAGTGCCGGTGATTTCCCGATCATCAACCATCGAACAACAACCAACGATCTCTTATGGTGGAAATGTAGAAATTATTGAAATGGACCGCATGCGCAAACTGATCGCCGACCACATGGTGCGCAGCAAACATACCAGTCCACATGTTACCAGCTTTACCGAGGCAGATGTTACCAACCTTGTGTTGTGGAGGGAAAAAGTGAAAAAAGAATTTGAACAACGCGAAGGTACAAAGATAACTTTCACTCCACTGTTTATAGAAGCAGTGATCCGTTGCATAAAAAAATACCCGATCATCAATAGTTCTGTTGATGGCGATAAAATTATTATCAAGAAAGATATTCATATCGGAATGGCTACTGCATTGCCGAGTGGAAACCTGATTGTTCCAGTAATAAAAAATGCAGATCAGTTGAATTTAGTAGGGCTTAGCAAACAGGTAAACGGCCTTGCTGATAATGCACGTAACAACAAACTTCGCCCGGAAGATACACAAGGCGGAACGTTCACACTGACGAATGTAGGAACGTTCGGAAGTTTGATGGGAACGCCAATTATCAATCAGCCGCAGGTGGCAATACTTGCTGTTGGTGCCATTAAAAAACGCCCGGTTGTTATTGAAACATCACAAGGTGATTCTATTGCGATCAGGCATATGATGTATCTCTCACTTTCTTATGATCATCGTATTGTTGATGGAAGCATTGGAGCAACCTTTCTTACTGCTGTTGCAAATGAATTGCAGAATTTTAACCCGCAGAGAGATTTTTAGAATGTACGAGAACAGTTTTCAGTCATCAGTCTACAGTTGTCAGTTCTTAAATTCTGAATTTCTTTTTTGGTTTTTAGCCTTTATAATTTTAGTTTTTATTTTTGGAAACCAGCGACATCAACACTTTTCATCATCGTTGCGTCGCACTGTTGTACGGCAACAATTCTATTGAGCGATTGTCTGAACGACGATTTATCTGATTTAACTGATTCATCTGATTCTTTACTTTCTCAAACTGTCCACATTTTCTATTTTCAATTGACTACATTCTAACTTCTAACTCCTATCTTCTTACTACTTCCCTCGCCACTTTAACACTCCATGTATAAACGCAGATTATGAATTCTCGTCAGAGTTTTGTAAATTCATCTATACTAATTACTAAACCCAACGCGCCATGAAAACATTATCCGAAACCTGGTTCGCCGATGGCTATATTGATTTTGAATTGAAGAAATATACGCTGCTTGCGTACCTGCAGGAAGTGAATAAATATTTCAATCAAAATAAATTATACCCGCAACTTGCGGATATAATCTTTCACTATAACAATCTTTCAGCTTTCCGTGAGAACAAAAAATACCTGCAGGAACAATTTCCTAAAAAATTAACCGGCGTTCAGATTGAAAAATTACAGGTACTGTACGAACAAATGATCGATGATGATGAATTAATGAAGGAACTGGAAGAGATCATTAATTACTCAGCCACAAAAATGCGAAAAGCAATTTTGAACGGAACAGAGATATATGAATTTGTAGAAACGAGGCTTACTATTTTTCCGGTTGGCATTATTCCATTAGAAAACAATGAAGGATATTTTTTCCTGAGCGAAGGCAATTACAGTAACACCCGTGTTTATCAATACCGCTTAAGTTTTTTTGAAAAACAGGATGAACAATACCGCAGCATCCGCACAGAATATATTGATAGCTGGCAGCGAAATATTGTGAACAGTTATGAAAATATTAAAGCAGAACTCATTAAAATAAAAAATGAATTGCCAAACCCGGCAGTGTATTGCATCGAAACAGAATTAAAATTCCCTGTGGATGAAACATTGCTTCCCATTGCCAAAAGAAGTTTGGTAAGATATATTTCGAAAGCAGCTTAGCGGTCGTCAGTCGACAGTATTCAGTGGACAGCTTTGCATTGATGGCTCAATACTGAGGACTGATAACTGAGGACTATTATTCTACTTCCAGCCCCCAATCAATCCCTTTCAACATTGCTGGCACACCTTCTTTGATCCATTTTGGAGGCTTCTCTCCTTTTAAGAGCCAATCAAAAAATTGTTGTTCGCGGATTTGTATGTCTTTACGGTTTCTTCTTTCAACCAAATTATGCGCTTCGCCATTGTATTCTAATAACCACACGGGTTTATTTAATCGGCGCATTGCTGTAAAAAATTCAATGCCCTGGTACCAGGGAACTGCACCATCTGCATCATTGCTCATAATCACTAATGGTGTTTTTACTTTTTGCAAATGAAATAACGGAGAGTTTTCAATGTACAGATCAGGACGTTCCCAAATTGTTGCACCAATACGGCTCTGTGTTTTTTCATATTGAAATTGACGGTTCATACCACTTTCCCAACGAATACCACCGTAGGCGCTAAACATATTTACAACAGGCGCTCCTGCCCATGCAGCAGCAAATAAATTTGTTTGTGTGATAAGGTATGCTGTTTGATAACCACCCCAGCTTTGTCCTTGCAAACCCATTTTTGTGCTATCGATAAAACCTTGCTTTACCAATGCTCGTGTTCCACTAACAATATAATCGTAAGCAGATTTTCCGGGATGGCCATTTGTGTACCAGATATCCGGAACAAAAACAACATAACCGCGACTAACAAAAAATGGAATATTCAATCGCGATGGAGTTGGTGATGGTGCCTGATAATTATATAAAGTGTTATTATTTCTTTCATAGAAATAAACGATCATCGGGTACTTTTTCTTTGCATCAAAATTTTCCGGCTTGTACAAAATACCTTCTGTTTCTTTTCCGGTATATGCTTTCCATTTGAACAATTCTGCAGTTCCCCAGAGATATTGAGATTGTTGGGGGTTGATCTGAGAAAGTTGCAAACTTCCGTCACCTTCATTTTCCATGCTTTGAAGTCCGTATATGTATATATCAGGCGGGTTTATAAAAGTTTCTTTATTGAAAATAATTAAGGGTTGATCTTTCGCTTTAATGAAAGCTGAAACATTTGCTTGCGTGCTTGTAATTAGGCTCTCTTTAATAGGGATATATCCAAATGACTCTGATAAACGCCCGGCATATAGTCCACTCTTTTTATCTTTTTCATCGAAAGTTCTAAAATAAAGATGCTGCCCTGCTTTTATAAATTTTTCATCTTTATCAAAAGTAACATAACGAAATTCAATCTTATCTTTTCTTCCATCAGAAATAGTCTCAGATTTCTCATTCGCTTCCGGATCTACTTTCCAAACATCATAACGGTCATAGATCAAAACGTACTTATCTCCTTCGGTCCATTTCACAATTCCATAAGGCCGGGGATCATCCGGAACATCGTTCTCTTCATCGTACAATGGCACTTTTATATCGGTAGCAACTTTATATAGTTGTCCGCTTGTACTGTTGTACACAGAATATCCTTTTTGTTTATCGTTATACAAGAGCAAATATTTTCCGGTGTACGATGGAGAAATATTTCCTTTGAAATCCTTTATAATGATTTTCTTTTCACCGGTATTCGCATTTATCGCATATACATCCTCGTAAGAAAATCCCTGCCATTGGCGTGCAATACGTTTTCCGAAATCAGAGCCTGCATAAAACACATCGCCATTTCCTTCTTCTGTGATATCAACCTGCGGGAACTTTTCATCACCCAATTGAAGAATAGAATTTTTATTTACATCCCAAACTGCGAGATAACTTTTTTTGATGTCGCGGTCCAGATTTTTTAATTGTACCGGCTGCAGATCATCATCATTATAATTCCACACATCTAATCCTGCTTTTTCAAAATCGGGAACTGTTGTGTCTTTCACAGGGCGGATCGGCGCTACGCCAAGAAACAAACGTCTTCCGTTTTTGCTGAAATGCAGATTGTAATTTTCGCTCACAGTCAATCCCTTTGCAACGCCGTTTGTATTCCTGTCTGCCGTTAACCGTGCAGCATCCATTCCTGTTTTAAAATAATACAGTTTATAAAATTTCTTCAGGGCTTTTGCTGCACTATCACGTTCTGCCACAAACGCAATCTGGTTGCCGTCTTCATCAATTGCATAATTTTTTGCATCGTTAAACCCTTTCATCAACGTGTCTGTATTGTTTGATGAGAGATCTACCCACAGCACATCGGCTTTACTAAGTGAGTCGTTATTTTTCTTCGTCGTTTCGATCACTAATTTTTTCCCGTTCTTGCTAAAAAGATATTCACTTACCAGTTTGTATTTTTTTTCTTCGCCGGTTTGCAGGTTGCGCAACACAAATTCTGTTCCTTCTTCAACCGGTTCTTCTGTTGCTTTTTTAATTTCTTTCTTTGCAGGCTGCAATACATTCAATCCATTTGTTTTTGCTTCTACAATTTTATTGCGCAGACTGTCTGCTACATGCGACAAGCTATCGGCAACACGAATAATCATATTCAACCGCGACAGGGAATCCGGTTGAGATTTATCTTTTACGAAAACAGGAAAACCTTTTTCATACAAATACGCTAACCATCCTGCAGCTTTTTCGGGTGTCTTGAAACTTTTTACTCCCGCTTTTTTTATCACGCTGTCTTTTCCTAATTCTACAATTGCCAAAGAATCTTTCGGCATTTCATCCGGCTTTTTCTTTTTGATCTTTGCATCACGGGTATCTTTAAAAAAAGGTTTGATCTTGCAAATTAAAAAACGGCTGTCTTCTGTTATTTTAAGATCGTATCCACGGGCAATTTCTTTTTTATATTTTCCGTCTGAAGTTTGAATTACCAACAATCCATCTCCTTCCTGCGGAACGATCGTGTACACCACAAATTTCCCATCATTGCTGATCGCTTTTTCACCAATATTTTGCCAGCTGTCGTACACAGAATGGTCCAACGGTTTTTTTTGAGAGAATGCACAGAGCGAAATACAAAAGAGGCAGATAAGAAAATTAATTTTCTTCATGTGCATAGATTTTGGTTGAAAGAAATTCAGGACGGCTTTTTGTGTTTCTTCCAGAAAAGAAACGTATGCACAATAATAGTAATAATAATTATTGCAAAGCCAATATAGAAACCGGTGTTGAGATATTTATTTTCTCCTAATACAACAAATGCCAGCAAAATTCCATAGATCGGTTCGAGATTATAAGTGAGATTTACTGTGAATGCAGAAATCTTTCGCAATGCGCTCATGGAAAGATTAATGGCAAGTACAGAACAAGCCCAACCCAAAACCAGTAACCAAAACCAATCTGATGCGTTTGGAAAAATATAATTAGTAGGAAATAATTTTAAATACAACGGAAGCAACAGGGAAAGAAAAATGAAACCACCTGTGAATTCATACATGGTAACATCTGCAGCAGAAACCCGTTTCAATACCATTTTATTCATGATCGGGAAAACTGCGCCAAGCCACGAGGAGATCAGGCCTATAATAATTCCTGTTTTGTAGGAAGGATCGAAATGAAAAATAAAATAGATACCCATGATCGTTAGTATGCCGAGCAACACTTCTATCTTATCAATTCTTGTCCGAAAAAAAAGCGGCTCAAAAATGGAAGTAAAAAAACCAACTGAAGAAAAACAAACCAACGCAACAGATACGTTTGCGTATTTAATGCTTCCGTAAAATGTTACCCAATGCAAAGCGGCAACAGCGCCAATGCAGAAAATTTTCACTACATCTTTAAAAGAAACATTTTTTTCTTTTTTCTGAAAGAAGAAAATGACCCACAATGTAACAGACGCGATCAATAGGCGGTACCAAACCAGCAAGCCTTCATTCAATGTAATTAATTTGCCGAGTATGCCCGTAAACCCTGCTAAGAAAACAGCAATATGCAATTGAATAAATGCTTTCTTCATGGGAAGCAAAGGAACAAAGAAAGATGAGAGAAATCCAAATGAGGGAGAAATATTATTTGCTTTCTACCATTACGTCGTTTCCATAAGATGGCAGTTTTACCATGTTGTCTTTTTTAACCCGGCTGCGGTAATTCTTGAAAAGGCTTTGCCAGCGCAGGTTTAACACACCGAGTATCCCTTCTTTTACAATGCCTTTATTCATTTTTGAAACGCCTTCTGTACGGTCCTGGAAAATGATCGGCACTTCTTTTATTTTGAAACCTAATTTCCACGCCGCAAATTTCATTTCGATCTGGAATGCATAACCGGTGAAGTGAATTTCATCGAGGTCGATCGTTTCAAGCACTTCTTTTTTATAACAAACGAATCCTGCTGTCGGGTCCTTCACCGGCATCCATGTTATCAGGCGTGTATAAATTGAACCGCCTTTGGAAAGCAAAACCCGGTCCCACGGCCAGTTTACATTGCCTCCGCCTTTTACATAACGTGAGCCAACAGCAACATCGCCGTCACCAAACTTGCAGGCTTCATACAAACGCTGAAGATCTTTTGGGTTATGAGAGAAATCGGCATCCATTTCAAAAATAAATTCATAGCCTTTATTGATCGCCCATTTAAAGCCATGAATGTATGCCGTACCCAATCCCAATTTGCCGGTACGTTGTTCCAGGAAGAGTTGACCCGGATATGTTTTAAAAAGGTTTTTTACAATAAATGCCGTTCCGTCCGGAGAGCCGTCATCGATCACCAGCACATGAAAACCGAGATTCATTGAAAAGATCGCATCAAGGATTTTTTCAATGTTATCTTTTTCGTTATATGTTGGTATGATGACTATCTTTTCCAATAATCAGTTACAGATTGTTTATCGACAAAAATACAATTTTTATGGTGGTGAGATTTCAATCCGGTTAGCAGCAATCCGCTTTAGCCCTTTTTTAACAAGGTCCGGTTATAAATTTCGGCAAGCTTTTGTTTGGTGTGCATAGGGAAATCGCCTTTCATCATCCAGTCGTAATATTGAGGCTCGGTTTTAAGTACATCAACAACGGGGCGGCCTTTATGTTTCCCAAAATTAAAAATTTCTATTCCATTTTCCATGATAAACCTTCGGGCAAAGTCGACCACATTTTCTTCTCCGGTGAACTTAATTATTGTGTCAATATTTGTGCCTAATTGCGGATAACGTTGCACTTGTGCTTCCAAAACCTCCCATGTTGCGCTAGCATCTGCTTCGGCGCTGTGTGCACTATCCAGGTTTTTATTGCAATAAAATTTATAGGCAGCGCTTAATGTACGCTGCTCCATCAAATGAAATATTTTTTGCACATCAAGCATTTTGCGCCCCTTCATGTCAAAATCCATCCCTATCCGCAAAAATTCTTCTACCAGCATCGGTATATCAAACCGGTTTGAATTGTACCCTGCAAGATCGCAGTTATCCATAAATTGCTTCAGTTCATTTGCGGCCTGTTTAAAAGTAGGCGCATCTTTCAGCATTTCATTGGTAATTCCATGCACCTCGGTAGATGCAGGCGGAACGGGCATTTCCGGGTTGATGAGTTTCCTTTTTGAGATTTTTTTTCCATCAGGCATAATCTTCACGATCGCAATTTCAATAATGCGGTCGCTTCCCAGGTTTATTCCTGTTGTTTCGAGGTCAATTACGGCAAGGGGTTTTGTTAGTTGTAACATCAATTCTTTCTAAAAAATTATTCAATCATGAATTGCATGTTTCCATGCAATTATTATTCCGTTTTGGCGAAAATAGGCAATTACCGGTTAACCGGTTATTTCCCGGGCAAATGTAAGTATATCTATGCCATCATAATTGCCGGAACTCATCAGCAACAAGTTCGCATTATTGTACGACTGATCATGCAGCCATCTTTCCAGTTCTGCTTTTTCATTGATCACAACCAATCCGTTTTTTTTAAAGCCTTCATACACTTTTTCCCTTGGCAGCAAAGGCATGCGTTTTAATTCGAGCGCATGTTTTGAATAAAAGACGGCAGCGGAATCTGCCTGTTGCATGGCACCGGCATATTGTTCCATGAATTGTTCGTTCAGGCTACTATATGTATGGAGTTCAAGTAATGCAATTAATTTTCTGTCGGGAAATTGCTGTTTAACTGCTTCAATAGTTGCTTTTACTTTTGATGGTGCATGTGCAAAATCGCGGTACACATTTGTTTGATGATTTGAAGCGAGAAGCTCCAATCGTTTGGATGCACCTGTGAAATCTGCAATTGCGTTCAAAAAAGATTTTGCATCAACGCCAAGTTGTTTACAAACAAAATATGCTGCATTTGCATTCAGCAAATTATGATCACCAAAAACATTTATCTCACTTTCATATCCGTCAATGATTAAAGAGGTTTTTCCATTTTTTATTCTATGCCCGGGAAGAGAATATGGTTGCAGTTTTATATTAGTTAAAGATTTGTCCAATTCCATTTCGTTAATCAGATTTTCTAATTCGCCGTCCTTTTCGTTATATATCAAGACCCCGCCAGGTTCAATTTTATCAATGAAGATTTTGAATTGTTCCAGATAAAAATCAAAAGTCGGGAACACATTGATATGGTCCCATGCGATGCCTGTTATGACCGCAATATGAGGAAACAGAAAATGAAACTTGGGGCGTTTTTCAATAACACTTGCCGGGTATTCATCTCCTTCACAAACAATCACCGGTGCATTCGTAATATTAACTGATTGCGGAAAGCCTTCTAATTTTGCACCAACCAAATAATCAAAATCTTTCCCGGTTTTTTTCAGCACATGCATGATCATCGATGTAGTAGTTGTTTTGCCATGGCTTCCGCCAACTACCACACGCGTTTTATTTTTGCTTTCCTGGAAAATATATTCAGGGAAAGAATAGATTTTCAAACCAAGTTCTTTTGCTTTTTGCAGTTCGGGATTATCCTGTTTCGCATGCATCCCGAGAATGACGGCATCAATATCAGCATTGATCTTTTCCGGGAACCATCCGTCTGATGCAGGAAGCAATCCTTCGTTTTTAAGATTGGATTTTGCGGGCTCGAATATTTCATCGTCGCTGCCCGTAACTGTATATCCTTTTTTGTGCAATGCAATTGCCAACTGGTGCATCACACTTCCGCCGATTGCTATAAAATGTACCTTCAAACAAGCAAGATTTATGCGTTAAAAGTATTCAAGCCCAACAGATTAAAAAAAAAATTTTTAGCCGCTTGCATTTCTTGATTTTTTGATGTTATTTTACCGGATTACATTTCTTTTCATCCTTCGATCAACCGAGTTTTCAAGTTAATTTAATCAGCAATCAATCCTCCCCTCCTTTGAATGACCTGGTCGTATATTATCCCTTTTCATTACCAGGCAATTTTTAATTACTAAATACCACAGAAATGAAAAGATCACTCTTAATTTTAGCCTTAGTAGCTGTTGCGATGGTTACCATTACTTCTTGCGCATCCCAGAGAAGCGGTTGCAAAGCAACACAAGGTTATTTGGGATACGGAAGCCGATAATATTTTTTCCGTGCCATTAATTTTTTGAAGGTTATCGAGGGATAACCTTTTTTGTTTTTAGTAAGAAGTGGGATATAAGATGTGCTTGTTGAATTATGGCATAACTGTTATACGCGATTTCACTTCCATATCATCATCAGCATTCCTGTAAATATTAACCCGATGCCCAATAATACTTTCGGCGTCATCGGTTCTTTCAAAAAAATAAACGCAAGTAGTGCGGTAAACAACAAACTGCCCTTATCAATAGCGCTTACTTCCGCAGCCCTTCCTTCCTGCAAAGCCCGGAAATAAAACAACCACGATAAACCGGTTGCAATCGCAGATAAAACAAGAAAGAGCCAGTTGTTTTTAGAAATAGTGTATGCCTGACTGTTAGTTCCTTTAAAAAATACAATTCCCCATGTTATGACCAGGATTACGGCAGTGCGGATTGCCGTAGCAAGATCGGAATCAATATTTTTCAACCCGGCTTTGGCAAATATTGCAGTTAATGCTGCGAAAAATGCAGACAATAACGCGTAAAATATCCACGGAGTTATATTCATTGTAAGACGTTTAAAACTCCTTATCGGATATAATGCTGCTCAATTTTCCCTGTTGCCACAAACGGAGGTCTTTTTGAAGGTTTGAGGCATTGCGTTCTGTTAGTTCTTTAGGATCGAGATCATTAAGGTTTGGTTTGCCAGCATTCACCCAGGCCGTGTACCAGAAATCTGCAGTTGCTGAAATTGCCCCGCGCAATTGTTTTTCTACCATTCCATTCAATAACGCATTATATTTTTTCGCATAGGCATTACTGTGAATGGGCTGGTTGAATTTATTTTTTTTGATATTCTTTGCGGAATCCAGCTCGTATACTTTGTCATCACCGCCAAAAGATGCTTTCAGATTACGGTCAATTGCAAGCAATGTATCCGACTGCCTGTAGCTTGATAAAATTATCCGCCAGGTCTCCGCAGTAATATCGCTGATATATCTTGCTTTCCCGGTATTAAAATTATAATTGTCGCCGAACATCTCAGGCAGTTGTGATTCCCATAAAGCATGTATGCCTTTCTGATTGGTCAATTGCCCATCATGGTTGAGCACTGTATGCAATGGCATGTGTGCATCTCCGAGATAATGACCGAGATCTGCAGCCAAAAACAAAATTTCTTCTTTTCTTTTTTGTTTGAAAGCGGCAGTCAATTTATCCATCATTTCCTGTATATACCAGGGAAGAATGCCGTATTTCTGTAACACTTCGCTTGGATATTTTAACCGTATTTCTTTAAATGTTCTTGGTAAACTATCCGGCACATCCTGCCAGTAAGATTCAAGATTGATATAATGCCGGGGAAACTCATTTTTATCATTCAACGTGTATTTGCGCAAGTCCGGAACGCCGGCTTCATTTGTAATAAAATCAATATGGTTGTAAAAGAAAGAACGAAGATTGTCATCTGGCAATGCAAACACAGCAGCGCGGTTGATATGTTCATGTCCCCATGTACCCCAGGCAAACGCCAGTGTTATGCTGCCGCCGATAAATACTAGCACAAATAATAGCTTTCTCATTTCCGTCTTTTTGATGAAAAATAGGTTTGCAATTTAAAGGTAATGACTCAAAAGTAAGCGCACAGGGAAGGTATCGACCAATTAAAAAACCGTTAAGACCGGGAGTATCTGATCTTAACGGTTTATAAATATAGGATGTTTTCAGGTGAAATGCAAACGCCTATGTTGCCCAGGCTTTATCGCCTTTTTTGTAAGGGATGCAGCCCTCGTATTTTCCGGGAACTGCAATATAACGCAATGCCTGGGTAGCCCCGGGTTTCGAGGTAAAATAGCCCCAAACGGTTAACTGCTTCATCAGGGCGAAATAGTGTTTGGGTGCATCTTTATTACCCTCATTTTGCTTTTTATAGTCTTTTGCTTCTGTGTCCAACGTCACCAGCAAATCATGTTTTTGCTCCGGTGTAAGATCCATAAAATCTTTACTGAATTTCGCTTTCGACGCATCGTTTAGTTTTCCTATGCCCTCCATAAATATTTTATGGTCGGCATCTTCATAACAATCGGTAACGATCGTTTTCATAAACTCACCGATCTTGGCTTCCTTCGCCCCGGGAGATGATGCAGTGGCAGGCAAAATGGTTTCTCCAACTTCATCCAAAAATGCGATGTTCTCAGGCGTAAAATCAGCAGTAGACATTTTTTTATCGGCAATCTTACAACCCGATAAAAAAGCCTCGGCACCTACAATGGTTCCGCCAAGCAACAACGCTACACTTGATAATGCTTCTCGTCTGTTCATGGTTTATTTTTTGAACTGTGATAAAATTATAAAATATTTACGATTTACGATGCCGGATGAACGATTTCTTTAAAACAGTATTCAGTCGTCAGTCCACAGTTTCCACTCTTTAATTCAACCTTCCCTTTCTAATTTATCATTTCCTTATTTCTCATTTCTTATTTTTGTTTCCAACATATGTCCTCTCTTCATCATCGTTGTGTCACTCACTTGTACTGCAACAATACTATTCAGCTTTGGTACTCTCCGCAAAATGCTTCTACAATTTCGGTTATACATTAGTGTTAGTAAGCAGTTGGCAATAAACACTAAGCATCACATTGTCCATTATCCGTTATCAATTCCATCATCCCACCAATCCCAAAATCTTCCCAGATCCCGTTCAGACATTCCCTTTCTTCAACTCTTCCACAGCATAATTCGCAGCACGTGCGGTCATTGCCATATACGTAAGCGACGGGTTTTGTGTGCTCGTTGAAACCATACACGCACCATCTGTTACAAACACATTTTTACAGTTATGGAACTGGTTCCATTTGTTCAGTAATGATGTCTTAGGATCATTGCCCATCCTGCACCCGCCCATTTCGTGAATATCAAGCCCCGGCGCCTGTTTGCTGTCGTATTGTTCAATATTTTTACATCCGGCTTTATCTAACATTTCCGCGGTTTGGTTCAAAAAATCTTTCAGTGATTTTTCATCATTATCATCATAATCCACCGATGTAACCAATTGCGGAATTCCCCACGCATCTTTCTTATCATCACTCAAACGTACATGGTTTTTTTCTTTCGGGATCGTTTCTCCCTGCATCATTGCGCCAACAAACCAATCTCCTGCTTCAGAAATAGCTTCTTTATAATTACCTCCGATCTCGGGCTCATTTGCATTTGTAGTTGCCCTTCCACGCGATGCACTGAAGTGTACCATATAACCACGCAAAAAATCCGTTTCCTGTTTGTACACATTCCTGAAATTCGGCATCATCGGTTGTGTCGGCCTTCGCCCGTAATAATATTTATCGGCAGGGCCTTCATAGGTTGCATTTACCGTTCCCCGATAATTATGAAAGCAGATATATTTTCCCAACAACCCATTATCATTTCCAAAGCCACCTGAAAAACGGTTTGATTTTGAATTCAGCAAAATCAAATTCGAATTCAAACATCCGGCATTCACAAAAATTATTTTCGCGAAATAATCTTTTTCCTGTTTTGTATTTGCATCGATCACTTTTACTCCCGTTGCTTTGTTCTTCTTATCATCAAAAATGATCGAATGAACCACGGCATCTGTTTGCAATGTGAGGTTTCCTGTTTTCATCGCCCACGGAATCGTGCTTGCATTCGAACTGAAATAACCTCCAAACGGACAACCGCGTTCACACAAACTTCTCGCCTGGCATTGCCCGCGCCCTTGTTGCAAATGCACTGCTTGTGGCGTTGTCAAATGCGCACATCTTCCCTGAACGACATAACGATGATGATAACTATTATTTATTTTTTGTTGAATTTCCTTCTCTACACAATTCATTTGCCAGGCCGGTAAAAATTCTCCGTCGGGTAAAGTTTCCAATCCATCTTTATTTCCACTGATGCCTGCAAACAATTCCACATGCGAATACCATGGCGCAAATTCTTCATAAGTAAAAGGCCATGCTGTAGCAAACCCATCTCTTGCCGGCCCTTCAAAATCAAATCTGCTCCAGCGCTGCGTTTGCCGTGCCCACAACAACGATTTGCCCCCAACCTGGTAGCCACGTATCCAATCGAAAGGTTTTTCCTGCACATAAGGATGCTCATTATCTTTCACAAAAAAATGTTGCGAGGTTTCATTGAATGCATAACATTTTTTTACGATCGGGTTTTCTTTTATTACCGACAAAGGCAACGTCCTTCTATATTTAAAATCCCAGGGATCCTTTGCCGCTGTCGGGTAATCTTTCAGGTGTACCACATTTCTTCCTCTTTCCAGCAACAATGTTTTCAACCCTGCATCGCATAATTCTTTAGCAGCCCAGCCACCGCTGATACCGGAACCAATCACTATTGCGTCGTATTGATTTGATGGCATTAAAAATATTTACGATTTACGATGTTAGATGTACGATTTCTGAAAATCTGGTTATACATGAATGTTAGCAACCCATCATTATCAATTATCCATTATCAATTGTCAATTCCTCACATTTTCACATTTCCAAACTTTCAAATTCCTAAAGGTTCCCTTTCTTCAACTCATCCACCGCATAATTTGCCGCACGTGCTGTCAATGCCATGTATAAGATGGATGGGCTTTGATTCGCGGTGCTTGTCATACACGCGCCATCCGTTACAAAAACATTTTTACAGTTATGGAACTGGTTCCATTTGTTCAGCAATGATGTTTTAGGATCCTTGCCCATCCTGCATCCGCCCATTTCATGGATATCACGTCCCGGCGCCCAGTGGTTATCCTGCTGGCGAATATTTTTCACTCCGCAGTTATCAAGCATCTCACTTGCCTGCGTTAAAAAATCTTTCAATAATTTTTCATCATTATCATCATACCCAACATTCATCGTGATCAACGGGATGCCCCATTGGTCTTTTTTATCCTTGCTTAGCACTACTTCATTTTCTTTTTTGGGAACTGTTTCGCCCTGCATATACATATACATCCCCCATGTTCCCGGTTCGCTCATTGCATCTTTATAATCCGCGCCGATCTGTGGTGTAGGCAATTCGCGTTGCCCTCTTTCGCGATAGCAACCCATGAATGCCATATAACCTCCAACAAAGTCCACATCATTTTTTTTTATGTTGCGGAAATTCGCCATCATGCTCTCCGCAGGTTTTCTTCCATAGAAATATTTGTCTTCATATCCATCAATATCGCCGCCAACAGATCCCCGGTAATTCTGAAAGCAAACATATTTCCCCAGCAACCCGTTATCATTTCCAAAACCATTGGGGAAACGCCTTGATGTTGAGTTCATCAAAATCAGGTTGCTGTTCATTGCTGATGCATTCACAAAAATAATTTTCGAAAAATACTCTATTGCTTCATGTGTGTTTGCATCAATAATCCGCACACCAACTGCTTTGCCTTTTGCATCATCATAAATAATAGAATGAACAACAGAAAAAGGCCTTATCGTTAAATTTCCTGTCTTTTGTGCCCAGGGCAGTGTTGATGATACTGAGCTGAAATACCCGCCAAACGGGCATCCGCGCATGCACAGGTCCCTCGATTGGCATTTAGATCTTCCTTGCTGCAAATGCAATTCCGTTGGTTGCGTTAACTGCGCCCAACGGCCTTGTATCATGAAACGGTCTTTGTATTTCGATAATAATTTTTGCCGGATATCTTTTTCAACACAATTGAATTCAAATGGCGGAAGGTATTCTCCATCAGGCATTGCTTCCAATCCATCTTTATTGCCGCAAATCCCGGCAAATAATTCTGCATGCGAATACCATGGCGCAATTTCGTCATACGTGACCGGCCATTCAATTCCGTAACCGAAGCGTGCAGGATTAATAAATTCATATTTACTCCAACGCGGACAAGCCCTTCCCCAGATCAATGACTTTCCGCCGACCTGGTAGCCGCGTATCCATTCAAAAGGTTTTTCCTGCACATAAGGATGGTCGTTATCTTTTATAAAAAAATGTGCGGTAGATTCGTCAAACCCTGCAGCTTGTGTTATGAGCGGATTTTCATCAACAAATTTTTTTGTCATCTCCCCACGGTGCGGAAAATCCCACGGATTCATCAATGCAGTCGGGTAATCTTTATTATGGATCACATTTCTACCGCGTTCCAGCACTAATGTTTTTAATCCGTGCTCGCATAATTCTTTTGCAGCCCAGCCACCGCTGATCCCCGAACCAATTACAATTGCATCATACTGATTAGTGGGCATTGAAAATTTTTACGATTTGAGATGTTAGATGTACCATTTCTGAGAGCAGTATTCAGTCGTCAGTCCACAGTTTTCGGTTCTTCAATTCGAAACCCCTTTTAAGTTTTTAGTCTTTATTATTTTAGTTTTTTATTTGATGCCGGCATTTGTTCTTTTTTCGCCATCGTTGTGTCACTCTCTTGTACTGCAGCAATTCTATTCAGCTTCGGCACTCTCTGCTAAATGCTTTTAAATTTCGGTTATGCATTTATGTTAGTTAGCAGTAAATAACGCACTTTCAATTCTCCATTTTCAATTTTCAATTCATCATATTCTATCTCTCAACTTCTTACTTCTCACAAATTCATCTTTTTCAACTCGCTTAATGCATGGTCTGCTGCACGTGCAGTAAAGGCCATATAACCTAAGGAAGGGTTATGGCAAGCTGCAGATGTCATGAATGATCCGTCTGTTACAAAAACATTCATCGCATCCCAAACCTGGTTGTATTTATTCAATACAGAAGTCTTCGGGTCTTTTCCCATTCTTGCGGTTCCCATTTCATGAATGCCGCGTCCGAGATACGGATTATCATCATGCCCTTTTACATTTTTCACCCCGGTTGCTTCCAGCATTTCCATGGCATCCTGCTGCATATCCTTACGCATCTTCAATTCATTTTCTTTCAGCTCCACATCAAATGCAAGCACCGGTAACCCCCATTTATCTTTTTTTGTTTTGTCCAGCGTGATCTTGTTTTCATGATAAGGCAACGTTTCTCCAAAACCACCGATGCCCATTCTCCAATGCCCGGGCTCAGTCAGTGCTTCTTTGAAATCCGCGCCGATACTAAGTTCTGCTACCGTACGGTTATAATTCTCGCGGCTGCCGCTTCCCTGGTAGCCAAAGCCACGGAGATAATCTCTTTTATCGCCAAATAAATTGCGGTAACGTGGAATATAAATTCCATTCGCACGTCGGCCGAAATAATATTTATCTTCATAACCTTCCACCTCGCCGGAAGCGCCAACACCCAGGTGATGGTCCATTACATTATGGCCAAGTTCCCCACTGCTGCTTCCCAACCCATCCGGCCAAACATCCGTTGCAGAATTCATCAGTACCCACGCACTGTTCAATGAAGATGCATTCAGGAAAATAATTTTCGCATTAAACGTATACGTTTTGTTTGTTTCTGCATCAAGCACTTCAACACCGGTTGCTTTTTTCTTATCCTTATTGTACAAAATTTTTGTAACGATACTCCACGGCCGTACCGTTAAATTTTTTGTAGCCATCGCAACAGGTAATGTAGATGACTGTGTGCTGAAATAGCCGCCAAACGGGCATCCCAGCCAGCATTTATTTCTGAACTGGCATTGCGTTCTGCCTGGAATTGCCTGTGTAAGGTTGGCCGTGCGGCCAATGATCATTGTGCGTTTGCCTTTGTAATATTCTTTTAATCGTGCAGCAACATCTTTCTCCACACAAGTCATATCCATCGGCGGCAAAAATTCTCCATCAGGCAATTGCGGTAATCCTTCTTTCGATCCGCTGATGCCTGCAAATTTTTCAACATAACTATACCAGGGTGCAATTTCATTATAACGTATTGGCCAGTCAATCGCAATACCTTCTTTTGCATTTGCTTCAAAATCCAGGTCACTCAAACGATAACTCTGCCGTCCCCACATCAACGATCTTCCGCCTACATGGTATCCGCGGAACCAATCAAAACGCTTGATCTCCGTATAAGGACATTCGGAGTCTTTCACCCAATAATCAAGATTGGTTTCATTCAGCGGGTAATCGCGTTTCAACACCGGATATTCTTTGATCATCTCCTGTGTACGCGTGCCGCGGTGCGGGTAATCCCACGCTTCTTTCATGGCGTTCACATAATCTTTTACGTGCTCGATATTTCTTCCACGTTCAAGCATTAACGTTTTCAAACCTTTTTCAGTAAGCTCTTTCGCGGCCCAGCCACCACTGATTCCGGAGCCGATCACAATTGCGTCGTAGGTATTATCAGCCATAGATATTTACGATTTATGATGTTAGATGTACGATTTGTGCGAAATAGCTACCAGCATTTAGCTTTGAGCTTCGGGCGTTTTCAACTCTCAATTTTAAACTATTTGGTTTTTAGTCTTTATTATTTTAGTTTTTATTTTTTGTAACCAGCGACATCAACATTCTTCAACATCGTTGTGTCACTCACTTGTACTGCAACAATTCTATTCAGCTTCAGTACTCTCCGCAAAATGCTTTTCAAATTTCGGTTATGCATTAATGTTAGTCAGAAGTTAGCAGTAAACAGACAGCATCTTATTTTCAATTATCAATTCCCTCATCTGAACTATGATAGAAATGATTTTTTGAAACCTATGAAATGTTAGATCATGCATTTTCTCCGGCAAATCATCAGAATTATTAATTCTCAATTATTAATTACTAAAGGTTCCCTTTTTTCAACTCACTCACCGCATGGTCTGCCGCACGTGCAGTAAATGCCATATAAGTTAGCGAAGGGTTCTGGCATGCTGCCGATGTCATAAACGATCCGTCTGTTACAAATACATTCATTGCATCCCAAACCTGGTTAAATTTATTCAATACAGAAGTCTTAGGGTCTTTGCCCATTCTTGCAGTACCCATTTCGTGGATGCCACGGCCGAGATATGGTTCATGGTCCCCACCCTGCACGTTTTTCACGCCTGCCGCTTCCAGCATTTCTTTTGCATCGTTCAACATATCCTTGCGCATCTTCAATTCATTTTCTTTCAACTCTGCATCGATTGCAAGTACATTCAATCCCCATTTATCTTTTTTCGTTTTGTCGAGCGTTACTTTATTTTCATGATAGGGCAATGTTTCTCCAAAACCTCCCATACCGAATGACCAGCTTCCCGGCTCTGTCAGCGCTTCTTTGAAATCCTTGCCAATACTGTATTCTGGAATATTGCGGTCCCAACCCTCACGGCTACCGCCGCCCTGGTAACCGAACCCGCGCAGGTAATCACGTTTATCACCAAAGAAATTCCTGAACCTTGGAACGTAAACTCCATTGGCACGACGGCCGTAATAATATTTATCTTCATAACCTTCAACGGTGCCGCTTGCCCACACACCTAAATGATGGTCCATTAAATTATGCCCGAGTTCACCACTGCTGCTTCCCAAACCATCAGGCCATATATCAGTCGCAGAATTCATCAATACCCATGCGCTGTTTAAGGTAGAAGCATTCAAAAAAATAATTTTCGCGAAGTATTGATAGGTCTGCATCGTTTCTGCATCCAGCACTTCAACACCAGTTGCTTTTTTCTTATCCTTATCATACAAAATTTTTGTAACGATAGACCATGGCCTTACCGTTAAATTTTTTGTAGCCATTGCTGCCGGCAATGTTGCAGATTGTGTGCTGAAGTAACCACCAAACGGACAGCCATACCAGCATTTATCGCGGTACATACATTGCCTGTCGTTGTGTTTAACAGTGGCATGCGCACATCGGCCAATGATCATTTTACGCGAACCTTTGAAATGTTCTTTAATGCGTGAAGCAACATCTTTCTCCACGCATGTCATATCCATCGGCGGAAGAAATTCGCTGTCCGGCAATTCAGGCAATCCTTCTTTCGATCCGCTCACGCCTGCAAATTTTTCAACATAGCTATACCACGGCTCAATGTCTTTATAACGAACAGGCCAATCAATTGCAATTCCATCTTTCGCATTTTCTTCAAAATACAAATCGCTCCAGCGATAGCTTTGGCGGCCCCATAATAATGAACGCCCGCCAACATGGTAACCACGAAACCAATCGAAACGTTTTACTTCTGTGTATGGAGAATCTTTATCACTTGCCCACCAGCTAAGGTTTCTTTCATTCAGCGGGTAATCCCTTTTTAGTACAGGATAATTTTTGATCATCTCCTGTGTGCGTTCGCCGCGATGAGGATAATCCCATGCTTCCTTCGATGCTTCTGTGTAATCTTTAATATGCTCAATGTTCATTCCACGTTCAAGCATAATTGTTTTCAATCCTTTTTCGGTAAGTTCTTTTGCGGCCCATCCTCCGCTGATCCCCGAACCAATTACAATCGCGTCATAAATGTTGTCAGCCATAAAAATTTACGATTTTAGATTTTAGATGTACGATTTGTGAGAACAGTCATCAGTCGTCAGCCTGCAGTTTTCAGTTCTTAAATTCGTAGTTTCCTATTTAGTTTTTAGCCTTTATTATTTTAGTTTTTATTTGATACCAGCATTAATTCTATCTTCACCATCGTTGCCTTCGGTTCTTCCAGTGGAAGAATCGCACTTTTGTATTGCAAAAATCTTATTTAACTTCGGTTATCCATTAATGTTAGTAAGCAGCAAACAGCGAGCCCCTCATTCTCAATTTTCAATTCATAATTACACATCACATATCTCCACGCATTTTTTCAACGCAGCAATCTTATCCGGATTCTTTGGAATGAATTCCTGTGCTACATGCCCCTTGTAACCTGTCGTTACAATTGCTCTCATAATTGCCGGGTAATACAATTCCTGCGTATCGTCAATTTCATTTCTTCCCGGGACCCCGCCGGTGTGATAATGCCCGATGTATTCATGATAATTCTGAATTGTCCGTATCACATCGCCTTCATCGATCTGCATGTGATAAATATCATACAGCAGTTTAAAATTAGGGGAACCGATGCGTTTGCATAATTCAACGCCCCAAAGTGTTTTATCGCACATATAATCTTTGTGGTCGATTTTGCTGTTCAATAATTCCATCACGATGATGACGCCGTTCCTTTCTGCAACAGGCAAAATCTTTTTTAATCCTTCCACACAATTATCCAAACCGGTCCAATCATCCATACCATTTCTTGCACCGCTGAAACAGATCAGGTTCTTATATCCTGCTTTTGCAACCAGGGAAATGGAATCCGTATAATCTTTAATAAGGTGCGGGTGATATTCTTTATTATTCCACCCTTTATACAGGCCGAGGTTATCCACAGTATAACACATCGAACAATAAATCCCATTCTTCTGCAATACAGGCCAGTCCTTCGGTGCAAGCAAATCGATCGAATCCATGCCGATGCCTTTTACAGCCTTGCACAATTGGTCGAGCGTCATGTCGTCGTATATCCATTGACAAACAGAGTGGTTGATATTTCCTTTCAAAGCGAATTGTTTTTTTTGTTCGGAAGCGCAGGCTCCTGCTGATAATATTCCTGAAGTGCTGAGTGCGGCCGTTCCTGCTACAATATTTTTAATAGCGAGCCTTCGTGAAAATTGATTGGGCATCAGAAGAAATTAAAAAAAGTAATTTACGAAATGTTGATGATTATCCGTCACTAAAAAATAGCAATGACATATAAAAATGATGAAAGGGCGATTCATAACTTTTATAAAACGCTTGCAGTCTATTTTGCCAACTGGTTTTTCTTTCTGCCACGCATATAAAAATACAATCCGATAAATGCAACGATCAATATGATCGGAATTGTTAATGTAACATTTATAATTTCAGGGCCTGCCGCTTTTTTAGCATCGTTCAATGCATTCGCGAGTTCTGACCCGGCAGGTGCAGAATTATAGGCACCGATATCTGCACCTGCAGGCAATTTGGAAGCAACAAGTTTGTCATAATAACCGCCCATAAAGATCATGTACAACGAAACAGCAAACATACCTGCCCCGCCCATAAGGTTCATACCAACCGCTCCTGTTCGTGGAAGATTTTCAGAAACAAACCCAAGCATGGTGGGCCAGAAATAACAAACACCAATACCAAATAATAATGCCCCGGCAAAAAGCCCGTTACCAGTTGAATGTCCGAGAAGATATAATCCCAGCGTTGCAAATATTGCAGAGAATACCAATACTCCCGGCGGAGAAAGGCGATGTACAACGGGTCCTGCAAATGCACGTCCAACCACCATTATACCCGTCTCAACGGTTAATAACAAAATAGCATTGTCCGAAACATTGCGCAATAACACATCAATCCATTGCCCGGTAAATAATTCAGTGATGGCTGTACCGAACATGCAGATGATCATGAAAAAAAACAATGGTGTCAATAAAGCCTGGTACATTTCTCCTGTTGAAACTCCAGCGGACACCCTTTCTGTAACGGGAAAATCTAATTTGGAAAACATGATGCCGTAGATCACTGTTGGTATCAGCATCGTTCCTACTTCAACCTGCCAGCTCACACCAAATTTATTCAAGACAAAAACGATTAGTGTTCCGATAACAATCCCACCGGGAAACCAAAGATGAAAGTGGTTGAGCTTTGTTGTTTTGTTATCTGTGTATAGCGAAGCTACCAATGGATTACATGCAGCTTCTACTGTTCCGTTTGCAATACCAATCAGTAATGTGGACAAAAACAATGTCCAGTAACCATTGGCGAAAATGGTTAATATAATACCGATGAGGTGAAAAAGAAAAGCTAATTGCAATAATTTTTTCATGCCGATAATATCCACGATCATTCCTCCAATAATTACTGCCAGGGGAAATCCCCAGAAAGCCGTTGCAGCAATTGTTCCCAATTGTGATGCATCAAGATTGAATTTTGTACCCAGTGTGCCGAGAATTCCGGCACGGATCCCGAACGAAAGAGATGTAACCAGCAGCGAAAGGCAACTGGCAATAAAAAGTTTGTTACGTTGAATGTTCGCAGTCATGGCAAGTAGTTTTGTTTGATTAACTCTTCGTTAGTTTGGATTTTTATTTGTTTAACTGAAACGATCTGATGTAATTTTATTCCGTCAACATTTAAAAATCCTGATTAATAAAAATAGATTTCGTAAATGTAATTTTTTATTTTTAAAAAATCAATCAGAAATTAATTGTAGAGTTGACGTTTTTAGAGCTGATCATATTTTATCAGATCATTGTTCAATTTTAATTACAATTTTTTCACTAACAGAAAATACATACTCATGCAAAGAAAATTACGAATGGGAATGGTCGGCGGAGGCAAGGATGCTTTCATTGGCGCCATTCACCGTATTGCTGCCAACATGGACGGGCTTATTGAATTAGTTTGCGGTGCACTCAGTATTCATGAAGAAACCGCGATTGCTTCCGGAAAAGTGCTTTTTCTTCCGGAAGACAGGACCTATCTCACTTTCGAAGAAATGCTCGAAAAAGAAAGCAAACTTCCTGCAGACAAACGCATGGATTTTGTAACGATCGTCACTCCCAACTTCGCACACTTTGCACCGGCCATGCTTGCATTGGAAAAAGGGTTTAATGTAGTGATCGAAAAACCAATGACATTCACCCTCGATGAGGCAAAGCAATTAAAAAAGAAAGTAGAAGAAACGGGTTTGACGTTATGCCTCACGCACACTTATTCTGGTTACCCTATGGTAAAGCAGGCGAAACAAATGGTGAAAGATGGCGCATTGGGAAAGATCCGCAAAGTTTGGGTTGAATATCCGCAGGGATGGCTGAGCAGGCTTTCCGAGCGTGAAGGAAATGCACAAGCTGCATGGAGAACAGACCCGAAAAAATCCGGCAAAAGCGGATGTATGGGAGATATCGGAACGCATGCTGCGCATCTTGCAGAATATATCACCGGCCTGAAGATCACAAAACTTTGTGCCGATTTAAATACTATGGTTGAAGGAAGAATTTTGGATGATGATGGAAATGTATTGTTGAAATTTGATAACGGCGCTGCCGGCGTGTTGATGGCTTCACAAGTTGCAGCAGGAGAAGAAAACGCATTGAAGATCCGGGTATATGGAGAAAACGGCGGATTGGAATGGGCACAACATGAACCAAATACGTTGTTGGTAAAATGGCTCGACCAGCCTGCACAAATTTTGCGTGCCGGCGGGAATTATGGAAAGTTTTTATCCTCGTATGCAACGCATAATTGCCGCACCCCGGGCGGTCATCCCGAAGGTTACCTCGAAGCATTTGGAAATATCTATCGCAATTTTGCATTGACACTCTCTGCAAAAATAGACGGCACCCCTCCATCAAAAGAAATGTTGGATTTCCCCGGCGCCGATGATGGTGTAAGAGGAATGGCGTTTATAGACAATGTTGTAGCTTCTTCGCAGAGCGATAAAAAGTGGACTGATTTCGTGGTATGATTTTTCACGCGGCGGCGCAACGGCGCAGCGTTTCTTTTGAGTAATATAAATTTTCCTGTGAAAATAATTTTAACCTTCCTTATGAATGAAAACGAGTTATGTACCATTATTCTGGATGTTGCTTTTGATATGCATAAAACACTTGGTCCGGGATTATTCGAATCAGTATACGAAGAGATCATGTTTTATGAATTGAATCATCAGTACAAAATAAATGTTCAGCGACAACAGGCAATACCGGTTATTTGGAAAAATTTGAAAATGGATATCGGTTTCAGATCAGATTTAATTATTGATAACAAAGTAATTGTTGAATTGAAATCTGCAGAAACGCTTTCGCCGATTCATGCAAAACAATTACTTACTTATTTAAAACTAACAGGTTTGAAGTTGGGATTATTGATCAATTTTAATGAAGCTCTCTTGAAAGACGGAATTAAAAGAATTGTAAATAATCTTCATTAATAAATATTTTTAAACAGTTAAACTAGGCGTAGCGCCGCTGCGCCGCCGCGAGAAACTATATGCAAACAATAAAAGGGCCTGCCATTTTTTTAGCCCAGTTTTTGGGTGATGCTGCACCATTCAATTCTTTACCTTCCATTTGCAAATGGGCAAAAAGTTTGGGATTTGTGGGTGTACAAATTCCAACCTGGGACAGCCGTTGCATCGACCTGCAAAAAGCTGCCGAAAGCAAAACATACGCAGATGAAATAAAAGGCATCGTAAATGATGCCGGATTGCAGATCACCGAGCTCTCCACGCATTTGCAAGGGCAACTTGTTGCTGTGCATCCTGCTTATGATGCATTATTCGATGGCTTCGCTCCTGCTGCTGTGCATAGCAACCCGAAAGCAAGAACAGAATGGGCTGTACAACAATTAAAGTATGCGGCTAAAGCTTCGAAAAATCTGGGATTGAATGCACATGCAACATTCAGTGGTGCATTGTTGTGGCCAAATGTATATCCATGGCCGCAAAGGCCTGCAGGACTTGTGGACACTGGTTTTACAGAACTTGCCAATCGCTGGTTGCCCATACTTAATCACTTTGATGAAAACGGTGTTGACCTTTGTTATGAAATACATCCCGGTGAAGATTTACACGATGGGGAAACTTACGAACTATTTTTAAAGCATACCAGTAATCATCCGAGAGCTTGTTTATTGTACGATCCATCACATTTTGTTTTGCAATGCCTGGATTACAAAACATATATCGATTATTATCATGAACGCATAAAAATGTTTCATGTAAAAGATGCCGAATTTAATCCAACGGGTAAGCAAGGGGTGTATGGTGGCTATCAAAGCTGGGTAAACCGTGCGGGACGTTTTCGTTCATTGGGTGACGGCCAAGTTGATTTCAAATCCATCTTCAGTAAACTTACTGCCTATGATTATAAAGGATGGGCCGTGCTGGAGTGGGAATGTTGCATCAAGCATCCGGAAGATGGAGCAAAAGAAGGTGCACTGTTTATAAAAAACCATATTATCCGCACAACAGAAAAAGCATTTGATGATTTTGCCGGAACAGGCAGCGATGAAAAATTTAATCGTTCTGTTTTAGGTTTATCGTAACTTGTCAGCGAAAAAAAGTTTGTTTGAAGTTTGCGGTTTTTTGTCCAGAGTTCTTAAATATGATTTTCATAATTAAACTCAACACTTCAAGATCACAAACAATAAACCATAAACTACAGATAATTTTATTTCTTTATACTGAAAAATAAAAATGAACATGAAAAAAGTATTCTTCATTATTTCCTCTTCCTTATTAATTATTGCATGCGGGAATTCAGGCGATAGCAAAAGCGCCGACAGCAAAGATTCTGCAGCAGCAAAACCTGCTACTGTAAGTGCTGCATCTGAAAAAGGTCTTGAACTGATCGGTTCAAGTGATTGTACAACGTGCCATCGTTTGCAAAAAGACGGAGCCGGTGCAGCGATCGGGCCGTCTTATAGTGAAGTAGCTGCAAAATATGCTCCCGCTGCTGACACTACTATCGACAGGCTGGCTCAAAAAATCATTAAAGGTGGTTCCGGCGTTTGGGGAGCTGTTCCAATGACCCCGCATCCTGCATTGGCGGAAGCTGACGTAAAAGAAATTGTGAAATATATTATGACATTGAAAAAATAACTTTTCAAAAAACAAAGATTGAAAATGAAATATTCATTGCTTGCATTGCCTGCTGTGTTATTGATCGCGGCAGTCCCGTTATCTAAATCAAAAACAACAGATACAAAAAAAGAAGATGGTTGGATTTCATTGTTTGATGGAAAGACAACAAAAGGCTGGCACACATTCAACAAAAAAACAGTTGGCAGTGCATGGAAAGTTGATGATGGAACATTACATCTTACCGTTCCCGGAAACAAAGGTTACCAAACCGAAGGTGGAGGCGATATTGTTACCGATCAGGAATTCACCAATTTTGATTTGAAATTGGAATGGAAAATTTCACCCAAAGGAAACAGCGGAATTATTTTCGACGTAAAAGAAGATCCGAAATATGAAGATACCTGGCAAACCGGTCCTGAATGCCAGGTACTGGATAATGACGGACATGATGATGGAAAAATAAAAAAACACCGCGCCGGCGATCTATATGACTTGATCTCTTCCTCATCTGAACCGGTAAAACCTGTCGGGCAATGGAACCAGGTGGAAATAAAACTGAACAAAGGAAAACTGGATTTCTATATGAATGGAGTGAACACAGTTTCTACAACAATGTGGGACGATAACTGGTGGAATTTGGTGAAAGGAAGTAAGTTTCACAAAATGCCGGACTTCACTAAATTCAAAACCGGGCACATTGCATTGCAGGACCATGGATGCGAAGTTTGGTACAGGAATATCCGGATAAAAAAATTATAACGTCAATGTGATAATGTGATGATTTGAAAATGTGAAAATGCTTCAGATCTTAATTCATAATAAAATCCGCGTACTACCTAAAAAATAGAACGCGGATTTTTTTTGATGCTGATGATGTTCACGCAAAGACGCTAAGTTGCAAAAGATTTTATAGCAACTTGATAACTTTGCGCCTTTGCGTGAAAAACAAAAATGCTTGTTATCAGCGAAAGCTCAATAGTAGCAATACAGATGAACGGATTGCGACGCAACGATGATCAACCGGAGTTGCTGAAGCTGGTATCGAAATAAAAAACTAAAAAAGAAAAGCTAAAACTAAAATTGAAAATTGCATTGTTAAATCAGAATGTTCATCATATCAAATAAATCATCGTTTATTATTCTTAGACAAACACAAAAAAATTAACATGAAAATCCCCGCTTCCATAAAATTTATTAGCGCTTCGATTGCGATTGCTACTTGCTTTTTTATTATCGCTGCTACACCGAAACATGCAAAACCGGTTGTGCTTATTTTTTCTAAGACGAATGGTTTCCGGCATTCAAGCATTCCGGTTGGTATTGCTGCTATAAAAAAATTAGGAGCTGAAAACGGTTTTGCTGTGGAAGCAACGGAAGACTCAACCGCTTTCCGTTTTGATAATCTGAAAAAATATGCAGCGCTTGTTTTTTTAAGTCCTACCGGAAAAGTGTTTGGGCCCGATGAAGAAAAAGCGTTGCAGGAATATATACATAATGGCGGCGGTTTTGTTGGCATTCATGCAGCAACAGATTGCGAATACAACTGGCAATGGTATGGGGATTTGGTTGGAGGATATTTTAAATCTCACCCGAAACAACAGCAGGCGAAATTTATGGTGGTTGATAAAAATCATTTGTCTACGAAACATTTGCCGGATGTGTGGGAACGTTTTGATGAATTGTATAACTTCAAATATTTAAATCCAAAAGTGAATGTGCTGATCAAGATAGATGAGAAATCATACACCGGTGGAGAAAACGGTGATAACCACCCGATGGCCTGGTACCACGAATATGAAGGTGGGCGTGCATTTTATACAGAACTTGGGCATACTGATGAATCTTACTCGGAACCAAATTATTTGCAACATGTATTAGGCGGTATTGAGTGGGCGGGAAAGATGAAATGATACGTTGTAAGTTATAAGTCGTAGGCAGTAAGTGGTAAGTGAAGAATGATAAGTCAAGAACTTACCACTAACAACTTTCAACTCATCACTCGTAATTCATAACTTATCACTTACCACTACTCACTCTCCCATGTTTATCATAGAAACTCCACGTCTTGGTTTGCGTGAATGGAAAGATTCTGACGCTGATGTTTTTATTGAAATGTGTGCCGATGAACGAGTGATGGAGTTTTTTCCTTCCATACAAACAGAAGAGCAGGCACTTGCTACAATTGAGCGTATAAAGAAATTTTTTGCAGAAAATAATTTTGGCTTGTGGGCCGTAGAAGGAAAAGACACACATGAATTTATTGGCTTCTGCGGGTTATCCAGCCCTAAATTTGAAACAGATTTTACTCCTTGTATTGAGATCGGCTGGCGTTTTGCGCATAAGCATTGGGGTTATGGCTTTGCAACAGAAGCCGCAACCGCCTGCCTGAATTATGGGTTTGATGTTTTGAAACTGAAAGAGATTGTTTCATTTACTTCTGTATTAAATACGAGATCAGAAAACGTGATGAAAAAAACAGGGATGCATTTTGTAAAACATTTTGAACATCCACTGATTGAAGACGGAGACAGGTTGAGGAAACATGTGTTGTATGGGAGGAGAGTCTGAAAGTCAGCAAGTCGGAAAGACGGAAAGGATTGTTAATGAAAAAATCTTTATAATTTTTTACCTGCCGACTTTCGGACTTTCTGACTTCCGGACCTCCCGACTTTCCCTCTACACCACCGGCAGCTTATATCCATTATGATATTCCTTCATCATATATTTTTCGTTGATGGATTCGTCAGTGAATTTCCCGGCAGCTTTATCCCAGTTTAATTTTTGTCCGCTTCGGAAAGTGATGTTGCCCATTTGCGCAACTGTTGCCACATGTGCTCCGGCTTCAATCGGGCAATGTAAAATTTCTGATTTGCGTGTGCGCACCGCTTCTATAAAATTCGCCCAGTGCTTTTCTACACCGTTATCAGAAACTTTTGCAAGAGGCTTGCTCACTTTATTTTTGCTCTGGCGTTCTTCCAATACTTCCCAGCCGCCACGGTCGAGCACGAGTGTTGCATTATTACCGATGAATGCAATACCATGATCCCTGCCATAAGAACCATTGTCAATCCCCATAGCATGGTCCCACACTAAATTGAAACCATCGAACTCATATAATGTAGTAAGCGTGTCCGGTGTTTCTTCATACAGATCGGGATATGCAAATTTTCCTCCTAATGCCGCGATTGATTTTGGAACATCCGCTTTCATTCCCATCAATCCGTAATCGAGTAAGTGAACTCCCCAGTCTGTCATCAATCCTCCTGCATAATCCCAGAACCAACGGAAATGAAAATGAAACCGGCTCGCGTTGAATGTGCGTGTAGGTGCGGGGCCAAGCCACATGGAGTAATCAACCCCGGGAGGCGGCGCAGAATCCGGCACAACAGGTTGAGGTCGCATCCATCCCTGGTAACACCAGACTTTTACGGTACGGATGTTTCCTAACTGTCCCGTATACACGAAGTCAACTGCATCTTTAAAATGCTGCTGGCTCCGCTGCCATTGTCCCCCCTGTACAATACGGTTGTATTTATTTTTTGCAGCGATCATAGCACGGCATTCGCCTATAGAATTACCGACTGGCTTTTCAACATATACATCTTTTCCCGCCATACATGCTTCAATCATTATCAAAGCGTGCCAGTGATCAGGCGTACCGATGATCACAGCATCAATATCTTTTTGTTCGAGCAGTTTGCGGTAATCGTGATACAGTTTAACCGACGAAGTATCTTTCTGCAATTTCTTTAATTCATCAAAACGTTTATCCAGCACATTTTTATCTACATCACACAATGCAACAATATTCACACCGGGTACACTCATTGCTCCTTTTACATTCGCCCAACCCATTCCATTAATGCCGATAGCGCCTACATTTACCTGGTCGCTTGCTGCTATACGCTTCTGTAATGAAGCGAATGTTTTGTTTTCAAATGCCGGAAGCAATAAACTACCTGCAGCAATCATGGAAGATTGCTGCAAAAAAGAACGTCGGTTACCCATATATGTTAGTTTTTAAAATCAATGACCTTTAGGAAACAAGATTGGCTTTTATATAATTGAAACTTTTACTGATGCTCTCGTATACAGGTATCTTTACCTGGTCCTGCTCCACAAAGAAATATTCCATGCCCGACTCCTTTTTGTGTTTGAAAATTTCTTTGTAGTTAATCACACCCGAACCTACTTCGGTAAATTCTTTCTCAGGCGTATTTGCCATGTCTTTTACATGCCACATTTTAAAACGCCCGGGATTGGCTTTAAACAATGCAATAGGGTCTTTACCGGCTTTTGTTGTCCAGTAAATATCCATTTCAAAATTCACATTATCTGCATCGGTTTCTTTTAAAAAAATATCCATCCCAGTTTTACCTCCGCCCCAGTCTTTAAATTCAAAATCATGATTATGATAAGCCAAACGCATTCCGGCCTTCTTCACTTCCGTTGCTGCCACATTAATTTTTTCCGCCAGCTTATGATAATCATCCAAACTGGTACGCATGGTATCTATCAGGTAAGGTATAACAAAAAAATCATGCCCCATTTTTGCTGCATCGGCAACAGTTTGTTTTAACTGATCTGTATCACCTTTTGATAAAAAATCATTCATCACATAATGTCCGCTCGGCGTTTTTAGATTATTATTTTTTAAGATCAATGCAAACTCTTCAGGCGATTTACCGAAAAAATTTCCTTTGTCATAACCGAATAATTCAACAGTGGTATAACCGGTTTGCGCTACCTTGGAAATAACACTGCCCAGGTCGCCTTTCTTAATTTCTTCACGGAGCGTATATAATTGCAGCCCGATCATAGGGCGGCTTTTGAACCAATTATTTTTTGTGAGAAAAAGTCCTGTAGTAGCTAACGATGTTTGCTGGATGAATGAACGTCTTGTTGACATGGTAATCGTTTTGGGTGAAAGTTACGAAATAACAAATGACGCAAAAACTTTCACCTGTTTATTTATTTGATAACCGAATGATTATTATGACAAGCGGGCAAACTGAAAGTTTAAATAACTTAGTTAACCCGCATTAGTTCTCAGATTTCGTGAGTCCTGAAAAATCCGAAACCCCGATCATTATAAAAAACCGAATTACTGACTTAACAATAATTCGGTTATACATGATAGTTATATAAAAGTTATTTGCAATTATCTGCTACCAACTGTCCATCGATAATTACTTTGCAGACGTGCGTTGTATATTCAAAAGGGTCACCATCATACAAAACAATATCCGCATCTTTTCCTTTTTCGATAGAACCGATACGTTTATCAAGCCCAAGTAATTTTGCAGGATTGATGGTTACTGCTTTCAACGCTTCATCATAAGGCAATTCATTGGCTGCCGCAATACCGGCTTCATATAATATCACCCTTGTCTTTGGCACATAACCTTCAAAGCCGCTTTCAATAGAAACGAGAATGCCGGCTTTTGTCAGGATAGCTGCATTTTCCAACGTCATATTTTCATTGTCGCCAAAAGGCCGCGCCATTGTTGCGTGAACGATCACTTCTGCGCCGGATGCTTTTATCTCATTCGTCAACCTGTAACCTTCCGCAACCCCTTCAAGCACTAATTTCAAATCAAATTCTTTCGCCAACCTGATTGCAGAAATAATTTCTGTTGCTTTGTTTGCATAGATCAATGTTTTCATTTCGCCTTTCAATAATTTTCCAAGCATTTCCAAATTCAAATCACGTGCAGGCTTTTTAGATGCATCTTTTACCGTATCCATTTTTTGCTGATAGCTTTGCGCTTTCAACAGTTCAGTGCGCAACATGGATATTTCTTTTGCTTCTGTACCCGGAGAATTAAAATTTCCATGCACCGATTCCCCTAACGATAATGCCAGCATTTCAGCAGGTATTAATGTTACTTGATCAACAAGTCCGGGTTTTGTTTTTGCAACCATAGTTTGTCCGCTTACTAACGCGCCAATACCATGTCCTGTATGAATAGTAGTAACCCCATTGATGCGTAAATAACCCACAAGGGTATCGTCTGTATTATATGCATCAACTGCCCGAAGGTCTGGTTGTATCGGGCTTGACTTTTCAAGCTGGTCCTGGTCGGAAGGAATATTCTGGTCTCCTGATAATCCTACTTCGCTCCTTGCATCCACCAGGCCGGGAGTAACAATTTTTGCTTCGTACACCGTATAACCCGAAGGTATTTTTATTGATGATGCTGAACCCACTTTTTCTATCTTACCGTTTTTAACCAGCACTACTCCGTTGCTGATAGGTTCGCCTGCTGATGTATATATTTTGTCGGCTTTCACTGCAATCTGCGCCTTCAATGAAACCGATAACATGATAATATTTATAAAGAGCATTATTTTTTTCATCTTACTGTTTTTTATCGTTTGTGAATTATCGGTTTCCATCGTTCCATTCGCTGTGGCGAACTCCATCGTCATCATCATCCGCGCCTTCAGGTGTATACACTTTGTAGCCACCAACGGCAAATTTTCTATCCGTGGGGTCGCTTCGGTCAAAACGTTTTTTTCCTTCAACCCATGTTTGTTCAACATGTGTGTACACGCTAAATGGATCGCCGGATAAAATCACAAAGTCTGCATCTTTTCCTTTTTCCAATGAACCAACTTTGCTTGCAAGGTCAAGCATTTTAGCACCTGAAATAGTTAATGCTTCAAGCGCTTTTTCCCTCGGTAAACCTTCGCGGACGGAAATCGCTGCACTTCGCATTAAAAATCTCGAATCAGTGATCGGATCATCTGTATGAATAGCAACAAGCACTCCCGCTTTTGCAAGAATCGCAGCAGTTTTCGGCGAGCAATTCATTGCTTCCAATTTTCCACCGGGTGCATCAATATTAATTACAGAACAAGGCACTCCCGCTTTTGCAATTTCATCTACTACTTTCCAGCCTTCAGAAACATGGTGGAGGACGACACGAAAACCAAATTCTTTTTGCAAACGGAGTACCGTTAAAATATCATTCATTTTGTGCGTATGAAAATGAACGATACGTTTTCCTTCCAACACTTCAACCAATGCTTCCATACGCAAATCCCTTTCCGGCATTTTTGCAGGATTGCCTTTTGCACTATCCACTTTTCTTTTGTATTCAATTGCTTTCATATAAAGTTCCCTGTCCATCGCTGCAGATTTTGATCGTGTTCCCGGGAAACCATTTGTGCCACGCATGGAGTTTGTACCATTCGCCATTTTCATTCCGCCATAAACCCCTTTCTCATTCACTTCAAACAAACCTTCAATTGTATTTGCATCACGGAGTTTTACGTAAATAGTTTGCCCGCTCATTAAATGCCCCGAACCGGGCATAATGTTCGCAGTGGTAATTCCGCCTGCAAGTGCTTTTTTAAAACTTGTGCTTTCCGGGTTAACGGCGTCGAGTACACGAACTTCCGGGTTAAGCGCATTGGAATTATCTCCGCCGGCAGGGCCGCCGATATGCGAATGTGTATCCACTATCCCGGGAATGATAACCTTGCCCGTTGCATCCACAACCTGCGCACCAGCAGGAATAGGTGTGCTGGCATCGCCAACTGCAATAATTTTTCCATTGTGCACTATTAAAATCCCGTTTTGAATTGGAGAACCGGTAACCGGATAAACCAATGCGCCCTTAAATGCAATTACACTATCCTGGGCTTTACTGCAAACTAACAGAAGAAGTGTGCAGCATGTAAAAAAAGATAGGAAGAGAAGCAGTTTTCTCATTGCTGAAGTTTTGGTATGATAAAAAGGGAATTTACGAAAAACAATTATTCACAAAATAAAATTATCATGTATCCCGAATGAAAAAAATAAATTCATGATGAATATACTTTCTTCAAACAGAGTTTTATTTTATCTTTAAGCGCTGCTCAATTTTTTACTGCTAACGATATTAACCTTGCCTGTTCAAGTTTTATAGCCATGAGAAAATTTTGCCTATCATTATTTATTATACTTGTTGGTGTTATGCAAGCATGCAAGCATAAACCAACACCTCTTTCTACAGATGAAGTGATCAATGTGATCAATAAATTTGATGAAGGATGGAGAAATAAAAACCTGGAATTGGTAGACTCTGTTTTATCGCCCGATTATATTTATTTCACGCAAAGCGGAGGAACATTCAGCCGCGACAGTGTTGTAGCTACTGCCGGAGGGCCCAGTTATACTTTGGATAGCATGAGCCGTTCTGAAATTTCTGTGCAGTTATCTGGGAATACGGCTATTGCAAGTACACGTTGGAAAGGCAAAGGAATATACAGGGGCGTTCCATTTAACGAAGACCAACGTTGCAGCATTGTAATTGTAAAAAAAGGCGACCACGTGGAAATATTATCAGAACATTGCACGCCGATCAAGCGGATTATTTTATTTCACTGATGGCGTGCAAAAAATCCTGACGCAATCAGTTACTCCGTCTTCTTGTATTTTTCCACTACTTCCATGGCACCGGAAGCATCACATTTCACAGTTACCCAATTGCTGTTGTCTTCCATTTTTACGTAATAGTCAATGCTTGTATCAGTAGAAATCTCTGTAACGCCAAATATTTTTTTGTCAGCATATTTTGTCCTGATCTTATACAAAATACTAACGGGCAGGTTGTTTTCTTTATAATATCTTTTTGAACCAAGATAATTTCCATCTTTATCATAATCCACAACAGTACGCACGTCGTTCTCTTCAAAATGCACAATATACCTGTCGGAGAATTCGTCCCACGTCACTTTCTCCGCAAATGGAAATGTTTGCTTGAATGCTTTGATCACTTTTTCATTGACGTCTGTAACATTTCCTGCATAACTCAACCTAGCAAACGCAAGAAATAAAAAACAAAACAGGATGCTGAAATACTTTTTCATGGCTATCATTTTTGTGTGTTTGAAAATTAAATCCATGATAAATGTATTCTCAATAAAAAGCGAAGTCAAGCTAATCTACATTTCCGGTTGCCGTTTAACACGCGTCAAAAAATCAAATCTGCTCGCAACTTCTGAAGATGGATTGCACACAACTGAAGCACTAAAAAACGCAGTTGAAACGGCATGCGAAAATTTCACACATGCGGTTAAGCTTTTGTTAAACTGGAAATGTGGCAATCAGCTATATGAAAAAAAGAACGCGGGTCGGTGTTTTTTTATGCTTCACTAATCCATTTTTTGAATGAAGAAGCATTCTCCTGGCTAATGATGATCTCTTCACTGACAGGTAGTGAAAGTTCGAGGCTGATCTTGCTTTTTTCAAGAGGCTTGAAACGTTTTACATAATTTACGTTGATAATATATTTCCTGTTTGCGCGATAGAAGAACCGGTTATCCAGTTCATCTTCCAATTCTGCGAGGTTATTTTTTTCAGCAAGGTATTTTCTATTGTCTTTGTCTACAAGAAAGATCAACTTATGTTCCGTAAAAAAATAAACAATATCTTCCACACGTATCGTTTGAAATTCCATGCCACGTTTCACCAACACACGTGAACGTTTACGTTCTACCCCGTTCATAATATTATTCAGGACAGAATGATTATTCACAAAATGCTGTTGCAGGTTCTTGTATTTCCTGATCGCATTTTTTAAACGTTCGTGATTGATCGGTTTCAACAAATAATCGATACTGTTATAATCAAATGCTTCTGTCAGATATTTATCATACGCTGTAATAAAAATTACAGGGCATGTAATGTTTACAGAATTGAAAATGCAAAACGAAAGCCCGTCTGTTAGCTGGATATCCATTAATATCAGATCGGGTTGCAAATTCTTTTCGAGCCAATGAACACTTTCTCTGATTGTTGAACATGTTGCAACAACCTGTACATTTTCATCGATGGAATTCAATTCCTGCACAATATTTTCGAACGCGGGTTTTTCGTCTTCTATTATCAATACTTTCATTGTTCAAAATTTTAAAACCGGTAATTTGACGGAAAAGAAGCCGGGATTATTTTCAATGATGATATTTTTTTTAGTGATCAGTTTGTATCGGTTATCAAGGTTGCTTAAACCGATTTTTGATGTATGCAACATATATGCTTTCGGTTTAACCGGGTTGCGCACAACAATATAATTGGATGAAATGGTAACATTAATATTTAGCGGGCTTGTATCATTAAAATCGTTATGCTTGATGGCATTTTCTACAAGTGCCTGCATGGAAATTGGCGGGATTAAAAAATCTTCCGCAGCGAGATCGTTGATTTCTATTTCCATATTCACTGCATTGTGAAAACGTATCTTCAGCAGGTAAAAATAATTGCTGATGAATTCCACTTCTTCACGTAGCAACACAAGGTCTTTATCTTTATTACCTAAAATATAACGATACACTTTTGCAAGGGTGTCGTTAAATAATTTTGCACTCGGCGCATCACGCATAATTAAAAACGAAAGTGTATTCAGCGAGTTAAAAATAAAATGCGGATCGATCTGGTTTTTTAATGCTTCCAATTCCGCCTGTGCTTTTGCAATGTTTAATTGCTCAACACGGGAAAGATTATACTCGCGTTCATCATTCAAAAAAACCATTTCATAAATATTGGTAATAAAAGTTGCTGCAATAATAATTACCAATGTAGTATTGATAACCGGCTCGCCGGCATTTGCATAAACTTCTTTGGAATATTGTTTCCACAAATACAACATCGACAATGATACAAAGCCTGAATAAATTATGTTAGCAAAAAAGAGAGATGCAATGATCTTATAATACTGCCCGTTTTGCCATGCGAATTTTTTTTTGATGAAATACATCAGGCGAACATTCCCTTCCCAAACAATAAATGCTATAAAAATAAAATAGGTGTAAGAAACAGCTAATTCCGCAAATCCATATTTGCGGTTTGTGATGAGGCCGGTAATATTTGGAATAAGCAATCCCAGTGCAGGTATGCAAAAAAGCCTGACTGTTCTGTCATTCAATGGCCGGTTGGTGTTCATAGTTCAGTTAGGTTTGAATATATTATAGTTGAGTAGAGAAATTTCCCGGTTCGGAAACCCTTGTGTGTAGAATTATTGCTAATTACCAAACATACCCGGAAAGAAACAAGTTAAATGTTACAAACGGGCATTTTTTTATTTGAAACAACATCAAATTTATAAACTACTAAAATGGTAGACTTATTATTTTTTGCTTTCGCTGCTTTTGCCCGGTATTTTTTTGAAACCCTTTCCGGTTTAAGCTTCATTAATTCATGCTTCAGTGGCAAAATATCTCTGCTCGGTGAGATTATCAACTAACCAGGAAACCTTCTGATTATTTTTACTTTACCAAAAGTAGAATAAGTCCTGGCTAAAATTTTTTCTAGCGGGTAACTTAAAAACTGGTTGCCCATAGAAGTTTTCTCATGTGATTCCGCAGGTGGTTTCTACCACCTGCTTGTTTTTTATACCGCTGCGGTCATTTCATTCCCGAATAATAAATCGAATAATTAACATGAAGAGCGGTAAAATAAACCCGACTGAAGATAATTAAATTCATGTTTTACATGCTTCGGTATTCATTTTTCCTGCTTCGGTTATAAACGCATGCATTCACTGCCTCAATTCATCTAATTTTTTTGTCTGAACTGGATTGCTGAAACGGCAAAACCACCTATTAAGTTTTCAAAAATCCTGTTTCAGCGATGGTTCATAACTGAACCGGTTTTTTCATTTTAACTAAAACTACTTGTATGAGAAAAAAGTTTTTTTATGTATGGCTTTTGTTTCTTGTTACCTCCGGCGCTATCGCGCAAAACACACAGGTGACAGGAAAAATTACAGATGAAAAAGGGGTCCCGATCACCGGTGTGAGTGTGGTAGAAAAGAAAACAAAGAAAGGGACATCAACTGGCATCGATGGAAATTTTACTCTCTCTGTGCCTGCAGGCGCTACGTTATTGATTTCGTATGTAGGTTTTGAAAAGAGAGAAATTGTTGCAAACAGCTCGCAACCGCTTACCATTGCATTAAAACCATTGAACCAATCATTGAGCGAGGTGGTTGTTACAGCACTTGGTATTAAACGCGAGAAGAAAGCGCTGGGATATGCAGTAACCACTGTAGGAAGCAAAGACATTGAACTGAGGCCGGAAGGTGATATAGGCCGCGTATTAAACGGAAAAGTTGCCGGCCTTGATATATTGAATTCGAGTGGTATTTCAGGAAGCGGCACAAACATCAGTATCCGCGGTATCAGCACAATTACAGGCGGTGCGGCAACTCCGTTATTTATCGTTGATGGTGTACCGTTTGATGGTGGTAATAATAATGACCTGAATTTCCAGGTTGGTGCAGGTATATCTTCATCCAGCCGGTTTCTTGATCTTGATCCGAACAACATCGAAAGCGTGAACGTTTTGAAAGGATTAAGCGCAACAACATTGTACGGCGAAGCAGCAAGAAACGGGGTGATTTTGGTAACAACAAAAAACGGCTCATCCCACAAAACAAATAAAAAATTAGAGATCACTGCATCACAATCGTTATTTGCAAATACAGTTGCAAACCTTCCTGCCTACCAGGACCATTACGGCGGAGGCTTTGACCTGGTGCCATCTGCAGCGTTCAGCAACTGGGGTGCAAAATTTACCACCCCGCCTGCACAGCTTGGATATTCCCCATCATTAGTTGCTGCTTATCCTGAATATGCAAACAAAACACAGGATTACAAACCATATAAAAATGTGCCATCTTTTTTTCGCACCGGTATTGTAAAAACAACATCAATCAATATCGCATCGTCTGGCCAGAACACTACTTTCAATGCCAACTACACTTATATGGATGACGAAGGCTTCACCCCAAATAACCGTGTTTACAAAAACAATTTCGGGTTAGGCGGAACTGCAAAACTTGCAAACAATTTTACACTGAATGGCGTATTGAATTTTGCGATCACTGATTTTCAGACACCGATCGTTGGTTCAAACAGCGGCGGCGGAACTGCAGATGTTGCTTCTGTTTTCAGCGCATTATTATTTACACCAAGAAGCGTAAACCTGATGGGGCTTCCTTACCAGGATCCGGTTACAGGCGGAAGCATTTATTACCGCCTTGGGAACGATATTCAAAACCCGAGGTGGACTGCACAAAATGCATTATCAGGTGATGTTACTTATCGTACTTACGGAACATTTGGTTTGAAGTACGATATCCTGAAAGGATTAAGTGTGAATTATCGTTTTGGATTGGATCTCTACCAGGAACAACAAACACTCGAAGTAAATAAAGGAGGTGTTGAAGGCGGGCCCGGATACGTAAATGGATTATACCGCACAACAAATATTTACAATTCTATCCTGAACAATACATTAAACATTAACTACAATACAAATCTTGGAAATAATTTTAACCTGAGCGTAGATGCAGGTGCGGATATGAGGCACGATTTATATAATCAATCAGGATTAAAAAGCACTCAGCAAATTGTGTTCGGGTTATTTGACCACAGCAATTTTATAAGCCATGATATTGTTAGCGAAGATGGAATAGATCTTGATGGAAAAGTTGAAGAAAAGCGTGCAGGTTTATATGCACAGGCTGTTGTAGGTTACAAGGATTACGCATACTTAACGCTGAATGGACGCAATGACTGGGTTTCTACACTTGAAAAAAATAACCGTCGTTTATTTTATCCGGGAGTTAGTTTATCCTTCATCCCTACTTCTTATATAGAAGGATTGAAAAACAGCAGCGCCGTAAATTACCTGAAACTGCGCGTTGGTTATTCAACCAGTGCTCATTTCCCTGTGCCTTATCAAACAAGGTCTTCCTTAATTATCATCACCAACCAATTTGTTGCAGGCAACGGAAACGTAGGTAATATTGCGGCAATACCAAACAATATTGCAAACCCAAACCTGAAACCTGAGTTACTGAAAGAAGTAGAAGCAGGTATTGAAGGAAAATTTTTCGACAACAGGATATCACTTGACCTCACCGGTTATTTCCGCACTGCAAGCAACCAGATACTCAGCCGCCAGTTAGATGGTTCAACAGGATCTACTTCTACAACAATCAATGCAGGCGCTGTTGATAACAAAGGGATTGAACTGGCATTGGGCTATGTTGTTGTAAGAAATAAAGACTGGAGGTGGGAACTGAATGGATTATTCACACTCAATCGCAGTAAAGTACACGACATGCCTGCCGACATCAAACAAATATTGATCACCGGCTTCAGCAATACAGGCCTTGGTTCTTATGCGATCAATGGCAAACCGCTTGGTGTATTGCAAGGAACGTATGTGCAACTGGATACCGGCGCCACCAGTCATTCTACCGGCAAAAAAATTGTTGACAACAACGGGTACTACCTCTCATCAGCAGATATCGCCATCATCGGCGACCCCAACCCGGACTATAAGCTAACGGGGATCAGTACCCTAAGTTATAAAGCATTCTCCTTCCGTATGCAATGGGATTATACACATGGCGGACAGGTATATTCAAATACAGTGCGCACATTACTGGCACGTGGAGTAACCAAAGACACTGACTTTGACAGATCGCTTCCTTACATATTGCCGAATACCGTTAAGCAGGATGGGACACCAAATGATCTTCAACAGAGTGTCGATAACACCTATTTTAATTCGTATGGGTTCGGCCCGAATTCAACCGGTGTGTGGGATGCTACGCTTATACGTCTCCGTGAGGTTTCAATTTCATACAGCCTTCCTGCAAGTGTGCTGAAGAAAACACCGTTTGGTGCAGCATCTTTCTCCATATCCGGAACCAATGTGTGGTACCTCGCCCCCAATTTTCCGAAGTATACACACTTCGATCCGGAAAGCAACAGCCTTGGAGTAAGCAATTCGAAAGGATTCGATTTCCAGACAGGCCCGTCTTCACGCAGGATCGGTGCAAGTATCAGGGTTTCTTTCTAAACACAAAAGCTAATTAATATGAAACTAAAAAAAATAATACTCTTTTCGTGCGCATTATCTGTTTTCTGTGCATGCAAGAAATTCAACAATAGTTTTGATTCTTTATTAAATAATCCGAGTTCTCCAACACCTGCAGCAGCAGACGTTGACCTCTACCTGAACAATCTGGAATTGAGCCTTGGCACAACTGACCAGACTCTTGCAACAGGAAATTTTTATTCAGGTTATGATGCTGTAGCAAACATTCAGGGTGTGTCTGATTTTGCAGCACAGCTAACCAGGATGCAGGCATTAGTAACAGGCAACACCTATTTCAATGCTTTTGCCCCGGGAAATTTCGACAACATGTGGTTGACTGCTTATACGAATATTTTTAAAACAGCCAACACTATGATCCCGCTTGCCGAAGAAAAAGGACAGTACATACATGCAGGAATTGCAAAAGTTATGAAAGCTTATACCATGATAACATTGGTTGATGTGTTTGGCGATATTCCTTACTCAGAAGCAAACCAGGGAGTAACTATTCCAAACCCGAAAGCTGATAAAGGAGCTGATGTATATGCTGCTGCACTATCAATGCTTGATTCTGCAATTGCAGAACTCGCCCAACCTGTATCAGCAACAGGAAAACCAACCAATGATATTTTTTATAATGGCGATGCAGGAAGCTGGATCACGCTTGCAAAAACCATCAAACTGAAAACATACCTGCAAATGCGGCTCGTTGATAATAGTGTTGCTTCAAAAATCTCAGACCTCATTACAGAAAATGATCTGATCAATTCCGCATCGCAGGATTTTGTATTCAGTTTTTCGACGCATAACCAGGCACCAGACAGCAGGCACCCGAATTATATTTTAAATTATGGAACTGATGCCGGCGCTACAGATTACATGGGCAATTATTTTATGTGGCTGATGGTCCAGGAAAAAGGATTCGTTGATCCGCGCACACGCTATTATCTCTATCGTCAATGCGATAATATTTTAAATGATCCACGTTTGCCCGACCAGACAACACTTCAGTTTGCGATCCCTTGTTATTTCAGGGCATATCCTCCGTATTACCCCGCAACTTCAAACCCTACAAACATAGGTTTTACAAGCACACCGTATTGCATTGTTGATTCAGGGTATTGGGGAAGGGACCATGAAAACAACGAAGGGTTTGGGCCAGATCAATTGTTGCGGACAACTTGGGGATTATATCCCGCTGCCGGAGCATTTGATGCGAACCAAAACACAGCGATCGGACAAAGTTCAGGACGAGTTTCAGGTGCAAAAGGAAATGGAATCTTCCCGATATGGCTTTCTTCGTTTACCTATTTTGCAGAAGCAGAAGCTGCATTGACATTAGGAACCCCCGGCGATCCGCAGCAACTGTTGGCAAAAGCAATCAATGCATCGTTTGACAAGGTTTCCAACTTTGCAACAACTGTTGGTTACACGTTGCCTACCACAGATACTTCGATGCTCATCACCCCTTCCAATCAACAGAATTATGTAAATAAAGTAATGGCGCAATATCAAAACGCAACGAGCACTGATGCGAAACTGAATATTATTATGAAAGAATATTATCTCGCTGCATGGGGAAATGGAATTGAACCTTACAACAATTACAGGCGGACAGGTAAACCGGATAATATGCAACCGGCACTTACGCCAAACCCGGGTTCATTCACTCGCTCATTTTTCTATCCTGCAGCTTATGTGAATTTCAACAAGAACGCGACTCAAAAGCCGGGAACCAATGTAAAAGTATTCTGGGATAATAACCCCGATGATTTTGTAAAATAAAAACAAACACACCATGAAAAAATCAATCATTATATTTTCAGTGCTTGCTATTATTTTGTGCAGCACAAACTCATGCAAAAAAGGGGATATTTCCGGCGACCATAGTACACTTGTTCTTGGCGCATACTTAACACTGAGTGCGCAGGGAAATGCAAACCTCGATTACAAACATATTGATACAAGTTCCGTGAGCATTACTGTTGGCAGTGTTGGTGTGGATGTGCAATCCGTAAATGTTTATGTGGTGAAAGGACAAAATCTTGATCCATCAACATGGAAACTTGTCAAGAATGTTCCGTTCACATCACAGGGGACCGTGCTGACTGTAACCGGTGGAGAAATGGCACAAGCATTGGGAATAGATCCGGACAGCATCAATACAGACCTGAGTTTGTATCCTGAAGCAGTAACAAAAGACGGAAGAAAATTTTCGATAGCGAATACACCAACTACGTTTGAATCTTTTCCTGCGTATAACATGGCATTCATATGGCCGGTAACACTGATCAATTATGTTTGCCCTTACGATCAATCTTTTTTCAATGGAAGTTTTGCAGTGATAAGTGATCAATGGCAGGATTATACTTCAGGAGATCTGGTAACTGTTACCCCAGGCCCAGGCGTTAACCAGATAACTCTAGCGCTTTATCCGAAACCCGGAGTTGGAAGTAACCGAAAAAATATTGTTGCAAATGTAGACCCGACAACAGACAGCCTTAGTGTTCCATCGCAAATATTTGGTGATTACGGAGGTGATGTTAATTTTTCCTGCACAGGAGTTGGAGTACTCTCGGCGTGTTCCGGAGTAATCTCTTTAACTCTTGACATTTCGTCTCCTGCCGATGGTGATTTTGGTTTGTTTACCATTGTTTTGACAAAACAATAAGCATCCGGGATCGGGTGGAATAATTTCAAAAGATCCGGCATATTAAAACTTCACGCAAAGGCTGCCATTTACAAGCAGCCTTTTGTGTGAAAACACAACCATTGACCATTAGCCTTGTTTTTAAACCGCTGATGTGATTTCCGGAAATAACTCAAAGCATTTTCTTATTTTTTATAAAATCAGTTAAATGAAAAATATTTTACTAAGCCTGTTATTTGTAGTAGCAGTAAGCAATTTTTTGAGTGCACAAAACATTTTACAGGTAGCTGATTCTTTCTTTTATCAGTCAGATTGGAAAGCAGCGAAAGAAAAATATGCCATGTATTTGCGCGATACATCAACCAATGCAATTGCATGGAACCGCCTGGGATATTGCAACTACAATATGGGCATGTATGAGGAAGCTGTGAAAAGTTATGAAAAAGCACTCGGCAACAAACCTTCACCACAATTAAAATTTATTGTTGAATCGAGGCTGGCGAAAGTATATGCAAAAGAAAATAAAAACGATGCGTCTGTAAACTGGTTAAATAAAGCTATCGGTGATGGATATACGAACATTCATGAAATGGACAGCAGCAGTGATTTTGAATCCCTGAGAAATACGCAGGCATTTAAAGATGCAAGGCAAAAAGCGTTTATCATCGCATACCCGTGTTCTGCAGATGTGCATTCAAGGCAATTTGATTTTTGGATCGGCGAATGGGATGTATATCAAACCGGCACAAAAAATTTAGTAGGGCACAGCATCATTCAATCCATATCAGGTGGTTGCGCAATTTTAGAAAACTGGACATCATTGGCAGGTGCGCATAACGGAAAAAGCATTAATTATTACGATACGCTTGCAAAAGCATGGGAACAAGACTGGGTCGGCTCTTCCGGCGATATACAACGTTTTACAAATGGAAGATATGAAAATGAAAAAATGATGTTCACGTATACTACTAAACAAAACGGGCAAAAAGCTTTTGGTAATTTTATATTCTATAATCTCGGAGCTGACAAAGTCCGGCAATACCAGGATGTTTCTGTTGATGATGGCAAAACTTTCCAGGTATCTTATGATTTCACCTATATCCGAAAAAAGTAAGTGCTTTTATTTTTAAAGCAAAACAGGTTTAATGAATTTAAACGCATTTGTTTTTTCCAACAATCCCAAATTCCGCATCACGCGGCATGTATTATTCTGGAGTATCTGGATACTCTATGATACATTTTTTGTAGCGCTGTCGTGGTCTAAATACCCGTTTAGCAAATCATTCTTCCCCTCGTTGCTCGTCGAAATTTTTTCTTTTCCTATCGATATTTTGTTTTGTTACCTTATCATTTATTTTTTTATTCCACGTTTTTTGTCGAGGGGAAAATATCTTACCATGATATTCCTGTGGCTGGCTTCAAGCTTCGTTTATGTTTTCCTTTTCCGCATGTATACTACGCATATCAACCCGCTTATTTATACGGTTTATGGAATGCCTTATCGCATGCACTCTGTAAGTTTTATTTGGGATTTTTTTGACTTGTTCGGGCAGATAAACATGGAAGGTTGCATGGCTGCTGCAATAAAGCTGGGGAAAATGTGGTACATCAAGCACCTGGAATTGGACCTTATCAAGAAAGAAAGAAAAAAAGTAGAACTCACTTCTGAAGAAGGAATTACAAAACCTGTTTTCCTGATAAATGCATTGACAAAAGTGGAAACACTATCAAAAGAAACACCGGAATTGATCCCAGAGATTATTGAACAGATAAAAAAACTGATGTTGTACGTTATGTATGACAACAATCAACCCAAAGTTGCATTGGAAAAAGAATTGGAGTTATTGAAAGAATATATCCAGATAGAAAGAACGGGGTTGAAAGAAAATATCCAGATCAACCTGAAACTTCCTGAACAAACAAACGGAAATAAAATCGCACCATTTATTATTTTACCATTGGTAGAAAATAGTTTTCATCAATTATCCGTATTGGACGTTGCAGATAAATTCATAGATATTGAAGCGTCTGTTTCCTCCGGCAACTTTATTATGGATATTGCGTGGAGCAAACCTGTTGACACATCAACATTAGCAAACGGAAGCAGTTCATTCATCAATGCGATCAATAAACGTTTGGATCTTTTATATCCGCACAGCCATAAATTGAAAGTAGTTATACGTCCCGATGTTTTTATGATCAATTTAAGAATAGATCTGAATGAAGCGATCAATTGAAGTATGAGCTATGAGTTATGAAGTATGAGTTCTAAGTTTTCAAATATTTTAGCAACTTACATAATTATTTTTTTCTGCTCCCTGTTTACTTCTTACTTCTTACTCCTCACAATTGACCATTCATTCACCATTGGCAACTCACTTAAATTGAAACCATATCAGCGCGACAGCGGCAAACAGCATTAATAAAAAAGTAAGCACACCTGAAATATTTGAACGTTTACTATTCGTAAAATCTCCCATAATTTTTTTGTTATTGCAGATATGAATAACAATAGCAATCATCACTGGCGCAGTTAATCCATATAGAATTGCGGTGTACAACAATGCCTGCATCGGGCTGATACCTAAAAAATCAAGCGACAAACCAATAAGCAGTGAAATAATAATGGTGATGTAAAAACCTTTTGCCTGATGAAATTTTTTATCCAATCCCTCTTCCCAGTTAAATGTTTCTGCCATGATGTATGAAAGCGAGCCGCCTAAAACAGGTATCGCCAAAAAGCCTGTTCCCAGCACACCTAATGCAAAAAGCAGGTATGCAAATTTTCCGGCGAGTGGTTCAAGCGCTTTTGCGGCCTGTTCAACAGTATCGATCTGGTGAATGCCGCCTTTGAATAGTACAGCGCCTGTTGCAAGGATCAGGAAAAACATTACGAGATTAGAGAAAAACATTCCAAAATCAACATCGATACGCATTTCATGGATAATACGTTTGTCGATCACAATTGCATTTTGCTTGTGGTTCATATCTTCTGCTTCCATCGTAGTTTGCCAGAAAAAAAGATACGGGGAAATGGTGGTACCGAGAATAGCAACTAATATTTCTAAAAAATCTTTATCGAACCGTATTGTCGGAACAACAGTGTGTTTCAAAACATCTTTCCAATCAACCTTAACCAAAAACGGAACAATAATATACAACAACAGACATATACAAAGCCATTTCAAAATGTTTGATAATTTCCGGTACGAATATTTTATGATCAGGAAAATAAGTACCGCAGTGAACACTACACTGAAGGCAAATGCAGGCACTTCCGGAAAAAGCAAATTGGCTACTGCGCCCATGCCTTGTATATCTGCACCGATGTTTAATGTGATCGCAGGGAAACTGAACACCAACATCAGGTACAAAACAGTTTTGGAATAGTTCTTTTTCAAGGTGCCCGTCAACCCTTCCTTAGTTACAATGCCAATGCGTGCACACATTTCCTGTATGGATGCCATAAGTGGAAACGTAATTAATGCTGTCCATAGTGTAGCAAAGCCAAAACCAGCGCCGGCCTGCGAATATGTGGCGATGCCGGAAGGGTCATCGTCACTAGCCCCGGTAACTAACCCCGGGCCCAGGGCTACCAAAAAGATTTTTAGCCTTTTTGAAAATTTTTCTTTCTTCTTTTCTTTTCGTTTACGTATCACGGTTAGTGTATGAATAATGAAAGGATATATACCATTACCATTGTCACCAGGCCCATAAATAAAGTTGCCAATGAATATACTTTCAGCATCGGCTTCATTTCGATACCTGAAAATTTTGAGATCACCCAGAAATAGGCATCGTTTGCATGAGAGATGATCATAGATCCTGCTCCCATTGAAAGCACACAGAGCAGTTTGCCGTTTTCTGTTTGCAAACCCAATGCCGGAAGCAAAGGCAGAACAATGGATGAAGCGGTAATGATCGCCACTGTTGAAGACCCCTGTGCCGTTTTCAGGATCATTGTCAACAAAAAAGGAAATAATAAACCAAGGCTTCCTAAGGGTAATGCATGACTGAAATGTTCCCCGATCTTTCCCGCTGCGATCACCGCACCAAATGCACCACCCGAACCGATGATCACCAAAATACCACCGGCTTTCTCCCCTGCTTCCTGCAATAATTTACTGATCGCATTATGTTTCCATGAACTCCCGCAATTAAATGCCAGCACAACACCTGCAGATAATGCAACAACAGGATCTCCCAAAAAAAAGAGTGCATTGGCCATCCATCCTGAATTATTTTTTTCCAATCCCAAAAACGATTTTGCTGCGATCAAAATGATTGGAACGATCACCGGCAAAAATGATTTTACTACAGATGCCGATGCCCCGATTATTTTTTCTTCAGTAATTTCTTTGCTCGTTATATGTGTAAATTTTTTGGCGGCAAATATTGCCCATATATAACCAACCAGCATAGCAGGTATGGCAATAATAATTCCGGCGATCATCAACTTTCCAAAATCAACACCGATAGTGGCTGCGGCAGCACTTGCTCCGGGATGTGGCGGGATAAGGCAATGCACGGATAATAATCCTGTTGCCAATGAAACACTCATCACTATAACAGGGATGCCTGTGCGCTTTGCCAGCGATTGATTCAATCCGTTCAATACAATATATCCCGAATCGCAAAAAATTGGCAAACCAACAATAAAACCGGTCATACTTATTCCCAACGCTGCATATTTTTCGCCTACAATGTTTAAAATAAATTCAGCCATCACTTTGCTGCTGCCCGTGTATTCAAGTAATACGCCGAGCGTTGTGCCAAGCACAATAATAAAACCTAGTGACTTCATAATACTTCCAAATCCGTCTTTCATAGTGGCGATGACATCGGTCGGTGGCATTTGCATTCCCAGTCCTACAACAAAACACGCGATCATCAATGCAAAAAATGCATGTACACGAAATTTTGCAGTGAGTAATATGATCACCGCAACCCCGATAATTAAAAATCCAAAAGCCTGGAAAAAGGAGCTATTCATTACCGTAATTGAATCTGCGTTTTAAATTACAGAGAATAATCAACAATTAATCATCAAGTAATCAACAGGCGTATATTATATTTCGGGTTGCATTTAACCAGCTGCCAGCAGCAATTTATTTCATTCACATTTTTCAAAACAAATTGCTGCCTGTACCTTTGCGAAACTTAAATATTGCAGATGAAAAAAATCGTTTTTGTTATTTCTATTTCATTATACTTTCTCGGTGCATGTTCCATCAATAATGTTTCAGAAGATGATAGCCTGAAAAAATATTTCACTGCTGAAAATGTAACGGGTTGTTTCGGGCTATTTGATAACGGCCGGGGGAATTTCACAATTTATAACCTGAAACGTTTTCGCGACAGCTCCTATCTTCCGGCATCCACATTTAAAATTGTGAACTCGCTGATCGGTATTCAAACCGGGGTTATTAAAGATGAAAACATGGTGATAAAATGGGACAGTGTGAAACGCTGGAACCCCGACTGGAACAAAGACCTGACAATGGCTGAAGCATTTAAAGTTTCTGCAGTAAATTATTACCAGGAAGTTGCCCGCAGGATCGGTCATGATACGATGCAACGGTGGATCGATACTTTGGGTTATGGAAATAAAAATATTAGCGGCCCTGTAGATTCGTTCTGGCTGAACAATCATTTAAAAATTACGCCGGATGAAGAAATGGGATTGGTGAAGCGATTATATTTTAACCAACTTCCGTTTTACCAACGCACGCAGGATATTGTAAAGAAAGTGATGTTACATGAAGAAAATGCCAACTACAAATTGAGTTATAAAACCGGTTGGGGCAATAAAGAAAACGGAAATGAAATTGGCTGGATCGTAGGCTGGATCGAAGAAAACAAACACCCTTATTTTTTTGTACTGAACCTCGAATCGACAAACAAAAAAATAGATATGGTGAATGTGCGCATACGCATATTTAAAAACATACTTCAGCAACTTGGGTTTTTCCAGGGGAAAAAATAAATGAAAAGGTTTCCTAAAAAAATATCTGGCCCTCTTTTTGAAAGAGGTTGTTTGTTATATTGCAAAAAAATAAAAACAGGAAATTAACCAGCATCAATGCGTTTTCAAAATATCATATTTCTTTATGGTTTGGCTGCCATCCCGTTGATGTTGCTGTTATTGCTTTTTATTCTTCAATGGAAAAATAAAACAGCAAAAAAAATCGGGGACACGAAACTGGTTGCAGAGCTGACAAAGAGTTTTTCCAAAATAAAATTCATCCTGAAATTCATTTTAGCAGTTATTGCCTTTGCTGCAATAGTTATAGGAGCTGCAAACTTTCAGAAGCCCGGTTCGACGGAAAATGTATCCCGCAAAGGTGTTGATGTGATGATCGCTTTGGATGTAAGCAAAAGTATGTTGGCAGAAGATATTAAACCAAGCAGGCTCGACCGTGCAAAGCAATTATTACTTCGCTTGGTTGACAAATTACAAAACGACAGGATCGGAATTGTTCTTTTTGCCGGACGTGCATATTTGCAAATGCCGCTCACTATTGACCATAGCGCCGCAAAAATGTATGTGCAGAATGCAAGCCCTGATGTTGTACCAACACAAGGAACGGTTATTGCCGATGCATTGCGAATGGCAAACACCTCGTTCAACAGCAAGGAAAGGAAATTCAAATCAATCATATTGATTTCAGACGGGGAAGACCACGATCCCGAAGCATTGAATGTGGCAAAATCACTCGCAGCACAAGGCGTGATGATCAACACCGTTGGTATTGGCTCTCCTGACGGGTCTCCGATTGTTGACCCGGTAACACACGAATTAAAAAAAGACCAGAACGGACAAACTGTTATCTCGAAATTGAATGAAGCGGAATTGCACCAGCTATCAGATGCTACCAATGGGATTTATATCCGGCTTGATAACGTTGATGACGCATTGATCACCTTATCTCAACAGGTGGACAGCGCTGAAAAGAAATCATTGGCAGATTCTGAATTCATAGACTATAAAAGTTATTTCCAGTGGTTCCTTGCGGCAGGATTTTTGTTATTATTGATTGAATTCTTTTTACCCGAACGAAAATTTTTCGCGGCTTGAAAAAATATTTCTCCATAATTACGATGTTTTTTTTCTGTGTAAATGTTTTTGCACAAAATGAAAATGCCCTTATCCGCAGCGGCAATAAATTGTACAAGCAAAAAAAATTTGACAAATCACAGGAAGAATATAAAAAAGCAACGGAAAAAGCGCCGGATAATGCTGTAGCCAATTATAATCTTGGCAACAGCCAGTTCCGCAATAATAATTTTGAAGAAGCTGCAAAGTCTTACGAAAACAGCATTGCGCATACCGATGAAAAGTTAACAAAAGAAAAAGGTTTGTACAATAAAGGTGTGGCAGATATCAAACAAAAGAAACTGGAAGAGAGCATCCGCTCGTGGAAAGATGCATTGAAACTCGACCCGACAGACCGTGAAGCAAGGGAAAACCTGCAAAAAGCCTTAGAGGAATTAAAACAAAAACAGCAGCAACAACAAAAGAAAGACGACAAAAAAGATCAGGATAAAAAACAAAACCAGCAACAAAATCAAAAAAACCAGCAACAGGAACAACCCAAGCAACCTGAAAGCCGCCTCACTAAAAAACAGGTTGAACAACTGCTGAAAGCACTTCAACAAAAAGAAAATGAAGCCCAGCAAAAAATGAACCAGAACAAAGTAAAATCACTGGCGCAACCGGATAAGGATTGGTGAGGAGCAGTCGACGGTTATCGGTTGTCAGTCGACAGTTCCTTTGTTTCATCATACTTTATTTTTGGAAGCTTGTTCATGTAATTTATCCAATAGAACACAGATGGGATATGATGATTATGATTTGCGAATGATCTTACTATATCATAATAACCTACGTTATCTTAACATTAAGGTAATCTAAACCACTTCAGGTATGCCTGAATTTAAGCACTGACGACTGAAAACTGATAACCGCCGACTGCTTTCCCTTCCTTAAATTTGCACCATGCAATTATACTGCAACTCACTCACGGAATATAGCCGGCTTAAAACAAAAGAAGTAAATATCGGCGGGCTGCTGTTGGGAAATTTCCATCCCATCCGCATTCAAACAATGACTACTACGGATACGATGGATACTATCGCAACAGTAGAACAATCCATACGTTGTATTGAAGCCGGTGCAGAATTAGTGCGCATTACTGCTCCAAGTAAAAAAGAAGCGGAAAACCTGCTGAACATAAAAAATGAATTACACAAACGCGGATATACCACGCCGTTAGTAGCTGATATCCACTTCACACCGAATGCTGCAGAGATCGCAGCACGGATCGTTGAGAAAGTGCGCATCAATCCCGGCAATTATATCGATAAAAAAAAGTTTGAATTTATTGAATACAGCGATGCAGAATATAATGACGAGATTGAGCGTATCTATGAACGTTTTTCACCATTGGTAAAAATCTGCAAAGAATACGGCACAGCAATGCGCATCGGCACCAATCATGGTTCATTAAGTGACCGCATTATGAGCCGCTATGGCGATACACCAATGGGAATGGTGGAAAGCGCCATGGAGTTTTTACGCGTTGCACGCAAGGAAAGTTACCACAACATCGTATTAAGCATGAAATCAAGCAACCCGCAGGTAATGGTACAGGCTTATCGTTTATTGATACAAAAAATGGATGAAGAATTTGGTGAGTGTTATCCGTTACATCTTGGTGTTACCGAAGCTGGCGATGGCGAAGATGGAAGAATAAAATCTGCTATCGGTATCGGTACCCTTCTGGAAGATGGGATCGGCGATACCATACGGGTATCTCTAACCGAAGATCCGGAATTTGAAATACCGGTTTGTAAAGATTTGGTGAAAAGATATCAAAGCCGGGAAGACCGAAAGACCGAAAGTCAGGAAGTGCGGAAGATGGAATGTGCAGAAGAAAAAAAGGATTCGCGCCAAAATACTTTCCAACTTTCTGACTTCCTGTCTTCCCGACTTCCTTATTCCCCTTTTGAATATAAACGCAGAAAAACATTTTCCATTTCCAACATAGGTGATCATCATGTGCCCGTTGTTATTGCAGATTTCATGGAATCAAAAACTGTTGTTCACCAGGATCTGCAAAGTGTAGGATATTCTTATGACGAACAAACTGACAAGTGGAATATCAGCGATGGGGCTGCTGATTATTTATATACTCATGACAAAATCCTTGATTTCAATTTGCCGGGAACTTTAAAAGTGATCTGCAATTACAATGCATGGAAAAATGCTCCGGATAAAGAAAAATATTATCCTTTGTATTCAGTTAATGAATTCATCAACATATCAGAAAAATCATCGTTGATGAATTTCATTTCTGTAAATGCGAATGAAGAAATTTCATACAAGCTAATAGACCATATTCATCAACTACGAAATGTAGTGTTGTGTATATGGTCTACTCATCAAAGCGCTATGTCATCGGTTCGCCGTTTTATAATAGAATTGATGAATCAAAATATTCAATGTCCGGTTATAAATGTTGTAGAAAGTTATGACTCAACCATTGATGAACAACTCATTCATTTCTCTACAGAGGCAGGAGCATTATTCTTGGAAGGTATGGGAGATGGCATCTGGCTAATCAATAACCCGTCGAAGATGGTGAACACGAAAATCAGCGGCAGGACTTATCTTGAGACAAAAAATAATCACCAGTTCCTCAACAATACATCATTTTCTATTTTACAGGCAACGCGTACGCGCATTTCAAAAACGGAATACATCTCCTGCCCTTCCTGCGGACGAACATTGTTCGACCTGCAGGAAACAACAGCAAAGATCCGCGCAGTTACCAATCATTTAAAAGGAGTAAAAATTGCGATCATGGGTTGCATTGTGAACGGCCCGGGAGAAATGGCCGACGCTGATTTCGGATATGTGGGAAGCGGTCCGGGAAAAATCACTTTATACAAAGGAAAAGACATTATGAAACGCGGAGTAAATAGCGATATTGCGGTCGAAGAACTTGTGAATTTGCTGAAAGAGAATGATGCATGGATTGAACCTGCATAAATAATCGAAAATTATTAACCCTTCACTCAATCCTTTATGAATTTTTCAGTTAGCATTACATATAAAGACGGCCTGGATAGCGTACTGCTTAAAAACGAAAAATCGGGAACCGAAGTTGCTGTTCTTCCTGCACACGGTGCCATGCTGCACAGTTTCAAAATAAAACATAAAGGTTCTTTATTCAATGTCATTGACAATTATAACAGTGATGCACACCTGAAAAAAGAGCTTGCCACCTCCTTTAAAAGCTCCAAACTTTCGCCGTTCCCCTGCCGCATCCCTGAAGGAAAATATATTTACAACAATACCCAGTACGAGCTTCAGCAAAAATTCCGGGATGGTTCTGCCATTCACGGTTTGTTATATAATAAAGCATTTGAAATTACCAGCAAAAAAGCCGATGACAACAAAGCCTCCGTCATTTTGCAGTATGAATACAAAAAAGATGACGCCGGTTACCCGTTTCATTACAATTGTATAATTGAATATGCTTTAACGGCAAATGATTATCTGCAGGTCAGCACAACTGTTTCAAATACAGGGAACGAAACTATTCCTGTTGCCGATGGCTGGCACCCTTATTTTCAATTAGGCGGAAAAGTAAATGATTGGAGAATGCAGTTTCATGCAGAGTCAATCGTTGAATTCAATGAAAAGCTTATCCCAACCGGAAAATTGTCATCCTATAATCAATTCAATTCCCCGAAGCAACTGAACGAAACGGAACTGGATAATTGCTTTGTGCTTCAGAATAATTACAAAGGTGCAGCATGCAGTATTGTTAATCCTGAAAACGGCTTGCATGTTTCGCTTTACCCTGATGATTCTTACCCATATCTCCAGGTATACACGCCCCCGCACCGCAAAAGCATCGCTATTGAAAACCTCAGCGCTGCGCCGGATTGCTTCAACAACAAAATGGGCTTATTATTGTTACATGCAGGAGATTCACAAACTTTTACCGTCGGTTACCAAACCGGCGCTTCAGAAAAATAGTATCTTGCCAGATCAAAAATGATAAATATGAAAATCACAAAAATTTTATTTGCGATAGCGTGTGTATTTTGTCTCGGTGGCTGTGTGCAGATCGACGAAGAAATTGATATAACCGGCAGCGGAAGCGGACAGTGGATCACACGCATGGATATGAGCCAGTTGCTCGATATCATGCAGAACTATGTAGGAAAAGACGAAATGGAAAAACAGATGCCGCAAAAAGCAATGGACACCACTGTTTTTTTCCAAAGTATTTTAGACACCGTAAAAAATGTTTCGCCGGATAAGAAAGCATTACTAAAAGATGCGAAGGTGAATATGAAACTGAATATGGACCAAAAGGTCTTTAAAACAAAAATGGATTTCCCTTTTAAAAACCTCCACGATCTACAATCCATTTCCACATCCATGTCCGACGGCTCTTTGGGCACCACACAATTACTGAAAGGCTTAGGTTCAGGAAAAGGGGATGATGTTGCAGGAAACATGCAGGGGCCCGACATCACACAGTTCAACTCTATTTATGATTTTACAGTAAAAGATGGTTTGATCTCCCGCAAACTCAACGCAGAAAAATGGAAATCATTCCAGAATAATCCGCAATTCGGACAAATGAAAGAAGCAACAAATATGGGAATGGAAATTCCATACACAATCACCATCAATCTTCCACGCCCTGTAAAGAAAGTTGACAATGCACTTGCAAAATTATCCGACGATAAAAAATCAATAACACTGAAATATAATCTCATCGAGGTTTTTGACCATCCTGAAAAATTTGAATACACGATCGCGTATTAATGAATGCGCTGTCAAAAAATAAAAAGTGGCTTTACATTTTTGCAGTTGATGTACTGCTCGATCTCACTGGTATTTTATTTCATAAAGAAGAATTACGATTAGTTACAAAACCGCTCATCGTAATTCTTCTTCTCATTTTTACCTGGAGGTCTGTTGTAGAAAAAAATAAATTATTCCGTTTATTAATAACTGCATTATTTTTTTCCTGGCTTGGAGATGTGTTTTTATTGTTCGATGTGGCAATAGCATCCCTATTTATTTTTGGTTTGCTCAGTTTTCTTATCGCACATATTTTTTTCGTCCTGTTTTTTCTTTGTGTCCGCAGGCAAAATCAGGTGCAAAAAATTCACTGGTTTATAATAACGCTTGTTGTAATTTATCTCATGGCTTTATTCTGGATATTGAATCCTACACTTGGTGCATTGCAAATACCTGTGCTAGTATATGCGATCGTGTTGTGCAGCATGTTTCTCAGCAGCATTCACGCATTTAATTCTGCTAAAGATATATCGGGGAAATATTGTGTTGCCGGTGCGTTCCTGTTTCTTCTCTCCGACTCCATGTTAGCGGTCAATAAATTTTATCATGGATTCGCTGCTGCAGGTTTTGCTGTAATGCTTACGTATGCGCTTGCACAATTATTCATCGTGATCGGGGCAACACGTTTCTTAAATTACGAACATACTTCATGGAAAAAATAAATTGTATGTTACCAACCGAGTGCTACTATTAAGCATCGTTGCGTCGCACTCTTCAACGGCAGAGCTATATTGAACTGTAGCCCACAGAGTGACACAGAAAAAATCACAGAGAGCCGCAGAGAAACCCATACTTCATAGTTCATAGCTCATACTTCATTACAACAACATCGTTAATCCATGAAAAAATGTATTTTTAATCCATGATACAAACAGATTTTTTGGTGATCGGTTCCGGCATTGCCGGTTTGAGTTATGCATTGAAAGTAGCGCAATATTACCCGGATAAAAAAATATTGGTGATCACAAAAACACAGGCTGATGAAACCAATACAAAATATGCGCAAGGTGGTATTGCAGGTGTGACAGACCTGGAGCATGACAGCTATGAAAAACATATCCAGGATACGCTGATCGCAGGAGATGGTTTGTGCAACCCGCTTACTGTGGAAATTGTAGTGAAAGAAGGGCCCGAACGTATCAATGAAATAATTGAATGGGGCACACAGTTTGATAAAGATCCCGATGGTGATTATAAACTTGGGAAAGAAGGCGGCCACTCTGAGTTTCGTATTCTACATCACAAAGATGTTACGGGAAAAGAAATTGAACGTGCGTTGTTAGAAACAGTAAGCAAACAAAAAAATATCGAGATCATCAAACATTGTTTTGTGGTGGATATCATTACGCAACATCATCTCGGTTACCTGGTAACAAAAGCAACGCCGGATATTGAATGTTTCGGAGTGTATGCACTCGACCTTCACACCAATAAGATCATCAAAATACTTTCGCGCATCACCTTGTTTGCAACAGGTGGTAACGGGCAGGTGTACCGCACAACTACCAATCCGAAAATCGCAACCGGCGATGGTGTTGCAATGGTGTACCGCGCAAAAGGCAGGATTGAAAATATGGAGTTCATACAATTTCACCCGACGGCTTTGTATGAGCCGGGGGTGAGCCCGTCATTTTTGATCACTGAAGCTGTCCGTGGCGATGGCGGAATTTTACGCAACAAAAACGGTGAAGCATTTATGGAGCGTTATGATGAACGCAAAGACCTTGCACCGCGTGATATTGTTGCCCGTGCTATTGACAATGAAATGAAGCGCACAGGTACTGAGCATGTATATCTCGATTGTAAACACATGAACCTTGAAAAATTTGTGGAACATTTTCCGAACATTTATGAAAAATGCAAATCAATAGGGATTGATGTTAGCAAACACATGATACCCGTTGCGCCTGCAGCCCATTACAGTTGCGGAGGCATCAAGACGGATGAATGGGGACGAACATCAATAAAAAATTTATATGCATGCGGTGAATGTTCATCAACTGGTTTGCATGGTGCAAACCGTTTAGCAAGCAATTCGTTACTGGAAGCACTGGTGTTCAGTCATCGTTGCTATTTGGATGGCGTGCAAAAAGTAAAAGATGTTTCATTCAAAGAACATGTTCCCGACTGGAGTGAAGAAGGGACTACTCAGCCCCGCGAAATGATCCTCATCACTCAAAGCATAAAAGAACTGCAATTATTAATGAGCGATTATGTGGGCATCGTGCGTACAAACGTGCGTTTGCAACGTGCTATGAAACGTCTCGACCTGTTGCATGAAGAAATTGAAACATTATATGAAGCAACATCTGTGTCGCCGCAACTTTGCGAAGCAAGAAATCTGATCACAGTAGGATATTTAATTGTGAAAGGCGCACAGTTCCGAAAAGAAAGCCGCGGACTGCATTATAATACGGATTATCCCGGAAAGAGCGAGTTGTTGCAAAATATTGTGTTGTAATAAGTAAAAAATACGGAGGGTTCTTTTCCCTTTTTACTTTTTAATTTTTACTTCTAACGCACAAGTATAACCGTTCCTTTCAACATAAATGGCTCGCCGGTATCGCAAATTAATTCTGCCATATACACATAAGTGCCTACGGGCAATGGGCTTCCTTTGAAATAGCCATCCCATGCAGAAGAGCGGTCGTCAATGGCAATATTATTTTTCTCGAATACTTTTTCTCCCCAGCGGCTATAAATAGCTATTGATTTAATAATACGGATGCCTCTTCCTTTAATATAAAACACATCGTTCTTTCCATCACTGTTCGGGCTGAATGCATCAGGAATGTACACACGGTCTTGCGCACAAACTAATTTAATGATCAATGTATCGGATGCCTCACAGCCGTATTGTGTTTTCCCTGTTACAACATAAACCATATCACTGCGTGGCGTGCTCACCGGTGAAGAACAATCACTGCAACTCAGGTAATCCGGCGGCATCCAGTTCCATGCAACTACATCACTACTTCCTGTTGCGCTGAGTTGAACGGTTGATCCGGTGAGTGTTTGTATATCGTCTCCTGCGTTTACAGATGGCAAAGGTTTCACACCAATATTAATTATTGCCGTATCAGAAAAACAACCGTATGCATCATAGCCCACAACAGTGTACGAAGTTGGTGAAGCGGGTGAAGCAACAGGATTTGAAATTTGTGTATTGCTTAATCCTTGTGTTGCGTTTATCCATGAATACGTATTGGCTCCCAGTGCATATAACTGCACACTGCTTCCTATGCACACAAAAGTATCTGCAGGCACTTTCATAGTAAAAGGGCCTGCAACTGTTACTGTTGTTGAATCTTTGTTCACACAACCAAAACTGTTGGTAACGTTCACCGCGTACAAAGTTGTTACCGTTGGTGTTGCAGTTGGTGTTGCACTTGTATTATCATCAAGCCCTGTAGCCGGTGTCCATACAAAAGTAATTCCGTCATGCGCAGTTAACTGAACAGATTTTCCAAGGCATACAACCGGTTGCTGCGGCAATAGATTTACTAACGGTTTCGGATGAACGATCAGTGGATTGTACGACGAGTCTGCGCAACCATTATTATTCACGATCAGTTGAACGTTGTAATTACCGGTATCTGTAAATATTTCTGCAGGAGGATTTTGATCAGATGAAACATTTCCATTTTTAAAATCCCAGTTCCATGTTGTTCTGCTGCCAGTGATCGTTGCGCTTCCGTTGAATTGTGCCGTAATATCAGGACAAATTTCTGCGGGACCAGTTATTGATGCTTTCGATTTTCGCACAACAGTTATTGAATCTGTTGTTTGTTTCACACAACCATAGGGCGATGAAACCTGCAGGTGAATGATATATTTTCCGGGAACATTATAATCAAATACAGGATTGCTTTCATTGGAGGTATCGGCAATATTTCCTGTGCCAAAATCCCATTTGTATAATAACGTTTGATGCATCTGGTCTGCAGCAAGGCTTGTTATTTTCGGGGTAAAATTCACCCATGCAGAATCACAAACGAGGTTAGTGCTTTTATTGATCACAACATTTAATGTGTCTATTACAATAGTGTCTGCAAGACTGGATGTGGATGAACAACCGCCGTTATCTTTTAATATCAATGAAGGCGTGTACAATCCCGGTGTTAAATAAGCATGCACAGCAAATGTGTCTGTTGTCTGATCTAATGTGCCATCGGCAAAATCCCATGTAAACGAACTTGCATTTTTTACCTGCGCACTCAACGTTACCGTTTGCGATAAACATCCCGACAAAACATCGGCATGCAAAATTGCATACGGGCCTTTTACTGTGATTGAATCTGTTGTCGAATCTGTCATTCCATTATTTCCATAGCCATATAACGTCACTTTATACACGCCGGCTTTTGAATAAGTGTGGCTCGGATTATTTTGATTATCCGCCGTACTTCCATCACCAAAATCCCACGAAACAGAATTTGCATTCATCGAAGTATTCGTGAAGTGTACAATTACCGGCGGACAACTATTGTTATTGATGTATGATATCGTATATGCAAAGGAGGTGTTGATATTTTTTACATAGATAATTTGCACGCTTGTATCATCACAATTTGCAGTTAAATTATGCGCTACCAATTTCACCGTATCTGCGCCAAGCGTTGAAAAACTATGCACGGGATAATAATCTGTTGATGTTGTTCCATCCCCAAAAATCCATTCGTAGCTTACATTGTATACATTATATGTATTTGAATTGTTGTAAAAAGTAATAGGCGTATTTGGGGAAACAAAAGATGGTGAATAAGTAAACGAAGCTTTCGGCCCATTTACTTGTGCATAAGCCTGGTAATATGGAGTTGATGCCGTGCATCCGTTTGTGTCGGTAACTGTAAGCACAGGATAATAATAACCGGGATCAGTGTAATAATGAGAAACTGTTCCGCCGCTTGTTTTTGTTTCATTACTATTATCTCCATAATTCCACGTCCATGTTTTTATGGGCACTCCACCTGTTCCGTGCGATGTATCCTGGAAAATTATCGGCGATCTATAACAGTTGTTATTGCTGATTATCTTATAGCCTGCAACAGGGCCCTTTATCTGTAATGGAATAAAATTAGAAGTATCGTTACATCCAAAATATTCTGATGTACTGATTATGCGCAAATCTTTTTTTGTAACATCAAGATTATTGATCGTCCAGTTGGTTGAATTTTGCCAAGCCACATTTTGGAAAGGCGAACCGGTATAATTTGTACTATCTCCATATTGCATGTTGGCGAGATAATAATAATTCCCATACCAGAAATAAGGATAAGGTGCCGGGTTCGTTTCCATGCTGGATAAATTGATCGTCAGCGGGCTACTGCTGCACACGTTATTTACCGATGCAGAAAGAACCGGCTTTTGTTTCAACAACACATATACTGTTGTGGAATCTTTCACTGTACATTGGTCGTAGGTTGTTGTGAGCACCACTTTATACGCACCTGTTTTTGTATACAAATGTGTGATCGGCGATTGCGCCATTGAATAAGATAAATTGGAACTTCCGTCACCAAAATTCCAGCTCCAGTTCTGCACTTTGTATGAAGTGTCTTTGAATGTTACCAACCCTCTTGTTCCATCACATGTATTTGTTGCCCCATTAATTTTTGGAAATGGCGGAAGCACTTTGATGTAATTCACTTTTGTAACTGTATCAGAACATACGCCGTAATAATAATCCTTCACAATTAACGTCACAGTATACACGGAATCTTTGTAATACTGATGAATAGCATCTGTGTAATCGGGTGTCAGGTACCAATTGTTATTTCCATCTCCGAAATCCCACTGATACATTCCCCCTCCATCGCCGGTTGCATAAAAAGTTACCGGTGTGTTTCCGCAAATTGTTGTACCGGGAGATGCATAAAAATCAACCTTAGGTTTTTTGGAAACATGGATAGAACTGAAATTAGTTGTTGCATTACATCCATTCTTTGTGCTATAAGAAAGTGTAATGATAAAATCCCCTGCCTTTGTAAATGTATGATGTGGCTGCGGATCTGTAGATGTTGAGCCATCTCCAAAATCCCATTTATAGGTTGCTATCTGGTCTGCTGCATTTGCTGCAAAAATGGTGGGCACACTGTCACATCCTATCGTTGTTCCGCTGAGCAGGTAAATAAATACATTCGTCTGGTTGATGGAGATCGGTTGTATTTCACTTGCTGTGCATCCTGCTGCATTTTTCACAGTAAGGCTTACATAAAATGATCCTTGCCCGGTGTACGTGTGTGATGGCGCTTGTGTGGAGGCTGTAGATTGATCAACATACGAATTAAAATACCATGTCCATGCAACAGCTCCAGCTGTAGTGTCTTTGAATTGAACATTCACAGGTGGCGTACAGAAAGCCGGAATAGTTACTACAAACGGTGCAGGAGTTGGAATATCATTTACAGTAATTGTTTTTATAGCTGAAGACTGCGTGCATGTTCCGTATGTTGCTGTCAGTTGAACAGTGTGCGTGCCTGAAGTATAAAACCAATACGAATAACCGGGATTATATGTATAATATGGATTGCCATCGATCGTCCATATCTCATTCGTCCACCCCGTTGTGCTTTTATCTATAAATGTTACAGTGGCTGCACGGCACACGGGTAGCGGCACATCAAAATCAACAGTGAACCCTGCAACCTGTATAACAGTGGCAGCACTTGTATTGCTGCAGCCATCGGTATTCGATACCGTTAGTTTAACGTTAAATGTTCCCTGTTTTGCAAAAACATGCGATGGAGATTGGTCTGTCGATGTAGTTCCATCACCAAAATCCCATGCATAACTCAGCGTACCCGGACCGGTACTTGTATTTGTAAATGTAACTGCGTCGCCAACTGTGCACAATACTTTTTTATCTACTGTAAAAGAAGCTGAAATGGCCTGCAATATTTGCGCTGCAGGTTTTGTTGCAGTAGCATAACAGCCATAGCTATTCGTAATTGTCAGTCCTACTGAGGCATTCTGTGCAAAATTATATGTATGAGAAACCTGTTGTAATGATGTACCCTGTTGTGTATTGCCATCTCCGAAATCCCAGAAATAACTTGCAATGGTGCCGTCGCCTGCAGTTGAACTGCTCGTAAAATTTACTGGCAATGGCAAACAACCTTTTACCGGTGCGGCAGAAAAATCTACAACTGGTTTTTTATAAACAATAACCTGTTTTGTTTGCGTGGAATTCGTCGTTCCGTCGGTAACTGTTAATGTAACGGTATATGTTTTTTCAGTAACATACGTTGCACCGGGATTTACTAATGTAGACGTATTTCCATTTCCAAAATCCCATTTGTAAGTTGCGGCTGCAGACGCCCCTGTCGTTGCATTGGTGAATGAAACAGTAAGCGGTGAACATCCTGCATTCTTATCAATCGTAAAATCTGCTTTTAACTGCGCGTTCGCTTTGATGCCTGTAAAAATAAGGACAAGAAAAATACAGAAAGAAGCAGTAAAGGGTTTTGAGGCCGATGGCGGAAACATAGGTCAAAGGTGGTTAGGGCTTTAGCACAAAAATGCCTTACAAGATAACGCATGACAGGGAGATTTTCAATAAACCCCGCCTGTTATTTTATTGTGTCCTGTTTCCTTTTTTTGTGGAAGAAAATTATATATAGAAAATTAATAACAAGCGTTGAAAGGCATTCTTAAATCAGCGAAAGCATTTACATTCGCATCAACAGAAATTATATTCATGAAAGCGATGATCTTTGCCGCCGGATTAGGTACTCGTTTCAAACCGTGGACAGACAAGCACCCTAAAGCATTGGTATTAATAAACGGCAAAAGTTTATTGCAGCGGAATATTGAATACCTGCAACAGTATAACATTACGGATGTCATAATAAATGTTCATCATTTTGCAGAACAGATACAGGAAGCTCTGGAGAGAAATAGAAACTGGGGAAGCAAGGTCACTATCAGCGACGAAACAGACGAAGTGCTTGAAACAGGTGGCGGCCTGATAAAAGCAAAATGGTTTTTTGATGAAGGTGCATTTGCTGTGGTCAATGCAGACATCCTTACTGATCTCAACCTTGCGAAAATGATCAATTATCACAACGAGCAAAAGCCGATAGCAACACTCGCAGTCACTAACCGTAAAACTTCACGTTATTTTTTGTTTGATGAAAATGAAGAGTTATGCGGTTGGGTAAATACAAAAACAGGAGAAGAAAAGATCAGCAGAAAAAAAAGCGGGTTGGTTCAAAAAGCATTCAGCGGGATACACATTATTGATCCCCGGATTTTTTCTTTGATCAAACAAGAAGGTAAATTTTCTATTGTGGATACTTATCTTGATATAGCAAAAACAGGAATGATAAAAGGTTTTGAGCACAGCGAATCGAAATTGGTAGATGTAGGGAAACCGCAAGCAGTTGCAGAAGCGGAAAAATTGTTTCTCTGAATTATTTTGTTATTAACTTTCAGCTAACAACAGCACCTGTTTGAAGTAAAACATATTTTTACAACAGAAAATGTATTGCCATGAGAAAGTTTTTTTACCTGGTCTTCATTCTTTCTTCTTTATTCTCCTATTCACAGACTTCTCAACAAAAGGAAATGATAAAAAGCAGGATAACGCTTCCTAACGGATGGTCATTGACTCCTGTTGGGCGAAGCCTGCCACTCGGAGATCTTCCATTATCAATCGCTGTTAGTCGTTCCCAAAAATACATTGCCATTACCAACAACGGGCAAAGTACGCAATCACTTATATTGATCGACCCTAAAAAAGAAGTACGGCTTGACAGTATCACCATCCCGAAATCATGGCTGGGCCTGAAGTTTAGCAGTGATGAAAAATTTTTATACGCTTCTGGTGGAAACGACAATTGGATTCTGAAATATGCCATAATCCAAAATAAATTAGTACTTAAAGACAGCATCATACTTGGCAAAAAATGGCCTGAAAAAATTTCGCCTGCAGGTTTTGATATTGATGATGCGAAACATATCATGTACGTGGTGACCAAAGAAAATAATTCCCTTTACATTATCAACCTTCTTACAAAATCCATCATAAAAAAAATAGGTATTGGTAGCGAAGGATACACCTGCCTACTTTCTAATGATAAGAAAATCTTATTCGTTACTTGCTGGGGTTGTGATAAACTGTTATTGTTCGATACAGAACATCAGCATTTTTTGGAAGAGATCGCGGTTGGTGATAACCCAAATGATATTTGTTCAAGCAAGAACGGGAAATATCTTTTTGTTGCCAATGCAAATGATAATTCCGTTTCTGTTGTAGACCTGCAAAAACGAAATGTGATCGAAACATTGAACGCTGCATTATTTCCCGATGCGCCGGAAGGCTCAACCACGAATGCATTGGCGTTAAGCGAAGACGACAAAAGATTATATGTGGCGAATGCAGACAATAACTGTGTTGCCGTTTTCGATGTAAGCATTCCCGGGAAAAGCAAATCAAAAGGATTTATTCCTGTCGGCTGGTACCCCACGGCTGTAAAAGTCATTGGTAAAAAAGTTTTTGTTGCCAATGGAAAAGGATTTTCATCATTGGCAAATCCCTTTGGGCCAAATCCTGTTCAGAAAAAACAGCAGGTGAATTACCAGGGCGGCGATAAAGCAAAACCAAAGGAAGTACAATATATAGGAGGATTATTCAAAGGAACATTAAGCATATTTAATGAACCAGGCGAGGCCGATCTCGCAAAATATTCAGCACTTGTTTATGAAAATACACCATACACAAAAACAAAAGAAATGCAGGCACAAGGTGAAGCCGGCAACCCTATACCGATGAAAGTTGGTGATACTTCCTTGATAAAATATGTGTTCTACATCATTAAAGAAAACCGCACGTACGACCAGGTGCTCGGCGATATCAAAGAAGGAAATGGTGATGCAAGCCTTGTATTGTTTGGAGAACGCGTGACACCGAATCTGCATGCACTTGCAAAAGAATTCGTATTACTCGATAATTTTTATTGTGATGCAGAAGTGAGCGCAGACGGGCATAACTGGAGCATGGGTGCTTATGCAGATGACTACCTCGAAAAAACATGGCCTACAAGTTATGGCGGACGCGGGGGAAGTTATGATGGTGAAGGCAACCGCGAGATCGCTAATAACAAAAGTGGTTTTATCTGGGATGATTGCCGGCGTTCAAAAGTTAGTTACCGGACTTATGGAGAATTCGCAGATGAATCAAAACCGAATATCGCAGTTTTAAAAAATCATGTTTGCACTTCGTATACAGGCTGGGATTTAGGTGTGATGGATACCGTGCGTTTTCAACAATGGAAAAAAGATTTTGATTCGCTGCTTGCCGCAAACGCATTGCCGCATTTTAATACCGTCCGTTTCGGAAACGACCACACGGAAGGATTGCGCAAAGGAAGGCCAACGCCTTTTGCACATGTTGCCGATAACGATCTTGCAGTCGGCGAATTTGTAGAATATCTGAGCAAAAGCCCTGTATGGAAAGAGAGTGTTGTATTTATTTTGGAAGATGATGCGCAAAATGGTGCCGACCACGTAGATGCACACAGGAGCACCGCATATATCGCAGGCGGGTATGTAAAACGGCATTATGTAGACCATACCATGTATTCAACCACATCGATGGTGCACACTATAGAATTGATTTTAGGAATGCCGCCGATGAGCCAATACGACGCTGCTGCAACGCCGATGTGGCGCTGCTTTTCAGCAACTCCGGACCTGCAAACATTCACTTCATTACCGGCGAATATTGACCTTACTGAAAAAAATATTGCATGGAACGAGCTTGCAAGAAAATCAGCACAATTTGATTTTACAAAGGAAGACAAGGTGCCGGAAGACCAGTTCAACGAAGTATTATGGAAAGGAATAAAAGGAATGAATTACATCGTTCCCGCGCCAAAAAGAGCTGCATTTGTAAAAGTTACTGCAGATAAAGATGATAATTAAATAAGACTTTCACCGCAACAGGCATAATAGAAACACAGAGCTGTAAAAAATTAAACCAGGTTTTAGTTTTCTGTATCCGTAAATATTTTATTTGCTCTATACAATAGCAGAGCGATTTAATTTATTCTTTCCAGCAAAAAATATTCTTCGTATCTTTTAATCACACCAAAACAGCCAATATGAAAAAATTAATCATTGGTGCACTCGTCGGGGGCATCATCATTTTTATCTGGCAAACACTTTCATGGGCAATGATGAACATGCATCACGCCAGCCAGGAATACACACCAAAACAAGACAGCATCCTCAGTTATCTCAGCACGCAATTTTCGGAAGACGGTTCTTACCTCATGCCCAATTATCCCAAAGGCGAATCACGGGAAGAAATGGAAAAACAAATGCAAAAAAACAGCGGCAAACCGTGGGTGCAAATTCAATATCACAAAGCGCTTAATGTAAATATGGGAGCAAATATCGGCCGTGGGCTTGTTGTCGACATCATTATGGTAGCATTGGTTTGCTGGATCTTCATGCGCATGCCGAATGCCGGTTTCAGAACAATTTTGTTATCGAGCGTACTTATTGGCATCATAGTGTTTTTAAACTCTCCATATACCGTGCATATTTGGTATCCGAAAGCAGATATCATGGCTCACTTCAACGATGCACTCGTAAGCTGGGCAGCATGCGGCATCTGGCTCGGCTGGTGGCTGAAGAAAAAATGATTTGGAAGTAAGAAGTGAGATGCATATTTTATTTATTTTTTGATTTGCCAGCATCTGACTTCTTACTTCTTACTTCTCACTTCCTATATTATGTTACCAGCATCAGAACATTAATCAGGCATCGTTGCGTCGCATTACGTTCATCGGTTCTGCTGCTATTAAGCTATGGGTTTTTCCGCTATATTCATTACAAAATTTTCCCTGGGTCTGGTTGTTACTTTTGCAAATACAGAATTCGCCTACAACAACCTGAGATTCGGCTACACTTGTTTTTTAAATGCTACAGATTTTTGTATCGCAAAAAACAAGAAAATGAAAATCACAATAACAGGCTCGCTGGGGAATATCAGCAAGCCGCTCACTAAAGACCTTGTACAAAAAGGACATGAAGTAACTGTCATCAGCAGCAAAGCAGAAAGAGCAAAAGATATTGAAGCCATCGGTGCAAAAGCAGCCATCGGCACAATGGAAAATACAGATTTTTTAGCAGCAACTTTTAAAGATGCAGACGTTGTTTATGCTATGGAAACCTTAGGAAACCCGAGGGCTTTCTTCGATCATGATCTTGACGTAACAGCAGCTATCACTGAAATCGGGAAAAATTATAAACAAGCGATTGAGCAATCGGGTGCAAAAAAAGTAATTCATCTCAGCAGCATCGGCGCACATACAAATAAAGGAAACGGGTTGCTTGCTTTTCATTACAATGTTGAAAATATTTTAAATGAATTGCCCGGCGATGTTTCTGTTAAATTCATGCGGCCAGTTGGTTTTTATTACAACATGTTTGCATTTATACCAACCATCAAATCACATAACGCAATTTTCTCCAATTATGGCGGCGATGAAATAGAACCCTGGGTTTCGCCGATAGATATTGCGAGTGTCATTTCGGAAGAAATAGAAAAACCGTTTCATGGAAGAAGCATCCGCTATATTGCAAGCGATGAACTTTCCACGAATGAAGTGGCAGAAATCCTCGGCAATGCAATAGGCAAACCTGATTTGAAATGGATTGTTATTCCCGACGAACAATTATTGAATAATTTGTTGTCGGCGGGAATGAACCCGCAAACTGCTAAACTGTTTGTAGAAATGAATGCGAGCAGGCGAGGCAGTGTGTTGTACGAAGATTATTTTCAACATAAACCTATTTTAGGAAAAACCAAAGTAAAAGATTTTGCGAAAGAATTTGCTGTTATGTATAATCAATAACTCTTTCCCGCGGAGAGACAGGCATGGTTCATGCATTCTGCATCGTTCAACAATCCTGCGTCGAGTAAAATTACCAGAGAAACGTTGGGCTGGAAATCCAATTAACCAGGATTGATTGAAGATATAGATAATGACTATTGCGTTACTGATCGAAATAAAATGCACTTATCCATTGCCGTTATTTAGTCCTGGTGGAAATTATTTCCATCGTTTTCATTTCTCCCGAAGCAGATTCAACAAACATCTGATTTTTAATCGTGTTGTCGTCCACATATTGTATTGTTTCTTTAACGTCAATATCCTTGTTGCTCATGGGGTCAAACATTTTGCCTCTAAATGTAATTGTTTTGGAAGCGCCGTCCCACGTGCCTTCCAGTGTCATGGTGCCTGTACCGAAATTATCAACCCATGTGCTGGTAAAAATCTTCTTGGTATTATCATAACCCAATAAACTAAAGCCCTCAAACGGCATGCCGCCATAATCGCCAGTCATTTTTCCCTGCTGGTAACGCCCGCCCAGTATCATTGTGTACACAGCAACAGACTTGCTTTCCATTGGTGCAGCACCAGGCTGCATCCACACAGAAACAGCAGAGTTCCAGGTGCCATCGTACTTTGCAATCATTTTATGTACATCGCCAGGTGTCATATAATCTTGCATAGCGTTCATGTCCTGCGCAAACAGCTTTGCACTACCCATGCATATAAGGAACGAAACAATAACAAAATGCTTTTTCATATTTGTAAGTTTAGCAAATTAAATTACGATATTTTATCAGAGGTTAAAATGATTTTTTTGTTACCGGCATTTGTTCATTCTTCAGCATCGTTGCCTTCTATTTTTCCAGTGGAAGAATCGCACTCTTGTACGGCATGGCAACATTGAGCTTTGGGTTTCTCCGCAAAATGCATATTGAATATCTATCAGGATTTAAAACAAAGGATGCTAAGAACAGTGTAGCGATTTACACGTCATTCCCGCGCAGGCGGGAATCTGGATTTGCAAGCGCAGATGGCTGCCTACGAAGGCATGACTGCGGGAGTGCTTATAAATTATACGCTTGCCGATTTATGAATAGTTCAATAACGATTTACAGTACAAGAGTGCGACGCAACGATGTTCAATAGAATTACTATCGCTGGTTACATAAAAAAATCTCTTCGCTTATTTTGGCTACAACAACAATAGATTTGGTTATGCTTTTTTACTTATCGTTGCTGAATTTTGAATATATAATTTTGTAAATTGAAAAGCATGCAGCCACTCCGCATTAAAACGATCACGCAATACCACCAGGTGATGGGCCTTCCCAAACCGGAGCATCCGCTCATTAGCGTGATCAATATGGATGCTATTGACCGTCCGCAGGAACAACAGTCGATCAGCATGGTGTTTGATTTTTATTCCATTTCGCTGAAGCGGAATTTTAATGCCAAAATAAAATACGGGCAACAACAATACGATTTTGATGAAGGCATTATGTTCTTCATGTCGCCCCGGCAGGTGTTTGGTATTGAAGTGGAAAAAGGCGTTGCTGTAAAACGTTCCGGCTGGATGTTGCTGGTGCACCCTGATTTTTTATGGAACACGCCGCTTGCAAAAAAGATCAGGCAGTACGAATATTTCGACTACTCTGTGCACGAAGCATTATTCCTTTCAGATAAAGAAGAAACAACGATCATCGGCATCATGCAGCATATCCAACAGGAATATCATTCCAACATTGACAAGTTCAGCCAGAATATTATCATTGCCCAACTGGAGTTGTTGCTGAATTATGCAGAACGTTTTTATCAGCGTCAATTCATCACGAGAAAAATAACCAATCATAAAATATTAGAAAGGCTGGAAGAAATACTGACGAATTATTTTAATAGTGATGATCTGATACAAAAAGGTTTGCCTTCTGTTCAGCAAATTGCAGAGTCGATAAATGTATCTCCTAACTATTTAAGCGGATTGCTAAAAACAATTACGGGCCAAAGCACGCAACAACATATCCACGATAAGCTGATTGAAAAAGCAAAAGAAAAATTATCTACCACCGATTTATCCGTGAGCGAAATTGCGTATGAGCTTGGCTTTGAACATCCGCAATCCTTTAGTAAACTATTCAAGACAAAAACAAAACTTTCCCCGCTAGAGTTCAGGCAATCGTTCAACTAATAAACAGCTCAACTATTCTTTTTGCAAAAAAATATTTTTTTAAAATTTTGTTTTTTTAATCTTTATCGTAATATTGCAATATTAAATTAGACAAATGGGCGCAACAAAAACCGAACATTTTACGGATAAACAGAATTCCATTGCAACACTTGCCAAAGCATTAGGGCACCCGGCACGGGTTGCGATCATTGAATACCTCATCAAAGTTGATACTTGTATTTGTGGCGATATTGTAAACGAACTTCCCCTCGCCCAGCCTACAGTTTCACAGCATTTGAAGGAATTAAAAAATGCAGGCCTGATAAAAGGAGAAATCGAAGGCAATGCCATTTGTTATTGCATTGATAAAAAAGCTATCGAGAAATTGCAAAACTATTTCGGCATTATTTCAGCGAAGATCACAGATAAGAAAAACAATTGTTGTTAATTAAAATATTTTATCATGGAAAATTCGGCACAAACAAAAGAAATGGTACAGCGCAGGTATAGCGAGATTGCATTGCAGGATAAACAGACCAATGAATCATCCTGCTGCGGCTCGGGTTGCTGTTCAACAGAAGTATATAACATCATGTCCGATGATTATAGTAACCTGGCAGGTTATAATCCTGACGCAGACCTTGGCTTAGGTTGTGGTTTGCCAACACAATTTGCTAAAATTAAAAAAGGGAATACTGTAATTGACCTGGGCAGTGGCGCAGGCAACGATTGTTTTATTGCGAGAAATGAAACAGGCGAAGACGGCAGAATTATCGGTATTGATTTTACTCCTGCAATGATCAGTAAAGCAAGGGCAAATGCGCAAAAGTTAGGATTTGCAAATGTGGAGTTCAGGCAGGGCGATATAGAAAATATTCCCGTCTCTGCAAATGTTGCAGATGTAATCGTAAGCAATTGCGTGCTGAACCTTGTACCGGATAAAGACAACGTGTTTAAAGAAATATTCCGCGTTTTGAAACCCGGCGGCCATTTCAGCATTTCCGATATTGTTCTGGAAGGTGAACTCCCGGCTGAAATAAAAAAGACCGCCGAAATGTATGTGGGCTGCATAGCAGGTGCGATTCAAAAGCAGAATTATATGGCCCTGATAAAAGCAAACGGTTTTGAAAATATCCTGATCCAGAAAGAGAAAAATATTGTTGTGCCTGATGATATTTTAAAACAGTATTTAAGCGAAGAACAACTTTTAACGTATAAAAACTCAGACGCAAAAATTAAAAGCATAACAGTATATGCAGAAAAGCCAAAATCCTGCGGTTGCGGAACAGAATGCTGCAATTAACCCCCTCCTGAAAAAATACCGCAAACCTGCGATCATAACAACATCCATAATTCTGTTGCAACTTCTCTTTGGTTTCGACGCGAAGTTTTGCATCATTAATATTATCTGGTTATTTGTATAAAAATAAATATGGAAATCATTTACCGGCAATCAACACCCGATGATACAGTTGGCATTAAAAATTTGCTTCAACAAAACAACCTGCCATTTGAAGATATTTCCGAAGGCAAAGTAAAATTCATTGTTGCATTAAACGGCAAAAATATTACCGGGTGCATTGGCCTTGAAAGCGTTGATGGTGACGGATTGCTTAGGTCTTTTGTGGTTGATGAAAATTTCAGGAATAAAAATATTGGTAATGAATTGCTGAACAAACTTGTTTCCTATTCCTTTGATCATGGTGTAAAAACATTGCACTTGTTGACCACAACTGCTGCCAGATATTTTGAAAGAAAAGGATTTAGCATTAGTAAACGGGATGATGCGCCGCAAGGCATCCGGCTAACCACAGAGTTCACGGAATTGTGCCCGGCGAGTTCAATTTATATGACTATGCCAATCGTAAAGAAAAAAATTTTAGTGCTTTGTACAGGCAACAGTTGCAGGAGCCAGATCGCTGAAGGCTATTTAAAATATTATGCAGGGTGCAAAGCAGAAGTATTCAGTGCGGGAGTTGAAACGCATGGCGTAAATCCGAAAGCCGTTGAAACAATGAAGGAAGATGGTATTGATATTTCAACACATACCTCAAACAATATTAACGAATACCGGAACATTGATTTTGATTTTGTAATTACTGTTTGCGACAATGCAAAAGAGCGCTGTCCGTATTTTCCATCCAACGCAAAAAAATTCCATCACAACTTTCCTGATCCTGCAAAAGCCACCGGAACGAATGAAGAAATAATGCAACAATTCCGGTTGGTAAGGCAACAGATCAAAGATTATTGCAGGCAATTTGTGGAAGAAAATTTGCAACCTACATAACTGCAAAAGGCATAAAACTTTCTTTGTGCGATTTGTGGTCAAAGAAAAACCATCAAAATTTCGATGAAAATTTTCGGGTGATCGTTTTATGCGTATATACATATAATAAAAAAGCGCATTGAAAATTTCACTGCGCTTTTTTATTATAATTAATTTTGAAATTAAGCGGCAACTGTTTTTGCAGAATTTTTTCTTATCAAATAATAAGAACCAAATAATACCGCACTGAATACCAATGTAGCGATAATACTCATTTTATAGAATGGCAGCGCCAGTGTATAGCACGACATGAGCCCACCCCATGTTTTCGGATATTCAACAAACTCACCAACACCCATCCATGTAAGGAAATTAGAAATAATAAAGAAATATGTTGGTGCAATAAAAGATGCAATAAAAATATTCTGCACATTGATCTTCTTAACAAAAAATCCAACAACAACTACAGAAGCAAACAAAATATAGTTGATCCATTGTCCTTTATAAAACCCGGAAATAGGGGTTAAATGATATGCATACAAAACCTGGTACAACAAATCTGAAACGAACATTGAAAGCACCGGAAGTGCAACTGCCCATTTTTTGTCCCTGATCACTGCACCGGCAAACAAAGCCATTGCCAATTGCGGGGCAAAACCCCAGGGTCGGTTTGGAATAACGCGGTACAATGCAGCAATAACTGTCAGCAATAATAATGACCAGATAAAAGATTTATTAAGTTTCATGGCTCTGTTTTAATAATTACAAAAATACTGATTTCGGCGGTTTTGGTTTCAAAAAAATCAGGATTAAGGAACAGGCACTGTAGCAATATATACTACCGCATCTTCACTCGCTTTTATTGAAAGAGTGGCCTTATCGAAACTGATAAAAGTTTCTCCCCGCTTGCGTTCAAATTTATTTTCCTCAGTTTCCTTAACCTCCACATTTCCTTTCATTACAATAAAAATTTCTGCAGATCCGGAACAGATCATAGCATGCTCGCCTTTCTGCAAATTAATCCCACGCAATTCAAAATCCGGCGCAGGGGTAACAAATGCTTCCACATGATCGGCAACTTCTTTACCATGTATCACGTCAGGAATGGTTTCTTCAAATTTCACATGTTTCATCAGTTCATGCACGTCGATGTGTTTTGGTGTTAACCCTCCACGAAGCACATTATCCGAGTTTGCCATGATCTCCACATTTTGTCCTTCGAGATAAGCATGCGGCAATCCTGCATCCTGGAAAATCGCTTCGCCGGAGTGCAGGTTCAGCAAGTTGAAAATATATACAGAAAAAATACCGCGGTCAATTTTACCAGGTTCATTATATGTTAGCGCGGCACGTGCTGCCCAGAAGTTTTCATCGCCTTTCCGCAATTCATTTTTTTGATATGCAGGCACAATCCTGTCGAGCAATGGTTGTAGTGTTTCATTCACAATTTCCTGGTCCATTTCCATCACAGTACGATAGAGTTCGTGATAATTTCCATCCCCAAAAACTGTTAATAAAAAATTCAATTCAGGAATGCGTGCTAAAATGCGTTTTAAATTTTCGGGAGATTTAAACCCATGCAAAAGCCAGAATTCCCCTAAGGCAAGCATCAATTCCGGTTTGTGGTTATCGTCTTTATAATTCCGGTTCGGTGCATTTACCGGGATACCTTTTTTGTGTTCTGCGGCAAATTCTATTTCTGCACTTTTTTTAGAAGGATGCACCTGGATGGACAACATATCTTTTACATCAAGTATTTTGAAAAGATAGGGCAACCTTCCAAAACGTTCCGAAACATATTTCCCCAAAGTTTGCTCCTTATTCGCAGAAATAAATTCATTCAGCCTCTTCGTATATCCATTGCCGGTAGATATCTCCGAACTTGCATTATCATGCGCTCCCATCCAGTATTCGGCGAAATGCTTTTGTTCACTATTTTCTATATGCAATAACCCAGGTATGAACGAAAAACCTCCCCATGCGTAATGCTGCACTTTGCCGGTAAGCTTGAAAACTTTATTTTTATTTAATTCCATGGATAATTTTTTCCGCACCAAAGTAAAACAAAAATATAACAATGGCAACGCATATTGCCCTCGGAAAACAGGGAGAAGGATTGGCTAAAGCCTGGCTACAAAAAAACGAGTATAATTTACTCCATGTAAACTGGCGCCATTCTCATTATGAAATAGATATAATTGCTGAAAAAAACAATATCCTGCATTTTATAGAGGTGAAAGCAAGGCGGAGTACGCGTTTCGGCAACCCGGAAGAAAGTGTTGGTAAAAAGAAAATCCGAAACCTGATGAATGCTGCTGAAGAATTCCTATATCAATTCCCCGAATGGAAACGGGTGCAATATGATGTGCTTTCTATTTTAGTAAAGAAGAACAATGAACATGAATATTTCTGGATAGAAGACGTTTACTTGTAAGTGTTAAGCATGAACTATGAGCTATGAAATTTTAGTTTTTTGATTTTAATTATTAGTTTTTAACTCTTCCATAATTTTTTCCACCACCTTATACGTCGCCGGGCAGTATTCAATATTCTGTTTGTACATGTGCATGTAATCTGTCATTCTTTTTTTAGTGTGATGGGGAAAGCCGGCGCAATCGCGAGGGCGTACCGCGTAGATATTGCACATATTTGTTTCAAGGTCCAGGAACTGGCAAGGTTGTTTTATATTCATCCAATCCCCGCTTTTGTCTTTATACAACCATTTTTCGCGAAACGCTTTTTCTGTCATCCCCAAATGTTTCGAGATGCGTTTGATATCCTTCTTCGTATACGTGGGAGACATGGTTTTACAACAGTTTGCGCAATCCAAACAATTCACTTCTTTCCATGTTTCCTTGTCTGCCTGCACAACAAGCTTGTCTAATCCACGCGGGGTTTTCTTTTCCAGCCTTGATAAAAAACTACGCACACGCCTTCTGTTATAACGTACTATTTGTTTGAATGACCGAAGATTAATGGTTGCCATGAATGTTTGTTAAAAAGCAAATATGCCGCAAAGACGATAAGTAGCAAAGAAAATTTTTATGATTATCCGGAATTTAGTTGTGTATGTTATCTATTAGTCTCATCCCGTACCCTCTCCGAAGGATAAGGGTGCCTATATGCAGTTGGCTTTGGTATTAATAAATTACATAAAGCCAGAAATAATGGGCATCCTTTTCTCCTGGAGAGAGAACGAGGGTGAGGCTCAGACAGAAATTGCAACTAAAACCAAAATGCGGATAGTCATTTAAATTTTTTGCTTTGCTGATTATACTCTAAAATTGTTGCATGTGGGATGCGTATAAAAAGGGATATAAGGCCTATTTGCAACTGGAAAAATCGCTATCCGATAATTCCGTAGAGGCTTATCTTCACGATATTGAAAAGCTTACACAGTTTTTGCAAGCTAACCATGCTTTAAAAACTCCCGGCGAAATTGAATTGAAAGACCTGCAACAATTCATCAAATGGATCGGCAGTTTTGAACTGAGCCCTGCATCGCAGGCACGCATCATTTCAGGTATCCGGTCGTTTTATAAATATTGCTCCACGGAAAACCTTATTAAAAAAGATCCTACAACGCTGCTGGAAGCCCCTAAATTAAAACGTGCGTTGCCTGATATCCTCTCTTTTGAAGAAATAGAGAATATCATTTCACAGATCGACCTCAGTACAAATGAAGGCGGGAGAAATAAAGCCATACTCGAAACAATGTATAGTTGCGGTTTACGTGTGTCGGAAGTGGTAAACCTTCGCCTGTCGTGCCTTTACCTCGATGTTGGTTTTGTCCGTGTTATCGGTAAAGGGGATAAAGAAAGGTTAGTACCGATCGGAAGTTCGGCAATTAAATACATCAATCTCTATAAAAATGAACTTCGTGTACACATTTCCGTTAAGCCGGGCAATGAAGATGTTTTATTCCTAAACCGCCGCGGCATTAAACTTACCCGTGTAATGATTTTTCTGATACTGAAAGAACTGGTGAAGAAAGCAGGCATTACAAAAAATATTTCGCCACATACATTCCGGCATTCTTTTGCCACACATCTGGTAGAAGGTGGCGCAGACCTTCGTGCCGTGCAGGAAATGCTCGGGCACGAAAGCATTACTACCACTGAAATTTATACACATCTTGACCGGGAATATTTACGGGAGACATTACATCGTTTTCATCCGGCATTCAAAAATTAATTGTTTGAATTTTATAACCATTGGTTTGAAAACCGTAAATATTTGCTTTTGTAAGCTCCTTAATTTTACAAACTAAATCTTAGGTTATGAAATACAGGAATCTTGGAAAAACAGGTGAAAAATTATCTGCAATCGGCCTGGGTTGTATGGGAATGAGTTTTGCCTATGGGCCACGCAACGATGAAGAATCCATTGCAACATTACACAAAGCGTTAGAGCTCGGCATCAATTTCTGGGACACGGCGGATATGTACGGCAACGGGCATAATGAAGAATTGATTTCAAATGTGCTTGTGCCCAACCGCAGTAAAATTTTTATTGCCACAAAATTCGGCTTTCGTTTCAGGGATGGTGTAGTTGGGCCAAGCGGCACCCCTACTACTTATTTCGATGGTTCGCCGGAATACCTGAAAACCGCTGTGGAAAAGAGTTTAAAGCGATTGAAGATTGATACGATCGATCTTTATTATGCTCATCGCATTGATCCGGCTATTCCGGTAGAAGATATGGTTGGGGCAATGGCCGATTTAGTGAAAGCTGGCAAAGTGCGTTACCTCGGTTTGTCAGAAGCTTCTGCTGCATCTATCCGCAAAGCACATAAGGTTCACCCGATAACTGCATTGCAAAGTGAATATTCATTGTTGACGCGTGATATTGAAAAAGAAATTCTCCCGACATGCAGGGAACTGGGAATTACATTTATTCCTTATAGCCCGTTAGCAAGAGGATTGGTCACTGCAACCGTTACCGATAAAGATGCTTTAGGCCCGGATGATTTTCGCAAAACGCTTCCGCGTTTTAGTGATGAACATTGGAAAAACAATCAGCAACTCTCCACCGAATTTGCCGTTCTTGCGCAAGAAAAAAAAGTGACGCCTGCACAGTTAGCCCTGGCTTGGGTTTTAGCACAAGGTGACGACATAATACCGATCCCGGGAACCAAAAAAAGAAAATACCTGCAGGAAAATGCAGAGTCTGTCGACATTGTATTAGGTAAAAATGATTTACAAAAAGTAGAAACGCTTCTTGCAAAATACCCGAATGTCGGGCAGCGCTACAGCGACGGGTCGATGAAATTGGTAAATAATTAAAAATAACCTGAACAATTATTTAATGATCCGGTTATATAAGATTTTCATCGCTGAATGAAAACGTTTTAGTTTTGCTGCTATATGACTGGCCGGACATTTTATTATCACTAATCAAAACAAAAAAAATTATGACTCAAGTAAATGCGTATGCTGCACAAAGTGCAACCACACCATTAACGCCATTTAATTTTTCGAGAAGAGATGTTGGCGCTCATGATGTGCAAATTGAAATTTTATATTGCGGAGTTTGCCACTCCGATATTCACCAGGTAAGAAATGAATGGGGAAATTCTATTTTCCCGATGGTCCCCGGGCACGAAATTGTAGGGCGTATTACCAAAGTTGGCGCCCACGTAAAAAAATTTAAAGAAGGTGATTTAGCCGGTGTGGGATGTTTCGTTGATTCATGCCGTACTTGCCCTGCCTGCCTTGCAGGTGATGAGCAATATTGCGAAGTTGGTATGGTGGCAACATACAATGGATATGAAAAAGATGGCAAGACACCAACTTATGGTGGCTATTCCACACAAATAGTTGTTGACGAAAATTACACGCTGAAAGTTTCTGAAAAACTTTCTATCGAAGGTGTTGCCCCGTTATTATGCGCCGGCATCACAACGTATTCACCACTGCGCCATGTTGGTGTTGGTAAAGGGCATAAAGTTGCTGTGCTCGGTCTTGGTGGATTAGGTCATATGGCTGTAAAATTTGCATCTTCATTCGGTGCAGAAGTTACTATGCTGAGTGGTAGTAAATCAAAAGAAGCTGATGCAAAAAAATTAGGTGCAGATCATTTTGTATTGACATCTGATAAAAACGCTATGAAAGACAGGGCAAATTATTTTGATTTCATCCTCAACACCGTTTCTGCCCCGCATGATTACAATGCATATTTGAATTTATTAGGTACAAACGGAACGATGATCGTTGTTGGCGCGCCACCTGCCCCTGCTGAAATCCCTGCATTCAATTTAATTATGAAACGCAGGAGCATTATCGGTTCACTGATTGGCGGAATTAAGGAAACACAGGAAATGCTCAACTATTGCGCTGATCATAATATTACTTCCGATGTTGAAGTGATAAATATCGATTATATCAACAATGCGTATGAACGCATGTTGAAGAACGATGTGAAATATCGTTTTGTGATTGATATTGCTTCGTTGAAAAATTAGTGAGAAGAGTGAGCGGTGAGCAGTAAACAGTACGCAGTTTTTAAAATAAAAATACTACTGTTTACTGCTCACTGTTTACTCCTTACCACTTACAACTTACCGCTCAGTATTCTCCACTCACTCCCTGCTTACATCTTCATCTTCATCTATCGTTCCTGTTTTCGTAATGGATTCCGCATTCTGAAGCAGTTTCAAAAATTCATTACGGAATCCTTCTTTATCTTTTCCCAATCCACCTTTTGCAAGCCGCCATGCATTATCGTAAGTTGATTGCTGTTTGAATTCAGAATTACGCAACAACATTCCGAACTCTGCAACAGCAGCAGCAAAACGGAAATTCAAAGACGTTTTATTAATATCAATATTTTCATCGATCACCGGGTGTTCGATCAGTTTGCTTACATCGGCATCCGGCTTTTTATAGCGGAATTTTATTGTCATGATTTCAGGGGAAGATGCGTTTGATGTAAGTTTAGTTGGCCTCTGATATTTCAATGAATCCACTTTTTCTTCGAAATCATTTTTCACGCCAACAGGGATGATCTCATACAAAGCAGTTACAGTGTGGCCACTTCCAAGGTCACCTGCATCTTTCAGATCATTATTAAAATCTTCTTTATTCAATAAACGGTTTTCATAACCGATAAGGCGATACGATTGTACTCTGGAAGGATTGAATTCAACCTGCAGTTTTACATCTTTTGCTATAGTGAATAATGTGCCTCCAAATTCACTCACCAACACCTTTCTTGCCTCATTGTAATTATCGATGTAAGAATGATTGCCGTTTCCGATGTTTGCTAATTTCTGCATCCTGCTATCGCTGTAATTCCCTTTTCCGTAACCAAGCACTGTAAGAAAAACGCCGGTCTTTCTTTTTTCTTCTATTAATTGCTCTAGGTCGGAGGCACTGCTTGGGCCAACATTAAAATCACCGTCGGTACAAAGTATCACGCGGTTATTACCATCATTCACAAAATTTTGTTTCGCAATTTTATATGCCAGTTCTATTCCCGCTCCTCCTGCTGTTGACCCACCGGCTTCTAATGCATCTATCGCATCTTTTATTTTTTGCTTTTCTGATCCGGGCGTTGAAGGCAGTACCAGGCCTGCGTTTCCGGCATATACAACAATAGCTACTTTATCTTTTTCGCGTAATTGGTCAACCAATAATTTCATTGACGATTGAACAAGCGGTAATTTATCAGGCTCCAACATAGAGCCGGAAACATCAATTAAAAAAACAAGATTGCTTGCCGGTAAATTTTCAACAGGAATTTTTTTGCCCTGTAACCCTATTGTCACTAAACGATGTTTTGTATTCCACGGGCAAGAAGAGATTTCTGTGTTGATTGAAAACGGATCATCATTCTGCGGTTGGGGGTAATCATAATGAAAATAATTGATGAACTCTTCAATACGCACTGCACCGGGCGGAGGCATTTGCCCCATTTGCAGGAAACGCCTTACATTGCTGTATGAAGCGCCATCAACATCAATAGAAAAAGTAGATAATGGGTTATTCATCACCGTTAGGAAACGGTTCTCTACAATATTGTCATATTCTTCTGTATTAAAATTATTATTGTTCCTGTTGAATGTATCTGCATATCCATCGGCTTGTTTAGCCTTGTCCCTGCTTTGAATACTCACTCCCGCAACTCTACCCATCAATTGTTGAGGGGCATAATAGCCTGATGAGCGAAGTGCAGGAGCACTATATTCAACCATATCGTCTTTTCTTGCAATTCCATAGCCAGTGACTACTACTTCTTCCAGTTTATTTACCAATGCTCTCAATCTTACAACCAATGGAGCATTAGTGATTTTTACTTTTAGCTGATGTTTTTCGTATCCAACAGCCGAAACTTCCAAAACAGTTTTTTCATTGGGAATCTTTATCGAAAAACTACCATCCGCCAAACTGATTGTACTTTTTTTTGTTCCTTTAATGGTAATTGTTGCGCCTGCAACAGGCGTTCCGTTTGCAGCGTCTATTATCTTGCCGGAAATCAGTATGTCCTGAGCCGGGCGAAATGCAAATAAAGGGAAGGAAAGCATCAGCCAGCTTAATATAGATTGTTTCATAATAGTATTTTTTTAACGGATGCAACAACTCGCAGAATTACATAAAGCAGAAAAAATATTTTAATTTGGGAACACGAATCGGACGAATTGAAGCGATTTTAGCAACTCTAATAATTATTAACCCGGCAACAGATTTTTGTCTTTCATCAAAAACATATCACCCAAAAATATAAGCGACCACGAATTGGTATTGCTGTATAAAAAATCCGGCAACCTTACAGTGCTTGGCGAATTATACCAACGCTACATGGAATTGGTTTATGGGGTTTGTGTGAAATATTTAAAAGAGCCCGAAACTGCCAAAGATGCTGTGATGGCTGTTTTTGAAGAGCTGGTACCAAAATTGCAAAAACATGAAGTAGATAATTTTAAAGGCTGGCTGTATACACTGGCTAAAAATCATTGCCTGATGCAGTTGCGCTCAGTAAAAAATAAACATGTGCTGGAGTTTGATACGGAGCGTATGCAATTAACGGAAGATGTGCATCTGAATGGTGTGATGGAAAAAGAAGAGCACCTGGAGCGATTACAGGATTGCATGCAAACATTGAATGATGAGCAACGAACAACCGTAACATTGTTTTATCTTGAAAACAAATGTTATAAAGAAATTACGGAGCTCACCGGTATGGAATGGAACAAAGTGCGCAGCCAGATTCAAAACGGAAGGAGAAATTTAAAAATTTGCATGGAACAAAAAACGCTCAACGCAGGAAATGAGTGAGAACGGAAAACATATCAATTATACCTCTGCAGATATTCAGAAATACCTGGAAGGGAAATTATCTGCACAGGAAATGCATGCCATTGAAAAAGCGGCGATAGACGATCCATTTCTGGCTGATGCCATTGAGGGGTTTGAAAATCTTTCTACCCGCCAATCAACAGCAGCTACAAATGCGGATATCCATGAACTTCACCAGCAATTGCAGGAAAGGATATCCGGAAAAAAGAAATCGTTACTGGTATTTTTTACAGGATGGCGTGTTGCAGCAGCAGTGATTGTGCTGTTAGGAATCGGTGTACTAACGGTAAACTATATCCTGAATTCATCAAAGAGCAGACTAAATATTGCACTATCCCAACAAGTGAGAAAAGAATTGGATTCGCTTGTTCAAAATAAAAATAACGTACAAACCGATTCTACAGAATCAAGTAGGCCGGATTCTTCACGGCGAGCTATCACGGAAACAAATAATTCACCGAAAGATATAGCAGTATCGAAAACATCGACCCAAAAAGAAAAAAAGTCAAGCCTGGTAGTATCACAAACAGAACCCGCGGTCCGGAAAAAAGAAATCACAGGATATAAAAAAGATGATGTTGGCCTTGCTAAAAACATCAAGCCGGGATTTCATTTTGACAGTATCCGAAGTGCACCATTAGCATCTGCCGATTTAGATAAAGCATTAGCCGGAAAAGTTGCGGGTGCACAAATTTCTGCTAACAAGGCAAGAGTTGCTAATACCAATTTTTTAACAGGGAAAGTAGTCGATGCCAATAATCAACCGGTGATAGGCGCAAGCGTTTTTATAAAGAATAAAAAAAATGCAACAGTTACCGACAACAACGGCTTCTTTAAATTAAATAACAACAGTAATAATGCAACCGTTGATGTTACTGTAAACTCAATCGGCTACCAACCTGCATCAGCAACATTAAATAATAATGCAAGTACAGAAAATACCATCACTCTGCAACAGTCAACAGCATCATTGAATGAAGTAGTTGTCACAGGTTATGGTGCAGCTAAGAAAAGAGATTTGAGCAATAATGATGATGAAATGGAAGATGCCCTTTCAATGGATTCACTTCCACAAAAAGCAATGCCATTAACCGGCTGGGATAATTTTAAAAAATATATCGACCAGAATAAAAAAATTATTAATACAGATTCAACAATCAGTGGCGAAGAAATATTTTCATTTTTAATTGATAGCGCCGGCAAAATCTCTTCATTCCATATCATCAATTCACTTTCTCCTTCACACGACAAAGAAGTAATACACCTGATAAAAGATGGCCCGAAATGGAAATTATTGGAAGGCAAAAAAGCAAGGATTAAATTAACCATTAATTTCTAAGCATGTTTCAGCTATCTTGATTAATTGCAGTATCATTGCATAATTTTATCATCCAAAAAAAATGATTATGAAAAAATTGCTTTGCCTGCTAACGCTTTCAGCAGTTCTTTTTTTACAAGCATCATCACAGCAATTAAAAACACCGGCTCCATCACCGCCACAATTTGTGCGGCAGGATTTCGGATTGTCGTCAATCGAGTTATCATATTCCCGCCCCGGAATAAAAGGGCGCAATATATTCGGCGACCTTGTTCCTTTTGGAAAAGTATGGCGCACCGGAGCCAACTCTGCCACTACTTTAACATTCGGTGATGATGTAACAATCGGCGGAACAAAAATTGCTGCAGGCAAATACGGATTGCTCACGATCCCCGGCGAACATGAATGGACATTCATCATTACCAAACAACTTGATGTAACAAATCCTTCAGCATATAAACAAGACCAGGATGTAGTGCGGGTAACTGCCCAAGTAGAACATCTTCCTTTTGCAGTAGAAACATTTTCAATCCTGTTTAATGATGTAACCAGTACAAGTTGCAACCTTGAATTGGTTTGGGACAGAACAGCTGTAGCGCTGCCAATAAAAACAGACATTGATTCAAAGATCATGTCGCAGATAAATGATGCGATCAATAAAGACAACAAACCATATTTCAGTGCAGCAATGTATTACTTAGATAATGGAAAAGATCTCAATAAAGCTCTGGAATGGTTTAACAAAGCGCTGGAAGCTAATCCGGATGCGTATTTCATTGTGTATCAAAAAGCAAGGTGCCAGGCAAAACTTGGCAAAAAACAAGACGCAATTGCCACAGCTCAAAAAGGAATTGACCTCGCAAAAACAGCAAAGAATGATGATTATGTTGCGTTAAATGAAAAGTTAATTGCATCATTGAAATAATCCAGGGATAGTTTAGAACTACCCGGTAAATGCTTTCTTCTTTTACTATTTTGTTTTAGTATTGAAGAAAGCATTTTAACTTTTATAGCTTTCATAATTTTTAAAAATAATTATGCAATACAAACGGATGCCGATAGAAATAGAATCGCCTGAAAGTTTAGGATATGATTCTATTGAGTGCAACCTCGCAGAAAGTTCTGTACGGGATGTTTTATTCAAAGACATTAATATAAATCTTAACGACCTGGTAATAGCGTATGGTGACCATATTGGCAAACCTGCATTACGAGAATTGATTGCATACGATCACAAAAATATTTCTGCGGATGATGTGTTACTGACTGTTGGCGCTGCAGGTGCTTTATTTATTATCAATTCATCTTTATTAAAAAAAGAAGACCATTTGATTGTTATTCGCCCGAATTATGCAACGAATATTGAAACGCCACGAGCTATCGGTTGTGAAATAAGTTTTATTGATTTGTATTTTGAAGAAAGATATGAATTGAATGTTGATAAAATAAAGGCAGCAATAAAAGCGAATACAAAACTTATCAGCATTACAACACCGCACAACCCCACAGGTACAACACCTGGCGAAAACCAGCTTCATGCACTAGTAAAGCTCGCAGAAGAAAATAGTTGTTATTTGCTCGTTGATGAAACCTATCGCGACATATCATTTCAAACTCCACCTCCACTTGCAGCAACGTTGAGCAAAAATGTAATCAGCATTTCATCTGTTTCAAAAGCTTATGGAATACCGGGGATACGTTTGGGTTGGATCATCACGCAAGAGAAATCATTACAACATCTTTTTCTTGCAGCAAAAGAACAGATTCATATTTGCAATTCTATTGTTGATGAAGAAATCTGTTATCAATATCTCATCAAAAAAGAAAAGTATACTACTGCTATACAAAAAGAAATAAGAACCTGCTTTACTATTTTAAAAAACTGGATTAGTAATCACCCTCATCTTGAATGGGTCGAGCCAACCGGCGGAGTAGTTTGTTTTCCACGTTTTAAAAAAGAAATTAAGATAGATATAGAAAAATTCTATTCCGTTTTATTGGAGGTTTACAAAACTTATATTGGGCCGGGGCATTGGTTTGAACAAAGCAAACGAAGTTTCCGCTTAGGCTTTGGATGGGAAAGAACAGAGGCGTTTGAAAAAGGATTAAAAAATATAGATAAAGCGATTGCAGATTGTGAGGGATAGCTAGCCACAGATTCACAGATTATTTTCATAAAATTTGCCGGACTTATTATTTTTTCAACAATCAATCTGTGAATCTGTGGCTATCTTTTAGAAATATTTTCTGCGGCGATATATCCGCTTGTCCATGCGTATTGAAAATTAAAACCTCCGGTAATCCCGTCAACATCCATTACTTCACCTGCAAAAAACAATCCCGGAATAATTTTACTTTCCATTGTATTCGCGTCTATTTCAGATAATTTAATCCCGCCGGCGGTTACAAATTCTTCTTTAAATGTAGTTTTACCTCTTACAGAAAATCGCTGTGCTGTTAAATTCTGAACAAGTGTATTTTGAGTTTTCGCCGGTAAATCTGCCCAATTCATATTTTCGGTTATACCTGACTGGTAGTTCAGGTATTCCCATAAACGTTGTGGCAATCCAAATTGATTTCTCCCCGAAATCCGTTGTGCTGCATTTTCTATTCTATACTCATGAAATTTTTCACGCAATGATTGCTCATTAAATCCCGGAAGCCAGTTTATTGAAACTGAAAATTGATATTCTTTATTCGCCAATTCCCTCGCTCCCCATGCAGATAAACGCAGAACAGCAGGCCCGCTCAAGCCCCAATGTGTGATCAATAACGGGCCGCTTTCCGACAGTTTTGAGTTATTGATCTTAATATTCGCATCGCTAACGGAAACTCCCATCAATTGTGTGATGGGGTTATCCGGCAAATTAAATGTGAATAAAGATGGGACGGGATCATCAATAGAATGCCCGGTGGATCTCAACCACTCAAACATTCCTGATTTTGGATAACCACCGGTTGCGATGCAGAGAAAGTCCGCAGTAAACAGTTGGCGGTTGGTAACAGTCAGTTGAAAAGTATTATTCAGTTTTTCGATTTTATTAACTTGCCTGTTTAATAAAATCTCAACTTTATATTTATTCGCTTCACGAATCAGGCAATCAATAATTGTTTGTGATGAGTCTGTTACGGGAAACATTCTTCCATCTTCTTCTTCCTTAAGATGCACACCTCTTTCTTCATACCATGCAATAGTATTTGTTGTAAAAAAATGATGAAATACTTTCCGTACAAAATGTTGTCCGCGTGGATATTTCTTCATCATTTCATTAATATCAAAACAAGCATGCGTTACGTTGCAACGCCCGCCACCGCTCACTTTCACCTTACTTAACAGTTTGGAAGATTTTTCGAGAATGATTACTTTCAAATCCTCATTCATCCGTGCGGCATTAACCGCACAGAAAAAGCCTGCAGCGCCACCACCGATCACAATTAATGTTTTGGGCATATTATTCAGGTTGCATCAGCATGATAGAAGCCATTGTTTCAATACCATTGCAGAGATTTTGCAGGCGTATATTTTCATTTTCTGCATGTTGGTTGTTATCATGGTTTGCGATGGGGACTATGATTGTTTTCGCATTCAAATATTTTTCAAACAAAAACAGCGGCAGGCTTCCACCGAGCGAAGGCACTAAAATAATTTTATCGCCTGTTGTTTTTTGAACGGCAGCAATAATATTTTTTGCGATTGGCAATTCCATAGAAGTGCGTTGCGCATTATAGCCGCCATCGTCTGCAATAATTTTAATGATTTTTGCATGCGCACTTCTCTCTTCGTCCGTCGGTTCATGATCAACAACATAATAACCCTGGTCACGGATATGTGTAATTATTTTTTGTTGCTGTTTGCGCCAGTCATTTCCCAATACCAACCGCAGATCGAGCACAGCAGTTGCTGTTGTCGGGATCACATTGCTTGCCTGTTTACCAACATTTCCACTTGACATGCCATTAATATTCAGTGAAGGAAGATTGATCGCTTCTACCAATGATTTTCCGGGCATTTCTGTTGAAGCAATACCTAATTCTTTTTTCATCTGCTCATCAACAGAAGGCACTTCTGCCAGCGCCTTTTTTTCGGCATCGGTAAACGGAATAACATCTGCATAAAAATCTTTAATTGTTATTTTTCCTTCTTCATCTTTCATTGATGCTAATAATTTTGCAAGCATCATAGCAGGATTTGGCGCCCAGTTTCCATAATGCCCGCTATGCAACGGCCGTTTAGATGCGTATATGGTAAGATCGAGATGGCAATCGCCACGTACACCAAATACAATTTGTTTTTTTCCTGATTGATGAACAGGCCCGTCGCAAATTATCCATACATCCGATTGAAGAAGTGATTTATATTTCTCCAATATTTCAGAAAGATGTGATGAACCGGCTTCTTCCTCCCCTTCAAAAAAGAATTTAATATTATAATGCAATTTCAAACCGGATTTTATAATTGCATCGTATGCATTTAAAATCGACATAACTCCTGCCTTATCATCAGAAGCGCCACGTCCGTAGATCCGCCATTCATTGTTATAGCCTCCGGAAGTCGGAAACGGAATTACAGAAGCATTTTTTTCAAGCGACCCGTTTAATAATTGTGGCTTGAAAGGTTCAAGTGGTTTTGTCCATTGCAAAGAGTTTACAGGTTGCCCGTCGTAATGCGCATAAAAAATAATGGTATGCGTTGCTTGCGGAATATTTGCTTCGCCGTAAACTACCGGTGGCTTAGATAGAGTAGTTGGAGAAAGTAGTTGTACATTTTGAATGCCACGCTTGTTCATTGCATCCATTATGAAAGCAGCATTCTTTTTTATATTCAAAGAGTCATTTGCAATATTTGGAATAGATAACAATGAAACAAACTCGTTAATGATTGCATTTTCGTTTTGTTCCCGGAAAGCCCGGATCTTTAAGATTTCGGGGGATTGTGCGAATGTGTAAGAAAAAATGAAAAAAAATAATGTGAATGCAGCAGATGATTTTTTCATACTGAAAGTTAACTTGAATTAATGAGAATTAGAATTCAGAGGTGCTTCAGTTAGTTCATTTATTATTTCTGGTGAATCGCAATGGCATTATACTCTGAAAACAAATTCGCATTAGCTTTTTCTGCAGCTTCGATGATGCTGTAATCGGAGAGAATATCCGGTGCATTTTTTTGCACATGCACATCGTGCTCAAAATGCACAGAAGGCTTGTGGTCTTTTGTGCGTATGGTCCAGCCATCATCTTCTGTGTACACATCTTTCACGCCAAGGTTAATCATTGGCTCGATGGCAAGCACTAAACCTTCTTTCATTTTAGCGCCGCTTCCGCGCCTTCCGTAATTAGGCACCTGGGGTTCTTCATGCATGCTCTTGCCAAGTCCATGCCCTACTAATTCACGCACCACACCATAACCGTATTTTTTTTCTGTATGTTCCTGGATGGCAAAAGAAATGTCCCCAACACGGTTTCCTGCAACTGCTTTTTCAATTCCTTTGTATAACGATTCCTTGGTGACCCTGATCAGCTGAATGATTTCTTCCGGGATATTTCCTAACGCAAATGTATATGCGTGATCTCCATGGTAACCATTCTTGAATACCCCAACATCAATGGAAACTATGTCTCCTTCTTTCAATTCATTTTTAGTAGGGAAACCATGAACCACCACATCATTTACAGAAATGCAGGAATTATATGGATAGCCGCGATAGTTTAAAAATGACGGCACAGCCTTGTTATCACGGATATAAGCACCGATAAATTCGTCAAGCGATAATGTTGTAATTCCCGGCTTTAAAATTTTTGCAACCTCGGTAAGCGTTTTACTTACAAGCAATGCGCTTTGGCGCATCAATTCTACTTCCGCCGGAGTTTTATAATGGATCATGTGGTGAATTATCAATGGTGAATTATCAATGGTGAATCGTGAGTAAGATCGCGTTCGTTTGATTTATATCCTGACTGATCCTATAGCTCAAAAATCATCATTTACAACCCGTATTATGAATAAAACCTGTTAAGCGTTCAGCCTAACAGGTTTTGTATCTATAATTAAACAATTATTGTATTAAATAGTTGGACTGGTAACAGATTGACGGCCCTGTATCCTTCCGCTTTTCATCAAACCATCATATTGCCGCATCAACAACTGCGTCTCAACCTGCTGCAAGGTATCTAAAATTACCCCAACCATGATCAGCAGGGATGTACCTCCAAAGAATGAAGCAAACCCCTGAGTTACGCCAAGGCGTTGTGCAAATCCCGGAAGTATACCAATTACAGCCAATAAAACTGCACCGGGTAATGTGATCTTATCCATTACAGCCCCTATGAAATCAACTGTTGGCTGCCCCGGCTTTACGCCCGGTATAAATCCATTATTACGTTTGAGGTCATCTGCAATTTGTTTAGGATTGAAGATAAGCGCTGTGTACAAAAAGGTAAATGCCACAACGATTACTGCATAAATGATCATGTGCAGAAAATCTTTCGGATCAGAAAAAATTCTCGATATACCTTCCTTGTTTTCGAAACTTGTATAAGAAATCAATGTAGGAAGGAACATGATCGCTTGTGCAAAGATGATTGGCATTACACCGGCGCTATTCACTTTTAATGGAAGGAACTGGCGTGCGCCTCCAAACTGGCGGTTGCCAACAATTTGTTTTGCATAATTGACCGGAACCTTTCGCACCCCCTGAATTAATACGATCAATCCAAGAATGATTGCAATAAGTATAGCGATCTCAATAATAAAGATTAATATCCCCCCACTTCCGATTGTCATTTTTGCAAGGAATTCCTGGCGGATTGCATTCGGCAGCCGTGCCAAAATCCCAATCATGATGATCAAAGAAGTTCCATTTCCTAAACCTTTGTCAGTTATCTTTTCACCCAACCACATTACGAATAATGTTCCTGCAGTAAGCACAATTGGGGTAGTGATCCATAAATATGGTGCATATGAATCGAGGATTGCATCTTTCGCCATTGTACGCAAATACGTTACATAAGCATACGCCTGAACGAACGTAACGATTACTGTAAGATACCTTGTCCATTGGTTGATCTTCTTCCTCCCGCTTTCACCTTCTTTTTGAACCTTCTGCATTTGTGGAACGAGGATCGTGACCAACTGCATAAAGATAGAAGCAGAAATGTAAGGCATGATCCCTAAAGCAACGATAGAGGCCTGTAGAAATGCACCACCGGAGAAGGCATCGATCAAACCAAGAGCACCGCTTTTTGCACCGGCAAGGCTGCTTAGTTTGTGAGGGTCAACACCGGGCAATACGATAAATGTGCATAAACGAAAAACGAACATCAAAAGAAGAGTAACAAGGATCTTGCTCTTCAATTCTTCGATGCTCCATATATTTCTGAGTGTTTGAAAAAGTTTCTTCACGAACGTTGAAATTTTTATTTAATAATTCCAAACAAAAAAAAGCACTACTTATTGTGCCACGCAAGTTACGCAAAAAATCACTTCAGGATTTCTACAGTGCCGCCCACTTCTTCAATGGCTGTTTTTGCTTTTTCGCTTACTGCATTTACTTTGAAACTTACCTTGTTCTTGATCTCACCGTTCCCGAGGACTTTCACAAGATCTGTCTGACTGATAAGCCCGTTGATATATAAATTTTCAGGTGAGAATTCCTTGATACTGTATTTCTCGATCAGCTGGTCGATCTGCCCAAGATTGAAAACTTTGTAAGAAACGCGATGTGGGTTTTTGAAACCACGTTTTGGGATCCTTCTCTGGATCGGCATCTGTCCACCTTCGTGTGCAATCCTGTTTTTAAAACCAGAACGGCTTTGATGCCCCTTATTACCTTTTGTAGAAGTTCCGCCTTTTCCGGAAGCTTCACCACGGCCTAAACGTTTTTCTCTGTGTGTGGAACCTTTTGCAGGCTGGATAGTGTGTAATTTCATTTTTTTGATTTTTACTCAACGGGGAATCTCCCCTCGCTTGTTAATGTGACAATTTGAAAGTTGCTCAATACTCAATTGAGGAATTGAGCAATTGTTTAATTTGCTAACTGCTCTACTTTCACCAGGTGATCTACTTTACGGATCATACCTAATATTTGCGGAGTTGCTTCTACTTCTTTTGAAGAATGCAATTTATTTAAACCAAGAGCTTTCAAAGTTAATTTTTGACGCTCAGGCCTATCGATACCGCTTTTTATCAATGTAACTTTAATCTTTTTCATAACTCAAATATTAAAAACTGCCGGCTGCCAACTGTTGACCGACTACCGAAAAATTATCCGTTGAAAACTTTCTTTAAAGAAATGTGGCGTGTTCTTGAAACATGGATCGGCTCACGCAGCAATGCAAGCGCTTTGAAGGTTGCTTTTACCACATTATGCGGGTTTGCAGAACCTAATGATTTTGCCAACACATCTGTAACACCTGCACTTTCCAATACAGCACGCATGCTTCCTCCAGCGATCACACCAGTACCATGGGCAGCAGGTTTGATCAATACTTTCGCAGCGCCTTCTTTAGCTAACTGGTCGTGAGGGATTGTTCCATGCATTACCGGAACTTTAATGAGGTTTTTCTTTGCATCTTCAATTCCTTTGGTAATTGCTTCCTGAACTTCTTTTGCTTTACCCAAACCATGTCCAACAACACCATTTTCGTTTCCTACAACAACTAATGCAGAAAAGCTGAAAGCACGTCCGCCTTTCGTTGTTTTTACCACGCGGTTAATAGCAACAACTTTTTCTTTTAGTTCAAGATCGCCTGCTTTTACCTTGTTTAAATTTACTTTTGACATAATGCTATTTGCAATTTTAGATTTACGATGATGAGATTTAAAATTTCATCTCAACTATCTAATCGTAAATTTTGAAATATTTTATTTTTTGATTCAGTAATCACGATCACAATTGATGAAATCGCAGGTCGTAATTCTTAAATCTAAAATTGTAATCCTCCTTCTCTCGCACCTTCAGCAACAGCTTTCACACGTCCGTGATACAAATTGCCACCACGATCAAATACGCAATCTTTGATTCCCAATTCAGTTGCTTTACGTGCAATTGCAGCACCAACTAATTTGCTCTTTTCAGTTTTAGTAACTTTTTGAGCAAGGATATCTTTATCACGTGAAGAAGCCGAAGCCAATGTTTTTCCGTTCGCATCATCTATCAACTGAACATAGATATCAGCATTGCTTCTGAATACAGACAACCTTGGTTTTTGTGAAGAACCAGCAATTTTTTTACGGATGCGGTACCTGATCTTTTGTTTCTTAATCAATTTTGTGTCCATCTCTTTTATTTTACAATCCTGATACTGCCAGGATTTTAATTACTCAAATTATTTACCGGCAGCTTTACCTGCTTTCTTACGAACAACTTCTCCAACGTAGCGTACACCTTTTCCTTTGTATGGTTCAGGTTTACGCAAACCACGAATTTTTGCAGCAACCTGTCCGATCAATTGTTTGTCGATTCCTTCCAAAGTAATCTTTGGATTTTCCCCTTTTTCCTGCGCAGTTGCCACTTTCAGTTCTTTAGGAACTTCAAATATGATATTGTGAGAATATCCTAAAGCAAGATCAAGTAAATTGCCTTGATTAGATGCTTTAAAACCTACGCCGATCAATTCAAGTTGTGTTTTATATCCTTCAGTAACTCCTTTAACCATATTTGAAGCTAATGCACGGTACAAACCATGCAATGCACGATGGCGAATCTGATCAGTAGGGCGAACAAATTCAATGTTGCCTTCTTTCACTTCTACTTTGATATCACGATCAAGTGTTTGCTTCAATTCTCCTTTTGGCCCTTTAATAGTAAGAATGTTTTCAGCATTCACTGTAACACTTACTCCACCTGGAACAGCTACCGGTTTTTTTCCTATACGAGACATAATCTTAATTTGATAATTTAATAATTCACTAATTCGATAATGATCCTGGAAGTGTTCAGCCACCGTATAGAAGGCTTAAATTATCTTCCGCTGTTTTAATAATTTGATGCCATTATCACATCATCAAATTATCTCATTAGCATATTAGTATATGTAACAAAGAACTTCGCCACCTACATTCTGTGCTTTCGCTTCTTTATCTGTCATCACGCCTTTTGATGTAGAAATGATGGCAACCCCCAAACCATTCTTCACGCGGGTGAATTCAGCAGGGCTCGCATATTGCCTCAAACCCGGGCGGCTCACTCTTTCCAGGCTTTTGATAGCAGGCTCTTTTGTCTGCGGATCATATTTCAACGCGATCTTGATAACGCCTTGTTTGTTATCATCTTCAAATTTGTATTTCAGGATATACCCTTTGTCATACAAAATTTCAGTGATGCGCTTTTTTAAATTCGAAGCGGGTATCTCCACGATACGATGGTTCGCCATCTGCGCATTACGCACTCTTGTCAGAAAATCTGCTATTGGATCAGTAACCATTGTTTATTCAGTTAAATGATTTTCAAAATTATCTGTCGACTGACATCTGTCGTCCGACGACGGTTTTACCAGCTTGCTTTTTTAACACCTGGTATTTTTCCCTGCAATGCCATGTCGCGGAACATTACCCTCGATACTCCAAAATATCTCATATAACCTCTGGGCCTTCCGGTTAACTGGCAACGATTTTTCAAACGCACGGGAGATGCGTTGCGAGGAAGCAGGTCTAATGCTTTATAATCGCCTGCAGCTTTCAATGCAGCACGTTTTTCAGCATATTTTGCAGCTAACGCTTCTCTCTTTTTTTGCCTGGCTTTTACAGATTCTTTTGCCATTATTTATAATTTATATTTTAATCTTTTTTAGCGTTGCGGAAAGGCATTCCTAATTCTTTCAACAATTCGTATGCCTCTTCGTTTGTATTTGCTGTTGTAACAAATGTGATATCCATACCCGTTATCTTGTTCACTTTGTCGATATCGACCTCGGGGAAAATGATCTGCTCAGTGATGCCCAATGTGTAATTACCACGGCCATCAAATGATTTTTCATTCACACCTTTGAAGTCACGTACACGGGGCAATGCTGCAGAAACAAGACGGTCGAGAAACTCGAACATTTTTTCTCCGCGCAAAGTTACACGAGCGCCGATCGGGATATTTTTACGCAACTTGAAGTTGGAAATATCTTTCTTCGACATTGTTGCAATTGCTTTTTGACCAGTGATCATTGTCAGTTCATCCACTGCAATGTCAACCATTTTCTTATCAGCAACTGCACCATTCACACCACGGTTCAAACAGATTTTTTCCAATTTAGGTGCTTGCATAACTGTTTCGTAACCGAACTTTTTTACCAAAGCCGGAACTACTTCTTTCTTGTATTTTTCCGCTAATCTCGGAGTATATTTTGCTGTGCTCATTATTTAATAACCTCCCCTGATTTTTTTGAAACACGAATTAATTTTCCGTTTTCCCTTGTGCGTTTAACCTTAGAACCGGCACCTTCTTTCGCATCCCACAACATTACATTGGAGATATGTACCGGAGCTTCGATTTTCACGATACCACCCTTTGTGTTTTGTGCAGAAGGTTTGGTATGTTTCGTAACAATGTTCACTCCTTCCACCAATACTTTTGATTTATCCGGAAATACTTCCAGCACTTTTCTTGGCTTCTTCGGGTCTTTGTCATCACCTGCGATGATGACTACACTGTCGCCTTTTTTAATGTTAAACTTGGGTTTAAATCTGTTGCTCATTTTTTATGCTTTATCCCGTTAAGAGATTTTTTATTTTTTTATACCAGCATTTGTTCTTTCCTCAACATCGTTGCGTCGCACTCTTATACTGCCGCCATTCTACTCAGCGCTTTAGAAATTCTATAATACTTCAGGCGCAAGGGAAATAATCTTCATATACCCTTTGTCACGCAACTCCCTTGCCACCGGCCCGAAAATACGTGTGCCACGAGGTTCATCAGACTGGTTCAACAACACCACAGCATTATCATCAAATCGGATATATGAACCATCCTTGCGGCGTAACTTATTTTTTGTACGTACAATTACCGCTTTTGTAACAGTGCCTTTTTTAATACCACCTGAAGGCAAAGCATCTTTAACTGTCACTACGATCTTGTCGCCAATTTTTGCATAATCCTGGCCACTGTTTCCGAGCACACGGATACAAAGCACTTCTTTAGCACCGCTGTTGTCCGCTACATTTAACCTGGTTTCCTGCTGAATCATTTTTTTAAGCTTTGAACTTATAGCTGTGAGCTTCGAGCTTCGAGCTATGAGCAATTATAAATTCTATTTATTTTTTTCTACGTCTCATAGCTCAAGGCTAAAAGCACGCAGCTTGCTTTCTTATTTCGCTTTTTCTACTACTTCTACCAATCTCCAGCGTTTTGTTTTGCTAAGAGGGCGGCTTTCCATGATCTTCACAATGTCTCCAACCGTACATTCGTTCTTCTCGTCATGTGCATGGAACTTGGTCGTTTTCTTAACGAACTTTCCATAGATCGGGTGCTTTACTTTTCTTTCCACAGCAACTGTGATTGTTTTATCCATCTTGTTGCTGCTTACAACCCCGATTCTTGTTTTTCGCAAATTTCTTTCAGCCATTGTATTTAATTTGAAAATTTGAAAATTCCTCAATTAAGCAATTGAGCCATTTTCACATTATGCTTTTGCTTTCTTTTTATTCAATTCTGTTTTCAACCTTGCAAGGTCTTTACGTAAAGAACGGATGCTCATCGGATTCTCCAATGGAGAAATCGCATGTGCAAATTCCAGTTTCTTCAAACGCAATTCATCTTCCTGGATACGTGCTTTCAGGTCGCTCTCAGAAAAATCTTTCAGGCCTTTTACAAAATCAACTTTCTTTGACATTGTATTAATTTTTTATTCTCTTATTTAGCACTTACGATAGCAACTGCATCGCGACGTACAATAAATTTTGTTTTGATCGGTAACTTCTGCGCCGCTAGGTGAAGCGCTTCTTTTGCTACTTGTTCAGGAACTCCATCTGCTTCAAATAAAATACGGCCTGGCTCCACTACAGCAGCCCAATACTCAGGGTTACCTTTACCTTTACCCATTCTCACTTCAAGTGGTTTTTTGGTAATTGGCTTATCAGGAAATACACGGATCCAAACATTCCCTTCACGCTTCATGTGGCGCGTCAATGCCTGACGTGCAGCTTCAAGCTGGCGATTGGTTAACCAAATTGCTTCGAGTGCTTTCAAACCATAGGAACCAAAAGCAATTGAACTGCCTCGTTTTGCTACTTCGCGAATGCGGCCTTTCTGTGCTTTCCTATGTTTCGATCTTTTCGGTTGTAACATTTTATCTTAATTTGATAATTCGATGATTTACTAATTAGCTAATTAGTTTAATTAGCCAATTATCTAATTGAACTAATTTCTCCTGTCCCTTCTTTCTCCGCCACCTCTTCTTTCACCACCACCGCGCCTGTCGCCTCTGTGATCGCGATGATCTCCACGGTGCCCGTGATCGTCCCTTCTGTCACCTCTTCTTTCGTTGCCTTGTCCACCTTCTTTGCCACCAACAAAATTCGGGTTAAGGTCTCTCTTCGTTAATACTTCACCTTTACAGATCCATACTTTAATACCGATCTTCCCATATACAGTCAATGCAAATACGTTTGCATAATCAATATCCATACGCAGTGTGTGCAATGGCGTACGGCCTTGTTTTATTTCTTCGGTACGAGCGATTTCAGCACCACCCAAACGGCCTGCTACTTTTACTTTGATGCCTTCAGCACCCATACGTAATGCAGAAGCGATCGCCATTTTGATAGCACGTTTGTAATTGATACGGTTCTCGATCTGGCGTGCGATAGTATCTGCAACAATATTTGCATCGAGCTCCGGGCGACGGATCTCGAGAATATTGATCTGAACATCATCTTTACCAGTGAGCTTTTTCAATTCTTCTTTGATACGGTCAACTTCTCCACCACCTTTACCGATAATGATACCAGGCTTGGAAGTATGAATTGTTACAATCAGTTTATTAAGCGTACGCTCAATAACGATCTTCGCAATTCCACCTTTATTGATACGTGCATTGAGGTAAGTCCTGATCTTATTGTCTTCGATCAGTTTTGTAGCATAGTCTTTTCTGCTGCCATACCAGTTGGATTCCCAACCGCGGATGATACCTAACCTTGCACCAATAGGATTTGTTTTCTGACCCATATTATGCTTTAATAATTTTTATCAATTAATTTTTTGAATCAACAATGATCGTTACATGATTGCTACGTTTACGTACGCGGTAACCACGTCCTTGCGGAGCCGGGCGCATACGTTTTAAAATCCTTCCGCCATCTACAAAAATCGTTTTCACTACGAGGCTTGCATCTGCCGCACTTTTGCTTTCATTTTTCTGTTCCCAGTTCTTTACTGCCGACCACAATAATTTGTGGAGTGGTGTAGATGAATGTTGCGGATGATGCTCCAGCAATGCCAATGCTTTTTCAACCTGCATACCACGGATCTCATCTGCCAGCAAACGCATTTTGCGTGGTGATGTCGGATAATTTCTCAATTTAGCTACTGCTTCCATTTTATTCAGTTTTCGGTTTTCGGTTTTCAGTCCTCAGTTGTTTTTCCGACAACTGCAGACCGATTACTGCCGACTTTCTTTGTTATGCTATTTTTTTGCTTGAATGCCCTTTGAATTGACGTGTAGGGGCAAACTCACCGAGTTTGTGGCCTACCATGAATTCTGTTACATAAACCGGGATGAACTTATTGCCATTGTGTACAGCAAGTGTGTGCCCGACAAAATCCGGAGTGATGGTTGAACGGCGGCTCCAGGTTTTGATAACACCTTTTTTGGATTTGCCTTCGTTAATATCCAACACTTTTTTCTCCAGGTTTGCATCTACGTAAGGACCTTTTTTAATTGAACGACCCATAGTCTTAATTTGATAATGTGCTAATTTGAAAATCTGAAAATGCTTTTTGAAAAATCACTTTCGATTTCCGCATCTGCATTTTATAATTACTGAGTTATTTTTTTACCGTTCTTTCTTTGGATGATCAGCTTATCGCTTCCTTTTCCTTTCTGCCTTGTCTTCAATCCTCTTGAATATTGACCGCTTCTTGAACGAGGCTGGCCTCCTGAAGCTTTACCTTCACCACCACCCATCGGGTGATCAACAGGGTTCATGGCAACACCACGGTTTCTTGGACGGATACCTCTCCAACGGTTGCGACCAGCTTTACCCATGCTCTGCAAACTGTGGTCACTGTTAGAAACAACACCTACAGTAGCATAACAATTGATCAATACTTTTCTTAATTCACCAGAAGGCATTTTTAATACGGCATATTTATCTTCTTTGTTGGTCAACTGAGCAGAAGTTCCTGCACTACGAACCAATTTTCCACCCTGTCCTGGTTGCATTTCGATGTTGTGTACATTTGTACCAAGCGGCATATTTTTCATCTGCAATGCATTTCCTACTTCCGGGGCAACATCATCACCAGCCAAAACTTTTGCACCAACCTGCAATCCCTGCGGAGCGAGGATATATCTTTTTTCTCCATCGGCATAATTCAACAATGCAATGAATGCTGTGCGGTTAGGGTCGTATTCAACAGAAACAACTGTTGCTGCAATATTTTTCTTCGATCTTTTAAAATCGATAATACGGTACATTTTTTTGTGGCCGCCACCAATGTAGCGCATAGCCCTTCTACCTTGTGCATTCCTTCCACCGGTTGATTTCACTTTTTCCACGAGGCTTTTTTCCGGTGTATCGGCTGTAACCTCAGCATAAGCATTACCAATTCTCCAGCGTGTACCAGCGGTAATCGGTTTATATTTTTTCAGTGCCATGTCTATTCATTTATTGCGAACTTATCAGCATCGCAGGCTTTAATAATTGGAATTAAATATTTGAATACAGATCAATTGTTTCGCCTTCTGCTACTGTAACCAATGCTTTTTTGTAAGCAGGCTTGCGGCCTTCTACAACACCGGCTTTAGTGAAACGTGATTTATGTTTTGCAGGAACAACTGATGTATTTACATCAACAACAGTTACCCCGTAAAAACCTTCCACTGCTTTTTTTATTTCGAGCTTGTTAGCTTTACGATTTACCCTGAAAGCATATCTTCTCAGCTTTTCCTGTTGTGCATTTGCTTTTTCGGTGAGTATCGGTTTTACTAAAACTTCAGCGAGTTTCATCTCTTACTATTTTTCAGTTTGATCAATTATGCGTTTACTTCTTCTTTTGTTTCTTCTGAAAATACTTTGGCAGCAGTTTCAGAAAGAACAAGTACATCAGCGTTTATGATATTGTACGTATTGATATCAGCAAGCAAAGCGCCTTCAACTGTTGGCACATTGCGCAAACTCAGGTATACGTTATCGTTATATTCAGGTAAAACAAACAATGCTTTTTTCCCAGCAATGTCAAGGCTTTTTAAAATCTCAACGAATTCTTTTGTTTTCGGAGATTCCAGTTTCACATCTTCTACCACTACAATTGCATTGCCTTTTGCCTTGTGTGCCAAAGCCGACATTTTTGCAAGGTCTTTTACTTTACGGTTCAATTTGAAATCGTAATCGCGTGGCTTAGGCCCGAAGATCGTACCACCGCCTCTGTATAATGGGTTGCGGATATTTCCTTTTCTTGACCCGCCGGTTCCTTTTTGTTTGTGCAATTTTTTGGAAGAACCTTTTACTTCGAGGCGTGTTTTTACTTTGTGTGTTCCCTGGCGCTGTGAAGCGAGATATTGCTTCACGGCGAGGTAAATCACATGGTCATTAGGTTCTATACCAAAAATTTCTTCCGGTAGCTCTACAGACCTTCCTGTTTTCTTTCCTTTTATATTTAAAACGTCTACTTGCATTTTGTTTAATTTGATAATGTGATAATTTGATGACTAGTTAATGATCAAATTATTTCTGTATATAAACAATTGAGCCGATGTGTCCCGGAATAGATCCGCTGATCAGTATATAATTTTTTTCCGGGAAGATTTTTACCACTTTAAGGCTTTTGATCTTCACTCTGTCTGCTCCTAAACGGCCTGCCATGCGTACGCCTTTCATTACACGTGAAGCATCAGAAGAGTTACCCAAAGAACCTGGGGCACGTTGACGGTCGTGCTGGCCGTGTGATTGTTGCCCAACACCATGGAACCCGTGACGTTTCACGACACCCTGGAAACCTTTTCCTTTTGATGTACCTACCACATCAACTTTTTCGCCTTCAGCGAAGATGTCAACTGTAATAGCTTCCCCTAAATTTTTTTCTATTGAGAAATCGCGGAACTCTTTTACAAATTTTTTTGGAGATGTGCTTGATTTAGCGAAGTGATTTTTTTCTGCAGCAGTAGTATGCTTTTCTTTCTTGTCCCCAAATGCTAATTGAAGGGAACTGTAACCGTCAGAATCTTTTGTTTTAACCTGTGTAACTACACATGGGCCTGCTTCAATGATCGTGCAGGCGGTTTGCTTGCCGTCAGGACTGAAGATGCTGGTCATCCCAATTTTTTTTCCAATAATGCCTTTCATTTCATTTACATTTTATGCCATTGGGTGTAAGGACAAACGCTTTACGCATTGGCGTTTAGCTTTCAGCGTATGGTACGCATTTTCAATCCCTCGTTTGCAGCCGACCTTTTCCGTGTTGTGGTTGAACTAAATCAAAAACCACAGGAAGTACCGGCAGTAAACAAACCCAGAATGGCTTGTTCATATGTACCCCCAATCCCTAAAGGGGAGCTTGGGAGCGATAAATATTTCAAAATCCAGCGCTGCTTTATTTACAAATTGAATTGCAAAGTTTGCAGATAGATATTTATAAGAACTGTTTGACCTAACATCCTTTTAGGGGACTGGGGTCACGCTTTAATTTCAACATCCACACCAGAAGGTAAGTCAAGTTTTGACAAAGCATCTACTGTTCTGGATGATGAAGTGTAGATATCCAGTAAACGTTTGTGCGTGTGTAACTGGAACTGTTCACGTGCTTTCTTGTTTACGTGTGGTGAACGCAAAACGGTGAACACTTTTTTTCTCGTTGGTAAAGGAATCGGGCCTGTTACCACCGCGCCAGTGCTACGCACTGTTTTCACGATCTTTTCGGCAGATTTATCTACCAGATTGTGATCGTATGATTGTAATTTTATCCGGATTCGTTGAGACATAAATCAAATCCCATTTTTCGAATGGGGATGCAAAGGTATGGGTTATCTTTTAAACGGAAAAAGATTTAGAAGGTTTTTTTTACCTTATTTGAGCAAAACAGGGATGTTGTCAAAATTAACCGTTTTCTGTGGTGAATCTTGAATGGAAACCTTTTAAAAAAAAAGCCATACATCCCAAATATAAGATGTGATATTGCCGGAGGCTGTTTAAATTTATCTATGCGAGTGGCTTTACTTGTATTGTTAATCATCATTGCAGGAACCTGCCCTGCGCAAACCCGCTATCCGGACAGCCTTAAATCCGTTCTTACAGAAACATCCTCACCGGTCAATAAGTTTGACATTATCAATAAGATACTCGAATACCAGGTAAATAATGGCCTTAACATCGACACTTCGCTTTGTATGGAATTAGTTCGCTTAGGGCATAAATTAAACAATGATTCCTTACTGGCGATCGGTTATAATATGGCAGGTTCTTACACGGCAAGAAAAGGCGATTATCCTACTTCGCTTGAATATTTATTCAAAGCTATTCCATTGGCAGAAAAGGTAAAAGACAACCGCAGGATAAGCTCGTTGTATTTCGACATTTCACTTGTGTACATCATCCTTAATAACCTGAAAGAAGCTTTTTATTATAACCTGAAGGGAAAAGACAACTTACCGGATAAATCAAATACGCTATATGATTTTATGATAGCCCAATTTGACCGAAATATGGTCAGGTATTACCTCCTGAGCAACAATCCTGATTCCGCATTACCTTTTCTGCAACACCTCGAACTAGAAGGTTTGAAATTAAGAACTCCTGTGATCCGCTTGCCCTCATTATTTTTAAGTGGAGCTGCTTACGCTAAATTAAAAAAAAATGATTCTGCAGAACTTTACTTTAAAACTGCCGTCCGGTTTGCAGACTCTATCAGTTCTATTGGGCTTAAATGGACCAATGACAAATACTATATCCCTTTTCTTATCAGCAATGGAAAAATTGAAGAAGCAAAAACCCGGGCATTTACTTTACTAAAGCTTGGAGATACATACCACAACTCCGATGTACGACTTACTGCTATCGGTTTTTTAAGAACGATATATGACAAATTGCACCAGTCTGACAGCGCTTACTATTTTTCCCGTGCAGAATTAGCAATGAAGGATTCTGTATTTAATGAGAGCAACCGTAATAAAGAACAAGCGCTTGCTTTTAATGAGAAAATGCGCAGCATCGAAGAACAGCGTGAATTGGAGATCAGAAAAAAACAAAATGAACAAAATATCCTGCTTGGTATCATTGGATTTTGCATTATCGTTCTTATCGTTTTGTTTATACACCAACTCAGGAAACGGCGTAAGGAAATGGAGAATCAACTTGCAGTTCAACGTGAAAGGATTTCAAGGGAATTGCATGATAACGTTGGATCACAATTAACCTATATCAGTGGAAATATTGACTGGTTAATTGATTCAAAAGATTCTCTTAGCAAGGAAGATGAAATAAAAAGGTTGTCAGTAGTTAGCGAAGCCTCAAAAAATATTGTAAACGATTTAAGGGAAACAATATGGGTTATTAAGAAAGAATCGATTAAACTGGAAGAACTTTCCGATCGGTTGAAATCATTTCTTCAACAACAATTAACTCTTTTTCCTGATATCGATGTTGAAATTATAGAAGACATAAAAAAAGATTACCGCTTTCAACCTACAGAATCTCTCAATACATATCGTATTTGCCAGGAAGCGATCAATAATTCTGTTAAACATGCATCAGCCAATAAAATCACTTTAAAAATTATTTCTGATGAGCAGAAAGATTATTATTTCTCCATTTCAGATAATGGAAAAGGGTTTGATCACACAATGAAAAAAGAGGGACATTATGGAATTGAAAATATGAAGCTACGTGTAAAAGAAACCGGCGCTGATCTAACCATCCAATCAACGCCGGAAAATGGGACAACTATTGTCCTTCAAAAAAGTTCATAACTCAATTTATTCTTTTTTATCTCGCACCAGGCGGACAATGTTCCCTCAAATAATTTGTGTATAACGTTGCGAGATGCAGCCTCGTTCCTTCTCCTTCAGAAATACTGTGTGTCCTGTTAGGATATGACATCAATTGAAATTGCTTGTTGTATTTCACCAGTTCATTAATGAGCATTTCTGCATTGGAATAATGCACATTATCATCCCCGGTTCCATGAATATACAGCAAGTTTCCCTTCAGGTTCTTAGCATACGTGATCGCAGAGCCGTCAATATAATCCTGTTTTGTTTCCTGTGGTATTCCCATGTAGCGTTCCTGATAAATATTGTCGTAAGTAAATATGTTACCAACTGCTGCAATGGCAATTCCGGTTTTATAAATATCCGGGTATTGAAACATCAGGTTCAATGTTGCAGAGCCGCCACCACTCCATCCCCAAACAGCAATCCTGTCCTTATCAACAAATGGCCATTTTAAAATTTCTTTTGCAGCCATAGCCTGATCGCGGATATTTATTTGCCCGATTTTCCTGTAAATAGATTTACGCCATGCTGCGCCTTTTGGTGCCGGGGTTCCCCTGTTATCAATAGAAATATAGATATAACCGTCTTTAGCCATATTGCCCTGGTAAAGATGGTTGTTTGAAATATGATAAATATCCCTCACATTCTGCCCTGCTGGTTCTGTATATACAAAGAAAACGACGGGGTATTTTTTTGTTGAATCAAAATTATCAGGCTTTGCCATCCACGCATCCATTTCCACACCATCTTCTGTTTTAATCTTGAAAAACTCTGTATTTGATTTTGATTTATCTGCGTTCGTTACAGCGGTGTATACATTGTGCTTTCCATCCATTACATTATGATCAGGCAACGTGATCCATTCGCCGGTCCATGGCGTGTAATAGTTCGAGAAGGTGTGAAATGCAAATTTTGCGTTTGGAGAAATATCATATTCATGAGTACCTATCTGGTTTGCGGGAGATAATAATTCAGGTTTTCCTTTACCGTCTAATTTTGAGCGATAGAGGTATGCCTGCGTGGCATTTGAGGGTGATGCTTTATAATAAACGTAATTCCCTTTTTCGTCTATACGTTCAATCTGCATTACATCAAAATTTCCAATCGTTACCAATGTTTCTTTTTTCCCATCAATGCCTACGCGATACAAATGGCGCCAGCCATCTTTATCACTCGCCCATAAAAATTCTTTTCCATCTTTTAACCAATCCCATCCACCCATTTCATACGCTTCATCCCATGCGGGAAGGATGTCAATCCATGCAGGATCTTTTTCAGAGTATATTATTTTGGATGAACCGGAATTTACATCACAAAGCATGATATTACTTTCATTCTGCCTGCGGTTCAGATGCTGGATTATAATTTCATTATTATTATCTGCCCATTCCATGCGTGGCACATAAGTCCCGTACACTGCATCATCCGGAATATTCATCCATTTTGTTTTTGCTGAATTAATATCTACAACACCTATTTTGTATAGGGAAGGTTTTTCACCTGCAACAGGATATTCAACAGGAATAACTTTAGGATAAATTGAATCTGTTGTGTTGAGCATGTCATAATCTTTCGTGTCCTTTGCATCGATTTGCCAGTATGCAATTTTTTTGCTGTCGGGGCTCCAGCGGAACCCGTCGCGGCAACTGAATTCTTCTTCGTATACCCAATCGAATGTTCCGTTGATCAGTTTGCGTGTCCCGTCTGTTGTCAATTGTTTTATTTGGTGAGAAGATATATCTTCTGAATAAACATTATGCCCGCTTACGTAAGCGATCATTTTTCCATCAGGGGAAAATTTTGCAAACATCAGTGAAGATACGGGCAAAGATTTCCCCAGTTGGGTTAGTGAATTATTATCGAGGTCGTATATCCAGTAATCGCCCCTTGTTTCATATCGCCACACTTTTTTACTGTTTGTGTAGATGAGAATCTTTTTATAATCACCCGAAAACGAATAGCTGCGTATTGCTAACGGCGATGCATAACCGGAAGGGATTAATTTATCTTTTGATAAAATGGTTTGTTCTGTTTTTGAAGGCAATAGCACCTGAACAATATTGCCTGCTTGTAACTCATAATAAGAGTTGCCTTCTTTATTCCATTTTAACCCATTATCAAATTGACAAAAACTTTTTCCGGTAATACAAACCAACAGAATTACAACTAATATTTTTTTCCTTAACAAAACCATATAAACAATTTTAGGTGTGGGAAATTAAAACTAAATACTGAATTGCTACTGCCGTATAAACAAAAAACCCCGCTTTAGCGAGGTTTAATTATTTAAAAAAGTAAAAAGATTACCGGCGTCTCCAACGACCAGGCACCCATTGCCAGCCCCAACGTGAATGCCTCCAACGTCCGGGGAACCAAATCCATCCCGGATGAGGGGGTACAGCCCAATGTCCACCGGCATATTCATAACGCCCGCCACGCCATGCCCAATCTTCATCAATCCAAACATGTGCAGGGCTTGGAGGCACCGGCCTTACTATAACCGGTACACGGGGGCGCACACTAACGCCTATTGATACCTGAGAAAAAGAAGTTTGTGAAATCGAAAAAACAATGGCAAAGAGCGCCAGAACTTTTAAGAAATGCTTTTTCATAATTATGAAATTTAAGTTTTCAATTTGATGTTTAACTAACGCGAAAGTTTAATTGTTATTCCTTTCTGTTGCCCCGTTAACATCTGATAAACAATATAGAAAACAAAAGCCCTGCCATTCCTGACAGGGCTTATATTAGGTTTAATTCTAATTATTAATTAAGCATTCACTTTACCTTTCACTTTTGCAATCACTTCTTCAGCAATGTTATTCGGCGCAGGAGAATAGTGTGAAAATTCCATTGTGGATGTTGCACGGCCTGAAGATAAACTACGAAGCTGTGTTACATAACCAAACATTTCACTTAACGGAACTTTTGCTTTAATAACCTGTGCGTTTGCTTTTGTATCCATTCCTTCCAGGATTCCACGACGGCGGTTAAGGTCACCTGTAACATCACCCATATATTGATCCGGTGTGATAACTTCCACTTTCATGATCGGTTCTAATAAAACAGGTTTTGCTTTTCTTGCTGCTTCACGGAAACCTTGTTTAGCACAAAGTTCGAAAGACATCGAATCAGAGTCAACTGCGTGGAAGCTTCCGTCAAATACACGGACCTTCATATTTTCAACCGGGTAATTTGCAAGTACACCGGAATTCATCGAACTTTCAAAACCTTTCTGGATTGCCGGTACAAATTCGCGTGGGATTGATCCTCCGAAAATATCGTTCACAAACTGATAATGCCCTTTCCCTTCTTTCAAAAATTCTTCATCTGCAGGCCCGAGTTCGAATACAATATCAGCAAATTTACCACGTCCACCCGTTTGCTTTTTCAAAACTTCCCTGTGTTCAATAGTTGCATGGAAAGCTTCTTTATAAGCAACCTGCGGAGCACCCTGATTAATTTCAACCTTAAACTCACGTTTCATGCGATCCACGATAATTTCAAGGTGAAGCTCACCCATTCCACTCAAAATCGTTTGTCCTGTTTCTTCATCAGTTTTCACACGCAATGTAGGATCTTCCTCTACCAGTTTTGCAATGGCCATTCCCATCTTATCTACGTCTGCCTGAGTTTTGGGCTCTACGGCAATAGAGATAACCGGTTCAGGGAAAGTCATACTTTCAAGAATAATCGGGTGATCTTCATTACAAAGTGTATCCCCTGTTTTTATATCTTTAAAACCAACTGCCGCACCAATATCGCCAGCTTCGATAAAATCGATCGGATTTTGTTTGTTAGCATGCATCTGCATGATCCGTGAAATACGCTCATTCTTTCCTGTACGTGTGTTCAAAACATAAGAACCTGAATCCAAATGACCGCTATAAGCTCTGAAGAACGCAAGGCGTCCAACAAACGGATCGGTCATAATTTTGAATGCCAATGCAGAGAAAGGTTCTTTCGCATCTGGCTTACGGGTAAGTTCTTCTCCCGTATGAGGATCTGTTCCTTTCACAGCTTCGATATCCAGCGGACCTGGTAAATAGCGAACAATTGCATCCAGTGCCGTCTGAACCCCTTTGTTTTTGAAAGATGAACCGCACATCATCGGAATGATAGAAATATCAATTGTTGCTTTTCTGATCGCTTCATGAATTTCATCTTCAGAAATGCTGTTCGGGTCTTCAAAAAACTTCTCTAACAATTTATCATCGTATTCAGCAACTGCTTCAATAAGATGTTGCCTCCACTCATCTACTTCTTCTTTCATATCATCAGGGATAGGAACTTCTTTATAGGTCATTCCTTTTGTGTCTTCATCCCAGATAATTCCTTTCATTGTAATCAGGTCAACAACCCCTTTGAAAGCATCTTCAGCGCCGATAGGAAGCTGCAACGGTACAGCTTTTGCCCCGAGCATTTCTTTCACCTGTTTCACTACATTCAAAAAATCTGCACCTGCACGGTCCATTTTATTTACGAAACCGATGCGAGGAACTTTATAACGGTTTGCCTGGCGCCAAACAGTTTCTGATTGAGGTTCTACACCAGACACAGCGCAGAACAACGCCAATAAACCATCGAGTACACGCAATGAACGTTCTACCTCAACGGTAAAATCCACGTGACCCGGGGTATCGATAATGTTGAATTTATATTGCTTGGTATTTGCATTTTTCTGTCCCTGCGTAGTAGGGAAATTCCAGAAACATGTTGTTGCTGCTGAAGTGATGGTGATGCCCCTCTCCTGCTCCTGGGCCATCCAATCCATGGTCGCTGCGCCATCATGCACTTCTCCAATTTTATGATTTACACCCGTATAATACAGAATACGTTCTGTAGTTGTGGTTTTACCAGCATCAATATGAGCTGCGATACCAAAGTTTCTTTGAAATCTTAAGTCTGCCATTTTGTTTTATTAAAAAGTTTTAGCTGAATTATAATGTCTTGTCAGTCTTTGTTTTACCGCGGTTCTTTTCCACTATACTATAACGTTTTCCGCGGCTTTTTATGCTAACTGTTGCATTGGTATAACTCCTTCTTTAAATTCGGTGCGCAAAGGTACTAAAATTATTCATGAAAATCACCTTGTTAATAAGATGTGTTTCTTAAATATTGATGTGCAGGAAATAAAAAACCTTGCAGAAAATCCGCAAGGTTTACTTTATTAAGGTTTTTTGAAATTATACTTTAAAGTGGGCGAAAGCTTTGTTAGCTTCTGCCATACGATGCGTATCTTCTTTCTTTTTGAAAGCTCCACCTTCACCTTTGCTTGCAGAAACAATCTCATTTGCTAATTTTTCTGCCATGTTCCTTCCGTTTCTTTCCCTGCTGTAACGGATCAACCATTTCATACTAAGGGAAATCTTCCTGTCTGCACGGACTTCAGAAGGTATCTGGAATGTAGCACCACCGATACGGCGGCTACGTACTTCAACAGCTGGTGTAACATTACTCAATGCTCTTTTCCACACATCATAACCATTTTCACCTGTTTGTTTAGCTACTTTTTCAAGTGCATTATAAAAAATGCTGTAAGCTGTATTCTTTTTACCCTCCCACATAATGTTGTTCACAAAACGGGTTACCAGTATATCATTGAATTTGGCATCTGGTGCAAGGGGTAATTTTTTCGCCTGCGTTTTCCTCATTGTTTGATGGAATTTCTGGTTAAATTATTTTTTAGCTGCTGGTTTGGCACCTGCTTTTTCTTTCTTTGTGCCGTATTTCGAACGGCTTTTCTTACGGTCTTTAACACCCGCTGTATCAAGGCTTCCACGAACGATGTGGTAACGAACACCCGGTAAATCTTTCACACGTCCTCCGCGGATCAACACAATCGAGTGTTCCTGCAAGTTATGCCCTTCGCCCGGAATGTATGCAATAACTTCAACTTTATTGGTAAGCCTTACTTTAGCTACTTTACGCAAAGCAGAGTTTGGCTTTTTGGGAGTTGTAGTGTATACACGTGTACAAACACCCCGACGTTGCGGGCAAGCATCCAAAGCCCTGGATTTGCTCTTTGCCTTAATGATTTCTCTTCCTTTTCTAACTAATTGTTGTATAGTAGGCATTATAAACCTATTTTATTTTTTGGACGGCAAAGGTAATTTGCCTTAAGAAAATAACAAAATAAAAAACCGGGATTTCTTAAAATTGTTGATAACCTGCTTTAAAGAACCTGGAATTACCAGGTTGATCCTCATTATACTTTTACCATCCATCCGAATTTATCCGGTACGTTTCCTTCCCGGATGTCGGTTAAATTTTTCTTCAAAGCCGGGGATATTTTCCAGGTAGCAGTATCAAAATACATGTGAAAATCGCGGTAACGAAGCTCTTTAATCGGAGAAATTGTTGCTGCAGTGCCTGTTCCGAATACTTCCAAAAAGCTACCTGCTTTATAAGCCTCGATCAATTCGTCAATACTAATCTTTCTTTCTTCAACCTTTAATCCCATTTCCTTTAAAACAGTTATAGCACTATCTCTTGTTACCCCTTCAAGAATTGTACCCTCATCAAGCGATGGGGTAATAACAGTATTGCCGATTATGAAGAACACATTCATCGTCCCTACTTCCTGCAGCCATTTATGTTCAAACGCATCAGTCCATAATACCTGGTCATATCCTTCAGCTTTTGCATCAGCAAAAGCTTTCAAACTTGCACCATAGTTGCCTGCATTTTTTGCAAAACCCACTCCACCGGGAGTGGCACGTGTATATTTTTCTTCCACGTGGATTTTCATAGGTGTGGCATAATACGGGCCAGTAGGACTAAGTAAAATGATAAACTTATATGTATCCGAAGGTTTCACCCCGATCACATTATCCGTAGCAAACATAAACGGGCGTATATATAATGAATAATCCTTTTTTGCAGGGATCCAGTTCTTATCTATTTCAATCAGGCGCCTCATTCCTTCTATAAAAATCTCTTCCGGAACAGCTGGCATTTGCATACGATCCGCAGAAATATTAAAGCGGCGGAAATTATCTTCCGGCCTGAATATAAAAGCCTCGCCATTTACATTTTTATATGCTTTGATCCCTTCAAAAATAGCTTGCCCATAATGTAATGCAGCTATTGAAGGCTCCAGAGAAAGCGCCTGGTAAGGTTTGATTTCCGGTGTTTTCCATTCCCCATTTTCATAATCCACTTCAAGCATGTGGTCGGTAAAATATTTTCCGAAAGGGAGATTATCAAAATTGATTTCGTTGATTTTGCTTTTGCTAACTTTTGTTACACGGATGTCCATTGCAGCGATCATAAAAAATTATTTTTGCTTTATAAAGAAACTAAGAATTTTACGTCTTTTAAAGGTGAGCGCAAATATACTAACAATTGTTAGTATTTGAAACTACCATCTTGGTTAACGGTAAAAATAACAGCTAAAAGTAATGAGCATTAACAAAATTGAATTGCCGGGGTTTATAATTTCTGATCTGTTCAAAAATACATTGATTGCAGAAACAGAAATAACAAAACATGCAGCAACAGAGAATGTGTCGTACAAATCTCTCGGCAGCAACAATAAAAAAACAACTGTGATTGTGAATGAACCTGGCGTTGCATTTCTGCAGGAACCTCATTTGAATTTTATTTCAAAAATTCTGGAAGCATGTAAAATGAATATTGCAGATGTCGCTATCGTTAACCACAATACCAACCCAATAATCATTGGGGAGTTAAAAAAACAATTGTCCCCCTCTTTCATTATACTTTTTGGAATTATACCTACTGAAATAAAACTTCCGATCAATTTTCCGCAATTCAAACCACAGCTATATGATGGTTGCACCTATTTGTATGCACCTTCATTGAACGAATTAAACCAGGATTCGGAAGCAGGGAAATTATTAAAAAGCAAATTGTGGGTTTGCCTGCGTAAATTGTTCGAAGTATAATCGTAAGAAATGACCAAACTTATTTTTGCAACAAATAACCAGCATAAGGTAGATGAGATTCAATCTGCAATCGGAAACACTATTGAAGTAATAAGCTTAAAACAGGCAGGCATTGATATCGATATACCCGAACCTTATGATACATTGGAAGAAAATGCTTCCGCCAAATCAAAAACAATTCACCAGCTTACTGCAACAAATTGTTTCAGTGAAGATACTGGCCTGGAAACGGAAGCTCTCAACGGCGAGCCCGGTGTGAAGAGTGCACGTTATGCAGGAGATGATAAATCTTTTGAAAAGAATATTAATAAATTATTATCGGAGCTAACAGGAATCAATAACCGAAATGCAAGGTTCAGGACGGTTATTTCGCTCATTTTAGATGATAAAGAATATTTGTTTGAAGGAATTTGTGAGGGGGAAATTTTACAAATACGTAAAGGCAATAAAGGATTTGGGTATGACCCTGTTTTTGTTCCATCAGGGAGTGAAAAAAGTTTTGCAGAAATGACGATGGAAGAAAAAAATACCTTCAGTCACCGGAAAAAAGCAGTTGACAAAATGATTGCGTTTCTTAAACAGTTAAAATAGCCGCAGATTCACAGATTGATTCAAAACAAAATCAATCTGTGAATTTGCGGCAAATATTTCATTATGGCAAGGATAAAGATTGATTTACCGGAAAACTTTCTATTCACCACAAAAATACCTGTGCGTATTACAGACCTGAATTATGGCGGGCATGTCGGGAACGATATTGTATTATCAATTATTCATGAAGCAAGAGTGCAGTTTCTTCAGCATTATGGCTATGCCGAATTAAATTTTTCCGGTGTAGGATTGATCATGAGCGATGTAGGGATTGAATTTAGACATGAAATATTTTATGGCGACCAGATCAAAGCTTCCGTTACAACAGGAGAATTTTCCAAAGTAGGTTTTGATATTTTTTATAAGCTTGAAAAAGAAACATCAGAAAAAAATGTTCTTCTCGCAATTGCAAAAACGGGAATGATCTGCTATAATTACGATCTGAAAAAAATCGCTGCAGTACCAGATGACGCAAAAGCTAAGTTGATTGGTTGAAACGTAATCAGAAACTAATCAACACGTCAACTTATCAACTACTTTTCGTTCCAGATTCTCCAACTTTCTTCGGCTTGTAATACGAGCATCTCCAATCCATTTTCAATAACAGCACCACGCTCCCCGCCTTTTTCCAGGAAAGCAGTTTTTGCAGGATTATATATCAAATCAAAAAGATAATGATAGGAAGAGATTGCATTATAATTAATTTCAGGATAGGCATCGACGTTAGGATACATACCAACTGGTGAGGTATTAACAATTAATGTATGAGACCGCGTAATATCATCATTCAAATCTGCATAAGCAAGGATATTACCTGAAGAGGGTTTTCTCGAAACAAGCTTATAATCTATTCCTAGTTTTCTCATCACAAATTCAACCGCTTTTGAAGCGCCGCCCGTTCCAAGTATCAATGCCTTATTATGCTGAGGTTTTAATTTCTTTTTCAATGAAGTTTCAAAACCTACAACATCTGTGTTGAATCCAAATAATTTTCCATCAACAATTTTGATGCAGTTACATGCGTGGATCTGTTCAACCACCTCGTTTCTAAAATTCAAAAAAGGAATGACTTGTTCTTTATACGGAATAGTAACATTCAATCCTTCCAATTCGGGTTCAGCTTTAAGAACACTCCATAATTCTTCAATTGAAGGGATAGAAAAATTCCGGTAAGAACAATCATGAATGTTCTCCCGATCAAATTTTTCAGTAAAATATTTTTGGGAAAATGAATGGCTCAACGGATACCCTATAAGCCCGAATTTTCTCATTTGTGGTTTTGTTTATCAAGAAACAAATTGAATGTGTCGCCACGCAAACCGATACGCATCGCCTCCAATGCAATCACTTCGTTCGGTGCAATATTGCCGAGGTTTACGTTACAACCTATCAATTCAATAAAATAAAGTTGCTGTGCTTTTTGCGGAGCTTCCCACAAGATTTTTTCTTCAGGGATTTGTGTGAGGATTTCCTGCACCAAACCTTCACGCACTTCGCCGCTTCCACGATATATACCAACATTACCGGCTTCGCGTGCTTCAGCAATTACGTAAGATGCTCCTGCATTTAATTCAGCTCGCATCAGTTCAATCCATTTATAAGGCGGAATAATATGTGCAGCATCTTTACTTCCCACCTCGCTTAATACCGTTGCATGTTTCGTCAACTTCTCAATGTACCCGCATTTTTCTGCATGAGGGATTGTGATGGATCCGTCACTCACTTCAATATAGCCGATACCATAATCTTTACAAACTGCTATATAATCATCAAACTGGTTTCTTATCAAAAATGCCTCGAACAGCGTGCCACCAAAATAAACGGGAAGATTGTATGATTGGTATATTTCAATTTTTTCACGCAGGTTAGGGGTAACAAATGAAGTACCAAAACCTAATTTAACAACATCTACATGCGGGTAAGAAACACTCAAAAAATTCTTGGCTTCTTCAATACTCAGGCCTTTATCCATCACCATTGTAATTCCATTCTTTCTCGGTTTTTGAAGGCGTTGCGGGATTTGCGAAAGTTTAAAATTCATCCTGATAAAATTTCTTTTAGTTAAAAAGCTGACGCGCAAAAATAGGGAACAATTAAATACAGAATATTGTCTACAAAGCAGACAGACTAATCAATTCTTTTACTACAAGGATAAATGATCTGTAAATTGATTTAAAGCAACCTGCTTTTTTTATAACGTGCAATCAGGTCAACCACAGGCTGGTATTGAAGTATAGCAGGATTTAATTCGATCATTTTACGCAGCATTTTTGGCGCCGTGGACATTGCTTTCTCCAACTGAAGCAATCCTTCTTTTGGTTTGCCCAATGCGAGATATACTGCACTGAGATAAAAAGTAAATATGGGTTTATTACCGGTTACATGGATTGCTGCCTTCACCTGTTCAAGCGCTTCGTCATAATAACCTGCATTATACAGACACCTGATCAGTGCTTTCCAGCTTGAAATATTTCTCGGCCTTATTCTCACTACATTAGAAAAATACTGAATAGCATCCTTATAATTTCCCATCTGCATCCTGCACTCGCCCATCGCCAAATTGTATTCGGGCTGATCGGGATGAATATTTAATGCAGATTCCAGTTGTTTTACCGCCTGGTTCCACTGCCCCTCATTCAGATAAGTGCACGCAATTTTATAATACAATTTGCTGTCTTCTGTATTTAAATGCGATGCCTTACGATAATAAAATCTTGCCTGCGCATAATTATTTAATTTATCGTAGCAGTGGCCGATAGCTTCATAAATCACATCTTCCGGTCGCGATAATTCAATCACTTTTTCGAGTGCCTCGATCGCATCTTTAAATTTCCTTAACCGAATATATGCATCGCCCATATTGCGATAGGCATAATCAAACTTTTCGTCAATAGCAATTGCATATTTGTATGCATCGATGGATTTCTCGTACAATTTCAAACCCTGGTAAGCAGCAGCAAGGTTGAACCATGCCAACTCGTTATAGGGATAATCATCAATGATCTTCTGGTGTAAACGGATGCATTCTTCATTTCTACCGGTGAAATCCGTCCAGAAACAAATTTTGTACAATGCTTCCTGGTTGTTCGGATCCTGCTCAAGGATCAATTTCAGGCAATCAAAAATTTTATCGAATTCCTCATAATCATCATATACATCTGCAAGTTCAAAAAGCAATTCGATGCGCTCATCCCCATCAAAATGCTGAAGTGCATTTTCAAGCAGTGTGACTGCTTTCTCCTGCTGGTCAAGCGCTAAATATGCATCGGTTTTGAGGATATACAAATTAATATCGGCGCTATCCAATAATTCAGCTTGTTCCAGCACTTGCAAAGCATCATGGTATTTGCGTGTCGCAATCATCAGGTCCGCTTTTTTGATGAGAAGAACAGACGAATATGGATATTGCTCAATAGCCAATTCTGCAGCTTCTACGGCCTGGTGCATGTCTTCTGTTTCATCAAAATAGTCGATAATTTTCTCGAAGGATTCTTCTTCTAAAAATGAATTACTGTGCCCGTTTCGCAGGTTTTGATACCTCTTCAATAATTCTTTTATTTCTTCCTGTTCCTGGTGGTATGGATTTTCTTTCATGTATATAAAGGTTATTGTAAGTTAGGCTATTAAATAACGATTCCAAACTTTTTTGCCGCGAATGGCAACCATTTTTAACGCAAAACAGTATTAATTAACAGGAATTGGGCAAATGTGAATAAATAAGTTGTCGCTGAGCTGTAACTATTTACAGACCTTCGCGTTAAAGAAAGGCTAAAGTTTGTGACGGACGGTTAAAAAATACCCAATTTTTTTTACTATATTTGCGTATTGAAATGAGAACCACTACTTACATACAGATGAAAAAATTGATTCGCTTGGGATTATTTAGTTCTCTGCTAATCGTTGCCGTTGCCTTGGCTTTTGCCAGCAAAGGTGGTGGAAAGAAAAAAAATGCCCCTATCAAAAATAATTTTGTTCCTGTAAGAACAACAAATGGTTTTACATTAAAAAACTTTGTTCCTTTTTCGGGAAGCCATTTTGTAACCCAGGAAAAAACAGATAGAACTTTTTCTTTCAATACTGTTATTACTTATCAAAAAGGAAATACGGTTTTTATTATGCCTTATAAATATAAGGTCAATAATTCTACATTTAACATCACTCCTTCTAACTCAAATTTTCAAATGTTGAATTTGAAAATTAAGATGCATAAATAATTCAGGAAGATTTAGCCTCTCGTATTTAGTTTTTTGCTTTCTTCATAGGTCATTTCCCGGTAACCTGTTTTAGGGATATCAAATTTTGATGCGGGAACAGGATTCAGGTTTATGCCCGCGATAGTATACCTGATCGAAAAACTTCCATTAGCTAATTCATATTCCAATGGCAACCCATTAAGGTTTTTGAATTTTGCATTGAATCCCCTGCTTTCAGGGATCAATTCGGTTGTATAATAAACAGTAAATGTATATCCGTCTTTTGTTTTTGCAATAGCCTTGATACATTTATATCCGGCAATAGTTTTTGTTTCAGGGGTATTTTTAAATTCTATATCGTCATAAGGTTTATTGATCTCGTCCCAGTTATCGGGGGACACACGAATAAGTAATTTTTGTCCGCTCACTTCTTTTAATATTACTCCCCTGTTTGAATTAGCATCATAAATTGTTGTTGACTGATACAAAGAGTTTTTCATCTCCGAGCGGCTCATATTTCCCTTGATATAAATCGTGTTTGTAGCCATATCGCTATTAGAGGAAGTTTTTTCTGCCCCATTGTTTGAAACAACATAATCGTAAACCAGTGTAAGTTCGGAAACTTTTTTCTGTGCATACAAATTACCGACTACAACAAAGTTGATTATAGCTAAAAGAAAAGAATGAAGCAATATTGTATTTTTCATATTGTGTTATTACAACAAAGTTAGATTACTTATTCCTTTTGCGGTTTAAGAAGATTTGTAAAAAAAGAAAGGCTTGTCAATTTATTAGCCTGACAAGCCCTTTTACAAAAGATATTTAACTATTTCTTCAGAAAAATTACTTCTTTTTGTTCTGTAACTGTTGTGCCTTTTTTTGCGCTTCCTGCATCTGCTCGAAACGTTCCTGCCATTTTGGTTTTGCCTTGGGCTTGGTCCTGTTCTCCTGGAGTTTGGCAAGGATTTTTTCGTGATCGATAATATAAGTTTGAATCACCCATTGCAGAATGAGTGTAATAACGTTTGAAACTGTATAATACCAGGTTAATGCAGATGGTAAACTGTTAAAGAATAACAGTAACATTACCGGCATAATGTATGGCATATACTTCATTGCCGGGTTGCTTTGATCTGGCGTCATACTCATTCCATATAAAGAAATCAGGAAACTTGTTACCACTGCAAGCAGTGCGAAAAGGCTCACATGGTTCCCGTAACCCGGAATGCTAAATCCAAAATTTAAAATGGAATCAAATACAGAGAGGTCTTTCGACCATAAAAAACTTTGTCCCCGCAAGGCAATGTTGGAATTGAAAAAACTGTATAATGCAAAGAATATCGGAATCTGTAGCAGCGCCGGGATACAGCCTCCGAGCGGATTTACGCCGGCTTCCCGGAATAATTTCATCTGCTCAACACCAACTTGCTGTTGATCTCCCCCTACTCTTTTTTTCATCTCTTCGATTTCCGGGCGAAGCGCTTTCATTTTTGCACCACTCAAATAACTGCTGTATACTAACGGTGATGTTAGTAAACGGATAAATAAAGTGAGCAACAAAATCACTATTCCGTAACTACCGATAAGTGATTTGAAAAAATTAAACACCGGCATAATGATCCAGATATTTATCGGGCGGACGAAAGAATACAGATTTCTTCCAAGATCAATGATCTTATCCATTCCGGCAGCTTGTTTTTTCAGGATGGAATAATCATTCGGGCCATAATAAATCTGGAGCGATAAATCTGTACTTGCAGATGGTTGAATCTTAGTCTGAAGATTAATATCAGCACGTGCAAGGACATCTGAACTATCAGAAGGCTCCCGTTGCCATTTAACAGCACCTGAAGCAAAGTTATTTTTATTGATCAATGTGGTATTGAAGAACTGTTGTGAAACGGAAAGCCATTGAACAGGCTTGTCAAAACTTTTTTCCAGTTTTTGGGAAATATAATCGAAATTATTATCCTCTGAAAAACAGATGCTCAATGAACGCTGTTTTTCATATTGCTTATTGCTTTGTATACGGTCTAACACAGCATGCCATGTTAGATTGAAATTATTCTGTGTGAATAATTTTTCAGGGCTACCAACCTGTATATCCCAATCGATCAAATATGAATCAGGATGAATAGTAAAATGATGTGTTATCGATTCGCCAGAAGGAGCAGGTAACCGAAAATCTACAGACTGGCTTCCATCAGCATTTTTTGTAACAACCCCTTCATCAAAATACAGATCTGATATTTGCGCAGATTGGTTGTTTGACGTATTGATCGAATATGAAAAATAATTGCTGGAAGCAGGATTAACTAATTTAACTGGTGTGCTGTCATAGCCGTTAAACTTCTTTAATACAACTTCTTTTGGTTGCCCGCCTTTGTTAGTAAACGTAATTTTCAGCAAATCGTTTTCAATAACTGAAACATGCTCCGTGTTTGTGACAGCTTTATTAAAACCAGTTGTATCAGCAGTGGCTAAAGCTTTTGCTTTTTGTGCTTCCTGGATCTTTAACAAAGAATCCTGGCGAAATTGTACCAATGCAACTGAATCTTCATACACTTTTTTCTGACGCTGTAATTCGTTGCTGTTTTTTGTAGAAATAAATAAATATAAAAACAATAAAATTCCAAGCAGCACAAACCCTATTATTGTATTACGATCCATTCCCATTGAAGTATATTTTGAGAGGCTGCAAAGATAGGGGTTTGCGGGAAGTGGTGAAACAGTAAGTTGATGAATATAATGTATAGATGACGGTTGGCAGATGACAGATGTCAGGCCATCAGATCAATCTTGTTAAATGAAAGGAAAATTACCCTTATAAGGGCTGTCAACTGCCAACTGTAATCTTGCTTTAAATCATTTCGCTTTGCAATAATGGGTTTTTCACCGCATTTCTTGATTCGGCGAATTCTTTTGCTGCTTTGATAAAATGTACAAAGATTGGTTGTGGGTTTTCCACCGTACTCTTAAGTTCAGGGTGATATTGAACACCGATAAAGAAAGGATGATTTGGTAATTCCATTATTTCAATCAAGCCACTTTCCGGGTTTTTACCACTTGCCATCATCCCAGCCTGCTCAAATTGATTTAAATAGGCGTTATTAAATTCCCAGCGATGACGATGACGCTCACTGATCTCCTCTTTTCCATAAATTTCTTTGGCCAAAGAACCTTCGCGAAGTACGCACGGATAAGCGCCAAGCCGCATCGTTCCGCCTTTTGCAGTGATTTGTTTTTGTTCTTCCATCAAATCAATAACCGGATCCGGAGTTTCCGGGTTCATTTCTGTTGAATGTGCATTTTTCAGGCCCAAAACATTTCTTGCAAATTCAATAACCGCCATTTGCATACCGAGGCAAATTCCAAAAAAAGGCAGGTTATGCTGGCGTGCATATTTTACCGCAATTATTTTTCCTTCAACACCCCGATGGCCAAAACCCGGAGCAACCAGCAAGCCATCAAGATTTGCTAATTTTTCAGAAACATTATCATCTGTAATAAATTCACTATGCACATTTACTACCTGCACTTTACATTCGTTCATTGCACCTGCATGAACAAATGATTCAAGGATTGATTTGTAAGCGTCTTGTAATTCTATATACTTTCCGATCAACCCGATCGTTACCTTGCTTTTCGGGTATTTTAATTTATCCAGGAATTCTTTCCATTTTATTAGTTCAGGTTCGTGATAATCTTTGATGTTTAATTTTTTCAAACAGATCAGGTCTAATTTTTCCCGCATCATTGTCAGCGGTACTTCGTAAATAGTTGGTGCATCTGCCGCTTCAATTACGGCTTCCTGTTTTACATTACAGAACAATGCAATTTTGCGGCGTATGTCTGCAGATAATGCTTCTTCCGTGCGGCAAACAATAACATCAGGATGAACACCTTCCTGGCTCAATAATTTTACACTATGTTGTGTTGGTTTTGTTTTTAATTCTTTCGCCGCTTTGAGATATGGGATCAATGTAAGATGCACGACTACGCAATCTTCTTCAGGCATTTCCCATTGCAATTGGCGTACGGCTTCCACAAACGGCAACGATTCGATGTCACCGACAGTTCCACCAATTTCTGTAATAATAATATCGTACTCGTTTGTTTGCCCGAGCAATAACATTCTTCTTTTTATCTCATCGGTAATATGCGGAATTACCTGAACTGTTTTTCCCAAATACGCCCCTTCGCGTTCTTTATTAATTACGGTCTGATAAATTCTTCCTGTAGTAACATTGTTCGCCTGCGAAGTATAGATGCTCAGGAACCGTTCGTAATGGCCAAGATCGAGATCAGTTTCAGCGCCATCCTCTGTTACAAAACATTCACCGTGTTCATACGGGTTCAATGTTCCCGGATCAACATTAATATACGGATCAAATTTCTGGATCGTTACCCGAAGGCCCCTTGCCTGCAACAGCTTTGCTAATGATGCAGCAATAATGCCTTTCCCCAATGAAGAAGTAACACCACCTGTAACAAAAATATACTTAGCCATAATATGGTTTATTAATTTATAAGTTTATTTACTTTTAAAAATTTAGCGGTGGTGCAAAACAAAAAATACATCCCAGCATCGTCGTCTTCACTTCTCAAAAAGAAGTACTACTTCAACGCACGAAATCTTTGTTCAGCTTTTCTTGAAAATTAACCCCACCCGATATGACCAGCGGAAAGACTAATAAGAGTAAGAAGTCCCAGAAGGTCATGCAAACCTACACTAAATTTTAATATTGAAAAAATCAGTAATTCTGATGTGGATAAAATGAATTTATCGTTATTTCCCAAAATATCGAAAATTCATTTTTGTTTTCTGTGAACTTTATTTTCAATCAGTTGTCTGTAATTTTCAAACCAAAAAATTGCAATATGAAAAAATATGGCTTGTTATTAATCAGCGTCCTTTTCTTTACATTTCTATTTGCACAACAGAAAATGAGTTGTTGTGCAGCATCTGCCACCGAATCGTTTTCCCAGCTTGCATCAGACAAAAATTTTATTTTGAGCCATCCTGTTCCTTTGCCATTTACTTTTCAAAGTGAAAATGGGGAAACCATCACATTTAAAACAACTGATGGTTCTGAAGGATATGGCTGGGAGATCAAATCACCAACTCCCACAAACAATTATCTTTTTGTTGTTCACGAATGGTGGGGGTTAAATGATTATATCAAACAGGAAAGTGAAAAATTATGGAAAGATATCGGGCATGTAAATGTCATTGCTATTGATTTGTATGATAAAAAAGTAGCCGCAACACGTGAAGATGCTGCAAAATATATGCAGGCTGTTGCAAGCGACAGGGCGCAGGCAATAATAAAGGGCGCAATTGCCTATGCCGGGCCAAATGCGAAAATCTATACAATAGGCTGGTGTTTCGGAGGAGGTTGGAGTTTGCAAACATCATTGCTTGCAGGTAAACAAGCCGCAGGTTGTGTAATGTATTATGGAATGCCGGAAAAAGATTTGAATAAATTAAAGGCGCTGCATGCAGATGTGTTGGGGATATTCGGAAATAAAGATCAATGGATCAATCCGAAAGTTGTAGATGATTTTGTAAACGATATGAGTAAAGCAGGAAAAAAATTAATTGTGAAACGCTACGATGCAGACCATGCATTTGCTAACCCAAGCAACCCTTCGTTTGATAAAGATGCTAAAGAAGATGCTTACAAAAACACGTTGGTATTTTTGAAAGAGAGAATAAAATAATTTTTCTGAACTATGATGAAATGATTTTTTGAAATCTATAATTGGCTTCGAAAAATCATTTTATCTCGAATGCACAATTCACCATTGACCATTCATCTTTACACTGCTTCTTTTGCAATGAAGCGATATCCAATGCCGGATTCAGTAATAATATATTCCGGGTAGTTTGCATCTTTTTCTATTTTCTTTCTTAATTGCGCAACAAAAACGCGGAGATATTGCAACTGATCAACGTAAGATTCTCCCCACACTTCGCGTAAAATATATTGGTGTGTCAATACTTTTCCTTCGTTCTTTCCAAACAAAGCCAGCAACGAATATTGGGTGGCAGTTAGTTTGAGTAGTTCATTATTTTTTTTGATCGTTCTTGATGCAAGATCGATTTTTAAATCTGCGCATTCCAAAACCGGGGTACTTTTTTCCAGGCTTGCATTTCTCAATGCAGAACGGATGCGTGCAAGCAATTCGCCTGTACGAAATGGTTTTACCATATAATCATTTGCGCCGTTATCCAATGCCCGTATGATTGCATTTTCGCCATGCTGAACAGAAAGAACAACGATTGGTTTTGTAAACCATTCGCGCAATTTTATCAGTAATGACTGCCCGTCTGAATCAGGTAAACCGAGGTCGAGCATAATGAGGTCAGGGGAATATGCAGCTGCTGCAGTTAAACCGTCGTTCGCGTTTTCTGCATGAATGACCTTGTAGCCATTTGACCGGAGTGTAACTTCAAGCAGTTTCCTGATTTGTGATTCATCATCAATTAATAAAATTTGCTGCATAGTTATAGTCAGTTTGAGAAAAATAAAATTTTTCAACTGGCAAAGCAATGGTAAACCGTGCACCTCCTTTTTCTGTATTGATCAATTTAATTGAGCCATTGTGCGCTTCTACAAACCCTTTCACGATTGATAAACCTAAGCCACTTCCTGCAGTCGCTGAATTTTCCGGATAGTAAAATTTTTCAAACACTTTGCTGATCTCATGTTCAGGAAATCCGTTGCCGTTATCTTCAACAGTTATTAACAGAAGATCCCCATCACATTTTGCATCTATTGTTATCACTGAATTCTTCGGCGTATGTCGTATACCGTTATGAACAAGATTATATAATACCTGTTCCATCAATCCATAATCCAACCTGAATAAAGGCAGGCTTTCTTCAACATTATTCCTCACAATATGATCTCTTAACTGGTCCCGGATCCGTAACAATACATCACCTGCCAATTCATTCAGGTTGCACCAATCTTTTTTTAGCTGAAGAAAACCGGATTCAAGCCGCGACATATTCAGCAGGTTTTCTACTTGTTGATTTAATCGTAAGGAAGCAATCGAAATTTCGGAAATAAGGCTTTGCCGGTCTTCATCCGACAATTCATGTGATTTTGCAAGCAGATTATCCGTAGCACCGATTATAGCAGCAAGAGGTGTACGAAATTCGTGTGAAAGTGAATTTAGTAAAGTATCATACAATTTCAAAATTTGAATTTTCTCTTCTTTTCGCCTTGCGGCTTTTTCAATCCGCCGGATCTTGAAAGTAAGCACTGCATTGAGCATGGCAATAATAAAATACATAGACAACATGATCCTGTCTTCAACAGTCCCCACCTGCAAATTGAAACGTGGGTGAAGAAAGAAAAAATCCCATAGCAAGGCGCTGAGTACTGCAGATAATAATACAGGAAAAATGTCAAAAAACATGGCAATCACAGAAAGTGCGACAAGCAACATAAATGCTACAACTTCCGGTGTAATGTAAGCTGAAAACAAAAAGCAGATGACGGCTACCGCTGTGATGGCTGAAACAGCAAACAGGTATTGTTTCTTTATTGAAATTTTATTTAAAAATATCAATGCCATGTTTTTAAAGGTGTATAGAAGCAGTACTAAATCTCCGTCAAATCCTTTTTATTGATATAAAAAGAGAAGCAGGAATGCTTCTCTTTTATTAACCAAAAACAAAAACAAGTATTATTAATTCAATCCATAGCGGAATGATAACTAAATTTTACTCTTCAACAATTTCTTGTTCTTTTAATCCATCAATCGTTGCAACAAGCAAAGTACCCTGCACATATTTTTCATTGTGCTGGCTTGCATCCAAACCTTCTTCCTCTTCTTTATGGCTAACCCGCAGCGGCACTATGAAATTGATGAATTTGAAAATGGCAAATGACACAATGAAACTATACCCTACTGCACAAGCCATTGCTTTCACTTGAGTAAAGAAGAATGAAAAATTGCCGTAAGCCCAGCCGTCATTACCGCCTGCATTCACCGCTTTAGTTGCGAAGATCCCTGTCATCAACATTCCCACCATACCGCCAATTCCGTGGCAAGGGAAAACATCAAGAGTATCATCCAATGCCGTTTTGGATTTGATATGTACAGCAAGATTTGAAATCACCGCTGCTGCAACTCCAATGAAAATACTTTGTGGTATTGCAACAAAACCTGCTGCCGGTGTAATTGCCACAAGCCCTACCACTGCGCCAACACAAAAGCCAATTACAGAAGGTTTTTTTCCTCTTAATACATCAAAAAACATCCACGACAAACCAGCAGCAGCTGCTGCCGTATTTGTTGTTGAAAACGCTGACACGGAGAGAACATTCGCTCCTAATGCAGAACCCGCATTAAAACCAAACCATCCAAACCAAAGAAGACCCGTACCAATAAGAATGTATGGGATATTTGCAGGTGTATTTTCTTTTTGCTCAATATGAATCTTACGGCGTTTTAATACCAAAGCCCCTGCCAATGCTGCACAACCTGCAGAAATATGAACAACCGTGCCACCGGCAAAATCCAGAGCTCCCATTTTGAATAAAAATCCATCCGGGTGCCAGCTCCAGTGTGCCAGTGGTGCATATACTAATAAACTAAAGAGCACTGTAAACAGCACATAAGCCGTAAAGCGCATACGTTCTGCAATCGCACCTACAACAAGACCCGGTGTAATGATGGCGAACATCAACTGGAACATAGAGAACAAACCTTTTGGGATTGTTGGAGCGAGGCTCCAGGGTTTGCCTGATATAACATCTTTATAAAACAAATGCGTAAATGGGTTACCTATAAAACCTCCAACTGAATCCCCAAAGCAGAGGCTGTAACCTACAACAATCCACAAAACGCCAACCACACCGGCAGCCACCACACTTTTCATCATGGTAGAAAGAACATTTTTCCGGTTCACCATCCCACCATAAAAAAATGCTAGTCCCGGTGTCATTAAAAATACAAGCGCAGTCGCTACAATGATCCACGCTGTATCCGCTCCGTTATATTTTCCGTCATCGAAATTTGGCAATGAAGGAATAAAAACTGATGCAATAGCAATTGCCGCCAAAATAATAAAGGGAGCTGATGATTTGATAGATGCCTTACTCATTAACGCAGATTTTGTTTTTGAATTAATAAAATAAATAATGTGATTATTATTTATTAAAATCTGTATAAAAATATAAAATTTAAAACAATTAAAACATAATATTTTTTTTAATATGAAAATTATAAAGTGTATTTACTTGGTAAAAAGCATTTTAACATGAAATCAACAAAATAATTTTTATTATTTTTTTATGTATCAGGTAAATATTTTTCCGAAATGGAAATCAGTAAAAACCCAAAGCGGAGATTTTAGGTTTAATGCTGAAAGGAATAAATGAAATGACTATTTGAAGATCCGTAATACCTGCCCACCTCCGGATGCGAGTGTTATAGTAAGAATATCTTTTTTTGTTACAGGCCTAATTTCTTTTTTCAGGTTATCAGGATTGATTTCCACATCAGGAGCATCGGTATAAATTTCTGCTGTATAATTTCCATCATCTAGGAAATTCAATGGAATAGTAATAATTCTTTTTTCATGATTGGTAATGCTGCCAACATACCATTCATTATTTTTTTTACGGGCAATTGTAATATACTCTTGTACTTTGGCATCAACCACTTTTGTTTCATCCCAGGTCGTTGGGATTTTTTGTATGAATTCAAAACCAGGTTGACCTTCATACGCTTCCGGATAGTCACAAACCATTCCTAATGCATTTTCAAGGATCACATACATTGCGAGCATGTGGCAACGCGTTCCCAAAACTAACGGTCTCGTATACTGCGCCCTGAATTTATTTTGCGGCACTGCCCTGAAACCTCCCAAATGATAATCGGTACTGCCGGCAAGCATTCTTGTGAAAGGCATATAAATATCATGGTCGGGGCTAAGGCCTTCATCTGTCCATTTATCAGCCTCATAATTCAACGTTCCTTCCCGGGTAAATTCATTCGGGTATGTCCTGCTCAAACCTGTTGGCTTATATGCGCCATGAAATTGTATATGTAAATGATGTGCCGCTGCTTTCTGCAAAATTTCTGTTTGCATATTTACCATTTGCTGGTCATCACGATCCATAAAATCTACCATCATTCCACTCAATCCCCATTTCTCAAATAATGCAAATGCGCTGTCTAATTTCGGGTACAACGCATAAAAATGCACCCATACCCGCACTCCTACTCCTTTTGTTTTTGCATAATCACACACTTCTTTCATATCCAAACCCGGTACCGGTGTAGTTACATCCGAATGCGGGCCTGGTTGAAACCCCACTCCATCATCCATATACCATTGATGTAATCCATATTCAACCACAGAGTGATATTGAATATGATTGCGAGCGCAAAAATCAATGTAGTATCGCTGTGTTACGAAATTATTTCCCGGCGCATTTAATGTATCAGGAACAACATTGCCATTCCACCAGGGAAATGTTGTTTTGCCGGGTTTTATCCAGGCAACATCCTGTATCGCACAAGGTTTATTTAATGTAGTGATGATATTACTTTCAATCAATGCACCAACGCGGTCGCTGATCAGCAATACACGCCATGGTGTCTGATGCGGCAAAACAGCTTTTACCTTTATAGTGGTTTGTTTAGGAAGTGGCGACAAGGTGCTCGTTAATATTCCATTCTTTTTTGCAAGGTACATACCGGCATAATCCACCAACTCCGCTTCAGTAATTGCTGTAAAAATATTTCCAGGCAATTCAAATAAGGCAGGCATATCCATTAGTGTATCGTTCTTTATTTTACTAAAAGAGATTGTTGTGTAATAACCTTCATGTGATGACGTATATGATGGAAGACATAAGGCACGTACTAACGGGTCGCCTGCAAAATGAAATGTTGTGTTCTCATTTAACAAAGTATAAGATTGCCAGTTGGATTGAGCAGGAAATTCATAACGAAATGCCACACCATCATCAAAAGCACGGGCAACCAAATTAATAATCCGTGCTAATCCATTTTTTTCTTTCAGCGGAATAATAACCTCACGGTAATGGCTACTTACATTTTTTGCTTTGCCGATAATTAATTCATAATCTTCAACAGTGTCACGAAATACGGGCTTACCTATATTGATACCACTCCCAAAAGATCCGTTTTCGAATTCCAGGCTTAATGATGAATGATCAATAATCTTCTTATTTTTAAAAACAACATCATAAAATAATTGTCCTCGTTCTGTTTTAAATACAAAACCGATTTGTTTATTCGGAGAAAAAAGAGTTACTGCTTTTTGTGCATTTATATCACCAATAAAAAAAATGAAAAGCAGGAAATATAGCAAGAAGCGCTTCATACAACCGTATTTGAAAATTCGAAGAAGAAATTGTGGGCGGGATAAAAATAACTAATCAGGCGGAATAATTTTTGAGATGGATGACATTTCCCGGAATATTTTTTTCATTCCATTTATCATGAATAACCATTGCTGCACCTAAAGCTGATGCCTGCGCAACCGAAGCAGCAAATATTTTTTGCCCCGGAAAAGCTTTTGTTAAATAATGCATGAAAATTGTGTTCTTGCTAAAACCTCCGTCAACAAAAATTGTATTTACTTCTTTACTAAGGATCAAACCAGTGGAGAATATCTGCGCATTTATCGAATCACTGATAAGTTGATAGTATGCGTGTTCATCATCAGCAAAATCGGCAAGGTTTCTTTGAGAAAAAGTTTCCAGCCCGTAAGAATCATTTCTTTGAATTTGTTCAACAAGGTAATCATTAAGATTTAGAGAAGAATATTTTTCATTCTCCTGATTAAAATGTTCTGCAATACGCTTCACCTGCAATTCATATTCATGCCCGGCAAATAAACGGGATGCTTTCACAGGTTTATTTTCGTGTGTAATATAACAAAGACAATCATGTTTTAGTTCATCTGTTGTCAAGGGTTCATCATTAAATGGGTTAAGGCTGATATTCCATGTGCCGGTTGATAATAAAACAAAAGGCTCTTTGAAACTAAGTAAATAAGGGACTAATGCTGCAGAACTATCGTGCATGCCTATCCCGATTTGCAGGCTCTTATTTTTCCAATAAAATTTTTCCGAATGATTACAGGAAGATATATCAGCAAACTTGTCAATGATATTTTCCTTATGAACCCATTGGTGGTATTTTCTTTGTGTGAAATCCCACAATGCAGTGTGGCAACCGATGCTTGTAATATCAGAATAATATTTTTTTGTGAGAATACTGCTTAGATACTGTGGAAGGTGAAGCGAATGATGTATTTTATTGAAAAGATCCGGCTGCTCATATTTTAAACGATACAATTGCAATCCCGAATTAAGATTGCCAAGAACCGGTGAAGCCGTAGTCTTTGAAAAATTTATTTCACCTCCATATTCTGCATAAAATTGTCCCTTCAATTTTTCCGGAAATGGTTTCAGATAATTATATAATGGCGCAACAGGATTTCCTTTTTCATCAACATGCACAAAGCTTGCGCCATACGCAGAAAAATTGATCGCTCTAATTTCTACATCCTGCAAAGTCAACACATCGTTTACAGAATTCTTAATCCATTCTGTAAGAGCAACAACATCTTCGCAAGGGAATTCATCTTCATCCTTTATTTCATCAAATTGAAGTGAACATTCAAAAATGACTTTATATTCTTCATTAAAAACAAGCAGCTTTTTATTTGTCTTACCAATATCAAAAACCGCTATCGCATTTTGTTTACTCATTAGTTACAACTTATCGCTTACCACTTACAACTTAATATTATAATCCTGTTGCTATAGTTTTTATTCCACGTTGTTCAATTAAATATTCCCGCACTTTTTCATTTCTATAAATGGCGATCGGATCGAGTGCCCCGTTGCTACGCAATCTTGCTTCGCGTACCAACGGTCGCACATCTGTGCGAAAAGCATTTTGCAGAATCTCCTGTGCAGCTGCTACATCATTATTGTTTTGCGCTTCGTTTAATTTTTTCCTATCGATCAATAATGATTGTGCATACGAAATTTTGATCGCTTCCACAGATTGCAATAAATCTTCCAACGGATCTTTCACATTGTGGCTCGCATCAATCATCCAGCCAAGGTCAGTTGCATGGTTCATCCCTCTTGCATCCATACCTTCCACCAGTTCATTAAAAATTAAAAATAACTGATATGGCTTGATACTTCCAACCGTAAGGTCATCGTCGCCATATTTTGAATCATTGAAATGAAAACCTCCTAATTTTTTTTCCATCAGCAACAATGAAACGATCTGTTCAATATTGGCATTGGGTAAATGATGTCCAAGATCAACCAATGTAAATGCTTTTTCACCAAGCTTTGAAGCATATAAGAACGATTGCCCCCAATCGCCAACTGTTGTTGAATAAAAATTCGGTTCATATGCTTTGTATTCAACGAATATTTTCCAGTCGGCAGGCAACGCTGCATAGATTTCTTTTAATCCTTCCAGTGTATTTTGAAATGCTTTTCTGAAATTTAATTGCCCGGGAAAACAGGAGCCATCGGAAAGCCAAACCGTAAGAGATTTTGAACCTAATGATACCCCATATTTTATTACATCGATATTATGATCGATCGCCTGTTTGCGGATAGCGGGATTTACATTTTGCAATGACCCGAATTTGTAGGAATATTTTTGTCCAGGCTGATCCTGGAATGTGTTTGAATTCATTGCATCAAACCTGATCCCGTGGTGTGCTGCGAGAGATTTAATGTGTGAAACGTTTTCGGGGATGTCCCATGGAATATGTAACGAAATTGCTCCGCTTGATTTGTTTAATGCATGCAGCAAACCAATGTCTTCAATTTTTTCTTCAAGGTTTCGTGGCTCACCACCAATACTAAAACGACCGAAACGCGTGCCACCCGAACCAAGCGCCCAGGAAGGGATAGCAATTTGAAAATCACTTAATTTTTTTAATATATTTTCTACATCACTTATCTGCGAGCTGATGAATTCAAATTTACGTTGATGATCTTTAAGCAACGATTGATTATGTTCCTCTATTTTATTTTTTTCAATTTGCATCGCAATTCTTTTATGGCAAATAAAAAACTTCTTTTAATGAAATTGTTTTGGGAGAATTATCTTCATTCGTTTCCATAATGTCTTTCATATAAGCCCACCATTTTTGCATGATTGGTTCATTTGGCAATTCATCTAATTTCATAGCATCATCAATAACAAGATAAGCGAATAAAATATTCGTTGCTTCATCGAGAAAGATGGAATAATCCCGAACGCCAGATTCTGCTAACAAACCTTTCAGTTCATCCCAGATTTCATCGTGACGCCTTTTATATTCAGCCTCCCATCCTCTAAAAACTTTCATAGTAAATGCAACACGGGCCATACTTATATATTTTATCGCAAAAAAGCAGCAGCAACCCCGCCATCAACATTTAATACATTGCCTGTTGATTTATTCAACAAACCACTTACAAAAACATAACAGGCATTGGCAATATCTTCCGGTAAAATTGTTTCATTAAGCAATGTACGTTTTGCATAATATGCTGGCAATTCTTCCACTTTAATTCCGTACGCTTTTGCACGGCCTTCTGCCCAACCGCCGGCCCAGATATTGCTGTCGGCAATTACTGCATCCGGGTTCACAGAGTTAACACGGATCTTGTCTGCACCTAATTCAGCAGCAAGCAATCTTGAAAGATGCGCCTGCGCCGCTTTTGCGGAACCGTAACCTGTGTTGTTCGGACCTGCAACAATAGAATTTTTTGAAACAATGTTGATGATATCGCCGCCGAAATTTTGTTTGCGCATAATTTCTATCGCTGCTTTCGAAACAACAAATTGCCCTTTCACTAAAATATCATACAATTTATCCCATTCTTCAATGGAATGTTCTGCAATAGATTTTGAAATACTGATGCCTGCATTGTTCACAATAATATCAACACCACCAAAAGCCAATGAAGCCCCTGCGAATGCCTTTTGAATGGAATCAATATTTGTTACATCAAGCAGCACAGAAGCGGATGCATCTTTACCAAATTGTTTTTTAAATTCCGCATCGGCGCCTTTCAATCTTTCTTCGTTGATATCATTGACAACAACACATGCTCCTTCTTCTGCAAATTTTTTTGCGATTGCTTTTCCGATGCCACCTGCACTCCCGGTGATCAATGCCACTCTCCCACTCAACGATTTTGGTTTTGGCATGCGTTGCAATTTTGCTTCTTCCAGCAGCCAATACTCAATATTGAAGGCTTCCTGCCTGGGTAAGGAAGTGTATTCAGAAATTGCCTCAGCTCCTTTCATTACATTAATCGCGTTGATATAAAATTCACTCGCCACTCTTGCTGTTTGTTTATCTTTTGCAAAGGTGAACATACCAACGCCCGGATACAAAACCACAACAGGGTTTGCATCACGCATAGCAGGGCTATTCGGATGTTTACAACCGTTATAATAATCTGCATACATTTTTCTATATGTATCAAACAACGGAGATATTTTTTGTTTGATGGCTTCTGCATTAGTTACATCTTCATCACCATAAAGATTTAAAACCAATGGCGAAATTTTAGTTCGCAAAAAATGATCCGGGCAGCTCGTTCCCATCGGGGCTAATCTATCAAGATCGTTGGAGTCGATGAATTCGAGAACACGATCATCATCGGTGAAATGGCCGATCGTCCCCCGTGCCCCTGAATGGGGAGTTTGCAAGTCGCTGTTGGAGCAGAAACCTCTTAGGATAGGCATCAACGTTGCAGCTTTTTGCAATCGTTGTTCTTTGGGAAGTGATTTTATTTTTTCGCCACCGAATACCGCACGCTTTTTCCCATAATTACTTTCGAGATATTCTGCGCATTTTTCAATTACTTCTAAAGTGTTGATATAACTTTCATACGCGGTATCCCCCCATGTGAATAATCCATGCGAGCCAAGCATGATACCACGGATCCCGGGATTATCATCCAAACATTTTTTCAACTTCAATCCAAGATCGAATCCCGGTCGTTGCCATTCCACCCAGCCAATTGTTCCATTAAATAATTCCCGAGTAATTTTTTTCCCATCTTTTGCTGCTGCAATGGCAATGGCTGCATCCGGATGTAAATGATCGATATGTTTGAATGGAAGAAAGCCATGCAACGGCGTATCGATCGATGGCGCTTTTGAACTGAGATCGTAAATGCAATGATTGAAAAGTTCTACCATTTCATCCTCATGCTCAATACCGCGATAAATATTTTTGAGATTTCGCAATCGTTCTACATACAATGCAGCAAGACCGTTTCGCTTCATTGTTCCCAAATCTCCACCACTGCCTTTTACATACATCACTTCTACTTCTTTATTAGTGATGGGATCGTTTGCAAAGATTTTGCATGATGTATTTCCCCCACCATAATTTGTTAAGCGAAGGTCTGCTCCTAATAAATTGGAACGATATACTAATAATGCAACTTCATCTCCTTTTAGTTTGGATGCAACTTCATCATCCCACAGATACGAAACGTGTTTAAATTCTTTTTTTTCCATATTTATACTTCTAAATATTTTTTATTGTGTATTAGCTTTATTCATTCTTTTTGCTTCGCCAAAAAAGAACCCAAAAAGGCGATCCGAAAACGAATACAGCCTCCCGCTTTTGCGGGACAGCTGTTTTCGGATGGAGCTTCGATTAAACATTTGTACTACTGTAGTAAAGAACAGTGGTACTTTTATCGATTCATACCCGGCAACACCCTATTTTTTATAATAGCACACGTTTCAATTTATGCGCTTGTTGCAACATTGGCGTTCAATAGTAGCATAACTGATGAACGGATTGCGACGCAACGATGCTCAATCGGAGTTGCTACTGTTGGTATCATAATTAATATAATAAACCTATAGGGTTTTGAAAACCTTGTAGGTTTTCTTGTTGATCTCACAAGCCCAAATTCAGACGATTTTTACTTCATTGAATTACCTATTCCAACGAACAATACAGAAAGTATAATTGTGATTATTCCGATTGTAAATGTTGCTTTTGTTTTTTTGCTTACACCTTTCCATTCTTTCAGTAATATGCCCCACATATTTGCTACCAGGATAATGAACGCCATGTGCAATATCCAACTGCTTGCGCCATTGCCGAGTTTACTTTCGCCCATTCCATAGAAAAAGAATTGCAGGAACCATGTTGTACCTGCGAGTGCAGAGAACAAATAATTTTTGGTTAGTGATGTTGATGCATTTGTGTAATCACCGAATGTTTTGTTGCGTGTATTGAGTATCATGCACCAGATAAAATTGGTGGCAAGGCCACCCCACAACAACACAACATACGTAACATTGTTTTGGTACAATGGGTTGAAACCGGCTGCCACAGCGGATTCTGCCATTGGCTTTCCCGCTTCTATTCCGAAATTAAAACAAGCACTCATGATGCCGGAGAAAATCGCAACAATCAATCCTTTCACCAGATTAAATTCGGCAACTGATTTTTTCTTTTCTTCTTCAGGCAATTCATTTTCCTTTAACATGCCCGCTCTGCCACAAATATAAATTCCGAGCAGGCATATAATAACCCCTGTAAGCACAATTCTACCCCACGATGTTGTAAGCAAATCACTGAATGTAGTTTTGCCCAGAGCAGGATTGAAATTGTAATATACAGAAGGCACGAGTGCACCAAAAGCAGAACAAAAACCAAGCACTACAGAATTGCCGAGCGACATGCCGAGATAACGAACACCAAGTCCATACGTCAAGCCGCCAAAACCCCACAGCACGCCGAACAATATTGTGTATTTGATAGAAGTGAATGAAGCCGCTCTGATAATCTCCGCAAAACCAGGCACAGTAAGCCATGCTGCGAGTGGCGGAACGATGAGCCATGAAAATAATCCGCCGATGATCCAGTAACTTTCCCAATGCCATCCACGGACTTTTTTATAAGGCATGTAGAAACTGCCCGATGCAAAACCGCCAATGAAATGAAAAATAACGCCTAGTATTGCCTGCATTCGTTAGAAAATTTCCTGTACTTTAATAAGGGTAAAAATAGGCGGTAATAAAATGCAAACCGTCATGCACTGTTCCTTGTAAGTACAAGGTTGAGCTATGAACTATAAGCTAAAAGAAAGCAGAAAATCTTTTATCTACTTTATAGCTCATACTTCATAGTTCATACTTCATAGTTCATACTTCATAGTTCATACTTAAAAAACATTTATTAATCTTTGCATTCATGAAACCCGCAGGCATTTACGATATTATCCGCATTGATGAATTTTCTGCAACTCCAAAATACCAGCAGATCATCAATGCTATTTTAAAAGGGATCGAGAACGGAAGGTTGAAACAACAAAGTGTGCTGCCATCTATCAACGACCTGAGTTATGAATTAGATGTATCGAGGAATACAGCAGAAAAAGCATACCGCTATTTAAAGAGAACAAGCATTATCAGTTCCGTTCCGGGCAAAGGATATTTCATAAAAACGACACGATTAAAACAAGCCTATAATATTTGTTTGCTGTTCAATAAACTTAGCATCCACAAAAAGATCATTTATGATTCGTTTGTAAAAGCACTTGGAGAGAATGCGATAATTGATTTTTATATTTATAACAACGACTTCTCATTGTTCCGGAAATTGTTAGCAGAGAAGAAAGAAGATTATACAAATTATGTAATAATCCCGCATTTTTTAGAAGGCGGCGAAAACGCACATGACATCATTAATGCTATTCCGAAAGAAAAATTATTATTGCTCGATAAAATAGTTGACGGCGTGCATGGAACGTATGCGGCGATCTATGAAGATTTTGAAAATGATATTTATGATGCATTGACAAAAGCCATCAAGCGTTTAAAAAAATACAAAGCCATCAAAATAATTTTCCCGGATTATACCTATCACCCGCGGGAAATATTAAATGGCTTCTACCGCTTCTGCCAGGATTATGCATTCGATTATGAAGTGATCGAAGAGCCGCTTAGCAGTAATATAAATGAAGATACTGTTTACATCAGTTTGATGGAAGATGATCTCGTTCCCTTAATAAAAAAGATACGAGAGAAAAAATTAGAAGTGGGAAAACATGTAGGCGTTATCTCTTACAACGAAACACCAATAAAAGAAATCATTTTAAACGGCATTACTACTATTTCTTCCGACTTCAAATTTATGGGAGAAAAAGCCGCAGAGCTTATATTGAATAAATCAAAACAACATATTGCTGTTCCTTTTTATTTGACGTTGAGAAATTCATTATAATTAAAATCCGATTGAATCCTTAAAGGTTTAATTATTAGGTTTTATTGTTTTAACCTGCTTCAATTCCTGTTTATTTTTCTTTCGCAATAAAATAGAGCTCATCGGCGCAACACTTCGGGCGGCACCTTCAACTACCATTTTTAAAAAATAGCTTATAGATGATTTGTAGCGGAGACGCATAAACGAAAATTCGGCTGTTTTGGTTTTATTCCTTTTTCGTATAGCAAATGTATTGGCAAAAAAGTTAAGCAGTTTTGTACCGAATTTTTTGTGCTGTGTATTCCCCGAATCCAGTATATCTGCTTTGAGGTTTTCAAAATACAACCGCATGCTTCCATGGGCAGCTTTGTCGTTAGCAATTGCAGAAAGGCTCATCGTATCCAGTGCCCCGGATTTAGCACGCATAGAAACCAATGGAACTAAAAAAGGATTAAGCAAATTAAGGTCGCCGGGGCCAAGTTGTAACCGCAAAGAGAGCCCGCTTAACGAATCACGGTAAGATTCATTCAATGTTAAATGCAAGGGTAAGGTGTCTAAAAATTTTGCATGCACATTAATTTGCAAGCTGTCGGTAAATCCATTGTCCCGTGACGCAATTCCGGAAACGGATCCATTGATCTTTGTAAATGAAACCTGCCCTGTTTTCTTTGTATCTGCATTCAGTTCCGCATATTTTACAGACATATTATTCAATGTTATTTTATTTACCTCAACGGTAGCAGGAATAATTTTAATTGCCGGAGTTGGCAATGGTTGTATTGTTTCCGGTCCGGCTTGAATAAATTTGTCGCTATATACACTCAGGTATCCGTTATCGATTTTCATTAAAGGGATTTCTATTATACTATCCTTCATCTGAATTCCATCCATACTTATTTTACCCGACGATGCCTGCATGAAGTCTTTACGGGTAGTAAGGCTCTTTATAAATTCTTCTTTATTCTTTCCCGGATCGATTGAAAAGGATTTTAATTCTGCATGCGTCTTCGCCTGATCAAAATGAAAGTCGTCTATTTTTAAATCCGCATGTTCATTATGCAGGCGCACCGAATCAATCTGCAAATTTGTTTTAGACGAATTAAGCAGCCATGAAAATGTATTCTTAAAATCCGAAGATGAAGCGGAAATATGCCGGGCATCGACATTACTGATCAAAAAAGTGCTCCTGCTTTTTGAAAAACGGTTAACAGAATATTCGATCGCTCCGGAAATCAGTGTAGCGCCATTTTCACTCCAACTTTGTGTTGATGGCTGAAGCGAAAATGAATTTATATCAACTGCAACACGATCTTTCACACTAATCGTTATCGAATCATTTTTTTTGAAAAAAGGATTTTCAGTTAGAAAAGATAGCTGGTTAACAAGTAGTGAACTATCTTTTTGCGTAGCAATAGTTTTAATATGCAATGATATATTTTCGCTTTCTGCAAATACTTTATCCCTGTTATCCTTCTTATTAAAAAAAACTGAAGCGTTGTCCAGGCTAAAATTAGTTATGTTCAGATGCGGCAAACTGATATCTTCTTTTGTTTTTCTTTGTTCACGATTATTTTTGTTTGATACAAATCTCATTTCCGGCTTTTGTACAGACAATGAGTCGAGTGATAAATTCCCGGTTGCAATTGTTTCATTCAATGATGGGATAAAACTCACAGAAGAGGCATGTATCAGAATTGTATCACTCACCGTTTTCTTTTCAAACAAAATATTTTTTAATTGAGAGAGCTGGTTATCGTGGATCACAAATCCTGAACATTGCAATTTGCCATTTTCAAAGTTTGCATCAATCGTATTTCCTTCTGCAAAAAATCCTTCCGTAATAAATGGCTTTGCCATTTGCTTATTCAAACTATTTGCAGAAATAGTTTTCAAAACCAAACCTGCATTGAATTTTTCATTCTTAAAAATGATCTTTGTATTATTCCCGGTAATGTTATTCAGGAAAAACTCCGGCGCATGATTATCGTTCTTTAATTCATTTTTCGTTTTATTATCCATATCAAACCGCACCGTTCCTTCATTCCAGTTCACCCCGTTTACATCAAGTTCATTGTTATCAAACGAAAAATCAGTAAGGGCTACCCCATGCAGGTCCACTAAAATATTCCTGTCCGCAGTCCGAAGAGAAACATTATTCAATGCAAGGTTCTTTGCTGTTTTATTAAATGCAGAATTTCCTATAAATAAAGAGGCAGAGGCATTATTGGCATTTGCAGTATAGAACGACAATTCATTAACGGAACTGACAAGCTGATTAACGGATTTGGCTTTTGTAAGCGCATCTGCGTTAAGGTCCATATTGAGATTTTGTAATTGCATATTGATGCTGCTACCTTGCCTGAAAGAAAAATTTCCATGCACGATATGCAACTGGTCAAGATCAACAATGCTATCCATCACTGATAATGTCTGGTAAATAGATTTTTTTTTCCCGGTGTGAACAGAATCATTTTGTGCAAAAAGCATATTCTTTTCGATATGCAATACCGGATTATAAAGGATGGCGTTTCTTGCACGAAAATGATTTTCGAAAATAAAATATATCCAGTCAAATCCCATTATCTCCAATCGCGGAACAGTGTAATCCCTGATCAGTGTAGCTTTTGCCTGTTTAACTGTTGCCGTAGTAAAATGGTGCAATACGATTTTGTTATTGATGAATTGTAAGCTATCGAAACGGAAGCGATAAATACTATCCGGCGTGTAGCCAACATAATTACGGACCGTATAATAAAATCCATCAATGCTCAGCAAATTCCCGAGAGAATCATTTACGTGAACGCCTTCTACGCTTACATTATCATTTTTTGTTTGAAAGGTGGTTGTTTTTTCATTTTGATGCAGGTAAATAATCGCACTGCCTTGTTGCATTACAATATGCCTTATGTCAACTGCAACCGGAAGATGATATATTGTGCTATCCAACTGTGACCTTTTTACGCTTGCAGGTTCCTTGTGCTTATGATTTGCATAGATCTCAACACGACCATCGGCTTTCTCAACAAAAACAGAATCTGCCTTAACTAACTGGTGTTGATACAGCGCGTTGAAGTCAAGCCCGGAAATAGTAAGTTTTTCTGCAGAAGAAATAAAATTACTTTGCTTTTCTGCAAGCGGAAGTATGTTTACAGATGGATTTGTGATCTGTATGAGTTTCTCTCTTGAATCCAACATCAATTCCTTGAATGAAACAGTACTTTTATTATCAGGCAATAAAATATTCTGATCATGCACTTTTAATAAAATCCTTTCGGGCAAAACAAACCTGGAAGGGTTTGCTGCATCGGCAGAATCAATATTTAATTTATCAACCGATAAAAAAATATGCGACAACCGAAACGGCACCCTGTCCGTTTTATTGGCATCTGTGATCAATACATGCCCTTCATTTATTTCGAGCCGTTGCAAATGCAATACGGAAAGGGATTGGTTGATCGTTTTATACACATTTCCCAATTCTTCAGCCAATAAAAATTTTGATTGTGGAGAAGACGTATCATGTTGTTGCGAACTTTTTCTTATTACCGAAATATCCGGTGCATTAAAAAGTATAGAATCAACGATTAATTTTTTATGAAATAATAATTCCCATTTTGAACGGATCTTCAAATGGAAATTTTGCACCGAGAAATAATAAGAAGTGGCCTCACTTGCAGAATCTGTATTGAAAATTTTTAAATCCTTTATATCAATATTATTATCAAAATAATTGATGCGGAATTTTTTCATTTCGCTTTTTAGCTTCCCGCCTGAAGCAAACGAAATCAATTCCTCTATTGTTTTTTCGGAATTATGTATGAACCAAAAATGAAATCCAAGTAATAATAATAAAATTAATACGACAATATGCCAGGCAAACCTGAAGAGCGCTTTAGCAATTTGTCGTATTAATTTCATGCTTACAGGTAATTGAGGGTGGACAGTTTTTTATAAACTGATATAAGCTTCCCAAAATGATTTATCAATTTAAAATTATATTGCTGAATAGTTCAGAATTTTTGCAGCACATGCTTGCATTTTTCAAAAAAAATGTCAATCTTTATAGCACCATTACTACTACGCTTACCCAAAATCCCAGGTTAAACTCTCAACCCAATAATCCTCGTTAATATTTTGCTATTTCATCGTATTATTCCAAATACGGATTAAACAATATTGACTTTACAGGTCGAACGGCTAACTATCTCCAGTATCTGATAAACCGGAATTGAGATCACATAAAATTATTGTTATGATTTCGCACCTGGTTGTTTGCAGCATACTTATTGGATTATCGCTTATTTATACAAACCTCATTCAGAAAAAAGAAACAAAAAATGAGACTAAACAGTTACTATAGAGTAGTTATTGTGACGATTATTTCGCTGTATTGGTTGCTTTGGTTGTTTTCCGTACGCACTACATTTTAAAACATCCGCAACCATTTTGTGAAATAATTTATCCGCCCCATTTCCGGTTGATGAATTTGCGGCAAGGTTGCTCAATGCAATAATAAGTAAGAGATGAAATTGCAACGAGTAACAGTAAATAAATTATGCAATACATCAGCCCCGGAAAGAAAGCGATATTTTGTTTCCCTCTCCCAAGGCCAATTACGCCCGACAAGCGCAAACCTTTTGAAAAAGGTTCCTGCAAAAAAATCTGCATCAAATAAATAGAATAAGAAATCAATCCGAGATATTGTAAGATCCGGTTATTACAGATTTTATGGAGATAACCACCATTGCATGCGAAGGCAATAACGATGGCCGCAAAGAGAATTATACAATAACCATCACTAACCGCAAAATGCATTGCTAATACAAGCAAGATGAGAGAGAATAAAACTGTAACATCTTTTTGAAAAATTTTTTTAGCTGTGGACGACTGATATAAAATATACATAATCATTCCGGTGATGAAGCCTGCAATTCCCCGAAGAAAGCCATAATCGTAGGTTGTATTAATATTATGCGGAACAGGTATTGCAGGATTCATCGGGTTTTTGCGTGGCAGCAAAAACATGATAGAAAGATAAGCTGTAATAACCAACACAATTAAAACAACAACAGACAAACGCTTTTTTTTGCTGATGAATAATACAAGCAGCGGAAACAGCATATAAGAAATCCATTCGGCGCTGATGCTCCATGCAGGAATATTCCAGGTGAAAATATTGTGAATGTAATATGATTGCAACAGGAAAACATTGGTGAGAATTGCTGCCGGGTCTTCAATACGGTTTGGATAAGTTCCTGCCGGGGAAAATACAATTACCAAAATAACAAGCAATAGCAAAGAAAAGATATGTAACGGGTAAATGCGTGCAAAACGTGCAACGATAAATTTTTTCAGGTTTTCTTTTTTTATAGCATCAAGAAAACTTTCCCGGTATACATGAAAGATGATGAACCCGCTCATGATAAAAAAAAGATCAACCATCAAATAAGATTTCTCGAAAAACATAGTCTGCTGTGCCGGAACAAATCTCGCAATTGCCATTTCAAAATGAAATATGGCAACAAGTAATGCAGCAATGCCGCGTAACGGTGTTAGATTGGAAAGATATTGTGTTTTGTGGGGCATGAAATTATAAAGCTTCAATATAATTAGTTATTGCGAGAAAAGACTAAAAAGAGAAAGACTAAAAACTAAATCGTTGAAAAGATTTGGGTTTTGCCACAGACTCGTAGATTGATGCATGTTTTAAACCTTGAAGGTTTGAAACACGTTGATAAATTTTATTATACATTATAATATTTCCGGATTTTCGGAAAACTTCATCGCAGATTACCCATGCTTCATACTTAGTGTTCAATAGTAGCACAACTGATGAACGGATTGCGATTCTTCCGCTGGAAGAATCGAAGGCAAGAATGTTCAACCTGAGTTACTAATGCTTGTATCTCAATAAAAAACTAAAATGAGAAAAGCTAAAAACTATATTGGTTAAACGTTAGAAAGTTTCTGATTGGATAACCAACTTAAGGATTACTGTAATACAATTAAACCCAAAACATAAGATTAAAAACTAAACTGCAGCACCGCAGGGAAGGTCACTTTCTTTATTTAGCAAATAACTATACAAATCATTTCATGGATTATTAATCCGGGAAATAAAAATAGTACCGGAATAAAACAAATTTCATTTGCATTTGTTTTAACGTAATTATTTATATGCACAGACAAAAAATCCTGTTCAGTATTATCGCTTCTGTTCTGCTTGGTTTTTCAAGCGGGTTATTTACCGTAACGGAAATCAATACTTGGTACGTCCATCTTGCTAAGCCGTCCTGGAACCCGCCAAATTGGTTATTCGCACCGGTATGGACAACATTATACATTCTTATCGGCATTTCTTTTGGGTTGATTTGGTCATCAGCCAACCCTGCGAAAGCAAAAGCCATGCGCATTTTCATTGTACAATTCGTGCTCAATTTATTATGGTCTTTTCTTTTTTTCAAGCTGCATGATATCGGATTTGCAATGCTTGAAGTATGGGTACTTTTTATTCTTATTTTACTCACCGTTATTTTCGCAGCACGCATTAACAGGGTTGCTGCCTTGCTCCTTCTGCCCTACCTTTTCTGGGTCTTGTTTGCATCAACACTTAACAGCACTATCTGGCTATTGAACAAATGACGCATCCGGGTATCGCATATATCATTTTCCCTCATCAATTGTTTGAGGATATTTCAGCACTCCCTAAAAATACACAAGTTTACCTTGTTGAAGAATCTCTCTTCTTTACGGAATATAAATTCCACAAACAAAAAATCGCATTTCAACGCGCCGGCATGAAGTTTTATGAACACTTCCTCGCCCCGAATGGTTTTGAGGTAAATTATATTGAAGCGCACGATGGAAATTCAAATATCAGGAAGTTGATAAAAAACCTTTCGATACAAAACTTCTCCCGGATTATTTATCGCGACACAACAGACAACTGGCTTGAAAAAAGAATTGCTAAAACATGCAGCGAGTGCAAAATCGAAGTTGAAAAACTTCCTTCGTTATTATTTCTGAACACCAGCAGTGATGTTGAAAAATATTTTTCAGGTAAGAAAAAATATTTTCAAACTGATTTTTATAGGCAACAACGTACAAGAAGAAAGATATTAATCGACAGCAATGGAATGCCTGCCGGAGGGAAGTGGAGTTTTGATGAAGAGAACCGGAAAAAATATCCAAAAGATAAAACACCGCCCTTAGTTTTGTTTCCTGAAACAAATACATTTTATAAAGAAGCCATTTTATACACGGAAAAATATTTCAGCAGCAATTACGGCCAATTAAATACCCCTGTTCGTTATCCATGCACCTACGAAGAAAGCAGGATGTGGCTTGACCAGTTTCTGAAAAACCGCTTTTCAGAATTCGGGTTATATGAAGATGCGATAGTAAGCAACGAAAACTTTTTACATCACAGCCTGCTCAGTCCTTTAATAAACACCGGGTTAATTACACCTGCTGAAATCATTGACAAGACTATTCAATTTGCCAATAAAAATAATATACCCATCAATTCGATGGAAGGTTTTACCAGGCAGGTAATTGGTTGGCGGGAATTTGTCCGTGGCGTTTATGAAATGAAAGGAACAGAAGAGCGTACAAAAAATTTCTGGGGCTTCACAAGAAAGATCCCATCATCTTTTTGGAATGGGACAACGGGCATATTGCCTGTTGATGCTGTAATCAAAAAAATCCTGGAGACAGGATACTGCCATTATATCGAACGGCTGATGATACTCGGAAATTTTATGCTCCTTTGCGAGTTTCATCCCGATGAAGTTTACCGGTGGTTCATGGAAATGTTTATCGATTCTTATGATTGGGTAATGGTGCCAAATGTATATGGCATGAGCCAATTTGCCGACGGCGGTTTGATGTCGACCAAACCTTATATCAGCGGCAGCAATTATATCATGAAAATGAGCGATTTTAAAAAAGGGGAATGGCAGGAGATATGGGATGCGCTTTTTTGGAATTTTATTCAAAAGCACCAAACTTTTTTTATGTCGAACCATCGGTTATCCATGCTCGTTAGTAGCTATAACAAGATGCCCGATGATAAAAAGAAAAAGCATTTGAATAGTGCAAAAAGTTTTTTTACCATGCTGGATAACAGTAATAAATAAATTAATGAAAATGGAAACAATAAAGAACAAACATATCCTCATCACAGGCGCAACCGGCGGCATTGGTAGCAGCGTCGCAAGGCTATTGGTTTCGTCTGGCGCACATGTGTTTATCAGCGGCAGAAATAAGGAACGATTACAAAAACTTGCTGATGAATTAAAATTACCGCAGGGTGCATGGCATAATGCCGATATCTCGGATAGCGGCCAGGTAAAACAGCTTTCGCAAAAATATTTCCAGGCTTATCCCTCCGTTGATATTCTTATTAACTGCGCTGGTGCAGGCATCATCAAGCCGATAGATGCCCTTGAAGAAACTGAGTTCCTGAAAACCATACACTGTAATTTGTTCGGTGCATTCCTGCTTGTTAAAAATTTTTTACCGAAAATGAAGGAAGCAAAAAAAGGGCTCATCATCAATATCCCCGGCATACTTGGAAAAGTGCCGATGGCAGGGGCAAGCGCTTATTGCGCCTCAAAATATGGGCTAACGGGTATGATGCAATGCATACGCGAAGAAGTGAAACGGACAGAAATCAGGATAACCAATATTTTTCTCGGCGGCACCGACACCGCTTTCTGGGATTCCATTGATTTGAAAGTACAGCGGGATAAAATGGTGGTAGCGGAAGAAGCGGCAAGGTCAATCTGGTTTTTATGCCAGCAACCTACCAGCGCAGTTGTCAATGAAATGGTTATTCAACCGTTCAACCACCAGGCAATCTAAAATGTGATGGATGTTTTGCCCTTCGGGAGCGAAACAACTATTTTTAAACCGGGACAATCGGTTTTAGCCCAATCCTCCAGCACTTCATTATCAAGGCTGGTATAAATGCCTGCATCGTTCGGATTACTTTCAATTTCTTTGATAGGTACAAGCAACAAAATATTCGGCTCTACGTAGTCGTAATGATTATCCGAGGTCAATGCTTTTACCTGAACAAATTTGAACCTTGTTGAGCGGAGATATTTCAACGATTTTTCAGTAAACCGGCATGTAGCTGATCTTGCATCCGCAATTGCTTTTCTCATCTTAAAATTTTTAATCAAAATAATTCACAGGGAAAACCCCGCTCGTATTGCGAGCCTTTTATAGTCAACGTTTTTCCCGGTCATGTTATCGGAATAACTGGTGTGCTGATACCGGTACCCGATACTTAACAAAAAACCTGCGTTTCTATTGAATGGGATTTTAGCACCTAACCCCAATGCATACTCGAAACCTCCTTTAAAATTGTTTGCCACGGAAGAATTTTGGGTAATATTTACAGCGTATCCGGCGTCTGCAAAATAAAAAGGAATTACACTTCCGTTTTTCAGCAAATTGCCACGGACACTTGCAAATACAGGCAAGAGTGTTTGCGTTGCATAAAGATCTGCGCCGACACCCAACCCTGCAAACAGGTATTGCGAAAATTTATAACCGTTAACTGTCTGAAAAGAAAAAGCAGCTGTAGTTACGCCATCAATGGTTGTTTTCCCAGCCACTAAAGGGCCAAGCTCTGTAAAGTGTGCAAAACCTTTTTCCCTGTAAAAAAAATTTCTCCATGTTCGTTCGTACTTAATGCTGTCAACTTCGTCCTTATTAAAAACATACATATTCCCGTCATGTGTTTGTATTTTCAACACCGTATCTTTTTCCAGGATTTTCCCCCGCATGATCCATTTATTTTTCAGGTAAATAACATCTTCCTTATTTCCCTGCTGAGCTATTGCAATCTTTCCTGTAAATGAAATCATCATTGCCATGAATAATTTGTAGTTCATATCCTTTAGTTGTTTGCCCATTTCCTGAAATCAAGCACACGTTTACGGCTCACGATCAGTTCCGCAGTTTTGTTGTTCCCGTTAAGTACAATTTGCAGGCGGTTATTATCGTAAGGCCGCACCTGGTTGATTGCATAAATATGTACGATCATGCTCCGGTTGATCCGGAAAAAAGAAGAAGGATCAAGCAATTCTTCCAGTTGTTCGAGTGTGTATTCAACGATATATTTTATATTCTCGGACGATACGAGATAAACCACCTTGCTTTCTGCATAAAAAAGATGGATGTTTTTGGTATCGATAAAAAAAAGCCTGTTGCCTATTTTCCCGGTAAACCTGGATTTATATTGCGGCAATTGCTTTCGGAAAATATTGAGGACTTCTGAAAAATCATCCGGCAGCGTTACCGGTGGTGTGTGCAGTTTCTTTAATTTTTCAATTGCACTCCTCAATGCATCATAAGAAACAGGCTTCAATAAATAATCAATGCTCAATAGTTTAAATGCATCGAGAGCATACTGGTCATAAGCCGTTGTAAATATAACGGGAACGGTTATACGCATTTTTTGGAAAACCTTGAAAGCTGGCCCATCTGAAAGCTGAATGTCTGAAAATATCAGGTCGGGCAACGGGTTTTCCGAAAACCATTCCGTTGCTTCTTCCACGCTTTCAAGTACTGCGGCAATGCTGATCGATTGACCGTATTGATGAAGGAGCAGTTTCAAGCGCTCACTGGCCAACGGTTCATCTTCAATAATAACTGTTTTCATCTTTCTGGTTCTATTAAAGGAAGTGAAACAGAGAAGCTGTCGCTTGTCTTTACAATATCAATATTCCTGTCTGTAATCATTTCATAACGCCTGGCTATATTCTGCAAACCGATATGTGTGGAAACATCATCATTGGTTTTTTCCTGCAGGATATTAGTTACCGTTAGTTTCTTGTCGCCATTTGCCGAAAGCACTATTTTCAACGGCTTCTGCCTGCTGGCAATATTATGTTTGATCGCATTTTCAACGAGCATTTGCACAGAGACCGGAACTACCTGCCACGATAAATATTCCGGATTAACATGCATATCAATAATGATACTTTCGGGAAAACGCTTTTGCAGTAAAAAAATATAAGGATTGATAAATTCCAGTTCTGACTGCAACGTGATCAGCTCATGTTGTTGCGCATTGAGCACATGCCTGTATACTTTCGAAAATTCTTCAATGAATTTATTGGCTTCCGGGTTTTCCTGCATTATCAATGTGGAAAGCACGTTCAGGTTATTGAATAAAAAATGCGGGTTCACCTGGTTTTTAATTGCCTGCAACTGTGCCTGTGCGTTAGCTCTTTTTAATTCTTCCGTTTCAAGTTGTTTGCGTTTATATTGCCCGATATAAAATGCGGTGGCATTTAATATATGTAGAAACAGGTTGATCCTTGTGCCATAAGTAAATGCCAGCTTCGCAGGCATCTTCCATTGCTGAAAAGAGAGGTGAAGCAACGCCAGGTTCACCATCCATACTGTTGCAATGGATAATATGGAAGCAGCAATCATACCTGATAAAAAGAATACTGCTAAATATGCAACACCGGAAATGTTTGGGGAAAGAATGTTCAACATTTTCTGTAAAAACCTGTTACTTTCCCAAACAAAAAATGTGATTAATAAAAAAGCGATTAACGGATAATACCAAGAAAGCGAAATGTGGTAATACGTGTACACTTCCGAAAAAAGTGAGTTCAGATATGAGTACACCGCAAGAATAATGATCAGCCAATAACGGTACCTGTTGGTAAACATCTTTAACACAGTTATTCCTGCATCATTACAAAATGTATGCACATTTGGTTCAGATGCAGGAACAGTTTATTTATGTTAGTTGAATCAGAAAAATGTGCGCCTTGTTTTCACAAAAGCGCACATGGTTTTTAAAGGAGTATTATTATGGCAATAATACCTGGTCGATCACGTGCACCACTCCATTGGTGGTAACAATATCCGTTGCGATTATATTTGAAGCTGTGCTGTTGCTTTTACCTTTTACAGTTGCTCCTCCTGTTAATGAGATAGTAACTGTCTCTCCATTTACTGTTGCTGGCGTTTCACCGTCGGTGAGGTCGCTCGAAAATATTCTTCCTGCAATTACGTGATAAGTAAGAATAGAAGTTAATGTATTAGGGTCTGCTGCATTTATCGCGTTTGCATCAGCAAAGCCTGCATTAATAAATGCCTGGTTGGTTGGCGCAAAAACCGTGAATGGACCGGTTCCGGATAATACGGCTGCTACATTCGTTGTTCCCTGGCTTGCACGCAAAACTGCAGCAACTAATAAACTCAGGTTTGAATTACCAATAGCTGTTTGCACAATAGTTCCTGTTGCAGGAATTAACACACGGTTTATTTGGTGGATGACACCATTCGTACATTCGATATTGGCTTTTGTAACACTCACACCATTGACAAAAACTTTATTGCTACTTGTACGGGTCACATAAATGGGTTGACCGTTTAACGTAGTTACTGCGGTATTATCAGCCTGCGGAACATCCTGGGCTTCTACTTTGCTGCTCAATACATGGTAAAGAAGAATTGCTTTCAGTGTAGTGTCCGGAACTGCAGCCAGATCATTCACGCTGTTAAAACCTGCCGCTTTAAACGCATCATTTGTTGGGGCAAATAAAGTAAGCAGCGATGATTTAACTCCCGATTTATTAAGAGCATCGACAAGACCGGCCTTATTTATTGCCGCAGTGAGAAATGAATACTCCGGGTCACAGGAGATGGTTTGATAAATTGTTTTTTCCCGGCCGGGCAAAGAATTACTTTTTTTGCACGATGTAAAAATTGCAGCCGGAATCAGCAAAAACCATAGCGCTTTGGTTAGTTGAAGAAGATTTAAAGGTCTCATTTTGTTTAATTTTTATTTCTTCAAAGTTAAACAAATTAAAACCTGGCTTTTCATCAAAAAAGATTGAATTGTGTAAAACAGATTACTGAATTGTTGTTTCTGGAGGATGAGCTGTTGCGAGAAAGCCTTATTATTTTTCAGGTGTATATTAAGCTGCTGCACAGAAACACAAAAGCCGGTCAGTCACCGGCTCTCATGTCAGAAAATCACATAGGGATGATTAAAATTATCATCTCCATCATCTCTCCGGAATACAGCACGGAACCATTCACATGTTCTTACAACTGCCTCCGAAAGAAATTCAATCGAAAATATTTTCATATAAAAACGGATTTTAAGAAAATGATCGCGAATCGAACAAAGGGCTTGACCCGGGGATTTCCCTTATGAAATCTGGATCAGTTTAGGCCCTTTTTGTTTCACTTCTTCTTTCTTAGGAATCAACAGATGAAGCAACCCGTTTTCATATTTTGCCTGTATCTTATCTACATCAACAACCTCCTTTTGCAATTCAAAGGTGCGCTGGAAAGATTGGTAACTGAACTCGCGGCGAAAATAAGTATGCTCATTTTTTTCTTCGTTATTGGCAGATTTTTCCGAACTGATAGAAAGTGTATTACCATTTAATTCTACCCTGAAATCCTTTTTTGACATACCGGGTGCTGCTACCTCTACTTCGTACGCATCCCCTGTTTCTTTAATATTTACAGCGGGGACCGTTGTGTTGGTCTCTGAAAAATTAAGGTTTCCCCAGTTGAACAAATCCCTGTTGAAGAAATCGTCAAAAAAAGTGGGGAACAAATTGTTAATGTTTCCGTTTCTTTTTACGAGTGTCATAACATGTTGTTTAAATGGTTAGAAAAATAATTTTCTAAATATTCCACAAGCCGGATGCCAGCAGGTTTTTGAAGGGTTTTCAAATGAAAAATTGTCTTTTAAAAATGAAAAAAATGCAGGAGAAATGACAATTTTTTAGGAGTATGTAACCGCCAGCCATCTTATCTTGGAAACTAATACTAATGCGCAGCCTGAAGAGCGGGGAAAACCTGATTATGAACCTAAAGCAAAACGATAACATCGTACGATAACGCGCAGGTATAATCGAAATTCGGTTTTGCAGTATAATAACAGGTGCATTTTTGTCGGAAATTGAGATAGCATCCGTAAAATAAAATACAAAACAAACAAAGCGAATAAATGGAAATCGAATGCAGTCCTTACATAATAAAACCCTTATCAATACTGAATTTATAAAGGCTCAATTTTTAAAAGGTCTTTAATTGCCGTTATGTGGCCTCGCCAGGAATCGAACCTGGATCTGGAGCTTCGGAAACTCTTATACTATCCATTGTACTACGGGGCCGAAGAAAGTTGTCAGCTATCAGTTGTCAGTCGTCAGTCCTCAGTTCTTGAATTTCAAATTCACGCATGAATTTTACAACAAAGAACTACCAACAACAAACCATTAACTATAAACTTATTTTATCAATCCGCTTGCATTTACCGTGAATATTTTCACTGCAATTGCCAGCAATATTACGCCAAAAAATTTTCTTACAGCAATCATGCCTGCAGGCCCCAACAAACGTTCGATAAGATCAAGCGATTTTAAAACGACAAACACGATGATAAGATTGATGAGTATGGCAATAAGCACCGTGAGCTCGTTATAATTTGCTTTCAGCGACATAATGGTGGTGAGTGTACCCGAACCCGCGATCAATGGAAATGCTATAGGCACTGCCGTACTTGCCCGTGCGTTTTTATCGCCTTTGAAAAACTCTATTCCCAGCACCATTTCCAGTCCTAAAATAAAAATCAGTATGGAACCGCCAACAGCAAATGAATGTACATCCACGCCGAGCATATTTAAAAATTGCTGGCCAACGTATAAAAATATAACCATCAAACCGCCGGAGATCAGCGTGGCTTTCGCAGCATTTATGCCGCCGAGTTTTGCTTTCAATGAAACCAATAACGGAACCGATCCGAGAATGTCGATCACGGCAAATAACGTGAACGTAACTGTTAGCAGTTCATTAAAAGATATTTTCATAAGCGCTGTTTGTTGCGCAAAGATAAAATGCAGGAATCACAATCCGTCCGATGGATGAAGCAGGTCGCAGAAATAAAATCCGTATTCTGACGCACCGGAGTGAGAATCATTATCATCAGTATCCGGTGCATTATATTTCCTGTATACAATTTCGCCTGTTGCACACGAAACCGGGTTCCTGAAAATCGGCGCTTCAAAAACAAAAGAATGGAATTCGCCGTTTTCCCCACAGGGGTCTACGTTAGATGGAAGGTCATTCAAAAAAGATTCATCGATCACACGCCCGCAAAAACTCTTATCCAAATATTTTTCATTCACACAAACTATGATGCTTCTAAAACCCAATGAAATGAATTCCTTCACTAAAGTTGTTGTATCCTTTTTCCATAACGGAAATGCACATACGATATCAACTTCTGCCAATTTCTTCTCACGGTATATTTTCAAATCTTCCAAAAAAATATCCCCGAAAATCGCATGCGTACAACCGCATTGTTTTAACCGGGCAACTTTATGCATCATTGCCTGTTCATATTCCTGCATACCAGGTTGCTCAGGAAGTTCGATAGTTGTAAGCGGAATACCAATTGCATCAGCCTGCGCATTTAACAAGCTTCTTCGCACCCCATGCATGGATATCCTGTTGTGCGCAGCATTCACACTCGTCAGCAAATGCGAAATAAAAAATTGTTTCGACAGCATTGCTTTATATAAACACAAAGCAGAATCTTTTCCGCCACTCCAATTCATATAAGCTTGTACCATGTTCAATATTTTTATTTGTACCAGCCGCAACAATTCTATTGAACATCCTTGCGTCGCACACTTGTACGACAACAATTCTATTCAGCAATGTGCAACTCTCAATGGTATTATTAACATTCTTTATCTAAAAGATCGAATTGTCTTAGTATAAATTTTCAACTTCAGAGAATTGAATTTAAGCCCGGAGCACTATGAAAAATTTCTCCTTATCCTTTAAAGAAATATTTCTCCTTAAAAAATACATAGCGCTGCTTCAAATCGAGCAAACAATTTCTGCAAAGGCAACCATCGTAACGCCCTTCCATAAAAGCTTTTTCCTCTGCAGTAAAACCAATTCCATAACACTGGCAGTTTGCAATGTCCCCTACCCTGCATTCAAAGGGTTGCCTACATCTCGGACATGTATTTTCTTCATGCTTGCACATAAGAATATTGGGAAAAGAAATTTACAAATTTGTGTTGAAGATGTGTGGGCACATCAAATAATTCCGGGTGAAATAATGCAGCAAGTAATTCAATCCCATCTGTCAACGTAGATGCACTTGGCTGCGTGAACAAGTCGTAATGCAGCACAAACACGTTTTTGGATTGTACAGCCTGCAACCTTTTCCAGTCCTGCTTTTCACCAAGCAGATGCATTTCTTCCAGTGAACGTTTTACTTCAAAACCACAAGGCGCAACAATAATAACTTCCGGATCATACTTTACAATTTTATCCCACGCAGTCACAATTGAATCACTTGCAGGATTACTTAGCATATCAATGCCGCCTGCCTGCGCAATCTGAAACGGTATCCAATGCCCGCAATTATAGATCGGCTCTATCCATTCAAACAATGAAACACGTTTTAACGGCATACGGTGTTGCCTGAGTTTGTCTAAAATAGTGTTGATGCGGTTTTGTAATTCAGCAAGGTATTTATATGCAGCCTCTTCTTGTTCCAACGCTTTCGCAATAGTTACTGCTGTATAAAAAACATCATCCAGGTTTTGCGGCGTGAGAGGGATTAATTGTGGTTGCTTTTCCAATTTTGCAACTGCTGCAGCTGTGCATTGCGTATCTATCTGGCAAACTTCACAAACATCCTGCGTAAAAATTATATCGGGTTGAATTTGCTGCAGCAATTCTTCATCTACATAATACAAACTCTTTCCCTGTGCTTTTGATGCAGAAAATATTTTATCGATCTCGATGCTCGAATATTGTTTTCCTTCCAGCACACAACGAACGACTTTAGCTTTTTCATCCAATGCCTGCTGCGGGCATTCGAATGTTATGCCATGCAACAGATGCTGCAAACCCATATCGTATATCATTTGCGTGGCAGCGGGCAAAAAAGAACATGATTTCATAGTTATGATTTGTTAGTGATTAGTTGTAAGTGATAAATTATGTTGGCATTTTCTCCCGACTTACAATTTATCACTACCACTGTTTCAGATTGTTTGCAATACATGAAACCTCTTTTTCATCCATTCAAACACTACAAACATAATTGCACTGTAAATAATTGTTGCAGTCAGCAAACGTAATTCAAACGGAATGGCTGCTATAAGGCAAGCAGTAAAACCAGATAAATTCTGCTCATATTCTGCACTGCCAATCCATACGCCAAGATCGGCAACAATCCAATGAATTAAAACTGCAACCACAATAGCCATTACTAAAGAATGTACTTTTACTTTTTTTATAATAAGTTTGGCGCTCCATGCAATCAGTAAGAATGCCGCATACACCCAAACCCATCCGCTGTACAAAAATCCATTTCCATATTGCTTGTAAACAGTAGCAAATAAAATCACATCACTGATAAATATTGCGGCTAAAGGAAATGCAAGTGGTTTTATTCTACCTCCGAAATAGGCTCCGCCAAATAAAGCCATTGCAGCAAGCGGCGAATAATTCGCAAGCGGCGTTATTCCTGTGCTGAAATTATTCAGCACCCTGATGATCGCAATGATAATAATGATGAGCAACAACACAGCATTTCGCGGATTGAATTTTAATACCGACATAAATTATTTTTTAAAATTATAAATTAACTGTTGCACCGGCAGTGAATATAAACGGAATGGAATTATACCCGTTGATGGTAAAGAATTTTTTATTTGCAAGATTTTTTGCATCCACAAATGCTTTCACGTATTTACTGAATACATATTCAGTATACGCATTGAAGATCACGAAGCTTTTTAACAAAGCATCCGGAGATACATACACTGCATCATACCTCTTGCTTTCATAATGCAATCCTACGTTTATAAAAAATTTGTTATTCTGTTTCCATCCAAGGCTCGCATTAATACTGTGTTCAGGCCGCTTCAATGAATAATTGTATGTTGTGTCTTTATTGAAGAAATATATAAAATTTACTGGGTCATATGCATAGGGCTGGCGACTTTGTACTTCTTCACGCGTATGTATCCAGGTATAATTAAAGTTTAATGACAATTGTTTTGTGATATTGATTTTATTCTCCCACTCAATACCATGTGTATTTTGTAGTGAAAAATTATAATATACATAATTGATATAATCAAAATCTAATCCTTCTTTTATTTTACGGCTGAAATAAGTGACACGGCTATTGAAAACCTTTGTAGAATATTGCACACCGCCTTCATAATTCACGGATGTTTCAGGCTTCAGGTTTTTATCTCCATAGGAAGAATATAATTCGAATAATGTCGGCGCTTTGAACCCACTTGATACGCTTGCGTAAATTTTCCATTCATCATTAAAAACAAAAGAGGGGTTGAATGTATATGTATAATTTGTTCCGTAACGCGAATGTGAATTGAAACGTCCGCCAAACTCTGCATTCAAACCGGATTTTGCAGCATAGAAAAGGGAGCTATAAACAGAAACCTGTTTTGCAGCTGTGTCTGTAAAATTTCCATAGTTACTATGTTCATTCATTTCAGAAAAACGATAATCCGCACCATTTAACCAGGTGAGGTTACTTCCGATCTTGCTGCTGGCAAAAAGTTCAACATACTGTGTCTTTCCAAAATATTTATCGTTGTAATAATATTGACCGTAAGTGCTGTCTTCAAGCAATTGCCTGTCGTATGTGCTATATTGATAATTCCCGGAAATAGTCGTTCCAGCGATTTTATAAACAGCACCACCACCGAGCATCAGGTTCTTGCTTGTGTTTGTATAATCTCTTGCATCAGTGAATGCGCCACCATCAAGGTCTGTTTTATAATGACTGTATTGTGCAAAACCTTTTATCGTAAATTGTCTTGTTACATTCCATGCAAGGTTTGCAGCGAGTGCATCTCCATTATATCCGTCTTTATCAAAATTACTTTTCGAACTGCTATCGTATGCAGTAGAAAATCCATCAGTTTTGTATTTTGAATAACGGACATTGTAAACAAAAGCATCTGCTATTTTTCCATAAAGCTGTGCATTGCCTCGTATTGTTCCGTAATTACCACCGGCTAATGTGGCTTTTGCATTGAATGGATTTTGAATATTTTGTTTTATGGTAATGATGTTGATCACACCGGCAATGGCATCACTCCCGTACAATGTCGACTGTGCACCTTTGCAAATTTCAATACGTTCGATATTATCAACAGGAATCAGGTTTATGTCAAATGAATTATCAGAGATTGAGGGATCATACACCGGAATCCCATCTATCAATATCAACGTTCTTCCAGATGCAGCACCGCGCATGTAGATACTTTGATTGCTCCCCGCATTATTCAATGCACCGTTGATAGTTATTCCTGCCTGTTCATTCAGTAATTGGCCTAATGTTTTTGCAACGCTCTTGTTGATCTCATCATGCGAGATCACAGTGATCACTTTGCCTGTTTGCGATTGCTTCATGTTGCTTTTGGAAGCGGTGACTACTACTTCGTCCAGCTGTTTTCCTGTCGTGTCGTTTTGTGCGAATAAAAAATGGCTGCCCATCAATGCAGCAAGGAATGCGAAAAATTTTTTGCTCATTCTAAAAAGTTTTGGTTCCCGTTTTTTGGGGAATTGTGAATGAGCCTTCGGAAAAGAGACCTGTTGAAATATAAATTGCCGGTGGCATTTTACATTCCATGCTTTTCACCCGAAAGCTTATGAATGTTGTGAATGATCGTGGCAGGTCTTCTGGCTTACTCGCTGGTCAACACCTTCCCATCGTTGATAATAATTCGACAGTGGCATGAAGATTGACCGGCCGTGAAACGTCAAACGATAAACGTGAACTATTTTCACGTCTCACATTTTACCTTTCACGTTAAAGAGCTTACAGCTACGGGGATAGCGCCGGAATTACACCGGACTTCCCTTTTAATCACGCTTGTGGCATGAACCAAAATCAGGGCAAAAGTAAATGAGTTTTATTATTGAAAAAAAGAAGTTGTACACATGGTGAAAAAATTAATCATCATCCGCAATTTGGTTGTATATGTTGCTTATTAGCCTCATCTCCATCCCTTCCCCGGCGGAGAAGGGTGCCTCTGAGCGGCTTGATTTGGTATTTGCAAATTACTTGAAACCCCGATATAGGTGGGCATCCCTCTCCCCCGGAGAGGGAACGAGGGTGAGGTTTAGAGAAATATAACGTAGATATATAACCGAAAATATTTTTTATGGTAAAATATTCCGTGGATCTGTTTTTGGCTTCAATTCAAATTCTTTTGGAGGTTCTGCGCCCAACAGGTTCTTTACAAAATAATCCCATCTTCTCCGCATCATATAATAAGAATAAGAACCGTAACCATGTGCACTGTTCGGGAACACTACAAGATCATAATCTTTATTCGCTTTTTCCAATGCTTCAACAACCAATAAGGTGTTTTGCGGCGGAACATTGTTATCCATCAAACCATGTGCAAGCATTAATTTCCCCTTCAGGTTTTTTGCATAATTTTCATTTGCCTGCGCATTATAATCAGAGTTGGATACAAGACCGTCATAACGTTCGCCCCAGTCATCTTCATAATTCCGGTTATCATGATTACCGGATTCTGAAATGCCTACTTTGAAAAAATCAGGATAACGGAACATTGCAGTTGTGGTTGCGAAGCCACCACCGGAATGTCCCCAGATACCGACTTTATTTGTATCGATATAATTGAACCGTTGCGACAATTGACGTATTGCAGTTATCTGATCAGGGATTGTATTCTCCGCCATGTTTCCATAACTCATATCATGAAAACTTTTTGAGCGGAGTGGATTGCTTGTTCCTTCCAGCACCATCACAATAAATCCCAATTCAGCGAGTGATTGATTATCGCCGCGTGATGCAGCAAACGACCAGCTTCCAACGCTTCCACCTTGCGGCCCGGGATAGATATAATCTATGACCGGATATTTTTTGTTTGGATCAAGATGAGTTGGTGTGAAAAGTAAACCATAAATATCCGTTGTACCATCATGTGCTTTTACAGAAAATGGTGTAACAGGTTTCCATCCACTTGCTGCAAGCCTTGATACATCTGCTTTTTCGAGCACAGTAACAATTTTTCCATCCATATTGCGCAACACAGTTGTTGGGGGAATATCAGGTTGTGAATATGTATCGATAAAATAATTTTTTGAAGGCGATAATTCCACTTCATGATTTCCTTCTTCAGGGGTTAGTGACGCAAAATGTTTTCCATCAAAACCTATTTTATAAAAATGGCTGAAATACGGATTGCCCGGTTCTTTTCCATCAGCGATAAAATACAACATCCGGTTTTTTTCATCCACATTTACTAATTGTGTGATCGTCCAATCGCCTTTTGTAATTTGATTTTTTAATTTTCCTGTAGTTGCATCATACAAATATAAATGCCCCCAGTTGTCACGTTCACTATACCAGATGATCTCATTTGACTTTTTCAGGTAACGCCAGTTGATCGCTCCTTGCCCGGATTCAAATTGTGTAGGAACTGTTTCCTGGAAAATTTCCCGCACTGCTCCTGTATTCGCATTTGCAATCCGAACTTTTTCTTCTTTATGGTCACGCGAAGTAGAAACAAATGCAACCTCTGAAGCATCTTCACTCCAATATACATCATCAAGTGTTCCGCTGCTTGATATATCATCACTCAATGTTGCACGGTGCGGGTCAGCAGCAATTTGAAATTCGATCACTTTCGGTTGATCCACATTAATAACAACACGATGGATCATCGGAATATCTTTATCGCCCGGCAACGGATATTTCCATGCTTTTAATGTCGGCTTACCTACGTTTGTTGTAACCAGGTACATGTCGCTTACATTACGTTGGTCTTGTTTGAACGTTGCGATCTTTTTTGAATCCGGCGACCAGATCAATATTGCCCTGTCACTGCTTTTCCATCCTGCATTATCTGTTGCATAACCAAAATCTTTTATTCCGTCTGCAGTTAATTGCTTTTGCTCATTTGTTTTAATATCGCGGATCCACAAATTATAATCCTTAATAAATGCTGCATATTTTCCGTCAGGAGAATTTACTTCATTTCCAAATCCTCCGCGAAAACGGCGCCTTGTACCTCCACCACTTTGTGCTGATAAAACAGATGAAGAATCTGGTGAACAATTATAGGTTTGAAGATTGCATTTCCATAATTTGCCATTCACCCTGAAAAGAATGGATTTGTTGTCTTCCGCAAAATTAAATTCACGAAACGGCAACATGTATGCATCATATTTTTTCCCGGTAGCTGCAGAAAGCGACGCAGCTAATTTTTGCTGATCAAAAGCTTCGCTGCGGCTGCCTTTGGAAGGATCGACCAAAATAAATTCACTACCACCCGCTGTTAACACACGGTACCAACATTTATCTCCCGGCAACCAGTTTGGTTGAACATAAGATCTGTCGACAAGTGGTTCTGTATTATAGCTGAGAAATTTTTCTGCATGCGCATAATCATTTGCAGATAACATTTTTTCTTGCGCATTAACGGAAAGAGTTGCGATCAAAATGAACGCAGGTAAAAACTTTTTCATCGCCGGAGGTTGAAATTATTTTGGGATTGTTTCGAAAGGAAAGCAAATTAGTGCTTTAAAATTATTTTCCTTACGGGAAATTTTTAATTACTTAAAAATATCCCCCAACGCGATCCCGATAAAATAATTTCTTGTAGCAGCAGCATTGTAATAACGTCCTACTGCAGCGTTGATATCATTTCCTAAGCTGTATTTTGTATTGGTAAGATTATTCGCTCCAGCAAAAATTTCCATTTTGAATTTACGTGAAAGTATTTTGCGATAACCGATACGCACATCCAATAAATTATAAGAACCTGCCATATCTGTGTTCCCATCGTTCAGATATATTTTATCCGTATATGTGTAAGTAAAGTTCGCATATAAGCCAGGCTTTGTGTAAATATCAAACCCTGAAACAAAAACCTGTTTTGCCACACCCGGCATATAGTTTCCAGAAAAATCTGTGTTCACCTGTTTGAAATTGTGATAATGAAAATCATCCCATGCATCGCTCACCCAAATTTTTGCATCGCTTATAAAACGATTTGGATTATCTACAAAACGATAAGAGAGATATGTTTCCAGACCAGTTTGTTTTGTTGAACCTGCATTTACATAATAATACACGCCATTCGTATCAATACGTTGAACAATTGTGTTGGAGAGATCAAAGTAAAATGCATTCACATCAAAAAATAATTTGTCGTGAAATAAATTTCCGCGAAAGCCAATTTCATAATCAGTTCCGTTTTCCGGTTGAAGGTTTGTACCGATCGTTCCATTGGTATGAATAAGTTCCGATGTTGTTGGTGTTGAAAAACCACCTGCGATACTTCCATAAACTGAAATTTCTGACGTGATTTTTTTCAACAAAGAAAACCGTGGCGGGATTTTATTCCGGAATGTTTGTGTTTGTGCTGTTGGCGGCACATTCGACAATCTTGTATTCTGTACAGAAAATTTATTCAAACTTATGCCTGCAGTAATTATCCAGCCGTGCGGAAGTTTTAAATCTGCCTGTGCAAAGATCATATACTGCCAGATGTTTGTTGCATCATCTGTTTGCAATGTATCGCTCACGCCATAATTGTTTTTATAATCTTTTGTATTGAAAAATCCTTTTTGTGCTTCGCTTCCAAAATTTAGTTGGAGTTGGGATTGCCCGATTTGTTTTTTGTATTCAAAAACTGTACGTGCCCCAAAGTGCGGTTCTTTTCTTATTTCATACACACGGATACCGGGATTGATGAAATCAGTGTAAGTTCCGTAAACAGATGTTGTGTTTTTCCAGTTATCGCTAAGGATATATTCATCGCTGAATCCTACAGTAAATTTCTTTTGAAAAATTGCCGCCTGCGCTTCTGTCGCACTAAGGTTTGAACCTGCGTGAGGCCTCGCCTGTTGCGGGTTTGCGTTGTATTGTGTCAATGTAAGGCCACCTGGTGTTTGATAATACAGGTCGCTATATAACATAAAAGCATGCACTGTTTGCCTGTCGCTTATTTTCATTTGGGATTCGTAACTGGCAATATCGCGGCGCATTTGCGATTGTTGCCTGTAGCCATTGCTTGATTGATGAGAGTAGTTGAAAATATTTTTATTGTCACCACTGCCAAAACGAATATTGGCATTCACATTATTTGTTGCAAAAGTGCCATAAGAATAATTCAGGTCGATGCCTTTTTGCCAAACCTGCGGCATACTATGAATGAGCATTGCCCCTCCGATCGCTGCACCATATAAACTTGCTGCCGGACCCTTGATCGTTTCTATTGATTGAAAATTATAAAAACTTAATTCATTCAGATAAGTATTACCTCCCGGATCAGTGAGCGGGATTTCATTAAAATAAATTTTTACATCCCGCACCCCGAATGGCGAACGCAATGAACTTCCACGGATATTAAGACGGTAACTTCCGGGAGAACGTTCTTCCATTCTTACACCGGGGCTTGTATTAAGCGCCGATAAAATGCTCATGTTGTTGAAACGGTTCAATTGTGCCTGCCCGGTATAGCTTATTGGCGCAGCAACTTCAACCAGCTTACGGTTTTGCTCGTACGCTTTTATAATAACTTGTCCGAGTGTTTTTGTAGCGAAGGTGTCTTGCAGCAATTCATTTCCTGATTGCGCAAAAAGTAAAGAGGCACATGAACTCAGTATGATTAACAATATAATTTTTCTCATCAGCCTAAGTATTGGAAATTCCAGGGAATATTGGTTTAGAATATTTCACTATCTTAATCCGGGATAAAGGTTCAGGATTTCTGATCAAAATGACGGGGAACGGACAGGATTGCAATTATAACGAAGACACTGTATTAATATTATGTAGCATGGACAAACAACAAAAACTTAACCTGTTCGACCTGACTATGATCGTAATTGGGTTGGTTATAGGACTTGGCATTTTCCGCACTTCCAAAGACGCTGCCGCGGCTGCACTAACCCCATCCATTTTTTTTGGTGCATGGATAGTTGGAGGCATCATCGCGTTTTGCGGCGCATTGACTTATGCAGAGATCGGAAGCCGTTATCCTGTTACCGGGGGGTATTACAAAATTTTTTCTGCTGCGTATCATCCTTCCATTGCATTTGCCATCAATTGTGTGATCCTGATTTCAAATGCGGCCTCGCTTTCCGGCGTAGCATTGATCGGCAGCGAATATATTTCGCAGGTTGCATTTGCACATGAGCCATCATCATTTATAAAATCCATGATCGCTATGAGTGCCATCATCGCTTTTTATGGGGTTAATATGTTAGGATTGAAAATAAGTTCACGGGTGCTGAATATATTGATGGTGATAAAAGTCGGCATGTTGCTTATCATTATTGCAGCATTATTCTTTCCCAAATTATATCATTCTTCCAACGAAGTGGTTTCGATCCATAATTCAGGTTTCTGGGCTATTGTGCTTTCATTTGGAATTGCACTCAAAGCTGCTTCGTTTACCTATGGAGGATATCAGCAAACTATAAATTTTGGGGAAGAAATTGAAAACCCGGTACGGAATATTCCCCGGGGAATATTTATGGGGATACTTATAATCGTTGCACTTTATCTTTCCGTAAGTTATTCTTATTACAAGATAATAGGGTTTGAAGAATTGAAACAGGCAAAAGGAATTGCATCTGTCGTTGCAGAAAAAATGTTTGGAGAAACGGGAAGATATGTCGCGTCAATTCTGTTATTCATTGCCGTGCTGGCTTACGTCAATGTGATCTTACTGAGCAACCCTCGTGTGATGTATGCGATGAGCGAAGACGGCATTCTTCCCGGATCATTCCGGAAAAAAGATAAAAAAAGAGATGTGCTAACGGTAAGCCTTACTGTTTTTGCATCGATCTGCGTCATCGTTCTATTTTTTGCAGATACATTCGATAAGATACTTAGCTTCTCCATATTTCTTGATTCCATTGGAATGGCTACTTCTGCAGCAACTATTTTTGTGTTGCGGAAGAAGACCAAACATCTTGACGGAACCGGTATTTATACCATAAAATTCTATCCGCTGATGCCGATTGTTTTTGTAGCTACATACATTTTTGTAGGAACAATGATCGCGGTAGATAACCCCCGGTATGCCATTATCGGCACTTCGGTTTTCCTGGTGTTCCTTGCCTTATACTTTATTATCAAGCGTATCAGGAAATAGCACTATTTACATCGATTAAATTTCTTTTAACTATTTTATTCTTGGCTGAAAAAACGGATTCAGTATTTTTAGTGATAGATTATGAGAGCCGCTTATCACAAATCTGCTTATTTGCAAAGGATGACTTTTAAATTTGTTGCATGATCATGAAAAAACTACAGCTTCTATGGGCATTTTGTTGCTTAACCTTACTTTCTGCAAATGCCCAGGACAAATGGGATTTGAGAAAATGTGTTGAATTCGCTATCGCCAATAATATTTCTGTAAAACAGGCAGACGTTCAGGCACGGATCTCTGCTTTGCAATATAAATCCGCCAAATTAAACCAATACCCGAGCGCAGGTTTTTCAAGTGGGTTAGGTACACAATTCGGGCGTTCCATCGACCCAACCACAAACCAGTTTACCACCACACAATTATTGTATCAGAATTTAGGATTACAAGGAGGTATACAGCTTTTCGGGTTTGGACAATTGCGCAAAGCAAGGGATGCTGCAAATTTTAATTTGCAGGCAGCATTAGCAGACGTTCAACGTGCATCAAACGATATCGCATTGAGCGTTGCCAATTATTATTTGCAGGTACTCGCAGCAAATGAACAGATAAATATTGCAAAGATTGTTATCGCACAGGATTCGTCCCAGATTCATGATACACGTGCGAGGGTTGATGCAGGTACACTACCTGAATTAAATTTATTGGAAGTAGAAGCACAATTAGCATCCGACAGCAGTGCGTTGATTGGGGCGCAGGCAACATATGAACAAACTGTTTTAAGCCTTAAAGGAGTATTGAATTTAGATGCTGCAGCCCCGTTTGAGCCGGAAATTCCGCCTGTTGATAGAATTCCGTTAGACCCGATTGCAGAACTGCAACCCGATTATGTTTACAAACTTGCATTGACGAACCAACCTTTGCAAAAAGAAAACGATCTAAAAATAAAAGGACAGCAAAAAACAATTGAAGCAAACAAAGCAGCAATGTATCCTAATCTTACATTTGGCTACAGTCTTGCTTCAAGTTTTTCGAACACACTTAAAGCAATTAATGTAACACAAGGCACACCATCTTATGTTCCCGCTGCAGTTGTGATTGATGGAAGCGGGACACCGATCAATGGTTATTATGTTGGCCAGCCTAATTATAATTATTCGTATTCTCCAAAATCTTTTGGAAACTGGTGGCAAGGCTATGGCGATCAGATGAACAACAACTTTCGCCAGGCAGTAGGCTTCACATTAAATGTTCCGATTTTTAATAGCGGCAATACATATCGCATCAACTACGAAACATCCAAACTGAATTTGAAAAACCTGGAACTGCAAAAACAACAGGCGGATATAACCCTGAAAATAAATATTTACACAGCCTATAGCAATGCAGTTTCCTCCATGGAAAAATTCAGGGCAGGCATAAAAACTGTTGAATCAGCACAAAAAGTTTATGATTTTTCTATGAGAAGATATGAAGTAGGTTTGTTAGGAACTATAGATCTTCTTACCAATCAGAATAATTTATTAAAAGCAAAATTGCAGCAGGTAGCTAATCAATATGACTATGTGTTCAAAATGAAAGTGCTGGAATTTTATAAAGGAATGGGAATAAAACTGTAGACACTAATTTTCGCGAATTAAAAAAATAATTTAACACTACACAGCTAATCAATATGAACAAAAAATTACTCTGGATACTGATCATCCTCGGCGTGGTAATCATCCTGCTTATCGTATTAAAAAAAGCCGGGGCATTGGGAAAAGATGAAGGCATAAAAGTATCTGCAGAGAAAGCAGAAAAAAGAAATATCACAGAGATCGTAACAGCCAGTGGAAAAGTTTATCCGGAAACGGAAGTCAAGATCAGCCCCGATATTTCAGGCGAGATCGTTGAACTGAAAGTAATGGAAGGCGATAGTGTCCGCAAAGGACAAGAGCTCGCAAAAATTTATGCAGACATTTATACCACGCAACGCGACCAGGCTGCTGCCCAGTTGAACCAGCAGGAAGCAGTTGCATCTAACAGTGCAGCACAATTGCCAGGATTGAAAGCTACGCTTGACCAGGCACAAAAAGCATACGACCGCGAAAAACAATTGCTTGCTGATAAAGTAATTTCCCAATCCGAATTCGACCAGGCTGAAAGCACTTTACGTTCTGCACAGGCAAACTATAACGCTGCACAGCAAAGTATTATCGGGAACCAGGCAGGTGCTGCAAGTGCAAAAGCAAATCTTTCCGTTGCAGCCAAAAACCTTAGCCGTGCAACAATATACTCTCCTATCAATGGAGTAGTTTCTTTATTAAGCGTGAAAAAAGGCGAACGCGTAGTTGGTAATTCCATGATGGCAGGAACAGAAATGATGCGTGTTGCAGATATGAATAGAATTGAAGCGATAGTTGATGTTGGCGAAAATGATATTCCGAAAGTGCATCTCGGCGATTCTGCCAACATTGAAGTTGATGCATACAACAACAGGAAATTCCGCGGAATAGTAACGCAGATCGCAAGCAGCATTTCCACCACTTCGGGATCTTCTACAACAACCGTTTCTACAAACGATGTAACTAATTACAAAGTGCATATCAGGTTATCGCCTGAGTCTTACAAAGACCTGATTAACCCCGCTATTCCAAAAAGTTTTCCATTCCGCCCGGGAATGAGTGCAAGTGCAGACATTGAAACAAACATGCACCCTAATGTTATATCTGTGCCCATCAATGCTGTTACCACAAGGGAAAAGAATACAGATAATGCCGTGAACAATACAAAACAAAGTGGTGGTGATAAAAAGAAGGATAACAATGATGATGCTAAGGCATCTCTTTCCAGCGATCTTGACGAAGTGGTTTTCGTTCATAATACTGACGGCACAGTGAAAAAAGTAAAAGTGAAGACAAGCATCCAGGATATTAATTATATAGAAATAACCGATGGCTTAAAAGTTGGTGACGAAGTTATCACAGGCCCGTACAGTACAGTGAGCAAAGAACTTCGTGATGGAATGAAAGTGCAGGTTGTTCCGAAAGAAAAATTATTTGAGATAAAAAAGAACTAGTAATTCAACCGCATAACAAAACGAATTGCATGAATTTTTTGATTCGTGTAATTCGTTTTTAATTTTGTGTAATATTGTTCAGTACTTTTTCAGTTGAACAAATCTTTTAACGTGTTGCGTATGCGTTTTGGAATCATTGGCAGCGGAAGCTGGGCTACATCATTAGCTAAAATCCTTACAGATAATAATAACGCCATTAACTGGTGGATACGTAACGAAAGAACGCTTATACACCTGCAAACGCGGCACCACAATCCGGATTACACCAGCTCCGTTCAATTTAATAGCGATCTCCTGTCACTGAACAATAACATCTCCAGAATCATTAATGATTCTGATTGTGTGGTAATGGCTGTTCCTTCGGCTTATGCAATTTCTACACTGCACGATCTTCCAAAAAACAGTTTTCAAAACAAAAAAATTATTTCGGCTATCAAAGGGATACTCCCGGAAAAAAATGTATTGCTAAATGATTTTTTGAAAAGTGAATTTAATGTAGAACTTGAAAATTATTTTACGGTGATGGGGCCATGCCATGCGGAAGAAGTAGCAGCAGAAAAATTATCGTATCTAACATTTTCCGGAATTGATGAAATGATGGCAAGAAAAATCGCAGATCATTTCACTACGCCTTATATCAACACAATAACAAACGATGATGTGTTTGGTGTGCAGTATGCCGCTATCTTAAAAAATATTTATGCATTGGGTGCAGGCATTGCACATGGTTTGGAATATGGAGATAACTTCCTGAGTGTGTTCATTGCAAACTGTGCCGACGAAATGGCAGGTTTTCTTCGCAGGGTTGGTATTAAACATATTGAAGTTGGCGTTCATGAAAATGAAGATCCTATATCGCACAAAAAGAATGCAAACTATGCGGCGTCTGTTTATTTAGGCGATTTGTTGGTAACCTGTTATTCATTATACAGCCGTAACCGAACATTCGGAAATATGATCGGCAAAGGCTATTCTGTTAAAGCAGCGCAATTGGAATTGAATATGGTTGCGGAAGGATATAATGCCAGCAAATGCATTTATCTTATTAATAAAGAAGTGAATGCTGAAATGCCAATAGCTGAAACTGTTTACAAAATACTTTGGGAAAATGTTAAAGCTCGGCAAGGATTAGAACAAATTGAACGGTTGCTCGTCTAATATCGCAGAAGAAAATTAAAAATTATGCTACCATTCTCTTACTTTGGTTTTGGGTCAGCGGCCATTATAATTATGGTGTTGATACTGGCGGCGGTACAAGTGCTTGGTTTTATAAAAAATTATTTTCAGAAACATAAGCAGGGGCATTAATTAAAGGGTTTCAAAAAACAAATCTGAAGCAATTCCATCTGCTAATAATTTCCCTTGCTGCGTTAATATCAATCTTAATTCTTCTTCAACCATTAATTTTTTTGTAAGATATCTTTCTGAATCTTTCTCAACTTTCAATTTCACTTTCTCCCCAAAATTTTTCAGGATATAATTCAGGTCACAACCTTCCATCGTTCGTAACGAAGTCATAATATATTCATTCAGTTTTTGTACCCGGGATAATTCTTCTTTTTCGAAACTCATTTTATTTCCATTCAAAATCGATTTTATATAAGCAGCATTATTAGCAATATTCCATTGGCGCGATGCTCCGTTAAATGAATGCGCAGAAGGCCCTAATCCTAAATAATATTTTCCTTTCCAGTAAGAAGAATTATGCCTGCTGCGTTTTCCGGGCTTCGCGAAATTGGAAATTTCGTAATGTTCGTAACCAGCTCCATTCAACCAATCCATTAACAATAAAAATTGGGCTGCCTGTTTATCCGGATCAACATCGTGTACTTTATTTTTTTGAACCAGGTTTTGCAAAATTGTTTTCGGTTCAACAGTTAATGCATAGCACGACAAATGAGGGATATTTAATGATACAGCTTTTTGAACATTTGTTTGCCATCGTTCGTTGTCCATATCCGGCAAACCGTAGATCAGGTCCATCGTGATATTTTCAAAACCTTTATCCTGTGCATTTTTGATGGAAGCAACAGCTTGTTGCGCAGTATGCGCACGGTTCATCCAGATTAAATCTTCTTCAAAAAAAGATTGAACACCGATGCTTAAACGATTTATGCCTGCCTGTTTCCATTGCTGCAATTTTGCGGGATCAATATCATCAGGATTGGCTTCAAGCGTAACCTCGGCATTTTTTTCGAATGAAAAAGATAAATGTAACTTTTGAAGAATACCATTGAATTCGGTTTCTGTTAATAAAGACGGTGTGCCGCCTCCGAAATAGATGGTTTCCACAGCTTCATTAGCCAAATATTCTTTCTGAAAATCAATTTCTTTCAATAAAGCGGCGACAAAATCGTTTTTCTGTTTTAGTGATGTAGAAAAATGGAAATTGCAATAATTGCAGGCTTGTTTGCAAAAAGGAATGTGAACATAAATGCCTGCCATAATAATCGGGTAATTTAAAACTATAATAATCGGAAACTGCTTACGGTCGAATGGCAAAATTAAGATTATACTGTGGTATCATCCTTCTTGCAGGTTTTTTGTGCAATACAAAAGCTGATGCACAGTATCATCTGAAAATATTTCCGGTTGATAAAGATTCAGCTTTTCTGCAACAGAAATTTGCTATTCAAACAAATTTTAAAAACAAAAGCACCTGTCTCGATTATATTTATGAACTTCCTTCCTTGATGCAATCAAAGGGTTATATAACCGCTTCTGTAGACAGCATCAAAGCGGATTCTTCATTAGCAACTGTTCACTTGTATGCCGGGGATCCCTTCAAATGGGCGCACATCAATACTAAAAATGTGGACCACGATGTTTTGGCCAATGCGAACTGGAGTGAAAAAACATTTTCGGATAAGCCGCTAAATTATCAGCAATTTCAAAATTCGGAACAGCAACTTTTAAATTACCTGGAAAATAATGGTTATCCGTTTGCACGGATTTATCTTGATAGTATTCAATTGAACAACGACCAACTCAGCGCTGTTTTAAAAATAGATAAAGGTCCGCTATATAAAATTGACAGTATACGCATTATTGGCACAGCAAAAATTTCTGTAGATTTTTTAGAACATTATTTGAATATTCCGAACGGAAGCATCTATCACAAAGACAAGTTGCAAACCATCAGCAAGAAAATAAAAGAGTTGCCTTATGTAGAAGAACAGCAACCCTGGAATTTAACCTTGCTGGGTACCGGATCGATATTGAACCTTTATCTCAAACCTAAAAAAAGCAGCCAGATCGATGCATTGGTTGGTTTTCTGCCGAGCAGTGGAGATGCGGCAACATCCACAAAACTTTTGGTAACCGGCCAGGCAACAATCAACCTGAAAAATGCTTTGGGAAATGGTGAAAGTATTGGGTTAGACTGGCAACAAGTGCAGGCAAAATCACCGCGGCTTGATATTTCATTTCTTGAACCTTATTTATTCAAATCCCCGTTTGGCGTAAACTTTGCCTTTGATCTCTTCAAGAAAGATTCTTCCTATGTAAATATCAATGCAATGCTTGGTGTGCAATATTCTGCTTCGGCAATACAAACAAGCACCATTTTCATCCAGAGCCTTTCAACCAATTTACTAAATGTCGATACATTAACTATTATCTCTACTCATCAGTTGCCTGCAGAAGCCGATGTAAGTACTGTAAGTTTTGGCATTAATTATACACTAAACACAACGAATTACCGGTTCAATCCATTGCGTGGCAATGAATTTGATTTTACCGGGTCGATCGGGACAAAAAAAATAAAGAAGAATAACCAGATTGTAAAACTCATCGATCCGTCGGATTCGGGTTTTTCATTTAATGCTTTGTATGATACGGTAAAGCTGAATTCTTATCAATTCAAATTAAAACTTGCTGCAGCACATTATTTTCAATTAGGCCGCGCCTCAACACTGAAACTCGGAGTGAACGGCGGCGCATTTCAAAGCCCGCATAGTTTCCTGAATGAACTTTTCCAAATTGGCGGATACAAATTATTGAGAGGATTTGATGAAGAAAGTATTTATGCATCGCAATATGCTGTTGGTACTCTGGAATACCGGTACCTCATCGGGCAAAACTCTTTCCTGTTTGCTTTTGTAGATGAAGGCTGGGCTAAAAATGCGGTGCCCGGGTATTCCCTTAATCATTCTTATCTCGGAATTGGCGTGGGAATGGCTTTTGAAACCAAAGCGGGAATTTTCAATATTTCCTATGCGGTTGGAAAACGTGATGATGAAAACCTGAATATGAGGTTAGCAAAAATCCATTTAGGTTATGTGAACTTTTTTTAGTTTGTTGTAGCTATCAAATTGAATTTTCTGTAATGCCTCAACTAAGATATTTTTGTGAACCCAATTTGAGTACGTGAAGAAATTTTTTCTCTCATTTTTTGTGTGTATTATCTCAGTTTGTGTTTCGCTGGCCCAATCAGTGAACGATTCCGGCGCTGTTAATAAAGATTCAGGCTTTAGTTTACAGAAACCGGCTCATAAAAAAGATTTATCTGTCAAGCCTGTTGAAGTACACCTAATCAATGATTCAACTAAGTTTCACAATGACTCCATTCAATCGAAAACCGCAGATACGATTCATCTTAAAAAAAATGCTTTAACTACTCCTGATTTACTGGTTTCATTTAAACATGTTTTAAGCAAGAATGAATGGTTCCATTTTTCAGGCACGCCCCAGGCGCAATTTATGGAGGAACATCATCCCAAATCAAATGAAGGGCTGTTCTATTTTTTTACCGGAATTATCTTATACTTTGCCCTGATCAAAGTGCTGTTTGCAAAATATTTTGATAACCTCATTTCACTTTTTGTTCGGGCTTCATTACGGCAGCAGCAGATACGAGAACAACTCTTACAATCACCATTACCATCGCTGTTGCTAAATATTCTTTTTATAATCGTAGGCGGATTGTATATAAGTTTTTTATTCACCTACTACAGGGTTGTAACCGGGATGAATCATTGGGTCCTATTTGCGGGATGCAGCACGTTGTTATTCCTTATTTACATGGTCAAATTTATCGTGTTGAAACTGACGGGTTGGATTTTTAATATTTCAAAAGCTACGGACTTGTATATTTTCGTGGTTTTTATGATCAATAAGATTATAGGTATTTTACTAATCCCATTTATTGTAGTTTTGTCTTTTTCAGAACGTCCGGCTCAGGAAATTGTAATAACCATATCATTTTGCCTGATAGCTTTCTTATTCATTTACAGGTTTATAGCATCATACCCCATCGTCAGGCATGAAATAAAAGTAAGTATATTGAATTTTTTTCTTTACCTTTGCGCCTTTGAAATAGCACCCCTGCTATTGATTTACAAGGTGTTATTGACTTATTCTGAAAAAGCTTTTTAATTTTGCAAATCCATAGCAAAACGTCTATGCTTAAAAACGGGGAAAAACACGCAGTAAAAACAGATTCTGTAAAAGCTGTGAAAAAGATTTTAATTACTCAACCTAAGCCAGAAACAGACAAGTCTCCTTATTTTGAGTTAATTAGAAAATATGATGTTGAGTTGGCCTTCCATCCATTTATTATTCTTGAGCCTATTCCAGCAAAAGATTTCAGAAAACAAAAGATTGACATTGCCAGTTACTCAGCAGTAATTTTTACAAGCCGCCATGCCATTGATCATTTCTTCAGGACATGTGAAGAAATGAAGGTCAGTATTTCGCAGGATACAAAGTATTTCTGCATTACGGAAGCTGTTGCATTATACCTGCAAAAATTTATTCTCTACAGGAAACGTAAGGTTTTCTATGGAGCCGACGGAACGAACAAAAGCATGTTCGATGCAATTAATAAGCATAAGGAAAATGAGAAATTTCTTTACCCGTGTTCCGAAAACCAACAGGATAATGAAATAGTTGGCTGGTTAAAAAATAATAATTGCGAATTTGCAACCCCGTTCATGTACAGGACCATCAGCAATAATGTTAAAGAAGTGATGGTAAAAAGCGAGTTTGATATTATCTGCTTCTTTACACCAAGCGGGGTAAAAAGCCTGTTTGATAATTTACCAAAATTCAAGCAGAATGGAACAAAGATTGGGGCATTTGGGAACAACACTTCGAAAGCTGTACAAGATGCCGGCCTTACATTGGATATCAAAGCTCCTGAGCCGCAGGCCCCATCAATGGTTTCTGCATTGGAGAAATATCTTTCTACTGTTTTAAAGAAAAAATAATTCCCATAAATTTTTAATCTGACAAGGGCAACTATTCAAAGTTGCCTTTGTTATTTTAAGCCGGTTTTCTTTCTGTAAAATAATTAGCTTACAAAAAAATTCTGATGGCCAGGTTTACTAATCGTCTTGCAAAAGAATCAAGCCCGTATTTGTTGCAGCACGCACATAATCCTGTTGACTGGTATCCGTGGGGCGAAGAGGCATTGGCGAAAGCAAAAACAGAAAACAAACCAATATTGGTTAGCATCGGTTATGCCGCATGCCATTGGTGCCATGTGATGGAGCATGAAAGTTTTGAAGACGAAGCCACAGCAGCAATAATGAATGCGAATTTTATTTGTATAAAAATTGACAGGGAAGAACGTCCTGATCTTGACCATATTTACATGGATGCATTACAGGCAATGGTTGGGAATGGAGGCTGGCCGCTGAATGTTTTTTTAACGCCGGAAGGAAAACCATTTTACGGCGGAACTTATTTCCCTCCGAAATCTATGTATAATCGTCCTTCATGGAAAGATGTATTGATCGCGGTCGCAGAATCCTATGCAAAAAAAACAGAAGAGGTACATGCACAGGCAAATAACCTGACAGATTACCTTATTCAATCAAATTCATTTGGGCAAACGTCAGTAACACAACCGGAAGATAATTATTCAAAGGTTTTCAATAGAGAAATTTCAGAAAAAATTTATAGTAACATCATTCAGATCGCTGATAAAACTGACGGAGGTTTCGGCCGGGCCCCGAAATTTCCTCAAACCTTCAGCATACAATTTCTATTACAACACTATTATTTTACAAAGAATGAAGATGCATTACAACACGCTTGTTTTAGCCTCGATAAAATGATTGCTGGAGGGATTCATGATCATCTTGGTGGAGGTTTTGCAAGGTATTCAACCGATGCTGAATGGCTTACCCCCCATTTTGAAAAAATGCTATATGATAACGCCTTGCTGATTATTACATTGAGTGAAGCTTATCAACTCACGAAAAAGGAATTATATAAAGAAGTAATAACAGGAACTATGGAATTTATTTGCCGTGAGTTATGCTTTGAGAGGTGTGCGTTTTATTCTTCTTTGGATGCAGATAGTGAAGGTGAAGAAGGGAGGTATTACGTGTGGGCCAAAGCTGAAATAGATGAAATCTTACAAGAAGATTCAGCATTGTTCTGCAATTTTTACAATATCACGGACAAAGGAAATTGGGAAGGTAAAAATATATTACGTGAATTGGTTAGCGCTTGCGATTTTGCAAAAAATAAAAACATTCCGGAAAGGGAGCTTCGATTATTATTAAATGCATGCAAGAAGAAGTTGTTTGAAAGGCGCAATCAACGCATAAAACCATTACTTGATGACAAAATATTATTGAACTGGAATGCTTTGATGAACGTTGCGTGTTCAAAGGCATTTGCTGCGTTGGGAAATGAAGAATATAAAAAAATGGCAATAGAAAATATGGATTTCCTGTTGCAACATTTAAAGGGGAAAGACCTGTATTATTTTTATCATAGTTTTAAGGAGAACGAAAAAAAATCTCCGGCATTTCTTGATGATTATGCCCTCCTTATACAAGCACTTATCTATCTTCAGGAAATAACTTCAGATACAAAATATCTTTATAAAGCAAAGGAGATAACAGAAGTTGTAACAGATAATTTTAGTGATGAAAAAAAAATATTTTTTTATTTCACACATAAAGAGCAGAAGGATATCATTGTGAGAAAGAAAGAAGTTTATGATGGGGCCACCGCATCAGGAAACTCAACAATGGCATATAACCTTTTGCAGCTCTCCGTAATTTTCGATATGCCTGAATGGAAGGAAAGGGCAACCAAGATGTGCAGCGCACTTTCCGGCACAATAATCAAATACCCATCTTCGTTTGCTGTGTGGGCAACTTTTATTCAACAGCTAACGTATGGAATTGTAGAATTGGTAATAACTGGTGAGAATTTAGAAGAAATAAGAAAGCCGTTTTTAAGCACCTTCATACCGAACAAGATTTATCAATCAACCACCCTGGAAAACAAAGAATTTCCGATTCTCAAAGGGAAAAATGTTAACAAAGACCCGCTTATCTTTATTTGCAAGGATTATGCATGCCAAAACCCTGTAACTGAGTTATCTGCGTTAGTCAGCCTTTTGGAAAATGTTCATAAATATAATGTGAAACCTATACAATAATTCAGGCATACAGCCCGTTAAGTGATTTACTTTGTGGAATGCTTTGACATTTAAAAAATAAACTATAAACTTGTATTTAAAATGTTGTTAAAACATTACATTTGCCGAATACCCTTTAAAATTATGAAAATGAGGAACCTATCCCTTTTGACAGCTATGGCTGTTATCTTAGCAGCAGCTGGATGTAAGAGTGGAAGCTCTCACAACGGATTGCCCGATGACGGTCAATTGCATGGTGTAGCTCCTGCCAATAAATACAACCTAGCCAAACCTCCAGGCATGGTTTACATTCCACCGGGAACATTCCATATGGGGCCGAGTGATGAAGATATGAACTACGCTTTTACGGCCCGTAACAAGCAGGTTTCTATCAATGGCTTCTGGATGGATGCAACAGAAATTACAAATAATGAATACCGCCAGTTTGTATACTGGGTTCGCGATTCCATGGCCGCGACTTTAATGCAATATGGAAAAGATGTTGATGGCAAATTTCAAATCGATTGGAAAAAAGCGCAAACCATAAAGTGGAATGATAAAGCAACCATTGAGAAGATTGACCAGTTGATCCTTACCCCGGAAAACCGCATTTTCGGCAAAAAAGAAATTGACCCAAGTAAACTTGAATATCATTCTGAAACATTCAATCTCAAAGAAGCTGCTAAAAAAGCAAATGAAGGAAAACCCCGTTCTCAATTTATCGAAAAGAAAAACGTAAAGGTTTATCCGGATACGTTAGTTTGGATCAGGGATTTCTCTTATTCTTATAATGAACCAATGACTCAGCGTTATTTCTCCCACCCTGCATTCGGAAATTATCCGGTTGTAGGGGTGAACTGGAATCAGGCAACTGTGTTCTGTGAGTGGAGGACATTATATTTGAACAGTGCGTTGGAAAGGCAGAAAAAAGCTACAGAATCAAGTTTCCGTTTACCTACAGAAGCTGAATGGGAATATGCTGCAAGAGGCGGCCGTTCTCAATCCATGTTCCCCTGGGGTAACTATTATTTAAGAAATAAAAAAGGATGTTTGCTGGCCAACTTCAAACCAGGCCGTGGCAACTATCCTGAAGATGGTGCTTTTTACACTGCACGTGCAGATGCATACTGGCCTAATGATTTCGGTTTGTATTGCATGGCAGGAAACGTGTCAGAATGGACATCTTCCGTTTATTATGAAGGAGCTTATAACTTTCAGCATGATATGAACCCGGATATACGCTACAATGCATCTCCTACCGATCCTCCGAGAATGAAACGTAAAGTAATCCGTGGCGGAAGCTGGAAAGATGTTGGATATTACCTGGAAACAAGTACCCGTACCTACGAGTACCAGGATACCGCAAAATCTTACATTGGTTTCCGTTGTATCATCGACCTGCCGGCTACTGGTTCCCGCCGCAGATAATTTTCTTCTCCGATACAAAATTTTTTCAATAAAAATTCGTTTTGGTTTTATCATCTAACAAAATCAAAACGAATTTTTCTTTAACCCTGAAAACCTTTTAAAAACAATTTTAAAACTTACAACTATGGCCGGAGTTTCTAAACAAACAGAAAGACTTGTAAACATTATAGTATGCGTTGGTGCAGCAGTGGTAATTTTTGGTGCATGGCAGAAAATAACCCACCAGAAGTTAGCGAATTTCTTCCTTACCGCAGGTTTGATCACAGAAGCATTAATCTTTATGGTATATGCTTTCCTTCCTCCTCCGGGATCTGAAATGCATGCAATTGCTGAAGCATTGCCAAAATTAGCAGGTGGCTCTTCTGGCAACCCGGCTCTTGACAAATTCGACAAAATGTTACAGGAAGCTGAAATCACACCAGCTAACTTAGGACGTCTTAGCGAAGGCTTCAAAAAATTTGGAACTACCGTAGATAAAATAAGTGATGTTTCCGGTGCACTTGCTGCAACCTCGGATTACACAAATAAAACAAAAGAAGCTGCGGTTGCTTTGGATAGCATGAAATCTGCTTATCAGAATGCAACTACAACTATCGGGCATTTTAATGCAGCAGCTGACAGCACAAAACAATTTCATACACAGGTACAGGCATTGACTAAGAACCTGGGTTCGCTAAATGCCATCTATGAATTGGAACTGCAGGATACAAACAACCATCTGAAAGCAATGAACAGCTTCTATAGCAACCTGGTTCAGGCTTCTGAAACTATGCAAGGCAGTGTAACAGATGCTAAGAAAACACAGGAACAAATTGCCTTATTGGCTAAGAACCTCGGCAATTTGAACAATGTTTATGGCAATATGTTGAGCGCAATGCAAGGCAGACAAGCTTAAGTATGTAATTAAACTATGAAAATCCGATTCAATAAAATTTAAATTACTGACCCATGGCCTTACCTAAAGAGCCCCGGCAAAAAATGATAAACATGATGTATTTGGTGCTTACAGCTATGCTGGCACTGAATGTATCTGCTGAAATCCTAAATGCTTTTAAAACCGTAAATAATAGCATTATAGAATCCAATACTGTAATTACAGATAAAAATAAGATCACTTATAGATCTATGGATGAAGAGCTCAAAGACAATGGCACAAAGCTGAATGCCGAGATTTGGGTTCCTAAGGCTAAACAAGCCCAGCAACTTTCAGAAGATTTATATACTTATATTCAAAACCTAAAAGATAAATTGATTGATGAAGCCGGGCCTTATACGGAAGACGGCGTAAAAAAATTCAGGGAAGATGATCTTGACGCAGCGACCCGCCTGATGGATGAGCAGGGAAATGGAAAAATCCTGTACGACAAATTAAAGACATATAAAGAGCAACTGATAAATGCACTGAATTTAAAGCCAGAAGAAGCAAGTACATATCCTTCATTGGCTGCTGAAGTAAAAACAGCTAAAGAAACTTTCTCACATCAATTACCACTTAATCTGACAGTTCCGGAATCACAGTCTGGCAACCCAAGAACAAGTGATTCTGCAAAAGACTGGACAGAAAATTATTTTCACATGACGCCTGCAATTGCATCTCTGACGATTCTCAGCAAATTCCAGAATGATGTGAAAAGCTCAGAAGCACAAATCATTGACTTCTGTCACAAAAAAATTGGTGAAGTGCAATTCCACCTTGACAAAACTGGAGTCATTGTTGGTTCTAATTCTACTTACCTGATGCCTGGAGATAAATTAACTGTATATGCAGGCGTTGGAGCTTTTAGCTCTGCTTCTAAACCGACTATTACAATAGATGGCAAAGGTGCTCCTGTAGATGCGGACGGTAAAGCTACTTTGGATATCCCTGTTGGTGGAAGTGGTAAACAATCAGTTAAGGTTAATGTTACCTACACAAACGAAAGTGGTAAACAAATCACCGAAACCAAGGATATAGATTATACAGTTGGGACACCTTCTGGTGTCGCTATTTCTGCTGATAAAATGAATGTTTTATACATTATGGGTGAGCAACCCAATCCTTTAACTATTACAGGTGGCTCTGGAAGTGAAAAACTTAATGTGAGTTTTGCAAATCCTGCTGCGGGAGTAATTAAAAGGGTACAAGGCTCGTCTTTTGAAGCCTTTCCTAAAATTCAAGGCGAGCAAACTATAAATGTTTCGATTGATGGTAAAATAACAGGAAAGAAATTCCGAGTAAAATTATTGCCTGACCCAGCTGCATTTGTAGGGAGCAAAAAGGGCGGATCGATGCCATCAGCCGAATTTAAGGTAATGGGTGGCCTGATTGCAAAATTGGAAAACTCAGAATTTGAGGCTCCATTCAGGGTCGTTAGTTATAAAGTTGGCGCTGTTGGTGGGGGCATTTCACAATATTCACAGGCTGTAAACGAAGGCAACAGGTGGACCGGTGCAGCAGAAGCTTTAATCAAAAGAGCCACGCCCGGTACTCAGGTATTCTTTGATGAAATAAGGGTGATAGGGCCAGATGGAAGACAAAGGGAAATCACGCCGATTTTCTTTAGCTTAAAATAAAAAAGTTCAATTTGCCATGTTCAACATGGCAAATTGTTTTACATTTTAATTACGATAAATTTCTCTCAAATGAAAAACTGTGTAATCAGGTTAAGCTTGTTCGTAACTGTTCTTGCATTGGCTGTTACTACTGTGAATGCACAAACAACAAAGCATCGCACAAAAAAGAAAAGGACGTCAACAGCGAAAAAGACCAACACGAACAAAAACAACGCAAACACGGCAGTTGTTGCACCTGCAAAAGACACTACAAAACCTGCAGCTGTTCTCGAAGCAGATATTAAGCTGGAAACCCCGTTAAAATCATTACGTAATGATGCGGTCATCGAGCGCAACCTTATTAAAGACCGCACTCCGTTAGCGTATGAGCATATCCGTGAGGATGATGCCGTTTTCCGCCAACGTGTATGGAGGGAAATTGATGTACATGAAAAAATGAACCTCCCGTTTGCTTATGCCGCAACAGAAGATAATGGAAACCAGCGTTTCATTAATATCTTATTAAATGCAATCAAAAGCGGAGAGGTTACCGCATTTGATCCAATTGATGACCGTTTTACAACACCATACACATTTAAACAAATTGCAGAAAACCTGGTGGGTAAGCCTTTATTGAAACAAATTCCTGATTTTGAAAAAGATCCGGACGGGTCAAAAGGAATAATGAAAGATACAATGATAGTTCAAGACTTTAACCCTGATGCGATTGAAAGATATTGGATAAAAGAAGAATGGGTTTTTGATAAAGAATCTTCACGCATGTATGTGAGGATCCTCGGCATTGCTCCTTTAAAAACTATTTTAAATTCCGATGGTTCTTTCCGTGATGTTCTTCCTGTATTTTGGGTGTACTATCCGGATTTAAGGCCAATGCTCGCAAAATATGAGGCATACAATGGAAAGAATTATGGTGCAAGAATGAGCTGGGAAGAATTGTTTGAAAGCCGCATGTTCGCAAGCCGCATCATCAAATCAACAATGGATAATCCTGGTGATAAACAAATCAGGGAATATATTAAAGACCCGATTCTTCAATTGCTCGAAGGTGAAAATATCAAAGAAAAGATATTTAATTATGAGCAGGACCTTTGGTCATATTAATTTAAAGAATTTCTCAATAAAAAGGTATCGTAGATTTACGATACCTTTTTTATTTTAGCCACATCAAACATTTAAACAACTATGAATTAATCATTTAAAACCAAATAAAAAAAAGCAAAATACCCAAGTGCAGGTATTGGTAAATAGAATTGTTTTATTATTTTTACAATGGTTTTTCATAGGATATTGGATTTTAAAAACGGGGCTGGATATTTATCCTGGCCCCTTAATTTTTTAATAGAAGTTTCATTCTATAAATTCTTAAACACTTTACCTTCTTTCATTACAAATTTCACTTTACCCATTGAATTGATATCCTTAACCGGATCTCCATCTATTGCTATAATATCTGCAGATTTCCCTTTTTCAATGCTTCCTGTTTCTTTATCTATACCAAGCAATTCCGATGCATTAACTGTTGCGCATTTTATTGCTTCTAATGCGGGCATCCCGGCTTCGGTCATATAAATAAATTCCATCCAGTTTTTCCCATGCGCATAAACGCCGGCATCTGTTCCAAAAGCGATCTTCACTCCAGCTTTATACGCTTTTGCAAATGTGCCTTGAATCATTGGGCCTATTGCAATTGCTTTTGCTGTTATAACTTCCGGAAAATATCCAGGTTTTTTAGCTGAATCTGAAGCTGATTTTCCAGCTATAATAGTAGGTACATACCATGTTCCATACTTTTTAAATAATTCGATAGCTTCATCATCCATGTAAGTCCCGTGTTCAATGGAAGTTACCCCGCCGCGAATTGCCCGTTTAATTGCTTCAGCTCCATGTGCATGAGCTGCTACAGCCATTCCATAATCTTTTGCAGTAGAAACGATTGCTTTTATTTCTTCTTCAGTGAATTGCGCCCCTGAACCATCTTTTTCCAAACTTAAAACCCCACCGGATGCAGTTATTTTAATTAAATCACTTCCTTCTTTATAACGCTGCCTAACTGCTTTTATACACTCATCTACCCCGTTTGCAACCCCTTCCTTTGGTCCGGGGTCTCCTATAAAATCTTCATTAAGCCCCGTCGTAGGATCAGCATGACCGCCGGTTGAAGCAATGATTTTTCCTGCTGTTAAAATCCTTGGCCCTTTTACAATTCCTTTATTAATCGCTTTCCGAAGAGCAATGTTAACCCCACTCCCACCTACATCACGTACTGTTGTAAAACCAGCCATTAATGTACGTTCAGCATAAACAGTTGACTGAAATGCTATATCAGCTTCATTTAACCTGAATTTATCCGCAAAAGCATGAGGGCTTGTTTCATCTTCAAGATGCACATGGCTATCGATAAGCCCTGGCATTACTGTATTATTTTTCAGGTCAATTACTTTATCAGTTGCAGCAGCTTTGATATAACCCTTTTGTATATCCGTAATTTTATTTCCTTCCACAACAATCGACATTTCGCTTTGCTCCTGCAATGCTTTGACGTCGATCAGTTTGCCGCAATAAATAATTGTCCGCTGGGCAATACCATTTTGAAAGAGAAAAACAGCAATGAGAAAAAGTAGCTTTTTCATACATGTAGTAGTTTTGGTTGAATTTGAAATGACGCAGTTTAATTTACGAAACTAAATTTACGTGATACAAAACAAAAAGCCCCGTTTTTACGGGGCTTTGCTTTTATAAACAAGAAATAATTATTTATTAGGTTGTGGTGTGTAACGAAGATACGGTTTCACTATTTTCAACCCTTTAGGAAATTTCTTTTGCGCATCTTCCGTAGAAACAGCAGGAACGACAATCACATCTTCACCTTCTTTCCAATCTGCAGGTGTTGCTACGCTGTAATTTGCGGTGAGTTGTAATGAATCAACAACACGTAATACTTCATTAAAATTTCTTCCGGTTGAAGCGGGATACGTAATAATGAGTTTAACTGTTTTGTCAGGGCCAATCACAACTAATGAACGTACCGTTGCAGTTGCTGATGCGTTAGGATGAATAAAATCATACAACAATGCAACTTTTCTTTCGTCATCAGCAATGATAGGAAAACCTACGTTTACGTTTTGCGTTTCATTAATATCATTTATCCATCCTAAATGTTTATCCAAAGGATCAACGCTTAATGCAAGCACCTTTACATTTCTTTTTGCAAATTCTTCCTGCAATAAAGCAGTCTTGCCCAATTCGGTTGTACAAACCGGAGTATAGTCAGCAGGATGAGAAAAAAGTATCCCCCAGCCGTTTCCTAAATATTCATAAAAATCGATATCGCCTGCAGTTGTTTTTGCCTGGAAATTCGGAGCAGTATCCCCTAAACGTAAACTCATAAAAATATTTTTAGCGTTAAAAAATAATATCAGACGTCAAAGATATTAATTCCCTATTAATACTGTAGACTATTTTACATTAAATTCCGGTTGCTTTTGTAATAGAATCTTTACCAAATCGCCCTTTCACATCATCAATAGCTTTATATAATTCTGTTTTCCGTTCTGTATCTTCAAACAAATTCGTCTGGATGGCTTCATCGGTCAATTCGCTCAAACGCACGCCCAGCAAGCGTATTGGCTCACCCTTTCGGTATAGTTTATGAAACAATTCTTTAGCTTTCATGATCAATTCGTCATCATAAAATGTGTAAGGAATTGAAGTTTGCCTTGATGTAGTTTCAAAATCCGGGTAACGGATCTTTACAGCAATACAACCTGCTGTTTTATTATCACAACGAAGTTCATACGCAACCCGCTCAGTCATTCTCACTAATTCACTCATTAAAAAAACCATATCAGTTGTATTTTCATGAAATGTATTTTCTGTTGAAATAGATTTTGATTCATGGTAAGGGACTACCTCCCCGTAATGAACTCCATTCGATTTATTCCACAATTCAATTCCGTATTTCCCAAGTCTTTTTTCAAGCAATGCGATGGACGTATTATTGATATCATTGATCGTTTCAATGCCCATTTCTTTTAATACCTCACAGGTGTGTTCACCAACGCCGGGAATTTTCCCTACTTTAAGCGGAGCTAAAAATTCTTTTTCAAAACCTGCAGGGATATGCAGGTATCCATTTGGCTTTGCTTCATCTGTTGCGATCTTTGCAACCATTTTATTGGAAGCCATTCCAAATGATATGGGGAGTTTAGTTTGTTTCATGATCTCTTCACGCAAATCGATAGTCCACTGCAACGGTTTAAAATAGGTATCCATGCCCGTTAGATCGAGGTAAAACTCATCGATGGAAGATTTTTCAAACAACGGTGCTTTGGACGAAATGATATCTGTAACCCAGCGTGAATATTTACTGTATTCGCCACGTGTGCCTCCAACAACAGTAGCATGCGGGCAAAGGCGCATGGCAGTTTTCATGGGCATGGCAGAATGAATACCGAATTTCCTGGCTTCATAACTGCAAGCCGCCACCACACCTCTTTCGCTATGGCCGCCAACGATCAATGGTTTGCCTTTTAATGAAGGATCATTGAGGCATTCGACAGAAACGAAAAATGCATCGAGGTCAAAATGTGCTATAATTCTCCGTGAGGATTCCATGAAGAAATCTGTTATTCAAATATACTAAATTTATTAGCATTTCATTCGGAATGAACCGGGAAAATATTATTTTTAGTTATGGATTGGATAAATGCAAGTGTATCACCGCTTAAAGACCTGATTGGGTTTTTGAATAAAAAATCAAAGACAAATGATATTCAAAAAAAGCAGCTCATTATGGAACTGAGGAATAACCTGAATGTTTTCAGCAATGGCTTTTTGAACAATACTTCATACGATAATGTGGTTGACCTGTTAAGCAATGACGCTATTCAACAGGCCATCAAAGAAAATTTTTCTTTTAAAAAATTAAAGGCCGGAAAGATCGAAGCGCATCATGTTTTCGATGACAGGAATAAAAAATATATCGGCTGGAATGCAGAACGCCTGACAGATAAAATAGATGAAAAAATTGTAGAGTTGAAAAACATCAAGAAGATGAATAACGGAACATTAAAGCATGTCAAGAATAATATTTCGCTGATGATGAGCAATCTTTACTTCAGGATGAAATTATTGGCGGATTTTATTATGAGCGAGCGGTGAGAGTGATGTTCGCTGGTCGATGACCGATGGCAGATCCTATAAGAACATACCTGAAATATTTTAAAAGAATTTTAAATATAAAGTCGATCATCGACCAGCGATCATCACCTATACACCTCCAGCAGGCCATCCGGCAACTTAACGTGTATCTCTTTTTTCTTGTTGTCTATTTTCTCCAACGTTTGTTCATGAATCGGTATCAATGCTTCTTTTCCGTTCCAATCTACGCGACATAAAACCTGGTGTGGTTGTTCAATCACTTCTTTTATTTCCCCGATTTTTTTCCCATCATCTACTAACTGAAAACCTACCCAAAAAATAGGAGTTGATTTAGCTGCGTGTTTCAGAAAATCTTCTTCGCTTAACCATACCTCGTGTTGTATTATTTTTTTTGCAGCTTCTTTTGTATGAATGCCCTCTAATTTGATCAATAATTCTTCTTCGCTTTTTAGAGTGACCGATTCAAGAAAATAGGGAAGCATTTCTCCTTTCTTTTCTTCAATAAAAATCAGTTCCAGTTCTTTCAATGATTTTCGTTTCCCCAGGCTGTGCTGCAGGATAAGTTCTCCTTTCAATCCAAATGATGCCACTAATTTTCCGATATTCCTGTAGTTACTCATTATGAAAACGTAATTCGCTATAAAGTAAAAAACTCCTGATGAAAGACACCAGGAGTTGAACCATTACAATTTACAATAAGTTAATTACCTGCTTCTCCTTCGCTGTTGCGTTCTACTCTTCTTACAGGTGCCTGATTTCTTTTTGAGAATTTGGACTTGCGATGATCGTCCTGGCGTTTTTTGAGATGTACTTCATGCTCTGAATGCCATTTCTGGAATTTCTCCATAGCTGCAGTTTCATCGAACAATCCCAATTTTACACCGCGTAACAGATGTTTCAGGTATAAAACACCTTTGAACGATAAAATCCTTCTTACTGTGTCAGTAGGCTGTGCGCCTTTATGCAACCAGTCCAACGCTTTTTGGCGGTCTAATTGAACACTTGCAGGAACAGTTAAAGGATTGTATGTGCCGATTTTCTGGATGAATTTACCATCCCTTGGTGCACGGGCATCGGCAACTACAATAAAGTAGAATGGTCTTTTTTTAGACCCGTGACGCTGAAGTCTGATTTTTACTGGCATCTTAAATAAAAATTTAAATGCGTGAACAAATAGGGTTACTCTTTTTTGGATTGCAAAGGTAGCGATCCGTTTGAATTCTCCAAATTTAGTACATCGTGCTTTACTATGCTAATGTTGTGTACATTTTTTTATCAACGGTTGAAATCATCTTTTCCCAAGCCCAAATCGTCCGCCTACAGGCAGTTTATTCATCGTTTTCATCATTTGCTTCATCTGTTCAAATTGCTTCATAAACGCGTTTACTTCCCCTATATCTTTTCCACTACCTTTTGCTATTCGTTTTCTCCTGTTCTGGTCAATTACATCAGGATTTGCACGTTCAAACGGCGTCATGGAGTTGATCATTGCTTCAATGCCTTTAAACGCGTCATCACTGATGTCGATATCTTTCATTGCTTTGCCAACTCCCGGAATCATTCCCAATAAATCCTTGATATTCCCCATCCTTTTTATTTGTTCCAGTTGCTGCTTAAAATCTTCAAAATCGAATTGATTTTTCCGGATCTTTTTTTCGAGTTTTTTTGCCTGTTCTTCATCAAACTGTGCCTGTGCTTTTTCAACAAGTGTGGTGATATCGCCCATCCCCAGAATACGTTGCGCCATACGCTCAGGATAGAACACATCCAGCGTATCTAATTTCTCACCACTGCTTACAAATTTTATCGGCTTGCTTACTGTGTATTTGATAGAAAGCGCTGCACCACCACGTGTGTCTCCATCTAATTTGGTAAGGACAACGCCGGAAAAATCAAGCCTGTCATTAAATGTTTTTGCAGTGTTCACAGCATCCTGTCCCGTCATTGAATCAACTACAAAAAGAATTTCTGTAGGATGGACTGCCGATTTAATATTTTCAACTTCCTGCATCATTGCTTCATCAACAGCAAGGCGGCCGGCAGTATCTATGATAACAACATTTTTATTTTTGCTTCTTGCCTCTTTGATAGCATTCTCCGCAATCTGCACTGCATTTTTATTTTCAGGCTCGCTGTAAACATCTACATTAATTTGTCCGCCTAAAACTTTTAACTGGTCGATAGCTGCAGGGCGATAAATATCTGCCGCAACCAAAAGTGGCGAGAATCCTTTTTTTGTTTTGAGATAATTAGCAAGTTTTCCACTGAATGTGGTTTTACCACTTCCCTGCAAACCTGCGATCAAAACAACAGCAGGGTTTCCTTTGGCATTAAACTCGCTTTCGCTTCCGCCCATTAATTCCGCAAGTTCATCTTTTACAATTTTTACCATCAATTGCCCGGGGCTGATCGCTGTGAGCACCTTCTGCCCCATTGCTTTTTCTTTGATGGTATCTGTGAATTCTTTTGCAATCTTGTAGTTCACGTCGGCGTCGATCAACGCTCTTCGTATATCCTTAACCGTTGCAGCAATATTTAATTCAGTTATTCTGCCTTCGCCTTTGATCTGTTTAAACGCCGACTCTAACCGGTCCGTGAGATTTTCAAACATATACACTAAAATTTAGCACATTCGTAAAAAACAAAAGTGAATATAACTTCATGCTACATTCACTTTTGAAGAACCGCAAAATTATGAAATCTAAAGAGTAAATTTTATTCTTATAAAAAATTGATTTTAAAAATTATCCCAAATATGTGCGTAAACTTTCTGAACGTGAATTAGTCCTCAGTTTGGTAATTGCCTTGTCTTTTATCTGGCGTACACGTTCACGGGTCAGGTTGAATCTCTCTCCTATATCTTCCAAACTCATTGGATGGTCGATACCAATTCCGAAGAAAAAGCAGATAACTTCTTTCTGGCGTTCAGTAAGGCTTTTCAGCGAACGGTCTATCTCCTGTTTTAAAGATTCTTTATGTTCGATATTTAATTCTGCACGTTCTGCATTCGGGTTTTCCAAAACATCTATTAATGTATTGTCTTCTCCTTCTGATAACGGCGTGTCCACACTTACATGACGGGCAGAAATTCCCAGCGTAGAAGATATTTCGTCTATATCCAGTTCCAGGATTTCAGCAAGCTCTTCTGCCGAAGGCTCTCTTTCAAATTGCTGCTCCAGTTGCGAATATGCTTTTTGAATACGATTGGTTAACCCAACTTTATTTAGCGGCAAACGCACGATCCTCGATTGCTCTGCAAGGGCCTGCAGGATGCTTTGCCTGATCCACCAAACGGCATAAGAAATGAATTTGAAACCACGGGTTTCATCAAAACGCTGTGCAGCTTTGATCAATCCTAAATTTCCTTCATTAATCAAATCTGGGAGGGAAAGGCCCTGGTTCTGGTACTGTTTTGCAACAGATACTACGAAACGAAGGTTTGCCTTAGTGAGTTTGTCAAGAGCTCTTTGATCGCCTTGTTTGATACGGAGTGCAAGTTTCACTTCCTCTTCCGGGCTGATTAACTCGACTTTACCGATTTCCTGAAGGTACTTTTCCAAGCTCTGCGATTCACGATTAGTGATACTTTTCGTGATCTTGAGTTGACGCATACTCATAGGTAGGTAATTTTTAAAGGGTTTTGAGGTTTATTGATATATGGGTTAATAGACAACTATTAAAACGTACAAACAGACATTTTCTTATAACTTATCTACCAACGTGGATATCTTTTTTACCTAAGCAATTTAACGATTTAGAAGACCTGAACAAAAAATATTTACTATAAACAACTGGTTGTCAACATTTTTTTGTGTAAATCGTTCAAAAACAACACACTACTGTTTAACAAAAAATGATAATAAAAAAATTTTGATGATTGAAATAATTTTCTATAATTGCACCATTCCTCTGATGTCTTTTAAGTTTTAAAGGCCAGGAGGAACGGTAACCTGGTAATTAAACTGATTGCTAAGAGGCTTTAAAAAATTTCCGGGATGTTTGGTAAAAGATTCAATTTATTAGTTGATGAGCAAGAAACAATTATTCACGTTGGAATATCCGGTAAGATGTTCGCCTGTTATTCTGTATGATTTTTTAAGTACTCCCGCAGGTTTACAAGAATGGTTTGCAGATAAAGTTGATGAACGCGATAATATATTCAGTTTTTCATGGAACGGCTCTACTGACAAAGCAGAAGTTTTAGAAAGCGAAGAAACAAAATATATCCGCTTCCATTGGGCACACGCACCAAAAGAAGAATTCTTTGAATTCCGTATTGAAAAATCCGAAGTGACCAATCAAACCATATTGGTGATAAAAGATTTTGCCGATAAAAAAGAAATCAAAGACCAAAGCCAGTTGTGGGATTCACAGGTGAAAGACCTTTTTCACCGATTGGGGAATTAAAGGCCATCAGCCTTCCTAATCCGGTCTGCAAGATATTCCTTTCAACAAGGCATCAAGTAATTCTTCAAAACGCTCTCCTGCATTATTCCATTCTGCAAAACCAATTTTTGCAGATAATTTCAGGAAATCTTTTGTTGTAAAAATTTGCTGCAACTGATTTGCATCCGCATTGGGAAGAGAAATGTGTGACTGATCATCGATCTCATGCTTCCATTCATCATCTGAGGCAGCAAGAAAAAAATGGTTTGTTGAAAGTTCCTGAATATTGCGTTGTATAACGTCAATGAACATACGCTTATAATCACCTTTAAGGTGCAGTGTGATGCTGAAATAGTTTCCCCACCAGAAAAAACTCCGTATAGCAAAAACATTTTCCTTACCAAATACACGAGGGTAATCGAGCATTACATAGGGCAACCCCTTATAATTTTCACCCCGGGAAATTTTTGGGGTGCTTGTTAAGACAGCCTCAGGTAAATTTTTATTTTTCAGTTTTTCCTGCATCGATGCTGCCAAAGCACCAAAAAGATCATATACTTTCTGTATTATCTTATTCTTTGTTAAAACCCATTCTGCATTTTGCAGTAATAGTAATTCATCTTCTGAAAGATGTATTTTTGCCGCATTCATTTATTAAAGATATTTATCCTTTAAGAAAGAATCTGACCGTGATAAAAAAACTGGACAAACTTATTATTCTCGCTTTCATCGGGCCATTTATAGCCACGTTTTTTATTACACTTTTTGTGCTGGTGCTGCAGGTATTCTGGTTGTATATTGATGATATGGTGGGCAAGGGGCTTGATTTCATCACGATCGGGCGTTTTATATTGTATGTGGCTGCAACACTTGTACCACTTGCGCTTCCTCTTGCTGTACTACTTTCTTCGATAATGACGTTTGGTAACCTTGGTGAAACTTTTGAGCTCGTCGCAATAAAGTCTGCAGGTATTTCTTTGTTACGTTTCATGCGTCCATTGTTCATTGTAACCATAATGATCTGCGGGATTGCATTTCTTTTCAACAACTACATTATTCCTGTTGCGCAATTAAAAATGCAAACGTTGAAATATGATATCATTGTTGCTAAACCTGCATTTGATATTAAAGAGGGGGTGTTTTATGATAAGATAGAAGGATATGTAATAAAAATAGGAAAGAAAGAAAAAGATGATTCAACTATCCGGAACATTATCATCTACGAACAGAATTATAATTTACAGGACAACATGATCATTGCCCAAAAAGGCAAAATGAAAGTGACAAATAATAATTTTCTTGAGTTTGATTTACAAGACGGATGGATGTACCAGGAAAGAGGAAATCATTTATCCACCAACACAGAATTTATCCGCATAGGTTTTAAAGAATATAAAAAAGTACTTGACCTGAGTTCATTCAAATTGAGTAGGTCAGACGAAAATCAATTCAAAGGAAATTACCAGATGCTGAACATGAAACAGCTTGGCAAAAATATTGATTCGTTAAAAAGATCCGACACTGCTTATCTCGCAAAAAACGAAAAAGAATTAAAACCTTTTATCAATTTTCAGAAATATGCAGACAGCAATTGGAACAATATAAAAATCCCTGAAAAAATCAAAGCAACATCATTCCTCAATTTATTACCGGATAGTGTAAGAAGAAGCGTGATCGAACATTCTATTTCCGTTTCAAACAGTGCAAGAACGTTACAGGAGCCATCTGCGATTACGTATGAAAACGAACAAAAAGATCTTCGCCTTCACCTCATTGCGTGGCACGATAAAATAACCATGTCGATCATTTGCCTGGTGCTTTTTTTAATTGGCGCACCATTAGGATCGATCATCAGGAAAGGCGGTATTGGTTTGCCATTGATATTCGCAGTTATTTTCTTCGTAGTGTTCTTCCTCCTAAACGGATATGGAGAAAAATTTGCAAAACAGGAAGTATTAAAACCTTTCGCAGGAAAATGGCTCGCCACAGTAGCATTGTTGCCTGTTGGTATTTTCCTAACCTACAAAGCCCTGAACGATTCACAACTTTTTAATAAAGAATTTTACTTCCGCTTACTCAGGCGTTTCCGTTCGGCGCAGGAGAAACCTTCAAAAACATAATTTTCATGTGTATTTTTCCTGTTAACATTTACATTGACAAAGAATAAATTTTGTTAACTATTTTTGACCGAAATTTTCCCATTGGAACAAAGCAAAGAAAATTTAAAAGTGCAACAATGGGTAGTGATTGTTGCCATCATCCTCTTTATTATAAAAATTATTGCGTATTATCTCACGCACTCTGTAGCTATTCTTACCGATACATTGGAAAGTACTGTTAATGTAATCGCTGGTTTCATTGGCTATTACAGTTTATACGTTGCTGCAAAACCACGCGATGAAGACCATCCCTACGGGCATGGAAAAGCAGAATTTTTATCTGCAGCAGTTGAAGGCGCTTTGATTACCATGGCAGGATTGATCATTATCTATGAAGCCGTTGAACATTTTATTTATCCGCAGGAAATAAAAAAATTAGATTTCGGTATTCTTTTAATTGCAATTACGGGAGTAATAAATTTTATTGTAGGATATATCTGTGTAATTAAGGGCAAAAAAAATAATTCATTGGTATTAATAGCAAGCGGAAGGCATCTGCAATCCGACACCTATTCAACAATCGGGATCATTATTGCGCTTGGATTAATTTATTTTACACAGTTAAGATGGATGGATAGCGCAGTTTCCATCGTACTTGCGTTTGTAATCATTTACACAGGTTATCGCATATTGCGTGCTTCCATTGCAGGAATAATGGATGAAACGGATGAAAAACTGCTGAAAAGGATGATCACTTATTTGAATAATAACCGCAGGGAAAATTGGATCGATGTACATAACCTTCGTGTAATAAAATATGGTGGCTTGCTGCACGTGGATTGCCATGTTACTGTTCCCTGGTATTTGAATGTGCACCAGGCGCATTATGAAATTGACACATTCAGCAAATTGATCAGAAAAGAATTTGGCGAATCGCTTGAATTATTCGTGCATTCGGATGCGTGCCTCGATTTTTCGTGTAGCATCTGCTCAAAAACAGATTGCGATGTAAGAAAAAACCCATTTGAGAAAAAAATTGAATGGACGTTAAAAAATATTCAGCCGAATAAAAAACATGATATAAATACTAGTTCTTAAAGTACTTTTAATTCGTGTATTACAAACCGTAAATATTCATTATTTTAAAATTTCGAATAAAACAGGCCGATCATGAATCAATGGAAAGAATACCAGCAAAAAAATAAAGAACGTTTCTTAGATGAACTACTCTCCTTATTGCGCATTCCTTCGATCAGCGCAAAAAGCGAGCATAAAGATGACATGCTAAAATGTGCGGAAGCAGTGAAGCAACGTTTGCTTGACGCCGGCACTGATAAGACAGAAATTTATTCCACAGAAGGGCATCCTGTAGTTTATGGCGAAAAAATTATTGATCCGTCAAAACCTACGGTGTTAGTGTACGGGCATTATGATGTACAGCCTGCCGATCCACTGGAACTATGGCACAGCGGGCCTTTTGAGCCAGTGATAAAAGACGGAAAGATTTTTGCACGCGGTTCTGCAGATGATAAAGGGCAATTCTATATGCATGTAAAAGCCCTGGAAACAATGGTGAAAACAAATTCGCTCGCAACGAATATTAAATTCATTATTGAAGGAGAGGAAGAAATCGGTTCGCCAAACCTTGCAAAATTTGTTTCATCGCACAAAGAATTATTGAAAGCAGATGTGATTTTGATAAGCGACACCTCTATGCTTAGTATGGAAAACCCATCAATTGATATTGGTGTTCGTGGCTTATCCTATATACAGGTTGAAGTGACTGGCCCTAACCGCGATCTCCATAGTGGTGTATATGGTGGTGCTGTTGCAAACCCGATTACCATGCTGGCGAAAATGATAGCAGCCTGCCATGATGAAAATAACCACATCACGATCCCCGGATTTTACGATGATGTGGTAGAATCAACAACCGAAGAAAGAAAGCTGATGGCAGAAGCACCATTCGATGAAGATGAATATAAAAAAGACCTTGGTGTGAAAGCATTGTGGGGCGAGAAAGGTTTTACAACAAATGAACGCACGGGCATTCGTCCGACTTTGGAATTGAATGGTATCTGGGGCGGATATATCGGCGAAGGGGCTAAAACAGTATTGCCATCAAAAGCATTTGCAAAGATCTCTGCACGGCTTGTACCCAATCAATCATCGCACAAGATCACAGAAAAATTATTGAATTATTTTATTTCGATCGCACCACCGGGAGTAACCGTAAAAGCAGAAGAGCATCATGGTGGCGAACCTTATATGACACCGATAGATTCAAAAGCATATAGAGCAGCTGCAAAAGCAATCGAAGCAACATTTAATAAAAAACCCATTCCTGTCCGCGGTGGCGGGAGCATTCCTATATGTGCATTGTTTGAAAAAGAATTGGGAATAAAAATCGTGTTCATGGGATTTGGGCTGGACAGTGATAACCTTCATTCACCGAATGAAAAATTTGACCTGGTCAATTTTTATAAAGGCATTGAAACTATTCCTTATTTCCACAAATATTTTGCGGAGATGAGTTGATGATATGGAGAGTGATAACAGTGTTAAAAGTTGTATCCCGCAAAGCCTCAGAGGTGCAAAGAAATTCCAAATCGAGCAATAACTTTGTGTCGTGCGTAAAAAGAAAAGCTGCAGATTATAAAGCGAAGCTCAATAGCAGTACTACCGATGAACGGATTGCGACGCAAGGCTGATGCTATGAAAAACAAATGCTGGTATTAAAAAAATAATCCGGTAAAAATGCCAACAGAAAAACTTCGTTTGGATAAATATTTGTGGGCGATACGTTTGTTTAAAACGCGATCGCTTGCGACGGAGGCGTGTGAAAAAGGGAAAGTAAAATATAACGGCATGCAGGTAAAGCCTTCGAAAAATGTGAATGTGGATGAAGAATATGAAGTAAAAACAGAAGCCAAACGCTGGCGGATAAAAGTCACGGGTTTATTGCATAACCGTGTTCAATATAGCGAGGCGATAAAGTATTATCTGGACATAACTCCTGCTGAAGAAATAGAACGTTTGCAATTCCAGGCCGCAAGTTTTCATACGGGAAAACGGTTAAGCAAGATAGGAAGGCCGACAAAAAAACAACGCCGCGAGTTGAATGATTTTTTGGATGAATAGTTTTACCACATAGGCATATCAGGAACATAGGCTACGTTTTTTCTATTGTGCCTATTTGTCTATGTGGTAATATTGCCTAATGCAAATTATAAAATTGTATTGCGTTTAACCCGAAAAATTTCTCCTTCTCTTCTTCGGCATAATTCTCCATATATTTTTCCAGCAAACTTTTCCATTGCACATAAATCCCGGAAACTAATATTACGGGCCAATCGCTTCCAAAAACCAGGCGTTCTGTACCAAATGCTTCAAACACTACATCGAGATAAGGATAAAAATCTGCTGCGGCCCATTGTCCCCATTTTGCTTCGGTAAATAATCCGGATACTTTGCAATATACATTCGGGTGCCTTGCTATTTCATTCATCCATTTTTTCCAGTCATCGATCTTTTTATTTTTAATGTCTGGTTTTGCGCAGTGATCAATAATTAATTTCTGATCAGGAAACTGCGAAACGAATTCAAAGGTTTCTTTCAATTGGTGATGATATACCAGCACATCATACGTATAGCCGAAATCTTTTAATTTCTTTACGCCACGCTGAAAATCTTTTCGCAACATAAATTCATTTGGCTCGCCTTGAAGTATATGGCGATAACCTTTTATTAATTTATATTCCGTAAAATGTTGCAAACGCTCTTCTACATTATCTGCACAGAGATCGATCCAGCCGACAACACCTTTAATAACATCATGCGTTTCTCCAAGTTCGCAGAGAAACCGCGTTTCCACTTCTTCCTGGCTTGCCTGCACGGCAACACATCCCTCAATACCGTTGCGTTTTAAATTCAATTGCAAATGTTCGGGAAGATAGTCCTGCTGAAGGATTTTCATATCGTCCATCCAAGAGTCGCGGACTTTGTTGTATTTCCAAAAATGAACGTGGCTGTCGATAGAGTGATAAGTCATAAGTGGTAAGTAAATTAAAGTTCTAGAGATTTCATTAAACCCACGATTATTCTCGCTACTTCTTCACAATAACCAATAATCATCATCTTTTTTCTTTCATCAATATATTGCAATCGAAATGCCAGATAGATCATCGATTTTACTTCATTACATGAGTTTCTTGAAATCCCAAGAAAACGGTTAAATTCTTTTTTGCTATTACTATCAAATCCTTCTGCAATATTATTTGAAACCGAAACTGCTGCAGCGCAAATTTGATTTTTAAAGCTAAAATCTTTTATGCTGCCAAAATTGTAATAAATATGAGTGGCCAGATCCTGAGCTTTTTGCCACGCAATAAGATCTTCAAAACGAATAATTTTCATAGTACAGAGAATACTTAATAAAGATTTTTCACAACTTACCACTGACCACTTACAACTTAAATATCTGTTCCATCAACACCCATTTTTCATTTTGCTTTGCCCAAGGAAGTGGCTGTTGAAATTTCCACATTAATTTTTCCCACTCCTGAACTTTTTCATTTGCAGCATCGGCAGCGGCTTTTTTTTCAAACGAAAAATCATCATTTACTTCCATGATCATGAACAGGCGGTTACCGGTGCGGTAAATATCCATCACCGTAATTCCGGCATCTTTGATGCCTTTGATGTTTTCAGGCCAAACATTTTTGTGGATAGTTTCATATTCTTCGATCAATGCGGGATCATCTTTAAGGTCGAGTGCAAGGCAATATCGTTTCATAAAATCAAATGTGCTGATTTGAAAACGTGAAAATATGAAAATGCTTGTAATCATAATCATCATAATAATCCGCGTCATCCGCGTTCTATAATTAGTAATCGCATGCAGATTTTTCATGATGGTTATGATGTTCACCGAAGCTTCTGAATTTCCACATTTTCACATTTTCACATTTTCAAATTAACTAACACTCATTAGTTTTTTAGATTAGATTTGTGAATTGATTCTTGCCAACTATGTCATTGAACCTTCATCATAAAATACGCATCGTTACTGCAGCAAGCCTGTTCGACGGGCATGATGCTGCCATCAATATCATGCGCCGCATCATGCAATCAAAAGGCGCAGAAATTATCCATCTCGGCCATAACCGCAGTGTCCGCGAAATTGTGGAAGCAGCGATTGAAGAAGATGTGCAGGGAATTGCCGTTACCAGTTACCAGGGCGGCCACATGGAGTTTTTCAAATACATGAAAGACCTGCTGGATGAAAATGGCTGCGGGCATATAAAAATTTTTGGCGGTGGTGGCGGCACCATTTTACCGCAGGAGATCAATGAACTTCATCATTATGGTATCACAAAAATTTATTCTCCTGATGATGGAAGAAAAATGGGGCTGGAAGGAATGATCGAAGACCTTTTGCGCCGTTGCGATTTTTCATTGAATGGAAATGCCGATTTCAAAAATAAATCTGTTCTTGGTGAATGGAAAAATATCCGCAAGATCGCACGTGAGATCACTAATGCAGAGAACGATGTACATCGGACATCAGACATCGAACATCAGACATCGGCCATCCCCGTTCTTGGTATTACAGGAACCGGTGGCGCAGGAAAATCTTCCGTTACGGATGAGATCGTGCGAAGGTTCCTGAATAATTTCCGTGATAAAACAATTGCCGTAATTTCTGTTGACCCGTCAAGAAAAAAAACCGGTGGCGCTTTGCTTGGCGACCGCATACGAATGAATGCCATTTCATCACCGCGTGTGTATATGCGCAGTTTAGCTACACGCGAAAATGATAAAGCTTTAAGCACGCATGTTGAAGAAGCAATATCAATTTGCAAGGAAGAAAATTTTGATTTTATTATTCTTGAATCTGCAGGCATCGGGCAGAGTGATGCCTCAATACTTGATTATTGCAATATCAGTCTATATGTGATGACACCTGAATACGGCGCTGCATCCCAACTGGAAAAAATCAATATGCTTGATTACGCGGACATCATTGCGATCAATAAATCTGATAAAGCAGGGGCGCTTGATGCATTGAGTGATGTAAAAAAACAATTCAAACGCAATCATAATTTATTTACTGCGAAAGATAACGAGATCCCGGTTGTAGGAACAATTGCCGCACAGTTCAATGATAAAGGCATGAACGAACTGTTTGCATTGATCACCAAAAAGATCCATGATAAACTTCATGTTGATTTTGGAAATGAAAAAATAGCTACGGAAAAATCTTTTGAAAGCGGCACGATCATTCCGTCTTCAAAAACACGCTACCTTTCTGAAATAGCTGACATCATCAGGGATTATAATACCAAAACAGAAGAACAGGTTATCATCGCTTCGAAATTATACCAACTGAATGGTGCAATAAAAATTCTTTCAGAAACAAACAAAGAAAATGATTCACTTAAAAGTTTGCTGGAAGAAAAAGCAAGGTTGGAAAAACAGTTCATGCCCATTTGCAAAAAATTAATTGAAGAATGGGAAGAAACAAAAGCACGTTATCAAAAAAAATTTTTTGAATATGATGTCCGGGGTAAAATCATCCAACAACCTTTGTACACCGAATCATTATCACATACTCAAATTCCTAAAATTGCTGTTCCGCGTTTTAAAGATTGGGGAGATATATTGCGCTGGCGTGTGCAGGAAAATTTCCCGGGGAAATACCCATTTACTGCAGGGGTCTTTCCATTAAAGCGTGCAGAGGAAGACCCGACGAGAATGTTTGCCGGCGAAGGCGGGCCTGAACGCACCAATAAACGTTTTCATTATGTGTCGCTCAACCAGCCTGCCATCCGTTTGAGCACCGCATTTGATTCTGTCACTTTATATGGTGAAGACCCTGATCATCGCCCGGATATTTATGGCAAAGTAGGAAACAGCGGCGTTAGTATCGCAACTGTTGATGATGCAAAAAAGTTATACAGTGGTTTCGATTTGTGCAATGCGAAAACTTCTGTTAGCATGACGATCAACGGCCCTGCTCCAATTGTGCTTGCATTTTTTATGAATGCAGCCATTGATCAGCAGTGTGAGAAATGGATCGATGCGAATGGGGAATGGTCAATGGTGAATGAAAAAATAAAAAACAAATTCAAACAAAATCTTAAGCCAACTTATTACAATCCTTCCGCTCCGGAAAGATTACCTGAAGGAAATAACGGGCTTGGATTAAAATTACTTGGAGTTAGTGGTGATGAAATCCTTCCGAAAGAAATTTATGAAAAAATAAAAGCAGAAACACTGGCTCAAGTCCGCGGAACGGTGCAGGCAGATATTTTGAAAGAAGACCAGGCGCAAAACACGTGCATCTTTTCTACAGAATTTGCATTGAAGCTAATGGGCGATGTGCAACAATATTTCATCGATAACAAAGTCCGCAATTTTTACAGCGTAAGCATCAGCGGGTATCATATTGCAGAAGCAGGCGCCAACCCTATCACACAACTCGCATTTACATTGGCTAACGGTTATACGTATGTGGAATATTATCTGAGCCGGGGGATGCACATTGATGATTTCGCTCCAAACCTTTCTTTCTTTTTCAGCAATGGAATGGATCCTGAGTATAGCGTTATTGGCCGCGTTGCAAGAAGGATCTGGGCTAAGGCCATCAAACATAAATATAATGGCAACAGCCGTTCGCAAAAATTAAAATATCATATACAAACTTCGGGCAGGAGCCTGCATGCACAGGAAATTGATTTCAATGATATACGCACCACATTGCAGGCGTTGTATGCGATCTATGATAATTGTAATTCCCTTCACACAAATGCGTATGACGAAGCCATCACTACGCCAACAGAAGAAAGTGTTCGCAGAGCAATGGCCATTCAATTGATCATAAACCGCGAATTGGGTTCTGCCAAAACAGAAAATTTTATACAAGGTTCATTTATTATTGAAGAACTCACAGACCTTGTTGAAGAGGCTGTGATGAAAGAGTTTGACAGGATCACCGACCGGGGCGGTGTTCTTGGAGCCATGGAAAGAATGTACCAGCGAAATAAAATACAGGAGGAAAGTTTGTATTATGAAATGCAAAAAAATACTGGTGAACTTCCGTTGATCGGAGTGAACACATTTCTTAATAAAAAAGGCTCGCCAACAATTATTCCTGGTGAAGTCATCCGTGCCACCAAAGAAGAAAAAGAACAACAAATTGAAAACCTGAAATCATTTCATAAAAGAAATCACACCACAGCAGCAGAAAAATTAAATGTATTGAAACGTGTTGCTGTAGAAAACGGAAACCTTTTTGAAGAGCTGATGGAAACTGTAAAGTGTTGTTCGCTTGGCCAGATCACACAAGCACTTTATGAAGTTGGCGGGCAATATCGCAGGAATATGTAAAACTGTTTTTCTACATTACGTGTAGAATTCTTTTCCCGATTATTTTTTTATTTCATTTTAATACTCCCCTGATAAACGCCATTTCACCTGTACAAACGGGTTAATAAACCATTATTGCCGATTGACAAAAATATTTATACAAAAACGGCTGAAACAATTGCTGGCAAAGCGTTTGCAATTAACCCCATTATCATTAATTTGTATAAACAAAAAAATGTTAAACCGTACTTCTTTTAATTAAACGTTCCTTTTTTTATTTAATCGTAAAACAAGTTTCTAAAAAAGCAAGTTTCCCGTTGCTAAATTTCGATTGCAGTTAAAAAAATAAATATGCGAATCAAAATACTATGTTGCACCATTTTTTTCTTAGGCGTATGTTCCGCTTTTTTGTATGCACAAGACAGCACGTTGTTGAAAGCACCTATAAAATGGGACCTTCAAACCTGCATCGACTATGCGAAAAAAAATAATATCCAGGTAAACAGTTTGCGGCTGACAGAAAAAACAAGCGAGCAGGAATTACTTCTTGCAAAAGCTGCAAAACTTCCCGGGGTAAATGCAAGCACTTCCGCATCTTTTATCAACAGCAAAAATGCTAACCCGGTTGTAGGAGGGTTCCAAACACAATCGAGTTTTGCCAATAACTTTTCTGTGAATTCGTCATGGATCATTTATAATGGCGGGAACCTGAACAATACGATCAAACAAAATCAATTGAATGTTCAATCCGCCAACCTCAATATCCTTCAGCAGGAAAATGATATTACGTTACAGGTTACACAAGCTTACCTGAATATTTTATTGGCAAAAGAAAACACTGTTTACCTGAAAGACCTTGTAACTACATCGGAAGCGCAACTCAACCGGGGGCAACAACAGTACAATGCCGGAAGTATCGCAAAAGTAAACCTCATTGAATTACAGTCACAGCTTGCCACAGATAAATACAATCTTATTACGGCACAAAATGTAGTACGCCAAAATACCGTAACATTAAAACAATTATTGTTGCTGCCTTCTGCTGCACAATTTGATATTGTAAGACCGGATACATTGATCGCTACTGCACTTGCACCAACATTGGAAGAGGCGCAAAAAGCTGCACTTGAAAGCAGGCCTGAAGTAAAGAACAGCGAACTCGGTGTACAGATAGCGCAATACGACCTTGCAAGGGCAAAAGCAGGATTTTACCCGACAGCTTCTATTGGTGCAGGGTTAACTTCAGGTTATTCCAACAATCAATCCAATGCATATTTAAAACAGCTGGATGATAATTTTTATCAGCAGATCGGGCTTACACTTTCTATTCCGATTTTTACAAAACGTGTAGTCAAAACAAATGTTGAAAATGCAAAGATCGAAATTCAACAATCTGAATTAACCTTAAAAAATACAAAAACAGTTTTATCACAAACTGTAGAACAGGCTTATATCAACGTATTGAATTCACAAGCGCAATACGATGCGTCTGTTGAGCAATTAAAAGCAACGCAGGAAAGTTATCGGATAGTAACGGAAGAATTAAAAGTTGGCGCTGCAAATATGGTTGATTATCTCACACAAAAAAATTTGTACGTTCAGTCATTACAATCTTATATACAAGCAAAATACAGTACAGCCCTTAACATCAGGATATACCAGTTTTATATGGGTGTTCCTGTCAAATTATAAATAAAACCGGATATGAAAAGATTTAAAGTTATAAGCATTATTCTTTTACTTGTACTCGCTGGTGCGGCAATATGGTTCTATAAATTTCGGGAAACAGAAAAACCAATTGAGTTAGAAACAGAGCAACCACAGTATGGATATATTGCAAAAAGCGTTACAGCCACCGGCACGCTTGAGCCCGTTGATACTGTTTCTGTTGGTTCGCAGGAATCAGGAACGATCAAAGCGATCTATGCAGATTTTAATTCGAAAGTGAGAAAAGGGCAACTGATTGCCGAGCTTGATAAATCGTTGTTAACAGCACAGGCTGATCAATACAAAGCAAATTTGCAGGTCGCAAAAAGCCAGTTGATCTATGCGCAAAGTACATTCGACAGGCAAAATCTTTTATACCAAACAGGCGCAATCAGCAAAGCGGATTTTGAAACGGCGCAATACAATCTGAACAGCGCAAAAGCGACTGTTGCAAGTGTGCAGGCACAGGTGAATGCTGCAGATAAAAATCTTTCCTATGCAAATATTTATTCGCCTGTTGATGGTGTGGTGATGACAAGAAATGTGAGCATGGGCCAAACCGTAGCCGCAAGTTTTAATACCCCTACTCTTTTTGTGATTGCAAAGGACATCAAAAAAATGCAGGTACAAGGCGCAGTTGACCAGGCGGATATCGGTAATGTAACACAAAATCAACGGGTAACTTTTACTGTTGATGCCTATCCCGATGATATATTCAAAGGAACAGTGGAAGAAATAAGATTGGAACCAACAGTGTCTGCAAACGTGGTCACATACACAACGATCATCAGTGCGCCAAATGACAATTTAAAATTAAAACCCGGAATGACTGCTAACATTACCGTGTTCACCAAAGAAGAAGACAGTGCATTACTGATCCCGGCAAAAGCATTAAAATTCAAACCGGATGAATCACTTTCAAAACAATACAAAATTATTCCATTAAATGTCGATTCATCTGCACAGCACCGCTCACATCAAAACAGAAATGATTCTTCTGCAAAAAAAGGGAAAGACAGTTCAGACGTTGTGAAAAAAACAAGAGGTACTGTTTGGGTTTTGCAAGGAGATAGCATAGTACAAAAAAGAGTTATCACCGGTTTGAATGACGATACAAATGTTGAAATATTGCGCGGGTTAACAGTTAATGATGTTGTAGTAACTGCAATGAAAACAGAAGCAGCAAAAAGCAAGAGCAGTACTACCCAAAAAAGCCCATTCATGCCACAACGCGGCGGTGGTAATCGCCCATCAACCGGATCGGGAAATAAACCGCAAGGCAAATAAAAATTTAATATGGAAAACAAGTGAAGCAATGGGTAATAAAATTTTAGAATTACAAAACATCAAACGCGAATTCAGAATGGGCAGTGAAATTGTCCGTGCATTGAAAGGCGTTTCTTTCGATGTACAATCCGGCGAATTTGTAACGATCATGGGAAGCAGCGGCTCTGGCAAAACCACATTATTAAACACGTTAGGATGTTTGGATAAACCAACAGAAGGAATTTATTTATTAGACGGAGTGAATGTAGGCACGCTTTCACGAAACGACCTGGCACGTTTGCGTAACAATAAAATCGGTTTTGTTTTCCAGGCGTATAATTTATTACCAAGAACAAGTGCACTTGAAAACGTAGAACTCCCGCTTTTGTACAACCCTTCTATTTCTGTAAAACAAAGAAGGGAGCGTGCAATGAAAGCATTGGAAGCAGTGAAACTTGCAGACAGGGTCGACCACACTCCTAACCAGTTATCAGGTGGCCAACAACAACGTGTTGCCATTGCACGTGCGTTAGTAAATGAGCCCGTCATGATATTGGCAGATGAAGCAACCGGGAACCTTGATTCACGAACATCATTTGAAATAATGGCGCTGATGCAGGAGTTAAACCAGGTACATGGAAAAACAATTTTGTTTGTAACACATGAACCCGATATTGCTTCTTTCAGCAGCCGCACAATTTTTTTGCGTGATGGAAAAGTGATAAAAGATACAATGAATGAAAATAAAAGATCAGCAAAAGAAGTGTTGGCTTCTTTACCTGTATCGGATGACTATTAATTTGAGGTTGATAGTTGATAGTTCATGGTTCATAGAAGAATGCTCTCTACCATGAACCATCAACTATGAACCACAAACAAATAAACTATGTTATGAATGTATTCAGTTTAATAAACATTGCATTGAAAGCTTTGCAGCGAAACAAATTGCGGGCTTTTTTAACAATGCTTGGGATCATCATTGGCGTAGCTGCTGTAATTGCTATGGTTGCAATCGGGCAGGGTTCTAAAAAAAGTATACAGGATCAACTTTCCAGCATGGGTTCTAACATGATCACTATACGCCCAAACAGTAATGTTGCAGCCGGTGTCCGGTTAGATGCAACAAGCGTGCAGAGCTTAACGATAGATGATATAAAAGCAATTCAAAAACAGGCGCAATATATAAACGGGGTTTCCCCTGCAGCTTCTTCAAGAGGGCAGGTTATCAATGGTGCGCTGAACTGGTCTACATCTATACAAGGCGTAAGCCCGCAATATCTTGACATCCGCAACTGGCCGTTGAAAGATGGAATTGTTTTTTCATCGTCAGATGTTGCAAGTGCTGCAAAAGTTTGTTTGCTTGGACAAACTGTTGTCAATAATATTTTCGCACCGGATGAAAATCCGATCGGCGCAACCATACGTTTTAACAAGATCCCTTTCAAAGTAATTGGTGTATTAGCGATGAAAGGAGAAAATGCATTCGGGCAAGACCAGGATGATATCATCGTCGCCCCATACACAACAGTACAGGAAAGAATCACTGCATCTATTTATTTTCAGAATATTTATGTTTCTGCAAAGAGTGAAGCAGTAACAGATCTTGCAACCAACGAGATTTCAGATATCCTTCGCACATCGCACCGGTTGAAGCCGACAGACATTGATGATTTTGCAGTGCGCACACAAGCAGAACTGATCAATACCTTCAGTTCAACAAGCCAATTACTAACTGTTTTGCTTACTGCGATTGCAGGCATTTCATTAGTTGTTGGTGGAATCGGCATCATGAATATCATGTATGTTTCCGTAACAGAACGCACACGCGAAATCGGCTTGCGTATGTCGATTGGTGCAAGAGGCATTGATATTCTTTTACAATTTTTGATTGAAGCAATTCTTATCAGCATCACGGGAGGCCTGATTGGTGTCGCTTTAGGCATTACTGCATCCAAATTAGTATCCATATTCTTATCATGGCCAACACTTGTTTCCGAATCATCCATTGCATTATCATTTTTGGTATGTGCGGTCACCGGGGTATTCTTCGGGTATTATCCTGCACAAAAAGCTTCGCGGCTGGATCCTATCGAAGCATTGCGATATGAATAGTAAATTCCATTGTTGAAACATTATAGTTCAAACATCTTATTAACTGTTCACGTTAAAATAAAAAATATATTCTTAACGTTTATAAAGTAAGAGTGGTATAAGTCTTGTTCCTATACAAGGAATTTTGGTTAATAGCTTTCATTTTTCAGGAAAAAAAACTAAATTACATACATCAGAAAGGCGAAGTTTCAAGATCATCTTAGCCGATAGCTCATCCCCAGTTTCCCCCTACACACCCGACCCGTTGAAAAAAACCAGGTACTATTGCTATTGCCACTTAGTAAAAAGTATTCTTAAAATTCAAACAGGTCTTTATGAAACTACATTTGTCGCCTTACATTAACAAAAAAAAGAAAACTATTGAATTTCATCTTCGCCTCAACCGCGCTTCGCAGGTTTCTTTAGCAGGATCATTTAATCATTGGGCAAAAAATGAATTGAACATGAAACCATTAAAAGATGGTTTCTGGAAAATTGTTATCCCGATGCTTCCGAAAGGAAAATATTTTTACAAGTTCCTTATTGATGACCAGATGTGGATGGAAGATATAGAGAATCAATTACGCGAACCTGACGGCGTATCCGGCTGGAACAGTATATTGACTGTTTAATTTTTCATTTCACGCAAAGGCGCAGAGGTAGTTAGTATTAATTTTTAAACGTGTCCGGTGTTATCACCGGATTTTTTTTATACCAGCATTAGTTCTCTCTTCAACATTCTTGCGTCGCACCTGCCTGCCGCAGGCAGGCTCTTGTACTGCAACAATTCTATTGAGCAGTAGTTTATAATTTTCGAATAGTGTTCTGAATCGGATAGCAATGTTTTTTGCTTTCATTCCTGCGAAGGCGGGAATCTGTTCTCGTATTACACTACCCGCACTAAAAATAAAAATTTATGTTTTGGCAAATCCGGATTCCTGCATACGCAGGAATGACGGCACCTCCCCTAATAATATTTAAGCTGATGATTTCTATGAGCGATCGCTCAATTTTTATTCTACCGATGAAAGGATTGCGACGCAACAATGTTGAAAAGAATTACTGCTGCTGGTATAAAAATTTTTTCTGAATTAATTCCCCACTAAAACTTCTATCATTTTATCAGCCACTAATTGATTGCCCGTTTCGTTGAGGTGAACGCCATCAACGGTCAGCACTCCGCGGTCTTTATTTTCAGGATTGTTTTTAAGATCGTAATTGTGGAAGATGTCGCGGAAATCTATCAGGCCGCAATGATTATTTTTTGCAAGGTTGCGGATGATCTGTGAATATTTATTCAAGTCACCATCCTGCTGGTTAGTGAAATCAATTTTCTCTCCGATAGTTGCAGGCGTACATAAAATCACCCGTGCTTTTTTCTCCTGTAATTTTTGAATGATGGCTGTATAAAATTTTTCAAACTTGTCTGCATCTGTTCCTGTGCCTGCAAGTTGTTTATGCCACACATCGTTTACGCCAATCCATATCACCACCACATCAGGATTTTTATCGAGCACATCTGTTTCCATACGCAGGTAAAGGTCATATACTTTGTTGCCGCCAATGCCGGCACCGGTGAGATCGTATTTGGCAGCCAAACCTTTTGCCTGGAGTATCTCGCCGATCTTGGTGATAAAGCCACCCGCTTTAGCCCCGGCTTCCGTAATAGAATCACCAAAAAAAACAATACGTGTTGGCTTTTGTACAAACATAGATGTTGCGAAGAAAAATATAGTTGCGATAAGAGCAGAACGAAAGATCAATTTCATATAGCTGATTTATTTTCAAATCTACAATTTTATATCAATTGATAATTAATAATGAACAATTGATAATTCTTGAAACCAGATATTGGAATACAAATACTTTATAATTTAAAAAACAGAAGCGCAGAGAAATAAAAATTACTCAGCCCTCTGCGAACTTTGCGCCTCTGCGTGAAAAAATCCGATATAGAAATAAATTCATAACTCTTCGAGACGCCTGATCACTTCCAAACATGCACGGCTATTGTGATAAGGACACTTCCAGAATCCGGCTTTGTCCTGATCTTTCATTATGGAAGCATCTTCATTAATTCCCCAAAACCATTCACCGTTATAATTATCTTTTATATGTGTTTTGATAAACTTCCAACTGTTATAGGATTGTCGGAGAAATTTATTTGCGTGTGTTAACTCAAAAGCATTCATAAAACCAATCATTGCTTCTGCCTGCGGCCACCAATGTTTTTCTTTGATGTGATAATTTGTTGAAGGGTCATACTCATACCAAAGGCCGCCATCATTATCAAGCCCTTCTGCTGCAGCATTGGTAATTCTGACAGCTACATTTTTCATTTCGCTGATCCAATTTTCACTATTAATTTTTTCTGCACATTGCTGTAATAACCAGGCGGCTTCTATGTCGTGCCCATAAGAAATCAATGTTGACCGTGGTTTCCAGTATTCATCAAAAAACAAATGCAAATGCCCGTCGCCTTTAATAATATGTTGAGAGAAAACTTCAAGCAGGTTTTCTATTTGTTTTTTTAAAAAATCATCTTTCCACACTTCATACAAATTCGCATACGCTTCAACGATATGAAGATGCGTGTTCATTGTTTTTTTCGCATTATCATCTTTTTCGCTCAGGCGAAAATCCTCCGGGGTTTGCCAATCCCTGGTGAATGCTTCATAATATCCTTTTTGCTCTTTATCATAACTATGTTTTTCTATCGCCTGAAAAAGACCGATGGCATGATGAAGTGCATTTTCATCGCCGGATATTTTATAGAATTCATTTAACCCATAGATACAAAATGCGAGGCCATATATCTGCTTCCTGCCATTGAGCATATTTCCTTTATGATCCACACTCCAGAAAACGCCGCCAAATTCTTTATCGAAAAAATATTTTTCTATATATTGAAAGGCTCGTTGAGCAAGCAGAAAATATTCTTCATCCTTTGAAAAATTATATGCAGCACTGAAAGACCATAGAATACGGCTGTTCAGCACAAGTCCCTTTGGCGCTTGGGGAAATGAACGGTTTTCATTATCAACCTTTCCGTAAAATCCACTGTTGGAAATATCTACTGTATTTTTTATCCAGTAAGAAAGGATTTTATTTAATTCTTCGAGGAGTTCATTTTTGTATGAATCAATATTTACTTCCATCAGGGAATTTTATAAGGAAGAAATTTTCTCGCTGCTATGCATAACCGGATTATGTTGCAGGTATTCTTTATTTTTTCCAATGATCGAATTTATGGTATTGACCGATGATGCAGAAGTAAAACCATCTTCAGGGGTATTCATTACATAATCAAGCAATTTATCAATGGTAGAAGTTGCCACATGCATCCGGGAGTCGGAAGATGCATAATAAATAAACACAGTACCATCTTCATCCGCGATCCATCCGTTACTGAATAAAACATTCGATACATCGCCAACCAATTCCTCTTCCACGGGTGCCAGAAAATATCCGCCGGGCTTGTAAATAACTTTAGTAAGGTCATCCAAATCTGTCATGAACAGATAACAGACATAACGAAAACCCGAAGCTGTATTTCGCACACCGTGTGCCAGGTGCAGCCAGCCATATTTTGTTTTTATTGGTGCGGGGCCAAGGCCGTTTTTTAATTCGTACACGGTATGGTAAACACGTTTATCAATCACGATCTCTTCTTTCACTTCTGCATGCGTTATGGAATCACTCAAACCGAAGCCAATTCCGCCACCACTGCCGGCTTCAATAAAACTATCCTGTGGCCTGGTATAAAAAGCATACTTGCCATTTACAAATTCAGGATGTAACACCACATTGCGTTGTTGGGGGGAAGGTGTTTTCAAATCAGGTAAACGTTCCCAGTTAACCAAATCCTTTGTGCGGGCAATACCACACTGCGCCACTGCAGATGATTGGTCGCCGGCAGGTGCATCCGGATCTTTTCTTTCTGTACAAAAGATCCCGTAAATCCATCCGTCTTCATGCAATACCAATCGTATATCATAAATATTGGTTTCGGGTTCATCTGTTTCCGGCATAGTAACAGGCTGCTCCCAAAACCTGAAATGATCGATACCATTAGGGCTTTCTGCAATGGCAAAAAAAGATTTCCTGTCGGCACCCTCAACCCTTGCAGCAAGAATATATTTATTATTCCATTTTATTGCACCCGCGTTAAACACTGCATTAATGCCAAAGCGTTCCATAAAAAAAGGATTGGCAGCGGGGTTAAAATCATATTTCCACGATAATGGGATATGCGCCGCCGTTAGTATGGGTTTTTCATACCTGTCGTATATTCCGTTCCCGTTTTCTTTCATGATATTTGGCATTGCAATAAGCTCTTCATATTGCTTTTGCAACGCTTCCATTCTCCCGCTAAAAATATTTTTTGACATAAACTTCTGTTAGGTATAATTAGTATTCATTAAGCCTGTTCCACCAGGTTTTCTTTAATATTGAAATGATAATGATCAGTAAAAAGACAGTGATCAGCAAAGGCAATTTCAACCATAACACTACATACATCGGCAGTATGGTAAGGCACAGTTGCCCGATGATACCGAGTATTATGTTGAACATATTTATCTTAAAATGCTTATTCCCTTCAAAAGAAGGATCCTCCTGAACAACGAGGTCGTGCACTGGTTTCCAAAACCCCCAGGGCCGTACATTTTTATAGAACAATTTTAGGGTATCCATGTCCGTTGGTGGCGTTGCATACGTGCCAACAACAGAGCCGATTATCGATAGCACAAAAAGTATTGGCCAGTAATACAAGTCTAATCCTGTCAACACATCAAATGTTTTTAAAACAGCAAGCGCAATTGCCGGCACAATACCTGCGAGCATCCCCCAGAAAAAACCATTTGCATTAAAGCGCCACCAATGCCACTTGAATACATTGGAAGCAACATAACCTCCGTATAAACCCGATACGATCCATTGAAGCACCGTATTTACATCTTTCATAAATAACCCGAGTATAATGCCTACAACCACCACTGTAATCCCGGCGAGATAGTTCATACGGATCGTTTTTTTTGTTGACGCATCTGGGTTGATATATTTAAGATAGATGTCGTTTACAATATATGCCTGTGCTGCATTTAATGTTCCTGAAAAAGTGCCCATAAACGCGCCAAGCAAACCTGTCAGCACCAAACCCAGCAATCCAACCGGAAGAAAATTATTTATAGTTGCAGGAAGTATTTTTTCAAAATCAATTCCTGAATTTGTATGCAGGCTGCCGCTGATCTGGTTAAAATACAATAACCCAAGCACCGTTAACCCAATTACCATCGTGTAACGGATCGGCAGTAAAATGATGGAAACAAACCCGCTCATTTTACTTGCCTCCTGCGGTGAGCGGGTGCTCAATACTTTTTGCATATCATAATTTGGCGCCGGGCCTGCAAGGCTTGCAAACACTCCTTTAAATAACATCATCATAAAAAAAATGCCGAATAATGAAAAGCCGTCTTCGCTGATCTTTTTGTTTGCATCAGCAACAATATTGCTCCAGTCAAGGTTTAGCTTCCATCCGAAAAAAGGGTTTGTCCATCCTTCAGGAATATTCAGATGGTTACCGCGCAATTTTATCATGGCGATAATCCCAATGCTGATACACGCAATGGTCATGATCCCGTACTTGATCACATCACCCAAGACAATACTGTGCATGCCACCAAGGACAGAATAAAATACAGCGAACATGGTAAATACAATTCCATAAAAGTGCGGCACATAATTTTCCGCTATATGAAACGGAACATACGGCTGAACCGATTGCCAGGGAATAAAAATCTGCATGAATTTTCCAAGCCCTACAAAACCATAGGCCATAAAACCGAGGCAACTCAGCAAAGCAAAAGCAACCACAATATTGTGCGATGCTTTCACGCCAACGCCTTCTTTTCCAAAACGTGTTGCAAGCCACTCTGCACCTGTGGTTGCGTTGGACCTCCGCAACCAACGCGATAAATACATCATCATAAACACCTGGTTGAATACCGGCCAAAGCCAAGGTATCCATATACTTTTCATTCCGTAAACAAAACACAGGCTCACCATCCACATGGTACCCGAAATGTCAAACATATCCGATGCATCACTCAAACCGAGCATATACCAGGGCAGCGATTTTCCACCGAGCAGATAGTTTTCCTTATTGCGGCTTGCTTTCTTGCGCAACGACCACCCCATTACTACCATGGTAACGAGATATGCAGCAAGGATCAGTATATCCGGTATCTGTAATTTCATATCAGCAACAATTCCTTTTATAACGTTGAAGTGTACACGAAGTATTAATGGTACAGTTTTTCTTTTGCTGCATCTTTTTCAAAAAATGTATTATCAAGGTTATAAAATTTTATAAAATCTGCTTCGGACCTATCTCCTTTGAACGGAACATAATAATGCATGTGCGGCGGTTTCAGCCATTCATTCCATCCATGGTTTCTCCATAACAATACATACGAAATTTTATTATTACCGATAGCTTTCATCAATTTATCCGTCCACCATGTTGCATAAGGAATTTGTTCATAACCGGTTTCTGCTAGCGCAAACAATTTATTTTTTTCTTTTGCAATTTGCCCTATCACACTCAATTCATGGTTTGTATTTTTTTCAAACCGATCTGATTTTTGCGGGTCATCATATTGATAGGTATCGAAGCTCAGCACATCAACCATATCATCACCAGGATAACGCTCGAGGAATTTTTCTGCAGTTTCAAAACCACCGCTCGCATTATAAACCATTAATAAGTTATGCAAATGTTTTTCGTTTCGCAAATAATCAGCAGTAAAACGCCAGAGTGTTTTGAATTCACCGGCACTGCATGCGTTACGGCACCACCAAAACCAGGTGCCTGTGAGTTCATGAAATGGGCGGAATAATACAGGAATAGTTTCTCCTTTATTTCCTTTCAGCGAAGAAATAAATACGGCAATTTTATCTAACCACGATCTGTACAAATCATGATTAATGCCGCCAGGCAAAATCGAAGCAACAGTTCCATGCGTTGTATCCCACGCATTTTTTTCAGAACCTAATGGGCTCGGCGAATGCCAACTGAATGTGTTCACTGCACCGCGTTGGTACGTTTGTTTTACAAACTCTTTGATCTTTTCAAAAGGCACCCCATCAATATCTTTATCATGATCAGACTCCAGGCCACTCAAATCCCATCCATATAATGCAGGATAATCTCCGGTAACGCTTTTCACATCGCTGCTGTCTTGCTGATACCGCCAATGCACGCCGTAAGCAAGATCGTCCTGGTGGCCGAATAAAAAGCCTTTCGCAGAAATACGTTGCAGGTTTTTATAAAGACTAACCGTTTCCTTTGTTGCTTTCACATCGGAAGGCAGTGATGCATTTTGCGCAAATACACCAGCAAAGCAAAGCACCAACAAAGCCAGAGTTTGTATTTTTTTTCTGCTCATCCTGTAATATGATCATTCAAATGTAAAAACGGGTGTTGTCATTATCCTAATATTATTTTATCCCAGAGTTAATGATTATTGATAGTACCGGGGTGAAAGAAAAATAAATAATCCGGTAAAAAATTAACTATCAGTTCTTAATAACCAAAAATTATTTTAAATAATTAATTGTATTATTTTATCAGTAGAACCTAATAAATTTACTATAGGATTCTCATCTTCAAATATTGCTGTATGAATGCGAACATGATGCGGGAAATCACCCCGCTGACACAAAACGATTGCTTTACTATTTTTTCCAGGGTAAAGAAAGAATTCAATTTTCCCTTGCATTATCACGATGAATTTGAGCTTAACCTGATCATTAATGCAAAAGGTGCAAAACGGATTGTAGGTGATAATATTGAAGTTATTGATGACCTTGAATTGGTGCTTGTTGGGCCAAATCTTTGCCATGCGTGGTTCACGCATCAATCCAAAAGCGAAGAGATACGCGAGATCACCATTCAATGGCATAAAGACCTTTTCGATGACAGGTTATTGCGGAGAAATCAACTCAGTTTTATCCGCAGCATGCTGGAACGTTCTGCAAAAGGAATTTCTTTTTCGAAAGAAACGATCACAACATTAACTCCACGCTTATTATCCCTGAATCAAAAAAGCGGTTTTGATTCTGTACTTGAACTGATGTCGATACTTCATGATCTTTCCGCATCACGGAACATGCGTACATTATCCGACACCACATTCAGTAACGACCAGTTCAATTACAACAGCAGAAGAATTGAACGTGCATTTGAGTATATGAAAAATAATTACGACAAACCCATCACACTTGGTGAAGTTGCGAAACTGGTGAACATGACTGAGGTTTCATTCAGTCGCTTTATTAAAAAAAGAACGGGCAATACTTTCATTGATAGTTTAAGCGAGATACGTTTGGGCCATGCATCGCGAATGCTGATCGATACCACACATTCCATTGCAGAAATTTCTTACAACTGCGGTTTCAATAACATTTCTAATTTCAACAGGATATTTAAGAAGAAAAAAAATTGCACTCCAAAAGAGTTCCGCGAAAATTTTTCGGTGGGAACGAGGATATTTATTTAGGTGACAGTTAATAGATGACAGATGACAGTCCTCTAAATATAATGCGCTTAGAATTACAGTCTGTCATCTGTCAACTAACAACTGTCATCCTCCTCACCGCCATTTCCGCAATTGCTGCAACAGCGCTTTCATATCTTTTGCAAGTGGCGCTTCAAAGTGATATGGCTTTTCGGCGCTATCATTGAATGCAAGCTGGTAAGAATGCAAGCCAAGCCTCGCAAGCATCGGCGTTTCCTGTTCTTCTGATCTGGAGAGTTTGAATTTTTTTTTGATGGAAGAAAGAAAAATGGGTTCGCCATTTCCATATAATTCATCACATACTATCGGGTGGCCGATGTATTGCATGTGTACACGTATCTGGTGCATACGCCCGGTATGAATTTGAAATTGTACCAAAGAGTATAACCCAAATTCTTCCTGAACTTCATATTCTGTTATTGACGGTTTGCCTTTTTTATTAGTCACCATCACACCTTTTTTAACCGGATGCTCCATCAATGGAATACTGATCGTTGCTTTTTTATCAGTCAATGTGCCAGTTACAATTCCGAGATAAATTTTCTTTACCGATCTCTCTTCAAAAGATTCAGACAAAAATTTGTGTGTGCCTTCATTTTTTGCAAATACAATTGCGCCGCTGGTTTCTTTATCCAGGCGATGCACTGTAAAAATGGAGCCGTATTTATTTTTCAGGATCGATTTCAGCGATTGTTCCTTTCCTTCCCTGTCGGGAATGCTCAGCATTCCTGCAGGTTTGTTCACCACTACAAAATCTTCATTCTCAAAAATGATCTCCGGAAAATTCTTATGCACTGCTGAAAATTATTTAATGGAAGAATTGAGGTATTTCAAAATGCGGATCTCTTTTTCGCTGAGCATGCGCCATTTTCCACGTTGTACATTTTTTTTGGTAAGGCCGGCATACATCACTCTGTCGAGTCCTCTTACATCATATCCAAGATGTTCGAAGATGCGGCGTACAATGCGGTTTTTTCCACTATGTATTTCGAGCCCGATCTGCGCTTTATCATTATTATCTGCGTAAGCAATTGCATCAACATGTGCCGGTCCGTCTTCTAACGTCAATCCCTGAGCGATTTTATCAAAATCAGCTTTAATAAGTGGCTTATCAAGTGTTGCATGATATATTTTCCGGATCTCGTGTTTAGGATGGGCAAGTTTCTGGGCAAGGTCGCCATCATTAGTCAATAATAAAACTCCGGACGTATTTCTATCCAGTCTTCCTACAGGAAAAACCCGTTCTTTGGTTGCATTACGGATCAGATCAAGTACTGTTTTTCTTCCTTGTGGATCTTCTGCGGTTGTGATATAATCTTTCGGTTTGTTAAGAAGTATATATACAAAGTTCACTGTCATGGAAATCTTTTTCCCATTCACTTTTACCAGGTCGTTTGCAGAAACTTTTGTTCCCGGTTCGGTAACGGGTTTGCCATTTACCGTTACCTTTCCTTCTTTGATAAGTTCCGCTGCGTCCCGCCGGGAACAGATCCCGCTGTGAGAAATGTATTTGTTGAGAGGGAGAAGAGGTTGGTTGTCGGTTGTCGGTCGTCGGTTTTCGGTCGTCGGCTGGCGGCGATCATCTGAGGTCTGCCGTCTTTCGTCCGACAACCGTTTTCTTTTCTCTTCAAAATGCCTTTCTATTGCTTCTTTGCGGGCTTTTTTTTCCGCTTTCTTTTCTTGTTTGAATTCTTCTTTAATAGCGCTGTTCCTTTTCTTATTAAAGAACTTGTTGAAGTTGTCTGTTTTTCTTTTCATAATGTATTGCTGTTTTACAACAGTAGTGGTAAAGGTATGCCATACTTTTTGTTCGTTCATGAAAGAATGTCTTTGTTAAAAGTATGGCATACCTCGTGCAAAAAGCTGCGAAGATACTCAATAAAAAAGGCAAAAACAGTTTTCACTGCTTTTGCCAATCTAAAACTAACTGCCACGACCTGTTTTTATTTTGCCCCGAACCTGTGCTTATGCATGTTCTCCATTTCAGTAACCTGTTCCGGGGTAAGTACTGATTTAATAGCTTCTTTTTGTTTTGCCATCAGCGTTTTTATTTGTTCCATTTTCTGGTCACGCATCAGGTTATCATTTTCGCGTATTGATTTTATCTGCGCTCTTGTATTTTGTTCCTGCGATTTGATTGTTGCCGCCTGTTGATCTGTTAGCTTCAAATGAATTTTCATTCTTTCCAGGTGAGCTGCAGCCATTACCTGTGCATTTTCCTCACGCTGCTTTTTCCATTCTGCCATTTTATTTTTTTGTTCAGGAGTCAGCAAATCCTGCAATTTATTTTTCTTTTCTTTTTGCAGCGCTAACAACTGTGCTTTGTATTCACGTAAGGTGAGGTTATCATTTTTATAAAGATCAGATGACTTCTTGTGATATTCTCTATTGATCGCTTCCATTTGTTTTCTTTGTTCGGGAGAGAAATGCATTCTTTCCATTTCACCACCAAACCGGTCATGCCTTCCAAAACGATTGAAGCGATCTCCTCTACCTTCGCCACGGCCGAAACGGTTCATTGCTTCGCCACGGTTCCTGTCGAAGTTTTGGAAATTATGCCTGTGTAAACTATCATGATTGCCCTGGCGGTTCCAATCATGATAAGCGTGACGATGATGTAAAGTATCTGAAGGAATATTATTGTCGTTGCCCGTTGTTTGCGCATGAACTGCAAACGCCATAAAAACGAGCGAAAGAATCGTTGCTGCCTTTTTCATATTTTATTTGTTTACCGCTGTGAGACCGGATAAAAACAAAGACGTTTAAATATTGCATTGCCCAAATACCTATAAATAATATGTATTCACCGAAATATTGTTAATGAAGGAGGAGAATCAATCCTTATTCGCCAATTGCCCGCAAGCTGCATCAATATCTTTTCCGCGGCTTCGGCGCAAACGTGCATTCACTTTATTTTTTTCGAGGTGTTTCATGAAGAGGTTAACCGTTTCATCGTCCGGTTTTTGAAATCTTGCGGCATCGATAGGATTGTATTCAATAATATTTACCAGGTCAGCCGGAACCTGGCGATATATCTTTACCAATTCATCTGCGTCTTGTTGTGAGTCGTTGAAATCTTTAAAAAGAATATATTCAAAGGTGATCTCGTTGCCGGTTAATTTATAAAAATAATTCAATGCCTCTACCAATGATTTGATGTTATTGGTATCGTTGATCGGCATGATCTCATGGCGTTTGTTATCATTGGCTGCATGCAACGATAATGCGAGTTTGAATTTTACCTGGTCATCACCAAGCTGCCTGATCATTTTTGCAACACCTGCGGTAGAAACAGTGATGCGCCTTGGGCTCATTCCTAATCCATCAGGGGAAGAAATGCGTTCGATGGCTTTCAAAACATTTTTATAGTTCAGCAATGGTTCGCCCATACCCATAAAAACGATATTGGATAATTTTTTTTCATACACACGCTCGCATTGCTGATTGATCAATACCACTTCATCATATATCTCATCAAAATCAAGATTGCGTTTTCTGTCCATATAGCCTGTTGCGCAAAATTTGCAACTCAATGAACATCCGATCTGTGAAGACACGCAGGCTGTTTTGCGTTCATCAGTAGGAATAAGAACGCCTTCTACCAAATGATTATCGAAAGTTTTAAAACGGCTTTTTATAGTTCCGTCTGCGCTGTATTGTGTGGCATCAATTTTTAATGCGGGAAGAGAGAATTCTTCACTTAATTTATTGCGCAGGTCTTTGCTGAGATTGGTCATGGCATCAAAACTATGTGCATGCTTTAGCCAAAGCCATTCCCAAACCTGTTTTACGCGAAATTTTTTTTCGCCGATATTCTCAAAATATTCTTCGATCTCGCAGAGGCTTAAATGCCTGATATTTTTTTTAGCCGTTTTCATGAAATGCAAAGATAAGTATGAGCTATGAGTTATGAAGTATGAGTTATGAGTTATGAATTGTGATCAAAATTCAGGGAAACTGTAAAAACCTCAGTACATGGTAGTTAAAGAACTCATAATTCATACTTCATAACTCATACCTAACAAATTATATTTGCATGAATAATTTTTTATGAAAGCTTGTTATATAATAGATGCTGTTCGTACGCCGATCGGGAAATATGGTGGCGCATTATGTATGCTAAGGCCCGATGACCTGCTGGCGCATGTAATAAGATCGCTGCTGCAACGCAATCCCGGAATTGATGTAAATGCCATTGAAGATGTGATTGCCGGAGATGCCAACCAGGCAGGTGAAGACAACCGTAATGTGGCACGGATGGCGGCTTTGCTGGCAGGCTTACCTGTAACTGTTGCAGGCAATACAGTCAACCGTTTGTGCGCAAGCGGCATGCAATCGATCATGGATGCTGCACGTGCAATTATGTGCAATGAAGGCGAATTGTATATTGCCGGTGGTGTTGAAAGCATGACACGTGCCCCTTTTGTGATGGCAAAATCTTCTCACGCATTTAACCGCAATGCAGAAATTTTTGATTCAACGATCGGATGGAGGTTCATGAATAAAAAACTTACGGAAAAATATCATCCCTATTCCATGGGGGAAACGGCAGAGAACGTAGCAAGGCAATGGAAAATATCCCGTCATGCGCAGGATGAATTTGCATTGGCAAGCCAGGAAAAATATTTTGCTGCGTTAGAAAAAGATTTATGGAAATATGAAATTGCACCAATAGAAATTTTAGGAGGCAAGGAAGAAAAAATATTTTTTGAAAAAGACGAACATCCCCGCAAAACTTCGATGGAAAAACTGGCGGCACTGAAACCTGCATTTAAAAAGGAAGGAACGGTTACTGCGGGAAATTCGTCTGGCATCAATGATGGGGCTGCCGCATTATTATTAGCAAGCGAAGAAGCTGTTGTGAAATACAATTTAAAGCCGATGGCAAAAATTGTATCGATGGCCGTTGCGGGAGTTGATCCGGCAATTATGGGAATTGGCCCTGTTCCTGCTACTCAAAAAGCATTACAACGGTCAGGCATAACCGTAAATAAATTAGGCCTTATTGAATTGAACGAAGCATTTGCATCACAGGCAATTGCTTGTATCCATGATTTAGGGTTGGATATAGAGAAAGTAAATGTAAATGGCGGCTCCATTGCGATCGGGCATCCGTTAGGTTGTAGTGGTTCACGAATTACAACCACCCTTGTGCATGAAATGAAACGGCGCAATGCTAAATATGGATTGGCTACGATGTGCGTTGGTGTGGGACAAGGTTCTGCGCTTGTTGTCGAGTTGGTTAATTGAATCGATTTTATTTCTATTGCTATTCGTTCTTTTTTGCTTCGCCAAAAAAGAACCAAAAAAGGCGACCAGAGAACGATATACAGCCCGTTCTCTGGAGGAGCTCGATTTAGCTTTTGTACTACTGTGGTGAAAAACAGTTGTTCCCTGATCGCTTCATTAATAGCAAGAAACATTTTGCAATAGCACAATAGTCTTATCTAAATCATTCAATCTCTTTAACTATCCAATTTTTTTCCCAATCAAATTCAACAAGCTCATCTTGCTTAATAATTTTCTGTTCCCCAGTTGCTAATTTTTTTATATTACAGGTTCTTTCTCGCAATTCTTTGTCACCTATAATTACTATGAATGGAATATTTTTCTTATCTGCATATTTGAACTGCTTGTCAAATTTTGCAGTCTCGTGAAATAATTCTGATGAAATATTATTTTCCCGCAGTTGCTGCATCAATGAAAATGCAATTTTACTTTCAGCTTCGCCTAAATTAAAGAACAAAACTTTTGTTCCGGTATAAATTGCTTCCGGGAACAATTTCAATTCTTCCATCACATCATAAATACGGTCGACACCAAATGAAATACCAACGCCGGGAATATTGGGCACACCGAATAAACCGGTAAGATCATCATAACGGCCGCCGCCGCCAATGGAACCAATAGAAACATTCTTTGCTTTCACTTCGAAAATAATTCCGGTGTAGTAGTTGAGGCCGCGGGCCAGCGTGAAATCAGCTGTTAGCTGTGAACTGCGAGCTGCGAGTAATACAAATTCAAGTTCTTCAATTCCTTTTTTCCCGGTTATATTTTCTCCTAACAAATTCTTTAGTTGGCTTAATCGTTCAACATTACTTCCATTAATAGAGAGATATTTTTCAATGATAGAAACCTGATCTCCATTCAATCCTCTTTGTGATAGTTCTTCTTTAACTTTATCAATTCCTATCTTATCTAATTTATCGATCGCAACAGTAATATCTGTAAGTTTATCAATGGTTCCGCAAGCTTCTGCGAGTGCAGTTAATATTTTCCGGTTGTTGATTTTTATTTCAACATCAATTCCTAATCTTTTAAAAACATCTGCATAAATATTTGCAAATTCAACGTCGCTTAATAAAGAATTGCTGCCAACCAGATCCGCATCACATTGATAGAACTCCCTATAACGCCCTTTCTGCGGGCGGTCTGCACGCCACACAGGTTGCATTTGATAGCGCTTATACGGGAACGTTAGTTGCCCGTGGTTCATCGCCACATAACGGGCAAAGGGAATGGTGAGATCGTAACGCAATGCACGTTCAGTAATGCCGGGAACATTTTTTCCTTCTAACACTTTTTCAAAATCTTCCTTTGCTTTTTGATGTTTCGAAGGATTATCCAATCCGTTATTCAATATTTTAAAGATCAGCTTATCCCCTTCTTCCCCATATTTTCCCATTAATGTTTCCAGGTTTTCCATGGCCGGTGTTTCCAACGGCTGAAATCCGTACAGCTCAAAAACATTTTTAATAGTATTGAAAATATAATTGCGTTTGCGAACAACTTCTGCTCCAAAATCCCTTGTGCCTTGTGGTAAACCCGGTTTGCTCATATTAATCCTGTGTATTCTTTAATGTATATTTTTCGATGATCTTATCGCATGCTTTTTCTATCATCTCATAAACGATGTGGTAGCCCGGCTCCGGCCCGTACCACGGATCCGGGACTTCTTCATTTTTTCCGGGGTTCAATTCGTTCATCAGCAGCTCTGTTTTTTCTTCAGCAAATTTTCCTCTGGCAATCCGTTGCATTTCTTCAACCACATCTTCTGCCATTGCATAAATTTTATCGAAACGCTGAAAATCTTCCGTTACAAATTTTCGTGCACGTTGTTTGCTGATTTCAACGCCATGTAACCTCGCTACTTTTTGTGATAAAGGATGTGGCGCTTCGCCAACATGGTAACCATTTGTACCGGCACTGTCGATATACCATTCCAAACCAGCCTGTGCAGCTTTATGCTTAAGGATGCCTTCTGCCAGCGGGCTGCGGCAAATGTTTCCGAGGCAAACCATTAAAATTTTCATGGCGCAAAGTTAAGGTGTAAGGTTGAAAGGTTGAAGGTGTAAGTTGCAATTTACCTCAGCATACCTTATACCTTAAGCCTCTTACCTTTCACCATTTATGGAATCTTCTTTGTTGCGAATCTTATTAGGGACTTGCGCAAGTTCATTTATTCATCAACAAAAAAATCATTTACGATGAAACCTGAACTTATTCTAAAAGCAGATATGCTTGACATTTTATTTGAAAACAGAAATAAAGAATACGGGGCATACCAATTGCGCAGGCAATATGATAAGCGATTGTATAAATCGCTCGGAATTATCATCACTCTTCTGTTTTCATTTGTTATTTTATCACTTTTTAAAAATTATTTTTTTTCAACAATGAACAGATATGTTCCCCCATCAGATACACCTCCAGTAGAGCTTTCCTTAGTTGATCAATCAAAACCTCCCGTAAAACCAGCGTTCAAACCTGTATCGCCAAGAAGGATCGCAGAGATCATAAATACAATTCCAATAATTACGAAAAGAGAAGTGGTAAACCAGCCACCAACACAGGAAGAATTAGAAAACAAAATAAGTTCAACCAGAAATGTTATAGGTGATGATCTGAAACCTAATGATGCTATTACTACAAATACAGTCCCGACAGGAGCAGGGCAAGAAACTACAAAAGTAGAAACTGAAGAAACAAAAATACTCAGAACAGCAGAGGTCATGCCGCAATTTCCAGGCGGTGAGCCAGCTTTGCAACGTTTTCTCATTCGTAATATACGCACCCCCGAAAGTTCGGAACCGGGCGCAAAACTGCGTGTGATGATGCGTTTTGTTGTTGACAAAGAAGGCAATGTTGTTGATGTGGAAGTGGAACAAAGCAGTGGTAACGATTTTGATAAGGAAGTAATGCGTGTAGTAAAGAAAATGCCGCAATGGAAAGCGGGGATGCAAAATGGAAAGAATGTATCGGTATATTTCAACCTGCCGGTTGTACTGGAAGTTCCCGATGAAAATTAAAATGTAATTAGAATAAAATTAAAATAACATTAAACAATTTTAATAATGATGAAAACATAAAAGTAATAGCTGTTTTTCGGTGTTATTCTGTAAATTGCCCATTCCATAAACAAAATATTCATTCATGCAAAATGAGGAACAGAACAAGCGCACCAAAGGTTACATTTTGATGCGTGCCATAATGGATTATGGAATGGGTATAATGATCCTTGGGTTTGGCATATTTTTTATTATTGCACCGAAACTGGGTTATGCAATCAGGGGTGGCGATTTTTTCCGGTATTTTTTTGCTGTGCTTTGTATTATTTACGGAACATGGCGTATTTACCGAGGTTACAAAAAAAATTATTTTCGTTCATGAAATTATTCGTACCACATACATATAGCAATTATTTCCGGTTGTGTTTGCCAGGCTTATTATTTATGCTGATGTTTTCCTGTGGCAGCAACAATCAAAATAACACTCCGCAGGAAACACCGACATCAGGCACAATAAATATCAGTGTGGATGAATCCTTCAAACCGGTGATGGATTCCCAGATCAAAGTTTTTGAATCTTCTTTTCCCAATGCAAAAATTAATGTGCATTACAAATCAGAAGCTGCATGTTTTCGCGACCTTACTTATAAAGACAGCACACGGTTGATCATCGTGACACGCGGTCTTACCGAACAGGAAAGGCATTTCTATGAAGATTCGTTTCATTTCATACCTAATTATGGCAAACTCGCTTACGATGCTATTGCTGTTATAGTTAATAATAAATCGAAAGACACTATTCTTTCCATGGCACAGGTGCGGCTGTTCTTAGCAAGCAGCGACAGCAAAATGCCGCAGATTGTAATGGATGGTGTTTCGGCAACAAGTACCGTGCGCTACGTAATGGATTCTGTTTTGCGTGGGCAACCGCTCGGCAAAAATGTAGTGGCCGCAAAATCCAGCGAGGATGTAATTAATTACGTAGCTGATCATCCAAAAGCAATAGGTTTTATTGGCGTAAGCTGGATCGGTAATGAGGATGACCCTGACCAACTGAGTTTTCAGCAAAAAGTAAAGATCGCTGCAGTGCAATGTGTAAGTTGTCTTGGAGAAACTTATGTAGAACCGTACCAGGCAAATATTGCTTTAAAAAGGTACCCGATGGTAAGAGATGTATATTATATTTTGAAAGAAGATTTTCACGGGATTGGAAATAATTTTGTAAATTTTTTACAGTACGAGCGGGGCCAGTTAATTTTCAAGCGGGCATACCTATGGCCGGCAAGAATGTCTTTTGAAATAAGGAACAGCAATATAACCGAGTAAATACATATTTCTATAAATTTACAAACACAACTAAACAGCAATTGTACATGAAGCAGATCCGATTCAGTTTACTGGCAGCCGTTGTTCTCCTAAGCAACGTTGCATTTGCTCAAAGTGTTGAGCAGGGGAAAAAATTTTTATACTACCAGCGGTATAAAAGTGCAAAAGAAACTTTTGAAAAAGTACTCGCATCCAATCCTAACAATATTGATGCAGTATATTGGTTAGGGCAAACGTTGTTACTCGACCCGGACCTCAAAGATTCTGTTGGAGCAAAAGCTTTATATCAGAAAGCATTGCAAACCAATGGCAGTGCGCCATTGCTGCTTGTAGGTATCGGAAATATCGAATTGCGTGAAGGAAAAACCGCAGATGCACGCCAGCATTTTGAAACAGCTATCAGTTTAACCAAGGGGAAAGACATTGATATCCTCAACGCTGTAGCTGAAGCCAATGTAGATGCAAAAAATGGTGATGGCCCTTATGCCATTGAAAAATTAAACCAGGCAACCCAGGTTAAAAAATTCAACGATCCTGAGACCTATATCATAATGGGTGATGCATACCGCAAATTAATTGATGGTGGCAATGCGGTTACTTCTTATCAAAAAGCATTAACTATCGACCCTAAATTAGCTGAGGCTAAATATAAGATCGGTAAAATATATCTAACTCAAAACAATAAAGATTATTTCCTGCCGGCATTTGAAGAAGCTACTCAGTTAGACCCTTCTTATGGCCCTGCTTATTTTGAATTGTTCTATTATTGGTACTACCATCAGGATGTAAACAAAGCCATAGGGTATTTCGACAAATACACAGCTGTAACTGACCCCAAGCCTTCTGATGAATACAACAGAATAAGTTTCCTTTATGCTGCAAAAAAATACCAGGACTGCATAACGCAATCACAGCAAAAAATTTCTGCACAAGGCGCAAATGCATATCCATTGTATTATAAACTCATTGCATATTGCTATAGTGATATGGGCGATTCCGCAAATGCAAAAACTTATCTTGACCAATATTTCGCCAAACAAAAACCCGATGGGTTTGTTGCTCAGGATTATTCTTTTTATGCAAAAACACTAAGCAAATTCCCTGGCAATGATTCGTTGGTAAACTTAAATTATCAGAAAGCTTTTGATACGGATACTGCATTAGCAAACAAACAAAAGATTGCTGAAGAAGCAGCAGGCGTTGCCAAAACTGCAAAAGACAAACAAGGCGTTGCAAAATGGGAAGGGGTGATGTATAGATTAAACAAAGATCCCGGCCAGGCTGAGTTATACAGGTGGGGTTATGCCAACTACAGCGCGGGGAACTATGCAACTTCCGATTCTATTTTCTGCGGTATTTATGAACAAAAATACCCTAACGAAATTTATGGATACTTATGGTGCGCAAAAACCAAAAGGGCCGAGGACGACTCACTTAGCTCAGGCGGCCTTGCCGTTGAACCATATCAGAAATTAGCTGAAATGGGTAAAAAAATTGATTCTGTCAAGTACAAAAGCCAGATCGTTGAATCTTATTTTTACCTCGCATCGTATTATAATGATGTAAAAAAAGACAAAGACCAGGCTGTAAGTTATCTCAGGAAAGTTGTAGAAGTGGACCCGACAAACGAAACCGCTCCTAAATTTATAACGATACTTACTGCGCCGCCGCCAAAACCCCAACCACCTGCCGCTAAACCAAAAGCTAAAAAAAGTGGTAAATGATTTTTAACGCTATAAATAAAATCCCCCGTTATACAACTATGTTAACGGGGGATTTTTATTTTTCTCCTTTTTATTTTTAGAAATTGGAAATTGAGCGTGCTGCCTTATTTTTGCGCAAAGCAATTTCTTGAAAATGGAAATCTTTTTTTTACAGGCCAACACAATCTCTACTGCATCAAATGTAAACAGCTCCTACAACTACCTCCCTATCGGCATACAATTCTTGTTTGCCATTGGTTTTGTGGCAACCGTTCTCGGGTTAACACATTTGCTTGGCCCTGCACGTAAAACCTCGGATAAACTTCAAAACTTTGAAAGCGGTATCGAGGCTGTGGGCAATGCCCGCCAGCCAATGGCCATCAAGTATTTCTTGGTCGCCATCCTCTTTGTGTTGTTTGATGTGGAAGTTATCTTTTTCTATCCTTATGCTGTAAACTTTCGTGCACTGGGGTGGGCTGGTTTTTCAGCCGTATTACTATTTGTAGCATTCTTCCTTGTCGGGTTCATATATATTATAAAAAAAGGTGCTTTGCATTGGGAAGACTGAATCGAATTAAAAATTAAAAATTAAGAATTAAGAATTAGGGTAACATTAAGTGTTTAAGATTGTTATAAAGTTGTGTCGGATTATTAATTCTTAATTATACATTCTAAATTAAAGATTATGCCTCGCCCGGTACGGTTTAATATTCATCCTATTCCCGCTGATACAAAAGATAATATCAGCCTGGTAGATATGCCAGAAGGCTATACTGGAGATGGTTTCTTTACCACCAAACTCAGTAGTGTAGTTGGCTTAGCCAGAAAAAATTCATTATGGCCGATGCCTTTTGCAACATCATGCTGTGGCATTGAGTTTATGGCAACAATGGCTTCGCATTACGACCTTGCACGTTTTGGTGCAGAACGTTTGGGGTTTTCCCCGCGCCAGTGTGATTTGTTAATGGTGATGGGAACAATCGCAAAAAAAATGGGCCCTATAGTAAAGCAAGTTTATTTGCAAATGGCAGAGCCACGCTGGGTAATGGCAGTCGGCGCCTGCGCTTCAAGTGGAGGTATATTCGACACCTATTCTGTGTTGCAGGGCATTGACCAGGTTGTTCCGGTGGATGTATATGTTCCGGGTTGCCCGCCGAGGCCTGAAGCAATACTTGACGGGTTTATGAAGATCCAGGATCTGGTTGGGCAGGAAAGCATCCGCAGAAGGAACAGCGAACAATATAAAGCATTGTTAGAGAGCTACGGAATACAGTAAACCCCTTTCCCCTAAAGGGGTTTTGGGAAATTGCATCAATTTAATAAAGCCCCTTCAGGGGTTGGTGTATGAACTTGACGAATGATATTATCAAAGCAAAACTGGTTGAAAAATTTGGAGATATAGTTTCAAATTTTGAAGAACCTTATGGTATGCTGACTTTTGAAGCACCAAAAGAACAAAACCTTAAAGTTCTTCAATTTCTTTTTGATGATGCAGAATTGCGTTTTCAGTTTTTGACGGATCTCTGTGCCGTTCATTATCCTGATCAAAAAGGGAGGGAGCTTGCAGTAGTGTATCACCTGCATAATTTGCGTGATAATGTCCGCATCCGTTTCAAAGTATTCACCGCAATAGAAACTCCGGACGTATTTACAGCAACACAATTATATTCAACGGCAAACTGGATGGAAAGGGAAACGTATGATTTTTTTGGAGTGAATTTCGTTGGCCACCCGAATCTGAAACGCATATTGAATGTAGATGAGATGGATTATTTCCCGTTGCGTAAAGAATATCCACTGGAAGACCAGACTAGGATTGATAAAGATGATGCGATGTTTGGAAGATAGGATTAATTTGAAAATGTGAAAATGGCGCAATTTGAAAATGCTCATTTAGAAGTGAGCATAGCAGAAATAGAAAAACTAAAATTTATACAGCCAAAAACTAAATAAAAAAATCGCTTTGAGGAACTGAAAACTGTAGACTGAGGACTGAATACCATTTTACAGAAATCGTACATCGTAAATCGTACATCATAAATGTCAGAGACACTAACACATAATCATATAAAACTTCCCGAAGGTAGTATTGAAAAAACTACTACCACGCTTAACCTCGGGCCAACACACCCTGCAACGCACGGCGTATTTCAGAATATTTTGGAGTTGGATGGCGAACGCATCGTATCTGCTGAACAAACGGTAGGATATATACACCGCGCATTTGAAAAATTAGCTGAGCGCCGGCCCTTATATCAGGTCACGCCGCTTACCGACAGGTTGAATTATTGCTCCTCTCCTATTAATAACATGGGCTGGCATCTCACATGCGAAAAATTGCTGGGTGTAAAAACACCGAAGCGTGTAGATTACCTGCGTGTGATCATTATGGAGCTGGCAAGGATTTCAGATCATCTTATATGTAATTCTGTTGTTGGTGTTGACTCAGGTGCATTCACCGGGTTTTTATACGTGATGCAATACCGCGAACTGATCTATGAAATTTATGAAGAGATCTGCGGCTCGCGCCTTACAACTAATATTGGAAGAATTGGTGGATTTGAAAGAAATTTCAATAGTACGGTTTGGGAAAAATTAGACAAATTTTTAGCGGAATATCCTGCGGTGTTGAAAGAATTTGAAAACCTCTTTACACGAAACCGCATTTTTATGGAACGCACCATTGGTTGCGGGCCGATCAGTGCTGAACGTGCATTGAACTATGGATTCACCGGGCCGAATTTACGTGCCGCCGGTGTTGATTACGATGTGCGTGTGCATACGCCATATTCAAGCTATGAAGATTTTTCATTTGAAATCCCTGTCGGAAAAACCGGCGATTGCTATGATCGTTTTTTAGTACGCAACTATGAAATGTGGCAATCGATCGAGATCGTGAAACAGGCATACCAGAAGATTCAGGAATTCAAAGGCGCTGATGCAGAAGTGTACCACGCTGATGTTCCTGAATATTATTTGCCAGAGAAAAAAGATGTGTACACAAAAATGGAAGCATTGATCTGGCATTTTAAAATTGTGATGGGAGAAACTGAAATTCCTGCAGGCGAAGTGTACCAGGCCGTAGAAGGTGGTAATGGTGAACTTGGTTTTTATCTTATCAGCGACGGTGGAAGAACACCATATCGTTTGCATTTCCGTCGCCCATGTTTTATTTATTACCAGGCATATTCCGAGTTGACGAAAGGAAGCATGCTTAGTGATGCGATCATTACTATGAGCAGTTTGAACTTGATAGCTGGGGAATTGGACGCGTAAGCAAATGTGAAAATGTCGTAATGTGAAAATTTGAAAATGAAATTTCCAAATCTATAAATGAATAAAAAAATAGTGTGAAATAAGAGAATGATCATGCCAAAGGCATTATCACATTTTCAAATCTTCACATTTTCAAATTAATAAGATGCCGTTTTCAGAAGAGAAATTAAAAAAAGTTGCAGAGATCATTGCTCGTTATCCGGAAGGAAAAAGCAAGAGCGCATTATTACCGGTGCTGCACCTTGCGCAGGAAGAATTTGGCGGATGGTTGAGCGCTGACACAATGGACTATGTTGCCACATTATTAAAACTGGAACCAATCGAAGTATATGAAGTGGCTACATTTTATTCGATGTACAATTTAAAACCGGTTGGAAAATATTTGTTTGAAGTTTGCCAGACCGGCCCGTGTATGCTGAATGGCAGTGATAATATCATTGATTATATCAAAGAAAAACTCAGCATTAATGTTGGTGAAACAACTGCCGATGGATTGTTCACGTTGAAAACCGTTGAATGTCTTGGTGCATGCGGTTATGCGCCGATGATGCAGTTGGGAAAAACATACCGCGAACACCTGACAAAAGAAAAAGTGGATGCGATCATCGATGAATGCAGGAGAACCGCAGCGATGAATAATTGAACGTTGTTCTCTTCATCTTAATATTATTTCATTATGACTGCAAAAGAAATAATGAATGAACTGAAAAAACTCGGCACCGAGCAAACACGTAAAACCTGGACAAACCACGGTGCAACCGGAGAATTTTTTGGTGTGAAAGTCGGTGATATGAAAAAGGTGAAGAAAAAAGTGAAGAACGATCATGCGTTGTCGCTCGAATTGTATGATACCAAAAATGCGGATGCGATGTATTTTGCCGGATTGATCAGCGAACCTGCAAAAATGAGTAAGGAAGAACTGCAGCATTGGGCGGAAACATCGGGCTGGCAAATGTTGAGTGAATATACGATCGCATGGGTTACATCGGAAAGCCGCTATGGACATGAGATGGCGATGAAATGGATCAAATCAAAAGATGAACGGATTGCCTCGGCAGGATGGAGCACATATGGTTGTTTGCTTGCATTAAAAAAAGATGAGGAACTTGATCTGAAAGAAATTGAGGAGTTGATGGAGAGTATAAAAAAGAATATTCACAAAATGCCGAACCGTGTGAAATACACGATGAACAATTTTGTGATCTCAGTTGGAGCTTATGTAAAACCGTTGACCAAAAAAGCAAAAGCCATTGCGAAAGAAATTGGTGATGTGGAAGTGAATGTAGGCAACACGGCTTGTAAAGTCCCTTATGCAGTCACCTACATCGAAAAGATCGAAGCAAGAGGCGGAATTGGTAAGAAAAAGAAAACGGTGTTTTGTTGAATTTTTTTGAACAGGATTATTAATATTAAAACGTGAGTTGGAATATGGGAATAACAAATGCAATATTAAGAGTGAGGGAGCATCGTAAGTCAGAGAAATTTGTAGATGTGGAATTCCTGGTTGACAGTGGTGCTGTATATAGTTTGGTACCAGGAAAAATTTTAGACGAACTTGGAATTGAGCCATATCGTGAAATGAGTTTTTCATTAGCAGATGGCACCAGTTTAAAAAGAAAAGTCAGCTCTGCTTACTTTGAATTTGAAGGGGAAGGCGGCCCTGCGCCTGTGGTATATGGGGAAGAAGGCGATACGCCATTGTTAGGTGCAACAACATTGGAATCGATAGGATTAGTTTTGAACCCATTTACAAGAACATTGCACCCTATGAAATTGTTAATGGCTGGCTTAAGTAAATAATAATGAAAAGGAATTTTAAAATATTGGTTTATTTGTTATTGCCGGTTGTAATTATTTTAAACCTGATCAAATGGCTTTTTATAGAAGATACTGATGCAAAAAGTATTTTAAGTTATTTGAGTGCCGGTTTATTGGCAGCAATCTTTTTATCCTTTATTTTATTTTTATTGAAGCCGCAATGGTTTAAGGGCAAATCTAAAAACTTAGGATAAAAATTTTGTGAACTTAATTCGGCTGCCCGTTGCCGTTAGTGAAGCGTTGAATAGAATTGTTTCCGTACAAGAGTGCGACGCAAGGGTGGTGAAGAGAGAACAAATGCTGGTAACACAAAAGTCAAAATGAAAAATTAAGAAGTAAAAATTGTTAGCGCTTTTTTTCATTTTTACTTTTTAATTTTTACTTAATAAGAATTCGTAAATATATAAAGTGAGCAGAAAATTATTATTAGAAAAAGCACACGTTGAAGGCATTCGTTATTACGATGCGTATCGCCGTGAAGGTGGTTATCGCAGTGTAGAGAAGGCTTTGAAAACAATGACGCCCGACCAGGTTACCGATGAGGTGAAAAAAAGCGGGCTTCGCGGACGTGGTGGCGCCGGTTTCCCGACAGGAATGAAGTGGAGTTTTTTAGCGAAGCCGGAAGGTGTTCCGCGCCATTTGGTGTGCAATGCAGATGAATCAGAACCGGGAACTTTTAAAGACAGGTATTTGATGGAATTCCTTCCGCATTTATTGATCGAAGGATTGATCGTTTCGTCTTATGCACTCGGAAGCAACGCGACATACATTTATATCCGCGGTGAATACGCATGGATACCGGATATTCTCGAGCAGGCGATTGCTGAAGCAAAACAAAATGGCTGGCTCGGAAAAAATATTTTAGGAAGCGGATTTGATTGTGAAATATATGTACAACGCGGTGCTGGCGCTTATATATGCGGCGAAGAAACAGCATTGATCGAATCGCTCGAAGGCAAACGCGGTAACCCGCGCATCAAGCCGCCATTCCCTGCTGTGAAAGGTGTTTGGGACAGGCCGACCGTTGTAAATAATGTAGAAACAATTGCAGCGGTTGTGCCGATCATTAATATTACCGGCGAAGAGTATGCGAAAATTGGTGTTGGAAAATCTACAGGTACAAAATTGATCTCTGCATGCGGAAATATTAATAAGCCCGGCGTATTTGAAATTGATATGACGATCTCCGTGGAAGAATTTATTTATAGTGATGAATATTGCGGCGGCATTCCGAATGGAAAAAAACTGAAAGCATGTATTCCCGGCGGATCATCCGTTCCGATTCTTCCTGCAAATTTATTATTGAAGACCGCGAAAGGAGAAACGAGAATCATGAATTATGAAAGCCTCTCTGATGGCGGTTTTGCAAAAGGCTCGATGATGGGAAGTGGTGGATTTATTGTGTTTGATGAAGACCAGTGTGTGGTTCGTCACACGATGACGTTGGCGCGTTTTTATCGTCATGAAAGTTGCGGACAATGTTCGCCTTGCCGTGAAGGAACGGGATGGATGGAAAAGATTTTGAAGAATATTGAATACGGAAAAGGAAAGATGAGCGATATCGATTTGTTGTGGGATATACAGCGCCGCATTGAAGGCAACACGATCTGCCCGCTTGGTGATGCAGCAGCGTGGCCTGTTGCCGCAGCGATCAGGCATTTCCGTGATGAATTTGAATGGCATGTAAATAATCCAGTTGAATCGCAGAAGAGGAATTATGGTCTTGCACGCTACGCCGACCCACTTGAATTAGCAATAGCATAATTGATGAACCAAATAAAAAACATAGAAATTAAAAATTTCAAATCCATACGTCATCAAACCATTGATGATTGTAAAAGGATTAATGTTTTTATTGGTTACCCTAATGTGGGAAAGAGTAATATTTTGGAGGCAATGAGCCTAATTTCATATTTCGATCACAATAATTATCTACCATACAAGAATTTGTGCAGATTTAAAGAACTGATAGACATTTTCAGTGATGGAGATAAACAAAAAGATGCTGAAGTATTTACATCTGATTATGTATTTTCTTTAAGATTTATCAACCAAAATCAAATAGATTTTGCAATAATTACTAAAGAAGATTATAAAGAAAAATTTAATCACAGAAGTTCTCCTCTACTAAGAAATATAAGAATCGATAAGACAGGCAAAATAGATGAGATTGTAAAAATAGTTGCTACTAATCATGAATTTCAAATTTTAAAAAAATATCACTTCAAAACAGAAAATATTGTTTCAAAAAATAATCCAATTGTATTAGACTTTCCATTTGGCACTAACTTACCTGAAGTAATTCGCCATAACAGCTCGCTTAGGAAAGAATGCGGAGAACTATTTTCTGAATATAATTTAAAGCTTGCATTTGATGATGAGGAAAATTTGTTTATTCAAAAACAATTGGACGAATATAGCGTATTTCAATTTTCATTTTCCCAAGTTGCAGATACACTGCAACGATTAATTTTTCATAAAGCCGCGATTGCAACTAATAAAAATTCAGTTCTTCTTTTTGAAGAACCTGAAGCGCACATGTTCCCGCCTTATATTTCAAAACTAACAGGAGATATTTGGTACAATAAAGAAAATCAATATTTCATTACAACTCATAGCCCGGTTGTTGTAAATGATTTTCTGGAAAATGCAAGGAATGAATTGGCGATTTATGTTGTGGATTATGAGAAAAAGAATGGCGAAACAATTATCAAAAGAATGTCTGATGCAGAAATGCATGAAGCATATCAATATGGTTTGGATTTGTTTTTAAATGTCAAAAGCTTTGTCGATTAATGGAAGGATACATTGTGCCGGAATGTTATTTTGATACAGTTCTTGTCAAATCTGTTTTGTATGATAAAGCAATAGTCAATCATAAGAAAGGATGCAATAATGTAGCTAAGGCAATGAGGGATGGGAAATTAAAAGATCAATTCGCAGTAGGGATCATTGATAAAGATAAAAATGAGTTAGATTATTTAAACGAGTTTGTGGAGTATAATTATGAAAAAATGAACTTGTTTAAACATAATACAAAACCTCATTTTATAATCCAGCTTTGTCCAGCTTTAGAAAGATGGATATTATCGGTTTGCGAAGAAGCGAACATTAATATAGAAGATTATGGATTGCCAAATAACATGGAACGACTCAAGAAAATAACAAAATCAGAACTTGCCGACGAAACACTTGAATTGCGGAATTTATGCAATGCACTAGTTAGCAGCGAAAGTTCTACAATTAGTAGGTTTGCTAGATGGATAAGTTATTTGAAAGAAAATAAATATCAAACGGATATAAATGAATTAAAGAATGCCTGAAGAAAAAAAATTATTTAAAGTTACCATCGACAACATCACTATTGAAGTGGAGCCGGGTACGAGTATCCTGAATGCTGCGAGAAGGATCGGTGGCGATGTAGCTCCGCCTGCTATGTGCTATTATACTAAATTAAAAGGCAGTGGTGGAAAATGCCGCACTTGCCTGGTGGAAGTAGCAGCAGGTTCAACAGCAGACCCACGTCCTATGCCGAAACTTGTTGCAAGTTGCCGTACGAATGTGATGGATGGAATGGTCGTAAAAAATATTACGAGTGAAAAAGTGATCGATGCAAGAAATGGTGTGGTTGAATTTTTATTGATCAACCATCCGCTCGATTGCCCGATATGCGACCAGGCCGGTGAATGCCATTTACAGGACCTCAGTTATGAGCATGGCAAAGAAGGCACACGTTACGAATTTCCGAGACGCACTTTTGAAAAACATGATCTCGGCCCGTATATTCAATTGCACATGACACGTTGTATTATGTGCTTCCGTTGTGTGTATACTGCAGACCAGGTGACAGAAAAAAGAGTGCATGGTGTTTTGGATCGTGGTGACCATGCAGAGATCGCCACATATATTCAGAAATCGCTCGACAATGATTTTATAGGAAACGTGATCGATGTGTGCCCTGTTGGTGCACTCACTGATAAAACATTCCGTTTTAAAAACCGTGTTTGGTTTTTGAAACCGGTTGATGCACACCGTGAATGCAGCAACCCTAAATGTTGCGGCAAAGTAACCTTGTGGGAACGTGGTAATGAAGTGTTCCGTGTAACGGCACGTAAAGACCAGTGGGGCGAAGTGGAAGAATGGATATGCAATGAATGCCGTTTTGAAAAAAAGAAAACAAGCGATTGGGTGATCGAAGGGCCGACGAAGATCAGCCGTCATTCTGTAATATCACAGGGGCATTATGTGGGATTGAATAAACCGAAAGAAGTGCTGTATGATGTGCTCGACGGATTGAAGCCAAGATTGTTCATGGATATTCATAGTGTAAGTGAAGTGAATGAACCCGGAAGAGATTTATCAAAGATCGAAGGGCCGGCGCATTCGACGGATTTTAAAGACTAAAAGTGGTAAGTAGAGAGTGGTAAGTTGTAAGGCGAAAGTTGATACTAGCACAACAGTACAAGTGAGTGACACAACGATGTTGAAGAGTGAACAAAAGTTGGTTACAAAAAATAAATTAATAATTAGTAATTAAGAATTAATAATTGATTGTGCGATGGAAGAAATCGTACATCGTAAATCGTAAATCGTACATGTTATTAAGCATTGATTGGATTTTTATTATTGAGAAACTTATTCTGATCGCTGTGGTTATAAGTGTTTCATTGATCGTTGCAATGTATGAAACATGGGCAGAGCGAAAAGTTGCAGCAGTTATTCAGGACCGCCGCGGGCCAAACCGTGCGGGGCCATTGGGTTTGTTTCAGCCATTGGCAGATGGATTGAAGTTATTTATGAAAGAAGAAATTATTCCGAATTCATCAAGCAAATTTTTATTTGTAATGGGGCCGGGATTAGCGATGCTCACAGCAATGATGACAAGCGCCGTGATCCCATGGGGAAGTCATTTGGAACTTTTTGGAAGAACGATCTCTTTACAAATTGCAGATATCAATATCGGCATTCTTTACATTTTTGGTGTAGTGAGCATGGGCGTATATGGAATCATGATTGGCGGGTGGGCATCGAACAATAAATTTTCGTTGCTTGCTGCTATACGTGGAGCCTCGCAGATTATTTCGTATGAACTCGCGATGGGATTATCAATAATTGCCTTGTTAATGCTAACCGGTTCGTTGAGCATGAAAACAATTGTAGAACAACAACAGGAGCATTGGTATAATATCGTTTATCAACCTCTCGGTTTTTTTATTTTCTTAGTGTGTGCATTTGCAGAATGTAACCGTACTCCTTTTGATCTTTCCGAAGCAGAAAATGAATTAAACTTCGGTTACCACCAGGAATACTCTTCCATGAAACTTGGTTTTTATTTGTTTGCCGAATATGTAAATATGTTCATCAGTAGCGCCGTGATGGCAACATTATTTTTTGGTGGTTATGATATTCCGTTTGTAAACGATGCCGCATTTGGCTTACAACACGGGCAAAATCTATTGGCCATTTTGCAGATACTAAGTTTGTTTGTGAAGATCGGGTTTTTCATTTTCTTTTTTATGTGGGTAAGATGGACGATACCCCGTTTCCGTTACGATCAATTAATGGATCTGGGATGGAAAGGTTTGATCCCGCTTTCATTAGTGAACATGATTATTACAGGCGCAGTGATACTGTGGCTGAAAAAATAAAAGTTGAACAGTAAAACCGAAAGCAATTATTTTTGCAGCCGGTTAATAGTAACGTTAAAAGCATCATTAATGCAACCATTAACGAACAGGGTAAAAGTTGTAGACCGCAAACCGATGACCTTTTGGGATAAGATTTATATTCCTGCGATTGCAAAAGGCATGGGTATAACGTTTACGCATATCTTCAAAAAGAAACCTACTGTAAACTACCCGGAAAAAACAAGGCCGTTCAGTCCGGTATTTCGTGGGTTACATGTATTGAACCGTGATGAAGAAGGAAGGGAACGTTGCACCGCTTGCGGGCTTTGTGCTGTAGCTTGTCCGGCAGAAGCAATCACGATGGAAGCTGCTGAACGTTTACCGGGAGAAGAAAATTTATACCGTGAAGAAAAATATGCAGCTAAATACGAGATCAATATGCTGCGTTGTATTTTCTGCGGATTATGTGAAGAAGCGTGCCCGAAAGATGCCATCTATTTATCAGAAACTTTTGCACCAGCTAACTATACACGAAAAGGGTTTATTTATGGAAAGGATGAATTATTAATTCCCGATCCAAAAACACAGCCGGAAGATTACGCCAAGGCAAAAGGTGATAAATGAGAAAATTTGAAAATTTGAAGAATGGATAATTATCAATTGAAAGTTGAAAACGGAGAATTGAAAATGAGTGCAGATTGCAATAGGAAGAATCAGGTGAATCAGAAAAATCAGGATAAAATCGTGATTCAGGCAATCGCTCAATAGAATCATTACTGTACAAGTGTGCGACGCAACGATGCTGAAGAGAGTACCAATGCTGGTTACATAAATATAAAAAACTAAAAAGAGGAAAGACTAAAACTAAATAAAGAAAGTGCGATTTAGAGAAATCGTACATCTAACATCATAAATTGTAAATATTTTGGGTACTACGCAAATTCTATTTTGGTTTTTAAGCATACTGGCGATATTTAGTGCTATCATGGTAGTAGTGAGCAAGAACCCCGTGCACAGTGTGCTGTGGCTGATCGTTGTGTTCTTTGCAATTTCCGGCCATTATATTTTATTGAATGCGCAATTTCTTGCCATTGTAAACCTGATTGTATATGCAGGAGCGATCATGGTGCTGTTTCTGTTTGTGATCATGTTGATGAATTTGAATGCAGACACGGAACCGCAAAAAAATAAATGGCTGAAAATTGCAGGGGTGATTGCAGGCGGCGCATTGCTGTTGGTTTTTGTTGCTGCATTAAAACATGCCGACCTTAAAAACCAGCTCGCAGAAGTAAACAAAGGTGATATCGGTTTGATACATAATCTTGGTATTGCATTATTCCATGATTATGTAATCCCGTTTGAAATAAGCAGTGTATTATTTTTAAGCGCAATGGTTGGTGCGGTAGTGATCGGGAAGAAAGAGTAACAGCAGGTGCAAGGTATAAGGTATAGGGCGTAAGGAATTTGAGCCCTAAACCTTAAACTCTAAACCACAAACCTAATTTTATGCCAATAAATTATTACATATTTCTGTCAGTCGCGTTGTTTTGTATCGGTGTTACAGGCGTATTAACACGCCGTAATGCGATCATTATTTTTATGTGCATTGAGTTAATGTTAAATGCAGTTAATTTATTGCTTGTTGCATTTTCAAAAATGCACCATCAGGCAGTTGGTGCGGCAGTTCCTACTGCAGGCATCGATGGACAGATCTTTGTGTTTTTTATTATGGTTGTTGCTGCAGCAGAAGTAAGCGTGGGTTTAGCGATCATAGTAATGTTGTACAGAAATACACATTCTGTAGATGTGAATTTTTTGAATCGGTTGAAACACTAAAAAAGTTGAACGCTAATTGCGGAACGCTGATTGCTGCGTTCGGCTTTCAGCGTTCCGCGTTTAGCAATACTTATGAGTAATATTGTACAATTAGTCTGGCTGGTTCCCGTATTACCGTTGATCGGTTTCTTAATAAACGGTTTATTCAGGAAGAGTTTATCGAAATCATTAACAGGAATTATTGGCAGTGGCGTTATTCTTATTTCATTCATCATAAGCCTGCTTATCTTTTTCCAGGTAAAGCAGGAAGGTTTCCAGCCTGCACTTGTTCGTTTATTTGATTTCATCACAGTTGGAAAACTTAGTATTCCCTTTGAATTCCAGGTTGACCAGCTTTCTTCTTTATTCTTATTAATAATTACCGGCGTTGGCTTTTTGATCCATGTATATTCTACTTCGTATATGCATGAAGAAGAACGCCAGCATTTCGCGAGATATTTTGCTTACCTGAATTTATTCGTCTTTTCCATGTTGCTGTTGGTGCTTGGCTCCAATTATGTGATCCTGTTTATCGGATGGGAAGGCGTTGGTTTATGTTCTTATTTACTGATCGGTTTTTGGTTCAAGAATATTGAGTACGGAAATGCGGCAAAGAAAGCATTCATCATGAACCGTATTGGCGACCTTGGTTTTCTTATCGCCATATTCTGGATGATCAGCAAATTCGGTTCGGTTGGCTTTGCAGAAGTGTTTTCAAAAACATCTACAACATCCGTTGCCGTTCTTACCGGTATAACATTATTATTATTTGTCGGGGCAACAGGTAAATCTGCACAAATCCCTTTGTACACCTGGTTACCTGATGCGATGGCAGGCCCTACCCCTGTGTCTGCATTAATTCATGCGGCAACAATGGTAACTGCGGGTATTTACATGATCGCAAGAAGTAATATCATGTACACACTTGCGCCGGTTACTCAAACTGTAGTTGCTGTTACCGGTGTGGCGACTGCAATCTTTGCGGCTACTATTGCCCTAAAACAAAATGATATTAAAAAAGTATTGGCTTATTCAACGGTAAGCCAGTTGGGATATATGTTTTTGGGATTAGGTGTTGGTGCATATACCGGCGCAGTGTTCCATGTAATGACCCATGCATTTTTCAAAGCGCTTTTATTTCTTGGTGCAGGTTCCGTGATACATGCAATGGGTGGAGAACAGGATATACGTAAAATGGGTGGATTGAAAAAATATTTACCTGTCACGCAAATTACTTTTTTGCTTGGCTGTATTGCTATTGCGGGTATTCCGCCTTTCTCAGGTTTCTTTTCAAAAGATGAGATCCTTGCAGGCGCTTACGAAAAAAATCCGGTGTATTATGTATTAGGTGTTGCTGGAGCATTGCTTACCGCATATTATATGTTCCGCTTGTATGCAACTACCTTCCTCGGAAAATTCCGCGGCACGCACGACCAGGAACATCACCTGCACGAAAGCCCCTCTGCTATTACTATTCCATTGATCGTTCTTGCAATATTATCTGTTATCGGTGGTTTTGTCGGTATACCTGAAGTGTTTGCAAAAAATGCACATGCACTCGAACATTTTTTATCTCCCATCTTTGCACAATCCAAAGAGATACAGGAACAACATGCAACCGGATCTTCACCGGAACTAACGTTGATGGTTATCTCAGTAATTGTTGCGCTCGCCGGTGCGATTTATGGATGGACACGCTTCAGCAAAAAACCTGAACTGGAAGATGCAACCGGTTTTAGAAAAGTGCTTGCGAACAAATGGTATGTGGATGAATTGTATGACACGATCATTGTGAAACCAATTAATGCACTTGGCAAATTTTTAAATAATGTATTTGAGAAATCAATTATAGACTGGATCGTAAACGGTATCGGAAGAGCTGTTCAATACAGCAGCCGCCAGGTACGGTTAATACAAAGCGGGCAGGTTGGCGGTTATGTTTTATTGATGGTGATCGGTATTGTGATATTATTCCTGGTAGAAATTTTTATTAAACAATAATTGGTATTCACGATTTAGAATTAATAAACATGATTCCTGTTTTACTGATAGTAATTCCATTGTTAAGCGGATTGGTTAGCTTCATGCTGAAGAGCAGCACGGGTGCAAAAAACTGGGCATTGTTTTCTTCTATTATTACTTTGATCGTTTCACTGATTGGTCTCAATCTTCAAAAAACTTCGGCATATTTACAATTTGATGCAAGCTGGCTTCCCGGCCTGGGCAGCAGCTTTGCAGTTGGGCTCGATGGAATGAGCAAGATCTTATCTTTCTTAACTGCATTATCCTTCCCAGTAATTTTTGTTGCTACTTATCGCGATGAATATAAAAATGCAAATAACTTTTATGCATTGATGTTGTTATCACAAACAGGTTTGATGGGGGTGTTCCTTGCAAACGATGCATTGTTGTTTTATTTTTTCTGGGAGCTTGCTTTAATTCCTGTTTACTTTTTATGTTCTATCTGGGGTGGCGAAAAACGCATACAGGCAACTTTCAAATTTTTCATTTACACATTTGTAGGTTCGTTATTAATGCTTGTTGGCCTTATTTATATTTATTTGAAAACGCCTGAGCATTCATTTTCACTGAAAGCATTTTATGGAATGAACCAGAGACTTTCAGGACACGATCAATCCTGGTTATTCTGGTTATTCTTTATAGCATTCGCCATTAAAATGCCGATCTTTCCTTTTCATACATGGCAACCAGATACGTATGAACAATCGCCAACCGCCGTTACTATGGTGTTAAGCGGCATCATGGTGAAAATGGGATTGTTTGGTTTGCTGCGCTGGCTTGGACCTGTTGTTGCAACCGGAACATGGGTTTGGGGAGATACTGCATCCGCACTTTGCATAATCGGGATGATCTATGCTTCATTAATTGCGATGCAACAGGATGACCTGAAACGATTGATTGCTTACTCCTCTATTGCCCACATTGGCTTAATGTGCCTTGCCATTTTTGCAACCACACAAACAGGTTTGCAAGGAGTAATGATACAAATGTTCAATCATGGTATTAATATAATCGGATTGTGGATTGTCGTTGATTTGATCGAGCGCCAATTTCATACAAGAAAAATTTCTGAGTTGGGTGGCCTTGCGCAAAAAGCCCCATCATTAGCGATCATGCTTGTGGTAGTTGCCCTTGCTAATGTTGCATTGCCATTAACCAATGCATTTGTAGGGGAGTTTCTAATGTTCAGCGGCGTGTATAGTTCCGACGCTACAAAATATAATGTAGTGTTCACTGTTGTAGCGGGCATCAGCATTATTTTATCTGCTATTTACACATTGAACATGATCCAGAAAGTATTTTTTGGAAATACCAATGCATTGACAGCAAATGCAAAAGATATCAAACTGAATGAAAAAATTATTCTGGCAGTGATCATAGTTGCAATATTGCTGATCGGGGTATTTCCCAAACCTATGTTGGAGATGACGAAAGAATCTGTTGATGTGATCCTTGCAAAAATGAATATTAAACTGTAGAGATATATTTTAGAAGATATGAATGCAATTATAATATCGGCTTTATGGGGAGTGGTTATGATGTTCAGCGGTGTTATTACTACAAGTAAAAGCGCTATCCGGAACCTTGCTGTTCTTGGAATAATAATATTGCTTGCTGCAAATATTCTTGATCTCGGCGGCAACCACTTCTTCCCTATCGATACACACAACATGCTCGATTTTGAAACATTTGGGTTGTTGTTCAATACCATTGCATTTGCAAGCTCATTGTTATTCTTCTTATTATCTGCAAAAGATATTGAGAATGTGGGCATCAATTACTCCGAATATTTTTCATTGATATTTTTTGTGTTGTGCGGCGTAAGCATTGCTACTTCATTCAATACCCTGTTGATGCTTTTTATAGGAATAGAGATCATCTCCATTCCGTTATACATACTAACGGGAAGCGATAAACGAAATTTGAAAAGTAACGAAGCATCCCTGAAATACCTGCTCATGGGGGCCTTTTCTACAGGCATCATGCTTTTGGGAATTGCCTTTTTATACGGCGCCAGTGGCACGGGCACATTCTTTATTGATGCAATTGCCAGCGACCGTTCTTCCGCATCACCATTGTTTATTGTTGGGTTATTGCTGTTGCTGGTCTCTATGTCGTTCAAAGTATCAGCGGCGCCATTTCATTTCTGGACGCCGGACGTATATGATGGGGCACCTTCTGTTTTTACTTCATTTATGGCTACTATTGTGAAAGCGGCGGTTTTCATTGCATTCATCCGTTTGTTTGGAGATGCTTTCGGAGAAAGATTGATAAGATGGCAGTTCTTTGTAGCACTTATTATTGCCGCTACATTACTGATCGGTAATATAACCGCAGTATTTCAGCAAAGCGTAAAACGCATGCTTGCTTATTCAAGTATTGCGCAGGCAGGTTTTATGCTATTTGCTTTATTAACGCTGAACTCGTATGCAAAAGATGGTATCATATTGTACACAGCAGCTTACTGTCTTGCAACGATAGGCATTTTTGCCATTCTCATAAAAATGAAAGATCACAGCTTTGAAGCATATAATGGCCTTGCAAAACATCAGCCTGCTTTGGCTGCAGTCAATACAATATTCCTTTTATCATTGGCAGGCATTCCGCTCACCGCAGGATTTTTTGCAAAATATTATATGCTGATCTCCGCATTGAAAACCGGTCAGTTTTTATGGCTCGTTATATTGGCCGTTCTTTGTGCTGCAGTCAGCGTTTATTATTATTTCCGCATCATCCAGGCGATGTATTTTAAAGATGGGGAACCGGGGGAAATATCCGCCAGTTCATCTTTCAAAACTGTACTTATAGTGATTGCCGTCATTATAGTTTTGCTTGGCGTTTTCCCTCAATGGCTTCTCGACAAGCTGAATATCCTTTACCTGTAATCGCCGATTTTACCGTTTACATAAGAATCGCTTTTATTACTGGCAGAATGATTAATTTAGAGTAATTGATTTTCCAATGAAAATTGCAGATATCATTTCCCTTGCATTCCGCACAGTAAGGGGCAACAGGCTTCGTACAGGCATTACAGTTACCATAATTGCATTTGGTATAATGGCCCTTGTTGGCATTAATACTGCCATTGATGCGATGAAACAAAAATTCACGGAAAGTTTTGCGGCCATGGGTGCCAACGGGTTTACTATACATTTTAAAGAATACCGGATGCATTTCGGCGACGGCAGAGATGATGTTAAAAAAGAAAAGAAAGGCGCCCGCAAAGAAAAAAAATCAAACCTTAACCAACCTATCACCAAAGAGCAGGCTGAAGATTTTAAAAGCACGTTTCATTTTCCTTCAAAAGTTGCGCTTACGTTTGGCGGAACAAATAATGCAATTGTTTCTTTCGGGGATAAAAAGACTTCACCTACTGTTCGCGTCGGCGGCGGCGATGAAAATTATATCGATCAAAATGGTTTCTCATTGGCAACAGGCAGAAACCTGAATGCCCTTGACGTTTCCTCGGGAAGAAATGTTTGCCTGATAGGAAGCGATATCAGCAAAAAAATGTTTGGTGGCAATCCTGAAAAGCCATTGGAGAAAATGATAAAGATAAATGGCATTCCTTATCGTGTGGTTGGCGTGCTTGATTCAAAAGGTTCTACATTGGGAATGAGTTGGGATAATATGATCATTACTTCGTACACCAATGTCCGTCACTTCCTCAATTCAAATCCGAATGCATCATTTAATATTTTAGTAAAAGTTGATGATATAAAATTGTTGGATGCGGCCATTGGCGAAGCCTCCGGAATATTCAGGCCGATAAGAAGATTAGCTGTTACTGAAGAAAATAATTTTGTTATCGATAAGAGTGATGTATTTGTAGAGATGCTGCTGAAGAATTTAAGTTTTATTACCATTAGCGCTGTGATCATCGGCTTTATAACATTAGTTGGAGCAGCAGTTGGTTTGATGAATATTATGCTGGTTTCTGTTTCTGAACGCACCAAAGAAATTGGTTTGGTGAAAGCAATTGGCGGAAGGCAAAAAAGTGTGCGCAGGCAGTTTTTATTTGAAGCGATCATCATTAGTTTGCTTGGTGCTGCATTTGGAATAGTGCTCGGTGTATTGCTGGGAAATATTTTTTCATTAATACTAAGCACCGGTTTTGTTGTTCCCTGGGGTTGGATGATTGGAGGTATTTTAATTTGTTCTTTGGTAGGTTTGATTGCCGGCATTTATCCATCAATAAAGGCTGGCCGCCTTAACCCGATAGAAGCGTTGCGTTACGAATAAGAACTAATGTGATAATGTGATGATTTGGAAATGTCATCTGCACAATCAGCATTTTCACGTTAGCGCATTTCCAAATTATAGCATTCTCAAACCCATTCCTGCAAAAACATTCCTGCTTTTCGTGAAGCTTCAAATAATAATTTTTGAGATTGCTGTATTGATTCTTCCAGGCTCATTCCTTCTTTCATTAATTCAAAACATTCCAATATTCCATGTTCCAGCAATGCGGAAGCCGATAACTCCGAATGCCCGCAAACCGCAATAATTTTCTTACCGTATTTTTTTGCGAGAGATGAAACACCGTCAACTAATTTGCCTTGCAATGTCTGCGCATCTATTTTCCCTTCACCTGTTACTACAGCGTCGCAATCGCTTATATATTTTTCTGCATTACTATATTTCAACACCAGGTCAATCCCACTGATGATTTCTGCACCTAAAAAAGCCACGCAACCCGCTCCCAGGCCGCCTGCGGCGCCACCGCCTTCTATCAAGGACACATCAATTCCCAAATCATGTTTAACAATTCCGGCATAATGCATCATGCCTTCTTCCAATTGTTCTATCATCTTCGCATCAGCCCCTTTTTGTGCTGCAAACATTTTAGTTGCTCCATTTTCTCCATATAACATATTTTTCACGTCACAGGCAACGATATAACGTATATGCATATCCTCATTAAAACCGGAACTATCAATATTTTTGATATAAATTAAATTTCCGCCTGTCGGAGATAATTCTTTTCCATGCTTATCTAAAAATTTATACCCCAGTGCGGCAGCCATCCCTATACCCCCATCATTGGTTGCACTACCTCCGATACCGATGATAATTTCCTTTGCACCGGAATTTACCGCAGTCTTTATCAATTGCCCTGTGCCGTACGTTGATGTCAGCGCACAATTGTATTGTTCGGGTCTTAGCAATTGCAACCCGGAAGCTTTCGCCATTTCGATAAATGCAACTTGCTGTGAAAATAACCACGAAGATTGAATGGGTTCAAATAAAGGATTCAGGACTTCTTCATATTTTGTTTCTGCCTTTGTATAATAGCTTACAATTTCCGACAACCCATCTCCACCATCCGACAATGGAAGTTGCACAATATCACAGTCATGTATAACCGAATTTATTCCTCTTGCAACAATATCACAAACTTCGAAGCTCGTAAGGCTTCCCTTGAATTTATCCGGTGCAATAACGATTTTCATGATTTACTATTTCTCACAGATTACACGGATTACGCAGATGGGTTGGGCATCGATGTTCGTTGATCGATGGCCGATGACCGGCTGAATATTGATTCAGCCTTGCATCTCACATCTTACTTCTTACATCTCACAAAACTAATCTGTGTAATCCCTGCAATCTGTGAGCGTAATCAATTCCCCTTTGGATTCAAAATCAAATTGATCCTTTCAAGTACATCCTGCAAATGATACCTGGTCATTTTATCCTCTATCGAAGGCAATGCAGCAGTAATATCTGCTTTCAACGTGCGCAATGTTCCTTTTGATACAGAGAGAATATCTGATACTTTAACATTAACGCCTGTGATTCCATACAAACTTGCTACGCGTCGTGAGCTACCGATGCTGAAACCGGATTGCTGCCCGTTAATAATATTGCCTAAACTTTCGATGAATGCTTTTTGCAGATTCCTGCGGAATATGTCAATAGGCTTGCGGGCATATACTTCGCTCCAGATCCCTTTGCGTAAATCATCCATTAATTCATCACTTGCATAGGCATCTTTTCCTAATTGCGCCATTGATTCGGAAATGCGCTCAAGTCTTCCTGCATCAAGCACCCCGGCCAATGTACCCTGTTGAAATGTTCGTATTTCTTCCACAACCTGGTCCTGGTCGAATTTTTTTAATTGCTTCCAGTCTAACAGCCATTGCGGTGTTTCAAATGCATATTTATTCAAAAATGCAACAGCATCTTTCTGCAAATTTTTTGGAACAGGTGTAAACACTTCACCTTCCTGGTCATACGTTTTCGGATCTTCATAAATGCCACCAATATTGGCAGTAACATGCCCCATATATCTTCTTAATTGAATGATTACCTGGTTGTATAATTCATCCAGGTTTTCGAATGGCTCACCGGGTTCAAATGTCCACTGGGAAAGATTAGGAAGAATGCGTTTTAAATTTTTAATTCCATATTCACTTGCTTTCATTGCATTATCACCAAGGTCTTCTGTTTGCCCGCGTGGATCAGATGGAATTGCACGCTGGCGCAAAAAACGAAACCGGGGATTGCCTGCATGCGCTTTCGACCATTCATTCAAAATTTCTTTTTCTTCTTTTTCATCCTTATCAAAAATAGGTTTGTATCCCCACTCAATTGCCCATTTATCATAGTCGCCAATCCGGGGATACAATCCTGCGGGGCCAATATTATCTTCCGGTTGCGCAACATAATTGAAACGTGCATAATCCATGATCGATGCGGTGTGACCATTTGCTTCAACCCACGCTTTGTCTCTTAACTTTTCAACGGGCGTCGCAGACGATGAACCCATATTATGAGGGAGCCCAAGTGTGTGGCCAACTTCATGCGATGCCACAAAACGGATCAATTGCCCCATCAATGAATCATCAAATTTTAATTTGCGTGCACGAGGATCAACAGCAGCAGTTTGCACAAGGTACCAATCGCGCAGTAAGTTCATGATATTATGGTACCATCCGATATGGCTTTCAATGATCTCTCCGCTGCGTGGGTCATGTACATTCGGGCCATACGCGTTTTGAATATCAGAGGCGAAATAACGGATCACCGAAAACCGTGCATCTTCAAGGCTCATGGTGCTGTCATCTTCGGGCCAGTCTTTTGCGATGATCGCATTTTTGAAACCGGCTTTTTCAAATGCTTTTTGCCAGTCTTCAATTCCCATCTTCAAATATTTTCTCCACTTGACCGGTGTAGCTGGATCGATGTAATATACAATCGGTTTTTGCGGTTCAACCAATTCCCCGCGTTTCATCTTTTCTACATCTTCCGGTTTGGGTTCAAGTTTCCATCGTGTGATAAACCTTTCCGATTGTGCTTTCTGCACATCCAATCCATAGTTGGTATACCCATCCGAGAAATAAGAAACACGTTCATCATAATATCTTTTTCTATATGGGTTTTTTGGCAACAATATCATTGATGTATTTAACTCCAAGGTGACAGCCCCTGCTTCAGATGCTGCAATTAAATTTGCTGACGGGAACGGGCTTAACGAGATACCCGGGGGCGGCGTGGAAGCGGAATATGTTCGTGTAACACGCACCTCCGTATTAATCGGAAATGTTTTTATGGAATTGATAAACGTTCTGTCAGATGAAGGGGAGCTAAGGCTATACATCCTCTTTAATCCAGACGGAAGGGATATCACCTGGTTATCCCCTTTGAAAAAATCAGTTACATCGATAACAGCACCCGTACTGTCTTTACCAAAAGATTTTAAATCAAATGCTGCAGCAATCGGTTCAACATTTGAATTTTTTACAGCCTGGTAAATAGGCAATGTATCTGATGCAACATTTACATAAAATACAACGCGGATAAAAATTTTATTGTCGGGGCCTTTTTCAAAACGCAATACCTGCTCGTTTACTTCTTCTCCGCCATAACCTGCACCGGTAGCGGTTTTTGCCACACGGGTAACTGCTAATATTTCACGCCCGAAAAGAGAATCGGGTATTTCGAAATACCATTTGTCTTCCACTTTATGAGTAGTGAACAGGCCTTTTGTTGTTTTGGCTTTTTCAGTAATCACTTCTTTATAAGGCCTGGGGCCAGTTTTTGCCGGTGCAGCAGGGGGTTGCGCAGTGCCATTAGGAGTAGCAGGCGCTGCCGGTTTTTTATCTTGAGCATTAACAGGTAAAAAACCAACAACTGCGATGATTAATAATAAATACTGCAAACGTTTGACATGGATCATAAAAAATATTTAGGATGTTGAAGATAAGTAACCATCATCAATAATTTTTATGGATTTACATAAGGGAGATAATCATTGATACGGGAAGCAGCTTTTAAGGCCCTCCCTGGTACATATTACAGGATTCATTAGTAAGAAATATTTCATATTTACATTTAATAAATTCCTTAACTTGTGTGTCCCTTTAAAATTTTTATTTGCAATCAATTTGCAGATTAAAAAAAAAAATCCTTAGAATTGTAAATCATTTTTCTGGATCACAATACTTCATTTTTTAAAACACTAAAAACAAACGATCATGGCTGAAACAAAACCAACTGCAACAGTTGCTAAAAGTACTTCTACATCAGTGCAACCGGCGAAGAAGAGTAACGCTATCTCCTGGATTGCCCCTCTCCTGTGTATCATTTTGGGGTTCATTATCTGGCGTTTTGTAATCGGCGCAGATAGCAACTTCACGCATCCGGATCCCAGTGGAGGTTTCCATCCACACCAGGAAGGACCTAAATCCGGGCTTGCACGTATGTACCAAGGTGGTGTTATCGTGCCAATATTGATCGGCGCGTTATTAACTGTATTGACATTCGTTATCGAGCGTTTCCTTACAATCAGTAAAGCTACAGGTTCGGGTAATATTGCTGAGTTCATCCGCAAAGTGCAATACAATCTTGCCAACAAAAATGTTGATGCAGCTATTGCTGAGTGCGACAAACAAAAAGGCAGCGTAGGAAACGTAATGAAAGCTGGTTTGCGCAAATACAAAGAGATGATCTCTAACACAGAGTTGGATACTGAACAAAAAGTACTCGCTATTCAAAAAGAAGTGGAAGAAGCAACTGCTCTTGAATTGCCAATGCTCGAAAAGAACCTCGTATTTCTTTCAACAATCGCATCTGTTGCCACGTTAATGGGATTACTTGGAACGGTAATTGGTATGATCACTTCATTCGCTGCACTTGGTGAAAGCGGTGGTGGTGAAGCAGCACAGAAACTTTCTGAAGGTATTTCTGAAGCGCTTTACAATACAGCACTGGGTATCGGTACTTCAGCCTTCTCAATCATCATGTATAACATCTTTACAACAAAAATCGATGGTATAACTTATGGTATTGATGAAAGCGGATTTACATTGACACAAAGCTTTGCTTCTCTTTACAAATAATTTTGTTCAGAAATATTGTGTGGAATAACAAGATTCCTGAATCTCAATAAAAAATTAAAATAATGGGAAGAGCGAAATTACCAAGGAAAAGTACGAACATTGACATGACCGCGATGTGCGATGTGGCTTTCCTGTTGCTGTCGTTTTTCATCCTTACAGCACAGTTCAAGCCGGATGAAGCATTGAGCGTTACCACGCCAAGTTCTGTTTCCAATAAAATTGCACCACAAAAAGATGTGGTGATGATCACTATTGATAAAGAAGGAAAAGTGTACTTATCAGTATCTGATAACAACAAAGCTCAAAAGGCAGATATGATCGATGAGATCAATACGTCAAAAAACCTGGGGCTTACAGATGCTGAAAAGGCAATGTTTTCCAAAAAGCCTTCTGCATTTATCGGAACGCCTTTCAGCCAGTTGAAATCATATTTAGATAAAACCCCAGAACAACTTAAGGGGGTTAACCTTGCTGGAATTCCGGTATTGGATTCTAACAATAATGAAATGGTTGACTGGATACATGCTGCAGCAAGTGCATTCCAGGGAACTAAAATGAACATTTTAGTTAAGGGAGATGATGCAGCAAAATTCCCTTCATTCAATGCAGTTATACGGGCTTTAAAAAAGAACGACCAGATGAAGTTCCAGATGCAAACGAGCCCTGCAACAGTGCCTGTTGGTTCTGAGTTATATAAAACGAACTTAGCTACAGGAACCAAAGGTGGCGGTTCATAGTAAAAAACATTATAAAAATTAAATAGCTTTTTATGGCAGAAATGGATACCTCGTCGGGTGGTGGACACAAAAAAGGGCCCGGCGTAAAAAAAGGTAAGAAGTTATCTACCCGTGTGGATTTAACCCCAATGGTGGATCTTGGGTTCCTTCTTATCACCTTTTTCATTTTTACCACAACGGTTAGCCAGCCAACAGCAATGAAGCTTTTTTTGCCTAAAGATGTAGATAAACCGGAAGAGCAAAATAAAGTAAAGGCATCTGCTGTACTGACAATCATGCCTGCTAAAAATGACCAGATCTATTATTATGAGGGAGATGATCCCACTAAATTACAGTCTTCGAATTTTAAAGCAATTCGCGATATCATTCTTGATAAAAAAAGAAGAACAGACCCGAAAGATTTTGTGGTGGTTTTAAAGCCTACACAAGATGCTACTTATAAGAATGCTGTAAATATTCTTGATGAAATGACAATTGACGAAGTACATCGCTTTGCGCTTGTTGACATTTCTCCGGATGAATACAAACTAATACAAGCAACAGAGGCTGCAAACGGTGTAAAATAAATTTGCTATCGTTTGTGGAATTTTGTTCAAAAGGGATCTTAATTATAAATTTATTAACATGGATATAAATAAAATATTAAGTGCTGATATTCTTGATATCATCTTCGAAGGAAGAAACAAAGAATATGGCGCTTATGATTTACGCAAAACGTATAATAAGCGTATGGCTATTGCGCTTGTTAGTTTGGCTGCGTTGATCCTGCTTTTATTTGTTGGATATGTGTTGGCCGGCGTTATTGGCAACGGGCCCAAAAAACAACAAATGGTAGTGCAGGATGTGCAGTTAGAAGACGTTAAAGAAGAAAAGAAAAATGAGCCACCGCCTCCACCGCCACCTAAAGTGGAACCTCCAAAGGTGGAAATGGCAAAGTTCACTCCTCCAAAAATTGTGAAGGATAATGAAGTAAAAGAAGAAGAAAAACCACCTGAACAAGAGAAATTGGAAGATACCAAGATTGGTACCGTTAACCAGGAAGGTATTAAAGATGAAGGCCTCGCTGCCCCTGTTGACCAGGGAAAAGGTGTGGTTGAAGCACCTAAAAAAGAAGAAGAAGACTGGGATAAAACGTTTACCAAAGTGGAAATTGAATCTACTTACCCCGGTGGTGATGCGGCTTGGGCACGTTACCTCAACAAGACATTACATTATCCTGATGAAGCGATCAACAATGAAATTCAAGGTACAGTTATTGTGAAATTCATCGTGGATAAGGAAGGTAATGTTAGCGATGTGGAAGCAATCAGCGGCCCAACAGATGGAGGTTTGAGAGATGAAGCGGTAAGAGTAATTAAGAAAAGCGGTAAATGGACACCAGCCGTTCAAAACGGACGCCAGGTGAAATCCTACAAACAGCAGCCAATTCAATTTAAACTTGGCGATCAATAGGATTTTATTTTTCTTTTCAAATAATTTCAAAATCCTTCCTTCGCGGGAAGGATTTTTTATTTCTGGTTTTTTAGGTAGGTTTGGAAAAAATGCCAGGGAATGCTTGGAAAATTATCAGGCTGGGACGACACCATTGTTGCTTTGGCAACTCCACCCGGAGTTGCTGCTATCGGTGTTATCAGGTTAAGCGGAAATAAGAGCATCGACATCACTAATAAATTATTTCCTTCAAAAAATCTTTCTGAACAACCTACTCATACATTACACGTTGGTTATCTCAAGCACAAAGAAAAAATTTTGGATGAAGTTGTTGTTTCTTTATACAAATCCCCAAAGTCATATACCGGGGAAGATATAGTGGAAGTTTCTTGTCATGGTTCGCCGTTTATTCAGCAACAGGTATTACAGGCATTTTTAGATTCCGGTGCAAGGCTTGCAAAACCCGGCGAATTTACACAACGGGCTTTTTTGAACGGAAAGTTAGACCTCACGCAGGCAGAAGCAGTTGCCGATTTAATAGCAAGCAATACAGAAGCTTCACAAAAAAATGCTATCAACAATATCCGCGGCGGATTTTCACATATATTGAAAGAACTAAGAGAACAGTTGCTTAAATTTTCTTCTCTCATTGAACTTGAACTTGATTTTTCACAGGAAGATGTTGAGTTTGCTGACAGGACACAATTCTACCATCTCATCAATGATGCAGAAATTAAAACACAAAATTTACTAGCTTCATTTAAAACCGGAAATGTGATCAAGAACGGAGTTCAGGTTGCCATCATTGGAAAACCCAATGCCGGAAAATCTACGTTGCTGAATACACTGCTGAATGAGAACCGGGCAATAGTAAGTGAGATCGCAGGGACAACAAGGGATACGATCGAAGAAATTATAATTATTGATGGAATTGCATTTCGTTTGATTGATACTGCAGGCATCCGTGAGCACACTGCTGATATTATTGAAAGCATTGGCGTTGAAAGAAGTTTAGAGAAAATGAAGCAGGCAGATATTGTTATATATCTTTTTGATGCGGGGGAAAGTTCGGATGAATTAGAAAAAAGCAAAGCACAACTTGAGAACCTCAATAAACCATATCTGTTAGTTGCAAATAAGATTGATTCCTACACCGAAGATGTAATAGAAAAAAAACTAAAAAACCTTCAGCACGTTATTCCTATCTCGGCAAAAAATAATTTATACATAGAAAAACTTAAATTATCCATTGTTGATAAAGTGCTTGATGGAAAAATAAATACAGAAGGTACTATCGTTACCAATGCAAGGCACTATAAAGCCTTGCAGGAAGTATTGCTATCGGTAATGGATATCCGAAAAGGGCTTGATGAAAAATTACCCGGCGATTTAATTGCATTGGACATCAGGCGGTGCCTTCATTATCTCGGCGAAATAACGGGAGAGATAACTAATGAGGACCAGTTGGATTATATTTTCAGTAAGTTCTGTATCGGCAAATAAGACCCTCTCAAAATCATTTTTTTCCTGTAATATTGATACAACAACTTATAATTTTTTTTCATTGGACAATCACACTTTTTTTAAACCCAAACAAGCGTTTTTCAAAGCCATTATTTTTTCAGGAAAAGTTTTTTTGCTGCTACTTGCTACCGGCCTGATCAACGAAGTGCTCGCAAAAGAAAACGAAACCACTAAAGCAGGCGGCTCAGGCATCCTCACATTCCTCGGAAGGCTTCATCCTATGATCGTGCATTTTCCGATCGGTTTGCTATATGCTGCCTTGTTGTTTGAATTCATTGCATGGAAAAGTAATGCCCGCAATTTTTTTCCTGCAACAAAAGTGCTTGTGTTTACCGGGGCAATAGCTTCTATACTATCTGTTGTGCTTGGTATCATCTTATCAAAAACGGATAGCTACGGAAGCAACGTTCTATCCATCCATCAATGGATCGGAATTGCAACTATGGCTTTTGCAATCATCACAGCGTATTGCTATCAGAAAGGTTCAAGAAAAATACAATACCTGATGTTGTTTGCAACAGTGCTTGGTGTGACTGTTGCGGGACATTATGGTGCAGAATTAACGCATGGTGAAGATTACCTCAGCAGCGCTTTCTCTGATAACAGTGAGGTAGCTGCAAGCACTTCTGCAGAGGAGGAAAGTCTGCCGGATTTTATTTTGGCCAGTCAAAAAGCCCCGCTTTCTGAATCGCAGTTGCAGGACCTGAACATACAAGTGCGTACGGTCTTCGCACATCATTGTTATAGCTGCCACGGGCCATTAAAAATGAAAGGCGACCTGCGGTTAGATTCTAAAGAGGGTATTTTCAAGGGCGGAAAAAACGGTTCGGTTTTTACTCCGGGAAGGCCTGAAAAAAGTGAATTGATCCGACGTGTAAGTTTACCTGCAAATGATAAAGATGTAATGCCTTCAAAAGGGCAACGGTTATCCTTAAACGAAATACAGGTGTTGTCTTATTGGATACGGCAAGGCGCTCCGTGGCCAACCGGCCCTGAAAAGAGTTTATACCGCCAGGCAGAGCTTGAGCCAAGAAATCCGGAGATCCCAACTGCAAGCGGAGACATTACAAACCCGATCGACCATTTTGTCAATACATACTTTGAAAAAAATAATATCAAATGGGGAACTCCGGTAAACGACCGGTTGTATATACGAAGGGTATATCTTGATGTGATCGGGCTTTTGCCTCCTGCAGATAGTGTTGATGCTTTTATAAATGACAAACATCCGCAAAAAAGAGAACGCCTTGTGAATTCCTTATTGGAGAGAAAAGATGATTACGCACAACACTGGCTCACTTTCTGGAATGATGCATTGCGCAATGATTATACCGGCACCGGATACATTACGAATGGAAGGTCCGATATCACCAAATGGCTTTACAATTCACTCCGTAATAACAAACCGTATAATACATTCGTGAAAGAGTTGATAAGCCCGGATAGCAGTTCGCTCGGCTTCATCCGTGGCATTGAGTGGAGAGGCGTAGTAAATGCAAGCCAGCGAACGGAAATGCAAGCCGCACAAAATGTATCGCAGGTTTTTATGGGGTTGAATTTGAAATGCGCTTCATGCCACGATAGTTTTATCAGCGATTGGAAACTGGATCAGTCTTATGCTTTCGCAAATATATTTTCTGATAGCTTACTTGAAATTAACCGATGTGATAAACCAACAGGAAAATTTGCCGGCCGCCAGATATTATACAAACAATTGGGACAGATCAATTCTGCTGCAAGCAAATCAGAACGGTTAAAAGAACTTGCAGACAGTTTAGTGCAGCCACGCGACGGAAGATTATACCGCACATTGGTAAACCGTATTTGGGCGCAAATGATGGGACGGGGAATTGTTGAGCCCGTAGATGCTATGGATAACAAACCGTGGAGCCAGGACCTGCTGGATTGGTTAGCATACGATTTTGTAGCGAAAGGATGTGACATCAGGAAACTGATCTTCGAGATCGCTACTTCAAAAACATATCAATTGCCTTCGGTAGCGGTAAAAGATGCAGGGCTTATTAGTGCCCCGGGGTTTAAGTTTACCGGAATGTTGCGCAAACGGCTCACTGCAGAACAATTTGCAGATGCAGTAAGCGAAGCCATTCAGCCGGTATATGCCGACAGTATGATTGTTTATAATTTGCTGCCGAAAGAGATCAAAGGGACGATACCTTTTCCGAGGGCGTCATTAGTAAAAAATGATCCGTTCCTTACTGCACTTGGAAGGCCTAACCGCGAAACAGTTATTACAAGCCGTCCGTCTAATGCAAACCTGCTGCAGGCGCTGGAACTAACTAACGGTGCCCAGTTTAACGCGGTGATAAAACAAGCGGCAGAAAAATGGAAGAAAAAATATCCGGATCCGAAAAAGCTGATCGATAATATTTACCGGAATACGCTCGGGCGTTTGCCAAATACGGAAGAAGAAAAAACAGCAATGCTTGCATTAGGTAATGAACCAACAGAAAATAATATCCAGGATTTTATATGGGCGATGGCCATGCACCCGGAGTTTCAGTTGCTGTTTTAAAAACTGGAAATGTAAAATGGTATTTTCTATAATGTATGAGTTAGAAATATTTTCACGCAGAGTTCGCAGGGGGATTTCATTTGTTTTAACTTCAGCGTACTCCGCGCCTGCGTGAAATTCAAATAAGTTTTATAAATTAAGGGTATGAATAAAAATTGGAACAGAAGGGATTTTTTAAAAAAATCAAGTGCTGCTACACTCGCAGCATTGGCAGCAGGTGCACCCGTTGCAAGTTTGCTGACCAGTTGCAAAAATTCAAAAAAAATAGATGCAACAGCAGACACTGTCATCCTGCTTTGGATGGCGGGAGGTATGGCACACACCGAAACCTTCGACCCGAAAGCTTATGCACCTTTTGAAAAAGGAATGGAGAGCAATCGCGTGTTGAGCACTTTCCCTTCTTTCCCAACTGCTCTTGATGGTATTAAATTTTCTGAAGGTTTGCAATCGATCGGAAAAGTGATGGATAAAGGAACACTGATCAGGTCTTACGTTGCTGCAGACATGGGTTTCATCCTTCATTCCCGCCATCAATATCACTGGCACACCTGTTACGAACCGCCTCAAACTGTTGCTGCCCCGCATATTGGTGCATGGATAGCAAACCAATTGGGCCCGAAGAATCCCGTGATACCGGCGTTCATTGATATAGGCCAGCGGTTCAGTGTAGGCGAAGCAGAAGAACTAAAAGCTTTTCATACTGCCGGGTTTTTAGGTAATGAATTCGGACCATTTCTTATTCCTGATCCATCGCAGGGATTGGAATGTGCAAGGCCTCCGGTAGGAATGGATGCAAAACGCTTTGAGCGCCGCAATCAATTGTATGATTCGCTTATAAGCAAAAGCCCAATGGGAGAATTTGGAAGCGATTATCAGAAAGAATCTCTCAAACGTTCCATGGAACAGGCATATATGCTGCTCAACTCTCCCGAGGCAAAAGCTTTTGACCTGAGCCTTGAACCTAAAGAGATATATGATATATACAACACCGGGCGTTTTGGCCTCGGGTGTTTGCTTGCACGCCGGCTCACTCAACAAGGCGCACGTTTTATAAGCGTTACCACAGAATACGAACCGTTCAAGGGATTCGATACTCACGAGAATGGACATACGAGAATGGTAGACATGAAAAAAATGATCGATGGCCCCGTGGCGCAGTTGGTGAAAGACTTGGACAAAAGCGGCCATTTGAACCGCACGATGATCATACTCGCCAGTGAATTCAGCAGGGATATGATGGTTGAAGGAAGGCCAGGCGCAACTGTAAAAGAACAGGTGGATCAACCGAACATTGTATCCGATATGAAATTTTATGGTATGCACCGCCATTTTACAGACGGATGTTCGATACTGATGTTTGGTGGCGGTATTAAAAAAGGTTTTGTGTATGGAAAAACAGCAGATGAGCGGCCTTGCAAAACAATAGAATCACCCGTGAAGATCGATCAGATACATCAGACTATTTATCATGCATTAGGCATTCCGCCAGATACTCAATATGAAATAGAAAGAAGGCCCTTCTATACAACACCCGATGGCAAAGGAGAACGCATCAAAGAAATTATAGGGTGATGATAATTTTTTCCTAGTATAAATGCGAAATAATGGAACCATTTTGTGGTAATAATCCTGGATGAGTCGCAATAAAAAAATATTCTTCATTATTGGCATTTGCGCCTTCTCCTCTGGAATGTATTTCTATATGGTTCACAGCCGTCATTCAATTTCACAACTCAAAAAGCTACCCATTCCTCAAACGCCCCGCCTTGTCTCCCGATAAGCAGGCTGCACAAGGCCAAGGTTCAGTTGCCTGAATAATGTGTAATCATTTTAAAAACACCCTGACCGTTGTAATAAAATTTTGCAGAAGAATAATGATATTTCTTCCGGATAAACACACAAGGCTGCAGCAACAGGATTGTTGTACTGCCCGCTTATCGGGAGACAAGGCGGCGGTCTTTATTTTTTCGCTACTCTATTAAGTAATTAAAAGAACACCCACAGCGGCAGAAACCTACTTTCTGGTAGCACCAATCAATTCACGCAAAGTGTACATTGTGTAATCATTCTTAATACCTTTTACTTTGAATTTTTCTTTAGGGTTGCCCATAAAAAACACCACAGGTATTTGAGATTGTATGGAGTCAATATTGTCGGCAGCAATATGGTCATTAATGATGTGATGGTTAAGTGAACAAACCAGCTCAATCCTTGTTCCGTTTTTCCTTGTCATCATATTAGAAATATCTTTTGGGAAGCCCCAATATGTAATATCATCATCAATAATGATTGGGTTTATGTACAATAAGGGTGTGTCCTTGCCCGTTATTAAATTTTGGTCTATAAACATATTATCTTCAAGTTCTTCATCGCCACTGTCTTCATAAATTTCGGGTTCAGGGTCTTCGTCTAAATTGATGAACCACCTGTAACAATATCCATCAACAACGTATCTTTTCTTTTTAATGATTTTATAGTCAGATGACACCCAATATTCTGTTCCGGTACCTGTGCTATCGGTTACAGATTTACAGATATAGTCGGGTATTTTATCGCCTGTAAAATCAACCGTTTCTGCACTTTTAATTTTTTCTGCAATAGATTGCTGCAGTTTATCTGTAACCTTCATTTTTTTTGGTTTTATAAATTCGGCTTCGCCAAATACAATTGCACCGTTGCCGCCAACATAGTCAGGCAGTGGGTTTTTATTTCGCAATGTATCTCCTTGCATGGCGGACTGTGTTGTGTCTTTTTGCATGGAGGATTGTGTTGTGTCTTTTTGCAGTGGGTTTGCCTTTTCGGCAGACGGTTGCTTACAAGAAATTAAAATCCCGTAAAGTAACGCAATGATTATAATTTTTTCTTTCATTGATGAATTTTTATCCTTGAAAATCGCCACAGTCGTGCTCTTCAAATTTTTTCAATATTTTTTTAAGCGTATAATATGTTGATAGCCGCAACAGTTCCACTTGTATTGTATTGCCTGTAATTTTCAATTCGTAAACGGGCGCTTTATCAATTTTGATAAATACAAAATTGTTTTGTGCAGTTTTAATTTCTATACTATTGTCGGTTTTTGAAATTGTTATAATATCAAATGACTTGTTACGCTTTTCATCACACACGTTTACCAGTTGTATCGTTTTATCGCTGATGGATAATTCTGCTAAATCGCAGGTATAACAGTTACCATCAAACTCAATTCCGTATCGTTTAAATACATCTTTATTTTTTGAGTCAACTGTATCAATGGGAACTAAGCGTATCGGGTACTCTGCTTTTTTATTTATTTCATTAGTATCAATAACTGGCTTTTCAATCTTTTTAGAACGTGTTATACCTGTATCTTTTTTATCCGTTTCTTTAAATGGCTGTTCAGGCGTTGGGTTACAGCCTAAAAAAAAGAAGATTACCAATACGAGTGTGAAAAGTGTTTTCATTTTCTGTTATAAAAATCCGAGTTTGTATTTCAACCTGCCATTTCCATTTTTACGAATGTTATCTTATTGTTCTCCCATTTAAATTCCCACCAATAGGCAAATTCGGTTGTTGGGTCGTTTGGATACAACTGTTTTCCAATTTCTGAACCGCCCTGATGATTGTATTTAATCACAAAGCTTTGGGGTGTTACGTTTAATTCGTAACTCATTATATAATCGCCATTATCAACCGTTATCTTATAGATGCCAACGTTAAGCGACCAGTTAACATCATCTATATTAATTTTTGTAAGCGCATTTGTCAGATAAGTAAATTGCTCTTTGTAATCTTTATTAATTACAGCGTAAGTATATTTGGTTATCAATCCTTGTTTATCATTTGCCAATACTGCAGTCTTAAAATTTTTTATTTCCTGCATCAACTTTTTTCTGTCTTCTTTTATTTCCGAAGTTTTTTCCTGGAATAGTTTGATGTTTTGCTTTTCAATATTGTTGAAAATTATTTTAGTATTATCAGCAACCGGTTTGTACCAATCCGTTTCTGCATAGTAAGCATCAACATCTCCACTTGAAAATCTGTAGCCTTTTCTTGCAAAAAGGTCGTTGGTCAAAAAACGGATTTCATCAATACTCAAATCTTTTATTTGCTCAGGCCTGATTATTTGTGTTGAGCAGTTTGCGCAATCTTTTAAAGTTTGTGCCGAAAGATTTTCACTAAAGAAAATCAGCAGAATGAAAATCATTTTTTTCATAGCTATTTTTTACTGTTGTAGAAAGAAAATAAGGGTGATTAATGCAAGGGCAGTCTGCATTATTAATATTCCGGCAATGAGCGGATATTGTAATAAAATTTGGGTTTAATTTTTATAACAGCGCTTGGTGTATCGTCGTTGTTATTTATATTTTGAAATTCTTTTGTGGGCTTGGTGGTGTAGGTTATAGAATGCCAAAAAATAGTGTAGCCAGCATCGCTATTTCTATTGCTGCCTCGCATATAAAAATCTACGTTGCTTCCTTCAAAAGTAATGGTGGTGTCTTTGCCTTCTATTTTCAGCGTATAATTATAAAACCGTAGTTTTCTGTTTTGAAGAACCTTGTACAAACTATCTCTTAAGTAAGATGGAGGACTGTGGCCTGTTTTCTCATACATTTCAGCAGCTGGCTGCTGCTCGTTATCTAATCTATTTATGTTATCAACAATTAATTTTACAGCTTTTTCGTAACCGGCAATATTATTTATTTCACTTTTTATGGGCACCAAATCGCCTTCATATCCATCGGTATTTTTTGAGAGTACCGCATTGAAACAAATGGCAATTAATATAGTAACTGCAATTGCGAAAAGCCAATAATGTTTCAGTTTTAATTTCCTGAAAAGTAAAAGAAATACCGCCAATAAAAAGGTGATAATTACAATCATTTCATATTTTTTTTAACATCAAATCTTTGTAAATATTCAATTAGCAGTAGATTGTGTATGGCTATCCCACTCAAACCCGGCGTAGCTTATTGCTGAATGTATTTAGAGAGCTACACGGCGTGAGTAATGTTGGTTGCTGTACTTGTCAATCATACTCTATAACATCGTCAATAAACAGCTTGCTATTAACTTTTAGCAATTTTATATCTCTGTTGAACTTTGTTTTAAAATCTAAGTCTTCAATCAGCACCTTATAAAGTGATGCGTTTTGCCCTATGTTTTTGATGAAGTTGCATTTTGTCACTTTGATTTTGCCGTTGTCTTGAGTGGAAATAATAAAGCCACCATTGCCTACATATTTGATGTTGTATTTGTCCTGCCATTTCTTTTTAAAAGCTTCTTCACTTACTGTCGTGTCGCCATTGTCATACTCAAGATTTATTGCGTCCTGTTTATAGTTATAGTAATTGTCAGTCAATGATTTTTTTAAATTCTCAAAAGTGTGTTTAAGGTCTTGGCTATTTGTATAATCTTCAATCACTCCGATTAGCCAAGTTTTTACTTTAGCTGTGTCAGCCAATATGCTGTTAGTGATACCACTTTTTATCTCAGTAGTAATTGTTGCTGTTGTTGTGTCTGTATTAGTTATTTCGTGGGAAGAATTTGTCGAACAAGCAGCAAATGTTAGAGCAAAAGTAGTGGTCAAAAAAAGTCTTGTCATTTTAGAAGTTTAAAGGTTGTCTCCGTATAGCAACCAACGTTTTGGGGCTTTGCGTTCGGGCGGGAAATGGAAGTACAAAAGCCGACATCAGTACTAAATTTTTGCAATTCGTCATCTTCCGCAGGATTAGAAATCTTTTTTATCACCACTTGGGGATCCGCTGCGCTAACATCCCGAAGATTTATGCTTATTTATTATTTCAGCTTTTTAGTTGCTTTACTTTCTATTAAAGATTTCATTTGCGTGATAGCTACTTTGTTGAGCTGTACCAATCGTTCTCCTTGTGATAAACTCTGCCCTACAAGCAACGCGTTGATACTTTCCAAGTTGCTCAACACTACTAATTGCTCCAAAGTGGCATCATCTCTTATATTCCCTTTTTGTTCGTGGTTATTTTCTCTCCATTCTTTTGCTGTAATTCCGAATAGGGCAACATTTAATAAATCAGCTTCGTTTGCATAAACAAAATTTGCTTGTTGTTTCGTTATTTCTTTTGGTATCAGATTTTCCTTGATGGCGTCTGTATGAATTCGGTAATTGATTTTAGAAATTGTACGTTGTAAATCCCATTCAAGTTGCAATCTATAATTCTCGTCGTGTTTAAGACGTTTGAATTCGGTAATCAAATACAATTTGAATTCAGATGAAATCCATGAGGCAAATTCGAACGCAATATCGATATAGGCAAACGTTCCTCCATATCTTCCTGATTTAGATGTTATTCCCGTTGCGTTGGTATTTTCAATCCATTTTTGAGGTGATAAAACGAAATAGTTACTTCCTGCTTCATTTTTAAACCTCTCGAATTCGATAGGTTTAAAATCGGGATTATTCAGTTTTTCCCAAAGCCCTAAAAACTCAATAGTGTTTCTACTTCGCATCCAGTTGTTTATAACCGAAAATGGTTCGGTAGCGCTTCTGTATTTTGCTATGTCTGTTAATGAAATATATTCCCCGATTTCCTTATTGATAAAGGCAATTTCAGTTTTTTGGACAATTATCTTCGAATTTGCTTTTACCATATTTAATTCCGGTAGTGGATTAATTTATAAAATTTTGTTACTGTTCGACATGTTCCGCAGAGTATGTCGAGCTGTTGATGAACAGGATTAGAAATCCTTCTTATCACAACTTCGGGATGTGCTGCGCTAACATCCCGAACAGCAGTGCATATATAGCCGCGAAATTTTTGTTTGCATTAATTTACATTTATTGAGCCTACCACATTTACCAGGTACTGGTTAGCCGCATCTCTCCAATAGGCAACCTGGCTGTTAGATAACCTTATGGCATAATCAGCATCCATTTTCAAATCACTTGATTTTTCAGGAAGCCATAATCCTATCGAATAAGAACCCGCTGTCAGCGGCGAAGAGAGGCTAATTGTAGAGGCTACGCGATAGAATGGATTGCTGGTAGCTACGTCCCAGCTTTGTGCATCTACATTTAAAGGATAGGTTGTAACGGCATTGGTGGCATTATTGATCAATGCCACATAAACAGGACGTGGGTTAATGGGATTAGAAAAGCCAAGATTAGTTATATCAAATTGAATATTGAACGAACTACTCGTACTTAGTGGTCTGCTGTAACTAAAATTTTTCAGCATCAACCGGTAACCAAAGTGGTCTTTGAAATAATCAAAAAAAGTACGGGAAACATAATTGCCTGTTGCGGTTCGGAAGTAAGCCGAATCTACGGGTGCATTGCCTCTGTTATTATTTATAAAATCCCTAAGAGTAAATGTGTTGTTACGCCAGTAAAGTACGTTTGTATTTTTGCTATCGCCATATTCCATATTATGATGGGAAATGCTAAACGAGGTATAACGGCATTCTGAAAATATTTTCACTACTGTCCAGGGATTAATGATTATCGGGCCAAAAGCATATTTATCAGTGCCTTCAGTATAATATGGCATTTCTCCATCCATCCATGCTTTTTGAAATTTGGTTTCGCTGACACATTGGTTATAGGTAGCAGAACCTGGTACATAATCTGCCCCTAAATCCATGAGGCCCCCGGTAAAAAAATCGTTATGATAGCCAAGTCGTTTGTATTCTGCATCGGTAATCCGGTTGACTGGACTCCGAACAGTTTTGGCATTATTCTTAAGCCAGGTATATCGGACATTTGCAACCCTGTCTGCGGGCAAAGCTTTTAAAACCTCTTTAAGAATAAGCGCTGTTTCTAGTGGATTTGAATCGGTAAAGTTAAAGTTTCCCCCCCATTCTCCCCAATTGCCTACAAAGCCTACCTGTAAAACAGCAATACAACCGAGATTTTGACTAATAATCGGCGCCAGTTGATTCAAATGTGTTTGAATGGTTGCCGAGTTATAGGGAAGCCCGGAAAACGCGTCGTATTTTACTCCGTCATCATAAGCAAACCGTAACACAGCCTTTACTTTTACCCTTTTTAATTCATTCAAAATGTATTGAATGTTAGTAAGGGTTTGAGTGCTTAGCGAAGTCAATGCTTCATCAGACAGATAGATGTATTGTTGTATTAATGTTATACTGTCGGACAGGTTATGCAAGGGCGTTTCTGATGAAAGGTGTTTTAATATGATATCACCATAATTGTTTGAATAATCGGCTCCGTCAAAAACGCCTTTTAGGGTTTTGGCGTTAATCATGATTTCCGCCCTAAATCCCCTGTCAGGATTTCCAGGGGAAGAACTGTTTGGGCCGCCCGCATAAATGCCTGTCAGGTAAATTGTAGTATCTACAGGCACAGAAAAAGTCAAGACATTTGGCGTTAATCCATTTTCGGCTGATCCTTTTTTACAAAATGCAAGGAATAATGAGGCCCCTAAAATTGTGAGACCAAGAAAACAATAAGTTCTTGTATTACGGCTGGAATAATTGTTGTTTTTCAAACTCTTTGATTTAAAAATTATGAATAAAGACCACATCACTTAATGACTAAACAAGTTCTGGCTTCGATACCTCTTTTTTATAATGAGGTGAGATAAAAATTCTAGAGGATGTATATCTCCTACAGCCTTGATCATATATTTTATATCCTTTTGCTGTTCGACATGTTCCGCAGGGCATGTCGAACTATTGATAAATAGGATTTGAAATCCTTTTTTATTACAACTTCGGGATGCGCTGCGCTAACATCCCGAAGAGCGGATGAGCGGATTATTTTTTTAACAGCTTTATTGTTTCCATTTCATTATCCTTAAAATATTGCAGCATATAAACCCCTTTAGCAAATGCTGAAACATTTATGACATCTACATTGCTTACAACCCTATGTGTTTGCAGTAACTGGCCATCGGCAGCATACACTTTCATTACACCGACGGCATTTGGCACTTTTACAGTAACGTAATCAGTTGCCGGATTGGGAAACACACTGAATACCGGGTTTTGGCCGCAACTGATCATGAAGGTTATGATTGATGAATAAGCATACTTTCCATCGTTATCCACTGTCTTTAACCGGTAGTAATAACGGCTGCCATCAGTCACCGTGTTATCTGTGTAATTATAAATACTTCCATCCGTTGCACCATTGGGTAGTTGTGTATATACTTTAGTGAAATTATTGCCATCACTGCTTCTTTCTATTTCAAAACGGTTGACATTACTTTCGATGGCCGTTTTCCATTGCAGTTCAACAGCACAACCATTAACAGTACCCGTAAAGTACAGGAGCTTTACCGGTAATATTATAGCGCTTGTGGTGGCATAATAACCAATAGTGCTGAAAGACTGGAAAGTAAATTCAACATAATCCACGCCATTTTCCTGGCCAGAACTTGTAGGCACTACATTGATAGCATTGTTTAATGTAACAGGCGTCATATCATCGGCAACATCCTGTGCACTATGTTCTGAAGATTTGAACCATCCTTGCTGGATCAGCGGGTTACTGCCTGCGGGTAGTGTGCTGTTATCTGTGAGCGCTATTATTTCTGGAGGGTCATAATATACCCTCACTATAACACCTCCGTTTGTTGTGTAAGAGCCGGGAGAATATACAGTGTGCAAGCGACGGCTTACACGCAATGTATTGAGACCGCTATTCATCTCATAAAATCCATTGGTATTAGCAGTGACGCCGGATGGCAAAGTGCCTGCAAAATCATTGGTCACGTTAACCGCAGATGTTCCATAATTAAAACTATTACCGTTGGCATTTAACCCCAGTACTTTATTAACTGTGTTAGTAGGCTGAATATATATATTGTCATCGCAGGATGGCGTGGCTGTAATGGTGGAGCTTTCAGGTACTAAGTGAGGATAAAAATAAACCTGCCCATCACCGGTAATAGTCCAACCCTGGTTGTTCACCAGTTGTGTACGCTCTGCATTTGCAACGGTCGAAGTATATTGCATATTTGCAGCACCAAGAGAGCGTCCGGTGACAGTAGGATTATTGCCTGCCCAGCCCCTGAGTGTAGCAGAATAAGTGCAATAATCCATTCCACAATAATAAAGCATACCACCCAAATACACATTTGATTTTAATTGCCATGTGCCTAAGGATTGGTTAAAAGATGAGGCAGCCGAAAACATTGAGTTCATATTTGATACGTTTGAAGTGTTCCATGCACTTAGGGGCTGATTAAATGCCATCGCTACACTGAACATTCCACTCATGTCGGTGACGGCTGAAGTATTCCAACTATTAATGGGTTGATTAAATGCATATGCTTCACTAAACATGTTGTTCATATTCGTAACGGATGAGGTATTCCATTTGGCTATAGGTTGGTTAAAAGCATACGCCTCGTAAAACATATAGGACATATCTGTGACAGCAGAAGTATTCCAGTCCCCGATATACTGATTGAATGTCTTTGCTACTCCAAACATTGCGCTCATGTTTGTGACAGATAAAGTGTTCCATGAACCAATCGGTTGATTGAAAGAGCTTGCCAGATAAAACATAGCAGACATATCAGTAACGGATGAAGTGTTCCAGGTTCCAATAGGCTCATTAAAAGCTGTAACATTATAAAACATATAACTCATATTAGTAACAGCAGAAGTAATCCAAGTTCCAATAGGTTGGTTGAAAGTATAGGCTTTGAAAAACATCGCAAACATATTGGTAACTGCTGAAGTATTCCAGGTGCCTATAGGCTGGTTAAAAGCGTATGCGTTCTCAAACATCTCACTCATATTAGTAACCGAAGAAGTATTCCAGTTCCCTATTGGCTGATTGAAAGCATAGGCACCCTGAAACATGGCGTTCATATTTGTAACAGCAGAGGTATTCCAGGTATTGATATTGGAAGGGCCATTCAAAGTATTACACTGATAAAACATTTTTGACATATCTGTTACAGCAGACAAGTCAGGCACATCCGTTGCCGAAATATTCAAATTTATACAGGCATAAAAAGCTCCTTTCATATTCGCCCACGGCACCGTCCCCCACTGACTTACGTCCACCAATTTTGCCGCATCCGGACTGAACTGTGTATAAAACATCCGCAGATTCTGGGGCTGCATGCTAAGTGTTACGACATCGCCTGCCGCAATATTGAAGCCATAGAGCGTAATGGCAGGGGCGTTTGGAATTAAATATGCAAATGAACCGCTGCCGCTGTTACCTGATGGCGAAGCTGTCCATGTGTAATTCACCGTTCCAGCGGTAAGTACGCTGATGCGGATAGAAGATGCAGCAGCAGGAAACGACCATTTGGTAATAAAATCGGTACTCGCTTTTACAGATATATGAGAGAATAAAAAAAATAATGTTACGAAAAAAAATTGCCTCTTCATCTTAATAATGTTTAATCCTACCTTTTACAAAAGGTAAAAAATGGTATTTCTTTTTTAGGAGAGTGGAAAGATTAAAAGATAGGAACCTATCAAAATGAAGGGAAAATATATTCAAACATTAACTGACAGGCATCTTCAAAAAATTGGACAAATGTCCTGCATGGCCTGCAAAATAAAAATAGTCTTTAAAGAGGATTTTTATCGTCTTTGTATATTATTATACTATTAGTAAAATAATATCACCCTTACTAAACTATAACTCATACCTGAGAAGGAAAATAATAATTTGGAATTAAAATTGCTTCGATTTGAAGTCCTTATTTAAACAACTGCTTTTTTACTTTTTACTTCATAGGAAATAATTTCTTATCACAATTCGTTATGCGCTGTGCTAACATCCCTAATATCTAATGCAAAAAAGTAAAAAATACTGTAAGAATATTTGAGTTTGTTATAACAATTGCAAAACAAAAATATTTTCGAATGTAGAAACTCAAGCTGACCGTAAATGGTAAATAAAAAGTAATTACTGTTTTTGTAATGTTTCTACAAGCTTAACATGACAAAAAACAGAGTCAGGGGTTGTCGAAAACGTGTTGAAACAACTTTGTTACCAATAAATTAATTTAGAAGCAATAAACTCGCAGATTATCACTTCTGTTGCAGATTCAATAAAACGACAGTATATTTCTTTTTGAAGGTAATACATTTAAAACCCAGTGCTGCACGTTCTGGTTCTTTACACAAAGTATGCGATTTTCGTGTATCCGATAATGTGAGGAAGAAATCATACACAGCATCTGCAAATTTATCGGCAGTTGCTATAAGCCCTTTTGATTCAATAAACCAGGAAATAGCAGCAATGTTTTCGGCGGCGGATTGTTTAACAATTACTTTTCGGTTGCCCATTTCCTGATTAATTTTTTGCTGTAAGAGCGGGCTTCTTCAATGGAAAGAGTCTTTTCAGGCTTTGTTTTTAATGCAGCTTTCTTTTGCAATGCCTGGTAATCTTTCTCCGGCATCAGAACGTATTTCTTGTTATCAATAATAATTGCTGTCATCTTTCAAATTTACAAATTATTTGGATTAGTATTCTACAAATCAAGTCCTCCCTTACCTTATCTTTTATTGAGATAGGCTTTCTATTAAAACAAAACAGGAATTACCATTTTTATAATATTTTGACAAATTCAATTTGGATTACTTAAGATGCTACAATCATTTGAATGACGTATATATTTCGCTGATTTTGCTGTTCGACATTTTCCACAGCGCATTTTGAACTATTGATGAACAGCAGTGTACAAAAAATGAAAAAATTGTCAGCGTTTTTCATTTTTACTTTTTCATTTTTTCTTACCTCCCTAAAGCATTACCGGCTTTTTGCTTCTCACCGATTCATCACAGGCAAATGCAATCCGCAAACTGTTTACCGCATCCAGGATATGATCAGTAAGATCGATATCATTTTTAATGGCATTTAAAAAATACAATTGTTCCCTATCGCATAATTGCTGGTGATTGAGTTCATCCTGCAGGTTGATCCAGTCATCCGGTTTCGTGAATTCGTTTTTATCATCAATGGCAGCATGGTGAATCCGGATGCTTTCCGTTTGCGTATGCGCTTCCACCGAATCCGATTTTCCTTTTCCACCGGCTTCTTTTGCCACAATGGAAACAGATCCTTTCGGGCCGATCACATCTTTTATAAAAAAAGCGGTTTCACTCATCATCGGCCCCCACCCTGCTTCATACCAGCCAACAGAACCGTCTTCAAATTGAATTTGTAATTGCCCGTAGTTGTAATTGCCTTCCGGAATATCATTGGTAAGCCTCGCACCGATTGCATTTACCTGCACCGGTTTCGACCGCACCATCTGGCACATCACATCAATATAATGAACGCCGCAATCAACAATCGGGCTCAGGCTTTTCATCAGGTTGCGGTGAACATCCCACATATAACCATGGCTTTGCTGGTTCAGGTTCATGCGCATCACCAATGGCTTTCCCATTTGTTGCGCAACCTGCACAAACTGCATCCATGATGGATGATGACGAAGAATATAACCGATCACTAATTTTTTCCTCGCTTCTTTTGCAGCGGCAGCCACACGCTCCGAACCTGCAACAGAATCTGCCAATGGTTTTTCAATAAAAACATGGCATCCGTTTTCAAATGCTTTTATTGCATACGCTTCATGCGTATCAGGATATGTTGAAATGCAAACTGCATCTGGCTTTGTTGCTGTCAATGCTTTTTCATAATCATCATACAAAGCATATTTCCCTCCGAGCCTTTCATTCAACACTTTTTTGCTTGCGCCGGTGCTTACCAAACCGCAAATACTAAACTCATCCATGTTATGATACGCCATAGCATGCGATGCGCCCATATTACCACAACCAACAACAAGTATTTTTATTTGATTCGTGCTATTATTCATTGTGCAAAAAATTAAATATTCAACGTGAATGTATCATACTTTTCACAGCAAAATACATTTTGCGAAAAAAATGTTCGACCTGGTTAAAACAAAAAAGAGTTAAGTGTATTTAAAAGGATCCGGGAAAACAAAAAATTTCAAATTATACATCCACATTTGTTCTTAACCTTTATTAACATTAATACAAGGCTGGTTAACCGGGTTTGAAAAACGAGGAGCATAATTTAGTCGCAAAAAAAACATGAGGGAATTTTATTCTGCATTATTTGTAATTATTTTTCCTGTGTTGGCGATTGCACAAAAAAATGGTTCGGTAAAAGCTGTGCTGCTTGACTCGCTTGCAAAAAAAACTGTTGCCGACGCTACCATTACCCTGATGCAGCGAAAAGATTCTTCATTAGTAAGTTTTACCATGAGCGACACCAAGGGTAAGTTTGAATTAACAAACCTTCCGAACGGAAATTACCGGTTGCTGATCACTCACGTAAACTATCACAACAACGTTGTTAATTTTTCTATCGATGACAACCATAAAAGCATTGATCTCGGAACAATAATCATGAACGACAAAACAGTAATGCTAAAAGAAGTTGTTGTATCGTCTGAAGCCCCAGCAGTAACATTATTGGGAGACACGGTACAATACAATGCCGGATCATTCAAAACCCAGCCTAATGCAAATGTGGAAGACCTTCTTAAAAAACTGCCCGGTGTTAAAGTGGATAAAGATGGCAATGTAAAAGCACAGGGAGAAAAAATACAAAAAGTGTTGGTTGATGGAAAAGAATTTTTTGGCAACGACCCGAAAGTTGCTACCAAAAATTTACCGGCAGACGCTGTTGACAAGGTACAGGTGTATAACAAACTCAGTGACCAGGCAGAACTAACAGGTTTTGATGACGGCAACAGTATCAAAACAATCAACCTTAAATTAAAAGAAGACAAGAAAAAAGGCGTCTTCGGAAAAATAAACGCAGGTGCGGGTGATGATGGCCGTTACCAGGGAAAATTTAATGTAAACTCATTTAAAGGTGCGAGGCAGCTTTCTGTTATTGGTATGGGCAATAACACTAATGCTGAAGGTTTTTCATTTATGGATATCCTGAATTTTACTGATGCAGGAAACCAGTTAAAAAACGGCAGCGGCGATGTGAATATACAGGTAAACGACAATGATCCTTTAGCCGGTTTGCTTGGCGCAAGCAACTCCGGGATCAATACTACATGGGCGGGAGGAATGAATTATAATAACATCATCGGGAAGAAGACCGACTTCCAAAGTAATTATTTATTCACCCGGTATAATCCTGCAAAACAAACCAACCTGCAACGAAAATATTTATTGCCCGATTCATCATACACTTACAACGAAAATGCATATACCAACAATCTTAACTATAACCAGCGTATCAACCTCAGCGCCGATTATCAGTTGGATTCTTTTACCTCAATCAAACTTATGCCGTCATTCTCCTATCAGCAAACAACAAATGCAAGCCGTTCTGATTTCAGTACGCTTTCTGAGCAAGGAAATAAAAGCAATGACGGCTACAGTAATAATTCTTTACAAAACAGCGGATACAATTTTTCAAACACATTGCTTTTCCGAAAAAAATTCAGGAAACGTGCAAGGACATTTTCTTTAAATATCCAAAGCAATTTTGATAACAGCAATGGGAATGGCTCATTGCAGTCGCTAACAAATTATTACGATATTTCATCATCGCCACTAAGCAAAAACGCAATAGACCAACAATACAATACCGAAAATACTTTGAATAGTTACGCAATAAGGGCGGTTTATACAGAGCCGTTATTCCGGCGTTCACTGATCGAGTTTAGTGCGGGAAACAGCCGCAGTAAAAATTCTGTAAACAAAACAACATACGATTTCGATGCAGGCAACGGGAAATATGACCTGTTTAACAATGAGCTTAGCAATAATTTTCAAAACAGTTATATGTTTTCAAATGCGGGTATACGTGTCCGTAAGCAAACACATAAATACAATTATGCTGCCGGTTTCGCAGCCCAGGAAGCGGACCTTAGCGGCAAGATACTGACTACACTAAAAGACTCCCTTGTCAGTACACATTTCAAGAACATATTACCTACAGCACGGTTTCAATACTATTTTTCCAGGTTCAAAAATATTACGCTCAATTATATTACATCTGCGAACCAACCATCTGTATCACAAATGCAGCCCGTTGCGGATGTCAGCAATCCGTTACATATTATACAAGGCAATGTAAACCTGAAACAGGAATATATACACTCTATACGCATGAACCTGTCATTAATAAATCCATACCGCAATAATAATTTTTTTGCATTCTTTAATGTACAGCAAACGCAAAACAAGATCGTAAATAATACTACGCTTTTGCAGTTTGGAAAAGACAGCACAACCTACACTAATGTGAATGGCGTTTACATCATCAACGGAAATGTTAGCTGGAGTTTTCCTGTTCATTTTCTTGCAGGAAATTTAGAACTCAGTTCGGATATCAGCCGGAGCAGGAGCAAACAATATCTCAATTCCTTTTTAAACACGATCAATACTACTTCGTTTGGGCCTATTATAAGGCTGGAAACATTTCCAAATGACAACATTGATATTTCGCTCAGTGCAGAGATGCAATTTTTCCAGGCTAATTATTCGATCCAATCAAATGCAAACACACACTATACAACGCAACGCTTCGGTACAGAGATCAACTGGCAGCCCTGGAAGGGATTTAACTTTGCTACAGATTTTAATTATTATGTCAATAACCAATATGCAAGTGGGTTCAATGCTCATATCCCTCTCTGGAATGCAAGTGTAAGTAAACAAGTATTACGGTTCAACCGTGGCGAGATAAAACTATCGGTGAAGGATATCCTAAATCAGAATTCTGGTATCAGCCGTAATACAGTGCAGAATTATATTGAAGATAAAAGAGTAAATACCATCCAGCGGTTTTTCCTGCTGAGCTTTACCTATAGTTTAAGCAAAACGGGATTGACTAATTCTCAAAATGGCGGAAATATGCGCATCATCAGGCGTTAAAACCGTTGCAAAAAAAAACCACGCATCAGAGCGTGGCCTTCTGCAACAAAGAAAAATTTAATTCTGGATCCGTATCATACGCCCGCCGCCCCGGTTATTCTTTTCCATTTCATCCATCATCTTCGCTACTTCAGCCTTAAACTGATCCGTTGTAACTTTTTTTCCTTTTGATGGCTCTTTAATATCAGCAGCATTTACTTTTTCTTTTAATTCAACTGCTTTGTAGAGGGTCTTTCCATCGTTCACATCTAACAAAAGAATCAATCCCGGTACCTGTCCAGCAACTTCCGGTCCGGCAGGCACAGGAATATCTGAAGTGAACCACGCAATAATGGATACTGTATCATCAACTTCTTTTCTTTGCATTTTACCATTGTCCATATTCATCGTCATGCGTTTTGAAGGTTTTTGAGCAATTGCTTTCTGGCAAATATGCCCAAGCAATGTCTGCGTTTCGCCTGTGAGTTTCCAACTTAGTTTGCGGATGCTGTCGCTTACGATAAATGTTTTGCCAAACATTTCCCTTTGTTCAACTGTGTGTGCAGTATTGAAATCAACATAGGTTATATCATCCAACCCCGGTGCGATCATTTTTATATGCACACCGTTACTGCTGCTTTCCGTTTCTGCATTTTGCATGTCATCATCAGAATGTTTCCAAACACTTTGATTGTTTGCGAATGAGAGTACAAAACGGTCAACCCGCGTTTGGGGAATCACTTTATCCCCCTGTTCATCGTCGGAAATATGCATTTGCATTTTGATGGTCCTTTCATACATAACCGTTCCGGATGTTTGCTGTCCATATAAACTGCACGAGAGTAAAACAGGTATACCTGCTATTAGAATTTTCTTCATAAAATTTTTTATTCAAATCTAAATGGGCGATCGTGCTGCACAGGTTAACTCTCCTTTCATTTAGGTTAATAAAGGTTAAAAGATTTACCGATAGTGTTATGATTGATTAAATTTGGTTACAATGGCAAAACAGAAAACGATACCAGATCCGATATTGATGGTGCTCTCCATCTTTTTGGTTACAGGTTTTCAATTCTATTGGCTGAAAAACAATTACAACCGCGAGAAAAAAAACCTGGAGGTAAGTGCCGGCGTGGATTTCCAGGAAACCGTTACGAAGCTCCAGGCTTCAAAATTGAAACTGAATATTTCTTTTAAAGACTCAGCGAAGCAACATGATATAAAAGTAATTATAAAGGACAGCGATTTTGTCGGCCATTCCCCAAAATTGCACGAAAAAAAATTCAATGCACGTGCAATTGTGACAATGGTTGATGCGATACGTGATAAAAGTGAACATGATTCTGTTTTTAAAACTACCACGATCGTTGCACCCGGAAAGGATAAACATTTTTTTTATGCCGATTCAGTTTTAAATAGTGGAGGCTTGGGATCGTGGAAAATACCGGATAAAGTGATACAACTTTTATCAGGTGTTGACTCATTGCAGGATTCATTAAAGATCCCGGAAATAACAAAAGCATATATTGACAAACTTAAAGAAGACAAAATAGTAGTGCCATTCACCATTTCTAAGATAGATTCAATGGTAACTGATGAAGGATACCCGGATTTTGCAAATGTGGTGGTAGGGTTTTCCCACCCTAAAACCTATCAGCTTAAATTGGGGAACACGTTTCCTTTTCTAATAAAAAAAATTTCAACACCAATTATTTTTTCTGTTTTTTTAGTAGGGCTTACAATTATTTCGTTCATAGTATTATACCGCAACCTGGCAAAGCAACGGCGGCTTACAGAAATTAAAAATGAGTTCATCAGCAACATCACCCACGAATTAAAAACACCCATTGCAACAGTGTCTGTAGCAATAGAAGCATTACGGAATTTTGATGCAGTGCATGATCCTGAAAAAACAAAAGAATATCTCGATATTTCCGCTTCTGAATTGCAGAGGCTTGGATTGTTGGTTGACAAAGTGCTTAAATTATCAATGCTTGAAAACAGACATATTGAATTGAAAAAAGAAAATTTCGATCTGCATGATCTTATTAATGAAGTGATACAAATAATGAAAGTACAGTTTGAAAAACAACATGCGCATGTAATTGTTGAAACAAAAGGAAAGAATTTCCCCGTTGAAGCAGATAGATTGCACATGACGAGTGTTTTATACAACCTGCTTGATAATGCATTAAAGTACGGAAGCAAAGATCCTGTGATTACAATTCAGCTCGCATCACCAAAAGAAAATATCCTGGAATTAAAAATCAGTGATAACGGACCAGGAATCCCTAAAGAATACCAGTCAAAAATTTTTGAAAAATTTTTCAGGGTACCGACCGGGAACCAACACGATACCAAAGGCCACGGGTTAGGATTAAGTTATGTGAAGGAGATTATCATGAACCACATGGGATATATAACAGTCAATAGTGATAAAGAAAGTGGAACAACATTTACGATACTGATCCCCATGAAAGCCGCACCAGTAGTAGATTTTGGAGACGGAAGAAAAATAATCAGGAAAGTAATCCGCATCGGTTAAAAAAATATGATCAAAGTATTTTACGTAGAAGATGAATTGTTCCTTGCAAAAATTGTGAAGGAAAGCCTGGAAAGCCGCGGATTTGAAGTAATAATGGAAAGTGATGGAAAGAATGTATTGGCTGCTTTTAAAAAAACGCTTCCGGACATTTGTGTGCTGGATGTAATGCTTCCTAACAAAGACGGTTTTTCTATAGCTGAAGAAATAAGGGCATTCAATAAGGAAATGCCGATCATTTTTTTAACGGCAAAAACTCAAACAGAAGATGTAGTAAAAGGTTTTACATCTGGCGGCAACGATTATATACGCAAGCCATTCAGCATGGAAGAATTGATTGTACGCATACATAATCTCCTAAAACTAAATCATGGATCATTAAAAAGAAAACCAGCAGAAACCGTTCCGCTGGGGAAATTTATTTTTCATGTGAACAGACAGGTACTACAGAATGGAAATGAAGAGCGAAAATTATCTTATCGTGAAACAGCATTACTAAAAATCCTTTATGAAAGCCACAATACAATCATCAGCCGAAAAGAAATTTTGAACCTCCTTTGGGGAAATGATTCCTTTTTCAATTCAAGGAACCTGGATGTGTATGTAAATAAAATCCGCAATTATCTTAGCAGTGACCCTTCGCTTGAAATACTAACGATCAAAGGTGTTGGTTACCGGTTTGTACTGGGATAATAGGTTTGAATTAATAAAAAAGGTACCGAAAATTCTCCAGCACCTTTTTTTATTAATCCAATTTTCTCATAATTTTTTCACCCGCATATTTCTGAACCGCACTACATCTCCATGTCCTAAAAATCCGAGGTGGCCGCTTTTTCTTGACAACCCTGGATGCTCACGGTGATCCATAGTCGCAGTAAAATTTTTCGAAGCCTCTTTTATATCGCCGTCTAAAATAACTGTGCCATTTAATGTTACTTTTATTTTATTTCCCTTAGCAATTATTTCTTCTTTGTTCCATTCACCTGTTGGCAGCAGGTACCCGCGTTTTGCAGGTATCACACCATAAACAGAACCATGATACTGGTACACGTGCAGGTCTTTATATACCGGCGCTTCATTATCCAATACCTGTATTTCCATTCCCACATAAGCCGCATCACCTTCTAATGGCGCACGGATACCGATGCCGTTATTTGCACCGGGCGTTAACTGAAATTCGAAACGATATACAAAATTCGAAAACTCATCTTTCGTGTATAAATTTCCACCGCCACCAACATTGGGATTAACTTCTACTACCCCATCTCTCACCGGATAACCTGCTATATTGCCCGTCCATTGATCAAGGTTTGTACCATCAAACAAAGAAACAAAACCTTGCTTCTTTTCTTCATCACTCAACACATAAGGTTCATTAGTGGGAATTTCCCGCAAGTAAATATTTTTGTAGGCTACATACGTTCCGTGCGCCTGTAATTCGATCTGCTCTTTCGTAAAAATCGGAATGCTGTGATCCCAATAATTTTCCAATGGAATATTATCGGTTACTAAAATCCCGTTGAGATAAACAGTTACCCGTTCACCTTTCATAATGATGTGAAAACGGTTCCACTCTTCTATTTTGTTATCAGCAACTACCAACGGTTTACTTTCATATTTCTGGTTGTTATACAATCCGCCTGAACCTACCTGCGCACCAACATCTCTCCTGCTTGTATCCCATATCTGCACTTGCGGGGTACCACGCAAATAAATACCGGCATCGCCTTTTTCAGTGATCTTCCAGTCAACATACATTTCCATGTCTGCGTATTTTTTTACAGTGGCAAGATTATCTCCATGCCCGGTAAAAATCAACAAGCCATCTTTTACTATCCAATCCCCTTTTGTTTTTTCATTGGCAGCTTTTTCTGCGGAATCCAAAGAAGCTGCAGACATTTTTGAACGTGTGATCGGGTTGCCTACCAATGCTTTCCATCCGGAGAGGTCAATTCCATTGAATAAACTTACAAACCCATAATCGTAAGGCATTTTACGCAACACATTTTGCAGTTTGCTTACCAGCACAGCGCTGTCATCACCGTGTATCAACGGCAATGCAGTTTCCAATGCATCTCTTACTATTGGTCCCCTGATATTCTCATCAGCTATTTCTAGACGCGCAAGCGCCAATGCTGCATCATTTGCAACATCTGCATCTTTTAATGATTTGCTTACGAGCATAAAACTGCTGAAACCCGGGATATGTGCAGCCTGAGATAAAATATTTTTTTTATCTACAGGATTTTTGGCAGCAGCCATCTCATCTTCGAGCAATAATAATTTTTGCTCATCATTTAACGATCTTGTCGAAATGATTTTGCTCTCAGGCAATTTTGGCAAACTGTTATTTGCCTGTTCGATAGCGGATTTATCTGCAAGCAAATTCAATTGCGACTGGATCAAAATTTTTGCATATTCGGTTTTGGAAGAAGAAAGATATTTCTCCAATAAAATTATTGCAGCAGTTTTTTTGTTTGCATCCATCGACGCTTCATTTACATAAGCGCTTAACGCATAGGTAGCTTTTACTTTCAAAGAATCATCGTCCAGCAATTTCATAAATGCTTTCCATTCGGATTTATTCCACGTGCCCATCGCCGTTAGTGAAGCAGTTGCGTCCGAAGTATGCTGATATGGAAATGCAGCAATACCTGTAATAACTTTTTCTTTTGCTGATTGTGCCTGCACATTTGTAAGTACAGTTGTGAAAAGAATTGCAGTGATAATAAAAGAGGAGTATTTTTTCATTGTGAAATTTTTTTTAACCGCGAAGCACGTTAAGTTTTCGCAAAGCATACGAAGGCTTTGTTTTAATTTCTCTGCGGTTAACAAGTCAAACATTCGTTTTTAATTTTTTTCGATTTTAGTTTTTCTGTTAAATGTGCCACGGCCCCCTCATTGGAGGATTGATCAAATAATTGGCTTCATCGTCACCAATGAAAACCTGGTTAACAGGATCAAACTGCAACGATCTTCCTAACTGCAATGCAATTTTTCCCATGTTGATAATTGTACACGACCTGAAGCCGTTCATTTCATTCAATGCAAATGGCTTCCTGTATTTCACAGAGTCGAGAAAATCAGTTACCTGTGGTGCAGGGTCGGGCATCAATGCTAATTTTTCTTTCAGGTTAGGAATATCTGACTTGAAACCGGCATACAATTTTCCTTTCGGGCCAACGATGTATGCAGCATCAGGGTCTTTGGCTTCTCCATCTAAAATTATTTTACACCCATCTTCATACGTGAATGTAATTTTTCTGAATGTGCCAACAGCATCAGGATGTTGCTGTTCTGCATCTACTTCTACTGATACCGGGCTTGTATCATCTTTCCCTAAAAAATATTGAATGGGATCGATATAATGTTGCCCCATATCACCAAGCCCGCCGCCATCGTAATCCCAATAACCCCTGAAGGTTTGATGCACACGATGCGGATTGTACGGTTTGTATGGTGCGGGCCCGAGCCATCTGTCGTAATCGAGTTCAGGAGGTACGGGCATGGTTTCTAATTTTGTTTTTCCTACCCAATAAAATTTCCAGTCGAACCCTGTCGTTTTACTAACGGTCACGGTTAGCGGCCATCCAAGCAATCCCGATTCAACTAATTTTTTTATTGGCCTCACTGTTGTATTCATTCCATAAAAATTATCGCTGAAACGAAACCAGGTATTCAGGCGGAACATACGTTTATATTGCTGCACGGCTTCTATCACTTTTTTTCCTTCTCCGATCGTTCTCGTCATCGGCTTTTCGCACCATATATCTTTACCTGCTTTCGCAGCATCAATTGCAATTAAACCATGCCAGTGCGGAGGTGTTGCAATATGAACAATATCCACTTCCGGTAACGCTACCAATTCACGGTGATCATGAAATGTTTTCACTCCGCCACCGATCATGTTTGCAGCTTCGCTTAAATGATTTTTATCAACATCACAAATAGCAACCACCCGTGTTCCTGCATAATTAATATGGCCTTTGCCCATTCCGCCAACGCCTACAATTGCTTTGGTAAGCTGGTCGCTCGGTGCTATAAAGCCTCTGCCAAGCACATGCCTGGGCACAATAAAAAAGCCTGCAGCGAGTGCCGTGGAATTTTTTATAAACCGGCGCCTGCTGTTTTTAAGAGATGATTTCATTGCCTTGAATTATGAATTGAATTAAAAAGAAGTTTTGGTAAATGCAGAATAAGGAAAATCAAGATACCGAAAAATAAAATACAGCAGTTCAACTAAATTTCGATTTACTGTGATTTTATGAACAATTTTTAATACGTATATTTTTGATCTGTAAAATAACAGGTGCAAATAATTTATAGACACTCCCGCCATCATTCCCATTCCGCTTCAAGCGGGAGAAATCTGCTATTAAATTCTTTATATGTTCTTGTTCTTTTTTACTTCGTCAAAAAAAGAACCAAAAAGGGAGGGCCGATTAAGCTTTTGTACTAATGTGATGAAGAACATTTGTTCCTTGATCGGTTTTCTGGGACAAGAAATTTTTTAAATCACGCATCATCATAATTACAAGTGAACTCATGAATAAATATCAAGAGCCGTAAATGATGAAAAATAAAGTTTAAAGAAAATAGATAACTTTAATCACTTCATCAGAACTTCCATGAACCCAATAAATCAAAACAAACACCCTCGCAGGGTTTTTTTGAAAAACAGCAGCCTTGCAACTCCGTTATTCTTGTTTCAAGTTCCTTCCTGGGTGAAAAGCTTGATAACGTCAGTAAGCGATAATCCATTTCCGTTGGACAACATTCCTGCAAATAAAAATCTTGACCCGGCATGGATCAAATCGTTATATAAAAGAGATAAACCAACTACTTATTGCAAAACAAAAAATGAATTGAAATATATCGGCATGCCTGCCGGTGGCCTGCACTGCGGAACTGTCTACCTGGGTGGAGACGGCAGGTTATGGCTATGGGAAATTTATAATGACGACCGCGAAGGCATCGACCCAAAAACAATAACATGGAACAATGGTACAAGAGATTTGCAGGTACCAAACCGTGACGGCGCAAATTATGTTGAGCCTGCGATTGCTGATAATAAAAGAACATTGGAACAAGGTTTTGCTTTGCATATTAATGATGGAAGCAAAACCATCATCAAAGAATTAAAAGAAAGCGACTGGGATGAAATTTTATTTGAAGCCACTTATCCGCTCGCTGTTATTCATTACATCGATAAAAATATGCCCATAGAAATTACAGTAACCGCAGGGCCTTTGTTTATTCCGTTGGATGCAGATAATTCTGAATTGCCGGCAACTGTTTTTGCTATTAATATAAAAAATAAAAGCGATAAAAAAATTGATGTAACAGTAGCCGGTTGGCTGGAAAACGGTGCTAACAAGATCACAGCAAAAGAAAATGATGGGACAAAGATGAACGAAGCCATTATTCAAAAAGAATATGCTGCAATTTTTTCTTCGTTCAAGGCAAATAATCCGCAGGCAACAACACAACCCGATGCAGGCACAACATGCATTTCTTTTATCGGCACAAATGCAACATTAAACACCAATGCAGAACCCTGGCCTGTTGATGAACATTTTTTCAATTCAAAAAACGAAAAAAATGCTGAAAGTTCTCCATCAGAAAAACTCACAGGCTGCATTCTTTCAACAGAAAATATTGAAGCCGGAAACAGCAAACAATTTCATTATGCTTTAAGCTGGCATTTCAATCATCCATTGCAAAAGCTTGACAAGCTTAAAGAAATTCAAGACAAGGAAGGTTATTATTATGGCAAACGGTTTAGCAATGCAGCAGCAGTAGCAAATTATATCGCGACCAATTTTGAAAAATTATATTCTCAAACAGTGTTGTGGCAACAGACTTATTATGATTCTTCGTTGCCGCACTGGCTGCTGGAAAGATCGGTCATTAATATCGGCACATTGGCAACAGCGAACACTTATCGTTTTGCAGACGGCCGTTTCTGGGGTTGGGAAGGAGTGAACTCCTGCGAAGGAACATGCACACATGTATGGCAATATGCACAGGCGATGGCAAGGATTTTTCCATCGTTGGAAAAAGATACGAGACAACGCACTGACCTCGGCACTGCATTACTGAGTAATGGCGGAATTCTTTTTCGTGCAGAATATGCCGACCGTCCTGCTATTGACGGACAAGCAGGAACAATACTTCGCATTTACCGCGAACACCAGATGAGTGCTGATGATAGCTTCCTGAAATTAAACTGGGGCAACATAAAGAAGGCTACATTGTTTATGATGGCACAGGATAAAAATAATGATGGCATCACAGACACTCCGATGGAAAATACGTTGGATGCAATGTGGGATGGCGAGATTGCATGGATCGCAGGATTATGCATTGCTGCTGCAAAAGCTGCACAACTGATGGCTGAAGAAATGCATGATATTGATTTTGCAAAAGTATGTAATGCGTATGTTGAAAAAGGTTGTGCAAACATGGCTGATAAATTATTCAATGGCGAATATTTTATTCATCGTGCCGGTGAAACAGGAAGAAAAAATTTAGGCTCTTATGATACATGCCATATAGACCAGGTTTACGGGCAAAGCTGGGCATGGCAGGTTGGGATAGGAAGGTTGTGGGACAAAGAAAAAACATTGTCGGCCTTGCGCTCATTATGGAAATACAATTTTGCGCCGGATGTTGGCCCTTATATAAAAACACATTTGGGCGGAAGGCCTTATGCATTGCCAGGCGAAGCGGGATTGGTAATGAATACAAATCCTTACAACAACAAAAAACCGTACGGTGAAAATGAAAGCTGGCAGATGGGATATTTTAATGAATGTATGACCGGCTTTGAACACCAGGTTGCCAGTCACATGATGGCAGAAGGAATGACAGATGAAGCGTTAATAATAACTAAGGCTATACATGACCGTTATAATGCTGGAAAAAGAAACCCGTATAACGAAATTGAATGCAGCGACCACTACGCCCGTGCCATGGCAAGTTATGGAACATTGATTACCGCATGTGGTTTTGAATATCACGGGCCGAAAGGTTATATACGTTTTTCACCAAAATGGAACAAGGAAAATTTTAAAGCGCCTTTTACTACAGCGGAAGGTTGGGGAACTTTCACACAAAATGCAAACGTAAATACACAACAACATGTTTTTGATATTAAGTACGGTTCTCTGCGTTTAAATAAAATTGTTGTAGATAAATTGTTGAATCAAAAGATAAAAAGAGTTGTTGTAATGCTTGGTGATAAAAGGATTGGAGCAATTTATAAAGAAGGTGAAACAGGTGTATCTATAGAATTTAAAGAACCCGTTAAAATTAAAGCAGGTGAAAAGCTGGAAATTGAAATCAGGTGATTGGGTTTTGTTTGAATATAACAGATATATGCGAATGGCTTTTATAAAAACCCGAAATTATTTTGTGATATCTTAAATTAAAGTATCTGTTTCAAGCTTTAAAAATACTATTTGAAAATAAAAGATTACCAGGACGGAAAACTAATAATCCTAAGCGAAGCATTTGATGACAGGTCAAAAATCTTATATTTTTCCTATTCGCTTTCTTTTATTTTTAGTGCAACAATTTTCGCGTGGATTATCTTTTCAGGCTTTGTCAATATTACTTCTACCATATTCAGTCTTTCCTTTGCATCTGCTTTTTATGTAGCGGGCTATCGGTTTTTAAACAAAACTCTTATGGGCGAAAAAATATTTATAAATGCCAATAAGTTTTTACTCACAAAATCCGGATTTCTTCATACACAGAAAAAAACATACGAAATTTCAAAAATCACAAATTTCAGAAACCTTGACAAGCCGGAAATATCAAAGCATCCCCTGGCTGGAGAAACTTACGATTATTTAGGGTTCCAAACTGAGCAACAAGTAATCAACGAAATGCATGGTGACAACCGACTCGCATTTGACTATGAAAACAAGACTATTTCATTTGGGCAAAATGTATATTCATGGGAATTCGAAGAGATGCAAGCCGTACTGGAAAAATTCCAAAATAAGTAATCTTGTAAAATTGCAGTAATGATTCTATAATCTGCATCAATATCAAACTTTCCCAATTTCTGATTTTCACTTAACTTCAGTGACAACTGTTTCTCAACTTCAATTAACGTATACCAAAACACACTACACATGAAAAAGCCCTTCATTAATTTTATTTTCTTTTTACTGCTGATATTTAATTGCAGGTTGTATGCATCCGCAAATGGCGATACTACCGGAATTATTCCCTATAGTAAATACATCAACGATAATATGCCGCAACATATACAGGAGTTTAAAGAATTTGTTTCTATACCAAGCCTCTCATCATTACCTGCAAATAAAAAAGAGGTGGAGCGTTGCGCAGAATGGCTCAAAGAAAAACTGCAGGCAAAAGGATTATTAAATGCGCAGGTATTGGCAACAGATGGGCATCCTGTTGTTTTCGCCGAGTGGAACAAAGCAAAAGGAAAACCAACGGTACTGATCTACGGGCATTACGATGTGCAACCGGTTCAGGAAGCGATGTGGAACTCGCTGCCGTTTGTTCCCAAAGAAGAAAACGGGCGTATATATGGACGTGGCGCTTCTGATGATAAAGGCGGAGTTGTTGTTGCTATCTGGGCAATTGAAGCGATGCTGAAAAAAGATGGCAGCTTACCTGTGAACATAAAATTTCTTTTTGAAGGTGAAGAAGAAATCGGCAGTCCGCATTTCACGCAATTTGTAACAACACATAAAGACCTTCTCAAAGCAGATTACGCATACAGTGTGGATGCATTTCAAAAAAGCGATACAGAACCTGAAATGGTGATGAGCGTTCGTGGTGCTGCCACAATGGAGTTTACTTTGAAAACAGCAAACCGCGATCTTCATTCGGGAGTATTTGGTGGTAAACTTCCAAATGCAGCGCAGATACTCTCCCAATTAGTGGCAACACTTCATGATGCAGATGGAAAAGTTGCGGTAGAAGGTTTTTATGATACAGTGCAGCCGATGACCGCAGAAGAAAAAGCAATGGCAGCACACGCACCTTATGATGAACAAAAAGAATTGCAGGAATATGGTGCTACATTGTTCAGTGGCGAGAAGGGCTATACTTCGGTGGAACGTGTTTGGTACCGGCCCACTTTGGATGTTACCGGCATGTGGAGTGGCTATACTGCAGAAGAAGGATTTCTGAATATTGTTCCCGGTTCTGCGCATTGCCGCATTATGTGCCGCCTTGTAGCAAACCAGCAGAGCGATGAAATTATTACACAGATCAAAAAACATATTGCCACACATTTGCCGGAAGGTGTTACGATCACATATAAAGACCTTGGCGGTTTTGCAAACGATGCAGCGAAATTTTCCACAAGCACTGATGCGTTCAAAGCAGCTTTTTCAGTGCTTACAAAATTATACGGCAAAGAACCGTTGCTGATGGGCACCGGTGGCAGCAATGCAGCAGTTGGTATTATGATGAAACAACTTAACCTGCCGATGTATTCATTCGGGTTTTTGCAGGAAGATGAAAATTATCATTCGCATAATGAGTTCATGCGCATTTCTGATCTGAAAAAAGGGCAATATGCATTTTGTATGTTGCTGAAATATATTGGTGAGAAAAAATGAGCTGTTCAAAAAAAAGTTCTCCAATACAAAAATGCTCCCGAAAAAAAATTTTCCGGGAGCATTTTCTTTCACTGAAAAAAATCCTTAATAGAAAAATTGCTCCGACACGATCTTTCCGTTTTTTACATGGTATAGGCCTATCTCTTCCATGTTAGTCCGGGTGCCGCCTTTTGGTTGAAAATCCATCGTCATGTAGGAAATGAAATACTCTCCCGCTACTACAGGCTTGCCCGTTGTGCCGCCGTACATTGCTTCAACCATTTCATTCCATTTTTTTCCTTTTTCATGAATAGCCGCCATGCCTTCTGCTTTTTCCCAATCAGAACCCGGCGTTTCATCGCTGGTAGCATTTTCGCTGAAAAGCTCAGTGTAGATTTTGTCAAATGCACCTACCTGCATGTACTCGTAAAATTTGTCGGCAACTTCTTGTGTGGTCATGATGTTTGATTTTATGGTTAATGGAATTTGAATATGAAAATAATTTATTCAAGCTGCCTGCTGATACATTCTTCAATCCAGTCAATCCTCGTCATCCCGACCTTTGCTATTAAATAAGAAATATTTTCGCAACTAACTACCCAACGATGATTTTGCTTCAGCATGTAAAAGGTATGAGTGCCGGTGTAATGCTCAAGAACAATCTTATACCTATCCGCCCTTTCATATTCTTCATTACCGGAAATATCAGGATGAAATGACACCTGGTATATGATTTTTCCTTCACAATATTCATTCCTGAAAATGAACTGTGTATTATCAGTAAAAAATCTTTTCTGTTTTTCCTTAGTGGGCAGGTTTTCCATGCCGGCGTTTTCATGCAAGATAAAGTAAATACCGGGAAATACTAAAATAATTAGTATCTATTTACTAAAAATTATAACTTTTATTTTTTTGCTTCGCCAAAAAAGAAACAAAAATGGCGCCCAAAAACCTCGCCTGCCGGACGGGCAGGGATGTACAGCCCGTTTTCGGGAGGAGCTTAGATTAAGCTTTCGTACTACTGTGGTGAAAAGTATTTATTCGCTGATCACTTCATAACCGGCAAGAAATATTTTAAAATAGTCTATTATCGGTTATACTTTTCCGTTAGTGATCAAAAATAAAAAAACCGCTTAAGAATAAGCGGTACATTAAACCTTATCAAATGAATAAAAAAAGTTTAAGGGTAAGCAACTAAAACTATTGCCTGAAAACATAGGTTAACAACAGCCTCCGTAATTCATAGGTAGGGTTTTTAAGGATTGGGTTCAGGGTTTTTCAAAGGGTACGATCATCATTCATTCACTGATGTAAAGTAACAACAGTATTAAAAAATATAAAATAGCTCCACTTGTGATTATGTTGTAAATACGAATGGATAGGATTGTCGCCAAACAGCTACAAATTATACAGGCCAGCTAAACTGACCGTATTTTTACGGAAAGATCAGGTGTAAATGCTCGTTGGAATTTGAAACAAGGCTTTTATTTTTACTCAACAATATCCAATCATCCTTTCGAAACAAACCAAAGAATCTAAACAATTCTGTGATAAGCCCCCAAGTAGTATTGCGGGCTTTTTCATTTTCAGGGTTATTATAAATAAAAAACTACCGGTAATGTGTAACCGATAGTTTTGCTTAAGAATGAAATTAAATCAATAAACAGATTTCGGACGATCCGCCACTTCTTTGCCATAACTCATGTCTGGTTTGTTTCCCATGAGGAATTTTAAGGTACCGCCTTTCATAATATCACTGTGCATGATGTATGTTTTTGTATATGGTTTGCCGTTTAATTCCACCCGCTGAATGTAAATATTATCAGGGCTGTTATTTTCCACCTCAACCGTAAATATTTTATTCGTCCCGACTTTTACTGTTGCCTTATCAAACAACGGGCTCCCGAAAACATAAGCACCGTTTGCAGGGAACACCGGGTAAAATCCTAATGAAGAAAAAATATACCACGCACTCATCTGCCCGCAATCATCATTACCACTCATGCCTTCTTCTGTATTGTCTTTGTACAAGTCTTTCATGATCTCTCTTGCTTTCTCTGCAGTCTTCCATTGTTGTCCGGCGTAAGGGTATAAATAAATCGTTGCGTGGCTCGGTTCATCCCCATGTGCATATTGCCCGATCAATCCGGCAATATCCGGTGGTGCATTCGGGTCGGGTTCTGATTTGATGATGAATAATGAATCTAATTTTGTATTGAATTTATCGTCTCCTCCTAAAAGTTTTATTAAACCTTCCACATCTTCCGGCACAAGCCATAAATATTGCCATGCATTCCCTTCGCTGTAATCGTCGCTGTATGGGCTTGATGATTTTGTAGGAATAAAATTCGGGTTCCATTTTCCGCTTGCAGATTTGCCACGCATGAAACCCACAGAAGGATCAAAATACAATTGATAATTGTGAAAGCGTTTGTTGAAATATTCATAATCATCCATACGCCCTGCTTTTTTTGCCATCAACGCTGCACTCGCACTCGATACTGCATATTCCAGTGCAGATGCAACAGATTCACCGGTGCTGTCGTTCGGAATATTCAAAAATTGTTTGTCGTACTTCAATCCGCGTTCATTCAAATTCATTGAATTTTTTATCGCTTCAAATGCAAGCGAAGTATCGTATCCTTTAAAACCTTTGATATATGCTTCCGCCAAAACCTGCACACTGCTTAAGCCGGGCATTGTATTGGTTTCGCAACCCATCAAATGCCATATCGGTAATTTTTTTTGTTGTTTGTAGATAGCAAGAAAAGATTGCATGAAGTCATTTACCTTTTCCTGCTGAATGATCGTGCACAACGGATTTAATGCACGATATGTGTCCCAGAGAGAGAAAACAGAGTAATTGTTGAACGGTGCATGATGATATATTTTTTTATCTGTACCAAGATAATCCCCGTTTGCATCATTATATAAAGCAGGGTCGATCATTGTGTGATATAATGCCGTATAAAATATTTTTTTGTCAACGGCATTTTTTGTCTGAATTTGAATTTTTGATAATTCACCATTCCATCTCTTGTCTGCCTTTTTTGCAACCTCATCAAAATTCCATCCGGGGATTTCCACGTTAATATTTGATAATGCATTATCCGAACTCACAGGAGAAATGCCGACCTTCAGATCAATATCACCGCTGAAATTTTTAAAACTCACTAACCCTTTAATGTTGTTGCTCTTCCCGTTTTTCCCATTTAGTAATGTGTTATCATCATACACCTTAAAATCAACAACAGGTTTCGAAAATTTTATCGCGAAATATAACCGCTGATCGTTTGCCCAACCTTGCGAGTAACGATACCCTTTTATTGTTGTCGGATCAACAAGTTCGATGTATGTATTTGTTGCACTATCGCTGATCGCCGTTTTGAGATTGATAATGATATGTGCATTACTGTTAGTAGGGAAATGATAACGATGATAAGCAACGCGGTCGGAAGCTGTTAGTTTTACATCAACCCCGTTATCTAATTTCACAGTGTAAAAACCTGGTTTCACTTTTTCATTCGCATGCGAGAACCGTGAACCATATCCAGACAACGGGTTCTCCGGCGTGCCCTCTGAAGTTTTTACAGTGCCGGTATAGGGCATGATCAATACATCGCCCAAATCACCAATCCCTGTTCCGCTCAAATGGATTTGCGAGAAACCAATGATCACACTATCTGAATAATGATAACCAGAACACCAGTCCCATCCTTTAAAAATATTATTAGGGCCAACCTGCACCGCGCCAAACGGAACGCTTGCTCCGACAAACACATGCCCGTGGCCACCGGAGCCGATTGTAGGATCAACAAAAGAAGTGAGCTCCTGTGCTTTGATATTTGCAGAACTTATTACAAATAGAAAAAAGCAAATCGTTGTTAATTTATTTTTCATTTTGATGAATTGATTTTTAGTTTTTCATTCAGATGAATAATTGCGCCTTTTTTTGTGTGATATGTTACGCTTAATGAACCATAGTGCAAATGTAATACACCTCCCAATTTTGATGTGATAATTGCATCTGTCAATTTACCATCATTCCATTTTATATCAACTACAAAACCTCCTCTTGCACACAAACCTTTTACAGAGCCTGATGGCATTGCATCAGGCAACGCGGGTAACAGTTGAACAATATAATTTCCATCTATATCTTTTTGCTGGCTCTGCAAAAACATTTCTGCAATGGCAGCGGTAGCGCCGAAATTTCCATCGATCTGGAATGGCGGGTGGTTATCAAAAAGATTCGGCAATGTTTTTCTCGTTAATAATACCGATAATAATTTGTATGAATGATTTCCATCCAGCAAACGGTTCCACATATTTATTTTATATGCGAGGCTCCATCCTGTTCCGTCATCGCCGCGTGCAATCAACGTCTTCTTTGCAGCCTCTGCCAATTCAGGGGTTCCTTTAACTGTAATTTGTTCGCCAGGATAAAGTCCATACAAGTGAGAAGTATGACGATGATGCGGCTCTACTTCTTTATAATCTTCTGCCCATTCCATGATGCGCCCTGTTACTGGACTGATATGTATTGGCGCAAGTTGATCAAGTGCTGTTTTACATCGTTCACGGAATGTATTATCGGTTTGCAAAATATTGGCTGCATCAATACAATGCGTAAGCAGGTCATAAATAATTTCAAGGTCCATTGTTGCCCCATAAGTAAAAACAGAAGTATCCCCATTCGGAAGAATGTATGCATTCTCCGGTGAGTAAGCAGGATTTGTTACCAGCTTACCTGCACATGCAGTTCCCGGCGGCGCTTTAATTAAAAAATCGAGAATGAATAATGCAGCTCCTTTCATCAATGGATATGCTGTATCGCGAAGAAAAATTTTATCGCCGGTGAACGTATAATGTTCCCACGGATGCCGCGCCAGCCATGCAGCCCCCATCGGCCATATTCCCTGCGGGCCATCTGCCGGAACAGTAAACCCCCACGCATCTGTAAGATGATGCACTACCCACCCCTTTGCATTATACATTTCTCTTGCAGTTCGCTCACCCGGTTTTACCAAAGCATGTTCCAGATCGAAAAGTGGCAAATGCATTTCAGAAAGATTAGTGATCTCTGCAGGCCAGTAATTCATTTGCACATTTATGTTGGTATGATAATCGGCGTTCCATGGCGGGTCCATCTGCCATGCCCACAAGCCTTGTAAATTTGCAGGCATTTTGCCGGGGCGTGAACTGCATATCAGCAAATATCTTCCGAACTGAAAATATGTTTCAAGCAAGCCGTTATCCGGAGCGCCTTTCTTTCGTGCATAGTCAATGCGTTCATCTGTTGGTAATGAAGATGCCTCTGAAGATACATCATCAAGATGCACTGCCACACGATTAAAAAAATGCTGATAGTCGGCAATGTGCGATGCTTTCAATTGCGTGTATGATTTTGCAGAAGCTTTTTTGATTGTTGCTGCACAAACTTTTTCCGGATCGGTTGAAGCAACATTTTCTTTATACAAATTATTTAAGCCGGGATAATTTGTAGCGCCAGCAATAAATAATATGACTGAATTCGCATTCGAAACGGTCATCATTCCATTAGCTATAGAAATTTTACCTCCATCTGTTATTGCTTTTACCTGTGCTGCAAAATGAAGCCCACGTTCATTTCCTGAAGAATCTTTTCTTTCAATTCTTCCATGAAGGATTATTGAAGTGTTGTCCAACAGATCATTTTCACATACCGCATCTTTTTGTCTTTTTAATGTCAGCAAGAAATTGATGCTTTCCTTTTTATTTGCACTAAAGCGGATAATGATCACGTCATCTGTTGCTGTTGCAAAAGCTTCTCTTGTATATGTTACTCCACCTGATGAATAATTTACTGTTGCTATTGCAGTAGAAAGATCAAGTGTTCTTGCATAATTCTGCACATTTAATATAGGGGTATTGAACCATAATTCGCCAAGGGATTGATACGGCTTTATATTGTATGGGCGACCTAACATGGTTTTTGTGGCGAGTTCAACTGCTTCATTGTTTTTATTCTCAAATAACAACCGCCTTACTTCAGGCAACGCTTGCAAAGATTGAGGGTTATCCGGGTTCATCGTATATCCGTCCCACAGCGTGTTATCATTGAGTTGTATCCGTTCATCGGCAACGCCACCAAATTGCATGGCACCGAGATGCCCGTTGCCCAATGGCAATGCTTCTTCCCAAATCGTTGCAGGTTTTCTATACCACACTATATTTTCACCAACAGGTTTTTTTGATGAGCCGGAAAGTTGTGCCCTATCGTCCCATCCATCACTGATATCAGTTCGCGAAGTTGCAGGCAATGTGTCTTTTGCTGATGATTTTTTTTCTTGCTGCGAAAAACTGTTTGCAGTAAAAGAAATAATAATGAAGAGAATGGCAAGGCAGCGTTTCATTTTGGTATGATGTAAAATTTCTTTTAAAGTAAATCATTTTATGGGGATAACAAGAACATGCTATTTTTTTGGTAATAGATGTAATTAAAGAGTTAGAATAAGCAACTAATATGTTTTGCATTATTAATTTTGCCAATAAAATCAAACTGCTGTGATAGTCTCAAAACAAATACAGGATTTTTTATTGCAGTATGATGAACAAGTTTATAACCCTATACTTCAACTTCGTAAAGTTGTGCTTGCAAACATTCCGGGTATAGCCGAAAAATAGGATATCCCCGCACGAATGATCAGGTATTGTTACGGACAAAAATATTCTGAAATGGTCTGTGTGATCATTCTTTCGAAAAAGGACTGAAACTTGGCTTCAACCACAGTACGGCATTGAATGATCCAAACAAATTATTGCAAGGCACAGGAAAAATTTCACGTTATGTTGTAATCGATTCCGATAGACTCATTAAATCAGTAGCATTAAAAAATTAATTGTTGACGCGTTGAAATTGTATAAGCAACAACTGTGGTTAAAACCCGGTTTTTAAACTAATGCAAGAAGGGAGAATCAAAAGGATCACAATGGTTTTCTTTTCAAAAACTTTATATCCTGATAGTTTATTTTTTTTCAAGCACTAAAACCACTTTATTAAAATCAGAAGATGCATTGATGATTTTCTTAAACTCATCGAACAGGCTCAACGGGTATGAAGTACTGCAGTATTGCTCCATGATATGAATGGAAAGTACATTTCCATTCTGTGTATATGCAGAAACAAATCCCATGGAGATATTACCTTTATCTTTATACGTTTGTTCTATTTTAAGGTCACTGGCATTCTTTACAATATACCCGTCAGGAATTTTAAAATCAATTGTCCGTTCTTCAAAATGAGGATATTCTAAACTGATAGGCTGCTGCCTGGGTTTCTCCTGGTACATTTCAACCTGCGGGCCGATAGCGAGCCCGATTTTTACCAGCAATTTATTTCCTGCTTTCTCAAGTAACTCGGCAGATTTTGTTGTTGAATGGAATACAAAAGGCGAATCCGAATTGCTATTTTCGAACCCCTGGTTTTTAATCTCTGAAAAAATAATATGTTCCGAGCCTGAAACAGTTTTTGCCATATCTTTTATGACAGACTGTTTCTGTTCTGCATTTGATAAATTGAAAATATCACGATAAACTGATGCTGTATATCCCCCATAAATTTGTTTGGCATCAATAACCAATGAATCCAGGTTGCCGTCGAATTCGATCTTTGATTCAATATTGCTGAATGATTTGTGGTAATCTTCCAGCTCAACTTTTTTCACCTCTGCAATAGCCGTTGAAAAACTTCCGAGTGATGTTTTTTTACAAAAAAGGCCGTTGGTTGATCCCCACGTGGGCAATATCCAGGGATACCTGAAATCGGGCCTGGTAGGAGCAAGGAATTTATTTTCGTTAGGGAAATATAGTAAAGGATAGTCGCAGTTATTCCAGTTTTCAAACTCTTTATCAATTACAAACTTGTCGCGATTACCCGTAAGGACGTATTGAAAATTTATTCCGAGGTTTTGCAAAATAGCGGTGTACATGCACATCGTGCCAATGTTCCCCGCGATCTTGTCTTGCAAAATTTTTTCTATACGGTTGCCATCTTCGCTGCCCAGGTCTTCGTTGTAGGCAATATTTTTTTTCATGTAATCTTCAACCGCTATTATTTTTGAAACTTCATCAGGCATGCTTTCCCATTTATTATTCTTAATGAGGTCCGCTATTTTTTTTGCTTCTTTATCAGAGAATGAAGTGTACATGTTGTAAGCCCTTTTAGCAAGTTCATTCCACGTAAAAAGCCTTTCGCCTTTGTGAACTGCGTTATTATAGGAAAGCTTAAACTCGATCCTTTTCAGGTTCGCTTCAAACGAAGCATATTTCTCTTCATCAGCCCCGTTGATATTTTTAAGGCTGCAATAAAAAAACCTTTTGTCCCGGATCACCGTATCAGTAACCGGAGTTGAGCAGTTGTAAGGTTTTATTTCAAACACAAGCCTCTCGGGCGCAATAATTTCTACAGAGCTTTCTGCAACAGGATAATGCCCCTGCAATACTTCCCTGCCAAAATAAGAAGACGGTTTTTTATAGGTGTACAGGTATTCGATCTCACATCCTTTTTCCAATCCTTCCAGTGCAAAAATTTTATACACGTTCCCATCTTCTTCTTTCAGGTCTTTTATGTTGTCTTTATTCAGTTCAATAATTTTTCCATCGGGAAGAAGCGTACGTGCCCTTACATCCACAACATCTGAATTCTCATTGATTCCAAGGTAAATTTTATTGAATGCTTCTATACCCCTGTCATCATTCAGATGAATAATGCGGTGAAATGTATAATATTCTTCTACATCATTTTTTGCGTTGTCAACAAATTCGTACCGTCTTTTATCATAAACAATCACTGCCGACTCTTTATTATCAGAAGCGCTGATCAAATGCATCACGGGCTTTTCAGCCCATTTTTCCATTTCAATATTTTTTACCTGGCAATAAATTGCTTGAAAAGATAATAATCCAAGTACAAGGCTTAACACTTGTTTTTTCATGATACCTAATTTTTTGAAAGGCTTAATGTTTCTTTATAAAGCGGGAAAAGATTTTCAAGTACTTTGTTCCAGTTTTCAAATTTATCCTGCGTTAATAATAAATCATCATTATCAAATTCCTGTGTAAGCACCACCCAATTCCCTTTTTGCTCATAATTCAGGTTGAATCCCCACACGATATTGTGATATGATTTCCCCTGGGGTAAATAACTTACTTTAAAACCATCCGGGATTTTTAATAAGGCCACATATCTTTTCTTAAACCTGAAATTATATTCAATAGGCATCTTCCTTTTGGGGTAATCTATTTCTTCATGTTCAAAAAATTTAAAAAGGTTCAGGTTAAGGTAGTAGTCCCCACCGATCTTTTTTGCATAGTCGGGTAAAGTAAAATTACCATACAGGGTGATGTTTTCGTTCGTTTCTTTTTTGCTTACCTGAAAGGTATCTAACTGAAATTTATTGGAGCCTCTTTGGAAAATATCTTTCATATCTTCCATCATACTTCTTCCGTTTGCATACATCAGCATTCCGTAAATATGCATAGCGAAGTAACCTTCCATATCTTTTTTTATTACCCCTTTTATACCGTTTTCAGTAAGCTCGATCCATGTTGAATCTGTCAATACATTTTTATTTTTATCAACTACCGGCACTTTAATGATCTTATATTCTTTTTCATTAACAGCGATCATCGCTTCTTTATCCTGTATGCCACTTGAAGGATATCCAAACACACATGTGGGATCGGTGCCGTCAAGAAAAATATATTTATCATTCAGTTTAATAGTGCAGATCATGTGATTGCTTACAAGCGGAAGGGGGAACTCTGTGAATTTATACGGCATATCGCGTGTGCCAATCCATGTGAAATAAGCAGGCACACCTGCGTAGTTCAACATCATCGTTAATATGCTGCTCATATCTTTACAATCACCAAAGCGCCTGCTGCACACAACATTTGCATCTCTCGGAACAAAACCTTCCATCCCTTCTTCAAACGCAACATATTTTACCTGGTGCTGTACCCACGAATAAATAAGCCTCGCTTTTTTTTCAGGTGAAGATTGATTTTTGATGATTGAATCGACAATATTTTTTAGGCCTGGCCCCGCTGTTTTATTGATTGATCTGATAAAACTATAGTTCAACTTATAGAGGTCATCCGTATTTGCGAGATATGAAACTTCATTTCCATTTTCATCTTTATATTTTTCTATGTAAAAAATAACATGTGGTGAATACCAGGAATAATTCGGTGCGTCGCTATATTGTTTATCTGCAGGGCATGTTTTATATTGAAAGGTGTAAATATTGCTGTGATGCCTGTTTTCGATCTTTACAGAAACCTGGCTTGTATCGAGGCCCAGGAGAACATACCTGAGTGATATTTCTTTTGCTACCTCAATTTTCAACTCGCTGTTTAAAACTGGTAAATGCCCCGAGAAATAAAACGGCGATAATAAATGAGGGTCTTTATCAATCCATGAAACATTCAAATTGCCTACTGCCCCGGGCTCTATAGCAGGAAAGTTGAATGATGTTTCTTTCACGTCATCATAAAAAACAAAACTTTCTTTGCTGGTGCTTGTTTTGAATTCACTTACTTTCAGTTTTTTATCAGCCGGTGTTTTGGTGTATGCTTCATAAGCAACCACCTGTTGAAAATCGCTGTGAAAAAAACCATAGCCGCTCATATAAGCCGCAGCAGTGTTTGATAAATATTCTATCTGCTGCACTTCACTGCTTTCAACATAAGGTTTCCCATCCTTCAAAGAAATATTGTAGGAAAGGGCTTTGTTCAACATCACTGCTTTCTCGTCAGGGAACTGCCTGCGAAGCGCTTCAAGGTTTTGCGCTTTTACATAATGAAACCCGGCAAAAATTAATGCCACAAAAAGAAGGCATGCTTTATTTTTCATTTTTCACAAAAATTAATTTGCCGTAATAGTACAGCATGATTTTAAAAAGTTTGCCTTTCTCGTCATAGTAGCTGGTTAATCCGTGATTGACTCCATTTACAAAATTCATTTCCTTTTTTAGTACCCCGTTTTTATAATATTCCCTGCAGTTGCCATTCACATTGTCATCTACATAACCATATTGCGATTTTAATTTTCCGTCTTCATAATATTCATTCGCAATCCCTTCGTAAATGCTATACAGTGCTGTATCGACCGTGCGGATTTGCCCATTCATATAATAAATGATATCCGGGCCGATTGTTTTGCCATCTGCATAATTGCAACTCCTTGAAATTTTTCCATTTGGGAAATATGATCTGAGTGTGCCTTTATCAGCCGGGACCAATATTTCAGGTTGTAATTTATTATCTGCGCCGAGGTAAGAATAAGAAATAACTTCATCATCATTTGACAAAACCTGGTAACAAAGTATTCCTTGCGGATCATATTTTTTTCCGGGACCATTACGTATGTCGTTTTTATATGACGATGCAAAATCAATACTACCATCGGGGAAAAAATATTTTCTTTCTCCGTTTATTTCATCATCAATATACTCGGTAGTTGAAGATAATTTTCCTTCTTCACTGTAGTTTTTCCATGTTCCATATTTTTTCCCGTATTTAAAACCACCTTCAATACTTTTTACACCGCCAAAATAATAGCCTGTATAAACACTATCTTTTTCCCCTTTATTATAATGCTGAATGCTTTCTATTGAGCCATCGTAATAATAAGATTTATACAAACCATCAAATTCCCCATTCACATAATTTGCTTCTGCCATTTTCTGCTTGTTTGCATAGACCAATAAATATTTACCCGAGCCTTGGGGAAATGAATCCAGCACAATAACATTTCCTAAAGTATCATACTGTTTCATTTCGAGCAGCCATCCCCTGTGATATTTTTCTTCTAACGATTTTTTTCCGCCTGGCCAATATTCTTCCCTGAAACCATCCAGGTCACCATCGAGATAATTGCATATAGTAGTTACTTTGCCCAACTCGTTATAATAAATCCATTCACCTTGTGCATGCCCGTCAACCATCCATCCTTCTGCCTGTGTCCGGCCGCCGAAATAGTAGCCTTTATAGTAGCCATCTTCTCTTCCATCCGTCATGTTCACTTCATTTTTTTTATTGCCATTCAGATAAAAGGATGATGATATACCATTTGTTTCACCATTTTTATATTCATTGATCTCATTTATTTTTCCTGAAGCATAAAACGTGGTATCGCTCCCATCAATATTTCCATTCTTATCAAAATGCCTGTGCATTTTTTTAAAACCATCAGGCGTATATGATACTATATCGATTGAATTATCCCTGCTTTCTGCAGAGCTTAGCTCACGGCCAGACTTATTAAAATACTTAGCTGATTTTATTACGCCGTTATCAAAGGTGTATTTCGCATACATTTTTCCATCCTCGTCATTGTACAAAATATCTCCGTTTATTTTTCCTTTTTTTACCATGTAGCTGCTGGAAAGGTTTCCATTTTCAAAGTATTCCTGGTAGGGCCCTTCCTGTATATCGTTCACAAAAATTCTTTTTTCTTTAAGCTTACCGTTTGCATAGTAATATTTCCATTCACCGTCTGCCTTGCTTTTTTTGTATTGTCCTTCTATGTTCACGGGGCCATCTTCAAAATAAGATTTATAAGCTCCTTCCATTTTCCCATTTTCATATTCCTGGGTTTCTTTTAACTGCCCGCTCTTAAAATAGGTTTTGTAAGAGCCGGTGAGCAGGTCATTCACATAATTGCCGACAGAAAACAGTGAGCCATTTGAATAAAACTGTTTTTGTTCGCCATCCGCTTTTCCGTTTTTGTAATGAGTGGCACTTTTCGTTGCACCACCATAATAGTAAGAGAAACTGTTACCATCCAGTTGTCCGTTTGCATACAGGTCACGCGATGAACCGACACCGTTTTCAAAATATTCTTCCTGTACGCCATCAAGCTTTCCGTTTTTGTAATGTTCTTTTGCCTTGGGTTTTCCTGAAAAATAATAGAACAACCATTCGCCTTCACGCTCCCCGGCATCGTTAAATTGCCCGATGCTTTTAGGGTTACCGGCACCAAAATAAAAATGCCATTGTCCATGAAAAACTTTTCCGTCGGCAGATCTAATTCCTTTACCAACAAAAACCCCATCTTCATAAAGATATTTTTCAGGAGATGTGCCGCGCTTTTTAAAATTCAGTTCACGTGTTGAACGTATAAAGCTAAAATACGCAGCTGCATCATCAACAAAAGCCTCCAATTCTTTTTTATTCTTTTTGATATAGTTTGTGATCTGGGGGATATCTACTCCCGAAAACGAATGATTAATGAACAACTCAAACTTGCCATTGCTGTAAACCTGTTTATAATAAGGCAGGTAAAATTGTATCCAGAAATCATTGCTTGATTCATTGTACTCCAGCTTTTCGAATACAGCCTGGATTTGCCTTGAGATCGGGTCATCCAATGTAATGATGGGTTTGTATTCTTTATCAAGTGCAATTTTTGAAAGCACAATATCTTCAACGGCCTGGTAATTTTCGTCGGGTGCAATCACACGCTTGTTTTTAAATTCAAGGATATCATCTGTGCTTTTTGAAATTGCATTCAATAAGGAAATAGATTTCGATTTATATTTCCCTTCCGGCGACATCAACAAATAACCGATGAAACTAAGGAACGCAGGAATAAGTTTTCCCTGGCGCAAAGCCGCAATACCAAGCTGGTAATGCGCACTGTACATATAAGGGTTTACCATCAGCGTTTTCTCAAGCCACTGCTCAGCCTGGGCATTACTATCCAAACCCATATACACAACACCTTTGTTGAAATACAACAATGAATATGCAGGATATTTGTTCAAGGCAATATCAAAAATTTTAATTGCCTCTTCTGGTTTTTGCATATAGTTGAGCGTGTTGCCATAAGTGTTATAAAGTTCAGGTTCAAATTCCCGCTGTTCCTTTAATGCAAGTGCTTCCCTGCAATAATTCAATGACTGGTTAAACTGGCTGTCGGCCTGGCAAGCCAATGCTTTCGCCAATAAAGCCTTCACATAATTTGTATCGCTCCTGCCGATCTTATCGTAAAGCAGTAAAGCTTTTTTGTATTCGCCGGAGTCGGCCAATGCATTGCCTTTTTCGATCAATTCACCTGAATTGATCAGCTCAATTTTTTGTGCACGTAAACCAAAGGAGAAAAAAAAGAATAGCAGGACAAGATAAGTGGTAAACTTCATACGATCTGGTTCAATTTGGGTTGGATGAAAGTAATACTTTTCTGAGAAAAGCTACTATCAAGGGTAATAATTTATTGAACTATAAACAACGTTTTTTTTTGCAATTAATTTTGTTGGCTTACCTGCAATTTATTCAAAAAAACCTCCCGGGCTTAATAATCCGGGAGGTTGCCTTTATTCACCTTCCACTACATTATAATCATTCTTTTTATCTTTCCAGCTTCTGTGTTTTGCACCGTCCATCTTCACAATTTTTGGCGTGAATTTTCCCACAACATCTACCAATGCTTTCTGGTTTTGCATCACTTCATGAATGTCTTTATATGCAAAAGGAGATTCATCCAACCCGCCTCCGAGTAATTTCACACCAAACTTTTTCAACTCCTCTTTAAACTCTTTATCGGTTACGGATTGCATGGCTTTCGTACGGCTCATTTTTCTTCCCGCGCCATGCGATGCAGAATTTACAGATGCTTCTTCTCCTTTTCCTTTTACGATAAATCCATTCGCCGTCATGGAACCGGGAATAATTCCGAGCACATTTTTTCCTGCAGGCGTTGCACCTTTCCGGTGAACAATTACCTCTTTTCCATTCCACATTTCTTTCCATGCAAAATTGTGATGGTTCTCTACCATTTTTATTGGCCGATGCCCTAATTGTTTTGCAATTTTTGCATGAATGATGTGGTGGCATGCAGATGCATAATCACCTGCGAGGTTCATCGCCAACCAATATTCCCAACCTTGCTGTTCATTCAGATTAAGCCATGCTAAATTTTTTGCATCCTGTGGCAAACGCCTTTTGCTGATCGCAATTTTTGTATAGTAATTTGCGATGTTTGCACCCAAGGCACGGGAACCGGAATGCGACAACAAGCCTACATACTTTCCTGCATCAACGCCAAGCACTTCATCTTTCTCTCCAATTTCAATTTCCCCGAATTCAACAAAATGATTTCCGGAACCGGATGAACCGAGTTGCTTCCACACACGGCCATGCAAATTTTTCAGCAATGGCAATTGATAGAACAATTCATTTTCCATCACTTCATGATCAGAAGCTTTGTCAAATTGTGCGCCGCTTCCGAATAAAGTAGCTTCATTGATCTCTCGTGCGAAATAATTCTCTTTTTGCACCAACTCATTCGGGTTGATATCAAAAATGCTCAGGCACATCCTACACCCGATATCAACACCAACTCCATAAGGGATCACAGCATTTTCTGTTGCCAGCACACCTCCTATCGGTAATCCATAACCGCTGTGCGCATCCGGCATTAAAGCACCAGCAACTGCTACCGGTAATTTAGCGGCGGTGTACATCTGGTGCATCGCTCCTTCTTCAATATGTTGCTGGCCGAAGATGTTGAATTGGATGCCGGAGTTGTTGAGTGAGACGACCTCCCCCAACCCCTCCAAAGGAGGGGCTTCGGGCAACAACTCTATTGCGATTTGCCCCAACACTTTATCTTCTTTGTACTCTAACGGTGATGCCAATATGTTCTTCAAGATGTTCATTGCATCTTCCTTTGCAGTATGTTTATGATTTTTCTGCATCACGTTCATAGCAATGCTGATCACTGGTCCTTCCGGATAGCCGATAGCACGTAGTTCTTTTCCTGTTATTTTTAACTTGCTCATTGTAATTTTTTTTCAACACATAGAAAGACAGGATCACAGGTTTTCTATATGCCTATATTTCTATGTGGTTATTTTTTTAATACCAGCTTCTGTAACTCCGATTGAACATCGTTGCGTCGCAATCACTTCAGCATTTGTAATATTATTTAGCTTTTGAAGACATCTTAGCCTTATATAAATTCTCGATAAAATTTGTTGTTTCTTTTATATGCGGAGACAAAAAATCACCTGAAGAATATGAATTATTCAAAATAAATAAAGAATAATGCAAGAAGATCGGAAAAATCGCAATTGCTTGCTTCATTCGATCTAATCTACCTTGAAAATTTTCTCTTGATAATTCATAAAACATTTGTCCAAAGTGATCGTATTTTGAGTAATATAAATAAGCTTCATAAATTTTAGCCTCAGTTTTTAGCTCACTAGATTGAAGTATATTAAATAACTTCTCAACGTTACTTGGCTTTGCAATTTTTAGTTTCGGCTTATTACCATCCTCAGAATATTTTTCAAAAAAATCAGGGTTTCGGTTTATTAGATTTATATACATCTTATTTCGAGTTTCTTTCGAATGCTGAGCATATAAAATCGCTATATTTTCTATTGTATGTCTAATACTATCAGCTAACCATGTTGAGCAATAGTCATATAAACTCTTCGATACATTTTTATTTTCTGTAAGCAAAATATTAACCCCATTCAATAAAATCATATAATCTAATAATACTGACCGAAGTATTATCCCACATGAATATTCAATTTTAGTGTTTCGTTCAATATCGTTTATTAACATTTTCAAGCTATGTGATGAAAAATTCAACCTGTCCAACATCGATAAAGAGAAAAACATAACATTATCACGTTTTGCTCCATGAAACAAATGTGAAATCTCATTACTTTTTTTTATTGAAAATTCAAGTATCTTCTTTGTCGTATTCATGTTTTTAAATTTAAATCGCTCCATAAAGTTACAGCTGTACAAGTGTGCGACGCAACAATGCCTAATAGTAGCACCGCCGTCGGGTTCATAAAAATCTTTTATAAAAATCAACAGGGTAAAAAACAAAAAGAGACATGCTGCTCTACCAACTGAGCTACCAATCTGAAAAAATTTCAAACCGGGCGGGGCTCGAACCCGCGGCCTGCCGGGTAATGACCGAAGTAACTCTTCTTTACGACACCAGCTGATATTTTAAAAACAATACAGGGCAATAAGCCGACAAAGCACTTTTTTCATTTGCCTTCCACTCGGCCACACATGCTTTAACATGCAAAAGGATTCGAACCTTTGTAGAATGATCATCGAAGTAAGCCTTGCCTACGGCACCTGTAATTATATTGAACCAGCGGTAACAGGCAAACAGGCCCTTATGTATTTACAGTACGAAGTATTCCTGTTTTACGACACGCTGATATTTTTCAAAAAAAATTGAAAGAGTAAAATTTTACGAAGCTTCTCTCCCGGCATGTTGTGCCAGGGTTGGATTCGAACCAAAATTACCACGAAGTATTCTTCATATACGACATCCTTCAACATAAAAAAAATGAAAGGGTGATTGGCAAAAAACGAATGCTCTAACCATTGAGCTATATCCGCATTTATTTTTTAATTGCGCGGATAATAAGATTCGAACTTATAACCGAAGTATCATTTTTCTACGACACCTTTCAAAAGAGGTCTTCACGCAGAGGCGCGTGGTTCGCAGAGAAATAAATGTTTTAGAAACTCTGTGTAGCCGGTGCCTTAGCAGGAAATAAAAAATAATTTCAAAAAAAATTGAAAGAGGGAAAACCGAACAGTGCATGAATACTGAGCTACATTCATTGCTGACAATGAAGAGTGGATTTGAACCACTGCCTTTGCGCATGTGCACAATGCTCTTACCGAAGTATCACCATTCTACGCCACCTTTCAAAAAAATTACAGGAGCAAAAACCGGTTGAGAAACGGGGCGCTGTCATGCTGAGGATTTGCACCTCTTTCCCGCTTTTGGCGGGAAATCCTTGCCCCTTATTGGCGACGAAGTATCTCATCCCTACGGCATCCTGAAAACGTATATTTTTTTTCTCAAAGAACTTTTTAAAAGCAGCCCCGTTGCAGAGGCTGCTTGTTTCACAGGTTAAAGTGTAATGGCTTCTATCATTTTCACTGCGTTGCTTCCTTCTTCAACAGCATTAAGTACATCGAACACCTTATCGCTCCACCCTGCGATCAAAAACACATCATCACGCTGCACATTCAATGGCGTGTTGCCATAGCCAGCAAGGTCGAACAGGTAAAGCTTTGCAGCCGGAGCTATTTTTTTATAGCGCTTCCACAATTCAGTAATATGCTCATTGCCTTTGCTGTTCCATAACTGGCAGTCCGTAAACAGCATTATCTTATCTGCTGCTTTTTTTTGTTTCAGCAAATCTTCTATTACCAGGTAACCGTTGGTACTGTAACCCACTTCACCTTCACGGCGATGGAACTCCATCACATTCGCCAGTATATTTTTTTTCGGCACCGTTATTTTTTTCCATGTGTCACCAAACATACCAGTGATCACATTTCCACAACGGTTTTGCAGTAACATTGCCGTCATTAAACCGATATCAAAATTCTGCACTTTGCTTTTTGCGCTGATGGCACGCTGCATGCTTCCGCTAACATCTGCAGCTATCACCACTTTCGTGTTTTCATCATACCCTGCAATGTTTGCTGCACTATGCAATACTGCATCTTCCAATGCATCGAGCACTTTGCCTGTTCTTCCGTTCTCCAGCAATTTCAATTCACGGTACGCACTCAAAAAACGGAAAGGCAGTTGTTTGCTTTTTGCAACAGCATTTTCATTGCTGATATAAGCGCATACTTTATTCAACGCTTCTTTGCTTACACCCGCTTCCAGTATGTTACGCAGGTTACGCATTGTTGCCATATAACCGAGCTTGTTGCTATTTATCAGTTCTTCCCATTTTGCACGGAAAGCATTTTTCTTTTGCTCATCGCTTTCAAATTTTTGCTGTCCTACCAAGCTCAGCTCTACTTCCCACGTATAGGGTGCCTGCAATTCATCTTTTGCTATTTTATCGAACAATGTCTGTTGTGCATCGTCTTTAGCTTTCGGGTGAACCAGGAACAACGCATCTTTCAGTTTCACGGCTGCATCACGGTTATATTTTGCATACTGGTATTCATCAAACTTGTTAAATGCTTCCGCCAAACCTTTTTGCAACTGTTTGCTCAACTTGTTCAGTTTCTTCACATCTTTTCTTTCATTTGCCAAAGCATAATAAGCGAGCAATTCAGTGATCTCGTCTGCACGTTGCACAATACGCTCCACCATTTTGCTCACCAGGCTGTCGCCTGTTTTTTGTTTTGCGAGTTCAACGGCAAGTACCAATGGCACACTGCGCAAATACATTTTCTCACGGGCATACACTGCAAGCTTTGCTACGAAAGCAGCATCGTTTTTAGCGATCAGTTCGCGAAGGCGTTGGAGTTTAGCTTCTGCCTTTTCATAAAACTGATCACTTAACCCTGTAGTAGCTACCGCAGTGTACAATTCCAATTGCGGGGTAAGTACGAACGCTTTTTCTTTTTCGTAGTTTACTGTTTCTTTTGCTTTTGCCGCTTTAAAATTAAATTTCATATTTAGCCTCCTTTTCGTTTGACAATACAAACTTCCAATTCAACTGTGCAACCTTTTTGCACAGTAAAAAATATTTTCCTTTTTTTTGTCACCCTTATGGGATTCGAACCCATACTTTGCTATGCAACAGTCCGGCTACAAATGCGCTTCCCTACTTTATTATTTCCTATTTCGGTGCAACTGCAAATTCTATCTGTTAAAGCGCACGGCTAAAACAGCATCTTCCGGACACTCCACGGCTTAGTCTACTTTTTCCGCAGCACTTCCTTTTATGCTAAAGAGTGATCTGATTTATAAGAACTATTTGCTATCAACAATACAAACCTCCAACACAAGTGTGCGACCTTTTTGCACAGTAAAAAATATTTTCAATTATCTTTAAAAAAAAATCAAAATGCCTGTTAACCGAAATGCGCTTATCCGGTACCGCACGATTGATAAATGCCTGCAAAACCGCCGCCGCAAATGGAGCATCGATGACCTTATTGATGCATGCAACGATGCCTTATACGAATATGAAGGCATTGACAAGAGCGTGAGCATGCGAACTATCCGCCTCGACCTGAATGCCATGCGCAGCGATAAACTCGGTTACAACGCACCCATCATCGTAAAGGATAAAAAATATTATACCTATGAAGATGCGGATTACTCTATCACCAATATCCCCCTCACTACACAAGACCTTACTATTTTACAGGAAGTTTCACACCTGCTTCGCCAGTTCAAAGGTTTCAGCCACTTTAATGAAGTGAGTGAAATGATCAACAAACTGGAAGACAAAATCCACAGCGAACAACACCAGCAAGCCTCTGTGATCGATTTTGAAAAGAATGAATTGCTTATCGGAATTGAGTGGCTCGATATAGTATATAAAGCCATCGTTTCCGAAACAACAGTGTTGCTCACGTATCAATCTTTCAAAGCAAGGCAGGCGAGCGATATTATCTTTTATCCATACCTGCTGAAAGAATACCGTAACCGCTGGTTCATTCTTGGCATGAACAAGCATGGAAAGGAGATCACCACTTTTGCTCTCGACAGGATACAAAATATCCAATTGCTTCCTGATGAATTATTTCGCACGCACAAACATTTTGACGCTCAAACTTATTTCCGCGACATTATTGGTGTTACCAGGAATTTTGCAGACAAGCCCACGCATATTGTATTTATTGCAAACTCCTATCATGCTCCATACATCAAAACAAAACCCATTCACTTTTCACAACTTATTGTAGAAGAATCAAAACAGGGAACTACATTCAGTATCGATGTAATTCCCAACTTTGAACTCGAACGCGAACTCATCGGTTTCGGCGAAGGATTAAAAGTCGTTTCACCAAATACTCTTGTCCGCCAGATCAAAAGAAAGATCAGGTTGATGAATGAATTATACCAGCTGCCTGAATCTTGATTCCAACCTGGCAGATCAAACAAATCAGGACAAAATCGTGATCCAGATTACTGTACCATTTTATTCGCACAGCTCGAACTTGCAAATGCATGTGGCTTGGCTTTGAATGCAAAACCCATCGCCATAATATAGCCCATCGCATCTTTTAATGCGTCATTGCTTTTGAAGTTCGGGTTGGTGTTGATGTCGGCATGTACTTCCATCTCCACATTGTAGCGTGAAAAAATATTGCACAGTTCGTATGCTGTTTCAATACTCTTTGCCACTTCCATCAACATCCGTTGCTTAATGCTCATCTTTTGTTTTGATGTTTCATTGTGTATGTACATGAAACCACCTTTTCCTTTTCGGATGAACACAATTACTGTTGCGAATTCGGTGAATTTATTTTTCACCTGGCTGTCTGTTCCGATGCAGGCTTTCAACTCATGGCCTGCATTTTTTTCACGAACGATAACAGCCCGGACTTCATCTTCGATCGGCCGGAGAATTTTTTCTCCGCTCAGTTTTCTCCATTGCTGTTTCATGTTGTTTGTTTAAAACTGTTTTAATTTTCCAATACATGTTGCCTGAACCCGATCACTTCAACTTTTTTGGATTGATCCTTTTCATTCGGATTAGTGATCTCTGCAAGTGTCATCGGTTTGTTGATTGTTTGTTGCAACCCTAAATGTTCACTCAATGCTTTCGCTTTGTGTACATGCAATTTTCCAAATTCATATCTCGCGATCAATCTTCCTTTGCGCATCAATGCACTATCAACCATATTTATGTCGCTGTTGAACGTGCACACGATCTGAACATTCAAACAATCACTCAATAGTCCGTCACTGATGTTCAGCAAGTTGCTCACGCTACTCTGGTTGCTGAATTTTCTGTCCATGATTATATTCTCTGCATCTTCAATAATCAACACCGCGTTTGGGTTATCGATCAACAGGTCCATAAAATCAGGGTTCATTAAATTTCCTGCAACACTTGGCGAAACAAACATTACTTTCTTTTTCAGGTTTGCTATCAAATGGCGCAGATAAGTTGTCTTACCTGTTCCTGGCAATCCGTGCAGCAACACAATTCCTTTATCATTTTCTTTTGCCAGTCTTTCTTTGATCATCGTATCCACCGGTTTAAAATCATCGTTGTAATACAAATCAATGTCTATGTCCACCGGTTTTATCTTCAATGTTTTTAAATCAAGTGTACCATTGCTTATTGAAATGATATTCATCTCATGTTCAACTTCTTTTTGCGGAGCCTTATACATTTTAAATTCATTCAGCATCCGGTTCGCCAGATCGTAATGGTTAGGGCTTGAATAAACATCAGCCCAATCTTCTCCTAATCGAACTATCACTTTATTTTTCAGTTTGAAAAGTGTTTTGCTGAATTCAATTCTCTCCATCTGCCAGTTGTAGTAATTACGCTGGTAAACAGCCTGCACTTTTCCATACACGCCACTTTTAATCAATTGGAACACTTTGTTCACATCGATCAAACCGATATAATGCACGCAGGGAATCGATCCGAATTCTTTCAGGTAAAACGCTTTTGGTTCGATAAAATACTCATCGAAAAGCCTTACATCTTTATGCTTTCTAAATTTTTGCTTCATTTGTAACCATGCATTTTTAAAATCACATTTTAAATTAGGGATCACCTCAATCATGATGCGGATAAAAATTATTGCTAACAAAAAGTATAGCGTTCCCATATCTCTAATTTTCATTTTTACATTTTGCACGGGCGTCAGGAATCAAACCTGCATCTTCAGTTTTGGAGACTGATATGTTATCAATTACACCAAACCCGCATTTGCGGTGCCTCAAGGAATCGAACCTCGATGATTGGTTCTTCAAACCAATGCAAATAGAACCATCTCTGCCAAAGCACCGATCATTTTGCGGAGAGTGTAAGAATCGAACTTACCTGAGTGTTACCTCAACCACAGCTTAGCAAGCCTGTACAATACCGCTCTGTCAACTCTCCGTTTTTATTTGTCTGAACCTGGATTTATCTGATTTGAATGATTCATTTGATTGGAGAAATTACAATCATGCGAATCAGATTAATCAGGTCAAAATCATAGTTCAGATTTTTTTGCGGAAACAGAATGATTCGAACATTCGCCTGATGGTTAACAACCAACTGTTCTGCCATTGAACTATATTTCCTTGTTGGCCCGGTGAGAATCGAACTCACAACCCTCCGGTTAAAAGCTGGATACTCTTGCCAGTTGAGTTACGAACCATTTTGTCGGCTCAGAAAGATTCGAACTTTCATCGCTGCGTTCGTAGCGCAGTATTCTTCCATTGAACTATAAGCCATTTTGTGCGACTTTCAGATTTGAACTGAAAGCAACCATCTTCTATTTACCTCTCAGAAAGAGAGGAAGATGGATGTGTTGCCGATTACACCAAGCCGCATTCTTTTTTCCGGTTGACTTCGGGACTCGAACCCTGTTCTCCACATTCACAGTGTGGCGCTTTACCAGTTAAGCTAAAGCCAACATTTGCTACCAGGTTTGGATTCGAACCAAAACAACCTGTGTCAAAAACAGGTATGCTTAACCGTTACATCACCCGGCAATTGATGCGGTTCGTATGAGGATCGAACTCATTGCAACAGATCGACAATCTGTGATGTTAGCCATTACACCAACGAACCTGGTGATCTGCACGGAAATCTAACCCATATTGCAAGAATGAAAATCTTGTGTCCTGCCTTTAGAGAAACAGATTATGTAATAAAAAAACCCGGTCGTGGTTCGACCGGGTTTTCGTTTATACATATACGTTATTCTTATATGCAAAATCTTTCCAGTCGCTTTCGAATACAACCACTAACATTCCCCATCGGTTCGATACTACTTTCCACCTGCACATACCAATAGCATTTGAGTGATAACATATCATTCAGTATTTCAAATCGTTTGTGTTGTAATTCCTGCAGCATTAAAATTTTTTATTCATTAAAAATTGAATTAAATCCCTGATCCTTTACATTCCTTTAATCATTTCAATCCGGTTTCATACAACAAAAAACCCCGCAATCACTTGCGGGGCCTGCGTTATATCGAATTCGTTTTTTTCTTATTCAGCATTATAACTTGCCCCGCAACGGGTATAGTCTTTTACCTGACTAAACCAGTTCATTGATTCAATATGTAAATTTATTCGGAGCATTTTTTTGTTTTTTGCAATGCAAAGATGAAAATAATTTTTTGATGTTGCCAAATTTTTGAAAAGAATTTTTGAAAAAATTTTACAACAACAAAATTTTACAACATCTCCAACTAAAATTTTTCTTCTTTATTTTTCCGGCAACACATCCGTGTTGCTGATAAATGCAATATGTTTTCCATCCGGCGACCATGAAGGAGTATTAATGGAGCCTTGCCCGCCATACAAATATGCAAGCACTTTCGGAATTGCTTTTCCATCAATTGGCAACAGCCTTATGTACACATGCTTGTACGGCGGATGAATATTTGCAGGAGTTTCTTCTTTTAAAAAAGAAAGATATACAAACCATTTTCCATCAGGAGAAATATGCGCAAACCAATTGTAAAATTCATCGTTGGTAATTTGTTCCTGATCACTTCCATCCGGTTTCATTCTCCATATCTGCATCGAACCTGAACGAACGGAATTAAAGTAAATATATTTTCCATCGGGAGTATATTCAGGCCCGTCATCCAATCCTTTTGTATTCGTCAAACGAATTTCATTTCCCCCAGCCGATGGAATTTTATATACGTCAAATTCTCCACCACGCTGGCCGCAAAAAACCAGATCTTTTCCATCGGGCGACCAACCATGCAAATACGACGGCCCTTTGGGTGTGATTTGCTTTGGTATTCCACCGTCTGAAGAAACAGTATAAATTATAGAGCCGCCGAGTTCTTTTACCCAACTACTCAGGCCCAACATTTTTCCATCGAAAGAAAGTACATGATCGTTGTTGTTGCGAGTAACTGTTCCTGTATTTATTGGTATGATATTTTTTGTTGCAAGATCAAAACGATAGAGCAAACCTTTTGCATCATTAAATATCAAGCTCTTTCCATCAGGCGTCCAGTTCGGTGCCTGAATTGAATAAGGAACATGATAAATTACTTCACGTTTTCCGGAAGCGATATCCAACAATTCAAGATTACTTCCGAGTGTCATTTGTGTATTGCCGTCAGATTCTCCTTTCAATGGAATTGTAATGCTAACATTGCTGAATACACCTGTTTCCATAACGTCTGCATTATGTGAACCAACAAAAAGGCCAATGTACACATCATCACCCAAATCAATTCCGGGAATAGTATCTGTTTGAAAAGGCTCGCCATAAATTGCTGCACGCATAATATACATGTTGCCTTTTCTTTCCAACTGCAGGATATTTGCTTTCGTCAATTTGAATTTATGTTCTTCGGTTTGTGCGCCAGCGGTTCTTCTGAATTGAAGTGATGTTAACCCGTCGCCATGCACAACTGCATTTACGTGCGGCGAATTTCCATCAAGTGTTTTCCGTACCATCCAACCGATTTTACGATGATAATCCACCCAGCCCCCTAAAAATTCAGCACGTGTATATAAAATAAAATCACCTTTCATTTTTTTCCATGCAAATTGAAATTCATCGTGATCTCCCCAGATATTATATCCTGCACCGGAAATCACATACTGGTTTGTGTGCGGAATGTATGTAGCAGAACCGGGCATTACGTTTGCACCGATGTCGCCATGATCATCAAAAATGCCAACACTATTTTGCGAAAATGTTTTAGTAAGAAAAACAGAAGTGAATAAAAAGCATAATAACAATCTACCCAGAGTATGTTTCATGAAAATGAGTTGAAGAAAGAAAAGATACAGAAGATTTTTTATTCGAAAATTAAATCTTCGTTTTTAATTTGGTTTCATGCAGAGGTATAGCTTTGCAAAGAGAACAGTGCGAAATCAGGTATGCCATGTCTGTAGCATGTCGATGCATTTTATCGGTTGTTAAGACATGGCATACCTTTGCATCTCGTTGCCCATTTGCGTGAAATTATTCTCAATTCCGGCAACGTTTGCGTAAAAAATTCGGGTTACATTTACTTCTCGTAAAATCATACACTATATCATTGTTTCCCTTCATTCATACCAATATTTTAAAACGACGCATATGAAATATTTGCCCTTTATTTTTTTTTGTTTTTTTCTCTGTTCAACAATCGCTGCACAAAAATTAAAATCTTTCGATGTAACATCATTGGATGGCAATATCAAATTGCATGTTGAAATTGCAGATAAAATCCAGTGGTCGGTGCAACAAAAGGGGCAACAGATCATTATCCCTTCAACACTTTCCCTGCAATTACAAACTGAAACATTAGGTGACCATGCAAAAATTGTTTCTTCCAAAACAGAAAAAATTTCTAACATCATCAATCCAATAAATTATATCAAGTCTATTATTCATGATGAGTACAACCAGCTCACTATAAATTTTAAAAATGATTTCGGGATAATTTTCCGGGTATATAATGATGCTGTTGCATATCGTTTCACCACCAGGAAAAAAGAAAAAATCATTATAAAAAATGAAGAAGCCAATTTCAATTTTGCTGATGATGATAAAGCATTCATCCCCATTCAATCGGATTACCGCGATAAGCAAAATTTCAATTCATCATTCGAAGCTTTGTACCATGAAATACATCTTTCAGAATTGCCTAAGGATTCACTTGCATTTCTTCCGGTATTAGTTGATGCCGGGCAAAATAAAAAAGCAGCAATCCTTGAAGCAGATCTTGAAGATTATCCGGGAATGTACCTCGGGTTAAATCAAACGGAAAAAGGTTTTAACGGAGTATATGCACCTTATCCGACAAAAGCGCATTTGCATGGCATCAATTATATTCCTACAGAGCGTGCAGATTATATTGCTACAACAAATGGCACAAGAAATTTTCCGTGGCGTGTTGTGGTGATCAGCGATCAGGATAAAGACTTACTGAATTGTGATATTGTTCAAAAATTAGCATCAGTTCCGAGGCTTACCGATTTTTCATGGGTGAAACCCGGTTTGGTTTCGTGGGATTGGTGGAACAACTGGAATATTTCGCATGTGGATTTTCATGCAGGCATTAACACCAACACGTATAAATATTATATTGATTTCGCTGCTGCAAATAAAATCCCTTATATCGTTATGGATGAAGGCTGGTCGAATGATTGGGACCTGCTGAAAGTAAACCCCGAGATCAACCTGCAGGAGATCATCGATCATGGCAAACAAAAAAATGTAGGCGTGATACTATGGGCAACATGGTATGCAGTCTCACATCAGATGGATACCATATTCCCGCATTACGCTTCAATGGGCATCAAAGGTTTTAAAATTGATTTCTTCGACCGCGATGACCAGGTTGTTGTTGCATCTACCTATGAAATTGCAAAACATGCCGCCGATAATAAACTGATGGTGGATTTTCACGGCATTTATAAACCAACAGGATTGCAACGCACATACCCAAATGTGATCGGTTATGAAGGCGTGAAAGGATTGGAAAATTTTAAATGGGCAGTGGAAGACCAGCCGAGATATACAACAAGTATTCCATTCATCCGTATGCTCGCCGGTCCGATGGATTATACGCCAGGCGCTATGCGCAACGCAAATAAATCTAGTTATCGTCCTGTTGATGAAAACCCGATGAGCCAGGGAACACGTTGCCAGCAACTCGCGGAGTATATTGTTTTTTATGCACCGTTACAAATGCTCGCAGATAATCCTACAACATATATGCAAGAGCAGGAGTGCACTGATTTCATAACAAAAATCCCAACAACGTTTGATGAAACATTTCCGCTTGATGGAAAAGTTGGAGAGTATGTTGCCGTTGCACGAAGGAAAAATGACACATGGTTTGTCGGTGCAATGAGTAATTGGGATACGCATGAACTCACGCTTGATTTTTCATTTCTTCCTCCGGGAAATTATACAGCAGAAATTTTTAAAGATGGCATAAATGCAAACCGGCAGGCAACTGATTACAAAAAAGAAATTATCAAAATCAGTTCAGGAGATAAGATCAACATTCAGTTAGCAAGTGGCGGCGGTTGGGCTGCACGGATCTGGCCAATGAAATAGTAAGTATGAGGTATGAAGTATGAGCTATGAAGTAAGTTGCTGTTTATGCGAGCTCATACTTCATAACTCATAGCTCATACTTACTATTTCAACTGGTACGCCGCTATACTATTTCTAAAAAAAGTCGGCACGTATACAATCTTCTTTTTCGCATCGTAACCGATATCGGCAGTATTACTTTTTTGATCGCGTGTATCGAGTAGTTTTTCAACAGTGCCATTTACATTCACATAATAAATAATTCCGTTCCAGACAGACACTAAAAATTCTGTATCACTTATTTGCTCAAGGCCGTCTGTAGCAGGTTCCATACCACTTGCAATTTTCGTGATCTTTTTATCCGGAGAAATTTTTAGCAACGATCCGCTCACCACCACGTACACATCTTTCCCGACACAAAGCACGCCATTGATGCCGTTGAGATTATCAGCATATAAACTTGCTTTATCATTTTCGATACGGTACAATTTTCCGATCCGGGAATCTGTAACATATACGATACCGTTAGCATCTACAGAAATATCATTGAGCCCGCTTGCGCCTTCAACAGGTATGCGGTTGCTGATCGCTTCTTTTGCAACATCAATCACCACTACATTATCAACATCTGCAGCATACAATTTATTTTTATGCAAACCCATTCCTTTCGGCGCATTCAACCCACTCACCCAATCTACTTTGATGATCCTTCCATCAAGACCTACTTTTCCGATAGAACCTTTGCCATCTTTTGCCCATGGGTCGCCGTCAATATTCGACTCATATAAAAAATTATTCGCAGCGTTGAACAACGCAGATTCCGGGACTTTCAATGCAGAATCCGTTTGCCACAATTTTATCAATTGATGCTGTGCATTCGCCACATTGCACAAAAAAATAATAAGAACCGATGAAACCATTAAAGGGAATATCTTTTTCATGATATTAGTTTTTGATAGTACATCAAATGTAGAGCCAGATTGTAGAAAGTTATTTTTTTGTTGAGAAACTGTAGACAGAACTTGTCTTGTAAATTTTTCCCGGCTCAAGTACAGTGCTTGCGAAATTCGGGTGGTTTGGCGCATCAGGAAAATGCTGTGTCTCCAAGCAGAAGGCTGTGCGATAGTCATCTTTCGCCCCGCCTTTTATCGTATTTTTCGACTTCATAAAATTGCCTCCATAAAATTGCAAGCCCGGCTGGTCTGTAAATACTTTCATTTCAATTCCGGATTTATCGCCGACAACGTCAGCAGCAAAATTCAATCCGCTTCCCTTGTTTGGGTTTAATACAAAATTATGGTCGTAGCCGCTTCCGTTTTTCAACTGTATGTTATCTGCGCTTACGTTCATGCCTATACGAACTGGTTGGCGGAAATCCAACGGGGTACCGGCAACCTGTTCAATTTTTCCCATTGGTATCAATGTTGAATCAACAGGTGTGTAGCTATCTGCATTGATCATTAACAAATGATCGTTGATCGTTCCACTACCCTGTCCGTTGAGGTTGAAGAATGCGTGATTGGTTAAATTCACAACAGTTTTCTTATCGGTAGTTGCGTAATAATCTATTTTTAATTCGTTGTTATCAGTTAATGTGTAGGTAACTTTTGCCGTGAGGTTTCCCGGAAAATTTTCTTCGCCATCTTTTGATAGATATGATAGTTCAAGAGAAGAATCGCCGTTTTGTTTCGCATCCCACACCACGGCCTGAAATCCTTTTTTTCCTCCATGCAATGTATTCGGGCCATTATTAGTGAATAGTGAATATTCTTTTCCATCCAACTTAAATTTCCCTTTCGCAATACGGTTGCCATACCTGCCGATCGTTGCACCGAAATAAGGTTCCGTTGAATTTTCATATTGACTAACGCTATCAAAGCCAACTACAACATCGGTGAGTTTTCCGTTTTTATCAGGCACGAGCAGGCTCACAATTCTTCCGCCATAATTGGTTATAGCGGCCTGCATGTTGTTTTTATTTTTCAACACAAAAAGATTTACCTGTTTGCCATCAATCATTGTTTGAAATGCAGCAGCAGAAGGCAACTGAATTGTTACAGCAGTACTATCGTGTGTTGAATTTTCTGTTTCCTTTTTTTCTGAACTGTTTTTGCAGCTTAGTGCAAATGTTGCAGCACATAAGAAAATCGTTGAGCGTAAATAACCGAAGTGCATATTTTATCAATTTAAAAATGAGAATAGTTTATTTACCGGAAGTACCCATCGTTAGATTTTTAATAAAATCTGTTTCCTCTTTTTTGTACGGCGTTCCGTCTTTTCGGAAAATATCATGAAACCAAACTTTGGGTTCCGAACCGTCAGGCATTGGCGTATCCCACGCATATATGGTATTTGTTTTACCAGAAACAAGCCCCCAGTTAATTGCCGCAATTTTTTGCGCTTTCAATATCGGCATAATATTAAAAAATGTACTGTTGCGCAACCGTGCCATATACTCAGTGCATATCAATGGCTTTCCAAATTTTTTTAATGAATCAATTTCAACCTGATGTTTTTTTTCATCTTCATAATTGTGATAAGAGATCACATCAGAATTTTTCAATTGAAATGCATTTAGTTCTTTATAATCGCTCCACACGCCTGCTGTTAACGGCTGAGACGGGTTTATTTGCCTTCCCCAATGAAATATTTTTTCCAGCAATGGCAGGCTCTTCATTCCATAATCCGAATTTCCCGGCTCATTATATAAATCCCACATCACAATACGTTTATCATTTTTAAAAGTAGTGAGCACATCCTTCACATATTTTTCCAAAACAGTAACAAGAGCAGGATCATCGTATAATAATTTTCCAGGGTCACGCAACCAGCCTGAATTATGAATACCCGGTTTTGGATCCGGCTGTTTTCCTGTATGATAACTCTCGTTCCAGCAATCATCAAAGAAAACAAAAATCGTTTCAACATGATGTTTGCCTGCGATGTCTAAATATTTTTTTACACGTTGTTTAAACCCTGCGGGGTCTTGTTGCCATGCAAGATGATGCAGGAACACCCGCATGCAATTCAATCCTATCGACTCTGCATATCCTAATTCTTTATCTATTGATGCAGCGTCAAATGTTTCTGCCTGCCACATTTCTAACTGGTTAATTGCTGTGCTTGTAATAAAATCGCTGCCACGCAACCACGGTTGTTTTTTGTACCATGCATTGGCATGTTCTTTCGTCCACACAGGACGTTCTTGTTGCGCATATAAACACATCGTTACCGACATCATGCAAACACAAACGAAAGTTGTTTTTTTCATCTTTAGTTTTTTGTACTGGTAATATGAATGAAGAATAAATTATCTGAGTTTTACACGAAGCACTTTATCATCCGCAGTAATATACAATACATCTTTTGTTTCGTTGAATGCACAGTTGGATGTAGGATGATCATAGACGCGGATCAATCCCAGTAATTTTCCTTCCGGAGAAAGAATATTTATTCCATCCGGTCCCGACACAAAAAGGTTTCCGAATTTATCCAACTTGAACCCATCACCACCTTGTTTTATCTTAGCATTCTTCTGCAAAGATGCAGCTTCTAAAAAAAGCCCCCCGCTTGTAATATTACCGTTTGCATCCAATTGATATTTGTACCAACCCGGATGTTTATCTCCTGTACTTCCGAGATATAAAACTTTTTCATCCAACGAAAGTGCAATGCCATTCGGATTGGAAATGGAATCGATCAACAACGTTGTTTTTCCGTCACCACCAATTTTATATACACCTTCGAAATGTATTTCGCGTGTTGGGTCTTCACCATACTTTGGTAAACCATAGATCGGATCAGTGAAATAAATATTTCCTTTGCTATCTGCAACAAGATCATTTGGGCTGTTAAATTTCTTTCCATGATAATTCGCTGAAAGCACCGTGAATAATGGTTTTGGAGAATCGAGCGGTGCATCCATTCTTACCACCTGTCTGTTGCCTGATTGACAAAGTAATAATCTTCCCTGCTTATCAAGTGTTAATCCATTTGATCCGTTTTCCCCATTGCGAACTGCCGTATCTGTATAACCGGATGGAGTGAGATACACTACCGGTGTATCTTTTCCGTGCCATTGAAAAATGGTGTTGGCACGAACATCGGAAAATAAAAGCATTTGTTTTGATGCTACCCACGCCGGCCCTTCGCTCCATTTATAATTTCTTCCAATAACTTCTACTGTTGCATTGGTATCGATCAGTTTTACTGCGCTTGTGTCGTAAATTTCAATCTTGCCAATCGCTGTATCCCTATTTGATGAAGAAGATTTTGTTTCTGTGGTTTGATTATTGCAACTGACAAAAAAAATAAAAGAGGAGAATAGTGAAACAAGAAAACGATTTTTCATACCGGCAAAATTTGGAATATTAAATGTATTGATAATGATCAGAAATAAAATTTTCTTTTATAATTCAAAGATCATTGCGCAAGAAATCACCGTCAATGATCAGCAGCTTCACTCCTTTTGTTGTAACGGATCTGTGAGAGCTCAACTTATCCGATACTACATAGCTCATTCCTTTGGTAAGAATAAATTTTTCTTCATTTGATAACTCGCTTGTAAATTCTCCTTCCAGGCAATGTACAATATGCCCTTTACTGCACCAATGATCAGCAATATATCCTGCAGAATATTCTACAAGGCGTATCCTTAATCCATCATATTGAACTGTTTTCCAAAACGCAGTTCCTTCTTCGCCCTTGTGTTGTGTTTGTTCAATTTTTTCCCAGTTGATCGTTTGAAAAGGTATGAGTTCCATTAATTATTTTTTAAAATTATTTCGGATCAGCAACAGCAACCCCTACAAAAGAATCTGCCGTTCCATAATAGAGGAACCATTTGTTTTTGAAAAATACAAGACCTTCAGAAAATGTAGTGCCTGCGGTATACTGGCCTCTTATTTCATGTGGCAATGTCGGCTTTAAAAAACAGGAATCAGAGCGGCCAATAACTTTGGACGGGTCATTGGGATCAAATATCGCATAACCTACAGAATACATTCCTTTGGGTAAAGATGGGTCAGCATTTCCATCAGTTGCGTTTTTCCCATTGTAAAATAATTCAATGCCGCGTGAAGTAATGATCGCAGGCGGTCCACATTCGGTAAGGTCGCTATCGAATTGATGCGGACGTGTTTCTACAATTTTTTTCAGTTCCTCTTTTTCATCTACTAACGGATACCAATCGTACAAATTTTCAGACCATGCAAGATTGATGAAATGTTCTCCCCAGTACATCCAGTATTTACCATTTATTTTTGCTGCAACAATTTTATTGTTTTGCATTTTGGTAATGATAGAACCAGACTTCGTCCATATCTCTGTAAATTTTCCTTTGTTTGCTTTTGCAAATGCCGGCCCTTTTTTCTGCCAGTGAAAAAGGTCTTTGGAAAGTGCGACAGACAATCTTGCTACTTTGCCATTCCATGCCGTGTACACAACAACATAAGTACCTTCTTCACTTTCTACAACACGAGGATCTTCACATCCGCCGGGATAATCAAATTTTTCAAATCCATCTTTGCGTGGGAACAAAACCGGTTCAGGAAATTTTTTAAAATGAATACCGTCTTCACTTTCGGCTATACCTATACGTGAGGTACGGCCGCCAATAGCAGCAGCAGGATTATCCTCACAACGTAATAACAGATATACTTTATTGTTTTTTACGATTGCAGCAGGGTTAAATACATCTGCTCGTTGCCATCTTACAATTCCATTTTTAAAAGGATCAATGAATGTGTAAGAAGAATCTGCTTTTATAATCGGGTTCTCTGCAGGCTTGGTAAAACTGCTGATATCAATATCGATCTTATGTTGTTGTGAAAACCCGTAAACGGTAGTTAATAAGAAAACGCAGGCAAGAAACTGTTTCATGAATGAATATTTAACGAAGCAGTGAACTTACGAAATATTATACAGAATCAAACAGCCAGCACAACAGAGCAATTATCGCGGGAAGCGCCTGCACAAAAAATATTTTTCTGCTGGCAGAAATAGCACCGTAAATACCGGCAATGACCACACAACTTAAAAAGAAAAAAGCCACATTATGTTTCCATGCGTTATCCATGATGAGAAATGTCCACAAAAGCCCTGCGGCCAAAAAGCCATTGTACAAACCCTGGTTTGCTGCCAATGTTTTTGTTGGTTTGAATAATTCTGCAGGCATACTTCCTTTAAACACTTTTTTGCCTGCGGTTTCCCAGGCGAACATTTCTAACCATAGAAAATATAAATGTTCGATAGCAACGATGGCGGTAAATATTTCAGCAATTAATTTCATATCCAATCCAGTTCTTTTACGGTCATTTCAGTTTCCACATTGCCGGTATGCAAGGTTTGTTTGGGTTCAAACAAAAGGTTAAAAACAATTTCGCCGTTTGTGTGCGGCCGGTGTTCAACACCTTTTGGAACAATCAAAATTTCGCCTTCTTTAACTTCAACTGTTCTGCCATCGCGAAAATCCATTAGCAATGTTCCTTTGAATACCATGAACAATTCATCTTCGTTTTCATGGCTGTGCCATACAAATTCATCTTTCAGTTTACAGAGCTTAACATATTGTCCGTTTAATTCACCGATAATATGTGGCGTCCATTGTTTTTCAAACAATGAAAATTTTTGCATGATATTGACAGAAGTAATCTCCTGCATGATTTGGTATATTGTTTAATAAAGAAAATTCTCTCTTAAAATTACAATTTTGTGCCTTGAATAATTATGGAAGATCTGATAGCTTGTTCCTTTAAATACAGGAAACGCTTTCGTTCTTCATCATGCATAAAACTCCGGAAATCATCCGGGCCCGGGAATTCAACCAAATGTAACTCATACGGTTTCTCCATATTATTTTCAATAAAAGAGTTTTCATCAGGCCTGATGCGCAGCAGAAGTTTCCCATTGTATTTTTTGATCAGCGGCATGGCAATATCTTCAAACTGGTCGAAAACTTTTTCCTGCCCTTCTTTTATATAGATCAGTTGTGTGAGATAGATCATTGCAGTTATGTATAATAAATATTGAAGAGTTATTCAGCTTCGGCGTTTCCTGTTATTTCGGATATATAAAATTAGTTTGTGTTTCTTTTGTTTTAACCGGCCTCACTTCTATTGTTGCTGAAGGCACAAAAGCAAATTCAGGGTTTTGTTTTGCGATCTCAATAGCTTCGTTAATATCATTTGCAAAGATGTGATAATACCCAACCTGTACTTGTTTATTTGGGTCGATCGGTATATTGTTCCATGCATCACCGCTTTTAGAAATGATACAACCTTCGCGAACAATGGGCTGTGCTGCGATAAGTTTATTTTGCGATTTCAATTGCCCGATGTACACTTCACATTGTTTAATAAATTTCAAATGCTCGTCAGCTGATAAAGCAGCTTTTGCATCACCCGCATTGCGGATATATAACATGAATTCTTTTGCCATAGCTCTATTTTTTTAGGATGAAAATTATTTTTCGCTTATTGTAGGTGGCGGAACAATGCCACACATCCGCAGGTACACTACCATTTGGCCGTAATGTTCGTTTTCATGTGTAAGTGCATAAAATGCAAGATCAAGCCTTGCTAATTTCCGCCACCTGAACTGAATCATGTCCATTGCATTTTGATTGGTCAATGTGGCAATTGCTTTTCTGCCTACTGCAAATGAACTTTTCAAATATTCAATAACATCATTTTTTGTTTTGATATTTTTCGGGCCGTTCACATCTTCAATGTCTGCACGTACAGAGTCGCCGGTAATTGCGCTCCATATAAAAATATTGTCGGTGGCCAGGTGTATTATTTGTCCCGCAAATGTGCGCACACCTTTGAAGTCGCTGTTTTTTATATCAAGAGATTCCGGTGTAAAATTAAATTTGTCTTCCGGCATTGCTTGTGCAGTTGTGAGGATATCGCTCTCGATTTTGTTGAATTGCCTTTCAATTGCAGGCAATAAAGAAACCGGCTGCTGTGCAATACAAAGTGTAGTACCGAGAATACCGAAAATTAAAATGAGGGTTTGTGTTTTGCAGCAATTCATAGTTGGTTATTTTAGTTACCCGAAGAAATTATTTATCAAGATCGGACAAAGAATACAGGAGCAAATGTTCACCATTTTCTTTGAACGTCTTGTTAAATTTCAATCCTAATTTTTCCAGAAGCCTGACCGACTTAGCATTTGTTCTTAAAGTTATTGCAATAATGTTTTCGCAATTTTGTTCTTTAAGCAAATTATCCAGGAAAATTTTTGAAGCTTCATACGCATATCCTTTTCCTGAGTATTCCGGCAAAAATGCGAAACCTATATCCGGGTATTGATGATTTTCCCTTTTAATAAAAGTGACAACCCCGATTGGGCTATAATTTTCTTTTAACCGTACAATATGGTAATTATAATTTTTGTTGCCGAGGATTTTTTGGATATATGCTTCAGCATCTTTTATTGTATTGATATTCCGGTTACCGATATTTTGCAGCCATCCTTCTGTGTTTAATAGCTGTTTTATAAATCCTGCGTCACTTACATGTAATGCCTCAATTACTAATCGCGGTGTTGTTAAAGCTTCTTTCATGTAACTTATTTCAATTTTATCAATTTCTAAAAGTCATACTCAACGGAACATGGTCGCTGTATTTCATCCAATATTCATGTTCGCCGATCTCTACTGCTTCGATTTTTTCAGCAATATCGCTTGAAACAAAACAATAATCAAGATGATATGGTTTGTCTTTATGCTTGTACAGATAAAATGTAGGATGCTGTTCTTTGCCCTGAATTTGTTTATGATAAAAATGATAGGAACTTATTATCCCTTTCTTCTCTAATTTTTTTACAACATTTGAATGATTTCCTTCGCGGTATTTTCTATCCCAGATGGTATTGCTATTAAAATCGCCGATAAGAATAGTTTTTTGATCCGTTAAATATCGATTGTAATGTTTGATGGCTTTCCAGACCTGTTCAACATATTGTCCGTCGGGATCTGCAGGATTATTAGCCCAGATTGCAAATAATGTGAGATTGAATTCGTCATTACTAACGGAAACAGGAATGATCAATTTTAATTCCGGGTTATGATTGCGCCGCAGTTTAAGTTTATAATTTCCATAGGAGAATATTCCCAATCCTTTGTTTTGATTATCGCCGAACCAAAGCATATCACTTGGTTCAGGAGTTTTTGTATCGAATTTAAATTTGCTTATATGTTCACATTCGGGCACAACTAAAATATCGGGTTTGTGCGTAAGCACCAGGTTCATTTTTTTCCGAAACGCCATATTACAGTTCCATGTAATGATTTTCATTTTTGGAAAAATTTGTTCATCATGAAGTTACAAAAGTTCAGCACTTCAGTTTTTGGAAAGATATTTTGTCGCAAAAAACGCCAAGGCGAAAATGGCTTTTACAGTTTTTAATAACTTTCTGTCTTTACGTGAAAGAAAACTTGCAAATTATTAAGCTCTCGTTTAATAGTAGCACAACCGACGAACGGATTGCGACGCAACGATATTTAACCGGAGTTACTGATGCTGGTATTAAAACTATGATTTTTGTGATTAAATGACAGCTATGATTTTTTATAGTTCGTAACAAATCAAAAAAAATCATAGTTCTATAATTGTAACAAAAAAGCCTTTCTTTATTTGAAAGGCTTTTTGTTCAACACCAGAACCCTGTTAGTGTATCTCTGTTTTACCCTGAATGAGATTACCAATAACTTCACGTATAAGACCTGCTTAACGCTAACGGAAAAATTCGTTTATAACAGTACCCCTAAACCAAACTGGAAAACCTGGTTTTTGTATTCGGGAGTGGTGGATGTTCCGTCACCATTATTGCTTTTGAAATCTATAGAGTACCGGCCGTATATGTATACATTCCTATCGAGGTTAATATCCAGGCCTACAACACCACCGAAAATATTTTTTGTGATGTTATCATTATCATTATTCACATCCTGCTCGTATGTTGCATCGCCGGATTTGAATTTTGTGTGCGTGGAAAGCAGATAAGAATACTGCGGGCCTACAACAATTCCGATATCTTTTGATGCATTAATGCGCAATAGCAAAGGGATGTCTAAAAAATTCAGGTAACGCCTGTAATCATAATCGCCGAGAATGGATGAGCCTGTTGCATGATATCCTTTCTGCGAGAACAAAACTTCCGGCTGAATGGCAATATATTTTGTGAGAGGCAATTGCAACACCGCGCCGCCATTAAAACCGAATAATGCTTTAGAAGAAAAACTATTATCATTTGTTTTGATGATGGTCGCGATATTTAGCCCGCCTTTCAAGCCGATGCGTGGAACCAAATCGTTTTGCGCAAAAACAGAGAGCGAAACAAAACCTGCAATTACCAATGTGATGATCTTTTTCATATTCATGCGAGTTAAGTTAAGATGATTGTTGGTAGTTGACCGATGACAGACTAAAAATTTAAGTTGATCATAATTTTAAGCTTACAAATTGTACATACTACAACCATCATCAAAATATTTTCGAACAACTTTGATTATCTATATAAAAATGATTCCAGAAATTCTTTAACCGATTAACACTTTTAAAATGATGGAGTTAGAAATTGAGAGAAGAAATGATGGGATTTTTATTGTTGCAAAAATTCTACAGGTTGAGGAATTGAAATCGATGACAGATTATAATTAACAGATGACAGACTGAATTTTATGATTGATAATAAAATCTCACGCCGTTCTATGAACTATCAACTATGATCCATAAACTTTTTAAACAATCAACAATATTACACTTTCACTCCGACAACTGACGACCGATTTCTAACACTTTTCCAGTGTTTGCAAAATGTCGTTCAGGATATCATCGCGGTGTTCGAGGCCTACGGAAATGCGTATAAGCCCCGGCGTTATATTAACGGCTGCACGTTCTTCGTCGGTAAGTTTTGCGTGTGTTGTGCTCGCGGGGTGAGATGCGATACTTCTTGTATCGCCGAGATTTGCAGTTAATGAAAGCATTTTAAGGTTGTTCAAAAATTTTCTTCCGCTTTCCAATCCACCTTTCAAATCAAAACAAATAATAGCGCCACCGTTTTTCATTTGTTTGATGGCAATTGCATGTTGCGGGTGGCTTTTGAGATATGGATATTTCAACCATGAAATCTTCGGGTGGTTTTCCAATTGCTGTGCTATATATAATGCGTTAGATGAATGGCGTTCCATACGAACATCCAGTGTTTCAAGGCTTCTGCTTAATATCCAAGCATTGAACGGAGAAAGCGCCGGGCCTGAACTTCGGCAGAATAAATAAATTTCGTGTATCAGTGCTTTTTTACCTACCACTACCCCACCCAGCACACGCCCCTGGCCATCTAACCATTTTGTAGCGGAATGTAATACAATATCCGCTCCATACTGAATAGGTGTTTGATTGACCGGGGTCGCGAAACAATTATCTACATTCAAAATTAAGTTATACTCACGGGCAAGACTACCCGCAAATTCAAGATCAATGATTTCGAGGCCGGGATTAGTCGGCGTTTCAATGTAGATCATTTTGGTATTAGGCCTGATTGCATTTTTCCATTCTTCAGGCTTGCCGGCCGGCACATACGTAAATTCAATGCCGTATTTCGGAAGATATTTTGTGATGATGGTATGCGTGCTTCCGAAAATAGCATTGCATGAAATAAGATGATCGCCTTTTTTCAAAAAAGTCATGAACGATGCAAACACAGCGCTCATCCCTGATGCAGTGGCATAGCCGCTTTCAGCGCCTTCGAGGGCGCACATCCTGTCAGTAAATTCCTGAACGGTCGGGTTACTGAAACGGCTATAGATATTATCATTTGTTTCGTCTGCGAAAGCTGCACGCATTTCTTCAGCATTATCAAACGTAAAACTGCTGGTTAGATATAATGGGGAAGAATGTTCCATTTCGTTGGTCTGCTCGCTGCGGATACGGATTGCTTTTGTTGTTGGATGCATGAGTGAATATTTACGAATTACGATGTTAGATGTACGATTTAGTCAGCAGTCGTCAGTTATCGGTGGTCGGAGTGAGAATGTAATAGTGTTTATTATTTTAAAGTTCATTGATCATAGTTGATAGTTGATAGTTCATAGAAGGACCTGAAATTTTATAATCGATCATAAAATTCAGTCTGTCATCTGCCAACTATCATCTGTCATCTCACTCCACTACCACTTCCCAGGTAATGTTTGCTCCGGCAGCACGTAATGTTGCAGCTACAGAACAATATTTATCTATAGAAAGTTCACAGGCGCGTTTGGCCTTTTCCGGGTCAATATTTCCTTTCAATGAGAAAACGATATGAACCGTTTTCCATAAAGATGGCTCCTTGCCGTGTTCACGTTCGCCGCTAATATGCATATTGAAACCATCAACCTGCTGGCGTTGTTTCTTTAATATGGAAACAACATCAATGCCACTGCAGCCGCCCAATCCCATGAGCAAAGATTGCATAGGGCGTACGCCAAAATCTTCACCGCCGGTTTCCGGGCTGGTATCTAATTTTATCTTATGGCCGTAGGCATCGGAGGCTTCAAAACCAAAATCGCCATGTACCCGCTTAACATCAATTGTTATCATTAGAAAAGATTTTTGCAAATGTAATTCATACAAGCCCTTATTTTGCATCCTGAAACAGAGAATCTGCGACAATGCATCATTTTACATGGCCGCATGCCTTTGAACTGGAATGCGGAAAAACACTACCGGAAATCACCATCACGTATCATACTTACGGAAAGCTCAATGCCGCAAAAAATAATGTTGTGTGGGTTTGCCATGCGCTTACTGCCAATTCTGATGCCGTAACATGGTGGCCCGGCCTAATCGGGAAAGATTATATCATTGACCCCGAAAGATATTTTATTGTTTGTGCAAATATTATAGGCTCTTGTTATGGTTCTACAGGCCCGTTAAGCACCAACCCTGAAACCGGGCAACCTTATTACAGCGATTTCCCGATGCTCACCATCCGGGATATGGTGCATGCCCATATCTTATTAAGAAAACATCTTGGTATAGAAAATATTTACCTTCTCATGGGCGGAAGCATGGGCGGCTACCAGGTGCTGGAATGGTGCGTGATTGAGCCTTCCGCGATCAGCAAGGTTTTTTTAGCTGCAACTTCTGCCACGGAAAGCGCCTGGGGAATCGCCATTCACAGTTCACAGCGGCTTGCGATCGAAGCAGACTCCACATGGAAAGACCATTCAAAAACTGCAGGACAAAACGGGTTGAAAGCAGCCCGGGCTATTGGCATCCTTACCTATCGTAATTATGGAATTCTGGTGGAAAAACAAACAGACCACGACAGCGAAAAGATAGATAACTATAAAGCCGTCTCCTATATCAATCATCAGGGGGATAAATTGATGAAACGCTTTTATGCATATAGTTACTGGCTGCTTACCAAAGCAATGGACAGCCATCATCTTGCCCGCGGAAGAAAAAAGAAATTAGAAACGATTTTACAAGAGATCAATCAACCTACACTGATCATCGGTATCAACAGCGATATATTATGCCCGATGCAAGAACTGCGTTTCCTTGCAAAACATATTCCCAATTCCAGGATAAAAGAAATTGATTCTGCGTATGGCCATGATGGTTTCCTGGTAGAAGTAGAAAAAATTTCAGCATCCTTACTGGAATGGATAAATGAAGAGAATGCTGACTAAGGCAATTATTATGCACTAAAATGATAGAAGCCCTGGTGAGCATATTCTGCATTTAAAATCTGAATGTCCGCAAAGGGAAGCAATGTACAACCGGTTATAACATTACGAAACCGCGTTACCACCGCAACGCTCCGCGATAATAATCCAAAATTTTTGAACGGAAGATGTAGTTGTATTTTGAAGCAATAAGATTAACATTCGCCTGATCTAACCTGTTTTTTGCAAGTACATACACATCGGATGTTATCACGCCCTCATTAAAACGTATTTCTGTTATACGGAAGGATTCCCCGTAAGCTTTCGATTGGTCCTGGTATGATCTATACTGTCCATATGCTGCAAGCTGGTTTTGATATGCCTGCTCCACATTTTGCTGCAATTGGTTTCGGGTAGATGTTGCCGTTATCTCCGCATTCTTCAAATTTATTTTTGCCTGCTTCACATTATTTCGTGTACGGAGATAATTTAATATCGGAACAGAAAGTTGCAACCCAACCTGTGTATACCGGTTATTTTTAAATTGATCTGAAAATGCAATCTTTGATGTTGTGCTTGAACTTGGTTGCTGCACAAACACCGGGTAATTTGTTCCGCCAACGGTTACATAACTGTCCGAAGCCACCGGTACATTTGCACCATAAATAGTTGAAGTAGCTGCACTGGAATAATTTGAACTTAAACTTCCGTACACTGATAATGTAGGATAATATTGCCCGCGATAATATTTCACTGAGTTTTGATATGATTTTACTTTCAGGTCTACCGATTTAATCGAAGGAATTACAGTCAATGCTGTTTGAAAAATACTATCTGAGTTTGTATTATCATCCGGGGCAAAAAGGTCAAGTGGTATCTTTTCGTACTGCACATCTTTCTTGTACCGGATGTTCATATATTGAAAGAGGGTGATCTTCGCTGTTTCCAGGTTATTTACCGCCGTTACAATACCTCCTAAATCTGCAGCATACTGCCCTTGCAGGTCAGATAAATTAGAAAGCGGCGTAACTGCTCCTTCTTTATTCATATTTATTAACCGATTCAATTGGCTCGAATCTATTTCCGCTTGTTTGCGGCTTACTTCAAGCAATTCCTGCGAACTGAGTACCTGCAGGTAAGAAAGCAAAACATTGAGCGTGATATTGTCTTTTTGCTGTTGCCAATCCAGTTTACTTGCCTCATACGCATACCTGTTTTGCTTGATGGCACTTTGCAGTGACAGGCCATTGAATAAAACAAGCCCTGCATTCAGTCCGTAATTCCCTGTGTTGATCTGTTCATCAATATATTGGTTGGTATATGGGTTAATACTTCTCCCAAAGTTTATGCCCTGGGAAGCGTTTCCGTTTATTTGCGGGAGCAAATTATCTTTCGATTGATTAAACGCAACACCATTCAACAGCATTGTTATTTCACTTTGCCTTACCTGCAAATTATTTTTTATGGCAATATCCACGCATTGTTGAATAGTAAGTGTACTTCCGATATTTGTAACTGTATCCTGCGCCTGGCAATGTAATATTGCAAATAGAACAATACCTGAAAACAAAACTGCCTTTATCGTTTGCATAATTGACCCCATTGAAAAATTAATTGATGTTATCTATTCTTCCGTCCAATAAATTAATAATGTGCGAACCGTACGATGCGTTCTTTTCCGAGTGTGTAACCTGTATGATGGTAACCCCGTCTTTCTTGTTCAACTCACTGAACAGTTCCATGATCTCCTCCCCTTGTTTCGAATTCAAATTTCCTGTTGGCTCATCTGCGAGTAATAATTTTGGTTTTGCAACCAATGCACGTGCAATACCAACAAGCTGTTGTTGGCCACCCGACAATTGTGTCGGGAACAGATCTTTCTTGCCAACAATATTAAAACGGTCAAGCGTATCCGAAACGATCGCCTGGCGCTCGGAAGATTTTATATTCTGATAGATCAGCGGCGTTTCAATATTTTCATACACGGTCAATTCATCGATCAGGTGATAAGCCTGAAAAACAAAACCGATATATTGTTTATATAACTGCGAACGTTGCTTTTCTTTTAATGTATGAACCGGGTTATCCATAAAAAAATATTCGCCTTCCGATTGTTCGTCAAGCATGCCGAGAATATTCAGTAACGTTGATTTTCCTGAACCCGACGGGCCCATGATGGAAATAAATTCACCTTCTTTAATAGTTAAATTGATATCTTTTAAAATAAATGTGCGGATGCCACCGATGGTGATCCATTTTGAAATGTGTTGTAATTCGATCATTGTGTTTGATTTTTCAGGCGCAATATATTACTAACTAATGTCAATAAACGCAGCCTGTTGTTGCATGGCTGTCCATTTTTTAAACAGCCCGGCACTACAATAATCTAAATCACATGCCGGAAGCCCATGTAAATGATTTACAGGCTTCTGTAAGCATCACACATACGAATTAGTTCGTTTTTGATACATAAACTGTTCGTTTTCGATACAGTCGATTTGAGCATGCGTGGTAGCTATAGAGCAGAATAATTTACGAATTACGATTTCGGATTTACGATTTCTAAAGCCCGATTTCCCTTTCTAACTACTTACTCATTATTCTTTGTTTCTTATATTTTAAACTCGTCATTTTCAACTTTCAATTTCCACCGTTAGTTTTTAGTCCTTTCTAATTTTAGTTTTTATTTTTTGTAACCAACGATAGTACTACTATTCAGCATTCTTGCGTCGCACTCTTGTACAGCAAAGCTATGTGCAACTCTGGGTCTAACTCTGATTTCTCTGTGGTCAATTTAACTGTCTGAACCACGATTTTATCCTGATTTTTCTGATTCCCCTGATTATTACTATTTCAATCTGCCTTCATTTCAATCATCCATTATCAATTTTACTTCTCTGCTGCCGACTGAAAACTGATAACTGATGACTTTCTTCACTCACTCCTCAAACTTTTCACCGGGTTCGCCACCGCTGCTTTGATCGATTGAAAACTGATCGTAAACAATGCAATCAATACTGCAATAAATCCTGCAAGTGCAAAAACCCACCAGCTTATTGTTGTGCGATATGCAAAATCCTGCAACCATTTATTCATTGCCCACCACGCCACCGGCGATGCAATTACAATAGAAATCAAAACAAGCACAATAAAATCTTTCGATAATAATGCAGTAATGTTTCCCACATTTGCACCAAGCACTTTCCGTATCCCGATTTCTTTTACACGTTGCCTTGCCATAAATGCTGCAAGCCCGAATAAACCGAGACAGGCGATCAACACGGCAATGCATGCAGACGCAACAAATACATTCCCTAATTTCTGGTCATCATGATATTGCTGGTTATATTTTTCATCAGCAAAAAAATAATCAAACGGGTTAGCCGGGAAAATTCCGTTGTATATATCTTTAATTGCTGCGATCTTCGATTGCATATTCTTTGTATCAGTTTGTATGGTATAATATCCGCTGGAACGTGAAGCAAGATAGATCGTGGGCATGATAGGTTGGCGGAAAGAAAGATGATGATAATCTTTCACCACACCAATGATCTCGTAGGGTTTTTCCCAAAAAATCTTTTGCCCTACAAGGTTTTCTTTTACATCAAACCCAAGTTCCTTCGCTGCTTTTTCATTAATAATTACTTTCTGCACTTTGTTCCAGCTTTGTTCAACATCCTGTTTACTGAATGTAGTGCCTTGCAGAAACTGAATTCCATAGGTATCAAAAAAATTGTCATCGCCGATGAACATGGAATACGATTTCTGATCATCGCCTTTTTGTGGGTTTGTTAGTTTGGTAATATTTTCAGTAGAAAAATTATACCCGATCCCCGGCACATTATTGCTCGCTGCATATTTTTTTACAAACGGAAGTTGCGCCAGTGCATTCTTAAATGATACATTTTTTTCTGCCTGGTTTTTCACCGTAACCGTCGGGCCCTGGATCACCAGCAACTGATCCAAATTCATTCCCAATTTTTCTGTTTGCATAAAACGTAGTTGCTTATACAATATAACAGTTGCAATGATGAATGCAATCGAGATAGTAAATTGAAAAACGACCAATGCTTTGCGCAACGAAAAGCCATGGATCTTCGCTTGTATTTTGCCACGCAATATTGTTACCGGTTTAAATGATGTAAGCGAAAAAGCAACAAAGCTCCCGGAAAGCAGCGATCCGATAATGATCAACATTGCACTTGCCGCCCAAAACCAACCATTATTCAATACAGAAAGTGATAGATCTTTTCCTGTAAACTCATTAAAAAGGTTTTGAAAAATATTTACCAGCACAACAGCAATAAACGCTGCTGACAGAGTAAGTATGCAGGTTTCAGACAGATACTGAAACATCAGCTGCAACCGGTTTGCGCCGAGTACCTTCCGCACACCAACTTCTTTCGCACGGCTCAATGCCTGCGCTGTAGAGAGGTTGATATAATTCACCCATGCTATTAACAAAATCAAAACTGCGATCGATAAAAAAACAGTAATCAATAATAAGCTGCCATAAGTTTGCAAAGGATAATCAAAATGCGGGGCTATATGCAATTCACTAAAAGGTTGTAAAATCACATTGTCATTTTTCATCTGCACATTTGAAGATCGAATAAAGGAAGTCAATTGATTATTTACATCTGCCGCATTTGCATTCTTCTTCAGTTGAAAATAGATATTTGCAAAACCAGCCTGCAATGAATTCGGATCAGCCCAATCATTACCATCTCTGTTCGCTGCAGTTTCCAATGTTTGAAATGATAACAACACATCTGCTTTTATATCTGATGCTGCAGGCAATCTATACACCGATCGTACAACATAGATCGAATTCCCAAACTGGTTACTCACATTAATTTCTTTTCCGATCACATCTGTTGTACCGAATATTTTTTTGCTCATTGTTTCTGACAATGCCAGTGTTTTCGGCTCAGATAAAGAATTACTCCCAGTAACTATCGGAAAAGAAAATACATCTAAAAAATTGCCGTCAACATAAATAATATTGCTTTCACGGAATGTCTTATTCTCAGCAGCATTTTTTCCTTCATAGTTTAATACACCTGAAGCAATTCCATCTGCAATCCTAACATAATTTTCAATCGCAGGGATTTGTCTCTTTGCTGCAGGTCCAAAACCGGGAGGCAAATAATAATCCGTATTCCCTTCTTTGTACTGCACATTCATCCTGTACAGTTGCGCATAATTTTTACTGAAGCGGTTAAAGCTCCACTCAAACGCAACATATTGCACAATGAAAAGGAAAACGGCAATGCCGACTGCAAGCCCTGCAATATTGATAAACGTAAATTGCCTGTTACGCAACAGGTTTCTAAAAGCAGTTTTGAAATAGTTCCTTAACATGATAGTGTATTTACGAATTACGATTTCGGATTTACGATTTCTGTGGAGTAGCTTTTAGTTATGCACTTCAAGCTTCAGAATTATTAATTCTTAATTACTAATTATTAATTTATTTAAACCCCAACGTTATCTTCCCATCTCCTGCGTCTGCAGTAACCGGTATTCCGCCGCCGTTTATTTTCCCGTGCAATTCTTTTTCTTTTGTTGTGCCGCTGAAATTATTCAACGAGTTCGTATGGATTTTTCCGTGCAGGTCCAGGTCGTACCCTTTGTCTTTCGGGATAACCAAAGAAATATTGCCACCGGAATTGTTCAGCTTAATATATTTTCCCACATCATTCAACTCCACATCAATATTGCCGCCGCTTGTAGACGCATCGAGGCTTGCAGACAAATCATACAAGTGCACATTACCGCCAGAAGTTGATGTCACCAGTTGACCAGTGATATTTTTTCCATTTACAGAACCACCGCTTGTAGTTGCTTTCACATCACCTTTCAGGTCTTGCAGATGCAGTGAGCCACCTGAAGTACCCAAACGGATCTTCCCCGAACAATTCGAAGCTTCAATGCTTCCCCCGCTTGTTTCCAGGTCAATATCATCTTTTGAATCGGACACATGAATACTTCCACCACTTGTGCCGCCAACAATTTTCCCGGTAAGTTTTTCAACGGTCAAGCTTCCACCACTCGTCTGAAAATCCTGCGTTCCATTGAGGTTGCCGATCGAAATACTTCCACCACTCGTTCCGAGATCAGTTGAAACATTTTGCGGAACATAAATTTTGAAAGCAATATTCAGCGAGCGTTTCCAGTTCATATTATTATGTTTCTGTTTTGCAACTGCTATCAGCTTGTTGTTTTCAACACTCACTTTGAGTTCATAATTTTCATCCAGGCGCGATTGAATTTCTTCCTTCGAAAGCTCATGTCCATTGCCTGAAATATATATCTCGATGCGTGCATCCTGCGTATATCCACCAGAAACAGTAATACCACCTCCGGAAGTTTTTGCTTCGACATTTTTTACTGATTCATTAGATAATGATTTGGTGAGATACAAAGTTTGTTGTGCTTTCAACACGCACACAAAAATTAACATTGCAATAATCGCGATGATCTTTTTCATGATGTATGATTTTGAATATTTATGATTTTAGCTCGGCTAAAACTTTCGGGCACTTTCAATTTTCAATTCTTATCTTTTAATTTTTAGCCTTTCTACTTTTAGTTTTTTATTTTTGAGTAAGCAGCGGCATCAACCATGAGTCAACCCCCGGGCAAATACTTCGAAAATAATCTCCTTGCTAATCGCATTGACACCCGGTAACGAGTATATGCTGCTTGTAGTACTAACCATATTGACCATCATCGGTTACGGAAGAAATAACAATGGAATAAAATACGCAATGGAGGTACGTCTGGTTTTTTCTAAGAACAAATTCCTTTTGACTGAAGGGATTGATAGAGTATTAACAAACGTCTTTATCAGCGTTTGGATATGAAGTTACATAACAACTATGTATAAACGAAATCCTAGAGCAAGCTTGTTGTTGATTCCATCCGTAGGAGCAGAAGAAAAATTTTCGCAGAAATAAATTTCAATCGTAGTTACTCGGCAGTTGCTTTTGCATTGTCCTTTGTTTTCTTATAATCTACACGGACATCATTTTTTTGTTTTCTGCCTTTTGTTGATCTGCCATTCTCAACAATTGCTTTGGTTAGCCTGGAAAGTGTTCGTACTACATCAGGATGCGTTGAAGCAACATTCTTTGTTTCTTTAATATCATCATCCAAACGGTACAATTGCAGCTTTGGCAGATTTTTTTTCTTCGCGACAGCCTCTGTTGGGTCGCTCCATCCGCCAGAGCCTCTTGCAAAAATTAATTTCCATTGATTTGTGCGAATAGAAAAATTTCCATCGATGGAATGATGAATGACGCTTGTACGCCCGTAATTATTTTTTTGTAACAACAATGGCATTAAGCTGTAGCTATCTTCACCCTCATCATATTTCAATGGACGATGAACGACATCTGAAGAAGTTGCTAAAAAATCTGTGAGGCAAATCGTCCTGTTACACACGCTCCCTGCTTTGACATGACCGGGCCATTTAACAATGAAAGGAATACGGTGGCCGCCCTCATAAATATCCGCCTTTGCGCCCCGATAAATATAACTGGGATGATGCCCAACTTCAGCCAGCTCTTTAAAATTCGCAGAAGGCGATGGGCCATTATCGCTGGTAAAAATGATCATTGTATTTTGATCAATCCCTGCTTCTTTTATTGCGTTGAGAATTCTGCCAACCATATCATCTGTCATAAGCACAAAATCTCCATAAGCATTTGTTTTGGAACTTCCGCGGTACGGTGCTGTTGGCAAAATCGGTGTGTGGGGCGAAGGAAATGCCAGGTATAGAAAAAACGGAGTTCCGGAATTTGATTCCCGCTTTATGTATTCTACTGCTTTATTGGTCATTGTTGTAAGTACCTCCTCATGCCTGAAATCATTGCCTACAGGGCCTGCTCTCCAAAATCCCTTACCACTGTTGCCTGAAGTGCTGTCAATAGAGGTTGCTGTAATTTTTTGGTTTTCGATATAAAAATAGGGAGGCATATCCAGCGAAGCAGAAATTCCGTAGAAATAATCGAACCCGACTTGTAATGGACCATCTGTAATTGGTTTGGAAAAGTCAACTTTCCCCGAAGCATCTTTTTGCCATCCAAGGCCAAGATGCCATTTTCCGATGCAAGCAGTGTGATAACCGCTCTCTTTTAATAATGAAGCTATTGTTGTTCGTCCGTCTTTGATCAACATCGAATCATAACCAAACAATACACTGCTTTGAAGGCGCGTACGCCAGGCATATCTGCCAGTGAGAATACCATAGCGCGTTGGCGTGCATACTGCTGAATTACTATGCGCATCTGTGAACCGCATACCACTATCGCTGATGTTATCGATATTGGCAGTATGCAATTTTGATTGAGGATTCAGGCAACTGACATCACCATACCCCAGGTCATCTGCAAGGATGTATATGATATTTGGGGGTTTTTGTGCAAATGTTGATATGGCGATAAATAAAAAAATACTAAAGCTTACAAATCCTTTCGTTGATCTCATAAATTAAAATGGAATTACTATCAAACCCAAATGGTAATTGGAGAAAGCATTCAACTTATAAGAACCATATTATAAAGACATTCCCTAAAAATCCTGAGGTTTAAAAAATTAGCGGCGCTTATTAACGGGTTTTATAAAATTTATAGATTGGCAGATTTTTTTTGTGGCGATACACAACTGTGCGTCGATCGTTTTTACGGAAATATGGAGGATCTTTGCAACTTCCTTATAACTCAATCCGTCTTCGCGGATCAGTTTGTAAATAATTTTGCAACGAGGTGGCAGCCGCTCTATTGCTGAATGTATTGCTGAAGCCATCTCGGAGGAAATGAAAATATCCTCAGGATTGATGCGGGTATTTTCCGTGTGGAGTTCTACAGAAAGGTCATCGAGGGAGATCAGATTAATATGATTTGCATTCCTGCTTAAATACCGGATAGAAAGATTTTTAACAGCAACATATAAATATACTTTCAGGCTTTCAATTTCGAGCAGGCGCATCCTGTTCTTCCACAGGTTAACAAAAACATCAGACACGATTTCATCTGCAATGTCATTTGATTTTACAAATGAAAAAGAAAATTTTTTCAAATCGGTAAAAAAAATAAAGAATAGTTTTTTGTAAGCATCCTGATCGTTGAATAGCGCAACTTTTTCAACCAAAAAATCTATTTCGATCTGATCAGGCATATGGGAAACGGAGAATATAGTTTTCAATTGCAGGCATGCTTTTCGGAAATGCGACGCAATCGTAATTATTTACAAAAAAACATTTCACGTTTTTTCAAATTTATCTTTCCTTTTTTTTACTAAATTCTTTTTCTTTTCTTCAATACCATTTCTTCAGTATGAAGAGTTATATTTTTTACTTATTTAAAAAATATTTTTAGCATCGATGCAGAAACCATGTATTTTATTTTATAAAAATTGTTGCCAGGACAAACATGTTTGTGCTGGCAACAATTTTTAAGAGAAAAACGAAAGTAGGATCATTGCCAGCCCGGATTTTGTTGCCCGGTCAGCGTTGCATCCTGCAAATCGATAGGCAGTAAATAATCACGCCCCAGGTTGAATTGATAGCCACTGGCCATTTGGGGGACGTTTCCGTAAGGCGATATATAATTAGCGCTATTAACGTAAATATTAGTACCAACAATCGGATGCACACCTGAGCCAAAATCCACAGTCATAAATTGTCCGATCTGTGCACCCACGGGAATTTTTCCTTTAATCAAAGTCCCTGCGGCGGCCCATCTGCATATATCATCGAACCTGAATCCTTCACAAGCGAGTTCCACCCTTCGTTCCCTTCGAATTTCATTTAGCGCCGCTGATAGGTTCGGAAAAAGCCAGTTAGGATCTGTTGAAATATTAGCTACAATAAGATGTGGCATTCCTACACGGTCGCGCAGCACATTAATACTTTTATCTACATCTGCTTGTGAAATCGTTCCATTGCCCAATTCTACTTTAGCTTCGGCATAGGTCAAAAGCACTTCAGCATAACGCATATAAATGATACCCGGCACCGGGCTTGTGCGGCCTGAACTGGGATTTGTTGACGGGTCTGTGTTGAGCCCTTTATACAATTGATATCCTGTTGTACAAGGGCTTGTTGAAAAGAGTGCCGGATACGAAAATGAATACACCGGGTTTTTTAAAACAATAGTATCCCCGGATGTTAGTACAGTCTGCCGGAGCCGTGGATCCCTGTTCGCTACTACATGGCTGATCGAATCATCTCCTTTGTACAGAGAACTGGTCGCAATCGGGCTACCATCTGTGCAGAGGTAATCATCCACTAAACTTTTTGAAAGGCCGGTGCTGCTGCCTAAACCACCCTGGTATGTACCTTGTGACGAATTACCACCATTGATGGCATAATTTTCCGCAGCCCAAAAAATGATTTCTTTACTTCCGGAGTAATCCGTTTGATTGAATAATTTCCAGTAGCCGCTATAAGAACCTTGATTGTCTAAACTGAATTTACCTGAACTGATCACTGAATCTGCAGCGTCGGCGGCCATTTTGAGAAAATCGCTTCCCTGCTGGCCCGATACACCGAATACGTCCGTCGCGTGATATTTCTCCCAGGTGCCTTCATACAGGCACACACGGGCTTTGTACGCTTGCGCATATTCTTTGTATAAACGCATTTTTTGTGCTGATGACTTTGAAGGAAGATTTGCGATAGCCAGGTTTAAGTCCTGAACAATCGAATCTGCAATTATATTCCTCGGAAGCCGTGAGCTATATAAGAGCAGGCTATCACTCGTATTTAAAGGTTTGTTGATCCAGGGCAACGCGCCAAAACTTTTTAGCGCCTGGAAATAATACATTGCCCTAAAAAAATAGGCTTCTCCAATATAGGGTTGTGCACTAGCCAATGTTGTCCCTGATGCAAATACCCGGGAATAATTTGCCAGGAAATAATTTACGTTCCTAATCTGGTACCAATTAGCATAACCTCCGCTTCCTTGTACGGTGTTTAACCCATTATTTCTCGTATTGTATGTTCTCGAAACCGTATTGTCACTGTTATCGTCATTTTGATAAGGCCCGTAATTAAACGCTTCGATATACAACGGGAAAAGATTGCCATCTGAGTAGAACTGGTTGACATAATATTGCAGGTCAGACACGTTTGCCCAATACGCTGCGTCATTTAACCTCGTTGGCGGTGTTTGATTTAAAAGACTATTTTTTTTGCATGACATTACTAATAGCAATAACATTCCGGGAATAATTATGCTATAAAATTTTATATGCTTCATTTGCTCATTTTTTATTTTTAAAACTGATCTGATCATGATAGGTCATGTTGCGCCCATTTGAAAATTTTATGCGACCGACCATTGCTTATATCCTTTCATATAACTATTGAATGGTTATTTGCACACCGGCTGAAACAGCCCGTATTAGCGGATATACCTGCCCGGGAGTTGCCGCATTACCATCTGATTGGGTTAACTCTTCCGGGTCAATGAAAGAATGTTTAAGCCCGTGTGCGATGGTAAACATATTGTCTATGCTCACATAAAATCTCGCTTTGGAAAAATGTAAATGGGCGATCAGGTCTTTTGGTATAGTATATCCTAAAGAAAGGTTTTTAAGCCTCCAGTAAGCAAGGCTGAGCATATAACCTGATTGCGGTTGTTCGTTTTGCCTGCTGTTGAATAATACCCTTGGGAAATATCCATTGGGGTTTGTGGCCGACCACCTGTCTGCAAGGGTTTTCAATGGTGGTGAATGGTATTCGTCTGACCCGGCCAGTCCCCAAAAAACATTACCGTAATTGAAATATTGCCCACCGGCTATGCCTTGCATGAAAATGGAAATATCAAGCCCTTTATAATTTGCCCCAAGTGTAACTCCATATTGATATTGAGGTGTACTATTGCCGATAACCATCAGGTCGCCATGATCCTGAAGTGTTGCCTGCCCAATATCTATCTTGCCATCCTTGTTAAGGTCAGCATATTGAATATCGCCGGGGGCCCAGCCAATATTTGGAATATAAGACTGGCTTGCTGCTGCATTTATATCTGCTTGTGTCTTGAACTTGCCCGCCGTTTTTAATCCCCAGATCGTACCAAATTCTTCGCCGTTGTACCAGTTGCTAAGAAGATTTGAAGAGTTTCCGGTGTACTTGATTACTTTTCCTTTATAATTCGAAAGTGTCGCCCTGAACATCAAGCCAAGTTTGCCATAGGTATGGTGCCAGTTGAAGGTGAGATCGAAACCTTTTGTTTGTGTTGTAGTATTATTCACATTTGGCGCAGACGTGCCGAGTGTTGAAGGATAGGTAGCCGGTGGCCCAAAGAGTTCCTTTATGGTTTTGTTATACCAATCGAATACTAATCCAAAATCATTCAGGAAATCAATATCTATTCCAACATCCGTCATTGATGGCTTGGCCCATGTAAGTGTCGGGCTGACCAGGCCGGGCGAATAAACGATAGGCTGGCGGGAATCGGTGGTTGGCCCCGAAAATAACCAGCTAGAACTTCGAGGCGTTGCTCCACCGAGGTTAGCAATGTATGGATAGTAATTGTAATTGTTTAAGAAATAAGAAATATCCCCGGTGCCTCCGTAAGAAGCCCTTATTTTCAGGTTATTAATGGTGCTTTTCAGCGGGCTGAAAAATCCTTCCCTGGAAATATTCCATGCAGCAGATGCGGATTTAAAGAATGCGTATCGGGTATTTTCTGGGAACAAAGAAGTGCCCATATATCTTCCATTAAATTCTAGAAGATATTTTTCTCTATAATTATAATTAACCCTTCCAAAAGTTCCGAAGGTCGCCCATGCTGCTCCGTTGTCACCTACCTGCGGAGGCGTACCGTAGGTTAAATTCAAAGAAGGCAAATTGGGATCATATAACAGCGTGTTGGAAGCCAAAAAACTTGAATAATACTGATACTCTTCCTGTTGGCCGACAAGCACCTTGAAATAATGATTGCCTAAGTTCTTTTCATAGCTTGTGTAAATATTATAGCTGTGATAATGATTAAAATTTGCTGCCCGTGCTATATATGGCGTGCCCCGGTTTGATAATAAATGAGGATTTTTAGGGGTAGATTGATAATATTGCCCCTGGTAATCGGTAAAATTCCTGTTATAAAAATTATAGGCATAATCTCCGTGTATCATCCATCCCTTTGCGGGGTTTAGATCGAGGTTACCTTTTATCCAACTGTCATTTGCCTGGAAAGCCTGGTACCGGTTATTGCTTGCCATAAATGCCGCCTGGGTCGTGCTAAGAAGCCCTCCGTTTGGCCCGTATACGGGAAGGATCGGCCAATACCTTGCTATATCATAATACCAATTGTACCCCACATCGCCAGAGTAAGGAACCTTGTCATTAGTTTGCGCAAACGAGGTTTCTATACCAAAGACCATCCATTTTGTGACATCTGCCCTTACATTCGCCCTGAAATTATAGGTTCCGTATTTATAGCCATTGAAAAAATTAAGATTGGCATTCTGATTTTGTATACCTGTTCCGATGTGATAGGTTATTTTCTCGCTACCTCCATCGAGGCTTAAATTATGTTGCTGGCTTAACACATTTTTTTTCATGAAAACTTTATACCAGTCATTATTGGCAACGCCAGTTCCATATGCATTCCAGGAGCTGCTATCTGCTGATGGCAAAACCACCGGAACGCTGGACGGGTCTTTCATGTATTGTTGTATCTGCGCTATTCTCGTCGCAGAAAAAAGCGGGTTACCATAGCCGGAATTTTTGGCCGCTTCATTATACAAATTTGCAAAATCATAGGAGTTCATCATTTGCAAATTGTTGATCGGGTTGGTCACTGAAAAATTATTTCTATAGGAAACCTGGAACGGCTGGCCTTTTTTTCCATGTTTCGTAACGATCAGCAATACACCGTTTGGAGCCCTTGACCCGTAAATCGCTGAAGAAGCAATGTCTTTCAACATCGTTATAGATTCTATATCATCCGGGCTAATGGTATTTATATCGGCGGGTACCCCATCGACTAAAATCAACGGGCCGGCAAGATCTCCCAAACCTGTATAGCCGCGAATGTTTATACTTTTTGTCGCATCGGGCTGGCCGCCTGCACCTGTTGTGTACACATTCAGGTTAGCCATCACCCCTTGTAAGGCGCTGGACACGTTTGCTACGGGACGATTTTGTATTTGCTCGCCGCTTACCTGATCGACCGCACCTGTAAGGTCGATTTTTTTCTGCTTCGCATAACCCACCACCACAACTTCATCTGCACCTGTCGAGGAGCCTAACTTTAAGGAGACATTAATTACGGATTTGCTGTTAGCAAGATTTATTTCTGCATTCGCGTACCCTACATAAGAAATTAGCAAATTGCCTTTCCGGTCCGGAACGGATAGATTAAAATTTCCTTGCGCATCGGTTGTAGTTCCGATTTTAGTTCCTTCCAGGGTTACGGAAGCGCCACCAAGCGGGTTTCCATTTTGGTCAGTAACTTTTCCAGATATAATAATATCACGGATATCAGCAGCAACCGGCGATATTACCACCAGTTGGTCCATGATATTATATTTTAGCGACGTATTCACTAATGCCTGATCCAACACTTGGCTGATCGGAGCACCGGTCATGTCGAGAGTTATCTTTTTATTTTTGGGGATGCAATCATCATAATATAAAAACCGGTACGCGGTTTTACTTTGAATAATATTGAAAAGTTTTTTCAGTTCAACATTTTTTACAGAGATGTCAATCTTCTCCTGTGTATAAACATTTGAATAGGCATGCAGGCAAATGATAAATAAAAAGACAGTCAGTTTCATGGCAAGAAAAAAGAATTTCAGTTTTGATTGCACATATGGTGTATGCTCATAAGCTTTGCTTTTTTTCATACTTTTGGATTGCTTGTAGATGAATAATTGAAGTTTGCGTTTTGGTAGAATGACAAACTTCCTGTTTACATTTTAAGTCTGAGGGGGTGTTAGCGCACCTCCTTTTTGCAATTGTTTCTTATTTCCTCATAATTTTTGTTTTGGGTTTAAGGTTTATTAATGTATATGGATACGCTGGTTCCCCGAATCGAGTATTGAAAAGAATAAGAAGCCTGTAATGCTGCCAATGCCTGGGTGAGATTTTCCTTATAAAAAACGCCGGTAAATTTCAGGTCCTTTAATCTGTCGTCCTTTATTTCAATGGTTACATTATACCATCGCTGCATTTTTTCTGCGATGTCTGATAGCCGCTCGCTGTTAAATACAAGCTTATCGTGCATCCATGCCGTTTCAGGGATGAGGTTACTGAACGGTTCAATCTGAAGCTTGTTAATAATATACGATTTTTTTCTTACGCTTCCCTTTTTTGTTGACGTAAGCACAACGCCAGCCTGATCATTTTCAAACAAAACCGGGATATCGATTTTTTCATTGGGCCTCAATACAATTTTTCTTTTTGGATCAGATTGCGTGAAAACTTCAACGATTCCTTTTATTAATGATGTTTCGACACTTTTATCATCATCATAAGCCCTGACATTAAAAGCAGTGCCTTTATCAACAATATTTATGTTTCGAGCATGCACAACCAACGGCACTCTATTATTATGCACTACTTCAAAAAATGCTTCGCCTGTTAATACAATATCTCTCTTGCTTTTTCCAAAATCATTATTGTATTTTATATGACTGTTGCCATTAAGCCAGACAATGGTTCCGTCTGCAAGCAGAATTCTTGTTTTTTTGGGAGCAGAAATATTGGCTTGTTGTACTAAAGATGAATCCTGTGTTTTCTGAGAATTACTGCTTATTGCAATGCTTCTTTTATTTTTTAGCATCAGAAACAAGCTGCAACTCAAAAAAATTATTGGTGCAAGAATGAAGATGATTTTTTTGAGCCATAAATGTTTGTGAATGTTTTTTGTCACCGCATGTTTCTGTATATTATCTGTATAGTCGAACTCGGAGGGAAATAAAGATTGCATAACCGCTGTGTGTTTATGCCAAGCGGTGATTTCTTCTTCGGAACCTTCTTTTGAGTTTTTAAGTTTTTCGAGATAATTTGTAACAATATCTATGCGGTATGATTCATCAGTTGATGCAATAAGTAATTGTTCAAGCTCATGAAGTTCATCCATCGTAGCTTCTCCGTCTATTCTTCTTGACAATAAATTCCAGATCCGCTCTGTGCTCATATTAATATGACAAGAGCCGTTTTCCGAAACTATTCCCTAAGTGAAGAAATTTATTTTTTAAAAATCATGAGAGAATCAAGTAAAAATGAAAAACAAAAAACATCGATTTTTTAATTCTTCCTTTTCCCCTTTCATTCACTCCTTAAACTCTTCACTGGGTTCGCCATCGCAGCACGTATTGAATGGAAACTTACCGTAGCAATTGTTATCAGCAACGCACCTGTTCCTGCAGCGGCAAAAATCCACCACGAGAGAGTTGTGCGTATATCATAATTCTGCAGCCATTTATTCATAAACCACCAGGCAATCGGCGTTGCTATTAATAAAGAAAGAATAACAAGCAATACAAATTCTTTTGATAATAATTTCCAGAGATTGAATACTGAAGCACCGAGCACTTTCCGCACACCGATTTCTTTCGTGCGTTGCTCTGCAATAAAAGATGCCAGTCCAAATAATCCTAAACAAGAGATCAGTATTGCAAGAACAGAGAAAAATCCGGCAAGTTTTCCTATACGTTCTTCACTCGAAAATTTTCTTCCATATAACTCATCAACAAAAGAATATTCAAATGGAGAAGAAGGATTATATTTCTTAAATACCGTTTCCACTTTACTCAAAGCCCTACTGGTGCCGAGTTCCGGCGAAAGTTTCAACAATATCATGCCGACACCATGATAATTGAGCGTAAAAAAACTCGGCTTCACCATCGAGAAAGGAGATTCCTTTATCATATCTTTCGCAACACCTACAACAGTATAAGTTCTTCCGCCAGTCTTAAATGTTTCACCGATAGGGTTTTTAAACCCAATGAATTTCACCGCAGCTTCATTTAAAATAATGGCAGATGAATCAGTGGCAAAATTTCTCGAAAAATCCCTCCCCTGCGTGATTTGCCATCCAATTGTTCTTCCATAATCGTGCGTAACTGCATTACTCATCATCAGCGGGCGTGTATTCGGGTCTTTTCCCTTCCACCACATATCTGTTGTCCCTCCACCTTGTTCTGTCATTGAGCCACCTGCTTCCGCCATATCAAACACTGCTTTTGTTTGAAGCAGGTCATTACGCAAGGCATCATAATGCCCAATCAGGTCTGGCGTGTTCATGTTTATCTCGATCAATCCGCCTTTATTGTACCCTGTGGAAATATTTTTTACAAATTGAATTTGCCGGAATATCACAATCGTTCCAATGATCAACGTAACCGATACGGTGAATTGCAGTGTCACCAGAACTTTGCGGGGAATGGATGCGAAGCGTCCTGCTTTGAATGTGCCTTTCAACACTTTTACCGGCCGGAATGAAGAGAGATATAATGCAGGATAACTTCCTGCAACCAGTCCGGTGAAAAAGCTAAATGCAAATCCAATTATCCAGAACAACGGTTCGTTCCATAAAATTTTTAATTGTTTATCTGCGATCTGGTTAAAGAACGGAAGCACCAGTGATGCGATCAACATTGAAAAAATAAATGCGCACAAACTCACCAGCAATGATTCACTGAGAAACTGAAAGATCAATTGCCTGCGTACAGAACCAACTGCTTTACGGATGCCAACTTCTCTTGCTCTTTTTTCCGAACGTGCTGTGCTAAGGTTCATAAAATTTATGCAAGCCAATAACAAAACAAATGCTCCGATAATTCCAAATAACCAAACAAATGTTATTATGCCACCGGTATTAACGCCATTTTGAAAATCGTTGTACAAATGCCATTTGCTCATCGGGTGAATAAAAAATTCAGGTTTGTATTTTGGAGGGTTGTCCATCTTCATCCTTATGTCTTTTATTTTTGCCGACACTACACCGAAATCCGCTCCTGCATTGAGTTGGCCATATATCTGCCATGAATTATTATCCCACACATGTTCCGAATCTTTCACCCATTGTTCGGAATTCATATACAAATCCCACGCACCTAAAAACTGAGCATCTTTGAATTCAGAGTTAGTTGCAAAATCATCATACACACCTGCCACTTTCACATCGAGTTTGTTATTGATGCGGATAAGTTTATTGATAGCGCTTTCGGAACCATACAAACTTTTCGCAAGTGAACGCGACAGTAATATCGAATGCATATCAGTCAGCGCATCACGGTTGCCCTCGATCATTTTTGGTTGCATCATTTTTGTAAAATCCGGCTGCACATAAAACCCGGTTTCAGAAAGTTTTTTTTCGCCCGATGCAAATATTTGTCTCTGATCTACAGACAAACTCACATATCTGAAATCGGCATATTTAGTGCGCAATTCATTCGCAAGCGGAATGGGCATTACATTGTATGACGATTTCTCCGAAGAGAATGAAACAAATTGCCACAACTTTCCAATGCGGTTATAATTCGCAAACGATTTATTAAAACTCACTTCATCATATATCCAAAGCCCGATCAGCATTGCGACTGCCATGCCCACCGAAAGCCCGGTGATATTAATAAACGAATGCGCTTTGTTATTAACCAGGTTGCGCCAGGCGGTTTTGAAATAATTCTTTAGCATGATTGAATATTTACGATGTGTGAATACAGTTATCAGTTGTCAGTCTACAGTTTTCAGTTCTGAAATTTTAAATTTCCTTTTAGTTTTTAGTTTTTTCTATTTTAGTTTTTTTATTTAGGTAACCAGCATTCGTTCTCTATTAAGCATTGTTGCGTCGCACTCTTGTACAGCAACAACTCTATTGAGCGATCGTTTGAACCAGGATTTATCTGATTAAATTGATTCACCTGATTCTCATTGTCAATTATTCATTACTAATTTTAATTCTCTGCTGCCGACTGAAAACTGATAACTGATGACTTTCTTCACTCGCTCCGCAAACTCTTCACCGGGTTCGCAATCGCTGCCTTAATGCTCTGATAACTCACCGTGATCAACGCGATCAGGATCGTTGCTGCTCCTGCAATTGCAAATACCCACCAGTCGATATTTATTTTATAAGCGAAATTCTGCAGCCATTTATTCATCGCAAACCATGCAACAGGAAATGCAATAAGCATCGATAACAAAACCAGTCGCAAAAAATTATTGGAAAGCATGGCAACAATATCCGGAACAGAAGCGCCAAGTACTTTTCGCACACCGATTTCTTTAGTGCGCTGTGCAGCAGTAAAGGTTGCCAATCCGAACAAGCCGAGACAGGAAATAAATATCGCGATCACCGCAAAGTAATTGGCTAGCTGGCTCACTATCTCTTCGCTTCTGTACAACTTCGAAAATTCAAGATCGGAAAACTGAAACGTGAATGGGATTTCCGGGTTCAACGTTTTGCATAATTTTTCCAAGCCTGCAATTGCTTCTTTTGTTTTGCCTGCTTTTGTACGAATTAATATTGTCCCCCATGGCCAGTTCTCATCAAGCCTAACGATCAGCGGATCGATATTCTGGTGCATGGAATTAAAATGAAAATCTTTCAATACACCGATCACTTTTCCGGGATGTTTTCCCCAAACCATTGTTTGCCCAACTGCGTTTTTAAATCCTATTTTGTTAGCGGCAGTTTCATTCAATAAGAACCCAACCGAATCGCTGCTATAGTCTTTTGAAAAATCGCGGCCGTCTTTCAATTGCAGTTTCATTGTTTTTACAAAATCATAACCAACAACCCCATCTGCAAAAGAGATCGTAAGGTTCGGATCTTTACCCTCCCAAAAAATATCTCCGGTATGGTGCTCGATAACAGTCGGTGAATTTCTCATTTTGGAAACATCTGTTATGTCAGGCAACTTCAATGCCTCATCTTTAAACACTTCATATTTTTTTATCAGTTCGCCTTCGATCGGGAGGTACAATAAATTTTCGCGTGCATATCCCAGGTTTTTTGTTTGTATATAATTTACCTGGCGATAGATCACCACCATGCTTACGATTAATATAATTGAAAGTGTGAATTGAAAAACCACCAACCCTTTTCGGAAAAAAGTAGCACCCCAATTGAATTTCAACGTTCCCTTTAAAACAGTAACCGGATTTAGGGAAGACAGGAAAAGTGCAGGGTAACTTCCCGCAACAACTCCTGTAACAAATAACAACCCGAGAATATAAATCCAGAAAACGGGGTTACTAACAGGCATGTATAACTGTTTTCCGGTGAGCATATTAAATGCAGGTAAAATCATTGTTGCAGCAGCCAGTGCAATTAACACTGCGAAAAAAGTAAGCAGCATAGCTTCACCGATAAATTGCCTGATCAGAGACGCCCGCATGGCGCCAACCACTTTACGCAGGCCCACTTCTTTTGCACGTCTTGCAGATTGTGCTGTTGCCAAATTCATAAAATTAATACATGCGATCAATAAAAGAAAAATGGCTACTACAGTGAATAACCGCACATATTCAATTCTTCCGCCATCAATTTTTCCATTGGTAAATGTGGAATGCAAATATTTTTCCGGAAAAGGTTGAAGCGCCAATTCTGTAAGGAAGCTTGCATTTTTTTGCTGATAGCGATAAATAAAATCTTTGATCATCGGCTCTATATTTGCCGCATTTGCATCGCTGCGAAGTTGAACAAATGTTTGCGGGCTTGTGTTACCCCAATTATTCACCCAGTTATTTTCTTTTACAAAATCTTTCCATGTCAATAAAAAATCAAACTGAAGTGATGAATTTGCCGGTATATTTTCAAACACAGCAGAAATTTTCAGCGCATTGGCATTATCCATTACTATCGGCTGGCCGATGGCTTTTTCCGTGCTTCCAAAAAATGATTCAGCCATTCTGCGTGATATTGCAATATTGCCGGGCTCTTTCAATGCAGTTGACGCACTTCCCTGCAACAGCGGAAAACTAAACATGCGGAAGAAATCTTCACCAGCATATTGCCCGTCCATTTTATTTATTTTTTCACCAACTGCAAAGGTGGTCATAGATCCCGGCGCAGAAGCGTGTTCTAACCCACTTGCATATTTTACTTCCGGTATCACACGTTTCAATTCTTCACCGAGCAAACCTTGGGTCGGATAATCAGCCTGCACTTTACCATCAAAATAATTACGCTCATATACCTGGTAAAGATCTTTTCCATTTTTATGAAACGCATCAACACTTCTTTCATCCTGCACCCAAAGCATAATGAGCAAACTGCAGGCAATCCCCAATGCCAGGCCTGATATGTTAATAAATGAAAACGCTTTGTTGCGAACCAGGTTTCTCCATGCGGTTTTGAAATAGTTTTTTAACATTGTCTGAACCGGATTTATGTGATTAAAATGATTTTTATGATGTTTGAATCAAAGCCCTTTTCTAATTTCTTATTCCTTATTTTTCATTTCTTATTTATTGTCTTACCCCTGCCTACCGGCAGGCAGGCATGATTTTTCTGATTTAACTGACTCACCGGATTGCTCATCTTCAATAACGAGTCACCGCATTTTCACCATTCACCATTGACCATTCACTACTCACTCCGCAGGCTTTTCACCGGATTTGCATTCGCCGCACGTATTACCTGGAAACTCAGTGTTATCAGTGCAATTATTATTAACAACAAACCACTTGCTGCGAACAACCACCAGTTCATTGATGTGCGGTATGCAAAATTGTTCAGCCATTTATTCATAGCGATCCACGCAATTGGAGTAGCAATGACAAATGCAATAACAACCAGCAGTAAAAAATCTTTTGATAAAACAGAAACCAGGTTTCCAACAGAAGCGCCAAGCACTTTACGCACGCCGATTTCTTTTGTGCGGACATTTGTTGTGTAGATCACCAACCCAAGCAAGCCCATGCAACTGATAAAGACGGCAAGGCCTGTTGCCCATTTCAACAGCCTGGAAATATCCTGTTCGCTTTTATAATATTTTGCAATGCTTTCATCATAAAACTCGTAATCAAAATCTTCCTCCGGATATAATTTTTTAAAAGCAGTTTGAACTTGTGCTATTGTTTTTTTCCATGATCCTCCATTTGCATCCTGCGGTTTTAATTCAATATGAAATGTGCTGCTGAACTTATCATTAGCTTCCAGCAATAATGGTTTTACCGGTTCATGCAAAGAATGTTCGTTAAAATCAGCCATCACGCCAACAACCGGTTTTCCGCTAATCTGTTTATTCAGTACATCCTGTGGATTTTGAAAACCTAATAAATGCAGGTATGTTTCGTTGATCACATATTCCTTCGACATTTCTGCTTCTTCTATATTCCGTCCTGCCAGAATTTTTATATGGTAGAGTTTCAGATAGTTGGTATCACCACCTTTTGTACGTACGTCCACCGCTATTTCTTTTTTTCCATCTTTATAAGATAATGATTCGATATTCCACCGGTTGGATGATGGCGGATCAGTGGCAAGGCTTGCGGTTTGCACCCCGGGAATCGTTTTCAGATTTTTCAGCAAAACTGCCCGTCTCGGATCAGGATGAAAGACATTATTGTAAGTAAACGGCACACTAAAATAAATGATCGCATCTTTTTTAAATCCCATATCCTTATTCAACATAAAACTGATCTGCTTTACAGTAATCAAAGTTGCCATAACAAAAACCTGCGCTATCAAGAACTGTGAAACTGTCAAACTCTTTCGCAGCAATGCTTTTCTGGAGCCACTTGTTCCTGCATACGCCTGGTTCTTTAATACTGATGCAGGATTATATTTTGTCAAAACCAACGCAGGGTAGAAACCGGAAAGAAAACTTACCACTATTATCAGTAGTAATAAAAACAAAATGATGCCCGGCTGTTGCAGCAAACTAAAATGCAGGTCTTTCGGAATAAACCCGGTGAAAATCTTTAATAACAATGGGACAAGTACAACAGATAAAATGGTTGCAAGTACAGTAATAAAAAATGTTTCATTCAAAAACTGCATCATCAGTTGCAGTTTTGAACTTCCCATTGTTTTGCGGATACCGATTTCTTTTGCACGCTGTGTTGCCTGCGCAGTAGTGAGATTTATAAAATTGATACACCCCAACAATAATAAAAACGCAGCAACAGCTAATAAGCCATACAAGGTGGGTTTGCTTGCTACATGGTCTCCGAAAGTGCCGTACGTGGTACTGAAGTGCATGTCTGATAAAGGTTGCAGATGAAACGTAAATGAAAAATTGCCATTATTGTTCTTTTGATATTTTTTTGTCAGTTGGTTTAATTTCGTGTCGATATCTTTTGCCGAAGTACCGGGAGAAAGTTTCACAAACATCTTCGAAATATCATTACTACTCTCCCAATTATCCCAGGAATAGCTCTCTTTTAATCCACTTGATGGAATCGTTGAATGCGAAATGAACTCTTTAAATATGAAATCAGTATTTGCAGATAAATTTTTTACAACGCCGGTGACCGTAGTAATGATCGAATCATTGTACACTATTCTCTTCCCGACAATATCATTATAATTTACTCCGGGAAAATATGTTTTCGCCCGTTCTTCAGTCAATACAACTTTATAAGGTTCATCCAATGTTTTCGGCGATCCCGAGAGCCATTCATAAGAAATAAGTTTGAAGTAAGTATCATCTGCAAAAATCACATCTGGTTGCTTTTTATATACCTGTACCTTATCATTTTCATTTTTACTTATGGAAACATTTGCATCACCATTGAACTGGTGAAAGGCAACTGTTGCTTCCAGTCCCGTTATTTCATTTCGCGTTGCTTCAGGCAAAGGAGCAGGCACTCCGGAGAAATACATTGGTGTACCGGACATTTTCATATCAAGAACAACGCGGCATATCCTGTCACCATCTTTTTCAAATTTGTCGAAACTGAATTCATAATGCACAATCAGGTAAATAACAATGGCTGCGCTGATGCCAATCGACAAACCGATCACATTGATCATTGAAAAAATTTTGTTTCTCCAAAAATTACGGAGTGCAACGATGAAATAGTTTTTTAGCATAAAGAATGTTTACCCCCGCCCCCTGAAGGGGAGTCGAGTTGTGAATTAATAATTATATGCAACATCCTATTGTTTTAAATTTTAAAAACAACTTCTAACTAAGTTCCCCTTTAGGGGACAGGGGTATCACTCACTCCTCAAACTCTTTACAGGGTTTCCAATTGCTGTTTTTATTGACTGAAAACTTACGGTGATCAACGCGATAAAAACAACCAGCGACGCTGCTCCAACAAACATCCACAGGTTAATGTTAATACGATACGGAAAATTTTGCAGCCATTTATTTGCTGCCAGGTATGTAAATGGTGTTGCCGTTATCAAAGCAAATAATACCAGCTTTATAAAATCTGTTGAAAGATGTATTACGATACTTTTTACCGATGCGCCAAGCACTTTGCGTATGCCGATTTCTTTTGTTCTTTTTTCTGCCGATAAAACAGATAACCCAAACAAACCAATGCAGGAAATAAATATGGTTAATATGGCGCCGAATAAAATAATCTGTTTCCATTTTTCAACTTCGGCATATTGCTTTTTATTTTCATCGTTTTTAAAAATGTATGAATAAGGATCTGCCGGATAGAACTGTTGAAATATTTTTTGTATCCATTGAAGGCTTGTTGTTTCCGAACCGGGTTTTATCCTGATATAGTAAGAGCCATACGAATTACCGGTTTTCATAGTAAGTATCTGAGGTGTTATTGTTTCCGTCAGCGATGCAAAGTGATAATCCTTCACAACACCAATCACATGGTATGTTTCAATATCTCCCCATAAAACACTGATTGTTTTGCCAACCGGGTTTTCCCAGTGTTCTGCTTTTGCGTAGCTTTCGTTTATTATAACAGATTGTGTTGAATCCGCTGCATATTCAGGGGAAAAATTTCTTCCGGCAACCAATGGTATTTTTAATAGCGGCAAATAATTCTCATCAATTGTTTCATACCTCGCATTTATACCAGAATCCAAATCACCTTTTGATCCTGCCTGCCAGATGCCACCATTTTTTGCACTAACACCAATTATGTTTGGGTTCTTCAATAATTCATTTTTGAAAGCTGCCGCATCCGTATGTTTTGTGTCGCTTGTTTGAATCACAACAAGATTATTATCATCATATCCTAAATTTGTTTTTGTAAGAAAATGGAATTGTGAATAGATAATAAACGTTGCAATAATTAAAAACGATGCGAGTGTGAATTGAAGCACTACTAATGCTTTCTGCAAATAATTTTTTCCCGCAATTTGAAAACGGCTGTATAAAGTTTTTACAGGATCGTAACCGGATAAAACCAATGCCGTATAAAAGCCGGCAAACAACCCGGTGATGAGATATAATGCAATATAAGATGCTACCAATTTCGCATCCATCAAATAAGAAAGGGATAAAACTTTATTGGCAAGATCACTGAATACCGGCAATACTAATTGTGCAAATACAATTGCCAATGCAAAAGCAATCGTGCATAATAAAAATGATTCGCCAAGAAATTGGGCAATTAATTGCTTTCTGCTTCCGCCGATAACTTTGCGGATACCTATTTCCTTCGCACGTTTAACAGAACGTGCTACAGTAAGGTTCACAAAATTGATACATGCAATCAACAGCACAAATAATGCAATGCCGGAAAGTATGTATGAATAAACAGGATTGCTTGCATTGGTTAAGCCATTATCTACATGCGCATCGGCTTTGCTTAAATGCATGAAGTTATTGTTCACCGGAAGCGCTGTACTTAGATGCATATCCAAAAAAGGCTGTAAAAAATATGTGCTCATTTTACCATCATTCTTACCACCATTTTTTTTGCTGATTGCATCATGGGCTTCCTTCGCATTAGCCACATAAAAATTTTGCATTTGTTTTTCTACGGTTTGCAAATTGGCTTTATCATCAAGCACAACAAAAGTGTTCAAAGAAAACCCAAACCAGTTTTCATTATTTTCCAAATCTGTACCAGATACTTTTAGTGGTAACAAAACATTAAACTGTAAAGAAGAATTTTGCGGGCAACGTTTCGCAACAGCGGTTACTTGATAAGGAACAAAGCTACTGTCGTCTTTTATCAGTATAATTTTTCCAATGGCATCAACAGTACCAAATTGTCTCTTTGCAATATCTTCATCCACAACAATAGAATGTGGTCCTGTTAAACAGGTCTTGGCATCACCGGATAATAAAGGAAATGTAAATGCAGAAAAGAAGTTTGGATCAACATACAGCAAACCCTGCTCATGCACATAGGTTCCCGCTTTTATATCTTTTCCGGCATTCTGTACACGCACAAAAGATTTTATGCCCGGAACATTTTGTGTAAATCGCGGCCCCTGCAAATTTCCCGTCATAACCATATTTCGTCCCTGCGGCGATTTTGATACAATCCGGTAAATGTTGTTTACATTTTTATGAAACCTGTCGAAGCTCACTTCATCTTTCACATACAACATAATGAGCATCGTGCAGGCAAGCCCAATACTCAATCCGGCAATATTAATAACAGAATACACCTTGTGCCGTGCAAGGTTTCTGAGTGCGGCTTTGAAATAATTCTTCAACATGATTTAATATTTACGATGTACGATCCGGGATTTACAACTTGCCTGCGACAGGCAGGTTTCTGCGAAATAGCTGTTAGCCCTGAGCTTCGAACACTTTAACTTTCAATTTTCAATTCCATCATTTACCTTTTTAGTCTTTCTATTTTTAGTTTTTATTTTTTGTAACCAGCAACATCAATTCTCTTCACCATCGTTGCGTCGCACCTGCCTACCGCAGGCAGGATCTTGTACAGCAACAATTCTATTCAGCGCTGCTGAGTAATAGCAAGGTTTGCAAAATCTCCATCTGAAGTATTGCCAACCCAAAAACCAATTTTCCCTGAAACCATATCCGACAAAGGTTTCACAACAAGCGAAGGCTTGTTGTCTTTATTTACAAATACTTCTATTTTGTTTTTACCAACCTTAATCGTTGCATGAATCCATTGATCAGGATCCGGCAGATGTTGCAAATTATTTTCATACCTGCCCGGGTAAGCTTCCCGCAAAAACGACCAGTCATATTTCGGCAACGAAACATATTGCACTGCATGTTTTCTCCGCAAGGTATCTGTCGATTGAAAATTAAACGGGCGAAAATAAATTACATCATACATTGTATCATTTGACCCGTGAAAAGCAATCCCTACAAAACTTTGCTGCACCACATTCTTGCCTTTTATATCAAGCTCAATCGTTCCCGTTGAAAAATTCAAATTGTTGATCCATGCAACTCCGTCATTTGGCTTTCCATTCAGATGAATAACAGTTTTTCCATTCTTTGCAGAAATCGCAATGTCCCTGTTTACTACCCTTAGATTTCTCTCAGATAAAACAGGCTTTGTTATTTGCGCATAAGCAATCACATCACAAAAAACAAATGCCGTAATTATTATAATAATCGTATTTTTCATACTAAACATTTATTCTGACCTCAAACTTTTCACCGGGTTTGCCATTGCTGCACGCAGTGAACGATAGCCAACAGTTATCACTGCAATAACCAGCGTTATCAAAATCGCCAAAACAAAAACACCAACACCGATGTGTATGCGAAATTTAAAATCCTGCAAATATTTATTCATCAACCACCATGCAACCGGTGCGGCAATTACAAAAGCGATGAATACCAACCGGCTGAACTCTTTTCCGAACAACCATAAAATATTTTGCACACTTGCACCAAGCACTTTGCGCACACCGATCTCCTTTGTTTTTTGTACCACCATAAACGATACCAATCCATACAGGCCCAAACACCCGATCAGGATAGCAATGCCGGCAAAAAATTCTATCAGCTTAAGCATAATATCGTCCAATGCATAATACTTCGCTATCTTCTCGTCTAAAAATTCCTGCCTGTAAACATATTGCGGATATATGGCATTCCAGGTTTTTGCAATAGCTGCCAAGGAAGATTTGATATCAGCGTTACTGATCTTAACTGCACAATGTTCCACATGGCTGTTCAGCGGGAACATTACAACAGGGTTAATATCCGAGCGAAATGATTTATCATAAAAATCTTTTACCACACCAACAATAGGCGCAGAAATTCCATCCAGTGTAAGCTTTTTATTGATAGCTTCCTGTGGAGATGACAAGCCGAGTTTCCTGATCACCGTTTCGTTCACGATATACTGATTGATCGTATCGGACGGATAAATATTTCTTCCCGCTACTAATTTTAAATTGAATGTGGCGAGATAATTTGCGTCAATTGTTTTTCCATTCACGCCCCACAACTCATCTTTCGCACGGTTATCATATCGTATTCCATCCATATTGCTATGATCGGCGCCAGGCGCTTCCATGCATAGTGAAACATTTTTTACAGACGGGATTTCTTTTAAGTCATTCACCAGTTCTTTCATTTTCAAATTCCCAATGCTATCATTCAGCGGAACTGTTACCATCACAATATTTTCCTTATCAAAACCAAGATCACTATGTTTTGAAAAATTCATTTGCGAAGCAATTATAATTGTACCGATGATGAGTAATTGTGAAATAGAAAACTGTGTGATCACTAATGCCCTTCGCAGAGAAAATCCGCCAGCTTTATTATCAGAAGCTTTTCCTTTCAATGCTGCAATTGGTTTGAATCCTGATAAAATCAATCCGGGATAAGAGCCCGATAAAAAAATCACAGCGACTGTTACTGTTAAAATAAAAACCAACAAGTGCATATTTTTCAACGGATCAATGCTGAGTTGTGTTGTAAAAAGCATGTTCACAAAAGGCAATGCCATCTGCGCTAAAACAAATGCTATGATTGTTGCAAATACAGTAATGAGTGTTGTTTCCGCAATAAATTGCCAGAACAATTGATTGCGCATGCTGCCCAATACTTTTCGTATCCCGATTTCCTTGCTGCGGTTCACTGCCTGCGCAGTAGCGAGATTGATGAAATTAACAGCTGCAGTAACGATCAGCAATAAACCGATCAGTGCAGCAGACCACAAATATTTTTTATCTGCATAACCTTCATACTCGGTATTGAAATGAATATCATTTAATGGCTGAAGATGAAAAACAAAACTATTCTGGTTCGGGTTGTTTACATAATATTTCTTCATGATCTGCGGAAATGCGGATGCCACAGAAGCTGCGCTGACTCCTGGTTTCAGCAAAAGGAATGTATTGGTTTCGCTGCTGAAGCCACCCCAGCTATCATCGTTAGCCTGCCATTCGCTGAATTCTTTTAAACTTTTATCGCTTACATAAATTTCCTGCGACCGGTCTGTGTTTATCGGGATATCTTTCAACACCCCGGTGATTTTAAAATCCGTTTTATTATTGATGCGGATTGTTTTTCCCATCGGGTTTTCCTCACCAAAATATTTCTTTGCTAATTTTTGTGTAATAATAGCAGTATTGGGTTCAGTAAGTGCAGTTTGAATATTTCCCTCAACAAGCGGAAAATTAAATATGTCAAAAAAATCTGAACTGGTCACGGCAACTCCGTTCTCCTCATTGAATTTTTTTAATCCGTTTTGGGATGATTCGATATTCACCGGCATTTTCCAGAACACGGCAACACGCACAGATTTTTCAGCAAACGAGAAATCATTGCGCATAGCTTTAGCTAATGGCGAAGGCGTTCCTCGTGAATAAAATGTATTATCAGACTTTACCTCGGTAACAATACGGTATATCCTGTCTTTATTATGATTAAAATTTTCAAAACTCAAATGATAGGAAACAACTGTAAAAATGAGAATGCTGCAGGCAATGCCTAACGACAGCCCGATTATATTAATGGCAGCATACGATTTGTTTCTCGTTAAATTTCTCCAACCGGTTTTGAAATAGTTCTTAAACATGACTATAATATTTATAATGTACGATGTACGACTTGCCTGCGACAGGCAGGTTTCTGTGAAATCGCTGTCAGCTTTGATCTTTGAGCTTTTTCAATTTTCAACTCTCAACATTCACAACCAGCCATTTACTATTCGCTCCTCAAACTTTTCACAGGGTTGGCAATCGCTGCTTTAATTGATTGGATACAGATTGTACAAATTGCAATTATAATAATTACCGCTCCTGCCAATGCAAACATCCACCAGGCAATATCTATTTTATACGCGTAATTATTCAGCCAATTTTTCATTGCCCACCATGCAACCGGTGATGCAATTAAAATAGCAACCGCAACAAGCTGTAAAAAATCAGCAGACATTAATTTGATGATATTACTGAAAGATGCACCCAATACTTTTCGTATGCCGATTTCTTTTGTTCGTTGTTCGGTAGTGAACATTACTAATCCGAGCAACCCCAAACAGGAAATGAAAATGGCAAGAAATGAAAATGCATCCGACAATTTACTTATCACTTGCTCATTGTTATATAGTTTTTGATATTCTTCATCAGCAAATGAATATGTGAAAGGAAATGCAGGATTTATTTCACGACAAGCTTTTTCGAGGTCTGCAATTGCCTGTTTGGTTTTACCGGCTTCAATGCGCAATAAAATTTCTCCGTAGTTTTCCTTCCCGCTCAATTCAATAACCATCGGCTTGATAGCTTCATGAAGTGACCTGAAATGAAAATCTTTTATCACTCCGATTATTTTGCCATGATGCCCATTGACAGTTAAATCTTTTCCAATTGGGTTACTGTAGTTAATATCTTTAATTGCAGTTTCATTCAATAAAAAACCATCTTTATCAGTAGGATATTCTTTTGAAAAATCACGCCCCGAAACCATTTGAAGATTCATTGTTTTCACAAAATCATAATTCACTGCAGGATGTTCGAAAGATATCAACGTGTTCGGCGCCCTTCCTTCCCAATCAACACCATTGGTCCATTGATCCAAAAAAGCAGGGTTGTCTGAAATATAAGTCACACTTTTAATTCCCTGTATTCGTAATGCTTCGTTTTTAAAAGCCTGATAGTTTTTCGACAGCTCACCTTCTAATGGCACACACAAAAGATTTTCTTTATCATAACCCAGGTTTTTACTTTGAATAAAATTGATTTGTCTTGATATGACGATTGTGCCTGTAATCAAAATCATAGAAAGTACAAATTGAAAAACAACTAAACTTTTACGGAACCAAACTGCTCCGATACTAAGTTTGGTAGCCCCTTTCAATACTTTTATAGGATTAAATGATGAAAGATATAAAGCCGGGTAACTGCCTGCTATTAATCCTGTAATTGTCAATATCGCAGCTATCTCAAGCCAGAAAGAAATATTTTGAAAAGGAAGCTGTATTTGTTTTTGAGTAACCTGATCAAATATTGGCAGCAATAAAATAACCAGCATAAACGCAACAGCAGTTGCACACATAGTTAACAGCAACGACTCTGCAATAAATTGCCCGATCAATGATGAGCGTTCTGCACCGATTACCTTTCGCACGCCTACTTCCTTTGCACGGTTTATAGAACGCGCAGTTGCAAGGTTCATGAAGTTTATGCATGCAATAAGCAATATAAAAATTGCAATAACAGTAAAAAGAAAAACATATTCCATGCGGCCGCCAGCTATTTTGCCATTTTCAAAATGATTATGCAAATACACCTCATCATATTTTTGAAGCCCAAGCTCAACATGGTATGCCGCTGTGCTGTCATGAGAATAAAAATTTCTGAAGTTGGCAATCTTTTTATCAACCAGTGATGCATTTGCTCCGGGTTTTAATAAAACAAAAGTGAGCGGGCCGCTGTTCTGCCAGGAAGCAATCCATGGCTCATCTTGCTGCAATGCTTTCCAGCTAATCAGGTAATCAAATTTCCGGGAAGAGAGTGCTACATTTTCAAAAACAGCAGTTACGATGTAATCTTTTTTATTGTTAAAGCGAATTGTTTTTCCTATTGCTTGTTCTGCATTTCCGAAAAATTCACTTGCCAGTTTTTTCGATATGGAGACAGATGTTACGGATGATAAAGCGCCATTAGCAGTGCCCTGCAGAACAGGATAGCTGAACACGTTGAAGAAAGTTTCGCTTGCACCGGATCCTTCTGCCTTCAAAATTTTTTCGCCAGATTGTAAAGTCGTCAACTCATTTTGTTCTTCAAGCATAACCGCATCCTGCACTTCAGGAATTTTCTTTTTCAATTCATCTGCCAACAAACCCGGCGTATCATAATTGCCATCGACGTGATCTGCATAATATTCCCGTTCATACACTTTATATAACCTGTCGTCGTTTGTGTGAAACGCATCAATCGCAAGCTCATTCTGCACCCATAGGAATATTAATATGCTGCAAGCCAGGCCAACCGAAAGCCCGGATATATTAATAAACGATTGCGTTTTGTTTTTAAACAGGTTTCTCCACGCGATTTTGAAATAGTTCTTAAACATGATATTCAATATTTACAATGTCGGATATACGATGTACGACTTGCCTGCGGCAGGCAGGTTTCTGAAAAATAGCTATCAGTTTTGAGCTTCGAGCACTTTCAATTTCCAATTCATTTTCTTTCTGATCTTTTATTTTATCCACGCGATGCAATAAAATCTTTCCTGATCTCGTACAAATTTTTCCAGACAGCATCTGATCTTTCATGCGGTGATGCAATGAAAAAGAGATACGTTTTTTTTGTCTTTGCATCCGGCAACACTTGTATTTCCATATTCAGTTTAACGGGTGCACCATCAGCAAAAACACCGAATATATTTAGCACCGAATCGTAGATCGTTTCATTTTTCGGAGCAGTTTTATTTTTCATAACCTGAACAGAAATTTTAGAAACATCAATCACCAGGTTCCGTTTACGTGCGGTACTGCTGCATAATCCTTTAAAATACCTCGTCAAATAATCCTGCACGTCATTTTGAGAAAAACCGGTTGTATTATCAAGCTCTGCAACAAATGCATAGGTGAAATATTCATTGGAACTTTTGTTGAACATGCCCGGAGAAAAGCGAAGTTCTTCTGCACCATGGTAGGGAAAATCCGCTGCAAACTCCGGTGGAAGTGAAAATCGTTCGAACTGCCAGTCAGCAGGGTTTTTCATCAATTGAGATGTGTTGTTTTGCGCATGCACCACAGATGATAATAAAAGAACCGCTATCAAAATTTTTACTGATACTTTATACATAAAAAATATTTATGAAATACGATTTCGGATTTACGATTTCTCTGAAACAGCAATCAGCTTTTAGCTATGAGCTTCGAGCATTTCAATTCTTAATTTTTAATTACTAATTACTAATTCAAATTCTTTTCCTCATTATTGATTGGTTCATTCACTCCTCAGGCTCTTCACCGGGTTCGCCAGCGCTGCTTTTATCGATTGAAAACTTACTGTTATCAATGTTATCAGTAAAGCGCCAACTCCCGCTACCGCAAAAATCCACCATGATAGTTCTGTCCGGTATTGATAATTCTGTAACCAGTTTTGCATAAAGTAATAAGCAACCGGCGTGGCAACCACTAATGATATAGTAACAAGCATCACAAAATCCTTCGACAATAATTTCCAGAGGTTAAATGTGGATGCTCCAAGTATTTTGCGCACGCCGATTTCTTTGGTGCGTTGTTCTGCAACAAAACTTGCCAATCCAAAAATGCCAAGGCAACTGATAAAAATAGCGAGCACAGCAAAAATGGTAGCGAGCTTACTTACTTTTTGTTCTGCAGAAAATTTCCGTGCAAACTCTTCATCTGCAAATTTGTATTGGAATGGTGCAGACGGAACTATTTTTTTGAACACGGCTTCTATTTTCGGAAGCGCCGCATTCATACTTACATTCGGATTAAGCTTCAGGTTCATCAACCCTAAATTATTTGTGTTTTTCTGCAACCAGTAAAAACCAATCCGCACCGGTTCATAAGGCGACTCTGCAACAATATCATCCACCACACCAATGATCTGCCGCTTCGTTCCATCTGCATCGAATGTTATAAATTCTCCAACCGGGTTTTTCAACCCAATGTATTTTGCCGTTGCTTCATTAATGATGACTGCGGAAGAATCCGTACTAAAGTCTTTCGAATAATCCCTTCCCTGCTTAATATGCCAGCCAATGGTTTTTCCAAAATCTTCATTCACCCAGGTCACTGAAAAACTGGATTCGGATTCTGGGTTCTTTCCTCTCCAGCTAAATCCACCCCAATTATCCCAGATCGATGTAACAGGACTTGAAGAAAACCCGATCTCACTTGCAACACCGCTTGCGAGCAACGCTTGTTTCACAGCCAGTTTATTATTCAGAAAATCCGGATCGAACATGGATATCTGCAATAAACTTTCTCTGTTATACCCTACAGGCCTGTTTTGTGCATATTGAATTTGCCGGTACACAACAACAGTTCCGATTATCAGAACGATCGAAACTGTAAACTGCAAAACCACTAAAATTTTACGTGGGTATGAAGCATATTTACCGAGATGAATTGTTCCTTTTAAAACTTTTATGGGTTTGAACGATGAGAGATAAAGTGCTGGATAAATTCCTGCAAGTAAAGAAGTGATGATCAAAAACAACAAACTAAGTATCCAGAAATAAAAATTAGACACCGGAAATTGAATGCTTTTACCGGCAAGCCCGTTGAATACGGGAATAGAAATATATGCAAGGAACATCGCGATCACAAAAGCGAATAGCACTACTAAAAATGATTCACTCAAAAACTGAAAGATCAATGAGCTCCGCATCGATCCGACTGCTTTGCGTATCCCCACTTCTTTACTTCTTTTTTCAGACCTTGCTGTGCTGAGGTTCATAAAATTGATACACGCAAGCAACAACACAAAAATTCCTACAATGCCAAAAAGCCATACGTAAGTTATACGTCCTCCGTCGGGATAACCATTTTTAAATTCAGAATGCAAATACCATTTATCCATCGGGTAAAGCCATACGGCTGCTTTATATTTTTTTGCACCTTCGGCAAAATCGGAAGGGGCATCTTTTTCATAAAGCTGGTTGATCGCCGCATTTGCTTTTTCCATGCTCACATTATCTGCAAGCTGCACATAAATAAAATGCGAAGTATGCGACCATACCGTTTCATTCTTTTTTATTTCAGGACTATTGGCCAGCAAGTTTTCATAGTTTGCAAAAAACTCAACCTCGCCAAAGGTCGAATTCGCCTCCTGGTTCTTATATACTCCGGTTACTTTTGCATCAAAGCGGTTATTCAATCGTATGGATTTATTTATCGGGTCATCATTTCCGAAAAGCGCTTTAGCTGTGGATTCAGAAATAATAATGTTTTGCATTTCACTAAGGCTTTTATTATTTCCTTTCAGCATTTTTAAAGAAAGCATATCTATAACACCGTCTTCAATAAATTCTCCGCGTTTTGTAAAATTGTTGCTGCCAATTTTTATATTGAAATCCTGTACGCCACGCGTTAACATTACATGTTTAAATAACTGGCCGTAATTATTTCTCAAAACTTTCGCCATTGGCTGCGGCAGCCACACGGAGTTGCTTGTCTCACGGCTCAGTGGCTCTGTATAAAGCCTGCTCACTTCCGCAATACGATCGTGGTTCTTGTACGATTGATTATAACTCACTTCATCATACACCCACAATCCAATAAGCATCGCAATCGCCATTCCTACAGCAAGCCCGCCAATATTGATAACACTGTATCCTTTATTTTTTACAAGATTGCGCCAGGCAGTTTTGAAATAATTTTTAAACATGTTCATTCGTTTTAAAAATATCGTTATATAATTTTCAGTCAACAGAAATTTTATTCATCTGAAATCCTTATATCTTTCAGGTCATCTATTTTCGCTTCTACACCCCATCCTCCGAAATCTTCCGAAACTGCGATCATCACTTCATTAGCGCCTTTTTTCAAATCAAGATATACTGCATCCCAAAAACCGATAGTACCATAGAACCTGTAATCTCTCGACTTGAACCCATTATCACCTGCATATAATAATTTACCATTCAGGTACACTTTGCAACGGTCAGAAAATCCTACCGGCATTTTTTTAATTTGTTCTTTATCTGATACGATATTGAATTTTGCAAAAACAGTATTCTTTCAGAAGTTTTTATACTATGCCTGCCAATATTGATAAACCCAAGTTCTTCTGATTCCGCTTCTTTCCATGCTAAACTTTTTGTGTCATTATTACTTAGAAATGTTTTGTTTGTTAATGCACTTTCAGAAAATACATCAGAGACTTTCCATTTTTTAATTATCCCTGCTGCTAATGGTGGAATTGTTTTTGGAATGCTTTTTATTGGCGGGTTATTTGATTGGGCATAAGAAAAATTTGCAAACCTTACGATTGCCGACGAATGGTTATCCAAAGCCAAACCGCCGGGTGCGGGCACACGTTGCAACTGATAGGCGAATAAAACAGGTGAAGAACTATTGTTCAGATAAAGTTCTGCTTTCGTTCCTGCAATAATAATTTTCACATGCATCCATTCGTTCATTGCATATTCTGCCTGTGCACAATAACCTTCGCCGGTATATAATTGCCAGGAATCATTGCCATAAAAAATCGGGCAATACTGGATCGCATCCGGATCACCGGAATGATGCGGGCGCAGGTATAAAAATTCAAAATTCTTATCATCCGTTATACGAAACATCAAGCCCGGAAAACATCGTTCTTTGCCAAAACTGATATCAAATTCTATGATGCCATTTTCGAAATTGTCTTTTAAATATGCAGCACCGTCAGTTATTTTTATACATTCCTTTCCTTGAAAATTTTCTTTTACAATTTCTTTCGCCTGCATATTCCAGTGCAGGGAATCAAATGGAATGATTGAAGCATTTTGTGCACTGGCAGGTTCATTGCAGCTGAAAATAATAACAATGAACATGAGGATGCTGAGAAGCAATATACTTTTGCTTTTCAGCACATTCCACCACATTATTTTACTACCGCCTTCTAAAAGGGAGCCAGGTGGTGAATTCTTAATTACATGCAACATCATCATGTTTCAAATTTTATAAACTATCTATAACTAAGTTCCCTTTTAGGGAACAGGGGTTTCTCACTCGCTCCGCAAACTCTTCACCGGGTTCGCCAACGCTGCTTTGATCGATTGAAAACTTACCGTCATCAATGTTATCAGTAAAGCGCCAACTCCGGCCACTGCAAAAATCCACCACGATAGATCTGTCCGGTATTGATAATTCTGTAACCAGTTTTGCATAAAGTAATAAGCAACCGGCGTTGCAACCATTAATGATATAGTAACAAGTATTACAAAATCTTTCGACAACAATTTCCAGAGATTGAATGTAGAAGCGCCAAGCACTTTGCGTACACCAATTTCTTTTGTACGTTGCTCTGCAACAAACGATGCAAGCCCGAACAAACCAAGACATGAAATAAAAATTGCCAGTGAAGCAAACACTGTCGACAATTTTCCAATGCGTTCTTCCGTAGCAAACTTGGCTGCAAATTCTGTATCCGCAAATTTGTAATCAAATGGAACTGATGGAATATATTTTTTAAACACCGCTTCAATTTTTGCGACAGAGGAACTTGCACTTGCTTCAGGATTCAATTTCATAATGATCCAGTTCACATTATTATAGTCCATGAAATATATAGCATGTTGCACGGGATCAAATGGCGAACGCATCACCAGGTCTTTCACAACACCTATCACTTTAAAATTTTTTGCGTTCGCATCCGTTCCCCATCTTACAATCGTTCCCACAGGATTTTGCAATCCCATATATTTCACTGCTGCTTCATTAAGAATGATAGCAGAAGAATCCGAAGAGAATTCTTTTGAAAAATCCCTTCCTGCCTCCAGTTTCCAGTTCACGGTTTTGCCATAGTCGTGCGTGATCCAGATCGTAGTAAAATCTGTTTGCATATCCGATGCTTGTCCAGACCAGGAAAAACCGTTATTACTCTGCCAGATATTCGTTAAAGGGCTTGATGATTCTGCAAAATATTTTACAGCGCCAGACTTTTTTAACTCAGCTTCAAGCAAGCCAAATTTTCCATAAAAATCCGGGGTCTTCATTCTAACCATCATTATACCATTCCGGTCATAACCTATCGGGCGGTTCTTCGTATATACCACTTCGTTATATACTACGATCGTTCCTATTACCAACACAATTGAGATAGTGAATTGCAATACCACTAAAACTTTTCTCGGAACCGACGCAAGCTCTCCTGCTTTAAAAGTTCCCTTCAACACTTTTATTGGTTTGAATGAAGAAAGATATAATGCGGGATAACTTCCTGCAATGATGCCACTGACAAGAGCGAAACCGATTCCTGTCAGCCAGAATAAAATATTGGAAAAAGGCAGCCCCATTTTTTTTGCAGAGAGTTCATTGAAAAAAGGCAATGCGAGTTGTACTAAAAATATTGCCACTACAAAAGAGATGAGCACCACTAATAATGATTCGCTATAAAATTGCCCGATGATCTGTGAACGCAACGACCCGATTGTTTTGCGGATGCCAACTTCTTTTGCACGTTTCTCGCTGCGTGCTGTAGATAGATTCATGAAATTGATACATGCGAGCAACAGTACAAAAATGCCGGTAATGCTGAACAAGCGCACATACGTAATAAATCCCCCGTCGCGGTTTCCGTTATTATCCCAATGCGAGCGGAGGTGCCAGTCGCGCATGGGGTTCAGGAAAATTTTTGTCTGGAATACTTTGTCTTGTGGCGCAACATGGTCCTGTTTGCAGTTAATTATTTTTTTATCGATCGCTTCGAAATCTTCATTATCAGCTATCTGAACAAACAACTGAAATGAATTATTATCCCACTTGCTTTCTTTATCAGAGTTAATGATCCATTCTTCAGAAGTTTTATACAAATCCCATGGTGCAAAAAAATTCATTCCATAAAAAGAAGTGTTCGCTGGCAAATCTTCAAATACACCGGTAACTTTTACATCCAGTTTATTATCGATGCGCATCAACTGATCAACAGGTTCCTTATTGCCAAATACAGCTTTTGCCGTGGAGGCAGAAATCATGATAGAATGTGGGTCTTTCAATGCATCATAATTTCCTCTGATCATTTTCAATGAAAACATTTCCGGCGCTTCAACATCCATGTACACTCCTCTTTCGGAAAAATGCTCATTGCCGCTCGTTAACACATGATCGCTTTCAAACGACGACATCACCACATGCTTAAAATCATTTCCGTATTCAGTTTTCAATTCCCTGCCCATAGGGAAAGACATGCTATTATCTGAACTGATAATTCCGTTTTCAGTTTGATGTTGCATTACCTGCGCAATGCGGTCGTAATTTTTATGGTATTTATCAAATGATAATTCATCCCATACCCAAAGCCCGATCAATATGGCAACAGCCATCCCCACAGAAAGCCCACCAATATTAATAACAGAAGAAGTTTTATTCTTCGCTAAATTTCTAAATGCGATCTTGAAATAATTCTTCAGCATATTCAATATTTACGATGTGTGATGTACGATGTACGACTTGCCTGCCGCAAGCAAGTTTCTGAAATTCCGTTATTCACTTTCTCATTTATTATTCCTTTAATTTTTCTCATTCTCGATTATCAATTTTAATTCTCTACTGCCGACTGAAAACTGATAACTGATGACTTTCTTCACTCACTCCGCAAGCTCTTCACCGGATTCTCCAGCGCTGCTTTAACTGACTGCACACTCACTGTCAGCAATGCGATCACAACCGCAACCAATGCTGCGATAGCAAATAACCACCAGTGAACAGTTACACGATATGCGAAACCCTGCAGCCACTTCTGCATGGCATAATACCCAACCGGTATTGCAATGATCGTTCCTATCAAAACAGGTTTCAATAAATCTTTGGATAGCAGCAATACAATGTTTTCTACAGATGAGCCAAGCACTTTGCGCACCCCGATTTCTTTTGTGCGTTTGATTGCCGTGTATGATGCCAATCCAAACAAACCCAAACACGCAATGCAAATTGCAATACCGGAAAAAATGCCTAATAACGATTCCTGTTTCACTTCTGATTTATAGAGCTGATCGAATTTTTCGTCAAGGAAAGAATATTCAAAAGGATAATCCGATGCATTACTTTCATAGATTTTTTTTATGCGTTCAATACCCTGCTGCATATTCGCAGTACTCAGCTTTACCAAGGCAAGGCGCCTGTCGTCTTTTTTAGGAGAAATAACAAGCGGGCCGATCGGATCCCTCAATGACGAATAATGATAATCTTCCACAACACCCACTATCATCCTGTTTAAGCTGTCTGCCGAGATGTTTTTGACCCATTTGCCAATGGCTTTTTCAGGCGTGTAGCCAAGCATGTTAGCCGCCGTGCGGTTGATAAGTACCGACTTTTCAGAGTCTGTCGGGAATGATGAAGACAAATTTCTTCCGGCTATAATTTTCAAGCCTAACGTTTTCGTATACTCGAAATCGGCAAACTCCGTATTGAATTGTAGTTTTTCGCCGGGTTTCCCTTCAGCCTCGAATCCATACGTATCATGGAAACCGCCCGGTTCGCCGGACATTAATGAAACACTTGCTACTGCAGGGTCCGCTTCCAGTTCTTTCTTAAATTGTATTTTCTTATTCCAGATAGCATTATTATCAAGCCGTACGATCATTGATTTCTCTTTATCAAATCCCATATCACTGGTACGCACATAATGCATCTGGTTCATTACGATGGTAACGCTTGTGATCAATAAAACAGAAATAGCGAATTGAAAAACAACCAATGCTTTTCTGAAAAACGCGCCGTGTTTTCCAACACGCAATTTTCCTTTCAATGATTCTATCGGCGAAAATGAAGAGAGCAACAGCGCAGGGTAACTTCCCGCCAGCAATCCTACAACTACAATAACACCTGCAATAAAAACATAGAACCAAACATTGCTCCAATAGGAAGGGAGCCTGTATCCGAGAAAACCGGTGTAGGCAGGCATCAGCAACTGCAACAAAAGCACAGCAAGGATTGCAGCAATAGTAGCAAACAATAACGATTCAAAAATAAATTGCCAGGTAAGTTGTTTCCGGATGGCGCCAAGCACTTTGCGCAAGCCAACTTCTTTCGAACGATCTGTTGCACGTGCCGTTGCAAGGTTCATAAAGTTGATACATGCAATGATCAATATAAGCACTGCAATGCTCATAAAAATGTACACCATTTTTTTGTTGCCATGCTTCACACTGTCAAATCTTGATTCGCCTTCAAAATAAATTCCGCTCAGTGGTTTTATTGTGAGGTCCATTTTAAAACCATTCTCTTTATAATATTTTCCCATGTATTTATCCATGAATGCAGGAAACTGTTTCTTCAACTGGTTAGGATCGGCCGATGGGTTCAATTGCACATACACAAACAAACTGTTGGATGGCCATTGATTCATCCAGTATGCCGTTCTCCAGTGTGCCAACGGCACTACCATATTAAAATCCAGGTGGGAGTTCCCGGGAATATCTTCTGCGATCCCGGTCACTTTCAGGTTCAGGTCTTTATTAAAGCTTACTACTTTACCGATCGGGTCTTCATTGCCGAAATATTTTTTTGCGGTTGATTCCGTCATTACAATACTCAATGGATCGTTAAGCACTGTTGCAGGGTCCCCTTTTAATAAATGAAAACTAAAGAAGCTGAAAAAATTACTATCCGTAAGAATGATCCTCTTCTCATTGAATGCAATGTTTTTATACATTACAAGGTCATTATCAAAATCCACACGCACGGTGCTTTTCACGGCATCGGGGTAATCGTTTTGTAAAGCCAATGAATACGGTGGTGATAAATACGGGATCTCTCTTCTTTCCCCGTTCGTATTTCCAACACGCATCACCCGGTAAATATCTTTTCCGTTCTTATGAAAATTATCATAGCTGAATTCATTCATAATAAATAAAAAGATCATAAGGCAACACGTAATGCCGATCGTTAGTCCAAGAATATTGATCAGCGAAAACATTTTCTGTTTCCTGAAATTCTTAATTGCCAGTAATAAATAATTTTTTAACATAATTGAATATTTCTGATGTATGATTTTGTGATGTCTGATTTCTGAGAACAGTATTCAGTCGTCAGTCTACAGTTTTCAGTTCTTTAATTTTAAATTTCTTTTTGGTTTTTAGCCTTTCCTATTTCAGTTTTTTCTATTCGGTAACCAGCATTTGTTCTTTCTTCAACATCGTTGCGTCGCACTCTTGTACAGCAACAATTCTATTGAGCGGTTGTCTGAACCTGGATTTATATGATTTAACTGATTCTCATTTTCAATTATCCATTATCAATTATCAATTCATCACCTTTCCACATTTTCACATTTTCACATTATTCGGAACGAAGGCTTTTCACCGGATTTGCCATCGCTGCTTTGATAGATTGATAGCTCACCGTTATTGATGCAATCATCAATGCAGTAATACCCGCAACAGCAAATGTTATCCAACTGATATCGATCCGGTATGCAAAATTGTGCAGCCATTGGTTCATCAGCCACCAACCTGCCGGGAATGCAATTACCAGTGATAAAGCTACCAGCCTGAGAAAATCCTTTGCAAGCATCAATACAATTCCTATTTCCCCTGCTCCCAAAACTTTGCGCACGCCAATTTCTTTTATGCGCTGTTGTGTTGCAAATGTTGCAAGCCCGAACAAGCCGAGACAGGAAATCACAATCGATAGAATAGAAAAAACGTTGAATAGTTTTTCCATTCTTTGTTCCGTGATATAAAGCTTTGAAAGGTCTTCATCTACAAATCCGTAACTGAAAGGATAATCGCCATACACATTGTGAAAACTTTTTTGCAATGATGTGATCACCTTTTGAATGTTCACTGGTGTTGTTCTCATCACCACATAACCCCCGCCGAAATTTGTTTTCATTACCAGCGGATCAATAGCTTGTTGTACCGGTTTGAAATTGAAATCTTTTACCACCCCAATAATGGGCACCTGCCTGTCTTCCAATGAAATTGAAATGATCTTACCAATAGCGTTATTAATATTTAATCCCATTACTTTCAGCGCCGTTTCATTCACTACATAACCCGTATCATCCGATCTGAAATCTTTTGAAAAGAAACGTCCTGCCAGCATCTGCATGCCAAATGTTTTTACAAAATTTTCATCCACTCTCAACCGGTACGCTTCAACCTGTGTTTTCGGATCCATCCCTTGCCATTTGAGCAGTGAGGCGCCGTCGGAAAGATTTGTAGGCAGTTGATCCGTAAATGTATAATTGCTGATGTCGGGATATTGTGCAAGTGTCGCACGCATCGCGTCTTTATTATTTTTCAGGTCGCCCACCATCGGCATCTGCATATACAAAAGGTTTTCTTTATTAAACCCGATGTTCCTGTTTTGTATATATGCAAGCTGGTTGTAAACAACCAATGTGCTTATGATCAGGATCACAGCTATAGAAAATTGAAAAACCACAAGGCCATTGCGCAAAAAAGATTTTTGGCTCTTCAACAGTTTTGCGCCCTTCAATGCTTTTATCGGGTTGAACGATGATAAAAAAAACGCCGGGTAGCTGCCGGACAAAATTCCGGTAAGAATTGTAATACCTGCAAGCCCAAAAAAGATCTTTATATCAAATGGATTAAAAGAAATTGTTTTTGCTGCAAGCTGATTGAATAAAGGCAACAATATATAAACGATCAATATCGCAAGCAGCAGTGAAATAAAAGAAAGCAATAATGATTCGCCAACGAATTGGGCAATTAGCTGCCGGCGCAATGCGCCAACTGTTTTTCTTAAACCAACTTCCTTTGCACGCTGCCCGGAAACTGCCGTTGCGAGATTCATAAAATTGATGCATGCAATAATGATGATAAAAACTGCTGCAAGTGAAAATATGGTTACGTATTCATAATTGCCCTGTCCGGGAACGTCGCGGAGATAATGCGAACGCAAATGAATATCGCTTAAAGGTTGTGCACCGAATAAAACAGGGAATTCCTGGTTATTCTGTTTGTAAATTTCATTTACCTGTTTGTTGATGTTGCTTAGCGTAGAAGCAGTTGGCGCAACAGCGTCTTTTAATCGGAAATAAATATATACGTCGAAGTTAGTCCAGCCGTGTATCGGGTTGTAGACTTTATCATACAACTCCATCGGAATAAGCATTTCCGGTTGCAGGTGCGAGTTCGAAGGTATATTCTTCAGGATACCTGTCACTAAAAGATTGCTGCCTTTGATATCATTATCTATATAAATCGTTTTATTCATTGCAGCATCAGCAGATCCAAAATATTTCTCTGCAGTCTTTTCTGTAAGAACAACACTGTTTGGCGAAGAAAGAGCCGTGCTAATATTTCCTTTTACTAACGGATAATTGAATATCTGAAGGAAATTGCTATCCGTGTAATAGATATTTTTCTCATCAAATTTTTTTGTGCCGACAGTGATCATTTTTTGAATGGGAGCAACCCTCGTAGCATTTTCTATTCCTGCAATTTTTGTTTTAATAGCATAGGCCAGTGATGGTGGTTGTGTTGCGTACTCCTGGTCAGATGACTTGACCGTAACCCTGAAAATATGGTCTGCATGGTGATTAAATTTATCGAAACTCAATTCATCCTGCACCCATAAAAAAATGAGAATGCTACAAGCCATTCCTGTAGCCAATCCAAAAATATTCAGCCCGGAAAAAAGTTTATACCGTAAAAGATTTCTAAAAGCGATCTTGAAATAATTCTTGAACATGAGATAAATATTTACGATTTACGATGTCGGATGTACGATTTCTGAGAAATAGTTATCAGCTTTTAACTATGAACCACGATTTTCCACAGAGTACCGCTGAGATTTTTTTTGAGAGCCACTGAATTCTTCTGCGAAACTCTGTGCTTAACTCTGAGTTACTCTGTGGTCAAATTCAATTATCAATTCTCAATTCGATGCTTTCACCATTGACCATTGACCATTCACTACTCACTACTCACTCCGCAAACTCTTCACCGGGTTTGCCATCGCTGCTTTTATCGCCTGGAAACTCACCGTGATTAATGTAACTGCAATCGCCAGAACCGCAGATATAACAAACACGCTAACGCCAATGCTTATACGATAATCATATTTTTGCAACCAATTTTGTAAAAAATAAAATGCAAAAGGTGATGCTATCACACAACTGATCAATACAAGCACAATGAATTCTTTTGATAGCAACAGCCATATCTGGGATACAGATGCGCCAAGTACTTTGCGTATGCCAATTTCTTTGGTGCGTTGCTCTGCCATATATGCGGCAAGGCCTAATAAACCGAGGCAGGAAATTAAGATCGCAAGACCGGCAAAAATTCCTGTCAATTTACCAACCAGTGTTTCAAGGTCAAACTTCATTGCATAAGTCTCGTCAACAAAATGAGGTTCATAAGCCACTGTCGGACTATATTTTTCAAAAATCGGTTTCAACTTTTCAAGTGCAGCGCCGGTGTTTACCGTTGGAGCCAACCGATACATGAATGTGAATGCAGTCTGCGGTTGGTAAACGAAAATCGTTGGTTCAGCTGAACCAAAAGGCGAATTCATCATTGCATCTTTTACTACACCTGTTATTCGCAGGCGGTGTGGTATAGCTGTCAATGACCAGCTGATCTCTTTATTCAAAGGATCTTTCAAATGCATGCGTTCTGCGGCTGTCTGGTTGATGATTGCACAAAGCGAATCATGGCCCGGATCCCCAAAAAAATTATTTCCTGATATAAATTTCATGCCAAGCGTTTTGAAATAATCTGCGTCGCTCACACATTGCATATTGATGATCATCGATTCGCCGGGTAACTTGCCTGACCAATCATCAACTATGTTGCGTGAATAAACGTCTGTTACAGGGCTAAGGCATTTGGTCATATCAGTGATCATGCCGGTTTGAAATGCTTCGCTTTTAATTGCCTTATAATTTCCTGCAGCCTCAGAATAGATCAACCTGTTGGGATCGTAACCCATTGGCCTCTCTTTTGCAAAATGTATCTGCCGATAGACTGTAACTGTACCAATGATCAATGCAACGGAACAACTGAATTGTACAACGACCAACGTTTTTCTAAAGAAAGATGCTGACGCTTTTGTTTGTAATCTTCCCTTCAAAACTTTTACCGGCTGAAATGAAGAAAGATAGAATGCCGGCCTGCTTCCAGCAACTAAACCGGTAACAAGAACATAAGCTGTCATGAGCATCCAGAAAAGGCTGTTTGAATAAGGAATACTTATATCAGATTTTGTAAGTGTGTTGAAGTAAGGAAGCGCCAATTGAAGAATGACTAACGAAAACAAAAAAGCCACGAAAGTTGTTATCACCGATTCAACAATGAATTGCAGGATAAGCAGGTTTCTTGTCGAACCTGCAACTTTTCTTATGCCAACTTCTCTTGCTCTTTTTTCTGACCGCGCCGTCGAAAGGTTAGTAAAATTAATACAGGCAATAAGTAAAACAAACAGGCCAATGATACCAAACATGATCACATAATCCACGACACCGCCTGATACAATACCGTTTTTATATTCTGTATATAAATGCCGGTCTTTTAAAGACTGCATTGTTATCTGCGTTTTTTGCGCACTGTACATCGCAGGCGCATATTTATTTACCAGCAATTTTGTTCTGGATTCTATTTTCCGTACATCCGCATCTGGTCGCAAGGATAGGTATAAATTGAAATATTGTGTTTTCCAATCTGTCAACGCATCTTTTAACCAACCATCTGTTGCTGTAAATACAGTAAGACAATTGAATTGAAGACTTGAATTGCGGGGCAGGTCTTTTAATATGCCTGTTACCTTCAAAGGTGTGCCATAATTTTCTATTATCTGGCCTATTGGATCGAGATCGCCGAATAAAGCATGGGCTGTAGATTCGGTAAGAACAATCGAATTAGGATTTTTTAGCGCTTCTGCAGCATTCCCCCGAATCATGGGGTATTGAAAAATTTTAAGGAAATCTGCGCCTGTGCTAAGACCGGCAGATCGCAGTTTCTTTTCTCCTCGTACAAGATTATTATTGAGAGGACCGAATGAGGTGGATAGGTATGCGATTTCCGGGATATCATTTTTTAAAACGCTTTCAAGTGGCAAGCATACTTGATCTTGTGTATGTACAAGACCGTTATTAGTTATATTGAATTTTACCTGGTAAGCCTGCTGGTAACCGGGAAGGAATTTGTCATAAGAATATTGATAATATACCCAAAGCCCGATAAGTAAAGCAACTGCCATACCTGTTGCCAAACCCAAAATATTTAACGTGCTGTAACCTTTGTTGCGTACTAAATTCCGCCACGCGATCTTTAAATAATTTTTGAACATGAGGTAAATATTTACGATGTCGGATGTATGATTTCTGAGATTTGATTATTCCTTATTTCTCATTTCTTATTTTATTGTCTGAACCTGGATTTATATGATTAAATGATTACTATGATTTTTGAATACCGTTATGAACATCAATCATCACAATTATTAATTCTTAATTACTAATCCTTAATTTTCTCTACTGACGACTGAAAACTGATAACTGTCGACTGTTCCCTATTCACTCCTCAGGCTCTTCACCGGATTTGTCAATGCAGCTTTTATGGATTGTGTGCAAACTGTTGCCATTGCCACCAACAGTGTAGCAATTCCTGCAACGATAAACATCCACAACGCCGGTTGAATATGGTAAGCAAAATTTTGCAGCCATTGCTTTAGCATCATATAAGCCAGCGGCCATGCAATCAGGTTTGCAATGCCGATCCACATTACAAATTGTTTTGAAATAGTGACGGTTACTTCTGCAACACTTGCCCCGAGCACCTTGCGTATTCCAATCTCTTTTTTACGTTGCTCTGTAACAAACATCGCCAGCCCAAACAAACCAAGGCACGCCACAAATATTGCCAACACGGATAATATCGTTGAAAGGGAACTTATCATTTTTTCGTTCTCATACATGTTGTCAATAATAGTATTGAGCCAACTGAGATTACATTTTTCATTGGGGTGCAAGCTGTCCCAGGTATTTTCTATATAAGAACGAATTGCTGCATGATTACTACCTGAATATTTTATGGTGATGTAGGTGGAAGCCTGCCGCACTTTATCGAGGTGCAATGCCAACGGTTTTACCTGCTGATGCAACGACTCATAATTAAAATCTTTTGTTACACCTATTATCCGGTACATGAGTGGTGTGGTATGATTGGAAAGCATTTCTATGCGCTGTCCTATAATTGATTTTGCATCCGGAGCAAATGCTTTGGCCGCAGTTTCATTTATTACTACTGCTGTGCTGTCTGTGATAATCGATGGATCAAAAAAGCGGCCTTCTTTTAATTCGATACCAAACGTAGGAACAAAATATTCATCCACATCCAAAAAAGAAGCATGTACCGGCCCTGCATTGGAGCGGCCTTCAAGCGTATAAGCCGATTCTTGTACACCCGAAGCAAACATCAGTGAAGAATTGGTAACAGATACGATTGCAGGATTTTTTATTAATTCCTGGCGGAATGACTGCAGGTTATTACCCAAAGAAGCGCCATTATAAATGGTAATAAGTTGCTGCGTTTGCATGCCCAGGTTTTTGTTCTGCATAAAATTTAGTTGCCGCTTCACCATAAGCATTCCGATAATAAAAGCAATAGAGATCGCAAACTGACTTACCACTAATATGCTTCGTAGAGTGTTCTTGCTTTTTTGCTGAACACCTTTCAATGTGTCCACCGGCTTAAAACGCGAAAGATATACAGCAGGGTAACTGCCTGCCAACAATGCAACTGCTATTGTAAAGAGCAATAACAGTATTATACTTTTATAATTGCTGAATAAAGATGAAGGCACAACTACTTTGCCGAACAGCTGGCCAAGCCACGGCGATACAAGGCTCACTATAAATACCGCTGCAATCACAGCAATTAAAGTTGTTATGATTGCTTCTGTAAAATATTGCTGCATCAATTGCCATCTTGCTGAACCAAGCGTTTTGCGTATACCCGTTTCTTTGGCTTTTTTCTCACTGCGGGCAGTGGCTATATTTATAAAATTGAATACAGCTATCAGCAATACAAATAATGCGCTGATAATAAAAATGCGCACATACATAATGTCGCCGATATTATTTTGTCCGAATTCGGTATTAGGATCAATATCATATCGTTCTTTTGAATAGAGATGCACTTCAGTTAACGGCTCCAGCCGCATTTCAAAAGCGTTATTGCTTTTGGCAAATTGTTCATAGGACATGTTAAGCGTTTTGGCTATTTGCGGGCCTGCCCTTTTATCTACCGATGCTTTGAATTTCTGTTCAACAATTTTTACGTCAGCATTTTTTTTAAGTTTTACAAAAGTTGAATATCCGAATGCAAGCCAGTTAGCGTCATCTCTTCCATGAATGCTGCCCAGCGATAAAAACATTTCTGCATTAAAATGCGAGTTGGAAGGAAAGTCAGTCATGACCGCAGACACCATAAATGAACTAGAATCGTTTACGATGAGTTGCTTGCCCACGGCATCTGTATTACCAAAGTAACGTTTGGCTGTAGTTTCTGTCATTACTACCGTGTTGGGCTTTGTTAATGCAGTAGCTGCATTTCCTTTTAAAAGTGGATGATCAAAAACTTTAAAATAGTTGGAGTCGGCCGTATAGATCCTGTGTTCCCTGAAAACCTTTTCCCCATATTTCATATTATATGAGGCCTCATAACCTACAAGTGTGCTGGCTTCCACTTCGGGAATATCATTGCGCAAAGCATACGCTGCAGGCGGACTGCTTTTTGCAGCATTAGATTCAGCACCATTTAAACTTATATGTGTATAAACACGGTAAATGCGGTTTGCATCTTTATAAAATGTATCAAATCCAAACTCGCTGCCGGCAAACAGGTATAACACCAAGGCGCAAGTAAGGCCTATGGCAAGGCCGCCAATATTAATGATTGATATTTTAGGGTTTCGTATAAGATTCCGCCAGGCGGTTTTTAAATGGGATCTAAACATTTTTTTATTTACGATTTTAGATGTACGATTTCTGAGAAATAGTTATCAGCTTTTAACTGTGAGCTTGGAGCGTTTTCAGCTTTCAATTCTCCATTTTCAATTTTCAACTCACACCATTCACCACTCACCATTGACCATTCACTACTCACTCCTCAAACTCTTCACCGGGTTTGCAAGTGCTGCTTTTATCGCAGTGTACCCAACTGTTATCCATGCAATGGCTAAAGAGCAAATTATAGTTGCTGCAAAAAAACCAATTCCCATTGCAATGCGATATGTATATTGCTGCAACCACTGATGCATAAAATACCATGCAATTGGCGAAGCAATTAAAAATGCAATGGCAATGAGAACTGTAAATTCCTTTGAAAGCATCACTACAATATCACACACAGGTGCTCCTAATACTTTCCGGATACCAATTTCTTTTTTCTTCTGAACAGCCATAAAAGAAATCAATCCGTATAATCCAAGGCAGGAAATAAAAATCGCAATACCTGAAAAAATTTTATAAAGTTGTGAGAGTTGGTCTTCTTGTTTATAATAGCTGGCAATAGATTGATCCAGGAAATTATATTCAAAAACAAAATCAGGAAAATTCTGGTTCCATATTTTTTCTAATGAAGCAATAACCGATTTTGATTTGTTCATATCAATCTTAATATTCGTTAAGCCATACTGAGGTTTCATGCTTGTCAACACAACAGTTCCAATAGAATCACGTAAAGAATATATATGGAAATTTTTCACCACACCAACAATAGGACATGTTTTACCATTCACGTTGATCATTTTTCCCAAAGCAGCTTCAGGATTTTGAATGCCTAATTTTCTTACTACGGTTTCATTTACTACAAACTCCCGAATGGTATCGGAAGGAAAATATATTCTTCCTGCAACAAGGGGCAAATGATACAATGCAAAATAATTCGAATCGGCAGGTTTCATGCTTACGATCATATCCGGCTCTTTACTTTTTGGATTTGTGCGCAAGTCCGTGTACCAACCTCCTCCTGTTGATGGAGAAAAAACACTGAAGCTTATATTTTCAACTCCCTGCGTTTTTAATATTTCATCTTTAAGTACATCCACTTTTGTACGGCTTAAACTATCGCCCGGAAAACCTGCGTTGATGATGGCTTCTTTTCTAAAACCCAGATCGGCATTGCGGAAATAATTCATTTGCGAAACAACAACGAGTGTTCCGATTATAAGTGCCTGCGCAATCACAAATTGAAAAACAACTAATCCCCTTCTGAAGAAAGCGCCTTTTTTATTATCAGACCCCATCGCACCTTTCAAAACAAGTACAGATTTAAAACCGGATAAAACAAGCGCCGGATAAAATCCGGAAAGCAAAGTAACCAGCAACAAAGAACCGACCATAAATGCAATCATCTTTGCACCATATAAAATGGAAGTAGATAAATGAATTTCCATCAGGTTGTTTACAAATGGAATGCAGATGAAAACTATAATCAACGAACCGAGCAACGCAAGCAAGCTTGTGATCCCTGTTTCTCCCAAAAATTGTAGGACCAATTGAGAGCGGTTGCTTCCCAAAACTTTTCTTACACCAACCTCACGGGCACGGTTAACCGCTTGTGCCGTGGTAAGGTTAATAAAATTTACACAGGCAATCACCAGCAAAAAGAAACCGATAATATTCAATGCAAGTATCAGGTCTTTGCTGAATGTACGCCCGGTAAAATTTCCATAACGGTCATCATAATGAATTTCATTCAATGCCTGGAACGAAAGATCGTAACCTAAATTAACCGGCGCAATATGTTTTGTTGTAAATGTTGTAAGTGATTTACTCATTTGTACCGGTGAACTATTTTTTGCAAACTGCACAAAACAATAATTCTCGTCAGAAATACTTCCCCAATCATTCATGTCCACATACTTCATCAATGTAGCATACGATACAACTACTTTCAAAGGGAAATCCGTATTCGAAGGCATGTTGTCAAGAACGCCGGTCACTTTAATATCGAGCCCAAACATTTTTACTATTTTGCCTGTCGCCGTTTTCCAGTCGCCAAAATATTTTGTTGCAATATCTTTTGTTACCAATGCAGTATTAGGTTCGTTGATTGCCGTTTTAATATTTCCCGAAGCAAGCGGAAAATCGAACATCTGAAAAAAATTAGGCTCTGCAATAAACACACCGTCTTTTTCTTTAAATTTTTTCAGTGTAGAACCATCCGGCGCCGGAATATTTACCTGCACATTACTCTGCGCATCAATAGCTGCAGCATTTACCAACTGCGGAATATCCAAACGCAAAGTTTGCGTAACCGGGAAAGGCACGCCCGTCCTGTATTCCCGCCCAACAGGATTTTTACCGATACGCACTACACGATAAATCGAATTTTTATTTTTATGAAAATCATCAAAACTTTGTTCGTATTGAACCACCAGGAATATCAAAAGAAAAGCGGCAAAGCCAACCATCAAACCGGCAATATTGATGATGGAATTGCTTTTGTGCCTTGCCAAATTCCGAAGCGCCGTTTTGAAATAATTTTTAATCATTGTCGAAATATTTACGATGTTGGATGTACGATTTCTGAGAAATAGCTATCAGCATTTAACTGTGAGCTGGAGCGTTTTCAACTTTCAATTCTCCATTTTCAATTTTCAACTTACTCCATTCACCACTCACCATTGACCACTCACTACTCACTCCGCAAACTCTTCACCGGGTTTGCCACCGCTGCTTTGATTGCCTGAAAGCTCACCGTTATTAATGCAATCATCAATGCTGCTAATGCTGCAACAACAAAAATCCACCCTGAAATATTAATACGATACGCAAAACTTTGCAGCCATTTATTCATTGCCCACCATGCAACAGGAAATGCAATAAGCGATGCTATTAAAACTAATTTGATAAATTCTTTTGAAAGCATTTGTGTTACTTGCGTAACACTTGCACCCAATACTTTCCGTATACCAATTTCTTTTGTACGCATTTCTGCTGTATAAGTTACCAAACCAAATAAACCAAGGCAGGCAACAAGAATAATAAGCGCAGAAAAAATATTAAGTATTGCCCCTGTTTTTTCTTCCGTTGAATATGTTTTGCTGAAAAGGTCGTCCATGAAGCTATATGTAAATGGCTCTTCAGTTTTATAGCTGTCCCATTGTTTTTTCATAGTTGCCAATAAGCCCGCAACGTCTGTTGTTTTTATTTTGAACATCACTCCGCCTTCAGGTTCTAAACTCATAAACAACGGGCTTATCGATTCATGCAGCGATTTAAAATTGAAATTCTTTACCACACCAATTACATGAAAAGGAATATTTGATCCCTTGTCGGTATTCTGTCTTATTACTATTTTACCAACTGCTGATACATTATTCCAGCCAAATGCTTTTACCGCTGTTTCATTTAATATAATCGCAAAAGAATCTGTTGTAAATTCTTTGGAAAAATTTCTACCGCTAACCATTTTCATACCTAATGTTGGAATATATTCTTCATCTATATGAAAATCTACACCACCAATAATAAGTTTATCATTGCCTTGCGGATACGCCAAAGCGTTATTATAATTGCTCGGGCCTACGGGTTTGTAATATGAAGCAGTTGCAGCAATAACGCGTGGGTCTTGTAGCATTTGTTGTTTATATATCTGCTCATTTTTCCCCAGCGCATAAGAATTCGGAATGGTGATTATCTGTTCTTTATTAAAACCGAGGTCTTTATTTTGCATGTATTTCATTTGCTGGTACACAACAATAGTTCCAATGATCAATGCAACAGAAATAAAAAACTGAAACACTACCAAACTACTTCTTAATCCAAAACTTTTATTGTTTGCAGTAAGTTTTCCTTTCAACACTGCTATAGGTTTGAATGATGATAAATAGAATGCAGGATAAATACCGGCGATTATACCAACCAATAATCCCAAACCGATAAATGCAAGAATTGGTTTTGCATCAAAGTTTAAATGCTTTCCTGAAATTGTGTTGAATGCAGGCAATGAAAGTTGTACCAACACAAATGCAAAAAGCAAAGCAAAAAAACTTATGAGTATTGATTCTGCTAAAAATTGAATAATGAGTTGAAATTTTCCAGAGCCTGTCACTTTTCGTATGCCTACTTCTTTTGCTCTTTTAGAAGCTCCTGCAGTTGAAAGATTGATAAAATTAATGCATGCAACTATCAGCATAAAAATAGCAACGCCTCCAAAAATATATACATAGGTTGCATTTCCGCCAGGTTCAAATTCTGTAGTGGTATTTGAATTCAGATGAATATCTTTCAATGGCTGCAATGAAAATCCAAGGGTATTCCCTTTTGTTACAAAATCTTTCAAACTCAAATGCATTTCTTCCTGGATCTGCGGCCCCATATATTTTGCAACCATATCCGGAAATTTCGCTTCCATTTTTTTCAGGTCGGCTCCCGGCTTTAATAAAAGGTAGGTATGATAGCTACCGCCTAACCATGTATCTGATTTTGCACCTTCCCAGCTTGTTAGGGAACCAAAAACATCAAAATGAAAATGTGAATTGTCTGGCATGTTTTGCATAATACCAGTTACTTTATATAAGCGGTTGCTGTCCGTATTTATCTGAATGACTTTTCCGATTGGCTCTTCTTTGCCAAAATATTTTTCTGCGGTTTCTTCTGTAAGTACAAGACCATCCGGTTGTTCCAAAGCAGTTTTAGCATCGCCTTTCAGCATCGGCAATGTAAATATGCTGAAGAAGTTTGGGTCAACTAATGCAAATCGCTCTTCTTTAAAAGCAGTATTGTTGTAAATACTTTTGGGTGTGCCAAATCCTCGTATCCTTGTAGCATCTTGTACTTCCGGGAAATCTTTTTTCATCACTTGTGCGACAGGCGGCATAACAACGCTCTCATCTGTTTTACCTCCATTAAGATTTGCATGAAAAACGATTCTCGCAATATTATCTGCATTTTTATTAAAGCGGTCATAACTTAATTCGTCTTGTACATACAACATGATAATAAAGCATGTTGCAATGCCAAGCGATAAGCCAAGAATATTTATAAAAGAAAAAAGTTTATTCTTAACAATATTTCTCCACGCTGTTTTGAAATAATTTTTAATCATTGTCTGAACCTGGATTTATTTGATTTAAATGATTCACCTGATTCCCATTGTCAATTATCCATTATCAATTGTCAATTCACTACACTTTCAATTCTCCATTTTCAATTTTCAACTTACTCCATTCACCACTCACCATTGACCACTCACTACTCGCTCCTCAAACTCTTAACCGGGTTCGCAATCGCTGCTTTTATTGTTTGATAACTCACAGTCAGTATCGTTATCAGCAACAAACCAAAACCTGCTGCAACAAAAATCCACCACGATAAATTTGTGCGGTATTGATAATTCTGCAGCCAGTTACGCATGAAATAATAGGCAACAGGTGTTGCGATCAGCAAAGAAATAATTACCATGATCACAAATTCTTTTGATTGCAATTGCCACAGGTCATACACCGATGCGCCTAATACTTTTCGTACCCCAATTTCTTTCACGCGTTGTTCTGCCATAAACGATGCCATTCCAAAAATGCCAAGACAAGAAATGAAAATCGCAAGCGCTGCAAATACTACAGATAGTTTTCCTACACGCTCTTCATCAGCAAACTTGTGTGCATATTCTTCATCGGCAAACGAGTAATCAAATGGTTCTTCGGGAGAATATTTTTTACATACCGCAGCAACTTTTGCAAGCGCAGTCGCAGTTTGCATACCAGGATTAAGCCTGATATTCATGATACCTCCAATAGTTGAATCAAGGTTTACTATTGTTGGTTTCACCGGTTCATACGGCGATTCCATAACTACATCTTTTATCACACCGATGATCGTATAATTTTTGTCGTAGTGTTTGATTGTTCTTCCAACCGGTTTTTTAAACCCAATATATTTTGCAGCCGCTTCATTAATAATGATCGCAGAAGAATCTGTTGCAAACTGCCTGCTGAAATCCCTTCCTTCAACAAATTCAAATCCCACTGTTTTTCCATACTCTGGTGTTACACCTACCATGTTGAATTTTGCACTTTGCTTTGCATCCATTCCTTCCCAGCTAAATCCATTACTGAAATGATCGTTCTCTGTGATTGGTGTGCTTGATTCCGACATTTCTGTTATCGCATCTTGCTTTAACAGGTCATTTCGTATGTTCAACAAATTATTGTGATAATTATAAGTGCGCATAACCATCGTGATCAATCCCTGCTTATTGTAACCCGTTGGCCGGCTCTTTGCAAACTGAACTTGTTTGAAAACAATAATTGTGCTGATGATGAGAACAACAGAAACCGTGAATTGCGTTACCACTAAAATTTTTCGTGGCGTTGCTGCAGCATTTCCCGCTTTGAAACTTCCTTTCAAAACTTTTACCGGTTGAAATGATGAGAGGTATAATGCCGGATATAACCCGGCAAGCAATCCTGTTGTAATACTGAAGCTGATTCCTATTAACCAGAAATTAATATTACCCCACGGCGGAGCGATTTGTTTGCCGGAAACGCTGTTAAAAAAAGGCAACGCCAATATGGTTAATTGCAATGCAACAATAAATGCAACAACTGCAGTTAAAATTGATTCACTGAAAAATTGCCCGATCAGTTGTGAACGCAAAGAACCAACCGCTTTACGTATGCCAACTTCTTTTGCGCGTTTTTCACTGCGTGCAGTTGATAAATTCATGAAGTTGATACATGCAAGCAATAATACAAACGCACCAATAACTGCAAACATCCATACATATTGAATCGCACCGCCGGTGTTCACGCCGTTTTTAAATTCCGAATACAAATGCCATCTGTACATCGGGAACAAAACCATTTGCGGGTTTTCTAATTTTGCAGTCTGCGCATCGATCTTACCGATCTTTATAGTTCTAATTTTCTCCGACACTTTATTGATGTCTGCACGCTCGCTTAATTCTGCAAACACCTGGAATGAATTGTTGTACCAGTTATTTTCATTTCCTTTCACCCAACTCGCCAGATCAAAAAAAGGAGCTATGAAAGAAACTTCTTTGAACGAACTGCTTTGTGGAAAATCTTCATACACACCTGCAACTTTTTCATTGATCTCCCCATCTATTTTTATCAATTTCCCCAATGGATCATTATCACCAAAAAGCGCTTTAGCTGTTGAACGTGATAATAAAACTGATGACGGGGATTTAAATGAATTACGCGAACCTGCAATCATTTTCAGGCTTAACATGTCCGGCGCATCGGGTTCCATATAATTTCCCTGTGTACTTATTTTTTTCTCACCCGCAGCAACCAGGCTGTTCATGCTCCACGACGAAAGCACCACATACTTAAAATTGTTCGGGTATTTTTCCCGCAGTTCCATCGCTAACGGTATCACATTTCCTTTCGCAGTATTTATTTGCCCGTTATGCGTTTCCGTTTGCATTACCTGTACAATGCGGTTGTAGTTGTCAAAATTTTTATCGAAAGATAATTCGCTCCATATCCATAAACCAATCAACATGGCAACAGCCATACCTACAGAAAGCCCTGCAATATTGATGAAAGAATGCGATGGGCTTTTAATAAGATTACGCCATGCAGTGCGAAAAAAATTTTTAATCATTGTCTGACGTGGATTTATATTATTTAATGGATTTACCTGATCCTCCTCTTCAATTATACATTATCAATTGTCAATTCGCCCTTCACTTTCCCATTTCTTATTGCTTATTTTTCATTTCTTATTTATTTTCTGAACCATGATTTCCCACAGAGTACCGCTGAGATTTTCTTGAGAGCCATTGAATTCTTCTGCGTAACTCTGTGCTTAACTCTGAGTTACTATGTGGGCAAATTCAATTATCAATTCACTCCTTGCACAACTATTAATCATTAATTCTTAATTTCTAATTACTAAAAAAAACAGGCTGACAGTTGACGAGGATTTCTCTTAACTTATGTTCTAACCAAAACTCTAAGATGTCAACTATCAACCCGTTTATGCCGCAGCTGGTAACTATTCAAACCTGCATTGCGCGGCTTTAAAACCTATGGACCATGGCTTGGGTAATACTTCAATATCGAAAGGCTAAAAAACATGCCGGAAAAGATGCAAGTGATTTACAATGCAATAGTTAGAAGACGTATACGAATCAGTTCGTTATTGATACAGAATGTGTACGCTTTTGATACAATAATGAGGAGGGGAAATTTTTTAATACAAATAAATATTTCAAACTCGCTGATGGGACTATTTGAGATTATCCCGTGAGGGATAATATACCGGTAGCAGTTGAAAACAACAAAATCTACCCAAAGAAATATCTATAAACTGACCGGTATTTTTTTGCCAGTTTGGGTTGCAAGATAAATGGCATCGATGAGCTTGAGGTCTTTAACAGCTTCCTCGCCATCAACAGGAACAATTGGTTTTTTTCCCTGGAGAAGAATGCGTGACATTTCTTCCATCTGTACTGTTTGATGTGTAATATGAGGTTGCGTTAATTCACCTTTGTGTGTGCGTCCTTGAATGGGGCCGTAGTTGGTGGAAGGTTGCATCTCTGCAAAACCATTTGTGCCGTTCAAAAAGAATTTATCAAGGTTATTCATCGCATAGGTAGAAAGGCATGAGGCAACTGCGCCACCCGGAAAACCAAATTGAAATTGAATAGTTTCATCAACACCCTCTTTGAATTTTTCATGGTTTGTTTTTGTTTCTTCTGCCGTTACCCAAACAGGATCCTCGCCAACCATATATCTTGATCCGTTTATTGCATAAATGCCAATATCCATTAATGAGCCTCCGCCGGATAGCTCTTTATTCAAACGCCATTGTTTCGGATCGCCAATTTCAAAACCGCAAAGCCCCTGGAAGAATAAAATTTTTCCGAATTCACCGGCATTGCGCATTCGTATCACTTCAAGTGTTTTTGCTTCAAAATGCATCCGGTAGCCAACGAGCAATTTTACATTTGCTTTCCGGCATGCATCTACCATTTCCTGTCCTTCTTTTGCATTAATTGCCATTGGCTTTTCACAAATAACATGCTTGCCTGCATTTGCAACACGGATGACCTGGTCGTGATGCAATGCGTTTGGAGTGATCACATACACGGCATCTATATCCGGATTGTTTTTTATCGCATCAAAATTTTCGTAGTTGTAACAATTCTTATCAGGAATATTATACTCCTGCTGCCAGGTTTTTATTTTTGAAGGAGTGCCGCTTATTACGCCGGTCAGTTTAGCAAGCTTACAATCCTTCATAGCTCTTGCAACCATGTTTCCATAACCGCCGAGGCCCATGATGGCTACACGTAAAACAGGTTCGCCCTCGTGAACCTGTGTGTTACAATACGAGAGATTTGATAAAACAGGAAGCGGCAATGTTGCTGCGGCGATGGTTTGTAAAAAACTCCGGCGTGATGGCATGATTATATTTTTTTCAGGATAGCTGAAATTAATTCATTCGCCGAAGTTTTTAAAAATTTATTATCCCCGTGTTCTCTGAAGGGGAAGTTAGTTATAAGCAGCTTTTGAAATTTCAAAATGTTGAAATGTGATGAATTGCCAATTGATAATGGATAATTGAATTTGCCCACAGAGTAACTCAGAGTTAAGCACAGAGTTATGCAGAGGAATTCAGTGGCTCTCAAAAAAATTTCAGTGGTACTCTGAGGGAAATCGTGGTTCAGACAATAAAATAAGAAATGAGAAAGTGAAGGGTGAATTGAAAATAAGAATCATAGTAATCGTTTAATCACAAAAATCATAGTTCAGACAATTGCTCAATAGAATTGTTGCAGTACAAGAGTGCGATTCTTCCACTGGAAGAATCGAAGGCAACGATGCTTAATAGAGAACAAATGCTGGCTACCTAAATAAAAAACTAAAATTGAAAGACTAAAAACTAAAAAAGAAATTTAAAATTTAAGCACTGAAAACTATAGACTGACAACTGCCCTCATTCACTTCGCAAACTCTTCACCGGATTCATCAACGCAGCCCTGATTGCCTGGAAACTTACAGTGATCACTGCAATAGAAACCGCGATGATGGCTGCTATTAAAAATATCCACCAGCTTATTGTTGTGCGATATGCAAAATCCTGCAACCATTTGTTCATGAAATACCAGGAAACAGGTGCCGCAATTACAAACGCGATCAACACTAACCGCACAAAATCTTTTGATAACATTTGCACCAAACCTGTAACACTTGCACCAAGTACTTTGCGGATGCCGATCTCTTTTGTACGTTGCTCTGCAATAAATGTGGAAAGTCCGAATAAGCCAAGGCATGCAACCATAATGGCGAGCGTAGAAAATATCAGGATAATTTTTCCGATGCGTTGTTCCGAGTTATACATTTCGTTGAATGATTCATCGAGAAAGCGATAACTATACGGCATTCCAGGCGCCATTGCTTTCCATTTATTTTCTACCTGCTTTAATATATCTGGAATATTTGTTGCATTTACTTTAAATGAAACCAATCCCGGCTCTGGTTTTAAAAACAAGCCAAGCATGCCCACATTTTGTTTCAATGTTTCGAAATTGAAATTCTTCACCACACCGATTATTTCATAGCCGACCTTCTGGTTGTTCGGGCTATAATACAGGCTATAAATTTTTTTCCCGATCGGATCTGCATATCCCAACGTTTTTGCGACTGTTTCATTAATGATAACGGCGTTGGAATCGCTTCCGAAATCTTTTGAAAAATTTCTTCCTTTGATAATGTCCATTCCCATTGTTTTCACATAATCATAATCAACCGCCCATGTCTGCATATCAAAACCATTTTTCGCATCCATCACCTGGCTCGATGAAAATGTATTATCATTCCTGCTGGAACTGCTCACCGGCAAAAATGAACTGGCCGTTCCGCTATTCACTCCTGTTATCTTCAATACATCCTCTTTAAATGCCTGGACATTATTTTTCAATGAGTATGCACCATTAACAATCAGTACCTGGCTTTTATTAAACCCAAGATTTTTTGTTTGTATATAATGCAACTGGCGATAAATAACAACCGTTCCAATGATCAAAATGATGGAAGTGGCAAATTGAAAAACAACAAGTATGCTACGCAAACCACCACTCTTGCTACCTAAATTCAGTTTCCCTTTCAATACTTCAATGGGGCGGAACGAAGAAAGAAAAAATGCAGGATAACTGCCGGCAAGCAACCCAACAACAAACGGCAATGCAATAAGCAACGGCAATATTACCGGCGAGAATAAACTAAGCAAACTCATATCCTTGTTCGCCACATTATTGAACAGTGGCAACACGATGTATGCAATCGCAACTGCAATAAGCAGTGACAACACAACCATCAATGTGCACTCTACTAAAAATTGTGCGATCAGGTCTTTCTTCTCTGTCCCCAATACTTTACGAATGCCAACTTCTTTTGCACGGTTTGCAGAACGTGCTGTAGTAAGGTTCATGAAATTAATACAAGCGATCACCAGAATAAATAATGCAACCGCAGAAAAAATATATACATACTGCACATTTCCACCCGGTAAAAATTCAAATTGCAATGATGAGTATAAATGAATTTTCGTAAGCGGCGTCAGGTCATATTCCAGTTTATTTCCCGCTTTTCTAAAATCATCCATGCTGTTGATCTGCATATATTGTTTCGCTTCCGGCAAACAATAACGGTCGATATATTCTTCAAACTTTTTTTCAAAAGCTTTATAATCCGTCCCGGGCTTCAGTAAAAGATAGGTATGAAAATTATGGCTTAGCAATTGCCCCCAGTTATAGTCCACATTCTTCATCGAAAAGAAAAACTCAAAATCAAAATGCGTGTTATGCGGAATATCTTTTATAACAGCAGTTATTTTGTAAAGTGTTTTATTGTGATCGTTCGTTTCTATTATTTTTCCAACGGCATCAGTGGTTCCAAAATATTTTTTTGCAATTTTTTCAGTAACCACAACCGTATTCGGTTCATTCAATGCGTTCTTAACATCTCCCGCAATCACAGGCAGGTCAAATATGCGGAAGAAGGTTGAATCCGCATGGCACACTTTATATTCATTGATAAAGTCATTCCCCTTTTTCACTAATTTATTTCCGTTGGAATTATATATGCGCACATAATCCTCTATCTGCGGATAATCTTTTTTCAACAATTGTCCCATCATATCGGATGAAACCGGAAAATTCAGATCAGCTCCTCCAAAACGAATATGTGCATTGATGCGATAAATATTTTTCGCATTCTTAAAATATTTATCATAGCTCAATTCATCAAGGACATACAACGTGATCAATAAAAAGCAGGAAAGCCCGATTGCTAACCCGACAATATTAATAATGGAGAATACTTTGTTCTTGCGCAAATTCCTCCAAGCGATTTTGAGATAGTTTTTGATCATAAGAAGATATTTATGATGTCTGATTTTGTGATGTCTGATTTCTTTAGAAAAGCAATGAGCGTTTAGCATTTAGCGATTGTCTGAACTATGATTTTATCCTGATTTAGCTGATTTTCCTGATTGCTTATTTCCCATCAATCTCAAAAATCTTTTCAAATCCCAGTTCAGACAATTTCCGAAACACAGAAAAGGCGAGAAAACTCAGCCTCTTCCTGTGTTCATATCTACTACACACTTTTGTAAGACGACAAAGAAGAAAAAAACGTTACAGCCTTCGAAAGAAAAAAACCATCCTTCAGTTGAAAAAAATAATGGTTGGGGGAATTTCCGAACTATGAGTGATCTGATTTTTTGAATACTATGATTTTTTTGCTACTAATTTCCAACTACTAATTCCATTTCCTATCAATCCCATAAATCCCCTCAAATCCAGGTTCAGACTATTCATTCCTCAGGCTCTTCACCGGGTTCGCCACTGCTGCTTTGATCGCCTGAAAACTCACAGTGATCACTGCAATAGCAATGGCAAGAAAAGCTGCGATCAAAAATATCCACCCGCTTATTGTTATGCGATAGGCGAAATCCTGCAACCATTGGTGCATGAAATACCATGCTACCGGGGTTGCGATCATTATGGCGATCAATACAAGCTTAATAAAATCCTTCGAAATAAGCGATGCAATACTGATTACAGATGCGCCTAATACTTTACGGATACCGATTTCTTTTACCCGCAAATGTGTGGCAAGGTGTGTGAGCCCAAATAACCCGAGGCAACAAATCAATACAGACAATATAGTGGCAGCACTAATGATCTTTTGCCATTTTTTTTCCTGCAAATATTCTTTTGCATTGAATTCATCCCAAAAAGAATAGCTGTATTCAGAGCCGGGTATTGCCGTCTTATACAGTTTTTCCAATGCAGCAAGAGATTGTTTCTGGCGATGTTTGTCAATTTTTATCAGCAATGTGCCCTCCCATAAATTGTTAACTCCCAGAATGGCGGGTTGAATTGCTTCTTTCAATGAACTGAAATGGTAATTTTTCACTACCCCGATGATCTTTGCATTTTTTGTGTACCAGTCTTTTATTTGCACGGAAGTGCCGATAGGGTTTTTCAAACCTGCCGCTTTTACAAAAGCTTCATTCACGATAACTGCATCTGTTTTATCACTTGGATAAGCGTCAGAAAAATTGCGCCCTTCTTTTAAAGGAATTTCAAGCATGGATATATAAGAGGGATCCACCACTTTGTAATTTGAAACTACAGTATTATTCTCTAAGTAAACTTTAATATCACTTGTTCCCGCTTCCAATGCTATTTGTTTGATGCCTGGTTCTTTTGCCAATTCATTTTTGAATGTGTTGTAAATTGTTTTTGCATCTCGACGATTGGGAATATCAATACGTACAATATTATCAGGATTATATCCTAAATCTTTTGTTCGGATAAAATCCATTTGTTCATAATAAATGATGGAGCCGATAATGAGGCAGATCGCTATAGAAAATTGCAGTGCCACTAAAGTTTTGCCAAACCAATTGCGGCCAGACAATGCGATTTTGTTATACAATACTTCTGAAGGTTTGAACCTGGCGAGTATATATGCCGGGTATAAACCGGCTAATAAAACATTGGCGATTACCAGGCAAATGAAATAGCAAAACAGTTTCCAATCCAACACAACAGAAAGTGTGATCTGCCGGTCTGCTAACTGGTTAAAGAAAGGAAGTAATATTTGCGTAAGCACAATCGCTATACAAAGAGCTGCGATGCATGTGATAAATGATTCAACCAAAAATTGTAAAATGATCTGGCCTTTGCTGCTGCCATTGATTTTTCGCACGCCAATTTCTTTCGCCCTGTTCAATGAATTGCCAATATTCAGGTTTATAAAATTGATAGATGCCATCAACAGGATGAACAGCGATATTCCCATTAAAAAATACGAATAAACAGGGCTGCTTCCATTTGAAGAACCACCGTCGCGGCTATTCCCTGAATAATATGGATGCAAATGAATATCAGTGATCGGTTGCAGCCAGTATGAAACTTGCTTATCAAATCCGCCCGTTCTTTTTCCTTCCTCTGATTGTTCTTTTGCATTGACATTATGAATTGATACAAATTCTTTTTCAATCTTTTCCAAATCAGCTTGAGGTCGAACAACTACAAATGTGCCGAGATAAGAATTCAGCCAGTTGTTTTCTTTAAACATCATTTGCAGATAGCTGAATGGGATCAGGATATCAAATTGAATGGAAGAATTAGCGGGCAGGTTTTTTGTGACTGCAGAAATGTTAAATGAAGCGAATAATGAATCCGGCGTGTCAGCCACTTCTAATCTTTTGCCAACAACATTTGTTGTGCCGAAAAATTTTAGTGCAGTTTTTTCTGTTATTACAATTGAATGTCTATCGCTCAAAGCAGTATTTGGATTTCCGTACAATAAAGGAAAAGAAAACACTTTAAAAAAAGTTGAATCAGCAAAATCGGTCAAGAGATTAAATGCTTTACCGGAAGATTTCACATTCTCAATAATATCTCCGCAAAATACACGCACATAATCCTGGATTTCCGGAACCTGGTTTTTAAATGCAGGCCCCTGAGCCTGTCCTGTACCACCAGTCCTTTCTACAAATCCCGTTTTATTGTCCCTATAAATTGTATTGATCCTGAAAAGATGAGGATTATTTTTATGAAATGAATCGAAGCTTCTTTCATTTTTGAAATATAGAATTGACAACACCATGCAGCTTAAAGCAACAGCCAATCCTGAAACATTGATAACAGAATACAATTTTTTATTCCACAAGTGCCGGAATGCTATTTTAAAATAATTCCTGAACATGATATTTAATATTTACGATGAGAGATGTACGATGTGTGAGAAATAGTTTCAGTCGTCAGTCCACAGTTTTCAGTTCTGAAATTCGACATTTCCTTTCTTATTTATTATTCCTTATTTCTTATTTCTTATTTTTTTTGATCTTAGCTTATTACTACTATTAAACATCGTTGCCTTCGATTCTTCCAGTGGAAGAATCGCACTCTTCAACGTCAACAATTCTATTGAGCGATTGTCTGAACCACGATTTCAACCTGATTTAGCTGATTCGCCTGATGCTCATTGTCAATTATACATTTTCAATTGTCAATTCACTGAGTTTTCAACTCTCTACTGACGACTGAAAACTGAAAACTGACAACTGTCCTCATTCGCTCCGCAAACTCTTCACCGGGTTTGCCAGTGCAGCTTTTATCGCCTGGAAACTCACCGTGATCACAGTGATCAATGCAATGGCTGCTGCTGCTAACAAAAATATATTCACAGAGATAGGTACACGATACGCAAAACTTTGCAACCATTTATTCATCATCAGCCATGCAAGGGGAAATGCGATCAGTACAGCCATTACAACAAGTTTAAAAAAATCTTTCGATAACATCAACGTAATGTCATCGACAGAAGCGCCGATTACTTTTCGGATGCCGATTTCCTTCTGGCGTTTTTGTGCAGTAAATGCAGCAAGGCCAAATAATCCCAGGCATGATATAATAATCGCGATTCCTGCAAAATACCTGGAGAGCACAGCTACTCTTTCTTCTGAAGCATACATTGCCTGGTAATCTTCATCTAAGAATTTATAATCCAGGAGAAGTCCGTCGTTATAGGTTTTATAAAACTGCCCGATCTTAGCAATCGTTTCTCTTTCCATTCCTGCTTTTAGTTTCACCATCACCGTTGGACTTGGAGTTATGTATTCTAAGAATGCAGGCCCGACTTTTTTATATAAAGATTGAAAATGAAAATCTTTCGCTATGCCGATAATTGTTTTCTTATGCCCCCAAAGCGAAACTGTTTTACCAACAGGGTTTTTCAAACCCATCGCAGCAATTGCAGATTCATTAAAAATAACAGAAAGGCTATCTGAAGGATATTCCTTCGAAAACGTTCTTCCTTCTGCCATTTTAATTCCAAGCACATTCATAAAGTCATAATCGCCACTCACACCATAATATTCAATACTTAAATTCGGATCTTTCCCATTCCAATCAATGCCACCGCCACTGTGAGCTGTATTACCAAAAAAATCTCCGTCCATCATCGATGCATTTATAACTCCCGGAATCTTTTTCACTTCATCTGTAAATACATTTTGATGATCCTGCAGTTTTCCTTCTGCAGCAAACCGGATAATATTATCCTTGTTATACCCAAGATTTTTTGTCTGCACTAAATTCATTTGTTGGTACACCACCATCACTGCAATGATCAGCACAACAGAAATAGTAAACTGAAAAACCACTAATCCTTTTCGTATAAAAGATTCACCGGATGTTGTAGTCAATTTTCCCTTCAATATCATCACAGGTTTGAAACCTGAGAGATACAACGCCGGATAACTTCCTGCAATTACCCCGGTGATAAATGAAAAACTCACAACAGTAAGAATAAATGCTGCATCAATATGCAACGACAATTCTTTGCCCGTGATCTGCTTGAATGCAGGAAGCAATAAAGAAGCAATGGCAATAGCGATCGCCATTGCAGAAAATGATAGCAGCATTGACTCCGCCATATATTGAAACACGAGTGCCACACGCGAAGCGCCAACTACTTTTCGCACTCCAACTTCTTTCATTCTGCCGGCAGCTTTTGCAGTAGAAAGATTCATGAAGTTGATACATGCTATCACCAAAATAAAAATTGCAATGATGGAAAATAACCGTACATATTCTATTCTTCCGCCGGCATCTTTTCCATTCACATAATTATTGTACAGATAACCATCAGAATATTTTTTTGCTACAAGCGTACCTTCATATTGTTCCATGTTTTTTCCCGGGTACAATGATTTTACTTTTTCAATAGTGTAATTTTTTATTTTTTTATTGAATGCTTCCATATTTGTTCCGGGCCTTACTGTAACGTACGTCGAAACCATATTGCTTCCCCAAAAGGTAACATCGCCCATGGTGTGTTCAAATTTTTGTGCGTAATAATCGAAGGGAAATAATACATCAAACTGACTTGTTGCATTTGCAGGCGGTGCTGTATAAACTCCTGCAACAGTAAACGGGCCGCTGAGATCAATATCATCATCCTTAAAATTCCAGCTGATCGTTTTACCAACAACATCTGTTGAGTTGAATAATTTCATAGCCGTTTTATCCGACAAAAAAATTCCCGATACCCCGGATACAAAATCAACTCCACTAATAACAGGATAAGTGAACACATGGAAGAAGTCTTTACCGGCAAATTCATGCTTCACTTTCAGATGCTTATCGCCAAATGAAATCACGCTAAGTTGGGAATGTTTTGCTACCTGTACTGCATGTTCTATTTCCGGATATGATTTTTTTAATTCGTCTGCAAGCAACCCTTGCGTTGTTGAATAGGTTTGAGAAGTGCCATCTGCATTCATATTATTTTTATATACCTGGTAAAGCCGGCTGTCCTGCACATTGAATTTATCAACATGCAACTCATCATTCACCCATAAATAAATGAGCAGCACACACGCAAGCCCTGTTGATAATCCTAATAAATTAAGAATTGTAAACTGTTTTTGTTTGAGAAGATTGCGCCACGCGATCTTGAAATAATTTTTAAGCATTGTCTGAATATTTACGATGTCGGATGTACGATTTCTGAAATTTAACGTTCCCTTCCTAATTCCTTATTTCTTGTTTTTTATTTTTTATTTTTTGTAACCAGCAACATTGCTATTATGAAGCATCGTTGCGTTGCGTTGCGTCGCACCTGCCTACCGCAGGCAGGCTCTTCAGCGTCAACAATTCTATTGAACACCTCATTTTCAATTTTCCACTATCAATTGTCAATTCACTCCGTTCACCATTCACTACTCACTCCTCAAACTCTTCACCGGGTTCGCCATCGCAGCTTTTACCGATTGATAGCTTATTGTTATCAACGCTATCAGTACAGATAAAATTCCGGCACCTGCAAACACCCACCATTCAATCCCTATACGATAGGTATAATTCTGCAACCATATATGCATAAAATACCAGGCTATTGGTGATGCTATTAGAAATGCAATTATTATCAGTTTCAAAAAATCTTTCGATAACAAAACCGTGATCGTTCCAACGCCTGCGCCTAAAACTTTCCGTACACCAATTTCTTTGATACGTGTTTCAGCCATGTATGTTGCCAATCCAAATAAACCAAGACAGGAAATAAAAATGCTCAACCCTGCAAATAATAAAGCAAGGCTTCCGGTGCGCTGCACCTCACGGAATTTATAGTTGTAGGATTCATCAGCAAAAATGTATTCGAACGGATATTGAGGATTATATTTTTTAAAGATGGCTTCTGCTTTCGCAATATTTGTTGAAACAGGATTTGCCGGGTTCAGTTTAAAATGGACCACCTGGAAAAAATAAGCCGGTCCTTTTATAATTACCGGGTTCACACTTGCTTCAAATGGTGATTCCATTATAAAATCTTTCACCACACCAACAACATGCCACTGTTCTTTATATCCCGTTCTGCGAATGATCTGCCCGATCGGGTTTTTAAAACGCATTGCTTTCACTGCAGATTCATTCAGCACTACAGCCATTGTGTCCGCAGGATAATTATATATATCAATATCTCTTCCCTTCACCAATGTTGCTCCCATCGTTTTTACAAAATTTGCATCAGAGCCCATTTGTATAAATTCAAGCCTGCCGTCTTCCGGCGTACTTCCATCCCAAACATAAGCCGAGCCGCTTCCCCATCGTTGCGTGATCGGGTTTGCCGTGCGTGTAACAGAAACAACAGCGCCACTGGAAAGCAATTCGTCCTTTATAGCTTTATAATGTTTATCAACATCGCCTTGTGTAAATGTGTACACAAGATTGTTTTTGTTATAACCAGCATCTCGGCCTTGTACAAACTCGATCTGGCGTTCAACAATAATTGTTGCTATGATAAGAATAATCGCGAATGTGAATTGCAATACTACCAGCACTCTTCGTGGAGTGATCACTGCCTGCACATTTCTGAATGTGCCTTTTAACACGCTCACCGGCTTAAATGAAGAAAGATAAATTGCGGGATAACTTCCGGCAATCAAGCCCGTGAATATAATAAATGAAACGGCAAATAACCAGAATTTTAAATTGCCATAATCTATAAACAATATTTTTCCAACCAATGTATTGAATGCGGGCAACGACAACTGAACGATCAGTAATGCAATACAAAACGAAATACATGAAAGCACGATGCTCTCACCAATAAACTGACTTACTAACGTGCTCCTATATGCGCCGGAAACTTTTCGTATGCCAACTTCCTTTGCCCGTTTTTCGCTCCGGGCCGTGCTGAGGTTCATGAAATTGATACATGCGATCAATAAAATAAAACCCGCTATAATGCTGAACAATTTTACCATCTCCATCCGTCCCGAAACTAATTTTCCATTCTCCGGCCTTCCATATAAATAAGCACGGCTCATTGGTTGTGTGAACACTTCAGCTTTCGATTGAAATGCATCATCGCGTGTATGATCGATAATGATATTTTTCACTTTCGCATCGAATGCAGCCTGCGATACATTTGGTTTCAGCAACACATACGTAAATGGATAATTATTCGTCCAGAGATTATCATCCCATCCGAGCTTTGTCATAAAACTCCAGGGCAATAAAAACGGGAAATTGAATTGCGTGTTTGCCGGAAGGTTTTTCAATACAGCAGTTACTTTAAAATTTTCATTGCTATCTATGCGCACCGTCTTACCGATTACATCATCAGTGCCGAATAATTTTTTTGCAAGGTCTTCCGTCAATACAATCCCGGAAGGGCCATTCAACGCCTGTCTTGCATTACCTGCGATCAATGGAAAATCAAACATGCTTAGAAAACTACTATCGGTAAACGCACCACGGACGTTCAAATGTTTTTCACCTACAGTCAATAAAAAAGTTACGTTTACATATCGTGCAACATCTTCTACTTCGGGATAATCTTTTTTCAATGCCGGCGCAAGAACCATAGGGTTTTGATCCACGGCCTGCAACACACCGCTCACTTTATTCCTGTTATAAACACGATACAGCCTGTCTGTATTTTTATAAAAACGGTCGGTGCTCACTTCGCTTTCAATCCATAATAAAATCAACATAGCACTCGCCATTCCTACGGCAAGCCCGATAATATTTATTGCAGAAGCGCTTTTGCTTCTTGCCAGTTTCCGAAAGGTGATTTTGAAAAAATTATTCATTATAAAAGAATTATCCCCACTCCCTAAAGGGAAGTGGATTGTGAATTACTAATTATATTTATGAACATTATTTTTTTGAAAAGTTACTTTTCACTATGTCCCCTTTTGTGGCCACGGGTTTTACTCGCTCCTCAAACTCTTCACCGGATTAGCCACCGCGGCTTTGATCGCCTGGAAACTTACTGTTGCTAATGAAACAATAATAACCAGCAACGCTGCAAATACAAACAATCCCCAACCAAGCGTAATCCGATACGGATAGTTTTGCAACCATTTGTCAGAAACCATCCAAGCAATAGGTATAGCAATTACCAAAGCGATCATCACCAGTTTCAAAAAATCTTTTGATAAAATAGTTACGACATTACCTACAGAAGCACCAAGCACTTTTCGCACGCCAATTTCTTTCACGCGTTTTTCTGCCATCAATACGGATAATCCAAACAAGCCAATGCAGGAAATAAAAATAGTAAGTACTGCGCCTAATGATAAAATCTGTTGCCATTGCATTTCTGTTTCATAGTTCCGTGCATTTTCTTTATCCTTAAAACTGTACGCATACGCATCAAGCGGAAATATTTCTTTAAAAGATTTTTCAATAGTTTGCAAACTCGATGCTTCACTTCCCGGTTTTATTTTTATATAAGCAGTTCCATAATTATTTCGCGGGTCCATAGTAAACAATTGCGGTTCTATTTTTGAAGTCATCGCACGGAAATGATAATCGTGTACAACACCAACAACGGTGCGCTTTTCATTCGGTTCATAAAAAGCCACCTGTTGCCCGATGGGGTTCTTCCATCCGGCCTGCCTTACAAATTCTTCATTCACCAAAACAGAATTGAGCGAGTCTGCAGGAAAATCCGGAGAGAAATTTCTTCCCTGCACAACAGGGATTTTTAATACAGAAAGAAATGAAGGATCCACTGTTTCAAGAATTGTATTCTGCGGTTGTTCTCCATTTACTTTTACAGTATTTCCTGCGAAGCCGTTATTTTTCGGGGCAACATCAATAATATCAGGATCCTTCAATAATAGTTGTTTGAACAACGCAACCTGGCCGCGTGTCATATTATATTTGTCAACAGTAATAAGGTTGGAATCATCATATCCCAATTTCTGCGTTGTCAAAAAATTCAGTTGCGAATAAATGGTAAGCGTTGCTATGATCAGGAAAGATGCCAGCGTAAACTGAAAAACCACCAATGATTTCTGTAAATAATTTTTCCCTGCAAGGTTGAACCTGTTATATAAAGTTTCCACAGGATTATAGCCCGACAATACAAAAGCCGGGTACAATCCCGCAAGCAAACCGGTCAATAAAAATAAAATAACATAACCGCCGATCAATTTTGCATCCATCAAATACGAAAGCGAAAGCATTTTATTTGATAGCTGATTGAAAAGCGGCAACATCATTTGCACAAATATGATCGCTGTTACAAATGCAATCAGGCATAACACAAATGATTCACCAAGAAATTGCAACATCAATTGACTCCTGTCTCCACCGATTACTTTACGTATACCAATTTCTTTTCCGCGTTTTACAGAACGAGCCACCGTAAGGTTAATAAAATTGATACACGCTATCGCCAATATAAAAATGGCAATGGCTGAAAGAATGTATGAGAAAACCGGATCGCTTGCGCCATATAGCGGAGTTTGTGCTGGTGCATCTTTGCTTAAATGAATATCAGGAACAGGTTGCAGGTAAAACGAAAGCCCCGGGTCTTTCACGTTGTATTTTTCTTTGATCATCTTTATCGCTTCATCGGCCTCTGTCAGGTATACTTTTTGCATTTTGCTGTCAACCGTTTTCACATTCGCATGCGGATTGATTACTACAAACGTGTTCAAAAAAGAATTGAACCAGTTGTCAACTTTGCCCATATCTTCTTTTGAAGCAATAAGCGGCATCAATACATCAAATTGCAGGGAAGAATTTTCAGGACAATTTTTTGCAACTGCAGTAATCTTGTACGGAGAAAATTTATCCCCATCTCTCAATAATATTGTTTTTCCGATTGCATCTGTTGTACCGAATTGCTTTTTTGCTATTTCCTCTGTGAGCACTACCGAATAAGGTTCACGCAATGCTGTTTTTGCATTACCACTTATCAATGGAAAATTAAATACAGAGAAAAAATTTGTATCAGCAAGAAATATTTGTTGCGAATAAATATTTGATCCATCTTTCACATCTCTTGCAATTTGCTGGTAACGCACAAAAGTTTCTATCTCCGGGATATTCGCTGCAAATCGCGGCCCTTGTAAATAACCGGTATAGCCGCTGTAATCCTTATTGCCATTATCACGTGTCAGTTGCCGGTTCACGCGATACAATTGTTTTACGTTTTTGTGAAACCTGTCGTAGCTCACTTCATCTTTTACGTACAACATAATCAACATGGCACAAGCAAGCCCAAGGCTCAAACCCGCGACATTAATAAACGAATACACTTTGCTTCTGCTAAGATTTCGAAAAGCGGTTTTTAAATAATTCCTAAACATATTATCAAATGATTTACGAGTTACGATTTCGGGTTTACGATTTCTGCAAGATAGTTTTCAGTCGTCAGTCCACAGTTTTCAGTTCTTCAATTCTAAATTCCCTTTTTAGTTTTTAATTTTTCTCTCTTTTAGTTTTTTATTTTATTAATCAGCATTTGTTCTCTCTTCAGCATTCTTGCCTTCGATTCTTCCAGTGGAAGAATCGCACTCTTCAACGTTAACAATTCTATTGAGCAACTATCTGAACCACGATTTGTGTGATTTAACCGATTCACCTGATTCTCATTGTCAATTATCCATTAGCAATTATCAATTCATCACATTCCACATTTTCAAATTGGCTTCATTCGCTCCTCAAACTCTTCACCGGATTTGTCAGGGCAGCTTTTATCGCCTGGAAACTGATCGTTATGAATGCGATAAATGTTGCAGCAACACCAGCTAATACGAATACCCACCAGTTTATGTTCGTACGATATGCAAAATCCATCAGCCATTTGTGCATGCCAAACCATGCAACCGGAACGGCAATTAAAAATGCAACCACCACGAGTTTTATAAATTCAAGCGACAATAAATTCACGATGTTTGAAACACTTGCACCGAGCACTTTTCGTACACCAATTTCTTTGGTACGCTGGATGGTGCTATAAGAAGCAAGGCCTAATAACCCCAGGCAGGAAATAAAAATCGCAAGGACAGCAAAATTGAAAAACAAATTGCCGAATCGGTCTTCCGCTCGGTATTGCTGATCGAATGATTCATCCAGAAAACTATAATCAAATGGACGATGCGGAATAGCCTGCTCCCATTTTTTTCCGATCTCTTTGATTGTTGAGGAAAGATTTGTTGTAGATAATTTTATTGACAGCATTCCGAAACCCGTTGGTTCAATGCGCATCGTTAATGGTTTAATTTCTTCCTGCAGTGATTTGTAGTGAAAGTTTTTTACCACACCAATGATCTCGCCTTTTCTTCCCCATTGTTCAAATTTTTTTCCGATAGCTTGTTCAGGTGAACTGTATCCAAGCAATCGCACTACACTTTCGTTAACTACCATTTTATTTGCAGTATCAGTAGCAAATTCCCGCGAGAAAGATCTTCCCGCTACAATATGCATCCCGTATTGTTTGATGAAATCAAAATCTACAAAGTACACATCAATATTAGCGACCTGCATTTGTCCTGCCTTATTTTCAATTTGCGAATGTGCTACAGGAATATTAGTACCAGGAACGGCGGATGAATATGCACTCGATAGCACTCCCGCAATCGCAGACAATGACTGTTTGAATGCATCCTTATTCTTATCATAATTTGTGTTCACCACCATTGTTTGTTCTTTGCTGAATCCTAAATCCTGGTTGCGCATAAAACCCAATTGCGTGTACACAACAATAGTTCCGATTATCAACATAATTGAAATGGCAAATTGAAAAACCACAAGCCCTTTACGAAGCAACAATCCCTGCGTACCGGAGGAAAAACGCCCTTTCAGTACGTTCACCGGTTTAAATGAAGACAACACTAATGATGGATAAATCCCGGCAACAACACCAATGGCAACTGCAAGAATAAACAAGCTTATAATATTCACCGGTTTGCTAAAAATATCTGCACTGATGGTTTTACCTGCAAGCTGGTTGAACAATGGCATCAGCAAGGCACATAGTAAAACTGCAAGCACAAATGCAAACAACGAAATGATAATTGACTCGCCGATAAATTGTGTAGTGAGTTGCATGCGTTCTGCACCGATCACTTTTCGCACGCCAACTTCTTTTGCACGTTCTGCACTGCGTGCTGTGGTAAGGTTAATGAAATTGATGCAAGCGATCAGCAAAATAAAAACTGCAACCACTGAGAATATATTTACATTGCTCACATTGCCTGCTTCAATACCACCCCAATGCCTGTACGAAGAATGCAAATAAATACCCCGCAATGGTTCCAGGTGTAAAATAAGTTTTGACTGGTCCCTCTTCTGTTGCGACCCCAAATGCAGTTCAACAAACGATGCAAGCTTCGATTCTAATGCATGATAATCTGCATTCGGCTTCAGCAAAATATAGGTATATGTATTATTTACATTCCAGTTGCTATCTGGGTTTATATATTGATAGATCGGTTGGTATGATGTCATCGATACAAACATATCTGCTTTCAGATGCGAATTCTCCGGGATATCTTTCATCACACCTGTAACTCTTGCGTTGATGCCTGCACCTGTCAACAATACTTGTTGCCCGACAGGATTAGTATCTCCAAAATATTTTTTCGCGGCAGTTTGCGACAACACAATGCTCATCGGTTCTTTCAGCGCTGTTTTTTTATCGCCATATATCAACGGAAAATCAAACACGCTGAATACTGTTGAATCTGCAAGCATGGACTCTTTTTCCTGGTATTTGAAATTTCCTTTGCGCACCAGGTACCCATCCGTATTAAAACGCACAAACGATTCCACTTCGGGAAAATCATTTTTAAGATTAAACGCAACAGCCGGAGTGGTTACTGCCACATGAACTTCATCAGACGGCGTTTTGAATTCAGTTACCACACGAAAAATACGGTCTGCTTTTGTATTAAAACTGTCGTAGCTTTTTTCAAAGCTAACGTACATGTATATCAGAAAACAAGCCGTCATGCCAACAGCCAATCCCAGGATATTAATTAACGAAAACGCCCGGTGCCGCCACAAGCTTCTGAACGCGATCTTAAAATAATTTTTGATCATTGCCTGAACCTGGATTTATATGATTAAAATGATTATTCTGATTTTGAAAAATAGCTATCCGCTTTGAGCATGTGCAACTTTCAATTCAATTTTTCTTTTTTATTTATTGTTTTTTATTTCTTTTCTCCGTCATGAATGCCGGAGCCACTCAAAATTTTACAATTGTCAATTATCCATTATCAATTGTCAGCTCACTATTCGCTTCGCAAACTTTTCACCGGGTTCGCCATCGCAGCTTTAATCGCCTGGAAACTCACCGTAACAATAGTTATTACCAATGCCCCAATACATGCAGCGCCAAAAATCCACCATGAGAGCGATGCCCTGTATTCATACTTCTGTAGCCATCCGCTTAAAAAATAATATGCAACAGGAATAGCCACTGCACAGGAAAGCAACACAAGCATCACAAATTCTTTTGACAACAATTGCCATAAAGTGAACACCGATGCACCGAGCACTTTGCGCACCCCAATTTCTTTGGTGCGTTGTTCTGCTACAAACGAAGCCATTCCAAATAATCCCAGGCAACTGATGAAAATTGCAAGCACTGCAAAAAAACCGGCAAGTTTTCCGACGCGTTGCTCCATTCCGAATTTCTTTGCGTACTCTTCATCAACAAATTGGTAATCGAATGGCTGGGCAGGATTATATTTTTTGAAAACAGTTTCAATTTTTTTTAATGAACTGCTGGCACTCAATGATGGGTTCAATCTTGCGATCATTACATTGCCCGGGTATTGCGATAAATGATACAGCATCGGACGTGCCGGGCTATACGGAGATTCCACTACCATATCTTTCACAACCCCGATAACAGTAAATGGCACTCCATCCCATCGTACAATTTCACCAACAGGGTTTTTTAATCCCATAAATTTTACTGCAGTTTCGTTGAGTATAAATGCCAATGTATCACTGCCGTAATCTTTTGCAAAGTCGCGCCCTTCTTTAAATTGCCATCCTACTGTTTTGCCGTAATCATACGAAACATCGATGTTTGGAAAATCAACAGCGAGTGTAGGGTCTTTCCCTTTCCAGTCAAAACCCGCATTGGTAGACCATACTCCGGTTGTAGGGCTTCCGGCTTCTGCAATAGATACTATTGCGCCACTGTTCGTCAATTCATTTTTCACTACGTCAAAATGATTGTGCAGATCGTTCGTGATCATTGGCAACGTAACCAACCCATCACGCGAATAACCAACAGGGCGGTTTTTTGCAAATTGAATTTGCCGGAAAACAACAATCGTTCCGATGATGAGGATAACAGATACGGTAAACTGAACAGTTACTAAAATTTTTCGCGGCATTGAAGCCAACCGGCCTGCTTTGAAAGTGCCTTTCAAAACTTTCACAGGGTTAAATGATGACAAATACAATGCGGGATAGCTTCCGGCAACAAATCCGGTTAGTAAACTAAACCCGATGCCTGTCAGCCAAAACAAAGGGTTACTCCATAATATGGTTATCTTTTTTTCCGCCACCACATTAAAAAATGGCAACGCAATTTGCACAAGTAGTAAGGCTAACGTGAATGCACATACGGAAACTAATATAGATTCGCTGTAAAACTGAAAGATCAATTGCGAACGCAACGAACCGATAGATTTTCTTATGCCAACTTCCTTTGCACGTTTTTCGCTCCGTGCCGTGCTGAGGTTCATAAAATTGATACATGCAAGCAATAAAACAAATACGCCGATTATCCCAAACATCCATACATATTGAATAGCGCCACCAACACTGATCCCGTTCTGAAATTCGGAATACAAATGCCAGCGTTTCATCGGGAATAAAAAAACCTGCGGCTTTTGCTTCAACTCGCTTTTGTCAACATTCGGCAATTTTATATCGCGGATCTTCGCGGAGACCTTTTCCATATCTGCATGATCTGCAATTTGCGCATATGAAAAAAAACAATTGCATCTCCACGGGTCTTTCGCCTGCAACCATCCTTCACTTACAAGCATTAATTGCCATGGCGAAATAAAATCGGTATGGGCGAATGATGCATTATCCGGCATATCTTCATACACTCCGGTAACTTTTACATCGATCCTGTTATCGATCTTCATCAATTTGCCAACAGGGTCTGCATCGCCGAAATACGCCCTGGATGCGGTTTCCGACAACATGATCGAAGAAGGGTCATCTAATCCTTTCGATGTTCCCTTCAACATTTTCACAGTAAACATTTCCAACGCCTGTGGTTCTAAATAGGTGCCATTCTTCATCAACACTTTTTCACCATAAGAAAGAATATGGCTGTTATTATAACTCATCATCGTTACGGATTTAAAATCGCTGCCGAATTTTTTCCGTAGCTCATCTCCAAGAGGATAAGGCACAGTGTTCCCCGCACCAATTTGTCCGTTGATATCAAATCGTTGGTATACCTGCGCAATACGGTCGTAATTTTTGAAATTCTTATTGAACGACAATTCATCATAAATCCATAGACCGATCAATAATGCAACGGCCATTCCTACTGATAACCCGGCAATATTTATTATCGAATGCATCTTGTTCTTCACAAGATTCCTCCACGCTGTTTTGAAATAATTTTTTAACATACAAAGAATTTACCCCCGTTCCCTAAAGGGGAGCCCGAAGGCGGGTTTATAATAGTTTTAAGAACATCAGGCTTTGAATCATAATAATGCAATTTTGAAATGAGTTCCCCACAGAGGCCAGGGATTTCATTCACTCCTAAGGCTCTTCACCGGGTTTGCCATTGCTGTTTTGATTGCCTGGAAACTCACAGTGAACAATGCAATAAACACGACGAGCAACGCTGCAATGCCAAACAACCACCAGCCCATTGTAATGCGGTACGGGAAATTTTGAAGCCATTTGTTTGCTCCGATATATGCCAGTGGCGATGCAATTACTAAGGCAATTGCTACCAGTAATATAAAATCGGTGGAAAGCAATAAAACAATATTTTTCACAGAAGCACCAAGCACTTTGCGGATGCCGATCTCTTTAGTTCTTTTTTCTGCAGATAAAACAGATAGGCCAAATAAACCAATGCATGAAATAAATATGGTCAATGCAGCGCCGAATAAAAGTATCTGTTTCCATTTTGCTACAGATTCATAGTCTTTCAGATTTTCATCATTCTTGAATTCGTAGGAATACGGGCTCATCGGGTAAAATCGTTTAAAAATTTTTTTTATCCATTTCAAACTTTCAGTAGCCGATCCCGGCTTTATTTTGATGTAGTAAGTTCCATAGAGGTTACTATTCTTCATAGTAAACAATTGCGGAATTATTTTTTGTGTCAGTGACGCAAAATGATAATCCTTCACTACACCAATCACACGATACCTTTCATTATTCCAAAACCAGAAATTTACCGTCTCGCCGATAGGATTTTTCCAATGTGCCGCTTTTACGAAACTTTCATTTACAATTACTGATTGAGTGGGATCTGATGGGTAAGCAACCGAAAAATTTCTTCCTGCTGCAAGAGGGATTTTTAACATGGGCAAATAATTCTCATCAACAGTTTCGTATTTAAAATTTATAACAGAATCAATAGCATTTCTTGCCGAGGTTTGTTGCCATCCCAATGTCCTCACGCTCACATCAACAATATTTGCATTCTTCCTTAATTCGTTTTTAAAAATAGCAGCATCTGCATGTGTTAAATTTTCTTTATTGACAACAACAATATTATTGTCGTCGTAACCCAAATCTGTTTTAACAAGAAAATTAAACTGCTTATAAATAGTGAAAGTGGCAATGATCAGGAATGAAGCAAGTGTGAACTGCAAAACAACCAGCGATTTTTGCAGATAATTTTTTCCTGCTATTTGAAAGCGGCTATATAAAGTCTTTACAGGGTTATATCCGGATAAAACCAACGCAGGATAAAAACCGGCAAGCAGCCCTGTAATAAAAAACAAGATGATATATGCCGATACTAAGTCCGTATCCAGCAAATAGGAAATTGAAAGTGCTTTGTTCGCAAGATCATTAAACAAAGGCAGCATCAGTTGCACGAGCACTACAGCTAATACAAAAGCGATTGTGCATAGGAAAAACGATTCACCGAGAAACTGTGCAATCAATTGTTTCCTGCCCCCTCCGATCACTTTGCGTATGCCGATCTCCTTGGCACGTTTTACTGAACGTGCAACAGTAAGGTTCACAAAATTGATACACGCAATCAGCAATACAAAAATGGCAATACCTGAAAGAATATATGAATACATCGGATTGCTTGCATTAGTCAACCCGTTACTGGCAGTCAACTCAGTGCTCATGTGCATATCAAGATATGGTTGCAAAAAATAAGTACCCATCGTAGCATCTGCACCACTGCCGTATCTTTTTATCATTTCGTCAAAAGCCTGTTTAGCATCTTTTATGTAAAAACGTTGCATTTGTTTTTGTACCGTCTGCAGGTTTGCTTTTTCTTCAAGCACAACGAATGTGTTGATAAATGACATGAACCACAATTCACTGTTTTTTGTATCAGCTTCAGACTCCTTAAAAGGAAGCAACACATTAAACTGAATTGAAGAATTTTGCGGACAGCGTTTGGTCACCGCTGTAACCTTGTACGGAACAAAAACGCTATCTTCTTTTAACATTACTATTTTACCCAATGCATCTGTTGTTCCGAATTGTTTTTTCGCAACATCTTCACTCAATACAATCGAATGTGGGTCTATTAAACAAGTCTGAGGGTTGCCCTGCAGTAATGAAAAAGTGAACACAGAAAAAAAGTTTGAATCCACATTCAACAAATCTTGCGATTGTACATCCGTACCAATTTGTATATCTGCATTATTACCTTCAATACGCACAAAAGATTTTATACCGGGAACATTTTGAGTAAACCTCGGCCCCTGCAAAAAACCAGTAAACGGATTTTTATATTCCTGCCCGTTGAATTTTGATTTGGAAACAATGCGATAAATATTATTTACCTTTTTATGAAACCTGTCAAAACTGACTTCATCTTTCACGTACAACATAATCAGCATGGCACAGGCAAGCCCTATGCTTAACCCTGCAATGTTGATAAAAGAATAAACCTTATTCCGGGTAAGATTCCTCCACGCTGTTTTGAAATAATTTTTTAACATACAAAGAATTTACCCCCGTCCCCTGAAGGGGAGTTTATAATAGTATTTAAAAACATCAGGCTTTGAATCATAATAATGCAATTTTGAAATGAGTTCCCCTCAGAGGCCAGGGATTTCATTCACTCCTAAGGCTCTTCACCGGGCTTGCCATTGCAGCCTTTATGGTTTGGAAACTTATTGTTGCAAATGCTATGATTGCTGCGATCAATCCTGCTGCAAAAAATATCCACCAACTTATATTTATTCTATATGCAAAATTCCTGAGCCAGGAATTCATTGCCCACCATGATATTGGAAAAGCTACAAGCGATGCAATAATTACCAACCTCAGAAAATCTTTTGATAAAATAAAAACGATATTGTCTGTTCCTGCACCTAACACTTTACGTATACCGATTTCTTTTGTGCGTTGCAATGTTGAATACGTTGCAAGCCCGAATAACCCTATGCAGGCAATCAGAATCGCCAGCATAGAAAAAATAGTAAATATCTTTTGCTGGCTTTGTTCGAATTTATATAATGTGGCAAGATTCTGATCTAAGAAAGTGAAATGAAAATTATTCTTTGAACCGAAACCATTCCATGTTTTTTCTATTGCAGCAAGAGTGGTTTTGAAATGATCGCCTTTAATGCTCACCCCAACTGTGCCCCATCCGAATTTATTGGAGTTCATTAAAACCAATGGTGCGATCTTTTTATGCAGCGATTGATAATGAAAATCTTTTACAACACCAATCACCGTAAAAATATTATGTTCTTTGCCATCACGGGAATTTAAGAATGGTTCTTTGCTAACCAAACGTGCGCCGATAGGATGTTGAAGACCGAAGTCTTTCACAGCTTCTTCATTTAAAATAAGCCCGAGTGAATCTGTTGTATATTCTTTCGAAAAAAACCTTCCTTCTTTCAACTCAAGCCCAAGCAGCTTGAAAAAATTTCCATCTGCCTGCATTAGTTTATCTGTTCTTGACACATTATTTTCTAATGCTACCCAGGTACCACCTGTGCCAGATTCATCTTCCCCCGGTAAGCCGCCGCATTCCGTTATGTTTTCAACACCTGCTATTTTTGAAATTTCGTCAACAAAAGCCTGGCGTTTATCCCCGGACTTTCCATCATTTACTTGCCAAACCCTGCTTATTGAAATGATATGGTCTTTTTTAAAACCAAGCCGGTCGCCCAACATATATTGCATTTGCCTGTTCACTACAATGGTGCAAATGATAAGTATTACAGAAATAGAGAATTGAAAAATAACAAGCCCATTACGTAACACAACACCTCGGTTGCTGGATTTAAATCGCCCTTTTAAAACCATGATCGGATCAAATGACGATAATACAAATGCCGGATAGAGGCCTGCGACAACGCCTATCAATATTGAAAAGGTGAACAATAATAAAATCTTCACCGGGGTTAAGAAATATGCAAACGATAATTCAGTACCTGCGATCTTGTTTAATAAAGGCACCAGCAGGTAAACTAATGATAATGCAATTAGCAAACTTGCAAAACTGAATAATATCGACTCTGATAAAAACTGGCCTATCAATTCCGGTCTGCGTGATCCAAATGTTTTTCTTATCCCCACTTCTCTTGCTCTTTCAACGGAGAGTGCGGTAGAAAGATTTATGAAATTGACGCATGCGAGAAATAAAATAAAGGCAGCAATCGCACCAAACAAAATAATAGTTCGCATACTCACGGTTGGCCGTAGCTCGTCATCAAGCGTTGAATTCAGGTGAATTTTTTTTATGGGCTGAAGAAAATACCGGTAACCATTTCCTTCAGCAATAAACTTATCATAAGGCTCACCAAAAAGTCCAGCGATTGTTCCAGACACATATTTATCTACAATTTGTGGCAGCTTTGCTTCCAATGCCTGTGCAGATGCATTTTTGTTTAAAAGGATGTAATCATAAGGGCCGAAATACACGTATGATGGTTGATTGAGATAGTTATCACCGGATGTTGTTGTGAGAAATGAAAAACCAAAATGTGATTTCTCCGGCCAATCCATACATACACCAGTTACCATGAATTTGTCAGGACCGCCTATTTGCAATTCTTTGCCCATCGCATTGTCAACAGACCCAAAATATCTTTTTGCCGTGGAAGCCGTTAACACAACAGAGTTCGGTTTTTCTAATGCAGTGTTGATGTCCCCGCGTAAAAATTTTCCGGTAAAAACGCGGAAGAAATTAGAATCGACTGCCAATGCCTCTTTCTCTACAAATATTTTATCACCAACTGTTACTTTGATTCCGTCTTCAAAATCATTTGCAAGGGTCAGTACGCGTGTACTTTCCAATACTTCCGGGAACTCTTTTTTCACTGCCTGCCCGATAGAATGTGGAATTTTACCAACGTATGCACTTCTTCCCGGATATTTTCTCTCAAGAGCAAGCCTGTAAATCTGGTTACCGCGTTCATGAAAATCATCATAGCCCAATTCATTCTGGATATAGAGTAGCAAAAGCAGGCATATCGCCATTCCTGTTGCAAGGCCAAAGAGGTTGATGAACGTAAATGCTTTTCTTCTTAAAAAATTTCTTATGATGATCTTGAAATAATTTTTTAACATACCTTACGATTTACGATATACGATTTCGGATGTACGATTTCTTTTGAATAACCATCAACTTTCAATTCTCAACTTTCAACTATTTAGTTTTTAGCCTTTCTATTTTTAGTTTTTATTTTTTGTAACCAGCGACATCAACTCTTTTCAACATTCTTGCGTCGCACCTGCCTACCGCAGGCAGGCTCTTCAGCGTCAGCAATTCTATTGAACGAAGGAAACCAGTAAGCAGAGAACAGTAAACAGTTAGCACCTCATTTTCAATTATCCATTATCAATTGTCAATTCATTCACCATTGACCATTCACTATTCACTACGAAGGCTCTTCACCGGGTTTGCCACCGCTGCTTTGATCGTTTGAAAACTAATAGAGATCAACGCCGTTAGCATTGCAATAATTCCTGTTATTACAAAAATCCAAACGCTGATGTGTATCCGATAAGCAAAATCCAACAACCATTTATTCATCAGCCACCATGCAACCGGCGATGCTATTAATAACGCTATAAAAACGAGTTTCAAAAAATCAATAGAAAACAGGCGGAAAATAGAAACTACAGAAGCGCCAAGCACTTTGCGAATGCCGATTTCTTTTCTTCTTACCAATGTTGCCTGTACGATCAATCCTAAAACACCAAGTGCTGCAAGGAACATGCTTAAGCCGCTGAAAAATGTAAACAACTGTTGCAGCTTCGCCTCTTCTTTATATTGCGAAGCGATCATATCATCTACCGATTTTATCTCTAATAATTTATCTGGAAAAAATTGCCGCCACAGTTTTGTAATATAAGATTCGACTTGTTTTTGCTGCCCGGGTTTTACTTTCACCAACATGCCGCCGAAATTGGGCGAACTCTCTGCAATAAGAATAGTGGGCTTAAGCGTTTCTTTCAAAGATTCATTGTTAAAATCCTCCACAATACCAACAGGCGTTGTGTGTGCCTGCCTGATTGGTTCACCCATTTTTTTCACCTGCAAAATTTTTGCAGTATACGAAGTAAGGATAGAGGATTGCCTGCTTGCCGCGTTTACGTAAGATGCAGAGTCCATTCTCATTAATGAATCCTGGCTGAATGCATCTGCTGAATAACTTTTATCCAATAACCTGCCGCTTGTCAGGCGCAGGCCCATCACTTTTGCAAGGTCCATATCCCCATTGATATACCATACCCTGAGCTTGTTTCCTGCATGGTTGGGATCGTCAATTTCGGAACTCATAAAACCTGCGCCGAATGTGGGTAACCACGACGTGATGCTTGCATTTTCCACAGCCGGTTGCTTCAGTAATTCATTTTTAAAAGAAGCACCCTTACCATCCCACGAAATCCAGTTGACGCTTAATAAATTTGTTGTGCTGTATCCGATATCTTTATTCCTTAAATAAGAAACCTGCTGCTGCACTACTATCAATGCTATCAGCACCACAATAGAGATTGCAAATTGCAATACCACCAAACTTTTTCTTACTACATTTTGACTACCTCTACTGTTCGTTAGCAATTCTCCTTTCAACGTTGAAGCCGGATTAAATGCAGAGAGAACCAGGGCTGGATAAATTCCTGTTGCAAGACTGATGAGCAATATTGTTACATAGCAAGATGCAAAAAGCAAGTTGGCCGAGGTAAATGTTTTTGCAAGATCATGACCGATAAAATTTTTCAATAATGGCAATGACAATTGATAAATAAATGTTGCCAGCAAAGAAGCGATCAAAAAATATAATAACGATTCGGTAAGAAACTGGTAAACCAATTGCCTGCGTTGTGCACCTAAAATTTTTCGTACACCGGTTTCACGCAACCGCTGCAATGCCCTTGCCGTGCTTAGGTTAATAAAGTTTACACAGGCAATCACCAATAATAACAATGCCACTCCTGAAAAAATGTATATGTTTTTATAACTGCCTTTTACAGTTTGAGAATCTGCAAAATCAGAATGCAGGTAAATGTCTTTTATAGGTTGAAAAGAAAATTGAATAGGATTTTTTGTCGTCACATAATGGGCGTACCAATTATTTACTTTATCTGTAAACTGCTGAATATTGGTTCCCGGTTTAAGAAGAACAAATTGCTGCAAGAATGTACCGCCCTGGTTTTTATATAATACATCATTTGCTGGTATTCCTACGCAAATAGCTTCGCAACGCATCACCGTATTGCTCGGTAAATCGCTGATCACACCTGTGATGATGAATGGATGTACTTTTCCATAAGTAGGAACGTCAGGAATAATTTTTCCTATGGGGTTTTCGTTCGGGAAAAATTTTTTCCGAAAACTTTCTGTGATAATAAGATTTGAATTCTCTCCAATAATATATTTTCCCGGAGTGCCTGCTAATACATGAAAGTCCAGCATCTTCCATACGTTCGAGTCAGCCCTCATCATATTCACAACAATGCCGTTTGCATCGTGCTCGTTCAACTTCAATCGTTCATCAAATGTTGATATTGCAGACACAGCCTCTACTGCAGGAAAATTATTTTTTAAAGCTGTCAACAAACCGGAAAAAGAGTAAGCAGACCTGTCAAACAAACCTTCACCCATTTTATTAATAGAGGTTATACGGTACAGGTTAGCACCTTTACTCCATTGCCTGTCGTAAGACAGATCATCTATCACCACAGTAGCAACCAACATGCATGCGCATAAGCCGATCGTTAACCCAACAATATTTATTGTTGAATATATTTTGTTGTGCGTAACGGAGCGCCAGGCGGTTTTTAAATAATTTTTTATCATTGTCTGAACTGTGATTTATCTGATTAAATGATTAGTATGATTTACCCCCGTCCCCTAAAAGGGAGCTCGAAGGCGAATTAATAATTATATTTTAAGAGCTCAATATTCATAGGGTAATTCTAAACTAAGTTCCCCTTTAGGAAACAGGGGTATCATTCACTCCTCAAACTCTTCACCGGGTTCATCAACGCTGCCTTGATCGCCTGGAAACTCACCGTTACTAATGCAATAGCTATTGTTATCAATCCGGCTGCAACAAAAACCCACCACGCAAGATCAACTCGGTATGCAAAACCCTGCAGCCATTTATTCATCGCCCACCATGCAATCGGGAATGCAATTATTGCCGCGATCAAAATCAATTTTGCAAAGTCTTTTGAAAGCATTGCTACAATGCCACCAACATTTGCCCCAAGCACTTTTCGTATGCCAATTTCTTTCGTGCGTTGTTCTGCAGCATACGTAACCAACCCAAACAATCCAAGGCATGCAATGAAAATCGCGAACACTGCGAACGTTATAAATAATTTTCCTGTCTGTTGTTCCGACGTATAAAGATTATTGAAGTCTGCATCCATGAATGAATAACTAAATGGTTGCCCCGGTGCCATTGCCTTCCATTTATTTTCCACACCATCAATTACGGAAGAAATATTTTTTGTTTCCACACGCATCGATATCTTTCCCCAACTCTCATTCAATTGCATAACAAGCGGCCCAACCTTATCGTGCATGGAGCTGAAATTAAAATCTTTCACTACTCCTACAACATGATATTCGATCGGAGGATGGCTGTAATCACCGCCCCTGTAATCGGGGCGGAATAATTTTTCTTTCAGAGGTTCTTTAAACCCTAATAATTTCACAGCTGTTTCATTAAGTATCACACCTGTTGAATCGGAAGGAAATTCTTTTGAAAAATTTCTTCCTTGCGCCATCGACATTCCCAATGTCGGGATGTATTCCTCATCAATACTGAAATCCGTCATTATTGCTACACGTTTTCCATCGAGTGTCGGGTCGCGGAACCATCCATTTTGATCATACATTCTTTCCGTAGGAATATCACCAGTCATCGTCGCATCTTTTACACCGGGAACATTCAGCAATTCCTGCCTGAACGTTTTTATATTTTTATCGAGCATATAGGCATGTTGAACAACAAGCACCTGCTCCCGGTTATAACCGATCTTTTTATTGTGTATATAATTTAATTGATTGTAAATAACAATTGTGCCAACGATCAGGATAATAGAAATGCAGAATTGAAAAACAACAAGGCTACTGCGAAGCCAACTGCTCTTGAAACCCTTTGCTATCGTGCCTTTCAGCACCTGTATTGGTTCGAATGAAGAAAGGTAAAAGGCAGGATAACTTCCTGCAATGATCCCAACGATCAACACCAGCGCAATCAGCACCGGGAACATCCACGAAGAAAATAATGTGTGCACGAACATTTGTTTTCCTGCCAGTTGATTGAATAATGGCAGTAACATTGATGCAAGCAATAATGCGATCACTAATGAAAGAAAACTCAATAACACCGATTCCGTTAAAAATTGTGTGATAAGATTACTGCGCAATGAACCTGCCACTTTGCGGATGCCAACTTCTTTTGCGCGATTTGCGGAACGAGCTGTAGAGAGGTTCATAAAATTCACACAGGCGATCAGCAAAATAAAAACAGCGATCACCGAAAAAATATACACATACAAAACATTTCCGTTTACCTCAAACTCGAACGATTTATTGGAGTGCAAATGGATATCCATAAGCGGAGTTACCGGGTAAATAAAATGGCTTCCTGCTTTTTGAAGGTCGCTTGCAGAAGTATGCACCACTGTTTCCAGTTCTTTCATCATGTATTTCTTGGTTATTTCATCAACATCTTTCTGCAACATTGCTTTACTAACACCTGGCTTCACTAAAATATACGACTGATAATTATTGCTCAGCCAATCATGTTCATCTTCATGCCATGTATCATGTATAGGGCGGATAAAACTGAAATGGAAATGCGAATTCTGCGGTATGTCTTTTATAACTCCTGTGATTTTACAATTCACAGAATTATCTATGTATAATGTTTTTCCAACAACATCGGTGCTGTTAAAATATTTTCTTGCTGCTGTTTCATCAATCACTATAGAATGCGGTTCATTTAATGCAGTTGCAGGATCGCCGGAAATCATCGGCAGTGTAAATACTTTGAATAAGGTTGAATCAGCAAACACTGCATTTTTATTCTGAATATTCTGATTATCCTTGCGGATCAAAATCGTTCCCGGGTTCCTGAACCTTGCGATCTGTTCGATCTGCGGATACTCTCTTAGCAAAGTTGGCGTAAGGATGCCAGGCGCTGTTGCCGCATTAAATTGTGTGCCGTTGAAATAAATATCCGATTCAACACGGTATATCCGGCCTGCATTCGCATTATATTTATCATAACTCAATTCATCCACCACATATAACACGATCAATAAACAAACTGCAAGCCCTGCAGAGAGGCCAACAATATTGATGGCAGAAAAGACTTTATTCTTCCACAAATTGCGCAACGCGACTTTGAAATAGTTTTTGATCATTGTCTGAGATTTATGATGTCTGATGTAATGATTTCTGATTTCTGCACTTCAATCTTTCCTTTCTAATTTCTTATTCCTTTTGTCCTCAACCGCACCGCTACTATTAAGCATCGTTGCGTCGCACCTGCCTACCGCAGGCAGGCTCTTCAACTGCAACAATTCTATTGAGCAATTGTCTGAACCACGATTTTATTCTGATTCACCTGATCCTCCTTGTCAATTATCCTTTATCAATTTTCAATTCATCACATTCACTATTGACAATTCACTATTCGCTCCTCAAACTCTTCACCGGGTTTGCAACTGCTGCTTTAATTGCCTGCGTGCTGATGGTAATTACGGCAATCAATAATGCAACACATCCCGCCACGGCAAAAACCCACCATGCAATGTTGATGCGGTATGCATAATCCTGCAACCATAAATTCATAACAAACCATCCTGCCGGAATCGCAAAAAGGAACGAGATTAAAATCAGTTTCAAAAAATCCAATGAGAGCAAAACCAAAATGCTTTGCACTGATGCGCCCAACACTTTACGGATTCCTATTTCTTTTGTGCGTTGTAAAACGTTGTATGCAGATAAACCAAGCAATCCGAAACACGCGATCAGTATTGCTAAAAATGCAAATACACCAAACACTTTTCCAAATAATAAATCTGCTTTGTATTGTTCTCCAAACGATTCATCCAAAAAGAAATAATCAAACGGGTCTTTAGGAAAATAGCTGCTCCATAAAGTTTTCAAAGATGCAATGGTTTGCTGCGCATCATGGTTGCTTAATTTAAGGGAATAATACCTGGACGCATTTGGGCGTAGCAAAATAGCCATCGGATCAATATTTTTTTGCAAGCCCAGTTGATGAAAGTTTGCTGTTACCCCAACAACAGTAAGCGTATCACCACCGCCACGTATTACCTTTTGATTAATGGCATCTGCAGGATTTTTAAAGCCTAAAAGTTTTACCGTGTTCTCGTTAAGAACGACAGCTTTCTTATCTGTTGAAAATTGCTGAGAAAAATTTCTGCCTGCATCCATTGCGATCTTATAAGACGGAATGAAATCGTAATCAACACCAAGCATGTACAATGTAACACCCGTTGATTGTTGATCACCTGGGCGTTTCCATTCTGTTGTCCAATAAATTTCTTCGCCAGGTATGTTGTTAGAAGACGCAATGCTGTTTATGCCGTGCTGGTGCAACACTTCTGTTTTGAATGGCTGATAAATATTCTGATATAATGAATCCGAGATGGTTTGCGGCCCTTTTAAAACAAGTGTATTATTGATATCTGCACCAATGCTTTGATTGCGCATATACTCCACCTGCTGGTAAACAATGATAGTTCCCGCAATCAACACAACAGAAGTTACAAACTGAACAACAATCAAACTTTTACGCAACAGCAAACCGCTTGTTGTATTTTTAAATGCTCCTTTTAAAACCACTACCGGTTTAAAGCCTGATAAAACAAATGCAGGATACAAGCCTGATAAAATTGTTCCTGCACCAAATAACACAAAAAATATCAGCCAGTAATTTGAAGTAAGTGCAACGCCTGTATAATTTGTTCTTCCTGTAAATGCATCAAACGGGTGGAGCAATAAAAAAAACAGTATAGAAGAAAGTGCAAGGGAAATAAGATTAAGCACAAAGCTTTCTGTAAGGAATTGCCTTATTAATGTTGTGCGTAATGCGCCCAATACTTTTCGTACACCCACTTCTTTTGCCCTTTCAACCGACCTTGCTGTTGCAAGATTGATGAAGTTTATCCATGCAATGCAAATAATAAAAATGGCAATCAAAAATAAAAATGATACAGCCTGGCCATTGCCATTTACTTCTGCTTCCTGGTTATAATTTGAATAAAGATGAATATCGCTTAACGGAATTAAATGCAATTCTTCGCGATAATTACCTGCTTTCGCCCAATCCCTGCTGTTTAAATATTTATCATAGAAAGCAGGCATCTTGGCTTCGAGCTGCTGATAATTGATTCCTTTTTTTAACTGAACATATACATAGAAATCATACCAGCCCCATGAAGTTTCAGTTGAATTGGAAGTATCCCCTTCCAAACGTGTCTCCTGTGCTAATGTCGCATAGGAAACAAGGTAATTCATAATGAGGTGCGAGTTAGATGGAAAATCTTTATACACACCCGCAACCTCAAATGGCTGCACACGGCTGCCATCCCTGTTTACTAATGTTTTGCCTAATGCATCTTCGTTGCCAAAATATTTTCTTGCAGTCGATTCGGATAAAATGATTTTGTCCGGGCCATTCAAAGCAGTTTGCGGATTGCCTTTTACAAACTGCAATCCAAACATATCAATCGTTGAAGGATCGGCAAAGTAGCCTTTGTTTTCTGAAAATTTTTTGTTCTGTGCTTCATTTGAAAGAAGGAGGTTATCATCATGCAGCCTGCAAAAATTTTCCACTTCGGGAAAATCTTTTTTCATTGCTGGTGCTATAGCAGGATATGATGTTGCCGACTTATATGCCAGCACGCCCTTTTGATAACTGTCGAGCCTTACGCGTACAATTTGTTTTGAATCCGGCTCAAACTTGTCGAAACTTTTTTCATACGACACATAATGAAATATAAGCAGGCAACAGCTCATACCAATTGTTAACCCGGCTATATTCAGAAAAGAATAGCCTTTTCTTTTAATGATGTTGCGAAAAGCAAGTTTGAAAGAATTTATTAGCATGATGAAATATTTACGATGTACGATGTCGGATGTATGATTTCTGTGTAATAGTTTTCAGTCGTCAGTCTGCGGTTTTCGGTTCTTTAATTCTTAGTTTCTTTTTTAGTATTTAGATTTTTCAATTTTAGTTTTTATTTTTTGTTACCCAACGATAGTGCTACTATTAAGCATCGTTGCGTCGCACTCTTGTACTGTAATCATTCTATTGAGCGGTTAAACCCCAGTCCCTAAAGGGGAGCCCGAGGGCGAGTTAATAATTATTATTTTAAGAGCTCAATATTCATAGGGCAATTCTAAACTAATTTCCCCTTCAGGGGGTCAGGGTATCACTCACTCCTCAAGCTCTTCACCGGGTTTGCAATTGCTGCTTTGATCGCCTGAAAACTTATGGTCACGATAGCGATTATACAAGCCATTAAACCTGCAACAACAAAAACCCACCAACTGATTTCAACACGATAAGCATAATCCTGCAGCCATTTATGCACAGCAAACCAGGCGAGCGGCCATGCAATTAATGTTGCAAACAATACATACTTCAAAAAATCTTTCGAGAGTATAGTTGTAATATTTTGTACTGATGCACCCAGTACTTTTCGTATGCCCACTTCTTTTATTCTTCTTTCTGCTGAGTGAGAAGCAAGTCCAAATAAACCAAGGCAGGAAATTACGATCGCTAATGTTGCAAGCACAGCAACTACACTGCTTACTTGCGTATCTGCACGATATACGTCAGCAAAATGCTCATCGAGGAACTGGTATTCAAAAGGATGATCGGGACAATTCTTGTTCCATACAGATTGAATAAATTCCAACGCTTCTTTGGTTTTTCCACTATTAATTTTTGCAGATAAATTACTATAACCCCAATCTTTTTGATTATAGATAAACATCGTTTCAATTTTATAATGCAAAGAATTAAAATTGAAATCTTTTGCTATGCCTACAATGGTGCCGATTGTGGTTGAATCGTAACCCATATGTTTCCCTATTAAAGAAGACTCAGGTGCTTTTGGATTATCCTTTAAAAGCTCCTTTGCTAAGGATTCGTTCAATATATATTCTTTCCCATTTTTAACAGGGTCAGAAGAAAAATTTTTTCCAAGTATTAGTGGAATTTTATACATCGTTAAATAATCATGGTCAACTACTAATTGTGTAACGGCTAAATCTCTTTTAGGTCCATCCCCCCAGAAAGAAACACCGGATTGATCGAGATGGCTGCCTAAAACATCCTGCGCTCCAGTTACATTTTTTATAAGCGTGCTTGTCAGCAATTGCTGCTTTAGCAAATCAAATTTTTTATAAGTAACCCCATCAAGCGGAACAGTGACTACTTGTTCGCGATTAAAACCAGCATCATGTGATTGCATAAAATTCAATTGCCTTACCGCAAAAATTGTAGCAATCATCAGAAAAATAGCGCTTGCAAATTGCCCGATAACAAGCGCATTCCTGATAAATGATTTATTACTTCCGCTATTGGCAGAAGCTTTAAGAACTTTGACGGGTATAAAGGAAGAAAGGTATGCTGCGGGATAAATACCTGCTACTATGCCAACTAATATTGTTCCGGAAACGATGGCGATAAAATTTAACCAGTTAGAGAAAAAAGCCAGTTGCAGGTGGCGTTGGCTAAGATTGTTTACATAAGGCAAAAATAAATTCACGAGCAATAATGCAATCATTAATGCAATGAGAGAGAGGACAACAGATTCACTGATAAATTGTGCGGATAGTTGCCAACGCTTCGCACCGATTGTTTTGCGTATACCAACTTCTTTTGCCCGTTCTGCAGATCTTGCTGTAGAAAGGTTCATAAAATTGATGCAAGCGATCAGCAAAACAATTATACCAATTGCAAAAAATATGTTAGTATATTTTTTATCGAATTTTTGATAATTCAAATAATCAAGCCCGATATCAGTTGCGCCTGCATGAACTTCTTTCAATGGCAACAAAAACAATTCGTAAAATTTCCAGCCATCGGTGTTGCCTGCGGCTGTCATATATTTCTTTAGATATGCCGGAAATTTTTTTTCTAATGCGGCTGTATTGGTGTTGGGCGCTAACTCAAGATAAGTGTCGAGCCAGTTGCTGCCCCAGTTGGTAAACATCCACGGTTGGTAAACAGTGCTGAAAGAAAATAATGCATCGAATTGCAGCTGCGAATTTTGAGGCACATCTTTTACAACTCCTGTGACAAAAAAAGTTGTTGTATCACCTGCATAATGATTAATCGTTTTACCCATTGGATCATCATTGCCAAATAATTTTTTTGCAGTTGATTCAGTAAGAATGGCGCTGTGTGGTTTTTCAAGCGCCGTAGCGCGGTTGCCTTTTACCATTTGGTAATCGAACATTTGCAAAAAAGTAGAATCAACAAAATAAGCCCACGGAAGGTAAATGCGTTTCTCTCCAAAAGTCATCTGGTATTTTTGTTGCCAGCGTACACGCGTATAATTTTTAATTTCCGGAAATTCATTTTTAAGTGTGCCCCCCATCGGGAACATGGATAGCCCTACTTTTTGGGAAGCAACCATTCCCGGAAATTTCTGCACTTCATTTAACCGGTAAATATTTTTTTTATGCATGTCATCAAAACTTTTTTCATACGCCACAAAAAGCATGATCATAATGCATGCGGCAATGCCAATTGCCAAGCCAACAATATTAATGGTAGAATACACTTTGTTTTTCCACAAATTGCGCAACGCGATTTTGAAATAATTTTTAAACATAAAAAAGAATTTACCCCGGCGCCTAAAGGGGAGCCCGAAGGCGAGTTATCAATTATTATTTTAAGAGCTCAATATTCATAGCGCAACTACGAACTAAGTTCCCCTTTTAGGGGCAAGGGTTTTACTCGCTCCTCAAACTCTTCACCGGGTTCATCAACGCCGCTTTGATAGATTGAAAACTCACTGTCACCAATGCAATCAATATCACTAATACGGCAGCAGCAGCAAACATCCACCAACTGATCGTGATGCGGTATTGCACGTCATAATCCTGCAGCCATTTATTCATTGCCCACCATGCAATGGGTGCAGCAATCACAAAAGCGATCAGCACCAGGCGTACAAAATCTTTTGACAGCATGGTGGTGATGCTCGACGTGCTTGCACCTAATACTTTACGGATACCAATTTCTTTGTTGCGTTGTTCCGCCATGAAAGCAGACAATGCAAACAAACCCAAGCAGGCAATCATAATAGCAAGGATGGCAAAGCTGGTGAAGATGTTCCCCATGCGTTGCACATCGGCATACATGTTCCTGAAATTTTCATCTAAAAATGTATACCGTATCGGTTGGTTTGGTGCAAATTTTTTCCAGGTAGCAGTTATTTCAGCAATAGTTTTCTGCACATTTTCAGGGTTTATTTTTACTGCCACGATCGATGAATAATTATTTCCCAAAACAAATATCAGCGGCACAATACCCTGCTTCATCGTTTCATAATTAAAATCGTCTACCACACCGATCACACGAAGATGTTCCCATCCGTTAGTGATGATCTGCCCGATTGGGTTTTTTAATCCCAATTTTTCTTTCATTGCAACATTAATAACTGTTGCAGCAGTATCCGATGCCATATCTTTCGAAAAAAATCTTCCTTCATTCATTTTCATTCCCAGTGTTTTTATATAATCATAATCTACCACCCAATGCTGTCCACCAACTCCTGCATCTTCTTTTGTTCGCCCTTCTTTATAAAATGTATTGCCGTTTCGTTTTGTTCCGGATATTGGTAAAAAATCACTGACCGTAACATTTTTCACACTGCTTATAGTAAGCAACTCGTTTTTAAAACTCGGCATTGTGGTTTTATTATCCAGCGTATTCGTTCCCTGTATAAGCATTACCTGGTCTTTATTAAAACCCACATCTTTATTCAATACATAATGCGTTTGTTTTGCGATCACCAATGTTCCGATGATAAGAATAATAGATGTTGCAAATTGGAATACCACTAATCCATTTCTTAGAAGAGAATTTTTTGAGCCGCGGCTGATTTGTCCTTTTAATACCTCGATCGGTTTAAATGCAGAAAGATAAAATGCCGGGTATATGCCTGCAATTGCGCCGATAAATGCTGCGCTTAAAATCATAACCGGCAATAACCACCATGAATTCCATGGAATAGTTAATGATTTTGCTGAAAGCGCATTGAACAACGGAAGCAGGAGCGCCGCAATGATCACTGCCAATACAAATGAAGCAAAACTGAACAGTGTTGATTCTGCAAGAAATTGTTTTATAAGATTGATCCGATATGAACCAACCACTTTTCGCAAGCCTACTTCTTTAGCACGGTTTGCAGATTTTGCTGTAGAAAGATTAATGAAATTGATACATGCAATAATTAAAATAAATATAGCAATAGCACCGAACAACCATACAAAACGGATATCCCCTTTTTGAAGCCCATCATCAAGATTGTATGACCGGAGATGAATATCCTTCAACGGTTGTGCCATCAGGTTTGCTTTCTTAACTATTTCAATAAATCCCCTGTCGCCACTTTTTTCCGCCATCGGTAAATAGTATTTTGTAAGCACCTGCTTCAGCTTGTTGCGGAACAGGCCAACATTTACTCCTGGCTTCAGCATCACATACGTATAATAATTACTCGAGCCCCAATCTGTTTGTTCACCATTCCACAGCGCATAATCAGTCATCGTCAAAAAATAATCAAACTGAATATGTGAAGTTTTTGGAAAGTCCTGCATCACACCGCCGATCTTATAAATCTTATTTTTATCATCATTCAATATCATTGTTTTTCCAACCGGGTTTTCGTTCGGAAAAAACTTATCTGCTACTTTTTTCGTTATCACCATCGTGTTCGGTTCTGCAAGCGCTTTTTTTCTGTCGCCATATACCATCGGTGTTTCCAGTATGTCAAGCATACTCTGGTCTGCATACGCAAATTTTGTTTCAAAACTATTTTCTGTTTTATCTGTCCGCCTGATCTCATTGCTGCCGGCGCCATAAAATAATTCGCTCGCCATGATCCGTCCTGACAATTCCACTTCCGGGTAATCATCCTTCAAGGCTTTCGCCATTGGTGCAGGCCAGTCGGCGCCGGATTCCCTTTTTCCATTGTTATCGACGGCTTCTACCACTATTCGGTATATGCGGGATGAATTAGCAAATGATTTATCATAGCTAAGCTCATCATTGATGTACAAGGCAATCAACAAACAAGCAGCAATGCTCAATGCAAAGCCACCTATCTTGATAACGGAATACATTCTCTGTTTCCTCAATTGTCGCAACGCGATCTTGAAATAATTTTTCAGCATGATTCAATATTTACGATGTATTATGTACGATGTACGATTTCTGAGAAATAGCTTTTAGCTTTTATCTATAAGCTTCGAGCGTTTTCAATTGAACAATTCCTTTCTAATTTCTTATTCCTTATATTTCATTTCTTATTTTTTGGTAACCAACATTTGTTCTCTCTTCATCATCCTTGCGCCTGCCTGCCGGTAGGCAGGTCGCACTCTTGTACTGCAACAATTCTATTGAGCGACGAAGAACAGTTAGTAGTGAGCAGTAAACAGTGAGCACCTCATTGTCAATTATCCATTATCAATTCACTGCACTTTCAACTCTCTACTGACGACTGAAAACTGACAACCGACTACTGTCCTCACTCGCTCCTCAAACTCTTCACCGGGTTTGCCACTGCAGCACGGATGGTATTTAAAACCACGACGGCGATTGTCAATAACAATACAAGCACCCCAACTGCTGCAAACAACCATACACTAATGCCTATGCGATATGTATATTTCTGCAACCAGTTTGTCATCAGCCACCAGGTTAGCGGTACTGCAATCACAAATGCGATCGCCACTAATTTTAAAAACTCTTTTGAAATCATTGCAAGCACCTGCTGCACCGATGCGCCCAATACTTTTCGTATGCCGATCTCCCTGAAACGTTTTTCAATAGTGAATGAAGCCAATCCTGCCAAACCAATACAGCATATCAGGATCGCGAGGCATGCAAAAACGTTTGTGATCTTACTAATGATATCTTCGCTGATAAATTTCTTTGCGAATTCTTTATCTGCAAACTGATATTCGAACGGATATGCAGGATTATATTTTTTGAATACCGGTTCAATTGCACTCAATGATTTTTGCAATGATGAGGATTGGTTCAAACGAATATCAATATAGTTCGACCAACCCGGAACATAATATACCATCATAGGGTCAACGGCCTCAAATGGCGAACCCATGATCACATTATCAGTCACACCGATAACAGTAAAATCATGATCATTATAATGCATCTTCATGCCTATCGGGTTTTTTAAACCCATTGCCTCAATTGCAGCTTTATTCAATAGCATAGATGCAGAATCACCTGGTGTCCCTGTAAAATCTTTTCCCTGCAACATTTTTATGCCCATTGTTTTCGTAAAGTCAATATCGCTGGCCATGCCTGCAAAAAGAATATTCAGGTTTGCCGGTTTGCCAGCCCATTCCGGCGATGGCCCCCTCCACCAGATATCTGTAATCGGAGAAAATGTTCGGGTAACTGCATTGATCAAACCTGTTTTTATCAATTCATTTTTTATTACTTCATAATTTTTTTGTGTATCAGGTGAAGTCGGTATCTCGATCAGGTTATTCGGGTCGTATCCCAGTTGCCTGTCTTTTATATGTTGTATCTGCTGGTAAACAATTATTGTTGATGATATCAATAAAATTGAGATCACAAATTGAGCAACAACCAGAATATGCCTTGGCAACACAGCGGCTTTTCCTGTGAGGAACGTTCCTTTCAAAACTTTTACAGGATTGAACGAAGAGAGATATAATGCAGGATAACTTCCTGCAACAATTCCGGTGAATGCAATAATGATAAATGCGCCGATCCAGAATATTGGTTGAGATAAATCAAGTACCAAATGTTTATTTACTAAATCGTTGAATGATGGCAGTAACAAATACACTGCAAAAACAGAAATCAGGAACGCAACGCATGCAAGGATCATTGACTCTGCGAAGAATTGAAAAATGAGTTGCGCTTTATCAGAACCCAATGTTTTCCGGATACCCACTTCTTTCGCCCGTTTTTCTGAACGTGCTGTAGACAGGTTCATGAAATTAATGCACGCTATCAGCAAAATTATTACAGCAATAACGCTGAACATTTTTACATACTCGATCATTCCGCCGGCGTTCTTGCCATTTTTAAAATCGCTATACAAATGCCATTGGCTCATCGGGTATGTAAAATATTTGCTGCTGATCTTATCATCCGGATCGTGTTTTAACTTCATTTCATTGATCTTTTTTTCAATTGCCCCCATATTTGCCCCTGGGAGTATCTGCAAATACACAGACCATGAAGAATTGCGCCAGTCTCCCATCGAACGCTGCACATCAGGCGATGAATAATTGAATGGCATGATAAAATCAAATTGCAATGAAGAATTCCCCGGAATATCCGCAACGACCGCTGTCACTTTCATATCAAATGCGTTATCGACACGTACCATTTTATTAACCGGATCATCATTCCCAAACAATGCTTTTGCAGATGATTCTGTAAGTACCAATGAAGATGGGTCAGTGATTGCTGTAGCAGCATTACCCGAAATAAATTTCCAGGTGAACATATCAAAAAAATGCCCGCTTACAGTATATCCTGTTTTCTTCAATTTAGTTTCGCCATAAGAAAGCACATGTCGCTGGTCTCCTGTTCTTACAACTGCATATTTCACTTGCGGTAATTCTTTTTCGATTGCGGGTGCCAACGGAAAAACCATTGCCTCATCTGTCATCACATCATTATTTGTATAACGGTTTGCCATTACTTTATAAATGGATCCGTATGATGCATGAAATTTATCAAACCCAAGTTCATCCTGCACCCAAAGCAAAATGAGAATAGTGCATGTAATACCAATAGTAAGCCCGAGAATATTAGTAACGGAAAACCCCTTATTCCTGAAAAGGTTTCTCCACGCGATTTTGAAATAATTTTTAAACATTGTCTGAACTGGATTTATATGATTTAACTGATTCACCTGATTCTCATTGTCAATTATCCATTATCAATTGTCAATTTATTCACTACTCGCTCCTCAAACTCTCCACCGGGTTCACTGTTGCTGCCTTGAAAGTGCGGATGCAAAGTATCAACAGCGCCATCGCAAACATAATTGCCCCGCCAAGTGCAAACATCCATATACTCAAATCTGTTTTGTACGAAAAATTCTCCAGCCATTTATAACCGCCCCACCATGCAACAGGTGTTGCAATCACAAACGCGACCAATACCAGTTTCAAAAAATCTTTTGAAAGCAACGTGATGATCTGCACCACACTTGCACCGATCACTTTACGTACACCTATTTCTTTTGTACGTTGATTAGTGATATACGTAACGAGTCCGAGCAATCCGAGGCAACTGATAAAGATAGCAAGCCCTGTTGCCCACATTAATAACTTGGAAATTTGTTGTTCCGCTGTATAATATTTTTTTATTGTGTCGTCGAGGAATTTGTATGTGAACTCTTCTTCGGGATATATTTCTTTCCAGACCTTTTCTATTTTACTGATCGCTGTTTTCCATACCGTGCCTTCTGCATTTTGCGGCATCAACGCAATATTAAACGTGCGCATCTGCCGTGTTTTTGTTGTGAATAGCAACGGTTTGATAGGTTCGTGCAAGGAGCGTTGATGAAAATTCGCGACAACGCCGCATATCGGGATATTCTGTTTATCCCATTGAATTAATTTTCCGATAGCATCATTTGGATTTTTAAAACCAAGCGCAGTTGCATACGATTCATTGATAACAACAGATGTTGTAGTATCGCTGAATGGAAGATTTGTTCCGGCAACCAGTTTTATCTGGAAAAGTCTCAAATAATTTGTGTCAGCCAGTTTTATTTGCACATCTGTTTCGGTCTCTTTTTTTCCATCCTTATATTTTATCGTACTTGACCAGATATTATTTATTGAAGGAGGATCATTGGCGAGGCTGATCATCGATATCTCAGGAATTGCCCTTAGTTTTTGCATCAGCACAACGCGGTGCGATTGAACTGTATCATAGTAACTTGTTCTCAGGTAAACGATCGCATCTTTCTTAAATCCAAGATCTTTGTTCAATGAATAACTGATCTGTTTACTAACGAGGATAGTGCCAATAATAAATACCTGAGCGATCACAAATTGAGACACTGTGAGTGTTTTGCGCAGCCATATATTTCTTGTTTTGCCTGTATTTGATGCTACCTGGTTTTTTAAAACCAATACAGGTTTAAAAGCCGATAATACTAATGCAGGATAAAACCCCGAGAGCAGGCTTACAACGAATATCAATGCTATGAGAAAAATAATTATTCCGGGCTGCATCGTGAAATGAAGCCCTGCAGGAATAAAATCTGAAAATACTTTCAACAATAATGGTGTGATGACGATGGATAAAATTGTTGCACACAATGTGAGCAAAAATGTTTCACTAAGAAATTGAAAGACTAATTGTTTTTTTGAACTGCCCATTGTTTTGCGAATGCCAATTTCTTTTGAACGTTGTGATGACTGAGCAGTAGTAAGATTGATGAAGTTAATACAGCCCAATAAAAGCAGGAAAGCAGCTACAGCAAGTAATCCATATAATGTGGGCAAGTGTGCTGTGCGTGAGCCGAAGCTGTTATACGTTGAATTGAAGTGGATGTCGTCAAATGGTTGCAGTGAATAAGCTGTTGTGCTATGATCTTCCGGATCGGGCTTTTTATATTTTTCACGAAGCGCATTCGCCAGTTTCGTAATTTTTTGCGGGGCAACGCCCGGAGCAAGCCTTATTAAAAGTTGTGAAGCTGAATTGGTATTTCCCCACTCATCTCTATCTCCCGGATCCAATAACCTGTTTTCTAAAGTTGCTAATGAAATAAAAGTTTTAAATACAAAATCAGAATTCTTATCAAGGTCTTTTACAACTCCCGCAACATTCGTACGGATAGTATCATTAAAAAAAATTTCCTTACCGATTATTTCAGAAGGTTTCAGTTTAGGAAAATAAATCTTTGCATTCGATTCAGTTAACACCGTTTCATAAGCACGTTGCAATGCTATTGTTTTAGAACCTGCAAGCCAGTTATAAGAGACAAGATCAAAATAATTATTATCTGCAAAAACAATATTGTCCTGCTTTTTAAAAACAGCCGGGTCTTTCTTCGCAGCATCAGGCACTGAAACTTTTATATCATCACCATTGGTATAAAAATGCGTAATATTCTCAATACCCGTAGCTTCTTTTTGCAGAGCTTTTCCAAGCGGGTATGTTATTCCTGAGTTGTGAAAATCTTCACCGGAGAATTTGAAATCAGAAACAACACGAAATATCCTATCCCTGCCTTTTTCAAATTTATCAAAACTGAAATCATAAGAAACGATCAGGTAAATAACCATTGCAGAACTGATACCGATTGATAAGCCGGCAACATTTATCAACGAAAAAACTTTATTCCTCGCAAGGGTTCTAAGTGCAGTTTTGAAATAATTTTTTAGCATTGTCTGAACCTGAATTTATATGTTTAAACTGATTCTTACTTTTGCAATCTATCCTCATTTTCAATTCTACAATTTCAATTTTCAACTCACTCCATTCACTACTCGTTCCTCAAACTTTCTACCGGGTTTGCAACCGCTGCCTTAATCGCCTGGAAACTGACAGTAAGAATAGCGATCACCATTGCCAGCGCCGCTGAAAATGCAAACACCCACCATTCAATATTTATCCGGTATTTAAAATCCTGCAACCATTTTGTCATTGCCCACCACGCCACCGGAAATGCAATAACCGCAGCGATCAAAACGAGTTTCACAAATTCTTTCGATAATAAATTCACTACACTCTGCACAGAAGCACCAAGCACTTTGCGCACACCGATTTCTTTTTTGCGGCGTTCTGCAGTATAAACAGACAACCCAAATAATCCGAGGCATGCAACCAAAATTGATAAAGTAGTGAAGACACCAAACACAGTACCCATGCGCTGTTCATCGGTATACATCGCTTCAAAACTTTTATCAAGGAAAGAATATTCGAACGGAACATCCGGAGCAAAAGATTTCCACTTGTCTTCGAGTTTGCTCAAAATCGTTTTTGTATTTTTCGATTCGATACTTGCAATCACATAAGAAGTTCCGAGGCTGTATGTTTTAGAAGAAGGATGAAACAAAGCAAATGGAGCCATTGCATTTCTTATCGATTCCACATCAAAATCTTTCACTATTCCAACCACTTTAAAGCGTTGGTCATTATGGCCCGGATAAGTCATGTATTTTCCGATAGGTTCTTTCCATCCTATTTGCTTAACAGCAGTTTCATTTAAAATAACAGAAGTTGAATCATTAAAATCTTTGGAGAAATTTCTTCCCTGCTTCAACTGAATTTTTAATGCCGGAATAAATTCTTCATCTACCATAAATGAATTTAGTATAATATCATTCGCTACAGATTCTTTCACTCCTGTTGGATCTGGGATATATCGGTCTCCAAATGATTTCAATGTTGGCAAACCTGTAGTGATACTTGCACGCAATACGCCGGGCATTGTTTCAACTTGCTGCCGGAATGTTTCTTCCGTTTCCGGCGACATCTTTTCTGCATTGGGAATAATAAGCACATTATCTTTCTTCAATCCCAGGTCTTTATTCTGGCTATATCTCAATTGCTGAAATAAAATAACCGTGCAAATGATCAATGCGATAGAAATGGAGAATTGAAAAACCACCAACCCGTTTCTTACAAAAAGATTTGCCAGGCTTCTTTTAAAAACACCACCTTTCAAAACCGCAACCGGATTAAATGATGTAAGATAAAATGCAGGGTAACTTCCGGCCAGCAAACCGGTGACAACAATCAGTACCAATACAAGCAACCAGATCCCTGAACTAAAAATATTCGCAAACTCCAGTGATTTTCCGGTAACATTATTAAACAACGGCAACATCAGCACAACAATCATCAAGGCAACAAGTGCAGAAATAAAACTGTACAACATGGCTTCGGTGAGAAACTGGCGGATCAGTTGCCTTCTTTCAGAACCAAGTACTTTTCGTACGCCTACTTCTTTTGCACGTGTAGCAGATTGCGCCGTAGAGAGGTTCATGAAATTCACACACGCAAGTATGATGATAAACAGTGCGATCGCAGAAAAAATATAAATGTATTTAATGTCGCCAAGCGTGTATAAAAACTGGGTGCCGATATTGGCAGAATGTAAATGCACATCAAGCAATGGTTGCAGGAAGAAATCCCATTTATTTCCTTTCTTAATGAATTCATCAAATGGTTGTCCGATGCGTTTGAATGCGCTTGCTGCCTGTACACGCACCATGGCGGGAAATTTGCTCACCAGCTTTTGAATACTTGCCGCATCTGTTGGTGTGTTTTTATGCAGCAACACATACGTGTTCATCTGCAACCAAACCCAGCTCCAACTGAAACGTTTAACCGGCGGACACGCCGACGTTGGTATCAATAAATCAAATTGAATTGTTGATTGCAATGGAACATCTTTCAATATTGCAGTTACCGTGAATGGCTCTCGATATTCATCCAACACTAAATTTTTCCCGATCGCATTTTCATTGCCAAAATATTTTTTTGCAGTTGATTCCGTCAACACAATGGAATGTGGTTGCAGCATACATGTTGCCGCATCGCCTTCTTTCATCGGGTAATCGAACACCTGCAAAAAATTTGAATCAACGGCAAGGAATTTTTTTTCTGTGAAATGATTTTGTTGTTTGCTGTTTGCATCATTACTGATCACTTCACTGCCCATCACATAAAAACGTGTATACGCTTCAATTTCCGGAAACGATTTTTGTAATGCAGGCCCAACTGCCGGCGGTGTATTCGACAATAGCCCTCCTTCACCGCCCATCATGCCATCAAGGTCGACCTGGTAAATGCGCTTTGCATTTTTGAAAAATTTATCATACTGAAATTCATCATGCACAAAGAGTGCAATGAGTATTACACATGCAAGCCCGATCGCAAGCCCTGCAATATTTATAAAACTATTTGTTTTGTGACGGAGGATATTGCGCCAGGCAATGATCAGGTAATTTCTTAGCATTTGAAATGGTTAATAAATTAGTTGACAGTTCACAGTTGGCAGACATCAATTCAATCATTGCTTATTGTTTATTTGTCTCTCTCATTGTCACATTTTCAAATTAAACAAAGCCCACGTCAGGCTGTCCCAAAAAAATTTACCAAACACATGCCGGAAGCGAGATAAATGATTTACAATGCAGTAGTTATGCATCATTTACGAACCAGTTCGTTTTTGATACAAAAAGTGTCCGTTTTTGATACAAAGAAGGAGAGAATATTTACGATTTAAGAGTACGAGATACAATGGACGATTTTCGATGCACGATGTACGATTTCTGAATTTCGGAGATTTACTTTCTAATTTATTACTCCTTATTTCTCATTTCTTATTTTTTGTGGTAACCAACGACAGTGATTCTATTCTACATCGTTGCGCCTGCCTGCCGGTAGGCAGGTCGCACACTTGTACTGTTGATATTCTATTGAGCGACGGGAAAGTAAGCAGTGAGCAGTAACCAGTGAGCACCTCATTGTCAATTATCCGTTATCAATTGTCAACTCATTCACCACTCACCATTAACCATTCACTACTCACTCCGCAAACTCTTCACCGGATTTGCCGTCGCCGCTTTTATCGCCTGGAAACTTACTGTTACCAATGCAATCAATGCTGCCAATACTCCGGCTAAAATAAACACCCACCATTGCAAATAAATATTGATGCGATATGCAAAATCGTTAAGCCAATTGTTCATCACTATTGCTGCAATAACAAATGCGATCACGGAGGCAATTAGCACCAGCTTCAAAAATTCTTTGGATAATAACATCACAATACTTCCCACATTTGCACCAAGCACTTTGCGTACACCGATTTCTTTTACGCGTTGCGTGATCGTAAATGCAGACAATCCAAATAAACCCAGGCTTGCAATAAAAATAGCAACGCATGCAAATGTCACGAAGATCGTTCCCTGCTTTTGCTCGCTCTGGTATAATTTAGTAAAGCGTTCGTCTAAAAAATTAAATTCATACGGTTCTTCAGGCAAAATTTTTCTCCATGTTGTTTCGAGGTGATTGAGCGATGCCTGTAAATTTCCACCGGCAATTTTTGCAGAAACAAAATTGAATTGATTGATCGAAGGCGGGAACATTACCATCACCATCGGAACAATTTGCTGGTGCAAAGATTCAAAATGAAAATCGTTTACCACACCTATAATATGTCCTTGCCTTCCACCATATTTAAAATCTTTTCCAACAGCATTGTCTTTATTCCATCCTAATGCTTTTATAGCAGCTTCATTCAAAATATAATTTGATGTATCCGTTCCATAATCACGCGAAAAATTTCTTCCGCTGACTATTTTCAATCCATACGTCGGAACAAAATCATAATCGACTGCGATGTATTTAATATCTGTAGTAACAGGGCGTAACGAATCGCCGGATAACGTGGATGCACCCATATTATCCAGCAATCGTATTGTTGGCACCCGCGACGAACAACTCACTCCTTTAAATGATGCATCACGCAATAACGCATCGCGGAAAGCTGTATAATTTTTACTGATGCTGGTATTATAAGGAATGATGACCATTCGTTCTTTATCAAATCCCAGCGATTTATTTTGCATGTAATGCAGTTGCTGAAATACAATTGCAGTTGTGATGATCAATACAATGCTGATAGCAAATTGCGAAACCACTAATACTTTACGGAATGAAACCCCTCCGCTTGCTTTAAATAACCCTTTCAGTGTTTTTATCGGTTGGAAAGACGACATGAAGATTGCAGGGTAAATACCGGAAAGGATACCAACCACAAACGGCGATAAAAATAATGGTACTACTATTTGCCATTTGAATAACGATGATATAAATATCTCCTGCCCGGAAATTTTACTCAGCCACGGTAATGTTAACCACGTCAGCAATATCGCAGCAATTAATGAAAACCAACATATCAAAACCGATTCGCTGAGAAATTGTGCGATTAGTTCTTTCTTTTGTGCACCGACAACTTTTCGTATGCCGATCTCTTTTGCACGCAAAGTAGAACGTGCCGTAGAAAGGTTCATATAATTAATACATGCGATCAGCAAAATAAATAATGCGATCACAGAAAAAATATACACGCGGCTGATATCACCGTTCGGTTCTGCTTCGTAATCTGTATGTGAACGGAGATGGATATCCGTTAATTTCTGCAAGCCGAGTTTCGTGAATTTTGAAGGGTCTTTTCCATTGTAATTTGCATGCGGCATGTGCCTGTCTACAAATGCAGGGAATTGTGCCACCATACTTTTTGCCGGGTAATTCTCCGGCAACAATAAGTAGGTGAAGAACGAATTATTCCCCCAGCTCGTGCGCAAATTTTCCGCGCCGTAAACTGCGGTATCATTAAGCGTATTAAACGAAATAATGATGGAAGGATGTATATGGGAATTTGCCGGAAAAGGTTTGTAAATACCTGTAACTTTTAAATTGAACAGGTTCATCATACGCACGGTTTTATTCATCGGATCGTCGTTGCCAAAATATTTTTTCGCCGTCTCATCTGTCATCATAATGGAGAATGGTTCTGCAAGTGCAGTTTTCGGGTTCCCTGAAATTATTTTCTGTGTAAATACATCAAACAGATTTTCATCTCCGAAAAACACTTCCTGCTCATTAAAAATTTTCTCACCGTAACGGACAGCCGTAGTTCCGTTCTGGTACAACCGCGTCATCCTTTTTATATCAGGAAAATCAGTGAGCAAATAAGGGCCGAACGCCGGCGCAATCGTACTCAGGTTCAGCGACACTACACCGTCCTGGTTATTAAAACTTCTCGTTACCCGGTAAATATTGTCTGCATTTTTATTATATCGGTCATAACTCAATTCATTCAGAATATATGCGAGTATCAGCAAGCAACAAGTCAGGCCAATAGTCAATCCTAATAAATTAATAAAGGAAATGAACTTGTATTTGCGCAGGTTGCGAAACGCGATCTTGAGATAATTTTTTAGCATGGAACACGCGATTTACCCCCGCTCCCTAAAGGGGAGCCCGAAGGCGAGTTTACAATAGTATTTAAAAACATCATCCTTTGAATGATAATAGTGCAGTTTTGAATTAAGTTCCCCTTTAGGGGTCAGGGGCCTCATTCACTTCTCAAACTCTTCACCGGGTTCATCAACGCTGCCCTGATTGCATGAAAACTTACCGTTGCTACTGCAAGCAAAATAGTAACCGCACCTGCAATAAAATAAATCGACCAACTCATATTTGTTCTGTACACAAAATCCTGCAACCATTTCGACATTGCCCACCATGCAACCGGCACGGCAATTAATATCGCTATCAACGAAAGTTTTACAAAATCTTTCGATAGAGCAATTACAATACTTCCTACCGATGCTCCCAACACTTTTCTTATCCCTATTTCCTTTATCCGTTGTTGTGCTGAGTAGGATGATAATCCAAACAAACCCAAACAGGCAAGCACTATAGCAATAGTAGAAAATAAATTCATCACTTTGCCCAAACGCAATTCTGCATTGTATAATTTATTGTAATCCTCATCCATAAAACGATATTCGAAAGGTCGTGTCGGCACTAATTCTTTCCATTTCGTTTCTAAAAAAGAAATCGTTCCGGGGAGATTATTACCACGCAATTTCACAAGCAATCTTGTTCCCCAGTTTTCCGGGAACAATACCATCGATTTTATCGGGTCATGCAACGATTGAAAATGGTAATCCTTAACTACCGCTTTCACGTAACCTGGCCTTGTATCATCTAAAAACATTTTTTTTCCGATGGCTTCCTGCGGCGTTTTCCATCCCAATTGTTTTGCGGCGGATTCATTCAATATAAATTGAAAAGTTGCTAATGTATCAAGCGATGCATTTTTTATATCCTGCTCCGTAAGGTTTGCTCCGGCAATGATCTGCATCCCCGTTGTCTCGATATAATCTTCATCGATCGGGTTTGCAAAAACAGCGATCTGTTGATTTGCGGGCATCGTTGCAGAACGCATATTATATCCGCCGCCGCCTTCCACCGGTGAGCGGTCGCATTCCGAAACACTTATTATATCCGGGTTCTGTCTGAATTCTTGTTTTATTAACCGGATATTTTTTTGCATTGAATTTGTCAACGGGAGCATCAGTACATGTTCCCTGCTATAGCCAAGGTCTTTGTGCTGGATATAATACAATTGTTTTTGTATGATGAATGTAGAGACGATCAGAAAAACAGAAATAGCAAATTGAAAAACGATTAATGATTTGCGCAACCATTGTCCCGAGCCGGTATTTTTGAATGAACCTTTCAACACTTTTACCGGCTGAAAACCTGTTAGCACTAATGCAGGGTAACTTCCCGCAATCAAACTCACACTTACAACAACCAGTAAGGAAAAAAGAATAAACTGTGCTGAAAACAAAGATGCGGCATGAAGTTCTTTATCGGTTAGCTGATTGAATGCAGGTAATAATAATGCTGCAGCAATAAAGCTTAATACCAAAGCGATCATACACATCAATCCGGATTCGCCAATGAACTGCCAGAACAATTGTTTTTTTTCTGCACCAATTACTTTTCGCACGCCAACTTCCTTTGCTCTTTCTATTGATCGCGCAGTGCTAAGGTTGATATATGTTGAACATGCGATCACCAATATCAGCAATGCAACACCGGCAAGTATATAAATATAGCTGATGTTATTATTCGGCACAAAACCCGCGTATGGGGAGTGCAGGTGTATCTGATCAAACGGTTCAAGAAAAAAATTCACAGTCGCTCCTTGCCCTTCCATTTCTTTTTTCATGAAGGCGGGAAGCTTTGCCTGTAACGTTGCAATAGATTTCTTGTCGCGCAATAACAAGTAGGTAGTGAAATTTGCATTCCAATAACTGTTCTCATGTTCCCTGGAAATACCAAGCGAAGAGAACGAGGCCATGAAATTGAATTGTATCTGCGAGTTCGCCGGGCAATCTTCCACCACTCCTGTTATTATGTAAAGATTGCTATCGGAGCCGAGGCGGAATGTTTTTCCGACCGCATCTTCATTACCAAAATATTTTTTTGCCGTTGATTCTGTCACCACTGCTTTGTACGGTCCGGATAAAGCGCTATGCACGTCGCCTTGCAACAACTTAAACGAAAACATATCGAAGAATGTAGAATCTGCGAACATGAATTTTTTTTCATCGATATATTTATCGTTGTAGTTGATTATACGTTCACGCAGCATCATCTTAATTGCAGATTCCACTTCCGGAAATGTTCTTTTGAAAACCGGCGCTACACGAACGCTCGTATAATTTCCGCCGCTTGTTTCCGGGCTACCGTCAAAACTATATTGCATGATTACTCTTGCGATCCTGTCCCCCTTCTTTTCAAAGTCATCAAAACTCAATTCGTGTTTAATGTACAATGCGATCAGCAAACAACTTGTCAAACCGATTGTCAAACCGAAAATATTTATGGCTGAAGACGTTTTATTCTTCCATAAATTCCGGAAAGCGATCTTGAAATAATTTTTGAACATAAAAATCCATTTATGATTTCTGATTTGAAGATGTCTGATTTCTTAACTATGATTAAGATTGATTTTTTGAAAACAGCAATTTGATACAAGAAAAAATTAATACCAGTGAACTATTTCTCTTTTTTAATTTTTCTTTCATTACCTATTATCAATTATCTACTCACTCCTCAAACTTTTCACCGGGTTCGCCAGCGCTGCTTTGATTGCCTGGAAACTTACTGTTATCAATGTGATCGCAACAGCAATTACTACAACTGCTATAAATATTCCGATGTTGATGGTAGTTTTCAGTTTATACGATTCCAGCCACTGGTTCATATAATACCATGCAAGCGGAATGGCAATCACGCAAGAGATCAGCACAAGAATTACAAAATCCCTTGAAAGCAATTGCCATAAATTGAAAACACTTGCACCAAGCACCTTGCGTACACCAATTTCTTTTACCCGTTGCTCTGCGGTGAATGATGCCAGGCCGAATAATCCAAGACAGGAAATGAAAATCGCCAACACAGCAATGATCGTTGCGAGATTCCCGACCAGCTCTTCATAATTAAATTTCTTTGCATACTCTTCATCAGCAAATTTGTATTCGAAAGGGAATGCAGGATTATATCGTTCAAATATCGGTTTGATTGTTGCTATGGCTTTTGATGCAGACATCTGCGGGTTCAACCGAACATCCACACAACCAACCCAGTCTTTATTAAATATTATAGTGAGCGGAGATATCGGGCGATACGGAGATTCCATTTGTATATCCGGAATCACACCAATCACCACCATGGGTTTATCATTCCATTTCAATTGTTGCCCTACAGGGTTTTCCAAACGCATCCTTTTTACTGCAGCCTGGTTCAGCACAACACCGTTTGAATCGGCGAATTCTTTTGAAAAATCCCTTCCTTCCAGAATTTTAATTCCTAACGTCTTCGTATAGTCGTAAGTAGTGGTGATTGTCGAAAACACCGTTGCCTTTTCCAGCGGCGTGCTCCCTTTCCATTCCCACCCGTTATTATTGCTGTAAATTTCTGAAGGCGGGGAGTTAGTCTGACAAACAGAAACCGCTGCCCCGGAACTTAGTAATTCCTGCTTAAGCACATCGAAATGTTTTCCAATATCTCCCGACCATTCCACAGTGATCAATCCTTTATTATTAAAACCTATCGGTTGATTTTTCCCGAATTGTATTTGCCGGTTCACAACAATAGTCCCGATCATCAACATTACCGAACTCGCAAATTGCAACACCACCAAAATTTTTCGCGGCAACGAACTACTCTTTCCTGCTTTCATATTTCCCTTCAACACGCGTACAGGATTGAATGACGACAAATAAAATGCAGGATAACTTCCGGCGAGCAACCCTGTGAAAATCGTGAACACAATCATGATCAGCCAGAACAATGGGCTTGTTATTTGCAAACTCATCGCTTTATCCGTAAGCCTGTTGAAATAGGGCAACGACAACAACACAATTCCCAATGCCAATAAAAATGATAATCCCGCGATCAACATGGATTCACTCAGGAATTGACTGATAAGTTGCGGCCTTCCCGACCCTACCGCTTTTCGCACACCAACTTCTTTCGCACGTTTTTCACTGCGTGCAGTGGAAAGGTTCATGAAATTGATACAAGCGATCAGCAACACGATCAATCCCAAAATCCCAAACATGCGTACATATTTAATAAAGCCGCCTGTATTTTTTCCATTCTCAAAATCGCTGTACAATCTCCACTTCGACATCGGGTGAATAAACACTTCGGGAATAATATGCTTCAATGTATTTTCATCAGTGAAATGAGAGATAACAACATTTTTTATTTTTGCATCCACACTTTTTTCCGTTGCATTATCTTTCAACTGCACAAAAGCTTGCCATGAATTATTTCCCCAGTTTGTTTTGTGATATTGTTTGATCCAACTGTAAATCGTTTCCTGGAGGTGAAACGGCACTAAATAATCGAACGAAAATGAGCTGTTCTTTGGTTGCTTTTCCACAACAGCAGTCACTTTCAAATTCGTTTCGTTGTCGAGCTTTATTACCTTCCCCACAGGTTCTTCCTTTCCAAAAAGTGCTTTGGCTGTTTCATCTGTCAACACAATGGAATATGGATCATGTAATGGGTTTTTATCGCCGTCAAGAATTTTCAGCGAAAACATATTTACTCCATCTTCACCTAAAAAATGTCCGTATTTGCTGAGCTTTTTTTCTCCATATACAAGCGAACGATGCGAGCCCCAGTCGCACATCGCCACACCTTTAAAATCGGGATATTTGGTTTTCAATTCTTCGCCTATCGGAAAAGGCAAAGCCTCTTGTGTGTAACGGGTGCCGTCAAAAGTCTGGTGCATCATCACCTGGTACATCGTGTCGTAATTTTTGAAATTTTTATTCGCCGACACTTCATCATATATCCACAAACCAATGATCATTGCCACAGCCATTCCGGAAGCAAGCCCGGCAATGTTGATGAAGGAATATACTTTGTTCTTCAACAAATTCCTCCATGCAATTTTGAAATAATTTTTGAACATTGTCTGAACCTGGATTTATGTGATTAAAAGATTAATATGATTTTGGATCTAAACAGTATTACGATTTCTTATTTTTTTTCTTATTGCTGATTTCCTTTTAGTTTTAGTCTTTCTACTCTTTAGTTTCTTATTCAGGTAACCAAGATAAGTCCTCTCTTCAACATCGTTGCCTTCGATTCTTCCAGTGGAAGAATCGCACTCTTGTACTGCAACAATTCTATTGAACACTTTATTTTCAATTATACATTATCAATTTTAATTCTCTGCTGCAGACTGAAAACTGATAACTGACGACTTTCTTCACTCGCTCCTCAAACTTTTCGATGGGTTCGCCAGCGCAGCTTTTATCGATTGATAACTCACCGTGAGCAACGCAATGACAATCGCAAGCAAACCTGCTGATACAAAAACCGCCCAACTGATATTGATCCTGTAACTATAATTCTGCAGCCATTTGTGCATTGCAAACCATGCAATCGGGGTTGCGATAAAAATGGAGACGAGCACGAGTTTTACAAAATCTTTTGAGAGCAACGCCGTAACACTTGTTACAGAAGCCCCAAGCACTTTGCGCACACCGATTTCTTTTATCCTTGCTTCTGCCATATATGTTGCAAGGCCAAATAACCCGAGGCAGGAAATAAAAATGGTAAGGCCGGCAAACAAACCGGCTAATGTTCCGGTGCGTTTTTCATCTTCAAATTTCCGTGCATATTCTTCATCGGTAAACTTGTATTCGAAAGGATATTCAGGATTATATTTTTTAAAGATCGCTTCTGCTGTTTTTAAATTCTGGGCAGTGGAATTTTTATCGTTGAGTTTTATATGAATAACATTGAACCACGCCTTAGGGCCGTAGATCAGCATCGGGCTTGTTGGATCGTATGGAGATTCCAAAATAAAATCCTTGATCACACCCACCACATGCCATTGCTGGCCGTTATCTTTCACGATCTGCCCGATAGGGTTTTTGAATTTCATGATTTTCAATGACGATTCATTCAATATCATTGCCAATGAATCCGTCGGGTATTGCTGCACATCGATATCACGCCCCATCACAAATTGCAACCCTGCAGTTTTTCCAAGTCCGCCATCTTCATTATACCTTTTGAAATCTGTCCTGTCGTTCGGGTCTTTGCCTTCCCATTCCTGCCCCCAGCCATCGCTCCAGCTTTGCGTTAGCGGGGCGCTTGTTTTAGTAACTGAAGACGCTGCACCGGAAGTGAGCAAATCATTTCGGATCAGCATATAATTTTTTCCGATGTCGCCCGTAATAAAATGATAGATCAGGTTATTTTTATTATAACCAGAGGCACGGTCTTTTGCATAATCAATTTGTTGCTTCACGATGATCGTGCAAATGATGAGTATAACAGCAAACGTAAATTGCAGTACTACCAGCACTTTTCTCGGAGTGATTAATGCATGCGCTTTTTTGAAAGTGCCTTTCAATACTTTCACCGGTTGAAATGAAGAAAGAAAAAATGCCGGATAACTTCCTGCTAAAAAACCGGTGAACACTACAAACGCAAGTGCAGACAACCAGAAATATGGATTGCTGTAAGGAATGAATAATTTTTTCCCGGTAAGCTCATTGAAGCCAGACATGCTTAACTGAACGATGATTATTGCAATGATACCTGCAATAAAAGAAAGTAAAATTGATTCGCCAATGAACTGGCTGATCAATGAGGTTTTTCTTGCACCCACAACTTTGCGTATGCCAACTTCTTTCGCACGTTTTTCGCTTCTTGCTGTACTAAGGTTCATAAAATTGATACAAGCGATCAATAATATAAAAGATGCAACGATGCCAAACAGTTTTACAAAAGTGATGCGTGCATTACCATTTCCGTTTTCCACCCCATTTGCAAAATCAGAATATAAATGCCATCTGTTTATCGGGTATAAAAACATTTGCCAGTTATCTTTCTTGGCTTCGTCATCATAATGTTGCTTAAGCGTTTTAACTTTTTCCTGTGCAGAAGCAAAGCTGGCATGGGGTTTCAGCAACACATATGTTTTTGTACTGTTGTTCCCCCAATAATTATCATCCTCTCCTCTTTCCCGCAGGTAGCTCCACGGCAACAAATATTCAAAATCAAAACGTGTGTTATTAGGCGGGTCTTGTACAATACCTGTCACTTTGAAATTATCACTATTATCAAGCTTGATAACTTTACCCATTGCATCTTCATTACCAAAAAGTTTGTGCGCCAGTTTTTCTGTGAGCACGATCGAGTGTGGCTCGTTCAATACTGTTTTCGGATTTCCTTTTATCAATGGGAAAGTGAACACCTGCAGAAAATTGGAATCGACGATCCGGCCTTCAACCGTCAATCTTTTATCGCCAATGCTGAAAAGATAATTGTTGGGCCACTGCACACGCACAGCCTGTTCTACTTCGGGCAGGTCTTTTTCCAATGTTCGTGCAAGCACTTTTGGCGTTGTGCTCCAGCACATAAGTTTGCCATCAAAGTGGGAACGGTTCCATGCTTCATAGATGCGGTCTTTTTTTTCGTGAAACTGGTCGTAGCTTACTTCATTCTGTATCCATAATAAAATAATGATGGCACTTGCCATACCAATTGCCAATCCAACGATATTAATAGCAGAAAAGCCTTTGCTGCGCCATAAATTCCGGAAAGCTACTTTGAAGAAATTTTTGAGCATTGTCTGAACCTGGATTTATGTGATTAAATGATTTAGTATGATCTTGGATTAAAGCACCTTCCTGACTTCTTATTTTTTATTTCTGATTTCTCTATTTAGTTTTTAGTCTTTTTCTTTTTAGTTTTTTCTTTTGGGGTAATCAGCCACTTCAACTCTTTTCAACATCCTTGCGCCTGCCTGCCGGTAGGCAGGTCGCACACTTGTACAGTTGATATTCTATTGAGCAATTGTCCGAACCACGATTTTATCCTGATTAAACCGATTCATCTAATTATTACTATTGCAATCTGCTTTCATTGTCAATTATCCATTGTCAATTGTCAATTATCTCCAAATCCCAGTTTAGGCTACTACGGCATTAATGTCGCCGGAGTTGAACAAAATGTTGCTTCGGGTGAAAAATAATATCGAAATATTTTTTTGATTAATATGAAAACAGCAATTAATCAGCGAAAGCTGAAGCAAGCACAGTGGTACAAGAGCCTGCCTGTCGGCAGACAGGTACGACGCAAGGATGCCGGGAAATGTTACTGATGTTGGGAAAATAATAGTCCTCAGTTTTCGGTTTTCGGTCCTCAGACTTATCCGCGAGTTACTGATAATAGTGAAACTTACTTTTTCGGGAAATTACTGATGACTGAAAACCGACAACCGCCGACTATTCATTTTTCAAACTTTTCACCGGATTTACCAACGCTGCTTTAATCGCCTGGAAACTTACTGTTGCAAATGCAATCAGTATTGCGCTTGCGCCAACTAATACAAACATCCACCAACTGATAGTAATGCGATATGCAAAATCTTCCAGCCACTTGTTCATTATCCACCATGCAAGAGGAGTTGCAATAATTATTGCAATGGCAACCATTATTAAAAAATTAGACGAAAGTGTAACGACAATTTCTTTAACACTTGCTCCAAGCACTTTGCGTATGCCGACTTCTTTTGTTCTGTTGATTGCATTAATGGCAGACAAACCAAATAATCCCATACATGCAATGAAGATGGCGAAGAATGATGATGCCTCAATTGTTTTTTGCCAACGCATATCAGCATCGTACATTTTTGTGATTGTTTGGTCAAGGAAAGTATATTCAAAAGGATACTCTGTAATGCTTTTCCATTCTTTTTCAATTTTTGAAATTGCCTGTTGTGTTTGTCCTGCTTTTATTTTGAACATGAAATAGCTTTCGTAACCTGTAGCAAGCCGGTGTTCTTGCGGTTCAATTTTTTTAGAAAGCGTTTCAAAGTGATAATTTTTTACAACACCGATTATAGTGGAATAGATAGGCTCGCAATATTGCCCCAGCTTAGCAGTTTTGCCAAGCATGTTAAATAATGTTTCGTTTACAATTACCGGGCGCATTTTTATGGAAGTATCCGAAGCGATTGCACTGGAGAAAGGCCTGCCCTGCAAAAACTTAATACCAAGCATATCAAAATAATTGTAATCCACTGAAATTTCTTTTCTCCATTTTTGTTCGCCATTAAGCTTAAATCCATTAAGATCATATCCGCCATCAAGCCCGCCATTCATGCCGGAAAATTGTGTTATATACGGTTGTGTTTTTGCAAAATTCAATAAAAGGTTACGTGTGCGTTTTGAAAAATCAGAATCCCATGTTGGGTTTGTAACCATCAATACCTGTTCTTTATCGAAACCAAGGTCTTTGTTGTTGATATAATTCATTTGCCTGCTGATGATAAATGCAGATATCATCAAAACCACACAGGCAGTATATTGCAGCACCACCATTACTTTTGAAAATCGTGGGTTTATTTTAAAAGTCTGAAAACTTTTAATAATCAAAACAACTTTCATTTTCGATATTATCAATGCAGGATAGTAACCTGCAATAATTCCCAGCGCAACGCAAAGGATCAGTAATGCAGGAATTATTTCTTTCCACGAAAAATTGGTAAAATTAAGGTCACTCCCAATGATACTATTGAATAGCGGGAGCATTAATGAGGTTAATGCTAATCCAATAATCACAGCTATTACAACTACAATTTGTGTTTCCACCCAAAACTGTAAAATAATTGCCCTTCTGTTTGCACCCATCACTTTGCGTACACCCACTTCCTGCGAACGTGATGCAGCATTTGATATAACAAGCAGTACATAATTCAATGATGCTATCAACAAAATAATAATAACGAGGCAGGCCAATTGATAAATATTTTTTGCATTCGTATAATGCCCCCATGGCCCGGATACATTATAATGGCAATCCGTCAATGGCCTTAAATGCCAATGAAAATTTGCATCAATCTTGTTAGTATATGATTGGCCATAAACAACAAAAGGCTGCGCAAAGTATTTCTTTGCCCATTCATTTAATTTGTTTTCGAATTGTGCCGCAGAAATATTTTCATTTAGCTCAATCACTAATAAATGCGAGTTTTGATTGAACCTTTGTTCGATGTTTTCTGCATAACCCGGATCAGCCATCAAGGGAACTACAACATCGTACTGAATACTTGAATTCGCAGGCGCATCTTCAGCAATGGCAGCAACCATAAAAAGCCTTACACTATCGCTCACCAGCTCGATCGTTTTGCCAATAGCTTCAGCTTTCCCAAAATATTTTTTAGCAGCACTTTCAGAAATGACTACATTATTGATTGACCGAAGCGCAGTTTTTGCATTCCCTTTTTTGATGTGAAAAGAAAAATTACTGAAAAAATTATCGTCAGCATACAGCACACGCGTTTTATTATATATCGCTTTGTTTGCTTTTACAAGTTGCTGTACGTGGCTCTGAAAGCGTGTTATGCTTTTTATTTCCGGGAAAACTTTTTGCATATCGGGACCGACTGTTAAAGGAAAACCTAACCCGTTTTCTACATCATCACTTTTTGTAAGGAATGAAAAAAGATGGTCTTTCTGTTTTGCATCTGGTGATGGATACATATTGCTCATCTCCATTCTGAAAAGCCTGTTTTTCTTAACATGGAAAGAATCGTACGATTGCTCATGCCTGATATAAAAAAACAGCAGCAAACAAAATGCAACAGAAAATGATAGCCCGACAATATTGATGATGCTGAACGTGCGGTTCTTCATCAAATTCCGCCACGCAATTTTGAAATAGTTATTAAGCATGATGTGTAGTTTAGGTATTATAGGTAGTTTATTAGTCGTCGGTTATCAGTCATCAGTCCACATGCTTATGTGCGAGTTACTAATAATATTGAAACTCATTTTCTCGGGAACATGGTGCCGACTGAAAACTGAGTACCGACGACCAAAGACTATTCGCTTCGCAAACTTTTTACGGGATTCATCAACGCCGCTTTTATTGCCTGTATACTAATTGTAATCAGTGCAATTATAATTGATAGGATTCCCGCTGCTAAAAATATATACCAGCCAATGCTGATACGATAGGCAAAACTTTGCAGCCACTGGTTCATAGCATACCATGCAATCGGTGAAGCAATGACCGTTGCCACCAATACAAGAATTAAAAAGTCTTTTGCTACAAGCGCTACAATGGAACCAACTGATGCGCCGAGCACTTTGCGTATACCGATTTCTTTGGTGCGTTGTGAAATGATCAATATCACCATCGCTAATAATCCCAAACATGAAAGCACGATTGCAATAACAGCACCGGTTGTAAATATCTGCATCAGTTTTTCTTCACGCTTGTATTGGCGGTTCACATTTTCATCGAGGAACGAACCCTGGAATTCGCTGTTTGGCGCAATTGTTTTCCATGCAGCCTTTACTGCATCCATACTTGCCTGCAGGTTGTTAGGTTTTACTTTTACCAAAATATAATTAATGCCAAAATTTTTATCGAGCACCAATGTCAACGGGTCTATTTTCTGGCGAAGCGATTTAAAATTGAAATTTTTCAGGATACCTATTACCGTTAGTGGTTTCGCGGAATCAACCGGCAGTTTCATTCCTACAATATTTTTCTCGCCGATCTCTTTTGCCATTTCTTCATTGATGAGCACTGCGCTGCTGTCCGTTGCAAACGCCGTAGAGAAATCCCTGCCGTCCACCAATTTCAGGTCTAGCGTTTTTACCAGGTCATAACTCACACCCATCCAGTTGCTTTTTATTTCCCGGTTCTTATAATCGAAAGTAAGCACTGACGTCCGGCTCGATCCGTCTGTACCTCTTCCCAAATTATCATAAATGCCGCTCACATTTTCAACAGATGCAACGGATGCAAGTTTGTTGCGCATCAATTGCAATGCCTGAGTAGGGTCCATTTCACTATTTGCAGGCACACTAATTACCTGGCTGGTGTTATATCCAACTGGTTTTGTGCGCAGGTAATGAATCTGTTGCCATGAAATAATGGTGCATGAAATCAGCAATACAGCGATGATGAACTGAAAAGTTATCAACCCGTTCCGTAACCTGTTCGAACGGCTCATTGTCATTTTTCCTTTCAATACTTCAACAACATTCAATCGCGCCATCAGCCATGCAGGATAGCCACCTGCAATAACGGTGATAATTAAAAACCCTAGAACAATGAACACCCAAACCATCGGCGATTGCAACATGTTTCTTTGCACATGCATTGCAAATAATAATTTGTATTCCGGCAATAATAAATATGATGCAATACAACTGATCACAAATGCCATAAAACAAATCAGCAATGCTTCCGCCCAGAATTGTAATGCCACATGATTTTTTAATGCACCCATTGTTTTGCGCAAACCAATTTCTTTGGAGCGTGTGAATGATTTACCGATACTGAGGTTAATAAAATTGATGCAAGCAATAGCGATTATTAAAATTGCAATGGCAACAAGCAAATACAAATAACTTCTGTTGATTGAATCTCCGCCGCCGATCTCAGGGTCGGTATGCATCACCGTTAACGGTTGCAAAGCTATTTTCATAAACGAGCCGTCTTTCATCGGCACAGCTCCATCTCTTTTAAAATGGCTGATATCTTCAGCAAAATATTTTTCTGTAAATGGTTTAATCTTCGTTTCAAATTGTTTTGGTGAAACTGAACTGTTCAATTGCACATATACATCATGAAAATTGGAATTCCATTGATCGCTGACTTCTTTGTAAAAAGACAGGTTTTCAAAACGCGTGATCGCATCATAGGTAATACTTGAATTGTCCGGGAAATCATCCACCACTGCAGAAACAGTAAATGGTTTCCAGTTATTATTCTGTTCTATCTCTATCACTTTGCCAACAGGTTCTTCATTTCCAAAAACAGCTTTGGCCGTGCCTTTGCGTAAAACAATTTCATCTAAGTTTTGTAACGGCGCTTTATTTCCATCGATCACCGGGAACGAAAACATCTTAAAGAAATCTGCATCAACAAAGTCCAGTGATTGTGAAATTTTTTTGTCTTTATAACGGATCGTTGTACCGCCACCTGCATAACGCGTTGCATATTTTACATCGCCGTACTGTGATTTCATCGTTGGCATTAATGGCGCCGGCATAGACGAATTCAACTCTTCGCCTTTTACGCGTTGTTTATGAAAATAGAGATGATAAATATCTTTTGCATTGGTATGAAATTTATCATACGAAAATTCGTAGCTCACGCTCAGCAGTAACAACAACGCACTGCTGAAAGCAACACATAAACCAATAATGTTAATGAAACTGTCTGTTTTGTGTTTCCACAAATTTCTCCATGCGGTTTTGAAATAGTTTTTAAGCATAGCTATAATATTTACCCCCGTCTCCTAAAGGGGAGCTTGAAGGTGAGTTTATAATTATTAGTATTTAATAAAGTCATGTTTTGAATTATAATAAGGCGATCTCGAATTGATTTCCCCTTTAGGAGACAGGGTCTATTCGCTCCTCAGTGCTTTCACAGGGTTTGTCAATGCTGCACGCACCGAATGAAAAATTACTGTCAGCAATGTTATTACAAGAACAGTCAATGCCGATAATACAAATGGCAAAACACTCAATCCTGTATTGTATGGAAATATCTTCAGCCATTTGTCCATAAATAAATATGCAACAGGAAATGCAATGAGGCATGATAATGCAACGAGCAGTATAAAATTCGTTGTGATCAGTGGCACAATTTTTCCAACGCCTGCGCCAAGTATTTTACGGATGCTTATTTCTTTTTGCCGTTGCTCGGTGGTAAAAGCAATCAGCCCAAGCAAGCCGAGGCAAGTGATCATAATTGTAAGAATAGAAAACGCCGTGAATATTTTTCCACGTTTCTGGTCGGCTGCATATTGCGAATCAAAATCCTGGTCGAGGAACGTGTATTGAAAAGGAAGTTCAGGAAAAATATTCTTCCATAATTTTTCAAGCCCTGCCAAAGCCCCGGGTATATTTTCACCTCCGATTTTAACCTGGATATTATTCCTGTTGGGCCTGTAAAATAAAATGAGTGGCGTGATCGGGTTGTACAATGATTTTTGATTAAAGTCTTTCACCACGCCGACAACTTCAAGATAAAACTTAGAAGTGTCACCCGGAAATTTTACCTGCTTGCCAATCGGGTTATCCCATCCGAAATATTTCACCATGTTTTCATTTACAATAATACTGCGTAAGGTGTCCGCAAGCCCGTCAAAATTTCTTCCTTTCGTAACCTGCATACCAAGCGTTTTAAAATAATTTTCATCTACGGAATAACAGTCAACCCCTTTTTCTACAAAACCATTTTTCGACTGAACGGAAAACAAATTGAAGCTTATACCGGAACCGGGTACAGCCTCTGCACTGCTGACGCTGCTTACTTCAGCAATATTTCTCGCTTCGCTTTTGAAAGAGGAAATCTTGCTTCTTAAATCGCTGTCTGAATTAGCAACTATTGAAACAACCTGCTTTTTGTCGAACCCAAGATCTTTGTTGCGCAAATATTTTAACTGCCCATAAACCACCCAGGTGCAAATAAGCATGATCATTGAAATGGAAAATTGAACTACCACTAATATTCTTCTTAATACCACATTACTGGAGCCCTTTGACAAACTTCCCTTGAGAATATTTACAGGGTTAAATTTGGAAAGATAAAATGCCGGATAACTTCCACCCAGCAACCCGACAAATACAACTATGCCTAATAATATCAGAAAGGTTTTGAGTTCAAAAAAAGTATGAAAAGAAATGAATTTTCCTGATATGGCATTGAATGTCGGCAACAGCAATGCAACGAGCCCCATACTCATCACCAGGGCAATGATCGTGATCAATGTGGATTCGGTCAGGAATTGTGCGATCAGTAATGATTGTGTTGAACCTGTAACTTTTCGTATACCGATTTCTTTCGCACGCCGTGCAGAACGTGCTGTTGTTAAATTCATATAATTGATGCATGCAATCAACAGCATGAAAAATGCCACCGCTGCGAAAATATAGATATACGACATGCTGCCAACTTCTTCCGGTTCACCCGAAAAATCGGAATGCAGGTGAATGGATGTTACAGGTTGCACACCGTAATGAATTTTTATTTTATACTGAGCGAAAATCGGCGCCATATATTTATCATACATAGGCGCCAGTTTCTTCTGAAATGCATCAACATTTACATTTGGCCGAAGCAGCACATAGGTATAAAAACCAAAGCTTCCCCAGCTATCCGCAAAGTCTTTCGGCAACGAAGTCCTTGAAATAAGCGCATTAAAAATAATATGCGAATTTTTTGGAACATCTTTTACCACCGCTGTTACCTTGTATACATCGCCTTTATCATTCTGCAACGACTTGTTCACATACGCCGTATTCTTTCCAAAATATTTTTCTGCCATGGATTGTGTAAGTACAATCGAATTCGGTTCAACCAATGCCGTTTTCAGGTTCCCTTCAACAGCAGGAAACGTAAATACATTAAACACCGAACTATCAGCAAAATAAATTTTCTTCTCATAAAAACGCAGGTCGCCATTTTTAAACACCGTAATGTTGTTGCCAACAAAACGCACAAATTCTTCCACTTCCGGGTAATCTTTTTTCAGTGTCGGCCCAAGTGGAAACTGAGTGTTCGCCCACTTCATCGTATCCTTATCAGGCTCTTTAATAAGTGCAGTGATGCGAAAAACCCTGTCGGCTTTTTCATTGTATTTATCAAAGCTCAATTCGTCTTTAATATAAAAAATCAAAAACAAGCTGAACGTGATACCAATAGTCAATCCAAGAATGTTCAGCATGCTGTACCATTTATCACGCCTGAAATTCCGCAATGCAACAAGGATCAGATTTTTTATCATACAATTGGGTGTTTAATATTCTTTATTTTTCCTTTTTTCTTTTTAGGTAACCAACATTCGTCCACTATTAAACATAGTTGCGTCGCACCTGCCTACCGCAGGCAGGCTCTTGTACAGTTGATATTCTATGGAGCGATTGTCTGAACCACGATCTTAACCTGATTTTTCTGATTCGCCGACAATAAAAATTATCATCTCATCAATCCCAAAATCTCTCTAAATCCAGGTTCAGACAGTATGATCAATCGTCAGAATTATTAATTACTAATTACTAATTATTAATTTTCTTAGCTGCCAACTGAAAGCCGATGATCGTCGACTGCCTACTCACTCCTCAACGCTTTTACCGGATTTGCAATTGCTGCTTTGATAGTTTGTGTGCTTACTGTTATTGCGGCGAGCAACAACGATGCTAATCCTACACATAAAACCATCCACCACGAGATCTGCGTGTGGTACGTAAAATTGTTCAGCCAGTTATTCATACAATACCACGCAACAGATGCAGCGATCACAAATGCAACTGCGATCAGCCATATAAATTCCTTGAAGAACAGCAGCACAATATTTGCAACAGAAGCGCCAAGGATTTTCCGTACGCCTACTTCTTTTACGCGTTGTATTGTCATGAATAATATCAAACCATATAATCCAATACAACTTATAAAAATGCCGACGCCTGCAAATAGCTGCAGCAATCGCGACAACTGTTTTTCCTGCACATAAAATTTTTCAACGTTTTCATCCAAAAAACTATGTTCAAATAAATACTCGGGGAATTCTTTGTTATAAATCTTTTCTATCGCCTGTAAAGTGGCAGAAATATTCAGCGGGTTCATTCTTATTCCTGCAACACGATAGCCACTTTTTCCCGGAACAATAACAACCGGTTCAATCGGGTCACGCAAGGAAGCCTGGTGAAAATCTTTCACTACTCCAACAATAGGTAACGGTGTTTTATCAAGGATAATATATTTTCCGATAGCATCGTTGTTATCAGTGATTCGCTCTTTTCTTAATAATGTTTCATTTACTACTGCCTCACGTGCAGTGTCGGAAGCCATATAAAACCTTCCGGCCACTAATTGCAACTGATAGGTTTTCAGGTAAGCAGTGTCAGCAGATTTATAATTCACTTCAAAATTTTCATCCTTTACAGCCTGGTTAAATTTAAACGATGTAGTACTGTTGCTTCCCGATGCTGGTGGGGAAAAGCTGATGCTCACATTCTCAACACCCGGGAGTTCTGTTGTTTGTTGACGGAAATCACTCCACCTGGCACGGCTGGTGCTGTCGGTAGGAAGGCTAACTGTAACAACCGAATTTTTATTAAATCCTATCGGGGAATTTTGAAAAAATTTTACCTGGCTGATGATAACCAATGTAGCGATGATCAATCCCTGAGCAATTACAAACTGTGCAATTACCAGCACACGGCGCAATGAAATACCGGAAGTATTACCAGAAGAAATTTTATTTTTCAAGGCCTCAATCGGGCGAAAACCTGAAACAATAATAGCAGGATAAAACCCGGCGAAAAATGTAACTACAAAAACCAACAGCAATGAAAAAAGAAGAATACCCGGCAATTGAAACGGGTTCATCGGAACAGGCTTGCTTAATATTTTTTCAGTAAGAGGAGAAAGAATAGCAAGCAATCCTAACGCTAAAACTGTAGCTGCAGCAACAAGCACAAAAGTTTCTCCCAAAAACTGAACGCCCAATTGCATGCGTCTGCTTCCTAAAACTTTTCGAATACCAACCTCACGTGAGCGCTTCACGGCCTGCGCTGTCGCAAGGTTTACAAAATTTATACAAGCTAATACAAGAAGAAAAATTCCGATCGATGAAAGCGAGAACAATGTTTTTTTACTTACCGTATGCAAACTATAATTTCCATATTGATCATTAAAATGAATATCACGCAAAGGCTGAAGCACATAAAAATCGGTAGTGTTCCCTGCGTCCAGGTGTTTTTTTCTGAAAGACAGCAAACCGGTTTCTATATTGCCTGCTTCTTTTGCATCTTTTAATTTAATGTAACATTGCAACCTGCTCGTAATACTGCCCCAGTTATCCAGGCGTTTTCCATTATCGCTGTTTGCAAACGTGATGTACGATATCACCAATTGCAGAGGGAAATCTGTATTTGCAGGAGGATTATCAATAATGCCTTCAACCTGCACAAGTTCGTTATTGTCTTTTTTCAGCATTTTGCCAATTGCATTTTGCCAGTTACCAAAATATTTTGCTGCTGCATCTTTTGTAAGCGCTGCGCTATTAGGTTTTGACAAAACAGTTTGAGCGTCGCCGCTGATCCATTTGAAATTAAAAATTTTGAAAAAATCAGGGTTAGCATAGAAAACACCGGTCTCTATCTTAAATCTTTTTTCATTCGTTGTATTTTGCCCGTCAACTATATCGATCTGGTTATTGTAACCTCCCGTTATTGAAGCCACTTCTTTTACCTGCGGAAAATCCACTCTGAATGCATCAGCCAGCGGAAAAGGGACGCCCGACTGATGTTCTTCACCTTCAGGAAATTTAAGGTCACTAACTACCCTGTAAATATTTTTGTAATCGTTGTGAAATGTATCAAACCCTGATTCGTGTTTCACAATAATAAAAATGCCAAGGCTGCATGCAATTCCCAACGCAAGCCCTGCAAGGTTGATCAATGAAAAAACCTTGTTCTTCCATAAATTCCTGATCGCGATTTTGAAATAATTTTTTAGCATAAAAAACATTTACCCGACCCTAACGCGGAGCTATGAGGCGAGTTAATTATAATAATCTTAAAGAGCTTCATTTCTAAATATTAATTCAAGCAGCTACGCATTAATTTCCACTTCAGGTGGTGGGGTATTACTCACTCCTCAGCGTCTTCACCGGGTTTGCAACCGCTGCTTTGATCGCCTGGAAACTGATCGTGACTAATGCAATAAATGCAGCAATCACTCCTGCAAGCAAAAACACCCACCATGAAATGGATGTACGGTATGCAAAACTCTCCAGCCATTTATGCATCCCCCACCATGCGATTGGAAATGCAACGACTGCAGAGATGATGATAAGTTTTAAAAAATCTTTTGATAACATACTTACAATTCCGCCTACACTTGCGCCGAGCACTTTGCGTATGCTGATCTCGCGAACACGTAATTGCGTTGCATAAGCTGCAAGCCCTAACAATCCAATACATGCAATGAAAATAGCGAGTACAGAAAAAATAGTAAACACGCGTTGTGTAGTTTGTTCCGTCTTATACTGATCAGCAAGTGTCTTATCCAGGAAATTATAGTGGAACGGATGTTCAGGCACGAAATTTTTCCATACATTTTCTATCGAAGCAATTGCCTGTTTAAAATCATCCGCTTTAATGCGCACACCGGTTGTTGCCATTGCTCCGCGGAACTTTTCTGTATTCACAAAAACGAGCGGCTCTATTTTCTGGTGCAGCGATTGATAGTGAAAATCCTTTGCAACACCAATAACAGTGTACACAATCTCTTCGCCGTTTGGCCCATTGAAGTCGGGGCTGGTAATCTTCGCCCCGATCGGTTTTTTTAGGCCCATTTCTGCAACTGCTTTTTCATTCAGCACAAGTGCTAACGAATCTGTTGCAAATTCTTTTGAAAAAAATCGCCCTTCTTTCAATTGCAGGTCGAGTATTTTTGAAAACTGGTCATCAACAATAACAGCCCTGCCTGTTAAGGGTTGCTTTGAATTCATTTCCTGGAATGCGCTTCCAAAAAAACCACTTTCACCCGGAAAAGAAGAACAATTGCTCACTACTTCAACGCCTGCGATCTTTGCTACTTCATCATTGAACGATTTTGATTTATCTTTCAACAGGTCGGCACGTTCAATTTCTATAATATGATCTTTTCTGAAACCTAATTTATCACCCAACATATATTTCATTTGCTGGTTCACTATGATCGTGCAAATGATCAGTATCACCGAAATCGCAAATTGAAAAACCACCAGGCTGTTTCGCAATGCCATCCCGTATTTATTCGATTTGAATTTTCCTTTCAACACCATGATTGGTTTGAAAGACGATAACACAAACGCAGGATACAAACCAGCGATCGCTCCCACGCCAATTGCAAATGCAAACAGCTCAGCAATCTTCATTGGCTCTAAAAAATAAACCATAGTGAGCTCTTTGCCGGAAACTTTATTGAATAATGGCAGCAATACAATGATCAATAAAACGGCTAATACCATGCTCAACAAACTTACCATTACTGACTCCAGCAAAAATTGCCAGATAAGCGATTTTTTTTCAGAGCCGAATGTTTTGCGTATACCTACTTCTTTTGCACGCTCCACCGAACGTGCCGTTGAAAGATTAATAAAATTGATGCATGCAATGACCAAAATAAAAATCGCGATCACTGAAAAAATATAGACCGCTTTTAAACTTCCGTTCGGTTTCAGTTCTCCTTCGAGATCGGAGGTGAGATGTATTTTTTGCAAGGGTTGCAAAAAATAATGATAGCCATTTCCTGCTGATTGGAATTGCTGAAAACTCACCCCAAAATTTCTCCCTATTTCTCCCGAAACATATTTCTCAACGATGTGTGGAAATTTTGCTTCCAATGCAGTTGGCGATGCGTTCGGGCCCAACAACAAATAAGTATGTGCAGAAAAATTAACATAATTGGCAGGGCCACGAAAAGTAGAAGAAGCAATCAACATATCAAATGTAAAATGTGAATTCTCCGGCCAGTCTTTGCAAACGCCCGAAACGATAAAATGCGCATTATTATCAGCAGTGAATGATTTATTCATTGCATCTGCGACAGAGCCAAAATATTTCTTTGCAGTTGTTTCAGTGATCACAACAGTATTTTGTTTTTCCAGCGCCGTTTCAGGATCTCCTTGCAGCAGCGGGGTTGTGAACACTTTAAAAAAATTCGAGTCAGCGAGCAACACTTTTCTTTCTTCAAAAACTTTATCGCCTACACGTACAAACAAATTTCCGTTTCCCAAAAAATTAAACAGCCTCGTACATTGCAACACTTCGGGATATTCGTGCTGTATTGCCTCTCCGATAGATTGCGGGATCATCGAATAAGAAGTCATGCGCCCGGGATATTTCCGATCGAGCGCCACACGGTAAATACGATCACCGTTCTTTTCAAAATTATCATAGCTCGTTTCGCTTTCAATAAAAAGCACAATGAGCAAACAAACTGCCATACCTGTTGCAAGCCCAAACACATTGATCAATGTGTAGCCTTTTCTTTTTAACAGGCTGCGAACAGCGATTTTGAGATAATTTTTTAGCATTGTCTGAACCGGGATTTATGTGATGAAAAGATTATTATGATTTCTCGAATCCAGCAAACACTTTCTGATTTCTTATTCCTTATTTTTAATTTCTTGTTTTTACATAACCGGTGTGTGTTCTCTATTAAGCATTATTGCCTTCGATTCTTCTGGTGAAAGAATCGCGCTCTTCAACATTAGCAATTCCATTGAGCCATTGTCTGAACCCTTCCTAACGGCAGGCATGCACGATTTTAACCTGATTTTTCTGATTCGCCTGATAATAAAAATCATCATCCCATCAATCCCAAAATCTCCCAATTCCAGGTTCAAGCGGTATAATCAATCATCAGAATTCTTAATTATTAATTCACTACTATCGACTGGTCACCGACGACTGAAAACTGTTCTCATTCACTCCTCAAACTATTCACGGGGTTTGCAACCGCAGCCTTGATCGCCTGGAAACTTACTGTTAGCAATGCAATCAACAATGCGGTAATTCCTGCCGCAACAAATATCCACCAACTCACATTTGTGCGGTATGCAAAACCATGAAGCCATTTATTCATGAAATACCAGGCAAGCGGCCCTGCAATTACAAATGATATCAAAACAAGCCGCAAAAAATCCTTTGATAATAAATTCACGATGTTCGAAACACTTGCGCCCATCACTTTCCGTACACCGATTTCTTTGGTGCGTTGCATGGTGCTGTAGGAAGCAAGCCCTAACAACCCGAGGCATGAAATAAAAATAGCAAGCACTGCAAAATTCAAAAACAATCTTCCAAAACGGTCTTCACTGCGGTATTGCTTATCAAAAAATTCATCCAAAAAATAATAACTGAACGGGCGATTCGGTATCATTGTTTTCCACGCATTCTCTATCGAAGCAATTGTGGATGGAAGATTTTTTGGCGACACATTTGCCGTGATAAGTGAGCAGCCGTTTGGTTCAATCCGTAAACTCAATGGTTTGATCACTTCCTGTAACGAACGGAAATGAAAATCTTTAACTACACCAATGATCATTCCTTTTCTTCCCCACTGATCAAATTTTTTTCCGATGATCTGTTGGGGTGTTGTATAACCGAACATTTTCATTGCCGCTTCGTTCACAATCATCGCCTGTGTAGTATCCGAACCAAAATCGCGTGAAAATGCCCTGCCGGCAATTATTTTCATTTTGTATTGAGGTATATAATCGTAATCAACAAAGTACAGGTCGAGGTTGGCGATCTGCATTTCCCCTTTTGTATTTTCAACCTGCGAGTATGCGCCAGGATTACCACCGCCCGGAACACTTCCCGACATCGAGGTCGACAATACACCAGGTAACGTAGAAACTTTTTGCATCAATGCTGTTTTCGAAGAATCGCCGTGTGTATCTAGAATAAGTTTTTGGTCTTTATTAAATCCAAGATCCTGGCTGCGCATAAAATTCATCTGGTTATAAACTACAATCGTTGCTATGATCAATGCTATTGAAATGGTGAATTGTGTTACAACCAACCCTTTGCGTAGCAGGATCCCTTTTACGCCTGTCGCAAACCTTCCTTTCAAAACAGTAACCGGCTGAAACGATGATAACACCAGCGCCGGATAAATTCCTGCCAAAATTCCGATAGCTATTGACGTTAAGAAAAGCAGCAACAAATACGCAGGATGTGAAAAAATATTATGGCTGATAATTTTCCCGGACAATTGGTTGAACAATGGAAGTAATAGTGCAGAAAAAATTACGGATAAAATAAATGCGATCAGGCAAAGAATTATGCTTTCTCCTATAAATTGTCTCGCCAATTGAAATTTTCCTGCGCCTACCACTTTGCGAATGCCCACTTCTTTTGCACGCTCTGTTGATCTTGCAGTAGTAAGATTAACGAAGTTGAAGCAAGCAATTAATAAAATAAAAACAGCTACAATCGAAAATATATATACGTTGGTAATATTTCCTGTTTTGCTTCCATCACGTGTTGAACGCAGGTACACATCCCGTAATGGTTCAAGGAATAATGTCGGGTACATTTGAAATTTTTTCATTTCATCGCCATTGCGTTTTTCCAAAAACGCCGGAAGCTTTGCCTGTAGTGCTTTTGCACTTGTTCCGGGCTTTAATAACAAATAAGTCCGGTTACCATAATTTCCCCACTGGTCATCTATTCCTTTATTAAAATCTTCTGTAAGCGTAGTCATCGATACAAGCATATCTGCTTTCACAATTGAGTTCTCCGGCATATCTTCCATAATACCTGTAATGGTGGATGGAAAATTTCCATCTGTCAGCAATACAGTTTGCCCGATTGGATTTGTTTTACCAAAATATTTTTTTGCTGCAGTTTCGGTAAGTACTATACTGAATTTATCTTTCAGTACTGTTGCCGGGTTTCCCTTTAATAATTTAAAACCGAAAACATGAAAGAATGCCGAGTCGGCAAAAAGTGTATTGTCTTCCTGGAATTTTATATCCCCTTTCCGGACAAGCAAACTTGCATTTGTATATCGGATCGCTGATTCAATTTCCGGGAAATCATTTTTAATATGCGGTGCAATTGCCCATGATGGCCCGTCGGCATTTATTGTTTCGGTAGGTGTTTTCAGGTCACAGACAACGCGGTAAATCCTGTCTGCATTTGGGTGAAAAGAATCATAGCTCAATTCAAATTTCACATACATAAAAATGAGAAAGAAAGCTGTTAAACCAACTGTCAATCCCATAATATTTATAAAAGAAAAAATCCTGTGACGCCATAAGTTGCGGAATGCAACTTTGAGATAGTTTTTTAGCATGAAGTTGGTTTTGAAAAAATAATATTCAATCTACGAAAAATTTCGTTAATCAAATATTAATATTCAGTTTTCTTAAAAAGTTCTGAGTAAATTTTTCAACACCATGAGGCATATTTCTTATTCACTGTTCAAAATGCGCCATCCACTATTCTGTTCTCAATGATTTCACGGGGTTAGCAACGGCAGCTTTGATTGCCTGGAAACTCACGGTCAGTAATGCAATAAACAATGCAGCTATTCCGGCTACGGCAAACACCCACCAACTGATGTCGGTGCGATAGGTATAATCCTGCAACCATTTTGAAACTGCCCACCATGCCAATGGTGCTGCAATTACAAATGCAATGAACACGAGTTGCAAAAATTCTTTTGATAATAATCCAAACACGCCGGATACACTTGCACCAAGCACTTTGCGGATGCCGATTTCTTTTGTGCGTTGTTCTGCAGTGAACATGGCAAGGCCAAGCAAACCGAGACAAGAAATGAATATGGCAAGAATTGCAAAAGATGTAGAAAGTTTGTCTATCACCTGTTCACTCCTATACATCTTGTTGAAATTTTCATCGGCAAACTGATAGTTGAATGGAAATTTCGGGTTCAGTTCTTTGCCCAATTTTTCAAGGCCAGCCATTGCCTGTTTTGTTTTTGCTGTTTCAATCTTCACTAATATCGTTCCCCACTCTTCTTTATCCCTAAGGCGCAGTACTAATGGTTCAATTGCCACACGCAAAGAAGCAAAATGAAAATCTTTTACTACGCCAACGATCGCTCCTTTCTTTCCCCAGAAAGTCAATCGCTTTCCGATCGGGTCTTTGTAACCGATCTTGCGCAATGCTGCTTCATTAATAATATAACCGACAGAATCAGTGCCATAGTCTTTTGAAAAGTCACGCCCCTGCACCATTTTCACATGCACCGTTTTTGCAAAATCATATCCCACAGATGCCTGTGAAAACATGGGGCGCACACTTGGGTCTTTTCCATCCCAGTCCACACCACCGGTGTTACTGCCGATCTCAGTTGGGCTTCCTGTCATTCGCGAAACTGCAGTTACTCCCGGAATATTTAAAGCTTCATCTTTAAACAGGTTGAAGTTCTGGCTCAGGTCGCCTTCGATCGGAATATATACAAGGTTCTCGCGATCGAGGCCGAGGTTAGTTGTTTGAATAAAGTGTACCTGTTTTGAGATCATGATCGTTCCGATGATCAGCATTACAGAAAGTACAAATTGAAATACTACCAATCCCTTTCTGAAAAAAGTTGCACCAGAACTGAATTTCATAGAACCCTTCAACACACGGATGGGATTGAAAGATGACAGAAATAATGCAGGATAGCTTCCCGAAACAATTCCGGTAAGAATAGTTAAGCCGAGAATTTCAACCCAGAATACCGGATTGAAAAACGGAAATGAAATTTGTTTGCTAGTTAGTGAATTGAACATCGGCAACATCAGTGATGCGATGATCAATGCAATGACCGTTGCAAAAAAAGATAATAATAATGCTTCGCCAATAAACTGGCGGATCAATACACCACGCATGGCGCCAACGACTTTCCGCACGCCTATTTCTTTTGCACGTTTTACTGAACGTGCCGTAGTAAGGTTCATAAAATTGATGCAGGCGATCACCATTATAAACACAGCAATAATGCTGAAGATCTTTACATACTCAATTCTTCCGCCGACAATCTCACCGTTTTTAAAATCGCTGTGCAGGTATTGCTGATTGAACAGTTGCATGCCAAGTTCAATGTGAAATGTTTTATCCTGCTCTTTATTATAATCGTCTAAAAATTTTCTTATCTTGTTTCTTACTGCATCTGGTTTTGCGTCAGCACGAAGCATGATGCTTGTTGCAGGCCCGTTATTTCCCCATTCTTTCGCCCAGGAATTTTCTTCGAGATATTGAAACCAGTTCAATACAAAATCCCCTTTGATGGAAGAGTTTTGCGGAATATCATTATATACTGCAGTTACTTTAAAATCTTTTTTGTTTTCGTAGCGTATCGTTTTTCCAAAAGCTTCTTCAGGGCTTCCGAAAAATTGTACCGCCATTTTTTTGGAGATCGCAATAGAACTGATGTCAGCTAATGCATTTTGTGCTTTTCCCTGCAGCAACGGGAAACTAAACATGCTGAAAAAATCTTCACTCGCAAAATTTCCATCTTCTTTTAATATTTTATCGCCAACCTGGAAAGTGTTTCGTTCGTCCAGATCAATATCTGCAGCACGTTCTATTTCGGGAATTTTCCTTTTTAATTCTTCGGCCAATTTTCCGGGAGTATAATAACCTGCTTCAATTCTTCCATCGTAATACTGACGTTCATAAATATTGTATAGCCGCAGTCCGTTTGCATGAAACGAATCCATGCTTTTTTCATCCTGCACCCATAACATAATAAGCAAGCTGCACGCAAGCCCCAATGCGAGTCCTGTAATATTAATAAAGGAGAACACTTTGTTTCTCCTCAAATTTCTCCAGGCTACAAGAAGATAATTTTTAAGCATCGAAGGAAATTTCTGATTTCTGATTTGAAGATTTCTGATTTCTGCAATTCAATCTCCCTCATCTCCTTTTACTTTTAAATTTTTACTTATTTAGTAATATATCCTGATTGACTGATTCACCTAATTGATCATTTTCCACAGATAGCCACTGAAATGTTTTTGAGAACTACAGGATCTTTCTGCGAAACTCTTATTTAACTCTGCGTTACTTTGGCTAAACTGAATTAGAATTATTAATTCTTAATTTCCATCTGCCAACCGAATATCGACAACCGGCGTCTGCTATATCAAAATATTCTGCGTAACCGTTTGTCCGTCGAGCATGCGTATGATGCGATGGCTGTAACGTGCATCATGCTCACTGTGCGTAACCATCACGATCGTGGTGCCTTGCTCATTCAATTCAGTAAGCAGTTGCATTACTTCATTACCGTTGCTGCTATCGAGGTTACCAGTAGGCTCATCGGCCAAAATTAATTTGGGATTGTTCACTACGGCACGGGCTACAGCAACACGCTGCTGTTGTCCACCGGAAAGTTGTTGCGGGTAGTGGTTGCGCCTGTGCATGATCTGCACTTTATCCAAAACAGCTTCTACTCTTTTTTTCCTGTCTGCAGATTTTACGCCTGTATAGATAAGCGGGAGTTCTACATTTTCAAAAACAGTTAACTCGTCGATGAGGTTGAAACTCTGGAAAACAAAACCGATATTGTGCTTGCGCAGGTCGGCACGTTTGCGCTCATTGAAATGCGCAACTTCAATATTGTTGAACATGAAGCTACCCGCATCAGGATCGTCCAGCAAACCGAGTATATTCAATAACGTTGATTTGCCACATCCTGAAGGGCCCATCACTGCTACAAATTCACCATCATTAACTTCCATGTTCAGTTTGTTGAGGGCGATTGTTTCTACTTCTTCAGTCCTGTAGATTTTTTCGAGTTGACTGATCTTGATCATTGTATTTTGTATTTAGGTGAATAGTTGAAAAAAAGGAATATATGTTGATTTAAATTATAGTAACAGCATGGTATGTATCGGCGACAATTTCAGGATATCATCATCAGACGCAAATGCATCCGTATGTGTTACGGTTTTTATGCTTTTATTGTTACATGCTACATGCGGATTTTCACAACCTGAATATCCTTTCGATGATGCGAAAACACTCATTATCAAAACGAGTGTAAACATGAACAAGAATTTAATCCTCATAAAAATACTTTTAGCATGATTGGTTTTATTTCTGCAACACCAGTTCCTGCATATTTCCATAATTCTCATAGCTGCTTGTAATTACTTTATCACCCGGGTTTAACCCCTGCAATACTTCAAAGTAATCGATACTCTGCCTGCCCAACTGGATGTCTACGCGGTACGCACGTTTGCCGTCTTCGCTTACTTTAAATATCCAGTTGCCACCTGTTTGCTGATAGAAGCCGCCCTTCGGAACAAGTATCGCAGTGGTTTCATCACTCAATGATAATACGATCTGTAATGTTTGCCCACGGCGGATTCCCTGGGGTGGTGCCCCAATAAATTCCATATCTACCTGGAATGTTCCACCTGTGTTTACTGCCGTAAATACTTTTTTGATCTTCAGTTTATATGTTTTCTCGGCAAACGTAAATTCGCCTGTTTGACCGATAAACACTCTTGAAAGATAATGTTCATCAACATTCACACGAACTTTGAAGCCACTCAATACATCAACCTGCCCTAAACGTTGCCCTTGCGTTTTGTTCTCTCCTATTTCAGCATCTAATGCAGTAAGCTGTCCATCCACAGGTGCACGTACGATCAGGTCATCTACTTTTTTCTTCATGATATCCAAAGCCTCTTGTGAACTTTGATAGGATTGTTTGTCCTGTTTTTCCTGTTGTGCCCGAGACACAGAGTCTTGTTCCAAAATTTGTTCTGTCAATTTTTTCTTATTCAACAGGTAATTATAATTGTTTTCAGCAGATTGATACTCCTGCAACCCGATCGCTTTCTGCGCATACAATTTTTTATCGAGGTTATATACTCGTTCCGCCTCTTTAAAAAGGCTTTCCACATCAGCCATTTGGGTTTGTTTACTCACTGTATTCTGCATAGCATTAGTCCGGCTAATTTGCATCTGCGTTAGTGTGTTATATACTGTGTTCTGCTGGCTCATCATTGTCATCAACAAATTGGTGTTTGACAAACGAAGGATGGGCTGCCCTGCTTTCATAATGGTTCCATCTTCCACATATTTTTCTTCCACGCGTCCGCCTTCTGTTGCATCGAGATAAATGCTTGTCAATGGAAGCACAACACCGTTCACAGGGATGTTATCTTTATAAGGGCCTTTTTTTACTTCACTGATGGTGATCCTGTCGAGCTCTACATTCAGTTTTGATTTGCCTGAAGTAAAATAAAAACTGGCAGCAATTAATAATACCAGGGCTGTAATTCCGCCGATCGTCAGCAGGCGTTTCGTTGACCATTTCTTTTTTTCTATAACTCTGTCCACTTTGAAATTTTTTAGTAGGTTGATGATTTCCCGGTTCAGCCAGGAAAATCTATCATCATGTATTCAATCACATGCCAGTTTGCCATTTGTGTGATTTACAATTTCTTAGTTAGCCCATATATACGAAACAGTTCGTTTCCGATACATAAACTGTCCGCTTTTGATACACTCGATTTTTGCTGTCCGGAGCTAAAAAATTAATTGCCACAAGTTTATATTTAAGGTACACTTGTGGCGTAAATTGTTGCATCAATCAAAAAGAATATTTTTTTACAATGGTTCTAAAAAATTCTGCCGTATTGGTCATTGATGACGACATAGATGTGCTGACTGCCGTGCGGCTTTTATTAAAAACGGAGGCGGCAGAAGTAGTGACGGAAAAAAACCCGGAGAATATCCGTTCGCTGCTATCAAAAAAACCGTTCGACCTGATTTTGCTGGATATGAATTTCAACAGTTCCATTAATACCGGCAATGAAGGTTTGTTCTGGCTGAAAAAAATAAAAGAGTTCGGATCGGAAGCTTCGGTTATTATGATCACGGCTTATGGAGATATTGACCTCGCCGTTCGTTCCCTAAAAGAAGGCGCTGCAGATTTCGTTGTAAAACCCTGGCATAATGAAAAACTGATCACCACAATAAAAGATACATTAAAGAAAAAAGAAGGAAGCAAAGCTGCCGTTAACCACGCCAGCAATGCCGATTCGATTGTTGGTAATGAATTGCTGGGGAACTCGCAGGTGATGCAGGATATTTTTTATAAGATAGAAAAAATTGCCCCTACTGACGCAAACATATTAATACTGGGAGAAAATGGCACCGGGAAAGATCTGATCGCAAAAGCAATTCATCAGCAATCACTGCGTTCCGATAAACCGTTTATAAAAGTAGACGTTGGTGCCCTTACTGAAAGTTTGTTTGAGAGCGAACTATTCGGCCATAAAAAAGGAGCGTTTACTGATGCCCGTGAGGACCGGGTCGGTTTGGTAGAAGCGGCAAGTGGCGGGACTTTATTTTTAGATGAGATCGGAAATATTTCTTTGCACCAGCAGGCAAAATTATTATCTGTATTGCAGAACAGGAAGATCACCAGGCTTGGTACGAACACCGCAATACCGGTTGACATCCGCCTGATATGTGCTACCAACGTGCCTTTGAGCGAACTGGCAAATGAAAGCCGATTCCGCAAAGACCTGATCTATCGTATCAACACAGTAGAAATTACCGTGCCGCCATTACGCAAACGCGAAGAAGATATATTAATGCTCGCCACACATTTTGTAAATGTGTATGGCAAAAAATATATGAAGCCCGCACATGCATTTGATGCAAAAGCACAGGAAAAACTAAAACAATACCATTATCCCGGGAATGTGCGTGAGTTGCAATATACCATTGAGCGTGCCGTGATCATGGCAGAAAATGATGTGTTGCAGGCGGGCGACCTGATTTTCTCCCCGATCGAATCAATTAAAGAAATACCGGAAGAACCGAAAGAATTAAAGTTAAGCACCATAGAAAAAAATACTATTCTTAAAGTGATCGAAAAAAATAACGGAAACATCAGCAAGGCTGCGAAAGAACTTGGATTAACACGCACCGCTTTATACCGCCGTTTGAGCAAGTATGATATTTAAACAATACCATGTACGTTTATTGATACGTGTGGCGCTGCTGTTTATTACATTGACAGTATCCGCATTGCTTGTAGTGAAAGGCACATTCATTTATTTTGTTGTGTTGTTGCCAATCATTGCATTTCAGTTGGTAGATTTTTATCGCTTCAATAGAAAAGCACAGGATGAATTGCAGCAATTTGTAGAATCAGTGCATTACCGGGATTTTTCACGCCACTTCGACGTAAAGCGAGCCCCGCTTGACTTACAGCCACTCCGGGAAGGTTTTAATGAAATCAATTCCACATTTAAAGTGATCAGCAGGGAAAGGGAAACGCAATATCAATACCTGCAAAAAATCCTTGAACTGGTTGACACCGGAATCCTTTCGTATGATAGTGAAACAGGCGACATTGGCTGGATGAATGAATCATTGAAAAAAATGATCGGAATCCCGTATCTGAAAACGATCCATTCATTACAAAAAAGAGGTGGGCAATTATATAATGAAGTGACCGCATTAAAGCCAGGCGATAATAAAATTGTGTCGATCACCCGTGAAGATACTTCATTCAAAACATTATTGTCGGCAACAGCATTTCAAACAGAAGACAGGGTTTATAAACTGATTGCATTTCAAAATGTAGACGAAGCATTGGATGAAACAGAAGCAAAAGCCTGGCAAAAATTACTGAGTGTGATGACGCATGAGATCATGAATTCCATTGCACCGATTTCTTCCCTGGCAGACACCATGTTGAACAGGTTACAAAATTCGGTTACGCGTCTCCGTGAGCAATCATCCACTTTGGAAGACCTTGAACTCGGGCTTGATACGATCAAACGCCGCAGCGAAGGCTTATTGAAATTTGCAGAAACCTACCGCAACCTGAATAAGATCACTACACCCAATGTGCGCAAAGTGCATGTGATGGATCTTTTTGAAAACCTTCATCAATTGATGCAGCCCACACTTCAGCAAAAAAATATCGAACTGGAAATATTATTAAAAGATCCTGAGCTTGTTTTAAGTGCGGATCCAAATCTTCTGGAACAAGTGCTGATCAATTTAGTAGTAAATGCAATCGAAGCTGTGAAAGACAGGCCGAAACCTCATATTATACTATCTGCATTCATTACGTTGAATAACAAAGTCCTTATTAAGATTGCAGATAATGGCGCAGGCATTTCCCCGGAAGTGATCGATAAAATTTTTGTACCCTTCTTCAGCACACGCAAAACAGGAAGCGGAATCGGCTTGAGTTTATGCAAACAAATCATGATGCTGCATAAAGGAAACATACAGGTACAATCTGTGGAAAATGAAGGAACAGCTTTTACGCTTAGTTTCTAAATTATTTTGAAATGTTTTTTCGGGCCGCAGAGGTATTAAAAAATAAAACTGCAAATAACCCATAAGCACTCACGCCGTTATTCCTGCGCAAGCAGGAACCTGCAGTTATCCTAATTATATTTTATAGTATTGTTCTTTTTTGCTTCGCCAAAAAAAACGAAAAATGGCGATCCGGAAGAAGTTTCGTTTAAGCTTTTGTACTATTATGATGAAGATCAGTCGTTCCCTGATCGGTTTCTGTTGACAAAACATTTTATATTGACACCACGCATTACATTTAATTTTTGATACTGTAAAGCGCTTACTGCCAAATCAAATTATTTTTTGTTTGAGTGACTCCGGTTATGTTTGCAGCAAAACATTTTTAAATCTTTCTATCAAAAAATCAAATTCAACAACAATGAAAAAACTATTTTTTTCTTTTGCCATTTTATTCATTGCTTCAGCGGGTTTTGCACAAAGCGATATTCTTAACAAAGCAACTTCAGCAGCATCGGCAGCAGGTTTTAATGTGAGCTCGCTTACTAAAGGCATTATGGGGAAATTAAGCCCTGCTTTAAGCTTAACGGGTAAACAAACCCCGAAAGTCACTTCTGCTGTGAGCACCTATCTGACAGGAAAATCAAAAATCCTTTCATTGGCATCGAGCAACAAAGACCAGTACACGCAAAAGCAAAGCGGCTTGTTCAGCACGCTAAAAACAAAGCTTGCAGGTATTCTTTTGCAAAACCAGATGAATAAATTTCTCGGGTTAAAACCGGCAACAAACAGCCCGACAAATGTATTGTCGCAGTTATTTTTTTAAGAATCAAACGATCATTGATAAAAGCTCTTCATATACGAAGAGCTTTTCTTTTTTAGCCAGGTGCTGTAATAGTTTATTCGGGAGAGCCAATAAATACTCATCATTATTTCTTATCCCTCACCAGAAATTTACAGGCATATCAATTTGCGAGGGATGAGAAACCTACTAAACCGCAGCAGATCTCTCACTTTGCCAAAAGAGGAAATAAATGTACATCACTAACAGCTCTGCACGAAATGACGGTTTGCATTTGGGCTTATTCTTCTTAATCCTATAATTTTATATTGCAATTCACATCTCCTATTATATCACTTTAAAAAATTCTATGACAGATACACATCAATCCTCCCAGGAAGAAAAAGCTGATTATTTTAAACATTTGCATGAACACAAAGGAATATTCATTATCCCTAATGCATGGGATGCCGGTTCTGCGAAAATACTGGAGCAGCTTGGCTTTGCTGCTATCGCCACAACAAGTGCAGGCCTTGCATTTTCTCTGGCGAAACCTGATGCAGCAAGGGCAATAAGCCGGGAAGAAAATCTTGCGAATGCAAAATCGATTGTTGATGCAACCACACTTCCTGTTTCAGCAGACCTTGAAAATGGTTACGGAGATGAACCGGAAACATGTGCAGAAACTATTTTACTTGCTGCCGAACAAGGGATAGTGGGTTGTACATTGGAAGATGCAACAGGCCTGAGCAATGACCCGATCTATGATTTTGAACTTTCTGTAAAACGTGTTGCTGCTGCTGCCAAAGCTGCAAAGAGTTTATCATTTCCATTTATGCTGACGGCACGTGCAGAAAATTATTTGTATGGCAAACCCGATCTCAAAGACACGGTGCGCAGGCTTGAAGCGTTTGCCGATGCAGGAGCTGATGTGTTATATGCGCCGGGATTAAAAACTAAAAGTGAAATTGAAACAATTGTAAAAGCCGTTGCACCAAAGCCGGTGAATTTTTTATTTGGCCCTACGGATGAAAGCATTACGCTTACAGAATTAGAAGGCATTGGTGTAAGAAGAATAAGTATAGGCTCATCATTGGCACGTGCTGCTTACGGAGCATTCATTGATGCTGCAAAAGAAATCAGGGATAAAGGCACATTTACATTTGCAGACCGTGCAACATCTTACGGAGAGTTGAATAAACTGTTCAGCTAAACACCGTGTAACAATTTATTTGCGCTGAATAGAAAATTAACTGTACAAGAGTGCGATTCTTCCACCGGAAGAATCGAAGGCAACGATGTTAGATAGTAGTACAACTGCTAAGTACAAAAATATTTTCTATTGTTTCAATAAACGTATGTGATATTCCTGGATCAATGCAGGTGTTTCGGGAGTTAATGTAAAACTTATCTGTACATTTCCGTGTTCGCATTCCATAATAAAATAACCACGCAATTGATTTTCCGGAACAACTTCACCGATCTTGATTAGTTTTCCGGCATTATTGAAAATTGTTGTTGCATCTTTTTTCAGCGAATCGGTGAAATAATCCAAAAAGAAATTTTCCGCGAAGATGCCTGATGTTTTTGCATCCGAAAAATCGGGTAGCAGTTTTACCAACTCGTTTCTGCGTTGCATCAATATAGGTGAAGGCGGAAGTTTGCGTGGCCTTAAACCCGCCATGCGTACAATGGTGTCGAGTACTAATAAATCTACACCATCTGTTGGTGCGTAAGTAACGTTTGCAAATAAAATCACACCGATGCCGTAATCTGGCATAATGCGCCAGTTGCTTCCGAATCCGGGTAACCCGCCGCTATGTGCAACCATCGTTCTCCCTTCGCAATCTTTTACAATGCGCAAACCATAACCATACGCAGTAGTGATCGCGCAGTTTCTTCCGTTTGGAAATTGATAATCCGGAATGAGTGAACCGAAACGCCAGGGTTGGTGCATTTCGCGAACGGAACTTCGTTTAACAGGCCCCGCTTCTTCATCATTACGCGGCGGCCACGCAGACAAATGAAATGCAACATATTTGCTGAAGGCTTCAACAGAAGTGATCATTCCGCCCATGGCACCATAAATGCCATCATGCAACGGGGTTTCTTCGTGCCAGTCGTTGTTGAGCCAACGGTAACCGTGTGCATACTGATCTGCAGGAATTGTTGCATACTCCCATGAAGCTTCGATACTGAGCGGCTGCCAGATATTTTTTGCGATATATTCTTCATAAGGAATGCCGGAAACTTTGTGAATGATATAACCGAGCGTTGCAAAACCAAGATTGCTGTATTCATATGCTAATCCAGGATCGTTTGAAAATGAAATTCCTTTTTTATAAAGCTTGATGAGGTCGTTTTCTGATTTTGCAAGCTGCCTGTCTCCCCAGGGATTATCTTCGGGATATCCTGCAGAATGTGTCAGCAGGTTTCGAATGGTGATTGGCGGAGCATCGGAAGTGAGTTGTTGATTTTTTATTTCAGGGATGTAGTTATAAAGCGGGTCATCCAAATTCAATTTTCCTTCATCACGCAATTTGAGGATAGCCATTGCCGTGAAACTTTTGCTCATTGATGCAATGCGGAACATGGATTTGGTTGTTGCCGGAATTTTTTTGCTGATATCCGTATAACCACCGCTTCCGGAATACACGAGTTTTCCATCAACCACAATTCCGAACGCGTAACCGGGGAAATGATTTTTCTGCGCATACTCACGGTATATTTTTTCGATAACAGGGAACGCTGTTTTGATGCGCTCTAATCTATTAGCATCTGTAAATACGGGTGGTTGATAGGTTGTACTGGTTTGGGAGTTTAATTTCGAGACAAATAAAAAAAGAAAAATAGCAGCAAGAAGGTTTTTCATAAAAAATATTTATCCTTTAGACAACATAAATTTAATAGGGATTTTTTTGTAAGAGCGGACGGCAACCCTATTTTGTATAGCCGGGTTCCATTTGCCGCTTAGTTTTACAACGCGTACAGATTCGTCCCGGAGCCCGCCTTTCGTTGGGCCGCTTATTGCATGCACATCAGAAATAGTGCTATCGGTATTCACAACAAATTGTACCATTACCTCGCCACGGATTTCATTATTAATTGCGTCATCCGGATAACGCAACGTATGATTCAAAAATTTTGCCCACGCATCTTTGCCACCCACATACTCAGCTTCAACTTCGGGTTTGGTATAAATCTTAGACGTATCAATGTTGCTTTGTGCTTTTACTGCAATTGAGCTGATTGAAAATAAAATACAAAAAAGTGTTTTCATTTTTTTTCGTTTAAGGATCATAGTTACCTACTGCTATTGAAGTTTAAATTGAACAGGTTGCATTTTCCATGATTTCACCAGGCGGCCGCCCTGAACAGCAGGCTCCCATTTTGGCATCTTTTTAATAACACGCAACGCTTCTTCATCTAATAACGGATCGACCGATTTTACTACCTGGATATCCGTTAAACTTCCATTTTTATCAACAACAAATTCAACAACGACCGTTCCCTGGATAACATTCTTAACTGCTTTGCCGGGATATTTAAGATGAGATGAAAAAAAATCAGCAAGTGCAGCGTCACCGCCGGGGAAACCAGATTCCCTGGTAAAAACCGGTATATTATCATTCACGCTTCCGTCTTCATTATAAATTTTTGCGTTTAGTTGTTTGCCGTCTTTATAATATGCAGTTCCTGAGATTTTTCCCGATTCATAATATGCCGTCCAGTTGCCATCAGGTTTATCCATTTTATAGCTGCCTTCTATTTGTTTTTTCCCGTTCGCATAATACATTATTTCCGGGCCGTCTTGTTTACCATTATTAAAACTACTTTGACGGATCAAATTCCCCTTTTCATTGTACCACGTAAAATCTCCCTGTGGTTTTCGCAACGAATCATCTAAATAAATTCCTTTGGCATGCAGTTGCCCCGATTTATAATAATCAACAACAAACCATCCTTTATTATTTTTTATTTTCTTGCGGGTATATTCTGCTTTATCGATCGTTGTCATTATCCAATGCGCATCGTAATAAGATACAATGCTATCCTGGCAAAATACACTTGTAGCAAACAGAATGCAGGCAGCTAAGAAGTATAATTTTTTCATGCTATAAATATATCCAAAACTTTGCATGATAAAACCTGCTGCAAATACTTATCTTAAATTGTAAATTGCTGCAACCAAAATGCGTTATTCAAAATAAATTAATATGGCTACGATAAAAAAAATCACCCTCGCATTTATATTTTTTCTTCCTGCTTTAATACATGCACAACATATAAAAATTGTTACTAATCATGTTGGCTATGAAGACAACCTTGCAAAGCGTGCAATAATTGTTTCAGACTCTGCAATAACAGCAAAAATTTTTCAATTGGTAAATACTTCAACCGGCAAAACAGTTTTCAGCGGACCGATAGTTTACAGCGGGAAAGTAGATAAATGGAAGAATTATATATTCAGGGTAATTGATTTTTCAAAATTTACTACTGACGGAAGTTACCAATTGCAGGTTTCTAATGCCGGAAAAATTATTTCTTCGTATCCATTCAGGATTGAAAAAAATATTTTGGAAAGATCCACATTGTCGGATGTTGTTTATTATTTCAAAGGGCAGCGATCTTCCGGATTGCTCGATAAAGCAGATCATCATTTATCAACCGGAAAATTAAAAGACAGTATTGATGCACATGGCGGATGGTATGATGCCACAGGCGATTATGGAAAACATCTTTCGCATCTTACATTTTCAACGTATTTCAATCCGCAACAAATTTCACTAACTGTATATGGTCTATTGAAAACATATCGTGAATTAATAAAAAGAAAGGGGACAGATTTTCGTCAATACAACCGGAGAATTTTGGATGAAGCAATGTATGGCGCTGATTATTTAGCGAGGGTGCAAGCTCCCGGCGGTTCGTTCTACCGGTCTGTTTCTGCACCCGGCCCCGGAAAATTTGCGAAAGACAGGAACATCAGTGCAGAAAGCAAAGGATACACGATCAAGAAAAATAAAGACCAATCATTCGGCGCAGGTTTGCAAAATGCAGAAGACGATTGGCGAAGTTATCAATGTAGCTATCGTTCTGGTGCCGGCATTGCTATTGCAGCATTAGCGCTTGCTTCAACATTTGATACTTGTGGTGATTATACCAATGCCGATTATTTACGTGCCGCTGAAAACGCATTTGCGTTTTTAGAAAAGGCAAATGTGCCGATGACGAATGACGGTAAAGAAAATATTGTGGATGACTATTGTGCATTAAGTGCAGCTACTGAATTGTACAAAGCCACAAAAAAAGAACACTATAGATTATCGGCAGAAAAAAGTGCGCAACAATTGATGAACCGCCTTTGTTCCTGGAAGAAATATGCGGATTATTGGCGTGCCGATGATAAAGACAGGCCGTTCTTTCATCCATCAGATGCAGGATTGCCTGTTGTAAGCCTGATGGATTTTTACCAGGTTGTTTCGCCGGAAATGCAAAACCATATCAAGGCAATCGTGAGGAGATCGCTGGAGCATGAATTGTCAATAACTCATGAAGTGAATAACCCTTTCGGTTATGCAAGACAGTTAGTTCAGGATACTTCAGGGAACAGGCGTAGCAGTTTTTTCTTCCCGCATGGAAGCGAAGCTGCCCCATGGTGGCAGGGGGAAAATGCACGGCTTGGCTCATTGGCAACTGCTGCACGCATGGCTGCAAACATTTTTGAAGATGACAAATTGTTTCATGATAGCCTGGAAAATTTTGCACTCGATCAACTTAACTGGATACTTGGACTAAATCCATTTGATGCGTGTATGCTGCAGGGAACAGGGCACAATAATCCTGCGTATGAATTTTTCGGAACGTTTGAATATTCAAATGCTCCTGGTGGAATTGTGAATGGAATTACTTCCGGGTTGAATGACGAGCATGATATTGACTTTGATTTATCTTATGCACAAACAGGTAAAGATTTTGACTGGCGGTGGGTTGAACAATGGCTGCCTCACGCAACCTGGTATATGCTGGCGGTTGCGGAGCATGAGTGAGCTAATTGAAAATGAAGCGAATTGACAATTATAATAATTGACAATGAGAATCAGGAGCATCAATTAAATCAGGTTAAAATCGTGGTTCAGACAATCGCTCCATAGAATATCAACTGTACAAGAGCCTGCCTGCGGTAGGCAGGTGCGACGCAACTATGCTTAATAGTAGTACTGTAGCTGGTTACACAAAAAAGAAAAACTAAAACTGAAGAAACTAAAAACTAAAAAAGAAACTGAGAATTTAAGAACTGAAAACTGTGGACTGAAGACTGATGACTGTTCTAAGAAATCGTACATTTAAAATCGTACCTCGTAAATATCTCTATTGTGTTTTATAAAAAATGGCCTGTAAAAAATTACAGGCCCTAGTTTTAACCATCTCTGCTAATTGTAACCTAAACTATTTTTTTTCGAGCAGTTTGAAGAACTGATCTAACTGCGGAAGTACGATGATGCGTGTGCGGCGGTTTGCTGCACGGCCTGCAGATGTTTCATTGGATTCTACAGGCTGGTATTCGCTGCGGCCGCCGGCTTCAATATGCGCAGCAGGCAAACCATATTTATATTGAAGGATACGGATAACGGAGGTAGCGCGTTTTACACTGAGGTCCCAATTGTCGAGCAACACACCTCTTTTGAAGGGAACGTTATCCGTGTGTCCTTCAACCATAAATTCTATATCAGGTTGATTTTTTAATACAAGCGCCACTTTACCCAATACTTTTTTTGCTTTTTCAGTTACATCATAACTGCCACTTTTGAAAAGGAGCTTATCGGAAATATCGATGTACACTACACCTTTGTCAACCTTAACGTTGATGTCATTATCATTCAGATTCCCGATTGCTCCTTTCAGGTTACTTACCAACATCATATTGAGCGAATCCTTATGCGCCATTGCAGATTGCAAACTTTGTATGTATGCATCTTTTGCACCAATATTATCAAGTGATTGTTTGATACTTGCTGCCTGTGCGGATGATATCACGGACATATCTTCCAGTTGCTTTAATGCCTGTGTATTGTTTTGTTTGAGGTAAGCAATTTGCTTGTTCAGGTCATCAATTTGCGACTGGTATTTGGAATCTTTGGATTTGTTTTCAGCAAGGCAATTGTCTTTTTGTGAATTACAGTTCTTAAGGTCTGACTGCAATGATGCATAATTTTTGTTCAGGCTATCATATTTCGATTGCAGCGTTTTGAATTTTTTGCTGCCAACGCATGAAAGAAGCAGCAGGGGTAAAAGAGCGCTCAGTGTAACGTTTTTAATACGCATGATTTGTTGTTTTTAGTGTTAACTATGAAATAAAAATTTCAATCCTCGTTATGTTCCGGTCAGGCTACCTTATACATCCGCGTTGCGGAATGTAAATAGTCAAGCGGGTTAAAAGCGTTGTCGAAAACCTCTTTTAACTCGTCCAGCTTTTTTTCAAGAACATTTATTTTTTTACCTATATCGGGATCGTTAGAATATTGTTTCAACAGCGTGTTGTAATTATCCATATTCTCACGCATGCGGAAAGTGATCTGCCCAAAACCAAGTTTTAATGCCTGTACATCCATCAATGAGAAATAAATATTTTCTTTCCAGTCTTTCGGTACAGACGTTTTTTGAGAAGCAACTACATCTGCTGCTTTCCTGCGGATAGCTGTAATGTATGCATATCTTTTATCGGCATCACTTTCATTATTGAATTTCGTATTGAATTCAGCAGGTGAAATGCCAAGTGATTTCAGGTTTTGGCTTAACACGGTATCATAATGAATATGCATTTCGTTTAACTGTTTCGTGATGTCGTCCCAGTCATGCTCGATATTGCTTTTGTCGTGTGCAAACTGGCTAAGCTTTGTGGTAAGCAAAAACATTTTTTCACTGTCGTCGCGTAATTGCTTTTGCTTTTTTCCTATGGAATGAATATAATCTTCCACACCCGAAAAAAACAAAGCGGTTAGCGGCCCGCCAAGCGGTATGCTGCTTGAAATAGTTGCTGAATAATCTACCATATTTGTAAGCACACTTAGTGATACGCTTTTGTCTTTGTTTTTTTCTATGTACTCATGAAACTTTTTATACCAGTCTTTATATCCCGCATATTCGTCAGGGTTAGTTGTTTCGGATAACAATTCAAAAAACTCCTTTGATGTTTTGAACAACATTACCGGTTTTATTTCCCTATCCATATAAATAAGGTTCACTACAGCGGATTGATAATTTGCCTGGAACACATTCAATTCGTTTTGATCTATTGCCTTTTGCTTGTCTTCAAGTGCCTGCACACGTTCTAATAATTTGTCGGCTTTTTCACGCACGTTGCTTGTTTCCTTGATCGATTTATCCAAACTGTCTACTTTACGGTCGAGTTTAACCACGGTAGAATCGATAGACCTTGTTTTCTTATCGAGGTTACTTTGGATATCAGACAATACTTTTTCACGCACCGATTTTTCAGAGGCAAGCGTGTCTGTATTTTGTGCAACAACGAATTGTGTTGTACAAAGCATGAAAAAGGAAACCAAAAATGCTTTCATAAATACAAAACGGTTTACATAAAATCTTCTGTAGCTTCTTTAGCCGATTGATAATTATTTATTCCGGTCAGTTATTTCTTGCATAAGGATCAATGGCGAGCACCTGCAACTTTGAATCACGCATAAGCATATCCGTTATATCCAGCCGCGCAAAGGACGAAACCCTTGATTCGTCAGGGTTGACCAGCAGCACATCGGCATCTACCATCCTGGCGAATTGCAGTGCGGCTCTGGCGATGTTATTACCCGAAATGATCTTGTGGTAAACCTGGCAATTCACTTCGCCCTTAAGTATGCGATAGGTTTCGATCAATGCATGTGTGGTTGATGAATCATCAAACCCCGTAGCTTCGCTCATCATCGACAGCAAAAACACAGTTGCTTTTTTTCTTGCAGCCAATGGGATAAGCATATCTAATTTGCGTGCAGGCACACGTGATACAACAGGGATCACGATGGAACGTATCTGATTTTTCACAGACCCAGGCTTTATCACCAACGTGGCGCAATGTGTTTCAGTTGCCAGGTTTCCTGCGTCAATAATTTTATTAAACGAAAACCACTTACGGTTTGAATTTTTTGCAATGATGATCAGGTCCGGTTTTATTTCTTCCGCTTTTTTAATAACCGCTTCTTCCACATGTTTTCCTTCAACGATATGTATGTTCACCGGGAAGCCGGGGTATATTTCATCTATAATTTTTTTCCATTTCAGTAATTCTGTTGTTGTTTTATCATAGTGGCTGCTTTTAGAAAATTTAGGAAGGAGCACATGCAATAAATGAACCGTTGAGCCTTCAGGATCGATTAACTCAAGGGATTTACGAACGGCTATTTCCGTAGTGAGAGAGAAATCAACAGGTATCAATATATTTTTGAATGAGCGGAACAATGTAATTTGTTATGTATAACAAATTTTAACCGGTTTCATTAAAGCGAAATTAGAGCAGCATTAGAAATGGATTAGAACACCTTTTTTAACAAACCGATAAAAAAATTGCGGGTATAAACTGTAATTTGCCTTTTGTTAAACTTATCGCTATTTGTTTTTAAAAGAAAGATCATGGGTGAGCGGAAAATATTAATAATTGAAGACGAACGCAAGATCGCAGATACCCTTCAGGTCGGACTTACCGAGCATGGCTATTTTGCAGAAGTTGCGTATGATGGAAGTATCGGGCAAAAATTATTTGATGCCAATACGTACGACCTTATCATTCTTGATATTAACCTTCCGGGAATGAATGGCTACGAGCTGTGCAAGTATATGCGTGTAAAAAACAATAACCTGCCAGTGATCATACTAACGTCTATGAGCACCCTAAATGATAAGATCGAAGGCTATAACTCCGGAGCAGATGATTACCTGGTAAAACCTTTTGAATTCAGGGAACTGGTAATGAAGATAAGAGTGTTGCTGAAACGCACCCTTGCAGAAAGCATTCCGGTGGGAAATGTATTACGGGCAAAGGGCCTGGAGATGAATCTTGATAATAAAGAAGTAAAAAGAGATGGCATAAAAATCAATCTTACTGCAAAAGAGTTCCAGTTGCTTGAATACTTTTTGCGAAATAAGAACAGGATGCTTTCGCGTGCCGATATTGCGGTTAATGTGTGGGATATGGATTTCCGCTCGAATACCAATGTTATTGATGTATATGTAAGCTATCTCAGGAACAAGATCGACAAAAACTTTCCTGATAAACTTATTCAGACGCATGTAGGGATGGGGTATATTCTTAAAGAAAAATAAATCATGTCTGTCCGGATCCGGATCATGTTGCTGTTCGCAGCCATTGTGCTGGTTATATTATTCCTCGTTTGCGGATCTGTGTATTATTTTTCTTACACGAACAGGGTAAATAACATAAAAACAAGATTGACCAACTGGGCTGTTACAACGGGAAGGTTATTGAACCAGGGCATGTTCAATCAAAAACTCATGTTAACCATTGATGCATCAACAGCATTAGCCATGAAAGACAAAACAGTGCAGGCTTACGATCTTACAGGCAATATAAAATATATCTACAGAGATAACACTGCTGACACGATGACGGTAAGCAAATCGGTTCTTGAGGAGGCGATAAACGGGCACGACATATATTTTACTAAGGGGAACCTGGAATATATTGTTCACCTCTTTTCAGAAAAAGATACACATGCAATTATGGTAGCGGCCGCTTATGATGAAGATGGGAAAACGAAGCTTCGGCAACTACGCTATATTTTGTTGTTTAGTTTTGCAGGAGGGATATTAATCGCTATTGCTGCGGGTTATTTTTTTTCAAAAAAACTATTGGCGCCGCTCCGCAAAATTGCAGATGATGTAAATGAAATTTCTGTCCAGAATCTCGAAAGCCGTATTAAAACCAGCGCCAGCAAAGACGAATGGAATTATTTATCTGCAACATTAAACCAATTATTGAACAGGCTGCAGCAAAGCCTGATCATTCACCGCAGGTTTATTTCCAATGCTTCGCATGAGTTGCTTACACCACTTACTTCCATATCAAGCCAATTGGAGATAACGTTAACGCGTAACCGAAATTCGGATGAGTACCGAAACCTTATTGCTTCCATTTACCAGGATGTACGGCAGCTAAGCCGTTTAACGCAGACATTGCTTGAATTTGCAAGGGCTTCCGGCGACCCGAGCGGGCTTGAGATCGACCTTGTACGAGTAGATGAAATATTGCTGGCAATGCCCGCAGAAATTTCAAAACTTAATCCCGGGCATATTGTTTTACTGGATTTCGAGGAGCTTCCCGAAGAAGATGAAAAATTATTGGTATTCGGAAACGAAGACCTGCTTTTTACAGCGATAAAAAATATTGTGGTGAATGCATGCAAATATTCCGGTAACCACCAGGCAACAGTTAAACTGCTTGTGCATGATAACATAATTACAATTATTATTGAAGATGAAGGGAAAGGCATTCCACAAGAAGAACTGCAAAATATTTTTCAGCCGTTTTACCGTGTAAGCGACCAATCTGCAGCACAGGGTTTCGGACTTGGGCTTGCACTTGCACAACAGATCATCAAATTACATAAAGGAAATATTACGGCATCATCTGTGCCGGATAAAGGAAGCATCTTTACCATTGTGTTCCCATCTGCAGGAACTGAATTTTACAACAGAGCAATGAAGAGTTGAGAGTTGAAAATGAAGTGAATTGACAATGGATAATGGATAATTGACAATGAGAATCAAGTGAATCAATTAAATCAGGTAAAATCATGGTTCAGACAATCGCTCAATAAAATTGTTGCTGTACAAGAGTGCGACCTGCCTACCGGCAGGCAGGCGCAACGATGTTTAATAGAGTTGATGTCGCTGGCTACACTAGAAACAAGAAATGAAAAATACGGAATAATAAATCAGAAATTGAATCTCCGAATTTCAGAAATCGAACATCACACATCGTACATAAAAAATCCCCCCGGAAAACCGGGGGGAATAACAACTAAAAACAAACTGCAAATCTGAGAGTAAAGCAATCGTTAGTCGGGTTTTTTCCCGTCTAAAAAAGTATTGATAGTACTGATTTCTGTTTTATTATTTTCGTCGGTTTTTACTTCGTAGTTGCTGTAAAAATTTTCGACGTTGGAGATAGTATTATACAATTCCAAATTACGGCGGATGTATGCCGGCACGGTTTCAAACTCGTTGTTGGGATCGGCATTGTTAATGTTGAATGACAAGTTGCGCAACTTGTTAATTCGTTCCGATGCCCGGCGTTTTTGTTCTTCTGTTTCGTCCTGCATCGCAGGTTCCTCAACAGGTTTTTCCGCCATCTCAACAGGTTGTTGAGTTTGATAGGCCCGAGGCTCATCCGCCGTTGGAATATCGTCTTTAAATACCAGTTGCATATCGGCGGAAGGTTCTTCTTCCTTTAACGGATTAACTGCAGTGGTACCCAAGATCGTCTCCTTCACAGGTAAGTGTTGCGGGATGGATTCTTTTTGTGAACGTGGTTCTTCGTCGTAAATATTGGCGGGTCTTGCAAGATATCCTCCGGACACTGCAGATGCCGGAGAATTTTTTTCAGCCTTATGTGCTGTGGTAATTTCTTGTTGTGCGGGAACAGAGTCTTGCGAAAGTACCCATTCTACTTTCTCTTCTGTTTCCTTTTTTTCCACTTTGTTGTCCACAGTAATTCTACTAATTTCTTCATTCGTAAAAAACACGAGTGGTGTTACTGTAGCAACAGGTTCTTCTTCATGCACCAACACAGGTTGCAGTGCCTCCGGCAAAACAACATCGGGTTGTTCTGCCGGTACTGCTTCTTCTTTTACTTCCACAGGGGCAAGATTACTGGTAAGCACAGGCCTTTCCGGCGATTGTAATTCTTCTGCCGGCGTACCTAAGGTCATTACAATCTTATCTTCTTTCTTAGGTTGTGATTTTGCAGGTTCAGTTTTTGCAAAAGGGTCTTTGTACTCAAACCCGGTAGCGATGAGCGTTATACCGATCTTAGAACCGAGTGAATTATCATAACCCAATCCTAATATTACATCGGTATGTTCGCCTGCGCGGTTGAGCAAATAATTTTGAATGATCTCTACTTCATCCATAGTAAATTCATGATCGCCTTCGGATGAATTGATATTAATAAGTATCCATTTAGCACCGCGGATATCGTTATCATTTAACAGCGGAGAGTTCATTGCTTCTTCAATTGCTTTTTGTGCACGGTCTTCACCATCTTTAGATGCACTACCCAAAATAGCAACACCACCGTTACGCATAACCGTACAAACATCGGCGAAGTCAACATTAATTTGTCCTGTACTATTAATTACATCCGTGATACATTTTGCAGCAGTAGCAAGCACATTATCTGCTTTGCTAAATGCTTCTTTCATTTTTAAATTACCGAACTGGTGGCGCAGTTTATCGTTGCTGATTACAAGCAATGTGTCAACGTATTGTTTCATTACACGGATTCCTTCTTCCGCCTGTAACTGGCGTTTTTTCCCTTCGTAAGAAAACGGGGTTGTAACAATACCAACAGTAAGTATGCCGAGGTCTTTACAAATTTTGGAAATGATCGGCGCTCCTCCTGTTCCTGTTCCACCACCCATACCAGCAGTAATGAAAGCCATCTTGGTATTCACTTCTAATATTTGCCTGATCTCTTCAAGGCTTTCTTCTGTTGCCTGTCTTCCAATATCAGGATTGGCGCCGGCTCCGAGCCCTTGCGTTAAATGCGGGCCGAGCTGCACTTTGTTTGGTACCTGGCTTTGTGCAATTGCCTGCGCATCCGTATTGCAAATAATAAAGTTTACTCCTTCAATGTTCTGGTTGAACATGTGGTTTACTGCATTACTGCCACCACCACCCACACCAATTACTTTAATAATGGATGATTTTTCTTTCGGTAGATCAAAATGAATCATTGTGCTTTTTTTTGGATTAGTAAAGTGGTGAATGGTGAATGGTGAATGGTGAGTGAAAAATTCAATTCACCATTCACTATTCACTACTCACTATAGAGCATGGTCTTCTTCTTCTTTAAACAAATCGATAATTCCGTCTTTGAATTTTCCCCAGAAATCTTTTATGCTTTTCCTGTTCTTTATTTTTTCTTCCTGGATCAATTCGTCGATATCAATTTTTTCTTCCGCTTCAACCTGCTCAACTTTTTTCAGGTTTTCAGGAACATCGATTTTCTTATACGTCTGCTCAAATTGTTTGCGGTTATGCTCGTAATCGCTGTACCCTTTTAATATTAAACCGATACAGGTTGAATAGGTCGGCTTTGCTAATTCTTCAATATGCCCTGCAGTTAAATGCTCTGTCGGGTAACCGATACGTGCATTCAAACCGGTTACGTATTCTGTCAACTGAATAAGATGTTTCAATTGAGAACCACCACCCGTTAACACAATGCCACCGTTCAGCATTTTATTATCCAACCCAACTTGTTTAAGATGATAAGTAACAAAATCCATGATCTCGCTCATGCGTGCCTGGATGATGTTTGCCAGGTTTTTTACACTGATCTCTTTCGCAGGCATTCCACGCAAACCAGGAATAGTTATGAATGCATTTGATTTTGCTTCATTCGATAATGCAGAACCGAATTGCACTTTCATTTGCTCTGCCTGTGTTTTCAAAACACCTAATCCGGTTTTGATATCGTTGGTAATATTTTCTCCACCGAAAGGAATTACTGCTGTGTGTTTTAAAATGCCTTCATAAAATACAGCGAGGTCGGTTGTGCCACCACCGATGTCAACGATAGCAACACCAGCTTCAAGATCTTCATTACCCATAACGGCTGCGGCGGATGCCAATGGTTGCAATACCAGGTCTTTTGTAATAAGTGCGCTTTTTTCTACAGCACGATTGATATTGCGTATTGCATTTTTATCACCGGTGATGATGTGAAAATTTGCACCGACTTTTACTCCGCCATAACCGATCGGGTTAGGGATATTCTGAAAATTATCTACTGTAAATTCCTGAGGTATTACATCAATGATCTGGTCTCCTGCAGGTATATATGTTTTGTATTGATCAGCAACAAGCTGGTCAATTTCCTGCTGCGTAATTTCTTCATCCGTATGCTGGCGCACAATATCGCCGCGTGTTTGCAAACTTTTTATGTGATGGCCGGCAATGCCCACATATACTTCGCTGATAGTAAGGTTGGGGTTCGATGCATAGCAATTGTCCAATGCCATCCTGATCGCTTTGATGGTTTCATCGATGTTGAGCACCTGCCCATGCTTTACCCCATTGGAGTTTGCACGGCCAAAGCCAAGAATTTCCAGCTTGCCAAATTCATTCTTACGGCCAGCTATAGCCGCAATTTTGGTTGTTCCAATGTCGAGCCCGACAATAATGGGTTGTTCGTGATTCATAGTTTATGTTGTTTAGTTGTTTTTGATTTATTAATGGTTTTGATTTTTTGTGAGCTGTGAACAGTTAGCAGTAAGCTGTCTTAATTAATAAATCGCTTACTGTTTACTGCTAACCGTTTACTTATTTTTCATTTTTTTGTTTCCGGCATTTGTTCTTTTCTCATCATCGTTGCGTCGCACCTGCCTACCGCAGGCAGGCTCTTGTACTGTTGATATTCTATTCTTCTTCCGTTCTAATTTTTATTTTTCATTACTGCCTTTGGTTTTTGCGTTGTTGGATTTGGTTTTTTCACAACAGGTTTGAATTTGGTTTCAGGTTTTTTTGCAACAACATTTGTTTTCGGTTTTACTGCTGCATGTGCACTATCTTCACTATCCTGCGCAAGGTCATAATTCAATGCAGACTGGTCTGTTATTGCATTATGCTCAAGCGGTTTCACATTTTGCTGCCTCGATGTATCTTCCTGCATCTGTTGCGCGGCACGAATCAGTTGCTGTATATTTTTTACAGCAAGCATAGAATCTGCTTTAGTAATTCCGCTTCCCCTTTTTGTGCCTACAATTTCACCGGTGTATTGTACAGCAACCCTCGAATATTTATCAAACCCGACTTTGCTCAACACATCTTTATAAAAAATAAAGAGCCGGCTGAATTTTTTTTCGCAATCGGATCCATCACCAAATTCAATCGTATGATTGCCTATTACAGGTTCCATTTCAAAAGTGTGCGCAGGCGTTATATCCACTTGCGCGATCTGCGCCATCCAGAATGTGTCTTTTAAAATAAACCCACCAACCTGTTTTATATCATGCAGCAACACGCTGTCATTTCCATGAGTCTTTAATTTATCGTACGGATAGTTTGTGAAAACCGGAACCTGCACAATTGTTTTCCTGGATAATGGCAATTGCATTCCACTACTGTCTATATAAAACGAATTGCCGTTTTCTGTAAATATTCTTGCCACCGGTTCCCTTTCGGTTATACTTACCTGTAAGGTTTCATTATTATCAAAGAACAATTGTGCTTTTTTGATCCACGGATTTTCATACAACTCATTTTCCATTTCATGCAGGTTGAATGAACCGATTGATTTTCCTGCAAGCTTCTCCGCGCCACTGTCGGTAAGAATTACAACGATCTCTTTTTTATCCACGAATGCATGATTGCCTGAACCTGAAATTTTAATTTCATATCCTTTACACTGCCTGCTGCGCCTGCTTTTTATGGCAGCAACAAGCAGCACCATAATGCCTGCAGCCACTACGCTCCACAGCGTAATGAAAAGTATTTTCCTGATGTTGCTTCCAATACTCATGATGTTTCCATTTTCTCCCGGCAGGTTATTGGTTCAGAAAACTGAAATAACCTGCCGGGTTTCTTGTCCCACCCAACGGCCCCGTTTGACCGTCAGATGGGTACAATATGTTCGGGTAAAAAGATCCCAAACACAATATGGGTTAGTACGTTTCTTCTATAACTTCTTTCAGCGGTGTTACCAATGTGTCAATGTCCCCAGCTCCCGCCGTTATTAATAATTCCGGTTTTTGCCTGCTTATCCAAGCCACTACTTCATTCTTTTTTATTACTCGCTTGTTTGTCTTTTTCATTTTGTTTAAAATCATTTCACTGCTAACTCCTTCAATCGGTAATTCGCGTGCCGGGTAAACCGGCAACAGGATTATTTCATCCGCCAGATCCAGGCTCTCTGCGAACTCATCTGCAAAATCCCTCGTCCTGCTGTACAAATGCGGCTGAAAAACCACTGTACATTTTAACTCGGGGAATAATTTCTTTGCACTACTGATCAATGCTCTTAATTCTTCCGGGTGATGTGCATAATCGTCAATAAAAACCTGCCGTTCATTTTTGATGATATACTCAAACCTGCGCTTCACTCCTTTAAATGATTCAACAGCATCCTTGATCTTTTTATCCGTTATCCCGAGATAATGCGCCACACTGATCGCTGCGGTTACGTTTTCGATATTGTGCATTCCGCCCATATTCAATATCACATCTTTCAGTTGCCAGTTTTTTTCTTTGATATCAAATTCATAGCTGCCATGGATCATCCTGATATTTTCCGCATATACATCAGCGTTATGATTCTCAAAACTGTAACGCAAATGATTATCGCCTTTTAATTCACTATCTCTTTTTAACCCGAGTTTGCTTACCAGCAGCCCATTCCTTTTCAGTTTTCCTGAAAATTCCACGAATGCATCCTGTACTGCGTGTTCAGTTCCATAAATATCAAGATGATCAGCATCCATTGCTGTGATCACAGCAACATCAGGATGAAGTTTTAAAAAACTCCGGTCGTATTCATCAGCTTCAACCACACATACATTCCTTTCGTTGCTCCAGAAATTGCTGTTATAGTTTACAGCAATACCACCGAGAAATGCGTTACATCCATAACCGCTGTGCCGGAGAATATGTGCGATCATTGTAGTGATCGTTGTTTTTCCGTGCGTCCCTGCAACGCATATATTAAAAGAACTTTTGGTGATCACACCCAACACATCACTACGCTTCAAAACTGTATAACCGTTTTCCCGGTAGTACGTTAGTTCCTTATGATCTTTGGGAATTGCAGGAGTATAGACAACAACTTCCACATCTTCCGGGATCAACGAAATGTTGTCTTCATAATGTACGGGAATACCTTCCTTCACCAATTGTTTGGTGAGCGTTGTTTCTGTTTTATCATAACCGCTCACTTCCTTCCCATGAGATTTGAAATATCTTGCCAGAGCACTCATTCCAATCCCTCCGATTCCAATGAAATAAATCTTCTTTATATCTTTTATATCAATCATCTTGCGAATGGTGAATGGTCAATGGTGAATATTTTCACCACAACACATCAACTATTTACGGTTATCGATTTCAATACTTCTGTTGCAATTACCTCATCTGCATTTGTCACCCCCAATGCAGAAATATTTTTCTTCAACTCCTGCTGCAGCTCTTCATTTTTTGAAAGTGCCATCACTGTTGTGATCAGTTTTTCTTTTGCTTCATTATCTTTTACAATCAATGCAGCTTTTTTATTTACCAAATTCATTGCGTTTACTGTTTGATGATCTTCTGCAGCAAATGGATACGGCACTAACACTACCGGCTTTTTCGCTACACACAATTCTGCGATTGACATTGCCCCTGAACGTGAGATCACAACATCCGCAGCAGCAAAAGCATAATCCATTTTTATGATAAAATCATTCGTCCACACATTTGCTTTTCCTTCAGCAACCTGCTTCGCTTTTTCCGTATATAGCTTTCCTGTTTGCCAGATCAGTTGCAAATTGTTCTTTCCAAATTCATCAATTCCCGCATCAACTGCTTCATTAATATTTTTTGCACCAAGGCTTCCGCCGGTTGACAACACAGTTATCCGTGACGGATCCAATCCAAAAAACCGAATGGCCTCTTCCCGGTTAATCGTATTGTTAACTATATTTGATCGGACCGGGTTCCCGGTGATCATTATTTTTTTTGCCGGAAAAAATTTCTCCATACCATCACTTGCCACAAAAATTTTCGTTGCTTTTTTTCCCAACAAAATATTTGACTTGCCTGCAAACGAATTCGATTCGTGAATGAATGTTGGTATCTGTTTCGATTGCGCATAACGCAACACCGGGAAACTGGAATAACCACCAACACCAAGCACTGCATCAGGCATGAACGTGCTCACAATATTTTTTACCTGCAGGAAACTTTTTACCAGCTTAAATGGCAATCCAATATTTTTTATCAAAGAACTTCTGTTGAAGCCTGCTATATCAATTCCTTTTATTTCATATCCTGCCTGCGGCACTTTTTCCATTTCCATTTTTCCTTTTGCACCGATGAATAATATTTCGATTGATTCATCTGCCTTCTTCAGCGCATTGGCAATCGCAATTGCCGGAAAAACATGTCCGCCTGTTCCACCTCCTGCAATGATTATTCGTGTATTCACTTTTTATTTTTAAACATTCAGGATTCTTCACTTTCATTGAGCGTATTGAGCGCTTTTTCACCTTCCAGTTGCTCAACATTTCTCGCAACACTTAAAATAATTCCGATCGCCAAACATGTAAATAAGAATGAGCTTCCTCCCATACTCACCAATGGAAGTGTTACACCAGTTACAGGAAACAAATTCACATTCACTGCCATGTTTGCCAATGCTTGTATCATCAATGTAAAACTCAGCCCCAAGGCCAGGAAAGCGCCGAATGCAAACGGGCATTTTCTGAAAATGCGGATGCTCCTGAAAAGAAAAACGAGATAAATAAAAACAATGAACGCACCGCCAATCCATCCATATTCTTCAATAATAATTGCATAAATAAAATCAGAATATGGATGAGGCAGAAAATTCCGCTGCTGGCTGTTTCCAGGGCCAACCCCGAGCCAGCCGCCTTTTGCTATTGCAATTTTTGCCTGGTTCACCTGGTAATTATCATCGTCGTTTTTAGTTTTACTTCCGTACATAAAATTTTCAACGCGGCTCACCCATGTACTAACACGAACCAATAACCGGTGTTTGTTTTCTGTTTTTGGTTTTTCTGTTGTTCCCCCTTCTGCTTTGTGAGTAATTACCGCTGCCATGATCAGGATCACTACAGGGATTAATGCAACAGCGATCGTCATTAATAAATGTTTGGTACGTATCCTCCCGATAAACATCAGCATTAAACTTGTTGCGCCAATCAATAATGCTGTCGATAAATTAGCGGGTGCGATCAACAAACACACAATAGCAACGGGTGTTATAACAGGAACAAAACCTTTTTTGAAATCTTTTATCACATCCTGCTTTTTACTGAGCAAACGGCTGAGGTACATGAACAGCGCAAGTTTTGCCAGGTCGGATGTTTGAAATGTCAGGTTGATTATCGGTAAATGGATCCACCGGCTTCCTTCATTCAATTTCACCCCAAAGAATAATGTATAGAATAATAGTGGAATTGAAATGATGAACAGGATTTTTGCAACGCGTGAATACAAGGTGTAATTCACCATGTGTGCAAAATAAATGATCAGCACACCTATGATGATGAATGCAAATTGTTTGAACAGGTAAATTTCCGTGTTGCCTTTGTACATTTTGTAAGCCAGCAAACCGGTAGAGCTGTACACCGCAAGCAAAGAGATCAGAGCAAGCAATACCACAACCGCCCAGATCACTTTATCTCCCTTAGTACGCGACCTGAGCTTGTTGAATGATCCCGGATTTACGAAATAAGATTTTCGATTTACGATTTCTTCCATATCAAACACGCTTTATCTGCATTTTTAATTTTTACTTTTCACAGGTCTCTCACTGCTTCTTTAAACTGTTTTCCCCTGTCTTCATAATTTTTAAACAGGTCGAAACTTGCGCATGCCGGACTTAGCAAAACCACATCACCTTTATTCGCAAAATGAAAAGCAGCTTTCACCGCTTCCTCTGCACTGCCTGTATTTACCATTAATGCAACATCGTTTTTAAAAGCATCATTGATCTTAATGTTATCAGTCCCCATGCAAACAATTGCTTTTACTTTTTCTTTCACGAGGTCACGGATCAATGAGTAATCATTTCCTTTATCAACACCACCCAATATTAAAATTGTTGGCTTTGTCATACTTTCCAATGCATACCATGTGCTGTTCACATTGGTAGCTTTGCTGTCATTAATAAATTCCACGCCACGCACAGTAGACACATATTCCATTCTATGTTCCAACGCTTCGAAACTCTGAATGGCTTCCCGGATTTTTTCTTTGCGGATACCAATGGTTGCCGCTGCAATGCCTGCTGCCATAGTGTTATACTGGTTGTGGATGCCTTTCAGGGCGAAATCGTAAATGCTCATCTGCATTTTTTCGCTTCCCGCTATAACGGTCATCTGTCCGTTTCTGATGAAGCCTCCTTTGTTTAATTCATGTTGCATAGTAAATGGTAATGGGTTAGTATGGATGGGATGCTGATTAATATGTTGTTTTATCACAGGGTCGTCTTCACAATAAATAAAATAGTCTTCATCGGTTTGATTCATGATGATGCGAAACTTGCTTGCTATATAATTTTCAAATTTGTAATCATACCTGTCGAGATGATCTTCTGTGATATTGGTAAGTATGGAAATATCCGGCCTGAATGTTTTGATATCGTCCAACTGAAAACTGCTGATCTCCGCGATATACCATTGTTTAGGCTCTTCCGCAACCTGCTTAGCAAATGAATAACCAATATTTCCTACAAGGGCGCAATCCAATCCACCATGTTTGCAAATATGATAGGTCATTGCAGTAGTGGTTGTTTTTCCATTGCTCCCGGTTATGCCAACCACTTTGCTTTTTCCTTTATACCGGAATGCTAATTCTATTTCGCTGATAACAGGAATACCTTTTGCACGAATCCTTTTTACCATTTCATTTTTCTCGGGTATGCCAGGGCTCTTCATTACTTCATCTGCTTCCAGGATTTTTTCAACAGTATGTTTTCCTTCTTCAAATTCAATTTCAGCTTCAGTCAGTTCCTTTTTAAAATCCGGTTTAACCGCACCGGCATCGGAGACAAATACATTATACCCTTGCTGCTTTGCCAGCAAAGCAGCACCAACGCCGCTTTCACCACTGCCCAATATAATTAAGCGTTTACTCATTACCGTTGTAAAATGGTTTTGACTTTTTCTAAAGCCGGATTGAGGGAGTTCTTCAAAAGTTTGGATAATACTCTACTGCACCACAATTATTTTTATGAATGGTTTGTGGTCAATATGGAATTGCCAGTATCCATTCCTATTTTATTCTTGTACTATGTGCTTTGCACCTTATTCGTTCTACCTTATCTTCAGCGTCACGATCGCAAACACCATACACAAAATGGTCACGATCCAAAACCTCGTCACAATCTTGCTCTCATTATATCCAAGTTTCTGGTAATGATGATGGAGCGGGCTCATTAAAAAAATCCTTTTGCCTTCACCATATTTTTTCTTTGTGTATTTGAAATAAGAAACCTGGATCACCACACTTAAATTTTCTACCAAAAACACTCCGCAAAAAATCGGTATCAATAATTCTTTCCGAACGATGATAGCAAGCGCTGCAATTATTCCTCCCAATGTCAGGCTTCCTGTATCACCCATGAACACCTGTGCCGGGTAAGCATTGTACCAAAGAAAACCAACACATGCACCGATCAATGCACCGATGAAAATGGAGAGTTCACCCAAATTTGGGATATACATGATGTTAAGGTATTCTGCAAACCGGAAGTTGCCGCTGGTATATGCAAACACACCCAAACATGTTCCGATGATCGCGCTTACACCCGTTGCCAATCCATCTAACCCATCTGTTATATTCGCCCCATTTGAAACGGCAGTGATAATAAAGATCACGATGATGATATATAACACCCATGTATAGTCGCGTAATGCTTCCGGCAATAATTTTGAATAATTGAATTCATGTGTTTTTACAAAAGGTATCGTTGTGATCGGTGTTTTTACATTGTAAAATTTATGCGCAACCCCATCGATCATCCTTATTGTGGTGTCACCAATTACTTTCTCTTTCTCATGTGTTATCACTGCACCGATCGCCTCACGTTGCACAACAACATTTTTATTAAAATATAAGGTGTAGGCAACTACGATTCCTAATACAACCTGTCCCAAAATTTTAAACCATCCTGCCAATCCGTCCTTATCCCCTTTTTTATATGCGATACCTTGTTGTTGTGCCAAACGTTTTGCACGCAACTTTAGATAATCATCAATAAAACCAATTATACCAAGCCAAATCGTGCTGAAAATCATCAGGCGGATATAGGCTTTATTCAAATTTGCGAGTAATAATGTTGGAATGAGAATAGCAAGAATGATGATGATGCCTCCCATTGTAGGCGTCCCTTTTTTCTGTTGCTCACCAGCCAATCCAAGCTCCCTAACGCTCTCGCCTACCTGTTTTTTGCGCAGGTAATTGATCAAGCGTTTGCCAAAGATCATTGTTATCACCAGCGATAACAATACAGCCAGCAAAATCCGGAACGTGATAAACTGAAAGAGCGTTCCTCCCGGTATTTTTACCCCTGTTTGTTTAAGCCATTCAAATAAGTGATACAGCATCCTGGTTTTATTTCAACTAAAAAATCTTGTTCAATAAATTTCACTTCTTCAACTCTTCAAAAACTTCTTTCAATACCGACTTATCATCAAAAGGATATTTTACCCCTTTTATTTCCTGGTATTTTTCATGACCTTTTCCCGCTATCAAAAGAATATCTTCTGTATTTGCAAGATTTGCCGCTGTTGCTATTGCTTCTTTCCTGTCGGCAATGGAAACATATTTTCGTTTTGCAGCAGCGCCTAACCCTGTTTCCATATCTTTCAAAATTTCCAACGGATCCTCACTGCGAGGGTTATCCGAAGTGAAGATTACTTTATCGCTGTATTCGCATGCAGCCTCAGCCATAAGGGGACGTTTTGTTTTGTCTCGGTCACCGCCGCATCCCACCACCGTTATAATTTGTTCGTGCCCTTTTCTTAATTTATGAATTGTAGTAAGCACATTGATCAGTGCATCCGGCGTGTGTGCATAATCTACAATACCAATAACATGTTGATTGGGAGAAACGATATAATCAAATCTTCCTTCCGCACCACTTAACACACTCAGGCAACGCAATACCTCATGTTTATCTTCACCCAAACAAATAGCAGCGCCATACACAGCAAGTAGATTATATGCATTGAATTCGCCGATCAATCGGAAATGCACCTCCTGCTCATTCACTGTCATGATGAGGCCGGTGAGATTATTTTCTAAAATTTTCCCTTTGAATTCAGCCATTGTTTTCAGGCTGTAGAAATATTTTTTTGCATTTGTGTTTTGCAACATCACTGCACCTCTTTTATCATCTGCGTTTGAGATTGCAAAAGCATCTGACGACAATGAATCGAAAAAAGATTTCTTCACACGGATATATTCATCAAATGTTTTATGATAATCAAGATGATCGTGTGTGATGTTACTAAAAATGCCTCCTGCATATTTTAACCCGGCAATACGATGCTGATGAATAGCATGTGAACTTGTTTCCATGAATGCATGCGTACATCCTGCATCAACCATTTCTTTCAACAAGGCGTTCAAACTAATTGCATCGGGTGTTGTATGCGTTGCCGGAATTATTTTTTCACCGATTTGATTTTGAACAGTACTTAATAAACCTGCTTTACAATCTAACGCTGTGAATAATTTATATAAGAGTGTTGCAATAGTTGTTTTGCCATTCGTTCCTGTAACGCCGACTAATTTTATTTTTTCAGAAGGTTGCCCGTAAAAATTATGTGCAATAAATCCAGCAGCAGAAGCACTGTCTTCCACCTGTACGTATGTGATGCTTTCTTTTAATTGCAATGGCATTACTTCACACACAACTGCAGCAACATTTTTTTCAACTGCCGAATCAATATACTGGTGACCATCTGCATGTACCCCTTTCACTGCAATGAATAGAGAACCTTGCGAAACCTTTCGCGAATCCATTTGCAGATCGTTGATAGCAATATTCAAATTGCCGTGAACGCTCCGGATGCTTACCTTATATAATATGTCCTGTAGCAGGTTCATTAATCCAGTTGTAATGTGATTGCCTGGTTTTTTGTTAATGTTGTTCCCGGTTGAAGGCTTTGTGATTTTACTTTTCCTTTTCCTTTCACATCTACTTTCATATTCATTGTTTCGAGTAAATACAATGCATCTTTCAAACCCATTCCTTTTACATCCGGCACAGATTGTTTACTAACAATCTCTTTATTTAATACCGGTTGATAGTTGCTTGCATACAATCGCACATAGTCATTATTCGCTGCAGAATCCCGGTACCGTACATCAAGTGTTTTCATCACCTGCCTGATATTTTTTGAGGAACCTGCATAATAAAAATTAGCACTGTCTTTTTTAATTCCTGCACCAGGAACGGTTGAATCATGCGCTGCATTCAATGCGAATAACTTATCAGAAATTTCACGGAACACAGGCGCAGAAACTTCACCACCCATGTGAAACCTCGGATGTGCTTTTGTGCGGATGACAACGATGCAACTGTATTGCGGTTTATCAAAAGGAAAATATCCTACAAAAGATGCCTGGTAAATTCCTGAACCATACCCGATCTTATTTCCATCATCATCAGTTCCTGCAACATGTGCTGTTCCTGTTTTTCCGCCAACCGGATACAATGCACCTTTAAATGCTTTTTTCCCTGTACCATCAGTTGTTACTGCCAGCATACATTCCTGCGCTGCTTTGATGACATTGTCGTCTGCAATTTTTTCTTCGAGAACCTGTGGATGAATTTCTTTTATTGTTTGTCCAAAACTTTGAATGCGGTTTACCAGATAAGGTTTCATCATTTTCCCATTATTGGCAACAGCATTATACAGGGTTAATGTTTGTAGTGGTGTTATCTGTATTGCATATCCGAAGCTCATTGTTACCATTGCATGCAAGCCTTCGACATTTCTTTTGATCTTCGGAAGTATCGGCCTGCCTTCACCCATAAGATCAATCCCTGTCCTGGTATCAAGATGAAATTTGTGGAGATAGCTTAAATATTTATCCGGTTGAGTTGCGAATGTTTTATATGCCAGTTTGCTCATGCCAACATTCGAGCTGTGCTCAAAACATTCTTTAACGGAGAGCATAGGTTTGGGTGCACGTTCTGCATCGTTTACCATTCTTACCCCTACGAAATCCCTTCCTGCAGATCCTACATCGACCATATCGCTCAGTGTTGTTTTTCCTTCACTCAACACAGAAAGAAGCGTTGCCAATTTTATTGTTGATCCGGGTTCAGTTGCACTCAATCCGTAATTGTAATCTTCGATGTAATCCCCATTAATTTGTCTGCCAAGATTTGCAATAGCTTTTATTTTTCCTGTTGCAACTTCCATTACAATGCATGTACCATGCTCGGCCTCATTTTCAACCATTGCTTTTAATAATGCGTTTTCAGCAATGTCTTGCGTGTTTACATCGATCGTGGTTACAATATCTTTTCCGTTTTCAGGGTCCACTTCAGTGCCTTCAATAGGAATGTATGTGCCTGCAGCCATGTAACGGACATATCTGCCGCCATTAATACCTTTCAAAGCAGTATCATATGTTCTTTCCAGGCCAACATTCTGTGCCTTTGATTTTTTTCCCCGTGCAAGGCCAATAGTACGGTTTGCTAACAAACCGAACGGGTTTAATCGTTTACTGACTGTTTCCGGAATAAAGCCGCTTTTATTTCTTCCCAGTCTTACGAGCGGAAATGAACGCAGCGCTTTATATTGCTCAAAGGAAATATTGGAATGAAGTAAATAATACCTGTCTTCCTCATCAAAGCCTTTTTGTAACTCACGTTTATATATAACCGCTTTTTTATCTTTAAAAAGATTGGCAAGGCATAGGCTTAACGAGTCAAGATTTTCTTTGAAACGTTTTCCGTTTTTTTCATGTAATCCATCAGCACCAAAATCAACATAGATATTAAAATAAGGGATAGAAGTACTGAGCATGCTGCCATCTTCGCTGTAAATCGTCCCGCGTTGTGCTTCAAGGGAATCGAATTTTTCCTGGAGGCTGTCACTCAGTTTTTTCCAATAGCTTCCCTGAACGCGTTGTATATAAATTGCTTTACCCAAAACGCAAAAACAAATCAACGCTATGCCGAGGAAACATAGGTAAACCCTCCAGAGTATGTCGCGTTTTACTTCCACAATTAATATTTACGATTTATGATCTACGATATACTATTTCTTTATGTTCAGCTTTCTGATTAAATTACAAATCCATAATATTTTTCTCACTTCTCACTTCTCACTTCTCACTTCTCACTTCTCACTTCTCACTTCTCACTTCTCACTTCTCACTTCTCACTTCT
>JAFEAE010000018.1 GCA_018266575.1 Bacteroidota bacterium
TTCAAAACGGTGTTCCCACTCCACTTTGAATCCAAGCCAATCGACATAAAATTCAAGCGCCTTCTGATAATCGAATATCCTCAGTACCGGTATCGTTTTTTCAACTTTCATAATATTCGTATTTCGCCATTGACCATTGACCATTCACCGTCTCACCATCTCACATCGTAAACACTTCATCCTGTTTTCCCAAATATTCATTGCCGATCAGTTCTTCTCCCGGGTCTTGTTCGTATTCTTTTAATTTTTCGTGGAAACCTTTGCTGTCTTTAATAATAGCCACACGTGCACTCCTGACAAATTCAATCAGCCCATAAGGTTCTAACGCTTTTATCAAACCTTCAATTTCTTCACGATGTCCTGAAGTTTCAAAAACAATATAATCCGTTCTTATGGCAACAGCTCTTGCACCATATTCGCGGAGCAGGCGTTCTACTTTTACTTTTTCTGCAATTACTTCAGTCGGCACTTTATACAATGCAAGTTCCTGCCAGATGATCTCATCGTTCGTGTTATAATATGCTTTCAGCACATCAACTTGTTTTTCAATCTGGCGGCAGAGTTTTCTTACCACATCTTCCACTTCATTGATCACGATCGTAAAGCGGTGTACACTATCAATCTCCGACGGAGAAGTATTCAAACTTTCGATATTAATTTTTCTTCTTGAAAAAATTATTGCGATACGGTTCAATAAACCAATCTGGTTTTCCGTGTAAACGGTTAATGTGAATTCCTGTTTCATATAAAATTTTATTTAGCAGAGATTGGCGGTTTTATTGCCACTACTCTTAATCGTTTATAATCGGCATACCACTTGCCATTTTTGAAATGTGTTGGTTTTAGTTCATCCTGCACTTCTTTTAATATATCATTGACTATTGTTTCATCCACATTTTTCAGGTAACTGCTGCAAAACATTTTTATCCAGTCCTTAACTCCGTTTTCCGTATCCTTTAATTCCGTATCACGGTTAAAATGCGCAGCGTAAGTAACCCGGAACCCGCGTTTTTCTAACAGGGATGTGTACTTGCTAAGTGATGGGAAATACCAGACCTGTTTTGCTGCATTGTCATTAAAGCCTCTTCGCTGCAAGGTTTTTTTCAATGCATTGATGATGGATTCTACATTTCCTTTGCCACCCATTTCCAATACTAACCTTCCGTTCCTTTTCAGGTTCGAATACATGCAATCAATTGCAGCTTCTTTATCCAATACCCAATGTAATACTGCGTTTGAAAAAACGGCATCAAAACTTTCATCGAAATGAAAATCCGTTGCTGACAAAACACGGAAATCGATTGACGGGTATTCCTGTTTTGCCTTCGCGATCATCTCCGGTGAATTATCGATGCCTACCACAATTGCTCCTGATGCGGCTAATGTATTTGTAAGATGCCCTGTTCCACAACCAAGATCGAGGATACGCTCCCCGGCTTTTGGTGCCAGCGTATCTGCCAAATCTTCTCCGTATTTGAAAACAAAATCATGTTTGTTATCATAAAGGGAAGCATTCCATTTTGTATGTTCAACTGTTGTACTCATAATAAATATTTTCGCTTTCCTCGTAATCTTAATAATCTTTTCAAATACAGCCCAGGCTTACTTTAATCGTATCTCAGCAACGCTACAGCCTTGTGGCACCATCGGGAATACGTTGTTTTCTTTTCCAACTTTTACTTCCAGCAAATAAGATCCTTTATGCTCAATCATTTTCTTCACGGCTGCTTTCAGGTCTTTTCTTTCGGAAACAGTTTGCCCGTCGATATGATATGCTTTTGCAAGCGTTACAAAATCGGGACTTTCAATATCTACGAATGAATATCTTTTATCATGAAATAATTGCTGCCACTGACGAACCATCCCCAGGAAGTGATTGTTGAGAATTAATATTTTTACATCCACTTCGCTCTGCATGATCGTTCCGAGTTCCTGCAATGTCATTTGAAAACCACCATCGCCAATAACTGCAATTACTGTTCTATTAGGTGCGCCAAATTTTGCACCGATTGCGGCAGGTAATGCAAAACCCATTGTTCCCAAACCGCCGGAAGTGATATTGCTTTTTGTTTCGTTGTATTGAGCATAACGACATGCTACCATCTGGTGCTGTCCTACATCGGTTACAATGATTGCTTCGCCTTTGGAGATTTCATTGATAAGTTTGATCACTTCGCCCATTGTAAGAATATCGCTTGCAGGATTTAATTCCGGAGTGATACATGCTTCTTCTTCCTGTTTTTGAAATTCCCGGAATTTTTTTAACCATTCGTTGTGCGTTTTTTTCTCAATCAGTTCTGTCAGCATGGGTAATGTTTCTTTGCAATCGCCCCAGACAGGAACAGTTGTTTTTACATTTTTATCAATTTCTGCAGGATCAATATCGAGATGGATGACTTTAGCTTGTTTTGCATATTTATCCAATCTTCCTGTTACACGGTCATCGAAACGCATGCCTACTGCTATTAATACATCACATTCATTGGTTAACACATTCGGGCCATAATTTCCGTGCATGCCTAACATCCCAACTGCAAGGGGATGATCAGTTGGAATTGCACTCATGCCCATGATTGTCCAGGCTGCAGGCAATCCGCCTTTTTCAATAAACTTTTTAAATTCATTTTCGGCTTTACCAAGTATTACTCCCTGGCCGAAAATTACAAATGGTTTTTTTGCTTCATTAATCAATTGTGCTGCTTCCTCCACATATTTTTTTCGAACAATCGGTTTTGGACGATAACTACGTATATGCGTACACGTTATATATCCGTTATAATCGAATTTTTGTAGCTGTGCATTTTTTGTAATATCAATAAGAACCGGTCCAGGCCTGCCGCTTTTTGCAATATAAAAAGCACGTGCAAGCACCGATGGAATTTCGGATGCATCAGTCACCTGGTAATTCCATTTGGTAACAGGAGTTGTTATGTTGATAACATCTGTTTCCTGGAAAGCATCCGTGCCGAGCAAGTGTGCAAATACCTGGCCTGTGATGCAAACAACAGGAGTACTATCGATCTGCGCATCGGCCAATCCTGTTACAAGATTTGTGGCGCCAGGCCCGCTCGTTGCAAACACCACGCCGACTCTTCCTGAAGAACGAGCATAGCCTTGTGCTGCATGAATGCCTCCCTGCTCGTGGCGCACGAGAATATGTTTCAGTTTTTCCTGGTAATCATACAACGCATCATAGATCGGCATGATCGCGCCGCCGGGATAACCGAAAATTGTATCGACCTTTTCAGCGATCAATGCTTTTAATACGGCTTCGCTGCCACTGATATTTTCTATCTTTTTTGCAGATGCTTTTGCTTTTTCTGCTGCCAGTTCGAGTGTGCTCATAACTCTGTGTTATTAATAATAAATTATTTTTTAAATCCGATGCGTTCCCTGTTCTTCCACAATTCTGTTTTATTTTCTTCTTCAACTTTTTTATCGAGCATTGTTTCCAATGCTTCGTATATCTGGTTCAGTTGCGCATCATATCCACCCATTCTTTCTTTTAATTCATCCAGGCTTGCAATAATTTCTTTGTACTGTATTGCCATTTTTCGCAAAGCCACGAAAGCTCTTACAATTGCAATATTCATCTTTCTTGCCGTCGGGCTTTTCAAAACACTGGCAAGCATGGTCACGCCGTGTTCTGTAAAAGCATAGGGTAAAAATCTTGCTCCTCCGTGCCTTGAGGTCACAATTTGTGACCAGTTAGTATTTTGAGGATCATCTACTTGTGAACTTGAGGTCACAATTTGTGACCTCAAGTCTTGCCATTCTTTCTTGGTCAATCGAAACATAAAATCTTCCGGAAAGCTTTCTATATTTCTTTTTACAGCCTGGTTAAAAACCTTTGTTTCGACGTGATACAATTCCGCCAGATCAAAATCAAGCATTACTTTTTGCCCGCGTATTTCAAATATCTTCTGCTGAATAATCTGCAATTCCATAGGTTCGGTTTAATATCAAATCTCAAAATCTCAAATTGCTATTCCTCATCCGTAACACATCCTTCGCTCGCCGTTTTTACAACACGTGCATATTTATAAAGAATGCCTTTTGTCGCTTTTGGCGCTGGCTTTTTCCATGCAGCTCTGCGTTTTGCAATTTCTTCTTCACTCACTTTTAAAACAAGCTTATTGTTGACAGCATCGATTTCAATAACATCATCATCCTGCACTAATCCTATCAAACCACCTTCATTCGCTTCCGGTGTGATGTGGCCCACAACAAAACCGTGTGTGCCGCCGCTGAATCTTCCGTCAGTAATCAACGCAACAGATTTTCCTAAACCTGCGCCAATAATTAATCCGGTTGGTTTCAGCATTTCAGGCATTCCCGGCGCACCTTTCGGCCCAACATTTCTGATCACCACTACGTCACCTGCATGTACTCTTTTGCTTTGTAAACCTTCCAGCAAATGTGCTTCGCCATCAAACACTCTCGCAGTTCCTTCAAAACGTTCGCCTTCTTTACCGGTGATCTTTGCAACACTTCCGCCTTCAGCAAGATTGCCATATAAAATTTGTAAGTGGCCTGTTTTTTTCAATGGATTTTCCAATGGCATCACGATGTCTTGTTTTTCGAAATCAAGTGTTGGTGTGTCTTTCAGGTTTTCCGCAACTGTTTTGCCTGTAACTGTTAAACATTCACCATGTAACATTCCCTTGCTTAACAAATATTTCATTACAGAAGGAACCCCACCATGTTTCGCAAGGTCCTGCATCAGATGTTTGCCACTTGGTTTAAAGTCGGCAAGCATCGGTGTCTTATCACTTATTTTCTGAAAATCATCAATCGTCAGATCAACATCAACACTTCTTGCCATCGCGATCAAATGCAATACAGCATTGGTGCTTCCACCCAAAACCATAATGACTGTTATAGCATTTTCAAATGCTTTTTTGGTCATGATATCTTTTGGTTTGATATCTTTCTCCAACAATAATTTTATCGCTTCACCAATCGTATCACACTCTTTTTGTTTTGCTTCACTCAATGCCGGATTACTTGCTGAATAAGGCAAACTCATTCCTAATGCTTCAATAGCACTTGCCATCGTATTAGCTGTGTACATGCCGCCGCAAGCGCCTGCACCCGGACATGCATGGCGAATAATTTCTTTGAAATCATTTTCGCCGAGGTTGCCCATGATCTTTTGCCCCAATGCTTCAAATGTGGAAACGATATTCAACTCTTCCCCTTTATAATGTCCCGCGGCAATCGTGCCACCATACAACATAATCGAAGGACGGTTCAATCTTCCCATTGCCATTATGCAGCCTGGCATATTTTTATCGCAACCGGGAATCGTGATGAGTGCATCATAATATTGAGCGCCTGCATTGGTTTCAATACTATCTGCAATAACATCGCGGCTCACCAAACTGTAACGCATTCCATCCGTGCCCATGCTGATTCCATCACTCACACCAATCGTATAAAAACGCAAACCCAATAAACCGTCAACATGATTAACGCTGTCTTTTACTTTGGTTGCGAAATCATTCAAGTGCATGTTGCATGGATTTCCATCCCAACCCATCGCAACAACGCCAACTTGTGCTTTCTTAAAATCTTCTTCTTTTAAACCGATCGCATAATACATTGCCTGTGCTGCCGGTTGTGTTGGATCCTGCGTTAACGTTTTTGAGTATTTGTTCAGTTCTGACATAAATATTTACGATTTACGATGTTAGATGTACGATTTCTGAGAACAGTTATCAGTCGCCAGTACATTAAATTCTTAGTTTCTTTTTTTTTAGTTTTTAGTCTCTCTTATTTTAATTTTTATTTTGGTATCCAGCGATATCAACACTCTTCATCATTGTTGCGTCGCAGTCCGTTCATCGGTATTGCTACTATTGAACTTTGGTCTTCTCTGCAATCATTCATTACTATCTCACACACTCCCAAATTCTATCTCCCAGCTTCTATCTCCTAATTCCACATTTCTTATTGTTAAACATTCACCGCTCGTACCTCAAAAGCTTTCTCCGTCACTTTGCATTTATATGCATCCTGAATTACTTTGCTCACACTTTCATTCCAGTCTTTTTTTAGTTTCACTCCATCCAAACTTTCCCAGCCGATCACTTCTGCAGCAGTTCCGCAGAAAAAAGCGGCGTCTGCATTTTTCAATTCTGCCGTTGTGAAAAATTTTTCTTCCACCGGAATATCCAACTCATGACATATTTCAATTACGGTTGCTCTTGTTATGCCGGGTAAAATATTTCCTAATGCCGGTGTATATAATTTTCCATCTTTCTCATAGAACACATTTGCACCGGGAGCCTCTGCTACAAAACCATTTATGTCATTCAATAGTGCTTCATCATATCCTTTTGCTTTGGCGTCCTGGCTCGCCACGATCGAATTCACATAATGGCCCGCCGCTTTAGCTTCCATATTAAATGCTTTCGGGTTCGGACGTTCAAAAGGAGACGTCATCACTTTGATCAGTTTATCGCCCAAAAATTTTCCCATCTCCCAAACTTCGATCGTGATGAAAGATTCTTCGTTTTTTGTAAAACTCATATTTGCCGGCGCAAAAACTAACGGCCTGATATATGCGTTTTGCAAATTGTTCCGTTGCAATATCTCATACGTTGCATCGATAAGTTCCTGCGTTTCCCATTTATATCCGATGTTGATAGCTTCCGCCGATCTTCTTAATCTTTCATAATGCTCCACTTCTTTAAAGATCTTTGTCGCACCACTAATGGTCTTGTATGACCGTATTCCTTCGAACACCGCATAACCATAATGCAGCGACTGGCTATACAGGTCGATCTTCGCTTCAGAAGCTTTTACATATTCTCCATTCAGGTAGAGAATGGTGTTTTCGTTGTAATATGTTGGCATAAATATTTACGATTTATAAATACGAATTGAACGAATTAAGGCGAATTTTTACTAAACTATATTTCGGTTATACATTAACGTTATCGATATCTGCTCATCCTTTAAATCTCTAAAATCCCCGTTCAGACAAGACAAATAAAAAAACCCGCCTTTTTTGGAGGCGGGCCGTTTATATGTTATCTGTGTAATTAACGTTAACAACCACCTCCGTGAATAGCAGGAATAATAATGACCACCACAATAATAATTGCGGTAATTGTTGTTAGTACATTATTGATCCTGTTGTTCAACATGAATAGATTGTTGTATTGCGAATATACGAACCGCCATTGAATAAACAAAGAACTAAATTAAGGTGTAAGGTTTTCCCTAAGCCTTAAACCCTAAACCTTATACCTTCTAAATGATCGTCGACTTTCTCAATTCTATATTTGCCTTGTTGATATCTCCCGGAAATTTATTACCTACAAAATCACTGATCAGTTCGCCGATCGTTGAGGTGAAATAAAAATTAACCGGGTCAATATCTTTGGTAACAAATCCGTTTTGTAATGTCCAGTTTACTGCTGTGCGAACCAGCTCCGCTTCTTTATGCAAGCCAAAATGATCAAGCATCATCGCTGCTGAAAGAATGGAACCGAGCGGGTTTGCAATATCTTTTCCTGCGGCCTGCGGATAAGAACCATGAATAGGTTCAAAAAGTGCTGAACCTTTTCCTACCGAAGCTGACGGCAGCAACCCAAGCGAACCACTGATTACGCTCGCTTCATCGCTGATGATATCGCCGAACATATTTTCCGTGAGCACTACATCAAATTGTTTCGGGTTGAGAATAATCTGCATGGCTGCATTGTCAACAAATAAAAAATCCAATTCAACATCGCTGTATTGCGCTGCAATTTCTTTCACCACTTTTCTCCATAATCGTGATGTTTCAAGCACATTTGCTTTATCAACAAGCGTTAATTTTTTTCTTCTGAGTTGTGCCTGTTTAAATGCAAGATGAGCGATGCGTTCAATTTCTTCGCGGGTATAGGTGCAATCATCAAGAGCACGGTTGCCATCTGCATCCGTTTCTTTTTTACCGAAATAAATTCCGCCTGTTAATTCCCGATAGATAATGAAATCAACATCCTCAATATTTTTTGTTTTGAGCGGAGAAAGATGATGCAAAGCAGGGTAGGTGCTCACCGGCCTGATGTTGGCAAACAGTTGCAATGATTTTCTCAGTTTCAGCAAACCTTGTTCTGGACGCACTTTTGCAGTAGGATCATTATCATATTTAGGATGCCCGATAGCACCAAATAAAATGGCATCACTGTTTAATGATGCTTCAATAGTTTCGTCTGGCAATGGATTGCCTGTTTTGTCTATAGCGTCGGCGCCCATTAAATGATAGGAATAATTAAACTCATGCCCGAATTGTTCCGCAATCGAATTTAATACTTTTACTGACTGACGGGTTACTTCCGGGCCTATTCCATCTCCTTCGATAACTACAATATTTTTTGTCATTTTCTGATTATGATTTAGGGATTGTGGTTCAGATTGTGGTTTCAAAATTTTCTATTTCACCTCTTATGCTGAGTAAATAATCAATATCGTCGTAGCCGTTCAGCAAACAGGTTTTTTTATAATTGTTGATATCAAATTTTTCCTGCTCGCCGGCAGATGTTAATGTGATCGTTTGTTTTTCCAGGTTCACATCAATGGTAGTCTCCGGATCTTTTTCGATGGCTGTAAAAATCTTCTGCAAAAAATCTTCGCTTACAGTTACCGGCAACAGAAAATTATTAAGCGCATTGTTCTTAAAGATGTCTGCAAAAAAACTGCTTACTACCACATCGAAGCCATAATCTTTAATAGCCCATGCGGCATGTTCGCGGCTTGATCCGCAACCGAAATTTTTTGCAGCCACTAAAATTTTCCCATGATAGGTCGGATTGTTCAGAATGAAATCTTTTTTCGGTTGTCCATCACTGTTATATCTCCAGTCGCGGAAAAGATTTTCACCAAAACCTTCGCGGCTTGTTGCTTTCAGGAAACGGGCCGGAATGATCTGGTCGGTATCAATGTTCTCGATGTTTACCGGGACTGCTGTTGATGTTATTATGTTTATGCTTTTGCTCATTTGTCTGAACCTGGATTTATGAGATTTTATGGATTAATATGAAATGGAGATGATTGAAATTTTTTGTTTTGCAGCCGTTTAAATTCAAGGCTTGTATTCCCAAAATTTATTAACAAACCAACTTCCATATTATATGCTTCTAAATAATTTTTTGCCTGCTCTATGTGGACGTTTTCCAATTGAATCAACACTTTTAATTCAACCATGATCTTATTTTCAACAAAAAAATCAACTCGCCTTTCTCCAATTTCTTCACCACTATAAAATATTTTCATATTATATTCTCTTTCAAACACCAAACCAGATTTTTTCATTTCAATAGCAAGCGCTCTTTGATAAATGACTTCCTGAAACCCGTTTCCAAGAGTAGCATGAACTTTCATTGCCGCTCCGATAATTTTTTCCGTAATTTCTTTATAAACCAATTCACTCATTTCCTCAAAATCATTAAAATCTCATAAATCCAGGTTCAGACATCTCACCGCTTATAATACATTACCAATGTTGCTTTCTCGATGATGTTTGAAAAAATATTGAAACCTACAAGAGCAGGCGTTGCATTTTTATCGAGCCCAAGTTTATCTGTTTTCAAAGCATAAACAGTAATTCGATATTCATGAAAACCGTGGCCAGGAGGTGGACATGGACCGCCATAACCGGGCTGCCCGAAATCAGTATTGCTTTGAATAGCACCTGCAGGCATTAATCCTTTTGCAATATTTCCCGCGCCGGTTTTTAATTCGGTAACATTCGCAGGAATATCAAAAGTTACCCAATGCCAGAAGCCGCTGCCGGTTGGTGCATCCGGATCGTACATAGTCACGGCAAAACTTTTTGTTCCTGCAGGAACATTTTCCCAATACAATTCGGGAGAAAGATTTTCGCCGGTGCAACCGAAACCATTGTACACTTGTTTGTCTGTTGCTTGTCCGCCGATGTCTTTACTTTTTAAGGTAAATGTTTGTGCATGCAAACTGATTGCAGTTGCGCAAAAGAAAATAATAAGTAGCAGGTTTTTCATTTTAATCTATTTCTATAGTTAAATTAATTCTCTTACATCAGTAACTTCTCCGGTAATCGCTGCTGCTGCTGCTGTGAGTGGGCTTGCCAACATGGTGCGTGCATTTGGTCCTTGTCTTCCTTCAAAGTTTCTGTTTGACGTGGAAATGCAATATTTGCCTGCGGGAATTTTATCTTCATTCATCCCCAAGCATGCAGAGCACCCCGGCTGGCGCAAATGAAAACCGGCTTCTTCAAATACTTTGTCTATACCTTCTTCAATGGCTTGTTTTTCTACCTGTTTGCTTCCAGGAACGATCCATACTTCCACATTATCTGCTTTCTTTTTTCCTTTTACAAAGGAAGCCACCATGCGCAGGTCTTCAATGCGGCTGTTGGTACAACTTCCGATAAATACATAATCCACTTTCTTTCCTTTGATATCTGTTCCAGGCTGAAGCCCCATATAAAGCAATGACTTTTCGAAAGACGGTTTTTCTTTTTCATCGATCTCAGATAATGCGGGAACATGGCCGCTTACACCGACGCCCATTCCGGGATTGGTTCCATAAGTGATCATTGGCTCGATGTCTTTTGCATCGATGAAAATTTCTTTATCAAATTTTGCATCTGTATCGCTATATAACGTTGACCAGTATGCGATTTTTTCATCCCACTCATCTCCTTTAGGTGCAAACAATTTTCCTTTCATATAATTGAACGTTGTTTCATCCGGAGCGATCATGCCGCAACGGGCGCCCATTTCTATACTCATATTACAGATGGTCATGCGTGCTTCCATCGAAAGTGAACGAATGGCTGAACCTGCGAATTCAACCGCAAAACCGGTTGCGCCTGCCGCGGAAATTTTTGAGATGATATAAAGAATAATATCTTTTGATACAACCCCGGTATTCAATTCGCCATCAATATTGATGCGCATTAATTTGGGTTTGATCTGCAGCAGGCATTGCGTTGCCATTACCATTTCCACTTCGCTCGTACCAATGCCGAATGCGATTGCGCCGAATGCACCATGTGTAGATGTGTGGCTGTCGCCGCAAACGATTGTCATGCCGGGTTGTGTGATGCCGAGTTCAGGGCCGATCACGTGAACAATTCCCTGGTATGGATGGCCAAGGCCGTATAATTCGATGCCGAATTTTTCGCAGTTCTCTGTTAATTTCTGCACCTGCACTCTTGACAATTCTTCTTTGATAGGAAGATGTTGATCAATGGTAGGAACATTATGATCCGCCGTAGCGACAATTTGCTTAGGACGAAAAACCTGCAGTCCTCTTGTTTCAAGTCCTTTGAAAGCCTGCGGGCTTGTTACTTCATGAATGAGATGTCTGTCGATATATAAAACAGAAGGGCCGCCGTCGATGGTTTTGACGATGTGTTTGTTCCAGATCTTTTCAAATAAACTAGAAGCCATTTTTATTTTTTTAAACATTCAACACTCAACATTCAATAAACAATGTTCAAGTGAAGAAAACCTTGTTATTGTTCTTGCTTGTTGACTAAACGAATATTTTTATTTGCGGTGTCAATACTTTTGGACACAATTGCAATTAATTCTTCATTTTCTTTTCCTAACTTATCCATCCTTGAAATTGGATTTATCATTTCTCTTTTTCTGATCAGCTTCAAACAAACTCTTGTTTCCTTTAATTCTTTCAGCACAATTTTCATTTTATGAATGAAGTCATTTCGCGATTCGGCACTTTGTGCTTCTCCATATAATAAAGCCGGCGCGAGACCACATCGGATCAATTGACCTGCTATATAGTTTCCTGCTCTTGAATCCGGAAGCGTTTCTACAACATCAATAATCCGCGACGAAAAATCAACTAACCTGTCTTCCAGATCAAACACTTTATTATTCATAGGGTGGTTTCTAACTTGAAAATTGTTTATTGAATGTTGAGTGTTGAATGTTCAACTCCTCTAACAATTGCCTCACACTTCCGCCACCGATGCGATGTATGCTTTCGCCAGTTCATGCAGGTCGGATTCCACTACTTCTTTTTTTGTATCTGCTACTTTTAAAAATTTTTCATAGATCACATCAACATCGTTGCGGTTGAATTCGTAACCGATTTTCTGCAGGCGGAAAGCAAGTGCGCTTCTGCCGCTTCTTGCAGTTAAAACGATCTTGGATTCACCGGCACCAACTTCTTCCGGATTGATTATTTCGTAGGTAATTGATTCTTTCAAAAATCCATCCTGGTGAATTCCTGAAGAATGTGAGAACGCATTTGCGCCTACAATTGCTTTGTTTGGCTGAACAGGCATACGCATTGTATCCGAAACAAGCCTGCTGACAGGGTTCAGTAATTGTGTGTTTATATTAGTGAAGAACCCAAGTTCTTTATGTTGTTTGATGATCATCACACACTCTTCCATCGAAGTGTTTCCGGCTCTTTCACCAAGACCGTTAACTGTACATTCAATTTGTCTTGCGCCGGCGATAATACCTGCGATTGAATTTGCAGTCGCCAATCCTAAATCGTTATGGCAATGGCAGGAGATAACCGCTTTATCAATATTCGGAACATTGTTTACCAGGTAAGCGATCTTTTCTGCATATTGATGTGGTAAACAATAACCGGTTGTATCCGGAATATTCACCACTGTTGCACCGGCACTTATAACGGTCTCGATTAAACGTGCAAGAAATTCATTGTCGGCACGCCCTGCATCTTCTGCAAAAAACTCAACGTCCGGGACAAGGTTTCTTGCAAACTTTGTTGCTTTTGCCGCACGTTTTACAATCTCTTCGCGGGTAGTATTGAATTTGTGTTTGATATGAATATCAGACGAACCGATGCCGGTATGTATTCGTGGACGTTTAGCATATTTAAGAGCATCTGCTGCAACCTGTATATCTTTTTCAACGGCACGTGTCAATCCGCATACTGTTGCGTTTTTGATGATCTTGGAAATTTCTTCTACAGAATGAAAATCCCCAGGGCTGGAAATAGGGAAACCGGCCTCAATAATATCTACTCCGAGCTCTTCCAGCTTTAATGCCAGTTCAATTTTTTCTTTTGTGTTCAGTTTACAACCGGGAACCTGTTCGCCGTCGCGTAATGTTGTGTCGAAAATGAAAATTTGATTCTCAGGCATATTGTCGTTTAAAAAGTTGCTAAAAAAGGCAGGCTGATTACATTTGTAGTAATATTGAGCATGGCAAACAGCCTAACATTCGAAATTAACCTGTGTCAAATACCGAACAAAATCAAAATCAACGGTGTTTTACAGTATGTAAGCTGTATAAATTCTGTTAAAACCCTTTGCTGTACAGCATTTTAAAGATTTCAAAATACGATGCCTAACCGATCATCAGATGCATTATTTCAATTGATTAAGTCTCTCGAAAAATCCGAAAAGCGGAATTTCAAGCTTTATGTGAAACGTAATTCTGCCAGTGAAGACCTAAAGATCACGCATTTATTCGATGCTTTGGATAAGATGGATATCTATGATGAAACGCAACTTCTCAAAAAAAATAAAAAACTTTCCAAACAGCAATTATCTAACACCAAGGCACACTTATACAAACAAATTCTTGCAAGCCTTCGGTTGATCCGGAATGAAGAAAATATCGACATGCAATTGCACGAACAATTGGATTATGCACGCATTTTATATAACAAAGGGCTTTATCTGCAAAGCCTGAAATTTCTCGACCGCATCAAAGAAAATGCAAAAGCAAATCACCAGTTCAGTTTTTTATTGCAGGTTTTATTTTTTGAGAAAAAGATCGAAGGATTGCATATCACACGAAGCATGCAGGACAGGGCAGAGCGGCTTGCGCTTGAAGTAGAAGAAGTAAATTGCAAACTGGTGATGATCGGGCGGCTATCAAATCTTTCATTACAACTCTATAGTTGGTACATAAAAAATGGCCATGCACGCAACGAGAAAGATGAAAAGGCATTGCAACTTTTTTTTGATGAGCACCTTCCTTCGGGGCTTGAAAAACCAGAGGGATTTTATGAAAAATTGTATTTGTACCAGAGCTATTGCTGGTTTGCGTTTATCCGGCAGGATTTTTTAATGTACTATCGTTATGCGCAAAAATGGGTTGATCTTTTTGACAGGGAAAAAAATATGATCGATATTGAAACGGCGCATTACATAAAAGGGTTGCATAATTTGCTTGGTGCGCATTTTGACCTGCAGAACTATAAAAAATTTATTGATACGCTCGAAGTTTTTGAAGATTTTTCCAACTCATCCACCGTATTGCACAACGACAATAACCGCATACAAACATTTATCTATCTCACCATCTCACGAATCAACAAACATTTCATCGAAGGTACATTTACAGAAGGGCTGGAATTAGTTCCCGGCATCCAGGAAAAGCTACATGAATATGGATTATTCATCGACCGCCACAGGATATTTGTTTTTTATTATAAGATTGCCTCATTATATTTTGGCAGCGGTGATTATGAAAATGCGATTGAATACCTGAACAGGATCATTAACTGGAAGGTTGATTTGCGTACAGATTTGCAATGTTATTCAAGATTGCTTCATTTGATCGCACATTATGAACTTGGGAATTTTCAACTGCTCGAATATTTGATCAAATCTGTTTATCGCTTCATGGCAAAAATGGAGAACCTGGGAGTTGTGGAAGAAGAGATATTTAACTTTTTGCGCCGTTCGTTTCATGTTTCACCAGCCAAACTAAAACCAGAATTTGAAAAATTATTGGAGAAATTAAAGCAACTAGAAAACAACCCGCTGGCTACAAGGGCATTTGCTTACTTGGATATCATTTCCTGGTTGGAAAGCAAGATCCGCAATGTGCCGGTACAAAACATCATCCATGAAAAATTCTTAAAGCGAAACGGGAAGGCGAACTAAACATTGTTAATACTTGTTTTTTATATAGTTGCCAGATGACAGTTGTTAGATGACAGGCTTGAAAAATAATAGTGCTTTTGACCATCGGTCTATCATCCGACAACTTAAATTTTTAGGGACTGGCATAAATTAATTATTATGGTTTTTCTATGATAAATTCTTAACTTTGCCGTCCTTAATTTAGGAAAGTTGGGAATTTTACATGGTATTTCAGCGCTAAAACATTGATGTTCAAATAATTTATTTCTGTTCCAATGTAAATTGAAACAGGGGTGAATTCATTCTTTTTACGCAAATGCCAAAAAACATTTTAAAACTTCATATTGTAATATGGCTATCAAAAAAGAAAATCGTCCCAGAGCCAGCTTCTCAAAGATTACTATCGGATTAGCTTCACCCGATTCCATTTTGGAAAGATCCTATGGAGAAGTACTGAAGCCCGAAACCATTAATTATCGTACCTACAAGCCGGAAAGAGACGGTTTGTTCTGCGAAAGGATTTTTGGCCCGGTAAAAGATTATGAGTGTGCCTGCGGCAAGTACAAACGTATCCGTTATAAAGGCATCGTGTGCGACCGTTGTGGTGTTGAGGTTACCGAGAAAAAAGTACGCCGCGAACGTATGGGCCACATCAAACTGGTTGTGCCTGTTGTTCACATCTGGTATTTCAAAAGTTTGCCTAATAAAATCGGTTATTTGTTGGGAATGAGCTCTAAGAAATTAGAGACCATTGTGTATTATGAAAGATTTGTGGTGATCCAAGCGGGGCTCCGTGCCGATAAAGGCCAGAATTTCGGGGACCTGTTGACTGAAGAAGAATATCTTGATATTTTGGATGCACTTCCAAAAGATAACCAGTACCTGCCTGATGATGATCCAAATAAATTCATCGCGAAAATGGGTGCTGAAGCTGTGCATGATCTGTTGCAAAGAATAGATCTTGATCAGTTATCATTCGATCTGCGTAATGCTGCAGCGAACGAAACATCACAACAACGTAAAGCAGATGCATTAAAACGTTTGAGCGTTGTGGAAGCTTTTCGTGATGCAAACTCAAGAATCACTAACCGTCCTGAGTGGATGGTAATGCAATATATTCCTGTAATCCCTCCGGAATTACGCCCGCTTGTTCCCCTGGATGGCGGACGTTTTGCTTCATCAGACCTGAATGACCTGTATCGCCGTGTGATCATCCGTAACAACCGTTTGAAACGTTTGTTGGAGATCAAAGCGCCTGAAGTAATCTTACGTAATGAAAAACGTATGTTGCAGGAAGCGATAGACAGCTTGTTCGATAACTCACGTAAATCAAATGCTGTTAAAGCAGAAGGCGGACGTGCATTGAAATCATTGAGTGATGTTCTGAAAGGAAAACAGGGACGTTTCCGTCAGAACCTGCTTGGTAAACGTGTTGACTATTCCGGCCGTTCTGTAATTGTGGTTGGACCTGAATTAAAAATACATGAGTGTGGTTTACCGAAAGATATGGCTGCTGAATTATTCAAGCCGTTTATCATCCGTAAACTGATTGAAAGAGGTATTGTAAAAACAGTAAAGAGTGCAAGAAAATTAGTTGATAAAAAAGAAGCTATTGTTTGGGATATCCTCGAAAATATTTTGAAAGGGCATCCTGTAATGCTTAACCGTGCCCCGACATTGCACCGTTTATCAATCCAGGCTTTCCAGCCGAAATTGATCGAAGGAAAAGCGATCCAGTTGCACCCGTTGGTAACAACAGCGTTCAACGCCGATTTCGATGGTGACCAGATGGCTGTGCACGTTCCATTAAGTAGTGCTGCAATTTTGGAAGCACAGTTATTGATGTTGTCATCTCACAACATTCTTAACCCGCAGAACGGAACTCCGATCACCCTCCCGTCACAGGACATGGTGCTTGGCTTGTATTATATTACTAAAGGAAAAAAATCCACCGATAAAGAAAAAGTACGTGGCGAAGGAAAAGCATTTTACAGTCCTGAAGAAGTGATCATCGCTTACAATGAAGGAACTGTTGATCTTCATGCATTCATCAAAGTAAAAGTAAATGTGCGCAATGAAGCAGGAGAATTACATAAAAAGATCATCGAAACAACTGTCGGACGTGTATTATTCAATCAGTTTGTACCGATAGAAGTTGGATACATCAACGCACTTCTTACAAAAAAATCATTGCGTGAGATCATCGGTGATATCATCAAATGGACGAACGTTCCTAAAACGGCAAAATTCCTCGATGATATCAAACAATTAGGCTTCCGCATGGCATTCCGCGGAGGTTTGTCATTTAATATCAATGACCTGATCATTCCTGATACGAAAGAAGAATTGCTGGAAAATGCAAAAGGTGAAGTAGACGAAGTCTGGGATAACTATAACATGGGTTTGATCACCAATAACGAACGTTACAACCAGATCGTTGACATCTGGAGCCGTGTTGACACACGTATAACGGAGACCCTTATACGCGAATTGAGTTCCGATAAACAAGGGTTCAATTCTGTGTACATGATGTTGGATTCAGGGGCCCGTGGTTCTAAACAACAGATCAAACAGCTTGCAGGTATCAGGGGATTGATGGCCAAGCCAAGAAAATCCGGCTCTACCGGAAGTGAGATCATTGAGAACCCAATCCTTTCAAACTTCAAAGGTGGGTTGAATGTATTGGACTACTTCATCTCTACGCACGGTGCCCGTAAAGGTCTTGCCGATACAGCGTTGAAAACAGCCGACGCCGGATACCTCACACGCCGTTTGGTTGACGTTGCACAGGATGTGGTTATTACAGAAGAAGATTGCGGAACATTGAGAGGTATTGCAACTTCGGCATTGAAAGATAATGAAGATATCGTTGAACCATTATACGACAGAATACTTGGACGTACTTCATTGCATGATGTGTACGATCCGCAATCTGATAAATTATTGGTTCGCGCAGGCGAAGAGATCACGGAAGAGGTAGCAAAAAATATTGAAGAATCAGGAATTGAAACGATCGAAATCCGTTCAGTATTAACATGCGAAAGCAAACGTGGTACTTGTGTAAAATGTTATGGTAAAAACCTTGCAACTGGTTATACTGCACAAAAAGGTGATGCCGTTGGTATCATCGCTGCGCAGTCAATTGGTGAACCGGGTACACAGCTTACACTGCGTACATTCCACGTGGGTGGTGTTGCAGGTTCTGCATCTGTTGAATCAACAATGATCGCAAAATTCGAGGGCACAATCCAGTTCGATGGATTGAGAACGGTTATTACTGAAAATAATGAAGGCGATAAAGTGCATGTAGTAATCGGTCGTACCGGTGAAGTGCGTATAATGGACGTGAAAAATGATCGTTTGCTGATCACAAATAACGTTCCTTACGGTGCTACATTGAATGTAAAAGACGGACAGAAAGTTAGTAAAGGCGATGTGATCTGCACATGGGACCCATTCAATAACGTAGTCGTTGCAGAAATTGCAGGTACTATCAAGTTTGATGCAGTTATAGAAGGGATCACTTACCGTGAAGAAGCTGACGAACAAACTGGTCACCGTGAAAAAGTGGTTATCGAAACAAAAGATAAAACCAAACTTCCATCGATCAACATCGAAGGTTCTAAAGAAGTAAAATCATATAACCTTCCGGTAGGTTCACACATTGTTATGGAAGAAGGTGATGATGTACGTGCCGGACAGGTTATTGTGAAAATCCCTCGCGTACTTGGTAAGTTGAGAGATATTACGGGTGGTTTGCCTCGCGTAACAGAGTTGTTCGAAGCACGTAACCCGGGTAACCCTGCTATCGTTTCTGAAATTGATGGTGTGGTTGCATTCGGAAATATCAAACGTGGTAACCGTGAGATCATCGTTGAAGCAAAAGATGGTGTGGTGAAAAAATATCTTGTACCATTGACACGCCAGATCCTCGCACAGGATGGTGACTTTATCAAAGCTGGTGCCCAGTTGTCTGACGGACAAACTGCGCCGGCTGATATTCTTTCTATCAAAGGGCCATTTGCTGTTCAGGAATATGTGGTGAATGAAATCCAGGAAGTTTATCGTTTACAAGGGGTGAAGATCAATGATAAACACATCGAGGTGATCGTTCGCCAGATGATGCGTAAACTCACAATCGTTGATCCGGGAGATACAAGATTTTTGGAAGAAGATACAGTTGATAAATTCGAGTTCCTCGAAGAAAACGATTGGATCTTTGATAAGAAAGTGATTACGGATCCGGGAGAATCTTCCAAGCTAAGGGCTGGCCAGATCGTTAGTTTGCGTGAAGTGCGTGAAGAAAATTCTATCCTTCGCCGTAACGATAAGAAGCTTGCCGAATTCAGGGATGCAAACCCGGCAACATCTGCTCCGTTGTTATTAGGTATCACTAAAGCTTCCCTCGGAACACAAAGCTGGATATCTGCAGCTTCATTCCAGGAAACTACCAAAGTGTTATCGTCAGCAGCGATCATGGGTAAAACAGATGATATGCTTGGATTGAAAGAGAATGTGATCACAGGCCACCCTATACCTGCAGGTACCGGTTTGCGTGATTTTGAAAACATGATCGTAGGTAGTAAGGAAGAATATGAATTGCTGCAAACAACACGCGAAGCAATGCAGTTTGATGAAGAAGAATAAACATGAAAATGTTTAACGATACAAAGCAGGAAGTGAAAACTTCCTGCTTTTTTTGTAAATGTGATGAATTGACAATTGATAATGGATAATTGAAAATGGGCTGTTCGCATCTTTGTGTTTTTCGCGGTTAATGTGGCGCTCAATAGTAGTACTTCGGATGAACGGATTGCGACGCAAGAATGCTCAACCGGAGTTACCGGAGCTGGAATAACAGTCATCAGCAAACGGTTTTCGGTCGTCGTCTTGAGTTTAATTTTCAGTATAAAATTCATTTTTTCGCTTATTCGGAAGACGTCTGTCGACCGACAACTGAAAACCGATAACCGACAACTGTTTTAACACTTTTCTTTTACTGAAAGGGTTTAATTTGCAAACAAAAACTTGATGAAAAATTTACCCGTAATTCTGAGTGTTTTGGCTTTGGCGCTGGCTGGCTATTCTGTTTATTCAGTATCTAACCGTAATGTACAACCGAAGCAAAGCGGGGTAGTTCCTGATAAAGCAAATTCACCTGCATCTTCTTCATCTTTCAGGATCGCGTACTTTGATCTTGATTCACTTGCTGCGCATTACAACTATTACAAGGACGCGGAAAGGGATGCCAAAGAAAAAGAAAATGCGGTAAATGCTGAGTTAAATGCATTACAGAATAAGTACCAGAAACGTGTTGCAGAATGGCAAAAAAAAGGGAATGCCATAACCCAGGCAGAAAGCCAGCAAATGCAGCAGGAATATGCAGAGATGCAACAATCATTTCAGTCACGCAAAGAAACATTACAGGAAGGATTGGCGAAAAATAACGGAATGGTAATGACGGATATTAAGAAAAGAATTGAGACATTTCTCGCAGATTATAACAAAAACAAAAATTACTCTTTCATTTTTGCCTACGATCCGACTTCGCCAATGTATTACAGGGACAGTGCATACAATATTACAAGCGATGTGATCGACGGATTGAATGCAGCTTATAAAAAGAAGAATTAATTTTCTTCGTTTTCACTATATGAAAAGCACGGCGAGCAGCTGTGCTTTTTCTTTTACACGAATTAGCGCAAGTTCGTGTTTCATTTCTTATCTTCCGTAATATTTCTACTGCTTATGTCAGAACAAACAACATCTTTCAAACCATCACTTGGATTATTGGATGCAACCATGGTGGTTGCTGGTTCTATGATCGGCTCAGGGATTTTTATTGTAAGCGCAGATATAACCCGGCACGTGGGTAGTGCGGGTTTATTGATCGGTGTTTGGGTGATCACGGGTATTATGACGGTGATCGCTGCAGTAAGTTATGGCGAATTAAGTTCTATGTATCCAAAGGCCGGCGGGCAATATGTATACCTGAAAGAAGCCTTTAATCCATTGGTTGGTTTTTTATATGGCTGGAGTTTTTTTGCAGTGATACAAACGGCAACTATAGCTGCAGTAGGTGTGGCATTCGCAAGGTTCACTGCATATTTTATTCCTGCCATCAGTGAAAAAAATATTTTATTTCAGATGGGGGACGGGTATAAAATTTCTGCAGCCCAAATTGTATCCATAGCAGTGATTGTTTTTCTCACCTATATAAATACGAAAGGGATAAAAGCCGGAAAAACAATTCAGACGATATTTACTTCTACCAAATTGCTTGCATTATTCGGTTTGATCGTTTTTGGTTTTTTCCTCGTTAAAGAAAGTTTCTGGAATGAAAACTGGAAAACAGGTTTTAAAGCTATGCAGGATTTCGGAAATAAAGATGCTTCGGGGGTGTTGCAACCACTCGGCTGGCAAAGCATTGCAGGGGTTACGGTGCTCGGTGCAATTGTTGCATCAATGACCGGCTCGATATTCAGTAGTGATGCGTGGAACAATGTAACATTTATTGCAGGCGAAATTAAAAACCCTAAACGAAATGTTGGGTTGAGTTTGTTTTTGGGGACAATGATCGTTTCTGTAATTTATATCACAACAAACCTGATGTACCTGCATGTACTACCATTAAATAAAGTGGCTTTTCCGCAGGAAGACCGGCTTGCTGTAGAAGCAGCAAGTGTAATTTTTGGAAGTGCAGGAAGATCGATCATTGCGATATTGATCATGATCTCCACATTCGGTTGCATCAACGGGCTTGTGCTTGCAGGTGCACGTGTTTATTATACAATGTCGCTGGATGGTTTGTTTTTCAGGAAAGCCGGAACACTTAACAGTAATGCGGTTCCCCAATGGTCCTTATGGGCGCAATGCGTTGTTGCTGCGATACTTTGTTTAAGCGGAAGCTATGGGCAATTGCTGGATATGATCTCCTTTGTGGCGGTTGCATTTTATGTGCTGACGATTGCGGGTATTTTTATTCTCAGAAAAAAACAACCGGATATAGAGAGGCCTTATAAAGCTTTTGGTTATCCATTTCTGCCATTATTATATATTTTGATGGGAACAGGATTTTGCATTTTGCTTATTATTTACAAACCTTCTTATACCTGGCCCGGGCTCATTATAACGTTGTTGGGTATCCCAATATATTATATGTTGGTCGCCCGTAAGAACCCTTCCTGATAAAACATATTTTATGCATACCCAAATCAAAAGATCAGCTGGTATTATTTTTTTGATATGCATTTCTTTTTTTTCATTTTCACAGTCATATGTACCCGAAAATAATAATACGCATATCCTGGTTAAACCTGTAATAGCATTGCAGGCACATGCATTTGATATTCGTGATGTGCGGTTACTAAATGGCCCTTTTAAAAATGCAATGGATAAAGATGCTGCTTATCTTTTGTCAATTGATCCGGATAGATTGTTGCACCGATTTTATAAAAATGCAGGGCTACCAACAAAAGGTGATGTATATGGCGGATGGGAAAGTGAAGGATTATCCGGACATACGATGGGCCATTATTTATCAGCCTGCTCTATGATGTACGCATCAACAGGTGATGTGCGTTTTTCGGACCGTGTGAAATATCTGGTAGATGAACTTGCGGCTTGCCAGGACGCAAGAAGGACCGGGTACGTTGGAGCTGTTCCCAACGAAGATTCCATTTTCGGAAAACTAAAAAGAGGGGAAATTAAAACGACAGGTTTTGATCTGAACGGAGGATGGTCGCCCTGGTACACTGTACACAAATTAATGGCTGGTTTGGTTGATGCCTATCTTTATTGCAATAGCAGAAAAGCACTAACCATTGCCGTTAGAATGGCAGATTGGGTTGGAGAGACATTAAAAAACCTCAACGATGAACAACTGCAAAAAATGCTTGCCTGTGAATTTGGCGGAATGAATGAAGTGCTGGTGAATATTTATTCAATTACAGGCGAGAAAAAATATCTTGACCTTTCTTATAAATTTCAGCACAAAGCAATACTTGATCCGTTAGCTGCAGGAAAAGATCCGTTGCCGGGAAAACATTCCAACACGCAAATCCCCAAGATAATCGGTTGCGCAAGAAGATATGAAGTAGAAGGAGATGAGAATGATAAAAAGATCACGGAAAATTTTTGGGATATTGTCGTTCATCATCACAGTTATGTAATTGGCGGAAACAGCGATCATGAATATCTCGCAGAGCCTGATAAACTTAGCGATTATTTGAGCGAGAGCACCTGCGAAACCTGTAACACATATAATATGCTCAAGCTATCGAGGCATTTGTTTTGCTGGCATCCCAATAGTGCGGTCGCTGATTTTTACGAACGTGCTTTATACAATCATATCTTATCTTCCCAAAACCCGGAAGATGGAATGATGTGTTATTTTGTTCCGCTGCAAATGGGCACAAAAAAAGAATTCAGTGATCAGTTCAACACATTTACCTGTTGCGTAGGAAGCGGAATGGAAAACCATTCAAAATATACCGAAGGCATTTATTATGAAGGAACCGATGGCAGCTTGTTTGTTAATCTTTTTATTCCTTCTGTATTGAATTGGAAAGAAAAGAATATTGCCATCAGGCAGGAAACAAATTTTCCTTATTCAGACACGGTCAGCCTTTCAATAAGTACACAGAAACCTGCTGCATTTACCATTCGCATCCGCAAACCCTGGTGGGCAAAAAAAGGGATAGGCATCACCGTTAATAATAAACAAGCTGATATTTCCCGTGAGGAAAACGGTTATATACTCATGAATGGCAAATGGAAAAATAATGATAAAATAAAAATTATTATTCCTATGTGCTTGTATACGGAAAACACACCAGACGATGCAAACCGTATTGCATTTTTATACGGCCCGCTAGTCCTTGCAGGTGACCTTGGAGGAAAAAAACCAAATGATTTTCATGATGTGCCGGTATTATTAACAAATGATCATGACATTAATAATTGGGTTAAACCTGTACAGGGGCAACCACTTGTTTTTAAAACCGCAAATACCGGAAAGCCTTTCGATATCATTTTGAAACCATTCTATTCAACTTATAAAAATTATTATAGTGTTTACTGGGATTATTTTACGAATGATGATTGGGCGAAACGGGAAGCGGATTATGAAGCTGAGAAAAAGCTGTTGAAGGATATTGAAGGCAGAACGATTGATATCATGCGGATAGGGGAGATGCAACCCGAGCGTGATCACAATTTGAAGAGTGAAGTATCGTATATGGAAGAAGAACAAGGAAAGAAATCAAGGAATGCGCATACCGGCGGCTATTTTTCATTTATCATGAAAACGGATAGCTCTTCGCAAAATACCTTATTGGTTACCTATTGGGGAGGGGATAATAACCGCATTCATGATATCCTGATCAATGATACGGTTATTGCAACACAAGAATTAAAACACGAGCACCCGAATAAGTTTTTTGATATAGAGTATGTCATCCCGCCATCATTAACAAAAGGGAAATCGTTTGTAACCGTGGAGTTTCGTGCTTATACCGGCAGAACAACCGGTAATGTTTATGGCTGCAGGATTATCAAAAGATGAAAGTTAAATGTATGCCGTACCTGTGAATTGCTATTGAATATATAAACAATATAAGGTATGGCATACGTCAATCCACATCTTACATCTCACTTCTTACTTCTCGCAATACACATTATCTTGCACCCGGAAAATTATGATTATGAATTTTGAAGAATTATTTCAGCAATTCAAAAAATGTAAGGTCGCAGTAGTTGGTGATGTGATGCTGGATACCTATTGGTGGGGGCATGTGGAACGTATTTCACCGGAGGCGCCGGTGCCTGTTGTTACACTCGATAAACGTGAATACCGTATTGGTGGTGCCGGCAATGTTGCGTTGAACCTTGCATCGCTCGGCGCTGCGGTGAGTGTTTTTTCAGTAACCGGTAATGATGATGATGCGATGGTTCTGGAGAGATTGCTATCGGAAAATAATATCAACACATCGTATCTGCTGAAGAGTAGTGATCGTATTACGACAAATAAATCACGCATTATAAGCCGCAACCAGCAAATGATGCGTTTGGATTCAGAAACAACAAAAGATCTTTCTCCAGAGGATGAAAATAATTTAATTGAAACGATAGAAAAATATATTGAAGAGCAACATCCATCGGTATTGATCTTCGAGGATTATAACAAAGGTGTGCTTACAGAAAATGTTATCACAGAAATTATTGCATTTGCAAAAAAACATGCATGTATTGTTGCCGTAGACCCAAAGCGAAAAAATTTCTTTGCTTACAAAGATGTTGACATCTTCAAGCCAAATCTTAAGGAAGTAAAAGAAGGATTGAATGTGTTGGTTGATGAAATCAATCTTTCTTCATTAAAAAATATTCACGAACAACTTGCAGAAAAACTGCACCATCATATTTCTCTGATCACACTTTCTGAAAAAGGAGTTTTTTACCAGGATGAAAAACAATCGAAGATCATTGCTTCCCATATCCGCAATATTGCTGATGTTTCCGGTGCAGGAGATACGGTAATAGCTGTAGCTGCTCTCGTTTTTACTTCAACCAAAGATATTCACCTGATGGCAGAAATAGCAAACATAGCCGGCGGATTGGTTTGTGAGGAAGTCGGGACAATGGCTATCGATAAAGGAAGATTAATGAACGAGTGTAAACTGTTGCTCGGATAAATTGAACTTTTATTCATCTGCATCATTGAAAATTAATTTCAAAATGTATAAGAAAGGTTTTTTTAAGCTCCCCCTTGCAGCAATAATTATTCTTGCTTTATCTATTCAAACAACTTCAGCACAGAACGAAAAACTGAACCTGCGATATATCCTGTCACTCACCAATACCTCAAAGCATTATTTTCATGTGGAGCTTAGTTGCAGTGGTTGGCTTGAAGATACACTCACGCTAAAAATGCCGCAATGGATGCCCGGTTATTATCAGATCATGGACTATGCAAAAGCAGTAGAAAATTTTTCAGTAAAAGATAATTCCGGGAAAGAATTAAGTATTATCAACCCAAAAATCAATACCTGGAAAATTTTATCAGCAAAAAATAAAATGCTTAAAATAAGTTATGATGTAATTGCTGACAAGCAATTTGTGGCTAATAACTTTTTAGACAGTACTCATGGCTATATTATAACTGCCGGAACATTGTTGTATATAGACAGGCACATTAACACTCCTGTAAGCGTGAAATTAATCATGAACACACAATGGAAAACTGCTACAGGCCTTGAACCAGTTCAAGGAACGAAAAATGAATTTTCAGCACCGGACTTTGATGTATTATATGATTGCCCGATACTTGCCGGTAACCTGGAAGAATTGCCTTCATTCAGAATTAATAATATTGAGCACAGGTTTATCGGGTATAAACCTGGCAATTTTGACAAGGTTAAATTTATGTCCAATCTCAAAAAAATGGTGGAAGCTGCATCTTCAATAATCGGAGATATTCCATACAAGCAATATACATTTATTGCAATCGGCCCGGGGCGGGGAGGTATTGAACACTTGAATAATACTACTGTGGGATTTCGCGGAGAAGATTTGAACACACCTGATGGGATGAATAAGATGATGAGTTTTTTAGAGCATGAATATTTTCATCACTATAATGTGAAACGCATAAGGCCTTTTGAACTTGGCCCCTTTGATTATGATAAAGAAAACAGGACAAACTTACTCTGGGTGAGCGAAGGACTTTCTGTTTACTATGAATATTTGATAATAAAAAGAGCCGGATTGATTGATGAAAAAACATTGCTTTCAAATTTTGAAAAGAGCATAAATGCTTTTGAAGATAGTCCTGGAAAATTGTACGAATCACTTGCGCAGGCGAGTTATGAAACATGGAGTGAGGGGCCTTTTGGCAGGCAAGGCGATGATGCTGATAAGCATATTTCTTATTACGATAAAGGGCCTGCGGTTGGAATGATACTTGATTTTGAAATCAGGCATGCTACTCAAAATAAAAGATCGCTGGATGATGTAATGCGGATGTTATACTGGAAATATTATAAAGAATTGAAACGAGGTTTTACAGATGCTGAATTTCAGGAAACATGCGAAATTGTTGCAGGCACATCTCTAAGCAGAGTTTTTGAATACGTTAATACTGCGAAACAACTTGATTATAATGCATACTTCAGATATGCAGGTTTAACTGCAAATACTCTGACAGATACTACAAACGGAAGGCAAAAAATATCTATCACACGAATGGAAAATACTGATACGATGCAGCTTTCAATACTGCAATCGTGGCTGGGTAATTAAAAATAAATTTCATGTTCCAACCATCATCTATAAATGCTGAACGCCCCGAAGAATCGGGGCGTTGATTTTATTGCTTATAACCATTAAACTTATGATCATGCAGTACCCTGCATGAAATTATTTTTAGATAGATTTTTTAGTGTATCGTTGATAAAATTTGTTTTCACGGCAAACCATAATGCGAGCAGGCAACCGTAACTGCCGCCGCGTTCAATCCATTCGAATATTTCATAATGCGGATAAAACAATTCACTGCCCATCTTCCATATAAAAAATAATATTAAAAGTGGTGCAAGAGGTTTAACCAATGTAGCGACTGCAGCAACAACTTCAAAAATGCCTACCACCTGCGCAACAAGTTGCGGATTTGAAAATCCAAGATGTGTATACTGATCGATCAGGCTTTTTTTATGGATGAGATTAAGCCAACCATGACCAAGCAGCAAAAGAAAAACAAAAACGCGCAGGTATAATTTAATCTGAGCAGCTTTCTTCTCATCATAATTAATTTCGCTGATGCGTAAAGGCGTGAACCATTTTTTTGGATTGTCCCATCCGCCGCATAATAACAATAAAGTAAGCGGAGCGCCAAAGTTACCTGCACGTTCGATCATTTCTGCGAACGGTTCGCCGGACAGCGGGCGAAGCGATGCTGTTACAAATCCCCATACTACAAGCCACATTGCTATAGCTCTCAAAGGATAGACCAGCAAAATAATCCCAAACAAAATATCGACTGAACCAACGTAAGGCATCATCTGGTAAGCAAGATCATGACCGATTCCAAATACGGCAAAATAGTTGCACCAGATGGGCTTCGTAATAATGCCGAATGCTCCATGCCCTATGCAACACATTGCTGCTGCAATGCGAAGGCTGTAATAAATTTTTTGTTTTGTGTTTGAAATTTCATTCATCGCTTTCTTCTTTCTTTCTTTTTTAGAGAACCCCCGCGAAGAATCGCGGGGAGTTTATCGACTGCTTAATAACCATGTTTATTCTTAATCGGCACCATCTGCCTGTGCACGTGCCACTGCATAATTTCCTACACTTTTTCCAACCTGCAGCCCGACATTACAATCGTTCTGTGTGTGTATGCCAGATATAAACCTCGACTTAGCGGCTTCCTGTGACATTGCTTCATATTTACTCGCATTTGAAGGTAACAGGTAGCCAAGGATTGTTGAAGCTGCTTCACTGAATGATGAGTGCCCGGAAACATAAGACGGGAAATTCGGTATGCCTGTTAATGTTTTAATGTTCGCGTTAATTTGTGTAGGGCGAGGGTTGAAATAATAATATTTCGTGTTCCAGCAAACAATACCTGCGTCCATAAGCGCCATATTCAGTAATGCAAAATTTCTTGCCCATCTAACTTCACTATAATTCTGAAGAATGAAATCTTCTGCTGCAATTGCGTTCCAGTGGCCTGGCGGAGTATATGTGCCAATGCCATCTGCCCAATACTGAACAATTCTTATTTGTTCACGGGTAGGGTTTTTTATCTGATCATAAGCTGCCTGTACTTCCTGCTTCATGTCGCTGCTGCTCGTAGAGGGAGGAGGCCCGGGACGAAGTGCAACTACTGTTGCTGAATCAAATAAGAACGGCGTAACATTTCCGAACAAGGGTAGCATAGGAGGGCGTGCAGGTGTTTCAAGGCTATACCACGGCGTTTCATTTCTTGCTTCAGTTGTGGTAACAAAATTTTGCCAGATTGCGGGAGTACCTACGGAAGCGCCAGCTTTGTCAGTTCTGGCCCGGGCTGTAAATGCCTGTGCAACCTGCCTGCCCAATGCTTCACCGGCATTGATATCACTGCGTGTTGCTGACCCCGATTCAATTGTAGCGAGTTCCTGTTCTTCTAATTTTTGCTGAATGTTAGCGATTTCATCAGGGAACAGCAGCTTCATCATTTCTGCAGTCACACCAGCCAGCACGGCTTCTTCGGATGGATAAGAAGCCAGGGTAGTTTTAGGTACGTTAGCTTGTATTAAAGAGTCTACCTGGTACGGCCTCGGCCTGTTGTATAAATTTTTATAATACCAGCAAGCCACCAATGCATCATACTGTGCAGCACTAATGTATGCAAAAGCCCTTGCTGCATACGGAGGGTTAGCAAACGGAAAAAGCGGGTATGCGAAGGGGTTAGCTGAGCTTGGGATCGGGTAAGTTCCATCAGCATTCTGGTAAGGGGCCAAATTATATTTTTCAACCAGTTCACGCATCATCTCGTTCCAACGCAACACCCCCCCGGCACTCCAGTATTTTATTGCAGAAAGGTCTTCGGACGACAGGTTTTTTTGATATCCTTTTATTTCGTTCAGCTCTGCAACATACCCCGTAGAATTAGTTGCAGCCGGGGCAGCTACTGCAAATGTATCAGGGCGTTTTAATAAGACTGTTTTCCATGAACCTGCATTTACATCTTCATTCGCAGGGTTTAATGCAGGCGCATTATCAGTTCTGCCGGTCACGCTTTTTTTACATGAACTTGTTATAGTAATAATAATGATCAGTATCGTTGCAAAAAATAATAATTTCTTTTTCATATCAATTCGTTTTGGATGTTTTTGATGAGGATTTTGCTTTCTTGCTGAAATCAAGAATATAAAAAACACCAATGTTGAACATGGTTGCTTGTCCTACGTTTCGCCCATGGAGCGTATAGCTTGCACCTCCTGTGAGGGATAGCCCTGCTACCCAAGGAAAATTATATTTTCCATTTACACCAAGCATTTCAGCGATCATTTTATTACTTGGGAAAGGCATATCATTTTTGCGGATGTCGAAACCTCCGAGCGTTATCATTTTATCAAATACTGCTTCTGCAATAAATCGATCACTGCGATAACCTGCACGAAAGTTGTATGAAAAAACATCAGGCATGTCGATTTTATTACTAATTACCTGTTCAGTGGTATAGTAAGATGTGCGGTCGGTAGTAATATCGTTCCGGTAAGTGTATGTTCCGGAAGCTGTAGCAAACCAATTATCCACCTGGTAATCCGCCATTAACCTTCCTGAAAATGTTGTGCTGTGCAAGCCAATAGATAAAGGAAGATAATCTGCAATGTAATTGGTCAGCGGGGTGGAGAATCCGCCGATTGTATACACAGAAAATATTCCACTACCCAATTTTTGTTCAACAGGCATCCACTTCAACCACAGTGAAAGATCCTGGATACCTTTTATTCCATGTAATGTTCCAGCAGTTGCGTGTGTCCATACATAAGGTGCGCCAACAATAACATTGAGCCTGTTGCTTATTCCATAATTGCCCATCAAACTGACCATTTTCGTGGAAACAGTCCCGATGTTCTGATTATTTCTTTTGAATGTTCCTTCCCAATAATTTTTCCAACTACTTTGTCCGTACATGCCTCCTACGCAAAAATTATTTTTTGCCATCATGATCGCATCAATATCTGTTTGTGATTTTGATGCGAAAGGAATTAAGAAGCAAACTGAAATGATCAGCAGCAGTTTTTGTTTGTAACGATTCACGAAATGCATAGCAGCGTTTTTTTGGTTTGCGATTTTGATATTATAGTTTTATGACAGCACCGATATTTACAGCATAGTCTGCAAAAGCAGCATCTCCGTGTGTGTTAACTCCCGTTAATTGTGTGGTGATTTTATCAGGCACACTCTGCGTACGGTCTCTTACGATTGCGACAGGAACAAATGCATATATCGATACTTTCTTTATGTTATAAGTAACACCCGGCTCACCTGAAATGATGAAGCCTGGCCTTCTGAAACCATTGCTTCCGCCGATCAGGTCGTGAACGGGTAAACATTCGTCCCGGACACCTGCAGAAAAAATAAAATGATGCATTATAAAATTTGCTCCTGCTCTCGCCATATACTGATCAGGTACACTCATTACATCGCTTCCGTTTTTTACAGCACTTGAAGAAGCAGTTCCGCCCCTTGCAGTGGATGTCCCGTTTACTTCCCGTGGGTTGCTTAAATAATAAAAATTTCCGTAGAGCTGTACGAGGCGGGAAACATTCAGGAAGGTGTTCAACTCAAACGTTATCCCTGTACCTCCATCACCTAATTGAATGGATTGGTCAACAGGCCCCAAACGTTTTGTAGAATCTGTAACATGGAAATAGTCGAGATAATTGGAATTACCGGTTGGTAATTTTATACCCAGCCCAAGTTGAATATTTCCTTTGCGCTGTTTTTCCGTATCCCACAACCAACTGTACACAGCGAAGCGAATGTCGCCAACGCCAAAGGAATGTGTTTTAAATCTTCCTAAATTACTGTGCTCGTATAAGGATGACCGTGAGTTATCTTCTATCGGCATATCAACAAATATGGACCACCGTGGGTTAATATTGCGTGTGATGCCGATATCCATTGTATATTGGTGATTAATAACTTCCGTGCCAAGTGTTTGCCGTTGTTTTTGTTCATCAGTGCCTATGAAATGTTTGTATGACCTGAAATAACGATTGTTAATATTCAATATCCATTTACTGGCTGTATCTGAATTGCCGTGTTGCATGCCGATTCCGCCGGTACTCCTTATAGCAACACAACCTTGCGCAAAAATTTTGTTTACATGTGTGATCAATATTATAGAAAGAGAGGCAATAATTAATTTTTTCATCAGTGTTATTAGTTTTGATTATCCGTCGTTATGTTTTTTTCATTTTCAGTTTTTCAACTACAAATTCCCCGATCTTCGTTCCCATTTCCCGACTACGGGTACAGCAGTACTGGTAATGTATGCCACCGTAGAAACGTGAATTCATCGTTTCGTAAGCAGCATCCCTGAATGATTTGTAAGAACGTTTATCAATCCCGAAATCCAACTCACTGCTATCAGTATACGCAAAATTGTCCCCGAACACACTTGTTAATGCTTCTGCTGCAGATGCTGAAATAGTGCAATGCCCGCATGTGTATTCAGGAAATGGAGGAGTCTGTAAATGTGGCCTCCAGTTCGGGTCGAAGTATTTGTTGATTGATGTTTCGGGCCTTTCTGTATTGTACGTGTACTTGATGTTCCAGCATTCTATAAAACCATCGAACAATGCAATCGCTGTTTTTGCATATGCATATACGGTTTCCGGAAAATCTGCTTTTGCTTTTTCTGCTGCAATTCCTACAATACTCATCCAGTGTCCACCGGGCGAGAATTTTTTTGTTCCGAACATTAAGTGGCCGGATACATTTAATTTAAATGGATTGTCGTCCCAGAAATCTGCGATAAATGCCTGTTCTGAAGTAAGGCTGTCTACGATATTTTTACTTTTCATCACCTCTTTGTAATAGTCGGCGTTTTTATCGGTGACGTTAAACTTATATGGTGGAGGAGGAATGAACTGGTTCACACTATCAACCACCAATAAACGGATTTCGCTCCAGTGTGGCTCTGCGGCCCGCGAATAAGCCGGAGGGGTAGGTACCCAACGCCCGGGAGAATCAAGAACCGTATATTGAGGTGCACTGCGTGTTTCAGCGTAATTATCCTTGCGGCTCCATTTCATGATCGCAGAAGAAACCGTGTCTGCATATTCTATAGAATTTTGGATCATGTCTGAGGGCATGCCGTGATCATCGGCTAATTTTTTAAGGCTGTCAACATAACCCTTCATGCTTCCTGCAGGGAAGGTTACTGCCTCACCCAGTTTGCAAAACGCCAGTAACGAAGCAAATTCAAAATTTACCGGTTTGTTTTTATCCGGTTTAGGAACTTCTGTTAACCCGCGTATTTGCCCTGCAAGCGAATTGTATTTGTCAGGATAACCTCCTGCAATTACTTCGTATGCGGCAACATTAGCATACATATAATTTCTTGATGCAACCATCGGGCTGAAATTATTTCCCATTACTACACCATTTAACTCGTAAACAGTTTTGCAGTACAGGACCGGGTCCTTGAAAATTTTGTCGTAATCTTTTTTGGTGTTACAAGCAATAATGCTCATTGCGATACACGCAATTGCCAACAGTTTTTTCATGATTTAATTTTTGTAAAAGCCGGAATCTCCGATTCATCCTTAGACATGAAATGAACAGCATGGTTGTTTTACTCCCCAATAAGGGAAAGTAAAATTGATCAGCAATGCTCCGGAGGTTGCTCAGCGGTGAGAGAATAAACAGAAGAAAGATTTTCTGCGAAGGAATAGTATCCTTTGAAAATGTTTTGAACTATATTATGCAAAGTGAATGAATATTCATTCACGTTATAATCAGGTGAAAAACTTTTAGAAGAATTGGAATGTGAATCCCCTTTTTTGCTTTGTCCGTCGTGCTGCAGGTCGTTCACCAGCTTAAAGAAATTTTCTTTTGCTGTCTGCACTTTCATGGCCTGATGGTTGGGGATACACAACATTTCTATAGTGTCATTGAAAACCCTGCGTTTTACATATTTATAAAGAACGCCGTTTACCTCAACCTGCCCATCAACACGCTCAAATTTTGTGGATAATGTGTAAGATGAAAGGTGCCCTGCGGGAACTTTTACCGTGATCAGTTGAGACTCATCGTAGTTGTCATTGTCTAACTGCGCCTCTAATTGACGGTTAGCTTTTTCTTCCATATAAGAAGAATAAAGGCGGAAACCAACCCAGTTAAACAGTAATAACCCAAGCAGTAATATGGATGCAACTTTTCTCAATCGCCGACAAATTAATAAATTTTATTTAATTGAATAATTTTTCTTTTCCATACCGATACCTGTTAATGAAAGGCTCTTCCATTTTGCGGGCAGTGAAGATTTAACCTGCGTGATGCCTTTTTCAGTGATTTCCAATCCGCCAAAACCCATCAGCATTGCCTGCAGCACGCCACCGGCGCCGGTTGCAAAGTATGGATTTGTTCCACCTTTGGTTTCTGCAATAACGCGGAATGGAGGGTTGAGATTAGGCTGATAGGCATCATTAAAAAAATGAAATGCTTTTTCGCCATTGCCAAGCCTTGAATATAATAATGCAAAAACAGCTTGCGTCATTGCAGGTGTCCCTTCATTTGGAATACGAGTTTCGTAAAACTCAAGGTCTTTTCTGACCTGTGCTGGGTTAGTGATTTCTTTCAGCGGATATGCCAAAAGATTTACATCTGCCTGTTTGATGCCTTCGCCGTGATAAGCCGCATGTTCTTTTGTGACGCCATCATCCATTTTTAAAACAGGGATATTATTCGCAACGTTCATCCAATCCGGGTCGGGGTTAATGCCTAGGATTTTTGCAGCTGCTGTTGCATTTTGCAAATTGGCTTTTGCCGCGGCATTTGTAAATGCATTGTTGTCTACATTTTCCGCCCACTCATCTGCAGCAACAACATTGTTGATATCATAGTGTCCGGCCCCATTTCTTTCTACGCGTGAAGACCAGAAATCTGCTGTTGCGGAGAGTATCGGCCAGCCTTTTTCTTTCAGCCAGTTTTTATCCTGTGTAACGCAATAGTATTGCCATGCGGCAAGTGCCACATCTGCGGTAATATGATGTTCGAACGGCCCGCTCAGTGCCCACACCGGCGTTTCTTCTACACCCGTACCTGCACTTTCCCAGGGGTACATAGCACCTTTATAACCGTGGGAGAATGCGTTGCGTTTAGCTTCTTCCAAACGTTCATAACGGTAATCAATAAGCGATTTTGCAAGTTCGGGGTGAAGTACGAGCAACGCAGGGAACATCCACAGATCGGCATCCCAGAAAACATGGCCGTTATAACCCAAACCGCTTAACCCCATTGGCGACGGGCTGTAATTTGTACCTTCGCGTACAAATGAATAAAGATGGTACATCATGCTATGTACATCCTGCTGAGCTTGTGCATCACCGTTAATAACAATATCACTTTTCCATAATTCGTCCCAGGCTTTGTCATGAAATTCTATGAGCCTGTCCCGCCCTTGTAATTTTGCAAAAATGGTGAGGCGCTCTGCTTCGTTCAAAGCATCTTCATGTTGCGCAGAAGTAATGGAAGAACCTGCAATGGAGAAATGGTAGGTTTCTCCTGCTTTGATTTTTTTACGGAATTTCATCAGGTGCATATTGTTGTCCCACATTTCATGGATCACACGCGGCTCTTGCCCATGTGCTTCACTAAATAAGAAAGTAGTTGATGCACACATCAGCAATTTTCCTGTAGGGCTTTTTGCAGTTGATGTAAGCAAACTCAGCAACACATGCGGCCTGTCGATCTCGTTATAATAATTCTGTACATCCCTTAATGCATCCGGTGCTTCCATTACACTTGAACCGGTGATCTCGATATCTTTTTTTGCAGTAACGGAAATATCCATCAACACGGTAAATGGCAAATGGCGCAATGCATAGTAAGTATAAGAAACGGTTGCTTTATCAGCATAATCAAATGAAGTGGTGAAACTGGCGTGATGCATATCCAGTTCCTGTTTCATATTCGAAATATCTTTGCGTGAAATCTCGCGGTCATCTACACTTAATTTCATATTCAGCAAATTGAAACTGCGCAGGAAATTGCTCACCCTTCCCCTGCCATATAAATCATAAGCGCCGGCAAGCACTACATCTTTTACTTTGAATGGTTCAGGAGATGATACAATGCCGATCATTCCATTAGCAACAGTAACTCCGTAATAATTTGACGGATCGATTTTATCGGCACTGATTTTCCAGGGATCCTGGGAAAATAAGAAATAAGAAATAAAAAATAAGAAATGAAAAAGTAGCAATCGTTTCTGCATGGTTGCATTTTTAGAGTATGCAAAATATTGAATTTAGGAGAAAGAAAGCTTTGAAAATAAGAAATAAAAAATTATAAATAAGGAGCAGAAAACAGGAACGAATGGAAGTTACGTTTTATCGATAAGTTGCACATTGCTGAATAGAGTTGTTAAAGTACAAGAGTGCGATTCTTCCACCGGAAGAATCGAAGGCAAGAATGTTTAATAGTAATTCTGTCGTCGGGGAAATAAATATCCCTCATTTCTTCAACCAGCCGTTATCTGTCATCCAGTCAGCCATTCGTTGCGGCCAGGTTTTTAACGTGATGAACTCGGAACGTGTTCCCATATTAAATGCATGTGCGCCTTTTTCATACAAATGCATTTCAACGGGCACTTTTGATTTGCGGTGCATCTGCACTAATTTGATAAGTGGTTCGGAACAGCAATCATCGCCGTTTGCTGCAAGCATAAATGTTGGCGGCGCATCTGTATAAACAGAATCGGGAACTGCGAGCGGCCCGGGATAAATCAATATCTGAAATGAGGGGCGTGCGGATAATTTATCAATAGCATCATTGCTTGCCAAATGATTTTCCTTGTAACGGTACGATACCCAGCCAGCCACTTCACCACCGGCTGAAAAGCCCATCACGCCTAATCTTGATGTATCTATATTAAATTCTTTTGCACGGCTTTTTATCAAACGCATGGCGCGGAAAATATCCTGTTTCGGGTTTTCTTCCTTGTATGGTGAATTCTCCATACGGAACAAGCGGTACTTCAACACAAATGCTGCGACGCCGATCTTATTAAAAAATTCTGCAGGCGCTTTGCCTTCACCGTTGTACACGATATTTAAAAATCCGCCACCGGGACAAATCACTACTGCTGCTCCTGTTGCAATTTCTTTTGGCGGAAGATAAACAGTAATGGAAGGGTTGTTGATATTGCGAACCCACCAGTCTTTCGCCATCTCCGGTTCATCTTTTAATTTTTCAAAACCGGGAGCGCCGTTTTTCCATAAAGGAATTATTATAGTGCTGTCCTGTGCAAATACATTTGTTGCAATAATTGCAGGAGTGATTAACAATACAAATATTCTTTTCATAAAAATAATATGCAGGTAATAGTGTTGGGGTCAGTTGGCTTTATGCATTGCTTGCTTAAAAAAGGTACCCATGTCCGTTAGTTCGTAATTCCACGATCTCAGCATCTGCGGCCACCATTCAGGATCAAATACCCAGGCTGTCCAGCTTATTCCACGTTCTTCAAGATACTTCGTAATTTGATAACCGTAATGATTTTTTCCAATCGTTTCGCCGGCTTTTACATCAAAACCTATTTCGGTGGCAATGATTGGGTATTGGGTTGCAGCAAACCCGAAATCTTCTTCCCATTTCGGTTGCCAGGGTTCGCTTCTTTTGAATGGATATGGATGTGTTACGTAAGCAATGTTTTCTGCGTTGACAGGTTCCTCGCGGATCGGGGTGAGATCGTAAGCCCAATCAAAACCGGCAACAAGCGGAATGGTTTGGCTGTCGAATGAACGTATAAGGTGAATGATGTCTTCCATCATTTTTTTCCACTCGCTCCAGGAAATACTTCCGAGTTGTCCGTTGTATGTTGTGGGTTCATTGAACAATTCATAAAAAGCTACCGTATTATTCCCGCTGAAGTGTTTGGAAATTGTTTGCCAGAATTCGTAAGTTTCTTTTTGCGTGGTATTATACATCGGGTCCTGGAACAATTCCATTCTTAAATTGCCAATGCTGTGCCAGTCGATGATCACATACATTCCAAGATCTGTGCACCAATCCACTGCAGAATCCAGCAGCTGTAAATATTTTACAGGCCTACGTTCGCGCCATGCCACAGGATGAACGGGTATGCGCACCAGCATTGTTCCCATTTCTTTTGCTTTTTCAAAATGATGTTTGTTCCAATGCCCCTGGTGTTCGAGTTTGTCAGGATCAGAAATCGAGAGGCCACGGAATAATATCGTATCGCCTTTCGCATTTACAAATTTGTTTTTGTATACGTGGATGGCAGGCAACAATTTTGCTTTTGCATTTTTTTTAGGTGCTTGCATAAATGAGTCGGCCCACCATGCATGATATTTTGTTTTTGTACTGTCCTGCGCCCCTATGGTCAACGAAGCCGCAACAAACAAGGTGACAATAACAACCCGGAGATGATTTTTAGAAAAAAACATAATGCAGCATTTCGGTTTTCAAAATGGTGTTGGGTAAATGTAAAGAAATTATGTGGGCGATTTTCAGGTAAAACCGAATCGATATTCTTTCATTATCTTTTGCTAATAAACCATCATTTTATTTTTTTGAAAAACTCAAAAATTTTTTCTTCAGCATTAAAATCTTTGCAGGTTTTACCGATAATCATTTTAGGTAAATATTGAAACCCCCCGGGCCAGGTATGCCCGCCGTGAATGACTTTTAATAATTCTACAGATGCATTATTGCATGAATAATAATATGAAGTTGCAGTACAGCCATCATGCTGATCATTATCCGGTAAATTGGTTACAACAGCATTCGATGTGCAATTATTCAGCTGTTTGATCTTACTGATGAGTTCTTCTGTTGGCATCATGTTCGCAGTTTCGCTTCCTTCATTTCTTCCGTTAAATTTTCCTGCGCCACCATTATAACTGATCAATGGGTCTTCCGTTCCGTTGATCAATAATACAGGCGTAGGATGTTTGAAAGAATACATAGTACTGATCGCCTGCGGGATACTTGCACATACAGGTGCAATGGCGGTTATGCGATCTGATAATTGCCATGCAAGGAACAAACTGAAAATGCCGCCGCGTGAAATGCCGGTGCAAAATACATGCTTGTTGTCTGCTTTATAATTTGCAATAAGGTAATCGAGCAGTGTTGAAATAAATTTTACATCGTCAACATTGTTGTCAATATTTTTTACACGGCTGCTTACGCCATGCATGCTCCACGCTTTGTTGATTGCATTCGGGTAAACAACAATGTACCCGTTTTCATCAGCAAGACCGGTGAGGTTATAATAACGGATTGTTTTTTTGTATTCACCGCCGCCGCCATGAAAAGCAAAAATTACAGGCAATGATTTTTTGGTTTTGAACGAAGGCGGAAGATGAATTAAGAATTGCCTTTCTCGGTTATCGACCGAAATTGTTTTGTCAATATCCTGTGATTGCGCAAAAGAAAAATATTGTAAAACTGACAAGAGAAAAGCCAGGGACAATTTTGGGGTCATACATTTTCAAGTTAATGCAAAACGGAAATATTAATTATCTTTTTTTCTTTGCCCGACATTTGCTACAGCCTGGAACTTATCACCGTACTTATTCTTTTAATCGAGTAAACCCAGCGATTGCCGGAGTAATCATACAAATTGCCATATAAATATCCGTCATCGCCTCACTTCGTGCAGGTGGCTTAAAACATACGAATGAATGAAGCACCAACCTGCCTTTTGATGTTGTCTTCAATAACGCCATCAGCCAAAATCTTAAAAAAATCCAGCGGCTTTTTCTTGTCTGAAAATCCAAATGCTTTGTAAACCACAATTGGAGATTCTTTATAAAAACTATTTCCATAATAAAAAAGGCTGGTAAGTTTTCGGTCGTTTTGCGAAAGTTCAACATGTAAATACATTGAATCTTTGTCAAATGAATAATAGTTGCTTCTTGCATCATGAGCGTAGCGTTTGTTGAGCTTAAAATAACCTGCCCATGTTCCGGTAATATCCTGGGAAGATGCAAAAAGAAATGAACTCACAGCAAGCGTGAGTGTAAGAAAATATTTCATAGTATAACGATTTAGCGTTTATACATGAAAGTTAGATTTTTTCGAGAATAGTTTTTGCAGATTTGGGTTAACTGTAAATCAATACAAGCAATTGGGGGAATGCATTTATTTTTTATTCGAATATTTATTGAACCGGCGACAGTAACTCCGGTTAAACATCGTTGCGTCGCACACTTCAACGGAAGAATTAAGATTGAGCGTCTTAAATTTGGATCAGCAATTAATTTTTGAAAGATTATAGTCATTAAATGGTTATTGCTATTTATTTTTGGCTTTTCACTTTTATTTCATGGAACAACTATTCAGTTACGAAAGATTATTATCGTTTACACAAAATATTTTTTTGCAGATCGGTTGTTCTGAAAAAGATGCAACGATTGCTGCCACTACTTTGTTAAGTGCTGATTTGCGAGGCATCGATTCGCATGGTGTTGCGAGGCTGACAGGTTATGTGCGTTTGTGGGAAGCACATCGTGCCAATACAAAACCAAATATTAAGATCATTCACGAAACACCCTCCACTGCAGTTGTAGATGGCGATAGCGGGCTTGGTTTGGTTGTTGCTCCGTTTGCCATGCAGGTTGCAATTGAAAAAGCAAAAAATGTCGGTACGGGTTGGGTAAGCGTACAACATTCAAATCATTTTGGCATTGCAGGCTATCATGCCATGAAAGCGTTGGAACATGATATGATTGGTATTGCCATGACGAATGCAAGTGCGTTAGTAGCACCAACTTTTTCTGTTGAGCGTATGCTTGGTACAAACCCGATTTGTGTTGCAGTTCCTGCAGGTGTTGAACCGGCGTTTGTTGCAGACCTCGCTACTACAACTGCAGCAAATGGAAAATTGGAGATTCTTCAACGCAAAAATCAAACAGCACCATTGGGCTGGATACAGGATAAAGATGGCAACGCTTCTACTAATCCGCACGAACTAAAATCCGGCGGCGCATTATTGCCGCTGGGGAGTGACCGTGAGCATGGGAGCCACAAAGGATATGCACTCGGTGCCATAGTAGATATTTTCTCTGCGGTATTGAGCGGTGCAAATTACGGGCCATGGGTTCCGCCATTTCCGGCGTATGTGCCGATGCCGCAAAACATGCCGGGAAAAGGCATCGGGCATTTTTTTGGTGCGATGCGTATTGATGCATTTCGTCCAGCTGAAGAATTCAAGAAGCACATGGATCAATGGATACAACGTTTCCGCTCTGCAAAAACGGTAGAAGGACACGAGCAGGTTTTGATTCCCGGCGACCCGGAAAGGGAGTTTGAAACAGAGCGCCGGCAACGCGGCATTCCGCTACTGCATTCTGTTGCGGAAGACCTGAACTATTTGGGAGAACGTTTTGGCGTGAAGTTATAAGTATGAACTATGAGCTATGAAGTACGAAGTAAAATAATTTCACCCTATACTTCATAGCTCATAGTTCATACTTGATCCCTATCTTTGCAATCCAAAATTTTTTTGTGTTATGAAAATAATGAAGTTTGGCGGTACGTCTGTTGGCAAGCCAGAACGTATGAGGCAGGTTACAGAATTGATCACCAAAGAAGCGGAACCTAAAATCGTAGTGTTAAGTGCGCTGAGCGGAACCACCAATGCACTTGTAGAAATCGGCAACTCTATCGCAAGTGGCGAACGTGAACAAGCGAAACAACAGATCGATAAGCTGGAAGCGCATTATCAATCTTTCATAAAAGAGTTAGTGAAGAAGGAAAAAACATACGCAAAAGCAAAGGCAATTGTTGCCGAGCATTTTGAGTTTCTGAACATCATTCTTAAAATTTCTTTCAGCGAAGCATTAAGTAAAGACATACTTGCACAAGGTGAATTACTATCGACAAAATTATTCTGCACTTATCTCGAAGAGCAGGGGATCGACCATATGCTGCTTCCTGCATTGGAATTTATGAGCATTGATGCACACGATGAACCGCAGATCGGAAGCATTAAAGTGAAACTCAGTCAGCTATTGGATCAAAATAAAAACAAAAAATTATTTATTACACAAGGGTACATTTGCCGTAACTCACGCGGCGAAGTGGATAATTTAAAACGCGGCGGAAGTGATTACAGTGCTTCATTGATTGCTGCAGCAATCAATGCGTCAGTTTGCGAAATATGGACGGATATAGATGGCATGCACAATAACGACCCGCGTGTTGTTAAGAAAACCGTTGCAATCGAACAGTTGAGTTTTGAAGAAGCGGCAGAACTTGCTTATTTCGGTGCAAAAATTTTACATCCTGCATCTATATGGCCCGCACAGTTTTATAAAGTGCCGGTGAAATTATTAAACACCATGGAGCCTGAAGCAAAAGGCACATTGATCACTGAAGAAGCCGGATCTGTTGGTGTAAAAGCAATTGCTGCAAAAGATGGTATCATCGCAATAAACATCCGTAGCAGCCGCATGTTGCTGGCTTATGGTTTTTTAAGAAAGATATTTGAAGTGTTTGAAAAATACCGCACGTCCATTGATATGATCACCACATCGGAAGTTGCTGTGTCTGTTACAATCGATAGTACAGTTCATCTGAAAGAAATATTAAAAGAGCTTGAGCCTTTTGGAACAGTAGAAACTGAGGACAACCATACCATCGTTTCAATTGTGGGTAATGAGATCACACAAACAAAAGATGTGTTGAGCAAATTATTTGATGCATTAATACCAATTCCAGTACGCATGGTGAGCTATGGCGGAAGTAAACACAATGTATCCTTGCTTGTGCCATCAGCTTATAAAACACAAACCTTGCAATTGTTAAATAAAGGGTTGTTTGGATTGGAGTAGGTTGGTGTGTTGAAAGGAAATCAGTGCAGCTGTCTTAGTTTCTATTTTTTAAACTTTTAGTTTTTCAAAACAGTGGAGAACAAAACAAAGATCATCATCACACGCGGCTCGGAATGGTTGAACAGGCTGCGCCCATATACTATTTTTATTGACGGCAACCAGACGGGTGCTGTGAAAAATAATTCTTCCGAAGAATTTATTGTTGAACCGGGAGTTCACAAGTTGTATTGCAAGCTGGCGTATTATTCCAGCAAGGAATTTACAATAGATATTAAACAGGATGAGATCGTTTATCTAAGAACAAAAAATGCATTGCGTTTTTACTGGCCTTTATATATCTTACTCGCTATCGGACTTGTGTTGAGTGTACTGAACAGGCATAGCAACACTGGCCCAGTAACATGGCCCTACCTGCAATGGGTTTTCATTTTGCCTTTCATATTGTATCTGTTATATTATCTTACAGCAGGAAGAAAAAAATACCTGCTTATTGAAAAAGATAAGAACAATATCTTCTCCAAATAAAAATGTGCTCAGGTATTTATTTGCATTTTTATTTGTATCATTTCTTTATGAGAACCTTTTTTCATAATCTTCAAACTTCATCAAGGGAAAAGTGGTGAACACAGTGATGGCGGTTCTGCATAAACAATGTAAATTGAAATCAAAGGTAGTTATTATCAACCGCGGGAATTGCCTTCAAATGGTTATTGGGGCAGATATGAAAAAATTGCCAATGCATTGCCGCTCGATTACCAACCGGATCAATTATAAAATTTTATAAATTGAACATATTTGATAGCAGTTTATTTTTTTGTCAAACTCAATTATGTCAACCTGTTTCATATCCTGTAAAAATTTTATCATGAAGCCATTGTTTTTTTTCTTTCATAAAATTATTTTCCTGGTCATTTTAATTGGTGTACATAGTTTTTCAGTTGCACAATCTTCAAAAACAATCAAAGGAAAAGTAGTGAATGATGCCGACGCTTCGCCAATTGCAAATTGCAGCGTGTTTATTGATAATACGTCAAAAGGCACTACTACCAACGCTTCCGGTGAATTTGAACTGGCCAATTTTTCGCCTGGAAAATATCAGATCGTTGTATCAAGCATCGGGTATGAAACATATACTTCTTTATTTTCAACAAGCCAATTGCCTCTTACACTAAACATCCGCCTGAAACAAAAAACAACAGGCTTATCCACTGTAGTAGTGGAGCCTTTTTTGAAAGACGGATGGGAAACATGGGGACAAACTTTTATTGAAAACCTTATCGGTACAACAGAATTTGCAAGCCAATGTAAAATACTAAACAAAGAGGTGGTCCGGTTTCGTTATTCAACCAAAAAAGAATTGCTTACCGCTGTTGCAGATGAACCAATAGTTATAGAAAATAAAGCGCTTGGTTATATCATTAAATTTAAACTGGAAGATTTTTCTGCTGATATGGATTCGCATACCAGTATCTACTCCGGCTATCCGTTGTTCAGTGATATGCCGTCAAAATCATTTAACCAGCAATTGGAGTGGCAGAAAAACCGGAAAGATGCTTATTTGGGATCCATCATGCATTTTGTACGTTGCCTGTATACCGGCGACATTACACGTGGTGACCAGTTCAACCAGGAAGGTTTTGAAATAAGAAAAAATATGAAGGTACCTAATGCGGAAAAACTGCGCGTTCGGCAGAAGTATAGCGCAGATGCACAAACGAAGAATGATGAATTTCCGGAAGACTCTGTCAGGTATTTTAAAAAGATATTGAAACAACCGGATTCTGTAGGTGCTAACGTGGTGCTTTCTTCAGCAGACCTTGTCACATCAAATGATGATCAAGGAAAAGAATTCTTTTTTACAGGAAAACTTTCCATTATTTACCGTAAGCGAAGAAAAATAGATACAGATGTTCAGCGGTCAACAATTTATTTACTAACCCCTGCGCCGGTGCAGATTGAAGAAAACGGGTATTATAATTCCCCATTGGAAATATTTACCATGGGGAATTGGGCACGTTCCCAAAAATTAGCAAACCTCTTGCCACTTGATTATTGGCCAAAAGAAGAATGATCTTATTTTTTCAGCCAGCCGTTTGCATCCATCCAGTTTTTCAGTAATTCCATCCACCGGGTTTTGGTGGTAGGATTATGCATCCCGAAACCGTGTCCGCCCTTTGGGAAAATATGCATCTCCGACAGCACATGATTCCTTTGCAATGCTTCAAAAAAATGAATACTGTTTTCTACATTTACAACATCATCATCGGCGGCATGCACTAAAAATGATGGCGGGGTTTTTTCTGTCACCTGCAATTCATTCGAGTATTCTTTAATTTTTTCCGCAGAAGGGTTTTTTCTGATCAGGTTATCGCGTGAACCAATATGACCAATACTGTCGCTGAAACTGATGACAGGATAAATGAGGATCGCAAAATCAGGGCGTAGGTTAATGTTCGTTTTATTTTCTATTGTTACATTATTGAAATGTGTTGCTGCGGTAGATGCGAGATGCCCGCCTGCAGAAAATCCCATGATGCCAACGCGGTTGGGGTCAACTCCCCATTCTTTGGCATTCATCCGCACCAATTGAATTGCACGTTGTGCGTCCTGCAACGGGCCAATTTCTTTATTGATCATACTTTGGTCGTCTGGTATCCTGTACTTTACAACAAAAGCTGCAACGCCAGATTCATTTAATTTTTTTGCCACGTCATAACCCTCATGGCTAGCCGCAAGTACGGCATATCCGCCACCGGGACAGATCACCACTGCAGCACCTGTTGCTTTTGCTTTTTCAGGAAGAAATACGGTAAGCGTGGGTTGGGTAACCTTGCTGATAATAAGAATATGAGAGTCGGATGTATATTCTGATTTCTCTTCATTCTTAACCGGTTTTGAGTTTGGGATACCGTCTTTATAAAGCGGTAATACTGTTTGCGAAAAAATCATCTGGCAAAAATTGCAGAAAATAAAAATCAATATTATTTTTTTCATATAGCAGTAGAATTTGAAAAAGTAAAATAACGAAAATAACCCAAACCAATTTTACTTAAAACAATCGGTGAATCTGTGGCAAAAAAATCGCCACAGATTCACAGATTGAATGACTGTGCCGCTGAAACTCAGAAGCACAGAATTAAATTACTTAAGAATTTTTTTCTGTGTTTCGGTTCTTCGTGGCGAAAGAATCAGCCACCGATTCACAGATTGATTGATAAATTTTACAAATAAAAAAAGCGCCTTATGAAAGCGCTTTTAATTCTTCTCTATATAAAATCTTAGATCACGAGCATTGCGTCGCCATAACTGAAAAAACGGTACTTGTCTTTGATCGCTTTTTTGTAGGCTTCCATCGTTAGATCATAACCTGCAAATGCACATGTCATGATCAGCAAACTTGTTTTTGGCAAATGAAAATTTGTGATCAATGCGTCGGCGATATTAAATGTATAAGGAGGATGAATAAATGCATTTGTCCAGCCTTCGGAAGGTTTCAATAATTTTTCTGCTGTGAAAGAAGATTCAATGGCACGCATGGTTGTTGTACCTACCGAACAAACACGATGATTGGTGGTCCTTGCTTTGTTTACAATGCGGCAAGCTTCTTCATCAATGTTGTAATATTCTGCATCCATTTTGTGTTTGCTGAGGTCTTCTACTTCAATCGGGCGGAAAGTTCCCAGACCCGTGTGCAACGTAACTTCTGCAAAACGGATACCTTTTATCTCTAAACGTTTGATCAGTTCTTTGCTGAAATGCAAACCTGCGGTAGGTGCAGCAACAGCCCCTTCATGTTTTGCATAAACAGTTTGATAACGTTCTTTATCTTCCTCATCCGGTTTGCGCTTGATGTATTTCGGAAGCGGCGTTTCTCCCAAAAATTCAAGCATCTGCCTGAACTCATCATCAGTTCCATCCCACAAAAAACGAATGGTACGGCCACGGCTTGTAGTATTATCGATTACTTCAGCAACCAATTCGTCAGCCTCACCGAAATATAATTTATTTCCTACGCGGATCTTTCTTGCAGGATCAACGATCACATCCCACAAGCGGTTTGGTTTATTCAGTTCACGCAATAAAAAGACTTCGATCTTCGCACCGGTTTTTTCTTTGCGTCCATACATACGTGCGGGAAACACTTTGGTGTTGTTTACAACGAATGCGTCCTTATCATCAAAATAATCCAATATGTCGCGGAAATGTTTGTTTTCAATTTGCCCGGTTTGCCGGTGAACAACCATCATTCGGCTGTCTTCTCTTTTTTTGGCTGGGTGCTGGGCGATAAGATTAAGGGGTAGGTCGAACCTGAACTGTGATAACTTCATGTGCTATTTAAATTTTAAACGATCGTCACATGACACCTAAGGTGGTAGGCGAGGGATACACGGAGATTTCTCCGGGTTCAAACCAGGTCTTACGGCACCCGATTTGGTATCATGTTACGGCATGATTTTTAAGCGTGCAAAGGTAATGCAAGCGCCGCAAAAAGCGAAATAAAAATTCAGATTGCTACGCTGAATGCCGAACGCATTAAGCTAAAAGCAACTGCAAAGCGTTCCGCGTTAAGCATTAGGAGTTGTGCATCATAGCTGAAATATTAAAAAAAATACCGAATATGGAGGAATAACAAAATAATTTTTATGATTTCCCGTCTTTTATGCATCTTCATAACAACCCATATTCTTTAAGATGAGAGTGATTTTTATGCGTTGCGCCCTATTACCGATCGTATTTTTCTTAACCATACACCCCCTCCAGGCACAGAAAAAACCGGAAAAGAAATACCCGACTTTGTTATGGGAGATCACAGGCAATGGGCTCAAAAAGCCTTCCTATCTTTTTGGAACCATGCATGTGAGCAGCAAAATGGTTTTTCACCTGAGCGATTCATTTTATTTCGGTATAAAAAATTCTGATGTTGTTGCGCTGGAACTTGATCCGCAATTGTGGCAGGACCAGCTTTTTCGTTTTCAAAACCTGCAAACAAATCTTCGGTTTTATACACAAGGCTCACCTAATGATTATCTGAACGAGAAATCTTTTCAGCTTGAAAAATATGAGGAGAAATTAAGGGCTGCCTTAAGCGAAGAGCCTACGATCATAAATGGGTTGTTGTACAGAACAGTTCAGCCACGTGCAGATTTTGAGGAAGACACATATCTCGATTTATACATCTATCAAACAGGAAAAAGATTTGGCAAACAAGCTACCGGTGTTGAGAATTATTTTGAGACGGAAAAACTGATCCTGGAAGCAACCCAGGATATGATGAAGGATAAGAAAAAAAGAACGACGGACACGGATGGAGAATCAATTTATGAAATTGAAAAAAAGACACAGGAAGCGTATCGCAAAGGCGATCTCGATTTGTTGGATTCTTTGGAAAAATTAATGCAGACTTCAGACGCATACATGGAAAAGTTTCTCTACAAACGAAACGAAATACAGGCAAATTCCATCGACAGCATTGTGAAAAAACATTCTTTGTTCGTAGGTGTTGGTGCTGCGCATTTGCCGGGAAAAAGAGGAGTGATAGAATTGCTTCGAAAAAAAGGATATGTGCTTCGCCCCATCAGCATGCAGGATAAAGATTCGCAACTGCGTGATGATATTGAAAAAGTAAAAGTGCCTGTAACTTTTTCTTCGTTTATTTCGGATGATGGGCGTTTTTCTGTGCAGGCACCGGGCAAATTATATAAACGTGCTGACGGCCGTTTCAATGATTCATGGCAGTACGCAGATATGAGCAACGGCACCTATTATATGGTGAGCCGGGTTAAAACGCATAGTGCCGCTATCGGAAATAATGAAGATGTGGTGTTGAAAAAAGTTGATAGCCTTTTGTATGAAAACATCCCCGGAAAAATTATTAAGAAAACTACTATCATAAAAAATGGTTGCAAAGGATTTGATATTACCAACAAAACGCGCCGTGGCGATCTTCAACGTTATAATATTTTGGTTACACCGTTTGAAGTGCTGGTTTTTAAAATGAGTGGAACAGGAGCCTATATAGATGGAAAAGAAGCAGACCTGTTTTTTAATTCCATTTCTGTAAAACGTGATGCGGGGAATGACTGGGTAAATTTTTCCCCGGATAGGGGAGGGTTTTGGGTCCGCTTTCCGCAACAGCCTTTTCAAAATAAAGATAATACCGGCTTTGATGGGGTTCCGAGATGGGAATATGAGTCGTATGATTCAACTAACGGTGATGCCTATCTTGTTTGGAAACGCACTATTCAAAACTATCGTTTTTTGGAAGAGGATAGTTTTGACCTGAATCTGATGGAAGAAAGTTTTCATTTATCGGATTATGTAGATAAGCAACTTTCAAAAAGCCAAAGTTTATTTAAAGGCTATCCATCGCTTGATGCCTTGTATTTACTGAAGGATGGTTCTTACATCAAGGCAAAATTCCTGTTAGATGGCCCGCAATATTTTTTGCTGGCTGTTCACACAAAGCATAAAGAAAAACCGTTTTCCCCGTTTTTTGATTCGTTCTCATTAGCACCATACACTTATTCCGGGTTTAAAAATTACATCGACACGTTTGTGAATATTAAAGTGCAAACCCCTGTTGTTCCGGATATTGATGTTAATGTTAGAAGTATTGTAGAAAGAAGTACGAGTGAGGAATTCCTGAATTCTATTCCTGATTATAATAATTACTGGCCGCGAAATAAAACGGCATTGTTCCAGGATGATTCAACCGGAGAAGCCGTATATGTTTCCGTGCAAACTTTTCCGAAATATTATTATCCGAAAGATTCCCTCTGGTTCTGGAATGATGAAACCAATGAGAAAAAAATCAGGCAGGATTTCATTATAAAAAACAAACAACTCTTTAGATTCAACGATTCGGTGTATGGCGTGAAATACATTTTTGCAGATACCAATTCATCGCGGCTGATCACCAACTGGATTTTTTTAAAAGATAATAAGCTTTACCGTGTGATGAGCCTGGATGATTCACTTCCTGACAAGAGCGAATTCATTAACCGGTTTTATAAAAGCATTAAGCCAACAGAAAAGCGCTCTGGTAATCCTGTTTTTGAAAACAAACTCGATATTTTTTTCAAAGATTTTTATAGCAAAGATTCTGCAACAAGCAAGAAAGCAAAAGATGCGATCCCGAATGTGTATTTCGGGGCAAAAGGGGTTCCGCTATTACTAAAAGCAATTTCATCTTTGCAGTATAACGACAAAGATTATTTTGCCACCAAAGTAAAGCTGATCAATGAGCTTGGTTATATCAGCGATTCCCCGGTTGTAAAACAAGTAATTGCGGGATTGAAAAATATTTATGAAAAAACTGCAGATACCAGCACATTTCAGAATGCGGTGTTAAGGGCGCTTGCCAAATTAAAAACAAAAGAATCTTACGAATTATTCAAAACAATGATCATGCAGGATCCGCCTGTGTTTGATAATTCATCTGATTACAGTTACCTCTTCCAGGACCTGAATGATTCGCTGGCATTAACCCGTTCTTTGTTTCCTGATTTAATGCAATTGATGTCTGTGGATGATTATAAAGATAACGTGCAGGGATTACTGACTACGTTGGTAGATAGCGGTTACCTGAAAGCAAACGATTATGATTCATATTTCAGCAAACTGTTGTTTGATGCCAAAATACAGTTGAAAAAGCAGCAGGCACGTGATGAACAGCAACTCCAGAAAAACGATGACGATAATAGTACATCACAATATTCAGATGCAGAAAAAAGTAATGATGATGATTACAGCGACCTGGAAAATTATGCTGTTGTGTTAATGCCTTTTTATGATAAGAATGCGAGTGTGCCGCATTTCTTCGATAAGCTACTCCAAAGCAAAGATGCGAATCTTCGGTTAGGTATAGCCGTTTTATTATTGCGTAACAATAAAAAAGTACCGGACAGTACTATTCTAAACCTTGCTGCAAATGATAAGTACCGTTGGGCATTGTTCAGGAAACTAAAAGCTATTAATAAAGAAGATAAATTTCCTCGCACATATTTTAACCAGCTCGCAATTGCAAAGAGCCAGTTGGCAGGTACCCGCCAGGCAAAGGATATTTTCGCGATTGAATATGTAGACAAACAACTTATCCAGTTCAAGCAGGAAAAAGGGTATGTTTTTTTCTTCAGATACAAAATGAATAAAGACGACGACTGGCAGATGGGCATAAGCGGTTTACAACCTGCAAACGGCAAAGATGCGGGTACTAATGACGACCTGGTAAAATTCACCAATAAAAAATTAAAGGCTGATGAACCGGTAATGGAACAATTCAATAAACAATTAAAGCGGCTTATCTTTTCGAAGCACAGAAGCTCTGCTTCTTTCTATCTCGATAATGAATATTACATGAACCGTAATAATGATGATGATTGATGAATTTGAAAATTCTTATATTCAGTTTCATCATAATAATCATAAACTCCCGGTATATAAAGTAAATTGGCTTACTATAAGAAAAATTACAATCGAGGCATTATCACATTTTCAAATTATCTCATCATCACATTAAAAGCGCAGATGCCTCACCGTTAGTCCGTTATTAATTAACTGCTTCAGCGAGTCAATGCCGATCTTAATGTGGCGTTCCACAAATTCACCGGTTACTTTTTTATCGCTCTCTTCTGTTTTCACACCTTCAGGAATCATCGGTTGGTCGCTCACTAACAACAATGCGCCTGTCGGAATCTTGTTATAAAAGCCAACCGAAAAAATAGTAGCTGTTTCCATATCGATTGCGTAAGCACGAACTTTCTGTAAATATTCTTTAAACGCTTCATCGTGTTCCCATACGCGGCGATTTGTTGTGTAGACTGTTCCTGTCCAGTAATCAACAGCATAATCGCGGATTGTTGTTGATATCGCTTTCTGCAGTGCAAACGCAGGCAACGCAGGTACTTCCGGTGGAAAATAGTCATTCGAAGTTCCTTCACCGCGAATGGCTGCGATAGGTAAGATCAGGTCACCGATCTTATTTCTTTTTTTCAAACCGCCACATTTGCCCAGGAACAAAACAGCTTTAGGCTCAATTGCAGTAAGCAAGTCCATAATAGTCGCTGCAGTAGGGCTGCCCATTCCAAAATTAATGATGCTGATGTCGCCGGCAGTTGCGCATTGCATCGGTTTATCCATGCCCCTCACTTCCACATTGTGCCATTCAGCAAACAGATGCACATAGTTGTCAAAATTGGTCAGCAAAATATATTCGCCGAAGTTGTCTAATTTTTCACCCGTGTAACGAGGCAGCCAGTTTTTTACAATTTCATCTTTGCTCTTCATAAACAGAATTTTGTTTTAATGTCTCCTGATCTTGTCAATTCATTCTGTAAATTTACAAATAGTTTTTTTGCTCATGATCAAAATCTACTATCCCAATTATCCTTACAAGATCAAAGAAGAAGAAGCCGGCAAAGAATTTATTTTTGACGAATTGCGAAAGCAATGGATCCGTCTTACTCCCGAAGAATGGGTGCGTCAGAATTTTGTCCGCTATCTCGTTGAGGTAAAAAAATATCCATCTTCATATATCGCCATCGAACGAAAAATAAAATTAGGCGAGCTTACCAAACGTTTCGACATATTAGTATTCGACAGCGCTGCAAAACCCTGGATGATGATCGAATGTAAAGCGCCATCTATCGCTGTGGACAAAGTTGTATTATGGCAGGTGCTCCATTATAATATTGCAGTTCCTGTGAAATATCTTGTAGTAACAAATGGCAAAGAATGTTTCGCTTATGTAAAAGGCGCAATTGATTTTGAACAAATCCCCGTCTTGCCAACCTACGACGAATAATATTATCAGAGTCTGAAAGCCTCTCTCCGGTGGAGAGGGATGGGATGAGGTTGAATAATTAACGTTCACGTATAACCGAAAATTGAAATCCCGTTCACAATCTGCAAACGGGATTTCAATTATTTAGTTTTTAGCTTTTTAAATTTTAGTTTTTTCTTTTGTTAACCAGCTTCAGTAACTCCGGTTGAACATCGTTGCGACGCTCCGTTCAACGGTAGTGCAGGATTGGTCAGCCGGGACGGTCAGACCAGCTTGCTTACGGAAATATTCCCAACTCTGCATACGCAGTACCTACTTTGTTGATGGCAACAACATAAGCAGCTGTGCGCATATCCGGTATTGAAGGATTGGCTTTCCAGCAATCCATGATCTCGCGTGTGGCAGCTATCATCGTTTCTTCCAATCCGCTATACACCAGGTCAACTTCATCGGCACCATGCAGGATGAATTGTTTTTCTTTTGCACTCACTTCTTTGCCGGTCAGTTCTTCTATCTGGCTAAGGATATGTGCGTTCATATTTTCCGTAAACCGTTTTTCCATACGCCCATAACGTACATGGCTAAGGTTTTTCAGCCATTCAAAATAGGAAACGGTTACTCCACCTGCATTCAGGTACATATCCGGAACAACAAGCACGCCTTTCTTAATAAAAATTTCATCAGCTTCCGGCGTTAAAGGCCCGTTGGCAGCTTCGCCGATTATTTTAGCTTTTACTTTTGGTGCGTTGTCTCCGTTGATAACATTTTCCAATGCAGCAGGAATTAAGATATCACACTGCAATTCCAATGCATCTGTTGACTTTGCAATGTTTGTTGCGCCGGGGAAGTTCAATATCGATCCTGTTTTCTTTCTATGCTGAAAAACTTCTTCTTCATTCAACCCATCGGGATTTGTAATTGCACCTTCAAATTCTGCTAATGCAATAACTTTCGCTCCGCCCTCACGGAAAAATTTTGCAGCATGGTAGCCAACGTTACCGAGGCCCTGTACTACAACCGTTTTTCCTTCTACACCCATACTCATCCTTAACTTGTCCATAATATCTTTCATGTGGCATACTTCGCGGATGCCATAAAAAACACCAAGGCCTGTAGCTTCCCTTCGTCCACGTACACCGCCTTGCGAAACCGGTTTCCCGGTAACGCAACCTAATGCATCGATTTCCCCCGGACGCATGCTCATGTAGGTGTCAAGTATCCATGCCATCTCGCGTTCACCGGTTCCATAATCGGGTGCAGGGACATCAGTTCCCGGCCCTATAAAATTTTTCTTGATTAATTCGGATGTATAGCGGCGAGTGATTTTTTCTAATTCATAAGGCGTATATTTTTTCGGGTCAATGGAAATTCCGCCTTTTGCCCCGCCGAAAGGAACGTTCACAATAGCGCATTTGTAGGTCATCAATGCAGCAAGCGCCATCACTTCATCTAAGTTAACAGATAAAGAAAAACGGATGCCGCCTTTGCTTGGTGATTTGTGTTGCGAATGCTGAACGCGGTATGCTTTTATAACTTCTATTTTATCGCCGATTTTAACGGGGAAGAACATACGATAAACGGAATTGCACTGTTTGATCTGTTCCAGCAATCCTGCATCCCAGTTGGTGAACTTTGCCGCTTTATCGAAACTTTTTTCTACGGCCTCAAAAAACTTGTATTCATTTTGCGCAGCCATGTCGTTAGATTTTATAATGAGAAAATTTTTGTATGTATGAAGTATGAGTTATGAACTATGAAGTTCTTTAGCTCATACTTATTAGTTCATAGCTCATACTTTCTTTTCGAGCTTGCTTATTTTCCTGTCTAATCTTGCAACATAAAGTATCAGTCCTGTTAAAATGATCAGCGCTACGGCAAGCACCACATATATTTTTCCGTTTGAGCGCATCAGGTCTGCCATCTCAGGTTCTTTACGCGAAGTGCTGTCACCTTGTTGTGCACTCACTACAAAATTGCTTAATAAAGCAACAACAATAAAAAACAGCGCAGATATTTTTTTACTCATGACCGAATTTCTTTTCATTTAAAAAACGCAGACGTATCCGCAATGATGTAATCCATAATCCCATCAATGTCCAGCCTGGAACAGCAATCAATAAAAATATCAAATGCATTTTCGGGTCCACATCCTGCGAATTAAAAACAGGGTTTCCCATTCCGCCGGGATGAAGGCTTTCCACTAATCTCGGGATGATGAATATGGTAGGGAATAACATGGCAAATGCAAAAATGTTATATACTGCGCTTATACGTGCCCGTTTGTCTATATCTGGAATGGAGTTGCGCAACACCACATAAGCGAGATAGATCAATATTGCAATTGCGGCGCCTAATTGTTTCGGATCGTTGCTCCAGAATGCCCCCCAGGTGTACCTTGCCCAAACCGAACCGGTTGTTATTCCCAACAAGGAAAACACGATGCCTGTTTTCGCAAATTCCTCAGCATAAATATCTGCAGCATGTTTTTGAGAGCGTAAATATTTAACAGAGTAGGTAACAGAAACAATGAAGAAGATCATCATGCTCATCCACATTACTACATGGAAGTAATAATTGCGGATGGTTTCATGCAAAATAGGTTTGCGGGGAACGTTTCCTAAAAAACCTTCAATGAATGTGATTACTAATAAAACGATTCCTACTATTTTCCACCAGTTTTTACGAAGCATACAATATTCTTAATGGTGGCGCTGACACAAAATCTTGCGAAGCATTAACCCAAGGCTGACCACCTGAATTTGGATTGCAAAAATAGGGTAAAACCAGTTACCAGTTGCCAGTTACCGGAAACAGGGTTTAATCTTTCCACAAAAAAGGAAATAGAATAACCGCCAAAGCAATAACCATCACATCAAATGCACTGAGCAAAAGAATAATAGAGCTTAAACCGCTTTGAAACACATCTGAAAATGCAATGTTGGATAATTTCATCAATAGCAATAATTGCGGAATGATCAAAGGGAAACCAAGTATCGCCATTATAGCCGCATTTTGTTGTGCACGTGCAGCAATGGCAGCAACAAAGGTGAAAACAAAACTGAGGCTTATTCCACCAAAACAACTGATGAAAATAAAAAGTAGCACTTTATTCATCGGGCTGCCAAGCAACAATAGAAATAACAATACGCTCACTAATGTCATTAGCAGCATCAATACCATATTGAATAATAATTTGGCAAGAATAAAATCCTTTGCACCGGCAATGGAATAATAGTACAGCGACCTTCCGCGGTTTTCCTGCAAAAAACTTTTGGCAACAGCATTCACACAAATAAACAATTGGTTCATCCAGAACAAGCCGTTCCAGACGGCAGATTCAGGCTGTTCCATGGCAAGGTGCAATACAAAAATGGAAGAAGCTGCATATAATATAACACCATAAAAAGAATATTGCTGCCGTATTTCAAGCAGCACATCTTTTTTCAATAATGTGAAAATATGTTTCAGTTGTTTTGGAATAAGAATGAATTGTGTAATATGCAAAAATAACGGTTACGCATCTTATCAGAAATTTACCTTCTTATCTTTTATGAAATATTTTTTGTTATCTGCTATAGCACTTTGCATACTTGCCTGCCATTCATCTTCATCAGAAAAGAAATTTATTTTTTCTCCTGAGCAGGGAAAAAAATACCTGGTATCTGTAAAAAAAGAAAACAAAAGTTCGTGGTTTTATCAAAAGCCTCAGCAAAGATCCGACTCGGTTCAACTTGATATGCAACTCGAGCTGATTCAAACAAAGGATAGCCTATATCAACTCGCATTAACTTTTATTAATTATCAAATTAAAGAACAGGTATTTTTAACACATATCAACGCAAAAAACAATACGCTAACAATCGTGAAAGCAGATACAGTTTTTTCAAATGCAACTGGCAAAGACGACATAATGCACTTGAATTATTATTTGCTTAAACAAACAAAAGGGTTATCATTGAAAGTTTGGATGAGCATAAAAGGTGAAGTAATAAAAGTTGATGGATTTGATGAGATAGCAGATAGTATTACAAGGTCATCCGGCTATGACAGGAAGGATGTTGGATATATCCTTAAAGAATATGTTGGGGAGAAAACGATGACCGATTATTTGAATGAATTGTTTTGTATAGCTCCGGATTATTATGAAAAAGCGGGTGATAGCTGGGTGAAGAATATCACACTTATCAGTAAGGCTCCTGTAAAACTCAGCAGCATGTATAAATTGGAAAGCATACATGGTGATTCACTTTTTTTATCGCAGGATGCTGCTATTTCCGGAAGGGCTGCTGAAAACGCCGAACCATTTATGCTCGGCAGTCGAAGGGGCAAACTCGTAGTTGATCGTAAAACAGGAATCCCATATTCTTACGATGCCGTAAATGATACCAAAACAAAAACATCATCCTATATCATCGAGGAAACTCAACATTTTTCGGCAACAGTTAAACAGTAAAAAATTTAATTGATCAGGCATTTTCGCCCTTATAAAAACATACACGGCAACGTGGTTCGTAAATGTCTTTTTCGCCCAATACCAATTGCGCTGAGTTTTTTGTTTTACGGTAAGAATAGTTGGCGATATTTCCACATTTGACGCAAATGGCATGTAACTTGGTGATATAGTCTGCCTTGGCAAGCAACTTTGGCATCTGGCCGAAAGGTTTTGTGGAAAAATCCATATCGAGCCCGGCAATAATTACCCGCGTGCCGCGTAATGCAAGCTGGTCGCACACTTCAGGAAGCTGGTCGTCGAAGAACTGGGCTTCATCAATGCCAACAACTTCGGTTTCTCCGGCGAGTAATAGAATGGTCTGCGAGTTATCGATAGGAGTGGACTGGATGGCGTTTTCATCGTGTGACACAATATTCTGTTCGTGATAACGTATATCCACGGCGGGTTTGAATATTTCAACAGAAAGGTTTGCGATCTTTGCCCTTTTCAAACGGCGGATCAGCTCTTCTGTTTTCCCGGAAAACATAGAGCCGCAGATCACTTCGATCCAACCACGTTTTTCGTTTTTTAAATGTGGTTCGATGAACATAGGTTTACTATATTAGGTTCAAAAATTGTCATAATTTTAAGTAATCATATCTTTCTAAACAGATCGGCCAATCATGGATAGATTAGAACAACTTATCGGCAAATTAAAGGAACAATTCGAACAAAATGCTCCTGCATCTCAATTGCTCATCACCACAAAACAAATTGAGGCTGAACTGGCACGTGCCGGAAGCCGCCGCTCCGAAACAATAGGAACTGCAAAAGTAGCGGTTGTATTGCCTTCTGTTACAAAAATTGCAGAGGTGGAGGAAGAGAAAAAAGAACTGCGTGAAGAAGTAAAAAAAGAAGAACCGGTTGACATCAGCAGCAGGACTGTTTTGAAAAATAAAAAAGATAACTGGGCTTACGACCCGATTGCAGATATTCCTACGCTGGCGCATCAAACAGATGCTAAAAAAGAATTGAATGACGTGATCGGCAACACTGCAGAATCTTTGAATGATAAATTGAAAGCAAATGTAGAAGACCTTGCTGCTACTTTAAAAGATACGCCACTACGCGACCTGAAAAAGGCAATTGGCATCAACGATCGCTTTGTTTTTATCAATGAATTATTCCGGGGCGATGAAGCGATGTATGAACGCAGCATAAAAACCATCAACAATTTTAAAATATTGCAGGAAGCCCAATACTGGATGGAAAGGGAGTTGAAAGTGAAATTAGCATGGGATGATGACCGTCAGATCACCAAACATTTTTATCAGTTGGTCAAAAGGCGTTTTTCCTGAATATAGCGGATGATAATTTCTGTGGCGCCTTTTTTTGAATACACATAATTCTTCGCCGCTTCTGCACTTGCATAATATTCTTCAGGATGCGTGAGTAAACGATTAAAAGTTTCTTCTGCTTCCAAAGCGCTGTCAATAATTAATCCGCCGCCACAGTCCACTAATTCCAATGCTTCCACATAATCTTCAATTATCGGCCCGTACACAACCGGTTTGCCATACACGGCTGCTTCAAGCACATTATGGATGCCATCATCGCCAAATGCACCGCCAACATACGTGATGGTTGCATATTTGTACAAACGGGAAAGCATCCCGATATTATCAATGATCAGTACATTGATATGTTCCGGAAAATTTTTCAGGTCATTCTTTAGTATTTCAGAATAGAAGATGGAATGTTTGAATAGTTTCTTCGTCTGCTTTAATCCATCGCTATCCATCTCATGTGGTGCGATGATAAATTTTATTTCAGGATGTGTGTTTGCATAATGGTCTAATTCTTCTTCATCTTCTTCCCAGGTGCTTCCGGCAACAATAACAGGGTTTTCCCCTTCGCAAAATTTCTCTACAATGTCAACCGGTTTAAAACGCATGGCATTTTCTATCACCCGGTCGAAGCGTGTGTCGCCGCTTACTATAACATTTTCGGAAACGCCTATGGAACCAAGCATTTTTTTTGATGCGTCGTTCTGTACAAACAAATGCGAGAAACAAGACAACATCTGCCTGAAAAATTTTCCATACCATTTAAAAAAAGGCTGGTTGCTGCGAAAAACAGCAGATACAAGCAATGCCGGGATATTTTTCTTTTTTAATTCAGTGAGGTAATAAAACCAGTAATCATATTTTATCCAAAGCACAACGGATGGATTAACTATCTCAATAAATTGTTTTGCATTTTTTTTTGAATCAAACGGTAAGTAAAAAGCATAATCGATAAACGGATCATTTTTTTTTGGTTCATATCCCGAAGGAGAAAAAAAAGTAACAAGCAATTTTGAAGAAGGATATATTTTTTTCAATTGCTCTGCAACGGGCAATCCCTGCTCATATTCGCCAAGCGAAGCGCTATGCATCCAGATGATTTGTGAATTGTTATTTTGAAGGGCTGTTTTTACGTTCTCAAAAATATTTTCCCTGCCCTGCAACCATAACCTTGCTTTCGGGTTCCATGGAGATATTAAGCGGATAGAAGTTTTATAAAGCCACAAAAAAACCTGGTAAAAGAAAATATGCACGTCCGTTAAAATTTATCAGCAAATGTAAAAAACCATTTTCGAAGTTAATGTTAGTAGCAGTTTTGCGGGCAGATTGGTTAAACAACATTTTTGCAGTAGGTTTGTGCCCGTTTAAAGAAGCGTTATGCGAGCGATACAAATGGTCGACCTGAAACAACAGTATGCAAAAATAAAAAATGAAGTTGATGCTGCTGTTCACGAAGTAATTGATAGTGCAGCGTTCATTAATGGAAAAGCTGTCACTGATTTTTCAACTTCCCTTTCTAAATATCTCGGCATCAAACATGTTATTCCCTGTGCAAACGGAACAGATGCGTTGCAGATTTCCATGATGGCATTGGGGCTTCAGCCGGGCGATGAAGTGATCACTCCTTCCTTCACGTATGTAGCTACAACAGAAGTAGTGGCATTGCTGCGGTTAAAACCTGTTTTTGTGGAAGTAGATCAGGAAACATTCTGCATTGATCCTGCTGCTATTGAAAAAGCAATTACTCCTAAAACAAAAGCAATAGTTCCGGTGCATTTATATGGACAGGCTGCACCTATGGAAGAGATCATGCAGATCGCAAAAAAGCATAATTTATTTGTGATCGAAGATAATGCGCAGGCTATCGGAAGTTCATACACCTATAAAGATGGCACGGTGAAGAAAACCGGAACGATTGGTACGATTGGCACCACTTCGTTTTTCCCTTCAAAAAATTTAGGTTGTTATGGAGATGGCGGGGCAATATTTACCAATGATGATGCGTTAGCTGGACTGTTAAAAATGGTGGCAAACCATGGGCAAAGCAAGCGTTATTATCATGATGTGGTGGGTTGCAACAGCCGCCTGGATTCTATGCAGGCAGCGGTGCTGAATGTAAAGCTGAAAAAATTAGATGAATATATTTCGGCAAGAAGAAGCGCTGCAGATTATTATGACAACACTTTTGCCGGGCATCCGAAAATAACAACGCCAAAACGTGCATCGTATAGCCATCATGTTTTTCATCAATACACATTGATATTGGAGGGGGTTGACAGGGATAAGTTGAATGAATACCTGGCATCGAAAAATATTCCTTCCATGATATATTATCCTGTGCCTGCACACAAACAAAAGATGTTTGCAGAATTTGGAGGAGGGTCATATCAATTATCAGTTACTGATTGGCTTACCGAACGTGTTATATCACTACCCATGCATACCGAATTGGATGAAGAACAATTAAAATACATCACTTCGTCAGTTCTTGAATTCGTCAACAACAATTAAAATACATATTTCAGTTTAATACTTTACCGAATGAAAATAGCTGTTGTAGGAACAGGATATGTTGGATTAGTAACAGGTACTTGTTTTGCAGAAACGGGCAACGACGTGATTTGCGTAGATATCGATCCGTTAAAAGTGGAAAAACTTTCAAACGGGCAGATCACGATCTATGAACCGGGGTTGGAAAAATTATTTCTGCGAAACCTGAAAGAAGAACGCTTACAATTTACTACCAGTTTAGAAGACGGGATAAAAGATGCGCAGATCATTTTTCTGGCATTGCCAACGCCTCCGGGTGAAGATGGTTCGGCTGACCTCAAATATATTCTTGGTGTTGCAGAACAATTAGGCAAGATCATCACCGATTATAAAGTTATTGTAGATAAAAGTACCGTTCCTGTAGGCACTGCAGAAAAAGTGCATGCTGCAGTGGCATTGAATTACAAAGGGCAATTTGATGTGGTTTCTAACCCGGAGTTCTTACGGGAAGGGGTAGCCGTAGATGATTTTATGAAGCCGGATAGGGTAGTGATCGGAACAAAATCCGACCGGGCAAGAAAGGTAATGGAAGAATTATATAGCCCGTTCGTCCGCCAGGGCAACCCGATCATTTTTATGGATGAACGTTCTGCTGAATTGACAAAATATGCAGCTAATTCTTTTCTTGCTGCAAAGATCACATTTATGAATGAGATCGCTCAATTGTGTGAACGACTTGGTGCAGATGTAGATATGGTTCGCCGTGGTATCGGCAGCGACGAACGCATCGGTAAACGTTTTTTGTTTCCTGGTATTGGTTACGGCGGAAGCTGTTTTCCAAAAGATGTGCAGGCATTGGTAAAATCTTCCAGGGATGTGCAATATGATTTTCGCATACTCAATGCCGTTATGGATGTAAATGAAAAACAGAAATTGCATCTTATCCCAAAAATCAAAAAATATTTTAACGGCAACCTGAAAGGAAAACATTTCGCATTATGGGGCCTGGCATTCAAACCCAATACAGATGATATCCGGGAAGCACCGGCTTTATATATTATTGATGCGTTGCTAAACGAAGGAGCAACTGTTGCTGCCTTTGACCCCGAAGCAATGAATAATGTGAAACAAGTTCTCGGAGATAAGATTCAGCTTTGCGAAAGCCAGTATGATGCACTTCAAAATGCAGATGCATTGATCATTGCGACAGAATGGAATGAATTCCGTACACCCAACTTTCTGAAAATTGTAACATCGTTGAAAAATAAAGCAATATTCGACGGAAGGAATTTGTTTGATGTAAAAGCTATCAAAGAACTTGGGTTTTATTACGAAAGCATTGGGCGTGCTGCAGCAATACCTTCAAAATCGTAAACAAAATAAATTACATGGGTAAAAAGCGTATACTCATTACAGGTGCAGCAGGGTTTTTAGGATCGCATTTGTGTGACCGTTTCATTAAGGAAGGTTATCACGTCATCGGTATGGATAATCTCATTACTGGTGATATAAAAAATATTGAACATCTTTTTCATCTCGAACATTTCGAGTTTTATCATCACGATGTGAGCAAATTCGTTCACGTTCCCGGTGAACTTTCATACATTCTTCATTTTGCATCTCCAGCAAGCCCCATCGATTATCTGAAGATACCGATCCAGACATTAAAAGTAGGTTCACTCGGAACACACAATTGTCTTGGTTTGGCTAAGGCAAAAAAAGCAAGGATATTGGTTGCATCAACTTCTGAAATATATGGTGATCCATTGGTACATCCGCAGAACGAGGAATATTGGGGAAATGTAAATCCTGTAGGCCCCCGCGGCGTATATGATGAAGCGAAACGTTTCCAGGAGGCCATTACGATGGCCTATCATAATTTTCATGGGGTTGAAACACGCATTGTGCGGATATTTAACACCTATGGCCCGCGCATGCGATTGAATGATGGCCGTGCATTGCCTGCATTCATTGGCCAGGCATTACGCGGCGAAGACCTGACAGTTTTTGGCGATGGAAGCCAGACACGATCATTTTGTTTTGTTGACGATCTGATTGAAGGTATATATCGTTTATTGTTGAGCGATTACCATCTTCCTGTAAATATTGGTAATCCTGCGGAGATCACCTTGAAAGAATTTGCAGAAGAAGTAATTGCCCTGACCGGAACGAAACAAAAAATTATTTACCAGCCTCTTCCTGTTGATGATCCTAAACAACGCCAGCCGGATATTACCAGGGCAAAAGCTGTCCTTGGATGGGAGCCAAAAATCAGCCGTAAAGATGGTTTGAAAATTACGTACGAATATTTCAAATCACTTCCGCCGGAAGAATGGTATAAACAACCTAAAGAATTTCTAAGTAACAAATAAAATGTACCAGGAACTCATAAATAAGAAAAAGAAGCTGGCAGTGGTCGGGCTCGGTTATGTTGGGCTTCCTCTTGCATTGGAGTTTGCAAAAAAAATATCAGTGATAGGGTTTGATATTAATGAAAAACGGGTTGCCCAGATGCAACAGTCGATCGATCCGAACAAAGAAGTCGGCAATGCCGATTTTCAGAATAAAGAGGTTGTTTTTACAAGCGATATTTCGGTTTTACAACAAGCGAATTTTTTTATAGTTGCAGTACCTACGCCTGTCGATAAATACAATGTGCCTGACCTGAAACCATTGATTGGCGCTTCTGAAACAGTTGGAAAAGTTTTGAAAAAAGGAGATTATGTAGTGTACGAATCTACTACCTATCCCGGCTGTACGGAAGAAGATTGTTTGCCTGTGTTGGAAAAAAAATCAGGATTGAAAATGGGCCTCGATTTTAAACTTGGTTATTCTCCTGAACGCATTAATCCGGGTGATAAAAAAAATACATTGCGTACGGTAATGAAAGTCGTTTCGGGAAATGATGCTGAATCGCTTGATGAAATTGCAAAAACGTATGAACTGGTTGTTGATGCCGGGGTGCACCGGGCGCCATCCATTAAGGTTGCAGAAGCCAGCAAGATCGTTGAAAATACACAACGTGATTTGAATATTGCATTGATGAATGAATTGTCGCTCATCTTCGACCGCATTGGCATCAATACGTATGATGTAATAGAAGCTGCGGGAACAAAATGGAATTTTCTGAAATTTCAACCGGGTTTGGTTGGAGGTCATTGTATTGGCGTTGACCCATATTATCTCACGCATAAAGCTGCGGCATTAGGATATGAATCGAAAGTGATTTCATCATCGCGTTATATCAATGACGACATGGCGAAATATGTCGCAAGAAAAATCATTACACATGTTGTGCGAAATTCCAATGACCCAAAAGTGCTTGTTAAAGGAGTGACGTTTAAAGAAAATGTAAGTGATATACGCAATTCAAAAATTGTAGATACTGTAAAAGAATTGCTTGCGTTTAATATAAAAGTAGATGTGGAAGATCCGTTTGCCGAGGAAGAGGAAGTGTTTGAGGAATATGGGTTGCACCTTACTAAAAAAGTAGCAGACGATTATGATGCAGTAATTATAACTGTACCGCACCAGCAATATGTAATGCTGGATGAAAAAGATTTTGCAGCAATAACAAAAGACGAAGCGCTGATCGCTGATTTGAAAGGTGTTTTTAAAAATAAAATCAATAACAGAAAATACTGGAGTTTATAATGGCACAATTCTCGAAAAAAATAATGATAACGGGTGGGGCCGGTTTTATAGGTTCACATGTGGTACGTTTGTTTGTAACAAAATACCCGGGATACCAGATTGTAAATTTCGATTTGCTTACTTATGCTGGCAATCTTGAAAACCTGAGGGATATCGAGTCTATGCCGAATTATATATTTGAGAAAGGGGATATTACTGATGAAAAACGTCTTAACGAGTTATTCAATCAATACCATTTTGATGCTGTAATTCATCTTGCTGCAGAAAGCCACGTGGACCGTTCTATTCTTGACCCATTGGCTTTTGTAAGAACAAATGTTTTGGGGACTGCAACATTATTAAATGTTAGCCGCAATCACTGGAAAGATAAATACGAAGGAAAATTATTTTATCACGTTTCAACAGATGAAGTGTATGGCTCGCTTGGAGAAGAAGGTTTCTTTACTGAAGAAACTCCCTATGATCCGAGGTCGCCGTATTCTGCATCCAAAGCATCTTCCGATCATTTTGTGATGGCATATCATCACACGTATGATCTTCCGGTTATCATGTCGAATTGTTCGAATAACTATGGATCAAATCATTTCCCGGAAAAACTAATTCCCTTAATGATCAACAATATCAAAAACAATAAACCATTACCTGTTTACGGAAAAGGAGCCAATGTGCGTGATTGGTTATATGTTGATGACCATGCACGTGCTATTGATACTATTTTTCACAATGGAAAAATCGGTGAGAAATATAATGTTGGCGGATTTAATGAATGGAAAAATATCGACATTGTACATTTGCTTTGCAGGATAATGGATAAAAAATTAAACCGCGCAGAAGGGGAATCAGCAAAGCTTATCACTTTTGTAAAAGACAGGCCGGGCCACGATTTGCGCTACGCTATTGATGCAACAAAACTGAATAAGGAGTTGGGCTGGAAACCATCTCTTCAGTTTGAAGAAGGACTTGAAAAAACAGTTGACTGGTATTTGAAAAATGAAGATTGGGTAAACGATGTTACATCAGGCAATTATCAAAAATATTACGAGCAGCAATATGCGAAAAGATAACTGTTTATTTAGAACATGCTTGTTTAAAACTAACTAATATCATTTTAAATTATGTCTTTTTCAGCTACAGAATTCCCCGGGCTTCTTGTTTTTGAACCGCGTGTTTTTGAAGACAACAGAGGGTTTTTTTTTGAATCATATAACGAAAGGAATTTTCATTTACATTCATTGAGTTTTCATTTTGTACAGGATAATCAATCGCATTCCACTTATGGTGTTATCAGGGGTTTGCATTACCAGTTAAACCCATTTGCTCAAACCAAATTGGTAAGAGTACTGTATGGAAAAATACTGGATGTTGTTGTTGATATCCGGAAAGGTTCGCCACGTTTTGGGAAAGCATATTCTATTGAATTGTCAGGGGAAAATAAAAAACAACTTCTTGTTCCGAGAGGTTTTGCCCATGGCTTTTCTGTACTGAGCGAAACCGCAGGGGTTTTATATAAGTGCGATAATCCGTATAGTAAAGAAAGCGAGGCGGGTATTATTTATAATGATCCATCATTGCAAATAGATTGGAAAATCCCACCGGATAAAGCCATCATTTCTCCCAAAGATGTTGAACTGCCATCGTTCGAACAAAGTATTAATAATTTTGATTTTTAAACAGCGATAAGCAAATGTCGAAACCAAAAATTATTGTAACCGGGGCAAACGGACAATTGGGTAAGGAACTTCAGGTAGCTTCATCATCATTTCCTCAATTCGAATTTATTTTTTTATCAAAAGAAGAATTGCCAATCGAAAATGCAGATGTTGTAAAAAAAATTTTTTCAGATAAGCAGCCATTATTTTGCATTAACTGCGCTGCTTATACCGCAGTAGATAAAGCAGAATCAGAAAAAGAAAAAGCATTCTTAATTAATGCGGAAGCTGTGGGTATTCTTGGTAAAGCATGCGCATCAGTGAACGCAAAATTCATTCACATTTCTACGGACTATGTTTTTGACGGGTCTTCATCAACTCCATTAAAAGAAACTGATTCAACAAATCCTGTAAATATTTACGGCGAGTCAAAATTGCTTGGGGAAATGAAGGCGTTTGAATACTGCAAAGAAACAATGGTGATACGTACATCGTGGGTCTATTCTGAGTTTGGAAATAATTTTGTGAAAACGATGATCCGGTTAATGAAAGAAAGGGAGTCTTTAAATGTGATTAATGATCAAACTGGTTCACCAACTTATGCTGCAGACCTTGCTAAAGCAATTCTGGAAATCATTGCCGGCAAAAAATTTACCCCGGGCATTTATAATTACAGTAATGAAGGTGAGATAACATGGTATCAGTTTGCAATTGCAATAAAAGAATTAACAGCAAGCCCATGCGTAGTACATCCTATATCAACTTCTCAATATCCGACGCCGGCAAAACGCCCGCAATATTCATTACTGGATAAGGCAAAGATTAAAGAAATTTATGATATAAATATTCCTCAATGGAAAGCAAGCCTTGTTGCCTGCATCAGCAGGTTAAACACGAAGTAATTAGATTAATGAGCAAAATCAGGGTTTCTGTCTGTAAACCTGCAGGTTGATTGATTATTAAGTTCTTAACTTTTTTTGCCGAATAATTTTGCATTTGCTAAAAAAACTATATCTTGTGCCTTAATTAAGGTTAAGAAGGAAAGAAAATTCTTTCAGTTAGTATCAAATTCTCTTCATATCTCGTTATAATCTTCCTATTATCCTGCAGAATGCCGATAACGCCTTTATCTAAGAATACCACTCGGAATTTTAAATTATCCCTGAAGAACATAATAATGTGTTGCTGACAATAGGCGGGCGTTTTTTAACTTTACGGCAATTATTCTTTAATTGGTAACTATGATAGCAAGAACCTTTAAAACAATGGGTGGATCCCTGGTGCTTACATTTTTTTGGATTTTCTTATTGACCTCCTGCGTAAGTTCAGGTCACATTGAACGTGGCGGCGGAAATGGTAATGGAAAAGGCAGCAGCAAAGTTGCATATTTCAATGGTATAGACGATGCGGTACTCAAAACAGGAATTACAGCTTCAGAACCAGTAATTCAAAAAAATGACCTGTTAAGTATCACTGTAAGCAGTGACAATCCTGAGGCATCGGCAATCTTTAATACCCCAAACCAAACATCGTATACAAGTAGTATAATAGTAGCTGAGAACGCAGTAACTATTTCCGGTTATCTCGTGAATTCTGATGGGGATATCCAGTTCCCGGTTTTAGGAACTGTTCACGTTGCAGGAAGCACGAAGAAACAAGTTACGAATATGATTACTCAGCAGTTATTGGACAGGAAATTATTAATAGATCCGATTGTTTCCATACGCTATTTAAATTTTAAAGTAAGTGTGTTGGGTGAAGTTGCAAGGCCGGGAGTGATAAATATCCCGAACGAAAAAGTTACCATTCTTGAAGCTTTGGGATTGGCTGGTGATTTGACGATTTATGGAAAACGCGATAATGTGCTTTTGATACGTGAAAAAGAAAATGGAGATAAAATTATTAAACGCATCAATTTAGGTTCCGAAGAAATATTAAGCTCGCCTTATTATTATCTTAAATCGAATGATGTGATTTATGTTGAACCGAATAAAAATAAAATAGCAAGTGTTAGCCGTACCGTAGTTCTTTTGCCGGTGATCCTGTCGGGTATTTCATTGCTGATTATTGCAGCACAAAGGCTTTAAGCGACTATCATCGAAACAACTTAAGAGACCACTATGAACAAGATGCACGTTTTAAAAAGACAAAGCAAAAGCGAAGCTGAAGATGTTGGCTTTTTTAAGCAACTATCTTTCAAGTATCTTCCCTTTTGGCCACTCTTTGCTGCGTTGATCATTATCTTCAGCGTACTGGGGTATTTTTATGTAAAAAATGCAATTCCCATTTACGAATCAACAGCTTCTATCTTATTAAAAGATGAGAAGAAAGGGCTTGATGAATCAAAAATGATCGAATCCCTCGACCTTTTCGGACAAAAAAATATCGTAGAAAACGAAGTCGAAGTTATCCGTTCAAAAGAAGTATTGTCGCAGGTTGCGATAGATATGAAATTGTATGCACCAATTTTTGAACAACAAAAATTAAAAACTATTTCAGCATACATGAGCAGCCCCATTACTGTAGAAATGCGCAATCCTGGTGCAATAGTAATGCCTGTAAGCAAAATTTATTTTAATTATCCTGGCGATAGCACCATTACTGTTGGAAATAATCAATATGCACTCAACCAATGGGTAACTACACAATGGGGTGAAATGCGTTTTACAAAAAACCCATTGTATCAGCCGTCAGATAAACAATCAAAATATTATTTTTCACTTCTTGATTTGGACGGCGTTGCAAAAGGACTTGCAGAAAATCTTAAAGTAAGCCCAATAAGCAAACAATCCACCGTAGTTACTTTGAAATTAAGAGGGCCGGTAAAAAGGGCTAATGAAGCAATTTTAAGCGACATCCTAAATGTATATGTTGGTAATGCGATTAGTGAAAAAACCGCATTTGCTGCAAAAACGCTTGACTTTTTTGACAGCAGGTTAAAGATCGTTGCACACGAATTGGATTCGATCGAAAATGGTATCCAAAAATACCGTAACCAGAAAGGTGTGGTTGATATCAGCACGCAAAGTAAATTATATCTTGAAAGTGTTCAACAGAGCGACCAGCAGTTAGGACAGGTGAATATGCAACTTCAGGTTTTAGATAATGTAAATGATTACGTGCAATCTAAAAATAATGGAGGTAACATCGTTGCACCGTCTATGTTCGGCATTTCTGATCCTGTACTTTCTCAGTTGTTGGAAAAATTAAATGATAAACAAGTACAGTATGAGAAGTTAAGAAAAACAACAGGTGAGAATAGCCCGCTTCTGGTTTCTTTAAGAAATGAAATAGATAAGTTGCGCCCCAGCATCATGGATAATATTAAAAGCCAGCGCCAGGGGCTTCAAACAAGCAGGGATAATCTTGCACAACAAAGCAATAAAACGTCTGCTATACTAAGTTCTATTCCTCAGAAAGAAAGGGAACTGGTAGAAGTAAGCCGCGAGCAAAGCATTAAAAACAGCATCTATTCTTATTTATTACAAAAAAGGGAAGAAGCATCTATATCATCAAATTCAGTAGTTGCAAACAGCCGGATTGTAGACAGGCCTTATTCAACTCCGTTTCCTGTTAGCCCTAACAAACCAATGATCATGCTGGTGTTCCCGCTTCTGGGAATATTAATAGGCGCAGCAATAGTGAACCTGAAAAGATTATTCAATACCAAAATCCTCTTCAGGTCTGAGATTGAAAAAGCAACTTCGTTTCCGGTGTTGGGGGAACTTAGTTTTGATAAATCAAAAAATCCGTTGGTAATGACTTCTGCAAAAAGAAGTTTTATCATGGAGCAATTCAGGCAATTGCGTGTTGCTGTAGCATTAGGCAACCTCGGCAACCCTGTAAAAACAAAAAAGATCATTGTTACGTCTTCAATAGAAGGAGAAGGAAAAAGTTTTGTTGCAGCAAATCTTGCAATAAGCCTGGCATTAGCAGGTAAAAAAGTGGTGCTGGTAGATTTTGACATGCATCAGCCGAAGCTCAACGAAATGTTTAACCTGGATAATGAAGTGGGGATTGCCAGTTATCTGTTAGGCACTCACGACGGGGACCAGATCATTCAATCAATGCCTTCCATCAGTCATAATTTTTCGCTGATACTTTCAGGTGGTACTCCACCTAATCCATCAGAATTAATTTTGAATACAAAGATTGAAAAATTATTGAATTACCTGGAGTCGATGTTTGATGTTGTAGTGATCGACTGTCCTCCTGTATTGCCGGTAACCGACACATTAGTGATCAGCCAGTATGCAAACGCAATGTTGTATGTGGTGAGACATGGATATACTCCGAAAGTCCACATTAAAATGCTCGATGAAAATATGGAGCAGCACAACATCAGGAACCTTGGAATTGTGTTTAATGGTGTGAAGAAAAGAGGTTTCTCTGGTTATGGTTACGGTTATGGATATGGCCACAACTATGCGTATGGTTATGGCAACAAGAAAAAGAAGAAGAAAAAAGTGGTTTAATAAAACGCCGCTTCAAATTATAAATTCCCGCCAGGGAGTTAAAATCCAATATCCCTTTGTTTGATGCAGTCTGCTGCATTGCGCAAAGTGCGACGTAGTTAGTTTCTTAATTGCACTCGAAAGAACCTAAAGATCCCATCCCAACGAGCAACGGCCATTAGTCGGCTACCCTAAGTAATCTATGTAGTAGTGTTGATGGTTTTTGCCTCGGACCGAGTACTAAATTAATTGAAACCCTAATTACGTCAAGTATGCAAAACTTTACAAAGAACTGGTATGTAGTTTATACCAGGCCAAAATGGGAAAAAAAGGTTGCAGAGCAATTAACGAGAAAAAAGATTAACAGCTTTTGTCCCTTGAACCGTATTCCTAAAGAATGGAACGACAAGAAAAAATTTGTGTTGGAACCACTCTTCGCCTCTTATGTTTTTGCCAATTTAAGTGAAACGGAATTTTTCAAAGTACGCCAGACCGATGGTGTTATCAGCATTGCATACTGGTTGGGGAACCCGGCTATTATACGTGATGAAGAAATAGAAACCATCAAAATGTTTGTTTCTGATTATGCAAATGTTGTTGTTGAAAAAACATACGTGAACCTAAGCGATAATGTCAGGATCATAACGGAGCCTTTCGTTAAACGTGAAGGAAACCTGCTCGAAGTAAGAAACAAAACAGTTAAAGCTGTATTACCGACATTAGGCCATACGTTAAAAGCTGAATTGATAAAGGAATCCGAAAATGTGGAATCCATCAATTATTTCAAAACGCTGGACGAAGCGATAAAATAATCAACCTGATAAAATTGCAATTGCAACATCATACATTTGTGATAAAGCAATTGCAATATTGTTTTATAAATGTAGAACACCCGCCAGGCAACGTAAGTAATTTTATTTTATTGTTATCTTACTTTGTCGGCAGCATTTCAGAAGTAATTTATTTAGCTTCATAGCGAAGATTGTACTAAAAATCATAAGTAGCCCCCCAATATTTTCGCTGCTGAAATATCTGTCATTGCCGCTGCCTTAATATGAGAATGTGTTTATTAAACCGGTGAGAACAATAAATACGTGATTCCGGCATTTTAAAGTATGTGCAAACCTTAGTATGAGCCAAAAGCTAAAAAATACCACTATTAACGCGCTTATATGGAGTGGAATTGAAAAATTCAGCCTCCAGGCAATTGGTTTTATATCTACTATCATCGTTGCACGGTTATTAACGCCTGCCGACTTCGGATTGGTTGCAATGATCACTGTATTTATCGCGGTTTCGAATGTGTTTATTGACAGTGGTTTTGGCACAGCGATCATTCAGAAAAAAAATTTAACTAACGAAGATTGTTCTACCGTATTTTTCTTCAACCTGTTTATTGCGGTTCTTCTTTACCTTGTGTTGTTTTTTTGTGCGCCGTTTATCGCTGATTTTTATAAACAACCTGCACTAATAAATCTTACCAGGGTTTTAGGGCTTGTTCTTGTCTTCAATTCTCTTGGCCTGATCCAGATTTCCTTGATCCAGAAAGAAATAAAATTCAAGACAAATACAAAGATCAATTTATTTGCTATTATCATCTCAAGCACAACGGGTATAACCTGCGCGTTGCTTGGTTTTGGTGTCTGGAGCCTGGTGATCCAACAGGTATGCCTGAGTTTATCCAAAACAATTTTGCTATGGCTGTTCAATAGCTGGAGGCCCGTTTTTGTATTTAGCAAATCATCATTCAGTCATTTGTTCAGGTTTAGTTCAGGATTGCTGGTTTCAGAAATTCTGGAAACTTTTTTTCAGAACATCTATTACATTATTATCGGGCGTTTTTTCCCCGCAAGCGAACTTGGTTTTTTTACACAGGCAAAAAAATTAAATGATGTTTCTGTAACAACACTTACTTCAGTTGTAACACAAGTTGCATTCCCGGTGTTCTCAACAATACACGACGACCTCGCTAAATTGAAAAGCGCATTTCGAAAAAATATCCGCTTCATCAGTTTTTTAGTGTTGCCTCTCAGCTTCTGCCTTATGGCCGTTTCACATTCACTCATTCTTACATTATTGAAAGAAAAATGGCTCCCTTCGGCACCATTGCTTCAGATATTATGCATCATGGGCATTTTTTATACGCTTGATGTTTCCAATATGGTATTGCTTAAATCAAAAGGTAAATCTGCATTATACCTCAAACTGGAAATTGCAAAAAAAATAATTGCAGTTGTTGCAATTTTAATCGGGATCCGCTGGGGGATTTTCGGGCTCGCATGGAGTAGTGCCGCAACATTATTTGCAGGATATCTTTTAGATACAATCACAATTGGCCCATTGATCCACTACCCGATAAATGAACAACTCAAAGATATTCTTCCATCATTTACTGCAGCAGGTGTGATGGGCATTTGTGTTTATTTCATTGGCACGTCGCTCCAGCTTCCGTCCCTGATAGTTCTTTGTATACAGGTGATCGCTGCAATTGCTTTGTATTTGCTTTTTGTGTGGATATTGAAAATGGAAGAGCTGAATGAGATCAGGTCGCTGGCGGCAAAAAAAATTTTTGAAAAAAAAGTTAGGTTAAGCTGATTATGAAAGAGCCGTTAGTTTCTGTTGTTATGGCTGCTTACAATGCAGAAAAATACCTGAGAGAAGCTGTTAACAGTGTGCTTAACCAATCCTATTCAAATATTGAATTGGTTATAGTGAACGATGGCTCTACAGATTCTACCAAAGATATTATTTTGAGTTACAGCGACAAACGGATAAAATATGTAGAAAACGAAATGAATTCCGGGCTTGTAGTAACGAGAAATAAAGGCCTTGAGAACGCAAGCGGTGAGTATATTGCAATCCTTGATAGCGATGACATTGCCATGCCGGATAAAATACAGAAACAGGTCAGTTTTCTGGAGGTTAACAAAAATTACGGGCTTTGTGCAACATTTTTCCGGAAAATTGATGGTGAAGGAAAAATTGTTTCTGACATAACCATCCCCGTTAGTAACAAGGACCTTCAGACTTTTTTGCACTATGATAACTGCATCTGCCACTCAACAGTAATGGCAAGGGCAGGTTTGCTGAAACAACTCAGATATTCCGAAGGATCTGATATTATCGAGGATACTGATTTGTTGCACAGGTTGGCAAAGATCACTAAAATGGCAACATTACCCGTCTTTACAACACTGTACAGGATACATGGCACAAATATCAGCATTGCAAAAAAAGAAAAAATGTTTGCGTTGATGCGCGGATTGAACAGGGAAAAGCTGAATGACATGCAAGTTCCTTTTTCAGATGAAGAGCTCGGCATTCATTCGAATGCCATTGTATACGAAGACTTTTTTTTTAACAGTGCTGAAAAAATGAGCCGCCTGGAAAGATGGATATTGAAATTATACAGGCACTGTAGTTTAAACAAAGAATATAACCGGGAGATCATGTACAAAATTTTGGTCGAGAGGTGGGTGGTAATTTGTTCTAAACGGAAAGCATATTTCAAGATGTTTTTTAATAAAATAATTTTTGTGCGCCCGGTTGATTATTTAACCATTTTGTATAAAAAAATAACGAACCAGGTAATTAATTATTAATTTTTTCGGAACCCTTTTAATCTCTTGCATTGACAATTGTACTGATAATACTTGGAGTTTTGTTCATTGCAACACTGGTCTACAAACCGGAGATCATTGCTGTATTCTTTTTTACGATCACTATTGCAGACATAAATTTTGAAGTGAGCGGATTGCCGTTGAATATGCGTGCAATGGTAGGCCTTGCCCTTTTTGCAAGAAGCCTTGTTCCGGATAAGGAGATGATCAAACATTCATTTTTCTCCAATGTAAATGTCCGCTTGATTGTTTTTTTTATATTTTATGTGTTTGTAGTTACGGAAGTTTATGAATTGGTTACGCCGGAGTTCCTGAAATTATACGCACTCACCTTTATTTCGGTATATACAGGCTATCATTATTTCTTCAAAACAGGCAACATGCGTTACCTGAAGATAAGCCTTGCCATTGCCGGTGTTATTTGTTTTTCTGATTTAGTGTATACTTATGCGGTATACGGTGCATTTCCTGTGCAGCGCATTTATCAAATGTTGTTAGGCATCCCTCCACCCATTGCTGCAAACGGGGAGTATGAAGAAGTGATCAATCACAATTTTTATGGATTGATTTGTGGGATGAGCTTTGTATTTATTCTGAATGATTTTATTAATAAAAAGCACCCGAATAAACTTATCCTTTTATTGCTCCCGGTAATGTTTTTGGGAATACTGATGTCTACTTCACGAAGCAGTTTGCTTGGAATGATCGGCATTTCATTTTTTTTGATCAGCAGGGAATTAAAACACAGGGAACGAGCAAAAAAAGCATACATGCTTATTACGCTTGCATTGTCTGCGCTTTTTATTTCATTGTTTTTATTTACATCACTGGAGAGCTATTTCAAGTTAAGCAGCGAATTTACAGACAAGATTACGGGCAGGCTTATTGACGAACCCATTGCTGTATTCGAAAAACACATGGGAATGAATTATAACGCGCAGGCATTGGATGCGCTTGAATGGAGAGGAGAAGCATCTACAAACGCATTTGATGCATTTAAGGATGACCTTACTTTTCCCGAACAAATTTTTGGTATAGGCTTCTGGGGATTTGTAACAAGAAATCTTGGACATAATGATTTGCCGCCGCATAACGGGGTATTACTGATTTTGATTGATAACGGCATTGTTGGCCTGATACTTTACAGCATTTTGATTTTTTCAATATTCAGAAAATCTATAAAAGTAAACCCGGATATTTCGCCGGCATTAAGTGTGTTGATATTCGTGATCTTTTACTGTATCGGGCAGAATGGTGAGCTCACATCAAGCATCACTTTTTTGTGTATCATTAACCTGGTTGCAGAGAACGAATACCTGGCAAGCAAACCGAAAGATGAAGAAGATGGTGAAACACAATCTGTAACAGCAGGACTTGATGAAAATGAATGATAAAAAAAACATGGCGCAAAAAAGAATTTTATATATCACCCCGGCTTTCCCTGTTGGCGGTGCGGAGAAGTTTCTCATTTTATTGGCCAATTCAATGGTGAATGGAACGGAGAAGCAAACCGTGGTAAGCCTTAGCACAAATAATGTTTTGCATGCGGAGCTAAGTGATAAAATAACTTTTGTTACGCTTCCACGCAAAGCCAAATTCGATCCCGATCCAATTCGCAAACTCAGGAAATTAATAAAGGCTGAAGACCCGGATATAATTTTTTGCATCAATTTCTACACCTATTTCATAGTAAGATGTGCAGTTGCTGCATTATCGCAAAAAGCAAAGCGCATCATTTCCTATCACAGCACAATTCATGTAAGTAAGAAGGAGCACCTTCTTCATAAACTATATACAGCTATTTTATCTAAAAAAGATTTTATCATAACCGTTTCTGAGAACCAGGCAAAATATACTGCACAATTGTATGGTTTGCCGGATACGAAATTCAAAACAATTCATAACGGTATTGATACGGCATATTGGCGGCCTGCTTCCCCCGAGTGGGATATCAAAAGTTTCAGGGCAAAGCTTGATCTTCCTGCAGCAGCAAAAGTTATTATTATGACGGCTGCACTCAGGCCTGAAAAAAATCACATTGGTGCATTGGAAGCGTTGAAAATTTTGCATACGGTTCACCATTGCAAAGCATATTTACTTTTGGTAGGAGATGGAGTGATGAAAGAACAGATCAAAGCAAAAGTATCCGGGTTGCAATTGGATGAGTATGTAAAATTTGCAGGCACTCAGAAAGAAGTGCGCCCATTTTACTGGGCAAGCGATTTATTTACGCTGGCTTCAGTAAGCGTGGAAACTTTTTCTATCGCAGCATTGGAAGCAATGTCTTGTGGATTGCCTTGCGTGCTTACAGATATTGGCGGCGCAAGCGAAATGGTATCAAACGGAGTGAATGGTTATTTGTGCAAACCCGAGGCAAATGATATTGCGGCAGCGTGGTTTAAAGCGCTTGAACAGGCATTTTCCAAAGAATCAATTTTTTCATTTACACATGACCGTTTTAGCGCAGAAAAAATGGTCAATCAATATGAAGAATTTTATGCAGCACTGAATTGATATCGGTGCTGTATACAAGATAGATCATTAATTGGCGTTTAAGCATTAACCTGCGGTTTTGCAGGAGAATTATATGAGCAGAATATTAATAGCAAACTGGACATGGTACCCTTCCGGCGGTGACTGGACGTATGTTGACACTCTTTGTAAATTTTACGAATCAAAGGGGCACGAGGTTATTCCTTTCTCCATGCATGATGAACGAAATTTTGAAACGCCGTATTCAAAATATTTTGTTTCGAAGATCGATTACAAGCAGCTCAACAAAAACAAATCTTCCTTAAACGGATTAAAAGCAGTTAAAAATTCTCTCTATTCCTACGAAGCGAAAAACAACATCAAAAAGCTGCTTACTGAAAATAAAGTTGACCTCGTTCATCTTAATAATATTCATCATTACCTGACACCAGGCAGTATCATCCCCGAAATAAAAAAATACAACATCCCGATTTTGTGGACGCTGCATGATTACGTGATACTTTGCCCGAACACCACATTCATCAGCAAAGACAAGGTTTGCGAAAACTGCAAAGGCGGAAAATATTATCACTGCATCACTCAAAAATGCAAGAAAGGCTCAACTATGGCGAGCATTGTCGCTTCCATGGAAAGTTATACGAACAAATGGCTCAATCCTTATAAATATGTAGATTATTTTTTATGCCCGTCGCATTTCATCGCCAATAAATTTATTGAGTTTGGGTTCGATGAAAAACGGATCGTGAAACTATACAATCCTTTTGATGTGGCTTCGATTAAAATGAACGGTGCAACGATAAATCCCGAAAAAAAGTATATAGTTTATGTTGGAAATATTTTAAAGGTAAAAGGGGTTTTTACCCTTGTAAAAGCCGTCCGGGACCTTAATATCGACCTCTATATTATCGGCGACGGGGAATCTATGCAGGAACTGCAAGCCCTTACAAAACAAAATACTATAAACAACGTTTACTTTTTAGGCAAGAAAAATAAGCAGGAAGTATTAGCGTACGTAAAGAAATCGCAGTTTGTGATTGTGCCGAGCGAATGGTACGAAAATCTGCCATATTCATTGGTAGAAGCATTGCTGTTATCAAAACCGGTAATCGGGGCGAAGATCGGTGGCATTCCTGAACTCGTGCTCGATAATAAAACCGGTTATCTTTTTGAGCCGGGAAATGAAACCGATCTGAAAAATAAGATCAGCCGGATGCTTGCATTGCCGCAGGAAGAATTGGATACGATGGGAAAGGAGGCAAACAGGCATGCAAATAATATTGTTGATTTTAAAAATTTTGAAGCCAAACTAACAGATGTATTTAAATCTGTAGGATGCAGCTTATAAATTAAACTCATTCGATGCAGGTTATTAATAAACTTATTCAGAAACTTGGAAAAGACGGGTACACATTGGATCCGTCGCTTTCAAAGCTGGATATTTTTATAATACTGACGGGAAAGTTTTTTGCAGTGTTGCGTGGTTTTTATCTGAAGATATGGTTGAAAAAATCAGCAGGATTGATTTTTTTGGGAAGAAGGACTCGCATCAAGCATTGTAATAAAATTCGGTTAGGCAAGACCGTTACCATCGGCGATAATGTAGAAATAAATGCATTATCAAAGAAGGGTATTCAGATGGGGAATAATGTTTCTGTTCACCGCAATACTATAATCGAATGTACTGGTGTGATCCGTGAATTAGGCGAAGGCTTGCAGATCGGGAATAACGTGGGCATTGCGCAGAATTGTTTTATACAGGTGCGGGGAAATGTTTCTATCGGGTCGAATGTAATGTTCGGTCCTGGTGTTTCTATTTTTTCCGAGAATCATGGATTTGAAAAAACGGATGTACCGATGATCGAGCAGCTGACAATGCGCAAAGGGGTTGTGATAGAAGATGATGTTTGGTTGGGCACGAGGTGCGTGATACTCGATGGCGTAACAATAGGCAGAGGGAGTATTGTTGCAGCGGGGGCTATCGTAAATGCTTCGGTTCCGCCTTATTCGATTGTGGCTGGTGTGCCGGCGAAAGTTATAAAATCAAGATTAGGTCAACCTGATATCAACCATTAATATTTTATCAATCTAAAACCGTTATGGCACAGAGCAACAAAAAGAAAATTTATTTAGCAGGAAGCGGTGGTATGCTGGGCGAAGCATTTTACCGCGTATTCAAAGATGATTTTGAGATCAAGTGTACCGATAAAGATGTCAACACAGATTGGCTCAGTTTTCTCGACTTCCGCGAATTGGAGAAATACAGGGAAGATGTAAAATCATTCAAAGCAGATTATTTATTTCATCTGGGAGCATATACGGATCTTGAATTCTGCGAACTGAATGTAGACGATACTTACGCGACAAATACAATGGCTGTTGAAAATGCAGTGTACATCGCTAACGAATTAAATATCCCTCTTCTGTATATCAGCACTGCAGGGATTTTCGATGGGAAAAAAGAATTGTATGATGATTGGGATCAGCCAAATCCACTCGGCCATTACGCACGTTCAAAATACATGGGTGAAAAATATGTGATGGCACATGCACATCGTTATATCATTTGCCGCGCAGGATGGATGATGGGTGGTGGGCCTGGTAAAGACAAAAAATTCATCAATAAACTTATCAAGCAATTAGTTTCCGGAAAACGGGAATTGTTTATTGTGAATGATAAAGACGGTACACCTACATTCACAATCGATTTTGCACGAAATGTAAAATTACTTTTTGAAAAAGAATATTGGGGATTATACAACCTCGTTTGCAAAGGGCAGACAAGCAGGATGGAAGTTGCAGAGGAATTGGTAAATGTTCTTGGCTTATCTGGCAAAGTAAAATTAACTGAAGTGACATCCGAACATTTCAAGGATACCTACTTTGCACAACGCCCTCCATGCGAAAGACTGGTAAATAAAAAATTAGAGTTACGCGGAATTAATATTATGCGCGACTGGAAAGTGGCGTTGAGTGAATACATCGATATGTATTTCAAAGATTATTTGAAAGATAAATTTTAAGAGGAGAATAAAATGCGTATCGCGTCATTTGGTTTCAGGTCGTTGCCTCCGTCAAAGGGTTCAGCAGGTGCAGATAAATTTGCGTTGGAGTTTTTGCCTCGCCTTGCTGAGCGTGGGCACCAGGTAACAGGTTATAACCGTATTTATCCGGGGCAGGAAAAAGGCGCGGATGAATACAAAGGGGTGAAGATTGTTTATTTCAAAACAATCCCCAAATCAGGGATAGATTCGCTCATTCATTCGGCTAAGGTAACCTGGCATATCATTACCAAAAACCCCGCGGATATTGTTCACATACAAGGCAACAATGCATTGTTCGCCTTAATATTGAAAATCTTCCGCAAAAAAATTGTGTTGAGCATTGATGGGGTAGAATGGGAACGTGAAAAATGGTCGTGGCCTATGCGAAAACTGGTTTTAGCGAATGCTTATCTGGCTGTGTATTCTTCCAAATACATTGCAATTGATAATGTTTTTACTAAAGAATTATTCGAGAAAAAATTCAAGAAGAAATTTGAATTCATCTCCTTCGGAAGCGAAATAAAAGATGCGGCTGATACAAATATTTTAGAAAAACTCGGACTTGAAAAAGGCGGGTATTTTCTTTTTGTAGGAAGGTTTATTCCGGATAAAGGTTTGCAATATCTTATCCCTGCTTTTGAAAAGATCAAGACAGATAAAAAATTAGTATTGGTTGGCGGGTCACCAAACCCAACGGAGTTTGAAATTAATCTTCAGAAAACAACGGACCCGCGTATTAAATTTCCTGGTTTTGTTTATGGTGATGATACCGTGACGCTGATGAAAAATGCGTACGCATATGTTCAGCCTTCTGATATTGAAGGATTGTCGCCGGTGATGCTTTCTGTAATGGGGCTTGGCACACCTTTGATATGCAGCGATATCAAAGAAAATATTTTCATTGTAAAAGAGGATGCCTACACATTTGAAAAATCAAATGTTGACTCATTGGCAAAAATGCTGGAAAGATCGCTTACTAACAGGGATGAGCATACGAAATTAGCTGCACAGGCAAAACAACGGATATTAAAAGACTATTCCTGGGAAAGCATAACAGATCAATATTTAAACTTATTTCAAAAAGCATAACAAAAGAATCACAATGGTAAAAGTTGCATTGATAGGAGCAGGGAAAATGGGGATATCGCATTTGTCAATTCTCGGTGCGCATGCACAGGTTGACGTTGTTGGCGTTTGCGATACTTCTAAAATGGTCAATGATTTCTTAACGAAGTATGGAAAATTCGACTGCTTCACCGATTATAAAGAAATGATCGCTGAAGTAAAACCCGATGCAGTAGCGGTAGCGGTGCCTACAAAATTTCACTATAGTATTATTAAAGACCTTCTTGAAAAAAACATTCATGTTTTTGCAGAGAAACCTTTTTGTTTAACTGTGGACCAGGGAAACGAATTGGTTAAACTTGCCGCATCAAAGAAATTAGTGAACCAGGTTGGTTATCATAACAAATTTGTCGGCACATTCCGTGAAGTAAAAAAGATCGTAGCAAGCGGGGCACTTGGAAATCTGTATCACTTTACCGGAGAAGCTTACGGGCCGGTTGTGGTAAATAAAAAACAAGATACATGGCGCTCCGATCCGTCAGAGGGCGGAGGATGTTTGCTTGATTATGCGTCGCACGTGATCGATCTTATCAATGATATTCTTTCCCCGGTGTCTGCATCAAAGGGAAGCATACTAAAATCAATTTATTCGGCGAATGTAGAAGATGCCGTGTATTCATTACTGGAATTATCGTCTGGTGTGAACGGTGTATTATCTGTGAACTGGAGTGACGATACCTATCGCAAGATGTCAACTTCTGTAACTGTTATCGGCACAAAAGGAAAAATTATTTCAGATGCGAATGAACTGAAAGTCTATTTTAAAGATGCTATTCCTGACGGTTATTCAAAGGGATGGAATGTGAAATACATTACAGACCTCACAGAAGAAGTTGATTTTTATTTACGCGGGGAAGAATATTCTGCACAGCTTGATTATTTCGTGAAAGCTGTTGCAGGAGCAGTCCCTAATAACATCAACACATTTGAAAGCGCATGGTATACAGACAGGGCGATATCAATTATTAAAAACAGTTCAAAATAGTATAATGGAAAGAATTTTATTCGGCGATAACCAGTTTTTTGCGGTCAACCATATTTCGGACGAAAAATCAAGAGCTCAATCTATACGCTTTAAAGACGATGCCGCTATCATCAAAACACTTGATGATGCGAGGGAAGCAGGAATTGATACGTTTATGTGTACAACGCACGACAGGATTTTGAACATCTGCAATATCATTCGTGCAAATCCTGAAAAATATAAAACCTTTAAAATTTTTCCGTGCATGCCTTATGCACACAAATATGCAAATGCGGTTACGGAATTAGGCATAGCAGGAACGCTTAAGCAATATGTTCCCGGAAACTTTATCGGTTCGCTTTTCAAAGGCGGCGTTGCATTTCTTTCAAAAGACTATTTGGCAATTATGGAATTGCTGATAGATTCTGAAATGAAAATGTTTAAAGGCATTAATACTCCTGTGATTTTTCTGCAGAACGTAATCACAGACCTGCTGCTAGGTCTGCGTGCCAATGAAGTTCTTGTGGCATACCATCATTATGTAAAAAAGAAATACAATGCTGAAGCAGGTTTTATAACGATGAACATGCCAAAACTGTTGAGTGTGCTTGAAGAGAACGGAATTCAAAACCCAATTATATGTTCTTCCATCAATAAAGCAGGTTTCAGGATGTCTGGAGGAAAAGAAATTTATGAGAAGACATTGCAAACAAAAAAAGTAAGGGCGATCGCAATGCAGGTGTTGGGCGGCGGTGCGATTTCACCGAAAGATGCAATCGAATATGTGTGCAGGCTTCCGAATGTTGAATCTATTTTATTCGGTGCGTCATCAAAAGGGAATATAAATGAAACTGCATCGTTGATCAGGCAGTTTGATAAAAATTAAGATAGGGCAGGTTTAATTGTTGCACTAAATAAAATATTCAATGATTAACTTGCGGCAGCGTTTTGAAATTTATTTTTTATGAACCGTTCATTCGTCGGCTTTTTGCAAAGGACCACTATCGGCATGGATCTGTTTATGCTGAACCTGGTTATTTTGCTTGCGTATACCTTTAAGCGGGGATATATGTCGCACGACGTATTTAATTCTTACTTATTCCTGGGTTTGTTTCTTAACCTTTCCTGGATAATTGTAAGCTGGTCATCGAGGGTTTACGCAGAAAAAAATATTATTTCCTTTGAAATTTTTTCCAAAAAAACCATGCGTGCATTTATTCTATGGTTATGCGTGGTACTGATCTATTTGTTTTTCTTGCGTCAGGTAATTTTATCAAGGTTTTTTATTATCGCAACACTTATCGGTTTTGCTGCAAGCCTTTTAATAAACCGGTTCAGTTATCTCATCATCGCAAATTATTTCAGGAGCCGCGAACATCTCGGCAGAAAAATTATTATTCTCGGATATAATGATATCGCAAAAAGATTGGCAACTTATCTTGAAGAAGATACGATCAATTCTCAAATCGTAGGTTATTGCGAAGAGCCGGAAAATATTCATGAGCTTTCCAATTACCCGATACTGGGAAATATCAGCGATGCCTTGCAAATGTCAAAAAACCTTGATGTAAATGAAGTAGAAATATATTCTACGATTGCGCCGGAACAAAATCCGGGTATCTACGAATTGATGCAGAAGGCAGACCTGGAGTGTATCCGTTTTCGTTTGGTGCCCGATCTTTCTTACTTCATCAAAACGCCTGTTCATATAGATTACCTGAAAGATATGCCCGTGCTATCTATCCGTAGTGAGCCATTGGAAGACATTAATGAACGTGTGAAGAAAAGAACATTTGATGTATTGGTAAGTGCATTCGCCATTATATTTATTTTGTCGTGGTTGGTGCCGATAGTAAGTATTTTGATTTTGTTGGAATCGAGGGGCCCTATATTTTTTGTTCAGGAAAGAACAGGAAAAAATAATAAACCATTTCGCTGTTTGAAATTTCGTAGTATGAAAGTGAATAAAGAAGCGAATGAGAAACAAGCTACGCGAAATGATTCCCGTTTTACACGCATCGGAAAATTCATGCGGCGCACCAGTATAGATGAGTTCCCGCAATTTTTTAATGTATTGAAAGGGGAAATGAGCGTGGTTGGCCCAAGGCCGCACATGGTAAGGCATACAGAAGATTATTCCAAAATAGAAAAGCAATATATGATCAGGCAGTTTTTAAAACCTGGTATAACCGGATGGGCACAGGTGAATGGGTTCCGCGGCGAAATAAAGGAAAAAGTGCAACTCAGAAAAAGAATTGAACATGATATCTGGTATCTTGAAAACTGGAGTTTGTGGCTTGACCTGAAGATCGTTTTTCTTACTGTGTACAACACATTCCGCGGCGATAAAAATGCATTTTAAAACTTTTGTATCTTTCCAATATCCTGGCTAAACCGGAAAGATATTTAATGAAATACTCTTCTACTTTTTTTCTTCCTGCAATCTTTGTAATTGTTTCTTGCTGGCAGCAGGTAAAATCATCGAACGAAGCGGCAGTATCTTCTGTGCAATTTGTAATTGATACCTTGAAGCCGTTTGGCACATATTTACATTTTGATACCATTCCTTTTAATGATCCCGATCTTATTTCTGCCGGCCGTGGAGTTTATCAATGGATGGGGCTGAATAGTGTAGATATAGTTGAAGGGAAGAAAATTTTGCCACAGGATGCATATTATCGGTTCACATGGAATGAGTTTGAAGATGAAAAAGAAAACGTATATAACTGGAGTACATTTGATGCACAGATCAATAAAGCAATTGATAACAGGCAGAAATTTTCATTCCGTATCATGCCGACTTGTACGGTTTGTTCAGGTAAGAAAATAAATGATGCATCTATTCAATACCCGCTGTGGTTGCATAACAAAATGCAGAATGAAAATGTAAAAGACTGGGTCACGAAATACAAAATGTGGGAACCAAACTGGAATAGTTCAACATACCTTAATGCATGGAAAGCTTTGAATGTAGCATTGAATGACCATATCAATACGACAACATATAAAAATGTTGCGTATAGAAATGTGATTTATTTTATTGATGCAAGTGGATGGGGAAACTTTGGCGAATGGCAAAATTCTTATGTTACTGATTGCCCTTCTGATTATCCCCAAGGTGCTGAACCTACAGTTGCAACATTCGATAGTTTGATCGCTTATCAACTTCATTCATATCCGGATTTTCTTTTAGTTGCATTTCCCGGTGTGTGGGACGGGCACCAGTTAAAAAATACCTGGGTTGACCCTGCTGTTGGGTATTATGCAACATTTGCACGTAACAATGCGGGGCCGCTCGGTTACCGGAGAGATAATTTTGGTGCTTTGGACAATTATATTGATAATAACTGGGGAATTAATAATCCCGTTGTGTTTAACAATGTTGCTTTTGATACGGTTATCCGTAACCGTTATAAATATGCAATGGTAACAGGCGAACCGATTCAAAACGGAAACCCCGTGAATGGTTGTGATTATGGGGATTTAGTAAGCCAGGTTAGAAAATATCATGTCAGTTCATTTGCCAATGGAAATTTTGCTGAATCTGATGAAGCATGTATGCGTAATAATGTGCGGGATGCATCCAAAGCCTGTGGTTATCGGTTGCAAATAAAATCAGGGAGCATTTGTTCAACCGTTTCAGTGGGGCATTCGATACATCTGCTTTTGAATTGGTATAATTCGGGTATTGCCCCTGTATATGAAAACCGGAAAGTGCAGTTTGAATTAAGAAGTGATTCAACTGTTTTGCAAACTTGGGTATCTTCTTTCAACCCCAGATTATTTTTGCCCGGCATAAAAAGTTTCACTGATTATCTTACTTTACAAAATTCTGTGCAGGCAGGCTCTTATCAATTGTATATTATTATTAACGACCCTAACGGATATAGACAACCGCTTTTATTAACGAATACCAATATGCAAAGTGATGGCAGTTATTTTATCTCCAAACTTATTATCACTGATGCAAATAAAAAGAGCGGCCATTAAGACCGCTCCTTCATTTTGAATAATAATCTTTTATTGTTTTAAGAACTTAGCTGTATAAGCTGTTTTGTTGTTGCCGATTACTACCTGCATTACATACAACCCATGTGCAAGGTTTGAGATATTAAACCCTTTGTCAAAGAAGCTTGATGACTTATTGGTTTGGTATGATAACACTAAAGTTCCCCTGATATCGTAAATATTTACCTGCATGGTTCCGGTGCTGTCAGAAGTCAATCTCAGGTTGATTGTACTTTGAGCAGGATTCGGATATAACAACATAGATGTTTCAGAGCGCAGGTTGTTTACAACCGTAACTTTTATACTTGCTGTTGATGAAGCCCCCTGGCTGTTCATTACCCTTAGCTGGAAGCTGTATTCACCTACAGATAAATTGCTCACTGTTGCTACAGGCGAATTCGGAGAAGTGATCGTTGCTGTATCGGGGCCGCTTACCTGCGACCATTCATAACTTGCAATACTTCCCGTTGAACCGCTTCCGTTCAATGTTGTTGTCGTTACAGGAACAGCTAATGTAGTATCATTACCTGCATTAGCAACAGGTGCAGGAATTACTGGTGAAGTTTCCGCATTAACTTTTACTGTGACCTGGTCAGAGCTGGTTGCACCTTTATTGTCTGTTACTGTTAATTTATAAACATAATTGCCTGCTGAAAGCCCGCTCACTGTCGGTTTTGCGGTACTTGCGTTTGTGATCGTTCCGCCGGTGCCGGAAACTTTTGTCCAGCTGTAAGCGATGATCGTTCCGTCAGGATCAGAAGATTTGCTACCATCCAATGTTGTTGAGCTGGTAGGCAACGTAATTGTCTGATCAGCTCCCGCATTGGCAACAGGTGCTTTATTCGCAGCCGCTGCAGCACTAACGGTGATGGTTACCTGCGCAGAAGCAGATGCCCCTTTATTATCTGTTACTGTTAATTTATAGACATAATTGCCAGCTGAAAGCCCGGTTACTGTTGGTTTTGTAGTACTTGCATTTGTGATCGTTCCGCCGGTACCGGAAACTTTTGTCCAGCTATATGCACTTATAGTTCCATCCGGGTCAGAAGATTTGCTACCATCCAGTGTTGTTGAATTAGTAGGAAGTGTGATTGTCTGATTTGTTCCTGCATTTGCTACCGGTGCCTGGTTGGTAGAAGTAGCTGCATTAACAGTGATTGTTACATTATCTGTTGATGTTGCTCCAGCATTATCAGTAACTGTTAACTGGAACACATAAGTACCAGCCTGCAAGCCCATTACTGTTGGAGTTGCCGTGTTTGAATTTGTGATAGTTATTGCACCTGTTCCGGAAATTTTATTCCAACTATATGAAACAATAGTTCCATCCGGATCATAAGATGCACTTCCATCCAGTGTAATAGAATTGGTTGGCAATGTTATTGACGCATCAACTCCCGCATTGGCTACAGGTGCCTGGTTCGGTGGAGTATTCACTACAATTTTCACCTGGGCAGTAGCAGTTGCGCCACTGTTATCTGTCACTGTTAATTGGAAGATATATTGTCCTGCAACTAACCCTGAAACAGTAGGGTTAACTGTATTTGCATTAGCGATTGTTGCTGCTGATGGGCCAGAAACTTGTGTCCACGTATAAGCGGAAATTGTACCATCCGGATCGTATGATCTTGAACCATTCAGCGTAACAGAGTTTGTAGGTAATGTAATTGTCCTGCTTGTTCCCGCATTTGCCACAGGAGGTTTATTTACTGCTGCATTTACAATAACAGTTACTGTATCTGTGTCAGTCGCCCCTTTATTATCTGTCACTGTTAATTTATAAACATAGGTCCCCTGAACTAAGTTCGTAACTGTAGTGGCGGCGCTTGCTGCAGTTGTAATCGTTGAAGTTGATGGACCAGAAACCTGCGTCCATGCATAAGCTGCAATAGTTCCATCCGGATCTACTGAAGCGGATCCGTCTAAGCTTGCTGTATTGGTTGGTAAAGTAATTGATTGATTAGAACCAGCATTGGCAACAGGCGATTGATTTACAACAGCAGCCCTCACCGTAATTTTCACGGATGCAGTAGCTGTTGCACCGCTGTTATCAGTAACTGTTAACTGGAAGTAATAACTCCCTGCCTGCAACCCGCTAACTGTTGGTGATACTGTGTTACCGTTAGCAATTGTGGCTGTTGAAGGGCCAAATGTTTGTGTCCATGCATAAGCTGCAATTGTTCCGTCTGGATCATAAGATTTCGATCCATCCAATGTTATGGAATTTGTAGGAAGTGTTATTGTTTTGCTTGATCCGGCATTTGCAATAGGAGACTTGTTAGCAGGGGCACTTACAACAACACTCACAGTGTCCGTTGCGCTATTTCCATTGTTATCAGTAACTGTTAACTGGAATGTATAAGTACCGGTAACAAGATTACCAACGGTTGTTGTTCCACTGGTTGGGCTTGCAATATTGCTTGTGTTTGGACCAGATAACTGCGACCATGTGTAACTAACAATTGCTGCTCCATTAGAACCTTGTGATGCGGTTCCGTCTAATACTATTGAATCTGCAGGTAAGATGATTGTCTGATCAGCTCCTGCATTAGCTACCGGATCAATATTCGCCGCTGAGTTCACTGTAACATTTACCTGTGCACTGGAAGTGGCCCCGCTATTATCAGTTACTGTAATACGGAAAATATATTTTCCTGCGACTAAATCCGACATTGTAGGAGTTGCAGTAGTACTACCTGTAATTGTAGCTGTTGAAGGACCAGATGTCTGTGTCCAGTTGTATGATGCTATTGTTCCATCCGGATCATATGATTTAGATCCATCTAATGAAACAGAATTTGTAGGCAACGTAATTGTTTTACTTGATCCCGCATTTGCCACCGGTACCTGGTTCGGGGCCGCATTAACGGTTACTGTAACAGTATCGGATGCTGTTGCTCCGTTATTGTCTGTAACTGTTAATTGATATGTGTAAGTTCCCTGTACAAGATTACTTAATGTAGCTGTTACAGTGTTTGCATTTGTAATTGTTCCTGTTGTTGGACCAGAGATTTTTGTCCAGCTATATGATGCAATTGTACCATCAGGATCTTGTGAACCTGATCCATCTAAGGTTGATGTATTTGTAGGCAAAGTAATAGTTTGGCTTGCTCCGGCATTGGCAACAGGTGGTTGATTAGCTGCTGCATTTACAATTACTTTTACTTGCGCAGTACTTGTCGACCCACTATTATCCGTAACCATCAATTGAAAAACATAAGTTCCTGCAACCAATGCCGAAACCGTTGGTGTTGCAGTGGTGCTATTTGTGATCGTTGCTGTAGACGGGCCGGAAACCTGGCTCCACTTGTATCCGGCAATTGTTCCATCGGGGTCAGAAGATGCACTACCATTTAATGAAACAGAATTGGTAGGCAATGTAATTGTTTTTGCAGAACCAGCATTTGCAACCGGTGGTTGATTTGCTGCTGCATTAACGGTTACAGTTGTTGTATCCGATGCGGTTGCACCGCTATTATCAGTAACTGTTAATTGATAAATATAAGTTCCCTGAACAAGATTGCTCAATGTAGCTGTTGAAGTATTTGCATTTGTAATTGTTCCTGTTGAAGGACCGGAAATTTTTGTCCAACTGTAAGATGCAATTGTACCATCAGGATCTGAAGAAGCACTCCCATCTAATGTTGCTGTATTTGTAGGCAATGTAATGGCTTGATTAGCCCCTGCATTAGCTGTCGGCGGTTGATTAGCTGCAGCATTAACTACTACAGTTATTGTTGCCGTGTCAGATAAATTATTGCTGTCTTTTACTACTATACGGAATACATAAGTACCAGCTACAAGCCCCGATATTGTTGTTGTAAGAGAAGATGCAGATTTAATTGTTGCCGTGTTCGGGCCTGAAGTTTCTGTCCATGAATATGAATTTATAGTTCCTGAACCTGCAGTTGCAGCAGCTGTTAGTGATGTTGTATTTGTAGGTAATGTAATTGTCTGATTGCTTCCTGCAGTAACGGTTGGCGGCGTTGGCGCAGGATTAACTACAACGGTCATTGTTGCAGTAGCCGTTAATCCCAGTAAGTCAACAACTTTTAACTGGAATACATAAGTGCCTGCTATGAGTCCCGATGCAGTTGTAGTAAGTGCAGATGGGGAAGAGATAGTTGCTGTATTTGGGCCAGATACCTGAGTCCATGTGTTTGTTGAAACCGTGCTCAGCAAATCTGTTATGGTTCCGGTAAGGTTTACACTGCTTGTAGGAAGTGTTATAGCCTGATTAGAAAGAGCGATTATCGGCCCGTTGCTTGAACCAACAACAACCGAACTTAACAGGTAGCTGCCATCACTTAAAACATTTGCATTTGCAAGTGCAAGTGGCTTACGGTATCCGTTCGGGTCACGAATGATCAGGTACAAATTATACGTACCCGTAGCAATGGAAGAAGATAAAGTAAGATTATCTGTAACTGTTTTCGTTCCTGGCGAAAATAACCTTGGATTAAATGAAGACGTCCAGGTTTGTAAAACAGTAGAACCGTTTCTTAACTCAAACTGTACGTTCCAGTTTTCGTAAGTTGGAGTAATTCCTATATTGCTCCAGTTCAATGTTAGCGGGAAGGAATTTCCTACACTCAAAGATCCTATTGTCCCTGATTTTACTTGCAAACGATATCCGCATGCTTTTGAAGCTGCACGGATATTATTCTGCATCGAAGAATTGCTGTACTCACTGTAATTACCATTTCCAAAAGATGTTGCGTGGTCTAAACGCACTTGTCTTTCCAGGTCTCCATAGTCGGTAGTAATGCTACCATTGCTTGCGCAACCCTGGTATGGTTCGCCGGTTACCGGTGCATATTTATAACGGGCCATAATGGAATCACTAAATTTTATCCCATTATATGTGGTGTTGTTTTGATCAGTCCACCAATCAATATAAGAATCGCACAGGTCTCCAAAATTATCCCTGCGCCATCCCAATTTTCCCCAGCTGTTTTTTGTTGTTAATGCAAAATATCCGACAGCAGGGTCGGTCATTGTATTCGCTAATTGATTGCCATCAAATGCTGCAATCAATGTAACCATGGAAAAGTTCTCAAACGCATGTATCTGGTAAGAAATAAGACTGTCTAATGTTGCTACAGTTGCTTTTGTGCCTGATGGATAATCGGAATTTGAACTTACAATTTCTGCAGCATGCCATTCTCCAAAATCACCATAAAAACGGATATCGATAAAACCAATTACGTTTTTATAAGGCACACCATTATAAGAAGTGGAGTTGATATGATTATTTAACGCAACACAAATATTTTTTACTGCAGATAAATAAGTAGGGCTATTCCAGTTTGGTACCCACATTCCTGTTTGTGGCGTTATCCAGTCCGGTGTAGATTCGGCTTGCATCGCATTATGTAACCATGTAGGATAATAAAGCGTTCCACCACCTACAGAACTGCCGCTACATGCTGAACACAATTCCATTATACCAAATGAAAATTTTTGTCCGCTGGAAATTGCTGAATTTATTTGTGCATCGAAAGCAGACCAATTGTATGAGCCTTGTGTTTTGTCTTCAAACTGGTTCCATTGAAAACGATAGTAGGCATCTAACGGATTTGTATTTGTACTTGCAGAAGGAACATTTACCATATTTTGTCCCGACCACACATATACACCTCGTCCCGGAGAAATTAAATCTGTATTACTGTAAGCAATTGTATCAAGGTTAAATGATACAGTTTGTGCATTTACTACACATGTAAATATTAATAAAAATGAAATTAATAAAAGGCGGAATTTATTTTTCGAAACAAAAAAGGAAACAGTAGCTGAGGAGCCGTTTTCATTTGAGATATCACCACTCGTTCGAAAATAATTGCTATTGATCAGGGTTGGGTACAATCCTTTCATAGATATTGGATATAGTTTTTCAAATTGTATGGACAAATCAGTTATTACAAATTGTTTGCCAAAACATATTTAATTAATTAATTTAAAAGAATACGACTAAATTCTGTAGAGGCAAACATGGTTTTGATAAGGAACGGATGTGGCGTTTTTTCAACAACTTTAACAGACCAAGTAATCATTAAAATTGTGCCAAAAAATACAGATGTTGAATAAATGTGAATAACACATTAAAAAACGTAAAACCCCTTCGTAGATGTACGATGAAATAAGTGAAAAGCAGGGCTAATTTGTAATAAAATTTATTTTCTGAGAAAGTCTGGACGAAAAGAAAAATTATCTGAAAGAATATTCATATTCAATTTTTCCAAGCATTTGTTTTTGCTTATTGAAGCAAATTTCAGTTGCCTGCAAACCATTTTCAGTATATTGGTAGATCCATTTCTGATAGTTGTTGCTTCCTGCAGAAACAGTAAGCATGGACCCAAGTAAGCCTTCACTGTTATATTCAAAAACATAATCAGGAAGCAAACGGTCGGCTTGTTTATTATAGCGCACTACATCTGTCAGGCGATTATTTTCATCATAATAATAATATATCACAGGAAGGTTTATCCTGTTCCGCACAGGATGTTCTTCAATAATATTTCCTTTTTCGTCAATAACAAAACGAATAAAGGTAGTGTCGTTGTTGTTTTTTATTTTCAACATCCCCGTAGCTTTTCCGGTGGCATCATATTGCCATACATGTTGTTCAACATCTTTCACCTGGTCTGCTGCAGATGATGAGGTATTCAATATAGTTGTAATCTTTCCATTATTATCATACGTATACTCTGTAGTTGTTTGGTAACGGTCGCTTGTGTCAAGTGTTTTTTTCAGCAGCCCATCGGTTGTATAATATGAAAAAAGAAAATCTTCAGGAGTGTAAGTTGATTTCGTATGAGTAGTGATCTGCGTAAAATCCGGCGTAACATTTTGTTCACATATAAATCCTTCTGTGGGTTGGTTGCCCGGCTCAAAGCTTGATAGTTTCACAGATTTTACCCTGTTCTTTTTGTACATTTTCCATTTATCAGCCAGTTGCTTTGCCACGATAATATCTTTATAATAATATTGCGCAACTGCTATCCGGTGAACAAAAATCATAAGTAATAAAGCAACGATCGATTTCATTTCTACGATTGTTTAAAACCAAATTTATAATGCAAAGCATAGAAACGAAAATTTCTTTGCTTTAATACATTTATCTCGTTAAACTTTATTAATCTAAATCTTGCGGCGGGAATCCATTTCTTTCTGTAAGGGTAATTGCTGCTTTGTGCTTATTTTTAAGCAAAATTTTAACTTGTCGCACCTAAAGGAACGTAAAGAAAAAATTTGCCTCAACTGCAATACTGCTTTGCATGGGCGTTATTGCCATGTTTGCGGCCAGGAAAATATTGAACCAAAAGAAACTGTCTGGCATTTGGTTAATCACTTTTTCCAGGATATTACACACTTCGATGGAAAATTTTTCAGCACCGTAAAATTGCTGCTTGCCAGGCCTGGGTTTCTGTCAACAGAATATATGATCGGCAGAAGGGCGAGTTATTTGAACCCGATCCGTATGTATGTGTTTACTTCTGCAATTTTCTTTCTTATATTTTTTTCGATAAGATCAGAGAACCAGTTCTTTCATTTAAATGCAGCACCCCCGCCGTCATTAACAGAAAAAAGATCGGGGGTAAAAGATTGGGAACAACAGATAGAAAAAATCCAGGCTCAAATCAGAAACGATAAAAATGCAGATACTTCGGAACTTAAAGACAAAATACAGGAGTTGAATGCAATCATTGCTGCCGCAAAAAAAATTTATGGAGATACTACTACCAGGAAATTCAGTATAAAAGATATTGCACTATTAATGCTCAGGGCAAATACGGATAGCCTGAAAAGTGAAGGCATGCCAGGGTTCGCAATAGATTCGTTAAAACATGCGTTTGCAAAAAACGATACAACAAAAGAAAATGATTATGCATTGTTTGGTATTTCAATAAGCCAATATCCAACTGTAGAATCATATGATTCTATACAAAAAAGACTTCCGTCGAATAAACAAGACGGATGGTTCGATAAATTAGTGAAACGGCGGGTGATTGAAATAAGAAACGAGATGAAAAAAGACCGGAAAAGCTTCTCTGAACATTTCCAGGAAAAACTATTGCATTCGTTTCCGAAAATATTATTTATTTCGCTTCCTTTTTTTGCACTGATATTGAAATTGGTTTATATCCGACGCCCGCAATTTTATTATACCAATCATGGCATATTTGCCATTCATGTGTATTGCGCCACATTTATAATTTTATTGGTCGTGCTTCTATTAAATCAATTGCAGGACGCCGTGGCATGGGGCTGGTTAAAGACGTTTTTTGCCGTGCTCATTACCATTGTTTGGCTTTATATTTTTATTTACCTGTATAAAGCGATGCGCAATTTTTACAGGCAGGGAACATTTAAAACAATCCTCAAATACCTGATCGTAAATTTTCTTGCATTTATTGTTAATATTTTACTTTTCGTGCTGTTTGTTTTAATATCTGTTATCTCCATTTAATAAAAATTTTTATGAGCGATACAATAAATTCTTTTGACAGGCTCGTGCGTATTATGGACGAATTACGTGAACAATGCCCGTGGGACAAAAAGCAAACTATTCAAACATTACGTACACTTACCATTGAAGAAATGTACGAGCTGGCAGATGCAATTACGGACGAAGACTGGAAAGGGATTAAAGAAGAATTAGGGGATCTTTTGTTGCATATTGTTTTTTATGCACGTATAGGAAGGGAGCAAAACAAGTTTACGCTTAATGAAATGATAAATGGAATTTGTGATAAACTTGTTCACCGTCACCCGCACATTTACGGCGATGTAAAAGTGAACAATGAAGAAGATGTAAAACAGAATTGGGAAAAATTAAAGTTAAAAGAAGGAAAGAAATCGGTGCTGGGCGGCGTTCCGGTTTCATTACCAGCAACCGTAAAAGCAATACGCTTGCAGGAGAAAGCAAAGCAGGTTGGATTTGAATGGGACAATACTAACCAGGTTTGGGATAAGGTAAAAGAAGAAATGGATGAATTGCAGGAAGCCATAAGCGAAGGGAATAACGCAAAAATAGAAGAGGAGTTTGGCGATTTGGTTTTTTCTTTAATTAATTATGCACGGTTTTTGCATATTGATGCAGAGAATTCGCTCGAGAAAACAAATAAAAAATTCATAAGCCGCTTTACTCAAATGGAAAACCTCGCCCTTGCAGAAGGGAAAGCATTGTCTGAAATGAGCCTTGAGGAAATGGACAATATCTGGAATTCGATAAAAAAAAAATAAGGATTGAAGTCTTTTCTAAAAAATCTTTTGCAAAAAAATGGCTACCTCATGCTGGTAGTAGTGGCCCTTTTTATTGCAGGTTATTTTGTTGATTACTTTTACGACAGCGATACATCAGCGCAATTGCTGAGAAATACCGTACAATCATTTCTTCAAAAACGCGAGCAGGATTTTATTGCTGTTACGAAAGATACGCAATTACTCAGGCAATTGATTAACCACGAGTATTCGGAAAAAAAATTAGATATCCTCGTTGAAAAAAAATACAGCATTTTATTGTACAAAAGGAATAGCAGCTTTTCATTAGAATTCTGGAGCGACCAACGTGCTCTGCCTGATGATACATTATTATATGCCGCTGATGGAAATTATTTTTCGCAGCTAAAGAACGGTCAATACGAGGTAATACGAAAAACAATTCCGCTTGCAGCGAATGATTCTGTTTTGGCAATTGCCCTTATACCTGTACGTTGGCAATATTATATCGCAATCGATAACCTGAAACCTGAGTTTGTTGATATTCCCTCCGCAGAAGATCGTTTTATCATCACCATTAATAGGAACGATTTTCCTGTGCAAAGCAGCTTTGGCAACACATTATTTTATCTTCATCAAAAGGAACACTTAACAACCCGGCACCAAAACTGGATATCGCTTATTATTATACTTGGAGGGATTGTTTTGTTACTGTTGATCATCCAGAATATAGCACACCTTATCGCAGACAAGTTTGGTTCTTTAGCCGGCATATGGTTCCTGCTTATTGTAGTGGTAACCTTGCGGGTTGTTGTTTATGTTTTTCCCGGGTTGTTCAACCTGCGGCAATACGAATTATTCGATCCTAAAATTTACGGGGCGAATTTTATTCTGAGTTCGCTTGGCGATTTACTTATTAACTCGCTGCTTCTTTGCTGGATCATTCTTTTTCTTCGCAGGGAGAGCAGGAACTATCATTTGCACCCGTTTGCGCAGAAGTGGAAGAACTGGTTGTTGAAAACAGTGATACTTACTGTTCTTGTAATTGCCACATTTATATTCGCATACATTGTACAAAGCCTGGTAGCTGATGCAAAAATTTCATTCAACGTTATTAATTTTTTCAGTCTGAACGTATACAGTTTCATCGGGTTTATAGTATTGGCGTCATTAGCACTAAGCTATTTTTTCTTTACGCAGATCATAATGCGCCATTTCAGTACATTGAGCGCAGGAGATAATATTGCCAATTATATCATTACTTCGTTTATTGGCTTATTGCTGCTGACATTTATTAAGAAGACAGATATTATCGAACTTGATGTATTTGTTCTGTTATGGTTGCTCATTTATTTGTGGCTGATCCAGCGGAAATTGTTTTCAGGGTTAAATGCACGCCTGAATATATCTGAAGTACTGTTCTGGTTGTTTATTTTTTCTGTTTCTGTTGCAACTGTTATAATTGTTGAGAACAGCAAGATAGAACTGCAGCAACGAAAGGTAACGGCAGACCGGCTTTCAGAGCAAGCTGATCCTTCCACGGAAAAAGTGATCAGCATTGCGCTCACTTATTTTGATAATGATTTTCTCTATCCGAATTTCGACCGGCTCAAAAATTCCGCTGAGAACGCTTATATAAAGGACAGCCTGATCAACCAAAGTTTCAGTACGTACAGAAGTAAATATGATACGAAGATTTACACTTATGGCGCAGATGAAAAACCATTGTTTAATGAGGAATCTGTTTCTTACGATACATTGAATACCATTTTCAAAATACAGGGAAAGCCAACGAATGTAGCAGGCCTGAGATATTATGAAAAATCGTTTGACAAATATTCTTATCTCTATAAAAAGAATATAACGGACTCGGCTAACCGAATAGTTGGTTATCTTTTTATTCTTTCCGAACCTAAAAATTACAAAGGGGATAATTTGTTGGTGCCGGAGCTGTTCCAGCAAAAAAGGGAATTTCTCCCTCAATATTCCCAAACTTATTCTTATGCGATCTACAACAAAAATGAATTGATCGCGAATTATAATAATTATTCATTCCCGACACATCTTTCAGAAAGCCAGATACCTCAGGTTGATTACACGCAACGCAAGAACGGAGGTTATGACGAATTGTGGCATCGTATTTCCGATGATAAAATAGTGATCATTGCCAAAAAGGATAATTCGGTTATAGAAGCTATCACATTATTCGCGTACCTGTTTAGCGCATTCCTGTTTCTTGTTGCTATTTTCAGGTTCGGTTCTATTCTTATTAATTCAAGGTTGCAATGGAGTTTATTGAAACAACATCTGCAATTCAACATCCGGTCGCAGATTCATACAACGATCATTTTTATCAGTTTGTTTTCATTTATGGTAATTGGTTTTGCCACTATATTATTTTTCAAAAACCGTTACGATCGTAATAACCAGGAACAATTAAGCAGGGCAAGGGAAATTGTAGCAAGGGAGATACAAAATGATTTGGGAGATCACGTTACTTATAATGATTCTGCAAAATCATATGATCTGGGTTCTAAAGAATACCTGGGCAAGCTTATCGATAAAGTAGCTGAGATACATGGAAATGATATTAACCTTTATGATTTGAATGGAAGCCTGATTATTTCTTCAAACCCTTTTGTATATAATAAAGGCATCCTGAGTGAAAAAATGGACCCGCTTGCGTACTATAATTTAAGCCAGTTGAGCTCTATTGAATTTTTTAACCAGGAAAAAATGGGCCGGATTTCTTACCTGAGCATTTATTGCCCTATTCGCAATGGAGAAGGTAAGGCTTATGCGTATCTTAATATCCCTTCATTCCGTACACAAGACGAATTGAAGCAGGAGATATCTAACTTTTTAGTAACGATCATAAATCTTAACGCATTTATTTTTCTGATTGCCGGAACGATCGCATTGTTCCTTACCAACAGGATCACTTCTTCATTTACACTCATATCGGAAAAAATGCGCCAGATCAATCTTGGCAAAACCAATGAAGAGATTGAATGGAAACGTGATGATGAAATTGGCGGGCTCGTGAAAGAATACAACAAGATGGTCAGGAAGCTGGAAGAAAGTGCTGTTGGCCTTGTAAAAAGTGAACGTGAAGGAGCGTGGCGTGAAATGGCGCGACAGGTGGCGCATGAAATCAAGAACCCGCTAACACCAATGAAGCTGAGTATCCAATACCTTCAAAAAGCAGTTGATAATAATTCGCCAAATGTAAAAGAAATGACTGCTGGTGTAGCAAAAACATTGGTTGAACAGATCGATCATCTTTCAAAAATAGCGGCAGACTTTTCACAGTTTGCAAATATTGGAAATCCTAAGAACGAGGAATTTGATTTACATGAAATGTTATACTCACTGACATCCTTATACGAAACCACCGAAAACCTTTTGTTTAAATGGGTACCGGTCCATCAGAAAATTATGGTATATGCTGACAAAACACAACTCAACCGGCTGTTTACAAACCTGCTTCAAAATGCACTCGAAGCTTGTGAGGGAAAAGATAAAACAGTGGTAAGCATCAGCGAAGAACTGAACGGTTCTCATATTATCGTAAAGGTAACTGATAATGGTATGGGCATCCCGTTGCAAACGCAACCAAAAATTTTCATCCCCAACTTTACAACAAAATCTTCGGGAACAGGCCTTGGCCTTGCTATGAGCAAAACCATTATTGAACAAGCGAAGGGGAAAATCTGGTTCGAAACAAAAGAAGGCGAAGGCACAACATTTTTTGTGGAGATACCGGTATTAACAGAAACGGTTCCTGCTAACTGATGCCTTTTGTTTTTTTTCTTTCAGCAAGAAATTTTTCAAATTGCTGCAATGTAAAACTGCTGAGGTTTTTTTCTTTTGTCAATCCTGCTTTTTGTGCCACCAATGTTCCATAAACAACGTCGTGATAGCCGTCAACCGCATGGGAATCAGGATCAATAGAGATCAACACATTTTTTTCGAGAGCATAATCTATCCATCTCCAATCGATATCTAATCTTCGTGGGTGTGCATTCAATTCAATAACTACATTATTTGCAGCACAGGCATCAACGATTTTCTTATGGTCAACAGGATACCCGGGACGGCTCAGTAATAATCTTCCTGTCATGTGCCCGAGAATTGTTGTATAAGGATTTTCGATAGCTTTTAATAATCGCATCATCGCTTTGTCTTCTGTCATCTTTAAATTTGAATGCACAGATGCAATTACAAGATCAAACGTTGAGAGGATATTATCCGAATAATCCAGGTTACCATCATTTAAAATATCGCACTCAATGCTTTTAAAAATTTTGAATGGTGCAAGCTTTCTATTCAATTCATCAATGTATTGATGTTGTTCTTTTATTCTTTCTTCAGTCAGCCCATTTGCATAGAAGGCGCTCTTGCTGTGGTCACTGATCACAAAATATTCGTAGCCTTTGTCAATGCATGCTTTCGCCATTTCTTCGATTGTATTTGATCCATCGCTCCAGTTACTATGGCTATGTATGATGGATTTTATATCTGTGCTTTGGATCACTTCCGGTAATGCTTGTTTTGCGTTTTCTATAATCCCGGGTTTCTCCCGTTGAAATACCGGAATGAAATTGATCTTGCCGGTTGAAAAGATTTCTTCTTCGCTTTTATAATTTGCATTTTCATCCCAACCGGTTTTTGTTTTCCATGCATCCAAAAATTCCTCACTGCAACCTGTTTTAAACAGGCTGGTATAAAACAATTCCCCGCTGCAGCAATGAAATATCAATTGCACGCCTTCAGCACCTTTACAATAAAGCAAGGAACTATTCTTTATTTCCGTGGTGAAATTATTTTCTTCAAAAAAAATTTTTAAAGTATTAATGTTTGCAGTAGATACCCATTCCAGATGATTGATGATTTCCATTTGCCGGCGAAACTCACCGGTAAGCTCAAATTTTTCATTACTGAATTTTTCTTTGATCTTTTTATCGATTGTTAATGCATACGCTTCGGCCTCTGCATAGAGATAACTTCCCTGGTTCTTTAAATAAAATTCAATAGTGTCTTTAACATTCTTCTGTGTTTTTTCACCGAACCCCTTGTACAGCAACAAACGGTTTTCATTGCATGCGTATAATAGTTCACCGATTGATTCTATCTCCATTTCTTTCCATACTGTTGCAATTTTTTTTGGGCCAAGGCCTTTTATGTTGAGCATTTCAATTACACCGGGCGGGGTTTTTTCAATGAACTCTTTTAATTGCGGAAGCTCGCCAGTTTGCAAAATGGTCATGATTTTTTTGCCGGTGGCGTCACCAATTCCTTTTATAGAAAAAATTTCATTTTGCGGCATATCGGCCAGTTGTTTTGGTAATTTTTCGATTGTAAACGCCGCAATGGAGTACGTTTTTGTTTTGAAAGAATTCTCCCCATGAATATCCATCAGCTTCGAAAGAAGTGAAAATTGATCTGCGATGTAGTAATTATCTACTGCCATAACGAATCGTATTTGAGGTTCCGTGCAACTAAGAAAAAAATGAGAACACAAGTTAGTGTTAAGTAGAGAGAAAAAAGAAATCCATTTTTATTGAGAAACTCAATAGCCTGAAACCAGCTACAGGACTATGTTTGCGACGAAGTCTATAAAAACTAAAAGTCCCGAAATATTTCGGGACTTTTGATATTTTCTGCTAAAGAAAAAAACTATTTCTTCTTTTTTGCAGCTTTTTTCTTAGGAGCTGCTTTCTTTTTAGGAGCTGCTTTTTTCTTAGCTGCTTTTTTTGCTGTTGCCATTTTTTTTGAATTTAATTGGTTAGTAAATCAATTTACGGCAGTAAAAATAAAAACTTCTTTGAAACAACCAAAAAAAATTTTGATTTATTCAAAAAAAATTTTAAGCAGTAACTTCTGCTGCATTTATGTTTACTACAGTTTTGTCGCCTTTCCCTTTTTTAAATTCAACTAATCCATCAGCAAGAGCAAACAAAGTAAAATCTTTTCCAACACCAACATTTTTTCCTGCGTGATATTCAGTGCCACGTTGACGAACAATAATATTTCCGGCAATTGCAGGTTGTCCACCGAAAATTTTTACACCCAAACGTTTGCTGTGTGAGTCACGTCCATTCTTTACACTGCCTTCACCTTTTTTGTGTGCCATGATTTTATTTTTAAAAACTAAATAATTAAATTCTAAAAACTAAAACTGAATTTCAAAAACCAAAATCAAAAGTTGTGAACGCTTTAGATTTTAGGTTTTAAAAATTAGTTTTTCTTAAGCAATGCTTTCGATTTTTATTTTTGTGTAGTGTGTGCGGTGGCCATGTTTTTTGCGAAATCCTTTTCTTCTTTTCATTTTAAACGCAATCACTTTATCGCCTTTAACCTGGCTAACGATCTCTGCTTTTACAGTTGCTTTAACATCTTTGCCAACAGATAAGCTGCCGTCGGCATCAACTAATAATACTTCGGCAAATTCTACTTTGTCGCCGGCGTTGCCCTCAACATGAGGAACAAACAAAGTTTGATCTTTCGCTACTTTAAATTGTTGTCCGGCTATTTTTACTACTGCAAACATAAATTCAATATTAGGGCTGCAAAGGTAAGGGGATTAACTGAAAATCAGAAGAATGGGAATAAAAAAATCTTGCTGGTATTGCTATATTTTCTAACGGATGGTAATATTATCGTTTTTTATTGAAAATCAGGTGGTTTAAATAGTACCTGCAAGCCATTAAATTCGCGGAATTAATCTAAATTATCGGCTTAGTTATCAACATAAACTACCCGTTCAAAAAATTTTAACAGCTTTTGGAAAGATTGGCAAGCCTTGATTACTCAAATTAGCATACGTTTGCTTGCCATTTTTTTGTGTGGTTTGATATGAAATTCAAGTCTTTTTTAGCAAAACCATTTGCTTCATTTATATATAAGAGTATCCGCAAAGGATCAGCAACTGCCATCACCGACCAGGAAGCCGTTTTTCGCGACCTGATCAAAACAGGCAGTAAAACTATCTTTGGTGACGAACACCATCTCTCCGAAGTAAAAAAATACGAAGAGTTCAGGCAGGCGGCCCCGCTGAGGGATTATGAGCAATTCAAAAAATATATTGCGCTCATCAAAGAAGGAAAGCATAATGTATTATGGAAAGGGCAACCTATTTATTTTGCAAAAACATCGGGTACTACAAGTGGTATAAAATATATTCCCATTTCTAAAGATTCTATTTCAAACCATATTAATACGGCAAGAAATGCCTTGCTCTGTTATATGGCAGAAACCGGGAACACGAAATTCAGTGACGGGAAGATGATCTTTTTATCCGGTTCACCGGAGCTTGAAAGGGTAGGGGGTATCCCAACCGGGAGATTAAGCGGAATTGTAAACCATCATATCCCGAATTATTTACGCACGAACCAGTTGCCATCTTACGAAACCAATTGTATTGATGACTGGGAAACAAAACTGGATAAGATCGTTGAAGAAACCATCAAACAGGAAATGACACTCATCAGCGGGATTCCGCCCTGGGTGCAAATGTATTTTGACCGTTTGATGGAGATCAGCGGCAAACAGATTAAAGATATTTTTCCTGAATTTTCCGTGCTGGTCCACGGCGGTGTAAATTTTGAACCTTATAAAGCCAAATTGTTTGAAAGCATCGGCAAACCTATTGATACGATTGAAACCTATCCTGCATCGGAAGGGTTTATTGCTTTCCAGGATTCGAGAAAAGATGAAGGCCTGCTGTTAAATACAAACAGCGGAATATTTTTTGAATTCGTTCCTGCAGCAGAAATATTCAGTGAGAACCCGACGCGGTTGAGTTTGAAAGATGTAAAAGTAGGAGAGAACTATGCACTCATTATAAATAATAATGCCGGACTGTGGGGCTATAATATCGGCGACACAGTAAAGTTTTTATCGGTAGATCCTTTTCGTATAGCCGTGACCGGTAGGATCAAACATTTTATTTCTGCATTTGGCGAACATGTGATCGGTGAAGAAGTGGAATTCAGTTTAATGAAAGCTGCGAATGAAGAAGGTGTCCATATCACCGAATTTACGGTAGCGCCAATGATAGAACAAGGCAAGGGAAAATCTTTTCATGAGTGGTTTGTGGAATTTGAGAATACACCTGCAGACATGCGCCGCTTTGCTATGAAAGTGGATGAAAACCTTCGCGCAAAAAATATTTATTACGACGACCTTATCAATGGTAATATCCTACAACCACTTCAGATCCGCCCTGTAAAAAGAAATGGATTTATTGATTATATGAAATCCGTAGGTAAATTAGGCGGGCAGAATAAAGTGCCACGCCTGAGTAACGACAGGAAATTAGCTGAAGAATTGGAAAAATATGTGGAATGACGGCCTGCAGGATTTTTTAGCAACCCTTTTCGGATTTCCTTATTTTTAAGGTTCTATTCAATACTGACCATGGTAAAAGACCAGATAACAAAACGCATCGGGATTTTTGGTTCAACCGGATCAATCGGTAAACAGGCGCTTGAAGTGATCGATGCAAATAAAGATAAATTCTCTGTTGAAATTCTCACCGCTCAGTCTAATGAAGAGTTGCTCATCAAGCAGGCACTTCATTTCAATCCTAATATTGTTGTTATTGGCGATGAAAAAAAATATTCTAAAGTAAAAGAAGCGCTTTCCCCAAAATTGATAAAGGTATTTACAGGCGAAAAGGCATTGGAAGATGTGGCAGCGATGGATACTTATGATGTAATGGTTGCCGCAATTGTTGGTTTTGCCGGATTAAAGCCGACGATTAAAGCCATTGAAAACGGAAAAACAATTGCACTTGCCAATAAAGAAACGCTGGTTGTTGCAGGCGACATTATCATGAAAAAAGCGGTTGAAAAAAGAGCGCCGATCATTCCCGTTGACTCGGAACACTCAGCCATTTTTCAATGCCTTGTTGGTGAAACAAGAAACAGGATCGAGAAAATTATCCTTACCGCATCCGGGGGGCCTTTTCTTGGCAAGAAACCAAATTTTTTGGTGAATGTAAAAAGGGACCATGCACTGCAGCATCCTAACTGGAATATGGGAGCGAAGATCACAGTTGATTCTGCAACGCTGATGAATAAAGGGCTTGAGATGATTGAAGCAAGATGGCTGTTTAATGTAAAGCCGGAGCAGGTTCAGGTTGTGATTCACCCGCAAAGTATAATTCATAGCCTGATCCAGTTTGAAGATGGAAGCATAAAAGCGCAAATGGGTTTGCCGGATATGAAATTGCCCATTCAATATGCATTGGCATTTCCGCAACGTATAGCTAATAATTTTCCGCGCTATGATTTTAAAAAACCAAACACATTAACGTTTGAGGAACCTGATACCAAAACCTTCCGCAACTTAGTGCTTGCAACAGATGCATTGTTCAAGGGTGGAAATGTTCCCTGTGTGCTGAATGCAGCCAATGAAATTGCAGTTTATGCGTTCTTAAGGAACCGTATAGGGTTTTTAGATATGACTGATCTGGTGGAAAGAACCATGCAGCACGTGCCTTTTGTCGAACAACCGTCCATGGAAGAATATTTTGAGAGCGATGGGGAGGCACGTAATTTTGCCGCTTCTTTAATAAAATTATAGCATCAAATAATAAACATAAAAACGCGTTTAAACGTTTACTGACCAAAGATTTTATGAATATGCAATTATTAGCGATCGACTGGGGAATGGTGGGAATTAAAGCGGCGCAACTGATTTTATCCTTATCTATAATAGTAATACTTCACGAGTTCGGGCATTATCTCCCTGCAAAATTATTTAAGTGCAGGGTAGAAAAATTTTTCCTGTTTTTTGACCCGTGGTTTGCGTTGGTAAAAAAGAAAATCGGCGATACGGTTTATGGAATAGGCTGGCTTCCCCTTGGTGGTTACGTAAAAATATCGGGGATGATTGACGAGAGCATGGATAAAGAACAACTCAGCCTGCCGGCAGAGCCTTGGGAGTTTCGCAGCAAACCGGCATGGCAGCGATTAATCATTATGATAGGTGGGGTAACGGTGAATGTGTTGATGGCATTTGTGATCTATGCAATGATATTATTTGTTTGGGGAGAAAGGAAAACACCGATCCAAAATGTAAAAAATGGGATTTCAATAACTGATAGTGTGATGTACGAATTGGGGTTTAAAGATGGAGATAAATTTATTGCTATCAATAATGAACCGATCGTTTATTATGAAGATGTGATGAAGAAATTGATCACCGGGGAAACTGTAGAAATTGAAAGGGATGGAAAAACGCAAACAATCAATTTACCGGTAAACCTGATTGGCAAACTGGTAGAGAAAAAAAGAAAAGGAATGTTTTTGTTTTTGCCACGTGTACCCGTTGTTGTAGGTGAAGTTCCGGACACATCTAATGCAGCAAAAGCAGGTTTGAAAAAATACGACAGGATCATTGCTGTTGATTCGTTGCATACCGGTTTTTATGATGAATATAAAAAGCTTCTCGATACCAAAAAAGGGGAAACAATCCAATTGGTAGTTGAAAGAAACGGGAGTTTGGATACCCTGCATACATTGGTATCAAAAGAAGGTGCTATTGGCTTTTACCGCTTTCTTGACCCTGAAAGCCTTGATAGTTTAGGATTAGTAAAACAGGAAAAAAAATCTTACGGATTTTTTGAATCATTTCCTGCAGGCGTAAAGCTGGCTGTTGATAATTTAAAATCTTATGTAGAACAGTTTAAAAAAATCCTTTCACCCAAAACAGAAGCTTATAAAGGGCTTGGTGGTTTTAAAAGCATGGGTTCTGCATTTCCTTCTGTGTGGGACTGGCAATCGTTCTGGGCAGTAACTGCATTTTTCTGCATAGCTCTTGCCTTCATGAATTTATTGCCGATACCTGCATTGGATGGCGGCCACGTATTATTTACATTGATAGAAATGATCACCGGAAGAAAACCAAGCCAGAAATTTTTAGAGTATGCACAGGTGGCCGGTATGATTCTTTTGTTATCATTGGTATTGTATGCAAATGGTAATGACTTGTTCGGTTGGGGAAAGGGGAAGTAATTGATAATTTATAATTGAGAATTGATAACTGATTTGCGTTTATTACTGATGCTAACAGTAATGTATAACCGAATTTAAAGCACTGCTCAATAGAATTTCTGCTGTACAAGAGTGGAGACTATATACGTGTTAGACCATGAGGGCTAAAAAAAATTAAATATTTCCTTTTTGAGATTTTGGAAGTTCAAATTTTGAATCTGGACGACTTTTTTCTATTTTCAATTCAATGATACGATATTGTAATAGTTTATCAATCTGCGAAATGATTTCTTTATCTAACAATTCGGGAACATTATCGTATTTGGAAGCCATGAAATAAATATATTCTCTGATTGTCATTTGCCCGTTAGCAGCAATAAAAACCAATTGTGGCCAGTGATCAAGAGTAAATATTCGGGGTTCATTCGGATCGTTTATTACAATGTTGTCTTTATTCTGCCAATCCCATTCAGCTATTCTTGAAAAATAGTTATCGCTGTTCTTGTACGAAAGTAAATAAGTAAATGCCGGATATTTTTTTTCTTTCTTTTTGAATTTTCCGAACATGCCAATTATTTTTTCTTTGGTGACTTAACTGGTTTTGGCTTTGGGTTATTAGCCACAGATGCTTTCATTATGTTATGGAAATCTTGTGAAGATTGTTTTGCAGATTTGGTTGTTTCTAACTTTATGTTTGAAGTTTTCTTTGCTTTTGCCATAATTGTAAAGTTACTGATTATTGATACCTTTGCAAAAGCAGAAACCCCCGCAAGAATTATCCTAATGAGAGATTCTTTTTGCAAGGTTAACAGCACATACATTGATGCTGCTATTTCTGGTTAACAAATTGAAAGGGCGAAAGCCCTTTTATTATTCGAATAAATCAGTCTGATAAGTCTGCCCCATCATTCTTCTAAAGTTGTTTTCGTACCTTTTTTTGTCTGAAGAAATTTTCAATGCCGCTAATACTTGCCAGATTTGCGATTTAACTGCTGGTAATCCTATATCTTCACTTGTAGCCGAATGTAGTCTGGCTTTTTTTCTGCCTTTACTGTCTTTAGGTATCTTTTCATCTAATCGTTTAAGTACTGCTCCTTTTTCAATTGGCTCATAGATATATTTTCTTATGAATTTTGCATAATAAAGAGGTCTATTTCGTGAGGTTGTTTTTTCGTTTCCATAAATTCTATCCATTTGCCAAAAAAGTTCATCAGGAAATTCTTTTGACCATTTTCTAATTTCTTCGGAAAGGTAACTTTCTATTAAAAGTCTAAAGGCTTCTGGATGTTTGAATTTTTCAAATCCTAATTGCTCGTAGATTAATGCTCTTAGACCTATTTTGGCAAAAGAGCGTAGTAATATTTCACATTTTTGAGCAATTGGTAATTGGGCTTTTTTTAAATCACCGGCTTCCCTTGCTTCTAAATAGACATTACATACCTCTGCAAGAGTGTCGGCATGATACCCAGATATTAATCTACCCCCATCATAAAATTCTATTCCTTTTAATTTTTCGGTTAATTCAGGGCGAATAAATTTTTGAAGATTAATTGCCCCAATAAAATTTGGGCTATCGCTTCGGCTTGCGCCTTTCCATTGTCTACCAATAGCCTTCATCATTTTGCCTTTATTCAAAATTGGTGTTCCATCTTCCAAAATGTAACAATCAATTTCTGCATCCATTATTTTTAATGGACCTTTACCCCATACTTTTAGTTTTTTTTCGCTCATACTTTTATGATTTACAATATTTTAATCAATGGACCTATGAACTTTATTTACCTATTGAATCAACAATTTTTTTTCTAAATTCTATATTTGACTTTCTTATTTTTTCAAGCAATAGCCAAGCTGTGTCTTTAGTTGTTTCGATAAGTTCCCCAAGTAATCTATTAGTCAAAGGCAACGGATAATTATCGTACAAATAAATTGCGTAAAACCATTTTTGCAAGTCACATCTCGTTCTTGCAAACATAGTTTTCGCTGTTACCGTAAAAGTTGAATTGCAATTATTACAATGATACCGGTTCGGCTCTTTAGTTATAGTGTATCGCGATACATTACAATATGGACATACTGGATTATTATTCCATAATACTTTTTCTAACAAGTCGAAACATGTTTTAGTATTTGGATATTTTTTATATACTTCTTTCAAAGTCACATGAGAAAATTAATACTGTAAAATTAAGAGAATAAATTTGGAAATACCAAAAATATATTCTACCTTTAACTATGACAAATAAATAATAATGAAAACATTCAAAAGCATATTAGAATTTCAGAAAGAGTTTAGCACCGAAGAAAAGTGTAGAGAATATTTAGAGCAACAACGTTGGAATGGTACTCCGGCATGTCCGTTTTGCGGGTCATTGAATGTATGCCGTTTTAAGAATGGTAAAATATTCAAGTGTCGTGAAAAAGGTTGCAGAGCAAAATTTTCTGTAACTGTTGGAACGATTTATGAAAACAGCAAATTGCCGTTAACAAAATGGTTTTTGGCAACATATATTTTATCAGTACACTCAAAAGGTATTTCTTCTTTACAGCTTGCTACATGGCTGGGCGTTACTCAAAAAACTGCTTGGTTTTTAAATCACAGGATTAGGGTTATGCTGACTAATAACGCACCTGAATTATTAGAAGGAATTGTTGAAGTCGATGAGTGTTACATTGGTGGACTTGAAAGCAACAAACATAAAAGCAAAAGAAAAGTAAGAGGCGGTGTAAGTAGCAAGACTATGGTAATTGGTGCTATTCAACGTAACGGGAAAGTAAGAACAAAGGTTATTCCTAAAACTGATATTGAGAATGTCGGAAAAGTAATTGAAGAATTTGTTGCACCTGAAAGCACTATGGTAACCGATACGCATCATGCATATAACAAAGTAGGATTGAAGTATAAGCACAAAAAAATTAACCATCAGAATGAGGAATATGTAAGAACAGAAGATATTAAAGTACACACACAATCAATAGAGGGATATTGGAATATACTTCGCAAGCAATTGGATGGCATTCATCATTCTGTTAGCCCAAAACATTTACAGAGATATTGCAATGAAAATGCATTTCGGTTTAATAATCGTGAAGCATTCCAAGATGAAAGATTTGCAACTGCTTTAGCTAATTGCAATGGGAGATTGAAATATGAAGAGCTAACATCAAACGAAGAAAAATGAAAGATAGTAACGGTATATTCTTAAAGCAGATGGGAGCTAAAATAAGGGCGGCAAGAAATGCAAAAAAAATTTCTCTGCGCAAATTAGGCAAGTTATGTCAATTGCAAGAAACTAACATCATGCGAATTGAGCATGGAAAAAAATCATGCAGAATATTGACACTAAAAAATATTGCTGATAAATTAGAAGTTGATGTAAAAGATTTTTTGTAAACATTTTGTACTTTACTATACCAAAATCCGCTATAAATGGCGGATTTTTTATTAATCGTTTTTTACAACAACATCCAATATATGAGCAGCAACAAACATGATGGCAATTCCAGAAAACATAAACAACAAACGCCTAAAAAGCCTATCCCGACAGGCAATAGCTCTGATAAAATGGAAGGCAAAAAGGAAGAACCCAAAACCGAAAAAAACCGTACTGAATACATATGCAATGAGCATCCAAAAATTGACATCACAGTTAATCAGCCAGATAGATGGAATATAGCAAATACTATTTCTGCGATAAGTATTATTATAAATATTGGTATGCTGATTGCAACTTATTGCATTTTGAAATCGGCTCAACAGTCGGCAAAATCTGCTGAAGATTCTTTTAAAGCGACAGACAATAGCTTGAAGCAAACCCAACGTGATTTTGAACTCGAAAAACGTCCATATTTTCAGATAACTAATATTAAAATTAATAAAGTTGAAATTGGCGTAAAACCAGAAATTAACTTTAAGGTCATTAATATGGGGCAATTCCCGGGCAAGTTCGATTCGCTTCGGGTTAACTTTTATTTTGAAGATTTGAAGCCATCTTATTTTAATGATATTTATTTTAAGAGTCCGATTGCTTTTTTGGATACATCTACAAATACATCTCTTTCTTCTGGCGGTATGACTTTTCCTATCGGTATATCTTATTCTGTTAAATTCAACAAAATGATGTCTGACATGATGGATAACAGTGCTGGTTTTTTTTATTTGTTTGGAACTATTAATTATGAAAGCCCGATAACAAATAAAAATTTTCAGCTTCATTATGTATATAAAATAGCCATACTTCCAAACAGGAAAACATCTATCATTTGTTTGATAAATAATGACAGGGAAATAAAAAGTTAATATGTTTTTGCACGCGTGGTCTAACATGTATATAGTCTCCACAAGAGTGCGACGCAACGATGTTCAATAGAATTACTGAAGCTCGTTCCCAAAAAAAATCTTAAATTTGCTGTTCGTTATTTTTTAGTTGTGGTGATCATATTTAAACAACTGTCGACTGACAACTGATAACTGACGACTAACCGGGGGTGCCTGGTTTTGACAGCGTAGGTCTTTGAAAGTGTAAGCATGCCGTGCGTTGGATAATTAGCACGTAAATCTGAATATTCAAACATTCAAATGGCAATACTCAGTATGCCATGGCTGCCTAATCAGTGATTAAGTAGTCATTAGGGCCGCGTTGAGCCGGTTGTTCTGTTGCCACGCTCCGCCGCCGACTCAAAAACAAACACAGAATGCTGCAACCGAAGGCTGTGACGGTTGCTTAAGAACATCCAGCTAAGAAGAAAATCGGTTTGGTGGTTTCCTGTTTTCTTCCGACAAATAATAATCAAATAAGCATGTAGAAAGCTTTTGAAGAATATGTTTGGACAGGAGTTCGAATCTCCTCACCTCCACAGGTAACTTTTGAAACCCGCTGTAGTAGCGGGTTTTGTAGTTTTATAAATTCATGGTAGCATTATTAATTGTTCAAAAAGGTCAACTAATATTAAAAGAATAAATAAGCCAATACTAAATAAATTGCAAAAGTAATTTTATCACAACAGCGTTACAATCTCATTGTGGCAATCATCTCAAGGAAAGTTATTAAAGAATATGAAAAAAAATTTTCTCTTTGCCGTCATACTCGCCTTTACTACGTTTTATTGTTTTGGACAGAAGGGGCTCAGGTTATGGTACAATGCCCCGGCGAATTCATTAAATCAGGATGCGAATAATAATTGGGCAAGCGATAGCGAATGGCTGAAAGCGTTACCCGTTGGTAATGGTTTTTTAGGCGCGATGGTTTTTGGTGATGTGAACCATGAGCGGATACAACTAAATGAAAAATCGCTATGGTCAGGAAGCCAGGATGATAACAACAATCCTTCCGCAGCAGATTCGCTTGCGTTAATAAGGCAATTATTATTTGAAGGAAAATATAAAGAAGCAAATGCACTTGCAGAAAGAACCCAGGTTTGTAAAGGCGTTGGTTCCGGAAGGGGAAATGGTGCAACGGACCCTTATGGTTGTTTCCAGACTTTAGGTGATTTACGCTTCGATTTTAAAACTGATAAACCTTATGGCAATTACAGAAAAGAACTTGACCTGGATAAAGCGGTTGTTGCGATTTCTTTTGTGCAGGATGGCATTCACTTTAAACGTGAAATTTTTGCAAGCTATCCGGATAAGGCAATTGTCATTCATTTTACAGCAGATAAGAATGGCGCAATAAATTTTTCTTCAAGCTTAACACGGCCTGAGGCATTCACAACCGCTGCTGAAAAAGACAATTTATTAATGACCGGTTCACTTATGAATGGTAAAGGCGGTAATGGAATAAAATATGCTGCACGGTTAAAGGTGATCGCTTCGGGCGGAAAAGTAATTTACAGGGATAGTACAGTAACGGTTGAACATGCCAATGATGTTGTTATGATTTTTACTGCCTCTACAAATTATAAACAAGAGTATAATAATTTTCTAGGTGGCGAAAATCCCTTGCAAACAACATTGGAACAACTTAACAAAGCATCTTCTTTGCCTTATGCAAAATTGTTGCAAAGACATCTTAGCGATTATGCATCATTGTTCAACAGGGTGAAACTAAATCTTTCCGGCACCCAGGCAAGCACTGAACCGACAGATGTTCTATTAAACAAACCTGATGATCTTTACCTGCAGGAATTATATTTTCAATTCGGAAGGTATCTGCTTATTTCATCTTCACGAAAAGGCTCGCTTCCTGCCAACCTGCAAGGTATCTGGGCAAATAAAATTCAAACTCCGTGGAATTGCGATTATCATACCAACATTAATGTGCAGATGAATTACTGGCCGGCTGATGTAACCAATCTTTCTGATTGTTTAAGCCCATTTACAAATTTGGTTTCATCACTTGTAATACCAGGTGAAAAAGCAGCGGCTGTTCAATATCGTTGCGAAGGTTGGTGTGTTGAAGCAATTACTAATCCCTGGGGCTATACATCACCCGGCGAAGGGGTAGGATGGGGCATGTACGTTGCCGGTGGCGGATGGTTGTGCCTGCAATTGTGGGACCATTATAATTTTTCCCACGATATCAGTTACCTGAAAAAAATTTATCCCATCCTGCTGCAAGCATCGCGGTTTTATCTTGATTGGTTGGTGAAAGATCCTGAAACAGGTAAATGGGTCTCCGGGCCATCCACTTCGCCTGAAAATAGTTTTGTTGCACCGGATGGGTCGGTTGCTTCCATGACAATGGGCCCTTCGCACGACCAGGAAATTATATCGGAACTTTTTAATGCTGTGATGCAGGCATCAGGGATCTTGCAACAAAAAGATTCAATAACAGAAAAGATAAGTATTGTTTCCAAAGATCTGGCACAGCCAAAAATTGCATCAGACGGGCGTTTGATGGAATGGAGCAAGGAATTTAAAGAAACAGAACCAACACATCGCCACACCTCCCATCTTTTTATGCTTTATCCCGGAAATCAAATTGATCCTGAAAATACCCCCGGTTTGGCGGATGCCGCACGTAAAAGCTTAATAGCACGGACCGATGTAGGTACAGGTTGGTCGCTTGCATGGAAAGTAAGTTTTTGGGCAAGACTTTATGATGGTGACCATGCCTATCTCTTATTGAAAAAACTGCTGCACCCGATTAATAATTATGAAGTGCAGATGTCAACAGAAGGAGGGACGTATCAAAATCTCTTTTGTGGCCATCCTCCGTTCCAGATAGATGGCAATTTTGGTGGCACCGCCGGCATTGCTGAGATGTTATTGCAAAGCCATCTGAAAGAAATTCACCTGCTGCCTGCGCTGCCACAAGAGTGGAAGCAGGGAAGCGTTTCCGGCCTGTTGGCGCGGGGAGGTTTTCGGGTAAATATGCAATGGAAAAACAATCAATTATCGCAGGCAACAATTACCTCGCTTGCCGGAGAAGTATGCAGGATAAGTACAAGTGTTCCGGTTAAAATAACAAACAGTTCTTCAAGTTCACAAAAAACCGGGCATGGGTACATTACAACTTTTGCAACGTTAAAAGGAAAGAGCTATACTGTCGTTCCTTTGGTTGAGTAAATGCAGGAAATAAAAATATGGTGAAACCCAGGCACAATGCTTCTGGCGATTTTACTGCTGTTGATATTTAGGGTATCCATTAACGTTAGAACCATCAACAGCTCCGGGTTATTCGATGGTTTGGTCAGTACTTCAATTTATTTCTCTTCAATTTCTCTAAATTTTAAAAGTTGTTCAATTGAGTGTGAATCATATACGCAAAACAGAGAACTTGCTACAGGCTTCCTTTTTGTTTAAAATAAAATAATAACTTCCACGGCTTTTAACAAATGTTTACTCTGATAATTAATATTTCATTGTGTGTATTGTCATCTTTGTAACATAAGTGACCAAAGTACTCAGGGAGAAAAAGTACATTTGCATTTTAATTGCCTGTATGAATTATTTTTTAGCATTATTCAAAAATAGATGCCCGAGATGCAGAACGGGGGAAATCTTTTGCACATCATCTTCATACCGGAAAGGATTTATGAAAATGCATGCGCATTGTGCCGAATGCGGGCAACGCACAGAGCTTGAACCTGGTTTCTATTATGGATCTGCTTATGTTAGTTATGCAGTAGCTATTGCTCTTTCTGTATCTACATTTGTTGCATGGTGGGTCATCATCGGCTTCTCAACAGAAGATAACCGTTTTTTCTGGTGGATGGGCCTTAATGCACTTTTCCTCGTTTTGTTGCAACCACTTCTTATGCGTTTATCAAGGACGATATGGCTTTCTTTCTTTGTAAAATATAACCCAAACTGGAAAACGGAAAAACCTGAAATCAGTGAACGCGTCATCGAAGAACAGATGATGCCTGCAGAATGACTGTTCAAACAGATAATTGTTTTTATGTTAATTGAAAAGATATCTTACCATGTTCGTTTAATTTGCCTTGATATATTGAATTAAAATGATAGTAAGTTTGATGAACTGAAATCAATCACAATTATGAAACAAAAAATTTTTCCCGCAACCCTGATCAGTTTTTTATTTTTTGCAGTGAGTTGTAATGCACAGCAGACAAACCTGTCTGTTGATGAATTCGAAAAAGCAATCGCTCAAAAAAATATTCAGCTCCTCGATGTAAGGACTCCCGGTGAATATCAATCCGGCCATTTGAAAAATACGTTGCAGGCTGATTGGAATAATCCTGCAGAATTTAAAGAACGTGTAAAAGCGTTAGATAAATCGAAACCGGTTTATACGTATTGCCTCAGTGGAGCAAGAAGTAATGCCGCAACAAAATGGTTGATACAAAACGGATTTACTGCTTATAACCTGCAAGGCGGGATCACTGCATGGAAAAGCGCAGGCAAGCCGGTGGAAGGTTTAACACCGGTAAAACAAATATCTATGAAGGAATACCTCGAAAAAATTCCTCAAGACAAAACGGTATTGGTGGATTTCAGCGCAGTCTGGTGCCCCCCGTGTAAAGCGATGGAACCCGTAATTGATTCGCTCGAACATCAATACGGTAATAAATTTCTGATAGTTAAAATTGATGGAGGAACGCAAACCGGTATTTGCAAAGAATTGAATGTAGAAGCTTTTCCAACTTTTCTGCTGTACAAAAACGGAAAAGAAACATGGAGAAAGCAGGGAATGGCTACCACAAAAGAATTTTTATCTGTGCTATAAAAAATAAGCATGAAGAAATGGATGACCAATAATTTACTTTACATCATCGGCGCTTTGGCCGGTGCAATCGCAGGCTATTTATATTGGTATAAAATCGGCTGTGCCAGCGGCACTTGCCTCATTACATCGAAACCTGTTAACAGCACCATTTATGGGGCATTGATGGGGGCTTTATTATTTGGAATTTTTAAAAAGCAACGCACATCCGGTTCATGATATAAGATGAAAATTTTGCGATCATGAATGATGTTGTTCTTTTACAGTTGTTTACATTGTTTTCCGTTAAATGGTATTTTGATAATTGCATAAACTAAAACCTGAAGATGAATAAGAATTACTTTGCTTTTTTGTTTTCTCTTTTTTTTATAAGTATATCGACGTTTGCACAAAATGAAATTGCCAATACCAATGCAAAACATCATGTGATACTGGAAATGACCAGCAATGATACATTAGCCTGGAAAGGTGCAATGAATAATATCAAACACATCAAGGAAAAATGGGGAACAGATGTGCAGGTAGAAATTGTGGCTCATGGCCCCGGTATTGAAATGCTGATGAAACAAAAAGCTACACAACAAATGCAAATGGCTGCGCTTCAAAAAGAAGGTGTGCAGTTTGCTGCTTGCATGAATTCCATGAAAGCAAGGAACCTCAGCAGGAACGATCTTGTGCAGGAAGCAGAACCTGTTCCCTCGGGTGTTGTGGAGGTGATAACAAAACAGGAAGAGGGATGGAGCTACCTGAAATCAGGATTTTAATATGAGCTATAAAGTAGTTGTTCAGTTAACAAGCAGTGAAGGGATTGTTGTGCGAAGCCTTTGGTCACAAATAAAAAACCTGCTGCATGCGTTGAATGATGATGTGCAGATTGAAGTGTTATGTCATAGTGCAACTATTCCTTTTGTAACCAATGCACAAAACAGGTATGCTGAAATATTGGACTTTCTTTTATCAAAACAGGTAAAAATTGCTGCCTGTGAAAACATGCTTTCATCCCATTCTAAAAATAAAAAAGATCTATATCGCGGCGTAATTACTGTGCCTTCAGCCATTGCTGAACTGGTGGTGAGGCAACAGCAGGGATGGAGCTATGTGAAAATTAGCTGACAGATTTTTTAAACTTCATTTGTTTGTGTGACGGTATCCTTCACTCCGAATTTCTTCAATATTATTTCAAGCGGGCAGAAACGCGTAAATGATGATTGTAATAAATTCACCCCGACAAATACCCCGAGCCACATCCATTGACGGCTTATAAAATAGGAAAGCAGGATGCTTGTTAATATAAAGATTCCTGCAACCGCACGTATAATTCTTTCTCTCATTGCTGATTTGTTTTATTATTGTAAAAATTATTTGGTAAAAGTAATTTCATTGCAAACCTTATTTGGTAACAATTGTAACATTGCGGTGATTGTTTCCACATCACCTGTGATCATTCAACCGATTTAAAAATCACTATAAGAATTTTATGGACCTCAAAAATTTCAAAGACATATTCGAGCCGGGATTGATTGATGAAATCCAATCGGTAGGTGTGTGGCAAAGTTTTAAAGAAGGCGACCTGATCATGGATTATGGAAAATACATACGTATGATGCCAATAATTTTAAAAGGCACCGTTAAAGTATACCGCCTGGATGAGAACGGAAATGAAATTTTGTTGTATTATTTATCGAGCAGCGAGAGTTGTTCCATGGCATATAGCTGTTGCATGGAAGCAAAAAAAAGCGAGGTCAAAGCAATTGCAGAAGACGATGTTGAATTGGTTTCCATTCCTCATACTAAATTGGATGAATGGCTTTGCAAATATCCGAGCTGGCGGAACTACATCATGCGTTCTTTCAATGAGCGCTTCACTGAATTATTAAAATCTATCGAGAGCATTGCCTTTCATAAATTAGACGACAGGTTGATTGCCTATTTAAAAGAAAAGCAACGCTTGTCAGGATCCAGTGTCATCAAGGCATCGCATTACCTTATCGCGGATGAACTGGCGACATCAAGAGTAGTTATATCACGTTTGCTAAAGCACATGGAAAATGATAAAAAAATTATTTTATACCGTAACGAAATAAAATTGCTTCCGTCCTTTGGCAAACCCGAATAAAAACATTCTTTCTTATTTATACATGGGTTTCTACCGGAATTACAAAACCTCTAACCGGGAAATTACTATTGTTCGTATTATGGTCCTTTATGGATGATAAGATCTGTCCGGCTTTTTCTTCATCCGTAAAACTGAATATTAAATTCGAATCAAATTTTTCATCTCCTGCAGCAAACCATTCTTCCAGTAAATTAATTGCATTTGATCCTTTGAAACCTGTTATATCAACAGCACTGAAAACATCTGCTTTTGCTTCGCTGAAAATCTTCTGCACTTTTTCCTGGTACTCTTTAATACAAGTGGCTATTACTAATTTCATGATCTTCGGTTTTACTTTTTAACGGGATATTTTTTGCGCATCATCTTATAATACAATAAAGGCACAACAAGCAATGTGAGGAAGGTTGAAGTGATCGTTCCGCCCATCAGTGAAATGGCAAGCCCCTGGAAAATGGGATCGAATAGAATGATCACTGCTCCTAATGCCACTGCGCCTGCGGTTAATAATATCGGAGTTGTTCTTACAGCACCGGCTTCTATGATCGATTGCTTTAATGGAATGCCCTCGCGCAAACGGATATTGATGAAGTCGATCAGCAACACAGAATTTCTTACCATCACACCTGCAAGTGCAATAAAGCCGATCATGGAAGTGGCTGTGAAATATGCATGCATCATCCAGTGGCCCAAAATAATTCCGACAAGTGACAATGGAATTGCAGCAAGCATTACCAAGGGTACCGTAAAATTCTGGAACCATCCAACGATCAATATATAAATGATGAGTATAACAACAGCGAATGCAATGCCGAGATCCCTGAATACTTCGAATGTGATCTGCCACTCCCCATCCCACTTCAATGAGTAATTATCTTCAAACTCGGGCTGGTGCGTGTATTCTTCTTTTAATGAATATCCTTTCGGTATGGTTATATCTTTCAAACTGTCGGATACGTTTGCAATAGCATATGAAGGGCTTTCTAATTTTCCTGCCATATCTGCCAGCACATACACTACTTCTTTTTGGTTCTTCCTGTAAATACTTTTTTGTTTCACCTGTTGTGTAACGGTTACCACATCGCGAACAGGAACAATATTTCCCTGCATACCCGTAATTTTCAGGTCAAGAATATCATCAATACTGGTTTTATCTGCATCATTCAGTTGCAGTTTGATGGCAGTTTGATTGTATGATGCAGGCTGATAAACATTGCCAACCGGCATGCCAGACAATGCAGCATTTACCGTTGAGGTTATTTGTGCTGCTGCCACACCATAACGCATTGCTTTTTCTTTGTCAACAGCAATGTGGTATTCCGGTTGGTCATCTTCAACCATCCAGTCTACATCAACAACATCTGCAGTTTTGCTGAATAGATATTTTACCTGCTTTGCGATTTTCATCTGCTCATTATAATCCGGCCCGTATACTTCTGCAACGATGGTTGACAAAACAGGAGGGCCCGGCGGTACTTCAACGATCTTCACATTCGCATTATATTTTTTTGCAATTGCCTGTATGGGTTCACGCATTTGTTTTGCAATTGCATGGCTTTGAATGCTCCTGTCTTTTTTATCAACCAGGCTCACTTGTATGTCTGCAACATTATCGCCGCGCCTCAGATCGTAGTGTCTTACCAAACCATTAAAACTGATTGGCGCTGACGTACCGATATACGCCTGGTAATTTTCTACCAATGATTGTGAAGAGATATACGTTGAAATGTCTTTTGCAACAGCCTGTGTTTTTTCTAATGTTGTTCCTTCGGGCATATCGATCACTACCTGGAACTCATTCTTGTTATCGAACGGCAACATTTTTACTGCAACTGTTTTTGTATAAAACATCATCATAGAACCGATCAGTATCACAACGATGCTGATCATGAATGCCCATCTCTTCCATCTTGATTCGAGTAATGGATGAATGAATGAACGATAAATTTTATAGATGCCTGTTGTTTCGATTGAATGCGGTTTGCTTTCTTCGTGTGCAATTCCTCTTTTTTCTTTTTCACGAAGGAAAATAAAACCGAGATAAGGAGTGAGCGTTAATGCTACGATCAGTGAAAGCATCATGGCGATAGAAGCGCCGATAGGCATCGGGCTCATATATGGTCCCATCATCCCACTCACAAATGCCATCGGCAACACGGCTGCAACAACAGTAAATGTAGCAAGTATGGTTGGATTGCCTACTTCGTTGATTGCATAAATAGCCGACTGTAACGGCGGCAATTTTTTCATCTTGAAATGCCGGTGCATATTTTCTGCAATGATGATGGAATCATCTACCACAATTCCCGTAATAAACACCAAAGCAAAAAGTGTGATGCGGTTCAATGTATAATGCAGGAAGTAATAAGCGAACAACGTAAGTGCAAATGTTACCGGCACTGATAAAAACACTACCAATCCGCCACGCCATCCCATGGCGAGCATTACGAAAACAGTTACTACAACAATTGCGATGAACAAATGGAATAATAATTCTGAAACTTTATCCGACGCGGTTTCGCCATAATTTCTTGTTACAGTTAGATGAACATCATCAGGCAATAATTCTTTTTTAATGTGATTTATTTTTGAAAGGATTTTTTCAGAAAGTTGCATCGCATCCGCACCTTTCTTTTTTGCGACAGATAACGTAACAGCAAGATAATTTGACCTGAATGCATTTGCTTTTAATGTATCTGCTTTACCATAACCAAAAAGTACATATTGGTTTGGGGTTTCAGGGCCATCTTCTATTCTGGCAACTTGTTTCAGGTAAACCGGTTGTTGTTTGTTGATGCCGACAACTAAATTGCCAACATCATCGGCAGTATTCAAAAAATTCCCGGTTTCCACAGAGAACACTGTATCTCTTTGCAATAAATTTCCGCTTTGCAATTGTGTGTTGCTTCCTTGTATTTGTTTACTGATAGAAAGAAAATCAACATGGTTTTCTGCCATCTTATTTTTATCTAACAATACCTTTATTTCGCGGCTTCTTCCGCCAAGAATATTGATATCGGAAACATCCGGGATTTTTTTGATCTCGTTTGTAAGTTCCTGCCCGATTTGTTTCAACCGATAGTCATCATAGTTGTCGCTCCATAATGTAAGCCCGAACACAGGCACATCATCAATTGCCCTTGTCTTGATCAATGGAAGTGTTACGCCTTGCGGCATCCTGTCCATATTTTTCATTAACTCGCTGTACAATTTCACTAATGAACGTTCTACATCTTCACCAACATAAAATTGCACGATCAGCATTACCTGTCCTTTCATCGAAGTGGAGTACACATACTCAACTCCTTTCACATTCGAGATGATCTTTTCCAAAGGCGCTGCTACTTTTGTTTCTACATCTTTGGGTTCTGCGCCGGGATAGCCGATAAAAATATCTGCCATCGGCACCTGTATCTGCGGTTCTTCCTCACGCGGGATCAGGTAGGTGCTGTATGCGCCAATCAATAAAAATGCAATCATCAACAGTATAGTCAACTTCGATTGCAGAAATGCTTTTGCTATATTTCCTGAAAAACCGTTTTTCATTATTGCCTGTTAATTCTTTTAATAATCCGAATTGAATTTGCTTATTTTATTTTCACCGGTGCGCCGTTATATAATTTCCCTTCGGCGGCGCTGATGAATTGTTCGTTTTGTTGCAACCCACTCAATACTTCCACTTCGTTTCCGAAAATTTTTCCCAATCTCACCCACCGGAGCAATGCTTTATTATTTGAACCGATCGTATATAAACCGGTAAGCTGGTCTTTATTGACGATAGCTGAAACCGGCACCAGCACAGCGTTTGAAACAGTTGTATTTTTTTGGGGAGAATTAATAGAAAGTGTTGCATACATGCCTGCGTACAACCCTTGCTTTTCATTTGCAGGGATACTTGCTTTGATGATGTATTGTCCGCCGGTAAATGCAGAAGACTGGTTGATCTGTGTGATATTTCCACGGAATGTTTTATCAGCAGCGCCAATGCTGATAGTAACCGCTTCATTCATTTTGATCGAATTAATCTCTGTTTCAGGAACTGAAGCACTGATTTGATACGTGCCGCTTTGTTCAATAGTAACAATCGGCATTCCAGGATTTGCCATGCTTCCTGCATCGACAGATTTTTGGATAACGATGCCAGGGAACGGCGCAGTCAAATTAGTATACGCTAATGTAGCGTTGATCTCGTTGCGCATTTGTTTCGCTGTTTCCAGTTTTGATTTCATCGAATTGTATTGCAGCGTTACATTCTCCAGTTCTTTCGCCGAAGCACTTTGTTGTTTGTATAATGCAGTGAAGCGGTCATAATCTTTTTGCGCATTTTTCAATGCAGCTTCTGCTTCGCTGATCATTGCATCTGCCTGCGCACGTTTGGCGAGGATATCATCATTGCTGATCGTTGCGATCAATTGCCCTTTGTTTACATGGTCGCCAACTTTTACATTCAACCTGGTAATGTAGCCCATCACACGGGTGCTGATGTTTGCAGTTTGTGAAGATTCCACTGTGCCGCTGAAACTGATGATTCCTGTTTCGTTGCCCGAAGGTTTTGCAACAGTTACCAATACGGGAACTTCTTTACCGGCAATGGTTTCGTTTCCTTTATCCGATGAACATGCAGCCCATAAAAAAACAACCGGGCTAACAAGTAATAATAAATATTTTTTTTTGTTGAAATGGTTGATCATGATGAAGTGATTATTTGTTTTCAGTTGCTGTTAAAAATTGTAAGTAAGCGTTGCTCACATGTTGATTAAAAAATGCCTGTGCCAATGCCAGTTTTTGCTGCGATAATTGTGTGGCAGCCATCATCACATCGGTAGTATTCACTAATCCTTGCGTATACCGGTTTTGCAGTATGCGCAACGCTTCAGACGACTGTTCTACCGCTTTTCTATATTGAGAGATTTCAAACTGTGCATCTATAATATCCTGTTTTGTTTTATTCAATTCCAGGTTGCTTTGCGCTTTCTGTTGTTCCAGTTCGGATCGTAGTTTATTGCGCTCAAGTGTTTGTGTGGAAATAATATTTCTAGTTCTGTTGCCCTTAAAAATATCCCACGACAATTGTATGCCGGCGAGGTATGCATTTGCGCCAAAACCAAACATGCGGTTATCATTGTATTGATAGGAACCAAACGCATTCAGTTTGGGCAACATGCTCATTTTATTGGATTGTATGACCAGGTTTTTGGCTTCAATAGCTTTTGACATCGCTAAAAAATCTGCTCGGGATGCAGGAATATAACTGGTATCTGTAACCGAAATGATTATTTCGTTCCCTTCAGCCGGCACTGCTTTATATATTATCCCTGTTGGTTCGCCCATTAACAGGCTGATATAATCCGAAGCATTTTTAATATTGCTTTTAGCTTTTTGCAGGTTGCTTTCAACAGAAGCAACCTGCACCTGCACATTCAGCACATCTGATTTTTGGATTAACCCCTGCTGAAAATGATCGTCTGTAAATTTATACACTGCGTTTACTGTTTTTAATGCATCTTCCATCACATTCACTGCATCGTAAGCCAGTTGCAGTTGCAGGTACGCTTTGGAAACTTCGAATGTGATATACTCTTTAGTGCGTTCTAATTTGTGGGAATAAATTTCCGTTTGGGCAGCAGCAGCTTTGCGCATGTAGATCATATCCATATTCACCAACGGTTGCTGCACTTCTAATTTTGTGGTGAAGTCAGGCGTGCCGTCAGGATGATTTAATAAATCAGGATTGAAATCTGCTGCGGAAATAGATTTCTGTTCCAGCTTAAAGCCAAATGCATTTAACGGGTTATTGGTGCTTATTGCAGTGTAGGAAAAATTTACCTGCGGCAAAAAGATGGCGTTGGTTTGTTTGTAACCGGCGGCGGAAATTTCTTTCTCGATTGTTGCGATCTGAACGGATTTGTTATTATTCAATGATGTCTTAATGGCTTCATCAAGCGATAACAACTTCACGTTTTCCTGCGCAGTAGCTGAAACTGTGAAAAAAAATAATGACAATAAAAAAAGGTAGCTTAAGCGAAACATGCTGTTTTAAATTTCACGCAAAGCTATCTTCCGGAAATTTCGGGGTTAGTAACTTTTGTTACGTAGAGATTGCATGAGACCGAAAGCACAATCCTGGTTGCTATGCGGATAATCTGCCATTAATAGAATTGCTTCTATAAAAACGATGGTTATCATATATGAGCATGATCTGTGTCATAAATTACGGATCATTTCGTGTTGATATTGCACCACCAGACATGATCCCTTCAGCACTATTAGAAAAATATAATTTACCGGTTCCGAGGTACACAAGTTATCCGACTGTGCCTTTTTGGAATAACCATATAGATATTGAACGCTGGAAAAACGTTTTCAAAAAAGAGTTTGATGAAAACAACCATGCAGGTGGTATTAGCCTGTACATTCATCTTCCGTTCTGCGAATCGTTGTGTACGTATTGCGGGTGCAACAAAAAGATCACCACCAATCACAAAGTTGAAACAGAGTATCTCAATGCTGTCATTAAGGAATGGGAAATGTATACTGCAGTGATGGATGATATACCGCGGATAAGTGAAATTCATTTGGGAGGCGGCACACCAACTTTTTTCTCTGCAAAAAATCTTGAATTATTATTGAATGCTATACTTGAGGATGCCGTTATATGCAACAATCATAATTTCAGTTTTGAAGGGCATCCTAACAACACCACAAAAGAACACCTGGAATCGTTATACAAATTTGGTTTTAGAAGGGTGAGTTACGGAGTGCAGGATAATAATGCTGAAGTGCAACGGATCATCAATCGTATTCAGCCATTTGAAAATGTGAAACGTGCAACAGAAATGGCAAGGGAAACCGGATATGAATCGGTGAATTTTGATCTCATATACGGATTGCCTCGTCAAACACCGGAGAGCATTGCGGAGACTATTGCACAATGTATTTCCCTAAAACCCGATCGTATTGCATTCTATAGTTATTCTCATGTTCCGTGGGTGAGCCGCGGGCAACGATTGTTTGATGCGAATGATCTTCCCGGCGCTGCAGAAAAAATAAAACTTTATCAAACAGGGAAAGAATTATTCCTGAAAAATGGTTATCATGACATCGGCATGGATCATTTTGCGCTACCAGATGATGAATTAAGCAAAGCATGGAACGATGGTTCTTTATACAGGAATTTTATGGGATACACCACCAAAAACACAAAACTGTTACTGGGCCTGGGTGTATCAGCCATAAGCGACTGCGGTAAAGCGTTTGCACAAAACAGCAAGTTGCTTCATGAATATTATGCGCATATTGCTAACCGTGAGTTGGCAACAGAAAAAGGGTATTTTTTAAACGAAGAAGATGAAGTGTTCAGGAAACATATTCTTGATATAAGTTGTAAAGGGGAAACAGCATTTGATGCTGCGTACAAACATCAGTTGGAAACATTCACTTTTCCTGAGCTGGAAAAGTTGCGTGGAGACGGGCTTGTGGAATTTGATGACAAACACGCCCGGGTGACTACTTTAGGAAAGAATTTTATAAGAAATATTTGCAGGGCGTTTGATTTACACTTGTTGCGGGGTAATACAATTTCCGATGCACCGGTATTCAGCAAAGCTATTTGATAGAAAAGAAGTAATAATTTCAGAACTTTACAGAGCGTATTTTTTGGAGATACTATCTAAAAATTTCAGCGTATGAACAATTTTGAAGGACATATTCAAGGCGATATTCCTGTTGTAGTGGATTTTTTTGCAGAGTGGTGCGGGCCATGTAAACTGATGCCGCCAATACTGAAGCAGGTGAAAGACACTGTAGGGGAGCGGGCAACTATTTTAAAAATGGATGTAGATAAAAACCCGGCGTATGCACAACAGTACGGCATACAATCAATCCCTACATTGATCGTATTTCACAGGGGAAATATCGTTTGGAGAAAAAGCGGTGTTGCTTCAGCGAGTGAAATATTACAACATTTGAATGTGGTTATCAATTGATGATCGGAGAAAAGGCAGGGGGCGGAATACTGTAGATGGAATTTGAAGAATTGACAATAAAGAGCTTACTGTTTACTGATAACTAACATTGATGAATAACCGAAATTAAAAAATATTTCGCTTAGGATACTAAAGCTGAATAGAATTGTTGCAGTACAAGAGTGCGATTCTTCCACTGGAAGAATCGAAGGCAAGGATGTTTAACCGGAGTTGCAGTTGCTGGTTACATATAAAAAACTAAATAGTTGAAAATTGAAAACGCTCAAAGCTGATGGCTAACGGCTATTCCTCACAAACCTGCTTGCAGCATGGAAGTCGTACATCGTACATCCTTTTATCTACATTTATAAAAAATTTTCTTCGCAATTTCTGTGACGATAATATATGTAGCTATGATCAATGTGATCCAGCCATAGAGTGAAAGCGGTAATTTCGTCAAGCCTAATAATGGCGCAAGAGGTGAAAATGGAATGAGCAATGTGATGATGACGACAAATAATGTTGCCATGGCAAGATATTTTCCTGGCCTGCTTTTGAATACACTTTTTGATGTGCGGATAATGAGTACGATCAGTGCTGCAGAAATGATTGACTCAACAAGCCATCCTGTGCGGAATTCATTCACTGGTGCTTTTGCAACATACAATAATACACCGAAAGTGATGTAGTCGAACAAAGAGCTGATGATGCCGAATACGACCATGAATTTCCGGATGAACCGGATATTCATTTTTGCAGGTTTGAGTACCATGCTGTCGTCGATTGAATCTGTAGCGATCGTCATTTCCGGGATATCTGTGAGCAGGTTGATAAGCAGTACCTGTTTAGGCAACAAGGGAAGAAATGACAACAGCAACGAAGATCCGGCCATGCTGAACATATTGCCAAAGTTGGCGCTTGTTGCCATAAAAATATATTTGAGCGTGTTGGCAAATGTTTTTCGCCCTTCTGTGATGCCGTTTTCAAGAACGGTTAAATTATCGGAGAGCAACACAATATCAGCGGCATCTTTTGCAACATCTGCGGCGCCGTTTACACTGATGCCAACATCCGCGGTGTGCAATGCCGGGGCATCATTAATTCCATCGCCCATAAAGCCAACCACATTTCCTGCTTTTTTCAATGCAAGTAAAATGCGCTCTTTCTGATTTGGTTCCACCGCAGCAAAAACATTTGTAAGTGGTGCCCGTTGAACAAGCGCATCTGAACTCATCTCCCGCAATTCATCACCCGTAATAATAACAGGATCATCAAACCCAATCTGTTTGCTGATATATTTTGCGATCAACGGGTTGTCGCCCGTAATAATTTTTAAAGAAACACCCATGTTGTGCAACCGCTGCAACGCGGCTGCAGCATCAGGTTTCGGAGGATCGGTCAATAAAAGCAAACCGAGAAAAACCATTTCTTTTTCATCATCTTTCGAAACAATATTTGTTGCACTGTCAAATTTTTTATAAGCAACAGAAATAATACGAAAGCCTTCTGCACAATGTGCTTCAGCCTGCTTCATAATGTTTTCCTTCACATTACTTATGTCGGCAACAAGCCCATTGCCACTTTCCGCTTTTGTACAAACGGATATCATTTCATCTAATGCGCCTTTTGTAACAAGAATATCTTTGCCGTCAACATTAACTAAAATGCTGAGTTTTTTCCGGATGAAATCATAAGGGATCTCATCTTTTTTTGCGACAGTACCGGTATCAATTTTTTTATAGCTGCGGATAGCCTCATCGATCGGGTTGGTAAAGCCGCTTTCAAAAAAGGCATTGTAATAAGCAAATCTGAAAATATTTTCACTTTCATTGCCGTTGCAATCTATTGCTTTTGCAAGTGTGATTTTTCCTTGTGTGATGGTGCCGGTTTTATCGGAGCATAGTACATTCATACTACCAAAATTTTCGATGGCAGACAATCTTTTTACAATCACTTTTTGTGTTGCCATTTTTGATGCGCCTTTCGAAAGGTTAATGCTGATAATAGCAGGCAATAATTGCGGTGTAAGCCCGACTGCAATGGCGAGCGAAAATAAAAACGAATCCAATACCGGTTTATGCAGAGAGATGTTGATGAGAAAAACAATCACTACTAATAATAATGTCACTTCCATCAGCAGATAACCGAAATGTTTTATTTCTTTTTCAAATTCTGTTTCGGGTTTCAGCTTTCTCAGGTGCTGCGATATTTTTCCGAATTCCGTATTGCGTCCTGTATTTACAACAACAGCTTTGGCAGTTCCGCTTATTACATGTGTACCCATGAAAATGCAATTGCTCCTGGCTGCAAGCAAAGTTTCAGCGGGCAACGTGCCGCATTTTTTTTCAGCAGGAAAAGTTTCCCCGGTCAATGTTGCTTCATTGAGAAACAGGTTATTTGATTCTATCAGCCGGCAATCACCAGGTACCGTGTTCCCTGCTGATAAAATAACGACATCTCCTTTTACAATTTCTTCAACAGGAATTGTTCTTGAATTTCCATCGCGTAGAACATTTGTGGTTATTTGTACCAGCGACAATAATTTTTTCAGTGCATCGGCTGCGCCTTTTTCCTGTAAAAAACTTAACAATGCACTAATGCAAATAATGAGTAGAATGATTATAGAATCTGTTTTGTCGCTGAGAAAAAAAGAAAGTATTGCCGCTGCAATTAAGATTAGCGAGATCGGGCTGTTGAGTTGTTTGATAAATAAAACGAGGTTGCCGGATTTGCCGGTTGCGACTGATCTATTAGGCCCGAATTTTACAAGCCGGTTACCAGCTTCGGTTTCTGTCAATCCTTTTTCGTTGCTGCCGGTTTCAGACAACAATTCTGTTTCTGTACTATTCCAATATGTGGTATTTACAACTTCCAAACTGTATTGAAGAGATTAAAATAATAACAAAATTGCAGCACAAACCTCTTTAAAAATTAAGTAAGTTTAATAAAAATACGGCGATGCGAAAAGATATTTTTTCGGCAGGCCTGGTAAGCGCTTATATTGTAGCTTATTGTATCCTGCTTCAGGTAGAAGATGCATTAAATTATGCACTGATGATGTTAGCGCTTTCTCCGCTATTACTTATAGGACTTGTTATTGTTGTTTTGAAAGATGGCAAATACAGCGGTAAAGAACTGGGCGAAAATGAATTTGGCTACCAGGATAAGGATACGAACAGCCTCGGGATGTTTTAAGTTTTCATCCGGGTGTTATGTGACTTACACAACAAAATGATTGTATCCAATTATTCCGAACCTGACCGGAACTGAGGTTAACCCTGTTCAACGATTTTCATGTGCTCCCTCTTTTTGCCTTAATGAAACATATAATGCAAGGAGCGCCAAAGTGCATATCATCGCCGGTGCGTAATTAAAAAGTTATTGCACACTTTCCGCCACAATATTTTCGGTTAATGAAATACGTTCAGCGATCCATGCCACTGCTGCAATACCTGCTATTATGGAGCATATCATCCTTATCCATTTGTACAATTCTTTTTTACTTAAAATGATTAACCAGGGAACAACACATGCTACAACTGTAAGTTGCATCAATTCTATCCCGATGTTAAAACCGAGAATGCTTATCGCAAGTGTTCCGGCATGGAGGTTAAAACCTGTCAACACAGATGCAAATGCCATTCCGTGTATCAAACCAAAGCCTGCCGCAATAAACATCTCTTTACCGGGGAACAAAGGGCGGACGGCATGTATTGCAGAAACAAGAATAGAAAGCGATCATTACTTCCACAGGTTGTGAAGGCAATTGCAACCAGCCCAGGGTACCAATTAGTAATGTGATGGAATGGCCGGTTGTAAACGCCGTCACCATTTTTAATAAGCGTGAAATGCTGTACCGGATGCCACCATATCTTCCCCATTTTTTTCCATTTGGCAACAGCATGTAGGGCAACAGCAGCACAACTAAAACAACAGATGATCGGTGCCTTCCCTGATATGTTGCATGCCCATGCTCACCATGTTTTTAAACCCTGTCCAGGAATTTCCTTTGTTAAGATTGATCTCAAGCGGATGCACCTTATTATCGCTGCCGATGCGTATAGTCGTCGGATGACTGTCTGCTGTTAATGAATCAGCTCTTCCGGTTTCCCAATCATTACGGATCACAACGAATACAATATGGTTGATCACCTGGTGTACAACGCCATCATAGTCAAAAAAGAATTTCCTGGTGTCTTCATTTGGCGGTGGCGACAAAATGAGTTGCGCTCTCAGCTCCCAAAATGGCGGGCCGCTTGCAATTTGCTGCTCTTTATCCGTGTGCATCCCGGTTATTTTCACAGCCCAGGGAATTTCTTTTTTCGTGTATGCATGGGTGTGAGTCAAGATATACTCCTGCAATTGCACATTCATGTGTTCAATTAATGTTTCTGGATTGCGTGTGATAGTATTCCCTAAAGCGAGCTCTAATTCAGTTAATGGTACCTGAAGCTCTACACCAACCCTGTCGGGGCTTACATCAAGATATGCGATACTGTACGGTGCCTGGTGCGCAAGAGATTTTTGTGACAGGAATAACAGCTGCTTTCAATTTTTCTGATCCGTTTCCATGCGGCACTGCATATATTTTTTTATCGGCAACCCGCTCTGATTCAAAAGGAGGTTATGATTTATATATTGCTGATGTGAAAAGCGGTAAGATATGGCCCATGGATTATTACAATACATCGATCAATTCAGGGAACAATGAACTTGGTTCATGCTACACGGATAAGTAAAAAATCTGGTTGTCAGTATAGTGGTGACCCATTTTTAATTATACAAGAAGGATGATGCCCATAGGGTATCTGCAGGCACAGGATATTTCCCGGATAGAAATTGTGAAGAATGGAATAAATGATCACGACAATTCAATGGATCAGATAAAGAATAGAAAACAATGAAACCGAAGCGATGCATATCCATAAAATTACTCCTTGTAATATGGGCCTGAGGCCTACTGAAGCAAGGGCTTTCTTTGATAAGCCGCAACCAATTAGAAATAACGTTACGGTTAATCCTGATTTTGACAGGTTAACAATATAAGGGGCCGCATAGTGAATAAATGGGAGATAGGTGTTAAGTAAAATGGCCACAATAAATAAGCCGATGAAATAAGGTATCTTGATTTTAGTTTGGTTGTTTTTAAAAATAAATGCACTGATAACAGTAATGGGGATAATCCATAATGCCCTTGCAAGTTTTACTGTTGTTGCAGTTTCCAACGCATGGTTGCCGAACCTGGCAGCAGCGCCAACTACAGAACTTGTATCGTGAATAGCGATGGCGCACCACAACCCGAATTGAGTTTGCGATAAATGCAGATGCTCTCCAATAAAAGGGAATAACACAAGCGCAACAGAGTTTAGTATGAATATTGTTCCCAATGCAACACTGATCTGTTTTTCTTCCGCTTTTATAACGGGGGAAATTGCCGCAATAGCGCTTCCGCCACAAATCGCAGTACCCGCAGAAATGAGATAAGATGTTTTTTTATTGATCTTAAAAAAAATTCCCAACAGGAGTCCCGATGTCAACGTTATTGCAATGGAGGCAATGGTAAATAGAAAGCCATCCTTGCCAGCCTGCATGGCAGTTCCGGCATTCATGCCGAATCCTAATCCTACTACAGAGAATTGTAAAAGAAGATGTGTGGCTTTATGGTTAAGATGTAAATACGGATGACCAATGAACTGCGCAACGACCAAACCGAGAAGCAATGCTATTGGTGGCGAAATCCATGGCGACAAACAAAAGATCAACAATAAAATAAAAATGACTTCTCGTGTGGTAATGCTTCTGTCTAAAAAATGCAGATAATACTTCTTGCTGTTTTGAATGGTTTTCATTTTGCAATAATTTTCCGCATGCAAAGTTTTATAAGCTTTGATTGCCGGAGAAATGACTAATGATTATCTTTAATTACTTTAAGTTATCAGAAAGAAGGTGCCTGATAACCATTTCATTCATCTTATTGCTTTCGCCCTGCTGCCGCACAAAGTAAAAATACCGTTCAATGGAGAAGTTTTTTATATCGACTATTGCAAGTTGTTTATTGTTGAGCTCATTTAAAACAGAATGAATGGAAAGAAATGCAAAACAATCGGAGCCGGCCAGGTATGATTTTATGCTTTCCGAACTTTCCAGTATCATTTCTTTCTGGAGGTGGGCAATTTTAATTCCTGCTTTTTTCAACGCAGTGTTCACAACTTCCAATGAGCCTGATCCCTGCTCACGTACCACCAGGGGCAGGCGTGGTAATTCATTTAATGATATTGTTCCTTTTTTGGTCAATGGGTTGCCATATCTTGTACATAACACTAATTCATCTTTCAGGAACCTGGAATATTTGAGTTGCTTGCGTTTGGATTGCCCTTCGATAATCCCAAAATCAATTTTGTTTTCTAATAGAAGATTTTCGATATGCTCGGTATTCCCCGTGACCAGTTCAACAGAAATATCGCTGAAACGCTTCCGGAATGAAGCAAGATATTTCGGCAGGATGTATTGCGCCACAGTTGTGCTTGCACCAATTTTGATCATTCCCCGGAGATTGCGGTTGAGTGCTGCCATATCCGTTTCAATTTCCCGGTAAATGGAAAATAATTCTTCCGAATGTTTTAATAATATTTTCCCCGCTTCGGTCAACGCAATTTTTGTTCCGTTGCGGTGAAACAACTGCGTTTTAAAATAAGTTTCAATTTCATGAATATGTTTGGTGACCGCAGGTTGTGTAATGAATAGTTCTTCTGCAGCTTTTGTGAAGTTTAACCGTTTTGCTACGGTGTGAAATACTTTGAGCCTGAAATCAAACATAATTCAATAATACTTAAAAATCGGCAGCCCGCATTAATCAGGCAGTAGTAATTAATTACTGGTTCAGGGTGAACGATAGCGTTTCTTAAAGAGCCTGGCTGCCAGTTTGCTTTTGAAAAGATATCAAGCCTGTATCAAAAGCGCACACTTCGTGTAACGAAAACGAACCTGCTTATAAAAACCGGTGCAACAAATTCATTGTAAATCACTTCTTTTATTTCCGGCATATTTGTTGGCTATACCAATTGAAAACGGAAAGTTGAAAATTGACCACAGAATAACGCGGAATTAAGCTCAGGGTTATCAAAGAGAGAACCTGTGGCGTGAAAGAAAAACGGAGGTTAGAATTTAGGAGATAGAATGTGAAGGGTTGAGAATTGATAATTAATAATGGAAAATTGAAAGTGCGGGAAGATCGTATCGGGTAGAGTCAGGTTAGTCAGTTAAATAAGGATAAAATCGTGCCTGCCTGCTGGTAGGCAAGGTTCAGACAATAGCTGAATAGAATACCAAATGTACAAGTGAGTGACACAACGATGCTTAATAGTAGTACAAATGCTGGTTACACAAAAAGAAAAACTAAAATTGGAGAAACCAAAAATTAAAAAAAGAAACTGAGAATTGCTGAGCTGAAAACAGCAGGCTGATGACTGATAACTGCTCTCAGAAATCGTACATCCGACATCGTAAATATTTAACCATGTTTAGAACAAATATCAAAATCGCGTGGAGAAACCTTTTGAAAGATAAACAGTTTTCATTGCTGAATGTATTGGGTTTGTCTGCCGGGCTTGCCTGTGCGTTGCTGATTTTTTTATGGGTGAATGATGAAATGGATTATGATAAATTTTTTGCCAACGACAACAGGTTATATAAACTGTTTGAACAAAGAACCAGTATGCAGGGCGATATCAGTTATTCGGAAGAATCGTCCGGTAAATTGAGCGATGCGGTTAAATTATCTGTTTCTGGTGTGGAATATGCGGCCGCAGTTGCGCCTCCGGGTTGGTTTCCGCAAAATACGCTTTCGGTAAATGATAAAAATATTAAGGCAAACGGACAGTACGCTGAGAAAGATTATTTCAATATTTTTTCTTTTCCGATGGTTGATGGCAACAGGGATAATGTGCTTGCAACTACTAATTCCATTGTACTGTCTGATGAACTGGCAATGAAATTATTTGGCACAACGGATAATATCCGAGGTAAACCCGTGCAGTTCGATCATGACACAATTTTTTTTGTATCGGGTGTATTTAAAAAAATGCCGGTTAATTCTTCCCAGCAATTTGATTTTGTATTGTCGTTCGATTATTTCCGGAAAATAAAAACATGGGTGACAGATTGGCATTCCACAGGCCCGCTGAATTTTGTGTTGCTTAAAAAAGGAGTTGACCCCAATGTGTTCAAAAAAAATGTCAGTGATATTATTAAACGAAACGCTGACATTAAAAGAACGAATATTGTCGCAATGAAGTTTTCCGACATCTACCTGCACAATAATTATAATGGAAATGTGCAAAATGGCGGAAGGATAGAATACATAAAATTGTTTTCATTGCTTGCGGTGTTTGTGATGATTATTGCATGCATCAACTTTATGAATTTGTCTACAGCTAAGGCTGCACGCAGGTTTAAAGAGGTTGGTATAAAAAAAGTTGTTGGTGCGGAAAGAGGCCAGTTAGTATTTCAATTTCTTACTGAATCATTTTTGTTAACTGTTATTGCTTTGCTGTTTGCTATCGTAATTGCTACTATGCTGTTGCCTGCATTCAATCAAATAACAGGGAAAAATATTTTATTGCATTTTACCTGGCAAATGATTGCAGGTATTATTTGCATTGCGATAGTGACAGGATTTTTTGCAGGAAGTTACCCGGCTTTATATATTTCAAAATTTAATCCGCTTGCGGTTTTGAAAGGCAGATTGAATACATCTACTGCAGAATTATTATCAAGAAAAGGATTGGTTGTTTTTCAATTCACACTTTCAACCGTTTTGATTGTTGCTGTGTTTGTGATCTATCAGCAGATTCAATTTATTCAACATACTGATCCGGGCTATAATAAAAATAATGTGCTGCGTTTATCTGCAGAAGGTACACTTTCTACAAAACAGGACGCGTTTATCGCTGAGTTAAAAAAAGTTCCGGGCGTTGTGAATGCCAGTGCAACAAACCATCGGATGGTTGGGCATAATTATGCTACTAATGGTTTGGGTTGGGCCGGGAAACCACAAAATGACCCGACCTATTTTGAAGGATTTGAAGTAGATTATGATTTTATTGAAACGATGGGCATGCATATTAAAGAAGGAAGAAGTTTCTCGAAGAATTTCGGTGCTGATTCATCAGCGATCATTTTAAATGAAGCTGCAGTTGAAGCAATGCATTTGGGAAGCCCCGTTGGTAAAACCGTTGTATATAAACAAAAGAACCTGCAGATCATCGGCATTGTAAAAGATTTTCATTTTGAATCCATGCATGCCGAAGTGAAACCTTCATTTCTCCAGCTCGTACCGCAACGCGGAACTATTGTTGCAAGTATCAGTAATAAAAACCAGCAGGCCACTATCAATGCTATTCAAAGTTTATACGAACGATTCAATCCCGGCTTTCCGTTCACATTTAATTTCCTGGATGAAGCATATCAACAGCAATATGAAAGTGAATCACGGGTTTCTGCTTTGTCGAAATATTTTGCAGGATTAGCAATTATCATTTCATGCTTAGGCTTGTTTGGATTGGCAGCATTCACTGCACAAAAAAGAAGAAAAGAAATCGGTATACGGAAAGTGGTCGGCGCCTCTGTTGCAAACATTACTACTATGTTGTCTTTGGATTTTTTGAAGCTCATCGTATTGTCGTTGCTGATTGCATTTCCCCTGTCGTGGTGGTTAATGAACAACTGGCTGCAAAGTTTTGCGTATCGCATCCACATCAGCCCGTTTATATTTATAATTGCAGGGTTAGCAGTATTTTTCATTACTATTTTTACGATCGGATTTCAATCGATAAAAGCTGCGGTAACAAACCCGGTGAAAAGTTTGCGAAGCGAATAACAAGAAATAGCGCATTTACCCTAAATTGTAGCATATTAAAATAATCATGCCGTTTACTATTTTACACCACACGGAAAACGAACTGCAGCAAATAATTTTGAGTGATGAAGAAACAAGATGTTCCGTTTCTGTTTTGCCTTCATGTGGTGCAATGCTGCATTCTTTTAACCTTCAATCATCTGTTGATTCGTTCAATATCATTGATAGCTATAAAAGTTTAAGCGAGTTTAAAAACACGGTTTATGCTTCGCACAAAAGCTCTAAACTCTCTCCGTTTGTGTGCAGGATAAAAGAAGGGAAATACGGTTTTGATAATAAGAAGTATGAGTTCATGAATAAATTCCAGGACGGTTCTGCTATTCATGGGCTATTGGTAAAAAAATCTTTTGAAGTAACCAATGAATCTGCTACAGTAAATGCTGCATCGGTTACTATGAAATACGATTATCAAAAAGATGACTCAGCTTATCCTTTTGATTATAGTTGTGAAGTAAAATATGAATTGAAGAAGAACAGAACGTTGACAATAGAAACAACGGTGACGAATACCGGAAAACAATCCATTCCCATAGCTGATGGCTGGCATCCTTATTTTACGCTCGGTGCAAAAATTGATGATTGTGAATTGTCCTTTCATGCAAAACAAATGCTTGAATTTGATGGGGAATTAATTCCGACAGGAAGATTAATTCCGAACACAAGATTCAACGGGCCTGAAAAAATAGGAAATACTTTTTTGGATAATTGTTTTTTGTTGAATGAAGTAAATGGTGGAGCTGCATGTTCTTTGCGAAATCCGGCTAATGGATGGGAGCTATTGTTTTTTCCGGATAAGCATTACCGTTACTTACAGGTTTATACCCCGCCACATCGTAATAATATTGCAATAGAAAACCTGAGTGCAGCACCAGATTGTTTCAACAATGGTATCGGCTTAATATTACTTGAACCTGCACAATCGCGAACTTTTACTGTCAGTTACCAAATATTGATCCCTTAAAATTACCTCAACCTTTTCTTTTCTAAATATTGCTTCAGCAAAGCGGGATAATTGGTTTGAATAATATTGGCGCCGTTTTTCAGTTCTTCCATATAAGCATCTGCATTTCCTGATGCAGCTTTTTCATCATCATCACCCAAAGCATTAATAAATACCCGTGAACCGTGGCTTTTAATTTTATTTACTACAACTGCAGTGTTGCAGTTTGCATCAATATGCACGGCTTCCGATCCCGTAACGGAATACAACGTATCAACAGAACCTTCGCTGTAAACGCGTGACAATGTTTTCATTCCCGGGCTCAATTCTTTTACCTGTTTGGTTTCCGATGGCTCGTATAACAAAGCAAAAACAGTTTCTTTCGTTTTTGTTCTGTTTATTACTTTTATTATCCGGGCAAATTCATTTATTTTGATGTCAAGGTCAACCAGAATTTTTCCCCTGGCTATAAGCAATGCTTCTTCAAATGTTGGCACTTTTTCATCAGTAATTTTATTATTGAATTTCAAATGCATCTTTTTTATTTCTGCAAAAGTGAGATCTGCAACATTGCCGTGCCCGTTCGTGGTGCGGTCAACGGATTTATCGTGCATGATAACGAGTGAATCATCTTTGGTTGCCCGAATATCCATTTCAAAAATATCTATGCCTAAGGCAATTGCTTCTTTGAACGAAGCAAGGGAATTTTCGGGGTAATCATTATGTGCCCCACGATGCGCACAAACAAGTACTGTTTTTGATTCTGGATCAAGAAATTCTTTGAGCGCTCTTTTGAAATTTTTTGTTTCCTGTGCAAAAACATTTGCAAAAATGGTTGATGCAAATGTTAGCAATGCAATCTTTTTTATCATGCCTGACTTGTGTTTATGTGGCTTTATCTTAATCCTTTCTTTTTTAAATAATCAATCAATGCTTTTGGGTGATCGGTTTGTAACCCGGTGAAACCTAACTCAAGCGATTTATCCCAATTAAGGTTTTCGCTGGCACTTTGTATATCCGGCCAAACGGTTTTGCCTGCGGCTTTAGCAGCTTTTAAAATTTCGGGAGTGTAATCGCTGTAATCACCATCTAATAATTCAAGCGGGTATTGGGCAAGAAAAAATTTTAGTTGATTTGCGTTTTTAATAGTGTCTGGCATGCTTAACATTAAAGGCATTGCAGGAACCAGCTTTCTCCAATCTTTATATTGTTCCTCTGAATTGATATATACGATCACTTGTTTTTCCATGCCATACTTCTTGATCGCCTTATAGGATTGCATTACACTCGCATCTTTAAAATCAAGATAGATGTGGATTTTATTACGGCATGTTTTTAATACTTCTTCGAATGTGGGTATCGGATATTTTTCGGATGAATCTTTTCTTTTATCAATCACATTTAGTTTTCTCAAATCGGCAAAAGTGAAATCACTTACTTTGCCTTTTCCGTTGGTCATCCTGTCCATCGTCGCATCATGCATGATCACAAGTACACTATCTTTCGTTGTACGCAGATCGATCTCCACATAATCTGCTTCATGTTTAATTGCATTTTCGTATGCTGCGATTGTGTTCTCAGGAACATCAACATGGTCACCGCGGTGTGCGATCACTATAAATTTATGTTTGCTTTGTGGCAACATTGCTTTTTGAGCATGTGTTATCTCAATTAATAAAAGCAAAAAGGCGAGAGCAAGTATTTTTTTCATTATTGTTTTATTTAAAATCTTGGTTTGTAGTTTTTGTTCACGCAGAGGCGCAGTGTATGCATAGCGTTGATGGTGTTCAATTTCTCCGCGTTCTTCACGAACCCTGCGTGAAATATTTTCTTAAATATTTTACAGCTTGATAAATATTTTCTTCTTGTATAAAATCCATGCAGGAATAAAATTGATGCCTACAAAAATCAATGCATAGATAAGGCTCGCCAGCCTTTGGTCTGCGCCGGCCTGCGAAAGTGCATCGACGAATTTTGTATTTAATGATGTGCCGCTGAATTTCGTTTCATAAAATATCAACGCCCACACATCTGCAAGGAAATAAATTGCAATAGCATTTGCCCCGAAAATAATTCCTGGTTTTGTACCACGTACTTTCCCTTTTATATCTACTAAAAAATAAAATGCACCAAAAAGGAGAGAGGCAAAACCGGATGTGACAAGTACAAAAGAACTCGTCCACAAATTTTCATTTACCGGGAAAACGAGGCCCCAGAAATACCCGAGGATTGCAGAAAAAACCCCTGCTGTCATCAGAAAATTCACTTTTTCATTGGGAGATTTATCGCTAAGCATTAACCGCCCTGCAAGCATTCCGGTTATGCATGATACAACTGATGTGATATTTGTCAATACACTTTCCGGGTCCCATGTGCCGCGCCACATGCGCCCCGGGAGATATTTGCTGTCAACCCAGGCAACAATATTTATACCGGGCTCAAGCATTACTTTGCCAATTCCAGGTGTTGGGATGCATGTGAGTGCAAGCCAATACCCGACTAATAAAACTGCGGCTATCCATGCCTGTTGTTTCCAGTTGGTATTCAGGTAAAGAACGGCTGAAATGAAAAATACGATGGCTATGCGGTGCAATGTTCCTGTCCAGCGTATGTTATGAAAATCAAAATCCGGCATCAGGTTAAGGAACATCCCTACGGCAAATATTTTTAAAGAGCGAAAAAATATTTTTTTATACAGTGTGCTGCGGGGGACGCCTTCAGCAACCCTTTTTGAATAAGCAAACACGATAGAAGCACCAACGAAATACAGAAAGTAGGGGGCTACCTGGTCGGTGAACGACAAGCCATTCCACACCGTATGGCGAAGTGTAAAATAAACAGAATCTTCACTGCCCGGATAATTTACTACGATCATGGCCGCAATAGTAAAACCCCGGAGTGCATCGAGGGAAATAAGCCGTTTGGTTTGGTTGATCATGATTGTTTAATTTAGGATCATTAGTTGTGAATGGTCAATAGTGAGTAGGGAATTACTAATAACGTAATAATGAATTCTTCCATTCACTATTGACCATAGACGATTCATCATTCACCGGTGCGCTTATAAATCCAAAATACCTTCCCATCCAATAAGGAAGCAGGAATACATCGCCTCCGCCTAATTCCGCATAGCCATTACCGTTATTGTCTAATTCGAAAAGGTTCCTGTTATGTTTATTTTCCGGCCGTTCATCGGGAGGTAATACTTCACTAACAGGCCTTTCAAAATGATTTTCTTTTACATATTCAATATCTTTCCTGTCGCTGTTTCGCATGCTCCAGTTGATGAGGTCGAGCGGCATACGTTTTAATTCCCAGATCGTTTCGTCGAGGTCAAATTTTTTTGCGCCTGTGATAGCCGCATAGCAGAGGTTCCATAATGCTTCTTTTTCTGGCCGTATAATATTCCAGTGATCGCGGATAGCATCTTTGTATTTTGATTTAAGGCTGTCATTAAATGAATAAGGATATAAACCCCAGTAAGCAAGAAAATACATTTCATCGTCTGAACAATTCCATCCGCCGGACATAAGCCGGCTCCATTTGTCTGCAGTAGCAGGAGCGGGGCCAATCTCGCTTACAGGACGGGCAAGATTGTCAAGATATTTTTCCTTGTATAATAATTCGTTTGCTTTCGCATGATATTTTTCTTTGCCTGTAAAATGAAATGCTATTTGCAAAAAGCTGATGATGTTGGAAGAATATAATTTTTTATCACCCACCATATCGGGAAACCTGTTCACATAATCGGGGCTCCATCTTCCCCATAACGTTGGCCTTCCATCAACATCAATTAATTTCAAATCATTCTCAACTATGTAACCTGTAAGTTCATCAATCAGTTTAATTGCTTTTTTCTTTATCGCATCATCGTCTATATATTGTGCAATCATCGTGAGCGCAAAATATTGCCCGACTGCCTGGTCGCTGCTTGCTGATCCGCGCCAATCCCATTCACTATCCGCTGAATGTTTCCAACTGCTCGGAACGTTATCATACCCGGGATACCAGTAATCTTTATTTTCTTCCCGTATTTCATTTTTAAATGCAATTACACCGCTTCTTTCAATACATCGGCCAAATAAACCTTTAATGCCACTCAATGTAAACAAGCGTTCCATTGCATCGAGCGATTCCAGGCAATTTTTTTTAGCTTCTGCATCGTGCGTGGCGAGATAACGGAATAATTCTGCAGACAAATACATCGATGTCCAGAGGTTGTCACTATCATGTGGCCCCATTTGTGCATTTGCAACATCGCCTTTTTTAACGCCTGTATAATCGCAATAAAAACCATAACGTATGTGCCTTTGCCGGACGATATCTTCATAATAACCTGCCTTTTCTTCCAGTGTCATTTCCCTGCTGCAAATTCTGCCAGCGCCCCGTGTAGTCAATATCAATACATCATCATTATCTCCTCTGGCAATATCAACAACATGATTTCCCGGCAGCCATCTTGCAGAAGAATAATAATTAAATGTTCCATTTTTGTTTAACATGAACGCGCCGTTTGAAGAACCAAACCAGGTGTTGCCATCTATTTCTTTAATAACAGTTATATCAGTGCATGGAAGTTTGCTGAATGAGTGAGAAGAATATTGTGAATACGGAGATTTAATTTCGATGTAACCATTGTGCGTTCCAATCACTATTCTATCAGATAAAATAGTAAAACAGGTGAAATTGTTTCCTGAAAAAACCTCTGCTAATTTTTTTTCTGTGGGAGAAAAGGAATAGAGTTTATTGCCGGAAAGCAACCAGAAAAAATTTTTGTTTTCATCATACCCGATATTAATAACAGAATCAGGTGCTTCATCTTGCCAAACTATTTTTTGCTGTTGAATCAATTTGATTTCTTTTCCATTTGAGATAAGAAAACTAAAATCTTTTCCCGCAGTGATGATATTTGCTTCAGAAATATTATGGATTACAAATAACCTCCCTGCCCATGCATTGCTTAATAAATGATTGTCATCAGAAAAAATAAACTCCTGTTTGTACAGGCAGATACCCGATATTTTTTTATCCCTGACAGGCGGATAACTCACATCTTTGACCAATATACCCGGCTCTAAGATTTTTCCTGCACGCGGAATAAATAGTGTATTTCCTGCCAGCACTTTAATATTGCCATTGCGGTCGGATAAAATTTTTGCAGGACTATAACCACTGTCTGAAAAATAATATTTGATACTAAAACGCTGATCAAAAGTTTTATCGCGATAAACTTCGCCTGTTGCAGAACTTTGCTGAGAAGTTCTATCGATTAATGAATGTGCAATCTTTTTTTTTTCAGCGGGTGCGCTGATAACTTTCAGGTACCTTCCCATCCAATACGGCAGCAGCCAGATATCACCGGCGCTGTATTCTGCGTTTCCATTTTCATTTCCTCCATTGAGGTCAAAGCGGTTTGAATTATGGCGTTCTGTTGGCAATTCATCAGGTGGCAATACTTCTTTGATCGATTGCCTGCGGAAGTTCTGCGGAATGAAATCAATATCTTTTCTATCGCTGTTTTTTACTTTCCAGTTGATAAGGTCCATCGGATATTTCTGCAAATACCAGATCGCTTCGGGCAAATCAAAATGTTGAACACCTGTTATTGCAGTGAAAATATCCCATGCACCTTCTTTTTCCGGTCGTTCAATTTGCCAATGATCTAAAATGGCTGCTTTGAATTTATTTTTCAACGTGTCATTAAATGCATAACGGTAAAGCCCCCAATAGCCTAAAAAATACATCTCATCATCGGAGTGGTTCCATCCTTCCGAAAGGTCTTTGCTTAATTCGTCAGCATCTGCAGGTGCCTGCCCGATTTCTTTCATCGGGCGAATGAGGTTTTCTAAATAACCGTATTTATTCATTAACTCAAATGCTTTTTCTTTATATATTTTTTTACCCGTGAAATGATATGCGGTTTGCAGCATCGAGACAATGTTGGATGAAGTTATTTTTCTGTCGCCAACCATTTTCGGCCGGGCATTTACATATTCAGGGTTCCATCTTCCCCACAATGTTGGTTTGCCATTCCAGTCGATCAAATACATTTCATGATCTACGATGTGTTGCATCAGCGCATCCATCAACCTGATCGCTTTATTTTTTATTTCGTCATCATCTATTAATTCCGCGATCGTACCAAACACAAACATGTGCCCGATTGCTTCATCGCTGCTTGTTGTGGATTTCCAATCCCACACGGTATCATTGGCATGGCGCCAAACATCAAAAGGGGATTGGATGCCTGCATTGCCGGGATATTCCTGTTTTAAGCCGGTGTCAATTTTGTTTTTTTTATGAACATCTGAAAGTTCATACCCTCTTCTTTCAAACGAACGGGAAGGAAAACCTTTGAGAGAGTTGATAGTATATAAGCGTTCTATCGCATCCAATGACTCTCGGCAATTCTGCAAAGCTTCCGGAGATTTTGTCGCTGCATAACGAAACACCTCGGCACCAAGATACATTGAAGTCCAGAGCCCGTCATTATCCGAATCTTCCAATGAACCTTTTGTTACGTCACCATTTTTCATTCCTGCAATTGTTGCATTAAAACCGAGGCGGATATGCCTTTTGCGTACCTGTCGTTCGAAATAAGCGGCTTTATCAGCAAGTGTCATGGGCGTAAAATAAATTTCACCCAATCCTTTAGCGGTGAGGATTAATACGGAATGATCGGAGCCTTGAGAAATATCTTTCACAGTATTTTCGGGTATCCATCTCCGTGAGGCATAATATTTAAATTTCCTATCTGGCTGCAACATGAATGCACCGTTCACGGAACCAAACCAGAGTTTATGATCAATTTCTTTTACAACGGTGAGATCTGTACAAGGTAATTTTTTATTAATTGAGCCAATTTGTCTCCCAGTTTCTGTGTTTAATTTGAAGTAACCATTGTGTGTTCCGATTACTAATTCATTGTTGCTTGTCAATGTAAAGCATGTCAGGCCATCGCTACTGAATTTTTTCTGCAGGGATTTTTTTGCAACATCAAAAACAGAAACACTACGTTCGCCAAGCAGCCAGAAAGAATTTCTTTTTTGATCAAACAAAATATCAAGCAGGTTATCTTCTGCTTTTATTGCCGAAATTATTTTTGAGTCTTTCAGGTATTGAATGGTTGTTCCATCAGTGATAAGAAATGAAAAATTTTCCCCTCCACAAAACAATTTTATATCGGGCATTGTGTGTGTACTGTATAATTTTCCTGCCCATGCATTGCTTAATATTGCTTTGTCATCCGCATACACAAATTGATCTTGATAAACAGAGATGTCTTTTATTTTTTTATCCAGCATCGGGCGATAGGAAACATCATGCACCAATTCACCGGGAAATAAAAACTGTCCACCTGACTTTATTAATATTCCATCAGAAGAAAATATTTGTACAACACCATTGCGGTCACAGCGCACTTTTGTAAGGGAAATATTGGGTTGATCCAATTCGTACTTGATACTATATGCCTGCGAAAATGCAGTGTCTGTGTATATAGGTTGATGATTTGGTTTTTGATTTTGAAAACAGAATACATTCGATCGAAGAAAAACAAAACTTGCAAAAAATAAAACAAACGATTTAAACATCATTAACCAGGTTTATAAGAAAAATTATTGAATCATTTTAAGATATCTTCCCATCCAATACGGATATAACCAGAATACGGGTTCGCGTTCTGTATTAGGGGCTCCGCTGATCGCTCCCCACGGGTTTCTGTCCCATCGCACGGTTGCTCGGATACTCGCAGGCGGTAAGTGGTCGACCTCCCAATCGTCAAGTACGGGTGAATGCACCACTTTCACATCTTCTCTTTTAGTATGATCGATATTCCAGTCAATCAGATCAAGCGGTGTATCCGTCAAAAATTCAACGGATGATTTTATTTCTATTTTTTTATGTCGCGCATAGCAATACAAAAAATTGATCAATGGATTTTTATCATTCTTTCTGTGCTCCATCCAGTTGTCCATGTGTTGCCGGTAGAATGCGAGCAGCTTCGGGTCTTTTTCACATTCGAGTAAAATTGGATAGAGGTATGACTGCATCGTTACATCATAATAAATAAACCAGGAAGGATTTTGATTCACTAATTGCGACATGTTGTCGAGATAATGTTCCTGGTTGATGAAGCGCAAATATTGCTGCTGATATTTTTCATCATTCGTAACAAAATAGGCAAGCTTTAAAAACGTGAGTAGCTCCATAGAATTTTCACTTCTATCGGGCGACCATTCAGGATCATGATTAAGTAAATCTGGCGACCACACCGACCATCGCGTATGTGTGCCATCAATATCCATCATGTTGAAATTATGCGCCATCAAATGATCGACTAATGAAGCAATATGTTTACGAACAATTATTTTTTCTTCATCGGTAGCTGCAAGCTTGTAATAAAAATAATAACCCATCATGTGCCCGCACCACTCGTCGCTGCTTGCATCGCCTTTCCATAACCATTTGCCATCGGCAGATTTATGCCATCTTACTTCAACAGGTTTATATCTTGGCTCTTTCACTAATTCCTCAGCTTTTTCTTTTTCAGTATATGAACGATTCGGATCATGCACGTTATCTCCCCATTCAACAGGAACAATTGTCCTTGCGAAGTATCCATCACCGTTAGTAATGTCTTTCAATTCTTTTAAAAAATGAAATGCACGTTTCGCTTTTTCCCTTGCATCTTCACTTTTTGTTACGGCATACCGGAATGATTCCATCGCTAAATAATTACCGCCAAATTCCCCATCGTTATCATCATCTTCAGGCCTAAAATTTGTGGTGTCACCCGCATTGATCAAATGACATTGACCGGATATCCATGGTTCACGGATATGCCTTCTCATCTGTACACCATAATAATATTCTTCTTTCGAAGAAAGTGTCATCCATTTTTTTTTGATCGCACTGACGCCCTGCTCTGTAGCAATCCAGGCATTTCCGTCTTTATCAAAAGCAATGTCATTTACATGGTCATCCATTAACCAGCGCCTGCTGAACAGGAGAGAATGTTTTCCGTTAGCATAAAAGCGAACAATACCAACTTTTGTTCCTATCCACATTGTTCCATCTGGAGATTTTTTTACGCATGTAGTATAAATGGAAGGGCAACCTTCTTTTGGTGTGATGGTGCGCTGTTGTTTATCATCCTTAATAATCGAAATGCCGCCTAAACCTGCAGCCCATATGTTTCGCCTATTGTCAATTGCAAGCCCCCGGAGCCCGGCGCTCAGTAAAATATTTGTTTTGTAAAAGTGGGTTGAGCCTTTTTCGTTCGCATGATACAATCCAACATCACTTGCAACCCACAAGCCATTATCATTATCAGAAATTGCACTGCGTACGGAGCGTGCAATGGAGTAATTTTTTTGAATGAAATTATTACCGTTAAAAAACCAAACACCTTTCGGGCCAAGTGCATATACTCCTTCTTTTGCACAACAGATAATTGAAACCGGGCCTTGTGTTCCCTGCAATTGAATAGGCGAATTATTTTTTAAAATGAATGCACCTTTCCATGTACCCATCCAGATTATATCATGATCATCTGCTACAACAGAATATGCGGGACCTTTATCTGAATCAGAAAAATTTACTTCGATCCATTTTGTTTCTTCATTCTTCTTAAAAAAGATCCCTGTTTCTGTTGCGATCCACACGGTTGAATTTTTATCTGCTGTAATACTCCTGATATTATTTTCTGCAGGATTTGTACTGACAGGATATGCTTCATGATATTCCTGCCAGAAACCTTTGTCTTCGACAGACTGTAATTCAGAAATTGCTTTGCCCTGTTGCTGACTATACGCAACATGTAAAACAACTATTAAGAAAATAAAAGCAAGATTTTTTTTCATAAAAATTTATTGCTACTGCACACAAATTGGAACTGATCGATAGTATGTGCAGTTTTAAAATTTATAAAGCGGAATAATTTATAAGCATTCACGCCGTCACTCCTGCTTTTGCAGGAATCTGGAATAAGATCTTATTATGTTTACATTTCATTACAAAACAAATTCAGATTCCCGTATACGCGGGAATGACGTGTAACTTCTTGTTTTGTTTTGCAAGCATTCTTTACATTTAATTACCAACAGCGGCTCGTTGTATTAATTTTTGAATGGCATCCACAACTTGTATCTCACATCTTCCGCCTTGTTGTTTTGCTTTAGCTGCATCCGATAATTTTTCTTTCAACCAATCTTCTCCGGCTTTTTTATGATCATGTATAAATTGAATTGCTTCAAGCCCTGCCGATGCAAGCGAAGAAAGATTTTCAGATAAGGATGATGCTTCATCAAGTGCAGGCGCATTATGAAGCAGTAGTTTGAATGAAGCATCGTTTTCTTTCCAAAGGAGTAATTTTTCAGAAATATTTTTTTCAATTTCCGAAGAAGGATGAGTTAAAAATTCATCAACTTCTTTATTAAAAACCCTTGGTACTTTCTGATCAGGTGTAGCAACATCTGCGATTTTTGTGAAAGGCGAGAAGACCGTATACATTGTATCGCCTTGATTGCGTTCATAGATTTTCAGAGGTTCAATTACACTTGTCAAAACTTCCAATGGTTTTGTATCCATTCCGTTTGTAAGCTGGCGCATCATCGGAAGTTTGTATGATTCATGCCGCAAACCAAGCGCTTCCAGGTCTGCACTTGCAAAATCAAGACGGCGGTACATGTCATCTACATTATTTATTTCTTTTGGCGACCATAATCGTTCTGCAATAGCAGCAGTACGTGGCCATATTCTTGAATCTACTGTTACCGGAGTTACCAATTCACTCCACATTGTTGCTTCACCGCCGAGCACCAATTTTTTTTCTGCATCAGAAAGATTTGCACTGTCTGGCGCAGGATCGTTCAGATAATGATAAGAAGCCGGTTGAATAAGATCGATATAATACCCGTACGAAAGAATTGCTTTATATCCAAGCCTGATAGATTTATAATAATCTTCATTACCTCTCCATGATTGGATAACGATTTCTTTGGGAACTCCCGGTTGGAATATTTCATCCCACCCCATCATTATTTTTCCTGTTTTGCGAATGATTGGCAAGAGGCGCTGATTGAAATAAGTTTGCAGATCCATGTATTTCTGCATTCCTTTTTCTTTCATGAATGCTTTTATGTGTGGAGTGCTCTGCCAATCTTTCCCGGTATTTTCATCGCCGCCGATATGAAAATATTTATCCGGAAAAAGAGAAGCCATTTCTGTAAATAATTTTTCAAGGAACGGATATAATTTTTCGTTGGTTGGGTCCATCACCGGATCAAACACGCCAAAATAACGTTGCAATTTGTAATCTCTTTTTACACTTGCAAATTCGGGGTATGCAGTAAGTATGGCTGTAGTATGTGCGGGAACAACAAACTCCGGTACAATCCTGATGCCGCGTTGATCTGCATATTTGATGATGTCTTTTATATCCTGTTGCGAATAATAAATCCCATCTGATGCAACCTGTTGCAAGCGTGGAAACGTTTTTGATTCAACTCTGAATCCCTGGTCGTTGGAAAGATGAAGATGGAGCACATTCATTTTCATAGCGGCCATCCCATCTAAATTTCTTTTTACAACATCAACCGGCATGAAGTGAAGTACTACATCAAGCAAAAGCCCCCGCCATGCAAAACGTGGTTTATCCTGTATCGATACACCGGGAAAATAAAATCCGGTTTCATCAATGCTGAGTAATTGCATTAAAGTTTCCAATGCATGAATGCCGCCGAGATCTGTGGGTGCAGTAACTACAATTTGAGTTGGATTTGTTTCAATCGAATAACTTTCATCTTCACCTAATTGTAATTTCCCCGGCCGCAGGATTTTAAGCAGCAGTTGAGAAGGCCTGCTGCTATCCTGCATTGTTACATAACCTTGATTATCCAAGAATATTCCGGTTTTATTACTGAGGCGGCGCATAAACCTGCCCGCTTCAGCATACATGCGTTTATCCGGGTTGCCATTTACGGATATACGAAACCGTTGGTTAACATAAAGTTTATTTGCGCTGGTGGTTAAATGAGCTGGTACCGGCATCAGGTTAAATGTATTGTCAACCTGGGCATGAGTACCGGTTACCGCTACCACCAATAGTGTGAGCAAAATGCTTTTTCGGATCATCAACATATTTCTTCGTCAATCACAATTACCAGGGCTCATTTGTTCCCTGCAATAACCAGAATTTAGACCATGAGCTATTATTTCCGTCCGGGCCATTATACGTTGAAGGCACGAGGTTATCAATAGCAACCTGGGCATTTGCTGAATTGTTTTGAAGTTCGGAATTATTATATCCAAACCTCACAGGGATCTGTCCGCGATAAGCTGCCCAACCGATTGTCAAAGCCGGGTAACCGGTCCTTCTCCAATCCATGAAAGCTTCGTTGCATGCCTGCCATGCCGCGATCCATTTTTGTTCCATGATGCGTTGCAACGTGCCATCATATGCTACTGCCGGTTGTGCAATGTATGTGGCGTAATCTTTCACACAGCCATAATAATTGTTTACATCAGATTGATACGTGTCAAACACCTGCCATGTATCGAATGATGCTTTAATACCTTTATTGTACCAAGTTGCAGCATCGCTGCCCACATTCCAGCCTTTCTGTGCTGCTTCTGCCAGGTCGAAACAGATTTCGCTGTATGAAGCTATTCTTTCTGCAAGCAACGGGCCACTTGGATTATCATAAATATCGGTCCTAAGATAGGACACATAATTGCTCAGGGAAGTTGACTGCGTTCCTGTTCCGTTAACGTTATACTGAAATTCATTGTAGGTATCATAATTGATAGGCAAGCCGACATACACAGAGGAAGTATCATACAAGTTCCAGATATTTGCTCTTAATGCACCATAAGGCCTGTCAGTTGTATATGTTGTCGGATCAAACTGTTTGTATTTGGAAGCTGCAGCAGCTGCAGGATTTATATAACGTGTGTTGCCTATAACAACAGTAAGGTTCGTATTATCACCAGGTGCAAATTTTGAAGCATCCACCACGGAAGGTGTTACTATAGGCTGAGCCATAATAACAATTCGCGGGTCTTTCAGGTCTCTCATTTTCATCGTCATTGTTCCGCACATTTTATTCCGGTGATAGCCGGAGGGCTGATTGAATTGTGTGCAGAACTGATAAGAACTGGCCTGGTCAACACCGGGAAAAGGCATCAAACAATCATCATCTATGCCCTGAAAGACATTTGCGGCTATTGCTTCAACGCTCGACTGAACATCCATTTTGGATGAAAGGCGCATGTAATAACGCAGCAAAAGGGAATATGCGAGTTTTTGCCACTTGGAAGGATCGCCTGCATAGAAAACATCAGACGTGACGGTTGTGCCTGTTATTTCCGGGTGATCCGTCTGCGAACCATTAAAATGGGTAATGGCTTCTTTTAAATCAGCAATCACTCTTTCATAGATGCTCTGTTGAGTATCAAATACCGGGAATAAATTTTCTGTGCCGCCAACGGAACCGTTCAATGACATGGAGTCCGGTGCGTCGCCCCAGAAGTCAGCGATGTTTCCAAAATTGAATGCCCTCATTACCAGGGCAACGCCTTGATGAAAATCCCATTTAGAGGCTTCGGCTTTTTGTAACAACAGCTTGTTGTTTGCAAGGGTAGCATATACTCCCGCCCAATCAAAATCCTGCTGGTCCCATTGGTAATTGCTGAAGCCGGATTCAAAGGCATCCTGCGATGTTTCCTGCATGGCGCCGGAAATCTGTCCGGATCCATAATTACCATACCACCTGGCAGTTTGCGTGAGTACTCCGGCCATCAGGTAATCAGGCGATGCCTGGTCTGGCGTAACATTATTGGGGTTGCTGTTTATTTCAGAAAATTTTTTACAGGAAACACCCACTGTCATTATTATCAGGAAAACGCATGCAACTGTAAAAATCTTTTTTGCGCTTTTCATCATTTTTATTTTTTAGGATTAACTAAATGTTGAACTTAGAAACGAACGCTGAGTTTTACGCCCATCGGAATAGTCCATGGCGTAATATTGTAGTACTCGATACCCTGCCTGAACTGAAGGCCATTGGCCTGTGGCCCTGGCTGAAAATTGAAAGCAAGCTCAGGATCCACGCCAGCTTTCGCTTTGGTCCAAAGTATCACGTTCTTTGTATAGACCCCCAGAGAAATTCCCTGCAGTTTAAGTCTGTCAGAAAATTTCTTAGGCAATGCCACAGAAATTGTCAGGTCTCTAAGCTTGATATATGAAGCATCGAACATATCCATCGTCGCAAAATTCCATCCCCCGTTTGTAACTGCATCTTCGTAATTATCATATTTTGTGATGTTCGGATCGCCAAGATTTTCTACATAACCACCATTGCCATCATCATAAACGCCGGGATAAAATGCTCCATCATTCAGCGTGATATTTCCATTGGTTTGATATGGGAAACCACCTTGTTCAGTAGAAGGGCCGCCTACGAGATGGTATTGCTGAAAGCCTTTTACTTTAATGAATGCATCAGGGTTTGATTTCAGGTAGCCCGGTATATTATTCTTATAAGCATCCGGTATCTTGATGCCCACATTTTCCTGTCTTCTTAATGTTGCATCAGACTGCATGTAACGATACGTTTTTGAGTAGAAAATACCGCCGAGGCGCATATCAACACTTGCGCTTAATGTTATCGCTTTATAAGTAAGTGATGTCTGGAAACCCATCATCAGTTTCGGATTGAAATTGCCCACCAGTCTTTTTTGCTGGAAGCTTCCGCCGCCTTGTTTTTGAAAGCCACCACCATCATCGAGCAAAGGATAACCATAATAAGGAGAAGATTTGTCAGTAACCGTTGCCATCACATTATCCCACATGGCTCCAATTTTTCCATCACTGATCAGCTGGTTTCCTTTTTCATCAAACTGGTTTGGTATTGGCTGGCCTTTGGCATAGGTCCATGAACCGGTTGGGCCATCCTGCCAGAAGGAGAAGAAGGTCTGGCCGTTTGCCAGTGACATGATATAGGTATTGTTCTTCGTATAATTTACAGTTGCGTCCCATGTCCAGTCTCTTCCTGAAATGATAGTCCCGCCCAACTGCAATTCAATACCCTGGCTCCTGATCAAACCAGCATTGATTAATGTGCTGGTAGCACCTGTTGAGCCCGGAATATTTATCTGAAGGATCTGGTTCTTGTTATCCGAGCGGTAGATCGTTCCGGAAAAACGTATACGGTTTTTTAAGAAACCCAGATCGATACCACCTTCGGGGGAACTTGCTATTTCAGGTTTCAGGTTCGGGTTCTTTAATGTTCCTGAAATTGTTTGAATAGGGATGCCACCATAATTACCGGTATTCAGGTATCCATATAAATTATACGGATCAGTATCCTTACCTACACTTGCCCAGCCGGCACGTACTTTCACAAGGCTTACATAGCTAGGGAATTTAACTATCCTGCTGAGGAGAACACTTAATGAAGCAGAGGGATAGAAATAAGAGTTGTTACCCGGTGGCAAGGTGCTTGACCAGTCGTTTCTTCCTGTCAGATCAAGGTAAATCATATCATTGTAGCCGATCGAAGCAGTGGCATATACACTATTGACGCTTTTTTTATAGCGGTTAGAATTATAACCAACATTTGCCGGTGCAATATTTGCCACATTAAAAAGCTCAGGAACAGTAATGCCTGCACCTGGCTTGGAAAATATCTGATCAAATGTTCCTTCCGTGTACATTAAGTTACCTCCTACAGAAGCGGATATATCAAATTTTTCCAGGAACCTGTTATGATAGGTAACAAGCATATCCGTATTGCTTTCGGTATTATATGCGTTTGACAAACCATAGTATCCATTTAGCTCATTATTCAGGCTCTTCGATATTTTTGTTTCGCGGTCTTCATAAAACAGATCCTGCGAGTAGCGTACAAATGCATTTAAGTGTGCGTTGATATCAAAGCTTGCTTTTACATTGCCAAAAATGTGGTTGCGTAAATAACTATTTCTGACCTGGTTCAAAACAAAATAAGGATTGTTGTCGCCATTATCGTAGGGATCTAATGCGCCGGGGCTGTCATCCGTTCCTACAGGAGGCAGTGCTTTTCGCTGCTGTACGCCGGGCGTGATCCAATAATTTTTCAGTTGCCTTACATCAACACTTGGCGACAGATAAGCAGCTGCTGCAATAGCACCATCACCGTTTCCTGCTACTATATTATCGCTGCTGGAACGGCTGTAGTTTATAGAACTTGATAATTTGAAATCACTGCTTACTTTATGCTCTAAATTCAAAGCAAGGTTATATCTCGTAAGGCCGCTATTAGGCACAATACCTTTATTCACCATGTCTGTAAAAGAAAATCTGTAATTGTCCCTGTCAGTTGAATTTTCTACGGCAATGCTGTTCGTAGAAGTAATGCCTGTTTGCGATAGGTTTTTTAAGTTATCGTGAGAAACCATTGGCAATGCCTTATAGGTACCATCAGCCTGCAATGGGCTGTTCCATTGTATGGCATTGATGCCTTTGTTAAGTGGTGTACCAAAACGATACGTGTCTGTTCCTGCCAGGTCCACGATAACTCCGTTCCAGCTGTTATAAGGATTTGGAGTTGTATATGGATCGGTACCTACCGTATAATCAAGGTTGAGCGGGAAATAGTGATAGGGAACTGCAGCTTCATCGATTGTGGTAAAAGTTACTCCAAGGCCTTTTGATCTTTTACCTGATTTGGTAGTGATCAGTACAACTCCGTTACCAGCTCTTGATCCGTAAAGCGCAGCAGCACTAGGGCCTTTCAATATTGAAACACTTTCAATATCACTTGGATTTAGGTCAGATATGGTATTTCCATAGTCTACATCATTTCCCCCTCCATTATTTTGAGCAACATTGTTCATGGTGTTTTTCACCGGCACTCCATCGATCACAAATAATGGCTGGTTGTCGCTGTTAAGTGACCGGATGCCACGGATGACCATGCTCACCGAAGCATTAGGCGAAGGGCTTGTAGCGCTTATGGCAACTCCCGGAACTTTTCCTGCCATTGATTCGAGCACATTGGTTTGTGCAACATGGTTCAGGTCATCACCATTGATCTGGCCTACATCATAGCCTAGCGACCTTTTGTTCCTGGTAATGCCGAGTGCCGTTACCACTACACCGGAAAGGGTATTGCTGTTCCCGGACTGAAGTGTTTCATTGATAAATGTCCTGCCTCTCAGGGCTACTTCATCATTGGCATAACCAATATATGAAATCACGATGATGGCATGCGTACTCGAAACGGACAATTTAAAATTGCCTTCCGCATCTGTGGTCACGCCTGACGTAGCTCCTTTTTCAGAAACTGTTGCGCCGGCCAAAGGCCCGTTGGCATCAGATACTTTTCCTTTAATTACCGTAGCCTGAGCCAGAACAGTATTAACGGAAAAGAGGATGAAACCAAAAAACAATAAGGGCCACTTTGAAAATGGAATAGATGTTAATTGCTTACTCATTTTGGTCGTAATTAGCAGTTAGTAAATCGGGGATTACAAAATTTAACTATGGTTAAAAGTTTTTTAAGAAGTACAGATCACTGGTTTCTTTAAAACCCAGCATTGCGTTTTCTTGCGGTACCTGATTATCCTATGTTTTGTCCCAACGTTTCAAAGCCTTTCTGCCGGTTCACAACAACAGTGGTTTTTCTTTTTTGATATAGGAAGAAAGCACTGAACTCTCAGGCGGCAATTCGGTAATCAGGTAATCAATGGCTGTGATATCACTGATCTTGATCTTTTGAACCGTATTGAATTTTTCAGCAATACTAACCACGGCAACTTTCCGCGATGCTTGTATCATTGCTTTGATCACCTGCACTACTTCCCAGTCGGAATCTGTAAGCCCGCTCTGAACTGAAATTCCATTTGTTCCAATAATGCACAGATCCGGTCTTATATTTGAAAGTTCATTTATTACACTTGCCCCGGTGTGGATATTTGCATTTTTTGCAAGCCTGCCGCCGATCGTTATTACATCAATATTTTCGTGTTCAGCAAGAGTAAGCGCCACCTGCGGGCTTACGGTAAGAAATGTTGCCTGCAGATCGTCTGGTATTTTTTTGGCGATTTCCATGATTGTTGTTCCGCCTTCGAGCAAAATCAACATATCCTTTTTAAAAAGGCTTATTGTTTTGTCTGCAATTACCTTTTTGGCTTCGAGCGCATAAACCTGGTTCTGCCCATTGAAGGGATAATGAAAGGTTTTGCTCATAGCGCCGCCATGTACTTTTAAGATCAATCCCTGTTCTGCGAGTTCATTTAAATCGCGGCGGATCGTATCTTCAGAAACAACCAACAGTTCACTTAGGTCGTTTGATAAAACCTTATTGTGAAGATTAATTTCCCGTAAAATAATTTTATGGCGTTCTTCTTTCAACATAAGCCGTAGAAATCGTTATTAAAATTGAAATTACGGGTTTTTGCATGAATTTGCATACTTTTGAAAAAAATAATTGAAAAAAAACGCAAAATTAACTGCATGATAAAGATCACGGAGCAGCCATCCCCTCACAGGCAGCTCGAAACCAAAACCATTGAAGAAATTACTTCTTTAATAAACGCGGAAGATGCAAGCGTTGCCGCGGCTATAAAAAAAGCACTGCCGGAAGTCAATAAGCTTATTCAGGCTATTGTAGACAAACTGAAAAATGGCGGAAGAATGTTTTATCTCGGCGCAGGAAGCGGCGGCAGATTGTCTGTGCTTGATGTGATAGAATTGCCGACTACTTTCGGAATCGAAAAAGGAATTGTCAATACGATACTTGCAGGAGGCATTGAACATCTGGCAGAAGCCCGTGAAGAGATGGAAGATAATTTTTTAGAAGGATGGGAAAGGTTGGAAAACGAAAATATTTCTTCAAAAGATATTGTGATTGGCATTTCGGCAAGCGGCACAACCCCTTTTGTACTTGGCGCCCTCGAAGAATGCAGAAAAAATAATATTGCAACAGGGTGCATAGTCAGTAATCCCGGGTCTCCTGTTGCAGCATCAGCCGATTTTCCGGTGGAAGTGATAACAGGGCCGGAATTTATTACAGGCAGCACAAGAATGAAATGCGGCACTGCTCAAAAAATGCTTTTCGATATGATCAGCACTACGGTGATGATACAACTCGGAAGAGTGGAAGATAACCAGATGGTGCATGTGATGCTGATTAATGATAAGATCACTGACAGAGCAGTAAAAATGCTGATGGGGAAAACAGGAATTGCTGATTATAACGAAGCAAAAAAATTATTGCTGGAACATGGCAGCGTAAAAACAGCATCCGATTATTTAAAATGACAAAAATATTTACCCAGCACAAAAGAGCACTTGCAAAATGAAGCTACCTAATCGCTCAATAGTTATCATCGGTACTCTATATTTTGTGTTTGGGTTTGTTACCTGGCTCAGTTCCATATTGATTCCATATTTAAAGATTGCTTGCCAACTCAGCACACAATCTTCCTATCTGGCAGCTTCAGCATTTTATATTTCCTACGTCGTGATGGCTATGCCATCAGCATCTATTCTAAAATTTACCGGTTATAAAAAAGGCATGTCGCTTGGCCTTCTCATCATGGCTATCGGTGCCGCGATCTTTATTCCTGCAGCTATTAACAGATTATATTCATTATTTCTCACAGGGCTTTTTGTGTTGGGTACAGGCATGACGATTTTACAAACAGCAGCGAACCCGTATGTGACAATTTTAGGGCCGATTGAAAGTGCTGCAAAGCGCATGAGCATGATGGGTATTTGCAACGCGATTGCCAGTATTATTGGCCCGCTCTTGCTTGGTGCTTCGCTTTTAGAAAACGCGGACGATATAAAAATGCAGGCTGATAAAGCCGGCGGCTTGCAAAAAATTGAGATACTCAACAGCCTGTCTCATCGCGTTATTTTCCCTTATTCGATAATCGTGGCTGTATTGATTATGATAGCAATCGTGATTTTCTTTTCCAGCATACCTGATATGGGTGATTATTCAGAAGAAGAATCATCGCCTGTGATGAGTACTAACAAGACAAGCATTTTTCAATTTCCTCATTTGTTGATTGGCGTGCTGGCGCTTTTTTTATATGTGGGTGTTGAGGTTATAGCAGGAGATACAATAGTAAGTTATGGCTCATCGCAGGGGATATCGCTTTCGAATGCTAAATTTTTTGCAGGCTGCACGCAGCTTTGTATGCTTATCGGATATTTTATCGGCATCGCTGTGATGCCAAAATATATTTCGCAACAAAAGCTATTAACCTTGTCTCCTGTATTGGGATTGATATTTGTGTTTATGGCATTGGCTACAAAAGGCTTAGTGTCCGTCGCGTTCATCGCTTTATTAGGCATCGCAAATTCGGCTGTGTGGCCGGCAATCTGGCCGCTTGCCATCAACGGGCTGGGTAAGTTCACAAAAATAGGTTCATCCTTTTTGATAATAGCCATTGGTGGAGGTGCATTGCTGCCGCTTTTATATGGCAGGCTGGCTGAAGTTTTTTCACCCCAGCATGCATATTGGTTGGTGGTGCCGTGTTATATTTTCATCTGGTATTATGCGCAAGCCGGGCATAAAGTTGGGCTGGAGTTAAAAGATAATAAATGATACTTGTTGCAGACAGTGGTTCTACAAATACAAGCTGGTGCCTGATTGACGGGCCCAGGGAAATTTTTTATTTCGATACAGAGGGGTATAACCCTTATTTCGTAAACACAGATTATATTGTTCAATCTCTCACTAATCATCTTCCGGAAAATATTGAGCGGAAAAAAATTACAAATGTATTTTTTTACGGGGCAGGTTGTTTTGATGATAAATCAGATATCATAAAGAATGCGCTTCTGCAACTATTTCCCCAAACAAAAATTTTTGCGGGATTAGATTTACTCGGCTCTGCAAGATCTGTATTGGGAAATGATCCGGGATTTGTCGGCATACTTGGAACGGGAACAAATAGTTGTTTGTATGATGGAAATAAAATAACGGCAAACATCGATTCGCTTGGTTATTTAATTGGTGACGAAGGAAGCGGGTATTATATCGGAAAAAAAATCCTGGGAGATTATATCAGGGAATATATGCCCGCACCGGTACGAAAAGAATTTTTTGAGATGTATGGTTTAACACGTGAGGAGATCATGGAGAAATTGTATTCGGAAAAATTGCCAAACCGTTTTTGTGCAGGGTTCACAAAATTCATATCAGAAAGTACTTCAGGTGTTTCATATACGCACGGTCTTGTAAAAGATGCTTTTGTAGATTTTTTTGATAACCTTGTTACGAAGTATGACAGCTATCAGCAATATACATTTAACTGCACCGGTTCAATCGGTTTTGCTTTTAAAGAAATATTAGCAGAAACAGCTTCCTTATACAAAATGAAAACCGGTGTTATCCTGAAAACACCTATAGAAGGCCTTGCAAAATATCATACACCCAACTCCTGAACGGGAGTTGATGTATGAGATTCGGTTATGTATTACTGTTAGCCTTCTTGCTATTCAAGCTGCTTTTGATCCACGTAAAAAATATTCCTGCTAAAAAAATCGTGAGTGTACCGATAACGATCACCATATTCGTATTGAATGTGCTTCGCAGGTAAGAAAGGTTAGATGGCAATAATGAAGGAAATGTCATCCATGCTATTACTAAAATACCGATGATGACAGCAAGAAATGCTTCTGCATTTTTCGTTCGTTTGCTGCTGATGCCTAAAAGGAAAAGCCCGAGCATTCCCGCTGCAAAAATGCCGGATAGCTGCCACCAGATATCCAAAATACTTTTCACGCCGATCATGGCAACACCTGCAATCATTCCAAGCACACCGATTACAAATGTAGAAGCAAATAACAAGCGCAGCGTTTGCTTATCATTCATATTCTTTTTGATATAACGCTGATAGATATCGAGCGTGAATACTGTTGCTGATGCATTCATTGAAGAACTGATAGTACTCATAGCGGCAGAAAGAATTGCAGAAACGATTATGCCGACAATACCTACTGGTAATACATGCACCATAAAATCGGGCAATGCTTTATCTCCGTAATCTTGCGGGGAAAGTGTTGCAGCGAGGTCACTGATTTGTTTTGCTGAAACTGTTGAAGGCAGCCGTTCTGCAGCAGCCCGTAATTTAATGGCGTCAAGCATTTCGGGGTGCATTTGGTACCATGCATATAACGACGAACCGATGATGAAGAACAATAATGAAACAGGAAGGTATATCCTGATGCAAAGCCATAACGATTTTGCAGCTTCTTTTGCTGAGCTCGTCGCTAGGTATCGTTGCACATAATTCTGGTCCATTCCGAAATTGTTCAGGTTGATAAAAATGCCGTAAAAAAATATAACCCAAAATGTGGAATCGCTGAAGTTGAATTTAAGGCTGCCAAGACTGAATTTATTTGCTGCTTTTCCGATGTCAATAATATGATAAATGCCGCCAGGCATCTTAGTAACGATGAAATAAAGTATGATGAACGCACCCAGTGTTTTAATAATGCCTTGTGCAACTTCAGTCCAGATAACGGCTTCCATTCCGCCGAGCACAGTGTAAATAATAATAATGATGCCCATCACAATGATGATCGATTGCATGGAGTAACCTGTCATAGCCTGCAGGCTCAGTGCTATTCCAAAAAATATGGAACCCATCCTTGCGAGTTGGGTTAGTAAAAAACATATCACTGCATACGAACGTGCCCATGCACCAAAACGATGTTCGAGATGTGTATATGCAGAGGCTTCACCACTGTTCCGGTAAAATGGAATAAAATATTTTGCAGCAATCCAGGCGGAAATGGGCATGGATAAACTAAACACAAATGCATTCCAGTTGCCACCGAACGCTTTCCCCGGCACACCTAAAAAAGTATTGCTGCTTAAAAATGTTGCATAGATAGAAATGCCCAATGCCCATTGGGGGATTTTGCCGGATGCCCTGGTAAACTGATCCGGGTTTTTGTTTTTGCGGGAGAAATAAATGCCGGTCAGGATCATGCCGAGCATGTACAATGCAATAATTACAAGATCTGTAACAGGTAAATATTTCATCATCGTTTATGTGCAACCGTTAGTCCTGCAGATTTTTATACAACGGGTTTAATTCCTAATCGTTCACACCAGCCAAGAAAACTGTTATGAATTTCATCCAACGTTTTTTTCTGATCAGCAGTAAGTTCCAGAACATGCACCCTGCTTATTGTTTCTATTGGCAACCCTCTTTTCTGTAAAAAATATTTTGCACTTAATGGATAAGCCTGGTGGATTAACGGGTCAACACGCGTTATCTCTGCCTGTAACCATTTTACTTCTTCCTGTTTTTCCGGGTTAGTAGCATTCTTGCATAACCATACTAATATCTCCGGGTAAAAATTGCCTGATATAGAAGACATCCCCTTTGCGCCCATCTTCAATGAATACAAAGCATTCGGTGTGTGTGCGTCATAAAATTCAAGGCTGTTATTTTTCATTGCTGCAAGCACATCAAGCTTTGCCTTTACATTCTCATGTGTGATAGATGTGTCTTTATGATAGGTCAACCGGTTAGCGGTTAATAAGGTTTTGAAAGTAGCTGCATCAATAATTCTTTTATAAGGTGCAGGGCATTCGTACATTCCCAACGGAATATTTCCAGTCAGAGAAAACATTTTTTCAAAATTGTTCAGCAACGCATCATTGCTCTCTTCAATTTTTGCAAAATGACTGGTGATCATAATTGCTGCAACAATTCCGGTATCATAAAGCTTGGATGTAAAAGCTGCTTTATCTTCAATAATTGGCCCAAAAGAACTTGTGGCAACTACAGGCACTGCGCCGTTTACATGGGCAACAATATGTTTGGTGAGCCTGAGCCGTTCATCTTCTGTAATGCTGAACATTTCACTGCTAAGGCAATTGGCAAAAAGCCCGTCCACCCCAGCAGCTAAATAAAAATCAGTCAAACTTGACAGGGCGTTTAGATCCACATCCATTTTGTGGTTATAAGGGGTGATCATCACCGGAACAAATTTTTTTTCCAAAGCGGTCATAAGGGATTATTTTTTCTCAGGAATACTCATTAAAAATGGGCCTTTAAAATTAGCGATACAAGATAAAAATAATGAAATATAGTTTTATTTGCTGTTTTTTGCTTTTTTTTATTTACTTTTCATGCAGAAACGCGCAATTCGGCTACTTAAATCAGAAATGGTATTTGCTATATGAGACTTATTATTCCATTTTTTCTTTTGGTTTCGCTTCGGTTAGTTGCCCAACCTACAACTGAAAAAGCTCCTGTAGCTTTTGAAACGCTTATTTTTCCTGTACAGCCTCAGCATACACATGGCAGTAGCATTGTGAGCTTACCCAATGGCGATATTCTTGCAGCCTGGTTCCAGGGCAGTGGCGAACGTAGTTCTGACGATGTAAAAATTATGGGGGCACGTTTGAAGAAAGGATCAAAACAGTGGTCGGCTCCTTTCTTAATGGCGGATTCATATAATTTACCGGATTGCAATCCGGTTTTATTTCTAAACAATCATGATAAATTATTTCTTGTCTGGATCACCGTGCTGGCGCATAAATGGGAATGTTCCGTTCTCAAATGCCGCACTTCTGTTAACTATGAAGGCAATGGAGCACCCGCTTGGAATTGGCAGGACAATATTTTATTAGCACCCAATGATAGTTTTGCCATCGATGCTGCGGCTAAATTCAAACAACTCCCGTCCACACATACAGGCTTTGCTTCTTATGCCCCTAAGTATGATGAGATGATTATTGAAGCAAGCAAAGATTTTACAAAAAGAAGTACGGGATGGATGACAAGAATAAAACCGTTGAAATTAAATAGTAGTAGAATATTGCTGCCGCTGTATTCAGACGGGTATAATTTTTCATTGATCGCTATTTCTGATGATGATGGCGATACATGGCGTGCAAGCCATCCCATCATTGGCAGGGGAAATGTGCAGCCGGCATTGGTGCAAAAGAAAAACGGAAACGTATTTGCGTTCATGCGGGATAATGGCGATGCGCCGGCGCATGTTCAATTCAGCGAATCTTCAGATAACGGCGAAACCTGGGCTGCCGCTCAGAAAACAGATATTCCTAATGAAGCAAGTGTGGAATTAATTGTAATGAATGACGGAAGATGGGCTTACGTAGGAAATGATGAAGATGACGGCAGGTACAGATTGAGTATTTATTTATCCGACGACGAAGGAAAAACATGGAAATGGAAAAGGACATTGGAAAATGCAGGAAAGAATGAAGGAAGATTTTCTTATCCATGCCTTATCCAAACCAGAGATGGTTTATTGCACATCACCTATTCGTATTCGGTAGGAAAAAACAGTGAAGCGATAAAATATGTTGAGCTGGATCCGAAGTTGATCAATTAAAAAATAATTCACAAGATGCACATGGGCATCCCTCTCCATCGGAGAAAGAATGAGGGTGAGGCTACAATAATTAAAAAATATGGATCATAACATAAAATCAAAAATCATTTCACTTACCTGCTTCATTATGGTTGCATGCATTCATGTGCATGCGCAACAACTTCCTTCTGAAAAAAAAATTGATCAATGGGTTAAGAAAAGAGAATGGGCAAATGGTCTTACATTAAACCTGCATCCTTCAGTGAACAAGGACTCCTTTTATGTAGCATATCGCCGGAATAAAAATTTATGGGATGCAGCATTCGCATTTTTGAGAAATGTGAATTTAGAAGAACTTAAACCGGGCAGGTATCCGATCATAGGCGAACAGGTTTTTGCAAGTGTAACAGAAGCACCTTCGCATAATAAAGAAGATGTAAAATGGGAATCGCATAAAAATTATATCGACCTGCAATATATTATCAGGGGAAAAGAATTGATTGGTGTTGCCGATACTTCAAAAGCAGTTATTATCAAACCTTATACTGTAGATGTGATCAATTACAATGCAGAAGGAAAATATTATACAGGTGAACAAGGTGAGTTTTTTTTATTTTTTCCAAACAATGCACATCGGCCCACTATAAAAATTGATGGGTATGATGTGGTGAAGAAAATTGTGATAAAAATCCAGACAGCGAAAACAGAATAAATAATATGCAAACAAAAAATAAAATAGCAAGAAGGGACTTTGTAGGAACCGTAGCCGCAGGCATTTTAGGAGTTGCATTGCCGGGAAGTGCAATTGCAAAAATATTTTCTGAAAATACATATAAACGTTTTGTGAGTGATAAAAAATATGTGCCGGTGATGATCACTCCTTATAAACAAAACGGCCAGATCGATTTCGATGCACTTTCAAAATTGATCGGGTTGTACACAGCAGCCGGAGCAAAAGGTTTTTTTGCAAACTGCGCCAGCAGCGAAATGTATGCGCTTTCACCCGAAGAAAGATTGGCATTGACAAAATATGTGGTGAAACACGCAGGCAAAAATATGTCTGTTGTTTCAACGGGTTCTTTCGGCGAAACACTGAATGAAAAAGCGGAGTTTACAAAAAAGATTTATGATACCGGAGTGAACGGAGTCATAACGATCACAAGCCATTTTGCAAAACAAGATGAGAGCGATGATGTGCTGATGAAAAACTATGATGCTTTTTTTCAACTCACAAAAAATATCCCTCTCGGAACTTATGAATGCCCTTCGCCTTACAAGCGTGTATTGACTCCTGAAGTTTTTACTTTTTTATTGAAGAGTGGAAGAATGGTTTATCACAAAGACACAACGATAGATTTTGATAAGGTAAAAGTGAAAATTGAATTAGCTAAAAATTCGAAGCTCGAATTTTATGACGCATGTATTGCCAATACCATGTATTCGTTGCAGGCCGGAGCAAGAGGCATGTCTCCGATCTGCGGAAACCTGTATCCTGAAATTGTTGCGTGGATGTGTGCCAATTCCACAAATCCTGACAGGCAGGAAGATGTGAAATATATCCAGCAACAGTTAACAAGAACAGAAGACCTGATCGGGCAGAATTATCCGCTGAGTGCAAAATATTTTTTGCATAAAAGAGGTTTGCCGATCGAATTGATAAGCCGCACAAATAAAGAACCATTGACCGATAAACAAAAAGAAGTGCTGGATGACGTGTATAAAACTTTTTTAGGATGGTGTGAAAGGATCAACATTAAACCTGTGCAGGTTTAATTTAGTGTATGCGTCGGCGTTAGATATTATCCGTTGAAAAAACCGCTTAAAGTTCTCTTAAAAATTTATATAATAATAAAATGATCAGCTATGCCACTCAAAAAAAGTGAAATTTCACGGAGAAAATTTGTCAAAGATGCATCTGTTGCTTTAGGCGGAATCATGATTGTTCCCCGTCATGTACTTGGGCGCGGTTTCGTTGCCCCAAGTGATAAATTGAATATTGCCGGCATTGGTGCAGGCGGTAAAGGGGAAGATGACCTGAACCAATTCTCAAAAAGCCCGAATGCGAATATTGTCGCGTATGTTGATGTAGATGAAAGCCGCATTACAAAAACGAAAGAGCGTTTTCCGAAAGCAAAATATTACAAAGATTTCCGGGAGATGCTTGATAAGGAACATAAAAATATTGATGCATGCTCTGTATCCACTCCCGATAATATTCACGCAATAGCAGCGCTTACTGCAATGTCGTTAGGCAAACACGTGTATTGCCAGAAACCACTGACGCATGATATTTATGAAGCACGTCTGATGGCTGTTGCTGCAAAAAAATATAAAGTGGTTACACAAATGGGCAACCAGGGTGGATCAAGCGATGGCGTTCGTCAGGCAAAAGAAATGTATGATGCAGGAATGCTCGGTGATGTACATACCGTGCAGGTTTGGACGAACCGCCCGATATGGCCGCAGGGATTGCCAACGCCAACAGGAAAATTTGATGTGCCGAAAACATTGGACTGGAACCTTTGGATCGGCCCTGGAAAATATGTTGATTATAATCCTGCGTATCATCCATGGAGCTGGCGTGGATGGAGCGCTTACGGCACAGGCGCGTTAGGCGATATGGCTTGCCACATGATGGACCCGGTATTCAGGTTGTTGCCTATTGATTTTCCAACAGAAGTTGAGTGTAGCATTCCCACAACATGGGTTGATGGTAAGGAAGCAAAATATCCCGATGGGTTTCCTTCTGCTTCAATGATACATTTGAAATATCCGCGTAAGGATGGCAAAGGAGAAATAAAAGTATCATGGTATGACGGCGGATTGTTGCCTAACCTTCCTGATGAATTAGCAGATGGTGAACAATTCGGCGGAGATGATGGCGGTTGTTTATTCATCGGCACAAAAGGAAAATTAATGGTGGATTGTTATGGAGAAAGGCCAAGATTGTTGCCAACAAAACAAATGGCACAGCTAACATTACCGCCGCAAACACTTAAACGTGTTCCTGAAGGGCACTATATACAATGGGTAAATGCTTGTATTGCCGGTTACGGAAATGGAATAACAAGTTCCCCATTTGAATATGCAGGCCCGTTCACAGAAAGTATTTTGATCGGCAACCTTGCTATCAGGTCGTGGATACTTTCTACAGGAAAAGATAAAGACGGCGATGATATTTATGGAGGAAGAAAAAGATTGATGTGGGATGCGAAAAATATGCGCATCACAAATTTCGATGAAGCCAATCAGTTTGTAAGAAGAAATTACCGCGAAGGATGGAGCCTTCCTTCAGGATTAACAATCTGATTTCTTTTCAACCACTCTTTGATTTTTTCAGTGAGTGGTTGATTCATAAAATAATACTGAGAAAAATGAATACTGTGTACAAAAAAATCCTTGCTGCAATTCATCATTCAAAAAAATGGTGTGTTATGATTTTGTACACAACATTTTTTAATACGGTATGTGGCCAGACATTAGATAACGAATTCAAAGAGCCATTGAAAGATGTGCTTACGGAAATTCAATCGCGATATCAAATATCTATTGAATATGCAGATGATCTTGTAAAAGACAAATGGGTCAGTTTTGCCAGGTGGAGATTCAGGCCGGATGCAGAACAAACGCTTCAGAATATTTTATCATTGAATGATATCGTTTTTGAAAAACAGTCTTCAGGAAAATATAAACTGCACTCATTCGATTATTATGAACAAACACCTGAAGAAGGAGTGGCGCAGTTGAAAATGTTGGCAGGTAAATACAATAACAAAGCCGAATGGGAAAACAGGAAGAATGAATTGCGCTCATGCATCATGTCAACATTGGCAGTTAAAAATTTTCCTGATCATCTTGCTTCAGCGCCGATACTTACACCGGTGAGGATCTACGATGATTATTCGGTGCAGAATTTTGCGCTGGAAACTTTGCCGGGTGTATATATCTGCGGCTCGATTTATAAGCCGAGAAGAATAAAAGGAAAGATACCTGTTGTGTTCAATCCTGACGGCCATTTTGAAGGCGCACGCTATCGTCCCGATTGTCAATATAGAGCAGCTACACTTGCAAGAATGGGAATGATTTCTGTTACGTATGATTTGTTTGGTTTTAAATGCGAATCATTATTACAGGTTGATGCTTCTGCACATTACAAAAGTCATGTGCAGCCTTTACAAGTGATCAGTGCCATGCGAATATTTGATTTTATTTTGTCAATGAAAGAGGCCGACACCACACGTGTTGCTATAACTGGTGCTTCTGGTGGTGGAAGTCAGGCGATGTTGATGACTGCAGTTGACAACCGGATCAAATTAAGTGTGCCTGTAGTCATGATGTCTTCATATTTCGCAGGAGGTTGTCCATGCGAAAGCGGAATGGGAATTCATTTGTGCGGTGAAGGAACAAACAATGTGGAGATCGCTGCATTGGCCGCACCACGGCCGCAATTAGTGATCTCTGACGGGCATGACTGGACGAAATATGTTCCTGTAAATGATTTTCCTTTCCTGCAACGTATCTACAATTTCTATGGAAACTCGGATGATGTTGAAAATGTTCACTTAGCGAATGAGGTTCATGATTATGGCCCTTCAAAAAGACAGGCGATGTATGCATTTGTTGTAAAACATTTTCATCTCGTTCCTTCTTCATTGAAAAATGCGGATGGAACATATTCTGAAAAAGGGGTTGTGATTGAAAAAGAGGATGCGTTGAAAACATTTGGTGCAGATGGTTCCGGCTTGCCTGCAAATGCTTTGAAAGGATGGGATAAGATTGAAACGCTAATCAAACATTATATGAGGGGGGATAACAATAATTAAATTTTCAAAAGCGGGGAATCATTTTTAACAGAGGGTTTCGGCTCCCTCTCCATTGGAGAGGGTTGGGGTTGGGTTAAATTAATTTATAATAAACAAACCGAAAATAAAAAGTATGAAAAGAATAATTTTTTTCAGTGTTGCTTTCTGCAGCCTGCTTGCATTATCAATTGTATTTGCACAGAACAACAGCGGATGGATATCTTTGTTTGATGGTAAAACACTTAACGGCTGGAAGGCTGGAAAAAATGCAGAAACATTTCATGTAGACAGTGGTGCGATCATTGTGCATGGAAACACTTCTCATTTGTATTATACGGGAAATTTTCACAATCATGATTTTAAGAATTTTGAATTCAAAGCAAAGGTGATGACGTTCCCGCATGCAAACTCAGGAATTTATTTTCACTCTCAATACCAGGAAGCAGGCTTCCCCGATCATGGTTATGAAGTGCAGGTAAACAATTCGCATTCGGATGATGTGCGTACCGGTAGCTTGTATGATATTGTTGATGTAAAAGATTTGTGGGTAAAGGATAATGAGTGGTTCACAGAATATATTAAAGTACAGGGAAAAAGGGTCATCGTAAAAATCAACAATACTGTTGTTGTTGACTATACAGAGCCGGAGCATCCCCTGCGCGACACTGCTTCTCATCCTTTCCGTTATATTTTGCATGGCACATTTGCATTACAGGGCCACGATCCGGGAAGCGTTGTTTATTTCAAAGATATTATGGTAAGGCCTCTGCCTTAACATACGCATTCATAACAGCTGTCTCAATAAATCATTTGTACTGGCGATGAAAAAAAAGTATGCCCTTTTGCTTTTGTTGATGGTAACAACATTTTGTATTTGTGTTAACGCAAATGCACAAATTATTTATCTGAGCAATCTGAATATTGTTGCGGCTGGTTCTTCAGAAAACAAGGTTATTGGTGTGGTATCAACAATGTTGTCAGAAGAAATCAGCAAGCGTACAGGAATAAAACCTGCCATTAGTAAAAGATTGCCAGCTACCGGGAATGTTTTGTTGTTGCGGCTTTTTAGCGATGAGTCACCGAAAAATTTTTCTATCGCTGAAAGCCCTGTTTTAATTAAGAAACCTGAATCGTTTCGTGTGATCGTGATGCACAATAATAATCGCAGTGTGATTATTGTTGAAGGTAATGATATAAGAGGGGTGTTGTTTGGCGCAGGTTATTTGCTAAGGAATTTTATATATGCAACTAATAAGATCGGATTTACAGGATCGATTACAACTTCTTCTGTTCCTGATAAATTAATGCGTGGCCATCAATTGGGTTACAGAAATACGGCGAATTCGTATGATGCATGGACGCCGGAACAATTCGAACAATACATCCGTGATCTTATAATATTCGGAACGAACAGCATAGAAAGCATCCCGATTTTTGATGAAAAAGAAAGTCCGCATTTTAAGATGGCGCCGGATGTTATGAACGCAAAGATCAGCGCTATTTGTGAAAAATATGGGATTGATTACTGGATATGGGTGCCTGCACAATTCGAACTAACGGATACGGATAAACGAAATAAATACCTGCAGCATATTGAACAGATATGCAAGATGTCTGTACGGTTGAACGGTGTATTCTTTCCGGGTGGCGATCCCGGCGATAATCCCCCGGAAACTGTCTGGCCATTGCTCATCGATATGGCGAAGATCTTAAAGAAGTATCATCCGCAAGCGGGAGTGTGGCTTTCCACACAAGGGTATAAGCCTGCACAAAATCAAACGGTATATCGTTATATACAGGAACAAAAACCGGATTGGTTGGGCGGCCTCGTGACCGGCCCTTCAAGTCCCCCGGTCGAGGAAACAAGAGCTGCACTTCCTGCTCAATATCCGTTACGGTATTATCCCGACCTCACGCATAATGTGCGTAGTGATTTTCCGGTGCCCTGGTGGGATCCGTTTTTCAATTTCACACTTGGCCGTGAAAGCGTAAACCCGCGTCCCATGCATTATTCGGCGCTTTATCATTTTTTAGAGCCATACATGGATGGTTTTATTTCTTATTCAGATGGCGTGCATGATGATGCGAATAAAATTCTATGGACACGCCTGGCGTGGGATAAAAATTTATCCGAACGAAAAATATTATCCGAATACGCAAACTTCTTCTTTGGTACTCCTGTAAAAGAAGAAGCTGCTGATGGCATTCTTGCATTGGAAACAAACTGGCAAGGCTCTTCCATTACAAACGGCAGCGTTGAAACTACGTTAACCTATTGGAGGCAATTGGAAAAAAAATTTCCTGCTCTCGGAAAAAACTGGAGATGGCAGATGTACCTGCTTCGGGCTAACTATGATGCATATTCGAGAAAGCGTGGAATATATGAAGCAGGCCTTGAAGAAAAAGCAAATGATGTTCTTCGTGAAGCAAACATAACCGGGGCAGAAACAGCAATGAGTAAAGCACAAAATATTCTTGAAGAAGCTGCAAAAAATAATATTGATACAGTTCTTCGAAACCGCGTGATTAATTTATGTGATGCATTATTCCATTCGATTGGGTTGCAAACAAGTGTAAAAAAATATAAAGCATCAGGTGAAGAGCGTGGGGCTGTTCTGGATTTTTTAGATTATCCGCTTAATAACAGGTGGTGGATTGAAGACAGGTTTGCAGCAATAAAAAAACTTCCGTCAAGCGAACAGGTTTCTGCGTTGTTGCAAATAGCAAACTGGGAACATCCCGGCACGGGTTCTTATTACGATGCTATCGGAGATCCGGCGAAATGCTTTCATGTTGCGAGAGGTGAATCATGGATAACCGATCCGCTTTCACGCAAGCAAGACACACCAAATTTCAGCTGGTGGGATAATGGTTTCAGCAGGCAGCGCCATTCGTTTATGGGAAGCATGCGATGGCCGACATCGATCGAGTATAATGGAATTGATTCGACAGCGAAATATACAATCCGTGTAACTGGTTTTGGAGAATGTTTATTGAAAGTAAACGGAAAACGTGTTGATCACACGTTGTATGGAAAAGGAATAGGAGAGATAAAAGAATTTCCGGTGCCAAATGATTTAATTCATAACGGAAAAATTTCAGTGACTTTTGATGATATCAATGAAGATGATATCAACTGGAGGCAACAGTCACGTATAACCGAAATCTGGTTGATCAAAAAAGCTCTTTGATAATGTGAATCGGTGAATGGTGAATAGTCAATGGGAATTAGGAATTTGTCATGCTGAAGTATAGGAATGTGCTCGAAGCTCATAGTTCATAGCTCATACTTCATACTTCATACTTCACGGCTTGCTACACTATCAGTCTCGTTCCATCGCTCGTTGCGACATCATCACCTACTCCGGTTTTGATAATATGCATATCATGTTTCAACCGCTGTAGGAAAAGTGCGATATCGAAACTGTGCACGACAATATTAGCGCCTTCTTTCACCCATTTGATCTGCCGTTCGGGTTCGAGGGAGAAATGAATGCCTATGTGCAATCTTTTTTTTCTCGTCGTGTGAATGATGGTTTTAACCGCTTGTTCAAAATCAGGATGATCGTATTGTTCAGGAAGGCCAAGGCTTACGGAAAGATCATGAGGGCCGATGAAAACAGCATCAAGCCCGGGTACAGAAAGGATTTCATCCAATCTTTCCATGGCAGGGACACTTTCGATATTTGCGATGCAGATATTATTGCTGTTGAAATTGCCGGTATATTTTTTTAATTCTTCCGGCATTTGTTTTGTTCCTTCGAGATATGCAGAAAGCAATTCGCCTTTAAGCGGCCTGTATTTTACAGCGCCAACCAATTCGATGACCTGCGCTTTCGATTCGATATATGGAACAACAATTCCGGCGGCGCCTCCGTCAATGGCCTGGCAAGCACGGTAAGCATCGGGAGATGGAATGCGAACAACAGGAACAATGTTGTTTGCTTTGAACATCTGGCAAAGCAAGGCGAGTTCATTACGGTCGAGTGGAATATGTTCTGTATCGATGAAAACGAAATCGAGCCCTGCGCTTTTAATAGCCCCGGGCCACATAGGGCCGGTAGATGTGATGCATGTTCCGTACACATTTTTTCCTTGCTCTAATTTTTGAAGCAAAATATTTTTTGAGGGCATGATCATAATTTTGAAAATGGAAAATAGTGTAATAATTAATAATTAAGAATTAAAAATTGTCTGAACTATGATTTATCAGATTATGTGATTTTCTATGATTTCTATTAATCATAGGTTTCACTTAATCAATAAGATCAAAGTTCAAAAATGACAAACAAAATACATGATACATTTTATGAAGATGTTCCACATTGCTGAATAGAATACCAACTGTACAAGAGTGCGATTCTTCCACTGGAAGAATCGAAGGCAACGATGCTAAGGATGGTTGATGTCGCTGGTTACAAAAATAAAAACTAAAATAAGAAGACATAAAAACTAAAAAAGAAACTAAGAATTAAGAGAACTGAAAACTGTTGACTGACAACTGATAACTGTTTTCAGAAATCGTAAATCCGAAATCGTAAATCGTAAATTCATGAAACCTATTGTTCAGATTTCTCTTGACCTTACAAATATTGATGAAGCTTTGGAAACTGCTGCTATGGCGATGCGTGCTGGTGTTGATTGGCTCGAAGCAGGCACCCCGCTTATATTGGCAGAAGGTTTGCACGGCGTAAAAAAATTGAGTGAAGCATTTCCGGGAATACCTATTGTTGCAGACCTGAAAACGATGGATGGTGGTTATCTTGAAGCAGAGATGATGGCGAAAGCAGGAGCAACGCATGTAGTGGTGATGGCACGTGCGCATGAAGAAACAATCAAATGCGTAGTGAAAGCCGGTGCAGATTTTGGCGCGAAAGTGATGGGAGATAATCTCGGTTGCCCTGATATGGTTGAAGCGGCAAAGTGGCTCGAAGATTTGGGGTGTGATTTTGTGATCCATCATATTGGCTATGATGAACGACGCGGCATTGCAGCACAGGGAAAAAGAATGCCAAGCCCATTGGACCAATTGAAAGAAGTGGTGAATGCAGTGAACATTCCTGTGCAGGCAGTTGGAGGATTATCATTGGAGCAGGCGATTCAATGCCCCGTATACGGGGCGCCATTAGTTGTGTTGGGAGCGCCGCTAACCATTGATGCGGACGCATTCAAAACAGCGGATGGAAACCTGGAACAATCGCTGCGGTTAATATGCGAAAAAATACACGCGTATGGAGATATTAAAATTCATTCATAAATTATTTTTCATTTTATTATCATGAGTAAAGGAATTAAATCTGCAGCAGTAGTTAATTATGCACCGGAAAAAGGATCGGTGGAAATACGCGAAATAGAACAACCGGCGATAGGTGATGAAGATGTGTTGCTTGAAGTTGCCAATGTGGGCGTTTGTGGTTCCGACCTTCATCAATGGACAGCAGACCATAGCTGGCCGGTTAATTATCCCGTTGTGCTTGGGCACGAATTCGGTGGTTATATAACGGCGATGGGTAGCCGCGTTACCGGGTGGAAAGAAGGCGACCGCGTGGTGAGTGAAACGGCTGCCATCATAAATGTGAACAGCCCATTGTCAAGAACAGGTTTGTATAACCTTGATCCCGATAGAAAAGGTTTTGGATATGGAGTAAATGGCGCAATGACAAAATATGTTCGTGTGCCTGCAAGGTGCTTGCATCGCGTACCCGATCAACTGCCATTTGAACATGCCTGTTTAACTGAACCATGTTGCGTGGCGTATAATGCAGTTGTTGGCAATTCACATATTAAACCTGGAGACAGAGTGATCGTTCTTGGCCCTGGTACTATCGGAATTTTGTGTGCGGCTGTTGCAAAATTGTGCGGTGCTGATGTAGCGATCGTTGGATTGGAAGCAGATCGTCATCGTTTGCAAATTGCTGAGCAATATGGTTGCGAAGCAATCATTGGTGATGCAACCGAATGGGCGAAACAACGCGATGGGCTTGGAGCAGATTTTATTATTGATGCAGCGGGTGCAAGCATCACATTAAAGATAGCGCTGCAATTGGTGAGGCCGAACGGGCATATTACCAAAGTAGGCTGGGGGCCGCAACCATTGGGCTTTTCATTAGACCCATTAGTGCAAAAAAATGTTACGTTGCAGGGAAGCTTCAGCCATAACTGGCCAATTTGGGAGAGAGTGATTTCATTACTTGCAAGCGGAAAGTTAGATGTGAAACCGATCATAGGCGGCGTGTGGCCGATTACAGAATGGCATCAAGCTTTTGAGAAAATGCACAAAGGAGAAATTGTAAAAAGTGTATTAAAACCTGTTTGATATGCGACTGAAAAATAAAACCATCATTGTTACGGGCAGCACCACCGGCATCGGAAAAGCAATTGCAAAACGTTGTGTTGCTGAAGGCGCAAAAGTTGTTGTGCATGGTTTGGAAGAAGAATGGGGCAATGAAGTTGTAAAAGAATTGGGTGAAGAAAATGCAATATTGCATATTGAAGATTTAAGTGCAGAGGGTGTTCAAGAAAGATTAGTGCAAACAGCGATAAAAAATTTCGGAAAGTTGGATGCAGTGGTTAACAATGCGGCAATTGTTGCTTCATCGAATATTCAAACAACAGATAGGAAATTTTTTGAAAAAATTTTTGCAGTGAATACGATTGCTCCGTTTTTACTGATCAAAGCCGCACTTCCTTATTTGACTGAACAACATGGATGCGTATTGAACATCGGTTCTGTGAACGCATTCAGCGGCGAACCAAACCTGCTTGCATATAGTGTTTCCAAAGGAGCACTGATGACGTTAACAAGAAATTTGGGGGATACACTTCACCGCGAGAATGGTGTACGCGTCAATCAGATTAACCCCGGATGGGTTCTTACAGAAACGGAAACAGAAAGAAAAAAACAACATGGGCTTGCTGAAGATTGGTATAAAGACCTGCCATCTGTTTATGCGCCTTCCGGTAGAATTATTGCTCCCGCAGAAATTGCTGCCGCATCTATTTACTGGCTTGCGGATGAAAGCGGGCCGATCAGCGGACAGGTAGTAGAGTTGGAACAATATCCATTCATTGGGCGCAACCCGCCGAAAGACACAAGCACTATTCCTACATCAAAATAATTTTTATTTCTTATGCCTAAACTGGCTGTTTTCCCTAAAGCATTTATGCAGGCGCTCTGCAAAGACGGAACAATGACTTTATCAGAATGGATCAACCTCGCTGTACAATTAGATATTGACGGATTGGAATGGTACGCAGGTTTTTTGGAAATGAAAGACAGGAACAACTGGAAAAAATTCCGTGAACTGGTAGAAGATCATGGTAAGTCAATACCGATGATGTGTTGCTCACCGGATTTTACACATCCGGACAGATCATTCCGTGATGCGGAAATTGCCAAACAAAAAAACTGGATAGACATGACCGTTAGCCTTGGCGGTTCATATTGCCGTGTACTATCCGGGCAAAGAAGGCCGGAGCTTTCCATGGATGAAGGGATTAAACTTGCGGCAGATTGTATTTACGAATGTTTACCCTATGCTGCAGAAAGGAATATCACGCTGATCATCGAAAACCATTACAAAGATGATTTCTGGGAATATCCGGAATTCGCTCAAAAGATGGAGGTGTTTTGCAAATTAGTAGATGCGATACATCATCCGAATTTCGGTGTGAATTATGATCCAAGCAACACGTATCTCGCTGGTGAAGACCCGATTGAATTATTGAAACGTGTATCGAACCGCGTAGTAACCATGCATGCAAGTGACCGTTACCTGAAAGAAGGCACGATAGAAGACCTGCGGAAAGAGGAAGGCGGAGCAGCAGGTTATGCAAAACGGTTAAGTCATGGTGAGATAGGAAAAGGGCTGAATGATTATGATGCAATATTTTCTGAATTGAAACGTGTTGGGTTTAATAGCTGGATAAGCATTGAAGATGGCGTAGATGGAATGGAACAACTTGAACGAAGTGTTGCATTTTTGAGAAAAAAAATCCTGCAGTACTGGCCTTGATAAATTTTGGAAAACAATCAACACTCAATATTCAATATTGAGTGTTGAATATTGAATGTTTCTTCGCCTTCATTCTTTTTAGGGAATTAAATAGCATCACATGATTGCTTCTTTATTATATCCATCACAATGTTATCTCGGCGAAGGACCTTTCTGGCATGCAGAACGGAAAAGTTGTTTTTGGGTGGATATTGAAGGCAGAAAATTATTCGAATATAGTTGGATTGATAAAACAACTAAATGCCGCGAACTTGAATATAGAGTTACACTCGTTGTGCAGGATAGCAAAGATCATTTGGTATTGGGACTCGAAGGCGGTGTTGCAAGGTATAATTTAGATTCCGAAACATTAACCTGGATGATTGATGTAGAAAAAGATTATCATAAACATCGTTGCAATGATGGCAAAGTAGATAGCAAAGGAAGGTTATGGTTGGGCACATTGCACATGGATTTTAATGAAGGTGCAGGTTCCTTATATAGTATTGATGAAAACCTTCTGCTGAAAAAAAAACAGGGACAGTTTACCATTGCAAATGGGTTGGCTTGGTCGCCTGATAATACAAGAATGTATTTTATTGATAGCCCAACAAACAAAGTACAATCATTTATTTTTGATGAATCAACAGGCCATATTGTTTTTGAAAAAGATGTTATTCATATCCCGAAAGAAATGGGCTCACCGGATGGGATGGCAATTGATGAAGAAGGGATGTTGTGGATCGCTCAATGGGGCGGGTTTGGTGTGTACCGCTGGAACCCGTTGAATGGCGAATTATTATGTGTACTGAAAGTTCCAGTGCCGAATGTGAGCTCTTGTGCATTTGCAGGCGAAGATCTCGATTACCTTATTATCACAACTGCACAGCAGGATTTAAGTGATGAAGAATTAAAAAAATATCCGGAGAGCGGGGATTTGTTCTGTGCAAAAGTTCCGGTGAAAGGAATGCCGGCAAATAAATGTGCTTTTTAAATTTGCCTTATCATCGTTATTTTGAATCCCGCATCAGGGATTTGTACGGGAACGAAAATTTTGAGGGATGAGAAATCTGGTTGAAATTATAGCAGGAGATTTCTCCCCCCGGGATTACATTGAAAGCGTGTTATTTCATGATGCCTTCCTTCGAAAGGACCGTCATGATTTTTTGAAAATGTATTTTATCTAAACCTAATAAATTAAATAGCTCAACTATCATGCTCAAAAAAATCACTTTCACGATTCTTGCATTATGTAGCTTCATTCTCTTTATTACTTCCTGTTCAAAAAAGCGCAGTGGAGAACCGCGTGTGCTGGTATTTTGCAAAACAGCGGGATTTCATCATTCGTCTATACCTGTTGGCCTAAAAGCAATCCAGGATCTTGGCGCAACAAATGGATTTGATGTGGACAGTACCACTGATGCGGCTATGTTTAATGAAGACACGCTAAAAAAATATTCCGCACTGATTTTTCTCAATTCAACCGGCGACCTGTTAAGCGGCAACCAGGAAACGGCGCTGGAAAGATATATCCAGGCTGGTGGAGGTTTTGTTGGCATACATGCAGCTTCCGATGCAGAGTACGATTGGGGTTGGTATGGAAGAATGATCGGCGCTTATTTTATGAGCCATCCGCATATTCAGCAGGCGAAACTTGTTATCAAAGACAAAAATCATCCTTCAACAGATAGCTTGCCTGATACATGGACAAGAACAGATGAATGGTACAATTTCAAAAAAATAAGCAAGGATATAAAAGTGTTAATGACGATCGATGAAAAAAGTTATGAAGGAGGAAAAAATGGCGATGATCATCCGATGGCATGGTATCATGAGTTTGATGGTGGAAGGGTTTTTTATACGGAGTTAGGGCATACAGAAGAATCTTATGCTGAACCGTTGTACCTGAAACATATTCTCGGTGGAATTAAATATGCAATCGGTGATAACAAAGTTCTTGATTATGCCAAAGCGCACAGTGAGTTTGCACCGGATGAAGACCGTTTCACAAAGACACAATTAGTACAGGGAACTTTTTTTGAACCTACTGAATTAACGATCCTTCCTAATCTCGACATATTGGTTACTCAACGCCGAGGTGAAATAATGATGTACAGCAACGAAACCAAAAAAGTGAAACAAGTTGGTTTCCTGGATGTGTATTATAAAACATTACATACGCCTAACGTAAATGCAGAAGAAGGTTTGCTTGGCATCAAGGCCGATCCTGATTTTGCAAAAAATCATTGGGTATATATTTTTTACAGTCCGTCTGATACTTCGGTTAATCGCCTCTCACGTTTCACCCTGGAAAAAGATACACTCGATCCGAAATCAGAAAAAATCATTTTACAATTTTATGAGCAACGTGAGATATGTTGCCACACAGGCGGCTCCATTGCATTCGGACCTGATAAAGATTTATTTGTTTCAACCGGAGATAACACAACGCCGTTTGATGAACCCAATCAACCATTCGTAAGTCATGGCTTTGCTCCGTTGGATGATCGTCCCGGCCATTTTCAGTACGATGATCGCCGTGGCTCTGGTAACACAAACGATCTTCGCGGAAAAATTTTGCGCATCAAAGTAAAAGATGATGGCACATACGATATTCCTGATGGAAACTTATTTCCAAAAGGTACAGAAAAAACGCGTCCGGAAATTTATGTGATGGGCACACGTAACCCATACCGCATTGCTGTTGATCAGAAAAACGGATTTTTATATTGGGGAGAAGTTGGCCCCGATGCAAGCGAAGACAGTTTTGATACGAGGGGCCCGCGTGGTTATGATGAAGTGAACCAGGCACGTAAAGCAGGTAACTTTGGTTATCCTCTTTTTATCGGGCCGAATTATCCGTATCGCAGGTATGATTATGCTACCGGAAAATCCGGCGAGCTTTTCGATCCTGCAAAGCCCGTTAATGAATCAAGAAATAACACAGGCTTGCGCGACTTGCCTCCTGCACAACCTGCATTCATCTGGTACCCATATGCAAATTCACCTGATTTTCCTTCTGTAGGTTCAGGCGGCCGTTGTGCAATGGCGGGACCGGTATATTACAGTGACCTATACCCGAAGGAGACAAGGTACCCTTCGTATTATGATGGGAAATTCATTTTTTATGAGTGGGAGCGTGGTTTCATAAAAGCAGTTACCATGTTACCGAACGGCGATTACGACAAAATGGAGCCCTTCATACCAAATATAAAACTGAATTCTCCTATTGATATCGAAGTTGGCCCTGACGGAAGGTTATATGCGTTGGAATATGGAACAGGATGGTTCCAGAAAAACCCGGATGCCGGTATTGCACGCATAGATTACAACGGCGGAAACCGTCCGCCAAAAGTTTCTTCCATTACTATTGATAAAGAAACAGGCGACCTGCCTTTTACAGTAAAAGCAAAAGTGGAAGCACGCGATCCTGAAAAGCAACCTATGAAATTTAGCTGGCATTTTGGTGATGGTTCTACTGTTGAAACCACAACTCCTGATGCAACATTTACCTATCAAAAAGCTGGTGATTATAAAATTTATGTTGATGTGAAAGATGCCGAAGGCGCTGTTGTAAAAAGCGATGAGCTGAATGTGTATGCAGGCAATGAACAACCTACAGTGAATATTAATATCACCGGCAATAAATCATTTTATTTTCCGGGTAAGGATGTCCGTTATACAGTAAGTGTGGAAGACAAAGATGATACAGCATCTGCAAAGCAAATGAGCGGGCTATATGTGTCTGCGGATTACCTTGAGGGGCATGATAAAGCTGCAATCGTCGGGCATCTGCAAGCCGCTGCAGAACCTGCAGGAAAAACATTGATGATGAATAACGATTGTAAGACTTGTCATAAGATTGATGAAAAATCCATCGGCCCGGCATTCATGCAGGTATCGGAGAAATATCCGAACAACCAGAAATCCGTTGATTATCTCATCAATAAAATTAAAAAAGGCGGGGGAGGTGTCTGGGGCGAAACGATGATGGCAGCACATCCCGACATTAAAGATGCCGATGTTACAACCATTGTGCAATGGATATTGGGCTTGCATCAGAAAACACCTGTGAAACCATCGCTGGCTTCGTCCGGTTCATTGAAACCTTCATTGGGAAAACCAATCAATGACAAAGCAGCGCTGATCATTTCTGCAAGCTATACGGATAAAGGTGGTGCAGGAATTAAACCGTTGACAGGAAATGCCACAACTGTATTGCATAGCGCAAATATGAATTTTAATGGTGTGAAAAGAATGAAAGGATTTGATACGGATGATGATAAAGGCGTGCATTATATGACTACCACAAAAACAGAAGGATGGTTTAGTGTTGACCATATTGATCTTACAGGAATTACAGGGGCATCACTGTTGATCGGTTATGAAAAATCACCGGTATATGGATACACCTTTGAAATACGCCTGGATGCACCCGACGGAAAGTTGTTAGGTACTGCAGAGGTGTTGCCAAACCCGAAAGCGATTGATAAGAAGATGAATTTTGTAACTCTTAATTATACGTTCTCACAAGCAGTAACAGACGGACAGTTTCATGACCTTTACATCTTTGCCCGTCCTAAAGACGAAAAAGAAAAAGAAGAAATGAAGCTGGGTGCATTGAAATTTGAAACGAAATAAAAATATTTTCTCGTGAAGGCTCAGAGGCGTATGGAATAAAGGAATCGTCATTTCGAATCCTGCTTCGGAGATTTTAAGGTTAATGAAATTTGCGCGGGATGAAAAATCTCCATAAAATTTATGAAGAGATTTCTCACTTCGCCATTGAAAGTTGAGTATGTATGTTCTTGATGGCTCCGTTCGAAATGACGGTCGATATCAGGTTTATTCAAAAGGATCATAACATTTCAAAGCTGAATAATGAAAGAAATAAAATGGGGCATGATTGGTTGCGGGAATGTCACTGAAAAAAAAGCAGGCGCTCCTGCTATTAATAAAGTGCCCCATTCACAATTGGTTGCTGTGATGGCGAGAAATGCAGAGAAAGCAAAAGATTATGCGCAACGACATGAGGTGCCCAGATGGTATGATAATGTGGATGATCTGATAAACGATGCAGAAGTAAATGCTATTTATATTGCCACTCCACCTGATGTTCATCTTGAATACACGAAGAAAGCATTGCTTGCAGGGAAACCGGTATATGTTGAAAAACCTATGGCGAGGAATTTTGCAGAATGTGAAGAGATGAACAAAATAAGCCGCGAAACAGGAATACCTCTTTTTGTTGCTTATTATCGCAGGGTGCTTCCGTATTTTGTAAAATTAAAAGAGCTGATCGATCAGAAAGTTGTTGGTGATGTGCGGTTGATAAATATCGCTTTACACTGGCAGCCGTATGATGAAGAAACAGGAGAGGCCGCAAAGCCACGCTGGCGCGTGTTTCCGGAAATTTCGGGTGGCGGCCATTTTCATGATCTTGCTTCTCATCAATTTGATTTTTTAGAATATGTTTTTGGGAAAATAAAATATGCAAAAGGTATTGCACGCAACCAGGCTGGTTTGTATAATGCAGATGATATTGTTGTTGCCAATTTTGAATTTGAATCCGGCATACTTGGCAATGGCAGTTGGTGCTATACGGTGAATAAAGAACAACGCATCGACCAGGCACAGATCATCGGTTCAAAAGGGAAAATCACTTTCTCATTTTTTGAAAGCAGTATTATAAAAGTAGAAACGGCTTCCGGTGTGGAAGAATATAATGTTCCATATCCGCCACATGTGCATCAACCATTAATTGAAACCATTGTCAAAGAATTACGCGGCGAAGGCAAATGCCCGAGCACCGGGGAAACAGGAGCGAGGGCGAATTTTATTTTGGATAAGATTACAGAGAGATAAAAAATATTTCACGCAAAGGCGCAACGACGCAAAGCATTTGTACAAGATCATTAATTTTCTTTGCTCCTTCGCGCCTCTGCGTGAAAAAAATCTTACAATTTTACTTTCAACGTAACCCCATACGTTTTTGGATTTCCTAAATGTGTAGCCCCAAAATCGTACGCATAAGAAATATATTTTACGTTGGTAAGATTTCTTCCCCAGAGGAATAGATCAAAGTGTTTGGTTGATACCCCTAACCTTGCATTCAACAAACTATACGAACCCTGGCTGATTGTGTTTGCCAGGTCAAAATATTCTTTGCCAAGGTAAAACCATTCTCCACGTGCAATTAATTTTACCCATTGGGCCTCGTTCAGTGCAATGCTATATTGAAGCGCCAACATCGATGTAATATCAGGAGTAAATATTTGCCTGTTACCGGAAAGGTCAGTAGCAGCTCCGTTTTCAGAAAGATTCAATGTGGTATATTTTGCATACGTATAACCAAAATTGTATGTTGCTTCCAATCCTTTTGCGATTGTTGCAGCAAGTTCTGCATCGACCCCCTTGCTCGTTGCGCCGCCTGCATTTTTAGTAACCGTAATTGCATCCGGCAATATTAGTGTCGGCACCTGCACATCAGAAATTCTTGTATAGAAAAATGCAAGGTTTGCCCTGAACCTGTTATCAAAAAAAGTATTCTTGATCCCGATTTCATAATTGTCGCTGTACTCCGGTTTATATGCGTACAACGGAGGTTGCGAAGGATCGGAGCCTAATTGTGTTAGCCCGCCTGTTCTGTAACCTCTGCTATATGTTGCATATAGATTTGTGGTGGAAACAGGATGAAATGCAACACTCAACATTGGTGAAAATGCACTATATGAAGTATGGCCGGAAGTGTCGGGCTGTGTTTGAAAAACCGGAGCTGGTGACCCGTCCGGTAAATATTCTCCAAGCACTTCTTCTTTTGAATACTGATAGTCGTAACGCAAACCAAAAATAATATCTGTTCTTTTGCTGACAGAATATGTTCCCTGTGCATACAAGGCTGCTCCCAACGATTTTGCTTTTGTCGTATTCACGATGGCATAATTTGAATCAGGCGATCCGACTATCGCAGCATCAACTCCGAAATGTGTAGCCTGTTTGTTTGGCGTGTTCTGGTAAAATAAGTACGTTCCTGCAGTCCATTTGAATGGAGAAACAGAAGAAGCCGACGATGTGAATTTAAATTCCTGTGTCAGTATTTTTACATTGTTCCATTTGTTGCCGTAATTATTAATAATTGTGACTGCATCATACGGAGAAAAATCCCCATCGATCGGCGTCGCATAATATCTGTAATTGGATTGAAACGCAGTTTGTGAACTGAAATTAAAATGCTTCCCGGAATAATTTACCGACAAAGAAGTATTCAATGTATTATCAACTAATTTGGCGATTGCATTCTGGTCTACATGAAACGGTTCTGCAAACGCCTGATCCGGGCTTCCTGCCAATGGGAATGACCCATAGTTACGGTTGTCGAGGTGTTTCAGGTTTAAAGTGATCGCCCATTTCGAGTTCACTAAATATTTCAAATAATAATTCCCGCCAATGCTGTGTTGTTTATCAAACCTGGAATTATCATAATCGTTCGTATAAAAACCATTCATGCTTTCATACAAAAATGAAGCACCGAAAAATAATTTATCTTTTATGATCGGTGTGCGGATGCCTGCGGTATAACGTTGCTCTCCGTAATTTCCTAAATCAACCTGCAGAAACCCGGTTGTTGTGTTTGTCGGTTGTTTGGTTATGATATTGATCACTCCGCCAATAGCATTTCTTCCATATAATGTTCCCTGCGGCCCTCTCAAAACTTCGATGCGCTCTACATCAAAAAGCTGGGGAATATATGTGTCGAGTGTAAATTGATTTACGCCATCAACATACGTTGTTACTGCGGGATCGTACGAAGAAGAAGTAACACCGCGGATAGAAGTTACATTTCTTCCGTCACCGGGGTTGCCTGCATATAAATTCGGAACAATAGCTGTGAGATCTTTCGTATTCCACAAACGGTACTCATCAATTTTTTTTGAAGTTAATGCAGTTACGCTCGATGGTATATTCTGCACATCCTGTTCTTTTTTTTCTGCACTTACAATCACGGCATCGAGTTGTTTCGCCGCGTCAGCTAATTGAAAATGAAAAGCATTGTTGCCTGTTTTGCTTGCCTGCATTTTTTCATTGATCGTTGCAAAACCAATAGCTGAAATGGAAATAATATAATCGCCGGATGGAATATTTTTTATGTTAAAATTTCCATTTGTATCACTGATCGCTGCAATATTCGTATTGAGAAGATCAATAGTTGCATAACGGACAGGGTTTGATTTTTCATCTGTTATTTTTCCTGTTACAGTTACGATGTCCTGGCAAAATGCTGAAGTGCAAATGTTAATAAGAGCGATTAACCAATAAATTTTTTTGTTCATATAATGATAAAATAGAGTCTCGTTATGTAGTTAACGTCTGAAGTTTGTCATGCGAAGATCGAGGCATCTTTATGATTCTTCTACAACCTTTGCTGAGCTAACAAAGCATCGGAATGACAAATTCATGATATCACTTTAATCAAAACCGAGACGCAATTAAAAAACTGCTAAGTTATTTCGTTATTCTATAAATGAGTAACTGTATTTTAAAAATATGCGGAATTATTTTCATCTAATCTTACTAAAAAAATTTCTTAACAGAATCAAGACGGTGCAGGACAGTAGTAAAATTTGTAGTGGTTATATTTGGTGCAACCATTTATTTTAAAACGATTGGCTATGCACCAAAACCTCAGCTCTAAATTAGTATGCATTGTCGTTTACACGCTTTTTCTATTCTCTGTCAGTTGCAACAATGCAAAAAATAATGAATCTGGAAATGCAGTTTCTTCGGATCCAAAAATTGCTGCACTGAAATTACCGGCAGATTTTCATGCAGACCATTTATATAGTCCCGGCATTCATGATCAGGGTTCGTGGGTTGCAATGACTTTTGATGATAAAGGAAGAATGATCGCGTCTGATCAATATGGGAATTTGTATCGGTTAACAATTCCACCTATCGGTTCAGATACCACTCAAAATAAAATCAAAGTTGATTCAATCGTTCTTCAACTTACAGATACATCAAAATGGGCGCGGCGTATTGGCTATGCTCACGGATTGTTGTATGCATTCAATAGTTTGTATGTAATGGTGAATGATGAGGGCGACACTGCTCATTCAAAACCAAGTGGCTTATATCGTTTGCAGGATACAAATGGTGATGATCAATACGATAAAATTACTTTATTAAAAAGATTGGAAGGAGATGGCGAACATGGCCCGCATAGTATTGTGCTTGCGCCCGATGGAAAATCGTTGTACATCATTGCGGGAAATTTTACGAAGATCCCGAAGATGGATAATTATACTGCGCCTCCTGTATGGCAGATCGATAATTTGTTTCCATTGATAAGGGATCCGAACGGACATGATAATTCTGTGAATACACATGGAGGATGGATCGCACAGATCGATTCAATGGGAGCGAATTTCAATTTGATAAGCGCAGGTTTTCGTAACCCGTTTGATCTTGCATTTAATGAATCAGGGGATATGTTCACGTTCGATTCCGATATGGAATGGGATTTCGGTACACCATGGTATCGCCCTATTCGCATTTGCCATGTTCCGAGTGGTGGCGAATTCGGATGGCGCCCGGGCACAGATAAATGGTCGCCTTCTTTCCCCGATAATTTGCCCCAATTATTGAATATCGGGCAAGGTTCACCTACAAGTGTTTTCAGTGGTATCAATTCACATTTCCCTGAAAAATATCGTCGCTCCATTTTTGCATTCGACTGGAGTTTCGGAATTGTTTATGCAATTCATCCGCAAGCTGAAGGTGCAGGTTATAAAGCATCAGCGGAAGAATTTGTTTCAGGTTCTCCATTGCCGTTAACAGATGGGATGATCGGCCCCGATGGTGCTTTGTATTTTTTAACGGGTGGACGCCGTCTCGAATCAGATTTATATCGTGTGTATTACCAGGATAACAAACAAGATACGGAAAAATTATCAACCCCTGATCTCACTGAAATTCAAAAGTTGCGCAGAAAATTAGAAACATACCATACTTCACCAAAACCAGGCGCTGTTGATTTTGCGTGGCCGTATTTGAAAAATGATGACCGCTTTATTCGTTATGCTGCAAGAATCGCCATCGAACATCAACCCGTAAATGAGTGGAAAGAAAAAGCAGTGAATGAAAAAGATCCCGTCACGCTGATACAGGCATCCATTGCATTGGCAAGAGAAGGTGGAAAAGATGAAAGGGAAAATGTGTTGAAAGCGCTTTGTGCAATTGATTTTTCAAAACTCAATGAACCGCAGCAATTGGATTTATTGCGTGCGATTGAATTAGTATTGTACAGGTTTGGTTTGCCTGCTGTCGTGGTGAAATCGCAGGTGATTGCATATCTCGATGCACAATATCCTTCAAAGTCAAACATGTTGAACCGTTCATTGAGCAAGGAGTTGATCTTTTTAGATGCACCTGATGCGGTAGAAAAAACAATGGCATTGATGGCGAATGCAAAAGATGATGTGGATGAACAAAAATCATTCACACAATCTTCTGACCTCATCATGCGCAACCCGCAATATGGAATGGATATCGCAGGCATGCTGTCGGATGTTCCGCCGCAACAACAGACCTATTATGCCGTTGCATTAAGCGAAGCAAAAAACGGATGGACACCGGAGCTTCGTGAAAAATATTTTCAGTGGTTTTACAAAGCATTCGGATATAAAGGCGGCCATAGCTTTATTGGCTTTATAGACCTTGCAAGAAAAAATGCATTGAAAAATGTTCCGAAAGATAAATTTGCTTACTTCAATACTATTTCCGGAGATTCTATTGTAACCCGTGCCCACATGGGGCTTGCAGCAAATGCAGTTCAGCCAAAAGGGCCGGGAAAAGATTGGGAAGTAGATACTGCAATGGCATTGCTGAAAGATGGTTTGAACAACCGCAATTTTGCACAAGGCAAAGCAATGTTTGCAGCATGCCTGTGCAGCACTTGTCATACCATGCGCGGCGAAGGTGGAACTATCGGTCCCGATCTAACGCAGTTGGGTACACGTTTTTCTTATAAAGACATGTTAGTTGCCATTGTGGATCCCAGCAAATCTATTTCAGACCAGTTTGCGGCAAAAGTTTTTTATCTGAAAGACGGAAGTTCTGTGATCGGAAGATTGATGAATGAGGATGCGGATAAATATTATATCTCGCAGAACCCTTTTGCACCGCAATCACTTCGTGAAATTGCAAAGAAGGATGTATTACGGACACGGCTATCCGAAATTTCTGTGATGCTTCCAGGATTAATAAATCGTTTAAATGCAGAAGAACTGAAAGACCTGTTGGCTTACCTGAAAGCTGGCGGCAATCCGCAGGATTCTATTTTCTCTGCAAAAAAATAATAGTAGCATGCCCTTGCAAACACTTCCGGATTGGTGTGGAAAGATTTCCAATCATGCCCAGGTAGGAGGGATTGAAACCTCCGTGCTTGACAACGGGGCCGGACGCGGTACCCGCATTGCATGGATAAATACGGGTACTGGTCTCCGTTATAAAGTGGTGATCGATCGTGCGATGGATATTGCAGATGCATTTTTTAATCAATATAGTTTAGTCTGGTTGAGCCATTCCGGTATTACATCGCCACAACCATTTTCTGATAAAGGCATTGAATGGTTGCGTACATTCGGTGGCGGATTGCTGACTACTTGTGGGCTTTCGCACGTAGGCGGCCCCGAAAAAGATGCTTATGGTGAACGCGGGCTTCATGGGGAAATCAGTAATACACCTGCAGAAATTGTTTCCATCATTCAACCCGATCCTGCAAATGGAAAATTGGATATGAGCATTACCGGTGTTATCAGGAGCTCTGTTATTTTCGGCCCCTGCTTTGAATTAAGAAGAACGATTTCCGGTAAGATAGGAAGTGCATCAATCACTATTCATGATGAAGTGCTCAACCGCGGTAATTCTCCCGCTCCGCATATGCTGTTGTATCATTGCAATTTCGGATGGCCGCTTGTTGATGAAGAAACCGATCTGCTATGGCAGGGAAAATGGAAACCGCGTTTTGAAAATGCAGATAATATGATTTTCACTGGCAAAAATAATTTCCGCAAATGCCCTGCGCCGATAAAAGAACATTCAGGCAATGGAGAGGAAGTTGGTATTATTGATATAGATTCTGATGCGGAAGGAAAATGTGTTTGTGGTTTGTACAATTCAAAAATCAGCCTGGCGCTTGCAATGCGTTTTCATAAAAAGCAATTGCCCTGGCTTGTTAATTGGCAGCATTGGGGAAAAGGTGAATATGTAACAGGCATTGAACCCAGCACGCATCCGTTGGTCGGACAAGCTAAAGCAAGAGAAGAAAAAACGCTTTTGTTTATTCCTCCGGGAGAAAAAAGAAATTACGACCTTGAAATAGAAATATTATCAGACCCTGGAAAAATAAAACATTTTCTCAGGGAATTTGATGAGGATCCGTGAAGCGTGAAAGGTGAAACGTGAATGGTCAATGGTGAATAGTAATTTTTTTATTTCACCAGTTACTTTTCACCTTTCACGATTGACCATTCACCTTCTCAACGATCGCTAAAATAAAAACTTCAACACGCCAATGGAAAAAAATCATCTCGCAAAAAAAGCATTAGAGCAAGGCAATGGGATTTTACGATTGTCGCCAACGTGGGTACCAAGGTCATTCTGCATTCCGGGAAGAAGAATCAAACTTCACCAGGATGATTATTATGCATTGGGTGGCATCCGCGGAGGTATAGATGAACGCTGGCTCTCATCAACAACACCTGCAGATAACGGCCCGCTCACAAGTAAGAATGAAGGTTTGAGCCACATTGTTTATGAAGATGGAAATACAGTAACTCAAATCGTTTTGAGAGATGCTATCGCCGAATTAGGGAGTGAAATAATCGGTTCACGGATATGGAATCAATACAAAGCATGGCCAATGTATTCAAAATTTTTTGATAACCTTGGCCCGCTGCCACATCATGTGCATCATCGTGATGAACATGCAAAACTTACGGGGCAATTAGGGAAACCGGAAGCATATTATTTCCCACCTCAACTCAATAATCACGGAGGTGATTTTCCATATACTTTTTTTGGGTTCAACCCGGGAACAACAAAAGATGAAGTATTACAATGCCTGAAAAATTTCAGCAAAGGAGATAATAAGATCACAAATATTTCGCATGCACATCGTTTGGAACCAGGTACGAGTTGGGATGTGCCTCCGGGAATTCTTCATGCACCGGGAAGTTTATGTACGTATGAACCGCAAAAAGCTTCTGATGTTTTTGCGATGTATCAATCATTGGTGAACAATGTCATTATTCCTGAAGAATTGCTTTGGAAAAATACACCGCCGGATAAAATTGGTAATTACGAACATCTGCTGGAAGTTATAGATTGGGAGCCGAATGTGGATACCCATTTTGCGCAAAATCATTTCATGCGTCCGAAGCCTGTAAAAAATGAAGAAGAGATGAGACAAGGTGGTTATTTGGATAAATGGATCTGTTATAAAAATGCAGCATACAGCGCAAAAGAATTAACTGTTTTTCCGGGACAAACAGTAACGATCAAAGACAGTGCTGCTTATGGAATGATCATGATGCAAGGTCATGGGAAGATGGGAGTGTGGGATATTGAAACGCCATCATCGATACATTTCGGGCAGCTCACGCACGATGAATATTTTGTTAGCGAATCAGCGGCTATGGAAGGCGTGAAGATCGTGAACGAATCGAAAACAGATCCGATAGTAATGCTCAAACATTTTGGGCCAAACAATCCGGATATGGTTTTGTGATGTGCAATGAAGAATTATTTAAAATGTTTTATTGCAGGTTATAAACCTATCAGGGAACAAAAGTTCTTCATCACAATAGTACAAATGCTTAATCGAAGCTCCTTCCGAAAACGGGCTGTACATCGTTTTCGGATCGCCTTTTTCTGTTCTTTTTTGGCGAAGCAAAAAAGAACAGAAAATATTGATGTATTATATTGTTGAAAGGAATTTGTTATCTAAGTGGAAATAAAATTTTGAAAATTATAAACTCATTATCAATCTAACGATATGCAAGCAAACAATTATCCAAAACTCCATAACGCAACGTGGCCGGGAGTTGTAGGAAAAGGCGATGGCTCAGAACCCTGTATTTCCCTCGACACATTATTAACGCTCACTGCAAATGCAGAAGTAGATGGCGTAAAATTCGATGGTATCGATATCGGATTGTTCGATGTGCATTTTAATATTGATGATTCCGATGATGGCATAAAAAAACTTGCTGATAAAATTGCCGCCCTTCATTTAAATATCGGAAGTATTGTTGCGCCCATCTGGCCTCCTGCTGGTGGTTCTGCAATGGGAACACGCGAAGCAAGAAATCAATTTGTAGAACAGGTGCGCAAGAGTTGCCGCTACGGAAAAAAATTACGTGAGCTCGGTGTCCGCCCGAATGGAATTGTACGGATCGATTCTGCAACAAATCCCGAGTCGTGGTCTGCTGATCCGGTGAACAATACAAAATTAATTGCTGCAACTTTTCGTGAAGCATGCGATGTTGCTTCGGATTACGGAGAAAAGCTCGCTGCGGAAGGAGAGATCTGTTGGGGCGGCATGCATAGTTGGAAAGCAATGATCGATACACTCGAAGCAGTTGACAGACCTAATATAGGTTTCCAGGCTGATATGGCACATACGTTGTTATATCTTCTTGGATATAACAGTCCTGAAGATAGATTACTGCCGGAAAATTTTGATTGGAGCGATCGCGAGACATTAGATAAGGCATTTAAGAAAATGACAAATGCGCTTCGTCCGTGGACGATTGATTTTCACGTTGCACAAAATGACGGAACAGTCTTTGGATCGGGTGCGCATGATAAAACAGGCCGTCATTGCCAGCCAAAAGACCCGAATGGGAAATTAAATATTGCACACGATGCAGGTTATTGGCTTCGTAATGAAAACGGAAATCTTACAAAAGCGTTTAAGCATATCTGTTGGGATGGATGTATGTTCCCGAATGCCGTGATGGAAAAACAACAAACCTGGAATGATATATTAGCAGCCATGATCAGTGTGAGAAATGCACATGGATGGTATGAAGCGGAATAAGAAGTGAATGGTCAATGGTGAATTGTGAATGGATAATTGACTATGAAAAAAATTTTGAATAGCTCCGGTATTCATGCCGGAGAAAAATAAATTTAAAAATCTTTAGAAATGAAAGAAAAAAAACAACTGCGCATAGGATTGATCGGAATTGGTTTTATGGGCAGGACACATACCAACGGCTATAAAAGGGTAGCGGATTTTTTTCCTGCATTGGAATATCGCCCGGTATTAAAAGCCGTTTGTTCACGCAATGCGGAAAAAGTAAAAGCATTTGCAGAACAATGGGGATATGAATCGACAGAAACAGATTGGAAAAAAATAATTTCACGCGATGATATTGATGCAGTGGATATCTGTACGCCAAATGATTTTCATGCAGAGATCGCAATTGCTGCTGCGGCCGCAGGAAAAATGATCCTTTGTGAAAAACCATTGGCACGCAATCTTGCCGAATCACAAACAATGGTAGACGCGATTGAAAAAGCAGGTGTAAAAAATACCGTGTGGTACAATTATCGCCGGTTGCCTGCGGTTACACTTGCAAAAAAAATTGTTGACTCCGGAAAACTTGGTCGCATATTTCATTATCGGGCAAATTTTTTACAGGACTGGACGATCAACGCAAACCTTCCGCAGGGCGGAGAAGGTTTGTGGAGAATGGATGCTGCAGTTGCAGGTTCCGGTGTGCTTGGTGATTTGCTTTCACATTGTATTGATACGGCAATTTGGTTGAATGGCGGCATTAAAGATGTTACAGCGATGACGGAAACATTTGTTAAGGAACGCATGCACCAACTCACAGGAAAAATGGAGAAAGTTACGATTGATGATGCATGTTCATTTATTTGTCATTTTAATAATGGTTCGTTAGGATTGTTTGAATCTACACGGTATGCACGTGGACATAAAGCTCTTTATACTTTTGAGATCAATGGTGCAAATGCTTCCATTCGTTGGGACCTGCATGATTTGAACAGGCTTGAATATTTTGATAATGCCGATGAATCAACTGTAAAAGGATGGCGTTCCATTCATGTTACAGATGGTGATCAACCGTACATGGATAAATGGTGGGTGCCGGGGCTTGGTATCGGATACGAACATTCATTCGTTCACCAGGTTGCAGATTTTCTGAACTCGTTGGAGACCGGCGAACCATGTTCACCAACTTTCAGTGAAGCACATGAAACGCAAAAAGTTTGTGATGCAGTACAGCAATCTGCAAAGTCGGGAACGTGGAAAAATACGGGAGTTGAAAATTAAATACAGGGGAACATTCAACACTCAACATTCAATAATCAATTTTCAAATGAATACAGTTGAGTATTTTCAAGATGCAGAATTTTAAAAATATATTTTACCTGAGTGTCGCATATTGAATGTTTTCTTGTACGAATAATTTGTATTTACAAAAACCAAATCAATAAAAATGCTAAAGAATAATTTCTTCAAAATCCTCGCAGCAATGGTCGGATTTACTATATGCACTGTTTTTGCGACAAGTTGTAACAATTCAACTACAAACAATGCAGATGCTTCGGCAACAAAAACAGACAGCACGGATAAAGATGGCTTCACGCAGATTTTTGACGGCAAAACATTCAATGGTTGGGAAGGAGATACAAGTGTCTGGAGAATTGACAGCAGCAGTTTTATTGGTGAAGTAACACCGACAAAACAAATCAAAACAAATACATTCCTTATCTGGCGTGCGCAAAAGCCTTCTGACTTTGAATTTAAAGCAGAGTACAGGATCAGCCCCGGCGGGAACAGCGGAGTGCAATACCGCAGTGAGGAACTGAAAGATATTCCTTTTGCAGTAAAAGGTTACCAGGCAGATATTGACGGAGCGAACCAATACACCGGGCAAAATTATGAAGAACGTGGCAGGGGATTTTTAGCAATGCGTGGGCAGAAAGCAAGATTGGAAACAAATCAAAAGCCAATCATCGTAGATTCTGTTGGTAACTCTGATTCATTGAAAACACATATCAAAGTAAATGACTGGAATGAAATTTATATCGTTGCAAAGGGAAATGATATGAAACATTATATCAACGGAATATTAATGAGCGAAACAATTGACAACGATACTGCCAACCGGAAATCTGAAGGTATAATCGGGTTGCAGGTACATGTTTTGCCTGCGATGAAAGTAGAATACCGGAATATCAGGTACAAGAAAGATTAATACATTTTCGAGTATTCATTAACGTTATAATGGTTAAAAAGGCTCCTGTTTGCAGGAGCCTTTTTAATACAGGAATATTCATAATAATTTCTTTTCTTGCATCATTATGAAAAAGATGGGAACACAATAAGTTCCCTGAGCCTGGGTTTGTGTCTTTATGAAACGAAACCAGGTGAAAGTTACTATCAGTAACCTATAACCGAAAATTTAATGCCAGTGAATAGAATTGTTGCCGTGCAAGAGTGAAACCTCTCAACTATTTTATGACAGGCGCAACAGAAGCTTAATTGTAGTTCAAAAGTAGGTACAATAAATATTCTTCCTTCATATTTTGAAACGTGGCATGAGATGATCGGCTCCGTTTTGTGTTGAAAATTTATTGTTATCAGGGTTATCAGCATCATTGATTTTTTATTCCCGGGCCGTTTTGGGAATATTCATCCGAAAACGATTTCGTAAATAAATTCACAATAAATATTTTCCATAACAATAAAAGTTTACAACTTAGTTGGAAACATATTCCTTTTTCAGCAAATTTGTTATGAAGGAATAAGACCAGTTGATGCGAAGTCGGGTACCTTTCTGTAGTTTCCGAAACGATTGCTTATGGCTGAACAACGAACATACGACGAAGCGATACTTCTCAGGCGGCTTGCGGCAGGTGATGAACTTGCGCTGGAGGAGATCTATAAATCACTATGGCAAAAGTTGTTCATGGCGGCTTATAATATTCTGCGTAACAAAACGGCATGTGAAGATATTGTTCAGGATATTTTCCTTCAATTGTGGGCAAAACGCTCAACCTTACAAATCAATGAATCGGTAGAAGCGTACTTATATAGCGCGGTACGTTACCAGGTTTTCCGCTATATTAGGAACAATCCTTGCGTGAACCATTTTTTTGAAGATGTGGAAGAGCGGACTGCAGAAGTGTCCCCCGAAATGATGTTCCGCCAGAAAGAAATTGCCGAGATCGTCAACCAAACGGTTAGCCAGCTTCCTGAAAAATGCCGCGCAGTTTACAAGCTAAGCAGAGAAGAACAACTTTCTCACAAAGAAATAGCGCAACTGTTACATATATCTACCAAAACTGTAGAAAACCATCTCACCATCGCTTTAAGAAAGCTACGTACATCACTGGGCAGATTCGCCGGTTTTTTTCTTTTCTGATTTTTTTCAAAAAAAATTTAAATCCTTTTAGGGGATAGGGGCCATTTTTTGCACATGCTGTTATAAACCTACAGACGTGAGTAAAACAGAATTCCTCAAAATCATAGATAAATACCTGAACGGGATATCAACTCCGGAAGAAGATATGTTGCTGGAAAGATATTATGAAAGTTTTCAATCCGGCCAGCTATGGAATGAGGCGGAGCTGGGAAAAAAAGATGATGAGGGAACATTGTTGTTAAGCAGGTTGAAAGAAGCCATGGTGCAAAAGAAACAGCAAACGGGAACAATTCGCAACATAAAAAGATACTTCTTATGGGCTGCAGCATCCGTTATTCTAATGGTTGGTTTTTCTTACTTATTCCTGTTCAACCCCAATAAAAAAGAACCGGTGATAACTGCCGGTGCAGTTAAAAGCCAATCGCAGGCAGACGTTTCACCGGGAGGTAATAAAGCTATACTCACGTTGGGAGACGGGAGCATCATCGACCTCGATAGCGCTGGAAACGGAAGATTAAGCCAGCAGGGGAATGCGTCTGTGTTAAAAATAAATGCAGGCGAAATATCTTATAATAATGGAAAGAACAACCAGGGAAAAATTGTTTACAATACGATAACTACCCCTAAGGGTGGCCAGTACCAGGTCACGCTTTCAGACGGTACAAAAGTTTGGCTGAATGCTGCATCAAGCTTACGTTTCCCTACTTCATTTGCAGAGAAACAACGTGAGGTGGAGATCACCGGTGAAGCATATTTTGAAGTGGCGAAAGATAAGGAACGGCCCTTTCATGTAAAGGCAGATATCGGGGAAGTAGAAGTACTCGGTACGCATTTTAATGTGAACGCCTATGACGAGGAAGCCGAAATGAAAACAACGTTGCTGGAAGGATCGGTTAAAATTACCGCAGGCGGAAAGAGCGGCTTACTGAAACCCGGGCAACAGGCTGTTGTGCCACGTACTAACAGTAATGTATATGTGAAAAATGATATTGATATGGATGAAGTGGTGGCCTGGAAAAACGGCAGGTTCGATTTTAATAATACAGACGTTACTTCAGTAATGCGGGAAATTGCAAGATGGTATGATGTGGAAGTAGTGTATGAAGGGCCTACGCCCACAGACCACTTCACCGGTAAGATGACGAGGAACACCAATGCATCGAATGTGCTGAAGATACTATCGCTGAGCGATGAACATTTCAGGATCGAAGGAAGAAAAATTATTGTAACATCAAATAAAAAATAATAAAATTTTTAAAGTTAAGGCATGAAAAAACCGGGAACGTTGGGAGCGCCCCCGGCGAATATCTGAGTTAACTTTTGTATTAAACAATTATTTCAGGAACTGTTTATTGTTAACCCAAAACAAAACAAAAGTATGAATCTGTCTGCTTACGGCAAAAAGGGGCCAAATGTGGCCTCTTCGCCGAGGCTGTTCATCAGCCTGCCAATCACCAAAATTATTTTGGTTATGAAATTGACCGCATTTCTTTTGCTCGTCTTTTGCCTGCAGGTAAGTGCAGGAAGTTATTCGCAAACCATTACCATTTCAGAACGCAATGTTTCACTCGAAAAAGTGTTGAAGCAAATTGAAAAGCAAAGCGGATATTCATTCTGGTACAAAACCGAACTTCTGCAGAAGGCTGCAAAAGTGAGCATCAACCTGAAGAATGCAATGCTCGACTCCGTTTTAAAAAAATGCTTCGAAAACCAACCGCTTAATTACACGATCGTAGCACAAACTATTGTGCTTTGGAAAAGGGATGAGAACAGCACAATTACAGAACGGCCTGCCTTTGTTGATATAAGAGGTAAAGTAACCACATCGGAAGGGCAACCCCTTTCAGGTGTAAGTGTTGTTGTAAAAGGCACTTCAAGAGGTACCAGTACTGACAGGAACGGTGAATTCTCCATCGTTGCCACAAAGGAAGATGTGCTTGTGTTTTCCTATGTTGGTTATGAAAGCAAACAGGTAGTTGTCGGTAATCAAACATTTGTTTCCATATCACTTGCAGAAAGTAAGAACACATTGAGTGATGCTGTTGTAATTGGTTATGGAAGGTCTTCGAAAAGGACACTCACCAGTTCTATCACCTCCGTTAAACCCGAAGATATGAACAGGGGTTCGATCAGTGATGTCGGGCAACTTTTACAAGGAAAGGTTGCCGGTTTAAATATCACAGCAAGCGGCGACCCGAATAGAACTGCTGCAGTTATTTTGAGAGGTGCTTCTACCCTTAACGGCTCGCAAGGTGTTTTTTATGTTATTGATGGAGTACCGGGAGTGGATATTGCAACAGTTGCCCCTGATGATATTGCCTCTATTGATATCCTGAAAGACGCAGCTGCTACGGCCATTTACGGTAACCGCGCTTCCAATGGCGTAATTATTATTAGCACTAAAAGAGCAAAAAAAGGCCAACCTGCCCTATCATACAGCGGTTATCTGAGTGATGAAAGTGTATCGAGCCAGTTAAAAGTAATGAACGCAACACAGTTGCGTGATTTTGTAACCAGGAACAATCTTGCCTTTACACCTGCTGATGATAAAGGGGCAAACACAAACTGGCAAAAAGCAATTGAACGGAGCAATGCCATCGCACACAACCATAATCTTTCCTATAGTAATACCGGCGATCATGGAGGATATGTTGCAAGCATAAATTATTTCGATAAACAAGGTATTATCCAGGGTACTTCGCTGAACCGTGTAATTGCAAGGTTAAATGCCGAACAATTTGCTTTCAAAGACAAACTTAAACTGGGATTGAATATCAGCAATTCGTTAAGCACTGCAAACGACCTGCCTTACCGCAATTCCATATTGCAGCAAGCTAATTTATACCTGCCGGTGAACCCGATAAAAAATGCAGATGGAACTTATTTTGAAAATTTACAAAAGTCAAATTACTACAACCCCGTTGCCATGCTTCATAACGAGTATGAACAAACGAAAACCAATTTACTGATCGGTAGTTTGACAGCACAGGTAAAATTACCTTTCGGTATTACATACGACCTGAACGTTTCTTACCAGAAATCAAATGCATTGGCCGGCACTTACCTCACTGACTATTTTACTACTACATACAATCAAATGTATGATAACCCAGACCCTGGTTATGCAGGCCACAGTTTGCAAACCTTCGGGCAGAATGGACAGGCAACACGGAGCGATTATGAAAATACAAGTAAGATACTGGAAACATTTTTTACGTGGGATAGAAGGTTCGGCAACCACAGTATCAATGCTGTAATTGGTTATTCATGGCAGGATAATGTTTATGGAGATGGGTTTTCCGCAACAACAAGTAATTTCCCTGTAGATAATATTCTATACAACAATCTTGCATTGAGCAATCCTTCTACGTATGGGGCCGGTTTATATTTCAGCGGAGATGGCGTTTATCAGCACACACGGCTTATCTCAGATTTCGCCCGCGTAAAATATAGCTTCAAAGAAAAATATTTGTTGCAGGCCTCTTTAAGAAGAGATGGAGGTTCAATGTTCGGTGCTAATCATCAATGGGGCTATTTCCCATCTGTAGGTGCGGCATGGCGCATAGGAGAAGAAGAATTTATGAAAAATCAAAACTTCATTACAGACCTGAAGCTGAGAAGCAGTTATGGACAAACAGGTAACGCTGCAGGGTTCAACCCATACACTCCTCAGTTCCTGTTGGCAGGAAGAGGAAATTATTATTACAACGGATCGCTGGTTGCTGCAGTAGGAACTTCTCAAACAGCTAACCCGAATTTGCAATGGGAAAAAACAGCAATTACAGATGTTGGTTTAGATTTTTCTGTAGTACACAGCAGGATTAATGTAACGTTCGACTGGTATAATAAAAATACCACCGGCATGATCATTAATTATTCTGCTGACCCAATGTTGTTGCCTAACGGAAGCATCACTGCTAATGGCGGCAGTATGAATAATAAAGGGATTGAACTGGGTATTACCGGGATGATTATTCAGGAAAAAGATTTTTCGTGGACAACCAACCTGAATTTTGCACACAACAAAAATGAAATTACCAAGCTGACCAATCCGCTGTTCATTGGTGGGGACTCAGTAAGCGTTGCTGATCCGGAAGGTTCGGGCCAGTCTGGAAGATATGTGCAATTGTTAAAGGAAGGCCACCCGTTGGGGCAGTTCTTTACATTCAGATATGCAGGCAAAAATGCACAGGGTATTTCGCAATGGTACAAGCATGATGGATCAGTTACCACTTCGCCAACTAACGGAACAGATTATTTTTATGCAGGAGATGCACAACCTAAATTAATCGTTGGTTTTTCAAATACATTCAAATATAAAAACCTCGATCTGAATTTTTCTTTGCGCGGTGTATTTGGCAACAAGATCATGAACGCCACACGTGCTGTTCTTTTCTCTCCGGCAACCGCGGCAAGTACAAATATTTTGGTGGATGCAGCTAATGAATTGCCTGCCGATGTTTTGGATTATACGTACTCAACACGTTTTATTGAAAGCGGTAATTATGTTCGTTTGGATAATGCTACGTTGGGATACAATTTCAAAAAGGTATCCGAATACATTAAATCGTTGCGGGTATATGTGTCAGCAACAAATTTATTTGTCATTACCAAATTTTCGGGCATCGACCCTGAAGTGAACCAGGGTGGAATTGCACCGGGAGTTGACTACAACAATTTCTATCCCAAAACAAGAAGCTTTTTGTTGGGCTTAAATGTTTCGTTTTAATTCAGAAAAATTAAAATCATAAATATGAAAAAGATATTTAGACAACTTGCTGTGTTGTTTATCATACCAAGCATCATTAGTTCCTGCCACAAATTGGATGTGCCGATAACTACGGAAATAACACCATCGGTTTATCCGCAGGATTCATTGGGATACATACAGGTTGAGCTTACACCGTATGTGGCGCTCGACGGGTATCTCGCACAGGAATATTTTTTCCAACAATCGTATAGTACAGACGAATCGATGATGCCTGCCCATGGTGGCAACTGGTACGATGGTGCCCAGAATATGCAAATGCATTATCACACATGGACGAAAGATAACGGTTATCTGAACGGCAACTGGGGATGGATGGCTGTGATCATCAGTTCTGCCAACCAGGCAATATCAATCCTCAATACAACTATGCCTGCAGGTACGGACAAGCAAATGAAATTGGCAGAATTGAAAATGGTGCGTGACTATTCTATTTTTATGTTGATGGATAACTGGGGCAATGTGCCCCTCGATACCGTGTACGGAGATTTTACGCCACACACCAATGTGCCGAGAGCGCAGGTTTTTGCTTTTCTTGAAAGCGATATAAAAAGTTGCATCCCTTCTTTAAGTACAAGGGTTGACCAGACTACTTATGGACGCTTCACGGCATATGGCGCATACGCATTACTGGCAAAAATGTACCTCAATGCAGAGTATTATACAGGAACACAGCGATACAATGATTGCATAGCAGCGTGTGATAACATCATCAGTTCGGGAAGATTTACAATAACTGACATGGCAAATTACCTCGCAATGTTTTACCCTGCAAACGGGCCAACATCCCCTGGCAGTGAGGATGAATTTATTTTTGCTGTTCCTTTCAATGCCAATGGAACGGGCTGGTATGGAAGGTCTGCAAATTACCATGCACGTTATGATGTGCCGCGTTCTATGGGTAAAGTTGCTGCAGGCGCTGGCTTTAATTATTTTGGCATCCCTTATGATCCGGCTGGCCCCGCAAGCACATTGCCCGAATTTTATGCATATTTCTATGATACCAACGATGTAAGGAACAAACAATGGTTAACAGGTTTGCAATGGCAGGATGCGAATAAAACCATTCCGCTTACAGTTACAACTACCAATGTTGGATATAATCAATACTATAGCGGAAGTGATCCTGGCGGTACTTATACGTACCAGGTGAATTTGACCCCAAATGTTGTTTTGAGACAGGATATTGCTAACGGGCAAGATCCTTACAATGGTGTAAGCAACGGGTTTGATGTGGGCAACGATGAAATCGCATGGAACCAGGGATACAGAAATGTAAAATTCTATCCAGATGCAACTTCAACAAGCAGGAACCAGAATAATGATATTCCTATTTTCCGTTATTCAGATATCATATTGACAAAAGCAGAAGCAATTTTACGCGGTGGTACGGCAACAAACGGAAGCTCTGCATTATCATTAGTGAATAGCCTTCGTGCAAACAGGACTCCAAGCCCGGCATGGACAGATGTTACACTCGACAGTGTTTACAATGAACGTTGCCGCGAACTTACCTGGGAAGGATGGCATAGAAATGATATGATCCGCTTCGGAAAATTTGAAGGCGCATGGGGATACAAAACCAATGCAGATACATACCGACGTATTTTCCCGATACCGACATCGGCATTAACGTTAAACCCGTCGCTGAAACAAAATCCCGGGTATTAAATTTTTCATAAGCACTCGTTTTGGTAGACAATCAGCTACAGCAGTAGTTTCGCCTCGGGGCTTTTGCCCTGAGGCTTTATAATTGATTAAAATAATCATCTTCTTATTTCTCAATATAAATTTCTGTTCCTTTATGCCTGATTAATATTTTACTGAAATGAAAAAGTGTAATAAAATATTCCTATCGTTTTGCCTGGTTGCTGCAACAACGCAACAGCTTTGCTTTGCACAACCGGAAATTAAAGCAGCACAGGATATCATCGGCAGGATTTTACCTGCTCATATAAACGATTTTATTATTGAAAAAATAAAACAGGAAAATAATAACGACGCATTTGAAATAGAAAGCAGGAAGAATAAAATCGTATTGAAAGGGAACACAGGTGTTGCTATCGCTTCTGCGTTCTATTATTACCTCACCGAATTTTGTCATTGCCAGCTTACCTGGAACGGAACAAACCTGAAGCTTCCCGGGAAACTTCCATTACCATCTTCAAAAATCCAAAAAAAAACTCCATATCAATATCGCTACTATCTGAATTATTGCACTTTCAATTATAGTATGAGCTGGTGGGACTGGCCGCGATGGGAAAAAGAAATTGATTGGATGGCGCTTCACGGAATTAATATGCCGCTTGCAATTACCGGTGAAGAATACACCTGGCATGAAGTGTATAATCAAATGGGTTTTACAGATGATGAGCTGAACGGTTTTTTTTCGGGCCCTGCATATTTTTCGTGGTTCTGGATGGGAAACTTAGATGGATGGGGCGGGCCGTTGCAAATAAACTGGATGGAAACACATAAAGAATTAGAAGAAAAAATTTTAAAACGCGAGCGTGAATTAGGAATGAAACCGGTGTTGCCTGCATTTACCGGCCATGTACCTGCAGCTTTCAAAAAGAAATATCCAAACGCAAAATTGAAAGTAGCTAACTGGAAAAATGGTTTTGCAGACACCTATATCCTCGATTCCGAAGATCCGCTGTTTGCAGAGATCGGAAAAAAATTTCTGCAAACACAAACGAAATTATTCGGTACCAATCATTTGTATTCTGCAGATACATTTAATGAAAATGAACCCTCATCTGATGATCCGGTTTTCTTATCAGGCCTGAGCAAAAAAATTTACCAGGGGATGCAGGAAGCAGATACGGCTGCAGTTTGGGTGATGCAGGGATGGCTTTTTTACAGTGACCGGAAATTCTGGAAAGCCCCGCAGATAGAAGCATTGCTGCAACCGGTGCCTGATAATAAAATGATCATTCTCGATCTTGCTGCCGAAATTGAACCTGTGTGGAAAAGAACAAAAGCATTTTATGGGAAACAATGGATATGGAACATGATCAACAATTTCGGTGGTAACATTAATTTGTTCGGGAGGATGGATGGTGTTGCTAGCGGGCCTGCACTGGCGCTCACCAGTGATTCTTCTAAAAATATGGCGGGTATCGGCCTGACGATGGAAGCAATAGAACAAAATCCGGTGATCTATGAATTGATGATGCAACATGTGTGGCAGAGGGACACGATTGACCTGAATGACTGGTTGAAAAAGTATGTGCGTAACCGTTATGGTAGTGATGATGAAAATCTCCTGAAGGCCTGGCAAATACTGCGAACAACTGCATACAACGGCAAACTGATACGCGATGGCGCCGAATCGATGCTAACGGGTAGGCCTACCCTGGATTCAACAACTGTTTGGACAAGAACTAAATTAAATTATGACCCTGCTGATTTAATTCCTGCATGGAAATTGTTTGTTAATGCATCCGGTAAACATATGGCCAGCGATGGGTTTCAATTTGACCTTGTGGATATTACCCGCCAGGTTCTTGCGAATTATGCAAACACACTGCAAAAGAAATGGGTGGAGGCGTTCAAAGAAAAAAATAAAACTGATTTTGAAAAATACAGTAACGGATTCTTAGAATTGATCACTGATATGGATGAATTGCTCGCAACAAGAAAAGATTTTTTACTCGGCCGATGGCTGGAAGCGGCAAAAAGCAATGGTAAGACTGAAGGCGAAAAGACATTGTATGAACGTAACGCAAGGGACCTGGTTACTTTGTGGGGCGATGCAAACAGCCCGTTGCATGAATACTCCTGCAGGCAATGGAGTGGTTTATTAAATGATTTTTATAAAAAAAGATGGCAGCAATTTATTAAGATACTTGATCAATCACTGGAGCAAAATACGGAACCTGATTTTTCAAAATTTGAAATGCATATCCGTGAGTGGGAATGGAATTGGGTGAATGAACGCAATGAATTTCCGGTCACAACTTCCGGCAACAGTATCGAAATATCAAACAAGATATACCATAAATATTTTGAGCAAATCCGGTTGTCGTATTACAATGAAACCGGGCAATCTAAATAATATATCTACATGCAAGTCATAAGAAAATATTCCTGGCTAATCATTTTTTCAATTTGCTTTTTGCAAGTCGCATTTGCAAAGGAAAAGAAGGTGTACAATATTCTCGCTTTTGGCGCAAAAGCAGACGGTGTAACCAATAACAGTGGTGCTATTCAGACTGCAGTTGATGAAGCGGGAAAAAACGGCGGTGGAATTGTGGTTGTTCCTGCGGGTATATTTCTTACAGGGCCTTTCCAATTGAGGCCGGGCATTGAATTAAGGCTGGAAGAGAACGCAATATTGCTTGGCAGTGCAAAAAGGATGGACTATGGTAACGGCAATGCATATCCGCTTATTTCAGGGACAGGGCTGAAAGATATTTCCATTACAGGAAAAGGAACAATAGACGGAAATGCAAAAGCATTGCTCGATAATGTTTTTGCCATGCTTAAAGCGGGCACTTTACAAGACCCCGAGTGGCAAACGGAGAATCCCTGGCACCAGAAGCGGCCAACGGAAGCAAACAGGCCGCAGTTGCTCTATCTTTTTAATTGCAACAATATTATTATCTCAGGTGTGACATTCAGAAATGCCACGACGTGGGTGCAGGATTATAAAGAATGTAATAACCTCGTGATTGATAAAATAAAAGTTGAAAGCACTTCTTATTGGAACAATGATGGCATTGATGTAGTTGATTGCAGTGAGGTGAAGATTTCTGATTGTTCTGTAAATGCTGCAGACGATGGTATCTGCCTTAAATCTGAGAATTCGGAAAAAATCTGCAAAAATGTTTTGATCAAACATTGTACAGTTCGCTCAAGCGCTTCTGCCATAAAATTCGGTACCGCATCACGCGGAGGTTTCAAAAATGTAAAAGTAGAAGACATCGATGTGTATGACACTTATCGCTCTGCTATTGCACTGGAAGCGGTTGATGGAGGTATATTGGATAGCATTTTTGTGAAAAATATCCACGCAAGAAATACAGGGAATGCCATCTTTATAAAACTCGGGCACCGGAATAAAACGGAAGCATACAGCAAAGTTGAGCACATCATCATCAAAGATGTTGTTGCGCAAATCCCGTCGGGTAAGCCGGATAAAGGATATGAAACGGAAGGGCCAGTAGTCGGGTACCCGCATAACGTTTTCCCGGCTTCGGTCAGTGGGTTGCCAGGCCACCCCGTTAAAGATGTAACCCTTGAAAATATACAGATTGAATATGAAGGTGGCGCAGACAGGAATGTGGCAAACTACGGGATAGACTCACTGGAACGTATAGCCGAAAATATATCGGACTATCCTGAGTTTTCTATGTTTGGGGAACTGCCTGCATGGGGCTTCTACATCCGCCATGCGGAAGGCTTCGTTATGAAGAATGTCACGCTAAAAACCATAAAGAGCGATTTTCGTTCTGCCTGCATTTTTGATGATGTTCAAAAGCTGGATATTGATTCGCTCAAAATATCAGGCGATATAAAATCTCCGGTTGTATTATTGAATAACGTAAAAAATCACACCCTTAAAAACCTACGCCTTCCTATGCAAACAATTGGTGTAGTAAAAGAACAGTAAGTACTTCAATGTTTGAAAATTAATGAAGAATAATTTCTTATTAACAGTTGCCGCACCATCAACGAAATTGAACGTTGAACGATTACAGCGTGGTGTAATAAGCACAACGAAATATTTTTTTCTTGTCTTGGTGTTGCTGATAACCGGATTAACGAAAAGCGCATCGCAAACTGTTCACAATCCTTTATTCGGAGGTTTTTATGCAGCTGACCCAACAATAATACGTTATCATGGCTACTACTATATCTATGCAACAATTGATCCGTGGGGTGGAGATGAACTGGCTGTTTTCCAAACCCGTGATTTCATTCATTTCAAACAAAAACATATTAACTGGCCAAATAAAAAATCATGTACAAGCGCCAACTCCGGTGATGCTAAAGTATGGGCGCCATCTGTTGTGGAACGAAGGGGAAAATTTTATATGTATGTTTCAGTGGGAAGCGAGATATGGGCAGGAGTGAGCGATCATCCGTTAGGTCCATGGAAAAGTTTGTTACCTGAACACATACCGCTTGTTTCACGTAATTACATGCCCGGCTATCATATGATAGATGCAGAATGTTTTATTGATGATGACGGCATTGCTTATTTATATTGGGGATCGGGATTGAACTGGGTGAATGGGAAATGTTTTTGTGTTAAGCTGAAAGAGGACATGCATTCATTTGATGGAAAGCCTGCTGATATTACCCCGCCGAATTATTTTGAAGCGCCGTTTATGCTCAAGCACGAGGGGAAATATTACCTGATGTACTCGAACGGAAAAGCTATTGATTCAACGTACAACATCAGGTATTCCATTGGTAAAACACCAATGGGCCCTTGGATAGAAGGGCACTCCAGCCCGGTTATACAAACAACAGGCGATCGAAAAGTGTATGGCCCCGGACACCATACCGTATTCCGTGTGAAAGGGCAGGCGTATATTCTCTACCATAAGATCTTTCCACAGGAAAAGCAATATGTGCTGAGGCAGTTATGTATTGACAGCCTGAATTTTGACGATCATGGAAATATAGAGAAAGTAAAATTTCATGATTCGATCCGGTTGATGCCGAATGTGCAATGACTACCGGATAAAATATTGCTAACAGTTATGTATAATCGAAAATGAAGCGCCGCTGAGTAGAATTGTTACTGTACAAGAGTGCGACGCAACAGAAGCTTAATAGTAGTACATAAGTTTGGTGCAAAATATTTTTCTAATTATTTTGGGCGAGGCAAAATATATGTCTTGCCTCGCTTGATATAAAATTCCTTCTTTCTCAATTAATTATTCTCTGCATATTTCTTGAAGTTGTTTAGTATGGCCTGCCAGCCTGCTTTTTGCATTTCAGCCGGATTTTCGTTTTCGGCATCAAAAACTGTAGTGATTTTTGTTTTGCCGTTTTCGTTTTCAAAATCAGTAACTACTTTTCTGCCGTCTGCAATGGTGTACACAATTTTCTTCTGATCGGCCACCTCTTCATAAATGGCTTCGAAATCAAAACCAAAACTTCCGTCTTTTGCTTCCATTCTCGATTTCATTTTTCCACCTGCACGAAGATCGTTTTCGGCAGCAGGGCAATGCCAGTCGTCAGAAGCAAAATTCCATTTAGTGATATGTTCAGGTTTTGTCCAATAGTCCCAGGTTTTTTTTGTATCTGCTGAAACAATTGCCTGAACTGTGATTTTTTCTGCGCTCATAATTTTTTTTGATAAGTTAGGTAATAGCCCTGCAAGATAGTTTAATATCATTGTCATGCTTTCTTTCGAAGATAAAATTGAAATGAAATAGTTGAAGAAACTTTATGGTTCTATGAAAGGGCCTGCAAATATTTATCAATATATTCTTCTTTTTGCTTTGACTTGTATTGTTGAATATAACGCGGATGCTCAAGCGTAATTATTTTTTGGAATAATTTTTCTTCGTTGTTTATTTTCTCCAGGAAGGTGGTATTCTTTTTGCCTAACACAAATGCTGCAGATGTATCTAAACCAATAGGTATCTGCGTTTTCAAATTCCCTATCATAAATGGTTTTAAATATTTGAAGAGAAGGTTGTCGTCATAATAATTTGCATTCCGCCATTTTCCAGGCGAAGTTTGTTTCACAATTGCCAACGGGAAAACGGAGTTGATATAAAAGTTGCTGTAAAATTTTTTCACACCCCCATATTTTGCGATCATGTCGTATACAAAAATGGATGAAGGTTCATGCGAATGGGCGCTATGCATTTTGATCTTGCAAAAAGCTTCAAGCCTCTTAGTATCTGTGAAAGGTATGCCGGTGATGCCGGCTCCGTGCCTCCCCGGGTTTATGCCAATGATGAATTTTCGTTTGTGATGATCGTTATAAAATTTCAGGTAGAATGCTTCTATCAATTTCATTGTTTCTGGGTTTTCCCGGAAAGGATTGAGTACATCAAAACCTTTTGGTAATTTGCCCGTATAATGAAGTTGCCTGTTGAATGCAATTATATTTTGTGCTACTGTTTTCAGATTGGACTATTTCTTCAGGTATTAACGTTTCAGGATGTTTTGTAATGCTGCTGCCTGGTTATATTTTTCATTTTTTGCTCCATACAGCAAGGTAACGGTTTTATGCTCTTTGATAATTTGTTTCAGTTCCTTAAAAGCTTCATTGTGGTTTAATTCTTCCGAATATCTTTTTTCAAATTCTTTCCACTTATCAGCTTCATGATTAAACCATTTTCGTAATTCATCGGATGGAGCAACTTCTTTTAACCATATATCAAAATGTGCATTTTCTTTTTTTACGCCACGCGGCCATAACCTGTCAACAAGTATCCGGAGCCCATCATTTCTTTCAACAGGGTCATATATGCGTTTGATCTTTATCATTGAATGTATTTGAATACCGTTCTAAATTTAAATCAAATTCACTAAGTTAAAATCCGGGGTACAACAGAAACCCGCCGAAAGAGTGAAAATACTTTGACCTTTTATTAATATCTTGATATTGCTAAAATAATTTAAACTTAAAACATTATTTATCATGCCTGAGATTACTGATGAATTCATGAAGCAAATGCTGGCAACAACAAAAAGTTACACAGCAGTAATCCTGAAGAAAAGTTCTGCGTTTAAAATGCCTGATGTATTTCCTGTTATCTGGGAACATGGAAGAAGAAATTTTTCACTGCGTGAAGATGGAATATTGATGATCGTTTGCCCGATCTCAGAAGATAAAGAAATGGCAGGCATCGGGATATTTAATGCCGATGCAGAAAAAACGAAAGCGATTATGGATGAAGACCCTGCGGTAAAAGCAGGAGTGCTCGTGTATGAAATTTATCCGACAAGAAGTTTTCCGGGAGATAGCTTGAAAAGCTAATGCGGTTTATTTTGCCATCTAATAATTCATCAGGAAAGTGGTTCCGGCCGTGGCGGGCTTCCCACAGGTTTTGATTTATCATCTGGTAATGGAATGAATTCTTTATTATCTGCCGGAGGCAAAATTATCCGACCTTGTTTCCAGTCTTCTTTTGCCTGTTCGATGCGTTCTTTACGCGAAGAAACAAAATTCCACCAGATAAAACGTTCACCTAACGGCTCGCCTCCGAGCAACATTAATATGGTATGCTCTTTCGCAATGATTACCGGCTCTGCATTTTTTGTGAACACTACCATTTGTGGTTCATGAAAAATATTTCCGTTCACTTCCACACTTCCTTTTGCAATATAAAAACCACGCTCTTCATATTCTTTCGGCAACCCGAATTTTGTTCCTGCTTCAAGTACAACATGCAAATAAAACAAAGGCGAATGTGTTTTTACATCACTATGTAAGCCATAAGCATTACCGGCGATCAATCGCATCCATATTCCTTTGTCAGTAAATTCCGGCAGTTCGTGTGGTTTATAATTGTTGAACGATGGATCATCTTCTTCATCTTTTTCCGGCAGTGCAACCCATGTTTGTATCATCTCTAATTTTCCGCCTGCTAATGCAGATGGATCTTCAAAACGTTCTGAATGTGCAATGCCTTTTCCTGCAGTCATCCAGTTTACTTCCCCGGGAAGAATGACTTGTTCTACACCAAGGCTGTCACGGTGCGTAACCTGTCCTCCGAAAAGATAACTAACCGTCGACAAACCGATATGCGGATGCGGCAATACATCCAATGAAGATGGATTTGCCGGCAATATATTTACAGGGCCTGCATGATCCATAAAAATAAATGGCCCGATCATTCTGCGTAACCTGAAAGGAAGGATGCGTTTTACTTTCATCGATTCGCTGATCGCAGCATTGCGTGCTTCAATAACGATATCAATCATTCGAAATAAATTTGATGGTAAGAAAAGCAAAGGTATTATTTGATTGAAGAATTTTGTAAGTCTCATCCCCATCCCCTCTCCAAAGGAGAAGGGTGCCTCTGTGCAGATTACTTTGGTATTTGGAAATTCTATTAAGCCCTAAATAATGGGTATCCTTCTCCTTTGGAGAGGGAACGAGGGTAAGGCTTTTCACTCTGTATTTATTCTTACCCACAAAATACTATTCACGTTATTTGCAGTTATGCTTAACTTCCACGCATGACAACCACCGATACCTCTAATTTTTTATTCCAGATGGCTGCACAGTTTGTGAACCAAACGAGCAGGCATATTTTTCTTACCGGAAAAGCAGGCACAGGTAAAACCACTTTTTTAAAATACATCAAGGAAAATTCATTTAAAAAGATTGCAGTGGTTGCGCCAACCGGCGTTGCTGCAATTAACGCAGGTGGTGTAACGATGCATTCTTTTTTTCAACTTCCGTTTGGCCCATACATTCCTTCATTGCGCAGCGAATGGGGAAATGATGCGACAAACCAGCATACACTTTTTAAAAATATCCGCTTCAATAATGATAAACGTGAGTTGCTTCGCGAACTCGAATTGCTTATCATCGATGAAGTGAGTATGGTGCGTGCAGATATGCTCGATGCAACAGATGCGATCCTCCGCCATTTCCGCCGCCAGTCTTTGTTGCCTTTCGGTGGTGTACAGGTTTTATATATCGGCGATTTATTTCAATTGCCGCCTGTTGTAAATAATTCCGAATGGGAAATTTTACAACAGCATTATCAAAGCCCGTTCTTTTTTGATGCGCATGTTGTAAAACAGGCGCCGCCTGTTTTAATAGAACTTAAAAAAATTTACCGGCAGAACGAACAGAAATTTATAAGCATACTTAATAATATCCGGGATAAAAAAGCAACGCAGGATGATCTTGAACAATTGCACGAACATTACCAGCCCGGTTTTCATTCAACCAGTAACGAACATTATATTACCCTGACCACTCACAATAATAAAGCGAATGATATCAACCAGAATAAATTAAGAAAACTCCACGGAAAATTATTTGAATTCAAAGGAGAGTTGACAGGGGATTTTAATGAGAAAGCATTGCCGGCCGAAATGTTTTTACAATTAAAAGAAGGTGCACAGGTGATGTTCATTAAAAATGATAAGGGAGAATTCAGGAAATATTATAATGGAAAGATCGGTACGGTTTCTAAAATTGACGGTGAGAAAATTTTTGTGCGTTTTGAAAATGAAGAAAACGAAATTGAAGTGGAAAAGGAAACATGGAATAATATACGTTATCAATATAACAAAGACCGCGACCAGATCGATGAAGAAACGATCGGCACATTCAAACAATTCCCGATACGATTGGCCTGGGCAATCACCATTCACAAAAGCCAGGGATTGACATTTGAAAAAGCGATCATTGATGCCGGCGACTCGTTTGCACCCGGGCAAGTTTATGTGGCACTCAGCAGGCTGACTTCTTTGGAAGGATTGATACTCTACAGCCGTATTCATCCGCATGCGATTATTACTGATGAGCGTGTCTTGCAATTTTCAAAAAGCGAATTGGCTGAAGATGTTCTGCAACAGGAGTTGCGACAACATCAGCAATTATTTATTGGCAGATCGTTGATAAGTTCTTTTGGTTTTGAAAAATTGGTAGAACAATTTCAGCAACATGTAGAAGACTACGAGCATCGTATTATCCCTGCAAAAGAAGATGCTGTGTCGTGGGCAAAAACAATTCTTGTAAAGCTGGAAGAACAACAGGAATTTGCTGTTAAATTTTATAAACAATTAGAATGGCTATTGGTGACTGCTAACGACGACCAGTATGCGCATTTTCAACGCAGGGTAGCTGCTGCCGTTGATCATTTTAATAAATTTTTGGAAGAAATAACAGTGTCAATTTCCAGTCATAATAACGAAGTAAAGATCAAGCAACGTGTAAAAAAATATGTATCGGAATTGTATGAGCTGGAAGCAGATGTAAAAAGAAAAATAAAACAATTGCAGCATGCACTTGAACTGGCAAATGCTTTTGCAAAGGGGGTGGATACCAATTCGCTTTTGCAACTGATCGAAAGCAATAAGAAAGTATCTCCGTTAATCCCGCAGGCAGAAGAAGAAATAGCAAAGCCTAAAAAAGGGGAAACAAAAAATATCAGTTTGCAATTGTACAGGGAAGGAAATAAAATACCTGATATCGCAAAAATGCGTGGCATGGCGGTTAGCACAATCGAAGGCCACCTGGCTTCATTTCTTGCTACAGGCGAAATACGGATTGAGCAATTGCTTTCAAAAAGCAAAATAGAGATCATTTTAGAAGAAATAGAAAAACATCCTGAAGCAAATTCTTCCCTTATTAAAGAAAAATTAGGAGATGGATACTCTTACAACGATATCAAAGCCGTCTTTATATGGAAGAAGATTCAGAACGAAAAAACTGTGAAATGAGTATAAATTTCCGGTAGGGTAAAATATTTTATTTTATCTTGTAAAGTAAATTATACTCCTTGTTTATGAAGATTCCTGCCATAGTAGTGACCTGCCTTATCTTTATTCCCCCACTGATAGCACATCCCCAGGTTTCCATATTTGTAAATGAGGTTGCATACAATACCAATAATCCGAAAACAGCAATAGTGCGTACCGGAGAACAATTGCCTTCGATCACATTTGATATTGTTGATGCTACAACAGGAGAACCTGCATTTCGCGGAATTTCAGGCGCTGTGCAAAAGATTAATGAATGGGATTCGGGAAAATATTTTTACCAGCTTCAGTTTTCCTCGTTTGATAAGCCAGGAAAGTTTACCATCGCTATAACGGTTAACAATAAACGCTATCAGTCGGAGCCCTTTGTAATTGGCGAGAATGCACTCGCAGCATCAACTATCCCATCTGTCATTCACTACTATTACAAGCAAAGGGCCAATACCCGGGAAGAATTAGCTGCAGACACAGCACTGCTTTTATATGGAAGTACAAAAACAGTAGACCTGCATGGCGGCTGGTGCGACGCTTCCGGAGATGTAAGTAAATATTTCTCGCATCTTGCGTACGCCAATTTCATGTCGCCGCAACAAATACCGTTGGTCACATGGTCGTTGATAAACGCTGCAGAAAAAATCCCTTCACTGCTTGAAAAATACAATGTAAAAGACTCTATAAAAAATGAAGCGCTGTGGGGGAGCGATTATATCATGCGTTCACTTTCCAAGGAAGGATATTTTTATATGACCGTATTCAGCTATTTCAACAAAGATCCGAAAGCAAGAAGGGTAGTGGGTTTGCAGGCGAATAGCGTAACTACATCCGATTATCAGTGTGCTTTCCGCGAGGGCGGGGGAATGGCAATAGCAGCGTTGGCCAGGATTTCACAATGGCATATGAATGGTGATTTTACTTCAGCACAATACCTCGATGCCGCACAACATGCATTTATTCATCTTTTATCTTACAATAAAAAATACGACGACGATGGGAAAGAAAACATCATTGATGATTATTGTGCGTTGATGGCTGCTACAGAATTGTGGATTGCAACCGGCAACGACCTATATAAGATCGAAGCAAGAAAACGTGCCGGCAATCTTTCTGTACGGATGATGTTGCAGGGATATTTTATTGCAGACGGTTCACACCGCCCTTTCTGGCATGCTTCCGATGCAGGTTTGCCTGTTATTGCCTTGGCGAGATACCTTGCCAAAGAAACAGATTCATCTCAACGCAAAAATGCAATAGAAACGATCCGCAAAGCACTGGAGTATAATTTACGTGTGACCAATAACGGTAGTAACCCTTTTGGATATGCAAGGCAAACATTTGAATTCAGGAATAAAATAGAAAATGGTTTTTTTATTCCGCATGAAAACGAAACCGGCTGGTGGTGGCAAGGCGAAAATGCAAGGCTTGCTTCATTGGCAACAGCAGCTATCGTTGGTGGGAGATTAGTATTTGGAGATAAAGAACATCAAGCCACTTATGATTCATTGCGCATGTTTGCGTCGCAGCAATTATCATGGATATTAGGATGTAATCCTTATGCCATTTGTTTCATGTATGGTTTCGGGAAAAAGAATGTTCCATATATGCATTCTAATTACGGGCATGGTTCGGAGCTTGGAGGAATATCTAACGGGATAACGGGAAATAAAAATAATGCTGATGGAAGCGGGATTGATTTTAGAACAGAAGATCACGGAAATGAATGGAGATGGACAGAACAGTGGATACCGCATGCCGCATGGTTTTTACAAGCTGTTACCGCATTGAGTGAATAACAAGTAAATTGTTGTATATGAAAAAATGGATGTTGATCATAGCTACGTTGATATTCATTTTGCCTGCAACAGCGTGGCGGGATTTTCATACAATGAATGAAGATCATCCAACACTTGCTATCGGTTCGCCTGCCCCGGATTTTAATTTGATGGATGTTAGCGGGAAAACGTATTCTCTTTCTTCTTTTAAAAATGCAAAAATCCTTGTGGTGATTTTTACATGCAATCATTGCCCGACAGCACAGGCTTATGAAGACCGCATCATTCAACTTACATCCGATTATAAAAATAAAAACGTTGCTGTTGTTGCTATCATGCCAAATGATAATCGTGCATTGCGTTTGGACGAATTGGATTTTTCTGATCTTGGTGATTCATTCGATGATATGAAAACCCGTGCAGCAGAAAAGAAATTCAATTTCCCCTATTTGTATGATGGAGAAACAGAAACTGTTTCAAAAAAATACGGCCCCATCGCAACGCCTCATGTTTTTATTTTTGATAAAGAAAGAAAGCTCAGGTACAACGGACGGTTTGATGATACGGAATCCCCATTCAAACCTGTAAAATCAACTGATACAAAAAATGCGATCGATGCATTGCTGAATGATAAAGAAGTACCGGTTAAAACAACAAAAGTTTTTGGATGCTCCATTAAATGGGCGGAGAAACAAGAACTCGTTGCGAAAGCTGCAGAAGCGTGGGCGAAAGAGCCTGTGACTGTGGATACGATCAACGAAGAAGGTATAAAATCACTATTGAAAAATTCATCTGACAAATTACGGTTGATCAATGTCTGGGCAACCTGGTGCGGGCCATGCACAAAAGAATTCCCTGATTTTATTTTGATCAACCGGATGTACCGCGACAGGGATTTTGAATTCATCAGTATTAGTGCAGATGAAGCAGATAAAAAAGACAGGGTGTTTAAATTTTTGCAAAAGCAACAGGCATCGTGTAAAAATTATTTGTGTGTAGATGATAAATATAAATTGATTGAGGCAATTGATACTTCATGGCAGGGTGCATTGCCTTATACTGTGCTTGTTGAACCTGGCGGAAAAATTGTATATCGCAAAGAAGGCGCAGTTGATGTATATGAATTGAAAAAGACAATTGTAAATAATCATCTTATCGGCAAGTATCCATAATCTTTATACAAACCGAAATCATAACTGCAAACTTTGTTACTGACATTTATTTTCATCACGCTTATAGCAATGTTCGGCCATTCGGAAGATTTCCTCGGCACAACATTATTAAGCAGGCCATTGGTATTAGGCCCGTTGGTTGGTTTGGCGCTTGGCGATATGCATCAGGGAATTATTATCGGCGCCATGCTCGAGCTGATCTTCATGGGAAACATTAAAGTAGGCGCAGCTATTCCCCCGGATGTAATTACGGGTGGTGTACTCGGTACAGCATTTACAATAATGTCTGGCAAAGGCCCTGCAATTGCATTGGCGCTTGCGGTACCCATTGCTATATTAACTGAAATGGTGTTGAGCGCGTTATTTGTTTTTCGTGCAACCTTCAATAAAAAATTTATTCAATATGCAGAAGAGGGCAATTGGAAAAAAGTACAGCAGCTTCACTTACTGTTAGGTTCTTTGAAGCCATTATTAATGGGGTTGATCACTTTTTTGGCACTTGAGTTAGGCAATAGTGTGATCAAATCATTCGTAGATGCAATTCCTTCCTGGGTTAGCTCCGGTTTGCAGGTTGCCGGAAATATGTTGCCGGCACTTGGATTTGCGTTGCTGATGAATATGATGCTCACAAAAAAATTAGCGCCCTGGTATTTTTTGGGTTTCATCATTGCTTCTTATTTAAAATTGCCAATGATTGCTATTGGCGGACTTGGTGTGATCGCTGCTATTATCGTCACGAATATCACACACAAAGAAAAACCTGCAGATTTGAATCCGGAATCTTTAGAAAAAAATTTCTCTCCGGTCCTTGAAAAAAAAGATATACGAAAATTATTTTTTCGTTCATTAATGCTCGAAGCAAATTTTAATTTCGAAACATGGCAGAATTCAGGTTTTGCATTTTCAATGATCCCTGTTATCCGTAAATTATATTCCACAAAAGAAGAAATTGCTGCAGCATTAAAAAGGCATTTGCAATTGTTCAACACGGCGCCACACGGTTCTACCTTGATTATCGGGATAACTGCTGCAATGGAAGAACAAAATGCTTCATCAGAAAATTTTGACGCAGAATCTATCAACGCAGTTAAGCTCGGATTGATGGGGCCGTTATCCGGCGTGTTCGATTCTTTTTTCTGGGGTACAGTAAAAGTTATTGCAACCGGTGTTGGCACTTCACTTGCATTGAAAGGAAGTATCGCAGGGCCAATTCTTTTTCTTTTGATATTTAATATTCCGCATTTAATACTCCGTTATAATCTTGCGTTCATTGGGTATAATACGGGCTCAAAATTTTTACAAAACCTGGCGAAGACAAATGTGATGGATAAACTTACGTCAGGCGCTTCTATTCTTGGATTGATCGTTGTCGGTGCCATGACTGCAATGTTATTACCAATCAAAACACCATTGCATATCGGTTCAAAAGATAATGCAGTTGCATTACAGGAAATTTTAGACCAGATCGTTCCGAATATAATTCCGTTAGCTATCACATTTCTTGCTTACTTTTTTATAAAAAAGAAGATGAAAACAACATGGTTGTTATTGGGGCTTTTATTGTTGGGTTTTATCGGAAGCGTGTTGCATATATTTGCATAGCTTATCGATTCGAAAAAAATATTCAGATGAAAATTACAATTACAAAAAACGAAAACGATTTTGATATAACTGCAGCTTGGCGCATTATTGCACAGATGTTTGAAAAACCAAATTCGGTAATCGGACTTTCAACCGGACAAACAACTATTGGTATGCATAGTGTTGTTTCAAAAATCCATGCGCAATATCCTTTCGATGTTTCAAAAATTACTTTGTTCAATGTTGATGAACTCACCAATCTACCAAGAGAATATTTCGGAAGTTGTTACACGATGATAAAAACGCAACTCGCAGCGCCGTTGGGAATTCTGGAAGAAAATTTTATTATGCCGCCAACCATGTCTGATGATTTCGAAAAAGAAGCAAAATTATTTGAGCAACGGCTTGCAGAACGTGGCGGTGCAGATTTGCAAATGCTTGGTATCGGAATGAACGGTCACATCGGAATTAATCAACCGGGAACGCCATTCGAAAGTGAAACATGGGTTTCTCCGATGGATCCCGATTTTGAAGCACGTGTGCGCCGCGAAACAAGAGTGCCTGATGATGTTGTGCTCGGTGGTTTAACACGCGGCATTAAAAACATTATGCATACACGAAAATTAATTCTCATTGCAAAAGGAAAACGCAAAGCGGAAATTATTAAGCAGGCAATCCTTGGCCCTGTTACAACAGATATTCCTGCATCAGTAGTACAACTGCATCCGAATTGCGAAATACTTTTAGATGCGGAGGCGGCGTCGCTGATAGTGGACAAAATCTGAAAATGTATGATTTGAGATGTACGATTTCTGAGAAATAGGTAGAAGTCATCGGGTATAAGTTCCAGGCATTTTCAACTATATAGTTTTTAGTTTTTTTAATTTTAGTTTTTTATTTTTTGTAGTCAGCAGTTGTACTACTATTAAGCATTGTTGCGTCGCACCTGCCTACCGCAGGCAGGCTCATGTACTGCAACAATGCTACGGAGCGATTGTCTGAACTATGATTTTGTCCTGATTTAACTGATTCTCCTGATTAAAATTTACCACAGAGAGCCTCTGAGATTTTTTGAGAGCCACAGAACTTCTCTGTATAACTCTGCGTTACTCTGTGGTCAAATTATTTTCTGAAGCAGGATCAAGGTTGTTTTTTTAAATACTATAATCTAAAATCACGCAGCTCAATTCTTAATTCTTCACCATTCACCATCTCAGTTTTTCGCCGGCAACTTCTTATTGTCCGGGAATTCGATCGGGCGGACAGCAATGGCAGCGCCACCACCGGGAGCTAATTTTATTTTCAGGTTTTTTCCCTGTGCAACTAATACCTGGGTGATCTGGTAAGTTTCAGGATTGTTTTTCCAGTCAGTATCTGTCGAGTCTGAATAAATTGTTGCAATATATTTTTTCCCTTTCTCTAAAAATGTCAGCGGAATTATTGCCGTGCGTGCTTTTTCATTCGTGATTGCGCCGATAAACCAGTTGCCGGTACCTTTTTCTTTCCTGGCAATAGTAATATAACTCCCTGGCTCAGCTTCTACGATCTTCGTGTCATCCCAATTAAGCGGCACATCGCGTATGAACTGAAACGCATCTTTGTGTGCTTCATAATTTTCCGGAAGGTCGGCAGCCATTTGCAAAGGGCTGTATAACGTTACATACAATGCTAATTGTTTTGCCAATGTCGTATGTACTTGCCTGTTAGGAACTGTCGTATAATTTTTCAACTTAAAAATTCCTGGCGTATAATCCATCGGCCCACCCATCAGCCTTGTAAAAGGCAATATCGTTTCATGCGAAGGTGCGTTGCCATCGCTGAATGCATTGTACTCATTGCCACGTGCGGCTTCGCAGGCAAGCCAGTTAGGGTAGGTGCGTTGCAATCCTGTCGGACGAACGGGTTCATGTGCATCAAGCATCACATTATATTGTGCCGCTTTTTCTGCAACACGTACATAATGATTGATCATCCATTGCCCATCATGATGTTCTCCGCGAGGAATGATCTTTCCTACGTAACCGGTTTTCACTGCGTGATAGCCGTTCATTGTCATAAAACGGAATGCAGTGTCCATCTGTCGTTCATAATTTGTTGCAGAACCGGAAGTTTCATTATGCATGATCAGCTTCACATTTTTTAATGCTGCATAGGCGGTAATTTCTTTCATATCAAAATCAGGATATGGTGTTACAAAATCAAACACATTTTCTTTCCAGTTCCCGAACCAATCTTCCCAACCTGTATTCCATCCTTCAACCAAAACACCATCAATGCCATTGCTTGCTGCAAAATCAATATAACGTTTTACGTTTGCGGTATTCGCACCATGACGATGATTAGGAATTGGTTTGCCATTTGCATCAACACTGTCTGCGAAATCAGAATAATTCCAGGTGCTTTTGCCTGTCTGCATTTCCCACCACACGCCAACAAATTTCATTGGCTTTATCCATGTGGTGTTTGTGATTTTTGATGGTTCATTCAAATTCAGTATTAGTTTTGATGAAAGGATATTAGTTGCTTTATCGCTGACAATTATTGTTCTCCACGGTGTTGAACATGGCGCATGTAAATATGCTTTGTTGCCAACAGCATCGGGCACCAGGCTTGAGGTGAATGTATTTGTTGCTTTATCCACATGTAACTGCATCGCAGGATAATTCGTCAAGGCAGCTTCGTGGATATTGATGTATAAACCATCATCCGATTTCATCATTAGAGGTGTTTGCACGGCATATTTATCCGGTGCAACACGCACTGCGATAGCTGTTGAATTTTTTACCAATTCCGAATTATCGATCATGCTTAATTTAGATTCCGTATAGGGATACTCGTTAGTATCAAAATCCCCCGGTATCCAGAATGTTTTATGGTCACCTGCCATGTGAAATTGCGTGAGCTCATCAGTCACAATAAAATACTTTAACCCATCCTGCTTCGGGAATTCATAACGGAAACCAATGCCATCTTCAAACGCACGGAAAATAACGTTCAACAATAAGCCGGAATTTTTTTGTTTTAGATGAACTATTAGTTGCTCATAATTATTACGGATATCTTTCACTTCGCCCCAAACCGGTTGCCATGTTTCGTCGAATGAATTCTTCTCAGAACCTGTCAGTTCAAAATCTTTATAAAACGTGCTGTCAGTATTTAATACAAAACCAAGATGTGATGATAATATTACCGGCCTGTTATCAAATAAAACCTGGTACACAGGGCTTCCGTTCTGGTCAATCAAAAATGAAACTTTCACTTTACCCATTCCAGCTTCCATTGTTTCGTTTTGTTGCGCAATAACTGCGTAGGTTAGCAATACGCCGGCCAGGCAAATAAAAAATTGTTTAAGCATAATGGTGGTTGATTTATTATGGAAAGATGAACAGGAGGCTTTGACAGTAAGATTCTGAGTGGGCGATGATCGGCGTAGCATAAGCCGTTAGTTTTTCTGAGAAATTGAGCTACGAAAGTTAATAAATAGTTTTTAAAAAGGCAATTACAGCAATACGTTTTTATGAGCTGTTCAGTTTTTATTTTCACCTTCTACAAAATACATATCGATTTCGCCTTTATTTTTCGCAGCAATTTTTCCACGATAGACACAATGGAATTTATCATGAACAAGCCGATATGTTTCACCTGAGATATTCACCCTGCTGGGCTCCCCGCATGACTCAAGTCGTGAAGCTGTGTTTACAGTGTCCCCCCAGATATCGTAAGCAAATTTTTTTGTTCCTGCAATCCCGGCGACCACCGGCCCCGAGTGTATGCCAACACGTGCTTCAAAATAAGGTTCACCAAGCAACTGCTTTTTTTTGTTGATGTTGTTCATGTACAGTTGTATCTCCAAGGCGGCTTTTATTGTCTCTGATGCATGGTTTGAAGCTGTTTCGGGTAAACCGCCTGCACACATATAGCTATCCCCGATCGTTTTTATTTTTTCGACCTGGTACTTACTGATTATCTCATCAAAATCGCTGAAATAAGAATTGATGAGCATAACTAATTCTTCCGGAGACAATAAAGTCGCCACCTTTGTAAAATTCACAAAGTCGGTAAACATAACCGTTACCATTTCATATTGCCTTGCCCTTGCTTTACCAGTTTCTTTTAGTTCTTCTGCAGTTTTCGAAGGAAGTATATTCAGCAATAAATTATCTGACTTTTGTTTTTCTGTTTCAAGATTTTCGTTTTGGAGCTTCAATAGTTTTTCCTGCCGCAGGTTTTCTGATTTGAAATAATACACAAGCATGAACAATGTAATAAAGGTAAAAATATGGTTGGCTACATACATATTTTCTCCTGCAGGCATGAACAGGAACGGTTTCATTGCAATGAAAGAATATTTGCACAGCCAGAAACAACCAAGGTTCAAAAGAAAAAATAGCAATATCACTACAAAATTCCGGAAGAAAAGCATTGCTGCTACGCTGGCGCTGAACAGGAGGTATTCCGAAGCATCTACTTTTCCGTGTGATATAGCATAAAAGGTATAGATAGCCGTTGAATAAATATTAAAAAGAAAAACAGCAAATGTGTATTTACGGAAGTAATTTAAAATTATGGGTAGCGAATAAAATATCGCCGATGTAAGGCTTTCATAAAAAGTAGTACGATGTGCTTTATCTAAATAAGACAAAACAAAACTTATGAAAATGAGCACTGTAAAAAAAGAGATCCCGTTTACAAGCCTTGTCCTTTTTTTCTCCCAGTCTGAAAGCCCGTCGTAGATACCTGCTGTAACCACTTTTTCCCAGGCTTTCAGGATAAATTTCAGCAGCTTTCTGAAAAGCATTTTCCCGTTATTATTTTTTTCAAGCACTGCTGACTGTTCCATTTTTTTTGAAAAATTATTTTCATATACCTAATTGCATTTTCCAGTATGTATTCAAAAAAATGCCATTAGGATCCATTTGGTTTCTCAATGCAATAAAATTATTCCACATCGGATATTGTGATGTTATAAATGCTGCGTTTTCACCGCTGGTTGGCGGTGGAAGATATTTTCCCCAATGCAGCCTGTAATTGATATTGCTTTGTTTCAATAAATCCCAGAATTGTTGATAAAATACAACCGGGCTTACTGTTTTACTCAACCATTGCATAATATTTATGCGAACTGATTGCTGGTTATAAGCTGGGCTTAGCCAGAAGTTGCTGCTTTTTGCACCTAAAATTTCAAAGCAATAAAAACCTGTTGCCGACATTCCTTTTTCTGTAAAATAATTTTGAAGAATATTGATCACCTGTTCCGTTTGATTTATGTCTATCCAGAATTCAGTATAAACAAGGTCCATCAGGTTATTACTGAATTCAACAGTATCCATGGGCAAACTTCCAAGCCAGTTGTCCCAGAATTGTTGAGGTGGCCGGGAACTATCATTGCATGGGAAATAAAAATCGCATAACAACGGATATAGATATGGAGCAGCGGCATTAACTCCCATTTTAATAAAATCAGCAGCAGGATTATTTCCAAAAATCTCATATAGCCATTCGGGCCAGTTGGCAATTAAACTATAACCAACATTGGCAACCGTTTCAGAGCCCATGTATAACCCAGGCATAGCTGATGGCCCGTGAAAGATAGGCACATAAGGTTTGGGTTTAAAATCATTTGGTGGCCCGGTTTGCTGATTATAATCCGAAGTTTGCATTGTTCTCGCCTGCCAGGTAATAACACGTTGCAATGTTGAGATCGGCCTCCAGAGCATACGAACAAATTCTGTACTGGTGAGAAACGTTTGCATCGATGGTAATGTGCTGCTGCCATTGCCATAAAAATCGAAAGGGCATTCTGCTGTTTTGGTAACTGTTTCCGTACCGATAATATTAAAGGCCGGAACGCATTGAAGCGTAACAGAAACAGCGATGCCGAGAAGACCAAGTGAAACACCAACACCATAAAACGGATCAGTGAGTGAGGCTGATTTGGTAAATGTTGTCGCTGTTCCGTTCCCGTCAATTATACGGACAGCTACAATACATTCATCAAATGAATGCGCTAATGAAGCCGCAGATGAAGCTGTTGAAATAAAACCAGATACTGTTTGATGAATAGCGTCACTTACGTTTTGTATTGACCAGCCTTTTTGATTGAGTTGATAAAACAAACCGTTTTCCGGTGTAGAAACTTTTGCCGGGTCATACGGGTTGAAACCAAGGTTACAACCTGCCTGAACGGTCACCTGCATGTTGGCATCATCGAAGGTTACACTCCGCATCTGGTCGAGCAGGATATTTATATTATTTGTTGCAGGGTTATTATTTTGTAATGAAAACCCGTCAGTAAAAATTGCACCGCTAACAGATTGTGCGGCGCCGGTAACACGGACCTGCAATTTGTTTTGAACAGCATATTGAACAAGTGAAATAATATCGCTTTCGCTTGCCGGATGATATAGGCCGTTCGCATCAGGTTGTATCATGTATGTTCTTTTATTAAATTAATAGTTGTTTTACGGCATAGGAATTCCCAACTGGCTTCTCCAGTAATCGTTCACAAAAACCTGCATCGGATCATATTGCTGGCGAAGCTGCATGAATTTGTTCCACATTGGATATTGCTGTTGCAAATAAGATGTTCCTTGTGTACTATTGGCCGCGGGCAGATATTTTCCCCAGTGACAACGGAAATTATAAGGCTGCAGTGCATTCCAGAAAAGCGGATAAAAACTGTCTGCAGGGCTTCCGTTATTATTTCCAAACCAAAATACATCTACACGAAAAACATTGTTAGCGCCATTTGCCGGGCTCATCCAGAATTTGCTTGGCTTCGCAGCATACAATTCTGTACAAAATGCGCCTGCGGGAATAGGGCCGGATTGATCGGCATAAATTGTATTGAATAAATTGTTTAGAGTTTGTAAGACCTGGGCAACTGTGTCAGTAGGACTTGTTGCGTCAAAAGGGATCCACAACTCGGTAAATTCAACTGGAAAAAGTTTATCACTCATATTATTGTCCATTGGTAAACTGCGGTACCAATAATCCAGGAAATTTTGAACACCTGGTTTTACAAACAAGTCAAGTATGGCTGATAAAATACCATTGGGGGTATAAAAATTATTGTTTACAAAATTAACACCGCCCTTATACAGGTCGGTATTTGTGCCAACTATATTTCCAAACCATGTTGGCCATTTTCCTATTGCAGTGTATACAAGATCCGCGGCTATTTGCACGGGAATAGTAGTAGTAACCCCAAAAAGATTTACAGCCGGGAGTTCTTCGTAAGGAACAATATTCTGATCGGTGTATGGGATTTGTTTGGCCTGCCAGACTGTTGCTTTAGTTACAGAAGGTTGAGGATACCATAAAATGCGGGTATATTCAGTATTGAGCAAAAAATCGCGCATGCTTGATTTTCCTGCCACGCCATTACCGGTCATGTCAATTGCACAATCTGCAATAGTAGTGATCGTTTCATTTCCCTGGATGCAATATCTCGGAACAAGTTTAAACGTTGCCGAAACAATTATTCCTAATAAACCAAGTGACACACCGGCTGCATAAAAATTATCTGTATCCGCATCGTTGATACTTACCGTTACAGGTTCGGGATTGTCTGTATTTGCAGGGATAAATGTTATGCTTATCAGTTGTTCATTAAAAGAATAATCCGTGCTTCCTCCTGCAGATCCTGTAGATAAAAACCCACCTACCGTTTGATGAATGATGCCGCCCATATCGGGTACAGCAAATCCGGCCTGGTTTAACTGGTAGAATAAACTGTTCTCCCATGTGGAAATTTCAGTTGGATCAAACGGATCATAACCTAAATGACAACCAGCCTGTGCAGTTACGGTACCCGCATTTGCATCTATACTTACCGCATTCAGATTAGAAAGCATGATATTGATACAAGGCTGACCAGCAGCATTGCCGGCGTCCGTACTGATTGCAGGCGGTACGGAATGATACGCACCTCTTACGCGTATCTCCACATTGGTTTGCCTTGCCTGGGTAATTAATTGCTGTACATCTGCAATAGAAGCTGGCAGGTTGTATGTTATACCATTCGCAGTTATTGTATTCATAATTGAAAGCAAGTTGTTTTGGAAACTATGTTTTCAATACGGGAGGGAGATAAAAAATCTTTTTGGAGGAAGAGGTTGACAGTTTGTTAAGGAGTGGAATTAAAGCTAATCAATTTATTTGATATTTCAAGACACACGCTCGCAGGACCGAAAACTTGTTTCGCTTTTTAATTATTTAATTTTTCAATGCTTCATAATTTGTATACCTTAAACGCCTAAAACTATGAATTATGAAAAACATGTTTTCTTGCAAAATCTTTCTCGTTATTATTCTTACAGCAGTATCCTCTCCAAAAATTTTTGCCCAGGCATTAAGTGTTGATGATATCAAAGCACAAATGGTTAAAGATTGGGAGCGTGCAAAAGCCTACACGGATGAATACCTGAATACTATGCCTGCTGATAAATTTACTTTTAAAGCAGTGCCTGTTGACAGTGTACGAAATTTTGCGCAACAAATGATCCATCTTGCGCAAGGGAATTATTTTTTGATGTCGAAGGCAACGGGTGATGCACCCCCTGCATTTGCCAATTCCAACTTAGAACATAGTGCTTCTGCACAAACAAAAGATTCGGTGACGTACTATGTAAATGCGAGTTATGATTTTTGTATCAATGCAGTGAAAAATTCTGACCTCAGCAAATGGGGAGAAAAAGTAAAAATATTCGGAATGGAAACTACTCGTTATGCAATGATGATAAAAACATTTGAACACCAGACACACCACCGCGGACAAACTACTATTTATATAAGAGTTGCGGGGATCAAACCTCCACAGGAGAAACTGTTTTAATATTTTTCTAAAATAGAAATGCTATAGAAGCACTGAACCACAAAATTCAGTGCTTCTGTGTTTATGTGCCAATAAATAATTATTTAGACTTTTACTTTCTTCCAATTTCCTCTCCGGAAAATGATAAACGAAACAATGGTTACTGCTGTTTCTGCAATGATGATTGCAAAGAAAACACCTCGCGGGCCGATCTTCAATGGTATTGCCATCAGATAGGCGATAGGTACCTGGAAAGCCCAGAAGCAAAATAAACTGATCACCGTTGGTGTCACCGTATCACCTGCCCCGTTGAATGCATTCATCAGCACCATTCCTACGCCATAGAAAATATAACCTGCAGTAACTATATGCAACACTTCAATCGCAACATTTTGCACAGAAGGATCGGGGTTCATGAAATCAACGATTGGTTTTGATGCGATCAAAAACAATAATGATACAAATGCCATGAATATCGCGTTGTATTTTGCCGTTTTCCAAACGCTTTGCTCTGCACGTTGTGGTTGTTTTGCGCCGAGATTTTGTCCGACCAATGTTGCTGTTGCATTGCTTAATCCCCATGCAGGCAATAAAAAGAAAAGCAAAATACGTATAGCAACCTGGTACCCTGCGATGATCGAAGTATCATTGAATGCGGCAATAATTCTTGCTAAAGCAATCCAGCTTGCGGAACCTATAATGAATTGTGCAGTCCCCGTCCATGCAATTTTTAATAAGCCACTTATGATCTCCCAATCAGGTGTAAAATATTTTCGCAATAAGTGCAACGCGCCGCTTCCTTTGAATAAATGATATAATTGAAAGCAAACACCTGCGCCTCTCCCAATCGTTGTTGCCATTGCAGCGCCTTTCACCCCGTAATAATGAATTAACAGCGGGCACAAAATGATATTTAACCCGTTCGCAACCCACAACGACCACATGGCAATTGATGCATTTCCTGCGCCGCGAAAAATTCCGTTGATGAGATAAAGCATCATGATCACGATGCTTCCGCCAAAAATAATCCGTGTGTAAGATGCGCCCGTTTCTACAACTTCTTTAGGTGCGCCCATTACTTCAAGAATATTTGGTGCAAGCAAAAAACCGGTTATGCTGATTATCACAGTCATTACTAATGAAATGAGGATTGCCTGCATAGCAGACTTCGATGCTTCTTCCGGATTTTTTTCGCCGATCCTTCTTGCTACAATTGCTGTTGCGGCCATGCTTAAACCAATTGCAACGGAATAAACTAGTGTAAGAACAGATTCTGTTAACGCAACTGTTGCCACTGCATCTTTTCCGATCCTGCCGACAAAAAAGATATCGACGACCGCAAACACAGATTCCATGCACATTTCAAGGATCATCGGTATGGATAGTAAAAAGATGGCTTTGCGGATGCTGCCTGATGTATAATCCGCATTTTCGCCGGAAAGAGATTTTTTGAATAATATAAATAGCGATTTTATGCTGGTATTTTTTAAGGTTGAAGACATATAATGCCTGTTTAAGATTGAACTGAATAAAATAGATGATAACCTGGAGCAATTGCGCTCAAACACTGATGGAGAAATGCTTTGCAAGTAGCAAAGCGGAGATTAGCATTTCATATTTCGAACGATTGACAAGAAAGCAAAGGTGAAATATTTTTCTGAAGAGGAGAAATTTTTATTCAAACTATATTTCAGGTTGAAAATTTGATCAGGGACTTGTTATTCCGACGAAGGAGGAATCTCAGAATGCCTCGTATCTCGACATAACAAATCTCTAAGCGGAAAACCTGCGTTTATTCGCTGAGTTCAAGCCAGCGCATTTCTTTCTCGTCCAACAATTGGGTTACTTCTCCGATACGGGTTGATAATTTTTGCAATTCATCAAACGGAACAGAGCCACTATTCAGTTTTTCTGTGATGGTTGATTTCTCTTTTGTTAACGTTTCAATTTCTTTTTCAAGCATATCAAATTCCCGCTGCTCTTTATACGACAATCTTTTTTTCTCCGTCTTTACTACTGGTAGTTGGTTGTCAACTGCTGGTTTTTCTTCTTTCTTTTCAGACATCTGTGTTCCGATATCTGTAAGTTTTTCATCGTCTTTTAATACTGATCGATATTGAGAATAGTTGCCGGGGAAATCACGGATGTCGCCATCACCCTGGAATACAAACAAATGATCAACTAACCTGTCCATGAAATACCGGTCGTGCGATACAATTAATAAACAACCCTGGAACTCACTTAAAAAATTTTCAAGCACACTCAACGTTTGCAGGTCGAGATCATTTGTGGGTTCGTCAAGAATTAAAAAATTCGGATTGCGGAAAAGAATTGCTAATAAATGTAACCTCCTTTTTTCCCCGCCACTGAGTTTTGAAATGTAGGTGTATTGCTGTTCCGGTGTGAACAGGAATAACTGCAAAAACTGTGAAGCGCTCAAGGAGCCTCCATCAGCCAACGGAAAATTTTCTGCTATGTCTTTTACAAACTCTATGACTCTTTTGTCTTCTTTTACGGATAGCCCTTGCTGTGAGTAATTGCCAAACACTACTGTATCTCCGATATTGATCTTACCGCTGTCCGGCAATTCTATCTGCTGGAGGATATTCAGGAAAGTGGATTTGCCGGCGCCATTCTTCCCAACCACGCCAATGCGTTCTCCTTTTTTGAAAGTATAATCAAAACCTTTTAAAATTATTTTATCACCAAAACTTTTGTACACTTTTTTCAGTTCAGCAATTTTTCCGCCAAGCCTTGTCATCTTTACCTGCAATTGCACCTGCTCATCTTCAATTTTTTGTTTTGCTTTTGATTCAACGACATAAAAATTATCCTGGCGGCTTTTGCTTTTTGTAGTTCTTGCTTTTGGTTGCTTGCGCATCCATTCCAACTCTTTGCGATAAAGATTTTTTGCTTTGTCTATGCTTGCTGTGTCACTTTCTATTCTCGCTGCTTTCTTTTCTATAAAATTCTGGTAATCGCCCTTGTGTACATACAAATTGCTTCCATCCATCTCCCAGATCTCTTCACACACATTATCTAAAAAATAACGGTCATGCGTAACCAGTAATAAAGTTACTTTCTCATGATTCAGATAATTTTCGAGCCACTCCACCATTTGCACATCCAGGTGGTTTGTTGGTTCATCCATGATCAGCAAAACATGTTTGTGATCAAAGCCAATATCGATAAGGGTTTTGGCAAGTGCCACGCGTTTGCGTTGCCCGCCGGAAAGTGATCCTGCAGTTTGCTGCAGATGATGAATATTTAATTTGCCGAGTATCTGTTTTACTTTAGTATCAAAATCCCACGCACCCAATTCATCCATTTTTATTATTGCATTACTGAGTTTTTCAACATCTTCTTCATCGCTTGCTGCTTCATATTCTTTGATGGCATTAATGACAGGATGATTATGATGAAAGATATTATCCAGAACAGATTTGTCTTCCACAAAAACAGGTTCCTGTTCAAATAAAGCAACAGTAACATCTTTGTTGATCCATACTTTGCCGCTTTCAGCAGTTTCTTTCCCGGAAAGGATTTTTAATAAAGTAGATTTCCCGCTACCATTTTTTGCAACCAGCGCAATTTTATCCCCTTCTTCTATATTGAATGAAATATTTTGAAACAGCGGCTTGATTCCATAAGATTTACTAAGCCCTTCAACAGAAACGTAATGCATGGCGCAAAGATAAGTATGAAGTATGAGTTATGAGGTATGAATTGATAATTGATAATGGACAATTGACAATAGAGAATATTTTTGATTTGTCCACAGAGTACCGCGGAGTTTAGCGCAGAGTTTCACAGAGAAGTTCTGAGGCAAAAATGTCTGAACCTGGATTTATGAGATTTGTATGATTACTGTGATTACTTCTGGATAATCCTAAAAATCATTTAAATCACATAAATCCAGGTTCAGACAATCGCTCCATAGAATTGTTGCAGTACAAGAGCCTGCCTGCGGTAGGCAGGTGCGACGCAAGAATGTTAAATATAATTACTATCGCTGGTCTCATAACTATGAATGAAATGATTATTTGGATGGTATGATTTTTTAAAGTTCATAGCTCATCACAAAACCGAAAAAATCATAGTTCATACAGTTGCAAATAAAAAAGCTCTCCAAAGTGAAGAGCTTTTTACTTTTTATTTTTTTCCTTTTTAATTAATACCTGTAATGTTCCGGTTTGAACGGGCCTGCTTTCGGAATGCCGAGATAATCAGCTTGGGCATCGGTCAGTTCATCCAGTTCAACACCGATTTTTGCAAGGTGCAAACGTGCAACTTTTTCATCGAGGTGTTTGGGAAGAACATATACTTTGTTTTCGTAGTTTTTGTGATTAGCCCACAATTCAATCTGGGCAAGTGTTTGATTGCTGAATGAATTACTCATCACAAACGAAGGGTGGCCTGTTGCACAACCGAGGTTCACCAAACGTCCTTCTGCGAGAACGATCACATCTTTTCCTTCGATAGTGTAGAGATCAACCTGTGGTTTGATCGTGTTTTTAGTGTGGCCATAATTTTTATTCAACCATGCCATATCAATTTCAATATCGAAGTGACCGATGTTACAAACGATCGCTTTATCTTTCATCAAACGGAAATGTTTTTCTGTGATGAGGTCGCGGCAACCGGAAGCTGTAACAACTATGTCAGCTTCTTTCACAGCATCAACCATTTTCTTTACTTCAAAACCATCCATCGCAGCTTGTAATGCGCAGATCGGATCGATCTCTGTAACGATCACGCGGCAACCAGCGCCTTTCAATGAAGCGGCAGAACCTTTTCCCACATCACCATAACTTCCAACGACTGCAACTTTACCAGCCATCATCACATCAGTTGCACGGCGGATAGCATCAACCAAACTTTCTTTACAACCGTATTTGTTATCAAATTTTGATTTGGTAACAGAATCGTTCACATTGATCGCAGGGACCGGTAATGTTCCTTTTTCCATTCTTTCATACAAACGGTGAACACCTGTTGTAGTTTCTTCACTCAAGCCTTTAATGTGCTGGATTAACTCAGGATATTTATCAAATACCATGTTTGTCAGGTCACCACCATCATCAAGGATCATGTTTAACGGACGATCAGTGCTTCCGAAAAATAGTGTTTGCTCGATGCACCAGTCTGCTTCTTCGAGCGTTTGTCCTTTCCATGCAAAAACACCAACGCCTGCAGCAGCGATAGCAGCAGCAGCCTGATCCTGTGTAGAAAAAATATTGCAGGAACTCCAGCGAACTTCTGCTCCTAATTCAATTAATGTTTCGATGAGCACAGCAGTTTGAATGGTCATGTGCAAACAACCTGCGATGCGTGCGCCTTTTAACGGTTTTTGTTTTCCGTATTCGGCACGGATTGCCATCAGGCCTGGCATTTCTGCTTCAGCGAGTTTAATTTCTTTGCGTCCCCATTCGGCAAGGCTCATATCTTTCACCTTGTAAGGAAGACTAAGGTCGATCTGTGTTTTTAAATTCGTTGACATGAATATATGTTTTAGAATGAGTGATTTTTGAACGGGTGTAAAATTACAATGGAAGAACAAAATATCAGTGAATATTAGTAATTTTAGAACAAATTAACTATTTAACAATATTTAAAAGAACAAATGATTGATTTTTGCTATAAAAAGAACCTTAAAAAGAAAATATGCCCACGATAGAAATTGATGAAAAAGACAAGGCCATTCTTCAATTGCTGCAGGAGAATGCAAAAATAACGGTGCGGGAAATTGCCCATGAAGTACATCTTAGCCCTACGCCGGTACATGAACGCATTAAGCGAATGGAAGATAATGGTGTGATACGGCAATACGCAGCATTGGTTGATCATACCAAAGTAAAAAAAGGGTTGATGGTGATCTGTTATGTTTCATTGAAAGAGCATAACAAACGTTCGGGGGCAAAATTCATTAAGCTGATCAATGAATTAAAGGAAGTAACGGAGTGTTATAATATTTCCGGTGAGTTTGATTTTATGTTGAAAGTGGTTGTCGAAAACATGGATGCGTATTATGATTTTCATGTGAACAAATTAAGCCAGGCAGAAAATGTGGGGCAACTGCAAAGTACCTTTGTGATGAGTGTGATCAAACAGACACACCAGATGTTGTGGTGAGAAATTAGATGACAGATGTTAGTTGACAGATGACAGGCTTTATAGGTTGGTTGCTTCTCTATCCTAAATGCTATCTCCTAAATTCTTCCTTCATGCCCCCGCCGAAATTTTTGTAACTTGAAGAATAAAATTTTCTTATGTATACGTACGATACTGTTACACAGGCAGTGAATGGATTGAAACAACGTGGTTATACAATCGATTTTAATTTGGAAAACGAGAATATTGTTTGTCATAAAACTCCCATAACACTTGCCCCATCTGAATTTGAGATTGAAGAGGTTTATCGTTTTGAAGGTAACAGCGACCCAGCTGATGAAGCTGTTGTATATGCTATCGCATCAAAACATGGGCACAAAGGTGTATTAGTAAACGGTTTTGGTATTTCAGCAGATGACGCAAGCGATGAAATGATTGCGAAGCTGAATGTGAAGCACTAATTTTATTAACAATATGATCGCAATCCGTTTGGCAAAAGAAGCAGACCTGCCTGCCATTCTTTCTATCTACAATGATGTAATCCTTAACACAACTGCAGTGTTTGAATACAAACCACATACGCTTGAGATGCGTAAAGCATGGTTCGATTCAAAAACAAAAGATGGAATTCCTGTTTTTATAGCAGAAGAAAATGGGCGCATTTTAGGATTGAGCACATTCGGCCCATTCCGTGCCTGGGCTGCTTATAAATACAGTGTTGAAAATTCAGTATACGTAGCAGCCGGCGAGCGTGGGAGAGGAGTTGCGAAATTATTAATGCCACCAATGATCAATGCAGCAAAAGAAAAGCAGATGCACGTGATCATTGCTAGCATTGAAGCAACAAATGAAGCGAGTTTGCATTTGCATAAATCATTCGGCTTCGAAGAAGTGGCACATTTCAAACAGGTAGGTTATAAATTCGGGAAATGGCTTGACCTGAAATTTTTGGAGTTGATTTTGGATACCCCGGAAAATCCAATAGAGAGTTGACAGTTGGCAGTTGCCAGTCTTAAATTCACCATTCACGATTGGCCATTGACCTTTCACCATTGACCTTTCACCAAATCCGCCACCACTTTATCAATAGGCAATGTTACACTTTCGGCAGAGAATAAATCCCAGTCAACAAAACGGAATGTTTCTGTTTCTCCGGTTGCTTTGTACATATTCATTTCGCGTTCATCAAAATCAAAAGGCTTGTTGCGAAGCGGCGCCTTGATCGGTTCTAGCGCTTCAGCAAAATAGTAGATGGAAATAATCTGGTGATCCGGATTGAATGCACTCATCTGGAAAAAATCAGTAGTATAAATATGATCGGCGACTTTTACGTCAAGATCCATTTCTTCTTTGAATTCACGTTTCAAACATTCGCGAGTGCCTTCACCAAATTCCAGGCCTCCTCCGGGAAATTTTGTATAATAATTACCGCGGATAAATTCATCACTTACCAAAACTTTTTTATTTTCTCCAAGCAGGATGCCGTAAACTCTTATGTTGAACATGGTTTTTTATTTACGATTTTAGATGTACGATGTACGATTTGTTTATAATAGTAGGTTCGCGGATAGAATAACTTAATAATACTTTTTATTGATTTCCTGATTGAGCTTATGAATGCATTTTTGAATGTAAGAAATCGTACATCCCAAATCGTACATCGTACATTCATCAAGGCTTCAGATCGATTTCTCCTTCAAACACTTTTTCCGCCGGCCCGCAAAGCCAGATATTGTCGAATTCGTCGTCTGAAATGCGGTTATACTCCACCGTTAGTTCACCGCCGCGGGTGGCCACGGTTACATTATTATAACCAACATCGTTATGATGAAATGCCAATGCACTTGCTGTAACACCTGTTCCGCATGATAATGTTTCGTCTTCTACGCCACGTTCGTAAGTCCGTACAATGATCTCATCAGGTTTTTTCTGTTCTACAAAATTCACGTTGATGCCTTCTTTGGCAAAGTCGCTGCTATAGCGGATCTCATGGCCTTTATCGTACACATCATAATCCATTACGTCATTCACCATTTTCACATAATGCGGAGAGCCTGTATTCACTATAAAATCCCCGTGAAAATCCACAACACCTTTTACATCTTTCATTTTCAGTTTCACGATGCCGCTGTCTTCTATCTCTGCTTCGTGTTCCCCATCAACTGCAATAAATTTGTATGTACTTCGATGAATGCCGAGATGATATGCAAACTTCACCATACAACGCCCGCCATTTCCGCACATTGTGCTTTCGCGACCATCGGAATTGTAATATTTCATTTCAAAATCGTAGCCTGTTTTCGGGTTCAGCAACATCAACCCATCTGCACCGATTCCGAAACGGCGGTCGCACAAAAATTTAATTTTATCGACCGGCAATGCGGTGATGCTCCAGTTGCGGTTATCAATAATTATAAAATCATTCCCCGTTCCCTGGTATTTGTGAAAATGAACTTTCATCAGTGAATATTTACGAATTACGATTTGGGATTTACGACTTGCCTGCTGCAAGCAGGTTTCTGCTGAACAGCTATCTGCTTTTAGCTATGAGCTTTGAGCGTTCAATTCGTAATTTCCGATTTTAGTTTTTTAATTTTTAGTTTTTATTTGTTGACCAACTTCAGTAACTCCGGTTGAACATCGTTGCGTCGCACCTGCCTACCGCAGGCAGGCTCTTGTACCGTTGATCTTTTATTCAGCGCTGCGTAAACAAAGCATGCAAAGATAAACAGAAGATGGACAAAGAGCGCAGTATGCTCTTGTATATAAAACGTATGCCATACCTCCGAGGTATGGCATACGTTTATATATTTATAATTACAGCAGTAAATAATTTATAAAGACTCTCGCCGTCATTCCTGCGAAAGCAGGAATCTGGATTACGAAACCATTAATTTTCTTTTTGTCTTGTTGTAAATGTAAAAGCAGATTCCCGCCTACGCGGGAATGACGTGTAACTCTCAGGTGAAATCTTAAGCTGCCCGAATTTTTTTTAGCGCTCAATAGAATTGTTGCCGTACAAGTGTGCGACGCAACGATGTTCAATAGTAGTACAAACGCCGGGTTCATAAAACAAAAAACACAAACTACAAACCAGCAACTATTTCCAGCGTTTTTTTGATCAGCTTTTGTACAACGGCATCTCCGTCGTTCGAAAATTGTTTGGTAATGCGGTTTGCAACAATGGCGCTCAAACTTATACATTGATGACCGAGAATTTTTCCTAATCCATAAATGCCTGCAGTTTCCATTTCAAAATTGGTAATGCGGTGTTGCCCGAAACTGAATTGGGTAAGCCTGTCGATCAGTTGCGGGTTGCTGAGGCTAAGTCGCAGCATCCTGCCTTGCGGGCCGTAAAAACCAGGACAGGTAACAGTTATGCCATGATGATAACCTTCTACAAAATGTTTGAGCAATGCACTTCCGGCGCTGCTGATGTATGGATAAGAAAAGCGGTTATGCAACTGCGTTAGTGTTACAAAGGATTGAAGCAATTGTTTTTCTTCCTCGTTTTGATGGTGGTTATAAAAATTCAGCAGGTTGTCTATACCAAGCCCGTGTGTGGATGTAACAAAACTATCCACCGGGATATTTTGTTGTAACGAGCCTGATGTGCCTATGCGGATAATATTTAGCGAGGTAAGTTCGTTTTTGATAGTGCGTGACGTGAAATCGATATTCACTAACGCATCAAGTTCATTGAAAAAAATATCGATGTTATCTGTGCCAATACCGGTGGAAACAACGGAAATCCTTTTACTGCCGAGATAACCGGTGTGCGTAACAAACTCGCGGTGGTTGGTTTTAAATTCAACATGGTCAAAATAACTGCTGACTTTTGCTACACGGTCAGGGTCGCCAACGGTGATAATGGTTGTAGCAAGTTCATCTGGCTTTACATCGAGATGATAGATTGCGCCACGGTTGTTAATGATCAATTCACTTTCTGCAATACGGCTCATAAAAAGTATTGAGTGAGAGTTAGGGAAATTACAGCGAAAATACTAATTTCGCGCTTTCGGTTCCGTGGCCGAGTGGCTAGGCAGAGCTCTGCAAAAGCTTCTACAGCAGTTCGAATCTGCTCGGAACCTCTGATTTTTCAAGACCTATAAGGTTTTCAAAGCCTTATAGGTCTTATAATTTCTGAACAATGAAATATTCCCACTGGATCGGTTTTGCATTTGCTGTTTTGCTGGTGATTGCCTGTTTTATGCCATGGGCATATTACCCGGATATTGATAAAGTTTTCACTGGTTTTTTTTCCGAACAAAACCGTTATGGCAAACCCGGAAAGGTGTTGATCTTCTTTTCTGTTATTGCAACCATTTTATTCTTTATACCCAGGATTTGGGCAAAACGATTCAACATGCTTATAACTGCATTGAATTTTGCATTTGCCATAAAATCGTTTTTACTTTTTTCTTCCTGCTACCGCGGAATTTGCCCGGAGAAAAAAACAGGGATTTTCCTGGTCGTTATTTCTGCAGTGATCATGCTTGTAGTTTCATTGCTGCCGGATATGAAATTGAAGGAAAACAATAATTAAGAATTATGAATTAGTAATTAATAATTCTTAAACTTAAAGAGCCTCTGATAAATCAGAATTTTTAATTCATAATTATTAATTTCTAATTAAACTGCTTCTTCCGCATAACTACTCACAGGCTCACAAGTACAAATCAAATTCCTGTCACCGTATGTGTTATTGATCCTTCCGATGGATGGCCAGAATTTATTAGCACGGATATACGTTAACGGAAACGCAGCGAATTCACGCGAATACGCATGGTTCCATTCATCCGCGCAGATCACGTGTTGTGTATGCGGCGAATTCTTTAATGCATTGTCTGTTTTATCTGCCCGCCCTTCCTCTATACTTTTTATTTCGTGGTAGATACCGATCATTGCATCGCAAAAACGGTCGAGTTCAGCTTTATCCTCACTCTCTGTCGGTTCAATCATTATTGTGCCGGGAACAGGGAATGATAATGTTGGTGCATGGAAACCATAATCCATCAGGCGTTTTGCAACATCTTCCGCTTCGATGCCTGCAGAAGTTTTGAACGGGCGAAGGTCGACAATGAATTCATGCGCACAGGTTCCGTTAGAGCCGCTGTATAATATTTTATAATACTTTTCCAATCTTGCTTTCATGTAGTTCGCATTCAGGATCGCATATCTTGTAGCATTGGTAACGCCATTCGCGCCTAACATCTTTATATATGCGTAACTGATCAGCAGAATACTTGCAGAACCGTAGGGGGCGGCGCTTACGGCGTGATTTCCGGTTACCGGTAACTGGTTACTGCTAACTGGATGTCCAGGCAAAAACGGTTTCAGTTTCTCATTCACGCAGATCGGTCCCATGCCCGGGCCGCCGCCGCCGTGTGGAATAGCGAATGTTTTGTGCAAATTCAAATGGCAAACATCTGCTCCGATAAATCCGGGGCTGGTTAATCCGACCTGTGCATTCATGTTTGCGCCATCCATATAAACAAGCCCGCCATTTTGATGGATAGCTTCACAAATTTCTTTGATGCTTTCTTCAAACACTCCATGAGTTGACGGATAAGTAACCATCAAACCTGCCAATGAATCTTTATACTGAACAGCTTTTGCTTTTAAATCTGTAACATCAATATGACCTTCATCATCACTCTTCACAACTACCACTTTCATTCCTGCCATTACAGCACTTGCAGGGTTTGTGCCATGTGCAGAAATAGGAATGAGGATAACATCACGATGATCATCTTTTCTTGATTGGTGATACCTTCTTATTGCAAGCAAGCCCGCATACTCGCCTTGTGCGCCACTATTCGGTTGCAACGAGGTTGCTGCAAAACCGGTGATCTGGCTCAGCCAGTCTTCCAGTTCGGAAATTATTTGCTGATAACCCTGCCACTGATCAGCGGGAGCAAAAGGATGTATCTGTCCAAACTCAGGCCAGCTCACCGGTATCAGTTCTGTTGCTGCATTTAATTTCATAGTGCATGAGCCCAATGAAATCATGGAAGTATTAAGAGAAAGATCTTTATTCTCCAGGCTTTTTAAATAACGCATCATTTCACTTTCGCTGTGATGTGTATTGAAAACAGGATGCGTTAAGAAGGAAGAAGAACGTTTTGCAAATGAAGGAATATTTGATAAACCTTCATCGCTGAGATCAATTTTTATGGAAGAAGTATTTGCTGCCTGTGCAAGCACGGCTATCAATTGTTTTACATCTTCCACAGAAGTGGTTTCGTCAAGGCTGATGCCAACCTGCGATGAACCGGCAATATAACGGAGATTAACAGACGCTTTTTCTGTTGCTGCCCTGACTGCTTGTACATCTTTTACTTCAACAACGATCGTGTCGAAATAATTTTCATACACAATTTTATATGCGCCTGTTTTTTCTAATGCTTTTGCCAGTGAATTAGTAAGAAGAGAAACACGTGTAGCAATAGTTTTTAAGCCTTCCGGTCCATGATACACTGCATACATTGCAGCCATATTTGCGAGTAATGCCTGTGCTGTACAGATATTTGAAGTAGCTTTTTCCCGTTTGATGTGTTGCTCTCTTGTCTGCAATGCCATACGCAATGCCCGGTTATTTTGTGCATCAATGCTAACGCCAATGATGCGTCCCGGAATCGCACGTTTGAATTCATCTTTCGTCGCAAAGAAAGCAGCATGCGGCCCGCCAAAACCAATAGGAACTCCGAAACGTTGTGCAGATCCAATGGCAGCGTCAGCACCAAATTCTCCCGGAGGGGTTAATAAGGTTAACGCTAAAAGGTCTGTTGCAACAACAATATAGCCACCTGCGCCGTGAATCTTCTCTGTAAAGCTGCCATAATCCTCAATTGACCCGTTGCTGTTTGGATATTGAACAATCGCACCGAAATATGAATTATCAATAGCTGCTGTTTTGTAATCACCAAAAACCAGTTCAATGTTTATTGGTGCAGCCCTGGTGATCAATAAATCCTTCGTTTGTACGAAGACGTTAGTATCTACAAAAAACTTAGGCTGCTTAACATCTCCTGTTTTATTTACATGATGAAAGAACATGGCCATTGCTTCGGCTGCGGCAGTTCCTTCATCCAACAAAGAAGCGTTTGTAAGTGGCAAACCGGTGAGGTCGCTCACCATTGTTTGAAAATTCAATAGACTTTCCAGCCTGCCTTGTGAAATTTCTGCCTGGTATGGTGTGTATTGTGTGTACCATCCCGGGTTTTCAAAAAGGTTGCGAAGGATAACACTTGGCGTGATCGTGTTATAGTATCCCTGGCCGATATAGGTAGTAAAAACTTTATTTTTTGCTGCTGTTTTTTTCAGTTCTTTCAAATATTCATATTCACTGACCGGGCCCGGAATATTCAGTGGTTTGTTGCTACGGATAGAAGAAGGGATTGTTTTGCTGATCAGTTCTTCTATAGAGCTGACACCAATTGTTTTAAACATTTGCTCTGTCTCATGTGTGCCGGGGCCGATATGGCGGGATGCAAATTCATTTGCCTGCTGTTCAAATAAATTCATATTCTGTTTTAGGTTGACCTTTGAAAAAGAAGCTGCAAATTTACGATGATATAAGCAGAAAACAGACTTCAAAAAATAATGGGGAAAAGCTGTTGATTCAGAAGTCCATAAGTCGGTAAAGTCCGGAAGACCGGAAGTCAGCAAGTCCGTAAGAAGAGAGAAAGATTGTTATTTGAGGTTCGTGCTTCCGGTCTTCCGGACTTTCCGACTTCCCGACTCTTTAGACTTCCCTTCTTGTCTTCTTGTCGACTTTACCTAATTTGCGTTTTTTCTTTTTTATGATGATAATAGATTTTCGTTCGGATACTGTAACAAAACCTTCACCGGAAATGCTCAAAGCCATGATGAATGCGGAAGTGGGCGATGATGTTTTTGTTGAAGACCCTTCTGTTAACAAGCTTGAAGAAATGGCTGCAGAAATGTTTGGTATGGAAGCCGCAATTTATTCGCCAAGCGGAACAATGTCGAACCAGATCGGCATCCGCTGCCATACACAACCGGGCGATGAAGTGATATGCGCTTCCAACGCACATGTATATATTTATGAAGGTGGTGGAATTGCTTCTAATTCGGGGTCGCAGGTGAAAACTATTGAAGGGAACCGTGGAAGAATTACTGCGGAACAAGTGCTTGCTGCGATCAATCCTGATGATGTACACAAAGCAAGAACATCTTTAGTGTGTTTGGAAAATACATCAAACAGGGGCGGCGGCAGTTGCTACGATTTTGCAGAGATCAAAAAAATAAAAAAAGTTTGTGTTGATAATAAATTGCAATTTCATTTGGATGGTGCACGGTTATTTAATGCGTTGGTGGCAAAAAATGAAACGGCAAAACAATATGGAGAAACGTTCGATAGCATTTCGATCTGCCTGAATAAGGGATTAGGTTGCCCGATAGGAAGCATCCTGATCGGCAACAAAGATTTCATAAAAAAAGCGAGACGTGTGCGAAAAGTGTTTGGCGGTGGCATGCGCCAGGCGGGCTTTATGGCAGCAACAGGTATTTATGCGCTGCGGCATAATATTGAAAGATTGAAACAGGACCATATTGTTGCAAAACAAATTGAAGAAGCGTTGCAGAAAAAGGGATTTATTAAAAGTATCATGCCTGCAGAAACAAATATTGTGATTGCCGAGACCAATGTGCCGGCAAAAGATGTCTCTGCAAAACTGGAAGCAAATGGGATCCGCGTAATTGCCATTTCTGCAAACCAGGTACGTTTTGTTTCACACCTGGATATTTCACCGGAAATGGTTGACGCTACAATCAAAATAATTAATAATTTATAATTCATCATTCATAATTAAGTATCATGTTTCCCAAAATATCTCCCCAGACCACTAAAGCATGGCAGCAACTTCATGATCATTATACCAATGAAATGAAGCAAACGCATATGCGGGATTTATTTAAAAATGACAAAGGCCGGTTCAATAAATTCTCATTAAGCTCCGGTGATATTTTGTTTGATTATTCAAAAAATATCATCACTGAAAAAACAATGCAGTTGCTATTGCAGCTTGCAGAGGAATGTAAGTTGAAGGATGCGATTGAAGCAATGTTCAGCGGAGAGAAGATCAATCAAACGGAAGACCGTTCTGTATTGCATATTGCATTGCGCAATTTTTCAGGCAGGTCGATTTATTCAGATGGAAAAGATGTAATGCCTGATGTGTTCCGGGTGTTGAATCAAATGAAATCTTTTTCAGAAAAGATCCATAGCGGCGAATGGAAAGGATATACCGGAAAAAAAATAAAATATATCGTCAACATCGGCATCGGCGGAAGCGATCTCGGTCCGGTTATGGTCACTGAAGCACTGAAGCCGTATTGGGTGGAAGGCATACAACCGTATTTTGTTTCGAATGTAGACGGAACACATATTGCAGAAACACTAAAAAAGATAACAGCTGATGAAACATTGTTCCTGATCGCATCAAAAACATTTACTACACAGGAAACAATGACGAATGCCAACACGGCACGCGAATGGTTTTTGCAATATGCAAAAGATGAAAAAAATATTGCCAGGCATTTTGCAGCATTATCAACCAATGAAAAAGATGTTGTGAAATTCGGGATCGACAAAGAAAATATGTTTGAATTCTGGGATTGGGTAGGAGGAAGGTATTCGTTGTGGAGCGCAATTGGTTTATCCATTGTGTTGAGCATCGGCTATAATAATTTTGAGCAATTGTTAAAAGGTGCTCACGCAACAGATGAATATTTTCGTACAACCTCGTTCGAAAAAAATATTTCTGTGATCATGGCGCTTGTTGGTTTGTGGTATGGTAATTTTTATGGCTCGGAAACGGAAGCTATTCTTCCTTACGATCAATACCTGCACCGCTTTGCCGCATATTTCCAGCAAGGCAATATGGAAAGCAATGGGAAAACAGCCGACCGGAATGGGGATAATGTCTCCTATTCAACCGGGCCGGTAGTTTGGGGAGAACCGGGAACAAACGGGCAACATGCCTTTTATCAATTGATCCACCAGGGAACAAAATTGATCCCCTGCGATTTTATTGCGCCAGCGGTCAGTCATAATCCTATCGGTGACCATCATACGAAGTTGCTCTCCAACTTTTTTGCGCAAACGGAAGCATTAATGAATGGAAAAACAAAAGAAGATTTAGTGGTAGAAAATGTAAAACCGGAACTGGTTCCTTATAAACTATTCAGTGGTAACCGCCCGACAAATTCTTTCCTTATAAAAAAGATCACTCCATTTACTTTAGGACAGCTAACCGCATTGTACGAACATAAAATTTTTGTACAGGGAGTGATATGGAATATTTATACGTTCGATCAGTGGGGCGTTGAATTGGGGAAACAATTAGCCGGTAAAATTCTTCCTGAATTGAAAGATGATAAGCCTGTGAATTCCCATGATTCTTCTACGAATGGATTGATCAATGCATTTAAAAAATTGAGGTAGGATTTTAGTAAATTCAATAATTCTTTCCTCATTTAAACGTTTTTTTATGAAGAAATTATTAACGCTTGTTGTATTTGTGTCGAACATAGCGTTGGCACAAATAAACAACGATAGCTCTTTGCCGCAAAAGCTTCAACTATCGCCATTCAATCTGCCAAAAAAATTTTCTACTGATCTTTTTGACGGATCTCCGTCATTTTTTCAATCTGGCCCTACATTTAAAAATAGGGAATACCAAAATGCTGACTCTACCGGAACTCTCCGATTATTTTCTTGTAAAAGAAATGATGGATCAATTCAAAACATGCAACCAGACAATATGCCTTGCCTTGCTCCGGATATGAGTAATGTTGAAAAGATGCATGTTTCAAAATTTGAAAATATGCATGCAAAAGACCCGATGCCGAATAGCATGAAGAAACAACGGGTCGTAATAATTCCTGATAAAAAATAATCCTTCGTTTAAAAAGTAAAGGTCTTTGATATACCTAACATTAACGTATATCTCATAATGAAGTTGTTTTGTTTTTAACAAGTTTTGAAATGCGTTAGGTATATTCCTTATTTTTTGTAAGGACTAAAAAAATTACCCGGAGTACCTTAAATTTATGCAGAAAATAGTTGAAAAAAACAATTAGAAAAACAACAATCTTTTAAAATAAAATAGGTGAACGGCACGTTTTTGGCAGGTATAACTAGTCCGTTTTTAAAATCTGTACCCTATGCAATGTGATAAAACTTACGTTGAACACACTCGTATTAATACCTCGTATTTCTCCCATCGTTTTTTTTCAGGAATTGCTTTATTTGTTTTTGCCAGCATCATTATTGATGCGTTGAGCAGTTGTAACAATTTGTATTCTGCAGAAGAAAAACATGTAGCATCGAAAGATTCAACAGCCCAAAAAGATTCGATGGCGAATGAGCTTCCCACCATCCTTGATACTAATTTGTACAAAGAGCGGTTGGTAAAAATCACCAATGGGGATTCTTCAGGCAGGTGGCCTGTTAAATCGGATTACCCGAAAGCTGGTGCTATCCTTCCATTCAAAAGGATTGTGGCGTACTACGGAAATTTTTATTCCAAAAAAATGGGCGTGCTGGGCGAATACCCGGCACCGGAAATGTTGCAGAAACTGAAAATCGAGATCAAAAAATGGGAGGCTGCAGATAGTAGTACAGCTGTTCAACCTGCGCTTCATTATATTGCAGTTACTGCGCAAGGTAGCCCGGGTAAAGATGGGAAATACCGCTTGCGTATGCCTTTCAAGCAAATTGATTCTGTAATAAATCTCGCGGCACAAATAAACGCGATCGTTTTCTTAGATGTTCAGGTTGGAATGAGTAATGTAAAACTGGAAATCCCTTTGCTGGAAAAATATTTGAAAATGCCGCAAGTGCACTTAGGCATCGATCCTGAATTTTCTATGAAGACAGGCAAGAAACCTGGTACAGTGATCGGCACTATGGACGCTGAAGACATCAATTTTGCATCAACCTATTTAAAGAACCTGGTGGTAGCGAATAATCTGCCTCCGAAAATTTTAGTGGTACATCGTTTTACGCAAGGAATGCTTACCAATTATAAAAAAGTGGAAACACATCCGGAAGTGCAGGTTGTAATGGATATGGACGGATGGGGGATACAGGCCAGAAAAATAAATACATATAAGGAATTCATCTCGAAACAACCGGTTGAATACACTGGGTTCAAATTGTTTTACAAAAATGATTTCCGTGAAGCAAACAGCCGCATGTTAACTCCGGAAGAAGTGTTGAAGTTGAAACCACAGCCGATGTATATACAGTACCAGTAAAGTTGTCAGTGGCGAATTGTGGTGTTCAGTTGGTTAGTGGATGTACTGCCTGATCACAGCGTAAGCTACAATACAAAGCACCAATATCAGAATAATTGCAAAATAGATCCAGGGATATTCTTTAAGGCGCCGTTTTTCGCGGCGCTCTTTTTTTCTTTCTACCTGCGCCTGCAAAGTTTTATTTAACTGGTCAATGTATGCTGGCAGGTTTTTTTTGTCTTTGATGTTTTTCAATCCTTCCAATGCATCATTCACAAAGTTATTATCAACCATCTGCTGTTCCACTTCGTTCTTTTCCAACTCAGAAAGTTTTCCATTGATGTAATCCATCAACTTCTGGTTGTCGATATCTTTATTGCTGTTGGATAATATGTTCAGTAAATCATTGTTCATTGCACATTAACATTCTCAGCTTTTATTTAATTTTTTGTCCAGCATCAGTTTCAGGTTTCTTTTACCGTTTTGTATATGGCTCTTCACCTGCATCATGGTAAAACCTGTTTGTTCTGTAATTTGCTGGTACGATTTTTTTTCGAGGTAGAACAAAGTTACACAGAGTTTTTGTTCATTGCTTAATCCCTGAAGAGCATCTTCCATTTGTTCAAGAACGCGATCTTTTTCAATATGTGCTTTTTTCTGCAGGTCGTCTTCCTGTGTCACGATTATCTGTTCGTTTAGCCCGACCGAAGTCTTTCCCTGGCTGTTTCGGAGTTTCATCAAACAATGGTTCCGCGAGACCATATAGATCCACGATTTGAAATAATCAACTTTATATTTGTGCAATTCCGGGATCACTTTTAAAAAGATCTGCTGCACACTGTCTTTCGCTTCTTCTTCATTCTTTAAATATTTCATACAAACACCAAACAACAAAAGCGTATAGCGTTGCAATAAAATACCAAGCCATTCATTATTGTGGTCATTATAAAAATGATCGAGTAATTCCTGGTCGGTAATATGGTTGAAACGGTCAGTGTTCACAATAAGAAAAATAATCAATTTCTTCTGGTAAGATGCAATCCGGAAAAAATTTCACAAATTGTTTGAAGCTTGTTTTTTTAAATTAATTTACGGGCAGGAATTTTTAACTTACTCTTATGCAGTTTGCAGTCTGTTGTGTGCCGGTAAGCCCTTTGCGTGCAGCGCTATCGCATAGAAGCGAAATGGTAAGCCAACTGATCTTTGGTGAATGTTGCGAGATATTAGAAACAGCAAAAGATAAATGGATAAAAATTCAGTGCCGTTACGATGGGTATGCAGGATGGTGCCACGAAAACCATGTTACGGAAATTGGTGAAGATGTTTATCGTTCAGATGCAAATGAGATAATGGAAGAATGGATAAACGCTATTGAGTATAATTGCCAACCGATGATGGTACCGCTTGGAAGTATTCTTACAGGTATGAAAAACGGGAATGCATTGTGGAGGAAAAATACAGTTCATTTCAGTGGGAAAACCTGGAATATCCGGGATGCAAAAAAAGATATCAAATCCTTCAAACATATAGCTTTTCAATTTTTGAACACTGCCTATTTATGGGGCGGGAAAACAGTTTTTGGAACAGATTGCAGTGGTTATACGCAAACTGTTTTTCGTTTTTTTGATATTCCGTTGTTGCGTGATGCATGGCAACAGGCAACGCAGGGAGAAGTTGTAGGGTTTTTGCAGGAAGTACGTTGCGGCGATCTTGCTTTTTTTGATAATGATGAAGGCAAGATCACACATGTTGGAATTTTGCTGAATGAATCTGAGATCATTCATGCGTCCGGAAAAGTTCGTGTAGATAAGATCGACAGCCAGGGAATTGTAAATTCGGAAACATCGGAACGAACGCACAAGTTGAGAATTATTAAGAGAATCATTAGCGATGTTCGATGATGGATAATCGGGATTTAAATCAATGGCGCATATAAAGTCAAACATCTATCATAGGTCATCAAGCATCGATTGCTCATTTATCAAAAAATAACATTTTTCCGGCAATTAACAACAACACAATTGCAAAAGTCCTCTTCAAAAGCTGCTCTGGCATTGCGAGGGATATTTTACTACCAAACCATCCCCCGATAATAAATGCAAGGCACATGATGGCAACAACTTTGATATCGATGAACCCTTTCTTATAATAATTCATAGCTGCTAATATACCGATTGGAGGTAACAGCAACCCGATCGATGTGCCTTGTGCTTCATGTTGAGAGAACCCCAGTAAATAGATAAGTGCCGGAACTATAATAATTCCACCGCCAATACCTACAAGCCCGCTGAAAATGCCTGCAACCAGGCCGACAATAATGAGCAGGATTACAATTTGTGCAGACATTTTACTGTTTTTAAAATTCACGAGAACTTATTTTGATTTCATAAAATTTTGTTTGTATGACGCCATTGCTTCTTCAATGATTTTTAGTGCAGTTGTTTTATCCCCGAATTCTTCCACAACAACTGTTTTATTTTCTAATTTTTTATATTCCTCAAAAAAATGCCTGAGCTCCTCGAAAAAATGTTTCGGTAATTCTTCAATATTATTGTAATGATTTACCCCCGGGTCTTTTGCTGCAACCGCTATGATTTTGTCGTCTGCATCACCGCTATCAACCATTTGCATTACGCCCATTACTTTAGCTTCCATCAGGCATAAAGGCTGAACCGGCAGGGAAGTAATCACTAAAATGTCTAACGGGTCTTTATCATCCCCATACGTTTGTGGAATAAAGCCGTAATTAGTAGGATAGTAAAATGAAGAATAAATAACGCGGTCCAATTTTAATAAACCGCTTGCTTTATCAATTTCGTATTTAGCCCTTGCGCCTTGCGGAATTTCGATGATCGTGTTTACGACTCTTGGTGCCTGTTCTCCATACGATACACCATGCCATGGGTGAGATACTGTCATCATTGATTAGAAATTTGAGAATACAAACGTACTGGAAAACGTTCATTAAGCAAAGAAAATGAAATCATCAGATGATGAAACCTATGATTTATTTTTTGGCTTATAGTAAAGTACATTTACTTTTTCAATAGTAATAAGCCCGCCTTTTCCGCACTGGTCGAAAAGTGCATTAATAGCAGGCATGAAATTATTTATTTTTTCTTCTTCATCAGCTATTTCAATTACAATCGGCAGATCTTCTGAAAGGTCAAGCAGTTTTGCAGAATGGATCCTTGTGCTTGCGCCAAACGATAGGATGCCTTTTAATACGGTACATCCGGCCAACCCGTTTTTTCTTGCTGCCTGAACGATCTGCTCATACAATAACGTGTGGCCGATCTTGTCGCTTTCTCCGATAAAAATGCGCATGAGCATTGCATAACCATTGAGTTCCATGATTACAGGATTTTGATGAGTAAGATACCAAGATAGGTTGCAAGCAAACCAAGCAAAACACTTCCGAACGTATAGAGAAAGAAATAAAAATAATTACCGGCGCGTAGCAGGATTATATTGTCATACGAAAAAGAAGAAAACGTTGTAAAGCCGCCACAGATACCTGTTATCAGGAACAATTTGATTTCGGAACTGAGTAGGTTTTTTTCTGTTAATGCAAAAAAAACACCGATCAGGAAACAGCCGGTTATATTTACCAGGAAAGTGCCGAGTGGAAAACTGAACGGGTAAAGTTTATACACATAAGATTGCATGGCATATCGCAACACGCCACCAATGCCGCTTCCCGTAGCTATGATCAAAAATAATTTCATTTAAAAATAAATTAAACCATCTCCCAGAATTCAACAGGTTTGTATACGATTATTTTTCCTTTCAGCATATCGTGATATTTATTGCAAAAAGTTTCCAGCTTCATTTTATTATCGATCAGTTCTACACAAAGCGTGGTACCATCGTGATTGCCTTCAGTAAATTTTTCTTCTATCGGTTTATGCTGTGTGTAACCGAAATGTGTCACAAATGCACCTGCGTTCATGATCGATTCCTGTTTAGCTGCACGGATGATCTCTTTGTAAACTGTCCGTTTGTTTAATTTACCCATCAATCCACCTTTGCTTATTTTTTCTCCCTGGGGCAAATAGATGCGCAGTTTGCCCATTTCCCGTATATGAAATTTAGTTTCTTTTTTCATCTTTTCTAAGATTTAATTTTAACTGATATTTTTTGAGACTTTTTCCCGCGAACCTTTTTCTTCTCTTTATAGATTCTTCAAGCGATGTTTCATCAGAAAAATGCGCATCGAAGATTTTGGGTATTGCAATTTTTTGGGAAGAATAAATTCCGGAATGCCCGCTAAAAAAATAAGCCGTAAAACAGGCAATGGCAAAATACAACGTATGTTCCCCTCCAAACAATTCGATGCCCATGATGGTACATGCAAGCGGGGTATTTGTAGCGCCGGCGAAGACCGCTATAAAACCTAATCCTGCAAACAAGTCGACAGGTGCATTAAATAAAATGGCCAATGTGTTTCCTAAGGTTGCACCAATAAAAAACAGTGGGGTTACTTCGCCTCCTTTAAAACCGGAACTGAGTGTAACCGTTGTAAAAATTATTTTCCATAACCAGCTCCATGTTGTTGCACCCTGCACATGAAATGCAGATACGATACTTACCGGGCTGCCCTCTTTTGTAACAACCCCTAATCCTAAATAATCTTTCGTTCCGGAAATATAAGTAAGCGCAATGATCAGCAATCCGCCAACTACAGGTATTAAATAAGGATGTTTTATAAATTTTTTGAATTGCGTTTTTAGCCCGTGTGCGATCTCTGCAAATAAAAAACTGCAAAGCCCGAAACAAACTCCTGCCGTGATCACTTTTAATAACAACAACAGATCAATATGCAGCCAGGAAGAATTTTTTGTTTCGGTAAATAGTATTGCATATTGTGTATGATGAATGCCCCAGGCATAACAAGTAATGTCGCCGATAACACTCGCAACGAGGCAGGGTAGCAATGAATCGTATTGAATTTTCCCGATTGTCAATACTTCCATCGCGAAAATGGTCCCGGTTAATGGGGTACCGAATACTGCACCGAAGCCTGCAGCAATACCTGCTGTCAGTATGATGCGCATGTCGATATCTTTCAATCCAAACCAACTGCCGAACATGCTTGCAATGCTGCCGCCCATTTGCACGGCCGTGCCCTCTCTTCCTGCAGAACCTCCGAACACATGGGTGATAACCGTACTTAACAGGATCAACGGAGCCATGCGCCTCGGAACGCCCCCGCCGGGTTTGTGTATCTCATCCATCAGGAGATTGTTGCCTTTATCGGAATTTTTTCCCCAGAGATTATATAGAAAATGAATGACGATACCAGCCAGTGGCAACAGAAATAGCAGCCATTCATTGTTCCATCGTATTTGCGTGGCTTTTTCAAGCAGCCATAGAAATAATGCAACTGCTGAACCTACTGCAATAGAAATGGGGATGATGTAGATTGTCCATTTAACAAGATGAAGTGCAATGGAAAGATGCTCGGAACGTTTTTTAAAATAATGCATACCTACAATAATGTTTATTGTTTACATTTTGTAGGCGCCATTAGCCTGCCGGTTGGCTGACGGTTATGAGGAAGACACCATTTCCTTGGAAAGCAAATATAATCAGAAAACGGTAATGTTTTATTTGATCATTTCTTTGAGATCAACAAACCAATACCCTTCGATGCGTAAAACCTTTAACGTTGTGGTGTCTTTTTTATAACTGTTGAAATATTTGTATGTGGTAACGGAATCATTTTCCGGATGCACATTCAACACTATAATATCTGCATCTTTATATTTTTGTTTTTCTTCTGCAGATAAACGGTCATAGGAGCTTTTCCAGCTATCCAATAAAAATTTATTGGTAGAATCGGCATACAAATAAAACCTTGCTTTATCATAATCCCCGTCGAGGGAGCCGCGGATAAATTCCCTTCCTGCTTCCTGTGCATCGTCTGCTTTTTTATAACTGTTGCTGTTATTGCACGCAGCCATAACAACACAAATCACCGGGATAAATAATTTCTTCATGCTGCAAATGTAAAAAAGCCTGCAGATATTTCCGCAGGCTCCGGGTAGTTTGTCAAGAAGGTTCGATGATTATTTGTTATCGAAAGCAGGGCCGGGATCAACGTTTTTATCTCTTTCGTATGCCTTGATAATTGCTTTTACGAGGCGGTGGCGGACAACATCTTCTTCATCCAGTTCAATATGTGCAATGCCGTCAATATTTTTCAGGATGTACAATGCTTTTGCCAACCCGCTTTTTTGATTTTTAGGAAGATCGATCTGCGTTAAATCTCCAGTGATAATTGCTTTTGCATTTGCACCAATACGAGTGAGGAACATTTTTATCTGCAGGTCAGTAGCATTCTGCGCTTCATCCAAAATAATAAATGCATTGTCGAGCGTACGACCACGCATATATGCAAGCGGCGCAATTTCGATAGTGCGTGTGCTCATATAATAACCCAGTTTGTCGGCAGGGATCATATCATCCAATGCATCATATAATGGCCTCAGATACGGATCGATCTTTTCTTTCAAATCTCCCGGAAGAAATCCCAGGCTTTCACCAGCTTCAACAGCAGGGCGGGTGAGGATGATCTTCTTCACCATTTTATTTTTCAATGCACGCACAGCCAATGCCACGGCTGTATATGTTTTGCCGGTACCTGCCGGGCCGATTGCAAACACGATATCATTCTTATCTGCACTTGCAACCATTTTTTTCTGGTTCACTGTTCTTGCACGAACTGTTTTACCGTTCGGGCCAAACACCAAAATATCATTCGGGTGCCTGTCCACAAAATGATCAACAGTTTCAGCGTCATCGCCGCCTAAAATCTGTTCGAAATAATTTTCACTTACATGCCCATTACGTTCGAGGTATTGTACAAGTAAATCAATTTTTTCTTTTGCAGATTCTATTTGTTCGGGAGCGCCGCTTAGCTTAATCTGTGTGCCGCGTGATAAAATTTTTAGAAGAGGGAATTTTTTTTTCAGGATATCTAACTTGCCATTGTTAACGCCAAAAAATTCAATAGGGTTAACAGTTTCCAGGTTGATTATTGTTTCAGTCAAATTCAGGTCTTTTTAGGTTTTCAATACTATAACAACAGTTGTCATCATGTTGTTCATTCTTTTCAAATTTAAATAAATGAAGTTGGATTATCAGCACATAACTTATTAACAAGATGTGAATATTGTTTGTGAGTTGTGAATGGTCAATGGTGAATACTAAATTTTTTTCTGCGCTGTGGACTGAATACTGATAACTGCGGACTGAAATGTGACAGGCGCTCATTGCTGAACGCCTGCCGAGTTTCATATTGCATGAATTAGTTTGAATTTTCCAGGGACTCAAAACGGGTTAGCTGATAGACTTGATTTTTGCGGCAGGGTTTAAGCAAGCTAAATTATTTTTCCCAGATTAATTTTGCAACTTTTCCACCGGTGCCTGCAAGAAAAATAGTGTTTCCCTTTTTTGCTTTTCTGCACACATGAAAACTTTCTGTGGAAATTAATTTCCAGTTCATTCCGCCATCTTCAGAAATATCAATACCAGACGTTCCGCAGCAGATCAGTTTTTCTTTCGTAATAAATTCAACACAGCTTCTGTAACCATGCGGCGGAGTGGCAGGAGTGGTCCAGGTTTTGCCTGCATCGTCACTGATGCAACAATTTTTTTCTGTTGAAGTGTCTTTTGCAAAATCGCCACCAACAATAATGATATGTTTGCTATGTTTTAATTTTTTATGATCAGCAATCGCAACAGAATTTGCGCCTGTACTTTCCCTGCCCTGGATTATTGGCAGATCAATTTTCTGATCGCGGATAAATAATCTCGATCTTAAACCGCCGCTGATGAAGCAAGCTTCCTGTTTATTCAGGGCACGCACATTTGTTCCGCTCGATGCAAAACATCCTTCACCTGTTTCTGCAGTTGGTAATTTATTATCCGGAATTTTTTGCCAATGATCTCCGCTGCTGAATGTCCTGATGATATAAAATTTCCCATCGATAGGATCGCCGACTGCAATGCCGCTTACATCATTCCAGAATTCCATCGCATCTAAAAATATTCCTTTGGTTGAATCTGTAAAAACAGTTTTCCAATTCTTTCCGCCGTCTGTGGTTTTTAAGATCACTGCCGGTTCTGCAATCGCCATGATTACCGCAGTGTTTTTATCGAATGCTTCAATATCACGAAAATCTTTTGTCTCGAAATTTTTCACCGTCATCCATTGCCATGTTTTTCCCGCATCTGTTGATCTGCCTACTGTTCCTTTGCTTCCGCTCACCCAGATGATTTTATTGGAAACAACACTCAGGCCACGCAAAGAAGTTTTGTTAGCGGCAGATACAAGCGTTTGTATTTGTTGCGCAGAAATTCTTGCGACAAGCAAGAAAAAAATAAATGGGATGTAGAAAAATTTCTGTTGCATGTAAATGGTATTTTAAAAATAGATCACGCAGAGGCACACGGTACGCAGAGATTTTCAGGTATGCCATGTCTGAATCACGCTGATAAAATTTATCCTGGTTTCACAGACATGGCATACCTCAGCGTAAAAATAAAACTCAAAGTAAACATACTTTGAGTTCAATTGATTAAAAATGAAAAATGAAATTCGTCCTTTGCGCCGCTGCGCTGTTGCGAAAAAAACTACCTGTAATACACTTCATTCCAACGTAATTCATTTTTAAAAGAATAGAGATCGGTTTTCTTTCCGATCAATACAAATTCTATTCCTGCTATTTCTGCAAAATCCTGTAATTGTTCTGCAGATAAATTCTGGCTATAGCAGGTGTGATGTGCGCCACCTGCAAGTATCCATGCAGCGCATCCTGTTTTCATATCAGGATAAGGTTTCCACAATACTCGTGCTACAGGAAGTTTAGGCAAACCCTGTATCGGTGCAACAGCAACCACTTCGTTCACCAGCAAACGGAAACGGTTTCCCATATCAATAACTGATGCATTGATCGCAGGGCCAGCTGCAGAATTAAAAACCAATCGCACAGGATCGGCTTTGCCTCCAATTCCTAAAGGATGAATTTCACAGGATGGTTTTCCATCTGCAATGCTCTCGCAAATTTCCAGCATGTGTGATCCCAATACCAGCGGATTGTTCGGATCAAAATGATAAGTATAATCTTCCATGAATGAATTGCCACCGGGCAAACCTGCTGCCATTGTTTTCATCGCACGCACCAACGCTGCTGTTTTCCAATCACCTTCGCCGGCAAAACCATAACCATCTGCCATCAAACGTTGCGCAGCAATTCCAGGCAACTGAACCATTCCGTGCAGGTCTTCAAACGTATCTGTAAAGCCTTTGAAATTTCCATTTTCCAGAAATGCACGCAAGCCAATTTCTATTTTTGCAGCTTCTCTCAGAGAGGTATGTTTTTCATTTCCTTTTCGTAATGCATCAGCCACTTTATATTTCTCTTCATATTCTTTCACCAATGCGTCAACAGACGCATCACTCACTTCATCGATCACTTTTACAAGGTCGCCAATTCCATGTGTGTTGACGGAATAACCAAATTTATATTCCGCTTCCACCTTGTCGCCGTCTGTTACTGCAACGTACCTCATATTATCGCCGAAACGCACAAATTTTGCGCCTTGCCAATCCTGCCATGCAGCAGCAACACGAGCCCAGTTGCAGAGTTGCTCGATCACTTCTTCATCCTGCCAGTGGCCAACAACAACTTTTCTATTGCGGCGCAAACGGCTTACTATAAATCCAAATTCACGGTCGCCATGTGCAGATTGGTTAAGGTTCATGAAGTCCATATCAATTTCACTCCACGGAATATCGCGGTTGAATTGCGTATGTAAATGCAACAACGGTTTTTGTAAAATCTTCAACCCGCCAATCCACATTTTTGCAGGAGAGAAGGTATGCATCCACGTTATAATGCCGATGCAGTTTTTTGCAGCGTTCGCATCGATACATACATTATATATTTCTTCCGGTGTTTTTACTGTCGGCTTAAATATAATGCTGACGGGCATCTTCGGCGATGTATTCAATGCTTCTGCAATTACCTGCGAATGTTGCGCCACTTGTTTCAAGGTATCTTCGCCGTATAAATGTTGGCTGCCAGTCACAAACCAGATCTCGAATTCTTTTATGCTCATCATTTTTAATTTTATGTACTAAACATTTGTTCTTTATTCAGCATCGTTGCGTCGCACTCTTGTACAGTTGATATTCTATTGAGCAATTGTCTGAACCTGGATTTATGTGATTTTTAGGATTAATATGATTATTGCACGATAATCTTCAAAATCATTCAAATCTCATAAATCCAGGTTCGGACTTACTCTTGTCCATAATAACTATCCTTCCCGTGTTTCCTTTCAAAATGTTTTTTTATCAACGCTTCTTTCAATCTTGCTGACGATGGATTAACCTGTTCCGTAACAAATGCCATATGTGCAATTGCTTCGAGAACCGCACTGTTGTAAACTGCTTTGTGCGCCGTTTTTCCCCAGGTAAAAGGAGCGTGGTTGCCGACAAGTATCATCTCCATTTCTTCATAATTCATTTTTTTCTCTTTCAGACAATCCATGATCTGAAAACCGGTCTCATATTCATAATCACCTTTTATCATTTCATCACTCATCGGCGCGGCGCAGGGAATATCAAAAGTGTTGTGGTCTGCATGTGTTGTGCCATAAATGGGAATATCCCTCAGCGACTGCGCCCAAGCCGTTGCATATAACGAATGCGTATGTGCTATACCGTTAATTTTTTCCCAGTGTTTGTATAGTACAGCATGTGTTTTTGTATCAGAAGACGGCCTCAGTTTTCCTTTCACTACATTTCCATCAAAATCCACGATCACCATTTTTGCTGGTGATAATTTTTCGTATTCAACGCCGCTTGGTTTAATTGCAAATAGACCGAGGTTTCTGTCCGCAGCACTCACATTCCCAAACGTAAAGATCACGAGGTTTAATTTTGGTAACAGCATATTCGCTTCGTATGCTTCTTCCTGGATGTGTTTATATGGGTTTGCCATGAACTTTCTTTTGATGTAAACTTCAAAATAAAAAATTAGGAATTATTAATTAGTAATTATTAATTCCTAATTCGATATAAACTTGCCTAATTGCTCGTATGCTTCAAATCTTTTCGCATATATATCAACGTTACTACTGTTTGGTTTATATTCTGCATCAAATCCCTGTCCCATTGCCAGCATAGCATCTTCCACACGATCATAGATTCCGGCGGCAGTGGCGGCAAACATAGCTGCACCTGCAGCACAGGTTTGTTCGGATTTATGAATGCGTATCGGCATATTCATTACATCAGCCATCATCTGCATAATGAACGGCGATTTTTTTGCAACACCGCCTAAACCGATCAACCCTTTTACAGTAATGCCTTCATTATTAAAACGATCAACAATCGCTTTGGCTCCAAAACAAGTAGACTCAGCAATAGCACGGAAAATTTTCGGTGCATCACTTCCTAAACTTAAACCGCTGATCGCGCCTTTCAATAACTGGTTTGCATCAGGTGTTCGCCTTCCGTTCAGCCAATCGATCGCCAATTCATTTTTTTCTGAAAGAGGCAATTTTGCAGCTTCATTGCTTAATTCACGAATCAGTTTATTGCTTGCTTCTTCCGATAATTTTTTTGCAGTTTCCGCATCAACTACTGATGAATGCATCAACGTATGTTGCAATGGCCATAGCAACACATTCCTGAACCACGCATAGGCATCACCGAAAGCAGATTGCCCCGCTTCCATGCCCATCATTCCCGGGATAACAGAACCAGGCACCTGTCCGCAAATTCCTCTTACTAATTTTCCTTTCACATCTTCCATTGGTGCAACAAGCATGTCGCATGTTGATGTACCCATCACCTTGCTCAGATGATAGGATTCTATTTGTCCGCCGACTGCTCCCATGTGTGCATCAAATGCTCCGATGCCGATAATAACAGCCCTATTCAATCCTAATCGTTCTGCCCACTCTTTCGATATAATACCCGCTGATTGATCCGATGTAAACGTTTCTGAAAATAATCTTGTTGTAAAACCATCAAGCAAAGGGTCAAGCGAACTGAAAAAATCATTTGGTGGCAAACCGCCAAACCCTGCTGCCCATAAAGCTTTGTGGCCTGCAGAACAAACGCTGCGTTTTATTTGCGAAGCATGTTTTCCGCCGGTTAATAAAAAAGGAACCCAGTCACAATGTTCCACCCACGAAAAACATTTGCTGCGCACTTGTTCATCTTCTCGAAGTACATGCAACAATTTTGCCCAAAACCATTCTGAAGAATATATGCCTCCGACAAATTGCAGGTAATCGGTATCGAATTTTTTTGCATGCCCGTTTATTTCAAATGCTTCCTTTACTGAAGTGTGATCTTTCCAAAGCACGAACATGGCATTTGGATTATTTTGGAATTCCGGAAGAAGTGCTAATGGTGAACCGTTTTCATCAACAGCAACAGGTGAAGAACCCGTAGTATCAACAGAGATAGCTTTGATGGAAGCGGAAGCTGCGGCGCCTGCCTGTTGCAAACAATTTTTGATGGTGTATTCCAAACCTTCCATATAATCCAACGGGTGCTGCCGGAACTGGTTTAATGCAGCATTACAGAATAACCCGTCTTTCCAGCGTGGGTAATAGAAAACAGAAGATGCAATTTCATTCCCGTTGTTTGCATCTGCAATGACCGACCGCACAGAATCAGTGCCGTAATCAACACCTATAACAAAGCAATCTTTTTTCATAAAGCTATTAATGTCAAAATAACATTTATATTTTTGTTTTAAAAAATATTTTGAGAAACCGGGCTTGTGGCAAAAAAACGGGCAGGTTTTGAACGTTATTTAAAATAGTTTAGCTAATTTGTTTCGCAGCCATATCCTGCCAGGAAATATCATTTAATCCGCCCGGAAAATCACATTGCAGATAAACCAATATTTCAATTTCAAATTATCGTACATGCGTTGCCACATTTACAATTCAGGAAAGAAAAAAAACTTTACTCTCTTTTTATTAGTCGCACTACTTAATTGCTCTTTACTGCTTCATGCGCAGGAAAGGTATGAAGCTAACTGGGAATCGCTGAAAAAATACCAGGTCCCTGATTGGTTCAGGGATGCAAAATTTGGGATATTCATTCACTGGGGCGTTTATTCCGTGCCTGCTTTTGGTAGTGAATGGTATCCGCGTGAAATGTATCAGCAGGGTAGCAAGGAATTTAAGCATCATGTAGAGACTTATGGGCCCCAAAGCAAATTCGGATATAAAGATTTTATACCGATGTTCAAAGCAGAAAAATTCGATCCGGTTGCATGGGTAACACTCTTTAAAAAAGCAGGAGCGAAATATGTTGTTCCTGTTGCAGAACATCACGATGGTTTTGCGATGTACAAAACTTCTTTATCAAAATGGAATGCAGTTGAAATGGGCCCGCACCGCGATGTAGTAGGGGAGCTGGCTGCAGAAATCAAAAAACAAGGATTGGTATTCGGGCTGTCGTCTCACCGGATCGAACATTGGTTTTTTATGAACGGAGGAAGGCATTTTGAGTCGGATGTTTTGGATGATAAGTACAATGAGTTTTATGGACCGGCAAGAGAAGAAAGCGAAACTCCATCGCCGGAATACATGAACAATTGGCTGTTGCGTTCCGTGGAGCTGGCGGATAAATACCAGCCACAATTGTTCTGGTTTGATTGGTGGATAGAACAACCTGCAATGGATCCATACAGGAAATCATTTGCTGCGTATTATTATAATAAAGGGATTGAATGGAACAAAGGGGTTGTGTTGAATTACAAGAACAAAGCTTTCCCTGATGGCACAGCGGTGCTTGACCTTGAACGTGGGAAACTCAGCGGGATCAGGGAGATGGCCTGGCAGACAGATGATGCAATAGGAAATAATTCCTGGGGATATGCAGCCGGAAATACGTTTAAGGATGCCCGTTATGTTATTACCAACCTTATAGACATTGTTAGCAAGAACGGCAATTTATTGCTGAATATCGGCCCACGTTCGGATGGTACGATCACGGATGAAGAAACGCAAACGCTGCTTGGTACCGGCAAGTGGCTGGACATAAATGGCGAATCAATTTATGGTACAAGGCCGTGGAAAATATTTGGCGAAGGCCCGACAGAGTCGGCAAGTGGCCAGTTTGCCGACCAGAAAATACCGTTTAATGCAAAAGATATAAGGTTTACGGTGAAAAATAATTTCGTGTATGCTATTACGTTAGGCTTGCCTGTTGAAAATACAATGATCAAAAACATGGGTTTAAATGCGAAGAATGGAATAGTAGAGAAAGTAGAAATGATCGGCAGCGATGAAAAAGTAAAATGGTCGCAGAAAGCGGATGCATTAGTGATTGAACCTTCTAAAAAATATCCTTCGGAACATGCGGTGGCGTACAGGATCAGTTTTAAGAAATAGGGGCGGCCTGTTATAAATGTATTATTGCAGGTAAATGGGATTTCTGCCGCTTATAGCGTGACAGGAATGAAGGCAACTCTCAAATTAGATTTTAAAATTTCTCCATCTTAAACGACCTGTCAGGTTTTTAAAACCTGACAGGTCTTGATGTGTAATAAATTTTCCCCGCAGATTATTTCGCGGATTTGCGAAAATCCGCGAAATAATCTGCGTCGATTGCGGGAAAATTATTTTTATAATGCACTGGCGGAGAATACCACAGCTTAATAGTAGCTCAACTGATGAACGGATTGCGACGCAAGAATGTTCAACCGGAGTTACCGAAGCTGGTATCAAAATATTTTCGGTTATATATGATAGTTATACTGCCGCCTTATTTGTGAAGATTTTAGTGATTCCGACGAGCAATAAGGATAGAAAAAGAAATAGAACTGTGATTAATAAACTGTTTATAAAAAATTTTGCATAACCGATTTTGGTTACGTCAATAAACGGGTAAGGATAAAAACCGGAGAATGCACCGCGGATCGCCACAAATATTGCATAAAAAAAAGGGTATAATAACCAGGGAAAAACCGAACCCCATTTCAATTTGCTTTTTGGAATGAAAATTATCCAGAACAACAGAAATACGACTGGCATTACCGAATGCAAAAGTTCATCAACAATTTTTTGCATACCTGTTGGTTGCCACAATGAGCGTAGGATTAAGTTATATATCAGCCCGACTACAACAATATAAACACAGGTTGCCGCAAGAGTGGTTTGCTTGGAAAGAAATTTTTTTATTGACAAAGAGGAATTGATTGCAATAAATGTGAACGTAAGTGCAACAAGTGTATTTGTAAGTATGGTGAAGAAGCTCAGAAAGCGCATAATGGTCTCCGTTATAGGCGCAACCCTGTTTTCCAACATCAGGAAAAATTGGGTGATCACTGCGAACCACCCAATAATGCCACCTAATGCGGAATATATACGCATTAGCTATTCTTTTTTCTGTTTAAGTACTTTTGATGCCGGCAATTTTTCTTTGGTAGCAACCGGTTGTTTGAAATCTTCTTCTGTGACTTTTTCTTTTTTGCCGAGATACGTCCAGGCGATGTTGTTCATGTATTTGTCGAAAACGTGATTAAGGTCTTCTGTTTTTACATTGTCAATTTTACTGTTGATGGCGTCAAAAATGCGCCAGTCTCCAGATGCTTCACAGAAACCAAGCATATTTGCCTGAGATGTGCTTGCTTCGTTGGTCATATAATAGGTAGTGAGGTATTCTTTCTTTTTGTCTTCCACTTCTTTTGCAGTGAACCCGTTTTTCTTGATGTCATTGATGATATCGGTCATCACTTCCAGAGATTGTTTCGGGTCAATGGTGGAAATGTATAACAATGCCGTTGGGCTGTTGATCTGGCTTTTATTGTATATGGCTGCAGGCGCATACGACAAGCTTCTTTTTGTCCGGAGTTCAACAAAATAGCGATCATATAAAATACGCATCGCGAATTCAAATAAGGGCCCGTCAGGCGAAAAATATTTCGGCGCATTTACTGAACCTGCTATATAGTTTGTGGCGATGCTCCTGTCGCTGATATTTATTTCTGGTTTTGTAACACCTGCCAGTACTGGTTTTGGCGGCAATGTGCCTTCTGGTAATTTTGCGAGGGTGTTTTTCATTTTGTCGAGAAGGTCTTTTTCATCAATATCGCCAACTACAACGAGGTAGCATTTTTTCTTGCCTAATAATTTTGCGTAATAATTTTTTACATCCGGCAGTGTTATTTTTTCCAGTGTTTCCGGTGTTCCGTTTTGCATGTATTCGTACACTGTGCCTTTGAATATCTGTTGCGTTGCGATCTTTCTCAGGTAAGCATCAGGGTTAGCATCTGTTTGTTTTGCAGCAGCGATCATTTGTTGTTTGATCACTCCAAACTCCTGTTCATCCATTGCAGGATTAAGGATTGCATCGGTAAACATGTCCCAGCTCTGGCTCCAGTTTTCTTTAAGGCAAGTCATTGTGATGGAACTGTAATCCTTGCTGGCAGAGGAATTGAAGTTGGTGCCTAATTTATCTGCGAGTGCGGAAAATGCGTTTTTATCTAATTTTTTGGTGCCGCCTTGTACGGCCAGTGAAAGCGCCAATGGCTCGATGCCCTGCTGGTCACTATTAATATTAGAGACACCGCCGCGGATGAACAGGCTGGCCGTTACCACTTCTTTCGGCACTCTTTTAATGATCACTTTTAAGCCTTCGTAATTTACTTCTTTGGTGCTGCCCTGTGCAAAAGAACTAACGGTAACCAGTATCCCATAAATGAGGCAGGAATATATTTTTAAAAACGTTTTCATAACTAATATTTTTCTATGAATGATTTTATTTGAACAAATTATCAAGATCGGTTACTTTCCATTTGTCCTGCATGCTTTGGTTAAGTAATAACCCTTTCACGCAAGGCTGCCCTTTGATATATTTATGAACATAATCGATAATATCCCGTCTTGTGACTTTTTTGATCTCGCTGATATAATTGAAATAATAATCGAGGGATGCAGAACACCACCAGAATGAAAGTGTATGGATGTATTGTGTGGTTACTTCTTCACCATATTTTTCATTGTTGGCTAATTTTATTTTTGAGGTTTCCAACTGTTCGTCTGTAAAATAATCCGGTGCATCAAACTGGTCGATCTCTTTTTGCAATGCCCTGAACGCGTCGTTGAATTTTCCCGGGTTGGGCACATATTGCAAGGTGATCGGTCCTACATATTTTGCACTTTGATAATTCAGATTGGCTGCTAATGCATAGCCACTATCGATAAGCGCTTTTTGAAATTTTGAACTTTTTTGATTTAGGATAAAGGAAAATACATCGGCTACGACTGTTCCTTTCACATCATTTCTTGTATCCGGACCGTGCCATCCCATCAATAAAACGGGAACCCGTGCATTTGGATTGGTAACAACAAAACTTAAACTGTCTTTTGTATTCAGCGGAGCAAATTCAGGTATTGGCCATTTTTGAAAAGGGTCAAAATCACTCGGCTTCCAGTCACCAAAAATTTCCTTTGCCTTTTGGAAAATATCTTCGTGGTTAACTGCTCCTGCAACAAGCAGCAAAGAATTATTTGGGTAATAATATTTGTCTTTTATCGTGCGCATTTTTTCAGGGGTACATGTAAGGATAACCTGGTGATCTCCGATTGCATTTTTCCTGGAGTATAAATTGCCCCACATTTTGTGATTGTATTTATCAAACAATGCAAAACCCGGGTTGCTTTCCGCACGTTGGAACTCGCCGTCTACAACAGGGTTTTCCTTTTTCATTTCTTCCTGCAAAAACAATGGATATCGAACGGCACTGTTTAAAAATTTCAAACCTTCAGAAACCTGTTTGCTACCGAGTGTAAAAAAATAATTCACACGTTCATCGCCTGTGGTTCCGTTAAAAACAATTCCTAATTCGTGTATTCGGTCTAAATATTTTTCCTGTGAAGGAATATCTTTATTTGCTTTAAAGAACATGTGTTCATACAAATGTGATAAACCATTGTACGCAGTGTCTTCAGTAAAAGCGCCATTGTGGACCGCAATTTCTACAGTAGCAAGCGGAACAGATGCATCTTCAAGTACAAGTACCTGCAAGCCATTATCTAATTTGGTAAAGAAAATATTGGATGGCCAGTTCTTCTGTGCCTGGCTGATAGCAACTGTCGCTAAAAGTACAGTGCAGATGAGGAGCTTTTTCATGAGCAGTTTATTAAAATGAATTATCATGTGATCTAAATGTTTTGATGCAAAAATTAAATATAAACAGAATTGCCAAATACCATCAACCATTCATAAAAAAATCATGCTTATCCGGGTAATTATGCTTTAAGTTGTAATAAAGCAAATTCCTTTCTTAGATATAACGGCAAAGTATGTACGAAAATGAGAAGTGTTTAATGTCAGTTATCTTTTTACAAAAGGTGTTGAAAAGAATTCATCCACCTTTTTATTGAATTCATCTTTATGCTCGATCAATGTTCCGTGGCCGGAGTTCGGCAATATCCACAAATATGCATTGGGGATATTTTGAGAGATGAGCACCGTATGTTCAGTATGGATAACGTCATGGTCGCCGCCAATGATCAACGACGGGCATTTGATCGCATGCAATTGCTGCAACGAAATATTTGGCTGGAACCAATCGAGCAAAAACATTTTCCAGTCATTTTTTTTCTTGCCGGTTAATTTATCTGCATGCATGGTATCTATCATTAGTTGGCCTTGTTTCCATTCTTCGGTGGTCATTACTAAAGCTGTGGTATCCGGCCATAAATTAGCACCGGTTGACACAAGTTTGATCACTTTTTCGGGATGACGTATTGCGAGCAATAATGCATTAATGCCGCCATCACTCCAGCCAATTACATAGGCCGAATCAATATGAAGTGCATCTAACAGAGCAGCTTCATCATCCGCCATCATTTCAAAACTTAATGAATCATTGGTGTCAATAGTTTTTCCCTGCGATCGGCTATCTAACGCAATAACTTTATATTTTTTGGAGAAATACGGAATATTGTTTTTAAAAGCGCTGATCGATCCTCCGTTCCCATGGATCAATAACAGCGGTTTTCCTTCACCATAAATTTCACAATACATATTAATGCCACGTACATTATAGAATTTACCTGCAGCGGGATTATTTCCATAGTTCACGGCTTGCTGCCCAACTAATGAATAGCATAAAAGCATAAGAAAAAAACTAAAAAAATATTTCATGATGTTAGGTATGAGCTATTAGCTATTAAGTTTAGGTGAATTACAAACATAAATATAATTAATGTAACACTGCGGCCATTTATACTTCATCTGTTGCTTATTGGTAGTTTTTGCCAATACATCAGTGCTAAAAACTGCAGGAGCCGACTGCTCTTGCGGCTGTGTATAAATCCGCTTGCGAAGTAAATAAAAACGGCGAAGGTTTACTGGATAAAAAAACGTAAATTAGGGAAACTACTTGTTATGAGATATGTTCTTATATGTTCAACTTGCGTATTATTATGCTGCATATCATCTTATTCGCAAACTTCTTCTGCTCCGAATATGTCCTCTGCAAATATGGCTACTGTTAATTTAGGGGCAACTACAAACATGCGCACAGAATTTAACCTCGGTGATGCGCTGAGCACAAAAATTGATTTTACAATTGCGAATGATCCGCACATTAAAGGTTCTCCTTTTTTTGTGGATACCTTTTCCCATTCCATGATTATTCTGAAAAACGGGGTCGGTTATAACGGGGTTGAAACAAGAATAAACCTGGCGACAAATAATATATATTTTAAAACTTCCGATTCAACGGAACTTGTTGCATCAAAACCGTATATTAAAAAACTTTATCTTTTTAATACTACGAAATCGGGCAATATAGATACTGTTGTATTTAGTTTAGGGTATCCTCCTGTTGAGCATAACGACGAGACAACATTGTACCAGGAACTGACTTCAGGAAGAGCAGTGTTTTTAAAATTTACATCCAAGAAGCTGGTAGAACAGAATTCACCTACGGCAACAGCGATGGATAAACAGTATATAGCTTTAACTACCTATTACGTTTTTGCCTATAACAACGGGCACCCGCACATGGAGAAGTGGAATAAAGGCAAAGATTTTTTACTAGGGTTTTTATATGATAAAAAAGAAGCCGTACAAAAATTTATTAACGACCTTAACCTGAAATGCAAGTCCCCGGAAGATGCAACAAGAGTTTTTAACTATTACAATAATTTATAATCAAGGATATAATAGATAAAGGCCAATAGCTTTTGCCGAAAACAAATTCAGGGACATGCACGATTCTTACCTTCCATTTGACGTTTTTTAACGGACACCAATAGAGTTCTTTTCATTGTTACCTGATTGCTATCATAGATGTTTCATCACCCGGTTCAATATTGGAATTTCTCTGAGCGTTCCGGTGTGACAATTACATTTACAATTTGAGATGTACAATTTGTTAGATATAGTATTCAGTCGTCAGTTCAGAGTTTTCAGTTCTGAAATTCGATCTTCACTTTCTCATTTCTTATTCCTTATTTTTTGTTTCCGGCATTTGTTCGTTCTTCATCATCGTTGCGTCGCACTACTTTCATCTGTAGTGCTACTATTGAGCTCTGGTCTTATGATTTGCAGATTTTCTTTTCACGCAAAAGCGTAAAGCTAGTATGTCGTCAGGAAACTCGTTGCACCTTGGCGCCTTTGCGTGAAATATTTAGTTTTTTTGTATTTACATATTCTGTTTTTTCTTTTCAGTATGTTTGATATTCATAAACAGATATCATGAAGCGTTCTATTCATTATCCTTTTTTGTTTTTGTTATTTCTTGCGACAAATAAACTCAGTGCACAAAACTTATTTTCCATTCCAGCATTTACCGGTTATGCAACACCGTTAGAGCAAACAAATGAAGATGATGAAGGCGATTTGTTTAACAGTAAAACCGGCGTACAAAACTGGCGCGATAAAAATCAACGGCTCCATTATTATTGTTATTTGAAGAATACAGGTAAATTAAGTGTTGCGTTATTGCTCAAAACTGAAGCTACCGGAAACCATATCAAAGTAAAAGTTGCAGGAAAAACTTTTGATGTTGCCGTTCCGGAAAATTCGCAATTCGTAAAAGTAAAAACAGGGCCGGTTAATATTTCAACTCCCGGATTTTATGAAATAGAAATTTCAGGTGCACAAAATCAATCAGCAAAAAGCAGTTCTGTAATTGCAGATATCCAATCGCTCGAATTAAGCGGCGATGCTGCGAAAGATATGCACGCCAACCTGAAACCAAGACGCAATGCGGCTTCTGTGCATTTAATGTATCCGTTGGCTGACACTGCAAAAGCAGTTGCGTTTTATAATGAAGTGACTGTGCCGCAAAATTCTGATCAGCTATATAGTTATTTTATGGCATGCGGATTTGCAAGAGGGTATTTCGGAATGCAGGTGAACAGTGAAACAGAACGCCGGATTATCTTTTCTGTTTGGGATGCAGGTAACGAAGCTGTTGACCGGAATAAAGTAAATGATGAAAATCGTGTGAAACTTTTTGGGAAAGGCGAAAATGTAATTGCCGGCGATTTTGGCAATGAAGGAACAGGCGGGCACAGTCATTTAGTATATAACTGGAAAGCAGGAGAGACCTATAAATTTTATGTGACAGCATTACCCGACAGTGCAACAAACAGTACAATTTATACCGGCTACTTTTTTATTCCTGAATTACAAAAATGGAAACTGATCGCAAGTTTTAAATCGCCGAAGGATGGAAAATATCTCACACATCTGTATTCGTTCCTGGAAGACTTCTGGGGAGTGAACGGAAATCTTTACCGTAAAGCATATTACAATAATCAATGGATAAGAACTGAAAACGGAGATTGGAAACCGTTAACCGCCGCAACATTTTCCTGCGATGCAACAGGCAAAGCGCTTGACCGGCTTGACTTTGGCGGCGGAACAGAAAACAATTCTTTTTATTTATGGAACGGAGGTTTTAAAAATGTAAATACAAAATATGGTGAAAGATTCGAGCGTATCAGCACAACTGAAAAACCAAATATCGACCTCTATAAAAATGCTGACAGTGCATCGCAAACAGAAAGCGATAAGAAATTAATTTTCGATTCAATCGCTGCAGGAAAATTGGATACAACCGGAAGCATCAATGGAGTATTTTATAAATTACTCAAAGAAGGTGATGGCGGTTTTGTGAACGTGAATGATACGCTGACGGTGAACTACAAAGGCTGGATACTAAACGGAGAAACATTTGATGCAACAAAAGATAAACCGGCAACTTTTCCATTGAATAAACTGATCAAAGGCTGGCAATATGGATTGGTAAAATGCAAAAAAGGCGGTAAGATCAGGTTGATCATTCCTTCAGCATTAGGTTATTCCATTCGTGCCAGGGCTGAAAAAATTCCACCGAACAGTATTTTGTTATTTGATGTGGAAGTGCTGGATATTAAGAAACCTCTTCAATAAAATAACAAAAGCCATATGCAAGTATGGCTTTTTGATACTGTGTCCTCGCAGAGACTCGAACTCTGGACCCGCTGATTAAGAGTCAGCTGCTCTACCAACTGAGCTACGAAGACAAATGGACTGCAAATATAGCAGGTTTGATAGAAATAGATTGGATTGATTAATAAAATAGGGTCGGCAACATTTCTCGGATATTCTTGCAAAAACCTGAATACTTGCTTTTCAACTGATGCAAAGCGGGGCTTTGATTATTACCTGAAGAATATAGATATTCGCCTGCAAGATTATAAGAAAAAGGACTTGATGATGAATTTGGATTTCTTGAGCATTATAATATATAAATAAATTGAAGTTGCTGGTGAAGCTCTCTACAAAGATGATGCATAACACCAACAACGGCGTAAGAGAGTGTGATACGGGAGGCTATCTTAGCAGTGCTACTCTTACCGATTCATCCTAAGAAAATAAAACAATTGATCCTTTAGAACTGGAAGATTTGTAAAACTATTGTAGGTGACGGGCAAAAAATGATTATGACCTTTGAATTTTGTTGTAGAAATTTCTTGCCTAGTTCAATTATCAATATTTGAACAATAGATCAATAAAAGCTTGCCTATTGTCCCTATATGTGGCTCGTATCCAAGTGCAGGCGTCCATATTGTGTCTTTCTTTATACATAAGAATAAATAAAGCGTAATCGTCTCTGCCTTTTTTAATAGCCTCTTTTGCTATGCTTATGTATGGATGACCATTTGCGCTAATAAAATCAAATGCTTCCTTGCATTTTTGTATGTCACCCCCTCTATTATCTATTGAAGCGGTTAATGCTAATTTCCAAAACGTTGAATCATGATAATCTAACAAATAATCTCCGTATAATTTTCTAACTGCATCATTGGTTTGATTTTCCCATATTTCGCCAATAGGATTACTTGCAGGGCTAAAAATATAAACTCGTAAAGCATCTAACATATAATAGTCGATATCTTCTTTAAGATTTACCGAGTCTAAGAGATTAATTTTATCTGGACCAAATATAAATCTAGTTACAGGGTTATTTATTGGATTGAGATTACTGATAAGGTCGCCAAAGAAACTGCTATGTTTTTTTTGCATCCACTCCCAGCCAAGATTATTTCTAACCTGAAGAGATCTTGCGTCAACTGGAATTGGTAAAATGGCACTTGCATAATGGGGCTTTGATATAGTTTTCTTTAGTTTTTTCTTTGGTTTTAATGTGTCAGTTAATATATAATCATTTGCAAATAGAGATAATGGAAGTGTAAACAAAACGAAGATGGAGAAATATTTAATTAGTCTCATAAGAAAGTTTTTGGAGTTTAATAATATATAAGTTAAGTCGGATTTATATATAAATAATGGATTATTAAAAAAATTTACACTTAGTATAAATTAATAAATTTTAAACAAGCCCGCGCCGATGAATTATTATCTTCGACTATACATTATTGCTAATCATACCTGCTAATAAATTACCAATCCATGTTATTAGTAGAAAATATAAATTCAAAAGCATTCTGGTTGTACAGGCGAAGCACACGCGCCAGCAGTTGGGCTTGATTTTCACCCACGTAATCTGTATCGCCTGACATTGAATTTGAAATTTATGGTCATCCCCGCTTTTATGGACCAACTGTAGCTAACAGTAATGTATAATCGAAAATCAGCCATTGCTCAATAGAATTGCTGCAGTACAAGTGAGTGACACAACGATGTTTAATAGTAACACAAAAGCTTAGTACAAAAATGCATTCTGGTTATTTAGCTATTTCCGAAAGAATTCAGGTTAGGGCGGAAGTTATACTGAAAATAGCGCTAATGCAGTTTTAAAGTTTCCTCTAAAAAAATTTTGCAGTAAAATAATAGAATGTATCTTTGCACTCCCAATAAAATGGGAGTTTAGCTCAGCTGGTTCAGAGCATCTGCCTTACAAGCAGAGGGTCGGCGGTTCGATCCCGTCAACTCCCACACAACCCCGGTTCACATCGGGGTTTTATATTTGTATAGGATTTGCCTTCTTATCCCTGATAATTGAAATAGTATTCAATATGTCTTATTGCGAAGTTGTACTGAAGATGGATAAAAATAATGTGCACGTGCATTATCATGATAAGGAATACGGTTACCCGATATACGACGATAATGAATTATTTGCAAGGCTGATCCTGGAAATTAACCAGGCGGGTTTATCGTGGACGACGATCCTGAAAAAGAAAGATAATTTTTTTAAAGCGTTCGACAATTTTGATATTGATAAAGTTTCCCGCTATGGAGAAAAACAAGTCAAACGTTTATTGAGTGATGAAGGCATTATCCGCAACCGGTTAAAAGTTGCAGCTACAATTGAAAATGCAAGGCGCGTTAAAGCATTGCAAAAAGAATTTGGCTCTTTTAAAAAATGGCTGGATCATCATCATCCTAAAACAAAAGAAGAATGGATGAAATTGTTCAAGCAAACTTTCAAATTTACAGGCGGCGAGATCGTAAATGAATTTTTAATGAGTACCGGTTACCTGCCCGGAGCGCATATTGAAACTTGTACTATCTACAAAAAAGTATTGAGTAAAAAGCCAGCGTGGGCAAAGGCTGCGAAATAATGGCAATTTTCAATTGATATTATATCTTCCAGTCAACAACTTCGTTTACCCATTGCTGTTGGTAAGGAGTGG
>JAFEAE010000019.1 GCA_018266575.1 Bacteroidota bacterium
GCACTTGGCCCGTACATTCCCGGAACGGCAATATCAAGCAAACGAAGATAAACGGAAAGTTGTCCACGGTGATGCACAGTGTGATTAAATCCCCATCCGCGAATAGCGACTTTTTTAGGAATTGAAAAAACAATATGTTCCCCGCGTTTCAAGGTCCAGTTTTTTTCCAGATCATCATCACTTGCATTTTCCAATGCAGCAATTGACTTAGAAATATTGGTATTAAAAATTTCCATCAACTCCTCCGTCGATTTTGCAACCCGTGGAGTGAACGCATTAGCAGCAAAATCAAATTCATCCGCTTCGAGTATGCGAAAAATCCAATGGCTTGTCTCTGCAATGTGCGTTGCCAGCCTTCCAATGCTCATTGATTTTTCATGAGGTTTCCAACCCGCTTTTTCCAGCGGAACTTTCTCCAATATTTTTTTTGTATTTGCAGATTCGCTTTTAAGTTCTCCAATAAATGATGTTTTGATTGACATTTTAAATAATTTGAAAATTTGAAAATAGCTTAATTGCTCAATTCTTTAAAGTCTGTACACTCTTTACTTAATCAAGGTTCTTTCATTGAGTCATTGAGCAATTTTTACATTGAGCATTATCATAGCAGTCCTTTCGTGCTTGGCAGGTAATTGCTCAACGGGTCGCGTTTAACGGCCATGCGTATTGCTTTTGCAAATGCTTTGAATATTGCTTCAATTTTGTGGTGTTCATTCTCGCCTTTACATTCAATATTCAGGTTGCATTTTGCCGCATCGGAGAATGATTTGAAAAAATGGAAGAACATTTCTGTCGGCATCTCCCCTATTTTTTCCCGTTTGAATTCCGTGTCCCAAACGATCCAGTTTCTTCCGCCAAAATCAATCAGCACTTTTGCATCTGCTTCATCCATTGGCAATGCAAAACCATAACGCTCCATGCCTCGTTTATCAGCAAGCGCTTTTGCAAATGCTTCCCCAAGGGCAATGCCTGTATCTTCGATCGTGTGATGCTCGTCAATATGCAGGTCGCCATCAACAACAATATTCAGATCCATTTTTCCGTGGCGAGCGATCTGTTCAAGCATGTGATCAAAAAAACCAAGGCCTGTTGTTATCGAAGCTTTACCACTGCCATCAACATTTAAATCAATACTGATCTTCGTTTCGTTTGTATTGCGCTCATGAACAACATGCCGTAATCCCAGCTTCAGGTATTCATAAATTTTGCTCCATTCCGTTGTTTCCAAAGCAATGGTAGATTGAAGTTCATCTAATGAATTGTTCACTTCCTTACCGCCGAGCCCGGGTTCGTTATTCAGCCAGAAAGCTTTGCAGCCAAGATTTTTAGCGAGTTGCACATCGGTGATACGGTCGCCGATCACGAAAGAATTTTTGATATCGTACTTATCGGCATTGAAGTATTCGAGTAACATTCCGATGCCCGGTTTGCGTGTTGGTGCGTTTTCTTTTGCAAATGTTTTATCGATATGGACTGCACTAAATCGGATGCCTTCATTTTTCAATGCCTTCATTACAAATTCCTGCACGGGCCAAAATGTATTTTCAGGAAATGATGGAGTGCCCAACCCATCCTGGTTGGTAACCATGATCAATTCGTAATCGAATTCCTGCGCGATCTTCGTCATGAATTCAAATGCGTAAGGATAGAATTCCAATTTTTCAAATGAATCGATCTGGTAAGTTGGTGGTGCTTCTTTTATTAATGTGCCATCACGATCGATAAATAAAATCCGTTTCATTAGTTTGGTTTATAAAAATTAGCCATCGTTGAAGATGACTAATAAATTCATTTGCCTTATTAAAATATATTACACATTGCTGAAGAGCATCTCTACAGTACAAGTGTGCGACCTGCCTACCGGCAGGCAGGCGCAACGATGCTTAATAGTAGCAATGTCGCTAAGTACATAAAAAATCACTTCAGCTTTGCACGCACTGCCTTTACTTCTGCCGATGTTATTGCTTTTGCTTTGTTGCCAAAACTATTGCGGACATACGTGAGTACGTCTGCAATTTGCAAATCGGTTAAATCAGCATGCGATGCCATTACATTATGATATTCGATATCATCGATCACAACGCCGGTATTCAGTCCTTTCAAAACAATGGTGATGAGCTGCGTTTTATCTCCCAAAACCCATTTTGTTTTTATAAGAGGCGGGTTCATGTTCTGAACGCCGCCGCCATCTGCCTGGTGACAGGTGAGGCACCTTTCCGTATATACTTTTTTCCCGCGTTCAACAGAAGCTTTCAATGTATTCTGTACAGGTTTTGTTTGAGACATCATTAAGAATGAAATACAAAAAAGGATACCCGTAACCGTTAGCAGTTGCTTTTTCATTATAATTATACGCTTCTAATTTATTTACCCTTATAAGAAATTTTCCAGATCGTGCCTTTATTATCGTCCGTAACATAAATAGAACCATCCGGAGCTTGCGCAATGCCGCATGGACGGTGCTTTGCACGGCCGGAGGCAGTGAGCTGCGGCCCGCCGGAAAAACCGTCTGCAAACACTTCCCAATTACCATTTGGTTTTCCATCTTTGAACGGAACGAACACTACATAATATCCTTCCTGCGGTTCCGGGGCACGGTTCCAGGATCCATGAAAAACTACAAATGCGCCATTTTTATATTTCTCAGGAAACTTGTTGCCGGTATAAAATAATAACCCGTCGGGAGCAAGATGGCCGGGAAATGCAACCACAGGATCCTGAGCGTCCTGACCGCCTTCTTTTTTCCCATCGCCGCCAAATTCAGGCGCCAATATTTTTTTGTGTTGAAACTGGTCGTAATAAATATAAGGCCAGCCGCAGTTTGAACCCTGGTGCAGTTCGTACATACATTCTGCAGGAAGTTCAGCACTTTGTTTTGTGTCGTACATGTCGGGAAATAAATCATGCAATTGGTCGCGGCCATGTTGCATAACAAATAATGAATTTGTTTGCGTATTCCAATCGAGCCCTACCACGTTACGCAAACCGGTTGCATAACGAACGCCATCACCATACGTTTGATTTAATTTATCTGCTTTGAATTGCCAGATGCCGCCTGCAGAATCCAAAATCGGGCAAGGGTTCATTCCCGGAGAACCTTTTTGCCTGTCTAAAACCTGGCATGCATTTGAATATGCACCTATATTCACATATAGATTACCGTTATTATCCAGCATAATGGCTTTTGCTTCATGTTCATGACGGGAAAGCAAACCAGTTACAATTTTTTCAGGTTTGTCGGGATTGATAACATTATTATTTGCATCGAGTTTATAGCGAAAAACTTCTTCGTCGGAAGAAGCATACAGGTAACCCTCTTTCACCACAATCCCGGTTCCTGCAAAATTTCCAAACCCCATAATGTCTTCAGCTTTACCATCCCCGTTTTTATCGCGAAGCCGCAAAATACCTTTGCCATTTTTCAACCTTGCCAATTTCACATACACATCTCCGTTAGTATTTACGGTAACGTGCCGGGTACTGCCAAGGTTTTCTGCAAAAACAGTGGCAGTAAAGCCTGCCGGGAGTTTCAAAGTAATGTCACCCGCTTGTACATCGACTCTTTTTGTAGAATCATCATCAGAATTTGCACAGGCGCATAAAGAAAGCATGCTAAATGCAAGTGCCGCATAAAATGATTTGTGAAATACTTGTCTCATGGTTTTATTTTGAATTTTAAAACGAAAAGGAAAGTTACAAAAATGTAGTTCATTATTTGTTTAAGATTCTATTCCTGCATTAGCCCCGCCCTCGTCCCCTCTCCAAAGGACAGGGACGCCCCTTAGCTATTTTAATTCTTGTGTTAAACAAACTTCAAACTCAAATTTACAATGGCTTAATTTGAAAATTGCTGCAAAGCTGTTATCAATTCCTTATTTTCATTTTCTGTGCCAACAGTGATGCGCAGGCAGCCTTCACATAATTCTACCTTACTTCTGTCGCGGACCACAATTTCATGTTGCAATAAATGTTCATATATTTTTCTTGCATCCGTTACTTTCACCAATAGAAAATTTGCATCGCTTGGGTACACCTGTTTCACAACACTGATTTTCGTTAATTCAGAGCTAAGTTCTTCACGCATTTTAACGATCAAACGGATCATATCATTTACCTGCTCTACTTCGTCAAGAGCCTTCAGCGCCAATTCCTGCGTGGATTGATTAATATTATACGGAGGCTTTACTTTATTCATCACCTCAATAATAGCTTCGCTTGCAAAAGCCATGCCCAGTCTCAGCCCCGCAAGGCCCCATGCTTTACTAAATGTTTGCATTACCACTAAAGTCGGGTAATCGCTGAGTTCCTGGATGAAGGATCTATGCTTCGAAAAATTAATATATGCTTCGTCAATAACAACCAATCCGTTGAAATTATTCAACACGATCTCAATATCTTCCCGGTTAAGCGAATTGGCTGTAGGATTATTGGGAGAACAGATCCAGATAATCTTTGTATGTTCATCAACCAGGTTCTCCAGGTGCACAAGATCGAGTTGAAAATCATCCAGCAATTTTGCACGGCGGATTTCTATATCATTAATATTTGCACTTACCTCATACATTCCATAGGTTGGCGGGTTAATGATCACATTATCTTTTCCCGGCACGCAAAAAGCACGGAACAAAACGTCGATACATTCATCACTTCCGTTTCCTAAAAAAATATGTTGCGGCGGCACGCCTTTTATTTTGCTTATCGCTTCTTTCACTTTCCACTGCAACGGATCGGGATAGCGGTTATACCATTTTGTAAGCGGTGACCCGATACTATTTTCGTTTGCGTCTAAAAATACTTTTGCTTCTCCTTTGAACTCATCACGGGCGGATGAGTAAGGAACTAATTTTTTGATGTTATCTCTTAATAAACTCTCTAATTGAAACATGTTTTATTTTTTGTAACCAGCATTTGTAATTCTATTGAGCATTGTTGCGCCTGCCTGCCGGTAGGCAGGTCGCACTCTTGTACTGAAAAATATGATTCAACTTCTGTTCAGCTTCGCAAAACAATCATTGATTAAATCAAAATCAGAAATAACATTCAATATTCAACAATCAATATTCAATGTTCAAGTGAAATACACTTTTAAAATACTGCGCCTTGATTTTTGCAAGTTCCTTCACTTGAAAATTATTTATTGAATATTGAGTGTTGAGTGTTTTCCCACGATATTACTAAGCCTCACCCGCACCGCCTCAGCATGTGCTTTCAGTCCTTCCGCTTCCGCCATCGCCTCCACCGTTTTTCCGATTTCGGTTATCCCTTGCCGTGAGAGTTGCTGAAAGGTGATTTTCTTTACAAAACTATCTACACTCACTCCGCTATAACTTTTGGCAAAGCCATTGGTTGGCAATGTATGGTTGGTTCCGCTGGCATAATCGCCGACACTTTCGGGCGAATAATTTCCCAGGAAAACGGAACCAGCATTGATCACTCTATCTGCTAACAATTCTGCATTATTGCAACTTAATATCAAATGTTCGGGTGCATATTCATTCAGCACTTCGATTGCCTGATCTTCATTTTTCACCAAAACAATTTTGCTTTTCTCCAATGCTTTCTTTGCGGTTTCTTTCCTGGGCAATTTTTCCAGTTGTTTTTCAATTTCAATCTCTATGCTGCGGGATAAATCCGCGGAGCTAGTCAAAAGGACAACCTGGCTGTCTGCGCCATGTTCTGCTTGTGATAACAAGTCGGCGGCAACAAAAGAAGCATTTGATGTTTCATCCGCATATACTGCTACTTCACTTGGGCCAGCAGGCATATCGATAGCAATTCCATCTTTCTGGATCAATTGTTTTGCGCAAGTGATAAATTGATTTCCCGGGCCAAAGATCTTGTACACGGAAGAAATGGTTTTTGTTCCGTAAGCCATTGCGCCGATTGCCTGCACGCCACCGATTTTATATACATCTCTTAAGCCCAATAATTTTGCGGTAAACAAAATTGCAGGATGCAGTTTTCCTCTTTTATCAGGTGGCGAACAAACAATAATTTTTTTGCAGCCTGCAATTGCAGCAGGAATACCAAGCATTAATAAAGTGGAGAACAACGGTGCACTTCCGCCGGGAATGTACAATCCTACTTTTTCGATCGCAACATTTTTGCGCCAGCATTTTACACCCGGCATCGTTTCTATAATCTCAGGTGCATGCAATTGTGCAGCATGAAATTTTTCAATATTATTTTTTGCAACAATGATCGAGTTCTTTAATTCATTACTTAACAACTCTGCAGCTTCACTAAATTCTTTTTTGCTTACCTGAAAATTTTTCAGTTTCACACCGTCAAAATCCTTGGTGAATTTCTCAACTGCTTTATCGCCCTCACTTTTTACTGCTTCCAGGATCTTCTTCACTTTTTTTTCCAATGAGGAAGAATCAAAAACAGGGCGTTGCAAAACTTCCTGCCAGTTTTTGTTTTTTGAATATTTTATTGTTTGCATTATACTTTTTTAGGCATCCGATGGATCAGAGTTTCTAACCTTTCGGATATTCATAACCATCGGATGCTTCCCTGAGTTACATTATCATTTTCTCGATCGGCACTACTAAAATCCCCTGTGCACCATTTGCTTTTAATTTTTCAATGATCTCCCAAAAATCATTTTCATTTAAAACACTATGAACGCTGCTCCATCCCGGTTCTGCCAAAGGCAATACAGTAGGGCTTTTCATGCCCGGAAGCAAACTGATTATTTCTTTCAGTTTTTCATTCGGTGCGTTCAGCAAAATGTATTTGTTGTTTTTTGCTTTCTTGACAGATTGTATCCTGAACAATAATTTTTTCAGCAGGTTTTCTTTTTCTTCGCTCAGCTTATTGTTTTTGATCAGTACAGTCCTTGATTTCAATATCATTTCCGCTTCCTGCAAACCGTTCATGAATAATGTAGAACCACTGCTAACGATATCGCAAATAGCATCTGCCAAGCCAATGCCAGGAGCGATTTCCACGCTACCGCTGATCTCATGTATTTCTGCTTTTACATTATTTTTATCCAGGAAATTCTGCAATAACACAGGATAAGAAGTCGCGATCTTTTTGCCGTTGAGGTAAGAAGCACTTTTATATTCTTCCCCTTTTCTAACGGCAATGCTTAATCGACAGGTTGCAAAACCAAGCTCTTCAACAAATACAACTTTTTTATTGCTTTCATACATTACATTCTCGCCAATGATACCGATATCCGCTACGGCATCTTCCACATATTGGGGGATATCATCATCACGGAAAAAATATACTTCCAGCGGAAAATTATTTGCTTCCGCCTTTAGTTTATTCACGCCGTTTACTACATCGATCCCACATTCTTTCAACAGGTTTACAGAACCATCGTGCAGCCTTCCGCTTTTTTGAATAGCGATCTTTAATTTTTCTTGTGCCATCTTGAATTCAGATTTTATTTTTCGCCACAGATTCACAGATTTCATGAATCAATCTGTGAATCTGCGGCAATTTCACCAAATAAAAAAGGCTTACAAATGTAAGCCCCTGTTCGTTTATTGTTGACACACAAAACACCGGCAGCTTACCAGTTGGGGTAAGTATGATGATGGTGTATGTGTGCGAAAAATTTCATAATGAGCAGCAAAAGTAAAGGCTAATTTTTAACTGTCAAAATTTTTCCTGTTACCAGAAAATTGTTTTCGCATTTTTAGTAATCTGGTTACCTTCATTCAAAACTCCTTTTTGTGCGTATAATATATAACACCTTAGTATTCCTGTCTGCAATTTTGCTTTGCAGCAGCTTCATTCCGGGATCATCAAACAAATGGAAATTAATATGGAGTGATGAGTTCAATTATTCAGGAGTTCCCGATTCAACAAAATGGAATTACGATATCGGCACCGGCGAGGACGGCTGGGGCAACCATGAACTCGAATATTATACCAACCATCTTGCTAATGCCCGGGTTGAAAAAGGGAAACTTGTTATTGAAGCAAAAAAAGAAAATTTCCAGGGCATGAAATATACCTCTGCCCGATTAGTCACGAAGGGAAAAGCCGATTGGCAATTTGGAAAGATTGAAGTGCGTGCAAAACTTCCAAAAGGCAGAGGAACATGGCCTGCGATCTGGATGCTCGGCTCGACAACTCCATTGCATTGGCCGGATGACGGCGAGATTGATATTATGGAACATGTTGGTTATGACCCGGGGAAAATCCATGCCACCATTCACTGCAAAAAATATAATAGTGGATTGAATAATCATAAAACTGCAATTACCGATGTCCCGGATTTTGCAGATGCATTTCATATTTATTCGTTAGAATGGAATACAGACAGCCTGTGCATTTTTGTTGACGATAAAAAATATTTCACCTATGCAAACGAACATACCGGGCATGATGCATGGCCATATTCTCAACCAATGCACTTATTATTAAACATTGCAGTTGGCGGAGATTGGGGCGGACAAAAAGGAGTTGATGATTCGATATTTCCACAAAAAATGTTGGTGGATTATGTGCGGGTGTATCAGAAAGAATAATTAAGTCTTTCCGGATTCTTGACTGGCAGCTTTACTTTGCGACAATAGATTATTTATAGTATCAATTGTTTTCTGGTCGTTAAAAATAGTTTTGAGAATTTCAAAAAAATCTTTTTCTGTTTGAATGTTATAAGACCGATTCAACAATTGACAAGTTATTAATAATGGGTACAGGAAAATATCGTGTTCTAAGGTTAAGAGTGAAAAAGAATAATTTCCTAAAAAAGGTGCAATTATATTGAAACGATATACAATAGTCTCCTTACCTGAAGCAGCACGACTTCCTGTAGCTATTTGCACTTTCAGCAAATTTTTCGATGCATTCTCCAAATACATAGCTTGTTCAAGCAAAACACTTTTTGGTGTTTTGATATCAGGTATATTTTCGAATGAAGGCCACAAATTATTACTCATAATTCAAATATTGTTTAGTTCAAATTGTATGGGTAAATGATCGCTGATTTTTTTATCAATAATCTGATTTCCCTTAACAAGTTCAAAATCTCCGATTCTCGTAACAATCTCTAATGTTTCTTCAGCAAATATTGAATCTAACAAGGTTGGCCTAAATAAAACCTGATCAAATATATTCCAAAAGTAACAAATAGGTTTTGGGCTTTTGTAAAAAAAAGTGCCATGGACTTTCCCTCTACCTAATTCTCCAAAAAAACTCCACATCGGATTATAAAAATACTTATACTCCTTACCTTGCACAATTCGAAAATTTTCCTTCGCAGTTTTTTTATCAAATGTAGAATGAAACCCCGTAGTTTGAATCATACCTCTCTGAAAAGGATTCATATTAAAATCACCAAGGACTACCGTATCAAAACAATTTGTTTGATTTTCTATTTCATCAATAACTTTTTTTACCTCATTTGAAAAAGCATCTTGATCCGCTTCATCGTAATATAATTTGCTTGGGAGATGAACTATAACAAAATTAATTTTTCTGCCAAGCGGTGACAAGAACTGCTTCACGGAGATTTTTCCTTCATCCCTTATGTCTACTAACAAATCCGTTGAAAATTTGATAAATATTTGAAAGAAATCGCTTACATATGGCTTGTAGTAATAATAAGCACTTCGTTCAGAATTTAATTGTAGAAGAATTTCTGCTGGATCTAAAATACATTCTAAAAGGATAAGAAAATCTATATCTTGTTCCTTAGCAAATAGCACTGCTTTTTCTAGTACACCTTTATTCTTATTTAAATTCCATAAACCAATTTTCATAAACTCTTTATTCATTCTATAACCAAAATATAATTAACTTTTACAAAATAAAAAAGCAGAAGAATAATCTTCTGCTTTCTAAAAATACTATAAAAATATCCTTAGATAAATTTCTTCGAGTCTTCGATGAATTTTGCAAGGCCGATATCTGTTAACGGATGTTTCAATAACCCGAGGATAGAATCTAACGGGCATGTACAAATGTCTGCGCCTGCTTCTGCACAACGCACAATATGAAGCGGGTTGCGGATAGAAGCAGCAAGTATTTCTGTAGAAAATCCCTGGATGGAAAATATCTGTGCGATCTGGTCGATCAGTTGAACGCCATCCCAATTGCTGTCGTCAATTCTTCCGATAAATGGAGAAACAAAATTTGCACCGGCTTTTGCAGCAACAATTGCCTGCCCTGCAGAAAAAATCAATGTGCAGTTTGTGCGTATCCCTTTGTCTGCAAAATATTTTATTGCTTTCACTCCGTCTTTGATCATTGGTATTTTCACCACAATATTCGAAGCGATTGTTGCGAGGTCGTCACCTTCTTTGATCATTTCATCATACGTTGTAGCAGTAACTTCAGCGCTGATATCGCCTTTTACGATATCACAAATTGCTTTGTAATGCGCCCTTACTGCCGCCGCCCCTTTAATTCCTTCTTTCGCCATCAGTGAAGGGTTAGTTGTTACCCCATCTAAAATCCCTAAATCGTTAGCTTCTTTGATCTGGGCAAGGTTTGCCGTATCAATAAAAAATTTCATGATTACCTGGTATTAATTGAAAAAAATAAAAAAAGGCAAGTTACTTACATCGCACCGCTACGACCACCTACCCTTGCTACCTTCCGGCCCTGGGGGATTCAGCAGGAGCTGGTCGTATAAGACTTGCCGCCGCAAAGATAGGGGATAATGAATAATTGATAATGAACAATGGATAATTGTTAAATTTTAATTGTCAATTATCCATTATCAATTGTCAATTCCCTTTTCCTGTAAGCGTATTCAGCTTTGTCATTCCAACCAATTCGTCTGTGCGTCCACCTAATTGACGATAATAAACTAATATGGTGTAGTCGTTTTCCGTTTCCAGGTGATTGCCTTCTGTAAATTCAAACGAAGAAGCGTGTTGCGGATCATTTTTATCGATCGTTACATACGCATAATTATAATACCCCTGTTTTAAAAACAATGAACATTCATACACTCCCCTATCAGGATTAAAAATCATTTTTGTTGAATCATTAAATTCATAACCTGTCAACTCTCCAAAAATATAAATGTCTTTATCGGCAAATGCATTTCGTCCCGGCGGCACAAATGTAAACCGCACAGTTGCATAATCTGTTTGCCAGAACAGGTTAATGCTTTCTGTAGTTTGCGTATAAAATAGACCGTTAAAATCTTTATAATAATAATAGATCGTTGCAGACCGGTCGCCATCCGGTTTCATGATCAGTTCCGTTGATGTGTTCGAATAATTCCCTCTCTGTACACGGTCACTTTGATAACGAAAACTGCTTTGCAGGTCGAGCCAGCGCCACTCATTACCACCGGGGAAAACATAACCATCGTCGCTGTTGAATTGCAATATATTTCCGGTAGCAATGCTTGGCTGCAGGTCGTGCATTGCATTATCCCAACGATTGTTTTGCAATATCCAGACTTTCACCTGCTGAAAAGCGCTGTTTACATTCAACGCCTTTGTGTTCACCGAAAATTGAAATTTCTGATGTGAATGCGAAACTGCAGGATTGAATGGTTGTAAAATTTGTGCTGAGATAGCTGCAACATTATCTACCACCAAAAAGCGCCGCGTAAATGCAAGTTGCGAAGTATCGCCATTAATGAAAACTTTTAAAATATAATTCCCGGATTTGATAGGAACACAATTTTTGTCAGGAAGTATTGCCTGGTAATGCGTGTATTTCGTCAAAGCATAAGAAGAAAACTGGTAATCGCTGATATGTATTTGTGAAAAGCCGCGAATGTAATCAAATTCACTCACCAAAGCTGGTGTCCAGTCTGCATTGCACAATTGGTAAGTGTACGAATAACTTTTTACATCGTTGTCCAAATCATCAAAATGCAATTCCAGTTGGTCGCTGCTGTTTAAGTTAAGAACAGGGTATTCCAATTGGTTACCATATACAAAAAATTTTACCGTTTTAATATTAGGCGAAAATATCCAGTCTGCCAGTTGTGCGTTACCGTATGAGAAAGCAATGCAACAGGTTATTATCAAAAAATATTTAATTCGCATATTTCAATGAATAAGAGTTCAGGAAAGCTATATAATGTTTCTGCAAAAAGCAAAAAACTTTTACCACGTACCTTTACACAACTTATTTTTGATCACCAAAATCATGCCGCGTGAATGTATCGGCTTTTATTGCAAAACGGGTTGCCCTTAACCGGCAACATTCTTTTTCCCGCTTTATAATCAGGCTGGCAATTGCTGCTACGGTCATAAGTGTTGCCGCAATGTTGCTGACCGTTGCCTTTACTAACGGTTTCCAGTATGCGATAAGCCAGAAAGTGTTCAGTTTCTGGGGAAATATCCGTGTTCAACGATATGAACCAGATAAAGTATCCATCGCTGAAGAAACTCCGATACAGGTGAATGATACCGTGCTCAACCTTCTTCATTCCAATAAAAATATTAAAAGCATCCAGGCATTCGGAACAAAAAATGCCATTGTAAAAGGGCCGGAAAGCATTGAAGGCGTTTTATTGAAAGGTGTGGAGAAAAGTTATGATTTCAGCAATGTAAATACTTTTTTGAAAAGCGGAAGATGGATCAATTTCCCCGATACTGGATATAGCAATGAGATCAATTTGTCGGCTTATACCGCAAACCAACTTAAACTGAAAGTGAATGATAAAGTGTTTGTTTATTTTATTCAGACTGATGGTTCACGGAGAGTGCGGCAAATGACTGTTGCAGGAATTTTTAAAACAGGTATTGAAGATTATGATAAGTTGATTGCAGTCTGCGACCTTGCCCTTATTCAACGATTGAACAACTGGAACAAAAATGAAATCGGCGGATACGAAATATTTGTAAAAGATATAAGCAAGATCGATTCTGTAAACAATGAAATGTTACGTGAATTGCCACAGGAATGGAACAGCCGCACCATCATGGATGTTTATCAGAATATTTTTGACTGGCTGAACCTGCAGGATAAAACAATTGCTATCGTTATTATTATTATGACGATCGTTGCCATTCTTAACCTTATAACCTGTTTATTAATTCTCGCCCTTGAAAGAACGCACATGGTCGGGATTTTAAAAGCCATCGGGGCAAGAGATTCAACCGTGCAAAGAATATTTTTATATCATGGCGCCATCATTACCGTGAGCGGGATTATGCTTGGGAATATTTTCGGCTTATTGATTTGCTGGCTGCAACAAAAATATGGCTTCATTACACTTCCGGAAGAATCGTATTTTATTTCCAAAGCCATTGTCAAGCTGGAATGGTGGCATGTTGCCTTGATCAATGCCGGCACATTCATCACCTGTTTTCTCACTTTAATTATCCCAACAATTATTATAAGAAAAATGCAACCGGTGAAGGCGATACGGTTCAGGTAGCAAAAAGTGAGATGTGAGAAGTAAGCAGAGAGCAGTGAACAGTAAGCGATATTAAAATCGAAGCCCGTTGCAGTTTATTGCTTACTGTTCACTGCTCACAACAAATGCGATAAAATAATTCCCGCCGCTACTGCAGCATTCAACGACTCGGCTTTTCCTTTTTTAGGGATTGTGATCTGATGTTTGGCTAACTGAAGTATATCTTTTCCGATCCCTTTTGATTCATTGCCGATAATGATCAATCCATTTTTTATCTTATCCATTTCAACAACATTTTCACCCCCTAACGTTGCCGCATACACGGGAACCGTTGAATGATCAGCGAGAAATCTTTTTAAATTTTTATACCTCACATCTACCCTGCCGATACTCCCCATAGTTGATTGAATTACTTTTGGGTTGAAAACATCCGCAGTATCTTCACTGCAGATAATTGTTTTCATTCCAAACCAGTCTGCAATCCGCACGATCGTTCCGAGATTTCCCGGATCCTGGATACCATCCAGCACAAGGCTGACATTATCTTTAATATTAGTTTCTTCATGAACAGGTTTTTTAAAAACAGCAAGTACGTCATTTGGGGTTGTATGAAACGATATTCTTTCTAATTCTTTTTCACTAACGCCACTAATTACATTCTTTAACGATAATTGTCCGATCAATGTTTCGTTTTCGGCAATCCATTCTTTTCCGGCAAAAATGCTTACCGGTTTTACATTCGTTGCATGCAATAATTCGTTAATTATCTTTGGCCCTTCAGCTACAAAAACGTTTTCATTATCCCTGAATTTTTTCTGGCTCAAACTTTGAATATATTTGACCTGAGATTTTACCAGCATTATCTTTGATTTATTCGGTACTATTTTTTGAATTTGCTTTGCAAAAAAAGATAATCGTAATGCTTATTTGCAAAGCAATTTTATATCAGGAATCCGTAAAAAACAGTTAACCGCTATTATGCAGTATGGCAGGCAAGTTACAGCATCTTTCATCAACACCGCAGTTGCATTGCTGCTTGCATGGGTACTATTCTGTGTTTCCTGTACTATTCCCAGGTATTATGAATTCAAAAAGCCGTTTGTTTATAAAACATCTATTCATGTAGAGGGCGACCTTAAAAAAGATGAAAAAGAAAACCTTGAGCTGAAATTAAACAACCAGCTTGATGACAGCATGCGGGTTCGGACGGTATTCACATTAAGCCGCTTCTACAAACCGGATAATAAAAAAAAGAGATCATTTTTCCCCGTTTTCTACCGGGAATTAGCTCCGCCACCGGCATTCGACACCGCGAATATAGGCCGTTCAAAAGCGTTCATGATCATACTGCTGAATTCATTGGGTTATTATACCCCTGTTGTTACAGATACATTTCGCATAGATTCTCTGGGCAAACAATACCGGGCTTTTGTAGATTTCTACGTTTCACTCGGCAAAAATTTAAAACTTGATTCTGTGGGATACAGCCTGCAAACCCCCGAGCTGCAGGCATTGGTTATGCAAAACATTGATCAATCACTATTGAAAAAAGGAAAACCCTATTCAAAACAAATTATCGCTTCTGAATTGGACCGGATAATTGATTTGTTCCGCAATAATGGTTATTACAAATTTTCGATAAAAGATATTTATGCGGAAACGGACACTGTTGCTGCTGCGCTCATAGATCCGGCATTGGACCCTTTTCAACAGGCAAAATTGCTGGAAGAATTAAAAAGGAGAAGAGAAAACCCAACGATCAATGTAATTATAAAACAACGGCCGGTATCGGATTCGTCCAACATCACAAAATATTATGTTGGAAAGGTTACTGTTTACCCGGACTTATCATTAGTGGAAGATTCGAGTGTTGTGCATAAAAATGATACTGTTGTTCAAAATGGCATTACAATCATTTCACGGCAAAATAAATTCAAGCCGTCTTTTCTTGCAAAAAATGTCTACCTGAGGCCCGGAAGGCTTTTCAAACAAGATAATTATTACAGAACGCTTAATCGTTTCAATACGCAATTAGGCGCCTGGCAAAATGCAGCGATTGACCTTAATGAATCTGATACTAATGATACGTTGCTGAATGCAGCTTTGCGGCTATATCCTGCAAGAAAACAACGCATCAGTTATAGCCTGGAAGCCAGCCGTAATACAAACGATATCCTTACCACAGCAAATTTATTTGGCATCGGTTTGAATGTAGGTTTGCGCGACCGCAATGCATATAAACAATCCGTGCAAACTACCACCAATGTACGCGGCGGTATTGAACTGGGATCGAATTTTATCCAGACAGAACAAGCCAGTGTATCCCACAATATTTATTTCCCGCAATTCATCATTCCGTTTGTAAAAAAAACAAGGGAATGGAGGTCCGATAACCCGCATACGATCCTTAACCTGAATGCTTCGTATACAGATAGGCGTGACTTTTTTACTTTGAAAGCTGTTAGCGCCTCGTGGGGATATCAATGGTCAAAAACAAATAAAGAAAAAACAAAAACACAGAGCTATCTTTTTAATCCCATCAATGTTGAATTTGCAGGTTTGCATAAGATCGGCGACAGTTTGCAGAAATTAATTGATAGTATCCCTTCATTAAATGAAGCATTCAAAACCGGCTTGATCATCGGTAATCAATTTGTATACAGTGTAGTGAAACAAAATGATAACCACATTAATTTCTGGAGAATGACACTGGAACAAAGTGGCGCATTGCTTGGCTTGATCAAAACAATAAACATGGGCGACCTGAGGCGCTTTGTAAAAGCAGATATTGAATACCGTCATCATATTGAATACCGTACAACTGAACTGGCGATGCGGGCTTTCGCCGGTGGTGGAATTGCCTATGGGCATGGATTAGGAACAAATCAAACACTTCCCTTTTATAAAGCATATTGGTCAGGCGGGCCAAACAGTATGCGTGGATGGCAGGTGAGGCAATTGGGCCTGGGTTCTTCGCCATTTTACAATATTTATGATACAGGAAGAATTAATAAGATAGACCGTTTTGGCGATGTGCAGCTGGAAGGAAATATCGAGTATAGGTTCCCGTTAGGAACGGTGTTTACCGTGAAAGTTAAAAGTGCAATTTTTGCAGATTTTGGAAACATCTGGGACAGGAGGCCGATTGACAGTACCCAAAATGCGCAGGGCAGCGATTTCAATATCGGAAGGTTTTACAAAGAATTTGCTGCGGATGTAGGCACAGGATTAAGATTGGATTTTGATTATTTTATTATACGCTTGGACTGGGCTTACAGAATTCGCGATCCGCAACGCCCCGATTATCCCAATCGATGGTTTTATGATATGCGTTTGGCAGACGGAACTTTTCAGCTTGGGATAGGTTATCCGTTTTAGCAATTAATAATTAAGAATGGATAATTATTAATTTTTTCTGTGAATCATTATCAATTATCCATTGTCAATTTTTCCTTTATGACACGCTCTGCTTCTTCAATGGTCATTGATTGATTCAGGGAAAACTCTCCTATTCTTGTTCTGCATAAACTGCTCAGATATGCGCCTGTTTTTAATGCTGCACCAAAATCATTTGCCAAACTTCGTATATATGTTCCCGTTGAACATACCACACGGAAGTATATTACCGGAAGATCAATTCCGGTGATTTCAAATTCTTTAATCGTAATCTTTCTTGGATCAAGTTTAACTTCTTTTCCCTGGCGTGCCAACTCGTACACACGTTTTCCATCTTTTTTTATGGCAGAATGGGCCGGTGGCACTTGCATGATCTCACCAGTAAATGCTTTTGTGGATGCATGAATGAACTGATCATTTACAAAAGAATAATCCGAGAAATTTCCCGGCTCACTTTCGAGGTCATACGTCGGAGTTGTTGCCCCGATGGTAAATGACCCGGTATATTCTTTTTCCTGCGCCATAAATTCATTGATGCGTTTTGTAAATTTTCCGGTGCAAATGATCAGCAATCCTGTTGCTAACGGATCTAATGTTCCTGCATGCCCGACTTTTTTTGTTTTAACAAGATTTCGGATTTTGCGTACAGCATCAAATGAGGTCCAGTGTAGTGGCTTATTAATCAGTAAAACTTCTCCTTGTTCGTAGGGATTCATTTGGTGAATGGGCAATGGTGAATGGCAAAAGTAGGGAGCTAAATGCAAAACGCATAATGCAGTATGCGTTCTTTGTTTAACGTTATGCGTTTTGCATTATGCTTTTTCAAATAGCTTGTCGTGCTTTCAATTCAAGATATTTATTCACCGTATTTACTGTAACATTCTGCGGTTCGGTTAATATACTTAATATTCCGTATTGCTTAAGTTCCTTTATGATTTGTTTTTTTTCAAATGCAAATTTTTCGGCAATGGTTTTTGTATAGATACTTTCAATGTCAGTTGCTTCTTTTTGCGTTAGCTGTTTTAATTCTGTATTTTCAAAAAACACAATAAGCAACAAATGATGTTGTGCTATTTTCCGCAAATAAGGCAATTGCCTTTTCATGCCTGACAAAGATTCGAAATTTGAAAAGATAATAATCAAGCTCCGTTGCGTGACCCTTGAGCGGATGAATGTATACAACCGTTCAAAGTCACTTTCGAGGTAACGTGTTTTTTGATTATACAATACTTCAAGTATCGATTGCATTTGCGAAGCACGTTTATCTGCGGCAAGAAAAGTTCCGATCTGTTCTGAAAAAGTGATCAACCCGGCCTTATCCTGTTTGATCAATGCAACATTACTAAGCACTAAAGACGCATTGATCGCATAATCCAGCAGGCTAAGCCCATCGAACGGCATTTTCATCACTCGTCCTTTATCGATCACACAGTATATCTGCTGGCTTTTTTCGTCCGTGTAATGGTTCACCATCAACTGGCCCTTTCTCGCTGTTGCTTTCCAGTTCAGTGTACGGTAATCGTCGCCCTGAACATATTCCTTGATCTGTTCAAACTCCATGCTATGCCCGATACGCCTGATCTTTTTTATGCCGGCTTCGCTCAGGCGGTTGCTTATTGCCAGCAGTTGGTAGCGGCGCATCTGAAGATATGAAGGATAAACAGGAACATTAACGGGGACGCCTACACGAAACCTGCGTTTGATCAATGATACCGGGCTGCTGACATATACATTCAAATAACCAAACCCATATTCACCTCGTTTAACCGGCCGTAGTTTATATTGAATGGCTTTTGATTGTCTTGCTGCAATATTTACATGAAATAAAATATCACGCAACTGGAATTGTTCAGGCACTTCGTCTATAACCTCAACGTATACCCGAAAATCATAAAAATTTTCTATATCAATACGTACAGGGTTTTCGTCGCCATTGCTGAAACGTTCGGCATGGCTTCTCGCGGCAAAAATCCCTTTGGCTTTCGAGAACAGGAAATAATAATCGATTATCGCAGCTATTGCAACCACTCCTGTTGCAATAAATGGAATTACCCCAAGCCACAGTAAAAAAAACTTCAGCAGAAAAAGTATACTGCATATTATCAATGCCGCATACCATCTTCCGGTAAAAAACAAATCGCTGATGTATTTTTTAAAACTAGCTTTCATCTTTGGAGAATGAAGTTATACGATGTAAGTTATAAGTCGTAAGTTTTCGGAAGCAAGCCATCTCACTTATCACTTATACTTATGACTTTTCTTTATCTCGGTATTTCAATTTTCTTAAGAATAGAATCAATAAGCTCGTCTGTAGTTACCCCTTCCATTTCTTTTTCCGGGCTTAAAATGATCCGGTGTTTTAAAACAGAAGGTATAACACGGATGATGTCATCCGGCGTAACAAAATCCCTTCCGCTGATCGCAGCAAACGCCTTTGAGCTTTTCAAAATCGCAACAGAAGCACGGGGTGAAGCGCCTAAATACAACGCTTTATTCGTGCGTGTTTCAGCAATTACCTGGGCGATGTATTCCATGATCTTCGGTTCGATGTGAACCTGGTTGATCTGTTTGCGGTATGCTTCAATTTCCTGTGCGGATAATACCGGTTGAACAATTTCTTTAAAAAAAACAGTTCTTCCTTCATGGGCATGTTGAAGGATCTGGATTTCTTCCTGTGGTGAAGGATATTTTACTTCTATCTTAAACATAAACCTATCGAGTTGCGCTTCCGGCAAGCGATATGTGCCTTCATGTTCAACAGGATTCTGTGTAGCAAGCACCATAAACGGTGCAGGCATCTGGTAGGTGACGGAATCGAACGTTACTTGTTTTTCTTCCATCACTTCAAATAATGCTGCCTGCGTTTTCGCAGGTGAGCGGTTGATCTCATCAATCAATATGATATTACTGAATATCGGCCCTTGCTTAAATTGAAATGTAGCTGTCTGGGGATTGAAAACAGATGTGCCCAACACATCGCTGGGCATCAGGTCAGGAGTAAATTGTATACGCGAAAATTGCACATCGATACTACGCGCAAGCAATTTCGCTGCAAGCGTTTTTGCAACTCCCGGTACGCCCTCAATAAGCACATGCCCGTCTGCGAGCACCGCAGTTATCAGCAGATCGAGCATTTGCTGCTGGCCTACGATCACTTTACCGATCTCGTCCCGGATGCGTTGCACAGACGTACTGAGATTAGCAAGGTCCATCCGGCTTTCGTTTATAAATTGTTCCATATTATTTTGCTTTGTTATAAAAAGAATCTATTGACTGGTTAAGCTGCAACAGCAATTCATCACTCACTTTATCTTCTTCCGAGACCCTCTCAATATAAACCATCAGGTCCCTCAGTTCTGCTTCCGGCACTCCTGTTTTCTTACTGAGCGCATGCATAAATTCATCATTCAGATATGTTGTGGAAAGATAAAAATGAGAACGGATATACTCCAGGAAATACTGCACCTTTTTTTGTGCCACGTTTTTATTATCATGACGATTGAAGTAGACGCTCCCAACCGTTTGCACAAAATCAAGCGTACTGTTCCGTAAAGGTTGAATGACAGGAATGATACGTTGCGTACGTTTCATTTCGAAAAGCACAAAGATCAGCATTGTAAATAATGCAATACGGAATGCCCAGCGCAAATTCACATTTGATAATATGAACCGAAGTGGGTTTTGTGAACCTGTGGGGCCAAGTTTGTAATATTCATCCCAATAAATTTGTTTTAGATCTTTTGGTAAATAAGATAATGCCTTTGCCGCATATTCATAATTATTCCCGGTAAGCATGAAATAATTACTGAAACATAACGGTGCCGCGTGAACGAAGAATGCACCGTTGCCATAATCGATCTTTACAAAATTCGGATTATGGTATTGGTTTGAACCGAGAACAATTGTTTTGGAAGAATCAAATTTTTCCACGTATTCGTCAATCGTGAATTTATAAAACCTGTAATCATTTGGGGAATGTAAGTTCGGGTTATCAAAATTTATTCTTACGGAATCTGTTTTCTCCAGGTCAAATCTCCGGTTTGTAGAAAGATGTAATGAATCTGATATCCGTTTTCCTAAATCAGACGATGAAAGAAAAACATAATTACCAACTGACACATAATTCAACAATTCATTTACGTCTTCTTCTGATAGTTCCAATTGCGGATCGATGAGCATATACGCCGTGTTGGAATCGGAGAAATTATCAACCTGGTCATATACCGGCAGGCGAAAAGAACTGATAACCGCAGTTGGAAAAAGATCATTCAACTGGTGATATAAAATATAACTTCCATAAGGGTTTTTATCTTCTTTGGAAAGCGTGACCGACCAATCGAAAGGTTTCGGACGATTGATCTCTGCAACAATATATATCGCCAGCAAAACTACAAACACTAATATGAATATTCTGTATCCTTTCACAATTGATTTTATAATTGCCGGTTGAAGTCAATAAATGATTGCCGCAACCTGGTGAACTCATATTCAGGTATAAAAAAATTCCCATACCAATTGTTCTCAAATTGTCGTGTCAGGTCTGTAAACTTCGATTGATAAGGCGTACCGCTTAACTCCTGCACGTAATTGAAATTTGTTTTATTGGGTTGCCAGTGGATATTTCCCTTATCACTTAAATTTTTTAACGATTGTAAATACAACAGCCGCACAGCAAGCCTTAAATTCTTATCATCAATAGCACGTTGTATCGCATCATCAAAATGGATAGTGTGAATATTTTCATCTAACTCGGAGAATGGGAATTTATCCGACTTATTTTTCTTTCCAAACAACCCGGTCCCGCTCATTCCAGTTACTTTCACAATAAAAAATACCAGTAAAGCAACAGCAAGAATGGTGATGACAGTATTGAATATCCTTCCACCGGTAGTTGTGCCGAGTATATTACCTACCTTATCCCAGAACCAGTCCCAAAACCTTGTCCAGAGCGATTTTGGTGGTTCAAGTTCCTTATCATACTGAAATTCGTTACTGTTTTTATAAACGTTCAGTTTTTGCTTTGATAGCTCACGGGCATGGATATCCGAAGAATCGTACCTGATCTTTCCCTGTGCTTTAATTACGCAAACCGGGGCGATAAAAAATAAAAGAAGGATGATTATGCGGTACATGAAAATCAATATTGCTCCTGCGTATTATCAAAATTATTTTTGTCTTCACCCATGGATTCAACACGCTGCAAAAGCCCGGTTCCATCATGGCTTTCTACAAGATTAAAATATTGAAGCGCTGCGGAAACCAGGAAGATAATATAAAACGTACTGGAGAAAATATTCAGGAACGAAGTTACCATACCCGCTGTGGCACCTATATTATCTGTAGTAAAGAAAGCACTCAGCCCTATTATTACGCCAATTATCATGCCGATGATCATTGTACCGAACCAATATATCAAACCAGCAACAATATAAATGCCGAGCGATATCCAGAAGTTATTTTTTATGAGGTTGAAACACCTGTTGAATGCATCTGTAAAACCTGCATCTTCAATAATAAGCACAAAATCAAAAGGCACAAGCACCACGATTAAATAAATACCCGGAATAATACAACAAATGAACCCGATGCCAATCACGATAGCAACAGGTATTGTATAAAAAAGAACACGGAAAAAATATCTCGTAAAATATTTCCATATATCGTAAATAGCAGGATGTTCACCATTATTTTCGAGATAGAATTTAATGTATGCGCCAATCGTTACGCGGATGGCCACGAAAGAAATCCAGCTAAGTAATAATGCTAAAAAATATTCCGGTGTAAATACGGTTTCAAAACTTGATGCACGGCGTGATGTGAGCCCTCTGCGGAATTCATCAAAAACACCAAAGGCACGGGACTCGAAAAGCCCGTTAAAAATCGCATGGGCCAACATGAAGATGCCGCAGATCGCAAAAAATATTTTAATAAGCGGTTTGAAATTCTGCCTGATGAATAAAAACGTGTCACTCAGATTTTCACTGAAATCCCTTATTTTTCTGAGCTCAATTTTTTGTTCAGCCATAATTGAAAATTTTGATCTTTTTCATCCTCCGCATTTTTTTGCGCACGCTCAATACGCTTATGCAGCCGGATAGGATAAAGAATAAAATACCATATTATAATAAATAACGACAATAACAAAATACTCACCTTCAAACCGGTTGACATATGCAGGTAATGCCTTGTCACAAAGCCTTCAAAAAATGCTGCTGTCAGAAAAAAAGGAACGAGCCCTAAAACGATTTTCATTCCGTCTTTTCCTGCTTTGCGCATCGAATCCCATCGGCTGAACGTCTTTGGAAAAAGGATACTGTTGCCCATGATCAATCCTGCACATCCGGCAATAATAATTGCAGAAATTTCCAATGTGCCGTGAATAAAAATAGTGAGGACGGATTGTAAGCCGAATCCTTTCGCAAAAAAATAATATTCAAAAGAGCCGAGCATTAATCCGTTTTCCATTAACAGCAGCACCGTTCCGATCGAAAAAAATATTCCATATACAAATGCTATAAAAGCAACACGGATATTATTAAATGCAATGAACAAAAACATGGATAATTGATCCCCATGTCTGTAAACACCAAACGGATCACCCTTTTCAATATTCTCATTCGTCATGTTTACATATGCGTCACCTAATATCAACCGGATAAAATTATCGTCGTATTTCGCAGACAACGCCCCTAAAAAGCAAAACACGACAGTAAATAAAAATGCATAAAAAAATTGCCGCTGATACTGCTTGAACAAATATGGCAATTCGAATTTCCAGAAACTCCAGATACGTGAAGATTTTTCTTTTTTGTTTCGGTATATTTTCTGGTGAAATTGCGCAGCAATGCCGTTCAGGTATTTTGTAGTATTACTCGATGGATAAAACGTACGTGAATATGCAAGGTCATCTGTCAATTCAATAAAATGATCAGCGAAAACATCCGGGTCATCAGGGTTAAATAAGTCCCGTTCATACTGTTTCCACTTGTCCGCATTTTGTTTTAAAAACTGAGCTTCACGCATAGGTTTATAAAGGTAAGATACCATAAAAACATATTACCTGCTATTTTTCTTTGTTTTGTTTTTCCAATGCCATCCTTTACTTTTATTTATTTATGAATACCATCCGTATAACTACAACACAAAATATAGAACTGGAATATGACCTTGCCAGTTTAGGGGACCGTATTGTAGGAAGGATCATCGACATGCTGATCATTGCTGCTTATGTAATTGTGTTTTTAGTTGTGATGAGTGCAGGTGCGGGAACGGTATTCGACAGGAACCCCTGGCTGATAATGATCTTTATTTTGCCGATCGCATTTTATGATCTGGCGCTTGAAATTCTTCTCAACGGGCAAAGCGTTGGCAAACGGGTAATGAAAATAAAAGTGATCAATATAGATGGCAATCAGCCTTCATTAGGTCAATACGTAATACGCTGGTTATTCCGGTTGATTGATTTTACACTAACAGGCGGTGTCTGCGCATTAATTACTGTTGCAGTCAGTGAAAAGAAACAACGCGTGGGAGACATTGTTGCCGGGACTACTTTAATAAAAACGCAGCCGCGTACTTCGTTCAATCAAACACTGTATGTACCAACTCCGGAAATAAATTATACGGTTTCTTATCCTGCAGTAACAAATCTTTCCGACAAAGACATTCAATTGATCAAAGAAGCGCTTTTGCATATCAGCAAAACAAATAATTTATACCTCGCATATCCGGTTGCTGAAAAAGTAAAAAAGATGTTGAATATCGAAACAAACTTAGAGCCATCCCATTTTTTGCAAACAGTAGTTGCTGATTATAATTATCTTACTTCAAGAGGATAAAAAAAAGGAGAACAGATCGTTCTCCTTTTACTTACTTATGAAAATAAATTACCTGTTTAAGTTATTCAGGAAATGTTGCGGGTCTGATAAAGCGGCAAAGCCAACGGTTGCAATGATAAATACGACAATCAGAAAATAAATGACAGACAAGGAAAGGCCGATGATTGCACAAATCCTTCCCGATTTTAAATTACTTAATGAACCAGGAGTATATTCCGAAGGATTAGCATTGTACAATTTTAAATCTTTGCTGGATAATATCAATGCGATAATTCCGCAGATCAATCCTACGAGCCCGTAACAAAAGCATCCAACAATAGAAATAATTCCTAAAACCAAAACAGCTGTTCCGTTTGGCAAAGGTGTTTGAGGGTTTAATTGGGGTTGAAATTGATTTTCCATTAAGCAAGTATTTTATGGTTTATGATTTTGTAAATATAAAATACCACGATCACAATTGCTATACTTATTTGTAAATATTTAAGCACATTCGCGCCATTGGCAAACTTATATTTCAGGTGAAGGACAGTAAACCCCAGCATACATAAAATCGGTATTGTTGCCGGGTAAAGTATAAAGCTGCTGTAAAAATCTCCTTTGAGCAATGCAATAGCGCTTCGCTGGAACCCGCACCCCGGACATTCTATGTGCAGGTATTTTTTGGATGGGCAGGAAAGCATGTGCTGCTGCAGCCATTGAACAACTGTATAGTAAACCGAAAGGAGCAAGAAAGAGTTTTTTTAATTCCTTTCAAGATAAAACAATTTTCAACAATATCCACTTGTGAGTAAAGTGTATTTGAATGAATTTCACGCATAGGCATAGTGGACGCAGATAAATGATATTTGCTGTATGACATGCCTCTATTAATTTGCATCTTCATTAAATTATTTATTCATCATGCCCACATCTGTTTCATTAGAACAAGGCGACATCAATCAATCCGCATTGCGTAGCGAATATCATCAGCATCTTTCTCCCGAAACAAAAAAAATTATTGAAGAAGATGCTGAAGTATTTCTTCACCAGGCGTTGTCAACCCCTGTAATGAATGCGCTTTCTAAAACTGAAGGTGCATTTATTTATGATATGAACGGAAAACCATATCTCGACCTTCACGGAAACGGCGTGCATAATGCAGGTTTCAGCAATGCTTACGTAATTGAAAAAGTAATTAATCAACTGAAACGATCATTAGCGTTTACACCAAGACGTTATACCAATATCCCTGCAATTGATCTTGCAAAAAAACTTGTTTCCATAGCACCAGCGGGATTGAACAGGGTATTATTTTGCCCCGGTGGATCAGAAGCAATAGAGATGGCTGTTATGCTGGCAAAACAAATCACCGGAAAATGGAAAACAATTTCTTTCTGGGATTCTTATCACGGAACTGGTTTCCAGGCAGCATCTGTCGGTGGCGAAGAACATTTTTCCACAGGCAATGGGCCAATGGTCCCCGGAAGTTTTCATGTTGAATTTCCCAATTATTACAGGAACCCGTGGGGATTGGCGAATACTGATGATATTGATGAAGAATATATCCGCCAGATCAAAATTATTTTACATCGTCATCCTGATATGTCTGCATTGATTGCAGAGCCGATATCTGCAACGCCTGTTGTGCCATCACAGCATTATTGGAAAGAAGTACAAAGTTTGTGCAAACGCTATGGAATGTTTTTAATTTTCGATGAGATCATAGAAGGTTTTGGAAGAACAGGTAAAATGTTTGCAAGCGAGCATTATGTTACACCAGATGTTTTGGTTTTGGGAAAAACATTAGGCGGCGGCCTGATGCCATTTGCGGGAATCATTACCAAAGATGAATACAACGTGCTTCAGCATCGTTCGGTCGGGCATTTCACACATGAAAAAAATCCACTGTGTTGTACTGCAGGTTTGGCAACGATTGAATATATCGAGGCGAATGACCTTGTTGAAAATTCTGCAAAGCTTGGCGATTACCTGATGGATCAATTGAAAGCACTTGGAGAAACTTACCCGATCATTGGCAACGTTGCTGGTAAAGGTTTACATATTGGCGTAGACCTTGTAAAAAATAAAAAAACAAAAGAGCGGGCAGTAAAAGAAGCTGAAGCGATCATGTATCATTGCATGCAACAAGGCGTAGCGTTCAAGATCATTGAAGGAAATATCATTACGATGCGGCCTTCATTGGTGATCACTAAAGATCATTGCGACATGATCGTTACTGCATTGAAAAATTCGTTTGAGAAAATAAACCTATAAGGTTTTTAAAAACCTTATAGGTTTATAGTATGGTGTAACGAAGCAAGAAATCTATTTCATTTTATCAAAAAGATTTCTCATCCCGCGTAAATTTCATTTATAAAAAATTGCTGAAGCGGGATTCGAAATGACGATGCACTGTAAAATTTCTTCACTAATATTTCTTCATCACCTTAACCAACATGTCAGCAATTACCTGGCACCCTTTATCTGAGGGGTGCAAGCCATCGTATGTCATATCAATTGCTTCAACAGGATATGGGTATTCATCTGTTGAAGGATTAAAAGGGATATCAATAAAATCCGGGTAAGGATAATTTTTGTACTCACCGGTTTTGGGATCCTTCAACCTTTTAAACTTCACTAATTTGTCAAGCGTCATTCCGCTTTTGTTATATAGATCGACCACTTCAAAATGCCCGTACCCTGCGATAGCATTAATCGCATCTGCAAACTGAGATAATGATTGCCCGTTCTTTTCCTTGTATGAACCGTAGGCATTATTCTTCATATCGTTCACATAAACAAAATCTACACGCTGCATCGGGGTGAGCAAAATAATCTTCGCATCTTTATTTAATTCCCGGAGTTTATTAATGATAATGCGAAAAGAACCATACACCGTGTTATTGCCGGTGTTATTGACATAGTCTTCCAATGTGCCGATTGGCCTTCCTTGCCACCAATCATTTGTGCCTAAGAAAACAGAATAAATATCCGCTTTTGTGATACCTAACTTTTCAATTTCCTGGGCAATACCACCGGAAGTCCATCCGTTATGCCCCTGGTTGATGTAATGAATATTTTTAAGCTTTTCTGTAACCCTTGTCATATATCCTTTTGTTACACGGCTCCCTGTCTCGTCGAGGTGCTCATTCAGGTATGTGATAGAATCGCCGATAGCAACCCAGGTTTTTTCTTTGGGAGAGAATGAAGAGCAAAATAATATTACTGTAAATAAAATGAGAAGTTTTTTCATAATGCAAGAATGAAGAAATAAAAACGCATTTAAATATCCGGGTTAAAATTCATTGTTTTTTCCGCTCTTTTTTACTTCGCCAAAAAAGAACCCAAAAAAGCGATCCGGAAACCCCGCCTGCCGGACAGGCAGGAATACACAGACTCCTCCTTTGCTGGACAAGCTGTTTCCTGAAGGAGCTTCGATTGAGCTTTTATACTACTTGTTGAAAAGCAGTGGTTCCCTGATTGCTTTATAACCGGCAAAAAATCAATATAACAAGCCGTCAATTTATTATTACTGACTTGAAAAGCAAAATCACTAACAGTCATCTACAACCGAAAATAAAATATTCAATTCTAGTACGCCCTTGCAAACAAAACCCGTTGCTTGCTCGGTTTTCCGGTCAGTATACATTTACCTTCTTCCATTTCATTATTCAGCGGAATGCAGCGTATCGTTGCTTTTGTTTTTTCTTTGATTGCTTCTTCGGTTTCTGCAGTGCCATCCCAATGTGCTGCAATGAAACCTCCTTTTTCATCTAACAGCTTCTCAAATTCTTCCCAGCTATCCGTTTTAGTAATATGAGAATCACGATAAGCCAGTGCCTTATTATAGATATTCTGCTGGATACCATCAAGCAGCTTTACAATATTTTCAACCAGTCCGTGCATGCTGATGCTGCTTTTTTCTTTTGTATCCCGACGCACAATTTCAACAGTATTATTTTCCAGGTCGCGCAAGCCAAAAGCTATGCGTACAGGCACGCCTTTCATTTCATATTCTGCAAATTTCCAACCCGGGCGTGCATTATCATTATTATCAAATTTCACACGGATACCTGCGGCTTTCAATTGCTGTACAAATTCTTTGCCTTTTGCATCCAACAGGTCCTTCTTATCATTTCCTTTATAGATGGGAACTATCACAACCTGCAACGGTGCAATTTTGGGAGGCAATATCAATCCGTCATCATCGCTGTGAGCCATCACCAGTGCACCAACCAAACGTGTGCTAACGCCCCAGCTTGTCGCCCATACATAATCGAGTTTGTTATCCTTATCAGAAAATTTTACATCAAATGCCTTTGCAAAATTCTGGCCGAGAAAATGGGATGTACCCGCCTGCAGGGCTTTTCCATCCTGCATCAGCGCTTCGATACAATAAGTGTCAACAGCGCCTGCGAAACGTTCACTTTCGGTTTTTACCCCTTTGATCACCGGCACAGCCATGTATTCTTCAACAAATTTTGCATATACATCAAGCATCTGCACAGTTTCTGCTACAGCTTCCTCGGCAGTTGCATGAGCAGTATGCCCTTCCTGCCACAAAAATTCTGCGGTACGCAAAAACAATCTTGTCCGCATTTCCCAACGCACCACATTTGCCCACTGATTGATCAGCAAGGGAAGGTCGCGGTAAGATTGTATCCAGTTTTTATAGGTATTCCAGATAATAGCCTCACTTGTGGGGCGAACAACCAATTCTTCTTCCAATTTTGCTTCGGGGTCAACAATTAATTTGCCTTTATTTTCCGTATCACCTTTCAAACGGTAATGCGTAACAACTGCACATTCTTTCGCAAAACCTTCTGCATTTTTTTCTTCCGCTTCAAACAAACTTTTCGGGACAAATAACGGGAAGTATGCGTTTTCATGCCCGGTTTCTTTGAACATCCGGTCAAGCACATCGCGCATGTTTTCCCACAATGCAAAGCCATAGGGTTTTATTACCATGCACCCACGCACTGCAGAATAATCTGCCAAGCTTCCTTTTATAATAAGATCGTTGTACCACTGGGAATAATCAGTTGCCCTGCTCGTAATTTCTTTACTCATAATCGTTTTAATCTTTAATTTTTTTGGGCCTTACCCACATTCCCTCTCTAACGGAGAGGGATGCCTTTGTGCCAAAGCCGGATATTCAATTTAACTACTAACTACCGTTCCAAACTTACATATCCCCGTTAATATATTTTGCCGTTTCTGTACGGATTAAATAGTAACTTTGTATAAGAAGCGCAAAAGTAGTAACTTCAATCTGAAAACATTCAAAAGCCTTTGCCATGAGAACAATATACTTTCTTTCATTTTGTGCAGTAATTGCATTAAGCAGTTGCTCCTCTGCGTACAGAACAGGTTCAACACCAGACGATGTTTATTATTCTCCGGCCCAACAACGTTCTGAAAACAGTAACAACGGGGAATATTATACCGCTAATCCAAACGATCAATACCTGATGATGAAATCGCAGGATCCCAATCGTTGGTCTTATTTTGATGATTACGATTATGGATATTATGGCTCATCCTACTATCCATATGGCGGGTTTGGCAATTACTATGGTTATTACGGAGGGTATTCGCCATGGGTTACTTTCGGTTACTGGAATCCTTATTATGGTTATTTGAACAGCTATTACATGTGGAATAGTTTTTACAACCCGTATTATGGCGGTGTTATTGTAGTGAATACAAAATACCCTGCTTATAATGCATATACACAACTCCATCCTTTTGCACTGACAAGCTATACGAATACTTCTTTTAATAACAGGAATAGCGGTGCAGGTATTACAAGATTTTACACCCCTGCAGGTTCTACATTACGCAGCAGCGGCAGTAATTTCAACAACAGGAATAGCTTCAATAACAGAAATAGTTTTAACAACAGAAATAATTTTAACAACCAAAATAATTTCAACCGTTCTAATTTCCGTCAATCGAATTTTCAGCAGCCAACAAGGAGTTATACCCCTTCTTCGTTCGGAGGCGGTAGCAGTGGTGGCGGTGGCGGAAGAAGCTTTAGCCGTCCCGGCAGAGGATGATTTTATTTCTACTACCTGACAATTTTAATATACAAGGAGGAACGATTTTGAAGACACGATCATTCCTCCTTTTGTTTTAATAACCACTTCCTAAATGACCTGTGAATATGAAATATCATTTTTGCACAACCCTTACCTGCCTTTTTTTTGCGGCAAGTGTATTAGCTCAACTTCCTGAAGATGCATTACGATTGTCCTGGACAGCGCCAAGTGGAACTGCACGCCAGCAAGCTATTGGCGGTGCAATGGGTTCGCTGGGTGGAGAAATATCTTCCATGTATTCAAATCCTGCGGGATTGGCGTTTTACCGGACCGGCGATTTTATACTAAGCCCCGGTTTAGCTTTCTTAAATAATAAAAGTAATTACCGCGGTACATCTGCATCAGCAAATACAGTTTCCAATTTTAATGTCGGCACGTCCGGCATCGTTTTCAGCTCCACAGATAACGATGGCATGAGCCAGACCTTTGCCATTTCGGTAAACCAAACCGCCAATTTTAAAAACAATATTTTTTACCAGGGCCAAAACAATTACAGTTCCTATTCAGAACAATTTGCAGAAGAGTTTGCCAATTCCGGGCTTTCCATCAATGACGGCATCAGCAGTGGTTCACTTTCGTATGGAACAAGAATGGCTTTATACAGCTATCTTATTGACACTGCTACTATCAACGGAACAACACAGGTTATAGGCCTGCCAACAAAAGCAGGATTATTAAACCAGCAGAATTCCATTTCCTCACGGGGAAGCACAACCGAAGTTTCTTTAGGATATGCCGGAAATTTATTAAAAAACAGGAAATGGTCGATAGGCCTTTCCCTTGGCATTCCGATCGTATCGTATAAACGGACGCAAACATTTACAGAAACAGATGCTACAGGAAATACAAACAACGATTTCGCCTCATCTGTCTACACAGAAAATTATTCTACGTCCGGCGTTGGGTTTAATTTAAAAGGTGGTTTTATTTTCAATCCAGATCCCAGCTTGCGGCTTGGGTTTGCGCTGCATTCCCCGTCTTTATATATTTTGAATGATGAGATCAGCGCCGCCATGACGACAAATACAGAAAATTATGCACATGAAATTTCGATCACATCCGACCAGCTTGATGAAGGAAGTGGCTTTGCGGCAAATAAAGTAAAATATGATTTTAATTCACCCTGGAAATTTATTGCAAGCGCATCCTACTTGTTTGGGGGCAATTCACAAAATGTTTCCCAACAAAAAGGTTTTATCACGGGAGATATTGAGTACATCACCAACCGTTCTATGAAATACAAACCGGATTACGATCCGAATACAGATATCAGTTCTGTTCCTGATGGCTATTTCGATGCGGTCAATTCTGCTATAAAAAGCATTTATAAGAACTCATTCAATTTCAGGGTTGGCGGCGAGTTGAAGTTTAACACGTTTATGGCAAGGGCCGGTTTTGCATATTATACCAATCCATATAAGGATACCGAACTAAAAGCCGACCGTTTATTTCTCACTGCCGGTGCCGGTTACAGAAATAAAGGCATGTTTATTGATCTTGCTTATGTGCTTGGTTTTTCCAAAGATGTGAATTTCCCTTATCGTTTATCCGATAAAGCAAACACCTATGCTACAGTAAAACAAACAAGCGGAACGATTATGCTTACGATAGGTTTTAAAATGAAATCATCGCAATAGTTTTTTTAAAATCCACCCTGAATTCTTTATTGCCAACCTTGGAAAGACGTTCGTGTTATATTTTCATCTGCGGTTAGCCATTGCCTTTATACTATATTCGCAAAGCATTATTGATTTTGCATGCGTACGATCGCCAGAAAAATATTTGCAAAAAATAATCTTGATGCCGTAATTCCGTCAATTGCCGGTTTCCTCATCATTTTAATTTATGCACGCCACAGCGGTATCGGCATTTCGCCTGACTCTGTTGTTTATATGAGTGTGGCTAGAAATATTCATGCACATGGCACACTCCTGGATTTTAATGCAAGGCCGTTAGTGATCTTTCCTTTTTTCTATCCTGCATTTTTAAGTGCAGTTATGTTCATCACCACATTAGACCCGATGCAGTTTGCACCAGTGATGAATGCATTGCTGTTTGCATGGGTGATTTATCTGAGCGGGTGGATCATGGAGAAATTTCTTATCACGTCAAAATGGTACAAACATTTTATTTTGAGTTGCATCGTTATCAGCCCCTGCCTGCTGGAGATATATTCCATGTTATGGTCTGAAACATTATTTATCCTGCTCTTACTCTTTTTTATTATCGCTTTAAAGAATTATTTCAACACGCATACGATAAAAGCGATGGTACCTGTTGCCGTTATTACCGGGATCGCCTGTGTAACAAGATATGCAGGTGTTACTTTCGCCGGTGCATTCGGGTTATTTTTAATATTGGAGCATAAAATAGACCGTAAAGAAAAGCTAAGACAGCTTCTTTTGTTTGGCATCATCAGCAGTTTACCGTTAATGATCAATCTTATCCGAAACAGTTTTGCAGACGGCACAGCAACAGGCATGCGCGAAACGAGTCTGACATCATTTCACTATAACATTTTTCATTATGGCGACACATTGTGCGATTGGCTGCCTTTGCCCAATTATTTTATTCTGTCGTTTTATACAGGGCTTATTATCATAGTTGTGTTCTGTGTTTTATTCCTGCACAATTATCACAGGGTGACCCTGTACAATACTTTCGAAAATATTCTCGTAACGTATTTTGTTATTTACAGTTTCTTCATCATTCTCACCGCAACTTTTTCAAGATATGAATTGATCAACAGCCGCCTGCTATCCCCCATTTTTATTCCCATGCTTCTGGGTGGTTCATATTTAATACCACAATTTTTAAAGAAATATGGATTAAAAAAGAGGATATGGATCAACGTTATATCGGTTTCGGTTTTTATCCTTTTCCAGTTGAACCAATACCTGGAAGATTATGAAAACTACGATGGCATTAAGGATGCAGGTATCCCGGGATATACGGAAGACCCGTGGCAAAAAGATTCCGAGATCGTGAATTTTTTAAGAAAGAATTCAACGATGTTCAAAAAAGGATATAATATTTATTCTAATTCCGATGATGCGCTTTATTTTTTTACAGGCCTTCGTTGCGATATGTTACCACATCTCGTATTTCCCAGGGAGATCAACGATTTTTATATAGAAAGGCATTGCTACCTTGTTTGGTTCAACGATACGGACAATCCTGAATTATTAAGTTTACAGGATGTGCTGACAAATAAAAGGATGATCCTTCTGCATCAATTCTCAAACGGGAGTATTTATATAACAGATGATGCTGCCATAACAGGTGCAACAAAAACATTACCTGCCGTTCAGCAGATAGCGAAACCAGTACCCTGAATTTTTTATTGTGCGCAACTGTGTTTTGAAATCCACATGTATCAACCCGAAACGTGCATGGTATCCTTCAGCCCATTCAAAGTTGTCCATCAAAGTCCATGCAAAATATCCTTTGATATTAACACCTTCTTTTTTTGCATGAAGCACAGCAGCGAGGTATTTCTGAAAATAATCGATCCGTCTTTCATCATTAATTTCTCCATTTATCAATTCGTCTTTGAACATAGCGCCATTTTCGCTGATGATAATATCCTTCACATTATAATCGCCAAACCGTTTTAACAAGCGATAAAAACTATGCGGGTTAATCTCCCAACCCATTGCAGTGTGCGGCACGTTTCGTGATTTAGCTTTTACTTCCGATGCTTGTATCACGGGGATAAGCGGATTATATTTTACAACAACCGGGAAATAATTTTGTATACCAATAAAATCAAACCTGAAAGTAAGGCGTTCCGTAAATTTCCACGCCTTGTTGTGTAATTCCAATTTTTCCAGGAATTTAAAATCATCTCTTGGAAACCCATCGCCAAGTGCGGGTTCAATAAACAAGCGGTTCATTAAAATATCTATACGTGCAGCAGCAGCAATATCCGCAGGTTTATCCGTGTATGGAATAATTTCGGAACAGGAAAAAGTGGTGCCGATGTATGCATTAGAAACAAGTTTACGAAGTATCCTCCCTCCTTCTGCCTGCGCAAGCGCTGCGTTATGAATTGCCGGTAAAAAATTCCGCATGCCTACTTTTCCCGGCGCATGTTTGCCAAGCATATATCCCAATGAAGTAAAGCCGAACGGCTCATTCAGTACTATCCAGTTTTTTACTTTGCTGCCAAACTCTTCTGCGCAAAGTGTTACGTATTTTCCAAACCATCGTATCATAAGATGGCTCGACCACCCGCCTTCTTTTTCCAATGCGGCCGGAAGGTCCCAATGATACAGTGTTACAAAAGGAACAAGCCCAAGTGCGAGGCATTCATCAATAAGCTTGTGGTAAAATGCAATCCCTTCTTTGTTGATCTTTCCAATGCCTTCAGGAAGAATTCGTGACCATGAAATGGAAAACCGAAATACATTGAAACCAAGCCCTTTCACCAACAACAAATCATCTTTGTAACGATGATAAAAATCGCAGGCGTGATAGGGTTTGTGGCCGCTTTTTATTTTTCCCTTCCTGCGGGAAAAAGTATCCCAGATAGACAATCCTCTTCCATCGATATTATGAGCGCCTTCATTTTGAGCTGCAGCAATCGCTACGCCCCACAAAAAATCATTTCCAAAATCCGTTTTTGTAAATCCGTTTTGGAGGTTCATTCATCAATTATTAGCCACTGCAAAATTTGACCGAAACTTTGTTATGTCAATATTAAGATTGGGTTATCTTTTTCAGAAGTGAGATATCTATGGGATCAATCCATGTAAACTCTTTATCTTTTCTAAACCACGTCATCTGCCGCTTTGCATAATTCCGCGTATTTTTTTTGATATCATCAATAGCTTTTTCTAAAGATATTCTTCCATCGATATAGTTGAAGAGTTCGCTGTAACCTACAGTTTGCAATGCATTCAATGAGCGAAGGTGTTGAAGGTTTTTTACTTCATCCAATAATCCATCATCAATCATCTGATCAACACGTGTGTTAATATTATGGTGCAATTCTTCTTTTGATAACTCCAAAGCGATTTTAATGATCCCGAATGACCGTTCTTTTTTTTGTTGCTTTCTAAAATTCAGGATAGACATGCCCGTTATACGAACTACTTCCAATGCACGCATCATGCGCTGCGGGTTTTCAATCTCGCCGGTTTTATAAAAGCCCGGGTCTGTATTCTTCACTTCATTTTTTAACCATTCCATTCCTTTCTCTGCATATTCTTCCTGTATTTTATTCCTTGTTTCGGCGTCAACCTGGGGCATGTTATCTAATCCTTCGCAAAATGCTTTTATATACAAGCCTGTGCCCCCAACCATTACTGCAGTATCATGCTCTTGAAAAATTTCTTCGGCATATTGCAAAGCAAGTTGTTCGTACATTCCGGCATTAACATCGTCATGCACGGAATGTGAATTAATAAAATAATGTTGAACAGCTTGTAATTGCTCCGGTGAAGGTTTGGCAACACCAATATTTAATTCGCGGAAACATTGCCTCGAATCAGCAGAAATAATTTTTGTGTGGAGAGATTGTGCAATCGCAACAGCAACCGAAGTTTTGCCAACAGCTGTCGGCCCCGCAATTAATATGATCGTTTTATTTTTCAATTTGCGAGCTTGTACAGAACCCCCAAATATTTTTACCCTGGCGTTTAAATTTCTTCTTCCTCTGCTCCTGCTTCCTCTTCAGAATCTTCATCCGCAGATTCCCCATCTTCACCACCTTCTTCCCCAAAACCTTCCGCATGTTTGCTCAAGTCGTATTTCTCTTCCATTTCTGCAAGTTTATCTCCCACCAATCCTTTTGTTCCGTATTGAGATGGGCCAATACCTTCTGATTTAATAACAGCAGGATATTCCTGTTTTGCAGTTTCATCTTTAGAAACGTTGATCAGTTCAACAAGAAAAGACCAGTTCTTCGCAAAATCATATACGTAAATAAATTTCTGGTTGGGATCGCGGATTTCGGAACCTACTGTTGTTTCTTCCATTAATAATGGTGCAACTTTATAAGCTTTGTCGTACTTCGCCAGAGAAATTTCCCTGCCACGCTGCCAATTATCATTGCTGCGATAAAAAGTAGCCTGGTGTTTATTATCGAATTCGTATGCTTTTAAAATAATTTGATGTAATTGAAAAAAATTCTGCGTGTGGCGGACTGCAACATCACGGTAAACGCTATCGTCTTCTTCAAAATAAACCCTGAATTTTAATATAGCCATAAAGTTTAATTTGCTATCACTGAGTTATTCAAAATATGAATCTGCAAAAATAATGGAAAATATAATACTGGAATTGGGACATCTTATAATTTGGAAAATCTAAAAGAATAAATATTCATCGTCTTAGGATACCGGATAAATATTCTTGAAAACTTTTACATCCGTTATTCGCAGGATTTTCTAAGTCAATCATTTCACCAGAGCTTGTATCAAATATTTGCCAATTATACTTTTTAGCTAAAATAATTATTTCATAAAAGCCATTCTCCCCATACAAGTTCAATATTTTATTCGCTTCTTTTCCGTTATCGTTGAAATATTCGATTTCAAAGTCTTTCCCCTTTATACTCTTATGATCGCCATCCGTAACGATTTTATCAAAATGACTTTCAAGGACAAAACAAAAGTCCGTTGGCTCGAACAATAGCTCATCAATTTCTTCAAATGAAGAAATTCTTTCCTTGTAACTGAATAAAACAATATCCCAACTCATAAAAATTTAACCGGTCAATTTATTTAACCGGCTCCAAATTCAATGTTTTCGCTTTTTCCATCATAAACTTATAAGCCGCATCATAACTGTTTTCTATTTCACCATCGAGGATTGCTTCGCGGATTGCGTTTTTCAGGTCGCCTACAATCCTTGAAGGGCTTAACCCGAATGTTTCCATGATCATCTCCCCTGTTACCGGCGGCTGCCAGTTCCGGATCCGGTCTTTTTCTTCTACTTCTTTCAATCGCTGGCGCACCAATTCAAAATTTGCGAGATAGCGTTTTACCTTTATTTTATTTTTTGAGGTGATATCCGCTTCGCACAACAGCATCAATGAATCAATATCATCCCCTGCATCAAATAATAATCTTCGAATAGCGGAGTCCGTTATATTCTCTTTGGTAAGGCTGATCGGGCGTAAATGCAGTTCTACCAGTTTCTGGACCAGTCTCATTTTTTCGTTCAACGGAAGCTTCAATCTCGAGAATATCTTCGGCACCATTCGTGCACCCACAACTTCATGGCCATGAAAAGTCCAGCCATGCCCGTCCTCAAATTTCTTCGTCGCCGGTTTTGCAATATCATGCAATACGGCAGCCCAACGCAACCATAAATCGTTTGTAGTAACAGAAATATTATCTATAACCTGCAGTGTGTGATGAAAATTATCCTTGTGCCCTTTTCCATCGATATATTCAGCGCCGGCAAGGTCAACCATTTGCGGGAAAATGATTTTTAATAACCCGCTTTTAAATAACAAGTCAAATCCGACTGATGGTTTACTACTCAGCAGGATTTTATTCAATTCTTCGGTTATACGTTCCTGTGAGACTATCTTTATCCTTCCAGCATCGGCACAAATAGCATCAAATGTTTTTTCTTCTATCGTAAAATTCAATTGTGAAGCAAACCGTATTGCACGCATCATCCGAAGCGGATCGTCACTGAAAGTCTGTAAAGGATCAAGCGGGGTTTTGATGATCTTGTTATCAATATCAGCTAATCCGCCGAACGGATCGATCAGTTTTCCATAATCGTTTTTATTTAAACTTATCGCCAACGCATTGATCGTAAAATCGCGGCGTTTCTGATCGTCTTCCAATGTTCCCGGCACCACATCCGGGTTACGTGAATTATTACGATAACTCTCCTTTCTTGCTCCTACAAATTCAATATCAAAATCATCTGCTTTAATATGTGCAGTCCCGAAATTTTTAAAATAGGCAACATTCGGTTGAGGGTTAAAATATTTTGTAACCGTTTTTGCCAATTCAATGCCATCGCCAACGCACATAATATCTGCATCTTTTGTAGCACGCCTTATAATTTTATCGCGGACAAATCCCCCGATAAGATAACAAGGCACATTCAGTTCTTCTGCTGCATGAGCGATTTTCTTAAAAATAAATAATTCCTTATCTGTACAACTGATTTCCATAACCCTGCAAATGTAAGAAAGGATGAGATGAATGTAGTAGTCTGACCGTTCCAGTCTGACTATGGTTTGCAAGTAGTCAGGCGATGGTTTGCAACAATTGCCCGTCTTCAATTTTCATTGCACAATTGAAATGCCCTTTCGGACAAGCTTTGTAGCCGTGCAACCCACAGGGACGGCAATCTAATTTTTCAATCACCTCTACAATATGCCTGTTATCGGATAGCGGCCCGAAACCAAATGCGGGAACCGTAGAACAATACACGGCTGTAACCGGCGCATTTACCGAAGAAGCGAAATGCATCGGCGCAGAATCGTTCACAAAATTCATTACTGCATTTTGCATTAATGCTGCAGATTGCAGGAAAGAAAGTTGCCCGCATAAATTAGTAATGGAACTGCGCGAAGATCCTGCAATAATTTCTTCACATAAATTTTTATCAGAGGGAGCACCTAATAACAGAACAGAATAACCTGCGGGAAGTTTTTTTAAAAAAGAAACCCATTTTTCTTTTGGATATTGTTTCGTGAACCAAACGGATGCAGGCGCAATAGTAATATATGGATGATGCTGATAAAAAGAAACTGTTTCATAATCATTTTGCGATGGATACAACCTGGGCTTGGTAATGCTATCATCTGTAAAAAAATTTATCAACTCAAGGTCGCGTTCAATTTCATGAACCGGCTTTGCATTATTGCTAACAATATGTTTTATCTTTTTAGTAAACAAAAAACTAAACGGGTTCTTATCAAAACCTATTCTTTCTTTGGCGCCGGAAAATGCAGTGAGCATACCTGTTGCAGCAAACCGCTGCACGTTTATCACTTTATCATATTTTGTTTTCCGGATACGTTTTAATAAACCAAACAGGTTTTTCTGTTTGTTCTTCTTTTTATCCCATATCAAAATTTCGTTCAGGTAAGGATGGCCGTTAAACAAAGGTTCATTTCCCTTTCTTACTAAAAAATCTATTTGCGCACCAGGGAGAAACCGATGAAGCTTTTCAACCAGGCAGGTTGCCAGCACAACATCGCCGATAAAAGCAGTTTGTATAATTAATATTTTTTGCACGCTGCAAAGATGCAAAAAGCAACAGAATAGTGAAGAAGAATTTATGGACGGATTATAGTTGCTGAACCGTCTTTATTCCACCGTACAATCGAAGAAGGTTCGTGCGGCGTTGTATCATCCCTCCTGTATCCAACAGTATAATCAACACCGTTTTTTATATGTTCAGAAACCTGTTTAAAAAATTGCGGGGATGTTTCTCCTGAAATATTTGCGGAAGTAGATACAATTGGTTTCCTGAAACGTTTGATCAGGTGTTTGCAAAAAGGTTCTTTTACCAGCCGGATGGCAACTGTTCCATCTTCATGAATTAAATTATCTGCCAACCCGATCGCTCCGTCGTAAATCACTGTTGTTGGTTTCTTTGTTGTTTTCAGAAAATCAAAAATCCGCAAGTCCGGGGCTGTTACATATTTCAGCAGGTCGCGTTCATCTGCAAGCAAAACGATCAGGCTCTTTTTTTCATCACGTTTTTTTAATGCAAAGATCTTTTTTACAGCTTCTGCATTTGTTGCGTCACACCCGATCCCCCATATCGTATCTGTGGGATACAGGATCAATTCGCCTTTATGCAAAGCCTGCAAACAATGAATGATATCTTCTTCAAAAATTTCCATTACCTTTTTTTCAGAACGCGAAGTTAGGAATTGACATGTTTTTGTGGAGCAAAAAAAACAAGAAAATGCAGAAAGTGTGACTCCGGATTCCTGCCTTTGCAGGAATGACGGCGGGAGTGTTTATGAATTATCCACTTGTATAAATTTTAATAGCACCGCACACTTAGAATTTATACCCCACCCCGACATTACCAAAAAAGGTATTGCTTAATTGCTCTTTGTACCTGCCGGTAAGAGTTATATTGGTAACTAATGTTTTGAAAGTAACATCCACTACGGAAGGATGTTGCGGAATAGCGTAAGTAGGAATAAAGCTGAATGTAAACTTTTTATAAATATAACTAACGGGCATGCTTATCTCATAATTGAGTATCTTGAACTGCGGGGCATTTTCCACGTAAGCATTTATTGTGTATCCCCGGCCTATAAGCCGTTTGAGCCTCGTACCCCCATAACGCCTTACCTTGTAATATGAATTATAATAATTCTGTGTGCTACCATAAGCTGTTATCGTTGGAGTTATTGCCAATGCATAATCAAATGCATAAAAACTATGTTCAAGCCCGAAGCTTGCCCCATAGTCTGCACGGTTCCCGAAATTTAAAATACCTTCAACAACAGGTTTTATAAATCCAAAATTATACCCAAAAAGCAGCACCGCATTTTGTTGTATCTCCGACTCCACATTATAACTGTTACTATTGAAAAAATATTGATACGCATTGACCGAAAACTCTACATGCCTCGATTTATAGCCATATCCCGCTTCAACAGTAAACAGGTCAAAACGGTTCTGCCCGGAAACAGGTAAATACGATGCAGAAGCATTTACATGCAATCCCGATTTATGATAATATCCAACAGAAGGTGTGATATAGGGAGAAGCAACAGAATCTTTTCTTCCGAAATACACATTATTGCTGAGATAATCTATTCCCACCAGAAAATAGGATTTCTTTGGAAAGAACAGATCTGAAAATTCTTTTTCAAATTCTTTGAGCGAATCTTTCAGTTGCGCTTCGGTAAGCCCGCTGATCTTATTTTTTGTAGTATCCTGCGCATGCGTTGTCAAACAAGTGAGAAAAAACAGGAAGGTTAAGCAGGTGATGCAGCGCATGTTTTTCAATAAGTTTAAGCAAGGTGAAATATGACGCAGCAATAGACTGGTAAAAATAAGAAATGTTTAATGGTTGAGAAAGAATATTGATGGGTGAATTGGGGTTTAAGGGTTAAGGGTTAAGGTTTAAGGTTTGAGGTTTAGGGTTTAAGGTTCTGAGATTCTAAATTTCCTCACGAATCTTTGAACTAAAGAACCATAAACCCTAAACCTCAAACCTTATCTCGCAAACTTCCTGCAGCCATTTCCTCTGCATATACTATGTTTGCAAAAAATTGAAAAATGGAATTGAAAGCATTGATCGCTGAAGCCTGGGGCAACAGGGAATTATTAAAAGAAAATAAATACAGCGATGCTGTCCGGGCAGTCATCGAACAGGTTGACAAGGGTGCATTGCGAACTGCATCTCCCTCTGATTCCGGTTGGCAGGTAAATGAATGGGTGAAACAAGCGATACTGTTATATTTCAGTATTCAACCAATGCAGACATGGGATGTTGCTCCGTTTGAATTTTACGACAAAATGTTGCTGAAAAAAAATTATAAAGAACTTGGTGTACGTGCCGTACCTCATGCAGTTGCACGTTACGGAGCATACCTCGCAAAAAATGTGGTGCTGATGCCGAGCTATGTAAACATCGGCGCATATGTTGATGAAGGCACAATGGTGGATACATGGGCAACTGTTGGAAGTTGTGCGCAGATCGGAAAAGGCGTGCATCTCAGCGGCGGTGTTGGCATTGGCGGCGTGCTTGAACCGTTGCAGGCATCTCCCGTGATCGTCGAAGATGGTTGTTTCATCGGAAGCCGCTCCATTGTTGTGGAAGGCGTGATCGTTGAAAAAGAAGCGGTGCTTGGCGCAAATGTGGTGCTTACGAAATCTACCAAAATAATTGATGTGAGTGGCAAAGAACCTGTTGAATATAAAGGGCGCGTTCCTGCACGCAGTGTTGTGATACCCGGAGGTTATAACAAGCAATTCCCTGCAGGAGAATATAACGTGAGTTGCGCATTGATCATCGGCCAGCGCAAAGCAAGCACCGATTTAAAAACAAGCCTTAATGATGCACTGCGTGATTTTAATGTAGCAGTATAATAATTGAAGTATTTTTATTTTGTACTAAGCCGCATTGCTACTATTAAACATCGTTGTGTCACACTCTTCGACATTCAGTTCTTTGTTGAGCATTGTGCAAGCCACTAATTAAATCATAGCTGCAATAATCAATAATGGGTATGTCAAAATTTTTTCTTGCCGATTGTGAAGCGATCAGGGAACAAATGTTCTTCACCACAGTAGTACAAAAGCTCAATCAATGCTCCTCCCGAAAACGGGATGTACATCCCTGCCCGTCCGGCAGGCGGGGTTCTCGGGGCGCCTTTTTGGGTTCTTTTTTGGCGAAGCAAAAAAGAACAAGAAAATATTAAGAATGTAAAATCACTACGGATAATTAAGCCCAGGCCAAAACATGAATATCAAAAGCGAAAATAAAAACTCACTAACAGGTTTCATTATCGCTTTTTTTGGCGCTATTTTATTTTCTACAAAAGCCATCATTGTAAAAAAAGCATTTCATGACACTTCCGTAGATGCACTGACATTGCTCGCCGAACGAATGATCTTTTCTTTGCCATTTTATATTGCCGCTGCTATTTTTTCAAGCGGCAAAAAAAATAATGTGCGGATGACGAACAGGCAATGGATGAATGTTGTTTTACTTGGTTTAGCCGGTTATTACCTCAGCAGTTATTTTGACTTCGTTGGGCTGCAATATGTTTCCGCAGGTTTGGAACGGTTGATCCTTTTTCTCTACCCGACTTTCGCCGTTCTCATCAATGCATATTATTTCAAACAAAAAATAAATAACCTTCAAAAAACAGCGCTGGTGCTGACGTATGTCGGGATAGGCATTGCATATTTCGGCGAATTAAAATTTGATAACAGCAACCCGGATTTTTATTGGGGAAGTTTTTTGATCTTCATTTGTGCGATCACTTATTCCTTTTATCTTGTCGGAAGCGGAAGAATGGTTCCGGTACTTGGTGTAACAAAATTTACAGCCTATGCAATGCTTTCTGCAACTTGTGGCGTGTTGTTTCATTTTTTAATTCAAAAACATTCTGCCAATTTATTTGCCAGCAGTACACTCATCAGATATTCTATTATGCTTGCGCTTTTAGCAACCGTTATTCCCTCGTTCATGCTTTCTTATGGAATGAAAAAGATCGGCGCAAACAATACGGCCATCATCACCAGCATCGGCCCTGTTTCCACAATTCTACAGGCGCATTTTATTTTGGGTGACAGGATTTTTGCAGAACAGGTCATCGGAACAGTTTTAGTAATTACCGGTGTGATCATGATCGGCTGGCAAAGTTTTGATACAAGTAATGGATAAGAAAAGAGATTTCACGCAGAGTCGCAAAGATCGCAGGGATTTGCTATTTACAATATCTCTGCGTGAGATACAAAATTTGATGCATGCATTTTTTTTCTTTACTTTGCATCCCCTGAATAACACTTGCCCAAGTGGCGAAATTGGTAGACGCACTGTGTTCAGGTCGCAGCGTGGGAAACCATGTGCTGGTTCGAATCCAGTCTTGGGCACAAAAAAGCCGGTAGTACTTTCTATCGGTTTTTTATTTTTTGTTCCATTCGGCATTACTACTATTAGGCATCATTGCCTTTGCTTCTTCCATTGGAGGAAGATCACTTTTGCACTGAAGGATTTCTATTCGGCGATTTGCTGCTCTATAAAAAAACCAAAAGCGATGTCAGAAAAAGATACCCGGTGCAGTTTACCCTAAAATAAAAATGAAACGATATTAAAGAACCAAAGAGCTTACAACTCGTTTTTCTCAGGCAAGTCTCCGCAATATACATTTACATCATCAGGTAGCCTGCACGGGACTCGCCCTAAATTTTACAACTTGCTTTCAGAGTTTGAAGTGTACATAAAACCCGTTGTAATGGCGGCGAGTCCCGCAATTGCTCTCTAAATATATTTGATTGATGTGGCGGAGACCCCGCCTGAGAAGTCAAAGGCTTACCCAAAAATTGACATGATATTAAAGCACCATAGAGTTTATAAACCCTGCCACATCTTTTTCGTTTTTAAAATTAATACCTGCATTCTTGTCGACTTCAGCTTTTGAATATCCCATCTGCTCAATGACATTTGAAAAAGATTTTTTATTGAGTTTAATCTCTTTAATTGTTTTTGTGGCTTTATTAAATAAATAATACTGATCGTCCACATCAAAAGAAGATTTATCAGGCATGCCGACATTCTTAATAACGCCAATAGCACAGTGATAATATTTCAACAATTGAATTCTATTATTTTGAGCTACGATCTGGTAAATGCTATTTGTATCGTGCTTATTAACTGAAGGGTAGCCGGTCTTTAATATCATGTTCAAATAATTAGAATCCGGATATGAAACCGAATCTAATCCCAATAAGGATATTAACTCCTTATTTTTTTCAATATCCACTTCATTGTGCAGCATATCAAATTTCACAGGCACATTACTGTACTTCGTTCCGTTTTTAAATACTACGTAAGCAGGAATATAATCCTGGTTAAGAAACGGGCTCCCGTTTACACCGTTATATTTTGGGCTGTTCATATCTATGCCTGTTCCGAAAACAAAAGAGTCATTTCCTCCGGATAAACTCATGGTACCAGAAGACATAATACTACTGGTTGGTGTGCCCGGATTAACGCGTTGGGCAAAAGCACTGCTGCAATAAACCATCAGCATCAGAAAAATAAAATGTTTCATAACAAATCGTTTAAAATAAAAGATAAGGTTTCTTTCTTAGGTTAGCCTGCGCAGATTTAATTTAAACAATCTAAAGCGTATAATGAGCCTACCGTAAATTTAACTACTTGCCGGCGGATTTTGAAGCACATTCACAATTCATTTTTTTCTTAACAGATTTTAGCGCCGCAAGCCTCGCGATTAAAATGAAATTTATTTATCAATTGTATCAATTCGCGAAGACATGATTTTTTTATTTAATGCCGATCGGTATTGCTACTATTAAGCATCCTTGCGTCGCACACTTGTACTGTAGGATTTCTATTCAGTGTTGCGTAACTCTCTAAATAAATTTGTAGGATCGTGCAAGCAATTAAAACTTCAATGTCGCTTGTACTTTGCTACCGTATCCTGAAGATCTCTCAAACCATTTGATAATTTTTTACTTGGTCGCTTAGACTATCTATTGTCTTGTTTGCAATCTATTTGGACTTGTCGCCGATTATTCAATTTAAATATTAGCCATCCAACTAATAATGAAAATAGGGCTGTTATAATAGCGGTTATTAAAATTATTTTGATCCTATTCCCCAATAAATTTTGCTTGTCCCACTTGTAAGATGGGCTTAGTTTTATAACATAATAACCAGTTACAGCTTGTATTTCATAAGTGTACTTGGCTGTATTTTGAAGATAGTTCGCAACGCCAATTATCCACCCTTTGTTTTCTCTATATCCTTGCGGACATTCCTTTTCAATAAAATCATCAAGACACATCCATGAGTTCTCATCAACTGAGAAATAGTCATTAGTTCTTTTAAGCAATTCTTTTTTGCTTGTCGTTGGCCTTTTGTCCATGTTATTTTGTCTGTTTCGGTGTCGCCCTAAAATATATACAACTCATTTATCAATGCAATCTTATCACGCCAATACATTCAATTTAAACATATTTACGCAAATGCTCAATAACATTATGCTGTACAAGAGTGCGACGCAAGAATGTTCAATAGAATTACAAATGCTTGTTACAAAAATCTATTTTCATTTTCTAAAAACTAAATAATTTTATATCCTTATAACAACCACACATGAAACAACTCTTCTTATTCATTTTTTTATCCGCAGCATTTCTTTCAAACACACAAGCACAGGATTCTACATTTATCCGCAACGATACACTATACACTAAAAATCTATTGTTCTATCCCAACCAGGTTTTGTATATCGGCAAACCTGTTGGTTATACCGGCGCAAGGGGTGATATTGGCTTTACCTATATCAAATCGATAAAATATGCCCACGCAAAAAATATAAAGAAGATAACCATTACCGGTTTTGAAAGTTTGAATACTTCTGAACCCGGAAGCATTTATGCAAAAGCAAAGGTTGTAATTTTATTTAATGACGGATCTTCCCTGAAATCACCATTAACTTTCGAGGTTAATAATGCTATTGAAAAAGGCGAGTTGAAACTGACACCATGAATTATTGTTTTGCTCATTACTATCAATAATCCTGTATACCTTTTTCTTCTTACAAGGTTTTATTAACGGGTTTTTATTTTGAGAATTGAATTGCAAAGCCGCCAGCCAACAAGGTAAATCAACCACATTATTATCGTAATTTTAGGGTAGCGAAAAAAAATATCATAACAACTAATAATTGCGTTATGAAAGAAACAGATATAAAAAAACAGATTGTTGATGCGATCAAAACAAGGCATTCGGAAGAAATTGAAAAAGGGCAACCTGTAATAAACACCTACGAAGGTGTGCATAAGCTATTGCCGCATTTGGATCCAAAAGAAATCAATATTGCCCTTGCTAAAATGAATAGCGTAAAAATAATAGATAGTTTAGGGGGTTCCCTGGAATTTTTCCCGGATTTTTTTTAAATCTTTACCATCTAAAATATAAGCCCAGTATGGTGTGCAGCCCGCCGCTGACACACTAATCCCGCAAAAAATCCGTTATAATAAAAAATATACCCTATGAACATTGCCTCGATTGATCCAATCGGATTTATTGTATTTGCGCTATTTACACTTCTTCTTATCAGCATCTTTTCCTACATGATTGGTTATCACAGTTATTCAAAACCTGCACCCCATGCATAAAGTATTCGTATTCTTTTTTATCCTGTCTATAGTAACTGCAATAATCAGTTCTACAATAGGCTATCGCACTGCAGAAAGAAAAAAAAGGCTTCAATTATTGCAAAACAAGGAGGAAGAAATCTGATTCATCAAAAGCAAAGTGATTCCACAACACATTGCGCTGGTAAAATAAAGTTTGCAAATAGTTTACCAACACTCCCGCCGTCATTCCTCGCATGCAGGAATCCGGAGTTGCATTTTTTTGTTTGATATATGTCGTTATTGTCTAAATACAGGTTCCCGCCTTAACGGGAATGACGTGTAACTTCTTGCTTAATTTCATAATTAACACCACCCTGAAATCAGTCGACACGACATGCCGACAGAAAACGATTAACTTCGCTTTAATAATCTTCTATGCGCTTTTACCATTTAGCTATCGTTGCTTTTTGTTTGTATGTTTCTTGCGCTCATCCAGAATATAAAAATCCTCATGTGCAGATACAAACAAGCTCAGGTAATATAGAGGTAGAACTTTACCCTGACCAGGCGCCCAAAAGCGTGGCTGCATTTTTATCGTATATAGATTCAGGTTATTACAAACACGCTTCTTTTTACAGGGCGTTAAATGAAGATAACCAGCCAACAGGCAGCGGGGAAACCGCGATGCTACAAGGCGGCATCTGGAAAACAAAACACGGCATGCACCTTCCCGGCATTCCACACGAAAGCACACAACAAACGAAGCTCTCACATACAACCGGCACTATTTCGCTCGCACGCCAGGCGCCGGGAACTGCCAACACCGAATTTTTTATTTGCATCGGCGACCAGAAAGGATTTGACTACGGTGGCACCAATAATCCTGACGGGCAAGGATATGCAGCTTTCGGAAAAGTTGTAAAAGGCATGGACCTTATCAAACAATTTTATACACAACCCACCAATGGCGATCTTTTAGAAGAGCCGATTGAAATTTTAAATATCATAAGGTTGTAAATCCGTCATTTATTTATGTAACCAGCAACAGTACTACTTTTAAGCATCGTTGCCTTCGATTCTTTCAGTGAAAGAATCGCACTCCTGTACTGAAGGAGTTCTATTCAACACTACCCCATTTTCGGTTGCTCGTTAACGTTAGCAAATTGTTATTTCCGCAAAAGTAAGATAAAGAAAAAAGAACACCATCAATCTGTGAATCTTTGGCGTTGTTTAAAGCCATACCGGTGTTAACACTATAGATTTGAAATACATTATCCACGTGACCGATATCACAACTTTTACTGAGGTGCATCATAGCAAAACGATTTGTTTACAGATAGATTTGAAGAAAAGAAATTATGAAAAAGATATTATTCATATGTGATGGCGACCACTTTTCAAAAGGCGCTATGGATTTTATTGCATCGCTTAATGGTAAAGAACGCGTGTTAGCAAGGGGCATGTTTGTTACACCTGCTGATTTTCAGCAACTGCTCCCCATCAGTTATATACCAATCGCTGCGCCTTATATAGAACTGAAAGAAAAAGAACAAAAACTTGTAAAAGAAAGCAAGGACAAATTCATCGACTTCTGTATTAAAAACCATATCAACTTTGATGTTATTGAAGAAAGCGATGAATGGAATGCCGAGATGATTGCTACAGAAACCCGTTTTGCGGACCTCGCAGTGATCAGTGAAGAATTATTATTTTCCAGCCTGCTGGAAGAACAACCCAATGTGTTCATGAAAGAACTGCTGCGCCATACAGAATGCCCGGTAATGATCGTGTCAGAACAATTCAAATTCCCGGAACGCCTGATCATTGCTTATGACGGCAAAAGGGAAAGCATGTATGCATTGAAACAATTTTGCTATGCATTGCCGGAACTTACAGAATTGCCTACAGAAATTGTGTTCATCAAATCGGAAGAGAACGAAAATATCCCGGAAGAAAAATTATTGAAGGAATATGCACGTGCCCACTTTAACAGCCTGAATATTGAAAAATTGCATTTTGATGCAGCTAAGTATTTTACAACCTGGGCAGAACAAAAGAAAAACAGCCTGATCATATCCGGTTCCTTTGGCCGTTCTGCATTATCTGAATTATTCAGGAAAAGTTTTGCAAAAGAAATAATCCACGAGCACAAAATGCCTGCATTTATTGCGCATGTATAGTTGGTGCTAAACAATTCATTCTCAAAAAAGAGTTTTATATGAAACTTCAATTTGCGATTTTCGGAATGGAACGTGTATCGTCATGGAATAACGAAACACAAAAATCAGGTCAGCCTTATTTATTCAGGAAATACCCTAAAAATTTCGACTCAGAAGAACAGGCATATGCAGAATTGAAATTAATAGTGAGTGGCAATTCACCATATCCGCATTATAAATTCAGTAACTATACCATATTACCTGTCGTTCTATCTTCACTAAACAGTTCTGTTACGCCAGATGAAAAAGTGAATGCAAAAAAAGATTCGTCGTTCCCTATTTATTAAAAAATAAGAACGGCTTTCCCTGAGAAAGCCGTTCTTATTTTTATTCGTGTACAGATAATACCGGCAGATGTGCATGCAATACGATGCGGCGGGAATGGCTCTTTTGAAAAATCCTGTATACCAGGTCATCATATTTTGGAACTACGATTAATAAATCAAGGTTTTTCTTCTCTGCAAATTTTAATATTTCTTCTTCTGCATCACTGCCCTGAATGAAATCATACACCGGGTTTAGCGGCAATAACATTTCCTGCACATTGCCGGATTCTGTAATTTTTGCCGCATCGAATTCTGAAATTTTTTCATTGCTCACGTGAAGGATATGAAGTTCTGCATGAAATTCTTTTACTAATTTTTTAATTTCTTCTACAGGTAATGTTTCAACGGTATCTTTCAGGTCGCACGCAAGCCCAATCCTTGAGATCATGGAAAATTTCGAATCCTGCGGCACAACGATCAATGGAAAATCCACTTTCCGCATCAGGTCAATAGTCTTTGCACCGAATAAAAAACGTTCATACGCATTTCCGCTTTCTGCTCCCACTACTACTGCATAAGGTAAAACGGTTTTGCAATAATTTTTGATACTGGATTCAACGTCTCCTGCAATTAATTCTGTAATGATCTTTATTTTGCCGCTTGTTCTGGCTGTAATTTTTTCTTTGAGTTGTTCAAGCTTTTGTTTCAACTCATCAAACATGTCTTTTTGGTTTAAATCTATCGGGGCGATCTCGCCAAAAGATAATGGCATCGGGTAAATATGAACGATCGACAATTCAGCACCTATTACCTTTGCAAAGTCTGCAGCATATAAAACTGCATTTACAGAAACCGGGGTAAAATCTGTTGCAGCTACAATTGTTTTCATTAACTTATTCTTATTTGATTAAAAAATAAATACCATACATTTCTTCCTCCGTAAATTATGAATGAATGGCAACTACAGGGACGTGGCTGTGATAAGCCAGTTTTGCTGTATGTGTTGTCTTTAGCATATTCGGGAAGAATGAATCGTTTTTGGGAATAGTAAGTAAGAGGTCGATATTGTTACTCTCAACAAAATTGTCAACAGCATCAACAAAATCATACATATTAATAAACGAATATTGCGGATCAAAATCTCCGATCATTTCATCAAGTTTCTTTTTTTCTTCTAAAAAATGGCGTGCAGGTTCTATATAATGTTCACTGTTTATGTTGACCACATGGACCTTTGCGCCCAGAATTTCCAGCATTTTTCTTACCGGTTCAAGAGGAATAGTCTTACAGGTTTCTCTCAGGTCGCAGATAAATCCAATATTTTTTGCAGCGGTGAATCTTGCATTTGATGGAACAATTATTACCGGTGCAATATTTTTCTTTATAATATGGAGGGTGTTACTTCCCCACACTATTTGCGACAACCTTGTTGCGTCTGTAATACCCATTACAATTACATCGATATGATTGTGACGTACATATCGTTCAAGGCTTTTGAGAAAATCATTATCTTCTTCCGCTGCCAGATCTATTTGCACATCGGTTATATTGGCAATATCATTCTTCACACTTTGTAACAGCAACTCCATTACGGCTTTTCTTCCTGCATCATCCCGCTGCAATGGGGTGCCGTCACTTCCCGCTTCTGTATTTTCGAAAACATGATAAAGTATCAATAGCGAATCCGCAACCTGGTTTGCAATACCGGCAGCGTAATGTGCAGCATTAATAGAAGTTTCTGAAAAATCAACGGGCACAATAATTTTTTTCATAACAGAAAAATTTTCTTGTGCTAAAATAAACCGCACAGGCAAGCGCAGTTATGATGTTGGTCAGCATCAAAAATGTCTATGATCAGTTTTGGGGAGACACGGACTTTGCAAGCCCTGACGGTATTTGGCGAAGCCAACCCAGTGCGTGACAATGTAATTCATTATCAAATACAGGGTCTCACAGTCTTCACATACTTCCAGGCGAAAACTTTACTGAAAAAGAAATCTGCGGATCAGTGCATTCTTATAAAATTCCATTCAATAATCTCCTATGATAATTGATCTGTCCGAGATGATAATTCAAATGCCCATACAGGTGAAGTAAAAAAGATTCAACGCTCATCTCTTTATCAAACACATTTACCGGGTAATTTTTCTGCAATGTTGCATCATCTAATTTTTTGATCGTACCTGCTACTGCAGATTTGGTTTCAGCAACAGCCTTAAGTAAATCGGCAACAGGAACATTCTTATCGCTGAATTCTTTTTCACGGTTACGCTCAAATGGAATATTTCCCAAAACCTTCCCCACAAAGTGTTTCAGATTTCCTATGAGGTGCAAACATAAATTCCCACCGCTGTTCGAAATACCTTCGGCAGTTTTCCAGAGATCATTTTCGTTAGTATAAGATTCAATTTCTTTTGTGAGTTTATTCAAATCTCTTTCAAAAAGTTCTGCAAGTGTTTGTTGAAGCATAAGCTATTTTTTTTTGACAGGTTTTATACTTAAAAAAACATTTAAATGACTTTAAAATTAATTAATTCTCCAAACCTTGAAGCTATTCAATACAAAAGCCCCCAAATTGAGAGCTTTTTTATTGAATAGCTAAAGAACATTTTTAATTAAACCATAGCAGTAAAATTCACCCGTTATCGTTTTATAATTTTTACTTTAGATGTCTTCCCGTTTTCAATGATCTCGATAAAATAGATACCGGCACCAAATCTTGAAATATCCAATGTGGTCTGTGCTGATGAAAGATTTGTCTTCGATAAGACTAATTGGCCCGATACATTTACCAGGTTAATACAAGCATTATTCAACACATGATCTGTTGTTATTGTCAGCATGGAAGATGTTGGGTTAGGGTATACGAGGATATTTGCAGGTTGTTTCCTGCTATCTATTTCTACAACATCAGAATATTTATATTGCCCGTCAATATCAACCTGTTTCAGGCGATAATAATTTTTTCCGTCAAGTGGCGAAGCATCGAGATAACTATATGTTTTATTCTCATTTGAATTTCCTGAAGCTTGTATCCTTGTGATGGTCATATAATCCGACTGGTTTGCACTTCTCTCAATGTCAAAATAATTACTGTTTATTTCCTGCGCAGTTATCCACTTCAATTCATTGCCGGAAGAAACCGCTGCGCCGGTAAATGATACCAATGAAACAGGCAACGTTGTAATAGTATTACTTAATATCGACAGGTTAGATGAGAAATACAATGCATTAATTATATCCGGCTTGTGGTCTCCGTCAAGATCAGCTACTGCAATACTTTCATTAGTAATGGAGCTGATGATATTTGATTGCGCACCGATGGATGAAGCACTCAATGTGCCGGAAGTATATTTATTTTGAAGAAGGAACGTACCGGAACTATTACTATTTGCCATCAGGATGTCCGGTTTGCCATCTCCATCAATATCCTGCACAACAATATTATCTGAGAATTGAGACGTGTTCGTTCCCACGGTAAATGTAAACGGAGAAAGATTGGAAGATGAAAATGTTCCGCTTGAATAATCATTTACAAAAATCACAGAGGATGTTGTTCCGTTGTTACCGCAAATGATATCATTCGTTCCATTGTTATCCAGGTCTGCGGTTTCTACAGACATTACTGCATAAGTTGAACCTGCAATACTTCCTGTTACACTTATCGCACTTCCGAATGACAGGGAACCGCTTGTGCTGCTGTTTATAAAAATTTTCAATGAGGAAGAGTTAATTGCTATCACATCAGGCAATCCGTCATTGTTCAAATCCCCTAATGTAAAATCCATAGCAGATGACAATCCTGAAATAGAATATGAAGATGCAAAACTTACCGTTGATGAACCTCCGCTTGTAGTATTACGGTATATATATGCCGTCGATGCGCTGTTTGAAGTAGAAACGATATCGAGTTTGCCATCATTATCCATATCGGCAAGTTTTACAATGGGTCCGGTAATGGAAATATTTTGTGCACTTGCAAAAGAAATAGAACCACTGGTAGATTGATTGATAAAGACAGATGCGTTAGAAGTGCAGCCGACAACAATATCAATAAGCCCGTCATTATTAATATCACCCAAAGCAAGGTCATATGAGCCGGAAGCTGTGGTTAGCGAGATAACTGATGCAAATGATGAAGATGTAATAGTACCGCTACTTATATTTCTCAACACTCCTGCTTTACCCGTACCTACACTAACAATATCTATTTTACCATCACCATCAAAATCGGCTACATCCAGTGTTTTACGCATGGTTCCACCAGAATTTGTATTACTAACGGATGTCACAGAAACCGAATTGCTGAATGAAGCAGCACTCAATGTAGAACCGGCACCCCCGTTATAGATCACGTTGAATGGATTTGCAGACTTCGCCTGCAGATTAGTACCTGTGTTAATAACAGTAATTCGTGAGGTAGGTGTAGCACCTGCAGGAACGGTAACAGTAAGGCTTGTAGCTGACGCAGAAGTAACAGTAGCAATGGCGCCACCAAAATACACCACATCTGATATTGAAGTTGTATTGAAACCGCTACCCGAAATAGTTACCGATGTACCTACATTTCCTGTTACCGGAGTAAATGAACTAACAGTTACCTGTGCCTGCGACCTTAAAGCAAAAAGAATAACAAGCAAAGCCGTTGGAATGAGTGTAGACCTTGTATGCATAATATGGATATTGGTGAATAAATAATTATACAAGTAGCTACATACGCTAGGAAATACTTTGTAGTATATTCCTAAAAGAAGAAATGAATGTTATAAATGCAAGCCCTTATGTGTGCATAAAAAATTCCATGGAAGCCTATATTATTTTTTGAGAGATATAACGTCAACCAATAACCGAATAACAGAATATTCAGATTATAGATATTGTTACCCGACCAATCCGTAAGAAAATAATAAAAAATTTATTTGTTTGACAATTATCAAACAAATAACAAAAAAATCACTTAAATAATTTCTCGAAGAACAAGTTCATCACTTCCACAAAAATCAGAATGATGATGATCCACTCCAGCAGGTTGCTGTTGCGGTATTGCATAATATCTTTAAACAATTCCAGGTTATCTTTAATGATCTCCAAACCATCCTGCACATTGCGGAAACGTTCCTGCAGGTCGAATGTACGTTTGAGTTCTATATCGATCTTGTTGAGGTTCTCATCTTCCCATGTTTCCGGCGGAGAATCGAAGATGTAAAGATTTTCTGCGATCCTGTTTTTCAGGTTAAGTGTTTTGCCGATATATTTTTTTAAGTTGATGCCTGATATATCAAGTTTGCCCTTCCGTTCGAGTACCTGTGTGTGTGAATTTGTTTCTTCCAGTAATGCATTGGTCTGATCGGAATAATAATCAAGCGCAACAGATTGTGCAACATTCAGCATGATCAAACGGAATATTTCCACATCTGCATTTTGAATTTCAATTTTGTTGTACCCGAATTTATTTTCTTTCGCATTCGTTTCGATCTGGAATTCTTCGCTTAATTTTTCACTAAACCGGTTTTTACAATAAGGTTCTATCAGGAGCAAAAATTCCGCAATCTTTATCTCATCATAATTCAGGAAACAAACCACCCCGTATTTGAAAACATAGATGTACTCCTCTCTTTTTGTTTTATAGAAAAGTTCATCAGATTCCTGGTGATGCAATTCCGCATTAAAAATAGATTTGAATGTTTTAATGTCAATACTATCTGCGATCTGGTATGACAAAACTTGTAACATCATAAAAATCAATTCATCTAATCATCTTAACTTTTCAGAATGTTTTCGATCTCATTCAATTCCTCTTCGGAATAAGCGAGATTATTGAGGCATGCAAGATTATCATTCAGTTGCTCCACGCTGCTCACTCCGATCAATACGGTTGTTATACGTTTATCTTTCAATAACCATGTCAACGCCATTTGAGCAAGGGATTGTTTTCTTTTTTTTGCAAGGTCATTCAGTTTTTTGATCTTGTTTAATTTTTCATCTGTAATATCTGTCGGGCGCAAAAAACCATGCGGCTTGCCAGCACGTGAACCTTCCGGGATCCCTTTCAGATATTTATTGGTCAATAAACCTTGTGCTAACGGTGAAAAAGGGATACAGCCGACACCATATTCTTCGAGCACATTTAATAAACCATCTTCCACCCATCTTTCAAACATGGAATATTTTGGTTGATGAATAAGGCATGGCGTTCCCAATCTTTTCAATATTTCAAAACCTTTTCGTGCATCTTCTGCATTATAATTGGAAAGCCCTACGTATAATGCTTTTCCCTGTTGCACGATGCTTGCGAGTGCATACATTGTTTCTTCGAGCGGTGTTAACGGATCGGGACGATGCGAATAGAAAATATCTACATAATCCAATTTCATACGTTGCAAACTCTGATCGAGACTGGAGATAAGATATTTCCTGGAACCCCATTCGCCATAGGGCCCGGGCCACATTCTGTAACCTGCTTTGGATGAAATAATAAGTTCATCGCGCAGGTAACCGCTGAAATCTTTTTTTAAGATCTCTCCGAAATTTTCTTCTGCAGAACCCGGAGGCGGCCCATAATTATTGGCAAGATCGAAATGTGTTATGCCTTTATCGAATGCGTGGCGTATGATCTGTTTTGCATTTTTAAAATCGTCAACACCGCCGAAATTATGCCACAACCCCAATGATAATGCCGGCAGCATAATCCCGCTTTTTCCGCAACGATTATACGTCATGGAATCGTACCTGACGGGTGAAGGTGAATAAGACATGATAAATTTATTTTTGAATCCGTTATCCAGGCTATAATGCCTTTGATGGTATTAATGTTTTCAGAAACTGGCGCTATTGATATATCAGAAACAGCTTCCGGCGATAAAGCAAAGGAAAGGTTTATCATTCACGGACAACCGAAATTACACATATTTTCTTCAAAAATAAATTTTCGGTTTAAAGCAGGAGAATATTGATAAAATGATATTGAAAAGAAAGCTAACAGTCACCCATAAGCGAAAAATAAAAATTATCAACGAAACCTTCGCCCTAAAATAATCTTGAAGATGCCATTGTCTGTACTTGGTGTAAAGCCCCAGCCGTAACCGCAATTAAATTCCCAATCGGGGGAAAAATTAAGGTCGACCACAACAAAAAGCTGGTGTTGCTGGCTATTGGCAGGCTGAAAATTATTCAGCGGCCCGAGTGAACCATAATATTCGAAACCCGGCTCAACAACTTTCGTAACATTATATCCTGCCTTAAAGTTTGGAGAAAAAACGTAGCCAAGGTTTTTATTCAATCCATGAAAAGATTTATCGAATGTAGGATTGAAAGAGAGATATAACTTATCCCACTGCTTGTCAATGATCGGCCTTATCTCTAAAGTCCAGTCGTCTTCGCTATACTGCCTCTTCTGATAACCGAATTCAGAAGAAAGGCTCACTCCTACCGGCCATTTCCAGTTCTGTGGCACAGCAACACGTGGGCGTATATGGCTGCCGACATAAGTTGTACGCTTATCATCGCCGATGGCATTAAAAAAATAAAAGCCTACTTCAAACCAATCCGTAAATCCATGCGTGATCTCAACAGTTTCATGCAATATGTGCTGTGTGGGCAGTACATCATTCTGAATTTGTTTCTGTCCGTCAAAAGTAAAATTGCTGTGAAGCTCAACCATAGTGCTATGTTTGGCCACTGTTTCCGAACCGTAAACCTGTATCTCGTAGTTATCCTGTGCAGCAGTAAAAAGAGGGAAAAATAAAGCAATCAGAATAGTATTAAAAAAAATCCGCATGCTGGTATTTGATTATAATATAAACTCCACGAAGGTAACGTTGAATTCTGAAAATATTCTGAAGTTAATGAAGACAAATGAAATTATATGAGCACTGTCATTTATTAACCGGAGATTAATTTATAGTTGCATAAAATGACATTCGCTAACTTTATAAAAACTTTTTTATGAAACCGGATATTGGAATTCCTGAAAAACATTTACAAACAGTAGCCAACGAGCTGCAAAAATTATTGGCAGATGAATACGTGCTTTATACCAAAACACGGAATTATCACTGGAATGTGGAAGGCGAAAATTTTATGGAGATGCATAAATTTTTCGAAAGCCAGTATGAAGAATTAGATGATATTATTGATGAAGTGGCTGAGCGCATACGCAAGATCGGGCATCATTCCGAAGCAAGGCTAAAAGATTTCATCGAGCTTGCAAGGTTGGATGAACCGGCATACACGAATGATCAATCAAAACAATTGAAAAATTTATTGTCTGATCACGAAACCATCATCAAAGCCCTGAGAAAAAACATTACCGAGTTTGCTGATGAATGTAAAGACCTTGGCAGTTCTGATTTTGTAACCGGGCTGATGCAAAAACATGAAACGATGGCTTGGTTCATCAGAAGCTATTTGAAATAGATGACAGATGATAGCTGTTAGATGGCAGTCTGAAAAAAGTAATCGTTTTACAAATTCGGGCTGCCATCTAACAGCTATTATCTGTCATCTTAAAAAACTAAAAGCCTGTGATTATAAACCACAGGCTTTTAGTTTTTATTTTTAATCATTAGTTTTTAGACCCCAAGGCTCCATCCGTCACGATAAACCCTCTTCACAAACTGGTTGGCATCATCAAAATTGGTGATTTTCATGTTCGGGCCATCCCAAACTAATTTGATGTGTTGGCCAGGATATTCAATATCTCCCTTTTCATTTTTCTTTTGAATATATGTGCTGCGTATTGCAAGGTTACCCATCAACACACTTTCTGTAAGCGGGCCTGCAATATCAAAATTGGAGCTCAGGTTTTTAGCTTTATCACTTCCGTAACCGGCAATAGCTGCTTCCACCCATGCTGCATAGTGGCCATCGTCGCCGCGTGGCACGCGTGCAACAGTTTGCGGAACTATTGTTGTTTTTGTTCTTGATGTCGGCAATAACTGCGGATCCATTCCATAAGTGCCACACATCATACTGCCTTTTGTACCTATGAAATAAGTTCCGTTTCCACCATCACCAAAAACTTCATTAGGGCCTAATTCCGGTGGGCGTGTTGGTTGAATACCTCCATCCATCCAATGCAATTCAACATCAGGCTTACCATTCATTCCTTTAAAAGTTAGCGTAATGTGTGAAGCGATCGGGCCACATTCGGGGTTATATGCCTTATGCCAGTTGGTTACGTACTGGCTTGCTACACTGCATTCAGCTGAAACCGGATACCCCAGGTTCAATACTGCAAAAGCAGGCGCCATAATATGACAAGCCATATCACCTAATGCACCTGTACCATAATCCCACCAACCGCGCCAGTTGAATGGAAGCAATCCATCGAAATATTCTTTTTTAGGAGCAGTTCCTAACCACAAATCAAAATCAAGTTCAGAAGGAATCGGGGAAGATGTTGTAGGCCGTGCAATACCTTGTGGCCAGATCGGCCTGTCGGTAAAACAATACACCGTTTTCACATCACCGATAATTCCTGCTGCAAACCAATCCTGCAACTGGCGTACACCATCACCCGAAGCCCCCTGGTTGCCCATCTGCGTTACAACTTTGTAACGATGAGCAGCCTGTGTAAGCATACGTGCTTCATAAATATCATGCGTGAGCGGTTTCTGAACATACACATGTTTGTTCAATTGCATCGCTGCCATTGCAGCAACTGCGTGTGTATGATCGGGAGTTGAAACAGAAACGGCATCAATATGTTTTGCTTCTTTGGAAAGCATTTCACGAAAATCTTTGTAGCGTTTTGCATTTGGGAAACGCTTTACTGAATTTCCAATCTGCCTGTCGTCAACGTCGCACAAAAATGCAACTTCGGCTTTTCCGCTTTCATAAAAATTCCTCAGGTCGCTTTCGCCTTTACCACCGGCACCGATACCGGCTACAATGAGTTTATCACTGGGTGCAACAAAACCTCTACCCAAAACATGTCTTGGTACAATAAAAAAACCGGCAGCGGCCAATGATGAGTTTTTCAGAAATTCCCTCCGGGAATTGTTGATGCTCTTGTTCTTTTTCATGAAGCAATTTTCTTTTTTGTATGTTAAAAAATGACGCGGTGATTTGTAGCAACCTGTTCACAGGAAAGATGTTTTGCAAGTTATCGAAATCGGCTTAATAAAAGTATTGTTAAGGGAAAAAAAACGATATATCCGTTAATCTGACATAACCCTTTACCATCCTGCATTTGCGGGCTTTTCCTGCAATGGTTTATCAAAAAAGATAATGCATCTGGTTTCTTATCTATTCTTTTTTATTCATCTGCTTAATAAACTCAAGCGCTTTATCCGAATGTTCTTTTCCCTGCATAAAAGCAGTATATGTGTATGCAATCTTCCCATCTAACCCAACCACAAAGGTTTCTCGTCCGGTGATAAAAAATTTATTTTTCACACCGAACATTTTCAGCACTTTGTTTCCCGGATCACTCAATAAAATAAAAGGCAATTGATGATTTTGTTGGAATGCCTTATGTGTTTCAACACTTGCTGCATTAATGCCGATCACTAAAGCACCTGCATTGGTGAAATCAGTATAACTGTCGCGAAAACTGCATGCCTCTTTGGTACAAACTGCGCTTTCGTCTTTGGGATAAAAATAAATGACCAATATTTTTTTGCCGATATAATCATTGATATTAAAATCCGTATTGTCGGTTTGCTTAAGTGTAAATAACGGTACCTTATCCCCCACTTCAAGACGTTTCATCTGTGCAAAATTGCATTGCAGAAAAAATATGGCAGAAAAAAATATACCCACTAAATTTTTCATCGGCTCTTTTCTATAAAATTACAACAAGATCTTTTTTCCTTCTTTTGCAGACCTTCTTGCTGCATCAAGGATCTTTACTACAATCAGATTATTTTCTAAACAGGAAAGATCATTCACGGCCTGATGTTTTCCGTGCAATACATCGGTGAGGTATAAAATATTATCTGTGTATTGCGGTGTTTTTACAGGGGTTGTATAATACTGCGTCGTATCACGTTCTACCAGTGTGTTTGGATTCAGTGCATGCAAATATGCTTTCTGCCCAAACACTTCCAGGTCTTTAATTCCGTAAGGCCAGTTCCACGAAGCTTCGATGATACCTGTTGCATTTGGATATTCCAGCAATATGGTTGCATCATCATCCACTTTCGGATAAATATCGGGTTTAATATGATGTGTGATAGCTGTTACAGAAATTGGCGCTTTCCCATTCATCAGCCAAGTCATCAGGTTTGCACCATAACAACCAAAATCAATGATGGCACCGCCTCCATTTTTTACAGGATCAGTTAACCAGTTTAGAAAATCTTTACTACACCCGATCTCTTTTGGGCCTTGATGCCCGTCGTGTACAATCATCTTACGTATATCCCCCACCGTATTTTTTTCTTTCACCATTTCATACAGCTGCTGATTGGTGGGGTACCAGGTTGTTTCATAATTTACCAGGAGCTGAATGTGGTATTGCCCGGCAAGATCCGCCATTCGTTCTGCATCTTCAACAGTTGTCGCTAACGGTTTTTCCACCATCACTGAAATTCCTTTTGGCGCACAAATTTCCACGACGTCCCGATGCTCAAGAATAGAATTATATGCAAGCACTGCATCTGGTTTTTTATGTTGCAATAATGTAGTGAGGTCCTTATAAAAAAGCGAATCCGGTAACTGATATGATTTTTTATAACGCTGAATGAGTTGTTCATCTGCTTCCGCAATACCAATGATAATTACTTCACCACTTTTATATTGGTGCATGATATTATGCACATGGTCGTGCGTTAACCCGGCAACGGCAACACGTAATGTTTGAGATAAAACAGTTGAATGAAAAAAGAAAATAGTTGCAAGAACTGAAATCACCGGCGCGGCGATTTTCCGTTGGGCGAAAAAAGGTTTCATTTTTAAATGGTATATATCATGAAAAAATAAGCACCGGTAAGATGTTCACCGGTGCTTAAAATTATACGAAAGAAAATTTATTTTATACCAGCGAAGCATCCAATGTAATTGCCGTGTTCAGCGATTTGCTTATCGGACAATTCAGCTTTGCATCTTCAGCGCTTTCCAGAAATTTTTCTTTGCTGATACCGGGAATTTTTGCCTTTAATACCAGGTCAGAACCGGTGATCACACCATCCCCCAATGTAATTGTTGAAGTTACTTCTAATGAATCTGCAGTAAAACCTGCACCCTGCAATACAAAACTTAATTTCATTGCGAAACATCCTGCATGTGCTGCGGCAATCAGTTCTTCCGGGTTGGTTCCTACGCCTTGCTCAAAACGGGATTTATAAGAATACTGCGTGTTGTTCAATGTAGTGCTTTGTGTGGTGAGATGTCCGCTACCTTCTTTTCCTGAGCCGTTCCAAACGGCAGTTGCTGTTCGTTTCATGTAATTTGTATTTTAGATGTTTGAAATATAATTCTCCCTATAACACTGAAAAAATTTTATTGTTTAAATTTTATGCAATGATAATAACATGGGACGATTTTGAGAAAATTGATATTCGCGCCGGAACAATTATTGAAGTTAATGATTTTCCGAAGGCGAAAAAACCGGCATACCAACTAACAATTGATTTTGGCGAGCTTGGTATAAAAAGATCATCGGCGCAGGTTACTGCATTTTATGCTAAAGAAGCATTGCTTGGCAGGCAGGTAGTTGCCGTGGTGAACTTTCCACCAAAACAAATAGCAAATTTTTTTAGTGAATGCCTCGTGCTCGGTGTTTACACTGACAAAAAAGAAGTAGTTTTATTGCAACCCGCACAGGAAGTAAAAAATGGCTGGCGAGTTGGTTAAGATAAAATAATAAAAACTTAATACTATTATTTGATGAAAAAGTTGTGTTTGATATGCGGTTTGACGTGTGCATACTTATTTGCTTTCAGCCAGGCGAAAGATATTGAGGCGTTGAAGAAGATTACCCAGGCGTGGATCAACGCTTACCCGAAAAAAGATACGGCAGCACTCCGTAAAGTTTTTGCAGATGACCTGCTCCTGGTGAACTCATCAGGGGTTACACTGAAAAAGAAGGAAATATTTTCCCGCATTATGGAGCCGAACAGGCAATATATTTCAGCAAAGTCCGACAGCATAACGAGTGTTCGCATTTTCGGGAATATGGGTGTGGTGATGGGAAAGAATACATTTGTACGGAGCCTCAGCGGTGTACAATCGGTTATACATAACAGTTATATGGTTGTTTGTGAGAAACGAAAAAATAATTGGGTAATGGTTGCTCTGCATGTTACTGTACTGAACCCGAACCCATCTGATCCCAGGTAAATTTTATTTGCAATGATATGGGAGAATCCTTTTCAACATATTATCAATCGCCGGTAGGCTTGTTGAAAATTGAAGGTACTGACCAGTATATCACCCATATTCTTTTTATTGACCACATACAACATCCCCCTTCTGATCATCATAAGAAAAAAATGCCTGCTGTTATTATTCAATGTATCGAACAGCTCATTCAATATTTCCAGGGGCAAAGAAGGTTTTTTGATTTCCCGATAAACCAGGACGGCACTGAATTCCAAAAGAAAGTATGGAATGAATTAGTTGGTATCCCATTCGGAAAAACGATCAGTTACTTAGAATTATCAAGGCGCCTTGGCGATACAAAAGTGATCCGCGCCGCAGCTTCGGCAAACGGGAAAAACAATATTGTTATTGTTGTGCCCTGCCATCGTGTGATCGGTTCAAAAAATGACCTGGTAGGGTATGGCGGTGGTATCTGGAGAAAAAGATGGCTGCTTGAACACGAAGCAAAGATCATGTATGGAGTGCAGACGCTTTTTTAAGGTTTGAGGTGCAGGGTATAGGGTTTAAGGACTTAAGTGTAATAAGCAAACTAAAAATTAGTGCATGATCAAAAATCAACGCCTCAACCTTTTACCCCAAACCTTAGCCCATTCTAATAACTCAACTGATTCGCAAAACGCTTCAACTGTATCTCTGCTGCTTTTGCTGCATAACTTGTGTTAGTTAATAAATAACCGGCATTCTCAAAACTTTGCTGTGCATTTTTTACATCAACAATTGTTGCCTGGTGCAACTGAAACCGTTTGATGATGAGGTCGAGCAATTGTTGTGAAAGGTTATAATTCTCTACAGCCATTTCTAATTGCTGCAAATTATTCTGATAAGCCTGCCAGCTTTTTACTGCGTTTGCTGTATAACCGAGAGCAAGTGTATCGCGTAACAATGCAGCGTTTTGTGTATTGACTGTAGCGACCTGTTGCTGGCGTTTATAAATTGTTCCGTTGAAGATTGGAATATTAAGGCTAATACCAACAAACGGGCCATAGTTCTCATTAAGAATAGCGCTGTATTGAGAAACACCAGAGTTTTGTGTTCTGCTTAAATTAAATCCACCATTCACTCCAAGCGATGGATAACGAAGAGCACCGGTTTCTTTTTCTATGTAACGATTGATCGTTACCTGCTCATTTGCAGCAACGATATCCGGGTTGTTTGCAACACCACTGAGAATAGATGCGAGTTGTAATTTTTTATCAACAACAATCGTGTCTTCAATCGTTACGGTTGAATCGGGGTTTAAGGTAAGCAATGTAAGCAGGTCCGTTTTTCCCTGGTCAACGATCAATTGCTGCGCTTTTAAATTTTGTTGTTGTGTATTCAGGTCTACCTGTGCCTGGAAAAGATCGGCATTATTCGCCATGCCAACACTCTGCTGCGTTTTTACGATCTCCAGTTTTTGTTTCGATGCATCGATCGATCTCTCCAATGTCCTCGCATAACTTTCTTGCCTGATGATGTCGTAATATTTCAACATCACATTATACACTACAAACAATGCCCTTGAATTGAGCACTTGTTTCGATTGCGATTCAATCTCGCCTAATCTTTTTTTAGCTGTTACTACCCTGCCCGCATTATAAACCAATTCTGTTGCCGTAACATTTGCAGAAAGATTATTAGAGCTTGCATTGTCAGTAGCCGTGTTTTTGGACGGATCATTATATTTCTGTCTAAGGTTGATCAGTTGTTGTGTATTCGATCCTGTGGCAGTTACCAATGGTAGTCCCCCGGCAATTCCATAGTTATTATTTATTCCTGCTATTTTCAGGTTGTTTTTACTGATCTGTATTCCCATGCTGTTCTTCAATGCAATATTCACAGCATCATCAAGTGTAAGTTTTTGTTGTGCAACAACGGTGTTGAAACCGATCAGCAAAAGAAAAAACAATTTTTTCATGCGTTATTCTTATTGAAACATTTTCCTTGTATTAATCAACCAGTTCAATTTGTTCTGCCTTATGTTTTCCCGATAAAAATGTATACACCGCAGGAATAACAAATAAAGTCAGTATCAATGAAAACATAATCCCTCCAACAACAACAATACCGAGCGGGATCCTGCTTGTTGCCGCAGCGCCAAGGCTTAATGCAATTGGTAAAGCACCTAATGATGTGGCAAGGCTCGTCATTAATATCGGGCGTAAACGCTGTGTGGCAGCATCAACAACTGCTTCCATTTTATTCAACCCATGTTCTCTTTTCTGATTGGCAAATTCAACAATTAAAATCCCATTCTTGGTAACCAATCCTATGAGCATGATCATTCCTATTTCAGAGAAAATATTCAGGGTTTGATTAAATACCCATAAACTCAGCAACGCACCGGCTAATGCAAGCGGAACTGTGAGCATGATCGCAAAGGGATCAATAAAACTTTCGAATTGCGCTGCAAGAACAAGATAGATAAGTACAATGGCAAGGCCGAACGCAAATAAAATATTTGATGAACTTTCTGCATAGTCCCTCGAAGATCCTGCCAATGTCGTCTGAAATGTCGGATCGATAACTTTATATGCTATTGCCTGCATAGCTTTAATGCCGTCACCAATGGTTTTCCCTTCAGCAAGCGACGCAGAAATGGTAGCTGCTTTGTACCTGTTAAAGTGATACAATGTTGATGGATTACTATTCTGCTCCATTTTGACAACAGCGCTTAGCGGGATATTAATTCCTTTATTATTTCTAACGTAAATATTGGTGATGTCTTTCGGATCGTTACGCTCTGAACGGTCAACCTGTGCGATCACGTAATACTGGTAACCGTTCATTATGAAATATGCAAGGCGGCCGCCACTGAAAGCAGCCTGCATCGCAGATATCACATCATTGGTAGAAAGTCCGAGGTCTCTTGCTTTTAAACGATCAACTGTAATATCAATTTCAGGCTTGTTGAATTTCAGGTTTACATCTGCATTTGAAAACGTTTTATCTTTCCGTACTTCAGCCAAAAATTTCGGTATTGCTTCTTTGAGTTTATTAAGGTCCTGGTTTTGCAATACAAACTGCACAGGTAAACTGGTACGCGAGCCAGAGCCTACCGCAATAGTTTGTTCCTGTATGGCAAAAATACGGGCGTCATTAAATAATGACATCTTTTGCTGCAGGTCGTTTGCTATTTGCGCCTGCGTTCTTGTCCGTTTATCAGGATCAACCAAAGATATTCTCGGCGCTGCCACATTTGTAGACCCCGCAGGTGTTCTTACAAAAACGAAATCCCTCTCCGGTACCGAATCATACAGGTAAGCCGCGATCTGATCTGCAACATTCGACATATAGCTGAAACTTGTTCCTTCCGGTGCTGTAGCAATGAAACGCACCGTGCTCCTGTCTTCGAGCGGCGCAAGTTCGCTTTGTATGTTTCGAATGATCAACAATATAATTACAAAGCACGCAACAATAATCACCCACGCGACCCATCGCACTTTCATGAATGATTTTAGTAGTTTCTTATAACCATTTTCCATTCCTTTGAAAAATGGTTCTGTCATTTCATAAAACTTCCCATGTGATGCATTCTTTCGGGTCAAGTATACATTCAGTACCGGCGTGATCGTTAGTGAAACGAAAGAAGAAATCAAAACTGCCGATGCAAGCACAACCCCAAATTCGCGGAATAACCTTCCTACAAACCCTTGCAAAAACACAACAGGCATAAATACCACAGCAAGCGTAAGCGACGTAGAAATGACTGCAAAAAATATTTCTTTACTTCCATCGAGTGCAGCTTTGTGTAATGGCAACCCTTCTTCAAGTTTCCTGAAAATATTTTCAGTGACCACAATCCCATCATCTACCACTAACCCGGTTGCAAGTACAATACCGAGGAGTGTGAGAATATTGATAGAAAAACCGGCAATATACATAATGAAAAATGTCGCGATCAATGAGATCGGGATATCTATTAAAGGCCGCAGTGCAATCAGCCAATTACGAAAGAAGAAAAAGATAACCAAAACCACAAGCGAAAATGCAATGATCAACGTTTCTTTTACTTCGCTTAAGGATTGCCGTATGGTTTTTGTATTATCAATTAATACATTGAATTCAAGATCGGCCCTGTTTGAATTTTTTATTATTTCTAGCCTCTTGTTAAACTCATCAGCAATCGCAATATTATTGGCGCCTGGTTGTGGGATGATTGCAAGTCCAACTGCATTTACTCCATTGTATTTCCAGCTTTGCTCCGGGCTTTGCGGGCCGAGTTCAATTCTTGCAATATCGCCCAAACGAATTATCCCAGTGCTATCTTTTCTGATGATCACATCTCGGAATTGTTGTTCACTTGTAAGCCTTCCTTTTGTAACGATCGTCAATTCTGTATTGTTTCCGTAAATTTTTCCAGGAGGCAGTTCCACATTTTCATTCGCCATCGCTGTACTGATATCGTTGTACGCAATGTTGTATGCGTTCATCTTTGTCGGATCGAGCCATACACGCATTGCATATCCTTTATCACCAAAAACAAATACGGAACTTACACCTTCAATAGTTTGCAATTGTTGCTGCAATACATTGTCTGCATAATCGCTCAGCTCCATCAAACTTTTTGTACGGCTTTGTACAGTCAGCAACAAAATAAAATCGCTGTTCGCGTCAGCTTTTGTAACAACAGGCGGCGCATCAATATCCAAAGGCAAACTCCGTTGCGCCTGGCCTACTTTATCACGAACATCACTGGCCGCGGCTTCCAGGTCGTAACCAAGATTAAATTCAACAGTGATATAACTGCTGCCTAAAGAACTTGTAGATGTTATTGTTCTGATACCAGGGATACCATTGATCTGCTTTTCGAGCGGTTCTGTGATCTGGCTTTCAATGATATCCGGGTTTGCCCCGGTGTACGAAGTATTTACAGTAATGATTGGCGGATCAATGGCAGGATAATCACGCACAGCCAAAAAATTATAGCCTACAACTCCAAACAGGATGATCAGCAGGTTCATTACAGTTGCAAGAACGGGCCGCTTCAGCGATAACTCTGAAATGTTCATGATTAATTAAGCAGTTCTGGTTTTGAATGAAGGGCGGAATAGGTTAACATAGAAATCAGTTGGTAACTATTTTTTAATCAGCTCCGTTGCTATTATTATTTAGTTGTGCAAATTGTTCCAATGTTTTTACACTACGAACCTGCAGTGATGATTTTGGGCGAGCGAACAAAACACCTGTCACAACAACGGTATCGCCTGCGTTCACTCCATTGGTTATCTCAACATTATTTGCAAGCCGCACTCCTGTTTTTACATTCACAAAATCTGCTTTACCGTTTCTGATCAAAATCACCTGGTTGTTTTTATCATCAGGAATAAGGGAGTTGGTTGGGATCATAATTGCACGTACATCTGCGCCTGCATCCACATATACTTTTGCAAAACCGCCGGGATTTGCTTTTGCAGATTGCAACACTGCACGAACAGTAAGATTGCGGCTGTTTTGATTTACCTGCGGTTCTACAGCAATGATGGTTGCTTTTTCTTTTTTATTTCCTGATTGTTCAAATGAAACAGAGACCGTAGCACCAATTTTTATTACAGAAGAATATTGCTCCGGCAACGTGAAATCAACTTTTATTTTATCCAACTGCTGAATGGTTGCAATAAGCGTTGCGGGGGAAACATACGCACCAAGGCTAACCTGCCGCAGGCCAATTATTCCGTCGAATGGCGCTTTCAAAATTGTTTTTTCTAACAATGCCTGGTAATAATCAATATCAGCTTTATAGCCGTTCATGGTATTTACTGCAGCATCATAATCACTCTGGTTCATGCCATTAACTGCAAGCAGTTGTTTGTAGCGCTCCACGGTTTTTTGCGCAAGGTCATATAGCGATTTGCTTTTTTCTACCTGCGCTTCCAGGTCAGCATTATTAACGATCGCAATAACAGTTCCTGCAGCAATTCTTTTTCCTTCGGGAACATTAAGGTAAGTAAGGCGGCCACTTGCTTCAGGTTGCAGTTGCACAAATTCATTGGCAACTACTGTTCCGCTCACTTCAATGCTATTGGCAATATTTTGCGGGGAAGCAACAAGCACATCAACAATAGTGTTTTGTGCCTGTTTCGGTTTGGTGTCTTTCGGCTTGTCTTTACACGCTTGCAAAAAAAAGATTAGCGTGAACATGGTCAAAACAAGCTCATTAGGTCTTAGCCTGAGCATGTATAGTATTTTGAATATAACTAAACTTCAAATATAATGAGATTTCGATTTTCTGTGTTTAACCACTATTGCTATTTGTATGAATGGTAAAGGAAAAATGCAGGTGAGCAGTTAGCTGTAAACAGTGAGCCTGACAAATATCTACTCTGCTCACAGTTCACTGTTTACTGTTTACTTCCTCCAAAGTACTGTCGGTGAATGCGAGAAGTTTATCCCTGTTTGATTCCTCTCACGCAACAACACAACTGCGCTACGTTTCAAAAGAAGATACCTTAAAAAAAATGAGCATTTGCAGTTTGCTTCCGTATGTTGCATGTTAGCCTCATCCCATCCCTTCTCCATTGGAGAAGGGTGCCTCTGTGTAACTTGCTTTAATATCTGGAAATTTTATGAAGCCAGAAATAGTGGGCATCCCTCTCCTTTGGAGAGGGAACGAGGTTGAGGCTTTAAAAGAAAATGTAATTAAATTACCTCATGGAATTCCTACAGCTTAAAGTAACAGACATCATACGTTATGGGAAAGATGCCGCGAGGATCATTCTTCAGAATACCGCCAATGAAAAGATCAGTTACAATGCAGGACAATTTCTCACTTTTATTTTTAAACACAAGGACTCTGAGCTACGGCGTTCTTATTCGCTTTCATCAAATCCTGATATTGATAAACATCTGTCAGTTACAGTGAAAAGAGTTGTTAATGGGGAGATTTCAAGATACCTGCTCGATCATTTGCAGATCGGGGAATTATTGACAACATTACCGCCTGCAGGAAAATTTACTATAAAAACCAACCAGGATTTTGAAAGACAATTTTTCTTTATAGCTGCCGGAAGCGGCATCGTACCTGTGTTTACATTAATAAGACAGGTTTTAAAAGACGAACCGAAAAGTAAAATCATATTGGTTTATCAAAACCATGATGAAAAGCAAATCATTTTTGAGAACGAATTGAAAGAACTTGCGGGAAAACATCCGATACATTTCCAGATCATTTATCTATTCAGCAAACCGGAAAGCCGCTCGCATTTACCGGAAAGGTTGACCAATAATGCGCTTGAAAAAATAATTGAAGAAAACATTCTTGCAGAAAGAAAGATATTATTTTTTTTATGCGGCCCTGCTGCATTTATGCGTATGTGCCTGTTCACATTAAAATGGATGGGGTTTGAAGAAGATCAGATAAAAAAAGAAAATTTTACGGTTGAATATGTTCCGCCACCGCCATTGATAACAGATACCAAGCCTAAAAAAATAATCGCAGGAATATACGGGCATACTTTCCACTTTGAAGTAAAATATCCTGACACTATTCTTGATGCGGCATTAAAAAATAATATTCAGCTTCCATATAGCTGCCGTGGCGGGAGATGTTCGACCTGCACCGCGACCTGTGTATCCGGAAAAATAAAAATGAGCATTAATGAAGTGTTGACAGAAAAAGATATTCAAAACGGATTAGTGCTTACCTGTGTAAGCTACGCGGAAACGGATGTGGAGTTAATGTTTTGAATGTGTATTTTATAGCTTTTGGTTGGTAGTTCTTTAAATTCAAATTCGTCAACGATACCTAATCTCATAACTATACACAACCAACTACAAACCTTAAACTCACAGCAATTCATCGCCTGTAAACGCCAACGGCAACAGCGAAGCAGCTTCGTGAATGATATATGTTTTACCTTCTTGCCCGCCGAGAATCAAGCGGATCGGATGTTTCATCCGTTGTTCATATTCCTGTAATGATTGCCTGCAAATCCCGCAGGGCGAAATAGGATGTTTACTTTCGCCATTTTCGTTTTTATAAGATATTGCAATAGCTTCCACTGCAATTCCGGGAAATTGGGAAGCAATCGATGATAATAAAACCCGCTCCGCACAAATGCCTGCCGGAAATGAAGCATTCTCCTGGTTAGTACCTGAAATTATTTTTCCATTTGCCAATCGTGCAACTGCGGCTACACGAAACCGTGAGTAAGGCGCATATGCAAATTGCGTAGCTTTTCTGGCTTCAGTTACTAACTGTGCGTCTGCCGGTGAAAGTTCACTTAAATCATTGTATACATCAATTGAAAGCTTAAGCTCTTTTTTTTCCATGGTGCTTTTTTAAACCGCAAAGGACACAAAGAATATCGCAACGTTCGCTAAGGCCTCTTTGCAGACTTTGCGTAAACTTAGCCTTCTTTGCGGTTAATAAAAAATCCTTCCGTTTTCACAGAAGGATCTTATATCTACAATTTTACTTTCACTTATTTTATTTTCCTGAAAAGCCTGTTCCAGCGGATACCTTTTTCGTAGCTCATCCAGATCAATGATGCTTCACCTACCACATGGTCTTCAGGCACAAATCCCCAATATCTTGAGTCCTGTGAATCCTGGCGGTTGTCACCCATCATCCAATAGTAATCCATCTTGAATGTATATTGGTTCGTTTCCTTATCATTAATATAGAACTTGCCATCACGCATTTCTAATTTATTTTTTTCGTAAGTGCGGATCGCCCTTTCATACATCGCATAATTTTCTGTGGTCAAAGTAATTGTTGATCCTTTCTTAGGTATCCACACCGGGCCAAAATTATCCCTGGACCATTTATGGAAACTATCATAAGGCATTACCGGCCCGCCGCCGCCATTATAGTTATAATCAACAGCGATGCTTTTGATGATGCCCACTTTTATCATTTTATCTTTTGCACGTTTGGTCAGCGCCATTGCAAATTCATTAGGTCTTCCTGTCGGCACATAATCTCCCTTATCAAAATCGAGGTTGTACTCTTCTTTCATCACATCCTGGTCGAGTTGCTGCCCGTTAGTTGTTACAATATAATGCACCTGTGAAAAAGGCGGCGGCTCCTGCTCAACACTATTAATGAAAACAACATTATCTTTTATAGCGATAGTATCACCGGGCAACCCTACACAACGTTTGATATAATTTTCCTGCTTATCTACCGGATGTACAGCGATCGGGTAATCATCGGGATCATTCAAAACAACTTGTCTTCCCACATCAATATTTCCATTCCCTAATTCGCGGCAAACATCATAATACGGATGGGCAGATTGATATTCATCTTTATTAATAACGGTATCTCCCGCAGGGAAATTAAATACCACCACATCGTTTCTCTTCACCGGGCTTGGGAACCATCTTGTATACGGGATTTTGATCCACTCTACATACGATTTCCAATTTGTATATGGAATGCTGTGATGTATGAAAGGTATTGCGAGCGGCGTATTGGGAATACGTGGGCCATAACTGAATTTGCTGACAAACAAAAAATCGTTTACCAGTAATGTTTTTTCCATAGAACCGGTTGGAATAACATACGCTTCAAAAACAAAGGTGCGGATGAGCGTTGCGGCTACAACAGCAAATACACCGGCATCTATCCATTCGCGTAAAGAAGATTTTTTATGTTGTTTTACAGCTGCTGTACCAACAAATTTGTCTTTCTTATTAAAACCGATATAAGGAAAATAGAGTGCGCCGGCAACGACTGTTAACAAGTGTTCATAGAACCTGAACTTGCCAAATGTTTTTACAAACTCAATACAGATTCCCAATGTAATGAACCAACCTACAACTGGAATGAACTGCAGGAAAAACCAATACCTGGGGCGTTCTGCAATTTCTATCATTATCCATGTATTATAAAACGGCACCAACGCTTTCCAACCTGCTACACCTGCTTTGCGGAACATTCCATACAAACCGATCGCTGGCAGCATGATGACTAAAAGCCCTATCAGAACTACAGCCAGAATTTGATTATCTGTCATTAACAAACTTTTTTAAGAATTGGCGCAAAAATACCATAATAATTGTGCCTCCAAAATATTAGCGAAGAAAGTTTTGCTAAAATGCTTACCCGGCAACATTTTCAGTACTATTGATTTTTCGTAGCTTTCCTGCTTTATAAGCCAACCCATGAATGTTTTTACCATACGTGATATAGAAAATTTATGCAACATTAAGGCGCACACACTGCGCATCTGGGAACAACGTTATAATATCGTTTGCCCGAAACGCAAGCCCGGCAAGCACCGCATGTACGATAATGAAGATTTGAAATATTTATTGAGGATTGCATATTTATATCACCACGGGCATAAAATTTCGAAGATCGCCAAATATACCGAGCAGGAAATTTGTGAGCTCGCCATTCGTGTTTCTGATAAAGACGATGCCGCGGAGATTTTTATTAACCAACTCAGCGAAGCTTCCATTGACTTAAACCAGGAACGGTTTGATAAAATACTCAACAACATCATTGTTCATTTCGGGTTTGAAAAAAGTATAGTAAAAGTTATTTTTCCTTTTCTGCATAAAATCGGGTTGTTATGGATAACAGGAAATGTGATCCCTTCACAGGAACATTTCGCGAGTGCATTGGTAATTAAAAAAATCCATGTTGCGATCAACGGCCTGGATAATCATATTGCAGCAGGTTCAAAAAAAATATTGTTGTTTACGCCTTGCGGCGAGTTTCATGAAATCCCTTTGTTATTCATGAAATATTTAATGAAGAAGAATGGAATTGCAGTAACGTATTTCGGCGCTAATATCCCGATGAAGGATATTGAATATTACTGCTCGCATAAATTAGTGACACATTTATATTTTCATCTTATTACTAACCTGATAAAATGCGAGTTGGATGATTACCTCAAAAACATGTCAGCAAAATTTCCCGATAAACAAATTGTTGTATCCGGGCCAAAAATTCATTGTATTACAAAATCATTTCCAAACGTCCGCGTACTAAAAAGTTTTGAAGAAGTGTTTGCGTTTGCGTGTGAGGTCAGATGACAGATCTTAGATGACAGATGACAGACATTAATTAAAAGCCACTAACTAATTTGTTGCACACTATTCACAACTGACCATTCACCTCTCACATCTTGCTTCCCACATCTTACTATTCCGAAACAATTTTCTCCAAAACCCCACTTACCTCGCTTGCCCTATTCATCACCATAAAATGATTTCCACCTTCTACAATATGTGTAGCACGGATATTTTTTATCGGGAAAGTTTTGTCGCTCGTACCATGAAGATGAAAAAGAGCAGAAGGTATTTCATTATTTTGCCAATTCACTACTTTATCAATTGCCCAATGCAAATAGATAGGATCAATATTTTTCCTGAAATCTTTTGCCATTCTTTTTTCCTCTTCGCCATCAGCACCAAGAAAATAATTTTCGATAGGCCCCATCCAGCCTTGCTGTTTTGAAGGAGCCAATTTATTCAACCGCAGATTACCGGTGATTTTCATCCACTGAGGTAATTCTTTACGCGATTTTACGCTTGAAATAAGAATTGTTTTTTTAACAGGAATATGTTTCGAGATTTCTACTGCCATCATACCACCGAATGAAACGCCCATCAGTAGCGGGTTTTGAGAGACAACCTGTTTGCTTATTCTTTTTGCATACACTTCAATAGGTTCATTATTTTCCGGGGTAAGCCATTTTATAAAATGCAGTTTTGCATTTGGGATGGAAAGCTTATCAAAAATCCTTTCATCAGCACCAAGCCCGCTAATGCAATAAATATCTTCCATAATCTTAATTCGATGGCAGTTGTCAGATGACCGATGATAGACTTTAATTGTAAGTGGCTAAGTAATTTCCAGATTCACTATTCGCCATTCACCATTCACCATTGCCCATTCACCGCATTACTTCTGCGGCAGCACATAACTTTCCACATCGCTTCTTGTGATTGTTTTTCCGGAGAGAATGATTAATCTTTCCACCACATTTCTTAACTCGCGGATATTTCCAGTCCAGTTATGTTCCTGTAATGCTTTGATAGCATCATCATCAATAGCTTTTTTTGAAATGCCATAATCAGCACAGATGTCTGCGAGAAATTTATCAACCAACACAGGGATATCGTCTTTGCGTTCATTAAGGGATGGAACATGAATAATGATCACACTCAAACGATGGTACAAATCGAGGCGGAAATTTTTTTCTTCCACTTCTTTCAATAAATCTTTATTCGTCGCAGCGATCACACGCACATCCACATTAATATCTTTTTCACCACCAACCCGCGTTATTTTCCCCTCCTGCAATGCCCGCAATACTTTTGCCTGCGCACTAAGGCTCATATCACCGATCTCATCTAAAAACAATGTTCCGCCGTTTGCCTGCTCAAATTTCCCAATGCGTTGTTTCAATGCCGAAGTGAATGAGCCTTTTTCATGTCCAAACAATTCACTTTCGATCAACTCGCTTGGGATAGCAGCGCAATTCACTTCTATCAACGGGCCGCTGGCGCGGTTGCTTTTTTCATGCACCCATCTTGCTACCAATTCTTTTCCCACTCCGTTTTCCCCGGTTACTAAAATACGTGCATCAGTCGGTGCCACTTTATCTATGGTTTCTTTGATCTTTAGTATCGGATCGGAAGAACCAACCATCTCCTGCGTTTTGCTGATCTTGCGTTTCAGCACTTTTGTTTCCGTCACCAGTGATGTTTTATCCATCGCATTGCGGATCGTTATCAGCAAACGGTTAAGGTCCGGTGGTTTGGAAATGTAATCATACGCCCCTTTGCGAACCGCTTCCACAGCGGTTTCTATTGTTCCGTGACCGGAGATCATGATGATCGGTATATCCGGGTTTTGCTCTTTTGCTTTCTCCAGGAATTCAATGCCATCGATCTTCGGCATTTTAATGTCGCAAAGAACAACATCGTATTCCTTATCCCTGAATTTTTTCAATCCTTCTTCGCCATCTGCCGCCTCTTCCATTTTGTATCCTTCATAAGACAGGATCTCGCTTAATGTTTTACGTATCGCTTTTTCATCGTCAATGATCAGAATGTTGGACATAATCTTTAACAATCTTTTGATATGGAAAAAAATCTTCGTTGGGTCTCATCCCTATCACTCCCCAAAAATAACAATATGAAACCGAACCTCCTTATGGCAATAATTTTACCAATTTTTGCATCCTGCCAGCAAAACCCAAATTCTTTTGCAACTAATAACAGTTTTGCAGCAAAGAATTCATCTGCCGATACTATCCTCTCAACCATAAATTCCATTCCGCTTCCCGAAGGTTATAGAAGAGTTACAGCTGAAAAAAATTCATTCACACAATGGTTACGCAATATTCATTTGAAAAAAGACAAAACAGTTTACCTGTATAATGGTTTGCCAAAAAGAAACCAGTCTGCACAATTTGCCGTTCTGGATATTTCTGTTGGCAATAAAGACCTTCAACAATGCGCAGATGCCGTTATGCGGTTACGGGCAAAATATTTGTTTGCCGAAAAAAAATTCAGCCATATTATTTTCCGCGATAATAATAATATATGTTACGAATCAGGAATGAATGGCGACCGGAATAATTTCAATCATTACCTGGAAAATGTATTTGCGCATTGCGGAAGTTTATCGTTGCAAAATCAATTGGTCCCGATAAAAGACCTGAATGCTGTACAACCCGGCGATGTGCTGATACAAGGTGGTTCCCCAGGCCATGCTATGATCATTGTGGATATGGCTGAAAACAAAAACGGCAAAAAAATTTTTCTGCTTGCACAAAGTTATATGCCGGCACAAGACATCCACATTGTAGTAAACCCGATGAGCAAAAACTTAAGTCCATGGTACCAACTCAACGACGAAATCATTTATACACCTGAATATACCTTCCCGAAAAGCCATTTCCGTAGCTGGCAGTAACTACCTGTTTATCATAGAACATTCTCAAAAACCGCGTAGAACAAGCACTACAAGCCATTCAGGCAATCGTATAAATCGTAATATTCCTTAGTAAAAATGCTTTGCAAATATGCCTTCTGGCAGATAATTTGTGTAATCTTTATCCGTTGAATAATTGTTAATCATCCAAATGTATCCCTTATGAAAGCTAGTCCAGAACTCTACACAAACCCTCCGGGCAAAGTATTCCTTAAGCTTACTATTTTAGGTTGTTTTTTATTAGGCACTGCCTACGCATTTTTGTTGCTGTGCAACACAGTGCTGCAGGCTATTCACTGATCAATTACAGCTTGAAGTAAAAAAACCTGTACGATCCGAAAATTCGTACAGGTTTTGCTTTTTTATTTTGTAGTGAGCTTGACGAACTACTATTAAACATCGTTGCGTCGCACACTTGTACGGTTGAAATTCTATTGAGCAAGTTTAGCCCACAGAGAGCCACAGAATATTAAAGAGCTTCACAGAATATTCTGTGTAACTCTGTGCATTCCTCAGTGCAGCTCTGTGGGCCGTTTTCCAAACACTTTTTTAAAAATCACAATTTGTTTTGCGGGACTCGCCTGAGAACTTAATTTATATTGAGCAAGTTTAGCCCACAGAGAGCCACAGAATACTCTGCGTAACTTCGTGCATTCCTCTGCGCACCTCAATTTCTAAGGCGAGTCTCCGCATCAGGTTTTTAAAAACCACAATTTGTTTTGCGGGACTCGCCGTCGAATTTACAGCGAGTCCCGCAAATGCTTCGTGATTGTGTAGATTCGGGGGGCGGAGACTCGCCTGAGAACTTAATTTAAAGAGTTTCACAGAATATTCTGCGTAACTCCGTGCATTCCTCTGCGCACCTCTATAATCGTTTTCTAAAAACTAAATTCGTTTGCATATTACTGTTAGTAAGCGTTGAATAGAATTGTTGCCGTACAAGTGAGTGACACAACGATGCTTAATAGAATTACTGCCGCTTGCTACATAACTATTTTCAGAATACAATTACAACTTTAGTTTCTAAGGCGAGTCTCCGCATCAGGTTTTTAAAAACCACAATTTGTTTTGCGGGACTCGCCGTCGAATTTACGGCGAGTCCCGCAAATGCTTTGTGATTGTGTAGATTCGGGGGGGCGGAGACTCGCCTGAGAACTTAATAGAATTACTGCCGCTTGCTACATAACTATTTTCAGAATACAATTACAACTTTTAGCCTGTCATCTTACATCTGTCATCTGACCTCTAGCTTCTCACCTTCACTCCTTTCGGATCGTATATCGGCCCTTTTACAATTTTTGCAGCAACCCAATCACCAAAAACCAACACTTCTGTTTCGGTGCCCGCAACAGCGAGTTCATTTGGCAAATAGGCAAACGCAATCGATGATTGTATACTCACACCAAACGAACCCGACGTAACACGGCCTGCAATTTTTCCGTTCACACGCACCGGTTCGTTGCCAAGCACAATTGCTCTCGGGTTATTCAACACCATCGTCGCCAATTTCTTTTTGCCAACATGTTCAAGCATTGCTTTTCTGCCTAAGAAATCTTTGTCTTTTGCAACGGCAAAATTTAATCCCGCTTCCTGAGGTGTTTCATCCGGGCTTATATCAGATCCCCAATACAAATAACCTTTTTCTGCACGCAACGAATCAATTGCTTTATAACCACATGCAACCATTCCGAATTGTTGCCCGGTTTTCCATAGCAATTCCCACAATTGCATTCCATGTTTTACGTCCGCATAAATTTCATAACCCAATTCGCCAACAAATGTTACACGAACCAATTGCACAGGGATGTCGCCAATTGTTGTTTCACGCATACTTAAAAAAGGCATTGCTCCAGTTGATAAATCCTGCTTTGTTAGTGGCGATAAGATATCTCTCGTCAACGGGCCCCAAACCCCAAAGCAAGTCAATGCAGCAGTAACATCTTTCAGTACTACAGAACCATCCGTTGGCAAATGATCCGTTAACCATGCCATATCGTGACTATTCAATGCTGTGCCTGAGATCATGCGGAATTTATCTGCAGTAATTTGTGTTATGGTTACATCGCTTTCAATGCCGCCACGTTTGTTGAGCATTTGTGTGTATGTAACAGAACCGGCGCCCTTATTGATTTTGTTGGCACATAAATATTCCAAATACGCGGCAGCACCGTTGCCGGAAATTTCAATTTTAGAGAAAGAAGATTCATCAAACAATCCTGATTTTTCTCTTGTGGCCAATGCTTCCGTTACAATTGCCGTGCTCCAGTTTTTTCCTGCCCAACCGGCAGGGCGCAAATATTCATAGGCAGCATTTTCATTTGATGCATAATAATTCACTCGCTCCCATCCTGATTTTTCACCAAACACAGCTCCATGATTTTTGTGCCATTCATAAGCAGAACTCATCTTCAACGGCCTTCCAGCTTTGCGTTCATCGCCGGGATAACGGATATCATAATACATTTCATAATTCTCCACCACTTTCGCAAGTGTGTAAGATCCTGATTTGTATTGCGCACCAAAACGGCGCACATCCATCTCCCAAAGGTCCATCGTTGGTTGCCCGTCGAGCAGCCATGCAGCCATTTCGCGGCCAACACCACCAGCACCTGCAATACCATGCGCACAAAAACCGGCAGCAACAAAAAAACCTTTTACGGATGTAGGGCCAAGACAAAATTCATTATCCGGGGTAAATGCTTCCGGGCCATTAATTATTTTACGCACAGGTGCTGCAGCCATCGCAGGCACACGCATGGAAGAATTCACTGCAATTTCTTCAAATCGGTGCCAGTCTTCTTCCAGTAATTTTCCATTAAAATCTTTAGGCACATTATCAATAAGGTCTTCATTCAAAAATGCGTATGCAGAATGCCTTTCATATCCGCCCATTACCAATCCTGCACCATCTTCGCGGTAATACACTAAATTATCGGGGTCGCGAAGTGTAGGCAAATGCGGATCATTCTTACTCACTTTACGAAATGCAGCAGTCACAAGGTATTGATGGCTCATCGGAATGATCGGTACACGCACGCCAACCATCCTTCCTAACTCAGGCGTATATAATCCGCATGATGCAACAACCATTCCTGTTTTTATTTCGCCTTTATCCGTTGTTACAGAAATCACCTGGTTATTTCGTGTATTGATTGCCGTTACCCTTGTATGTTGAAGTATTTTCACGCCCATACGTTTTGCTTCTTTCGCCATGGAGGTACAAAGCAAACTCGGGTCTAAATACCCATCTGTCGGCAGATACGTTGCGGCCAGCACATGTTCTGTGGACATCAATGGAAATAATTCCTGTGCACGTTGCGGCGAAATTTCTTCCAATGGTAATCCAAACGTTGTTGCCCATGCAACTTGCCTTTTCAATTCCTGCACACGCTCGGGTGTACAAGCCAACCGGATACCACCGCACTCCACCCAACCCGGATCAGTTTCCGGGTCTTTCGATAATTTCCTGTACAATTCCGCGCTGTACATCATCATCGATGTAAGCGTTACAGAACCTCGCAATTGACCGACCAATCCCGCCGAATGAAATGTGGAGCCACTCGTTAACTCACTGCGTTCGATCAATACTACATCTGTTTCGCCTCTTTCTGCAAGGTGATATGCAATTGATGCCCCTGCAACACCACCACCTATAATAACTATTCTTGCCTGATCCGGAAAGTTGTTCATGATTTATACTTTAGTTGTTCCAAAACTTCTTTGTATTGGCTGCCTGTAATTTCAGGTAAAACAGAATTCCATTTTTTTAATCCCCATTGCCTGAAATCAAAATCAATATGCGAAACAGCTTCCTGTATGGAAGCCCACATCACCCACCCAAAACGTGCGATCATCGACCATGCAATTGCCCTTGCAATTTTTTCCGGGCGGTGCTTCTGCCAGTACGCATCGCATAAAATAGTAAGTTCTTCATTGGAAAAAAAAGATTCACTCGCAAGATTCCCTATATCAAACGACGCTTCGTTCTGCCCGGAATATTCATAGTCGATGATCCAGATTTTTTCTCCATCATCCAAAAAATTTTCTGCCAATAAATCATTATTGCAAGGCACCAATGGCTCTGCGGTTTTTACCAGTGTTTTTTCGAGTTCAAGTATCAATTGCTCAACCGATAAATAATTGTCAGGCAAAAAATATTTTTTTTCTAAAACAGTTTCGAGATATTTTTTCCGGATAGAGGGAAAATAGAACTCGCCATGAAACGCCTCACCGGAATGAAGCTGCCTTAATGCGTAGGCAATGCGTGGTAATAATTTATGTTGCTCGCGTATGGTATGCGCATGCAAAGTCTGAGCGTCGATCCAATCAATCAATAACACATTTTCATCAGGTAAGGCATCAACAACAGCAGCGCCAACCCCCGACTGATGCGCCCTTGCTGTATTGATCCGTTCATGCTCGCGGTCTATCCCCAGCATCGAAGTTGCGGTATCGCTCACGCGCATTACATAACTTTTAGCAGGTGTATCAATGCGGTAGTTGATGTTTGTCAGGCCACCGCCCAAAGCCGAAATTTTTGTAGCCCCTGCAAGCGCGGGTAATCTTGCCATCAGCAATTTCAATCGTTCATTATGCAACAAATCGTCACGCATTGGGATTTACGATGTAAGATGTGGGATGTACAATTTCTGAGCATAGTTTTCAGTCATCAGTCCGCAGTTTTCAGTGCTTAAATTCCCTTTTTTGTTTTTAGCCTTTTCAATTTTAGTTTTTCTTTTGGGGTAATCAGCATTTGTACACTATTAAGCATCGTTGCGTCGCACTCTTGTACTGCAACAATTCCTTTCAACTTTGGTACTCTCGGTAAAGTGCTTTCAAATTTCGGTTATACTTCGATGTTAGTGAACAGTAATCAGCCAGTGGTCTGAAATCCATTCTTTTTTTACTATCCTCGGTTACAAAACATTCTATCGAGTATCTTCCAGCTTCTATCTTCTTACATCTCACAAAAATCACTTCAATTTTCAACTCTCTATCGTTCTCTTCGGGCCAGTAAACCACTTTTTCACCGACAGGTTCCACCAAATCCATAACAACAACAATGTAATCCCCACCAGGATCGGCGCATAATTTACAGCCACCCAGGTAAAGTTTTTATCGCCCGGAACTGCAGCCGGTTCAAAAGGAAGAATGAAATAAATAGTGATGACAATAATTTCAGCTACAGCAACAAGGTTCATCCATTTATATTTGTTGCCGAGGTTCCATTGTCCTTGCATGAAATCATCTCCTTTGCGCCAACGCAACCATATTGGTATGAGAAATGCAAGATAAAGCCCGATGATCCCAATAGAAACGACAGCATAAAATGCAGTAGGTATTCCGCGTGGGCTTTTCCATAATGCAGGAAGCGTAATAATAATCCCGATAACCGCTGAAGCAAGTACCGCGTTCAACGGAACATATTTTTTATTCACTTTCGACCAGCGTTTGTGACCGGGGATGGCGCCATCACGTGAAAATGCATACATCATCCGGGAGCACGATGTGAGACATGCGATCGCACAAAATAACTGTCCTGCCGTTGAAATGATCAGCACAATTTTAAACATCATCGGTGTAAGCGCATGATATAAAATGGTAATTACCGAACCGGCGCCATACGGATTTACATTCGCGTCAAAAGAGCTTACTTCATCGGGCTTTGTAGCAGCAAATAAAAATGCGATCAATAAAATATAGCCTCCAACTGCAGAATAAAAAATAGATTTCCATATCCCTTTTGCTGCGGTAAGGTGCGCCCCATGCGTTTCTTCGGAAAGATGCGCCGATGCGTCAAACCCGGTGATTGTGTATTGCGTTAATAAAAACCCCAGCGGCAAAACATATAACCAATACATCGTGCTTCCCGCAAAACCCGAGTTATTGATCTGCGTTGTAAATACCCATTTTGCACTTTGATGTTCAGAAGGAACAAAAATCAAAATAGCAATTACCAATGCAGCGCCGAACACATGCCACCAAACAGAAATATTATTAAAGAGCGCCTGCACTTCACTACTGAAACAATTCAGCATTGTAATGATCGCCATAATGATGATGAACCAGAAAAATTGTTGCTGTATATAATCGCCGCCAAAAAAAGTGGAAGCATACGAGGGTGAGTATGCGCTCAACGTAATATTTAAAAAAGTAGCAGCACCATAAACCACTGATGCATTTATGGCAAGCAAACCAATAAAATTTAACCAGCCTGTAAAAAAACCAGCTTTGGCCCCGCCCAATTTTGATGCCCACCAATAAATCCCCCCCGAAGTGGGATAAGCAGAAGCAAGTTCGGCCATGCAAAAACCAATGATCAGGATAAAAAACGAAATCAATGGCCAGCCAATAGAAATTGCGATCGGCCCGCCATTATTCCATGCCTGGCTGAATGTAGTGAAGCATCCGCTGAGAATGGAAATAACCGAAAATGAAATGGCAAAGTTGGAAAAGCCCGACCATGAACGCTTTAACTCCTGTTTATAGCCAAGAGCAGCAAGCAAATGCTCGTCGTGAGAAGAATGATGATGTTTGTTTTGGTTATCGGTTTTATTTGCAGCAGCCATTCATCAAATATAAGTGATAGAATATTTGAAAAATGGAAAGTGTCCGGGATTTTGATGGATTTTTTATAGCAAACGTTTGCGTGAAAGCATGAAATGGAACGAATTACACGAAGGCATAACATCTGCTTTCGTGTAGTTCGCCATAATTCGTGTATATATAACCGTTATTTAATTGCTTCCACTTCTATCACTGTGTCAATATCGCTTTTATCAGCATCTTTCAGATCGATCATGACATAGTTATCCTGCAACACCTGGAACTTTAGTGTTTTACCATTGGAAAACTGCCGGACTGCTTTTACTTTGGTTGGTATTTTAATGAAGAACCTATCATCATCTGTTTTAAAAAGATGGAGGTATATCTTGTTTCCTTTTTCTGTAATTGCTCCCCAGCTTTGGGGTTTCATAAAACCTGCATGGGATCCATAGATCGTTGTACCGTAGGTTTTGAGCCATTCGCCTACTTCCTGCAGGCGGCTGGTAAATTGCGGTTGTATATCACCGTTAGGGATCGGCCCGATGTTCAATAAAAGGTTTGCACCAAGCGCTGCATCTTTAATTAATAAGTGAATAATTTCTTTTGTTGACTTATAATTCCTGTCGGTAATATTAAAGCCCCATGAATCATTCATTGTAATGCAGGATTCGAGTGGCATTTTGGTGGATATCTCCTGGAAGCTAAGCCCAGAGTTATTTTCGCCGGGCAGGTCTTGCTCAAACATCTGAAAATCTTCCCCCGGAAAAGGCGTCATGTGGTGATTATTACCGATCAAACATTGAGGTTGCAATTTGTGTATCAGGCTATATATCTTGTCTAATTTCCAATCGATGCGCGGGCTTCTGTCGGCAGCGCCTTCAGGATTTGTCTGGTCCCAATAGCCATCAAACCACACACCGGCAATTTCTCCGTAATTAGTAAGCAGCTCTGTTAATTGGTTTTTCATGAATTGCAGGTATTTTGCATAATCACCTTTGCCTGTTCGTCCTGTTCCCTGCCCTGTCCTTCCCGTTTCATGCGGATAATCTTCGCGGTACCAATCTAACAGTGAGTAATACACGAAAAGTTTGATGCCTTGTTTATGGCATTCTTCTGCAATTAATTTCACTGCATCTTTTCCCCAATGCGTATTGGTAATTTTCCAATCGGACTGTTTGGTATCCCAATCGCTGAAACCATCATGATGCCTTGTAATAAGTGTTATATACTGCATGCCTGCATTCTTCGCTGTGCTTACCCATTTCTGTGCATCAAAATCAACAGGGTTGAAAATATTTAATAAGCGTTTGTATTCGTCTATATGAATATTGCGGTTGTTCATCACCCATTCGCCATCGCCCAACACACTGAAAGCACCCCAATGAATGAACATTCCGAAACGTGCACTGTCAAACCACTTGCGAGCCTGCAGGTTTTCAGGTGATGGTACATAATTATTTTGTGAGAAAGAAAAACAGACAGAAAAAATCAGTGAAAGAAAGACAGCAGGTTTTTTCATGGCAATTATTTTAAACAATGTTAGCAAGAAAATAAAAACGAGTAATAGAAATTTTAGCTGAGGATTATCACATGCTTTTATTTTTTTAACGCGAAAGAACTCAAATTGGTCTGACCGACAATTGTAGCTAAAAAAATGTCACAGACTCACAGATTGGTGAACACTTATAATTTAGTCGTCAGGCCGGGGCGGTCAGACGAGATGGCGCAATCAATCGGTTATCATAATCCTCATAATAAATCCGCGTTCTATTTTAAAAAGATTGCACACTGATGACGTCGATCATTATGATGCAATTAAGATTTGAGGAATTTACCATTTCCATATTTTCAAATTTTCACATTCGCTAAATAGTAGCACTAACGATGAACGTAATGCGACGCAACGATGCTCAACCGGAGTTACTGACGCTGGCTCAATAAAAAATATTTTAGTTAAACATCAAAGCCGCTAATTCGCAGACCGGCTGTAAACAAACCTATAAGGTTTTGAAAACCTTATAGGTTCATGCAAACAAAAATCCCGAAGTGTTTTGCTTCGGGATTTACTGTTATCAGCAAATTTCTATTTTTTCATGTACATTACTTCTTTGGCGAGTTTGACTGTTCTCGGAACATCGGGAAGTGCGTTTGCCACTAAGTTTGGTGCGTAGTGCAAGGGCGCATCCGCAGATGTGATACGGCGGATCGGCGCATCGAGATAATCAAAACCTTCTTTCTGGATATGGTAACTTAACTCTGAAGAAACAGATGCAAACGGCCATTGTTCTTCAACGATCACGAGGCGGTTTGTTTTTTTTACGCTTTCTAAAACAGTCATCCAGTCAAGCGGACGGATGGTACGCAGGTCAATCACTTCAGCGCTTACATTTTCTTTTTCCAATTCAGCGGCTGCACCTAAAGCCACTTTCATCATTTTATTGTAAGAAACGATGGTTACATCTTTTCCTTGCTTCTTAATATCTGCTTTTCCGAGTTCGATATAATATTCTTCTTCCGGCACTTCGCTTTTGTCGCCATACATCACTTCACTTTCCATGAATATCACAGGATCTTCTTCGTAACGGATCGATTGTTTCAACAAACCTTTTGCATCGTAGCCATTACTTGGGGAAACCACTTTTATGCCGGGGATATTTGCATAATAACTCTCGAAAGCAGTAGAGTGCTGAGCGCCTAATTGTCCGGCAGAACCATTGGGCCCGCGGAACACAATAGGGCAACCAACCTGTCCGCCGCTCATTGCCAACATTTTTGAAGCTGTATTTAAGATCTGGTCCAGAGCAAGGACAGCAAAGTTCCATGTCATATATTCAACAATCGGGCGCAAGCCATTTTGAGCTGCTCCAACGGCAACGCCGGTAAAGCCTAATTCAGAAATGGGCGTGTCAATAACACGTTTAGGGCCGAATTCGTCGAGCATTCCCTGGCTTACTTTGTAAGCGCCATTGTATTCTGCCACTTCTTCACCCATTAAAAAAACACGTTCATCGCGGCGCATTTCTTCGCTCATCGCTTCGCGTAAAGCTTCTCTGAAAGCAATTTGTCTCATTCTGTGAAATTATTTGGAGTGGCAAAATTATTGGTAAACGGTGAAATGAGCAAATCGGGAATTAAGAATGAAATTTCATGCTTCAGGACGAAAATTTCCGTAGATAAATACTGCAAGAATGTTCAGCTTCTCAATAAACTATCTTTGCATTGAATACATTTTACAATGAACCCAACTGCCATTCAATTGCAAAAAATTGTTGCAGACTATTCTCCGCAATTAAGGAAAATAAATGAGGAAGATTATTCGGCAAAACCCAATCCGAAAAAATGGAGCAGGAAAGAAATACTCGGCCACCTGATCGATTCTGCACAGAGCAATATCCGCCGTTTTGTTGTTGCCCAATATGAAGATGTGCCGAAGATCGTTTATAACCAGGACGCATGGGTTACTATATCTAATTACCAGCATTACCCAACGCAGGATATTATAGAATTGTGGGCGTTGCTGAATAAACATATCTGCCAGATCCTTTCCAATGCTTCACCGGAACTGCTGCAACGAAAATGCGCAACGAATAGCCCTGAACCTCATACCATCAAATGGCTTGCGGAAGATTATCTGAAACATTTGTTGCATCATCTGCATCAAATACTAAACCTGGAACCTATTGCATATCCATAAAAATTTCTCTTCATTAATATTTCATTTTCGGACAATCGAGATTGCTCTTTTTTCCAAATGTATAAATCAAGCCTGCGGAGAGTGTATAATAATGATCATTTTTCGAAGGATCTGCAGCTTTACTGAAACCATCAAGATAATCTGTTCTTGTAAGGCGATAAGTAAATTCCATATTTGCGGAAAAATGCCGGTTGATTGCATACCGCACTCCTGCACCAACAGGTATTACCGGAATAATGTTAGGCAAACGATGCGCTTCATCTTCAGCCAGGCCATTAAAAATTCCTGTTTCACCAGAAAAATAAGAAGTATTTAAATTGCTCCAATCACGCCTGATGTGAACGAAGGCAACGCCAATGCCTGCAAACAAATAAGGAGAGAAACCGTAATTATTTTCAGCTCCGTTTTTTCCGAGAATATTCCAAACAGCAGTTAATGAAGTTTCTAAAAGCGGCGTACTGAAATTAAAATTCCGCTCTTTTCTCCATGCAGGAGAAGAATAAACGGCATCATTGCCATATAATGTGCCATATGAAAAATTAGCCCTTATTGCAAATGCACGATTTACCAATCTACTCACAAAAATCCCTCCTCCCGGTTTTGTCGTGGCTAATGATCCGAGTCGCGAAGGTGTGAGGTCGCCCTGGTAAACATAAGCGCTGCCGTAAGCGCCGATTTCAAATTTCGAAAAATCTATTTGAGCGAATAAATATCCGTTAACAAAAATCAAAGAGGTGATCAGTAATCCTTTTTTTTGAATAGATTTCATCGGTAGTAGATTTAAAAATGAAGAAAATTATACCGAGTAGAAATCTATTGATACTGTTTGCACAATTTAGATAAAGTGTAAAATGCGGAACAACATGTTTTATTGCCAAAGGGTTCTTAGCATTTTGTTAATTGATATATATGCCATAATTGAAAGTATTTGTGAAAAGATTAAGAGCTTTGGATGCACATTGAACATTAAATGTTTTTTCAGGATATCTTTGACAGAAACCATACGTTGTAAATGATAAAAATAGGAGAATACAACAAATTAAAAGTGTTGAAAGAAGTTGCTTTCGGGCTGTATTTAGACGATGGCAAGGAAGGCATCTTATTGCCCAAACGTTTTGTACCAAAAGGAGCAAAGACCGGCGACGAACTGAATGTTTTTTTGTATCATGATGGTGAAGACCGCATCATTGCTACCACACAACATCCGAAAGGAATACTCGACGACATTGTAAAGCTTCGCGTTGTCAGCACCACACCGCAAGGTGCATTTTTAGATTGGGGATTGATGAAAGACATCTTCGTTCCTAAATCGCAACAGTTGAATAAAATGTTGTCGAACGGAGATTATATCGTGAAGATATACCTGGATGAACGCACGGGAAGATTGGCTGCCTCAGAAAAAGTTGATCATTTTTTAAGCAATGAAAACCTTACCGTAAAAGAAAAAGAATTGGTTGACCTGCTTATATACCGCAGGACAGATATCGGTTACCTCGTTATCATCAATAATAAACATACCGGGGTTTTACATTTTAATGATGTATTTCAAAACATCAGGACCGGCGACAAATTAAAAGGTTTTATAAAAAATATTTTGCCGGAAAATAAGATAGATGTTGCCATCGGAAAGCCCGGGTATGAACGTGTGGAAGACGAAACCGGGAAAATTTTACGCTTGCTGAAAGAGAACAATGGTTACCTGCCATATCATGATAAATCTGATCCGGAAGACATTTATTCATTTTTCGGGATGAGTAAGAAAACGTTTAAGATGGCAACGGGCAATTTATACAAACAACGGAAAATAGAATTTACACAAACCGGTATAAAATCGACTGTAGAAAAATAATTATGGCAAGAATAAAAGTTGACCTGCACGATATTTACAATAACAGCAAAGCCATCGACAAGGCATTGCAGGATGCTTTTGAAGAAGCCATTGACAAAAAGATACGTGAAGTGGAAATTATTCCCGGAAAAGGCAGCGGGCAATTACGAAAAAAAGTAGAACGGTTTTTACAACTCCCCCATATTAAGCCGCTTTATCACCGCATTGAAAACGACAGCAAAAATTTCGGAAGATTATTCGTGTATTTTAAGTTCTGATTCAGGTCAGAGCAATTTCCCTTCGTTTATAGGTGAGTATATAAATACTGAATGAAAGAGACATTAGCACACAGCCGGTGATGCAAACACCAGTCCATGCAAATCTATCCCAAACCAACAAGCCAATTGCAGAGCCGAATGATGTCCCGATGAAGCTAACGGTCATGTATACCGTATTTAACCGGTTGCGTGCTTCAGGCAATAAGGCAAACACACGGCTTTGATTGGAGACATGAATAGATTGCTGCCCCAGGTCAAGTAATATGATCCCGACAACAAACCCGGTAATCGACAATGAACAAACATAAAATAGAATATAAGCGAGCAGCATAGCTACGATTCCGTAACCAATAGCAATACGTGGATTATTTTTATCTGCAGAGCCTCCGATTAAAGGAGCGATAAGTGCCCCGGCAACTGCGGCCAGTCCAAACATGCCGAGCTTATCACTGTGAAAATAAAATGGTGCAATGGCAAAATGGAGCACCATCGTTGTCCAGAACATGCCAAAAGTGGCAAATGAAAAAAAGCTGATTCCTGCTGCTTCACGTAATAAAGGTTGTTGTTTGAACAACGTCAATAATGATTTCATTAGTGAAGCATAGGTTCCTTTAAAATTTGGTTTGCTGAAAGGAAAAGAAAAATACATCAATACTAATAATGCAGTGCTGATTGCTGCGGCAACCCAGTACATTCCCCGCCATCCAAGCCATGCGCCAATAAAACCGCTAAGTGTGCGTGATAATAATATTCCGATCAATAACCCACTCATCACTGTTCCAATTACTTTACCACGATTTTCCGGTTTCGCCAAATGAGCACTTAACGGCAGTATTAATTGAGGGACGATGGAAGTCATTCCTATCAGCAAACTGGCAACTTCAAGTGTTAATAATGTTGGCGCAATTGCTGCAGCGATTAAGGATAATACCGTTAATGATGTGGTGAACAGAATATGTTTCTTTCTTTCCAGTTTATCGCCCAACGGAACAAAAAACAATAACCCCAATGCATATCCTAATTGTGTAAGAAAGGTTACTACCCCTGCCCTGCTCTCTGCGACATGAAAACTTTTGGAGATTAGGATAATAAGCGGCTGACAATAATAAATATTTGCAACGATCAATCCCGTACAAAAGGCCATCAATAAAATCTGCGAACGACGAAGGCCACCCTCATTTAGATTTTGCATAATGGCTGCAAAATTATATCAGAACAAAAAAGAAAGCGCATTGATAACAGATTTCTTTATAAACCAATTTATTAACAACGATCTGAAGAAATCAGGTTACCTTTTTACAATTCCTGTATTAATAGGTTGAATACATGAAGAAGCCTTTCGGCGTTTACACTTTCGCTTTCCATATTTCATAACAATTGCTGCATGCATTAATAACAAGATCGTTTTGATCTTATAAAAACAATATTATGAAATCAATAATCCAGGATTTAATTTTTGATAAAGAAATAGTTCAGGAAATAAAAAAAGTTAAGATCGAAAACGGGCAGTTATATAATCTTCTAATAGCTGGCAAGATCACTTTAAAAGAATACCTCAACGCACAGGAATAATTTTCAAACAACAGGAATTATTCTATTGCTTTTTTTAGCAAGAGATCTGTTTGCACATCGTCACCGAGCATAAAAATGTGGCTGCCGAATTTCTCGAAGCCAAATCTTTCGTAAAAAGAAATAGCTGTTTCGTTATGCTCCCACACCCCGAGCCAGATCATTTTTTTAGCCATTTTTTTTGCGATGGAAATACATTCAAGCATTAATGCTTTACCTACTCCTTTGCCGATCGTTTTTTGTTCGGTATATATCCTTGCAATTTCTATTGCATCGATATTTCCTAACTCGGCTGGGTTTTCGCTTTCACGCATGCGCACATATCCCACAGCTTCATTATCGAGATATGCAAGTAAAAAAATATTTCCGGGCTCACCTATTTCTTTCATCAATGCTTTTTTATTGAATGGATCAGCCATGAACTTATCCATGTTTTCTTTTGTATTGTGCTTTGCAAACGTATCATAAAAAGTACGCTGACTGAGTTCCGCGATCAACTCAGCATCTGCAGTTGTTGCAAATTTTATTTCGATTGACATCATCACAAATTTTGTTGCAAAAATAATAAAGCCTCCCGCAATGAGAGGCTTTTATTATGAATGAAGGGAATTTTAAAAATTAAATAGCGCTGCAGCACCAAAGATATCTGCTTTGGTATTATCTAGCCCTTTCATATAAGTGACTTTGATTTCAATATTGTGCGAACGTTGACCTACACCGATTCGAATACCAGCATTTGCAACGGGGCCGTATGAGCGTACAGTAGTTGTGCCGTCACCGTTATTGCCAGTATAATCGCTATTATCGTTTGCATAAGCTGCAACGTGATAACCCAAACCACCGCCGGCAAAAAAACCAAACTTATCTTCAACTTCTTTGGTTGCGCCTGCACCAAAGTTATAATTTACTACCAATGGCAGATTCACCATCGCACTTGCACTTGCATTTCCGGAACTGCTTCCGGAATAACTAAGGCCGATACTCAATGGCAATCCGATTGAAATAGCGGAGTTATCAGACTCACTGATATTTACTCTTGGTGAATAAGTAAGGCCACCTGTGATAAAAGAATTAAATCCTGCCCCACCTGTGGAGAATACAGTAATACCAATGCCATTAATGAAACGTTGAGAAAAAGCAAAAGATGCAGATAAGGACAATAAGAATAGTAATAAGGTTCTTTTCATACATTAAGATTTAGGTTTAGGAATAACAGGCGCCAAGTAAATAAAAAATATTTACAATTTAAAGTGTACTAATTTTTTTTTGTAAACAGGCATCCAGGTAAGATACCTAAAATCGGCTACACATATTCGTTAGAAACGGATCTATATATTTTCGATTACCATAGCGCTTGCTCCGCCTCCTCCATTGCATATACCGGCAGCACCATATTTTGCATTATTTTGTTTCAGGATATGGATAAGGGTTACAATAATCCTCGCACCGCTGCACCCCAACGGGTGACCGATAGATACTGCGCCACCGTGTACATTTACCTTTGCCGGATCGAGCTTCATTCGCCTTGTATTTTCAATGCCAACTACCGAAAATGCTTCATTCAGTTCCCAATAATTAATATCACTCATTTGCAAACCTGCTTTGGCTACCGCTTTCGGAACAGCCAATGAAGGCGTAGTCGTAAACCATTCCGGTGCCTGCTCTGCATCGGCATAAGAAAGGATTTTTGCAATAGGTTTTAGTTTTAATTCTTCTGCTTTTTGTTTGCTCATGAGCACAATGGCGGCAGCTCCGTCATTCATCGTACTTGCATTGGCTGCCGTAACTGAACCATCTTTCTGAAATGCAGATTTTAGTTCCGGGATCTTTTCAAACTTCACATTAAACGGCTCCTCATCTTTTGAAAACTTTATCGGATCACCTTTGCGTTGAGGTATTTCAACCGGAATAATTTCCTCTTTAAATTGACCTTCGTTTGTTGCGGCCTGGCTGCGCTTATAACTTTCAATAGCAAATGCATCCTGTTCTTCACGGCTTATACCGCATTCTTTGGCACAAAATTCAGCAGCGTTGCCCATTGCTTTTCCATCATATACATCTGTCAAACCGTCTTTGGCCAGGCCATCTATCAGGGTAGAATTGCCGTATTTATTTCCCCACCGCATGCTCTCAATATAAAATGGCACATTGCTCATACTCTCCATTCCACCAGCAACTACAATTTCCGTATCTCCCAATAAAATACTTTGTGCGCCCTGCGCAATAGCTTTCATACCGCTTGCGCAAACCTTGTTAACAGTGGTGCAAATAACATTATCCGGCAAGCCGGCAAATTTTGCAGCCTGACGGGCAGGCGCCTGACCGAGATTAGCCTGAATCACGCAGCCCATCAATACATCATTTACTAATGCAGCATCAAGCGATGCTTTTTGCAACGCACCTTTAATGGCAAATGCGCCCAGCTTTGTAGCAGAAAAATCTTTTAAGGAACCACCAAAACTCCCTATTGGTGTGCGGACTGCGGATACGATAACTACTTCTTTCATGTACAATAATCGTTTTGAACAACGAAGTTAATCAAGATAATTGCTTTGAAGAAATGAACAAACTTATGAGATGCTCCATATCGCTTCGTGCCTGATACTCTTATTGAACCAAAACAAGTTGTTTGATGATTGTTGCTCCGGAGGATTTGCACACAACCAAATAAGTGCCCTTTGAAAGTGAACCAATATTCAATGAAGCAGAAATAGTTTCACCGGCATTGATCGTTTTTGGTAATTGTATTTCCTCCAGTTTTCTTCCTGTTATTTCATAAAATGATAAAGAAGCGTTTTGCATGGAAGAACCGGCTCTCACATAAATCGTGTTAGCAGTAAGTACAGTCGGAAAAATTGACGCTGAGGTATTTTGCTCAAAAGAAACAACTACAACAGGGGAATAGGTATAATTTCCGTTTATATCGGTCATGCGTAGCCGATAGTAATTATTTCCATTCAGTGGGAAGTGGTCTGAGTAGCTATAATCAATATTTTGTCCAGATGAAATATCTTTTGCATCTACTTTTCCTATTGCGGTAAAACCCAGTTGGTCGTTGCTGCGTTGGATTTCGTAGTAAGCAACATTGACTTCCCGGGATGTTTCCCAGTTTAACTGAACAATATTTCCGGTCGACTTGCCCTGAAAATTCAACAATTGCAATGGTAATACGATTGAACCGGTCATTGAAAAGCTAACCCTGTTTCCGCCACCATTTTCATAATATTCAAGTACTAAGTTCTTTGTACCGGATAAAGTTGTTGAATACGAAGTAGTATTGTAAGATTGATCTTGCCATTTATTAATTACCCAGGTACTGCCGCCATCCAGGCTTAACCGGTAACCATCATCACCACCAACGGTAAAAATATACGAGCTACCGGAAAAAATTGCCTGCAATCTATATCGCACACTAAAATTTTCTGTCTGGATCGGGCAACCACTCGAATTATACGTAACATTATCCCCTCCAAAACTTTCATCAAAATTAGGCACGCCTGTAACTCCTTCATGAACCAATCCTTTATATAAATTAAAATTCTGGCCGTAGTAAACATATCCATTCCAAACTCCGTTTACACCATAAACAGATTGGTCTTCGGACCCTATACAGGCAGTTTGAATATTGAAAGATATCCGGTTCTGCCCACCATTTTCATAATACTCCAATACCAGATTAACAGTGCCGCTTAAAGTAACAATAACAGTGGTAGTGGTGTATGACTGGTCCAGCCATTTGTTTATTGTCCACGTTGCCCCGCCATCTAAGCTCAATCTGTAGCCATCGTCACCACCTACAATTACCTGGTAAGTGCCGGAGGTAAATGTCTTCGTAAGTTTATATCGAACACTAAAAGTTTCGGTAGTAACGGAACAACCGTTTGTTGGATAGCTAACCACATCACCACCAAAGCTTTCATCAAAATTAGGGCTGGAAGTATTTCCTTCGTTTACATAGCCCGCATAGTTTGTAAAGTCGATATTATCATAAACATAGCCTATCCATAAATTATTTGTACCGTACGAAGCCTGATTACCTTGTGGAGTGCATGATTGCGAGTAGATACTTCCAGCAACAATTAGCATAAAAAGCAGGAATACAATTCTCTTCATAGATGGTTTTTCTATAATAATGTAAATACATTTATTTAATTGTAGATATTTACACTTATAAAAACGATTGGAGTTTGGATATTAGTGTGATATTGTATTGAGGAAAGGGGCAAAACGGCCGTTTCTTGATATAAGTCAAACCATTTTGTTAAGGCTGAGTTATCCTATTTATTTTTTAATAACTGAAATGATGAATAAGGCTAAGTAAGATCAGTTTTGGGATTTTATTTCCAAATAATGGAAATTACGTAGTTGTGCTTATTTTGTAAGTATTTATTTTACAACATATTACTTAAATGGCACTCAAATTGAAATTCACATGCCGTACAATTCCTCTGAATCTCCACTTCTTTTATCCCTAAGAAAAATCAGTTTGTTAATCTTAAACCCTTTTAAAAATGAAACTGATTTTTACCCTTTTGAAACATTCTTATGCCCGTACGCTGGCATTTACGGCAACCTTCATCGTTGCTTTTACAAACCTTAATGCACAGGTTTGCTCCAGCCCGACAACAACTATTTATGGCTTAAATGGAAACGGAACAATTTATCCTATTTCTCTAAGCAATGCAAATGTTGGAACAAAGGTCAATACCGCAACTGGTTCACCAAGCCAGGCAAACGCAATTGGTTATAATAACCTTACAAACACTTTCTATTATTTTAATGTAAATCCTACCTCAACTAGTGGAGGCCAATTTGTATCCTATAATGCTACTTTGAATTTATACACAACGCTTGCTACAAGCCCAGTAAGAGCAACCGTGCATGCAGGATGTGTTAGCTTCGGAGGTACAGGTTATTATTGTACAGATGTAAATGGAGACCTTTTCTATTACAACATAGTTTCCAACACCTGGACCACAATTACAACAAAAATAGTAGACCAATCTAACAATAATGTGTCTACTGTAATTCAAACTCAGAATTCAGGAGATATGGCTATTGACGGCCTAGGAAATTTGTGGATTGTAACTTCAAGCAGCAGCAACTGGGCATTATATGAAATAAAAGCGCCGTTGCCAACAACAAACCAAGCCTCTGTTACTGCAATTCAGGTAATAGCTCCGACTTCTACAACCCCGTCAAGCCAAAGCTTCCAGGGTATTGCATTCGACCCTTCAGGGAATATGTATCTATCTACAAGTGGCGATAAATTATATAAACTCACTTCCGCTAATGCAGGTTCATTATCCCTCATCGGTTCATTTAATACAAGCGGCGTTGGGAATGATCTTACTTCATGCAGCTATCCATTAAGCATATTACCTGTTAATTGGGTAAGTTTTACCGCAGCAATGCAGAATAAAAGCGTTTCTTTAAACTGGACAGTTTCACAGTCTATAAATAATAAAGGATTTTATGTGGAAAGAAGCACCGATAACACAACATGGGAGGCCCTTGGATTTATTGAAGATAACTCAGGTAATGATTTAAGTCAGACAAGCTATACTTTTTCTGATGCAAATCCTGCTCCAGGGGTAAACTATTATCGCATTCATCAAGTTGATTATGACGACAATAGCAGTTATAGCTCTATTAAAATGATAACAACATCAACTACTGAACAGGTATCGGTTTGGCCTAACCCGGCGAGAAGCACTGTAAATATTCAAAATAACGGCACAGAAAACGACGTGAAAATGCAGATAATTGATCCTTTTGGGAAACTTATTGCAGCTGCAACATTGCGTAGCGGGAAAAATGAAGTAAACATTAGTAATCTTCCTTCCGGGACCTATATAGTCCATACACAAAATTCAAACGGACAGGTTCAAAACCAAAAGATAGTAAAATTGTAATTTTCAGAGTAAAGGCCATTCATTTTTAGGTATCAAAACCCTTGTTAAACAAGGGTTTTTACTATTTTATTGATAAATAATTAAAGGCAAAGATTTTTTACCCCAGAATAATATCAGTGCTGGATTTAGCTTCCAGAATTTGGAATACAAAATAGAGTAAGTGTTTACCAATATACTGCTATTCAATAAATTGCTTATTTGGCATCTATCTTGAAATATCAACAACATCACTTCCTTTGAATTTCCATTCCTTTTATCCCTAAGAAAAATCAGTTTTAAATCTAAACCCTTTATAATGAAACTGATTTATACCCTTGTAAACTATTGCTTTACCAAAGTTATTTACATATCTTTTTTAATTTTTTTAGGCTCTTCCTTCTCTTTAAGTGCTCAAATTTGTTCTGATCCCTTAAATGTTATTTATGGCATGACGAACTCAGGTTATGTGTATCCCATAAACGTGAACACCGGTGCTGTTGGTGCGGCATTGAACCCAACATATACAGGAAATTCACCAAGTGCAGCAAATGCAACAGGTTATAATACAGTAAACGGTAAGTTCTATTATTTCAAAAGAAACTATCCATCCAGCCCGCAGGAATTCGTTTCATTTGATCCGGTTGCCAACAGTTATTCAATACTGGCAAGCAGCCCGGTTACAGCGAACGTAAATTCCGGGTGCGTAAATTTTGACGGTTCGGGATATTATTGTCTTGATCAAAATGCTAACCTGTGCTATTATGATATTGCCAGCAATACCTGGTCCTTAATTACCTCTGTTTTCTACGATGCAGGAAGTAATAATATCACATCAAACTTTACATCCTATTCATCAGGCGATATGGCAATTGACGGCCTTGGAAACCTATGGATCGTTTGCTCTGGCAGTTCAAAATACGGGGTATTTAAAGTTTCCGCTCCGCTCCCAAAAACAACTGTTGCTTCATTAACAGCAACACAAATTGTAGGTATTACTTCTACGCCAGGTGGCTCTAATTTTGCGGGGATTGCTTTTAGCGCAAGCGGCCAGATATATATGTCAATGAGCAGCGGTAACAATAAATTATACCGGCTTGAAAACAATTTAACGCTCACCTATCTTACCACCTTCACTACTGATGGTGTTGGCGCAGACCTTACATCGTGCAATTACCCGTTTGGTATACTTCCTGTTACCTGGAACAATTTCACAGCATCACTGGAAAATAACCAATCTGTTACTCTTACCTGGCAGGTATCGAATGAAGTAAATAACAAAGGATATTATGTACAAAGAAGTGTAGATGGAAATAGCTGGGCACAAATTGGTTTTGTTCCAAATGATGGAACGGCACAGTTATCTAAACTATATACTTACTCAGATAACAATACCCAAAACGGGCTAAATTTTTATCGGATCGAAGAAGCAGACCTGAATGGCACGGAAAAATATTCATCAATAAAATCTGTAACACTTGATAATAGTGCCATTACCAAAACGAGTGTTTGGCCGAACCCCGCACGGAGTGCTGTATATATTCAAACAGATGCCAATGATAATAATATCAAAATGCAGATCATTGACCCTTTTGGGAAATTAATTGCTACAAATACCCTGCATAGTGGGAAAAATGAAATTAACATTAGCAACCTGCCTGCCGGGACTTATATTATTCATACCCAAAAAACAGATGGGGAAACACAAAATCAAAAAATAGTAAAACTATAATAAACCTAAGAATTTTCGTTCGGTACTATGCAACAGCCCCTGCTTTCAGTTTTCAGGGGCTTTGCTTTTCAAACATTTCAATGTGATTGGGCCCTTTTCCTCAAAATCGCTTCTATAATTTTTACTGCATGTTCCCTTGAATTTTCAATAAACCATACATGGGTATTCATGCCACCGCAAACAACACCTGCGAGATAAATATTTTCCTTATTCGTTTCCATCGTATCCGGGTTATAGCTTGGCTGAAGGTTCTCATCGCTGGATAATTCAACCCCAGCTCTCCTTAAAAAATCAAATCCCGGCTGATAACCTGTTAATGCAATCACATAATCATTTTCTATTGATACAATTCCACCTGGCGTTTGTATATCTACTTCTTTTTCTTTAATCTCTTTTATAGTTGAATTAAAATACACTTTGATTGATCCTTCTTTGATCCTGTTTTCTATGTCCGGTTTTACCCAATATTTTACCCGCCTTCCAATAGCTTCGCCACGAACAACCATCGTAACCTCCGCTCCTTTTCGCCATGTTTCCAATGCAGCATCAACAGCAGAGTTACTCGCACCGACAACCACTACTTTCTGCATTGCATAAAAATGCGGTTCTTTATAATAATGCGTGACTTTTTGTAAATCTTCTCCGGGCACATCCATCAGCACAGGAATATCATAAAACCCTGTTGCGATAATAATATTCTTTGCACAGTATTTTTGTTTTGATGTGACCACTTCGTAATTATCACCAACTCTATTAACATCCAAAACTTTTTCCTGCAGATGAATGAAAAGATGATTAGAAACTGCAATGCGCCGGTAATATTCCAACGCTTCGGGCCGTGTTGGCTTGGGGTTATTACTAACAAACGGAACATTTCCTATTTCTATTCTTTCCGATGTAGAAAAGAAAGTCATGTTTGCCGGATAATTGTATAATGAATTCACCAAACACCCTTTCTCAATAATGAGATAATCCAGCCCCGCTTTTTTTGCTTCAATAGCGCATGCAAGGCCAATTGGCCCGCCACCAACAATAATAATATCGTATATCTTTTCCATTTTCAGTAAACTGTAAATTTACGGACAATGAAATTGTAAAATAAAGATGATCATTTAAAAATAATATGGTTAGCATTTTTGCAAATAGCAATGCATATTTTGTAATTGAAAAAACAGTACTTTCATTTACTAAATATTCTTCTTATGGAACAGCTATATTCGTATTGGTGGGTAATTGTTATCATTCTCTTTGTGTTTAGCGGATTGGTAACCGTGAACCAGGGATATACCAATGTGATAACTATGTTTGGAAAATACCGCCGCATCATGAACCCCGGTTTGAATTTTAAAATCCCCTGGCTTGAACAGGTTGCAAAAAGGATAAGCATACAAAACCGTTCGGTGGAACTGGAATTTCAGGCAGTAACGGTTGACCAGGCAAATGTGTATTTTAAAAGCATGCTGTTATATGCTGTACAAAATGCCGATGAAGAAACCATAAAAAAAGTTGCGTTTAAATTTATCAGCGATAAAGATTTGATGCAAGCATTAACACGCACTATTGAAGGCAGCATCCGTGCATTTGTTGCTACTAAAAAACAGGCAGAGATATTAGGGCTGCGGAAAGATATTGTTGAATTTGTAAAAGACCAGATCGACCATTCGTTGGAAGAATGGGGATATCATTTGATGGATTTGCAAATTAATGATATCACGTTCGATAAAGTAATTATGGATTCGATGAGCAAAGTAGTTGCAAGTAATAACCTGAAGGCTGCTGCAGAAAACGAAGGACAAGCTTTATTGATCACAAAAACAAAAGCAGCAGAGGCAGAAGGAAATGCAATAAAAATTTCTGCAGAAGCAGAAAAAGAAGCTGCACGTTTGCGCGGACAAGGTGTTGCCCTGTTCCGTGAAGAAGTGGCAAAAGGCATGAGCGAAGCTGCCGAACAAATGAAAAAAGCCAACCTGGATACAAACGTAATTTTATTCAGTATGTGGACGGAAGCATTGAAAAATTTTGCAGAAGTAGGAAAGGGAAATGTAATATTTCTCGATGGCAGTGCGCAGGGAATGGAAGGCACCATGAGACAAATACAGGCATTGATGATGAAACAAGATGCAACAACTTAAATGTTGATGGATACAAATCGGGAAATACCAATTGATGTAGTTGATCTGCTTCCTGAACTCGATAAAAGATTAATTGAATTATTAAGGTCATTACAACCTGAGGAATGGCAGCTACAAACCGTTGCCAAGCTCTGGAAAGTAAAAGATGTTGTGGCACATTTGCTCGATGGAAATATTCGTATACTGTCCATATTGCGCGATAATTATTCCGGCGAAACTGCAGCTATAAAATCTTACCAGGACCTCGTTGATTTTTTAAATCGCCTTAATGCAGATTGGGTTGCAGCGATGAAACGTGTCAGCCCCGAAATGCTCATCTTCCTGCACGAAATCACAGGTCCACTTTATTGCAGTTACTACAAATCTTTAGATCCGTTTGGCATATCAAAATTTGCTGTTAACTGGGCTGGCGAAAATGAAAGTAAAAACTGGATGCACATCGCACGTGAGTACACGGAAAAATGGCTGCACCAACAGCAGATCCGCGATGCAGTAAACAAACCGGGTTTGATGGTAAAAGAATTTTATTATCCGTTCATCAGCATATTCATGCTCGCATTGCCATATACGTTTCGCGATGTACCTGCAGCAAACGAAACAACAATAAAAATCACGATAAACGGAAACGCAGGCGGGCATTGGTTTCTGTCAAGATCAGGTGATTCATGGAAATTAACAGAAGAGAAAAACAAATGTATAAGCGAAGTGATCATCGATTCGGACACCGCCTGGAAATTATTTTCAAAAAGCATCCGCCCGGAAGAAATAAAAAATAGAATAACCATCAATGGTAATCGGCAACTCGGAGAAAAAGTGTTAACTATGGTTTCAGTAATGGCTTGAATATTGATACGAGCTTCAGCAACTCCGGTTAAGCATCGTTGCGTCGCATTACTTTCATCTGTAGTACTACTATGAAACGGTCCGCTTAAAATATTTATCCCTCTGCCAACAAAAAATAAACCGAATTGTAAATAAACAAAATAAAAAACATGAGCAACACAACATTGATGATCAAATCTGCTACAGACTCCTGGTTTCAGCAAATAAGCCGCACAGATAAATTAATAGATTCACTAACCGACGAACAATTGGAAAGCGAGATTGCTCCCGGAAAAAACAGAGGGGTTTATTTATTAGGACACCTGACAACAGTCCACGACAGGATGTTACCATTATTAAATTTCGGCAACCAGTTATATCCTCAACTCGAAAATATTTTTCTTACCCATCCGGATAAAGCAATAATCGATATACCTCTCACCAGTGATTTAAGAAAATATTGGAATACAGTCAATGAAGCGCTCGCATCTCACATCAATGCATTACAACCCGAAGAATGGTTGCATAAACACAGCGCCGTATCAGAAGAAGATTTTAAAAAAGAACCACACCGTAACCGATTAAATGTTTTACTTAACCGGACAAACCATGTTGCATATCATTTGGGGCAAATAGTTTTCTTGAAAAAATAATTCACCAATACTCAAGCCAGCTTAAACGGGTTATCCGAAATAATGTGCGTGATTTTTATTTCAGGGATTTTGGGTTGAAGGAATCCTACCAGCCATTCCATTCCCGGTTCTTCGCTTACTGAGTGGCCGAGAACGATCAACGTTGTTTTTGATCCGAACGCACGTGCATCGCGGATGTATTCAGCAGTTTCCCATTCACTCAACTCCCCTACGATCAACACATCCGGTTTTTGGTTTTCAACAGTTGCAATTTGCCGTTGTCCGCCAGCAGCACCTGGCAATAAAGCAATCGTAGAACATTGCTGATCAGGATCGCCGATCACTCTCACATAAGCAATTCCCAATGATTTTTTTAAATGACCAATCAAATCTTTGAATGAAATTGTTGGAATGGCCAATACCTGCTTTCCGGGTTGATAATAAGAAAACCATCCTGCTTTTTGCAATACACCTAAGCCAATACCATCTGGTTGGTAGCTATGTATATAATCGTGAAAACGCCAAACGGTAATATTGTGTTTTTTCAAAAGTTCCCGTTTTTGTTTTACCACTTCATTGTATGCAACAAAATCAATATCATCAAGATGATTGTAAAATGTAGGTTCATGCGCTATAATAAAATTTGCGCCAAGCTTTGCTGTTGCTTCAATAACATTAACCGTAGCAAACATCGTTGTAACAATGCCGGTAACTTTATTGCCTGCGCTTCCGCTTTTGATCGTATCGACAGTTTCTTTGAAAGGTGCACCGGGAATATCTTTTATCAGGATATTAATTACGTCCTGAACAGTGTATTCCTTCTTTGAATAACTTGTTCCTGCAAACAAATCATTTTGCGTTCCAAACAATGTAACTGCTCCTGCCGCTTTTAATGTGTTGCGGATAAATTTTCTTCTTCCTGAATTTTCAAGCATTTTGTTTTAAGATTTTTATCAGAAAAGATAAATCAGTTTTTTGAAATGAGGTCTGTTGCTTTGAGTTTTTTTACCCGAAGTTTATATCGAAGAACAACATCATTATTATACATCACCTGCAGCCATTGTACATCTGGCGAAGTGACAACGTAATTATATCTTACTTTTTTATCTTCCACAACAGTTGAAGGCTGAAGGGAAACGACAGAAGAATCGGCAAACAGCATTTCACTTTCAAATAAACGTGCTGTATCTGTTGCCACTATTTTATTGAGTTGGTTCGTTGTAGTCGTAAGTTCAATTTGTATTGTGTCTCCGGGAAAAGTTTCTATCCATCCTGATGAAGGTTTGAAAGATAATATATCGTATTTAACATACGCACTTGGTTTGAATGGCGAACGTCTGAATTCTTCGACCGGTGGCGGATTTGATAAAAGCGTCCATTTCAAATCATCCGGAAAATGGTCTTTAATAAAAATATCCGGTGATGTGAAAAAATAATAATCATCAAACTTCGGGATAAACCTGTCGCTAAAAAAACTTACCGAGCCGCTTGCCCAGGTTACATCAAGCAAGTGCCATGCACTGTCAACAAACACGGCATTCCAAAAATGATTGGAAACAAATCTTGAACTACTGCTCATATTTCCTCTGGCATATCCTGTAATAATTTCCGAACGGATGCCTGCATAATCGCAAAGCGTTTTAAAAAGCCTGGAATATCCCTCACAACGCCCTGCCCTGTTGGCAAGAACAATTTCTGCAACAAATTCGTTGGCAGATTTGATTGCGCCGGTATCTTCTTCAACATTTAATTTCTGAAAGGAATATGCTTTTGCAGGGCTCTTGATATAATTTCTTCTTCCGCTGCTGTATTCTATATGTTGCGCTATCCAGCTAAAAATTGCACGCACTTTTTGCAAGTCAGTTGTAAAAGGTGCAGTTAAAGTCCTGGCAAGAATTTGAGGCGAAGCAGGGTTGATGTATTGGACGTTAAAATCTATAGCATTAAAATCAGCATTACGCTGCGGGAAAGCTGCAGTATAATCAAGCAATAAAAATATGCTCAGGATAAAACGCATAACCAATTAAAATTGCTTTTACAAGTTCGCAATTATTTCAGGATATAAATAATTTTCACCCGGATCATTGAGTGAACATGATCGGTTGGCTGATATGATATTTCACTTTACGGTTATGATCAATAGCAGGGATCCATGTTGGCGATCTTTTCATCACATCCATTGCAATCTTATTAAATGCCGGATGAAAAGGTACGCGTGTTTCAATATCAGAAAGTTTTCCATCCTCATTTATTGTTGCATCCACAACAATCACTACCATATCACTATTGGTGATCTTGAATTGTTCCGGGAACTGCAATTTTCTTTCCAGGTATATCTGCCAGGCTTTTAAGCCACCTGGAAATTCGGCAGGCTTATCCTTGTTCGTAGTATCCTGCAACAGTTTTTGATTTTCATTATAATATTGTTTTTCCAGCAATCGCCCATGATCATAAACTTCGGTTTCGCTAAGATTGCCATTCCTATGAAAGAATTTCCATTTGCCGTGAGGCCTATGCCCCTGGGAAAAATATCCAGCAAAAGAAACATTGCCATTATCAAACCAGGAAACTTTTGTACCGGAACCATCTTCATTCAGGTTTGAAGAATCAGAAGCATACCCGGTCCGGTACCACTGCATGCATATTCCTGCCAGCGTACCATTGTCATAAGTCAATGAATCCGACATCAATCCATCCGAATAAAAACTCAGCCACACTCCCTGCTTTTTCCCGTCCTTGTACATTCCAATCGTTTGCAGTTTGCGGTTTGGATAAAAAAATGAAAATCGTCCATGGCTTATTTTGCATGCACTGTCTTTATAAAACCCTTCCATTTGCAATGAGCCGCCATCAATATAAAAATCCGTCCGGTGCCATCCGCTATCTGTTTTCTCAATAATTGCATAAAAACTTGCTGAAGATGCACTCGTTTCTTTCCATTGATAATCGTAATACTTTTCTATCTTCTGGCAAAAGCACGTTGCAGAAATGATAAGGAATAGTGAGATGAGTAAGATTTTCATGCGGAAAGATCAGTTCTGAACCTGCACAATTTACTCAACATAAAAGTGCATACAATGTTTGCAAAATAAAAAATTCTCAACAAAAAATTAGTTCGGAACGGTTTTTGTTAATTGTTAATATATCTCCACTGACTTATTACCCAAACTTCCGGAACCCTAATTACACAGAATAACAACTCCATTCCTACTGATTACCTTTCAGCGTTGTATAATAATCCTTCATTTCTAAATCGAAACATCGATATAAAAAAGTAACATCTGAAAAACCAGGCAAATAAAAAACCTCAGCGTTTTAGTGCTGAGGTTTTATTTTTAGAAAGATATTATCCCCGAAGAATACGCAGATTCAATGCACGCAGATTTCCTGTGTTTATCTGCGAAAATCAGCAGGAGAATTTATTAGTCTCCACAAAAACTAGAATCCCCATTTTTTCATCGCTGCAAGATCCTCTTTTGAAGATTCCAATGGCGTTTTTGCCTGGTAAGATTCCTGCTCGATAATAAAATGTGTTGTGCCGCCCGACTTTGCTGCAGCCGCTACAATATCTTTTACACCAAGAAGCCCGGTACCGAGTATTGTGCTTTCATAACCATCTTCCATTTCGCCTTTTCCCGTGCTTTTAATTTCATCTTTTACATGCATCAATTCAAAACGCCCCGGGTATTTGTTTATCAACTCCATTGCCCTACCGCCAACACCATACATATTGCCGATATCCAGTTGTTGTGCAACTAACGACGGATCTGTTTCTTTCAAAATAATGTCGTACACACGCATGCCATTAAGCGTGCTGCTGAATTCAAAATTATGATTGTGATAACCGAATTTCATCCCTGATTTTTTGCATAGTTCCCCGCATTTATTGAACACATCCAGAAAACGTTTCAATCCATCATAATCTTTGCGCAGGCTTTCATCAAGCCAGGGGCTGATCACATATTGTTGCCCCATAGCTGCTGCATCTTCCACGGTCCATTTCCATTCATCTGTAAAATCATTTTTTGATGCATCCCAATGTTGGGGGCCAAGCGCTGTGTGGCCACTCGGCATTTTCAATCCAAGCCCACCCAGTATTTTTTTAAATTCCGGTACGCTATACCCGTAAAATTTCCTGTCGTTGTAACTCGCATGCTCAACATAAACAAATCCCATTGCCGCCAATTGCTTCAACGTATCTAAAGGCGCTTTATGCATATCATCCCTTACTGTATATAATTGCAAGCCTGTGACGGTCTTCGGCTTTTTCGCTGCGAAAGCAGAATGTGCTAAAAAGCCTGCACCTGCCGCTACCAGCGCCGTTTTTTTAATAAAACTCCTGCGTGATGAATTCATAATGATGATTTGAAAATTGAGTGATTAATGAATAAAGAAAACATTGCAGCACAATTTAATTTTTTTGTCCCTGTTATCCATAATTTATTATACAGGCTATCGGCATATCGTTATTGATGGAATGATTAATTTCACCTCCTTGATTTATTATTATTTTTTTGCAGATGGCTATTGAAAAAGAAATAAAACAAAATGTCTGGAAAAGCATTTACCGTTTAGTTGCGCCGTATAAAAAGAAATTTTTCTGGGTCGTGCTGCTGAGTTTATTAAGCACAGGAGCGGGTTTGATTGAACCACTCATCTACCGGGAAGCAATAAACGATGTTGCAGGATTGTTTGTGAAACAAGCTAAAGAAGAAACAAAAAAGGAGTTTGGCATTTTTGATGAAGATGAAGACATCCCGCCCGCTACTCAACAACCAACGGTACAAAAAGATACTGCTGCAAAAGAACCGGGCCGCGGAAAAGCAAAACGTCCTGTTGCAAAAAAATATACCAGGAAAAAACCGAAACAACCACACACCAAACATCATGTCGCCTCGCGTACACCGGAACAAGCGCTCGAGACATTGTTATGGGCAGTAGCGGCATTATTTTTAATAAACGTTTTCGGAACAATTATCTGGCGCGTCGGCGAAAACAAAAATGTAAAATTATCCTGTCTTATTGAGCAACGTTTTATACAAGGCACATTTGCACATGTGCTTAACCTGCCATTACAATTTTTCAGCAAACGCGCTACTGCGGCCATTTCAAAGCAGATTGACCAGTCTGAAGAAGTATCAGCCATCGTCAATGGTTTTTCTCAGCAGATATTACCCGAACTGATCAGCCTGCTCGGTATATTGGGCATTATGTTCTATGAAAATATTGCACTCACTTCCATATCGCTGATCATCATTCCGTTTTATCTTCTTGTTGCATGGCGCTCTGCAAAAAAATTAGAGTCTGGTTTATCCGTATACTATGAAAGATGGGAAGAAGTATCGTCGAGAATGCAGGATGCTTTGAGTGGTATTAAGACGGTAAAACTTTCCGGCGCAGAAGACCGCGAAGTAAATGAACTGAAAGATGTTTCGGAAGAAGCCTACAAAGATTATGTGAAGCGTTCCAAACTGGCAAACAAGTATGTTTTTTGGGAAACAACATTAACGCATTTGTCAACAGCACTTGTTTTGGGATATGGCGGATATCTTACCCTGGAAAATAAATTAACCCCCGGCGATGTAGTAATGTTTGTTGCTTATCTCGACAGGTTGTACAGCCCTATAGATTCCCTTGCAAGCCTGTGGGTAAGCCTGCAGCAAAATGTTGCTTCCATAGCACGTGCTTTCAAATTATTAAATAACGGAGTGGAAGAAAAAGCAGGAAAAGAGCTTGTCATTAAAAAAGGGAAGATAGAATTCAACAATGTTCATTTCGGTTATACATCAACGGTAGAAGTGCTGAAAGGTGTGTCATTTGTTTTTGAACCGGGAAAAGCGACTGCATTGATCGGAAGTTCAGGCGCGGGCAAAACAACTGCGATAGATCTGCTGATGAAATTGTATGAGCCTAACAGTGGCCAAATTATCATTGATGAGCAGGTTTTACATGAACTTGATGCTTCTTCCGTTCGTCAACAGATCGGCATTGTTTCTACGGATGGTGCATTGTTTCGGGGAACGCTGGCTGACAATATCCGCTACAAACGCCCCGAAGCCTCCGATAATGATGTGCTGAGAGCCGCTGCAGCAGCAGGTTTACAAACGACTCTGCGTCGATTGCCAGATGGCTTGAATACAATTGTAGGTGAAAGCGGAATGGGTTTATCTGTTGGCGAACGCCAGCGCATACAGATAGCACGTGTGCTTGTTGCTGAACCCCGGATATTAATAATGGATGAAGCAACAGCGAACCTTGATTATGCCACGGAAGCAGAAGTTAAAAAAACAGTTGAAGAAATACGGAAAGAAAATACAGTCATCATTATCGCACATCGTTATTCAATGGTACGTGATGCGGATCATGTGATCGTTTTATCTGCAGGCGAAGTAATAGAAGAAGGTTCTCCTGATGAACTAATTCAAAAAGGCGGCTGGTTTGCAGATTTTGCAAATGCTGCCGAAGAAATTGTTGAGCAAGGCGAAGAAGAAGCAGAAGAATTTGAAGAGGATGAAGAATGAATTGAAAGTTGAGAATTGAGATTTTAGTAGTCCCGTTTTTGTTAATGAATCATTTTAAATTTTCAAATATTAAATGACATAATTTTAATAATGATAAAATTACTTCTTGCATTATTATTTTTCTTTTTACTATTATCCTGTGATGCCCAGGAAAAAAATAGTACAAATATTAATACAGAACATTCACGCGTCATATCACTCAGGCAATTCAATAAAATTGTTGACAGTTGTATAGAATTACTTCAGAAAAAAAGATATTCAGAGATTTCAGATAGCGGGCACATTTATATTATTATGTGCGAAAACACAATTTTTTATACTCACATTAAAAATAGTAATAGCACAAAAAAAAGATTCAAGGATGATAGGTATGAAAATTTCACAACTGCATTCTATGCTGATAGTGCAGCTTATCCAAAAGAATTATCTAAAATCTATAATTGGAAAATGACTGCAGGATTAGGAGAATATTTTCCACAATTAGATATTCAATTAGGAGGCAGAATAACTGACCATTCATTATTTAATGTGCACGAACAATAAACATCCGAGCTTCTAACATCTCACTTCTAACAAATCGCCTTGTCATTCCATATACCTATCTTTATATAACTTATTTTCATTTCCGGCAACTGCGATACCTGTTCATAAACACCTACGGCAAACATTCAAAAATATTCGGAAGGATTATTGTTATAATAATAACATAACAATTAATCGCTTTTTTAATGTTTTAATAAAACAGCACATTTATGAAAATAAATACCTTGGTAATTAAACAAGCGGGTGCTTTTTTTCTAACTATTCTTATACTGACCTGTATGCATAGTGAGAAAATATTTTCCCAGGACCGTCGTCAAAATCCCCCGACCGACAGAAGGCCGCCGCAACAGCAACCTTCCGTCAGGCCTTCCCCGAATCATCATCAAACGCCTGTTCAACGCCCACCGGCGCAACGACCGCCACAACAGCGGCCTCCGGTGCAGCAACCACCACAAAACAGGCCTACGCAGAATCGTCCGCCTCAACAAAGGCGGACGCAGCAACGCCCTCCGCAACAGAGGCCACCGCAGAACAGGCCACCGGCAAATCGTCCACCAAATCATCATCAACGCCCCCCGGTTAATCATCGACCACCGGGATGGGGAAATAACCGGCCAGCATATACAAGGCCTCCGCATATTTTCAGAGGGCGCCGTTATTATAGTTATCATCATTATTATTATCATCCATACAGGCCATTTGTTTTTGGCCCTATGTGGCACCCGATTGGTTTCTTTACAAGAACACTTGCTGCCGCAGAATTTATCATAACGTTCAACAGTATCCAATATCATTGTGCAGACGGTGTATATTATGTTCCTGATAATGGAGGCTACCAGGTTGTAGCCCCACCGTTGGGTGCAATTATCAGTGGCTTGCCAAACGGATATGCAACCATAAATGTTGGAGGAATTGATTACTTCTATTATGGCGGAACATTTTATATAGCAACCCCTGATGGTTACCAGATCGTGCAGGCGCCACCGGGAGCAATTGTTTATAATTTGCCGGATGGCTGCCAGCAAATTCAAGCTGGAAATAATATTACTTACCTAATGTATAATAACGCATATTTCCAACCGATCGAATACAATGGACAAAATGCTTACGAGGTTGTTGAAATAGAATAAACAGAATATGCTATAAAAAACCCTGCTTTTCTTGTGCAGGGTTTTTTATATTAAGTCATGAAAGAGTTATCGCTAATCGCCCAACAAATATTGCCAGGCTTTTAAAAAAATATAATTACCTGATGCATCTTTTGGCACATACAGATCAACCACTGTTGAATTATGAAATTGTATGATCGAAGAAAATGCAGGCTGGATACGGGTAATCAGTGTATGAGAGTTTGAATAGGGATATGTTGCAGAATCTACATTGACCACATTTCCAAAATTAGTGAGGCCAATATTTTGCCATCCTGACAATGCATAATTATACTTTATCAATTCATCTTCCGGATGAATGATGGTGAATATTTTATCGGCTGATGCGGGCTTATTTTCCCAATCAGGACAACTTCCATTTGCCAAAAAATCAATGTCGGAAAAGATAATTGCCCGTTTTACAGGATAGTACACACCGATCACTGCGGCATTACCACCGCCTTGCGAGTGGCCAGCTACTATTATCTTTGGCCAGTTTGGCTGGCCGCCGTTCAAAAACTGCCCCCAATTTTGAGAAGGGTATTTATTTTGCAAATATTCAAGCAGTTTCACCAACCTGTTCATTATACTGTTCGAAGGATCAACAGAAACATACTGGCTTCTGTCAATACCATCTATTATTTCCCGCCTTGCGTTGCTATGACAGGTAATATCATTTGTTGAACTGCATGCCCCGTTGATCAAAACATCGTTCACATACATAAGCCCGATAGCGTGGTAGCCGAGGCCCGCAGCTTCCTGTACAATTCCTCTGTAATTTTTCGGCTCAGCACCAGTGCCTGGTAAAAAAACAACCAGGGTATTTTTCAAAGGACCAGTGGTATCTATATACACATAATGATTGTTTAAATCAGCAGTTATTGATGGATCGGTGGCATCGGGAGAGACCACATATTCAGCGAGGTTGCCGGATTGAATTCCAAATGAACCATCCCCTGTGCTTTTTTTGCATCCAATAACAGAAATTGCCAGGAAGCTGTAGAAAAATAATTTTAGCATGATAAAAATTATATAAAACGCGGAAGCTCAGCACAAATTATATATTATCCGATATTTTAACATTACAGACGGTACTGCCTTTAATTCATTTTCAAATAAAGGCTATTAAATTTTTTTAATTCGCCGGGGCAAAGTACATTTGTCTATCATATTTGTAGAGTTTATAAATGAAATCTTTTACTCTTCCCATCCGGACGCTTTTTTATTGTAGCATTAATAATGGTAAATGTTGATGCACAATACACTTCTTTCTTCAACTTTTTGTTTCCTTAACTAATTTTAAAAATGGAAAATACAACAGCAGAAAAGATATCTTCAATAACCTACAAAACAAGTAGACTAATACTCGCGGATTCTCTGGCATGGCTTGCTGAAGAGTTTCCCGCTAAGGTTACATTTTCATCAAGCTTCAGCATCGAAGACCAGGTAATTGCCCATGCTGTCTTATCAAATAATCTTTCCATTTCAATCTTCACGCTGGATACAGGAAGATTATTTGCAGAAACATATTCCGTTTGGAATACTACCAATGAAAAATATAATGCAGGAATAAAAGCATATTATCCGAACACTTCACACCTGGAAGATTTTGTAAATAAAAAGGGGCCAAATTCATTTTACGAATCTGTTGATAACCGGAAGCAATGTTGTTATATACGGAAAGTTGAACCGTTGAAACGTGCATTGGCAGGGAATGAAATCTGGGTAACCGGGTTAAGAGCGGAACATTCTCCTGAAAGAAAAAGCCTGAGAATAGTTGAATGGGATGAAGGAAACAAGATCATCAAATTTAATCCGCTGCTTTTATGGACTTCGGAAGAGGTGCGTGACTATATCAATGAACATGATGTACCCTATAACAGTTTACACGACCGTGGTTTTGTAAGTATTGGTTGTGCACCATGTACGAGAGCCATTAAAGCCGGCGAAGATTTCCGTGCAGGAAGATGGTGGTGGGAAGATGCAAGCAAAAAAGAATGTGGATTACATACCGCCAATTAAAATGTGAAAATTTCTCAATAGCACACTGCATTGAGAAATTGAGCCATTCAGAAATTATCAAATTGAATTATGAGCATTTACAAACAGGACTATCTTGATCAACTCGAATCTGAAGCAATTCATATTCTTCGCGAAGTGGCCGGACAGTTTGAGAAGCCGGCATTGCTTTTCAGCGGTGGCAAGGATTCTATCACATTAGTGCATTTGGCTTTGAAAGCTTTTCGTCCCGGAAAATTTCCTTTTCCTTTAGTGCATGTTGATACAGGGCACAATTTCCCGGAAGCACTTGACTTCAGGGATAAACTGGCGAATGAGATTGGCGAGAAATTGATTGTAAGAAAAGTGGAAGATACGATCAGGGAAAAAAAATTAACTGAGCCAAAAGGAAAATTCGCGAGCAGGAACCAACTGCAAACTTTTACATTATTAGATACTATTGAAGAATTTCAATTTGATTGCTGCATCGGTGGCGGGCGACGGGATGAAGAAAAAGCCAGGGCGAAAGAACGGATTTTTTCCGTGCGTGATGAATTTGGTCAGTGGGATCCAAAATTACAGAGACCGGAATTGTGGAATATCTATAATGGTAAAATTCACAAAGGAGAGAATGTGCGTGCATTTCCAATCAGCAATTGGACCGAATTGGATGTGTGGAATTATATAAGAAGAGAAAATATTGATTTGCCTACCATTTATTTTTCGCATGAACGCGAAGTGATAGAACATGAAAGTCAGTTAGTGGCCGTTTCATCGTTTATTCGTTTGGACGATACGGATGTTATAGTGAAAAAAAATGTGCGCTACAGAACTGTTGGCGATATGACTTGTACAGCTGCTGTTGAATCATCGGCATCAACAGTTGATGATATTATTAAAGAAATCACTGCAACAAAAACAAGTGAACGCGGTGAAACAAGAATTGATGATAAAGTTTCTGAAGCAGCGATGGAAGACAGGAAGAAGAATGGATATTTTTAAACCAGCCATGAGCAGCGAGCTAATAGCTGTGAGCAAAATTGCGGAGCAGCCTGAAGTTCGGTTATGCATTACCGTTAAAGTGTGCGACGCAACGATGCAGAAAAGGGTTGATGTCGTTGGTTACATAAAAGAGAAACTAAAACAAGAAAGACTAAAATATAAAAAAACAATTAAGAATTTGAAGTACTGAAATCTGTGGACTGACGACTGAAGGCCGTTCTCAGAAATCGTACTTCGTAAACCGTACATGCAATGGATTTATTACGTTTTATAACTGCGGGAAGTGTAGATGACGGCAAAAGCACGCTGATCGGGCGTTTGCTGTATGACAGCAAAAGTATTCTGATCGATCAATTGGAAGCGCTTGAACGCCAGAGCCGCAATAAAGAAGATGGAGAGATTGACCTGGCGCTGCTTACTGATGGCTTGCGTGCTGAACGCGAACAAGGCATTACGATCGATGTGGCGTACAAATATTTTTCAACACCCAAACGCAAATTTATTATTGCGGATGCGCCGGGGCACATTCAATACACACGCAACATGGTGACAGGTGCATCGAATGCAAACCTGATTATTATTTTGATCGATGCGAGACAAGGCGTGGTTGAACAAACTCGCAGGCATTCGATCATTGCATCGTTGTTGAATATTCCTCATGTAGTAGTTGCGATAAACAAAATGGACCTGGTAGACTATTCGCAGGATGTGTTCAATAATATCGTGATCGATTATTCGGAAATCGCAAAAACACTGGGGTTGAAAGATGTAACTTATTTTCCGCTCAGCGCATTGAAGGGAGATAATATTGTTGAGAAAACTCCCAATCTAAGTTGGTATGAGGGAAATACGTTGCTGGAATTTTTAGAGAATGTGCAATTGGAGAATGATATAAACCTATCTCATGCACGTTTGCCTGTACAATATGTGATACGGCCGCAGACAGAAGAACTGCACGACTATCGCGGATATGCTGGCAAGATCATTAGCGGCATTTATAAAAAGGGCGATGAAATAACTGTGTTGCCTTCCGGATTAACAAGCAAAATCAAAACTATTGAAATTGGCGGCAAAGAAACTGATGAAGCGTATGCACAGCAAAGTGTGATCATTCAGTTGGAAGATGATATTGATATCAGTCGCGGTGATGTGATTGTTAAAAATGAAAACAAACCCGTTATTGCGCAGGAATTACAAGTATTGTTATGCTGGATGGACAACAAACCATTGGTCCGTGGCAATAAATATTTATTGCAGATCAACAGCCGAACTGTGAAAAGTGTGGTGAAAGAAATAGAATACAAATTAGATGTGAATACACTCGATAAAAATTTTGAAGCGCACCAGGCAGGATTGAATGACATTGTTAAAGCAACGATCAAAACCGCATCACCATTAGCATTTGATCCGCACAAAGAATTGCGGGCAAATGGTGGCGTAATATTGATTGACGAAACAAGCAATGTGACTGTCGGCGCTTGTATGATACAATAATTTTTTGAATAATTATTCTATAAATCGAATAGACTAATGAACAAGATCAAACAACATAAAGGCAAAGTAATCCTGGCAGGAGCTGGCCCAGGCGACCCCGAATTACTAACGCTAAAGGTTATGCGCTATTTGCAGAAAGCTGACGTAGTAATAACAGACAGGTTAGTGAGTACTGTGATTTTAGATGAATTTGTTAATAAAGAAGCGCAGGTACTTCATGTGGGCAAACAATGCCGCAAAGGTGCTTCCACTCCACAATCAACTATTAATGAACTGATCGTTGATTATGCGTTACAGGGGAAATTAGTTGTTCGGTTAAAAGGCGGTGATGTTTCCATTTTCTCCAACGTGCTGGACGAATTGCAGGTGCTTGTTGAAAATAAGATCGATTATGAAATTGTACCTGGCGTTACCGCTGCGCTTGGCGCCGCAGCCTATGCAGGCATTCCTCTGACAGCAAGAGATCATTCAACTGCTGTCCGTTTCCTTACTTATTATAAAATGGATGTTATTGATGATAATGTCTGGAAGGATCTTGCGTCAACAAATGACACATTGGTTTTTTACATGTCTTCAGATACCAATGATCTGTTGGTCAAAAAATTAATTGAAAGCAAAATCGCAACGGACAAACATATTGCGGTTATTGAACAAGCGACTACCCCACTCCAAAATGTATATAGCTGTAACGTATATGAGTATGCGGAAAAATTCGGTAACAGCAGTTATGTTTCACCAACCCTGATCATTATCGGGAAAGTAGTTGTATTACACCAGCAATTCAAATGGATTGAAAATAGTAATAGCAATGAAAACTATTTTCAGCCGGTTGCAAAAAGTAAAGATGCTTTATCGAGGGCTTAGCAAAAAAGATGAACAAAAGAGGTGACATCTTTTTGAAAAGGTGTCACCTCTTTTGCTTTGTTGTACTATTAATTATTTACCAACTGCTCCCTGAACGCATGCGCATAAGCATTGAATACTTTTGCCTGCTGCAAATAAGCAATAGCAAATTTTTCTGAAGGTTCGTTTTGATTGATCTGCAAAACCATTTCCCTGAAACTTGCAACATCGCTGTACAAGGCTTTCTCTATAAAATGTGTATCAAAATCTTTTAAGATGCCGGCTTGTGTATTGCAATGAACCGAGTGATTTAACAACAATGCTTTTGCAGCATTCACAAAAGATGCATACGCCTGGTAAATTCCATTCGAATATGACCCATTAGCAATACTTTCTTCAGCAAGTTCCAGTTTTTCATCGGCTTCGAGGATAAGCGTTGCAACAAGATCGATCATTACACCGGCACACTCTCCTACCCCGATCGCAGTTGCAAACTTTTCTTCATGCCCCCAGTCAATAAAATCCTCAGAAGCTAACGTTGACGCATCTGCCAGCGGTTTCAACAGATCGTAAAAATATCTTTCTCCTTTTTCGAAAGTGTAATCAAGATAATTTTGACCTTCCTTTTTATTTGCGAGAAAATCATTCAACAGATATCTTACTATTTCCGGCCCACGTTTGCTCGGAAGTTTAATTACTTTATTTGAAATCCTACCATCGCCACCACCAAGTTTACCACCGCCAATAAGTACCTGCACTGCCGGCAAAACTTTTCCATTTACTTTCATGGAAGAGCCATGAAAACCGATAGTACCGATTCCATGCTGTCCGCACGAGTTCATACATCCGCTTATGCGAATGGCAATATCATCGCGATGTAAAAATTCAGGATATTCATCCTCAATTACTCGGGATAAAACCAATGCCAGTTCAGTGCTGTTTGAAATTCCGAGGTTGCATGTGTCTGTACCCGGACAAGAAACAATATCAGCAGCACTGTCTATTCCTGCAGCAGTAAGGTTTTCAGATTCCAGCACGCTATAAACATATTCGAGATGCTCTTCTTTCACATACCTGAATTGCAGATTCTGGCTGATCGTCACGCGGATATCATTTGCAACAACAGGTTGTAATTTTTCAATCAATCTTCTGCTTGCATCAGAACTGATATTGCCATTCGGGATGCGCACATAAACGATCTGGAATCCATCCTGTTTTTGTTTCTTAACATTTGTCTTCCTCCATATTTCAAAATTCAACTGATTTTTGATTTGAATTTTTTCTTCTGAAAGAATTCCATAAGGCAATTCAACAGATTCAAACCTGCTTGTATCTACTTCAACGCTTTCCTCTGCCACTGCTTTCTGTTCTTCTCTAACCAATTCATTGAACTTTTCAATACCGATCTGTTGCAGCAAAAATTTAATTCTTGCTTTATGCCTGCTGTTGCGTTCGCCATACCTGTCGAACACACGCAACACCGCTTCTAAATAAGGCAGCAGAAGACCTTCTTCCAAAAATTCATGCGTGGTAATTGCAAGATGTGGCTGTGCGCCTAATCCACCACCAACAACAACTTTAAAGCCTCTTATTTTTTTTCCATTTATTTCTCTGATACGTGGAATTGCACCAAGGTCGTGCATGAATACAAGTGCAGTATCTTTTTCGCTACTGGAAAAAGCAATTTTAAACTTGCGTCCCATTTCCTGGCAAAAAGGCTTGCGCAAAAAATATTCAAATACGGCGTGAGCATACGGTGTAACATCAAAAGGTTCATCAATATCAATACCCGCAATATCAGATGCTGTTACATTTCTCACCGTATTACCGCAAGCTTCGCGGATCGTAATATCATCTTCTTCTAACAAACTCCATAATTCCGGAGTACGTTCAAGGCTTACGAAATGAATTTGTATATCCTGCCTAGTAGTTAAATGCAAATTGCCATTGGAGAATTCATCTGACACATCAGCAATTCTTTTCCATTGTGCAAATGTCATTTTCCCATAAGGCAATTTGATACGAACCATCTGAACGCCTTGCTGGCGCTGCCCATAAACGCCTCTCGCCAAACGAAGGCTGCGAAATTTTTCTTCAGGAATTTTTCCCTCACGGAATTCCCTGATCTTCCTTTCCAGCTCAATAATATCTTTTTCTACCAAAGGGTTTTCCAACTCAGTCCTGAAACTTTGCATGACAATATATTTGTTAAAAAATTATATTCCCCACCATTTTAGTAGGGTTTACAAAAATACATCCTGCGGGGCATATTACAAGCATTAATTGAGTATTTCTAAAAAACAGTCTATAATTTTGATAGATTATATTTTTTGTCATTTCAGAGGCAAGACTTAACAAAATTTTTAAAGAAAATAATAATGTGGGTTTTATCTTGCACGAATCAGGCATTTTAGTTCTTTACCACAAAAACTGGTAAAAGAAGAACCCTGTGATTACTCCCACAGGTATTTTTCACTGAACTAAAACATCAGTAATTCCTAACATGACCAATTATGCTCAAAAGAATTTATCTTTCTTTAGTTGTATTCTTTACGTCAGAAGAAGTTACATATTCCCAGAAGCAAACCACGGCTTTTCAGCAAACCTGGGTGGCTTATTTAAACCAGTCACGATTTTCAGATAAGTGGGGAACGTGGACAGACCTGCATTTGCGAACAAGAGAAAATTACATGGACAATTTATCACAAACCATTGCGAGGTTTGGTTTGACCTATTACGTAAACAATAATACGAAACTTACTGCCGGTTATGCGTATGTAAGTTTATATCCCTGGGATAATCATAAAAATGTTACGCAGCCCGAACATCGCCCGTGGCAACAAATTCAATGGCATACAAATTATCCGAAATTAAAACTGATGCAGTGGCTGCGCCTCGAAGAACGGTTCAAACACAAAATAAAAAATGACGATGAACTGGCTGACGGTTATAATTTCAATTATCGTCTCCGTTATAATTTTTATCTTGCTGTGCCACTCTCAAGAAGACCTTTTGCACCGGGAACTTTTTCGTTTGTTTTCAATGACGAACTCCATATTAACTTCGGGAAAGAAATCACTTACAATTATTTTGACCAGAACCGCCTTTTTGTTGGCTTCGTTTACCACACTACTAAAACCGACAATATTCAATTCGGTTATATGAATTTCTTTCAGCAATTGCCTGCAGGCAATCAATATAAAAATATTGATGTTGCGAGGTTTTTTTATTTCCACAATCTTGATTTCCGAAGAAAGTAACACAAAACAAAACCAATAAGGTTTTTAAAGCCTTACTGGTTTAAGTGAAGTACAAAAAATATTTTTAAAAAAGTCTACTAATTTTATAGGATAATATTATCTTCGCGGAATGAACCGCTTATTTAACACCAAAACAGGTTATTTTGCTGATCTTTTAAAAAATTCTATGGTTATTATGTCTCTATGTTTTAGTAATGCATGTTGTCCCTGTGGGACTATATAATTTTCTTAAGCCAGCTTTTTTTTCACTTTTTACTCTACTAAAACAATAGACTAATGAATTCAAAATACAATTTTCTTATTCTTTTATTATTACTCTGCCCGTTTTTATCGAAAGCACAGGACTCTTATGTTATTTCTGGCAAGATCCAGGATTCATTAAATACCTCCGGGCTTAGTGGAGCATCCGTCAAGGTTAAAGGTGCACATGCAGGAACCGTTGCAAAAGAAGATGGTTCATTTCAAATAAAAACATCTCAAAAACTTCCAATAACATTGGTAGTATCTTCTGTTGGCTACAAGACACAGGAGTTTGTTGTAACAGAAAGTGCGAACAACCCTATTTCCATTTCGCTCAATACGCAAAGCATATTAAATGACCAGGTGGTGGTAACGGCATCACGTATCCCGGAAAGCATATTGCGCTCGCCCGTTACTATTCAAAAATTAGATTTACGGGCGATCAAGGAAAGCCCCGCTCCTACTTTTTTTGATGCATTGGAAAGTGTGAAAGGTGTACAAATGACCACGCTCAGTCTCGGGTACAAAGTGCCGAACACGAGGGGCTTCAGCGGAACGACTAATTCACGCTTTTTGCAAATGGTGGATGGAGTGGATAATATTTCTCCGGGAATCGGTGCACCTGTTGCCAATGCAGTTGGCCCAACTGAATTAGATATTGAAAGCGTCGAACTCATACCCGGTGCGGCCTCTGCATTGTATGGACTGAATGCTGTGAATGGCATTTCAAACATGAAAACAAAATCGCCGTTTCAATACCAGGGATTGAGTGTGTATATAAAAACAGGCGTTAACCATGTTGACGGAAAAGATCACAGCCCTGCTTTATATTCAGAATATGCGATACGCTGGGCGCAGGCGATCGGGAAAAACTTTGCGTTCAAAATAAATGCATCGTATTCTCAAGGCACCGATTGGGTTGCAAACAATAAACACGACCAATATTTTGATGTAGGAAATAAAACAAATCTTTCACTCGCTTCCGATAATCCTGCTGCAGACCTTATCAATCGTTATGGTGATGAATACAACAGCGATTTAAAAACAATCACGTTACAAGGAAAGAAATATGACGTAAGCCGCACCGGTTATCTTGAAAAAGACCTCACCGATTATGCATTGAAAAATACAAAGCTTGATGCAGCACTTCATTATAAGATCACACCATCTACAGAAATTTCGTATGCATACAGAATCGGTGTGGTTACAAACAATTATCAGCGCGGCAACCGTGTGCGTTTAAATGGAGAAACGATTCAGCAACATTCATTGGACCTGAAAGGGCAAAACTTTTCGATCAAAGCCTATTACACTAATGAAAATACCGGAAAGAACTCATTCAACTTCCGCCCGCTTGCAGAAAATATAGACCTCGCATTTAAAAAACCAACACAATGGTATAATGATTACACAGCAGCATTTAATTCGGCGTATGCAAGCAATGGCGGAAATATAGCAGCTTCACATGATGCAGCAAGGGCTGCTGCCGACAATGGACGTTTCCTTCCCGGAACCGCAGCGTTTGACAGCGTACGAAACAAGATCATCCACACAAATAACTGGGATACGGTAGGCGCACAAATGTTATTGAAATCTTCTTTTGTTCATGTCGAAGGGCAATATGACTGGTCTAATATCATTCCATTTGTTCAGATACTAACCGGGGCTAACTACAGGAAATATATCGTAACGCCGGATGGAAATAATTATGTAAACCCGAACGCATATAAAGACCCGAACGATGCCTACAAAGATTTTTATTATTACAGTTACGGAGGTTTTATCCAGGGTTCAAAAAATCTGTTTGACGAGAAATTGAAGATCACTGCTTCATTACGCATTGATAAATCAGAATATTTCTCACCGAAATTGAACCCGCGTATTGCTTTGGTGTATTCTCCTTCACAACAAAATAATTTCCGTTTATCGTTCCAGAATGGCTACCGTTTCCCTACATTGTTCGAAGGTTTTGCCTCTGTAAATAATGGCGGTGTTAAACGTTTGGGCGGATTACCAATCACAGCTCAGCATTATGGAGTGTTTGAAAATTCATATTTAAATTCATCTGTAACTGCTTTTAAAAATGCAGTAAATGCAGATGTTAATAATAACGGGCTAACGCAAAGTGCCGCTATAGAAAAAGACAAAAACATACTGGTACAAAGCAATTATACATACCTTCAGCCGGAACATATCAATTCATTCGAGGTTGGTTACAAAGGGATTTTATTAGATAACAAATTATTTATCGATATCGATTACTATTTCAGTTTCTATGATCATTTCATAGGGCAGTTAGATGTTACACAACCGTATAAAGGAACCATCGGACAAATAGACAGCACAGCTTTCTATGCATACAATGGCGGAAAGCAGGTTAATAAATTTAAAATGTGGACGAATTCCACAACGCTCGTTACCAACCAGGGAATTGAAGCGGGTGCTACGTACAACTTTTATAAAAAATTTACTATCAACGCCAATACCAGTTATTCAGCTATAGCCAGCGAATCATCCACAGATGCATTCGCGCCGGCATTCAACACACCAACATGGATCGTAAATGCGTCTATTGGTAACCGTGAGATATTAAAAAATACAGGCTTTAATATCGGCTGGCATTGGCAGAGTTCATTTTACTGGAACAGCCCCCTGGCAATAGGTATCGTGCCATCTTATTCAACTGTTGATGCGCAGGTTAATTACCGTTTCACTAATATCGGTACAACGGTGAAACTTGGCGGAACTAATATTTTCAATCACAGGTATTATCAATATATTGGCGGGCCAACTATCGGCGCATTCTATTATTTAACTTTGGTATTCGATACGAATGCTTTTAAAAAATCATGAGCACGGAAACACATACAGAAAATATTTCTTCCCAAAATAAACAGCATGAAGATACCGGGAACAACCTGTTCCCGGTTTTCCTCAAGCTGGAAAATCTTCGCCTGCTGATCATCGGTGGCGGAAATGTAGGGCTTGAAAAATTATCTGCAGTATTACAAAATGCCCCTGCTACGCACATCAGGTTAGTAGCGACAAACATATCTGAAGAAATAAAAACACTGGCACGCGATTACGATAATGTAACATTGATCGAACGCCCTTATGAAATTGACGATCTCAATGACACAGATGTTATTATTTCCGCTGTTGACAATAAAGAAACCAGCATTAAGATCTGGAAAGATGCAAAGAAGGCAAACAAATTGATTAATGTTGCAGACAAACCCGAACTCTGTGATTTTTATTTAAGCTCCATTGTAAAAAAAGGCAATCTCAAAATTGCCATCTCCACCAATGGCAAATCTCCTACTATCGCAAAACGCATCAAAGAAACGCTAAATGATGCAATGCCCGAAGAAATCGATGAAGTATTGCACAACATGGAAAGCATCCGCAAAAGCATCAATGGTGATTTTTCCGAAAAAGTAAATAAGCTTAACGACATCACAAAAATTCTCGCTGCCAAACAAATTGTTTTAGAAGAACCTGATATGCCCGCACAAAAACGGTGGCAGCAAATTGTGAAATGGTGTTTACTGGCCTTTGTGTTCATGATCATAGGACATGCAATTCTATCTTTTGTTCCTTTCGAAAAAGTATTCGACGGGATAAGATCCATTCCCCAATATGTAGATACAAAAACGTTTTTGCTGATGTTACTTACCGGCTTCCTTGCACAAATGGTTGATGGCTCGCTTGGGCTTGGTTATGGAACCATCTCAACAACATTTTTATTGGCAACAGGTGTTAATCCTGCCATCGTGAGTAGCCGCGTACATTCTGCCCGTGTTTTTTCGAGCGGCGTTTCCGGTTACAGCCATCACCGTTTCGGGAACATCAACAAAAAATTATTTAAAACATTGGTGATACCCGGCGTTATCGGTGCAATCTTAGGGGCAACGCTTGCGTACTTCGGACAAAAATCAGCAACGTACGTCCGCATACCGCTTTCTTTCTACACTATCTATCTCGGTTATTATATTATCCGCAAAGCTTTTAATAAAAATAAAAGATCAGCAAAAGTAAAACGTGCAGGCTGGCTTGCATCCACCGGTGGTTTTCTCGATGCATTTGCAGGTGGTGGCTGGGGCGCATTGGTAACAAGTACTTTGATCTCCAAACGAAGAAACCCGCGTTATGTCATCGGCTCTGTTTGCCTCGCAGAATTTTTTGTAGTGCTATCAAGCGCTATCACGTTTTTTATTTTACTGAAACACATTCCTGTTTTTGATGTTCTCGGGTTGGTTGCAGGCGGCATCCTTGCAGCGCCAATAGCAGCAAGGCTTGCCGGCAAATTGCCAATGAAAACCATGTTCCTGCTCGTTGGTAGCGTTGTAATGCTAACGAGCATCACTACATTATGGAAGGCAGTTTCTATTTTATTGCATTGAGAGTTTTTGTTACAAACATTTGAACTACTATTAAGCATTGTTGCGTCGCACACTTGTACTGCAACAATTCTATTGAGCAACTACAGAATGTAAGCAGTAAACAGAAAACAGCGAGCAGCTGATTTTCAATTTTCTATTATCAATTTCCAATTCACTCACAGAATCCTTTTGCGAAATGCTGCACTTAACTACGTGTTACTCTTTGGTCAAATTCAAATATCAATTCTCAATTTCTTCATCTCATCAATCCTGAAAATCTCACAAATCCGGGTTCAGACAATAAAAACCCTTAGCCTCTTGCACTTGCAAAATATTTATTCTAACTTAACGTTAGTATCACAACCCTTGTAAACCCTAATAATCCGTCTATGCAAAACGCACACAAACCTTTCATTGGATTCATCATTCTTTCCCTTGCAATTTTATATACAGTCGCCGCATTGATCAGCTAAATTTTCTACAAAGATTTCCAGACAATCTTATGTTTTTTCGTTGCGCCGCCGCGCCGTTGCGTGAAAACATTATATTCGCAGCATGCAACATGTTGTTATAAGAACTATTGAACCTGCGGATAATAAAACACTCGCCGAAATTGTGAGGAGTTCCCTTGCTGAATTTGGAGTAGACAAACCCGGAACAGTTTATTACGATCCAACTACCGATCATCTTTACGAATTATTTCAAACTCCCAAAAGCGGCTATTTTGTTGCATTGGTGAACAATGAAATTGTTGGCGGGGCAGGCATTTTCCCTTCGAATGGTTTGCCATCTGATACTTGTGAACTCGTGAAAATGTATTTAAAAAAACATGCCCGTGGATTGGGGCTTGGCAAATTACTCATCGCAAAATGCCTCGAAACAGCCAAAGAAACCGGTTATACACAAGTATATCTCGAAACAATGCCCGAGTTAAAAAAAGCATTAAGCGTTTATGAAAAATTCGGTTTTCATTATTTAAATGGCCCAATGGGAAATACCGGCCATTTCGGCTGCGACAGGTGGATGCTTAAAATCTTATAACCACTCTCCTTCCACAATACTTACCTCAAAGATCGGGCTGAACAAATAGGTTTTATTCGTCGCAATTTCTATACATTGAAAACGCTTGCGCAGTTTTTTTCCTTTGCGGAATATCCTTCCATCGCCTGCATCAAATAATTTTCCTTCGGGGATTTGTTCTACCATTATCTTCTTCTCAAAACCTTCATCATATTTTCTTAATACACGCATCAGGTCTTCGTCTGCACAACTACTGGCCGGAAGATCGTGCAAATTTTTTTTAAATGCAATAAGTATATCGTGCGGAAAAATCTCTAACCGGATAAAATCTTCCAGCATTTTTCTGTACACCAATTTCCATTCTTTGCCGTGAGATTGCACGTGGTTTCCATATTGCATAAAAGTCACCAGGTGCGCAAGTTCATGTATCAACGTGATCAGGAAAGAAAATTTATTAAGGTTTCCGTTTACACTGATGCGATGGTTTTTTCCGCCGATAGCATGGCGATAATCACCCAAAACGGTTTTTCGTTCACGCGTTATCGTTAGATGAACTTTATAATGGTTCAGGTAATCAAGCACCAATGATGCCGATTCATCGGGAATGAATTGACGGAGATATGAAAGCGGGGCTTCTTTTTTAGGCATTTTTCTGCGACTTGTTCAGACGGAGCAATATCCGTACTTCAGTAAACGTGTATACGAGGTATAACCCGCAGCAGATAAATATCCCGATCTTATTTACATTACTTCGCTCGGCGAAAATATAAATAACAACAGCTATCATACAAACAGCCATTCTGAACAACATGCCTGCATAAATAGTCCGCACAAATGCATAAGGGTTTGTATTCTTCAACCCTTTCCTGAATATTAAAAAGGAAAATATTGCTGCAATAAATAAAATAAGGTTACCGATCAACACCACGGTATAACTAACATCCAAAGACGGAAATAGTTTTTCCGATACAAAAGCTAAAATATTTACAAGAACAAAAATTACGATGATCGCAGCAACAGGGTTCTTAACCGGTTTGTTTTCCATCTGAATAAATTACACGTGCAAAAATACAATTGCCGCAAAGGTAATTATTCATAATTCATACGGATAAAGAAAGCTTGTCCGCAGTATAGCTGCAGAAAAAAACGATTCAATTGTAAGACTGGGATCAGGCTGTTGCTAATCCGGCGATAGGTTCAGTTGCTTTTTTCGATTCAAGAGAAACTTTGCCGTTGCTTGCCGCAGTAGTGATCATGTGGCATTCTCCATTGAAAGTGGCAGAAGGTTCTATCTGCAATTTCGCAGCCTGGATATTTCCATTAACGATGCTGCCGCCTTTTAACTGCAGCAGGTCTTTTACTTTAATGGTGCCATTTACTTTGCCCATGATATCTGCTTGTTGGCCAACAATATCCCCTTCAACAACACCATTGGCGCCAATCACCACTTTTGCACTGCAATTAATATTTCCGGTAAGAGTGCCATCAATGCGGAGGTCGCCATTGCTGGTAATATCGCCTTTAAGAGAAGTACCTGCGCCTATAAGGCTTGCGCTTGAACCTGATGGAGTATCGCCACCGAGGATGTCAGATTTGGATTTTCCGTTAAACATAGTCTGGATTTTATTTTAGTCATCAATTTTTTCAGGCTTTGGAATAGTCAAAGTCGTCGTGTCCTTCTTCACCGGGGTGTTTCCCTGTAAAACCGTTTGCAGGTTTTGCAGGTAAAGGTCTTTGTACCTCACCGATTGCTCTAACGAATCCGTACGTATTTTTAGTTCACGCAGTTCCCGTGTATTATTCACATCTCCATAACCGGGTATATACAATTTCAATGGCGTGAATACGATCAGGGCAACGGTCAGGCCCGTTAGTAATACAAAAATCGTGCTGAGAACCACATATACGCTTAAACGGGATAATTTAAAGGTCACCACTTCTTCATACGTATCATCGTTCATTACCACCAGGCGGTAACGGTTTTGGAGGCGCTTAAACGTAGAATTGGCATCGAATTTAGCCATAACGGGATATTACTGCTTTAAAGGTAAGTAACTTATCAACAACCAATGGAATAACGCACGAAAAATCATGTTATTTTAAAATAAATTTCCTGAAAATCAGTTAATAAGAGTTTAGTCTAACTTGCACCTGTAAACGGATACTGTGAACCGAATCAGCGTTTTATTTTCGATCCTGCTTTTATTATTTTTCCTGGATGGTTTCGGGCAGCCCGATTTTTCCTCGCTCGAAGTAAAAAAACCCGCGAAATACGAGAACCGTATCCTCGGTTCAGAAAAAACAGATACCAAAAAATTTACAAAGAGCCGTCGGTTTGTGCAGAATATGGTTACACATTACAATTACTATTATAACGCGAACAATAAGCTGAACGAAATTATCGCACGTGCCAAAGCCGGGTACAAAGAAGATTATACCAGATTGCTTCCTTTCTACAATTACACATTGGAGATGACCTCCAAAGACCGGAAAGAACTCGATTCGGTTATTTTCAAATGCACAAATGGCTTGCTTATTCACGACCTGCGAAACGATTGGAGCGATAATTTATTTATGTTGATGGGGAAAGCCTATTATTTCCGTAATATGCTTGATTCAGCACACATTACATTCCAGTTTGTGAATTACCAATACAGCCCGAGAGAAGAAGGCGGTTACCACAAAACGATCGGAAGCAATGCCAATGCTGATGAAGGCGGGAATGCATTTACCGTTTCCACAGTGGAAAAAAGAAATGTACCACAGAAAATACTAACATTGCCGCCTAGCCGAAATGAATCGTTGATCTGGTTAACTAAAACATATATTGCGCAGAATGCCTATGCACAGGCGGCTTCAATGATAGAGATATTAAAACAAGACCCGCAATTCCCGGAACGATTGAAAGGAGATTTGAATGAAGTGCAAGCTTGGATGTTTTACAAACAGGAAATGTACGACAGCTCAGCTATCTTTTTAGAAAAAGCATTGCCAAACGCGATGGACAACCAGGAAAAATCAAGATGGGAATACCTTATCGCACAGATGTATGAGCGGATCGGTAAAACAGAAGAAGCAAAAACATTCTACGAAAAAGTTTTTCAACATACTTACGATCCCGTACTTGATATATATGCACGGCTAAATTATATCAGGCAGAATAAAGGCAATGATGAGGTGATACAGAAAAACATTGATGCGCTGACAAGTATGGGAAAAAGGGACCGCTTTGCAGAATACAGGGATATTATTTATTACACTATTGCCAAGATAGAACTGGAAAGAAATAATATTCCGGGAGCAGAAGCTGCGCTTTTAAAATGTGCGAAATATGCGTTGCCAAACAGCACCTATAAAAATAAAGCGTTCTTACAATTAGGAGATATAGCATTTGATCAGAAAAAATATAAAGCAGCAAAAAATTTTTATGACAGCGTGAGCCTGCAAGACAAAAATGCAGTAGAAGATGCCGAACTTTTTAAAGACAGGAAAAATGCGCTTGATAAAATTGTTGTACAGTTGCTTGTTATTGAAAGGCAGGATAGCCTGCAACACATTGCAGCTATGCAGCCCGGAGAAAGAGATGCGTATGTTAAAAAATTAGTAAAGCGATTACGCAAAGAGCAGGGATTAAAAGAAGAAGAGCAGCAAACAGGCACGCAGAACTATGTATTCAACAACAATAATGCAAATACGAATTTATTCGGCGCTTCCCCGGATAATGCAGAATGGTATTTTAATAATACATCGCTTAGATCAAGGGGTTTTGGCGAGTTCAAAGCGAAATGGGGAAACCGGCAGAATATTGACAACTGGCAGGTGGCATCGATATCTTCACAGCAACTACAAAAGAAGGCAAACGATAAAGGCATAAACCAGAATGGGGTAAATGCAAACAGCTTAGTGCCGCAAATTACATTTGCTGCTTTGATGGCAAACCTCCCGCTCACTCCTGACAAGATGAAAGCTTCAAACGACTCCGTAGAGAAAGCGCTTTTCTTATTGGGCAAAGCCTACCAGGAAGGATTGCCAGATTACGCTGCAGCAGCAGATGCCTATGAAAAATTATTATCACGTTATCCTGAAACAAATTCTTATGAAGAAATTTTGATGAACCTCTATTATTGCTACAGGAAAATAGGTGATGATATGAATGCGGCAAGAATATTGAGTTTAATGAAACAAAAATTCCCTTCGGGTAAATTCACACAACGCGTTACGGACCCTAAAGCAATAAACTTTGAACTCAACGCAGAAAAGGCAGATGCAACGAAAAAATATGAAGATATCTACACCGCATTCATAGAAGGAAGGTTTGAAGAAGCACAGGCAGAAAAACAGGTTGCCGACAGTATGTATGGAAAAAAATACTGGACACCGCAACTGCTTTACATTGAAGCTGTATACTTCATCAAACAACGCCAGGATAGTTTGGCAAAAGTGGACCTTGCCCATATCGTCAATGAATATAAAGGAACGCCAATGGCAGAAAGGGCAAAAATTTTCCTTGATGTATTAAGCCGGCGCAGGCAAATTGAAGATTACCTTACCAATTTAAAAATAGAAAGAGCCAAAGATGATTCTGTAGTCATTACTGCAACAACAACTCCTGTTACAAATAAGATTGATACGGTTACATCGAAATCTGACTCTGCTCAAATTGCGAAAGCAAAAATAAAAGTGAACCCTGTTTTACAAGACAGGCAAAAACAGGATTCAATACGATCTGGAATAGGTAATATAAAATTATCAGATATACAAGCTGCCAAAATAAAAACGGATTCTGCGATGATGGCGAAGTTGCAACACCAGGCAGACTCCATTCAAAATGCCATGAGAAAAATTCATGCAGACTCTGTGCAAATGGCCCAGATGAAACATGTACAGGATTCTATTCAATTGGCCTTGAAAAAAATCAAAGACAATTTAAAAACATCTTTCTCGTATAACCCTGACCAACCACATTATGTAGTGATCGTAATGAGTAAAGTAGACCCTGTTTATGTTACTGAAGCAAGAAATGCATTCAACCGGTACGATCATGAAAATTATTATAACAAACAGATGGATATAAATAATTCTGCGTTGAATGATACCACCAAACTCGTTGTAATAAATGGTTTTCAGAACGCTAATGAAGCGTTGGATTATGTGGGTAAAGCCCGCCCGCTTTCTTCAAAGGAAATTGTGCCATGGCTGCCGCAGGGAAAATATTTCTTCATTATCATAACCGAACAAAACCTGTCGCTACTTAAAAACAACCAGGATCTAATTGGTTATAAGAAATATTTATCCGCTTATTTCCCGGGTAAATTTTAATCCGTTGCCTTTGCAGAAAGTTTTTTAAAACATTTAGCAAACTTTAATAGCATCTATTTTAGAAACGAACATCCTTTTACTATTTTCGGGTAAGATTTTTGATGTTATATAAACAATATCCTTCAATTAATATCTATATATGTCTAAAGCCGTCCGTTATTTCTGGAGATTGTTCTTTTTCGGGGTGTTAGTGTTTGTAGTTTTTATCGCGATGATCAATTTCAATCTTTTCGGCCCCTTGCCTTCATTGAAACAATTGGAAAATCCATCAATCATGTTAGCCAGCGAACTGTATGCAGAAGATGGCACATTGATGGGAAAATATTATACGGAAAGGGGTAACCGCAGCAATGTTGAATACAAAGACATTTCGAAAAATGCGATTGATGCATTGGTAGCAACAGAAGATGAGCGTTTCTATGAACACTCTGGTATTGACGGTTGGGCAGTACTGCGTGCCATCGGCAAGCTTGGCCACGATGGTGGCGGTAGCACTATCACACAACAGCTTGCAAAAAACATGCTCGAACAGGGGTCGAAAAATATATGGCGGCGCGGTATTGAAAAATTAAAAGAATGGATCATCGCAATTAAGCTGGAGAGAAATTTTACCAAACAGGAAATTCTCGCTCTCTATTTAAATGCTGTTCCTTTCGGTGATAATGTTTACGGGATCAGAAATGCATCAAGAACTTTTTTTTCTAAAGAACCTGACAGGCTTGATGTCGATGAAGCTGCTGTTCTAATTGGCATGCTCAAAGGAAACAATTTATATAATCCGCGAAGAAATTACAGAGCTGCATTCGACAGGCGCAACACCGTAATAAATCAGATGCTGAAAAATAATTTTATTTCAGCAGCCGATGCTGCAAAATATAAAGCGCTGCCAATTGATATGAGCCATTACAGGAAACTTGATGAAAATAATGGGCTTGCCCCCTACTTCCGCGATGTAATAAGAGATGAATTAAAAAAATGGTGCAAAGAAAATAAGAATCCAGCAACAGGAAAACCATACAATTTATATGAAGATGGTTTACGCATATACACCACCGTTAACCCGCGTATGCAGTTATATGCAGAAGAAGCTGTTGCCAAACACATGCCTGTTTTACAAAAAGTATTAAGTGCACAAAATAGCGTGCGCAAAGGAATTGTTTGGCAGGATCATAAAAATGTGCTGGAAGGATATATGAAGAACAGCGACCGTTGGGAAAATATGCATGATGATGGAATGAGCGATGATGAGATCCGAAAAGCATTTAACGAACCTGTGCCCATGAAAGTATTTGCATGGAATGCAAAACGCGAGAAAGATACAATCATGTCGCCGATGGATTCAATAAAATATAGCCGACAAATGTTGGAGACTGCGTTCCTCGCAATGGATCCGATAACCGGTGCTGTAAAAGCATGGATCGGCGGTATCGATTTTAAAACCTACAAATACGATCATGTAAATATCAATACAAAACGGCAAGTTGGTTCTTCCATAAAACCCTTTTTGTACAGCCTTGCTATTGAAGAATCAGGGTTCACACCGGAAACGCCTGTACAAAATACTGCACAATATTTCCCGGGCTCCGGCATGGTGCCTGCAAAAGGATTATGCGGAGGCAATGGCGATACGGTAACAATGGCGAGTGCATTAGCGCATTCATTAAACTGCGCATCTGCATACATCATTAAACAGGTAGGACCGCAACGTTTTGCAGATTTCATTTCACAAATAAATATACCGACCAAGGTAGAACCATATCCCTCTATTGCGTTGGGCACTTGCGATCTTTCATTATATGAAATGATATGGGGCTATTCCATGTTCCCGGCAAGCGGTTTCAGTTCAAAGCCATATTATATTTCACGCATTGAAGATAAAAACGGAAATGTGCTTGCACGTTTCGACACGAAACGCAAAGAAGTGATCAGCCAGGCAACAGCATACACCATGTGCAGGATGATGCAAGGCGCTGCAGATGTTGGCACTGCTGCTGGTTTGCGTACACGGTTAGGCATAACCGAAATGGGTGCAAAAACAGGAACAACCAACGACAATGCTGACGCATGGTTTTTCGGTTATACACCACAGTTATTAGCCGGTGTGTGGATTGGTTGTGATGATCGTTTTATCCGGCTCGAAAGCGGTTTGGGCTACGGCGGAAAAGCAGCGCTGCCGATCTGGGAATATTTCTTTTCAAAAGTGCTTGCTGATAAAACGCTTGGTATAGACAAACAAACAAAATTTGTACAGCCCGGAAATATGAAGATCGAAGGAACGTATGATTATCAGAATATCATCGATAAAACACCTCCCCCAGGCGCTGAAGGAGTTGATGTTGGCAATGGAGAGGCGAGTGAATATATGGACACGACCACACAGCATGTTCCTGTTGATTCCAAATTATCCAACGAAGAGGAAAAAGTGTTGAAAGAAGCCACGCAGAATAATACAAAAGATTCTAAGAACGATAAACAAGCTCCGCCTCCACCAAACGACAAAAAGAAAAAAGGGTTTTTCAAAAGATTATTCGGTGGCAAGGATAAAGAATAATTAGTTCTAAAAGATATAAAATAATTTTTTGCAACCGACTTCAGTATTTCTATTAAGCATCGTTGCTTTCGATTCTTCCGGTAGAAGAATCGAACACTTGTACTGTTGATAATACTATTGAGCATCTGTGAGTGCGGCAGTATTTATAACGTTAATACATACTCGAAGATTTATCTCCTTAAAAATAGCTTCCTATATAAAAACAAGAACCCGGCTTTTTGCCGGGTTTTGTACAAGTTAATCGTATTTATTAAACCATGAAATGAAGCACTGGTTAGTTTAGTGAGCGATCACTAATTTGCTTGCCTGTTGTGAACCATCAGCCGAAGCTACCCTTAATACATACATGCCTTGTGCATATTGGTTCACCTGCATTGTAATTGTTGTTGCATTGCCTGCAGATGCTTTACGTTCCTGCAACACCTGTCCTGCCTGGTTGATCAGCTGAACTGTAACATCACTTGATGATTGTGATAAAGACACATTTACAAAATCACGTGCCGGGTTAGGGAAAAAGCTGATGCCTTTTACCAATGTGCTGCGTACTACTTTTATTTCCGAGTACATGTATTGTCCGTCGAGGTCAACCATTTTCAACCTGTAGTAAGCCACTCCGTTAACTGCTGTAACGTCTGTATAATTATAGTTGCTCACTGTTGCTGAGTTCCCTTTGGCACGGATTGTAGCTACATTTTCCCAGGTAATTCCGTTAATACTGCGCTCTACTTCAAAATAAGAAGAGTTCATTTCTTCCTGTGTGTTCCAGCTTAATGCTACTTCCTGGTTTGAAGTAAGGATAACAGAAAAATCTGTCAACACTACCGGAAGCGTAGTAGCTGTTCCGGAAACACCTGTTGCACTGAATGTAGCCGGCCCGTACACCACCGGGTTGCCCCATGTTGCACATGCGTTCTGCCCTGCCCCGCCACAGTTCAATGAACTTGCCGCATTTGGATATGCTGTTGCATAAGATGTACTGTTACTGATAGAATTGTAGCTTCCGTAATTGTAATAATAGTTGTTGTAATTGTTTAAGATGATCGCAGAGCTTGCATCATACACATTCAAAGTCGGGCCGTTCAGTTTGATATAGGCTTTGCTGGTAGTGGAACCATCACCTACAATGATATAGCTTTTGCTTTTCATATTCACCGGGCCTGCATTGGCAAAGAAATAAGAATTATCATTGAACTTCAGGGTGCTGCCCGTAATATCGAGCTGCCCGCCATTATTATAGAAATAAGAGGTGTTGGTGAATGTAAATGTTGAGTTGGTGACCGTAACCGGTGTATTGGCATTGATATAACCGGTACCACTAACCGAAAACGTGACACCGAAAAAAGAAGTGCTGCCTGAGTTAGGGGTCAGCACGTAACTGCCCATTGTAATTACATCATTATTAAACGAACAAGGTTGGCATTTAACATTAGCCGCAATAGCGATGATTCCGCCATTGAAAGTACAATTGGCACAAGTGCCGTTGCTGTTTAATGTAAGGGTGATACCGGCAGAAATATTAAACGTGCAATTGCTGCAGCTTGCCGAATAGCTGGAGTTGCTGCTTACGGTATATGTTGTCCCTGCAAAAGCATTCACAGAGGCCATCAGGGTTAAGAGGGTAAAAAGGGTAAAAATCTGTTTCATAGAGTACGAATTAACTTGTATTATTCAGTATTTCTAACTACGTGCCAATTAAAAACAGATTGATAATCAAAAAGATGAATAGTCCAAAAATATAGAACAATTCCTGTTTCGGGAATTTAATTTGCGTTTTTGGAAAATATCCAAAGAAAGATATGACTATATAAATAAGCTAAATTGCAGTTTAACTGATCTCTATAAGTGGAATTCAAATTTAAAAATTCAAGGATATTCATATTTTAACCAAGCATACAATCCTAAAAAATATTTGAATTTGCCCTTATTAATACTATTTATCAGCTAAATTTCTATTTTAACAGTGGAAAAGTTGCAGCTATAAGATTTCTTGTTCAATATTTCATTTACAAAGAAGTAAAACATCTTAGCATTCGCAACAATCCGGCTTAGTGACTATTTTTAATACCAAAAAACGAATCAGAAGAGATGGCAGAAAAACGACTACCTACCATAAAAGAAATTGCCAGGCAATTAAATATTTCCGTGTCTACAGTTTCAAGGGCACTACACAATCATCATAGTATCGGGTTAAGGACAAAAATGCGTGTGCAGGAGTTGGCAAGCAAACTCAATTACGAACCTAATCAAACGGCAATTTTCTTTAAGCAAGGAAAAACATTTACAATCGGCGTCATTCTTCCCAACCTTTCTGAATCTTTTTTCTCTTCTGCAATAAGCGGGATAGAAGATTTTGCCAATTCAAAAAAATATAATGTTCTTTTAGGACAATCTCACGATAATGAAGAACGCGAAAGAAATATCGTAGAAACAATGAAAAATCATCGTGTCGATGGCATCCTTGCATCTGTATCAAAAAACACAGTCAACTTTAATCATTTTGAAGCGCTGAAAAATTATAATATACCTGTTGTATTTTTCGACAGGATACCTTCTTTACCTGAAATTAATTTTGTTGCCTGTAATCTTGAAAATGGCACTGAAGAAGCTGTAGATTTTCTGGTGAACAGAAAACATAAAAATATTGCACTGATTAACGGGCCCGAAAAAATGCTTGCTACAAAGGAGCGCCTCGAAGGGTTCAGGAATGCATTGAAGAAAAATAAAATAAAATTAAAACCATCTTATGTTACATCAACAGATTTGTCTCCGGAAAGTACAGAAAAAGCAATTCAACATCTGTTGTTGTTGAAACCAAGGCCAACCGCGGTCATTACGTTTAATGATTATGTTGCGCTTGATGCCATGCAGTATGCAAAAAAAGCCAAAATAAAGATTAATAAAGAAATTGCCTTTGTAAGTTTTGCAAACCTTCCTATTTGTAATTATATGGACAACCCGCCGCTTGCATCTGTTGAACAGTTCCCGTACCTGCAGGGGAAAAAATCTGCAGAAATATTAATTCAACTTCTCGAAACAAATAAGGATGAAGGAGAATCGAACCACACCTCTCAACGAATAATCCTTGAACCCAAATTAGAAATACATAATTAATATTCTGATCATTCATATCCGTTTCTGAAAATTATCGTTTGTCCTCTCTTCATATTTATTTGCACGATATTATCCTTCAACGAATATTTTATTGTTCTATCAGAAATTAAAAAGACCTTGAATGGAAGTTTAAGCTTTAATACTTCATTTTTTTCCGCATGCACTTTTATTGATTCGATATTTCCGTTTGTTTGTTTCAATGAAAAAAGAAAAGCCCCTTCAGCACGCAGGTTATTAAATGAAATATCTTTCCATTTGCCCGGGATTGCAGGCAATACCTCAATATAACCGGGATTACTTTGAATAAGCATTTCAAGAAGCCCTTGTGCAAATGCAAAATTCCCTTCGAGCGTAAAAGGGCGATATGTAAAATCAGAATATTGTCCGCCTTTTTGGTCACCATTCAAATGAAAACTATTTGATGAACAAAAGTTAGATGCAAATATGTCAAGCATTTTTTCTGCGCTGTCTGGTAGTTTTGCTACTGCATATAAACAAGCCATCCAACTGAAAGAATATCCGCACCAGGCTCTCGTTCCTTTTTGTTCAATATGATTTATTGATTTTTTTATAATATTTTTTTCATCGCCATTTTCGACAGACAATAATTTCAATGGATAAATCGACATATACGGTGACATGTGCCGATGCGATTCATCAAGGTTTTGTGTCGAAGAAACAGTCAACCCGGTTTCGTTGACAGAATAACCAGGCAATTCATTCAATACCTTTTTCCATTTTTTTGCTTCTTTTTTTTTCCCCGATGAATCACTTATTTCGGAAGCTATTTTAAAAAGGAATTTTGCAAGGGAAAGATCGTAGTTCGTCCAATCTTTAAACCACGCATGGATGCTGTTATCATTATACTCAGGGCTTGAGCTTAATGGCAATTTTCGTTTCCCGCTTTCATTGCGTGTCATTTGTTCTAAATAAACAGCAATATCATGTACATAAGGATACACTCTGCCCAGCAGGAAATTTTTATCCATCGAATATTTCCATTGCCAGTAAAAATGCTGGGCGAGCCATGCTGCAGTAGTAGCCGATAATGAATATTGTATCCAGCCTCCCATCGGGTACCCGTGTAGCGTAACAACACCCGGCACGTTTAATCCGCCGGTACCAAAATATTTTTTAGTGAATTTTTTACTCTCATCTTTTATATCCCATAACCAATCTGTAAAAGTTGCAGCTTCTTCCAAATGATTTGATGCATAGCAAGGCCAATAACTTAATTGCGTATTCAGGTCGTTATGAAAATCCCCTTTCCATGGTGGAAGGCTTCCATTATCCGCAGTCCATATTGCCTGCAATGTTATAGCCGGTGCACCTTTTCGTGCAACAGAACCTAATTTATACATATCCAGGTAATATTGCTTTTCTATCAATTTATCCGGGATAGAAACAGAAGACCTGTTCCAGAAAGTATTCCACCATTTTTCATGCGACAACCATCCTGTAGGTTCTTTGCTTTCGCTCAATAATATTTTTGGGGAAACAGGTTCATCATTTGAAATCGTCCACGCTCCTATTATATGATTGGAAGAAAATTTTTTCCATTGGATCTTTATTTCATAATAATGGCTTCCCCAGGTTGGTTGATGATAAACAACATCGCTGTCAGAAGAAATGATTATTCCTTTTTTATATCCTAACTTCTGTAAGCCCTGCCCTTCTACACTATTGCCGGCATTTCCATTTTCACCATTATTATAATCGGGAATAATTAATTGAGGAATCAATGTTGCTGAAGGAAGATTTTCAAACCCAAAATAACCAGCTTGTTTTGATGCATGAATGTAAATATTACAAACTGTCCCGTTTTGAAATTTGATAGTGTTCAATGCTCTTGAAATATCCAATACATTCGAAACAACTTTTCCAAATTTTGAAATATCAAATTCCAAAGCGCCTGCAGGAATTTTTGTTGGATAGGGGGATGCTTCATACGGATCATCACCAATTTTATGAACCGTGTCGTATTGATTTTTTTTAACCTGTTGTTGAACCCATCTAAAATTGAGCTTATCTAAGTCGAGTACTTGTCTTTCATCCCAAAGGTCTGCCCGGTCGAGTGATATACGCAATCGATCGTTTTTTTCCCAAACCAACGCACCAAGCATTCCGTTCCCGAGAGGCATTGCTTGATCCCAGCGGTCTGCAAGCGAATCAAAAACGAGGTTATGTTCCGGTTTCGGTTGTGCATAACCGATAGAGAAGAGTAAAAGAAAGGTTATGATATTTTTCATGTAACTCAAATTATTTGAGCTAATGAAATTAGATGAATTCTTTAAAGAAAACCTTACGAAAAAAAATTAAGGAAGCAGGAAGAAAACTTTGCCCTGTCCCAAAAAAATTCACAATTAGACAGAGGGAAATTTAATTCGATTTGGCAGAAAAAGAAACGAAAGCTTTTTTAAATGAGAGGTCTGGTTTTTCCATCCCTGAATGTATGCCCGTTTTATTGGCATCAGTTTCGCCATGGTGCAGTTTAGCTGCATGGAGTACGGTTATTGCTAAAATTTCAAGCATCAATACAATAATATTCAACCTGTTTTTCATGGTAGGATTTTGTAATGGGATACTTTTAAATTGGTTTAAGGGTTTTTCAAGGATAACGGGTATTTCTATAAACGCTGCAAAAACGATTTTATTTTATAGCAATAATGAAAGCCTGGTATGGTGATAATTTAACCTTATTATCCTTGATCTCAGGCACTTGCGTTATATTATTGATCATCAATTCATATTGCCCATCGTTTACAGTGGCCGGTATCTTATACTCAAATGTTTCTTTGGAAAAATTAAGTATAACAAGCCATTTTTCTTTTCCCAAAACACGTGTATACGCATATACATGCGGGTTGTTTTTATCTAACAATTCATACTTCCCATAAATCAAAACAGGGTTTGCTTTTCTCAGCTTAACCATTTTACGGAAATAGTTAAGCGTGCTGTTCGGATCGCTTTCTTCTGCAGCAACGTTTATGGTTTTATAATTAGGGTTTACTTTTATCCATGGTGTACCGGTTGTGAACCCCGCATTCGCTGAACTATCCCATTGAAATGGCGTGCGTCCGTTATCACGTGCACCGATCTTCTGCCCTTCCAGAAAATATTGCAGGTCGCCGCCGGAATTCTGTATCGTTTTATACATGTTGATCGATTCGATATCGCGGTAGTCTTCTATCTTATCAAACTTGATATTATTCATCCCAAGTTCATCTCCGAAATAATAATATGGAGTGGCACGCATACTTAATAAAAATGTGGTCAATAATTTTGATGATGCTTCGCGGAATTCCGGCGCATCATTTCCCCAACGAGTAAGCATACGCGGCTGATCGTGATTGCCGAGATAAATTGTGCCCCAGCCTTTATATTCAAAAACACTATCCCACTTACTATAAATTTCTTTGAACTGAACAAGGTCATATCCTTTCGGGTCCATATGTTTGAACTGTCCCGGTAAATAACCCAGGCTCACACCTTCAAAATGATAAAGCATGTTTAGTTCATTTCTGTCTGCATCAACAAAATTATGTGCAGTTGCAGCAGTTACTCCGGCACCTTCTGCAACCGTCATCACATCATATTTGCTCAGCACTTCACTGTTCATTTCTTTTAAATAATCATGCAGGTGCGGCCCGCTTGCAAGATATTGGCTCCAATCACCATTATATTTTTCGTCGATATCTTTTTGAGTGATGACCGGAAATGTAGTGTCTTTTGAAATGAAAGGGATTACGTCCATACGAAAACCATCAACACCTTTATCAAACCAGAATTTCATCATATCAAAAATTTCTTTCCGCACTTTGGGGTTTTCCCAATTCAGGTCCGGTTGTTTGTAACTGAAATAATGGAGGTAGTATGCATTGGTCAGTGAATCAAATCTCCAGCCGCTTCCATCCACTTCAAACGAACCCGGGCGAAATGGAGGTTTACCCTTTTCAGCAGGCCACCAATGATAATAATCACGGTAAGGATTTGTTCTTGAACTGCGCGATTGTTTAAACCATTCGTGTTCATCGCTGCTGTGATTGGCAACTAAATCAAGAACAAGTTTAATTCCTCTTTCATGCATGCCTTTCAGCAGTTCGTCGAAATCCTGTATGGTTCCGAATTCCTTCATTATGCCGCGATAATCACTGATATCATAGCCATTATCTGCATTGGGGGAAGAAAAGATGGGATTGAGCCAAACCACATCTACGCCAAGGCTTTTAATATAATCCAGTTTGGAAGTAATTCCTTTCAGGTCACCAACACCATCTCCATTGCCATCTTTAAAACTGCGCGGGTATACCTGATAAACTACAGCTTCTTTCCACCACTTACGGTCAGGGATACCCGAAAACCTAGCGCTATTATCCTTTGTATCTTTTTTATCCATGAGCTTGCAGGAAGAAATGAGCATTGTTGCTGATAGCAGCCAAAATAATCGTGTGCACATAAGAAGACATTTATAATGTAGAATTAATCTTTTGCAATCTTATCGTAGCTCGCTACTAATCCTTTTATTAATGATGAACTGAAACCCTGGTGCTCCATTTCATTCAAGCCCGCAATGGTACATCCTTTCGGCGTTGTGACTTTATCAATTTCGTGTTCAGGATGTGTCCCTTTCTTCAGCAATAATTCTGCTGCACCTTTTACAGTTTGTGCAGCAATGAGATTTGCTGTTGCTGCATCAAACCCAATTTCAATTCCGCCCTGGATATTTGCACGTATATAACGCATTGCAAATGCAGTTCCACATGCACCAAGCACGGTTGCGGCATTCATTAATTTTTCATCGATGCGCACTGCTTTCCCCAGTTGATTAAAAATGTCGTGCACATATTGCAATTGTTCTTCGTTTGCATCTTTCGCAGCAATGCAGGTCATGCTTTCCTGTATGGCAATTGCGGTATTGGGCATTGCACGAATGATCGGGATTTTTTTCCCGACAACTTCTGAGATATGCTGAATTTCAATTCCCGTAACAACAGAAACCAGCACATGCCTGTCTTCTTTGAATTCTTTTTTTAATGCACTCAATACATCATTTACCTGGAATGGTTTTACGGCAAGAATAACAAGGTCGGCATAACGGACAGCTTCCTCATTTTTATCACTGACCAATACTCCTTTTCTTTCCAGTTCATGCAGTGTATGAATATTTCTTTTGGTGATCAGGATATGTTTTGGCAAAACGAAACCGCTTTGAATTAAGCCCTCTGCAATAGCAGTTCCCAAATTTCCCCCACCGATAATGGCAATTTTTTTGTTCATATTTATTTTTTTAAATCAAAGCAGTTATTAAAATACAATGAGAACGATAAAATTAAATAAAAAACCCTGATGAGCTGTAAATCATCAGGGTTGAATATTAATTTGAAAAAAATCTAATAAAATTTTTGCTTAGCAAGGTAGTTTCTCACATAATCATCAACGCCGCGTTCAAGAGAATAAAATTCGTCTACATAGCCAACGCCCCTGAGCTTCTGCATTTTTGCTTCAGTAAAGTATTGATATTTGTCACGAATGTCTTCCGGCATATCGATATATTCAATATTTGGTACAAGATCCAAACCTGCAAATGTAGCATTAACCAATGCTTCGAAAGTCCTTGCTTTTCCGGTCCCTAAATTATAAATGCCGGAAGCCGGTTGATGTTCCATCAGCCAGTAACAAATTTTCACCACATCTTTTACATATACAAAGTCGCGCAATTGCTGGCCGTCTTTAAAATCCGGGCGATGTGATTTGAAAAGTTTTACAACGCCGTCTTTTTTTATTTGATTGAATGAATGGAATATCACACTTGCCATGCGGCCTTTGTGATATTCATTTGGCCCGTATACATTGAAAAATTTCAGCCCTGCCCAAAAAGTAGGATGGTTTTTTTGATGAAGTATCCATTTGTCCACCTCATTTTTTGAAACACCGTAAGGGTTCAGCGGGTGAAGCCTGCTGATAATTTCATGATTATCGTCATAACCTAATTCACCATTACCGTATGTTGCGGCAGATGATGCATATACAAGCGGGATATCATGAACCGTACAATAATTCCATATTTTTTTTGAATACTCGACATTTAGATGTTGATGAATTGCATAGTTGAATTCTGTAGTATCTGTTTTTGCACCGATGTGAAAAATAAAATTTATTTTAGGTTTGTTTTGATGCAACCATTCAAAGAATTGTTCACGTTCGATTTTTGCAACGAATTTTTTTGTTTCCAGGTTGGGAACTTTATCTACCCTGCTGAAATCATCTACAAGGATCAGGTTATTATATCCCTTATAATTCAAATAACCTGTAAGGCAACTGCCAATAAACCCTGCGGCACCGGTAATGACAATCTGCTTGTTTGTTTTGCTCATGGTAAAAACTGATATTTGAATAATATTTATGCAAGAAAAGCATTTATCGTTCGATACATTTAACGCTCTTCGTTTTTTTGCTTTTTTAAAAGTATTTCTGCTGCATGTTTCTCAGTCCGAAGTTAATCAGTTTTTATACAAATTAATTTTTAATGGAGGGGATATTGGTGTTGATTTCTTTTTTGTGCTCAGCGGCTTCCTGATCACTTATTTACTTGCTTTTGAAAAACTGCAATACGGTTTTATCAATGGCAAAAATTATTTTTTACGTCGCTCGCTGCGTATCTGGCCACTTTTTTATCTCGGGATTTTGATCGCTTATACCAACAATTTTATTTCTTCCAGATTATCAATCGGATCTTCTGCGGGGTACACTCCGAATTTCTTTTTCTCAATTACTTTCCTGGAAAATTATCAAATGATATTGCACAACAATTTTCCCAACGGTGCACCACTACAGGTTTTTTGGTCCCTATGTGTAGAAGAACATTTCTATTTATTATGGTTTGTTTTGTTTCGGTTTATAACGCTAAAAAATATCTCAAAAGCTTTAATCATATTATGGTTGGCAGGCATTGGATACAGGTTTTGGTTTTATTTTCAATTCCCAGATTTGCGCTACTATGATATCGATGTGATTTCAAAATTGGATTATTTTTGTGGAGGAGGGTTGGTTGGCATTCAGGTTGCCATGCATTTTGAAAAGCTGAAAAAAAATGTTCTGAAAATACATCCGTTAATCCGGCACTGTATTACCTTAATCGTAATTTTTATTTTTTTATTTCACCACTTAATAGAGGGTGGCCGAATAGCTGACCTGTATTTTCCAATCATTTCTTCAACGCTATTTTCATCGTTGATATTATTGGTAGTTACCTCTTCAACATTTTTACATTTCAACGAAACACACCTGTTTTCAAGATTAGGCAAAATAAGCTATGGGCTGTATGTTTATCATACTGTTATTATAGTATCTATTCCGGCCCTTATTAAATTTTTATCTATCAATTTCAATAACCCAATTACTCAATATGCCTTCTACATTGCAAGTTTTCTATTGACTATTGGCGTCAGCACGTTATCATTTCGCTATTTTGAAGCCCCTTTTCTTAAATTAAAAAAAAGGTTCACTTCGTAATAATTACTATAAGGAGCTTAATGCATCTTCCGGGGATTTAGAAAGAAGGTTGCCAATTGCATTATCATATTTATCTTTCCATTCGGAAATATTTCCCCAGTACATTCCATCTACTTCAACAGAATTTTTTGTAACAAATCCCAATTCTTCATAAGGATGATTGCCGAGTGTTTTTTTAAACTCATTCACTTTATCAGCTTTCACACTCACTACTACCCTGCTCTGAGATTCACCAAACCAATACGCATCTTTTCGGATATTATAATCTGTTGCAGCTACATCAAAACCCAAATCGTTAGGAAATGCAGATTCAACAAGTGTTACAAACAATCCACCTTCGCTTACATCATGTGCAGAAACAATAAGTTTCTTTTTGATCAACTCAGCAATTTTTTGTTGTAATAAAAACTCTTCGTCGATATCAAATTTCGGCACCGGGCTGTATTCTATATTGTGAAGCTTATGCAGGTATTCAGAAGAATTAATATCATCCGTGCTTTTCCCGATCAAAAATATAAGGTCATCTTCTTCTTTAAAGTCAAGCGTCATTTTATCTTTAATATTCTCCAGCAAACCAACCATTCCGATCGTTGGTGTGGGGTACACTGCGCCTTCAGGGTTTTGATTATAAAAACTAACATTGCCGCCAGTAACAGGCGTATCAAATTTCCGGCATGCATCGCCCATACCTTTTATGGCATGCACAAATTGATAATACACTTCCGGGTTGTAAGGGTTTCCAAAATTCAAACAATTGGTAACGCCGAGTGGCTGTGCACCGCTGCAAACAATATTGCGGGCAGCTTCTGCAACAGCGATCATTGCACCTTTGTATGGATCTGCAAAAACATAACGGCTGTTACAATCTGTGGTAACAGCTATCCCTTTGTTCGTCTCACGGACAAGCATAACCGCAGCATCGCCGGGTTGATTGGTCGATGAATTTGCAGTACCTACAGTGCTATCATATTGCACAGCAACCCATTTTTTTGAGGCAATATTCGGAATAGAAATAATCTGTTCTGCAGTTTCTTTCAAATCATCGGGTACTTCAATAGAAGACGGATCGAATGATTTTATTTTTTGAAGATAAGAAGGCTCGCTATAAGCTCTTTCATATTGTGGGGCACCCCCGCCTAATACTAATTCATGTGCAGGAATTTCTGCTTCCAAATTTCCCTGCATATAAAACTGAAGCAACCCATCATTAGTTACTTCCCCGATTGTAGCTACAGGTAAGTCCCATTTCTCAAAAATTTTCACCACTTCATTTTCACGTCCTTTTTCAACAACCATCAGCATCCGCTCCTGGCTTTCGCTTAACAACAATTCCCATGCCTTCATATTTTTTTGGCGAGTTGGTACTTTGTCGAGATTGATACGCATCCCCGATTCACCCTTGGCACTCATTTCTGCAGTAGAACAAATAATTCCCGCAGCACCCATATCCTGCATTCCAACAACAGCACCGGTTTTAATGACTTCCAAACAAGCTTCCAGTAATTTTTTTTCCTGGAACGGGTCACCAACCTGAACAGCAGGCAATTCCTCCACACTTTCCTGCGTAATATTTGCAGAAGCGAAAGATGCACCACCAATTCCATCTTTACCTGTTGCGCTTCCTACAAATACAACCGGGTTCCCCTCACCCTTAGCAATAGCCGAAATTGTTTCGCCATTTTTTACAATACCTACACTCATTGCATTTACTAAAGGGTTGGTATGATAACATTCTTCAAAATAAATTTCCCCTCCGACCGTAGGAACACCAAAACAATTTCCATAATGCCCGATACCATGAACTACACCGCCAAGAAGATGGCGTGTCTTTGCTTCTTTTAAATTTCCGAAACGCAATGAATTTAATGAAGCGATCGGCCTTGCTCCCATCGTAAAAATATCACGGTGAATTCCGCCAACGCCTGTCGCCGCTCCCTGGAAAGGTTCGATTGCCGAAGGATGATTATGTGATTCGATTTTAAATACCACTCCATAACCATCGCCTATATCCATTAAACCGGCATTTTCTTCACCGGCTTTTACTAACATTTTTTTCCCTTCACGTGGCAACGTTTTTAACCACCGGATAGAATTTTTATAGCTGCAATGTTCGCTCCACATGGCGCTGAATGCACATAGTTCTGTAAAATTGGGGGTGCGTCCGAGTTTCTGTTTGATGAGTTCAAATTCTTCTGCAGTGAGCCGAAGTTGCTCTGCTTCTTTTACTGTTATTTCCATATATTTCAGAAAGCGCAAAATTACTATGATGCAAAACGAAAACCAAAAGAAACAATACACAGTAAATGTGTATAAGAATTACGAGGAAAGATATTTTTCGTATAATTTTTCGTATTTGCCGGCAATCTGCTGAAGAGAATAATTTGCAAGTATTTTCTGCCTTGCAACTGCCTGCATTTTTTTTCTTTGCGTCTCATTCAGTTCAATAATTTCTTCAATGGCTTTTGCGAGTGCCCACGCATTTTTTGCCGGAACGATTTTTCCGATATCGCCGATAATTCCCCTTACATCTCCTATATCTGTACTCACACATAAAATGCCGGATGACATTGCTTCGAGGATAATCATTGGAAAAGCTTCTCCATGAGAAGACGAAACAACAAGGACATCAATGGCAGAAAGTATTTTATCAACATCACTTCGTGCTCCTAATAATTTTATGTTGGGAATGTTCAGACTATCTATTTTTTCTTTAAGGTCATTATTTGCAGCATCAACATTTGCCCCTGAAAGGACAAATGAAGTATTTGGGTAGCGCTGCAAAACCAAGGCTGCAGCTTTAAAAAAATTTTCATGGTCTTTCATTGGATGAAAACGTGCAATATTGCCAACAAGAAAAACATCTTCTGACAATTCCAATTCTTTTCTGACAACAGTTTTGTTTTCCTGTGAAGGAAAAAATAAATCAGTATCTACAGCATTGGGAATTACTATGCTTTTGGAAGAAGAATATCCTAATGATTCATGCTGTTTTTTCCCTACAGATGACACATAAATAACAGAAGATGGGAAACGAGAAAGCTTGGCGCCAAGTTTAATTATTGCCGAGGTTGATTTTTTTTCATTTTTTAACGAATCAATAGAATGATGGATCGTCCATAATACATGATTTTTTCTCCACAAAAAAAACTTTACAAAAGTTGCAGCCAGATTTCCATGATACATCCATCCATGAATGATAGCAGGTTGGATCTTTCGCACAAGCCGGATAAGTTTTATTAATGCAGGAACAGAAGGTAATTTTCCCGGTTGAACATTTAACGAATAAACATCAATTCCCAAGTCGATCAACTTCTTTCCAATATCTCCTGCAGGTATCAGCGAAATAACAACAGGGAAATATTTTGCTTTGCCAATAACAGAAACCAGGTTATATAACATCATTTCTGCACCGCCGGTATTTAATCCGGTGGTAATAAAAAGAATAGTACTTTTTTTTTCTTTATTCATTATATCTGCTTCATAGCTTTGCATCTGTTATTTCTTCAATCAGGGATGAATAAGCCTGTACAGATTTTTCAACAGAAAAGAAGCTTGCCCTATGTATCAATTCTTCTTTTTGCACAGGGCTCTCAAGGGTTCTCAGAATAGCATCAGCCATAGCTACAGAGTCGCTAACGGGAATCAATATCCCAAACTTTCCGTTTTCAAGTATTTCGGTACAACCTCCTTTAGCATTTGTAGCAACAACAGGACAACCACAAGCCATTGCCTCTATAAGCACAGTAGGCAATCCTTCCCGTAAAGATGAAAGCACAAAAACATCACTATGGAACATATAAGCATACGGATTTTCAATAAATCCGGGCAGTACTACATCCCCGGATATTCCGAGAAGGGTTGCTTCCCTTTTTATTGCTGCAAATAATTCTCCTTCGCCAAGGATCACCAATTTTGATTTTTGTTTTTTCCTGACAATGGCAAATGCTTTTAATAAAGTTGAAAAATCCTTATCCGGAACGAACCTTCCGGCAGCCAATATTACCGGAAAATCTTTCTTATTGAACCATTGATGGGGAATGGCAATTTTTGATTTCCCGAAAATATCCTGATCAACGACGGGATTGTAAATTGTCCTGATTGTACCTTCTTTTATTTTTAGAAATTTTTCTATTTCCCGGCTTGTATTTTCAGCTACTGCAACAATGGCCGAAGAGAAAGGGTATAACCAGCGCATGGATAATTGCAGCACGAATTCCTTACTCAAAGATCTTTTTGTTTTTTCAGGAATGGCATGCTCAACAACAATAATTTTCGTTTTTGTTCCGGATATTTTATTCGCGAGCAGGGCGATAACATTGGAATGTGAAAGATTTGAGATCAATATATCAGGTTTGTTTTTTTTCAAATAAGAAACCAACGATCCGACTGCACTCAGCATTCTGCTTTTATTAAACTCGACTACATTAATATTTGATGGAACCTGATTTAGAAATATGCCTTGTTTTTTTAAAATCAAGAGATCTGCTCTTACAGGCATTATTGCAAATTCTTTAAGGAGATTAACAACTGCTTTTTCTGCACCGCCTCCCCGGAGATCCGGTATAAAGAATGCTATTTTTTTCATACTTACCGAAGTAAAAATTACAGCTTTATCAGGTATATATTTTTAATGTGGAGATATACTCTTCAATGATCTTAGTAACATTGAATTTTTTCATTACCAGCGCCCTTCCATTCTTTCCCATTTTCGAGCGTTCTTCAATTGATAAATTAATCATTCTTTCCATTTTATCGGCAAGGTCGAATGGATCATTTATGTTGCAAATAAAACCATTTGAGTTGTTCAGCACCACTTCCTTACAGCCACGGTTAAACGAAGTTATCACCGGCAGTTCCATGCTTGCAGCTTCCATCAGGCATTTTGGCACGCCTTCATTGTAAGAAGACGGGAATACGAAGCAATCAGCCTGCACAAGAAATGGCCGCACGTCTTTAGCAAACCCTGAGTATTTGATCAAACCTTCACTCTCCCATTTTTTCAATTCATTTTCAGTTACAGAATCCGGATGATGTTTTTCAAAAAAACCGATCAGTTGAAAATTTGCATTATATCCTTTTCTTTTTAAAATCCTTGCTGCATCTGCATAAATGGAAATCCCTTTGCTTTTTAATAAGCGGGTACTCATTAAAAAAGTAAATCCTGCATCCTTGCGACCCGCATTACATGCATTAAGTGAAAAATATTCCGTATTAACGCCTTCCCCCGGCAGCACTTTCATTTTTTCTATAGGAACGATCTTTTCATTAATAAACATTTTGGCATCCTCGTTATTTAAAAACCAAACAAATTCTGTTTTTTTCAATGCCCGTTTGTACAACAATCGCACGATGCGGTATAACCAGTTATTCTTTGCAAATGAGTATCCCAAACCTGTTATAACTGCAATTGATTTTATTGACAATGATGCGGCCGCAAGCGACCCGTAAATATTGGGTTTAATAACATAGTGAAAGATGAAATCCGGCTTATGCTCTTTGTAAATTTTTTTTAACTGGCGGAATAATTTATAATCCTGCAACGGGTTTTCAGAACGGTTATTAAAATCAAGCGGCACATAATAGCATCCCTCATTGATAAGAAGCTTCGAATACTCATCATTTGGAGCAATTACCAGGATACGGTACCGGGCCCGGAGCAGACAACGGATTACATCCATGCGGAAATTATATAACGACCACGCACTGTTGGACACAAAAGCAATAAGTTTGTTATGGGCGGACCCGGTTTCGTTCATTAATGTGTTTTAAATTTAATAGTATAGATTAGTGGTTTCATACTCAATCTGAAAATCGTTTTATGCTTTCGATCCTGTTATTTGTTTTTTATGTTTTTGTTCTAACTGCAATCTTAGTAAGATGCGTAAAAGTAAAGCAGATAGCAATCAAATCATCAATTTTAATTTCCGCATTTCTATTTAAAGTATTACTTGGATGCATATACGGGTATATCTTTTTGAAATATTATGGAGGGGATGATACATGGGTGTACCATAAGGCTTCTTTGAAAGAATACCAGTTGCTTATTCATAATCCCGCTGCCTTTTTTAAGGATTTTCTACCTTTTTCTGCAATTGCCGGATCGCATAATTTTTGGGAATCTGTTAAGTTCTATATCAGCGACCTTGAATATTGCTTTACAGAAAAACCGCTTGCTTTTTTCAATATTTTCAGCAGGGGAAATTATTACATCAATGTGGCTTTTTTTGATTTTTTTATTTTCTTCGGCCCGCTGATTTTATTCAAATTATTACATTCCCTTTTCCCTACTAAAAAAAATGTATTGATACTTATCATTTTTTTTCTTCCTACAACTTCATTCTGGCTAAGTGGGATCAGGACTGAAGGTTTGCTGTTGTTGTCTATCGCCGTTGCGATATATTTTTTTTACAAGTGGGCACATACAAAAAAAATCATTTTTTCCTTACTTTCAATTTTGGGGTTGATGGGTATGCTTATTTTACGGGCAGAATTTCTATTTGCATTTTTGCCTGCATTTGTAGCGTACTCATTTTGCACTCCTCAAAAGCAAAAATCTTTATACGTATTTCTTTTTTCTAATTTTCTGTCGGCTTTAATTTTCTTCGGTAGCCTGCTGATCTCTTCCGAAAATAACTTTCCCAAAATCGTAGCAGACCGGCAGCACAATTTTTTTCTATTGCATGGAAATACTGTTTTAAAGTTAGATACATTACAACCTACGTTAACAAGCTTTATTAAGATATTGCCACAAGCCTTGAGCAATACTTTTTTTCATCCGCTGCTTTGGCAAGCAAAAGGCGCATTGCAAATATTAAGTGCACTTGATGTATTAGCTTTCTGGATACTGATCCTGCTTGCAATATTCCAAAGAATAAAAGACTGGAAACAATACTTGCTCCATCCCCTTATTCTTTTATTTATTTTTTATGGAGTTATCCAAACAATTCTTATCGGGTATATAGTCCCTTTTCCCGGGGCAATAGTCAGATATAAAATAATTCCTGAATTATTGCTCGTTTTGGCAATGGCACTAATTGTGGATTGGAAGATATTTTCTACAAATAATAGAAAATAATAATTTATCAATTATTCACAAAAAACGCCAGTTTTTAAACATTTTTAACCCTTTTAGCTTAAAAAATCAATAAATCGCAGCCGAAATTTATTTTTTTACTGTTGTTATAGCAATTGTTTTAGCTATATTCGCAAAAATTATAGAAAAATGAACTCCCTACGATTTAAAGCAATTAATGACTTGACGGCCGAAGACAAAGAAGTAGCTGTTGAAGGTTCTGCAAAAATCACAGCTATATTCGGTGAGAATGTTTTCACATTGAAAACAGCCCGTGAATATCTAAGTGATGAAGCATACAAAAGCCTTGTTGGTTCTATTAAAGGTGGTAAAAAGATCGACCGCCTTGTTGCCAACCAGATTGCTGCCGGTTTGCGCCAGTGGGCTGAAAGCAAAGGAGTATCTCACTTTACACACTGGTTCCAGCCTTTGACTGGCACAAGTGCAGAAAAACACGATTCGTTCTTCACTATTAAAAGTGACGGAACTGCAATTGAAGAATTTGACGGAGCCGCATTGATACAACAGGAACCTGATGCATCTTCTTTCCCAAGCGGAGGTTTACGTGCAACTTTCGAAGCAAGAGGTTATACAGCATGGGACCCATCCTCCCCTGTTTTCATCCTGGAAATTTCTTCGGGCAAAACTTTATGTATCCCTACTATTTTCGTTTCATATACCGGCGAATCATTAGATTATAAAGCGCCTTTATTAAAAGCACTTGCAGCTTTGGATAAAGCAGCTGTAGATGTATGCCATTATTTTGATAAGAACGTAAGCAAAGTAACTGCTACATTAGGCTGGGAGCAGGAATATTTTGTGATTGATGAAGCTTTCGTTAATGCACGCCCTGATTTAGTATTAAGCGGAAGAACAGTTTTCGGGCATTCGCCTGCAAAAGGACAACAACTGGAAGACCATTATTTTGGCTCAATCCCCGAACGCGTTTATGCTTTTATGCGTGATTTTGAAACAGAAAGCTATAAATTAGGAATCCCTTTACGTACACGCCATAATGAAGTTGCACCTGCTCAATTTGAGTGCGCTCCAATCTTCGAAGAAGTTAGTGTTGCGGTTGACCACAACCTGCTGATGATGGATATTATGGATCGTGTTGCACGCCGTCATAAACTGCGTGTACTGCTTCATGAAAAACCTTTCGCAGGTATTAACGGAAGTGGTAAACATAATAACTGGAGTATGGCAACTGATACCGGCGTCAATTTATTGGCACCCGGTAAAACGCCAAAGACCAATTTAATGTTCCTGACATTTTTTGTGAACACTATCAAAGCTGTTCATGACTATGCAGATATCCTGAGAGCTGCTATAGCATCTGCTGGAAACGACCACAGGCTTGGTGCGAACGAAGCCCCTCCGGCAATCATCTCTGTTTTCGTTGGACAATACCTCACTAAGGTTTTGGGTGATGTTAAAGAAAGAGTAGGTTCAAAATTTGACGAACAGGATGAAGCAATTTTGAAATTAGACCTTCACAGAAGCATTCCAGAATTATTATTAGATAATACAGACAGAAACAGGACTTCACCTTTTGCATTTACCGGAAATAAATTCGAGTTCCGCGCTGTTGGTTCTACTGCAAACTGCGCAAGCCCGATGATCGCATTGAACACCATTCTTGCTGAAACATTAAAAGGTTTCAAAAAAGATGTTGATGCATTGGTAGATAAAGGCGAGAAAAAAGAAATCGCTATCATGCATGTGATCCGTGAGTATGTTGTAAGTAGCGAGAAAGTATTGTTTGAAGGCGATGGCTACAGCGAAGAATGGCACCATGAAGCTGAGCGTCGCGGTTTACCGAACATTCCAACAACTCCGCTGGCACTCGATTCAATGGTTACGGATAAAGCAAAACATTTATTCGAAAGCAACGATATTTACACGCATGCTGAACTGGAAGCACGCCATGAAATTGAACTGGAAAAATATATCAAGAAAGTTCAGATCGAAGCACGTATCATGGGCGAAATGGTTACAAGCCATATTCTTCCTGCTTGTATCAAATATCAGAACAAATTGATAGAAAACATCAAAGGCCTCAAAGATATTGGCCTTGCTGAAAGTGCTTACAGCAATCAAAAACAAATCCTGACCAAAATATCAGAACACATTGCTAAAGTAAGTGACCTTGTAGAAAAAATGATTGAAGCGAGAAAAGTTGCAAATGCGATCAGCGACACCCGCACAAAAGCAATTGCATACTGCAGCCAGGTTAAAGAAGCATACTTTGATTCTATCCGCTATAGCGTTGATAAACTGGAATTACTTGTTGATGATAAAGAATGGGTTCTTCCAAAATACCGCGAAATGTTGTTCTTAAGATAAGTCAACCCCTAAGATCAAATAAAGTAAAAGCCTGTTATTTTACTAACAGGCTTTTCTTTTTTTATTTCTTCTTATCAATTTTTTCTTTTACCCATTTCAATGCAACGTCTAATTGCTGTTTCATGGTAAGATTTGAATTGTCCAATACAATCGCATCTTCCGCCTGTCGCAATGGGCTGATTTCGCGGTGCGAATCAATATAATCACGCATTTCAAGATTATCCCTTACTTCTTCGATGGTAATATTCGGATTTTTTGCATACAATTCTTTGAATCTTCTTTCTACACGAACAGCTTGATCAGCAGTCATAAAAATTTTCAATTCTGCTTTCGGAAAAACTACCGTACCAATATCCCTTCCATCCATTACAATTCCTTTTTTCTTTCCCATTTCCTGTTGTTGTGCAACTGCAAAACCCCTTACAGCTTTTATTGCGGCAACATCACTCACTTTTTCCGCGATGACCAGGTCACGTATAAGGTATTCTACATTTTCTTCATTTAAATAAATCTCATTGTGCCCGCTTTGCGCATTATAGGCGAAATCAAGTACAATATTTTTTAATGCTTCGTCAACTGCTTTTGGTTTTGTCCAGTCGATATGATTGCGTAAAAAATATAAAGTAACGGCACGGTACATTGCACCGCTATCGATATATAAATAATCTAATTCTTTAGCCAGTTGTTTTGCCAAAGTGCTTTTGCCGCATGATGACCAACCGTCGATAGTAATGATGATCTTTTTGTCTTTTTTCATACTTTTTATAGATCACAAAAATGCAAAAAAAATAAATGCAAACAGGTATGCCATACCTATTTGCATTATTAATTTTCCTCGATTAAAAGGTATGGCATAACCTGGCTACAAAAAAGAATTCCTCCATAAAAATGGAGGAATTATAACCCTTAAAACAACCAACATGAAAATTTTGTTGATCGTTATTAATAACATATAAAATGGAGAAATGGTTTCTTAAAGGAGTGTAAAAATTCTGTCATGTTTTATACCAACGCGAGTTCAATAACCTGCTGCATGGTTTTTACATAATGGAACTTCAGGCCTTTAATAAATGTAGAATCAATTTCCTGTATATCTTTTTCATTTTGCCAGCAAAGGATGATTTCCTTTAACCCGGCACGCTTTGCTGCAAGAACTTTTTCTTTGATCCCGCCAACGGGAAGCACTTGGCCACGTAAAGTAATTTCCCCTGTCATAGCAAGATATGGCTTGATGCGTTTGCCTGTTATGGCAGATGCAATCGAACTCATCATCGTAATGCCAGCACTTGGCCCGTCTTTTGGAACAGCACCTTCCGGCACATGAATATGAATTGTTTTCTTACTGAATATTTCAGGATCGATATCATATTTTTTTGCATTCGACTGCAGATAGGTTAATGCCGTGCTTGCACTTTCTTTCATTACGTTCCCTAAATTACCCGTCAGTTTCAATTCACCTTTGCCATCGCTCAAACTCGTTTCAACAAATAAAATATCCCCGCCAACATAAGTCCACGCAAGGCCGACTGCAACACCGGGCATATTGGCTACTTTGTAAATATCATTGCTGTAGCGGGATTTACCGAGTATTTTTTCAACATCATGAGAGGAAAGTGTTGGTTTTATTTTTTCTTTGATCGCATAATCTTTCGCTTCATAACGCATAATGGAAGCAAGTTGCCTGTCTAATTCACGCACACCACTTTCCCGCGTATATTCCTGGATAATTTTATCAAGGATTTTATCACTTATTCTGAAGTTCATGTTTTTTAAACCATGTGCTTCTTTTTGTTTTGGGACAAGATGGCGTTTTGCGATCTCCACTTTTTCTTCTATCGCATAACCACTGAGATCGATGATTTCCAAACGGTCGCGCAAGGCAGGTTGAATATGATTGATATCATTTGCAGTCGCAACAAACAACACTTTGCTCAGGTCATATTCGAGTTCGAGATAATTATCGTAAAAAGTATGATTTTGCTCCGGGTCGAGCACTTCTAACAATGCAGAAGACGGGTCACCACGAAAATCACTCCCTACTTTATCGATCTCATCTAAGATCATAACCGGATTAGAAGATTTTACTTTCCTCAACGATTGCAAAATTCTTCCCGGCATTGCACCGATATATGTTTTGCGGTGTCCGCGTATTTCGCTCTCATCATGCAATCCACCTAAACTGAAACGAACATATTTTCTGCCGATAGCATTCGCAATACTTTTGCCTAATGATGTTTTACCAATTCCGGGAGGGCCGACAAAACATAATATCGGGCTCTTCATATCCCCTTTCAATTTCAATACAGCGAGATATTCAAGAATGCGTTCCTTTACTTTTTGCATTCCGTAATGATCGTGGTCTAATATTTTTTTTGCTTTTTTAAGATCGTATAAATCTTCTGTGTATTCATTCCAGGGAAGATCAAGCATCAGGTCGAGATGATTATATACAACAGAATAATCCGGCGTGCTCGGATGCATTCTTTCTAATTTCTCAATTCCTTTTTTAAAAGATTCTTTTGCAGCAGCAGGCCATTTCTTGTTCTCTGCTTTTTTCTGCATCTCTTTTAATTCACGTTCATTAGTATCCCCACCTAATTCGTCTTTAATGCTTTTTAATTGTTGCTGTAAAAAATACTCACGTTGTTGCTTATCTAATTCTGTTTTTGTTTTGTTGGTCAGTTTGTTTTTTAACTCTGCAAATTGCAATTCGCGTTGCAATAACTGCATCAACAGGTCTGCCCGTGCTTTGATATGATTTAACTCAAGCACTTTTTGTTTGTCATTCAGCTCTGCATTCAGGTTGCTCGAAATAAAATGAATAAGGAAAGACGGGTTTTCAATATTTTTTAAAATAATTCCTGCTTCCGAAGGAATATTCGGGGAGAGCTGGATAATCTGCGTAGCAATATCTTTTATGTTGGAAATATATGCTTCGAAATCCTGCTCTTTCGGGGCTTCTTCTTCTTTTAATAATTCCACCTGTGCTTTAAAATACGGATCGTCAGTTGTAATTGCCGAGAGTTTAAACCGGCGTTTTCCCTGGATGATCACTGTTGTTCCACCATCGGGCATTTTTATCAGCTTAACGATCTTTGCAATTGTTCCGATATCCACGAGGTCGGAAACCGTCGGGTCTTCTATTGTACTGTCTTTTTGCGCAAGCACACCTATCAATTTGTCAGCCTTGTATGCATCGTTTACAGCTTTAATACTCTTATCTCGTCCCACAGTTATCGGCAAAACCACTCCGGGAAAAAGTACTGTATTGCGTAAAGGCAGCACTGGTAGTTCGTTGGGAATTTCAACATCATTGAGGCTTTCATTATCGCTTTCATTCAATGGAATGATCGGCATAAAGTCAAGCTCGTCTTCTGCGCGTAGTAAAAAGTTCGATTCTTTCATATTAAATAATCAATGACAAAATAACACCTGATCTGGAATTATCCTATTTTTCAGGGCAGAAGGTATAATAGTCAAGTTTGATGCCAACAAATAAATTGACAATTGTATACGATTGATGCGTAAATAAACAAATGAAAAAGGGCTTAAGGCATCAGCTTATTTTTATTAAGCCATTTGCCCTAAACCCTACACCCTAAACCTTAACCGTATGAAAATTTTTATATAATCCTGAAACCAAGATAAAGTTGGAAACCTTGATTTTTCCACTGATTTGTATTAGGTACATCAGAAATGTTGCTTAAGCCAACAACATATCGTCCACCAACTTTAAACCATGCAAGGTTCAATTGAACACCGCCAACCATTGAAAAATCCCCTTTTTTAAACGCATCTTTTGCATTGTTTACAAATGTTTGAGATTGATTAATCAACACCCCGAATTGCGGGCCTACCTGAACTGTCAGTATTTTAGAAGGAGATAAGTTCAATAAGACCGGTATGGTCAAATAATTTAAAGATATATTATGCGAATTCCAGAGATCAGTGTAGACTGTATTAGCATCATCGGCAGTTCTTGTCTGATATTCGCTCCAAATAAGTTCCGGTTGAATTCCCACATGTTTGCTCAAATTCAAAACTGCAAACCCACCGAGACTATAGCCAAATTTAAACTCATTGTTTAAAGCAGAACTTGAACCTCCATTATCTGTAACCTTAAAAACGTTAACTCCACCTTTGACACCTAATTGAAATCCCTGGGCATAAGAACTGCCTGCAATAATAATAGTTAAAAGGAATGATACTAACAATGATTTCGCTTTCATGCAATTTCTTTTTGGGTTATTAATTTAGATTCAAAAATATTTCCAACTTTTGCGTATAACGTTTATTAATGTGTTAAAATGTTTTAACTGCACGTTAATAGTTTGAAAAATAGATAACAGTTGTTAGATGGCAGATGACAGTCCCAAATTGTAAGTTGCACTTTCTATCTGTCATCTTTATAGCCTGGCATTACACCAACTCGATCACAGTGATTTCAGGAAGGATTCCAACACGGCCGGGATATCCGATAAAACCATAACCCCGGTTCACATATAATTTTTGTTTTCCTTCTTCATATAATCCTGCCCACTGTTTGTATACATATTGAACAGGGCTCCATTTAAACCCAGGCAATTCAACACCAAACTGCATGCCATGTGTGTGGCCGGATAATGTAAGATCAATATCAGCATATTTCGGACGAACTTCTGCATCCCAATGGCTCGGGTCGTGGCTCATTAAAATTTTGAACGGATATTTTTCCGCACCGGGATATGCTTCAACCATTTTTCCATGTTTCGGGAAACGTGCCTTTGCACTCCAGTTCTCAATCCCGATCAATGCGATCTGTTCACCATTCCTTTCCAATTTCACGTGTTCATTCATCAATAACCTCCATCCTAACTCGCCATGAATTTGTTTTACGTGCTCAAGGTTATTACGCTTTGCTTCTTCAGAATCCCAATGTACGTAATCGCCATAATCGTGGTTGCCGAGTGTGGAAAACACACCCATCGGCGCTTTCAGTTTGTTGAACACATCCATATAATCTTTCATTTCAACGGCACGGTCATTAACAAGGTCGCCGGTAAATAAAATGAGATCAGCATTTTCATTCAAAATTTTTTCTATCCCTTTTTCAACTGCTTTTTTATTGGTAAAACTTCCTGAGTGAACATCTGATATCTGAACAATTTTCAATCCTCTGAAAGATTTGGGAAGATTATCGTATGACAATTGAACCCGCTTAATATGATAATTATATTTATTGCTGAAACCATATACCAACGTTGAAAACAAACCTCCGCCAACACCTAACCCGATCCAGCTCAAAAAAACAGAACGGGAAATGCCTTCGCCACTTAAATTTTCACCTTCCGTATTCCTGAAAAATAATTTTCCACTGCACCATTGCACTAAGCGCCGCAGATCATCAATAAGCAGAAAAACAGCTGCCAATAACTTGGCAAATAATAATCCCAACACCGTTGCCAACAAATAATTCCGTATCGATCTGGGAAAGCTTTCAAAGCTGACGAATTGCATCAATATTAAGAACGTGATCACCAAAACAGAAAGCGACCAGTATGCGATGCTGATGATCGTTTTCCATTTTGGTGAAGCATTCTGGCTTACTACTTTCACTGCCTGGAAAACGTAAAAATCGAGCAGCAGCATGATGCCTGTTACTATCAATATAAAACCTGAATTGCGCATATAATTTTTTTAAGATCAGAAATTGATAAATTCATCAACCTGTGTTTCTATAGCTTTCAATGTTGCTTTGTCGGCGATATCCCCATGTTCGTTGAACAATTTATTTACTACGGAGATTGGCAATTTGTCAGGATGTACAAACATTTTCAAATAATGCAAAATCCCCGTTAAATGCTCCATTCCGCGAAGATTCCCTGCCCTGCCTGTTGACACACCTGTGAGCAATGCTTTTTTTCCCCACCATGCTTTCTGAATATCTGAAATATCAAACATTGCTTTCAACACGCCGGGAATGCTGCCATTATATTCTGGGGAAACGAAAATAAATTTTGTGGCGGGTATCAGTTTTTCGCTTTCTGCTTTTTCAAACTCAGGGTTGCGCTCCAGCACATTCAATCCCAGCAGCGATAAAAATGCCGTTTCAATACCTTTTTGGTTCAACAATTGCTCATAATGCCTGGCGACTTTGATGGTATTACTGTCTGCCCTGTTGGTGCCTGAAATAATCGTATACATAATTAATCATCAATAACAAGATGGAAGAACGATTGTTGCCACAATTTATGCCGAAGCCTTATTTTTGCCAATTATGATTTTTTGTTGATAAAAAGGGATAACTAAATTTTGCAGTGTTGGCGATTGGAGAGATATTCGGTCGTCAGTTTTCGGTCGTCAGTCGCCCGATGACTGATAACCGAAAACTGATAACTGACGACTGATAACTGACAACTGACGACTAAAAAACATGGGAAGAATTATCGGAGTAGCAAATCAAAAAGGTGGTGTGGGAAAAACCACGTCTGCAATTAATCTTGCAGCAAGCCTTGCTGTACTTGAATTTAAAACGTTGCTCGTGGATGCAGATCCCCAGGCAAACAGTACGACCGGCGTAGGTTTCGACCTGCACAATATCACACAAAGTTTGTACGATTGCATGGTGAATGGAACCCCTGCAAAAGATGTGATATTGAAATCAGAAATCCCGAACCTTGATGTTATTCCTTCTCACATCGACCTGGTGGGTGCGGAAATTGAAATGATCAATTATCCGAACCGCGAAAGTGTATTAAAAAATATTCTTGAGCCAATTAAAGATTTATACCAGTTTATAGTTATCGATTGTTCCCCATCACTTGGATTAATAACAGTAAATGCCCTCACTGCTTCCGATTCTGTGATCGTTCCCGTGCAAACAGAATTTTTTGCATTGGAAGGTTTAGGGAAATTATTGAACACTATAAAAATCGTTCAGAACAGGCTCAACCCGAACCTGGCAATCGAAGGAATTTTAATGACGATGTATGACGGACGGCTCCGTTTGTGTAACCAGGTTGTAAGTGAAGTGCGCAAACATTTTGACGAAATGGTTTTTAGCACCATCATCCACCGCAATACAAAAATAAGTGAAGCGCCAAGCGTTGGAAAACCGGTGATATTATATGACGCATATAGCAAAGGGGCTGTGAACTATCTCAATCTTGCCAAAGAAGTTCTTCAAAAAAACAATATGACAAAAATCAGCCAGGAAGAAAGGATATTGGAATAATTTATTTTTGAATTTCAGGGGTACAACAGTCAATCAGAAAAACACCAAATTTATCATAAACAGCTATGGGCGATTATAAGAATTCTGCAGTTTATCAGCGAGCTTATGAATTAGCCCTGGATATTTTTTCAGTATCTAAAAATATTCCGCCATTGGAAGCTCCGGGATTGAAAGAAAAATTGCAAGATGCATCCCGATCTGTTTGCCTGCACCTCGCAGACGGGTTTAAAAGAAAAAGAAGCCGCGATTATTTTGATGCAAAATTTTACGACGCGGAAATGGCAAATGAGGAAGTAGGAATATTGCTTGATTTTTTAAACAGTTATGAGTACATCAACCGTCACGAATATGCAGAGCTGGTAAATAAAAATACTGAGATTGGTGAGATGATACGGTATATGTTAGAACATCCCAACAAATTTTAGAACCCGAATTTTCATACAATGAGCACCCCCAATAAAAAAGACAAAGAAGCGCTTGGTAAAGGAATACGTTCTTTATTGCAGAATATCGACGATGATTTAAAAACAACATCCGGTATTTTAAAAACATCGGTTGTAGAATCGGTGACAGGAACACTACGCATTCCATTAGATCAGATAGAAACAAACCCGAAACAACCACGCCGTGATTTTGATGAACAGGCATTGAACGAACTCGCATTATCTATAAAACTTCATGATATCATTCAACCCGTAACGGTTTCAAAATTACTAACGGGCAAGTATAGGTTAATTTCAGGTGAGCGCCGTTTCCGTGCTGCGAAGATTGCCGGTCTGAAAGATATTCCCGCATATATACGATCTGCAAACGACCAGCAATTGCTTGAACTCGCATTGTTGGAGAACCTGCAACGAGAAGATCTGAATGCCATGGAAATTGCATTCAGTTATAAACGCATGATGGAAGAGTTAAGCCATACACAGGAAGAAGTTGCAGAACGGATGGGCAAAGAAAGAAGTACAGTTGCAAATTATATCCGCTTATTAAAATTGCCACCAGACATACAGGTTGCCGTTCGCCAGAATGCATTGAGCATGGGGCATGCACGTGCATTGATCAATGTAGACACTGTAGATAAACAGCTTTATATTTTTAACGAAATAAAAAGCAAAGGGCTTTCTGTACGCCAGACAGAAGAGTTGGTGCGCAAAATGTATAAAGGGGATACTGCTGTTAAAAATTCCGTAAAAGCTACGCTGCCACAAGCTTTCAAGAAAATAGAGGATACCTTAGCTTCGCATTTCAGTACACGTGTAAAACTGGACCATACAAAAAAAGGAAACGGAAGTATTTTGATCGAGTATTACTCTGTGCAGGAATTAAATAAAATTTTGGACCAGTTAGGCGTGTCTGTTAACTAAGCAAAAAGGTATGAATGTTGCAAAACGATCCTTCGTTTTATTTTTGATTTTATTATCACTGAAAATCGCAGGCTACTCGCAGAAAAAGGATACGGTTATCATTAAACCGGATACGGTTATTTCAAAAATCCATTCAAAAGATTCTTCTGTAGTAAAAAAAGATAGTGCAATAAAGAAAGCTTATAACCCCGGAAGGGCTTCATTATATTCCGCTGTTTTTCCAGGGCTTGGACAGATATACAACAAGAAATACTGGAAAGTGCCGATTGTTTGGGCTGCCGTTGGAATTCCTACCTATACTTTTTTTGATAACAGGAACTGGTTCAACAAAACACGATATGCATTAGCTGTTTTTGCCAATGGAAGCTGGAATAACACAGATAGCTTTTCGCGAATTGATTCGAAACTAAAACCTGCTTTTTATGATCAATACGGGAATTTAAATCCGAGTTCATATACCGGAACAAGCCTGCAAAATTACCGCGACTATTTCCGTAAGAATGAAGATTATTCCGTTTTGTTCTTCCTTCTTTTTTATGCATTGAATATTGTAGACGCCACTGTTGATGCACATTTGAAAGAATTCAATGTAAACAGCGATTTAAGCATCAGCATCAAACCGGATATCATTGAAGGCACTAATGCTGCGGGACTTGCCCTTGTTTTAGACATTCATAAAGCCAGGCCGAAAAAGTTGTTTGATATTTATAAATAATCTTTTAGTTTAAGCTGTTGCTCAATAGTAGCACAACTGATGAACGGATTGCGACGCAACGATGACGCTATGAAAAACTGAAGCTGGTATCAAAACATACTTCATCATTTCTTATTTTTTATTTCTTATTTCTTATTTTCTTTGCATTACACTATATAAAAATTACAAGATGAGAATTGCATTAATCGGCTACGGCAAAATGGGAAAAGCCATTGAAGAAATTGCGCTGAAACGCGGTCATGAAATTGTTTTGAAAATCGACCTGGACAATGTAAATGACCTGAACAAAGAAAATATGTCGAAAGCGGATGCGGCTATCGAATTTAGCAGCCCGCACAGTGCCTATGACAACGTGATGAAATGTCTTCGGTTAGGCGTTCCTGTTATATGCGGGTCGACCGGCTGGCTGGATAAATATGAGGAAGTAAAAAAATATTGCCTGGATAGCAACGGATCATTTTTATATTCGAGCAATTACAGCATCGGCGTAAATATTTTTTTTGAGATCAACAAACATCTCGCCCAACTGATGGCGAACCATGCCGAGTACAATGTAGCAATCACAGAAACGCATCACACGCAAAAACGGGATGCGCCGAGCGGAACTGCCATTTCTATAGCCGAGCAGATAATGGAAAAAATCTCACGCAAAACAAAATGGGTGAACCACGGCAGTACAAACCCTTACGAGCTTGAAATTTTTAGCGAACGCATTGACCCGGCACCGGGCACGCACCAGGTAAAATATTCCTCCCCGATCGATGATATCGAGATCACCCACACAGCCCATAACAGGCAAGGGTTCGCTACCGGCGCGGTTTTGGCGGCGGAATTCATACATCACAAAAAAGGAGTGTTTAGCATGAAAGACGTCTTGGGCATATAACTTTTAACACGGCTGTTTGTTATTAAAGAAAAAAAATTAATTTGTAGGATAAATCGGTAAACGAATGTTGTCGAAAAAAACGCAATATGCTTTTCAGGCTTTGATGTATCTCGCACAGAAGGAAAATAATGAACCGGTATTGATAGCCGAGATATCTAAAAAGAAAAAGATCCCGCTTAAATTTTTAGAGAATATTTTGCTTGAATTAAAAAAAGCAAAGATCCTCGACAGCAAAAAAGGAAAAGGCGGCGGGTATTATTTTGCAAAGAACCCGAAAGATATTCAGCTTGCAACGGTGATGCGGCTGCTCGACGGGCCGATCTCGCTTGTGTCGTGTGTGAGTTTATATTTTTATGAAAAGTGCAGGAATTGTGATGAAAAAAGTTGCGGGTTGCATGATGCTATGGCGCAAGTACGCGATGCCAACCTGAGAATTCTGGAGAAAAAAACGATTGCGGACATTGCCCGCAAATAGAACCAATAACGATTGCTTATGGCTCTCAGTAAGCCCCATCTCTCCTTCTGGCAGATCATCAATATGAATGTCGGTTTCTTCGGCATTCAGTACAGTTTTGGTTTGCAGCAAACAGCGATTAACCCGCTATATACTTTTTTACACGCCAAACCAGAGCAACTTCCTTTCCTGAATCTTGCAGGGCCGATGACAGGTTTGCTGATCCAACCATTAATCGGTGCAATGAGCGACCGGACATGGCACCCCCGCTGGGGCAGGCGAAAACCTTATTTTCTCACAGGCGCTATATGCTGCAGCCTTTGTTTATTTGCATTTCCATTCAGCCGGGCATTATGGATGGCTGCAGGATTATTGTGGATACTTGATGCAGCCAACAACACAGCTATGGAACCTTATCGCGCATTTATTGCCGATAAATTACCCGATTCGCAAAGGCCTTTAGGTTTTTTGACACAAAGTTTTTTTACAGGATTAGGAATCACACTTGCCAATTTATCGCTCGGTTTTTTTAAAAACATAATAACCGGTGAAACAAAAACCAGCGACGGGCAATCCGGCATTCCTTATTGGGTATTTGGTTCTTTTTTTGTCGGCGCTTTTTGTTCGATTACCTCTGTTATCTGGTCAATAACCAAAACACCGGAGATACCGCCTACCGATGAAGAACTGGCCGAACTACGTTCAAGAAAATCAGGGATACTTGAACCATTAAGAGAAATTTTCTCTGCAATAAAAGACATGCCGAAGATCATGTGGCAACTGGCGTTGGTGTATTTGTTTCAATGGTATGCGATGTTCTGCTATTGGCAATTCGTTTCATTAAGTATTGCAAAATCTGTATTCAACACAACTCCTGAAGGCAATAAAGAAATGTATGAACAGGCTGTAGTGTGGGCAGGCAAGGTAAACGGTTTTTATAATATTGTAACATTTGTATCTGCATTTGGGTTAGTATGGCTTGCCAGGAAATTCAGTGCAAAGTATGTTCACATCACTTGCTTATTTCTTGCAGGAATTGCGCTGCTAATATTTCCCCATATTACCAATAAAAATTTATTGTTTGCGCCAATGGTTGGTTTTGGAATAGCATGGGCAAGCATGATGGGGGTTCCATATATAATGGTTGTGGGAAACATACCTAAAGAAAGATATGGCGTATATATGGGCATCATCAACATGATGATCGTTGTTCCGATGATATTGCAGACATTATCATTCGGGTTTATTTATAAAAACTTTTTAGGCGGAAATCCTGCAGCTGCAATTTCGTTTGCAGGTGTGTTATTGTTGCTGGCGGCATTAGCTACCATGCGGATAAAAAAAGACCATATAACTGATGATACAGTAATCCCTGCGGGTTCAGCACATTGATTAAACCTATCACGTTTTGAAACGAACATGCCGATTCGGGATTTACAAAAACCTGATAGGCTTAAGAAAAATTATGTAACCAGCATCGGAATTCTATTAAGCATCGTTGCGTCGCACTCTTGTACCGCATGAATACTATTGAACAGGTCTCTAACAGTCATGGCTACCCGCATTTCCGGATACCGGTTACCAGTAACAGGTATCCGGCAACAAAATTCTAAAAGTGTATGAAAAAAATTCTCTGCATCGGCGAAGCCCTGATCGATATGATCTGTACAGACAAAGGCAAATCATTATCGCAAGGACAAAATTTTTTGAAGAAACCCGGTGGCGCCCCTACAAATGTAGCTGCTGCAATTGCTGCCTTAGGGGGAACTGTTGAACTTGCAGCAAAAGTCGGCAACGATCCCTTCGGCAGGCAACTCATCGATGTGATGCAGGAATTTGGGGTTGCTACAAAATGGATGCTACTTGATAACAAACATTTCACCACGTTTGCATTTGTGTCATTAATGGAAGATGGTGAGCGTGATTTTGTTTTTAACCGCGGAGCAGATGGAGAACTAACAAGACATGAAGTGGAAGATATTCCACTCGAAGAATTCTCCATCATTCATTTTGGTTCTGCTACAGCATTTTTGCATGGCCCATTGCAGGTTGCTTATGAAAGCCTTTTGCAAAAAGCATTGCAGCAAAATATTTTCATCAGCTTCGATCCTAATTATCGCCATCTTCTCTTTAAGAGCAATAAACAATCATTCATTGATCAGTCGTGGAATTTTTTACAGAGTTGCCATTTCTTCAAAGTAAGCGATGAGGAAGCAATGCTGATCACCAGCAAAGCAACCCTGGAAGATGCAACAACATCATTACTTGAAAAAACAAAAGCAGTATTTGCGATCACACTTGGAAAAGACGGAACATTGCTTGGCGCAAATAACACAACAACAATTGTGGAAAGCATTCCCGTAAAACCTGTCGACACAACCGGCGCAGGCGATGCGTTTGTTGGCGCCGTGTTATACCAATTAAGTAATATGAACGTTTCAGATATTCAGAATTTACCAATAGAAAAATGGGAACATATTGTTGCCAATGCAAACAAGGCCGGCGCACGAACCTGCGAATATCTCGGAGCTATGGAAGCGTTCAAGCATTTGAATAATGATATCTTTAAGTAGTCATCGGTCGACAGTCGTCAGTCAGCTGCAGAAACTTTAATTTTATAATGAATGATCGAAATAAGCAACCCGACGACCGTTGACTGAAAACCGATAACCAACATGTACCAACAAAAGCTTCATCAGCAGATCAACTCCACACTCCCGAAATCAGGAATTGATATCAGCGGAAAAGACAACTCATTCTATGCACGTTTTATTGCGAATGCAGATGCCATTCAATCTTTATATAAAACTATTTATGGCGATAATGAAAAAAGTAATGAATACTTCAAACAGCTTTTGCAAACAATATTAAATGCACATATTACCCGTCCGGCTTCATTAAAACAAAGAGATGATACAAAAGATGAACATTGGTTTTTGAGTAATCAAATAACGGGAATGAGTTTGTATGTCGACAGGTTTTGTGGCAACCTTCAAAATCTTGTTGACAAAATCGATTATTTCAAAAAACTCGGCGTTAATTTTTTGCACCTGATGCCCGTCTTCGAAAGCCCGCAAGGAGAAAGCGACGGTGGTTATGCGGTTTCTGATTTCAGAAAAGTGGATGAACGTTTCGGCTCATTGGAAGATCTAAAAAATCTTCAGAAAAAAATGAGCGATGAGAATATGTATTTGATGATCGATATCGTTCTCAACCATACTTCTCAAAAACATGAATGGGCAGAGAAAGCAAAACAAGGCGACAAAAAATACCAGCATTATTATTACATGTACGACGACCGTTTAGTGCCTGATGCGTTTGAACAAGACATGCCGGAAATTTTTCCCGAAAAAGCTCCAGGCAGTTTTACGTATGTGCATGACTGTGACAAATGGGTGATGACTGTTTTCCACGATTATCAATGGGATTTGAATTATACCAATCCTGAAGTATTGCTGGAAATGCTGGAAAATATTTTCTTCTATGCCAATCTCGGCGTGGATATTTTGCGCATCGATGCACCTGCATTTATCTGGAAGCAGATCGGAACAACTTGCCAGAATCTACCACAAGCACACACACTTCTCCGCCTGATAAAACAGTGTGTGCTTGTTGCAGCACCGGGCATGGCTTTGCTTGGCGAAGCAATTGTGGCACCTGCCGCCATCATGAAATATTTCGGCACCGATGAATACACAGCAAAAGAATGTGATGTTGCTTACAATGCGACCCACATGGCTCTGCAATGGGATGCGCTCGCAACAGGAAACATTAAAGTGATGCTTGCGGCGCAACACGAGATTTTGAAAAAACCTTTCGGCACAACATGGATCAGTTATACACGCTGCCACGATGATATCGGTTTGGGTTATGATGATTATATGATCGAGCAGGCAGGCTTCAATGCGTATGAACACCGGAGATTTTTGAAAGAATATTATTCCGGGAATTATTACAGCTCGCCTTCAACCGGCGCGTTATTCTCTGTAAACCCGAAAACACAGGATGCCCGGATCAGTGGGTCGCTGGCATCATTGTGCGGGTTGGAAAAAGCATTATCGGAAAAGAATGATCATGCGATTGAAATCTCCATCGGCAAGATCATTATGATGCAGGCACATAGTTTTTTTATTGGCGGAATACCAATGCTATTTTATGGCGATGAAGTTGGGTACACGAATGATTATTCTTACCTGAACGATCCCGGGAAAAGTTATGACAACCGCTGGATGCACCGGCCAATTATCAATTGGGAAAAAAATAAAAATATTGATGTAGAGGGAACCGTTGAGAAAAACGTTTTTTCTGCTACACAAAAACTCATCAGCATACGAAAAAAACTTTCTGTAGTAGCTGATCTGAAAAATCTTACCTGGCTCACGCCACACAATATTCATGTAGCAGCTTATCTGCGTGCCTATGATACTAAAAAACTGTATTGCATTTTTAATTTCAGTGAGCATACATCCTACCTCACCTGGTATGCGTTCAAAGAACACGGCAAGTCACCGGAAAAATTATACGATCATTGGCAGGAAAAAAATATCACAGTCGGTAGAGATAATGAATACCTGATCTTAGAGCCGTATGGATTTTGTTTGTTGGAAACGTAGTAAGTTACAAAATCTCCACTCCCAAACCCGGCTTATCATTAGGAAACATATAACCATCTTCAATAGCAAATCCACCGCTTACTGCATCTTCTGCAAGGTCTAAACTGCCGTCAAGATCGAGGTATTTGGTATGCGGGCAGGAAAATGCAGCATGCAATGCAGCCGTAATACTAACAATACTTTCGTCGTTGCAACCCCAGAACAGATCGATATTTGCTGGCTTTGCAATCGTTGCAATTTCATGGGCGCCTGCAATACCTCCGCATTTCATCAGCTTGATATTAAAAATGCCGTATAAATTTTCCTGTGAAAGTTTTAATGCTGACCGTTCGTTTTTTAATGATTCATCTGCAGCTAATTTTTTTCTCACTTCTTCAGGTAATGCTTGCAGATCTTTGTCAATAGAAGGTTTCATCGGTTGTTCGATCAATTCCACATTCTCTTTTTTTGTTTTTTCCAAAAATGCCCTGAGTTGATCAAAATCGTAACCTGTATTCGCATCCACACGGATAATAAAATGAACGCCGAATTTTTCACGCAGTTTTATTATTCTCTCTGCATCTGATTCGGCATCCAAACCTATTTTTACTTTCAGTACTTTGAATTTCTTCTTTTGATACTCACTTGCTTCCTCGATCGTGCCTTTCACATCTTTGATGCCGATTGTTACCGAGGTCAGCAACTTACGGTGATGCCTGCCGTAAAAATCAACAACAGGAATGTCAAGAAATTTTCCAAAAGCATCATGCAATGCTATATCAATAGCAGCTTGTGTTCCGGGTAAATTTTTAAAATGGCTTTTTGCAGTATAAATAAGATGCAGGAACTGGCGGATATCTTTCCCTATCATGTCTGCAACAAATTCTGACTGCAGGTTCTGAAATGTCTGATCGGGACCTTCGCCTACAACTTCAGGCGCAGGATTAGCAGCACCAATCCCTTTGATCCCGTTTTCAAGTTCCACCTCAAAAAAAACATTCTCCACATCCGTGATCGTTTCCCTTGCAATAGTATATGGCTTTTGCAAGGCAAGATTTTTTTTATAGGCGCTAATTGATTTGATCTTCATTATATGCGAATTTGAAATATGAATTTGAACGAATTTTCTCGAATATGATTCGTAAAAATTCGTTCAAATTCGTGTTTAAGCTTTGTTCTTGTTTATTAGCAATTCTCTTATTGGCGTTAAAATTTTCGCACATCCTTCCTGCAGCGGCAACATCACCGGGAGTTTCGTTCGTTGTTCATATTCTTTCTGAAAAGCAAATGCTTCTTCATTTGTACAATGTTCGGTGTTCAATGCAATCGCAATGACTGTTGAGCCTAATAAACGGATCAGTTCAATTTCTGTTTCAACAGAATGAATTTCTCCCCACGCCGGATCATGTTCATAGTATTTTCTTTTAGGAGCATGAACAAGAATAACCGACTTTGCATTCCCGGAAATTAGCATTTCAGAACCGCAAGGCCCGGTTGGATTGCGCAATGCAGACTGGCCTTCAATCAAAATCACATCAGCATTTGTTTTTTTATCACAGGTAAGAATTGCATGTTCCAGTTCACCCGAAACAAAATCATTCAACGTTGAATCAAAAATAAAACCGTATTTACCACCCTGCAGCCAACCTGTTTGCCCCGTATAAATCATTTGCGCATTGATGCCTGCTTCCCGGCATTCATTCATTACAAAACGTGTTGTCGTTCGTTTGCCCAATGCGCAATCAGTACCTATAACGGCAATGACAGGTGTTTTCATTTTAAAAATATCCCCAGTCCAGAAATGCAGATCCTTTCTTTTTTTAGGAATTCGTATATCTATCAACGTTACCTCGTTTTCTTCTGCAAGCTCTTTTATATCCTGTCTCTCTATTAAATGATCGTGCAAGCCGTTTATAACCGAGAGTTTATTTTTTATTGCAGATTTTACTTCTTCGATCAGGTCACCCGGGAAAACGCCGCCAGCAGTTGCTACGCCAACAATACAATATGCAGGTTTCAGATGGAGTGTTTCTTCAATGCTCTTAATAACAGGGATATTCCTTTTTTTTCCGTCAAGAACTTCGCCAGCATCTTTTCCCGCACTGGCAAAATCAACAATGGCAACGATTTCAAAGCGGTTGCTTTCGCGGATCAAACCGTGTGCAGTTTTTGCGTTATCAGTCGCGAGTAACCCGTTTGTAATAATGATTGCCTTATCCATTTCTGAAAAATGTTCAATTCTTGTTAATGATTTTAATTCTGTTTTAAGCCGCCTGACCTACAGATTCATTTAATGAATTTAAGTTTTTAGGATGATTTCTAAAGAAGGCCTGCCGAAAATATAGTTATTGGTCAAGTGGCTAATAGTGACAGGGCAAGTTAATTGATTATTTTTTGCAGAAAACAAGATCGAAATTGAAAGCGTCATAAATTTCAAAACCAGAATATTACTATTACCTGATGTCGTTTTAATAGGGATACTAATAAAATTATTTAAAAAAAATCAACAACTTTTTAAAACCACTTTGGCTCATGGAGCGACGATCATCTGCAGCAGGTTCCTCAAATAATTATACAAATCCTGCTCCGATTATTAAAATAGTTTTTGTTGCAATCTTAAAAATGTAAATACTGAAGATGAGATGCCGGCAGATGTAAAAGATCATTTAAGACACGTAAATTATTGGATACACAACTACGACGTACTAAAACCGGTTGTTTGTTACTGTTAGTAAAGCGCTGAATAGACTTGTTGCTGTACAAAAGCCTGCCTGCGGTAGGCAGGTGCGACGCAAGGATGATGAAAAAAGAACTAATGCCGGTAACAAAAAAGAAAAACCACGAACAGGATCAAGAACGTGTTTTAAAATTACTGATGCACTTTCTGTCGGATATCGGACATCCGCCAATAAGTATACATTCAGTCATTACCCTATCGTTTATATAGAGAAACCCATTGTTCACTTTTTTTTCACTTTTAGGGAAAGCCCGCCACGAACAAAATCTTACCTTTGCATTCAATAGAAATTTTATGGATATTAAAAATAATATTCTTGAAACGATCGGGCATACTCCGCTGATCCGCTTGAATAAAATAACCAAAGAACTGCCATGCACCGTGCTGGCAAAAGTTGAATATTTTAATCCGGGCAATTCCATCAAAGACCGTATGGCATTAAAGATGCTCGAGGTTGCCGAACAGGAAGGAAAAATAAAACCCGGCGGCACCATTATTGAAGGAACAAGCGGCAACACCGGGATGGGGCTTGCACTGGCTGCATGTGTGAAAGGATACAAATGTATTTTCACTACCACCGATAAACAATCGAAAGAAAAAGCAGACATACTAAAGGCTGTTGGCGCAGAAGTAATTGTTTGCCCGACGAATGTTGAACCTGAAGACCCGCGTTCTTATTATTCCGTTTCGAAACGCCTTGCTCAGGAAGTGCCGAACTCGTGGTACGTAAATCAATACGATAATCTTGCCAACCGTTTGGCACATTACGAACAAACCGGACCGGAAATATGGGAACAAACAGATGGAAAAGTAACGCATCTTGTTGTTGCAACCGGAACTGGTGGAACGATCGTTGGTACTGGAAAATTTTTAAAAGAAAAAAATCCGGACATACAGGTTTGGGCGATTGACTCGTATGGTTCTTTACTAAAAAAATATTTTGACACAGGAGAAATTGATCAAAAAGAAGTTTATCCTTACATCAGCGAAGGATTTGGCGAGGATTTTGTACCTGCAAACTACGACATGAGCATGATCGACCGTTTTGAAAAAGTAACGGATAAAGATGGAGCAGTGATGGCGCGTCGTATTGCAAAAGAAGAAGGTTTGTTTTGCGGTTACAGTGCCGGAAGTTGCCTTCAGGGTTTGATGCAATTAAAAGGCCTTCTTAAAAAAGATGATGTTGTCGTTTGTATTTTCCATGATCATGGCAGCCGCTATGTTGCAAAAATTTATAATGATCAATGGATGATCGAACGGGGTTTCCTTGATGTAAAAACATTCAAGGACATTGTAAGCGGGCGAGGCTCAAAAAAATTGCTGACCGTTACCCCTGAGAACAGCGTTACCGAAGCAGTTGAACTGATGCAGAAATACAATATTGAGAATTTACCCGTTATTACTAAAGGAGATGTGGTTGGTGCCATAAGCGAGAGTGGATTGTTCAGTAAAATGATGAACAACGGGCAGGATATTAAAACGAGAAAAGTAGCAGAAGTGATCGAACCGGCTTACCCGGTTGTTTCGTTTGATACACCTTTGGAAAGATTAAGCAACCTGATCACCAAAGAAAATGGTGCTGTTCTGGGAAAAGATGAGTCAGGCAATTACCATATAGTTACCAAATACGACATTATACAAGCGCTGGGAAACTGATTTTTTCCCTGAACAAACTAAACCTGAAAGCCACGCCAGTCGTGGCTTTTTCTTGCCCTTCTCTTTTGGAAAGGGGTTGGGATGAGGCCTGCTTGGCAACGTATTTTTACGAATCACTTACAGCAACTTTCCTATCTCTGCGGTAAATACTGAGAAAGTAAAATGAAGCAAATCCGCTATTGTTCACCAACCATCCGCCAATTATTTTTGTACCAGAAGTTGATTGATAATATCAATCAGCCAATATCCAGAAAAAACCAAAACACCAAACTTATCCAATATCCAATTTAAAAAACCGGTGTTCTAAAATCCAATATCAGTCAACTTCTTTTTTAAATCCAGTACCGCCAGTATCCTGACCCAATCATATCCTTTGAAACCAGTTGATCCTTTGTCCTGAAAACGTTGATCATATCCTTTGAATAAGCTGACCAAATCCACAGAAAAACTTTTTTAAAGATCCAACATCCGAACGAAAGCCAGTTGAGCAGTATCCTATTATCATGTATCCAGAGAAACCAACTGCTTTAAACTCCAGTACCCTCCTGCTAAATGCTCTGATTAGGTAAACTATTTGGCAGGAGGTAAACACTGATGAAGGTAAGCATTGAGCAGTTATCGGTAAGCAGTTTCAAATGCTATTCTTTCTCTATCATTCGCAGATTCTCCAAATTCTTTTTACTGTATTCTATCTTCCATTTTCTTACTTCTATCTTATCAAAACAGCTCTTTCAACTTTCAATTTTCAATTCTCAATTATTAGCTAATTTCATTCATGAGTTTTTCCGATCTGCAGAATGCCTTACAGCCTGATGAAACCAATAAGCCATCAAAAAAGAAACCGATCTTTCCCGTAAACGACCGGCTAAGGAACTATTTGAAGAACCATGGGCGCGAAATAAAACTTCCGGTTTCATACAGGGATCTATTGCACTTCACCTATTCCGTTCCGTTGAAAGACAAACACGGAAAAGAAACCCTGTGGGAAACGGCCGTGTACGATATGAAGCATTGGGATTTTATCCGTGAAGGATTAGTGAAGATGTATGCCACGCTTAAAACAGAAGGCGACCTGAGTTTTGTAGGACATTTGGATGTTGCAAGAATTGATTTTTGCAGCTTCGCAAATTCGATGCCTTTTCGCATCCGCATCGTAAATAAATTCAATGATAACTACGACCATTATTATGTGAAGCAGGCTGATGCAACACGGGTTTATGGGCTTGAACTGGAACATTTGCTTTCGCCAAACCGCATTACCTATCTCACCCATTTAAACACTTTGGTGGAAGAACATATTCCGGGAATCCCGGGAGATGTTTTTATTCAGAATTACCTGGAAGATTCTTTTACAAATAAAATCCGTTTGGCAAAAGAGTTTGTAAAATTCAATGAACGATGTTTTGTGAGGTTACTGGGTGATATGCGTTCATACAATTTTGTAGTCGACATCACTCCGGATATTGAAGATTTCCAATACCGTATACGTGCAATTGATTTCGATCAGCAATCGTATGAAGGAAGAAAAAATTTGTACCTGCCGCAATTCTTTAAAGAAAACCTCCCTTTTGTAGAATTAGCTATTAAGCACCTGAATAAAAATTCTGTAGAGCAATACCAAATGGAAGAAAGAACCATGATGGCATTTCGTGTGGCTTCCTCGCGTTTCAGGTTAATGGAATTACTGAATATAATGTCGAAAGATAAAATCTCTCCATCGGAAAAATTATTGCAATTGAAAACTTCATTGGCAGAATATTTCAAAGCACCGATCTTTAACAAATGTGCTTCGATGGGCCAAGTGGTGAAACGACAGTTGAAACAAACACTGCAAAAAAACCTTGCGCTGATTCAGAAGAATTTGGGGAAGTTTGAAGACTAAGGAAGAAGCCAGAAGATAGAAGCTGTAAGTCAGAAGATAGTATATTTAAAAATCATAGTTTTCAAAAAATCATTTCTCTCATAGTTCTGTGGTTCTCAAAAAAACCTCAGAGGTTCTCCGTGGCAAACCCCTTCTTCACTCCTTATTAATTCTTATTTATTATTTACTAAATTGCATGGCTAACTTTTTTTATAATAGCTTGTAACTGCCTGCCATTGCTATTTTCAAAGTAAACGTATATTTGCAGCCTTAAAATAAAATGTAACCAACATGGGTAAATACAAACCAGGCGTACTGTTTGGAGAAGAATTAGAAGCATTGTATAACGATGCGAAAGAAAATAATTTTGCTTTGCCTGCAGTCAACACCATCGGCACGGATACGATCAATGCCGCATTGGAAGCTGCTGCAAAAGTGAACTCTCCTATTATCATTCAATTTTCAAATGGCGGCGCACAATTCATTGCGGGCAAAGGAATGCCGAACGATAAGTTGCAGGCAAATATTTCCGGCGGTGTTTCGGGCGCATTACATATTCATAATGTGGCAAAATATTACGGCGTTCCTGTTGTAGTGCATACTGACCATGCTGCAAAAAAATGGCTGCCATGGATCAGTGGTTTGATAGATGCCGGTGAACAATTTTATAAGGAGAAAGGACAACCATTATTCAGTTCGCATATGCTCGATCTTTCTGAAGAACCGATTGAAGAAAACATTCATACTTCTGTTGAATTTTTCAAACGCATGAAACCGCTGGGCATGGCCATCGAAATTGAATTGGGTGTTACGGGTGGTGAAGAAGACGGCGTTGATAACAGCGGTGTTGAGAACGATAAATTATATACACAACCTCAGCATGTTGCTTATGCATATACCGAGTTGAGCAAGGTTGGAAAATTATTCAGTGTTGCCGCTGCATTTGGAAATGTGCATGGCGTTTATAGTCCGGGTAATGTGGAATTGCGCCCGATCATTTTAAAGAACAGCCAGGATTTTATTGCGAAAGAATTTAAAACAGCTGATCCCAAACCTGTTTATTTTGTATTCCATGGTGGAAGCGGCTCCCCTCAGCACCAGATCCGTGAAGCGATCGGTTACGGAGCTATCAAAATGAACCTTGATACCGATTTGCAATGGGCATTCTGGGAAGGTGTTTTGAATTATTATAAAAAGACGGAGCCTTACCTGCAGGGACAATTAGGGAACCCGGAAGGAAAAGACAAGCCGAATAAGAAACATTATGATCCACGTGTGTGGTTGCGCAAAGGTGAAGACAGTTTTGTAAAACGTCTTGAAGTTGCGTTTGAAGACCTGAACTGCATTAACAGGAATGCATAACCGAAAACAGGAATTAATTCCAAATAAAAATCCCCGCAAAATTGTTGCGGGGATTTTTATTTGGAGTAACACAGGTTAATTAAATAATCTATCTGTGAATCTGTGGCAAAAATAATAGCCACAGATTCACAGATTGGGTGATTATTTTTCAGGCAGTAAAATACCTTGAAGTACATTCTTTCCGTCGAATAGCTTATTCGCAACAGCTTTGAGATCATCAACTGTTAGTGCGTTCACTAATTTTTCATAATCAAAAATGCGTTGCGGGTCATCGTTCTGGAAATAGATACTTTGCAGTTTTCCACTCCAGTAGCTATTTTCTTTAATCTGCACTTTATATTGTTCGAGCCATGTCTTTTTTACTTTATCGAGGTAAGATTGTTTAACACCGAAATTCTTCACCGTATCAATTTCTTCATTGGCAGCTTTTACTAATTTGTCTACATTTTCCGGGCCACAAGGCAATTGCAATACCAATGCATAATTATTATACGGCAGTTTATTTACACCCCCGAAAATTCCGCCACCATAAATAGCGCTTAATTTTTCGCGAAGGTCTTCTATGATCTTAATGTTCAACACTTCTTTTAAGGCATCGGCTTTTAAGGCCAGGTCATCGCTATATGGAATTTCCCCGGAGTAAATTTTTATGATCAGGCTTTTAGGATCGGTCCCTTTTTTAAATGTGAAATCCACGTCGCCTTTTACGCGGCGGACACCGTTATCAATATACGATGCAGGTTTATTGGCTGAAGGCAAGCCACCAATATATCGGGCAAGCAGCGGTTTTATTTTTTCAACATCAAAGCTTCCGACAAAAATGAAATTGAAATCTTTTGCATCACCGAATTGCTCATTATAAATAGCAAGAGACCTGTCAAGATTAATATTATCAAACTCTTCAGGTTTAGGTAAAACAACCGGGGCTAAAGGATTTTGCTGGTACAACACTTTGTAGAATGTATCGATGAATGCAGTCTGCGGATCAGCCAATGCAAATTGCATTTGTGCTTTTTGTTTGTCTTTCCATCCATTGAACAATGATTCATCTTTACGTGGAGAAGTAGCAAACAAATAGGTCAGTTGCAATAATGTTTCAAAATCCTTTACACTGCTTTTGCCGTTGATCCCCGCACTTAGGTTAGATATATTCGCTGAAGCGGAAACGGTTTTGCCGGAAAGGAATTTCTGAAGGTCGGTGGGAGAAAAATCCCCCACTCCCATTTGCTGAACGATGGTGGATGCAAATGTGCTGCTGAATTTATCTTCCGCCGGATATTTTGAAAGACCGCCTTTATGGAAAGATGTCATTACAATTTCATCATCTTTAAAATCCGTCGGTTTTAAAATTGCTTTTGCACCGTTTGAGAATGTAATTTCCGTAACACCCAACTTTTCATTTTTTGTTTCGCTTACAATATTTCCTCCCTGGGGTTTTGTTTTTAATAATTCCGTGGCCAATGTTTTTTCTTCATATGGTTTTACATCTGCTTTCAATGCAGTCTCAGCTTCAGCGAGCAGATGTTTATCATCAGGCAATTTTATATCTTTTGCATCAGGCCCTTGCAGGCTTACAAGAATATGCTCGTTTTGTTTCAGTTTTGCAATAATTGCATTTACTTCTTCGAGTTTAATTTCAGGCACTAATGTTTTGTAATATTCATATTCTTTAGCAATACCCGGAATTGGTTCGTGTTGCAAAAAACTTCTTACATATTCATCGACAAAATTGGCGCTCTCTGTTTTATCACGGTTGTTATATACCTGTTCAAATGATGCTAGCAAATCTTTTTTCTCCCTGTCTAATTCCGGCTGCGTGAAACCATATTTTTTTACCCGTTCTATTTCTGTAAGCAATGCTTTCAAAGAAGCTTCAGGGCCGTCTTTTGCAGCAACAGCAAAACCAGTGAAACCTTCAAATCCCCTGGCATAGCTGTTGAATGAAGTTGCCGCATATAAGAACGGAGGTTTACTGCTGCGGGTTAATTCATTGAGGCGTTGATTTAATAAAGAAGTAAATAATTCTTTTATCAGGTCTTCCCTGTAATCAGCAACTGTAACGGAAACTTTCGAAGGGAATACAGGATAATCTACTTCTACAGAATAATTGGTCGCTTCTTTGTCTGTTACTACAATTGCACGGTCTTTCTGTCGTGCCGGAACTTTCGCATACTCACGGGGGCGTTCATTTGCCGGATTCTTTAATCCACCGAAATATTCTTTTACTAATTTTTCTGTTCTAGCAACATCAATATCACCCACAATAATTACTGCTTCCAGGTCGGGGCGATAAAATTGTTTGAAGAAACGTTTAACCACATCATACTTTGCATTTTTGATGATGCTGTCTTTTCCTATTGGGATGCGCTCTGCATATTTGGAACCTTCATATTGCAATGGATAAATTTTGCGGAACATCCTGTCGTCTGCGCCTTTTCCAAGACGGCTTTCTTCCAGCACTACTCCGCGTTCGCCATCTATCTGGTCGTTATCGAATGATAATCCGCTTGCCCAATCCTGCAACACAGTTAATCCTTTTCGAAAATTTCCTGTATCCGTTAAAGGGATTGGAAGAATATATACGGTTTCATCAAAACCGGTATATGCGTTCAGGTCTGCACCAAATTGCACACCCATGTTTTGCAAAAAACTAACAAGCTCATTTTTTTTGAAATGCTTCGAACCATTAAATGCCATGTGCTCTGTAAAATGTGCAAGCCCTTGCTGGTCGGCATCTTCAAGAATTGATCCGGCATTCACTACCAGCCGCATTTCTGCTTTATTCTCCGGTTTTTTATTGTGGCGGATATAATAGGTAAGCCCGTTCACAAGCTTTCCAACTTTTACATTCGGATCAACAGGTAATTTATCAGCCAGGTTTACCTGTGAAAAAATTTCTGTTGCAGCAAGCAACAGCATAATTGAAAAGGACAAAGTTTTAATTTTCTGCATACACATTTTTTAAAATAACAAATATAGATACGTAATCAGGCGGGAGAAATTCTGCCTGTTAAAAGTTCAAAAGAAAATGATTAACGGAAAAAACGTTTACTTTTCTGCCTTCAATACCTGTTCAATGGGTTTGCCGATACAACCGTTTGGCATTTGTATATGAAGTAATGCTGAAACTGTCGGCGCAATATCCGTCATGTGTACTACTGCGTTTGTTTTTCCATGTTGAATCCCCCATCCCATAAATACAAGTGGAATGTGCGTGTCATACGGGTTCCAAGATCCGTGCGTAGTTCCGTTTTTTGCATAACTTTCAAACCATCCCGGGTTCAATACAACTTCTACTGCGCCGCTTCTTTTAAAATTATACCCGTTGATGATCATTTCTTTTATTGGTTCAGGGATTGCAGCTTCGCCGATCTTCGCCATATCAACAGCATATTGCACTTCGGGTTGCTGTTGTAAATATTCTACCGTGGTTTTTTTGATCGCATCGAAATCAAGGTGATCGCCATACACTTTTTTCATATCAAAATTGATCTGAAAATTTGTTCCTGAGTGCACTAATTTTTGTACTCCGAATTTGTTTTCTAAAATTTTATTGAGCGTGTCTATAACATTTTTAGCTGTGAAAAAATCAGCAGGCAAATTGTGTTTTTGCATATAACCAATGGCATGTGCTGCTCCATGATCGGCAGTCAGGAAAACTGTGTATTGCCCTTTGCCAACTTTTGCATCAAGAAACTGAAAGAATTTTTCAAGGTCTTTATCTAACCGCAAATAGGTATCTTCTATTTCGATTGAATTAGGGCCGAAAAAATGACCGACATAATCTGTAGAAGCACAATTGATCGTTAAAAAATCTGTTGCGGCGCCATTGCCGAGATTATAATTTTCAACAGCAGCTTTTGCAAAATCCAATGTTAGTGTATTTCCGAAGGGTGTCTGCCGCAATACCCCTTTACTTTTTTCATATATTTTAGGAATATCATGCGGGAACGTTGGAGATGTTTCCCCTTTGAATTTTCCTTCATAAGGAACATCATCAGGATCGCTTTGTGTGTATGTAGCTATCGGGTACAAGGTGTTCCAACCGTTTTTTATTAATTGTGCAACATGGTTTGCATTATTAAAATTGTTTACCCATGACGGTAATTGTTGCATGTAATAAGTACTTGTAATAAAATGCCCGCTCGCATCATCAAACCAAAAAGCGGCATTGGCCGTGTGCCCTGCTGGAAGAATTGCTGCGCGGTCCTTCAACGATACACCCACAACTTTCGATTGATAATTTGTTGCTATACGTAATTCATCCGTAACTGTTGAAACCAATAAATTACGTGGCGACATTTTTCCGTCTTCCGATTCATTTCCTACACTCTGTACAGTACTATCATCCGTACAATACATTTGTTTTCCGGATAATTGTTCCACCCAATCATTTCCTGTAATACCATTTATGGAAGGGACTGAACCTGTAAAAATGCAACTGTGACCAACTGCGGTATAGGAAGGCAAATGAATGATCATTGTGTTTTCGCAGGAAAAGCCATCGTTGAGTAATCTTTTAAAACCACCATTGCCATAGCGGCTATAATACCTGTATAAATAATCCCATCGCATCTGGTCTACCACAATCCCAACAACTAATTTCGGGCGGCTTAATGATGTAGAAACTTTTTTTGCTGTTTGAGAAAAACTGACATAAGAAAAAACCGAGAAAAAAAGACAAAGAAAAAATTTACGCATCATGAACAATAGATTTTAGCAAATGTATTTGAATTCAGGTTTTGGTTGATTAAAAATCGGGGGAGTTTGCAATTATTAATCAGCAATTAAAGCGCAATCGTTTGCATTTTCACCGTTATTAAACGACATTTACCAACTCATGTATCCAGCCTTGCCCATTGCCGCAAATACATTATTTTTGCGTCAATTTTTAGTTCAGAAAAACATAATAAAATATGGCAGATATCTTTGAAAGGCTGATCAAACATTACGGCCCCATCGGGCAGCACCGTGAAAGGGCCCACGGTTATTTTGCATTTCCAAAATTAGAAGGCGAAATAGGAAGCCACATGAAATTCCGTGGCAAAGAAATGATCGTTTGGAGCCTCAATAATTATTTGGGACTGGCAAACCATCCTGAAGTAAGAAAAGCAGATGCCGATGCTGCGAAAGAATTTGGATTGGCAACACCTATGGGTGCACGCATGATGAGTGGGAACAGTAATTACCACGAACAGTTAGAAAAAGAATTAGCCGAGTTTGTGTATAAAGAAGATGCTGCATTATTAAATTACGGCTACCAGGGAATGGTTAGCATTATCGATGTTTTATGCAGCCGCCATGATGTTATTGTGTACGATGCAGAATCACATGCATGTATAATAGACGGTTTACGCTTGCATCCAGGCCATCGTTATGTTTTTAAACATAATGATGTTGATGATTGTGAAAAACAATTGCAACGTGCTGCTGCACTTGTTGAAAAACAAAAAGCCGGTGGCATACTTGTTATTACAGAAGGAGTTTTTGGAATGGCAGGAGACCAGGGGAAATTAAAAGAAATAGCTGCATTAAAAGACAAATATCAATTTCGTTTATTGGTTGACGATGCCCATGGCTTCGGTACACTCGGCAAAACCGGCGCCGGCGCTGGTGAAGAACAGGGTGTGCAGGATAAGATCGACCTGTATTTTTCTACGTTTGCAAAATCAATGGCATCTATCGGTGCATTTGTTGCAGGAGATAAAACGATCATCGATTATATCCGCTACAATATCCGCAGCCAGATATTTGCGAAAAGTTTACCCATGCCATTTGTGTTGGGAAATTTGAAAAGATTACAATTGTTACGCAACCACGTTGAGTTAAAAAATAAATTGTGGGAGAATGCACTCAAATTGCAAAACGGGCTAAAGGCAAGAGGTTTTGATATTGGCAAAACGGATTCTGTTGTTACACCTGTATATATGAAAGGCGATATTCCTGAAGCAACTGCAATGGTAACAGACCTGCGTGAAAATTTCAGGATATTCTGCTCGATTGTTGTGTATCCTGTTATTCCAAAAGGGCATATTATTTACCGGTTAATCCCTACTTCGGTGCATACAGATGCTGATATAGAAAAAACATTGGAAGCCTTTGAAATAACAAAGAAGAAGCTGGACGCAGGGGAATATAAAGTAGAAGCAATACCACACATGGCAGAGGCTTAAAAGGGAAATAACCCAAATTTAATATTAAAAGCCCTGTTAGATAAAACAGGGCTTTTTCTTTATTTCTTTAGATAATATCTACAAAAAAGAAGCCCCGCCGAAGCGGGGCTGCACTAATCAAATACCATTAACCATTAAACCTTATCCTATGAAAACTCAAATATAAGATGTTAGAATTGAAACAATAACCTTTTTGGTAATTTTTTTTTTACCCAGAAACCATGAAATTGATTAAAATCAACTGTATTTTATACATTTAATCCTTTAGGGGTCGCAAATGGAGGCTTTTTTGGTTAATTCGCGGAGAATGATGCTATTGCCAACCTGGCTTAAAATTTTTCTGGTATTCATCGAAAGGGATTTTTCCGTATGCCCCCTCTCCAAAATATTTTGCGATCAATTCAAAATCCTTCACTTCAAGATAGCCGGGAATTGCCTGTGGCTCGCTCCCGTCTGTAGGTATTATTACAGTGGTTGGAAATGCAAGCCTGCCTTGTGTAAGGTAAACTGCAAAATCATTAGAGCGGTAATTGGCATTAAAACTATAGGTCTTGTTCTTCCATAATATTTTCTCTTTTGTTTCAGCATTTAGTTTAACCGTATAAAATTTGTCCTGCAGGTATTCAACCACGTTTTTGTTTGTGTAGGTTTTTTTATCCATCACTTTGCACCATCCGCACCAGTCGGTATATAAATCGATCAGCAAAGGCTTTTTTTCTTTTTGCAATTCGGCTACGGCTTCATTTAAACTCATCCATTTCACTCGTTCGCCGGAGAATGAAGGTTTTTTTGCGCCGCAAAAAAGCAATACAGCAGCACATAAAAACATCAGCTTAAATTTTTGCATAGTATTTTTGTTTACTACAAAGTTAAACAAATACCATGCGAAAAATTGTTGTAGCAATTACAGGTGCAAGCGGATCGGTCTATGCAAAACTATTATTGGATAAATTGATCCAACTAAAAACTCAGTGGGATGACGTTGCGGTTGTAATGACAGAAAATGCGAAAGAAGTATGGAAAACAGAATTGGATAACGATGGCTATAAAAGTTATACCGTCCGTTTTTTTTCGCAACAGGATTTTTCTGCGCCGTTTGCATCAGGTTCGGGGAAATATGATACGATGATAATCATTCCATGTTCTATGGGAACTTTAGGAAGAATTGCCAATGGAATTTCCTCTGATTTAATTACAAGAGCTGCTGATGTTGTTTTGAAAGAAAGGAGGAAACTAATTTGCGTAGTCCGTGATACACCATATAATCTTATTCACATCCGCAATATGGAAACAGTTACACTTGCCGGGGGCATTATTTGTCCTGCAACACCATCATTTTACAGCAAACCCTCAAGTATAGACGAAGTTGCTGCAACTGTGGTTGATCGTGTTCTTGACCTTGCAGGGTTTGATATCAGTACTTTTCGTTGGGGGAAATGAAACAGTCCGCAGTCTTCGGTTGTCAGTCGCCAGTAGAGCATGTAATTACAAACTTCAAACCATAAAAGATCACCCAATTTAATTTCTTAAATCTACTTCATCCACTCCGGGATATTTTGATTTATCGAAAACGAAAGTTGTGTCGTTGAGAGAGCTATTGCCATTCAACTTATTAATGGTGAGCGTATATTTTGTTCCGTTCTTTTCCAATGATTTCAAACTGTACATCGTATTTGTTTTTTTATCGATGTAGAGATAAACCTTGTAGAATGTTTTTGTTTTGTCAATTGGTGTTAACTCAATTTCCGCAAGATTTTTTCCGGCTTGTGTAACATTGCCGTTCAATTTGTATAAAAAATCTTTGTCGTAAAAATTAGTGAAAAATTTTTCCGGGGTGATGGTTTTAACGGAAGGATCAACTTTTGCAATGGTCACTTCATTGGTTGATTTATCATACGTCCATGTATTCTTTCCATCACAAAAAATTTCCTGTCCGGTTATACTTATGCGGTATTGCATGCCTTTCAGGTAAAGATTGCCTTTTTTTGTTCCCTGCAATTTTCCTTTGGCATCTGTTACAGAAAGCGTAAATGCAGCTTCCACACCTTTGTACGATTTTACTTTTGTACTTACCTGGTCAAGAATTTTTTTTGCATCAGGATCATTTTTGCCAATGCTATTGTTCTGTGAAAAAGAAACCGACGCAAAACTTACCATACACAGACAAGCAATAATTATATGTTTCATATAGTCTCAGTTAAAATTTCCAAATGAGGCGCAAAGATATCGTAAAACCTGCAAAGCTGTGACTTTGTATAAGATTAAAGGTTTTACGGGCAATGGGGATTAACAAATTTCTAACCTAAATCCATGAGGTACTGGTCGAGTTCCATTTCCGTTTTTATTAATACATCGCGTGCTTTACTTCCCTGGTTTGGGCCAACAACTCCGGCAGCTTCCAATTGGTCCATCAATCTTCCAGCACGATTATATCCTAATTTCATTCTGCGTTGCAGTAATGAAGTAGAACCAATTTGGTTTTGTACAATCAACCTCGCGGCATCTTCAAACAACGGGTCGCGGTCTGCAAGATCAAAATCTTTCCCTTCCATTTCTTTTTCATCAACATATTCCGGCAGTAAAAATGCCTGCGGATAACCACGCTGGTCGCCGATGAATTCTGTGATCTCTTCCACTTCAGGTGTATCAACAAATGCGCATTGCAAACGCGTGATTTCCCCGTTATAAGAGATCAGCATATCCCCTTTCCCGATCAATTGCTCCGCACCTCCCGTATCAAGTATTGTGCGTGAATCTATTTTTGAAGAAACTTTAAATGCAATGCGTGCAGGGAAGTTTGCTTTGATAGTTCCTGTAATAATATTTACAGAAGGTCTTTGCGTTGCGATGATCAGATGGATACCAACTGCACGGGCCAACTGAGCTAACCGGGCGATTGGCATTTCCACTTCTTTTCCGGCAGTCATAATTAAATCTGCAAATTCATCCACAACCAAAACAATGAACGGAAGATATTGATGCCCTTTTTGCGGATTTAGTTTTCGTTTAATGAATTTATCATTATACTCTTTAATATTTCTTGCACTTGCTTCTTTAAGCAGGTCGTAACGATTATCCATCTCAATACACAACGCATTCAAAGTATGAATTACTTTCTTGGTATCGGTAATGATCGCTTCTTCTTCGCCGGGAAGTTTTGCTAAAAAATGTTTTTCGATAGTCCGGTATAAACTCAATTCCACTTTCTTCGGATCAACCAAAACCAGTTTTAGTTGTGAAGGGTGTTTTTTATAGAGAAGGGAAACAAGAATTGCATTCAACCCAACTGATTTACCTTGCCCGGTTGCACCAGCCATTAATAAATGCGGCATAGCTGAAAGGTCAACAATAAAATTTTCATTGTCGATCTTTTTTCCAATAGCAATCGGAAGATTAAAATTATTATACTGAAATTTTTCAGAAGCTAATAAAGTGCGCATACTCACAACCGTCTTTTTTACATTAGGCACTTCAATACCAATCGTCCCTTTCCCGGGAATTGGCGCAATAATACGAATGCCAAGCGCAGCAAGGCTTAGCGCAATATCATCTTCCAGGTTTTTAATACGGGAAATGCGGACACCAGCGGCAGGAACAATTTCATATAATGTTACGGTTGGACCAACCGTTGCGCTGATCTTCTGAATTTCGATATCATAATTTTTCAGCGTGCCGATGATCTGGTTTTTGTTTGCTTCCAGTTCATTTGCATCCTGTACTATTTTCTCACTGCCATGCGCCTCGAGTAGTTCCAGTGAAGGATATTTATAATCACGCAAATCCAATGTAGGCTCATAATCCGGCTGATCGGTTGACTTGCGTTCCAGTTCGGTGGCATCTTCATTATCATTTTCAACTTCTGCTTTATCGTCATGTTCGTCAACTTCAGGCAAATTTGTTTTTATCTCCAGTTCAAGATCAGATGTTTTGTTTTTTATGGGAATCGTTTTTTCAACCGGCTTAACCATTTTGGCGGGTTCCTGCAAAATAGTTTCCATCGATTCTTCTATTGGCAATTCCTCTTTAACAACAGGCTCGTCTTTTTTTGCAGCTTCTTTCTTTTCATCAATATCTTTTTCGATCAGTTTCAAATCTGTCGAAGGATTTGTATCGAAATTATTTTTTGGCGGGATCACCGTTATCCTGCTTTCACCTTTCAGTTTGTTACCTTTTTCATTAGCCACATTCTCTTCTACAAATAATTTTGCGTTATCATCCCCGGCTATCACTTCTTCAGGTTGCACCAGTTTTTCTTTTTTAGGAATCACAGGAACTTTAAACACCGGGTTGAACCTCCAGATAATATATGCAAGCCCTGCAACAAGCAATAATGCGGCTGTGCCTATCCAACCTATTGCGTGTATAAGCCAGTTGCTGACAATATTCCCTACTTCCCCACCCCACGGAAAACTGTTCCCTTTAAAAATAAATGCAAGCGCCACACTGAAGAACAATAACCCGGCAAGAACATAACGAAGGTTCCTGCCGACGGAAAATACTTTTTTCTTGAATAATAAATTAACACCTACTATAAAAAAAAACGAACAGAAAAAATAAGATGCAATACCAAAACCATTGTAGATAAACTGGTGTGACACATAAGCGCCAAGATTGCCAAGAAGGTTTGCGGTTTTCTCATTGGAAGAATGCCATAGCATGGATATGCCATTAGAAACACTGGCGAAATCATTTTTCCAGGTAAAAAGATAGGAAGTAAATGCAATTAAAAGGAAAACCGACAGCAGCAAAAAAACAGCTCCGGTAATTTTGTGGGTACGTTCGTCTTTAACCACTTGCCGCATCGTAACCCGCTCTTCTTTTTCAACCGCCAATTTACCCTTTGCGGCAGGTTGAGACTTTTTCGACTTCTTGCTATTTGCCATGCACGCAAAGATAAGTAACCTTATATTGTTTTTTCATAAAGAGAAAACCAGTGGCGTCTCCTTCCGGATCTTTAACTCCGGCGAATTGATATCGCAAAGATCACTCTTTCGTCGGGATGACAAACGCTGAATCAAATTCTTAATTCAAACACTATCAAAACGTATTGCAATTTCAGGTTTGAAATAATAAATTGTAATTTCCCAACTTACAATCACCTGAAGTAAGAATGACCAAAGCGCAACTTTATATCCTTTTCCTAATTTCCCCGGTTGTTTTATTTCTTTTTGAAGGGCATGTTTATGCGCAGGTGAAACCGGATTCAACGATTTTGGATGTTAACAAAGTTGAATTTGTACAGGCTTTGTATCCGTATTCATTCATTGAAGTAAGAAAAAATGATGTACCTGACGACAGCATTCCGCTTCTTCGATTCGGCAAATCGTTACCGGAAAAATACAGCGTGAATATCCCAAACAGTCTTGTAAATAAATCCGTATACCTGAAATTCGTTTTGCAAAATACTGCTGACACTGCGTTAAGTGTATATTTTTTTGGCGGCACTTATGTGAAAGACATTGCTATTTTCAAAGCAGATGTAAATAATATTCGCCACACATTTGAGCAGGTAAAAACCGCGCACATCTCAAGCCTCTCGAACCTTCCGCTAATCATGCTGGGCCCTAAATCGGCCAGTGTAATTTTTGTACGTTTAATATTTGTAAAAACACAGGTCAATTCCCTTGCGCCAAGGATCATCAATAAAAATTTTACCAATTATTTCAAGACGGAGTTATTGAGCAGAAGAGCGAGCATCGGATTGATTACTTACATTGTATCAGGCATTTTGCTGATGATGATTTTTTATTCGCTTGCCGTATACCTGCAAAGTTTCAAAATAGAATTCCTGTTTTATACAGGTTATACATTGTTCATGGGATTGCTACTTTTCCTGAAATCTTTTTTATTCGGCGCCACATCTTCGTTCAATTATATTTTTGAAGGCTATCTTGATTTTATTATGCAAGGTGCCGGGTACATTTTTTATATGATGTTCATCAGAAAATTCCTGGATACAAAAACAAAATATCCCTTTCTCGAAAAATTTTTAACGGCAAGCCAGTGGCTGGTTGGGGCATTACTTGTGGTGTTTTCCTTCTTTTATTTTTTTGTAAATGATTTTTCTTTTATCAACATCATTCAAAATACCACAAAACAGATACTGCTTATTATCGGTATTGTGTTCGTTGTTTTCGGGTTTGGCAAAACAGACCGCTTAATGAAATATTTAGTATGGGGGCAATTGATCCTAATCTTTTTTTCCATTATTTCTTTTTTGCTTATTCTTAAACCTACATTGTTTGTAAAACCTCCGCCACATACAAGCAGTGTGCTCATTAATGACTCCTTATTGTATTACGAGATCGGGCTTATCCTGGAGTTGATCTTTTTCCTGATGGGCTTAGCATACAAAAACAGGATGGAAATTATTGAACGGGTAAAAGATGCCGAAAGGCTGAAATTAGAGAATGAAAGAAAAGAATTTGAAAAACAGGTAGCAATTATTGAGGCGAAGCAGGAGGAACGCAACCGGATATCTGCAGATATGCATGATGAATTAGGTTCCGGCGTTACTGCAATCCGCCTGATGAGCGAAATTGTAAAAGCAAAAATGAAAGACCAGACTTTGCCAGAAATAGAAAAGATTTCTTATTCCGCAAATGAGCTATTGAATAAAATGAATACGATTATCTGGACGATGATCAGCTCTAACGATTCAGTAGAAAGTCTTGTAGCTTATATTCGTGCGTATGCTGTAGAATTTTTTGAGAACACCCCTGTTGAATGCAGCCTGCATATTGCGCCGTCTATTTCTTCAAAAGAACTCAGTGGCGAAAAGAGAAGAAGTATTTTTTTAGCTGTAAAGGAAGCGTTGAATAATGTACTGAAACATTCGCAGGCAAAACTGGTGATGATAAATATCGATACGAATAATGGGTTATTAACTATTCAGATTGTTGATGACGGAGTTGGTATTGACCTGGATAACCTGAGAAAGTTTGGTAATGGCATGAACAATATGAAAAAAAGAATAGAAAGTATAGATGGCGAATTTAACATCGAAAATAAAAACGGCACAACACTGACATTCAGGCTGCAGCTTTGATTTTTACTCGTGCTTTTTCGAAATGCTCACAAAAAACAATAACCAGCCTGCAATAAAAAATAATCCTCCAAAAGGAGTGATGATCCCTACAAAGCGGTTCGCTCCGGTTGCTTCTGCTATACGCAAGATTGTAAGCGCATATAAAGAGCCGGAAAATAAAATAATACCCGTGATAAAACAATTGCCTGCCCTGGTCATCCATTTGCCGGGAAATTTTTCTGCCAATATCCCAACAAGCAGCAAAGCGAATGTATGGTAGAATTGGTACCTCACACCTGTTTCGAATGTGGAAACTCCGTCAGCAGGAAGCATATCGCGTAATTTGTGCGCCGCAAAAGCACCTAATGCAACAGACAGTGCCCCGAAGATGGCGGCAGTTGCAATGAAATTTTTATTCATGTTTCAATAATAATTCAACCAGGTTATTCAGCGAAATATTTTCTTCGTTCACCATAATATCCGATTGTTCGTAATATATTTTTCGTTCACTAAGTTTTCGGATGATATAATTTTTCAATTCGGTATCACCGATGTTGCGTATAAGCGGGCGTGTACGGCGTTCACGCAACAAACGCTCTTTCAAAATATCTATCGATGTATTCAACCAAACAACCGTGCCATGTTTTTTCATGAATTCAATATTGTTGAAAAAACATGGCGTGCCGCCGCCGCAGGAAAGAATAAATTTTTCTTCAACTGTTACGACTTCTTCGAGTATATCTTTTTCTTTATAGCGAAAATATTCTTCACCATTTTGTGCAAAAATATCAGCAACGGATTTGTTTTCTCTTTGCACGATCACAGAATCCAGGTCAAAAAAAGGCAATTGCAATTTTTCTGAAAGCAACCGCCCCCAGTGCGTTTTACCAGAACCCATAAAACCGATGAGGAAAATCTTCATTTAATTTGAAAATTTGGAAATGTGAAAATGTGAAAATGGGTTCCTGTGAAACATTTACTATTTATTTTAGAATTTATGACGGTGAAATTTATTAATGCATTTTAGGATTGCAGCATTTTCAAATTTCCAAATTTTCCCATTTTCACATTTATTTAAACGCATTCAATCCTGTCACATCCATTCCTGTTATCAATAAATGTACATCGTGTGTGCCTTCGTAAGTGATCACACTTTCTATATTCATCATGTGGCGCATGATGGAATATTCGCCGGTGATACCCATGCCGCCAAGCATTTGCCGTGCATCACGTGCAATATTTGCTGCTACTTCACAACCATTGCGTTTTGCCATAGATACCTGCGCCGGCGTTACCCTTCCTTCATTCATCAGTACCCCCATGCGCCAGTTTAATAACTGTGCTTTAGTAATTTCAGTGATCATCTCTGCCAATTTTTTCTGCTGCAATTGAAAACCGCCGATCGGTTTCCCGAATTGAACACGTTCTTTACTATAACGCAATGCAGTATCATAGCAATCCATTGCAGCGCCGATGGTTCCCCATGCAATTCCGTAACGGGCTTTAGTAAGGCAGCTCAAGGGCCCTTTCAATCCTTTTACGTTGGGAAGAATATTTCCTTTCGGAACTTTTACATGATCGAAAACCAACTCCCCGGTTGCAGATGCACGAAGGCTCCATTTTCCATGAGTAGCCGGAGTAGAAAAACCTTCCATTCCACGTTCAACGATCACTCCTCGAACTTCGCCTTGCTCGTCTTTTGCCCAAACCACTGCAACCTGTGAGTACGGTGCATTGCTGATCCACATTTTGCTTCCGTTCAAAATGATATGGTCGCCATCCTCCTTAAAATTCGTAAGCATGCTCGAAGGATCAGAACCATGATTTGGTTCAGTCAACCCGAAACATCCGAGCCATTCGCCGCTGGCGAGTTTAGGAAGATATTTTTTTCGTTGCTCTTCACTTCCGTATTGATAGATAGGGAACATCACTAAAGATCCTTGTACAGATGCTGTTGAGCGGACGCCACTATCGCCGCGTTCGAGTTCCTGCATCATTAATCCGTAGCTTATATAATCCAATCCGCCGCCGCCATACTCATGCGGAATGGTCGGACCGAAACAACCAAGGTCGCCAAGTTGCTTTACAATTTGCTCAGGGAATTCCGCACGTTGCGCATAATCTTCAATGATCGGGGAAATTTCTTTTTTCACATAGCTTCTTACCGAATCACGGACGAGTTTGTGTTCTTCGGTCAACAGTTCATCCAACAGGTAATAATCTGGGCTTTGAAAAGTATCGGTTTTTGCTGCCATAACAATCGCTTTAACTTTGAGCAAAAATAAGGGAAAGCGGCCAAGGTCGGGAGAATGAGGTTGAGGCTGTTAGGTTTAAGGTATAAGGCCTGCTTTTGCAAAATTTGGGCTAAAATTGTATCCCTCCGGCTAATACCTTGTGCCCCTATACCCTAAACCTTACACCGTAAGCCCTATTAAAAAACTTTTTTCCGGCCCCATGCAACATCTTTCAAATGACTGTGACTATTAATTATATAACACTAAAATGCAGGCTCTTTTGGAAATAACTGCTCCCATACTACACGATGAACTGGTTGAAAAATGCAAGCAGGGCGACCGCAAGAGCTATGCTGAAATTTACCAGAAATATGCCAGGGCGATGTATAACACCAGTCTTCGCATAGTAAATAATTCGGGCGATGCAGAAGATGTGTTGCAGGATGCATTTGTGGATGCGTTTGCTTCGCTGGAAAGTTTTCAATATAAATCCACTTTCGGCGCATGGCTGAAAAAGATCGTGATCAATAAATCGATTAATCACCTGCGCAAAAAGAAAATGGACCTGATTGATATAGACACTACACCGGTTGCAGAGGCATTGCCAAATGAAGAAACATTAGACGAAAAAGATGTGCAACTGAAAGTAGATGAAATAAAGAAAGCGGTAAAAATGTTGCCAAATGGATACCGAACAGTACTGACATTGTATTTGTTTGAAGGATACGACCATGAAGAGATAGCGGAAATATTAAGGGTATCGCACGCAACAGTTCGTACACAATATATGAGAGCAAAACAAAAACTGATCAATTTGATCAAACAAGGAGGATTATCATGAGCACAAGATTAGATCAATTTATCAAAGACCACCGTGAAGACTTTGATGATGAAATGCCTTCACCGAAAGTATGGGATGCTATCGAAAACCAGGTTATGCCTGAAAAAAAAATCGGTACTACTCGTGTAGTAAAGATAAACTTTATGAGATGGAGCGCCGCCGCAGCAGCCGTGGTACTGGTAACGCTGGCAGCATGGATGATGCTTCGCACAAAGACAACTAAACAGGAAATAAAAGACGCAACAGGCATTGCAAAAACACAACCTGTTCCGCAAAAACAAAATCCAACTATTGTTGACAGCAATAAAACAACAGTTCCGGATAATACTGCAACACAACAACAATTAGCATCAACTGATAAACCAACTGTAATACAAAAACAAAATGACGATGCAGCTACACAACAAAGTAATGTAAATGAAGAATTATATCACTTTGCAAAAATTGTAGAGATCAAACACCGTGAATTAAAAACAATGGCGAAAGATGAGCCGTTGTTGTACAAACAATTTTCCGGCGATGTGAACAAATTAGACAGTGTATACCATTCATTGGAAACTAAATTCTCAAAAAATCAAAATAGCGAAGAATTACTGGAAGCGATGATACAGAACCTGCAACTGCAGATGCAGCTACTCAATCATCAGTTAGATATTATCAAACAACTCAACCATTCAAAAAAATCAGCGTATGAAAAGGCGTATCAATCCATTTAAAATTCTGGCCCTTGCAGCAGTCATTGCATTGCCCGCACTGAGCCGTGCCGCAGGAAATGAAGACGGTTCCGAAAAAAAGAAAACCATCAGTAAATCCTATACAGTCGGTCCCAATGAAAAATTGAAAATTGAAAATTCATTTGGCGATGTGGTGATCAACACCTGGGATAAAAATGAATTCAAGATCGACATTGAAATGTATGCGAAAGCAACCAGTGACGAAAGGGCTCAATACATGCTCGACCATATTAAAGTTGAAGATTCGCAATCAGAAAATACTGTTCGTTTTAAGACAGATGTACATATCAATGGAAACCATAATGATGGTGATGATGACGATAACGACGGCGACGATGATAAAGGCGACAAGAAAAACAGGAGTGTTCGTCGTCATGGATATACCGACAATCAACAGTTCCATATCAATTATGTTGTATACATGCCTTCTACAAATCCCCTGGAACTGATGAACAGTTTTGGAAAAACAACTGTTCCCGATTTTAAAGGGCTGGCAAATATCACCAGCAAATTCGGAAGCCTTACTGCAGGCAATCTCAGCAATGTGGATGCAATTGATGTTGAATTCGGCAAAGCAGATATCGGTGATGTACATAACGGAAAGATCACTTTCAAGTTCGATGATAAGTCGACTGTTGGCAAACTCAGCGGTACTGTAAAAATCACGAACGAATTTTCCGGCAACCTTCAGTACAATGTAGGAACCGGTATTGAAGACCTGATGATTAATGATTCATATTCTTCAGTACGTGTAGTTGTTCCGAAAGATCTGTCAGCAAGTTTCACTATACATACCAACTTCGGCGATTTTCATAACAACACAGACTTTGGTATTCATGAAGCAAGTGAAGACGATGACAACTCCGGGCCCAAATTCGATAAAGATTTTGCAGGAACAGTTGGTGGAGGCAAAGCAAGAATTAAAATCAAAAGCAGTTTCGGTGATGTGCGCTTAACCCACGAAGCATTAAGCAAGGATGAAATGGAAAAAGAACGTGCAGAAAAAAAAGAGCGTAAAGAACGTAAAGAAAGAAAAGAAACAAAAGAATCCGATGAATCAAAATAAGTAACCATTATCATATCTGTAAATGGACACACTGCTACACTTTTCAACCTTATAATAAATACAAAGTGCCCGCCAATAAAATGTGCGGGCTTTTTTGTTGAAGGAAATGTCTGAACCAGTATTTGTGGGATTTTTAGGATTAGAAGGAAATGAAGTGAATTGACAATTCCTGTAAAGATAATCGCTGTGCGAAATTATTAGCGTTGAATAGAATTATTGTCGTACAAGAGTGCGACGCAACGATGGTGAAGAAAGGATAAATGCTGATTACAAAAAAGAAAAAATAAACTTTCATCTTTTGGGTTTTAATTTTTACTTAATCAAGAAATCATAAATAAATTTTTATGCTCAAAAATTATCTCAAACTAGCCTGGCGCAATTTGTGGAAAACAAAAACCTACAGCGCTCTTAATATATTCGGTTTAGCAATCGGGATCGCATGCGCCGGTTTGATTTTTTTATGGGTGGAAGATGAAATAACGTTTGATAATTTCGAGGCAAAGAAAGACAGGCTTTACCAGGTAGAAATAAATATGAATTATGACGGCAACAATTTTACAATGGGCTCAACGCCACGTCCGATGGGAGCTGCAATGCAACAGGAAATTCCCGGGGTTGCAAATACGACGCGATATTCCGACCAGGATCATCGCCTGCTGTTTAGTTTTGCTGACAAATCTATGTATGCCGCAGGAAGATATGCTGACCCTTCATTATTCAGCATGTTCACCTTTGATTTTATAGAAGGCAATCCGAAAAATCCTTTCCCGCAACTGTACTCATTAGTCATCACAGCAAGTACAGCGAAAAAATTTTTTGGAGCAGAAAAAAAATGTATCGGGAAAATAGTGCGTGTAGATAACAGTCATGACTACACGATAAGTGGCGTGATAAAAGACCTGCCTCAAAATTCATCATTGCAATTTGAATGGACAGCTCCTTACGAAATTACCACCGCAGAAGAGTTGGCAAAGGGCAATGCAAGCGACGCAACAGATTGGGGAAGTTATGGGCCATTTACTTTTGTGGAATTAGATAAAAATGCAAACCTTTCTGCAATCAATAACCGGATAAAAGATTTCATCCACAAAAAATCTGCTACAGAAAAAACAACAACATTTTTATTCCCGATGAAAAACTGGCGCCTGTATAATGAGTTTGCCAACGGCAAACCAACAGGCAGCGGAGGAATAAGACAAGTGCGCATGCTCTCCATGATAGCATGGATTATTCTACTAATCGCATGCATAAACTTTATGAACCTCGCCACTGCAAGAAGTGAAAAACGTGCAAAAGAAGTTGGCGTTCGTAAAGTATTAGGCGCCGAAAAGAAAGGGCTTTTTGCACAATTTATTGCTGAAGCATTATTAATGTCATTTCTTTCCTGCATCATTGCAATATTTATAATTGCAGTTACATTGCCCGCTTTCAACACATTGATGCAAAAACAACTTTCATTAGAATTGGGAAATCCAACACACATTACCGCATTATTGATCACTACTATCCTTTGCGGATTGATCGCAGGAAGTTATCCATCATTATATCTCTCATCATTCAACCCGATTAAAGTATTAAAAGGATTGAAGATAAAAACCGGTAGCGCACCTTTTATAAGAAAAGGCCTGGTGGTTTTGCAATTCACAGTATCCGTTGTTTTCATTATCAGCACAATGATTGTTTACTTGCAGATACAACATATTAAAAATAGAGACCTTGGTTTCAATAAAGACAATCTTATTGAAATAAACCCGCAACATGATATTTCAAAAATTTTCCCCTTACTAAAAAATGATCTGTTGCAAACAGGATCGATTGAAAATGTCGCAATCGCCGATCATGTAACATTGTATGGCGGTGATACGGACAATGGTTTCAAATGGCAGGGCAAATCGCCTTCCATTAAAATTTCTATTGCTCACAGAAACGTAACTCCGGAATATATTTCCACTTCGGGGATGAAAATTCTTGAAGGAAGGGATTTCAGTGAAAATACTGTTGCGGAAAATGCAAATGTCATCATCAACGAATCGATGGAAAAAATGATGGGTAACGAAAGCGCAATTGGAAAGATCATTCAATCTCCCCGTGGTAATCCGGATAATATCTTCAACAATGTAACAGTTATCGGAGTAGTTAGCGATTATGTGTATGGAAATATCTATGGCAAAGCAAATCCACTGATTATTTTTTGCAAACCACCTGAGTTTCAGAATTTCCTATATGTCCGTGTAAAACCTCGCAGTGATCTTGGAAGATCGTTGGCACAAATTGAAGCGGTAATGAAAAAAAATAATGCAGCTTATCCGTTCGAATACAAATTTGTTGACGATGAATTCAATGAAATGTTTCAGAACGAATCGCTCATCAGTAAAGTTTCCAGTGTATTTGCAACGCTCGCAATAATTATTTCATGTCTTGGCTTATTTGGCTTGGCTGCATACACTGCGGAGCAACGTACAAAAGAAATTGGCGTACGAAAGGTGCTTGGTGCAAGTGTTTCAGGTATTACAAGTTTATTATCAAAAGATTTTTTACAGTTGGTATTAATTTCCTGTGCAATTGCATTCCCCATTGCGTGGTGGATAATGCACAACTGGCTGCAAGGTTATGAATACCGGATAACAATAAGCTGGTGGATATTTTTATGCGCAGGCGCGGTTGCTATATTTATTGCGTTAATAACAGTAAGCTCACAAGCAATAAAAGCGGCGTTGGCAAATCCTGTAAAATCATTAAGGAATGAATAGGATAATCAAACGTATGCCTCTTCTCACTAAATAGTTCTTACTAGTTAAACTAACTGTTATATATAAACGAAAATCAGATTAACATTTTATTCAACCATTTTATTTTTTGCAATGATAGTTTTGTACGAACAAAAAACTATCGTAATGAAAAAAGTAATCTTATCTGTATTGATTATCTCTGTCAGCACATTTGCAGCACATGCACAAAAAGGAAGTATCCTGGTTTACGGAAATGTCGGTCTTACAACAAGCAACAGTGGAATTTCTGGCGAAGCAAAAAAAACTATTACAAATTTTAATCCGGCTGTAGGTTACCAGTTTAATGATAACTGGACAGCAGGTTTAAGTTTCAACTATGCCAACACAAATGCAAGCTATACGGATCAACAACTTTCTATCAGCCCGTTTATCCGTTATGCGAAATCAATCTCCCCGATTTTTTCGATTTATGGACAGTTACAGGCTGGCTATTTGCATCAATCGGAAAACCCGGGCGATTATAAAGCGAACGGTTTCACTGCCGAATTTTTTCCGGCCATTTTTATAAATATTAAGAACAGCTTTGGACTTAATTTCAGTTTTGGTGGAATTACTTACAATAAAGTAAAACCTTCTGGTGGTTCAACAGCAAGTTCTTTTGGCCTGACATTCGGGCAAGGTGCAAGTTTCGGCATTTCAAAAAACTTTGGCGGACATCACAAAAGTTAATATCAAGGAACGTGGAAAAAAAAGCGCTCTGAATATTTCAGGGCGTTTTTTATTTATATCTTAGATCAAACTATTGCAATGCACCAGGAATTACAACCAACGCTTGACTTTGCCAGGCAAATGGATCTGGAAGACCCTTTGAAAGAATTTCGTTCACAATTCTGTTTTCCCCGGCACAATGGAAAAGATGCTATTTATTTTTGCGGCAACTCACTTGGGTTGCAGGCAAAAAATATTTCAGGTGCGATTGAGCAGGAATTAAAAGACTGGAGAGAATTAGTGGTTGGTGGCTACCTGCATGCAAAAAATCCGTGGCTATATTATCAACACAATTTCTCTAACCCGCTTTCTAAGATTGCCGGCTGCAAGGAAAATGAGGTAACGGTGATGAATACCCTAACCGTGAATCTTCATTTGATGCTGCTTTCTTTTTATCATCCTACAAAACAAAAATATAAGATCATGATGGAAGCTGGTGCATTTCCATCGGATCAATATGCGGTAGAAACACAGGTAAAATTTCATGGGTTCAGCCCGGATGATGCAATTATAGAAATTGCCCCCAAAGAAGATGAAAAGATCTTGCAGGAAGACGATATTATTGAAGCAATAGAAAGAAACAAAGGTTCACTCGCTTTGGTTTTATTTGGCGGAATTAATTATTACAGCGGGCAATTTTTTGATTTGAAAAGGATAACTGCTGCTGCACACAAAGCCGGTGCAATTGCCGGTTTTGACCTGGCGCATGTTACAGGAAATGTACCCACACAATTACATGATTGGGATGTTGATTTTGCTGTCTGGTGCTCGTACAAATATCTTAATGGTGGCCCCGGCGCAGTTGGCGGAGTGTATGTGCATGAACGTTATGCGAAAGATATCGGTCACACAAGGTTAGCCGGTTGGTGGGGAAATGATGAAGCTACACGCTTTAAAATGGAAAAAGGTTTTATTGCCAAACCGGATGCCAGCGGCTGGAATATCAGCACTGCACAGGTTTTCAATATGGTTGCATTAAAAGCATCGCTGGAAATATTTGAGCAGACAAACATTGCATCCCTTAATGCCAAAAGCAAACTACAGACCGGCTATCTTGAATTTTTATTGCATCAACTTTCTAATATCAACTTTGAAATTATTACGCCAAAAGAACCTGAACGCAGGGGCGCACAATTGTCATTATATTTTAAAGAACAGGGAAAAGAAATTCATAAAAGAATGATGGATTCCGGGATTATCGTCGACTACCGTGAGCCTGGTGTTATCCGTGTTGCGCCAGCGCCGATGTATAATTCTTTTGAAGATGTTTTCCGGTTTTATGAAATCTTGCGAAGCATCTGATGAGTGTAAACGATGATCGTTGTCCGATGGCCGATCTTCGTCTTAAAAAGTAAGTTACATTTATAGTTTGGTCATCGATCATCGAACAAGGTTTAACCGTTATTTACACACCATGAAGATCCCTAAATTTTTCACGCACTTAACTTTTTACGTTCTTGTTGCGTTAGTGCTCGCTGTTTTACTTGGCTATTTATATCCTGCTGTTGCAATAAAAGCAGAGCGGCTCGGAACATGGTTTGTAAATGTGATCAAAGTATTCATCCCACCGATCATTTTTTTGACCATCGTTACAGGCATCAGCGGAATGAGTAACTTGAAAAAGGTCGGACGCATAGGCGTTAAAGCACTTTTATATTTTGAAGTTGTTACAACGCTTGCCTTGGGTATCGGCATTTTGTTGGCGCATTTCATCAAACCGGGAAAAATCGGCAAATCAGGATTACCTGTTTCTGATGCATCAAAATATACTAAGCATGCAACTACAGGTTTCGACTGGAAACAATTCTTTCTTTCCAATCTCACATTGCAGGTACTTCTTCTTGCTATCATTGTCGGCATTGTTGTAAGTCTTTTAAAAAATCGGGAACAAATTCTTTCCTACCTGGAGCCTGTTACAAAATTTGTTTTCAGCCTTCTGAAATATGTGATGTACCTCGCTCCCATCGGCGCTTTTGGTGGAATGGCATTCACCATCGGGAAATTCGGGATCAAAACATTATTGCCATTGGGAAAACTAATGCTCACCGTTTATTGCACCATGGCAGTTTTTATTTTTGTTGTGCTCGGGCTTATTCTCCGTTATTATAAACTCAGCGTGTGGAAATATCTTTCCAACATTAAAGAAGAAATTTTAATCGTGCTCGGCACCTCATCATCGGAAGCAGCATTGCCATCATTAATGAACAAACTCCAAAAAATGGGATGCAGTAAACCCGTTGTTGGTTTGGTTGTGCCAACGGGCTATTCTTTTAATCTCGATGGCACTTCCATTTATCTTTCGATGGCAACCATTTTTCTCGCACAATTATATAATGTGGATCTCAGCAGCGGGGAAATGCTCACCATTCTCGGCATATTAATGATCACGTCCAAAGGAGCTGCTGGCGTAACCGGCAGCGGTTTCATCATTCTTGCATCAACACTCACTGCCATCCAAAAAATTCCTGTAGAAGGATTGGCATTTTTATTAGCGATCGACAAATTCATGAGTGAAGCAAGAGCAATAACAAACATCATTGGCAATGGTGTTGCTACATTAGTCATTGCAAAAAGTGAAAGAGATTTTTCTGATATTCACCAGATAAATATTGCAGAGTGATTTTTTTATGTACTAAGCAACATTACTACTATTAAGCATCGTTGCGTCGCACTCTTATACTGAAGAAATTCTATTGAACGCATCTTAACCGCAAAGACACAATAGACGCAAGGATTCACAGGGTCAATCTCCTTGCGCATCTTTGGGTTCTCCGTGCCTTCGCGGTTAGATTCATTACTTTCAATTATCCATTATCAATTGTCAATTCACTGCATTTTCAACTCTTGAGGTATCTATTCATTTCGTCCCGGTATTCTTTTGCAACCTCCGCTGCTTTCTCTGCAAAATCTTCCCCTGTCGATGCATAAATCACAGCACGGCTAACGTTTACCAGTATCCCACAATCTTTATTCATCGCTTTTTCCGAAATATCCTTCAGGCTTCCACCCTGTGCGCCAACTCCGGGAACAAGATAAAAATGATCAGGGATTAATTTTCGGATATTCACGAATTCATCAGCCTGCGTTGCACCGATCACAAACATCAGGTTTTCGGTTGTACCCCAGCGTGATACTGTTGTTAATACTTTTTCATACAAATATTCATCACCTGATTTCTGCAGTTCAAAATCTTTTGCACCGGCATTAGATGTCAATCCAAGTACGATCGCCCATTTACTTTTATATTCAAGAAATGGTTTTACACTGTCTTCGCCCATATAAGGCGCAACAGTTACCGCATCAAAATCCATCGCTTCAAAAAATGCTTTCGCATATTGCGTAGAGGTATTACCTATATCACCGCGTTTGGCATCAGCGATTTTAAAATGTGAGGAAGGAATATACCCAACCGTTTTCTGCATTGCTTCCCAGCCTTTCAATCCAAGCGCTTCATAAAAAGCAGTGTTGATCTTGTACGACACACAAAAATCTTTTGTCGCATCAATGATTTGTTTGTTAAACTCAAAAACCGGATCTGAAGCAGAAAGTAAATATTTCGGGATCTTTGTAATATCTGTATCCAATCCTACACAGAGATATGATTTTTTACTGTGTATCTGGTGAACTAATTCATGGCGGGTCATTACACGAAATTAATAAAAGTTTGTGGTTTGTAGTTGATTAGAGGCTTTAGTTTATGTATAGAATTTTCAACTTTCAATTCTCAATTTTCAATTATTCATTCCTCATTTATTATTTCTTATTTCCTGCCATTACCTCCGCAACCGCTTTCGCATCTGCATCCTGTTCTTTCAAATGTGTAATGATGTTTTCATAACTTTTTTCATCACGGTTCTGGCTAAGCTTAAACACATGTTGAATGGATGTAATTTCTATCTCAAATGCAATGATTGCTTTCATCGATCTTTCAACATACTCATCATCCATCTTTTGGACCAACGATGGAGAATGCGGATTATTTTCAAATGTTTCCGTCAGCTTTGTCAGTATTTTATATAATCCTTCGTTTTCCAAAAACTTTAAGACCCCATTTGCATGCACAGCCTGGTAATTCCATGTGCTTGCAATTTTCGGATCGGAATACCAGCTTGCACTCACATAGGAATGCGGGCCATAAAAAATCGCCAGCACATTTTGATTATGTTCAAATGCAAGTGTGTGCCCCTGCTTGCGCATCACGTGTGCCAGTAAAAATAATTTGCCATCTCTTTCTTCAAGCAAAACCGGGATGTGCGTTGCTACGGGTTTATTGTCTTTATCTGCACCGCATAAAATAATGAACGGATGTGCGTGCATGAAATCAATTACTTCTTTTTCATTTGCTGCTTTAAAATGCGGAACATTATACATGCTGTAAAGATAAATATTTCATGCAACGGTGCGGTGGTGCATAGAAGAATTCTTAAATCGTTAAACTTCGCGTCCTCAGCGCCTCTGCGTGAAAAAACGCCGACCCAATCAACAATAAAATCTTTATATTCATACCGTATTCATACCAAAAACAATTTTATGAAACACGCCAGTTGCTTCCTGCTTGTTGTTTTTTCCTGTTTTCGTCTCATCGCATCGCCTGTTGATACTACACGTTACACAATCTTAACTTCCGGAACAGTTTCCGGGAAACAATTGTCCTGGAAAAATAATAAAAACAGCTACGGTTATTATTACGAAGACAATGATCGCGGACGTGGGCCGTCGATCACCCAAACTGTTGTTACTAACGACAATGGCGTTGTGATCAAAGAAGAAATCACCGGGGTGGATTACTTCAAAACAGCAGTAAAAGAAATATTTTCAGTAAAACAAAACAAAGCATTCTGGAAAAATAAATTTGAAGATGATTCCGCTGTTTTTAAAAACCAGGTTTATTCAGAAATCAATGGAACGCCCGCAGCAATTGAGCTTTTGCTGAAAATGCTGCGATCTTCTCCTGCGAAACAATTAGATGTTCTTCCTGCAGGCACAAGAAATTTTTCTGAAACGACTGAAAAAGAAATTTCAAGCGGCAAAGAAAAAATAGCAGTGCAACTTGTAGCTTTCTCCGGTTATGGTGGCGCACCATCTTATACATGGTTCACCAAAGACGGAAAATTCTTTGCATCTGTCAGCGAATGGTCTTCCATCATCAAACAAGGGTTTGAAAAAAATGCAGATGAGTTATATGCAGTCCAGAAAAAATACGAACAAAAATTCTTTACCGATCTCTCAAAAAAAATAACACAAAAAAATCCTGATGGCATTGCTATTAAAAATGCAAACGTGTTTGATGTAAAAACAGGAACAGTCAGGTCAAATTATACTGTTCTTATTAAAGAAGGAAGAATTGAAAGAGTTGGTGATGTTGCATCCATAAACATTCCTTCATCTTACAAAATCATTAATGGCACCAACAAATTTCTGATGCCGGGGTTATGGGAAATGCACGGGCATTTCTTCCAGGAAGCCGGGCCTTTTATGCTTGCACAAGGTGTTACCAATTTGCGCGACATGGGCAACGGGCCGGGATTACTGACACTTCGGGATAAAATAAATAAAGATTCTGTTCTCGGACCAAATATCACTTACATCTCTGGTTTCATTGATCAGGCAGGACCTTATACAGGGCCGACAGGCACTGTCATTCATAATCTTGACGAAGGACTAAAAGCAATTGTTGATTATAAAAACAAAGGTTACGACCAGATAAAATTATACAGCTCCATAAAACCGGAATGGGTAAAACCATTGGCAGAAAAAGCACACAGCCTCGGCATGCGCGTATGCGGGCATATTCCTTCGCACATGACGGCAAGCGAAGCGATCGATGCAGGTTATGATGAAGTGACACATATCAATATGATCATGCTGAATTTTTTTGGTGATACTATTGAAACAAGGAATATGAACCGTTTCAAACTCGTCGGTGAAAAAGGATATACCATCGATCCTGACGGGCCGGAAGTGCAGGCATTCATCCAAAAAATGAAAGACAAAAATATTTCACACGACCCCACCCTTTCCACGTTCGAAGATATGTTCACCGGAATGCCGGGAAAACCTTCAGGCGCTTATATTCCTGTCATGAAATATCTTCCTGCAGAAATAAAAAGGGCGATATTATCCGGTGGCTTTATCGGAAAAGATGAAGAGATCGAAACCTACAAAAAATCATTCGACACTATGAAAAAAGTGTTGAAGAAATTATACGACAACCACATCACCATTGTTGCCGGAACTGATGGCGGCATTGTGCAACACGAACTGGAAATGTACAGCGATATAGGAATTCCAAATGCAGATGCATTACGAATGGCAACAATTATTCCTGCAAAACAATGTGGCAAAAGCGATGATTTGGGAAGTGTTGAAGAAGGGAAAATTGCAAACCTTATTCTCGTTGATGGCGATCCGCTAAAAAATATGCCCGACCTGCGGAATATTTTCATCACCATTAAAGAAGGAAAAATATATTCGCCGAAAGATATTTATGCAGCGTATGGATGGAACTATTATTATTAGTCGGCGGTCATCAGTTATCAGTCGTCAGCAGAGAGCTCCCTGTATTTTCTGACGACCGATAACTGACAACTGACGACTTCTCTCAAACCAACTCCGCCACTTTCTCTTTGCTAATATTCGCATTCAGCATCGCGATGCTTCTTACAGCGCTTCCTGCAAAATCTTCAAATGCTTTCTTGGAAACAGCATCATCGCTCATCATTATCGGCACTCCGGCATCTCCGCCTTCACGGATACTTTGTACCAATGGAATTTGCCCGAGAAAAGGAATATCATATTCTTCCGCTAATTTTTTTCCGCCTTCTTTTCCGAAAATATAATATTTATTATCGGGCAATTCAGCCGGAGTGAAGTAACTCATATTTTCTACCAACCCGATTACAGGAACTTTCAATTGCGCCTGTCCAAACATCGCAATCCCTTTTTTTGCATCAGCCAGTGCAACATCCTGCGGAGTAGTAACAACAATCACCCCTGTAACCGGAACAGTCTGCATCAGCGTTAAATGAATATCACCGGTTCCCGGCGGCATATCGATCACTAAATAATCCAGTTCATCCCAATACACGTCTGTAATAAATTGCCGGATCGCACTGCTCGCCATCGGCCCGCGCCATACCACCGCATTTTTTTCATCCACCAACAAACCAATGCTTATTAATTTAATTCCATAACGTTCCAGCGGAACGATCATCCCTTTTCCGTTGGCATCCATCATCTTCGGGCGTTCGCCGCGAACGCCAAACATAATCGGCACACTTGGTCCGTAAATATCGGCATCCATTAACCCGACAGTCGCGCCGCCTTGTGCAAGTGCCAATGCAAAATTTGCTGCAACCGTGCTTTTTCCCACCCCGCCTTTTCCACTTACCACTGCAATAATATTTTTTACTTTTGGCAACAATGCTTCATTTGATTGCCTGTTGCTTGTAGTATTAGAACTGAATTTCACATTCACCACCGCATCTTTATTCACTAATAATTTCACTGCGTTCACACATGCATTTTTTATCATATCTTTTAGCGGGCACGCAGGCGTAGTAAGCACTACAGTGAACGAAACATAATTCCCTTCTATCGTAATATCCTTTACCATGTTCAGCGTCACAATATCTTTTCCCAGGTCAGGTTCCTGAACGTTGCTTAATGCTTCTAAAACTTTTTCTTTGGTCATGCGCAAGATTTTGTTAAAAACTCTATTTTGAGACAAAATTAACCATTGCAACCTTTACTTTGTTTACGATTTAAGGTTTAAAGTTTAATTTTGGCACCGGCATTGGGGTACTATTAAGCATCGTTGCGTCGCAATACGTTCATCTGCATTGCTACTATGAGGCTTAAGGTTTTAGTTCAAAATTCCAATAAAAAATACGGCAGCAAAAATGATCAATACCTGCTAACCAAAAACAAAACAGGGACGAAAAATTGACCGAATGAAAAAAATTGTACTATACATACTTTTATTATCCGGCCCGGTTGTGGCACAGGCACAGTTTGATAAGCTTAAAGATTCTGTTGTTCAGGTATTCGGGTTTGTAATGACTGCTGATAGTTTGCAAGGTATACCAGCAGTGAGTATCTCAGTTCATGGCCGACACCAGGGAACCATTTCCAACGACCAGGGTGTTTTCTCGATAACCGTTTTAAAAGGCGACATCATCGAATTTTCCAGCATCGGTTATAAATCCAAAGTGGTAGAGATCCCACGTAACATCGACGGAAATCAATACAGCATGATACAATTGTTGATCACTGACACAACGCATCTTGCTGTAACGATCATTCGCCCGAGGCCAACACGCCAGCAATTTGAACGCGATTTCGTAAACACAAAAGTTCCCGACGACGATATTGAAATTGCACGCCAGAATACAGAAGCTGCCAAACGGAGAATATTATTACGTGCACTTCCTGCCGATGCACGTGAAGCAACAAATACTTATCTCAGGCAAAACGCAACAAGGTTCTCTTATTTAGGACAAGCACCTCCGCAAAATATTTTCAACCCGCTTGCATGGGCAGATTTTATACAAGCATGGAAACGGGGGGATTTCAAAAACAATAATTAATTCCGTCTGAACTGGGATTTGAGTGGATGAATGAGATTAAAGGATAAAATTCTTTATAACAATCAACATTCAACACTCAATAATCAATGTTCAAATAAAATACACTTATAAATTTCAGCTTCTCGCATCAACATTGTTTTTCTTTCCTTGAATATTGATTGTTCTTTCATAATAATTACCAGCCTCACCTTAAAACCATAATCCATTATCTTTACATCCCACTAATCCTATTAATCTCAAAAATCATGGTTCAGACAATTTCTGTCATCGGCGCGGGCACAATGGGAAACGGCATTGCACATGTGTTTGCACAAAATAATTTTTCAGTTACGCTTGTTGATGTAAATCCGGCGCAGTTGGAAAAAGCAATACAAACCATTTCAAAAAACCTCGACAGGCAAATAACAAAAGGAACATTAACCGAAGAACAAAAAACAACAACGCTTGGCAATATCAAAACAGAAACATCTATTGCAAACGGGGTAAAAAATGCAGAACTTATTGTTGAAGCAGCAACAGAAAATACAGAACTGAAATTAAAGATATTCAAACAATTGGATGAAACAGCTCCTGTTGATTGTATCCTAGCTACCAATACATCTTCCATTTCCATTACTAAAATAGCAGCAGTAACAAAACGCCCTTCATTGGTGATTGGCATGCATTTCATGAACCCTGTTCCTATAATGAAATTAGTGGAAGTGATCAATGGTTATGCCACTAAAAAAGAAGTAACAGAAACAATTGTTGAGTTATCAAAACAATTGGGAAAGATCCCTTGCGTGGTGAACGATTACCCCGGTTTTATTGCCAACCGCATTTTAATGCCCATGATCAATGAAGCCATTTATAGTTTGTATGAAGGCATTGCAGGCGTAGAAGAAATTGATACGATCATGAAATTAGGAATGGCGCACCCGATGGGGCCATTGCAACTCGCGGATTTTATCGGGCTTGATGTTTGCCATTCTATTTTGAAAGTATTACATGATGGTTTCGGCAATCCAAAATATGCGCCTTGTCCATTGCTCACTAATATGGTCAATGCCGGATATCTCGGTGCAAAAACCCGCGAAGGTTTTTATACATATTCCCCCGGAAGCAAAGAATTAGTTGTAAGCAGCAATTTCAAGTAATATCATGTTCTTTATTCTCTCCAAATTATTGTTCTTTTTATTAAACCCTTTTAACTGGTTCCTGGCAATATTGATCATTGCCATATTCTTTACAAAATCCGCAACCCGAAAAAAACGGTTATACATCACCGCTATACTCATCTATTTTCTTTTTGGCAACCGTTTTATTTTTAACAAACTGGTGAATGCATGGCAACCGGAACCGGTGCAATTACATCTTACCTATCCCGCTGGAATTGTATTAGGCGGCTTCACAATGTTTGATAAAAACAATGAAGGCTTTTTCAATTCATCGTCAGACCGCTTTATAGAAACAGCCAAACTCTATCATCAGGGAACAATAAAAAAAATAATTGTGAGCGGAGGAAGTGGGAGCCTTGACCAGTCGCGTCCTAAAGAAGCAAGCTTCGTTCGCGATGAATTTATTAAACAGGGAATCCCCGCATCGGATGTATTTTTTGAGAACCAATCACGCAACACTTTTGAAAATGCACAAAACTGCAAAAAGCTCCTCGATTCTTTAAATATACAAGGCGCTGTCGTGCTGGTTACTTCTGCAATGCATGTTCGCCGTGCATCGTTAATATTCAAAACAACTAAGCGTGATATCATTCCATATCCAGGCAATTACGAAGAAATCAATATGAAATTTTCCTGGGATGAATATATTATTCCTGATATCGAAACGATTATTCACTGGCAAAAATTCCTGAAAGAAATTGTGGGATTGGCGGTGTATAAAATATCAGGGAAAGGATGAGGCAGATGACAGTTGATAGATGTCGGATGACAGCATTCAGTAGGCAATTTGCAAATCGAGTCTGTCAACTGCCAACTTACATCTGTCATCTTACACGACTTTACTCACCTCCACATTCCTCAGCTCTCCTAATTTAAATTTTACTTCTTCAATTCGGTTGATCGGAACAGCAATTTTTAGTTTACAGAAGAGTTGCATTTCCTGTTCAATAACACGGCAATTAAATTGTTTAACAACAATCATAATGTCGTTGATTTGCGTGTAATCAAATTGAACATCAAATTCTTTTTCGATGCTTTTTTGGATGATCGGCGTTGTTTGCAAAACCAATGCTGCAGCTGATTTGTAGGCATTGATCAAACCCGGTACACCGAGTAATGTGCCGCCAAAATAACGCACGATAATAATAAGGATATTGATCAGCTCCTTGCTATCGATTTGTCCGAGTATCGGCTTTCCTGCAGTTCCTGACGGTTCGCCATCATCACTTACACGAAACGTATTCCCATCAAACCCGATGCGATAAGCAAAACAATGATGCGTTGCTTTCGGATGTTCTTTTTTTATTTCGTTCAGTTTTTCTTTGCATTCATCCACCGTTTTTACAGGAAATGCAAAAGCAATGAATTTGCTGCCGCGGTCTTTGAATTCTGCGGAGCCTGTCCTCTCGATAGTAAAATAAAAATCTTTTTCTTCCATAATTATCCGAATGCAATCAATGCAATCGCTGCAATTGAAAGCAAAATTCCCATCCAGTTTATTAATGATAATTTTTCCCTGAACAATATCCACGCCGCAATTGTACTGAATAAAACAATGCCCATATTGTTTATTGGTATGATGGCGGAACTATTGCCGCTGTTGCGTTTTAGCACTTTCACCAGGCACCACAAAGAAAAATAATTAGGCACGCCGATACAAATACCGGCAACAATACTTTTATAAGAAAATTGCTGGCGTTTTGCAATCACAAAAAATATAAGCAATATCAGGCCGATGGCTGCAGCAACCGAAAATGCGGTGATCAGGTAAGCATTTTTGTTCTCTTCATTTAAAAGGCTTTGCTCAACATATTTGATCGTTGTGTCTAACAATCCGCTGCTGAAAAATAATAATGCAGGGAGAATGACCAATAATAATGCGGTGCTGGAACCAGGATTGTTTTTATTATAAAAAGAACCCGAAGGCCAACAGGTAAGTATAACCGCAATTAACGCAGTAATGATCCCCACGATTTTTAATGATGTAATATGTTCATTATACAGGTAAACAGAAAAAATAAAAGGGATGATGAGTGATAATTTATTGGCCACAGACGCTACAGCAACACCAGCTTTTTGTGTAGTAACTCCAAGAAGGTTGAAAATAGAAACAAGCATACATCCCATCAACAACGCCCATCCGAACCAATCTTCATGGATTGTTGATGCATGAACAGGGAATTCATTATTTACGATCGAACCGGTAACAACGCATGTGCAATAATTAAACACAATGGCCTGGAAAGGATTGATGTGAAATTTCTCCAGCATTTTAAATGCAAGCGTCAGATATGAGGTGAGCACGATACTTCCAACCAGGTAAAACATCAGAAGGATTTAAGATTTGAAAAATAAGAAACCCGGTCGGAAAATATTTTTTCTTCAGCAATCAATTTTGCTTCTGATAAATGTGGTGCACTAATTCCATTATCAATTATCAATTCTCCATTACGAATTATTCTTGCTTCATCCCACATATTTTCATCAATAAACGATTGCAATAATTTCGCCCCGCCTTCTACCAAAACACTTTGCAATTTCAGTTGGTATAATGCGTATACAATTTGATGCACCAAATTCACATCGTGAGTTACCTGGTAATACAATAAATTATTTTGTTCTTCATGTTTTATTGAATTAAAAACAATCGTCTTTTGTTGTTGATCAAAAACATGGAGATGTTGCGGAAGGCTCAGGTCCATATCAACCACCAGCCGCACAGGGTTTGGTCCTTTCCACAAACGCACATTCAATGAAGGGTCATCAATCATTGCGGTATTTGTACCAACCAATATTGAAGCTTCTTCGCTGCGCCATTTATGCACGATGCGATTGGAAAATTCATTGGAGATTAAAACACGTTCCCTGTAACTTCCAATTGTTCCATTGGCGCTTTCTGCCCATTTCAAAATTATATAAGGCCTGTGTTTAGTATAAAAAGTAAAGAAGCGTTTATTTATTCCTATACATTCTTTTTCCAAAACATCCTGAACAACCTCAACTCCTGCTGCCAATAATTTTTCAATACCTTTTCCATTCACTTCTGCAAACGGGTCGCGGCAGCCGATAACAACTTTCGGGATTTTATTTTTGATGATAAGATCGGCACAAGGCGGCGTTTTGCCGTAATGTGCACATGGTTCAAGCGAAACATACAAGGTTGATTTGGGAATTAACCCTTCATCTTCTTTTTTTACCGAATTGATGCAATTCACTTCAGCATGTGCATGCCCGTATTGCTGATGAAAACCTTCACCAATAATCCGTTCTCCGTTTACCAACACGGCACCAACCATCGGATTGGGCGCAACATATCCTGTACCTTGTTGAGCAAGCTGCAGGCAGCGGAGCATATATGTTTCGTGTGTATTCAATGATGAAACCGCAAATATAGAATGTATAATTTTATCTTAATTCAAATTACTTTTACACCATGACGATCTTCGAAGCACAGCAACAGTTAATTGTACAACTAAATTCTATTTATGATGAACGAGAGGCTGCTGCTATCACAGATATGGCAATGGAAAATATAACAGGTTGGCAAAAGATCGACCGGATCATCAATAAACAACAAGAGCTTTCTGAAACCAAAGAAATATTACTGAAAAAAATTACAGCAGAATTACTCACTCATAAACCTGTTCAATACATATTGCATGAAGCATGGTTCTGCGGAATGAAATTTTATGTAGATGAAAATGTGTTGATACCGAGACCGGAAACGGAAGAGTTGGTGGAATGGATTGCGGGGGAAGTTGTCAGTCGTCCTATGACCGACGACCGAAGACCGATAGCTATATTCGACATCGGCAGCGGCAGCGGCTGCATCCCGATCGCGTTGAAAAAAAAATTACCTGGTGCAATAATTTCTTCATGCGACGTTAGCGAAAATACATTGGAGGTAGCAAAAAAAAATGCAATTACGAATGAAACAGAAATCAGTTTTATTCACCTCAACTTTTTGAATAAAGAAAACAGAAATTCACTTCCGGTATTTGATATTATAGTAAGTAATCCGCCGTATATTCCTGCAACGGACAAAAAAACGATGCAGTCCAATGTTGTGGATTTTGAACCGCACACCGCATTATTTGTACCCGACAATGATCCATTGATTTTTTATCGGGCTATCGCTGATTTTGCAAAAACACATCTTTCCAAAAACGGAAAAGTATTTGTTGAAATGAATGAAGAGCAAGCTGCCAATGTTAAGAAATTGTTTCTTGACCGGAATTTCAATACAATTGAAATAAAAAAAGACCTGCAGGATAAAGACCGTATGCTAAAAGCAACGATGTTGCTTTAATTTTTTTGGCTTCGTGTTTTATGCAATCTACTTTTGCGCATCTGTTTTTGAATATGAAAATGCGCAACAAAATAAAAACCCTTGTAAGCATATTTTTAATAAGCTTTTCATCATTATCCGCACAAGAAAATGATGCGTTACTTCATGATTCCGGATGGAGTTTCCATTTCCAGCTTACTGTAATTTCACAGGCACATTCAGGTTTCAATGCCAAATACAGCGGTACAAATAGCCTCGCCGATAGTGTTGAGCTTGGCGCTACAAGTATTACATCCACTTTATTCATCGGAAGAAAATTGTGGAAGGGTGCTGCGTTTTATGTGAACCCGGAATTATCAGGTGGACGCGGATTGAGTTATGCAGTTGGTGTTGCAGGTGCATTGAATGGTGAAACATACCGCATTGGTGACCCTGCACCTGTTGTATCTATTGCCCGGGCTTATTTGCAACAAAATATTGCAATCGGAAATGATGATGACAATATTGATGATGCAGTGAACCAGGTTAGCGGAAAAATCCCATCGAAAAGAATTACGATCAGCGCAGGAAAATTTTCGATGTCGGATTTTTACGATAAGAATAGTTATAGCCACGATCCTCGTACACAATTCCTCAACTGGAGTTTGATGAGCAACGGTGCATGGGATTATCCGGCCAATACAAAAGGCTACACATTTGGTATTGTTGCTGAACTGATACAACCTAACTGGGCAATTCGTTTATCAAGCGTTGCAGTTCCTAAAATTGCAAACCATCCTGAAATGGAATACAGGTTCGGAAAAGCTCATTCTGAAACCGCAGAATTTGAACATAAAATTTCTATCAATAAAAAACCCGGAACAGTCCGTTTATTATTCAGCTATACGGCATCCCGTGCCCCTTCTTATCAGCAGGGAATGACAGCATTGGCCAATAATGATACTACTTTACTAAAAGTAATTTCTGGCAATGCTGAAGGCAATGTTTTTGGGGGAAAGAAAACCGGGATTTGTTTGAATGCTGAACAGGAATTGACGAATGATATTGGTATTTTTCTGAGAGGTGGCTGGAATGATGGCAAACATGTTACCTGGGCTTTTACTGAAATAGACCAGACTGCGCATATTGGCTTTTCTTTAAAAGGAGCAAGATGGAAAAGAAAAGAAGATGTTGCTGGCGTTGCGTATGTTATAAATGGAATTTCTGCCGATCATCGTGCATTTTTGAAAGCCGGCGGTTATGGATTTATTATTGGTGATGGAAATTTAAATTATGCGCACGAACAAGTTGTTGAACTTTATTACAACTGCAAACTCTTCAACAATTTTACGGTGGGATTAGATTACCAGTTTGTAAATCATCCTGCGTACAATAAGGATCGCGGGCCTGTGCATGTGTTTGGGATAAGAGGGCATGTGGAATTTTAGAGGAGGTGTAGGGAAAAAGGTGTAAGGCGTAGAAAATCACCTTACACCTTATACCTTTTATGTTAAACCTTACTGCACTCCCTTTTTATCCACCATCAAAACGGAACGTGCGCCTAATTCGCGGGCAACACGCATTACGGCAACCACATCGTCGATAGGAACAGATTTATCCGCATTGATTGCAATGGTTGCCTGGTTGGTATCTTTCAAAATAAAAGGTTGTAATTCCTGACGGAGGTTTTCTTCGGAAATATGTTTCCCGTTTACAATGAACTGTTTGTTTGCATCAATGTTTACTACAACATTTTGCTTTGCCTTTGTATCGCTTTTTGCTTTAGGTTGTGATAACTTAATAACATTCGGGTTTGCCAATGTAGATGCAATCAAAAAGAACATCAGCAATATGAAAAGAATATCATTCAATGGCCCGGTATGAACCTCTGCATGCGCCCTTAATCTTTTTCGAATATTCATCGGTATGTACGATTTATGATGTACGATGTACGATTTCCGCAGATCGTGCCTTCGTTATTAATTATAAAAACTAAAATCTTTTACTTGTTTTATTGTTACTTTCTTTTTTGCAACTTACAACTTCACCGCTGAATAAAATTTCTTCCGTACAAGTGTGCGACGCAACGATGTTAAATAGAATTACAAATGCTGGTCACAAAAAGATCACGATATACAATTTCCGATCTACGATTTTTTAAGCCTGTTTGATCTTCAGAATTATTAATTATCAATTATTAATTCTTAATTCTCAATTACCTCGTCGGTTCCTGTAAAATATCTACAAACTCAGCACTTGCCGCTTCCATTTTATTTGCTGTTTTATCGATCTGTGTATTCAAATAATTATATGCGATATATGCAAGCAAACCGATGATCAGACCCACTGCAGAAGTGATCAGTTTTGTATAGATACCATCAGCCATAGATTGAATAGTGAACTCGCCGGTTGATGCAAGTTTGAAGAACAACTGGAACATCCCGAATATCGTTCCGAGGAACCCGAACATTGGTGCAATACCTGCGATCAATGAAAGGATGTTGAGGTTGCGCTCCATTTTATACATTTCCAGTTTACCTACGTTCTCCATGCTTTTTTCGATGGAGTCGATCGGTTTGCCGATACGCTGAATGCCTTTATCGATGATGCGTGCAACGGGGTTATTTGTATTTTTTGCGAGAGAACGCGCCGCTGTTACATTGCCGGTAACAATATTATCGCGGATAACATTCATAAAATTCTCATCAATCTTGGACGCTTTTTTTATGTACAATATCCTTTCGATAAATACATAAACAGCGATCACAAACAACAACGCAAGAGGGATCATCAGGATACCGCCTTTTTCCAAAAGATCCCACAAACTCACTTTGGGAGCAGATGCAGATGCCTGCATGGCACGGAAAAGACTGTCTTTGATTTTTGCTGAATCGATAATAACCTGCAGAAAAAATACATTCATTCTATCGAATTTTAGGTAGTAAAGTAAAGATATAGAACAATAACGAAGCGTTACTACATGTATTTTTTAACAAAATGCTAAAGTGTGTGGATTATGCAGCGTTTTTGAAACCGGTTACTGGTTACCAGTTACCGGATACCTGATTGTTCCCATATCTGCGCAAGGTTCACGATCGTTTCAACACTTTTCTGCATATCCTGGATGCTGACATATTCATGCTTTCCGTGGAAAGCCATTTCGCCGGTAAAGATATTCGGGCATGGCAACCCCATAAATGAAAGCCTTGAACCGTCTGTGCCGCCACGTGCACTGGATTGTTTTACGGTTATGCCTGACCGTTGTATTGCCTGTATGGCATATTCGGAAACCTGCGGATAATTATTCAACACTTCCTTCATATTGCGGTATTGCTCTTTCACTACGAAATCCGCCTTGGCACCTGGGAATTTTTTCAATGTATCTCCTACTTTATCTTTCAGCGACTCTTCGTATGCAGCAAGTTTTGCAGTTATAAAATCGCGGATAATAAACTGAATGGTCACTTTTTCTGCAATGCCTTCTATATGCACAGGGTGTACAAAACCATAACGGCCGTCGGTTGTTTCCGGCGACCACTCATCTTTTGGCAATGAGTCTAAAAAAGCCGCAGCCACTTTTATTGCATTCACTAATTTATCTTTTGCATAACCTGGATGTGTACTCACACCATGAAAAGTAATGCTAACGCCATCTGCAGAAAATGTTTCATCTTCATAAGCGCCGCGTTCGCCGGCATCTAACGTGTAGCCGAAATCTGCACCGAGTTTTTTCAAATCTACTTTGTCAACACCTCTTCCTATTTCTTCGTCGGGAGTAAATAAAATTTTGATCGTGCCGTGTTTTACTTCCGGATGTGCGTATAAATAATTTGCCATATCCAGAATAATCGCAACGCCTGCTTTATCATCGGCACCGAGCAATGTTTTGCCGGAGGCTGTGATAATATCTTCACCTTTTTTTTCTTGAAGATATGGATGTTCTGCGGGCGAAATAATTTGTGTTCCATCATCAGGAAGAATAATATCCCCGCCATCATAATTCGAATGAATAATCGGTTTCACGTCTTTGCCGGTACAATCAGGCGCTGTATCCATGTGTGCACAAAAGCAAATGACAGGAACTTTTTTCTCTGTATTTGCGGCAATTGTTGCGTACACATAGCCAAACTCGTCCATGTGCGCATCGCGGATGCCCATCGCAATAAGTTCATCTGCCAGTAACCTGCCAAGGTTCTTTTGTTTTTCTGTTGAAGGAGTTGTTTTTGAATGCGGGTCGCTTTGCGTATCTATCTGCACGTAACGGATAAATCTTTCTGCAACGGTAAATTGATAATTTTGAAACATAACTATTGGTTAAACTACTTTGAGATAATACAAACTTTCACAAACTTTGCGAAGTTTCCAAAACAAGAATACTAAAAACACGAATTAGATCGAATTACACGAATCTATCACGAAAGAATTTGCTTAAATTTTAAATTGTGTGTAAAACCTCACCTAATCCTCTCCAAAGGAGAGGACTTTAGACCCAAAGTAAGCAATAGTCGAAACTGAACTAGCCCTTCTCCTTTGGAGAAGGGTTGGGATGAGGTAAAAAGTTTAAACAGTTTCCAAATAATTTAATTCGTGTAATTTGCCATAATTCGTGTAAAAATTAAGAATATCTATGACCGAACCAGTTGCAAAAAAAGCATTGATACCATTCGGATGGCTGCGTACATTGCTGTTTTTTATTTTTTATTTTGTCATCCTCTTTCTTATATCCATTCTTGTTTCATTCATCATTGTCTTTCTGAAAAAAGATGAACTGCAAAAAGGTGCTGCACCGGATATAGTTGCTTTATTAAAAGGAGAATACTTATGGCTGACAACCGTTATTGCATTGATAGCATCATGGCTCGTGGTTTTTTTATTCCGCAAAATTATTGACCGGAAAAGCTTTGCCAGCCTGGGTTTCGAGCGACAAGGATATGCAAGCGATGCCATAAGCGGTTTTTTTCTTGCACTAACCATCCTGGGAGCAGGTTCATTAATTCTTTTTGCTTCCGGTCATTTGCAGTGGGTGGATATTGATCCCGACATCAATCATCTTTTTATTTCTGCAGGCATTTTAATGATGGTTGCATTCAGTGAAGAAATTGTTTTTCGGGGTTATATTCTTAACAACCTGATGGAATCATTCAATAAATGGGTTGCTTTATTGGTATCTGCATTATTATTTGCCGCTATGCATTTTGCAAACGACTCTTATAATTTCTTTGCATTCATTAATGTTTTATTAGCAGGGGTTTTATTGGGTATTAATTATATCTACACAAAAAATCTGTGGTTCGCTATCTTCTTTCATTTTGCATGGAACTTTTTTGAAGGGCCGGTCCTGGGCTACAAAGTAAGCGGGCTAAGCCTTCCATCCATTTTACAACCCGAACTTCATGGAGATGAAATGATAACCGGCGGCAGCTTCGGTTTCGAAGGATCCATTATTGGAATTGCATTGCTATTGTTCGCGATCTTCATTGTTTATTTTGTATACGAGAAAAAGTTTCGGCCGTCAGATGTCGGTGATCAGTTGTCGGTTGTTGAAGCATAAAAAAAATAGTGCCTCATTAAAAATTTATTAATGAAGCACTATTAAAAAATTATTCAGTTCTATTCTGACGACCGACTACTGTCGTCCGACATCCGCTCAAGGCATAATGATCAACGGTTTGCTTCCGCTGATCTCCACCAGTTCCAGATCGAAGATCAACTCTTCACCAGCCAAAGGATGATTAGCATCCAGCAAAACTGTATCTTGTTTTACTTCAGCAATAATAACAGGGAAGTTATTTCCGGCACCATCGCTCATATTCAGTTGCATGCCCACTTCAGGTTTCATATCCGGCGGAAAACGGTCGATCGGAAATTCCATCACCATTTGCGGGTCAGCCGGGCCATAAGCATCATCCACAGGGATCTGAATTGTTTTTTTCTCGCCAATTGACATTCCTAATAATCCCTCATCAAAACCTTTTATCACCATACCACTGCCCACTTCCACCTCAAGCGGCTCACGTCCCGCAGAAGAATCGAATGTTGTGCCATCAGTCAATCGTCCGTGATAATGAACTTTAACCTTGTCACCACTTTTTACTTGTTGCATTATGTGTTGTTTTATTTTTTTGTGATCGTATAAAATTTGCTGTTGTTATTGTCAATGTAAATCCTGACTCAGAATTACTAATTCCTAATTTCTAATTACTATTTTATTTTGTTACCAGCATTTGTTCTCTCTTCAACATCGTTGCGTCGCACACTTGTACTGTTGAATATTCTATTCATCACCTCAAAATCAGCAGCAGCAATATTTTCCGGCAGAGCATTGCAAAGTAACCATAATAATTACCTTTCAGCAATAAAAATTTTAAAAAGATACAAACACTATTTTGCCACCGAAACAAAGAAGCTCAGAATATCTTTTATTAAATCTGTGAATCTGTGGCTATTATTGCATAAATATTTTTCTGTGCTTCTGTGGCTGTTTTAAATTCGCACCAAATACTTTGCCACTGAAACACAGAAGCTCAGAATATCTTTCATTAAACCTGTGAATCTGTGGCTAAACTCATTTCAAAATCATGAGCATGAAAATTAAATTTCTTCTCTTTTTTCTTTTTATATCAGCAACTGCATTCAGCCAGAAAAAAATAATTCCCGGCGCAGAACGTACTGACGTTTATATCCCCATGTTAAAGGGAAAAACAGTTGGTGTATTTGTAAATCAAACTTCACTTGTCGGCAATACACATCTTGTAGATACTCTGTTGAAACGAGGTGTACAGGTAAAAAAAATTTTTTCTCCCGAGCATGGGATGAGCGGCACAGCTGATGCCGGCGAAAAGGTAAACAACCTTATGTACGGGCAAACCGGGATACCAATCGTTTCTTTATATGGCAGCAAAAGAAAACCAACTGCAGAGGATCTAAAAAACGTAGACATTTTGATTTTCGATATACAGGATGTTGGTGTTCGTTTTTACACCTACATTTCATCATTGCAGGAATTTATGGAAGCCGCATTTGAAAATGCAAAACCCTTATTAATTCTTGATCGCCCGGATCCAAACGGGTATTATGTTGATGGCCCGGTGTTAGATATGAAGTTCAGGTCATTTGTCGGCATGCAGCCGGTTCCCGTTGTTTACGGAATGACGATCGGTGAATATGCACGATTGATCGCCGGTGAAAAATGGCTCTCTGAAAAAGCAAATGAACGTTATCATTTTTATGAAACGGTTGCTGAAAATTCTGCAGATACGCCATTTCATTTTTTAGTTATCAAATGCCAGAATTACGATCATAACAGCAGGTATATTTTACCGGTGAAACCATCGCCGAACCTTCCGAATATGCAGTCTGTTTATTTATATCCTTCCGTTTGTTTTTTTGAAGGCACCGTAGCAAGCCTCGGACGCGGCACGGATAAAGCATTTCAGCAATTCGGCAATCCGCTGTTTCCTGATTCGTTATATAGTTTCACCCCGCAGAGTACGGAAGGTGCAAAAGATCCTCCTTTGCTCAACCAAAAATGTTATGGTTATGATTTGAGCAAAATTGATGTAAAGAAAGAAGTCGGCAACCATCTTCAATTAAAATGGGTGATCAAAGCATACAAGCTTTATCCTGATAAAGAAAAATTTTTTCTTGCTACAAAATATTTTAACACACTCGCAGGAAATGATATTTTGATGCAGCAAATAAAAGACGGCAAAAGTGAAACAGAGATCCGCAAGAGCTGGGAGCCTGCATTAAGCGAGTTTAAAAAGGTCAGGAGGAAATACCTGCTGTATAAGGATTTTGAATAACAGAATAATTTAGCATGTCAGAAACACAAAACACAAACTACAAACTGCAAACACTGCGCATCATTTTCATGGGTACACCTGAATTTGCTGTTGCATCGCTGGATGCATTGGTAAATGCCGGATGTAAGATAGTTGCCGTAATAACTGCGCCAGACAAACCTTCAGGGCGGGGAATGAAGATCAATGAAAGTGCCGTAAAAAAATATGCACTTGAAAAAGGATTGACTGTTTTGCAACCTGAGAAATTAAAGGACCCGCAATTCATAGAAACATTGCGGTCATTGCATGCAGATCTGCAAATTGTAGTTGCATTTCGCATGCTTCCGGAAATTGTATGGAATATGCCAACGATGGGAACAGTGAATTTGCATGGTTCAATATTACCACAATACCGCGGTGCTGCTCCAATCAATTGGGCGGTTATTAACGGCGAAAAAGAAACCGGCGTAACTACATTCAAACTGCAACATGAAATTGATACCGGGGATATTCTGCTTAGTCGAAAAATACCAATCGGAGAAAATGAAACTGCAGGGGAATTACACGATGAAATGAAAATCATCGGAGCAGATTTGCTTGTTGAAACAATTAAAGGATTAGCGGAAGGAAATTTGAAAGAACAAGCTCAGTCATCGGTTATCGGACAACAGCAATCGGATTTAAAACATGCACCCAAAATATTCACTGAAGATTGCAGGATCGATTTTTCAAAAACTGTTGATGAAGTACACAATCTTATTCGCGGGTTATCTCCTTTTCCCGGCGCATTCACGCACATGGATAATAAACTGCTGAAAATATATCGTTCAGAAAAAGAAAAAAAACAACCTTCGGTTGAGGCAGGAAATTATGAAACAGACAAAAAAACATTTTTGAAATTCGCCTGCGCTGATGGTTATATTCACCTCAAAGAAATTCAACCCGAAGGAAAAAAGAAAATGATGATAGAAGATTTTTTGAGAGGATGGAGATGAGGGTGTGAGATGTTAGAAGTAAGATGTTAGATGTGTGCAATTTCAAAATGGGTTCATTTAAGGTTAATCGTAACTTGCGCAATCAAAAATTCATAGTTCATAGTTCATAGTTCATAGTTCATAGTTCATAGTTCATAGTTCATAGTTCATAGTTCATACCACATTCACCTCACGCTCCAACTCCACTCCAAATTTATTTTTCACGTTTTGTAAAATTTCTTCACTCAAATCATAAATTTCTCTTCCACTTGCATTTCCGAAATTAACCAATACCAATGCCTGCTTTTCATGGCACCCTGCATCACCTTTGCGATAACCTTTCCAGCCAGATTGTTCAATCAGCCAACCGGCAGCAAGTTTCACGTTGCCGCTTTCATTTTCATACCCAATAATCCCGGGAAATTTTTCTTTAAGCGCATCAAATTGTTTCTTAGATATTGACGGGTTCTTAAAAAAACTTCCTGCATTACCAATCTTTGCCGGGTCTGGTAATTTTGAACTGCGGATATTTATGACTGCCCGGGAGATCGCCTGAATACTCAGCTCTTTCACCTGCATTCTTTCCAGTTCCTGCTCAATTGCTCCATAACTCGTATTAAACACCGGAGTTTTTCTCAGGCGATAAGTAACACTCAGAATAATAAATTCATTTTTATATTTTTGTTTGAATACACTTTCCCGATAACCAAATTCACAATCATTGCTGCTGAATGTATATACCTTTTTCTCACGGATATTAAATGCTTCCAGTTCAAAAAAAGCTTCTTTGATCTCCACGCCATAAGCTCCGATATTCTGCATCGGGCTTGCACCCACATTACCCGGGATCAATGAAAGGTTTTCCACGCCGGCCCAATTGCGTTGTAAACAATGCAGTACAAAACTGTGCCAGTTCTCTCCCGCTCCCGCACGCACATACACATAATCTTCATCTTCTGTCACCTCTTCAATTCCTTTCACTTCATTTTTTAAAACCAGGCCATCAAAATTCTTTGTAAACAAAATATTACTTCCGCCGCCGAGAGTAAGCACAGAAAGTGAAGGATCAAACGATAACAATTCTGCTAATTCATCCGCATTGGAAAATGAAGAAAAATAATTTGCCGACACATCAATGCCGAATGTATTATATGGTTTGAGGGAGATATTTTTCTGTAGCTGCATGAATAAAAGATTAACCGCAAATTACAAAACACCGGCAGTTATACAGCATCACTATCTGCGATGATCACAACACTCGCAAATTTTCTTGTATTATGCAAAATTGCAGTTTGCTGCCGTATCCCGTTTTTTACCAGGTGCATCAGGTTGCCGTCCTTCGGCAACTTGAACATCAGTTCCATTAAATATTGATTTCGTATCCTGCCAACCAATGGTTCTGCAGGGCCGACAATATATTTTCCAAATTCATTTTTTAAATTATTGGCAAACACATTTGCAGCATCTTCTACAACATCTTTGCTCTTATGTTTAAAGGTCATCAAAATGATGCGGGAAAACGGAGGATAAAAAAATTGTTTTCTCGCTTCTATTTCATGCTGAAAAAATAACTGATAATTGTGTTCCTTCACGTAACCGAGCACAGGATGTTTTGTATTTGCAACCTGTATCAACACTTTCCCATCGCCGTCTTTTCTTCCTGCTCTTCCGCTCACTTGTTCCATCAATTGAAAAGCACGTTCATTCACCCGAAAATCTGCAAAACTTAAAATGCTGTCGGCATCTGTTATCCCGACTAAATTCACGTTTTCAAAGTCAAGCCCTTTCACCACCATCTGGGTTCCAACCAGAATATCTATGCGATGTTGTTCAAATAAATGGATCAAATTATCATGCGCTGTTTTGCCCCGCACACTATCGATGTCCATTCTTGCAATTTTAGCTTTTGGAAAAATCTCTTCGAGGTGTTCTTCTATTTTTTCCGTTCCGAAATTCCTCTTTACAAAACGATGATTGCCGCAGGCAGCGCAGGTGTTTACCGGCGGATAGACCGTTCCGCAATAATGGCAATGCAATTTATTGGTGAGCTTATGATACGTTAGTGAAACATCGCAATTATCGCACTGCGGTATCCATCCGCAGATTTCGCAAACCTGGTATGGAGAATAACCACGGCGGTTTTGAAAAAGGATGACCTGTTTGTTATTTGCAAGGGAATGTTCGATTGCTGCATGCAACTCCGGGCTTATTATAATTTTATTCTTTTCTTTATTGATTATTTTTTTTGTATCAACAATTTCGATCGATGGTAATTTTGCATTTCCAAATCGTTCCATCAATTCCACCAAACCATATTTTCCTGTTGACGCATTATAGAAACTCTCTACGGATGGTGTTGCACTTCCCAATAAAACCTTTGCCTTAAAAAATGATGCATAAAAAATTGCTGCATCACGGGCATTGTAGCGGGGAGCAGGCTCCTGCTGTTTGTAAGATGCATCATGTTCTTCATCGGTGATGATCAATCCAAGGTTTTCGAATGGCAGAAATAAACAGGAACGTGCGCCAAGCACGATCTTCAATTCACCATTCCTGATCTTATTCCAGATTTCCAATCGCTCGTTCTGGCTGAATTTACTATGATAAATCCCGATATAACCGCCAAAATGTTTTTGCAACCTGCGAATGATTTGAGATGTGAGGGCAATTTCCGGGAGGAGATATAAAACCTGTTTCCCGTTTTTAATACACTGTTCGATCTGTTTAATATAAACCTGCGTTTTCCCGCTTGATGTAACTCCGTGTAATAAGCAAACCTGTTTTATCTTAAACAATTCATCAATTTGTTCAAATGCTTTTTTTTGGGCAGGTGATAATTCAAAATCTATATTGATATTTTTTGGCAAATAGCGAAGCCTGTCTACATTTCTTTTCTGAAGGATAAGAATATTTTTTTCTGCCAGCCCTTTCAACTGCGCATCAGATGCATTTGATTTTTTCAGTAATTCCGTTTTTGTTACTTCGCCTTCTGTTTTTTGCAAATGCAGATAGGCGAGCAATAATTCCATTTGCTTTTCTGCACGTTGCAGTTTTTTATCTTCATTTAAAAGCCTGCTTAAATTTTCTTCATCATCAAATTGCGGGTTCAGCAATACATATGTTTCTTTTTTGGGAGTGTACGTTTCTTTTAACGCTTCCCAAACCAAACACACTTTTTTATCGATCAGTTTTTTTATAACGGGATACACATGTGTTGAATCCAATATCTGCTGCACTTCTGAAAGTTTGAGTTCTTTCTTTATCAAAAGCGCTTCTGCAACAAGGTATTCATCATGATCCAGGTTGGAGAAATCTTCTCCATATTCTTCATTAAACAATAATATCGTTTCACTGCTTAATTTAAAATGCGCAGGTAATGCAGCGGCCATTACTTCACCTTCCGAACACAAATAATAATCAGAAATCCATTCCCACAATTTTAATTGAGCCGGATAAATAACCGGTTCTGTATCCAACACATTTAAAATGGGTTTGGGTTCAAAAGCTTCAGGCTTTTTATAATGCAATTTTTTTACGATGCCTGCATATTTTTTATTCCGCAGTTCCACTTCAACACGACAACCTGTTTTTACTATAGCATGAAACTGATCCGGCACAGACCATGTATAATTTTTTGGCAATGCCAACGGAATGATCACTTCTGCGTACAAAAATTTTCCGCTTTGCGGGGAAGAAAAAAAGTCAGCTTGTTGAAGGAAGTTATCCATTATCAAAATCTAAAAACCGGTTTAAAGATAACACGAATTAAGGCGAATTATACGAACATGAGTTTGCCTGAATTTCACAGGTTAACCACAAAGAATACGAAGAAAATACACACGAAGAACACCAAGATGAGATCGCGGGAACCCTTTGTGGTCTTTGCGAAGAACTTAGCGCTCTTTGTGGTTAAACCCATCGCTCAATAAAATTTCAACTGTACAAGAGCCTGCCTGCGGTAGGCAGGTGCGACGCAACGATGTTGAAAAGAATTACTGTCGCTGGTTACAAAAGAAAAAATATTTTTTATCAGCATGCTATTAACTATTAATTTTTGTTCTTAATCCACGTAGCATTGTTTTCTATTAACACCTCCTGCATTTTGTTGTACACTGTTTCTTTCAATTGCTGAACATCACGAAGTGTAAGCCCTTCCACATTTATTTCATCCATAAATAAAGCTCTTGATCTTCCCGGGTTGAGCGAGAATACAGATTCATACCTCATCCTGTCGTATGTATCCAAAAACAAAATTGGTTTTATGGGAGTTTGTGTTTCTATAGCAATGCGAAAAGCGCCGTCATAAAAATCTTTCAGCGAGTAATTCGTTTCGTTAAACGTTCCTTCAGGATAAACAAAAATGGATACGCCTTTGTTCAATACTGATTTTAATTGGCGTACACTTTTTGAACGCTGATCTGGACTGCTTCGGTCTACCATTATCGCAGAGTTCCGATATATGTAACCAAAGATCGGAACACGTTTCATTTCGTGCTTCCCCAAAACGCGTAGTGTATTGAAGCGGACTGCTTTTAATATTAACGGTATATCAAGATAGGAAATGTGATTGGCTATAAAAATATATTGCTTGTTCCTGTCAACGGTTTCCTCAAAGAAATTTTTATGCCTGATGCCAATCATGAACAACCACACATTAGCCCAAACCCTGCATAATTTGTAAATAAAATTCCCGCCACGCATTTTGCCCCGGAAAGTTGCAATCAGTACAAGCGGAAATATCAATAACATCAACGTTACAAAAATGAGGAAGGCATACAGGCAATAGATCAATCGCAGCGGGTTCAGTAAAAATTTCATTGACTATTTGTAATTGATGCTTTCCAAAAATTATTTTAATCACAATCGCATTTCCATTCAACCCCCAATTCGATGCAAGTAATCACCACAAGCCCTCTGTTCGATGGCGCAAAAATTATCCGCAAATGTTGGCCTTCTTTTGTGTAGCCTTCCAATGCGTATTTGGGATCAGGCTTTGCATCAGGCTCACTTTTGCGGTAATCAATTTCCCCTTTTTCCAACACTTCACGGATTTCGGTTTCGGTGATGTGCCTGCAGCCCATACGGCATCGGGCATGTTTTGTGTAGATAAGGTTTGCTGCCTTCCTGTCAATCGGACCCGAATTGCTGTTGTCCTGTTGCAGGCATTGCGTAAACAAAAAACAGAAGGACAATAAAAAAACAAACCTGCTTATTACCAACAAACTGCGTAACAATTTCTATAAAATTTATTCAAATATAATAGCATATCAGTTATTTCATCTTTTTGTATAACTATTTTGATCATAAGCAGGTTTAATTCAAAACGTGCTCTAACAAGATATGCCATACCTTATATTTTGCCTTTTAATCAAAAAGCAACAAGGTATGGCATATCTATAGCTCTGTTGAATTTCATATCTTTGCCGCCGCTATGGCAGAAGCTAAATCAGTTGCATTTCACACGTTGGGCTGCAAACTCAATTATTCGGAAACTTCCACACTTTCTCGCATGCTTGAAAGCGAAGGTTTCGAAAAAAAAGAGTTTGATGATGTGGCCGACGTGTATGTGATCAACACCTGCTCTGTTACCGAAAATGCAGATAAAGAATGCCGGCAGATCGTGCGCCGCATACAACGAAAAGCACCGGAAAGCCTGGTTGTGATCACCGGTTGTTACGCACAATTAAAGCCGAAAGAAATTGCAGAAATACCAGGCGTTGATTTAGTGCTTGGTGCTGCAGAAAAATTTAATATTGCTTCACACCTGAAAGAATTATCAAAAGGTGATTCTGCAAAGATCTGCAGTTGCGATGTGGAAGAAATAACAGGTTTCAATTCTTCGTTTTCTATCAACGACCGCACACGCACATTTTTAAAAGTACAGGATGGCTGCGATTATAATTGCTCTTTCTGTACTATACCGATGGCGAGAGGAAAAAGCAGAAGTGATTCAGTTGGGAATGTTATAAAAAATGCAGAAACCCTTGCAAAGAACGGAGTAAAAGAAATTGTGCTGACTGGCGTGAATCTTGGCGATTTCAG